>NZ_CP181478.1:6207500-7637320 GCF_057126945.1 Chitinophaga sp. G7 BAM 1005 | reverse complement strand
AAAAATTTATCTACCCTTGTTTATATTCTCCTGATTACAGAGTACCCAAACTCCTTTTTCCACTACTGCTGTGGCTTTACAGCCCAGACGTGACAAGGTTTTCACTACTATAAACCCCATTGATTAACAGTACCTTTATCTTCTCCATTCTCCTTTTTATCATAAATATGGATATATAATTGATAAAATAATATTGTATCCTTTCTCTCAAAAAAAAACGTTCACTGATAAGTCATGAGATATTCACACTTTTTCGGGAGAGGGTGCAAAACTATGTTAGTATCTCCATTTAAAAAAATGTATTAGGGGATAGTAATTATGAAAGTATTTATTTATATCCGCGCGCACCGGATTAATAAAAAATATTTGTCCGCACTAAGCCGAATACCTTATCTTTGACGCTTCTGAATTTAAAATAATTTTTCTATGAGTTTTGAAATTACCGGAAAGCTGATTGTGAAGTACAACACGGTACAACGTAGCGAAACTTTTAAGACAAGAGAGTTCGTTATTGAGAAGTCCGATGACATCAATGGCCGTGTTATCAACAACTATATAAAGTTTCAGTCGGTGCAAGACCGCACTGGTATTGTTGACCGGTTCAATGAAGGTGAAAACGTTAAAGTTTATTTCAATATCAAAGGCACCAGATGGGAAAAAGATGGTAAAGTAAATTACATCACCAACCTGGATGCATGGCGTATGGAATCTGTTATGGCAGCACCTGCTCCGGGCACAGATCCACAGCCTAACTACAATACTCCTCAGATGCCTGCAGGCGGCGGAGATGGCGGCGACGACCTGCCTTTCTAAGCTGAAAGTATAAAACAAAAGCTATTAAAGCGAAGATACAAGCGGATAATATCCCCTTGTATCTTCGCTTTACTCGTTTTATACATTACCCCGTATTCACTATCTTTGCCACAGTTTTAGGATAAACACCTAACCGCTAATATGATACAACAAATATCTCTCAAATTACTGCCGGCCGATGCCGCCTCTCATACACATATCATACAGCACGCCGCTGCCTCACTAAGTGTAAAGCCTGCCAACATTACCGGGTTCAATCTGCTCAAACGCTCTATAGACGCACGTTCCAAACAGGTGTTCTTTGTCCTCACCATACAGGTGTTCATCAATGAACCCTTCGAAGAAAAACAACACACCCATCCGGTATATCCTTCCCTGCCAGCCAATGCACCACGGGTACTCATCGCAGGCGCAGGACCCGCCGGCCTCTTCGCCGCACTGCGACTCATAGAAGCAGGCGTAAAACCAGTTATACTGGAACGCGGTAAAGATGTACGCGCACGACGACGCGATCTCGCCACCCTCAATAAAACAGGTATCGTAAACCCCGACTCCAACTACTGCTTCGGCGAAGGCGGCGCCGGTACCTACTCCGATGGCAAACTATACACCCGCTCCAATAAACGCGGCGATATTAACCGCATCCTCAACATATTCGTTCACTTCGGCGCAGAAGATAAAATCATGATCGATGCGCACCCGCACATCGGCACCAACAAACTCCCGCATATCATCACCGCTATGCGCGAACAAATTATCAACAGCGGCGGAGAAGTACACTTCGAACAAAAAGTAAGCGCCATACAAATCAGCAACGGCGCGGTTACCGGCGTGCAAACCGCCACCGGCCAGATCTTTGAAGGCAAACAACTCATTCTCGCTACAGGCCATTCCGCCCGCGATATATTCATCATGCTCCACCAGCAAAACATTTTGCTGGAAGCCAAACCCTTTGCTCTCGGTGTCCGCGTGGAACACCCGCAGGAACTGATCGACCATGCACAGTATCATTGCCAGGTGCGTGGCGAATATCTCCCGCCCGCCAGCTACAGCCTTGTAGAACAGGTAGAAGGCCGCGGCGTATTCTCCTTCTGCATGTGCCCCGGTGGCATTATCGCCCCCGCAGCTACTGATCCTGGCGAACTGGTGGTAAATGGCTGGTCGCCTTCCAAACGCAACAACCCCTTCGCTAATTCAGGCATGGTGGTTACGGTAGATGAATCCGACTTCACTCCATTTGCCCATCATGGCCCGCTCGCAGCCATGTACTTTCAACAGGCTGTTGAGAAACAAGCCTATCATGCCGGTGGCGGCAACTTCGTGGCGCCCGCACAACGCATGACCGACTTTGTCAACAAAAAAGTTTCTGCCTCCCTGCCTGAATGCTCCTATGTGCCAGGCCTCAACAGCACCGATCTGCGCAGCGTATTACCCAAAATAGTACACCAGCGCCTCGCCGGCGCCTTTAAAGCCTTTGGCCGCAAAATGAAAGGATACTACACTGAAAACGCAGTGCTGGTTGCCACGGAATCACGCACCTCTTCACCGGTACGCATTCCACGCAACAATGATACACTGGAACACCCGCAGGTAGCTGGTCTCTATCCCTGCGCAGAAGGCGCGGGATATGCCGGAGGAATTGTATCCGCAGCAATGGACGGGGAACGCGTGGCCGCCATCATCGCTGCAAAGTTATCATAGAGATATTATGATTATTTATTGGGGATTAATCACTAATTTTTCACCATGAACCTACTCGAAGTTAAACACCTGAAAAAGCATTATGATACCCACAAGGCGGTGGATGATGTGAGCTTTGATATACAGCAGGGCAGCATCTTCGGCTTACTGGGTCCAAACGGCGCCGGTAAAACAACCCTGCTCCGCATGATTACCGGCATCTTCTACCCGGATGAAGGCCAGATCTTTTTCAACGGGCAAAAATTTGACCCCGAAAACGATGTGCAGTACATCGGCTATATGCCGGAAGAAAGAGGTCTCTATAAAAAGATGAAAGTAGGTGAACAAACCCTTTATCTTGCCCAGCTCAAAGGACTCTCCCGGAAAGACGCCGTACAGAAGATCAAATACTGGTTTGATAAATTTGACATCAACTCCTGGTACAACAAACGCGTCGATGAACTCAGTAAAGGCATGCAGCAGAAAGTACAGTTCATTTCCACCGTGCTGCATCAGCCCCGACTGCTGATCCTCGATGAGCCCTTCTCCGGCCTGGATCCTATCAACTCCAACCTCATCAAACAGGAAATATTCAACCTCAGTCAGCAAGGTACCACCATCATCTTTTCTACCCACCGCATGGAACAGGTAGAAGAAATATGCGACCATATCATGCTGATCAACAAAGGTCATAAAATACTGGACGGCAGCGTAAAACAGATCCAGCAGGACTTTAAACAGGGCCTCTTTAAAGTGGGCCTGGGCATAATGCCCAATCCTGCACAAATGGCTACTTATCACTTTAACATTGTGCAAACACATGATAAGGCGTTTACCGTAAAAATGAATGAAGACAGCAGCACCAACGATATTCTGCTGCATTTCATCCGCCAGGACATTCCTGTTACATATTTTGAAGAAATCCTTCCTTCTATCAACGAGGTATTTATCACCCAGGTGCAGCAAACCGAAAACAGCAACGCCCCCGTAGCTGCTTTACCGCTGGCCTGATTAACCTGCTATTTATGGAGAAAATCTGGCTCATTATAAAAAGGGAATTCTTTACCCGCGTACGTAAAAAATCATTCCTCATCACCACGCTGCTGGTGCCACTGGCCTTCGCCGCCATGATCATTGTGCCTATCCTCTTATCTACTTCTTCCAGCGAACATAAACTCATTGCGGTAGTAGATAAAAGCGGGTTGTTTGAAAATAAGTTCCCCGATTCCAAAGGGGTATATTTCAAATACGTGCAAAACCAGCCTATCGACAGCCTCAAGCTGCATTATAGTGACCTCGGATACGAAGGAGTCCTGTATATCCCCGATTTTGATATCAACAGACCCTCCGGCTTTGAATTTTATAGCAGCGGCCAGGCAAGCATCACCATAGAAAACAGTATCAACAAGGATATCAACAGCATCATCGAAAAGAAACGCATGGAGCTGCAGGGCATTGAACCCTCTAAAATGGATGAAATCAGGTCTGATGTGGAAGTAACCTTTAAAAACGGGAAGGATGAAAAGAAAGGCAGCTCCTGGGTGTCGTATGGTGTAGGCTACGCCAGCGGGTTCATCATCTACTTTGTACTGTTACTGTTTGGTACCTCCGTGATGAGAGGCGTGATGGAAGAAAAAGTAAGCCGCATTGCAGAAGTAATGATCTCCAGCGTGAAACCTTTCCAGCTGATGATGGGCAAAATTGTAGGTATAGCTGCCGTGGGCCTGCTGCAGTTTTTTATATGGGGTATATTCATTACGGCCATTTATTCCCTGATACCGCTGTTCTTTTCTCCCGAAAGCATGCAGGCAGCTGCCGCACAGGGCAACCCGGCTCAAACAGCCGAAATGGTTCACCGGATGAGAGAAGTGATCGGCAGCATCAACTGGGGGTTGCTGGTGCCCTGCTTTGTGCTATATTTCCTGGGTGGTTATCTCTTCTACTCCGCCTTGTATGCCGCTATTGGCAGTCTGGTTAATGAAGATGCTTCCGACGTACAACAGCTCACCATTCCTGTAACAGTGCCCATCATCATTGGTATCATGATCATGATGAAGGCGGTACAGGACCCTGGTAGTCCGCTTGCTGTATGGGGCAGTATTATCCCGTTCACATCGCCGATGGTGATGATGGCGCGGCTACCCTATGGGGTTCCCGGTACCGTGCCTTACTGGCAGCTGGGATTGTCGTTTGCTTGTCTTATTGGTGGCTTTTTAGGCACTACCTGGTTAGCCGGCAGAATATACCGCACCGGTATCCTGATGTATGGAAAGAAAATTACACTGAAAGAAGCGATGAAGTGGGTAGTAAGAAAACCATAAAAATTTTGTGAGATGGTTACCGGGACGGTTGTTCCGGTAACCAATCATATATCGAAGCTATTTAAATGACGGATGGTTTCCCGGAACTCCGTCCATATTTCAGCCAATACAACTGCTGCGGGCTTTATATCGTGTATCAGCGCACTTACCTGGCCTATTTCCAGTTCCCCTTCTTCGAGGTTCCCTTCAAACATGCCTGATTTGGCGCGGGCGCGTCCCAGCAAGGTTTTCAGCGCATTCACATCGGCGCCGCTATCTTCTGCCTGCTGTACCGCCTGGTAAAAATTATTTTTGATAAGACGCACCGGCGCCAGCTTCTTTAAACTTAACATGGTATCGCCTTCTTTGGCATTTACCACAGCCTGTTTAAAATTTATATGGGAAGATGCTTCGGGGGTGGCTACAAAACGGCTGCCTACCTGTACTCCGGATGCTCCTAAAGCAAAAGCTGCTGCCATCGCTTTCCCGGAGCCTATGCCTCCGGCTGCAATAACCGGTATTTTCACCTGTTCGCATACTGCCGGGATCAGTACCATTGTGGTGGTTTCTTCGCGGCCGTTATGCCCGCCGGCTTCAAATCCTTCTGCTACCACCGCATCCACGCCGGCCGCTTCGCTTTTTAATGCAAAGGCTGCACTGGATACCACATGCACTACTTTAATACCTGCCGCTTTCAGTACCGGTGTCCATGTTTTAGGATTCCCGGCAGAAGTGAACACAATTTGTACCCTTTCTTCCAGGATAATATTTATCAGCTGGTCAATATCCGGGTATAACAGCGGCACATTCACGCCAAAAGGCTTATCGGTAGCCTGTTTGCACTTCTGAATATGTTCCCGCAATACGGCAGGATACATGCTGCCCGCACCAATGAGGCCCAGGCCGCCGGCATTACTAACTGCACTGGCTAAACGCCATCCGCTCGCCCAGATCATACCAGCCTGGATAACAGGATATTGAATATTGAATAAGGAAGTGATACGGTTGTTCATAAGCGAATATACTATAGCTTGATGCTGCCGGTGTTATCCCAGGTCTATTTCTGTATTGTCGCCTATGTTCAGGCTCTGGCTCAATCCGCGGATATTGGCGTCGCTGCCTATCAGGGAAGATTTCAATACTACTTCATACAGGTTGCTGAAAGAACCGATAATAGAATCCTTTACAATAGAGTAGTTGATCACCGTATTATCACCAATGGCCACATTAGGGCCAATAATGGCGTTTTTAATATTACAGCCTTCCCCTATGCTTACCGGGGGGATGATGATCGTATTTTCATATGGTAATACGGGATTACTGGCCAGCTTATACTTCTTCAGGAGGATGGCGTTTGTTTCCAGCAGGGTGTCTTTCCGGCCGCAATCGAACCAGTTGGATACTTTGAAGCCATTAAACTGCACCCCATGCTCAATCATACATTCCAATGCATCCGTAAGCTGGAACTCATCATGCGATTTTATCCTGTTGTCGATATTACTCTGGAGGCAGTCGTACAGCTGCTGCGTTTCCTTGATCTTGTAAAGTCCTACCAGTGCGAGGTTCGACTTAGGGATCTGTGGTTTCTCCACTACGCGGGTAATTTTGCCCTGTTCATCCAGTTCGGCTACGCCGAAGTTACGCGGGTCGTCTACTTTCTTCAGGCCCAGTATAGAATAGGGAGAGGCGATCACTTCTTTGAAATCACACTCGCAGATGGTATCGCCCAGTACAATCAATATTTCATCATTACCTACCACATCGCGGGTAAGGGATAAAGCATGACCAGTACCTTCGCGGCTGTTTTGCTGCACAAAGTGGCAGGTAAGCTGCGGATACTTCTTTTCTACGTAATGCTGGATCTTTTCACCAAGATAACCTACCACAAAAACAAATTCTGTGATACCCGCATCCACCAACTGATCAATAATGATACTGAGAATGGTTCTGCCGGCTAAAGGTATTAATGCTTTGGGCTGTGTATATGTATGTGGACGAAGCTTGGTGCCTGCCCCTGCCACTGGTATTATTGCCTTCATTTAGTGTTGTAGTTAGGATTAGCTATTGCTGCTCGAATGCGGCGAAATTAACATAAAAAGCGGAAAGCATAAAGCAGAAGCCTTTACGCTTGCAATTGATCCGGCTTTAATTTATTTTTGCACCAAATTTAAGGCAACATGCAAAGAGACCAGCAAATATTTGATTTAATCGGCCAGGAGTTGGAGCGTCAGCGCCACGGCATTGAGTTGATCGCATCTGAAAACTTTACCAGCTTACAGGTAATGCAGGCAATGGGACATGTGATGACGAATAAATATGCCGAAGGCTATCCTGGCAGAAGATATTATGCAGGCTGTGAAATTGTGGACCAGAGCGAACAACTGGCTATCGACAGGGCAAAACAAATATTTGGCGCCGCTTATGTGAACGTACAACCCCACTCCGGTGCGCAGGCCAATGCCGCTGTTATGCTGGCGATTCTGCAACCGGGCGATAAAATCCTCGGACTGGACCTGAGCATGGGAGGCCATCTTACCCACGGTTCTTCCGTAAACTACTCCGGAAAGCTCTACCAACCTCATTTCTACGGTGTTAACAAAGAAACAGGACTGGTAGAATATGATAAAATGGAAGAAATTGCCAACCGCGAAAAACCAAAACTGATTGTTTGCGGGGCTTCTGCTTATAGCCGCGACTGGGATTACAAACGTATCCGCGAAATAGCCGACCAGGTAGGCGCTTTTGTACTGGCTGATATTGCACACCCGGCAGGTTTGATTGCCAAAGGCTTACTGAACTCTCCGTTTGCCCATTGCCATTTCGTAACTACCACCACCCATAAAACCCTCCGTGGTCCCCGCGGCGGTATGATTATGATGGGCGCAGATTTCGAAAATCCATTCGGTCTGAAAACACCAAAAGGCGAAACCCGCCTGATGAGCTCTCTCATTGACACTGCCGTATTCCCGGGTATCCAGGGCGGTCCGCTGGAACACGTTATTGCCGCTAAAGCTGTTTCCTTCTTCGAGATCCTCTCTGACGATTACACCATATACGCCAACCAGATCCTGAAAAATGCACAGTCAATGGCTAAAAGCTTTGTAGGCAAAGGATATGAAATCATTTCCGGTGGTACCGACAATCACCTGATGCTGATTGACCTCCGTAATAAAAATATCTCCGGTAAAAAAGCGGAACAAACACTGGTAAAAGCCGATATCACCGTAAATAAAAACATGGTGCCTTTCGACGATAAATCTGCCTTTGTTACTTCCGGTATCCGTATCGGCGTTCCGGCTATCACTACCCGTGGTATGAACGAAGGCCACATGGGCCAGATCGTTGACTGGATCGATGCTTTGCTGCTGGATGCTGATAACGAAGGACTGATCCTCAAAGTAAGAGGCGAAGTGAATACGTTTATGCAGCAGTTCCCGCTGTATCCTGAGCTGTAGGAGCGCCCTTCGGTGCCGGGGAAATTGTCTTCGAGCAGGATTACGCTGATTATACTGATTTTTTTGATTTTTACTTTCTGGATTTTATAAAGGATTAAGGGAGATAAAAGCGAATATATCCGCTTCTATCTCCCTTAACTATTATTTACTATTCCAATAAAAATCAAAAAAATCAGTATAATCAGCGTAATCCTGCTCCAAGACAATTTCCGTATCGCCTTCGGCGATCGATCCCCTGCTAAAAAAAATTTATCGCATTTATTTTGATTTCCGGAATATACCCTTATCTTTATAGTGTACTAGTTAAGTAGTACACTAAACCACAAGATATGATTAACATCCAATCCCTGACATTCAGCTACCGGAAAAACAAGCCCCTGTTTGAAAACTTACAGCTACGGCTGGAAGCAGGACATATTTATGGTTTGCTTGGAAAAAACGGTGCGGGCAAATCCACGCTCCTGAAACAAATGGCCGGCTTACTATTCCCCGACAGCGGCGCCTGTGAAGTGCTGGGCTACCCGTCTGCCAAAAGGCAACCCGCCTTCCTCCGGGAGATATTCCTGGTACCGGAAGAATTCTATCTCCCGAAAGTAAGTGTGAAAAGATATGTAAACACCTACGCCCCTTTTTATCCCAACTTCGACGAAGCTGCGTTTTACAACTATCTCAAAGAATTTGAAATTCCAAAAGATCAGCAGTTAACGGAAATGTCGTACGGACAAAAGAAAAAAGTACTGATCAGTTTTGCCCTGGCCACCAACACCAAAGCGCTGATTATGGATGAACCTACCAACGGCCTGGACATCCCCTCCAAAAGCCAGTTCCGTAAAGTGATTGCAGCCGCGGTGAGTGACGAGAAATGTATTGTAATTTCCACACACCAGGTACGCGACCTCGATAACCTCATCGACAGTATCGTGATCATCGATGACCACAAAATTATTTTCCGGGAAGATGTACAAACGGTGACGGATAAACTGAGTTTTAAAACCGTGAGCAGGATAGAGGAAACTACCGGGGTACTCTTCGCCGACAGCAACCTGCGCGGGCACACCATCATTACCCGCAACGCAGGCCAGGAACAAAGCAAAATAGATATGGAGCTGCTGTTTAATGCGATCCTCACCAATCATAAACCCATCCAGGAAATATTCAACTGATTAACACATGCAACCAAATAATGTATTCGATGTTCGCCGTATGCAGCTATACCTGCAAAAACACTTTACCGATCATTACCGCTTCTACGGAATGGGCATGCTTGTCATATTCGGGCTGATGACCGGCATCGCGCTTTTAACCGTGCTGGTAGCCCGCGAACCCTTCCGCCAGATAAGTGATATTGTAGGGTTTTATTATGCCGGCCTGTTCTTTTGCGGGTTGTTGTTCACCAGCAGGGCTTTCAATGAATTGGGCAGTAAGGAAAAGGGCGTGGACTTTTTAATGTTGCCGGCCTCACAGTTTGAAAAGTTCATCACCTTATTCCTGGTCACCGGTATAGGCTACCTGTTGTTTTATCATATCAGCTGCTATCTCAGCTTTAAGATTATGGAAAGTGCACAGCTGGCAGCATTTGGCAGGGGAATAGATAAAAACTATGCGTTCCTGGACAACCCGAAAGAAAAGGTATACATCTATTACGGCTATATCATCCTGCACGCGGCATTCCTGCTTGGCGCCACGTATTTCCACAAATACAGTTTTATCAAAACGGTGTTATCCATTTTCGTACTGGGGTTTACGTTATGGCTCGTTAACTGTGTTATTGTTACCCTGATCTTCGGGTTCGGACAGGAGTTCTGGAAAAGATCGGTGCCGTTCCTGCTGATCGCCAAACAGGAAGGCGGGCCTGTTTCCTGGCATACTACGGTATACCTGATCCCGGAATGGCTGCAAAACACTTATCTCTTTACGATAAAATTTGTGATAGCACCTGTACTCTGGACCATTGCCTATTTCCGGTTGAAGGATCAAGAAATTTAAAAACTTAGCGAAATGGAATTCAAAGATACACAGGCAATATATATACAGATCGCAGACTATATCTGCGAACAGATATTGCTTACCAAATGGCAGCCGGAAGAACGTATTCCTTCTGTAAGGGAACTGGCGGTTTCGCTGGAAGTAAATCCCAACACAGTAATGCGCACCTGCGAGCTCCTGCAGCAACAGGAAATTATTCAGAATAAAAGAGGGATCGGCTACTTTATCAGCGGAGATGCAGTCAGGAAAATAAAACAATTCAAAAAAGATACTTTTATCCGCAACGAATTGCCAAGTTTCTTCCGCAGCATGTACCTGCTGGATATGGACCTCGATGAACTGAAACCTCATTTTGAGAAATTCAAAAAATCAAACTTCAACTAACATGACAACCAGCAATAAATTACTATTAGGTTTTTCAGGTGTACTGGTGTTACTCATGCTGTTTTCTGCCATTATACTAAAAGCCAATTACAATAAAGGCATCACCAATACAAAAAACCATCGACCGCAGCAGGACCCGGACTATGCAAAAGTTGCCCTGCCGGCCTTCAAAGCACTGGTGCTGAAAAACACTGCTGCAAATAACGAAAAGCACGAGGCTACTATCTATGTCCGTGAATCGCCGGAATACAACCTCGAATTCTATAAGAATGCTACTTATAATATGTCGGGCGACACCCTTGTAGTGGAGATCAGCAAAGCGCGTGATATCACGCTATACGCTCCGGCTATCAGCTATATCGACAATAAAAGTGATTACGGCATCACCCTCTCGGATATTAAATCCCCCAGCCTGGAAATCAACGCAGGCAACGATGTACGGACCTTTATAATCAGTACAAAAATTAATTCTTTTGCCTATACGGGTGGAAAAAACAATACGCTTGAAGTAAATGAAGATAATATACTGGACTCTGTGAAGGTAACGATGGATAAACGTGGTTCACTCTACTTTTATGCGCCGTATCAGTCGGGAGAATTCAGGGTAGATAGTTTAGACAACCTGAATATAACCGGCAAGTCATTACAAAGTTTAAAACGAATTAACTAAAGATTTAGCAATAAATTCTATCAATGCATAAACCTGTTTTCTAACCGGTTTTAAATTACATAACAAGTTTTTGTGTTAAAAATGAACGTCCCGATTTTCATCGGGACGTTGCTGTTATATCATTTTAAAACTGCGTAGCCAGGTAGGCCATCGTTCCAATGCCTATCTCTATCGCATGTTCATCAACATCAAAAGTAGGGGTATGTACACCGGAAGTAATTCCACGGGCCACATTGCCGGTACCCAGCCGGAAGAAACAGGCAGGTACTACCTGGGAATAAAAAGCAAAATCTTCTGCGCCCATCCTGATTTCTGTATCACCCACTGCTTCCGCACCCAGGTAATCTGTAGCAAAGCCGCGGGCTTTGGCGGTCACTTCTTCATTATTATATAAAGTAGGATACCCCACTAATATTTCAATGTCAATGCCGGCGCCCATCGCTTCGGCAATACCTATTGCCTGTTTGCGAATCAGCTCATGCGCTTTAAACCGCCAGATTTCATCCATTGCCCTGAAAGTACCCATCAGCTTCACTTCGCTGGGGATTACGTTGGTAGTGAATCCGCCATTGAAAGCACAGATAGATAATACGGAGGGAGAAAAAGGATTGTTATTCCGGGAGATGATCTGCTGTAAGCTTACCACCAGTTGAGATGCTACCAGGATAGTATCTACTGTAAGATGTGGCTGCGCGGCATGACCGCCTTTTCCTTTGATGGTGATATAAATTTCATCGGCACTGGCCATATACTTACCGGCATGAAACCCCAGCTTGCCGGCTTCCATAGAGGGATGCACATGCAACCCCAGGATGGCGTCCGGGCGCGGATTTTCAAGGGCGCCTTCTTCAATCATGATGCTGGCCCCGCCGGGATGTTTCTCTTCACCTGGCTGGAACAGCACTTTGATAGTGCCTTCAAACTGATCTTTTAATTCATTTAATATTTTAGTAGCGCCCAGTACCACCGAAGTATGTACATCATGTCCGCAGGCATGCATTACGCCCACGTTCGTAGATTTATAGGGCACGTCGTTGGCTTCAGTGATTGGCAGTGCATCCATATCTGCACGCAGCGCGATGGTTTTGGAGGCCGGGTTCTTTCCTTCTATCAGCGCAATGATGCCGGTGCCGGCAATACCTGCTTTGAAGGGAACGCCGAAGGAGGTTAACTGCTGTTGGATATAAGCAGTGGTTTCAAATTCCTGGAAGGATAGTTCCGGGTGGGAATGCAGATGCCTCCTGATGGCAGTAAACTCGGGAGCATATGCCTTTGCCAGCTCTTTAATACGGTTCTTCATTCGATAGTTCTTTATCCAGTGACACGTTAATAATGGCGGGTACTACAAATACACCACCTGCAAACAGGTCGGATAATTTGTCCCGTAATTCAGATGCTTCCTCACGGGTTTTAAAATCGCCTACGCGCACTTTAAAATAGGGGGCCTGGTAATCGAGATAAGTGCGGTAGTCGCCAAAAAGCTGCATCACTTTTGCTTTGGCTTCATTGGCATCACCGCGTTTGTTAGTAGAAATTACCTGTACCCGGAAACCGGACTGGTTACGGATGGCCAGGGTATTAATGTAGATCTGTTTTTTAATCAGCACGTCCAAACGACTATCTTTCACCACTCTCACATTTCCGTTGCCGGCGATTGCATTGTCCTGCGCCACGGCCACAGCACTCCCCAACAGACAGCATACCAGGATGAATAACTTTTGCATGAATACGGTATAATTAACTATGAATAATCGTTACTGAGCTTCCTTGCTTTCCTTTACAATGTTCACGCTGGCACTGGCCCCGATCCGGGTAGCGCCGGCATCTATCAGCTCTTTCGCAAAAGCAAAGGTACGAATACCTCCGGAAGCTTTTATTTGTATGTTGGCCGGCAAATTAGCACGCATCAGCTTTACTGCTTCCACGGTAGCGCCTCTTTCTGCATATCCCGTGGATGTTTTCATGAAATCCACGCCATACTTCGCATACAGCTGGCAACACTGCACAATTTCTTCCTCCAATAATATGCCACTTTCAATGATAATCTTAATCACCTTCTTCTTCTCCCGCACCAGGTACATGATATTGGCAATCTCTTTTTCAAGATATTCCCAGTCTTTGTTTTTGATAGCGGAAATATTGATCACCACATCCAGTTCATCGGCGCCGTCTACAATAGCCAGCACCGTTTCCGCTACTTTGGCTTCAATAGCGGAATAGCCGAAAGGAAAGCCGATAACGGTGGCTATTTTTGTATTGGTGGCGCCCAGGAATTGTTTGGCCAGTTTCACATATAACGGGGGCACACAGGCCGCTGCAAAATCGTATTCCACACACTGCATGCACAACTGCTTAACGTCTTCCAGCGTGGTGGTGGGCTTCAATACGGTATGATCTATATAGCGGTTAATCTCCATCATTCATTTACTTGATTACAAGGCGAAATTAATGCAAAACGGATTACGTTGCCGTAATCCGTTCTGATATCATTTCCAGGTTGGTTCGCTTAAGCGTTCTTACCGTGGCATTGTTTGTATTTTTTACCGCTTCCACAGGGGCAAAGATCATTACGACCTATTTGTGGTCCCTGGTGGCGGATTGGCTCCGCTTTTACTTCTTCAGCTGTTTGAATTTCCGGGCCAACGCTCTGGTGACTGCCGTTTTCCGCCAGTTCCTCATGAGAAGCACGCATGCGGCTCATATCGGTTTTTTCTTCACGACCTTCGCGGATTTCCGGAGCAGCTTCCTGCTCCTGGTTGCCTACGGGGATACCGCATTTGGTCAGGAAAGAAACAATATCGCGGCTGGTTTCACCGTCCATTGCCTTGAACAGGTTGAATGCCTCAAATTTGTAGATCAGCAACGGATCTTTCTGTTCGTATACAGCACTCTGTACAGATTGTTTCAGATCATCCATTGCACGCAGGTGCTCTTTCCACGACTCATCGATCAAAGCCAGGGTGATGCTGCGTTCCAGGGCATTCATGGTTTCATGACCCTTTGTTTCCACCACCTTTTGCAGGTTAGCCAGTACATTGATACCTTTTTTACCATCGGTAAATGGTATAGAGATATTTTCGATCTGGTGACCCTGTTCCTGGTAGATACGTTCTATTACCGGTAAAGTGTTGCTGATAAGATCATTTACCTTACGTGTATAGTTATCTTTTCCTTCGAAATATAGCTTGTTGGCCAGGTTAGGAATATCTGTCTTGGCCAGTTCTTCACTGGTAATTTTTGTATCGATGGAGAAGTTCATGATAGCATCCATCTTGAAAGCCTCATAATCTCCGCTGGCTTTATGGGTAGACACCATATTTTCCGCTACATCATAGAAAGCGTTGTCGATGTCTATTGCCAGGCGTTCGCCAAACAGGGCGTGATTACGTTTTGCGTAGATCACGGTACGCTGTTTATTCATCACATCATCATACTCCAGCAAACGCTTACGGATACCGAAGTTATTTTCTTCCACTTTCTTTTGCGCTCTTTCAATGGAACGGGTAATCATGCTGTGCTGGATCACTTCTCCTTCCTTATAACCCATACGGTCCATAAGGCCGGCAATACGTTCTGAACCGAACATGCGCATCAGGTCATCTTCCAGGGAAACGAAGAACTGTGAAGTTCCCGGATCGCCCTGACGACCGGCACGACCACGCAGCTGGCGGTCAACACGACGGCTTTCATGTCTTTCCGTACCGATGATAGCCAACCCGCCGGCTTCTTTCACACCAGGTCCGAGTTTGATATCCGTACCACGACCCGCCATGTTGGTAGCGATGGTCACAGCTCCGGGCAAACCTGCTTCCGCAACGATTTGTGCTTCACGGGCGTGCTGTTTCGCATTCAATACATTATGCGGCACTTTTTCGAAGGTGAGCATTTTGCTAAGCAATTCAGACACTTCCACGGAGGTAGTACCTACCAGCACGGGGCGTCCTTTTGCCTGCAACTGCTTGATTTCTTCGATAACTGCTTTGTATTTGTCTCTCTTTGTTTTGTATACAAGATCTTCCGCATCTACACGGGAAATAGGAACGTTGGTAGGAATGGTTACTACGTCCAGTTTGTAAATTTCCCAAAGCTCACCGGCTTCTGTAGAGGCTGTACCGGTCATACCGGCCAGCTTATGATACATACGGAAGAAGTTCTGCAGGGTGATGGTAGCAAATGTTTGGGTAGCAGCTTCCACTTTTACATTTTCCTTTGCTTCAATTGCCTGGTGCAATCCATCTGAGTAACGGCGGCCATCAAGGATACGACCGGTTTGCTCATCCACAATCTTCACTTTACCATCCATTACCACGTACTCTACATCTTTATCGAATAAGGTGTACGCTTTCAGCAACTGCTGCACGGAGTGGATACGGTCTGACTTAGCGGCAAAGTCCTGCAGTAATACGTCTTTACGCTGCAGTTTTTCTTCGGGCGCCAACGACAGCTTTTCAATTTCGGCCAGTTCAGTTCCCACATCCGGGAGGATAAAGAAGTTCGCATCTTCTCCGCCCTGGGTGATCAGGTGAATACCTTTATCGGTGAGATCCACACTGTTTTGTTTTTCTTCAATAGCGAAGAACAGACCTTCATCTACTTTTGGCATTTCGCGTTGCTGATCTGCCAGGTAGTAGTTTTCAGCTTTCTGTAATAACACCCTGTTACCAGGTTCGCTGAGATATTTGATCAGTGCACTGCTCTTTGGCAAGCCTCTCCAGGCGCGCATCAGGGCCAGTCCACCGGTTTTTGGATCATCTTTACCTTCTGCAATCAGTTTCTTTGCTTCCTGCAGGTATTGGTTGGTTGCTTTCTTCTGCATTTCCACCAGGTATTCGATACGTGGCTTTAATGCGTGAAATTCCTGCTCTTCACCGCGGGGGATAGGGCCGGAAATGATCAACGGGGTACGGGCATCATCCACCAGTACACTATCCACCTCATCCACCATTGCGTAATGGTGTTTACGCTGTACCATTTCATCCGGGTTGTGTACCATGTTATCACGGAGGTAGTCAAAACCGAATTCATTGTTGGTACCGTAAGTAATGTCCGCCAGGTAAGCGTTACGGCGGTCTGGTGTATTGGGTTGATGTTTATCGATACAGTCTACTGTAATATCGAGGAATTCAAAAAGAGGTCCGTTCCATTCAGAGTCACGACGAGCCAGGTAATCATTCACCGTTACGATGTGTACGCCTTGTCCTGCCAGTGCATTGAGATAAGCGGGAAGGGTAGATACCAGGGTTTTACCTTCACCCGTAGCCATTTCGGCAATTTTACCCTGGTGCAGTACTGTACCACCGATCAGCTGTACATCATAGTGTACCATGTTCCAGGTAACCATGCTGCCGGCGGCGCTCCAGCTGTTCTTCCAGATGGCCTTATCGCCTTCAATGGTCACGTAATCTTTTCTCACAGCGAGCTGACGATCCAGGTTGGTAGCAGTAGCAGTCAGCGTGGTATTATTGGTAAAACGGCGGGCTGTTTCCTTTACTACTGCAAAAGCGGCTGGCAGTAATTCTTTCAGCACTACTTCCAGTTGCTTGTCGCGGTCTTTTTTAAGAATATCTATTTCCTGGTATATCGTGTCTTTTGCGGTTACATCTTCTTCTTCATCTGCGCCGGCCTGTTTTTCCGCTATTTCTTTATCAATAGTGGCGAGATGCTCAGCGATGCGTGCGCGGAATTCCTGCGTTTTGTGGCGCAGATCATCGATAGGCAGGGATTGCAGTTTTTCGTACTCCTCATTAATCTGCTGCACCACCGGAGAGATGGATTTAATATCCCTTTCTGATTTATTCCCTCCAAATAGCTTTGATAAAAAACCTAACATGTTAAATGTTTAATTACGAATTACGATTTCTATTTATTGTAACCTGATCCCATCCAGGCAGCGTGTATCAGTTGATAGATTCCCGCTTCACCAGCCTGTGGCACAAAGGCTGCGGGCTTCGTCAGTTGAATAGACGGCATCCAGATTACTCAAATATTGTGCTTGTTAAAGACGAACTGTCAAGGTGTCAGTTTTGCAGCCCTCCCCGGCAAGGCCTGTAAAAGTAGGAATAAATTCGGTGATTCAAGGGGGATTTTGAAGGGATTTTCCATTTTACCGCAATCAATTAACATATCCTTGATATTTGCGTTGAAAGTTAATGGTGTAGCCACTCCGGCCAGAAAACCCGGATCCGTTTTTACTACCCTGTCCTGGTCTTTTTCAGATAGCTGTAAATATCATGCTAAGTCAATTCCCGGAAATTTTACAGCAAACAGCAGTGGATAATGACAACCTGGAAAGTGGGCGCCACCCGGCAAGGCACTGCCGCCTGAAAGCAGGCAACCCGCCACCCGGTGGGTTATTTGTTTATGAGGCATCGCCCAAATTGGCAGTACCGCTGCTGTAAGGGTTCCGGTTTCCATCTGCCAAAATACCAGTACCAGTCATGGCGCGTGAATGATCCTGCATAAAAAAGCTGAGATGGTATTGTAAGAAAAAACAACAGGAGTCGTTCACCCGTCTGTCTTTCGCCAACGCCTGTACGTAGTTATTGCTGTTGGTGTTATTGTCGTACCTGAATAAAGTATAAAATTACGGTTGATGAATAAAACATCAGCATAAGATAAAATATTAAAACGTAGAAGAGAAGGGTATTCCGGGAGAACAGGGAGGCATTGACGGTACTGAAATAGCGGGGGTATTTTGCAAACAGGCAGCCCTTACTTTTATAAGTAACACATTAAAGGGCTGGAACCTCCACCCCGAAAGCGTTCCGGCACTTCTTACCCGGGCAAACCGCTTATCATAAAATATGACCAGATCAAAGCCCGGCTTCCCGCCGGGATTGCTCACTGGCGCCTGAAAAGAAAATTTTCAAAAAAAATGCCCGTCGTCCATATAAAAAGATGGAAATATGAAAATACTTTTTATAAATTTAAAGGTTTAATAGCCGTTTTAACTTATTTACACAAATATCCACGTTTATGGCAAATGCAATTCAGCCGCAAAAATTGTTCGTAGCAAGCTGTATGGCGCTACTGGTAACATCATTATCTTTTGGCATCCGTGCCGGAATATTAAGCCGCTTAGGCGTTGAGTTCCATCTGGATACCAAACAACTGAGCATCATTGCGGGAACTGCTTTCTGGGGATTCCCGCTGGCAGTGATTATAGGAGGATTCATTGTAGATGCCATAGGCATGAAACGGTTGCTGCTGGCAGCTTTTATCCTGCACCTGCTGGGTATTGTGCTGACGGTATTTGCGAACGGCTTCTGGTCGCTGTTCATTTCCACCCTGTTTATCGGTATGGCTAACGGTACCGTGGAAGCGGCGTGTAATCCACTCGTGGCCACTATTTTCCCGGCCAACAAAACTACCAAGCTGAATCACTTTCACCTGTGGTTCCCCGGCGGTATCGTAGTAGGTACCCTGCTGGTGTTTTTACTTACCAAAATTGGCCTCAGCTGGCAGTTGCAGGTAGCCACTATGGTGATCCCTACCCTGATCTATGGTTATCTTTTTATGAAACTCGACTTCCCCGTTACAGAAAGGGTGGCTGCCGGCGTTTCTTCTGCACAGATGTACAAATCTGTATTAAGCCCCCTGTTTATTGTGATGTTTATCCTGATGTTTGGCACCGCCATCACAGAGCTTTTCACCGGACAGTGGATTGAAGTATTGCTGAAAAATGTAACTGAAAACTCCATCCTCATACTGGCATTGACAGCTGGCGTACAGGTACTGGGAAGAGGTATTGCCGGCCCCGTGGTACATAAAATTTCTCCTACCGGCGTTTTACTTATTTCTGCGATTTTATCCGCTTTGGGCTTATATTTACTTTCCCATGTATCAGGCAACATGGTATTTGTGGCGGCCTTCATCTTTGGTATGGGCGTTACTTATTTCTGGCCAACCATGCTGGGCTTTGTATCAGAAAACATCCCCGAATCAGGTGCACTGGGTATGAACCTGATGGGTGGCGCCGGTATGTTCGCCGTATCTGTATACATGTATTTTATGGGTGGTTTCTACGACAGTATCATCGTAAAACAACTGCCTGCCGGTGCATCCCTGGATGCGTACCGCTCCGCTGCACCCGGCTCTGCTGAAGCTACCGCTTTCAGCCAGGCCACCGCTGTAGCCGGTCCGGAAATCATTAACGCCACCCTGGTAATACCCGTTATCCTGATCGTGGCTTTCGCAGGGCTTTTCTTTTACATGCGCAGCCGCAAAAAAGTAGAAAACCCACACGTTCAAGTAGTATAGTATAAATTATAAAACGATAATTGTAAATATGACACGGAAACTTAGAATGGGAATGATAGGAGGCGGTAAGGATGCCTTCATTGGTGCAATTCACCGTATTGCCGCCAATATGGACGGACTGATTGAGCTGACTGCCGGCGCCCTCAGTATCAATAACGACATCGCGGTAGAATCAGGTAAAATACTGTTCCTCGACCCCGAACGTACTTACCTCGATTTTAAAACCATGCTGGAAAATGAAGCAAAAATGCCGGCAGATAAACGGCTGGACTTCGTAACCATCGTTACGCCAAACTTCGCCCATTTTGAGCCTGCCATGATGGCGCTGGACCTGGGTTTCAACGTAGTGATCGAAAAACCGATCACGTTTTCCCTCGACGAAGCCAAACAATTAAAAGCAAAAGTAGAAGCCACCGGTTTAACACTTTTGCTCACACATACCTACACCGGCTACCCTATGGTAAAACAAGCCAGGCAGATGGTGAAAGACGGCGCACTGGGTAAAATCCGTAAAGTTTGGGTAGAATACCCGCAGGGATGGCTCAGCAAACTGAGTGAAAGAGAAGGCAATGCACAGGCAGCCTGGAGAACAGATCCTAAAAAATCAGGCAAAAGCGGCTGTATGGGCGACATCGGTACCCACGCAGCTAACCTGGCAGAATATATCAGCGGCGCCAAAATTGAAAAATTATGCGCTGATCTCAACATCATGGTGCCAGGCCGCGCACTGGACGACGACGGCGCAGTACTGCTCCGCTTCGACAATGGCGCTGCCGGCGTATTAATGGCATCGCAGGTGGCAGCCGGCGAAGAAAACGCCCTGAAGATCCGTGTATACGGCGAAAAAGGCGGCCTCGAATGGGCACAGCACGAACCCAATACCCTCCTGGTAAAATGGCTGGATAAACCCACCGAAATTTACCGCGCAGGTGGCGGATACAACTTCCAATCGTCTTATATGACCCACAATACCCGCACCCCGGGCGGCCATCCGGAAGGATACCTGGAAGCATTCGGTAACCTGTACCGCAACTTCGCACAAACTTTATCTGCTAAAATCGATGGCGTTCAGCCATCTCCGGAATCACTGGATTTCCCGGGTACAGAAGAAGGCGTACGTGGTATGGCGTTCATCGATAACGTAGTACGCTCTTCACAAAGCGATACTAAATGGACTAACTTCGAGATATAGTATTCATCACCAGTTTGAGCATATGAAAACGATAAAAGGACCTGGTATTTTTCTGGCGCAGTTCATGGGAGATGAAGCGCCTTTCAATAATCTGAAATCCATCTGCGAATGGGCGGCCTCCATTGGCTTTAAAGGAGTACAGATCCCCACCTGGGAAACACGCCTGATAGACCTGCAAAAGGCTGCCGAAAGCAAAACCTACGCAGATGAAATCAAAGGCATCGTAAATGCAGCCGGACTGGAAATCACTGAACTCAGCACACACCTGCAGGGACAGTTGGTAGCAGTTAATCCGGCTTTTACAGAGATGTTCGACGGCTTCGCACCTGCACAATATCACAATAATATCCAGGCACGCACAGAGTGGGCGGTAAACCAGCTGAAATATGCTGCGAAAGCCAGCCGTAACCTGGGCCTCACTGCCCACGCTACTTTCAGCGGCGCCCTGTTATGGGCCCCGGCTATGTATCCGTGGCCACAGCGTCCGGCCGGACTGGTGGAAACAGGTTTTGCTGAACTGGCAAAACGCTGGCTCCCGATCCTCAATGAATTTGATGCCAACGGCGTAGACGTTTGCTATGAAATTCATCCGGGAGAAGATCTGCACGATGGTATTACCTTTGAACGCTTCCTGGAAGCCACCGGTAACCATACCCGCGCCAACCTCCTGTACGATCCGAGCCACCTGTTGCTGCAATGCCTCGATTATCTCGAATATATCGACATTTACCACGAAAGGATTAAAGCCTTTCACGTAAAAGATGCCGAATTCAATGCCACCGGCCGCTCCGGCGTTTACGGCGGATACCAGGCATGGATCGACCGCCCGGGCCGTTTCCGCTCTCTGGGCGATGGCCAGGTCGACTTTAAATCTATCTTCAGCAAAATGGCGCAATACGATTTTGCCGGCTGGGCCGTTATGGAATGGGAATGTTGTATCAAACATCCGGAAGATGGCGCCAAAGAAGGCGCCCCCTTCATCAAGGATCATATTATCCGTGTCACTGAAAAAGCATTTGATGACTTTGCAGGAGGCGGTACCGATGATGCTTTCAATAAAAGAATATTAGGCTTATAATAGCCAACCAATCCACCGATCGTTAGTAAACAATAACCAAATAAAAAAAATCAACAAATGAGAAAGAGATATCTGGCGCCGCTCGTATTAAGTGTATTATTCTTTGCAGCTTGCGGAGGTGGTGAGAAAAAAGCAGAAAACGCCGACAGCGTTAGCACTCATGAAAGCCCAGCAGCAGATAATTCAATGGTTTCGCCCAGTGCCAATAAACCAACAAGCAAAGGCGAAACGCTGATGGCTGAAAGCGATTGTAAAACATGTCATAAAGAAGAAATGAAAGTGGTAGGACCTGCCCTGAAAGACATTGCTGGCAAATATCCTAACACACCGGAGAATGTGGATAAACTGGCCGATAAAATAATCAAAGGCGGTTCTGGTAACTGGGGCGAAGTAGCCATGTTACCCCATCCACAGATTTCAAAAGAAGATGCCAAAGAAATGGTAACCTATATCTTATCTATTGGCAAATAATTGATTTATCATAAACTCAATCATCCGGAATGAAAAAACTAATCATGGGTGCACTGATGGTAGCTGCCGTTCTAGGTACCACCGCAGTAAAAGCCCAGAAATTAAATACCCTGTCAGCGAAGGAAAAGAAACAAGGATGGGTACTCCTGTTCGATGGTACTTCTACCAAAGGCTGGCATACTTACCTGAAATCCACTGCCAGCCCTGCATGGGGCGTAACAGATGGAGCGATCGGCCTGAACCAGGAAGCTAAAAAGAATGGCGCACCCGGCGGAGATCTCGTTACTGATGCAGAATACGAAAACTATGAGCTTAGTTACGAATGGAAAATTTCTCCGGGCGGCAACAGCGGTCTTATCTTCAGCGTTCATGAAGATCCGTCTTTAAGCCAAACCTACCTCTCCGGTCCAGAAATGCAGGTGATTGATGATGCGGGCCACCCCGATGGTAAAAACCCAAAACACAATGCGGGTGAATTATACGATCTCATCAAAGCTTCTACCAGACCAGCTAAGCCAGTTGGTGAGTGGAATTCCGCCAAATTAACGAAGAAAGATGGTCACCTGACCCTCTGGCTCAATGGCGTAAAAACTGCAGAAACTACTATGGGCACGCCTGAATGGGATGCACTGGTAGCAAAAAGCAAATTCCACGACTGGAAAGAGTTCGGCAAACATGCAAAAGGTCATATCGCCCTGCAGGATCACGGAGATGATGTATGGTACCGTAGTATCAAAATAAGAGTTCTTTAATTTCCGGATAGCGTAAAAGCATTAAGCAAAAAGCTACTGAAGCGGAGATGGGCACTCGCTTATCTCAATACTTCAGTAGCTTTTTGCTTTTTACTTTTCCGAATTTTTAATTTCCATTCCCACGTAAAATAAGATGAAAGCATTAACCGCGTTTATTACACTCTTGCTCCTCGCCGGCACTATTACTGTGCAGGCAAAGCATAAACACAAGGCCAAAAGGGTACTTGTGTTCTCAAAAACAAAAGGCTTCCGCCACGATTGCATTCCCGCTTCC
The DNA here is from genome assembly GCF_057126945.1 of Chitinophaga sp. G7 BAM 1005. Taxonomy (NCBI): domain Bacteria; kingdom Pseudomonadati; phylum Bacteroidota; class Chitinophagia; order Chitinophagales; family Chitinophagaceae; genus Chitinophaga; species Chitinophaga sp. G7 BAM 1005. The sequence continues at coordinate 7,614,006 of NZ_CP181478.1, read as the reverse complement.
AAAATAGCGATCATGCAACTCGGAAAGGAAAATGGCTTTGAAGTAGACACTACAGAAGATGCCAGCGCCTTTACACCTTCCAACCTGAAAAAATATGCAGCCGTGATTTTCAGCTGCACTACCGGCGATGTGCTCGACAGCGCCCAACAGGTGGCTTTTCAGAACTATATCCACAAAGGCGGAGCATGGATGGGTATCCATGCAGCTACAGATACGGAGTATGGCTGGCCGTGGTATAACAAATTGGCCGGCGCCTGGTTCCTGAGCCATCCGAATCAGCAAACAGCAACCCTCAAAGTAGTGGACCACAATCATCCCGCTACCAAAGATTTACCGGACGAATGGATCCGCAAAGACGAATGGTACAATTTCAAAGACCTCAATCCCGATGTACATGTACTCATCAAAATTGATGAATCCAGCTATACCGGTGGCAAAAATGGTGATAACCATCCAATGTGCTGGTATCACAGCTTTGAAGGAGGCCGCTCCTTTTATACCGAAATGGGACACGTGAAAGAAGCTTACCAGGACCCCGTATATCTGAAACATTTGCTGGGTGGCATTGAATACGCCATCGGCAACTGGAAACCCAAAAAATAATCCGTAATAATGAAACATACTCTCAGAATTTTTCTGCTGCTGGCACTCGTTGTTGTTGGTCTCGCAGCCTGTAAAAAATCACGCCCCGGTAAACCCAGGGTGCTGGTATTTACCAAAACCAGCGGCTTCCGTCACAGCTCCATCCCTGTTGGTATTAAAGCCATTCAGAAACTGGGACTGGAAAACGGATTTGATGTAGACACTACAGAAAACGCCGCTAAATTTAATGAAGATACCCTGGCGCAATATGCCGCTGTTATCTTCCTCAGCACTACCGGTGATGTGCTCAATAACTACCAGGAAGCCGATTTCGAAAGATATATCCAGGCAGGTGGCGGTTACGTAGGCGTACACGCCGCAGCCGACACCGAATACGAATGGGGCTGGTATAACCACCTCGCCGGTGCATGGTTCCAGAGCCATCCTCCGGGCGTTCACAAAGCTATAATTGATGTAGTAGAAAAATCTTTCCCCGCTACAGAAGGACTTCCCGAAAAATGGGAACATACCGATGAGTGGTATAATTATAAAGATGTGGATACCACCACTACTGTACTGCTGAAACTGGACGAGAAGTCGTACCAGGGCGGTACTATGAAAGGCAATCATCCCATCAGCTGGTATCACGATTACGATGGCGGCCGCGCTTTCTATACCGGTCTTGGTCATACAGAAGAATCTTATACCGACAGTCTTTTCCTGAAACACCTTGCCGGCGGTATCAAATATGCCATCGGTAAAAACCAGGTACTCGACTACAGCGCAGCTAAAACCCTGCGGGTGCCGGAAGAAGACCGATTCACTAAAAATGTGCTCGTATCCGGTGAGTTCTTTGAACCAACGGAAATGGCTATACTCCCGAACCTGGACATCCTGGTGGCGCAACGCCGCGGAGAGCTGATGCTTTACAATGCAGCAGAAAAGAAACTCTCACAGGTAGGTTTCCTCAAAGTATATCACCATACCGATGTTCCAAAGGTAAATGCAGAAGAAGGGTTCCTCGGCCTCGCCGCAGATCCCGACTTTAAAAACAATCACTACATCTACGCGATGTACTCCCCGGTAGATACCTCCGTAAACCGTTTGTCACGTTTCAAATTTGAAAACAACAAACTGGATATGTCTTCCGAAAAAGTAATCCTGCAATTCTACTCCCAACGCGATATCTGTTGCCATACCGGCGGTTCCATTGCATTCGGGCCAGGCGGATTATTGTACTTATCCACCGGCGACAACACCACTCCTTTTGATGAACCAGGACAAAAATATGTGAGCAAAGGTTATGGCCCTATTGATGACCGTCCCGGTCACCTGCAGTATGATGACCGCCGCGGATCCGCCAACACCAACGATCTGCGCGGAAAGATCATCCGCATCAAAGTAGAAGCCGATGGCTCCTACACCATTCCGGATGGTAACCTGTTCCCGAAAGGTACCAAAGGTACACGTCCGGAAATCTATGCAATGGGTACACGTAACCCTTACCGGATGTCGGTAGACCAGAAAACAGGATATGTATACTGGGGAGAAGTAGGGCCGGATGCCAACAACGACGACTCCCTGCGGGGACCGAGAGGATACGATGAAATAAACCAGGCGAAAAAGCCCGGGTTCTTCGGCTACCCGATGTTTATTGCCAACAATAAACCCTACCGTCAATACAATTATGAAACAGGTGAAAGCGGTCCTTATTTCGATCCGCTGAAACCGATCAATGATTCCCGCAACAATACCGGCTTGAAAGAATTGCCACCGGCTACTCCCGCCTTCATCTGGTATCCGTATGCAAAATCAGATGAGTTCCCGATTGTAGGCAGCGGTGGCCGTAACGCAGAAGCAGGTCCAATTTACCACAGCGAATTTTATCCGAAAGAAACCCGTTTCCCGGATTACTATAACGATAAACTGTTTATCTACGACTGGATCCGCGGATGGGTAATGGCCGTAACAATGGACAAGAACGGCAACTTCTCCAAAATGGAAAAGTTTATACCCGGCACCAAACTGAACGCTCCTATCGATATGGAAATGGGTCCGGACGGGCGCTTGTATATCCTCGAATATGGTAACGGATGGTTTAGCAAAAATGCAGATGCAGGTCTTTCCCGCATTGATTTCAATGGCGGCAACCGCGCGCCTGTAGCCAATATCCATGCTGCGCGCACTACCGGCGGCCTACCATTTAAAGTGAAATTAACCGCAGAAGGATCTAAAGATCCCGATGGCGATAAACTCACTTACCTCTGGAATTTTGGCAATGGCACGAAGAAAGAAACTACGGAACCTACGGTAGAATATACCTACAGCACAGCCGGCGAATACCCTGTATTTGTGGAGGTGGCAGATGACAAAGGCGCCAAAACAAAGAGTAAATCCATTGATTTGTACGCAGGTAATGAAACGCCTGATGTAAAAATCAATATCACCGGCAACCAGATGTTCTATTTCCCCGGCAAACCCGTGCAGTATACAGTTAATATCTCCGATAAGGAAGATGGCAGCTCTGCAGATGGTAAACTGGATGCCAATAACATTTTTGTAAAGGCGGATTATGTGGAAGGACGTGACAAGGCAGCGCAACCACAGGGCCACCAGATCATTACCGGCGCTATTGCAGGTAAAAATATCATGGAAGTATCCGATTGTAAAACCTGCCACAAGCCGGATGAAAAATCTATCGGGCCTTCCTTCAAACAAATAACAGAGAAGTACAAGGACGATCCTGCTGCGCCTGAAATGCTCGCTAAAAAGATCATCGGCGGTGGTGGTGGCGTATGGGGCGAAACCGCTATGTCGGCGCATCCGGGCATCTCTACAGGCGAAGCAAAACAACTGGTGGAATATATTTATTCTATCGGTGGCAATGCACCTAAAGTACCGTCCCTGCCTGTAAGCGGCAGCATCAACCCAACACTGGGTGGTGAAGCAAAAGACAACGGTGTGTTGTACCTGTTGGCCAGCTATACCGATAAAGGCGGTCCTGGTATTAAGCCTATCACCGGAACTGCCTCTGCAGAACTGCTCAGCCCTAAACTGGCAGCAGCAGATTTCAACAAAGCTGATGGCATGGCAGTATTCGCTGTAAATGGTACGAAGTTCCTCATCCCTTCCAACACAGCAGGATGGGCTACTTACAACAACCTGGATCTGACCGGCGTAAGCGGCATAGAACTCACTTATATGGTACAGGAAACACCACAATCCGGCTATATAGTGGAAGCATTCCTGGATGATGCCAACGGCCCCCGCCTAGGTGAAGTAACCATTGGCCCGGGCGCACAGCCAAAAGCTCCGAACAAGATAAACTTCAACTTTACCCCGGTAGCAGACGGCAAGAAACACAACCTGTATTTCCGCTACAAAGCAATTGATGCGGCGCAAAAAGTACAGTTGGGTATCGTGTCATTTACCCTGCATCCATAATAATTAATTTTTTATACAAAGAAAGGGGAGCTCTGTAAAAAGAGTTCCCCTTTCTTTGTATAAAACAAATTCACTTATGTACGGCATAATTCCTGATGGTAAACTGTTTCTTCAAATCCCATGTCCGGCACAAAAAAGGCTGCTTCCGTAATCGGAAACAGCCACTTGTCTGATTGGGCACTCTTGTTATTTCTTTGGTTTGGCACTCATATAAAAAGTGATGGTGCCGCCATTCATGATATCTGCATGTGTGATATACAACCGGTTCAATGGCGCACCATTGAGCAGTACCTTTTGCACATACACATTTTTATCGCTTTGATTTTTTACATCCACCACAAAGGTTTTACCGTTTTCCAGCTGCAGCGTTGCCTTATCAATGGCCGGGCTGCCCAGCGAATACTGGTCGGAACCAGGGCAAACCGGGTAAAAACCCAGCGTGGTGAAAATGTACCAGGCACTCATTTGCCCGCAGTCGTCGTTACCGCCAAGACCATCAGGACCTGGATGGTACATCTTTTTCAGGATCATGCGTACACGTTCCTGTGTTTTCCACGGATAGCCGGTCCAGTTATACAGGTAGGCTACATGATGCGAAGGCTCGTTACCATGAACGTAGTTACCGATAATACCATCGCGGGTGATATCTTCTGTTTCAGCAAAAAATTTATCGGGCAATTCCATTGTAAACAGGGAATCGAGGTGAGTGGTAAATTGTTTCTTACCGCCCATCATGGCAATCATTTCATCGGGATAGTGAGGCACATATAAACTATAGTTCCAGGCGTTCCCTTCAATAAAGCCCTGGTCATGCGTTTGCAGCGCATCAAAATTAGCTTTGAAGCTACCGTCATTCAGTTTTGGACGCATGAAACCGGTATTGGAATCGTATACATTCTTATAGTTCAGCGAACGTTTAATAAACTCTTCATAGAGATCTGTTCTGCCTAACTTTTTCGCTACCTGTGCAATACACCAGTCGTCGTATGCATACTCAAGCGTTTTCGAAACCGAGGAGCCATTTTTATCTTCCGGTATATATCCCCTGTCGATGTAGTATTCCAATCCATCGTAAGTACGATGCCGGGCAGTGGTTACACACGCATCCAGTGCTTTGTTCACATCAAAGGGCGTATTGCCTTTCATGATAGCATCGGCAATAACGGATACGCTGTGATACCCGATCATGCACCAGTTTTCATTGGCATAATGCGACCAGATCGGCAGCATATGTTGTGCGCTTTGTTCGTAGTGGTTCAGCATCGACTGGATCATATCAGCATTGCGTTTCGGCTGAATCACATTAAACAGCGGGTGCAATGCGCGGTAAGTATCCCAGAGGGAGAAAGTGGTATAGTTCGTATATCCCCTGGCGGTATGAATGTTCATATCCAGTCCGCGGTAGGCGCCGTCCACATCCATGTAGGTAGTTGGATTGATGAAGGCGTGGTACATGGCGGTGTAGAAATTTTCCTTCTCTTCGCGGCTTTTTGATTCAATGTGAATTTTGTTCAGCTCTTTAGTCCACAGTGCCTGTCCGTCGCGTTTTACCTGGTCAAAGTCCCAACCCGGAATTTCTGCACGCAGGTTTTTCAGGGCGCCTTCGGTGCTCACTGGTGATAAGGCAAATTTAATTTTGATCTTTTCGCCGGGTGCTGTTTTAAAGTCGAAATAAGCGCGGATCTGTTTGCCTGCCATTTCGGGGAAGTTCTTCGACTGATCAAACTTTCTCCAGAAGCCTTTGTATACGTCTCTGGCATAGTTCTGATGCCCGTATTGTACAAATGGTTTGGAAAAGGTCATTGCAAAATATTCTATTCTCGTACGTGCCCAACCGTTAGTTTGGCGAAACCCGGTGATCAGGGTATCATTTTCTACCCGGATAAAGGTCCACACGTTTTTGTTGTCGTAGTTGTAAATACCGGACATCATATCAAGAATGATGTGCGCCTGGTCTGTACCGGGAAAAGTATACTGGTGAAATCCCACACGGTTGCTGGCGGTGAGTTCTGCGAGGATGTTATCATCTTCCAGTTTCACTTTATAATAAGCGGGTTCCGCTACTTCTGTACTATGGGAAAATGTGGATCTGTAGCCACTTTCAGGATGATCGGCCGTACCGGGATTTAATTGCAGCGCACCTACGGTAGGCATGATTAAAAAATCGCCCAGATCGGAGTGGCCGGTACCGCTGAAGTGGGTATGACTGAAGCCAACGATCGTTTTATCTTCATACTGATAACCTGCACAATACTTATATACATCAGGGTTATACTTCCCGTTCATTTCATAAGGAATGGTATCGGTTTCAGGACTGAGCTGCACCATACCAAAAGGCACGGTAGCGCCAGGATAGGTGTGCCCCATCCGTTGTGTGCCGGTAATCGGCTTCACATATTGTATTACGTTTTCCTGTGCAAATGCGCACACGGATAAAAAAAAGAATACGGGTAAAAGTGCTTTTCTCATGGCAGTTGATTTTAGCGGAGGTTGTCTTATTCAGGATTAAACTGATTTTGCTGATTTCACAGATATTTTTTTAAATGTTGAAAGAATTTCTTGAAATCTTAAAAATCAAAAAGAAAAACATCTGTGAAATCAGCAAAATCAGTTTAATCCTGAATAAGACAACCTCCGCGTAAGAAATTTGATACATCCCGAAGAGTCGGGATGAAATATTTCAGTGAACAATGAAAATCGTTTATGGGTAGTATGTGTTATTTATTCGCTGTTGCTGAAAAGGAATATGGATAAGCCGCAGGCTCGGTTCCTCTTGATTTCTCAGGAGTAGCGCCCATTTTGAATTCCAGGGTACCGCCTTTCTGCAGGTCCTGGTGGCTGATCCAGTTCCTGGTATAAGGCTGTCCGTTTAGGGATGCCTTTTGCACATACAGGTTCGTGTCGCTGTTGCCTGGGGCGTTGATCACCATTTTCTTACCATCTTCGAAAGTCATGGTAAGTTTGGAGAAGAGCGGCGTACCCAGTACATATTGTTGGGTACCCGGACAGACAGGATAGAAGCCCATTGCAGAGAACACGTACCAGGCGCTGGTTTGGCCGTTGTCTTCATCGCCACAGTATCCATCCGGGGTGGCTTTGTACAAACGACTCATTACCTGGCGGATCCAGTATTGTGTTTTCCAGGGCTGGCCTGCATAATTATACAGATATATCATGTGCTGAATGGGTTGGTTGCCGTGTGCATACTGTCCCATGTTCATGATCTGCATTTCGCGTATTTCGTGGATAACGGTGCCATAGTAGCTTTCATCAAATACCGGTGGCATATTGAAAACGGAGTCCAGCATTTTGGCAAACATTTCGCGGCCGCCCATCAGTTTGGCTAACCCTTGTACATCGTGGAATACAGACCAGGTATAGTGCCAGCTGTTTCCTTCTGTAAAGGCGTCGCCCCATTTGAATGGGTTGAACGGTGTCTGGAATTTACCATCTTTATTTTTTCCACGCATCAGTTTTGTTTCCGGATCAAAGAGATTTCGGTAGTTCTGGGAACGTTTTTCAAAAAGATCGATTTCGCTCTTCGGACGGTTCAGCGCTTTTGCCAGCTGGTAAATGGTGAAGTCGTCGTATGCATATTCCAGGGTACGTGCGGCGTTCTCGTTTACTTCCACATCGTAAGGCACATAGCCGAGGGTGTTGTAATACTTAACACCCAGGCGGCCTACAGAGCTGAGCGGACCTTCGTTTTCCGTATTCTTCAGAATAGCTTTGTAAAGGTTATTGATATCATATCCGCGGATACCTTTTAAATAGGCGTCGGCGATCAGTGATGCGGAGTTGGACCCCACCATACAGTCGCGGTGACCGGGGCTTGCCCACTCAGGTAGCCAGCCGCTTTCATTGTAAGCGTTGGATAATCCTTCCATGATATGTGAGCTGAGGGTAGGATACATCAGGGTGAAGAAAGGATGTACTGCGCGGAAGGTATCCCAGAATCCGTTGTCGGTGAACATATAGCCTGGTAACACCTGGCCATTGAACGGGCTGTAGTGTACTATTTCATTCTTTGCATTGATTTCATAGAACTTGCGCGGGAAGAGCATGGTGCGGTACAGGGAAGAGTAGAAAGTACTTACCTGGTCGCTGGTACCGCCTTCTATGGCGAGTCTGCCGAGTTCTTTATTCCAGCTATCTTTCGCTTTCTTACAGGTAGCGTCAAAGTTGTCCTGGCCAATTTCGCGTTGCAGGTTTAATTCTGCCTGTTCAAAGCTGATAAAAGATGATGCGGTTTTGATGCCCACCTTTTCGCCTTTCTTTGTTTTAAAACCAACCACGGCGCCGGTATGATCTGCCTGCAGTTCCAGCTGACCTTTTACCAGTACCGAATCATGCCAGATATCGGCGACGGTAAATGGTTTATCAAATTTGATAACAAAATAGTTTTTGAAGTTGGAAGGTACGCCGCCGCTGTTTTTGGTGGTATACCCGATGATCTTCTTTTCGTCCGGTAATATTTTAATATAGGAGCCTTTATCGAACGCATCTACCACTATAAAAGCGCTGTCGGTGGCCGGGTAGGTAAACCGCAGCTGGGCGGCTCTTTCTGTAGGCGTAATTTCAGTGGTAACATCCGGATCGGCGAGGTATACACTATAATAATATGGTTTGGCTACTTCTGATTTATGAGAAAACCAGCTGGCGCGTTTGTTCTGGTCAAACTTCACGGTACCGGTAACGGGCATAATGGCAAACTGGCCATAGTCGTTGATCCACGGTGAAGGTTGGTGCGTTTGCTTGAATCCCCTGATCTTATCAGCGGTGTATTGATACGCCCAGCCATTCCCCATAGTATTGGTTTGTGGCATCCAGAAGTTCATACCCCAGGGCAGGGCAATGGCCGGATAGGTATTCCCGTTTGATAAGCTCACTTTGGAATCAGTGCCCATCAGGGTATTTACCCATTCCGCCGGCTCAGCAACTTTATTTACCGTTTGGCTGTGTGCACCATGCAGGCATAATAAAGCGGCTGCTAACAGTCCAACTTTTTTCATGAATTAGATATTATATACAACAAAAATGATCCTTTTGGCCAATATCACACTCCGTGGTGTGAAGATACCGTGAAATTTTTACAAAATCGATTTAGCACAGGCATAGAAAAAAAAGATTCAGCGAATCCTTTCCTCTTAAACTACAATAGCCGATTCTAAAAGTATAAATATTTTTCCAGCATTTGCAAGTATTTAACGCTTTTTTTACAAGTGGTACCGGCGGTTTAAGCCGATCCCCTCAGGATAAACTTCCCGGGTAATTCCACTGCCGTTTTTTTCATGGGGCCACTGTTTTTGTCCAGCTGATGCATAAGCAGGTCTATGGCCGTTTTGGCAATACCTTCTATCGGCTGCTCTATCACGGATATACCGGGAGGATATAAACGGAAGATGTCATGATCATCGAAACACAGTACGGCGATATCGTCGGGCATCTTCAATCCCATCCTGGCAATCACCTCCAGCCCCAGGATACCCAGGTAGTTGGTAGAGAAAAAGATGGCTTCCAGTTCAGGATTGGCTTCTATGAATGCTTGCAGCTCATTCAGGGAGTCTTCCCGCTGCCGGTGGTACTGCAGCTGCAGGATATATTTTTTCTTTACAGGGATCTTATGTTCCTTCAGTGCGGTGGTATAGCCCCGCAGGCGTTCTTCTATCTGTATCAGCTTCACATCTACCATCACAAAACCTATTTTGGTGAAACCCTTGCTGATCAGGTGCTTCATCCCCTGCTGCACACCGTCGAAGTTATTGATTAACACATAGGGTGTTTTGATAGACGGGAAATAGCTGTCCATCAGCACTACCGGCTTATGTTGCTGTACCAGTTGCTGGATTTCCTTCTCCATACCCGGCGCAGGTGTAATCAGGTAGCCGTCTACCATTTGCCGGCCAAGCATACGGATTAACTCCCCGCCTTTCTGGGCATTGTTTTCAGTGCTGCAATACACTACATTATATCCTTTGCGCTCCGCTTCCGTTTCAATTGTTTTCGCAAGACTGGCAAAAAAACTTCCGGAAATACTTTCCACAATCAGGCCCAGGGTTTTGGATTGCCCGGTACGGAGGTTTACCGCCATACGGTGAGGCTCGTATCCCGATTTTTCTGCCACCTGCATAATCCTGGTGGCCACTTCGTCGCGGATACGCATTTGCTTTCCCTTTCCGTTTAAAACGAAAGAGACCGTGGAAGGCGCTACTCCAGCCATTTTTGCAACATCCTTAAGGGTTAATCGCTTCATGTATAGTGATTGGTTTTGGCATATATGAAAATGGAATTACCTGAACATTCCCACACATCCACATATTTATTACATATTACAAGGGTATGTTGCCCTCAGACAGATACACATTGAAACGGAAATTACAAAAATACCTGTAATTACTACCAGAGAAGAAAAAAATGGTTATCTTCAGCTACCCTATACGGCATAATATATCTTCCGGGGGAGCGTTATAATAATTCACCGGCTCCAGGCCAACATTATTACAACTGTAGTAAAATACATTGAGCGTATGAAGCAACTTTCTCAACTTACTGACCCAGTTTACGTAAAGCCAACACATGAAACTGCACTTGACCGTCTTTTTAAAAGCTGGATCAGGGATGAGCGTGACCTTCCCTTTGTGTACCTGACATTGAAAATTACTTTCACTCTCTGGCCGCTGGCTATCCTCATGTATATCCCCGGGTTAAACAACTGGGTTTGGTGGGGCGCTGCTATTGCTTATCAGTTCCTGAATAACGTTACCTTCAAAGGGCCTTTTGGCCTGATGCTCCACTGTACCAGCCACCGCGTATTTTTTGAAAAGAAATACCAGTTCTGGAATAACTATCTGCCCTGGGCGATCGGTCCTTTATTCGGACAAACACCGGAATCATACTACTCCCATCATATCGGCATGCATCATCCGGAGAACAATATGCCGGATGACGACAGCTGCACCATGATATACCAGCGCGATTCCTTCCGCGGATTCCTTGCATACCTCGGAAACTTTGTTACGCTGGGAGTATATGACACCGCCCGCTATCATCTCCGTAAAAAAAGAAATAAGTTAATGGTAAAACTCGTAAGGGGTGAAGTACTTTTCATTGCCGCCTGCATAGGATTATCCTTCATTAACTTTCCTGCCACCTTCGTGGTATTTATATTACCCTTCCTCATTTCCCGCGTAATTATGATGGTTGGCAACTGGGCCCAGCATGCATTTATTGACCCGGAAGAGCCGGAAAATTCTTACAAAAACAGCATCACCTGCATCAATACAAAATATAATCACAAGTGCTGGAACGATGGCTATCATATTAGTCACCACGTAAAACCCAGCATGCACTGGACGGAGCATCCCGTATATTTCACCAAAACACTGGGCGAATATATCAGCAATGACGCCATTGTATTTGATGGCATCCACTTCCTGCACGTATGGGCCTTCCTGATGGGCAAACGTTACGACCTGCTGGCCAAACACTTTGTAAATATCGGCGACCGCTTCCAGACAGATGCTGAAATCATCTGCTTCCTGAAGCAGCGTACCCGGAAAATTACCACTCTACCGGTACCGGCAGTAGTAGCTGCTGCCTGATAATATATTACCGTTTACTTGCGGAGAGTTTCCTTTTATGAGGTTACAATTTCCTTGCATTCCCACATTTTTTAAGATAAAAATGTCCGGAAAAAAGTAAGGAGACTGTCAGATCCTGCACGCTCATACGTATAAAACCGCATCCACACAGGCTTTCATCTTAAATTCCAAAAAGTTATATTATATTATCTTAATGAATATGCTTAATCATAACAATAAGTAACTAAATTTGCGCTCTAACTTTTTTTATTAAAGTAAAAAATATGCGTACTGTTACACTGAAAAGGGTTGTGGTTACCGGCTTGGGAGCATTAACACCTATCGGGAATGATGTAAATACTTTTTGGAACAATATGAAGGCAGGCGTTAGTGGCGCCGGCCCCATCACTAAATTTGACACCACAGAGTTTAAAACAAAATTCGCCTGTGAAGTGAAAGGTTTTGAGGTGGAAAAATATATGGAAAAGAAGGAAGCCCGTAAAATGGATTGCTTCACCCAGTACGCTATGGCGGCTGCACAGGAAGCAGTACAGGATGCCGGCCTCGATAATGCCAACATCGACAAAACTAAAATTGGTGTGATCTGGGCATCCGGCAATGGCGGGATGCTTACGTTCGAAGAACAGATCGTTGAATTTACACAAGCCAACTTTGTCCCTAAATTCAACCCTTTCTTTATTCCTAAATTGATATGTGATATTGCAGCAGGCCAGATAGCCATGAAATATGGTTTCATGGGCATCAATTTCTGTACAGTTTCTGCATGCGCTTCCTCCACCAGCGCCCTGGTAGATGCTTTCAACTACATCCGCCTCGGCAAAGCCAACGCAATTGTAGCAGGTGGTTCTGAAGCCCCTGTAACCCGCGCAGGTATTGCAGGATTCAATGCCCTCAAAGCATTATCCACCCGCAATGAAGATGCAGCACATGCTTCCCGCCCGTTTGATATAGAACGCGACGGATTTGTAATGGGTGAAGGCGCAGGCGCTATCATCCTGGAAGAATATGAACACGCTATTGCCAGAGGTGCTACCATCTATGGAGAAATGATTGGCGGCGCCATGACCTGCGATGCCTACCACCTCACTGCTACCCACCCTGAAGGTATGGGCGCACGCTTAGGTATGGAACAGGCCCTGGAAGATGCCGACATCGCCACTACCGATGTGGATTATATCAACTCACACACCACTTCCACACCAGTAGGAGACCTCAGCGAATTAAAAGCCATTGTTGCCGCTTTTGGTGACCATGTGCAAAAACTCAATATCAGCGCTACCAAATCCATGACAGGTCACCTGCTCGGAGCTGCCGGCGCTATTGAAGCCATCGCTTGTATCAAAGCTACACAGGAAGATATCATTCCTCCCACCATCAACACTTCCGTGTTGGGTGAAGGAATCCCTACCAACCTGAACCTCACCCTCGGCAAGGCACAACAGCGTACCGTAAATGTAGCGATGAGCAACACCTTCGGTTTTGGCGGTCACAATGCGATTGTAATATTTAAGAAATATAAAGCTTAGGCAGGCAGCGCCTTCGGCGCTGGTAAATTGTCTTGGAGCAGGATTTTGGGATTAATCGTGATTGCACTGATTTTCCCACTATTTGTTATAAATATTTCGGGGAGATAAAAGCGGATAAATTCGCTTCTATCTCCCCGAATCTGTTAACAATCCCTATGATAAAATCAGTGCAATCACGATTAATCCCAAAATCCTGCTCCAAGACAATTTACCAGCGCCGAAGGCGCCATTTCCCCTCACTTCGCTAAAATTCTTAGCAATACAAAACCGAAAATTCGCAATTATGCCGTAGCTTAGTAGTTTAATATTATGGCAAAGAAAAAAGAGAATGTACCCGATATTTCCGTGGCGCAAGCCCCGGCAGATGAACAAATAGCCATTTTTGGCGCCCGGGAGCATAACCTGAAAAACCTGGATCTGCAGTTGCCCAAAAATAAACTGGTAGTGATCACCGGCATCAGCGGCAGTGGTAAATCATCACTGGCATTTGATACCATCTATGCAGAAGGACAACGCCGTTACATGGAAAGCTTTTCCGCTTATGCCCGCCAGTTTATCGGCGATATGGAAAGGCCCGATGTGGATAAAATCACCGGACTTTCTCCCGTTATTTCTATAGAACAGAAAACGACCAATAAAAATCCGCGGTCTACCGTTGGTACCATCACGGAGATATACGACTTCCTCCGCCTGCTCTATGCACGCGCCGGAACCGCCTACTCCTACAATACCAACAAACCCATGACCCGCTTCTCGGAAGAGGAAATACTGGCCCATCTTTTCAAACATTATAAGAATAAAAAACTGGCTATCCTTGCCCCGCTCGTACGCGGACGAAAAGGACACTACCGGGAACTGTTTGAACAGGTACGCAAACAAGGCTACCTCAAAGTGCGGATAGACGGGGAAATAGAAGACCTGAAAGAAAGAATGCAGGTGGACCGCTACAAGATCCACGACATCGAACTCGTAATAGACCGTATCCAGGTGCAGGAAGATGCCCGCACCCGGATCAGCCAGAGCGTACAAAAAGCCCTCACAATGGGAAAAGGACTACTGTTTATCATGGACCACGATACCAATAAAGTGAGCCAGTACAGTAAGCAACTGATGTGCGAGGAAACCGGCCTTTCCTACGAAGAGCCCAGCCCGAACACCTTCTCCTTTAATTCCCCCTACGGCGCCTGTCCGCGCTGTAAAGGTCTTGGCACCATCTACCAGATAGATATGGACGAAGTAATCCCTGATTATAATATCTCCATCACCGACGGCGGATTAAAACCATTAGGCGAAGCACGTGATACCTTTACCTTTAAACAGGTACAACAACTCGCCAAAAAGTATAAATTTTCCTTAACAGCCCCTATTTCCGGCATTCCGCAAAAAGCCCTCAATGTATTGCTGTTTGGCGATGAAAACGGCAAACTGGAGGTAGACCTGGAATTTGGAGAAAGCAACGGCAGCACCGAATACGCCACTGAATACGAAGGAGTAGTAAATATGGTTCGCCGTTATTTCAACGACACCTCCTCCGATCACGTACGCAGCTGGGCGGAAGGCTTCATGAAACTGAGCACTTGCCCCGAGTGTAACGGCGCCCGCCTCAAAAAAGAAAGCCTGTTTTTCAAGATCGATGAAAAAAATATCTCCGAACTCGGTAACATGGACCTGGATAAGCTCCTGGCCTGGTTTGGAAATATCGAAACCCGTCTCGGGAAAAAACAAAATGCCATCGCCAAAGATATCCTGAAAGAAATCCGCGAAAGACTTGGGTTCCTGCTGAATGTAGGATTAAACTACCTCACCCTGAACCGCCCCACCAGGAGCCTCAGCGGCGGCGAATCACAGCGTATCCGCCTCGCCACGCAGATAGGATCCCAGCTCATGGGCATCACCTATATCCTGGATGAACCCAGTATTGGTTTACATCAGCGCGATAACATGCAGCTGATAGATGCCCTCCGCAACCTGAAAGACATGGGCAATACCGTCATTGTAGTGGAACACGACAAAGACATCATGCTCCACGCCGATCACCTGGTAGACATCGGCCCCGGCGCAGGTGTGCACGGCGGACAGATCATTGCACAGGGCACGCCCAAACAAATCCTTAAACTCAATACACCCACCGCCGGATACCTGAATGGCAATACCTCCCCGGAAATACCCGAACAACGCCGCAAAGGCAATGGTAATTTCCTGGAACTGAAAGGCGCCTCCGGCAACAACCTGAAGAATGTAAACCTGAAACTGCCCCTGGGCACTTTCATTTGTGTTACCGGTGTTTCCGGCAGCGGTAAATCCACCCTGATCAATGAAACCCTGTATCCCATTCTTTCCAAACACGCATACGACTCCAAGATGGTTCCCATGCCCTACAAAAGCATCAAGGGACTGGAGTTTATTGATAAAGTAATTGAAATTGATCAATCGCCCATAGGCCGCACCCCGCGCAGCAATCCCGCTACGTACTGCGGATTTTTTACCGACATCAGAACCCTCTTTGCTTCCGTGCCGGAGGCCAAGATCAGGGGATACAATGCCGGCCGTTTTTCATTTAATGTAAAAACCGGTCGCTGCGACGTTTGTGAAGGCGGCGGCATGCGCGTGATCGAAATGAACTTCCTGCCGGATGTATACGTGCATTGCGAAAAATGTAACGGTCGCCGGTATAACCGCGAAACGCTGGAAATACGCTACAAAGGCAAATCCATTTCCGATGTGCTGGACATGACGGTAGATGAAGCCGTGGAGTTTTTCCAGCCGGTACCGTGGATCTACCGCAAAATAAAAACACTGCAGGATGTAGGACTGGGATACATTACCCTCGGACAATCTGCCGTAACCCTCTCCGGAGGCGAGGCCCAGCGGGTAAAGCTGGCCACCGAACTTTCCAAGAAAGATACCGGCAAAACCATCTATATCCTCGATGAACCAACAACGGGACTCCATTTCCAGGATATACAGCTGTTGTTAAAAGTGCTGTACAAACTGGTAGACAGAGGCAACACCGTACTGGTCATTGAACATAACCTGGACGTTATTAAAATGGCTGACTACATTGTAGACCTGGGGCCGGAAGGCGGCGGCGGCGGCGGTACCATTTTATGTACCGGCACTCCCGAACACGTAAGTACCTGCAAAGAAAGTCATACCGCCAGATTCCTCAAAAAGGAGCTGGGAATTTAATATCTTGCCAACTGTAAACAAGCAATGAAAAGCATCTACCAGATATTACTCACGTGTTTCATTTTCGCGGGCATCGTCGCCTGTGAAAATGAAACGAAAGTATGCGATCAAACTTTGCGGAACGATTACCATACGCATCTTATGCGCAAACTCGACGACAAATTATCGGATACCGTTATGCCCAAAGTAACCGCATATGCATTTGGCAGAGATACCATTTACAGAAGCCAGGCACTGGGCGACCTGTTCTTCCAGCTATCGCCGATAGCAGACAGCAGCCTCTTTTACCTGAAAGTGGATTCCAGCTTCGTACCTGATACCTTAAAGATCAGGTATACACGGCAACAGCATTTTATTTCCCCCGGATGTGGTTTTGGCACCTATTTTAATATAGATACCGTCATCACCACCATGCATACCATCGATTCTGTCGTAATTAATAATAAGTCCGTAACTAGCAGTAATGACACGCATCTTACTTTGTATTTCTTTTTTGACTAGTATCCTGCTCAGCGTTGCTGCCACGGCACAAAACAAGCCGGCCGCCGCTAAAACGGATACGCTGCCCAAAACTGTTAAAGCAGATACCACCCATAAAGCACTTGCCGATACGGCAAAAGCGACGGTGTTGGCGCATAAAGACAGCTCCTGGTTTATTCCGGGCGGCGTGCGGATAGGAGTGGATCTCAGCCGTATCGTTTCTGCTATCTATTATCCCTATAGAAAAGAAGTAACAGTAGTAGCCGATGCCCGTATCAATAGCAATCTTTACATTGCCTTTGAAGGCGGCTACGCCAACACTCCCTACAGCGATACCAATTACACCTACAAGGGAAATGGTATGTTTGTAACCCTGGGGGTTGATTATAATTTTCTGAAAAGACAATATGTTTCCGAAAAGAATATGTTCTACGCAGGCTTCCGTTACGGATTCTCTCATTTTAATTATTCCGTTCCCACTTATTCCATCAAAAACACCTACTGGGGTGATAACCTCAGTGGCAGCGTGCCCAAAACCGCGGTAAATGCCCATTGGGTAGAGCTACTGGTAGGATTAAAGGTAGAAGTACTGAAGAACCTCTTCATGGGCTGGAACATCCGGGAACGCATCCTGGTTAACAGTGTAAAAACCGATAACATGACGCCGCTGGTCATTCCCGGTTTTGGTAGTGGCTCCAAAAGATCCGCTTTCGACGTGCAATACACCGTTTCATATGTCATTCCTTTCTACCGGGTCAAAGAACACGCGCCCAATAAAGAAGTGAAGAAGAAAAAAATACCGAAGCGGTAGGGCGGAGTGATCGCCTTCGGCGATTTTAAATTGTCTTGGAGCAGGATTACGCTGATTATACTGATTTCTTTGATTTTATTTTCTGGAATTTTAAAAAAATATTGAGGGGAGATAAAAGCGGATATTCGCTTATATCTCCCCTCAATATTTTGAACAAAAGGTGGGAAAATCATCTGAATCACGATTAATCAGCGTAATCCTGCTCCAAGACAATTTAAAATCGCCGAAGGCGATCACTTCGCTCTGCCCATCAAGGTCGCAACATCTCAATGTGAGGAATTCCATCTTCCATATAAGTATCACTGGTTTGCTCAAACCCCAGTGAAGTATAAAACCGTTGTAAATATTGCTGCGCCCCGATCCTGATAGGAATCACACCATAATGTTCCTGCAGCGCTGCAATAGAACGCTCCATCAGTTCCCTTCCCGCGCCTTTACCACGGGCCAGCGGAGAAGTAATCACCCTGCCGATAGAAGCCTCCTTAAACTTGATTCCCGGTGGAAAAATACGGGTATACGCCAGCAACCGACCGTCCTCATCTGTTCCCATTAAATGCAGTCCCTTCTGGTCGGAATAATCCAGATCCTGGTAAGCGCAGTTTTGCTCCACCACAAATACTGCACTGCGCAAATGCAGGATAGCATAGAGTTCTGCAGTGGTTAACTCCTCAAATGATTTTGTGTTCCAGATCATACCCTCAAACTTTGCCATAAATTTACTGGAAGCTTTCAATAATCGGGTTAATTTTATATCCGACAGAAGAATACTGAGTCCAATCGTTCAAACCATGACAGCACAGCAAACACCCTTCCTCTCACTGGAACATATTACAGTGAGGTATCTCGATAAAACACTATTCAATACCCTCACCTGGCAGATCAACAAAGGAGAACAATGGGCTATCACAGGGCCCAGCGGTTCCGGTAAAACCGCCCTGCTGAATACCATTCTTGGTAAATTTAATATCATCAATGGTAGTATCCATTACCACTTTTACGATGAGTGGCGCCGGCAACATACCATCACGGATCCCTGGTTTAACTACCGCAACCTGGTAGCCCTGGTAGGACATCATCATACTTTCCGCAACCTCTCCAACACCACCACGGACTTTTATTATCAGCAACGCTTCAACAGCATGGATGCAGATAATTCCCCCACCGTAATGGAATACCTGAAACTCACCGAAATACCGGCATTACTCCAGCCACTACGTATTGCCCCGCTGATGGAAAAACGGCTCATCAAATTATCCAATGGCGAAACCCGCCGGGTAATGATTGCACGCGCCCTCATCCAACAGCCGCAACTGCTCATGCTGGATAACCCCTACATCGGGCTGGATGTACAGACCAGGAAAGATTTCAGCCATATGATCAATGAACTCATTACCAGCGGCGCCACCGTATTGCTGGCCACCGCTCCCCATGAAATTCCCGAACATATTACGCATGTGCTTACCCTGGAAAACGGCAATATAACTGGTAAGTATACACGCAGCGAATTTACACAGCTGCCATTACCCGCGGCAACAGAAATAACATTGCCGGAAATGGAGGCTGATAAAATAGCAATATTAGTGCAAAAGAGCCAGCAACAACAATTTGACACTATCGTGCGGATGGAGGACATCCATATTAAATACGGCGAAAATACCATCCTCAACAACATCAGCTGGACGGTTAAGCCCAACGAAAAATGGGCTTTGCTGGGCCCCAACGGCGCAGGCAAATCTACCCTGCTGAGTCTTGTGAACGGCGATAATCCACAGGCATATGCCAATAAGCTCTGGCTGTTCGACCGGAAACGGGGCAGCGGGGAAAGCATCTGGGATATCAAGAAAAAAATCGGCTTCGTATCGCCGGAACTGCACCAGTATTTTACCTCCCGCGACAACTGCCTCCAGGTGGTATGCTCCGGTTTCTCCGATGTAATTGGCAGCACCAGGCCGGCTACTCCCGGACAACAACAGGTGGCCCGCGACTGGATGAGCGTTCTGAATATAGCAGAACACGAAAAATCGCCGTTCAAACAGGTACCTGAAAGCGCGCAGCGCCTAACCCTGCTGGCCCGCGCCCTTGTTAAAAATCCTCCCCTGCTGATCTTTGATGAGCCCTGCCAGGGACTGGACACCCAACAAAAACTACATTTCAAAAAGGTGATAGAACAGCTGTGTGAACACATGCCGGTAACACTCATCTTTGTTACCCACTACGAAGATGAACTGCCCTCCTGTGTAGATAAGTTTATCCGGCTGAATAAGGGCGAAATGGTGTAGGAGATCGCCTTCGGCGATGTTAAATTGTCTTGGAGCAGGATTACGCTGATTATACTGATTTTCTTGATTTGATTTTTTAGATTAATAATGATAAAGGGAGATAAGAGCGAATATATCCGCTTCTATCTCCCCTAATCCTTTATAAAATCAAAAAGTAAAATCAAGAAAATCAGTATAATCAGCGTAATCCTGCTCCAAGACAATTTAACATCGCCGAAGGCGATCCCTCCGCGTTTAAAGAAAATTCCCGACATTCGCAACTAGTTAATCACCTAATCTGCGTTCCTGATGCACCCAACAAAAAGGCTTACCGCTGCAGCAGCATTATTTTCATTCCTGGCCGCCCTGTTTGTGATCAGTGGTTGCCGTACGGCGAAAAAAGAAATGAACCCCGAATTTGCCCGGTACATTGAGGCATACACCGCGGGTATCATTTCCAAACAAAGCGCCATCCGTGTTCACCTCACCGCACAAACGAATGTAACCCATACCCAGAACGAACCACTGGAAAAGGAAGTATTCGAATTTTCTCCTTCCATCAAAGGGAAGTCCTACTGGATTGATGCCACCACCATCGAATTCAGACCAGATGAAAATCTGCAACCCGGCAAAACGTATGAAGCCAACTTTAAACTTGGTAAAATACTGGAAGTGCCCAAGGAGCTCAAATCATTTGATTTTGAATTCAAGATCATCAAACCCTCTTTCTCGATAGAAAATTTCGGGCTGAAAGCCAGTACCAATAATACCCTCGACCGCATGACCTGCACAGGCGCCATTTATACGGCAGATGTGGAAGATCCCCAGGCGATTGAAAAAATACTCACCGCACAATATGCCGGTAAAGGCTTACCCATTACCTGGCAACACAACGCTGCAGAACGTACCTCCCGCTTTACAATTGCCAACATCGCACGGGCTAATATTGCCCGTAACATGGAACTGAGCTGGAACGGGTCGCCCCTGAAAGTGGACAATAACGGAAAGAACACCATCGAAGTTCCCGCTATCGGCGACTTTAAAGTGCTGAATGTAAAAGCCCTCTCAGATCCGGAACAACATCTCCTGGTACAATTTTCTGATCCCGTAAGCATGGCCCAGACACTGGAAGGGCTTATCGGCATCAGCGGCCAAAGCGACCTGCGTTATACCATTGATGGCAGCGAAGTAAGCGTATATGCACCGGTGCGACTGGAAGGAAACTATAACGTAATAGTAAATGAAGGCGTTATAAACATCACGGATAAACGCTTAGGCAAAACTTTCA
Source organism: Chitinophaga sp. G7 BAM 1005 (assembly GCF_057126945.1). Taxonomy (NCBI): domain Bacteria; kingdom Pseudomonadati; phylum Bacteroidota; class Chitinophagia; order Chitinophagales; family Chitinophagaceae; genus Chitinophaga; species Chitinophaga sp. G7 BAM 1005. Next base: position 7,592,827 of record NZ_CP181478.1, on the reverse strand, counting down.
GCGCCAACGTTAACTTTGAAAATACTTTACCAAGCGTGAGCATTCCCGGCAAAGGCGTGATCCTCCCGGAAAGCAATAAGCTGGTGATGCCGTTTGAAGCAGTGAACCTCAACGCCGTAGACGTTTCCATTATAAAAATCTACGAAAACAATGTACCTCAATATCTCCAGCGTAACGACCTCGACGGCAGCCAGGAGCTACGGCGTGTAGGCAAGCCCGTAGTAGAAAAAACCATCCGTCTCGATGGAGATAAATCGGTAAACCTGCATAAGAAAAACCGCTTCTTCCTCGACCTCGATAAAATGCTGCGCACCGAACCCGGCGCCATTTACCGCATCACCATCGGCTTCCGGAAATCATACGCTATGACTGCCTGCTCCGCAGATACCACCAAAGATGGCGACAACGCCGCCTCTGACGAAGAAGGAGAAGAAGAATATTATTATGGCGGTGAAAAAATTGATGATGACGATTCCTTCTGGCAGCGGTATGATAGCTACTATCCATATGGCTATAACTGGGACCGCCGTAACGATGCCTGCTCCAACTCCTACTACAGCAAAGACAAATGGGCCTCCCGCAATGTGATTTCTTCCAACATTGGCCTTATCGCTAAAAGAGGGAACGATAACAGCATGCTGGTAGCAGTAACGGATATACGTGATACCAAACCCCTCATAGGAGTGGAACTGGAATTACTCGACTATCAAAACCAGGTCATCTTCAAAACCAAAAGTGACGGGGAAGGACTCGCTTCTTTCGATCTCAAACGCAAACCCTACCTGCTTATCGCCAAAAAAGAAAATGAACGGGGCTACCTTAAACTCGATGATGGCAGCTCCCTTCCATTAAGCCGGTTTGATGTAAAAGGAGAAGAAGTACAAAACGGTATCAAAGGCTTCCTCTATGGTGAACGCGGCGTATGGCGGCCCGGTGATTCCGTTTATCTTACTTTTATTTTGGAAGATAAAGGAGAGAAATTACCGGCAGATCACCCTGTTTCGCTGGAACTATACAATCCCAAAGGACAACTATACAAACGGATTAATCAACACGAAGGACTAAACGGCTTCTACAGCTTCGCTACTGCTACTGCACCAGATGATCCAACCGGCAACTGGGTGGCAAAAGTAAAAGTAGGCGGCGCCACCTTCCAGAAGAATGTACGCATTGAAACGGTGAAGCCTAACCGCCTCAAAATAAAAATGGATTTCGGCAGTACCACTTCATTGTCGAAAGGCAGCGCTACCGGTAACTTATCGGCCATGTGGCTGTTTGGCGCCACCGCACAGCATCTGAAAGCTAAGGTAGATGTATCGCTGGTACAACAAAGCACCAGTTTCCCCAAATTCGGGGACTACGCTTTCGATGATCCGGTAACCCATTTCGATGCAGAAAATAAAACCATCTTTGAAGGTCCGCTGAGTGAAAGCGGCAGCGCCCCCGTGAATGCAGACATACAACTGGGCAAAGTAGCGCCGGGCCAGCTGAAAGCAAACTTTGAAGTAAAAGTATTTGAACCCGGAGGCGATTTCAGCATCGATCACTTCTCCATGCCTTATAATCCATTCACCTCCTACGCAGGCTTGCGTATCCCCGCAGGCGACCGCACCACCGGCATGTTGCTCACAGACCGGCCGCATTCTATCGACCTGGTGGATGTAGATGGCAATGGCAATCTCACTACCGGCAGCCGCGAAGTACAGGTAGAATTATATAAAATTAAGTGGAGATGGTGGTGGGATGAAGGAGAGCAGGACGACTACTCCAACTTCACACAAGACAGCTACAATCAGCTGCTGAGCAAAGAAACCGTTACCCTGCAGAATGGTAAAGGTAAATGGAACCTGCGCGTAAATTCACCGGATTGGGGCAGGTACCTGATCAGAGTGAAAGACCTGCAAAGCGGTCATACCGCAGGTAAAGCCGTGTATATCGACTGGCCCGGATGGGCTGAAAGGATGCAGAAGGATAATCCTGCTGAAGCATCTATGCTGGTGTTTACCTCCGATAAACAAACCTATAAAACCGGCGATGATATTAACCTCACCATCCCCAGCAGCGAAGGCGGCCGCGGGCTGGTAAGTATTGAATCCGGCAGTAAAGTGCTTAAAACATACTGGATCACTACCAAACAGGGACAAACCACCTTTAAGTTCAAGGCGGAAAAGAATATGACGCCTAATATATACGTGAACGTTAGTTTGCTGCAACCACATGCGCAAACCCTCAACGATCTGCCGATCCGTATGTATGGTACCATTCCCATTTCCATTGAAGACCCCGGCACCATCCTCAAACCGGTGATCACAATGGCTGATAAACTGAAACCTGAAACAGAAGCCACCATCACCGTGAGTGAAGGCAATGGTAAACCGATGACTTACACCATCGCCATTGTAGATGAGGGGCTGCTCGATCTTACCCGTTTCAAAACACCGGACCCTCATCATGCATTCTATGCAAGAGAAGCTCTCGGCGTAAAAACCTGGGATCTGTTCGACTACGTGATAGGCGCCTGGGGAGCGGACATGGACCGTATCCTGAGTATCGGCGGTGATGAAGGACTGGATAAAAATGCCGGTGGCGCCAAAGCCAACCGCTTTAAGCCCGTGGTAAAATATATGGGTCCCTTCTACCTCAAAACAGGACAAAAACAAACACATAAATTTAAGCTGCCACCATACATAGGGTCTGTGAAAGCAATGGTAGTAGCCGGTCAGGACGGCGCCTATGGCTTTGCAGAAAAAGCAGTAGCGGTAAAGAAACCGTTGATGTTGCTCACCACAGCGCCCCGTGTACTTGGCCCGTCAGAAACCATCCAGGTGCCGGTAACGGTATTTGGCCTGGAACCCAATATCCGCAACGTGAATGTTAGTTTAAGTACCAGTTCTTTACTGGAAATTGTAGGCGAGCAAACCAAAACAGTGACCTTCTCACAACCCGGAGAACAAATTGTTTATTTTGATGTAAAAGTACGCCCGCAAACAGGCGTGGCTAAAATAAAAGTAACAGCCAGCAGTGGCGCGGAAAAGGCAGAAGAAAACATTGAACTGAATGTTCGTAATCCTAACCCGGTGATCACTAATATTATTGAAAATACACTGGAAGGAAATAAGAGCTGGCAATCTGCTTTCAGCCCGGTGGGTATGACAGGCACCAATTCCGGCGTGCTGGAAGTGTCTACCATTCCATCTCTCAACCTGGGCAAACGCCTGCGGTTCCTGATAGAATATCCGCATGGCTGTATTGAGCAAACTACTTCGGGCGTATTTCCACAGCTGGTGCTGAATCAGTTGATGGATCTGAAAGAGAGTCAGCGGGCAGAAGTAGACCGTAATGTAAAAGCGGGTATCAACAGGCTAAAAAGCTTCCAGACTTCAGACGGCGGTTTCAGCTACTGGCCTGGTGAAGGAAACGCTGATGAGTGGGGGACCAACTATGGTGGTCATTTCCTCATAGAGGCGCAGGCACAGGGTTATACCCTACCAGCCGGGCTGTTGGATCAATGGAAGAAATACCAGCGCAATAAAGCCGGCACCTGGGCGCCCAGCACCCTTAATTTTTATGGTGGCGATCTTACACAGTCGTATCGCCTGTACCTGCTGGCGTTGGCTAAATCGCCGGAACTGGGTGCAATGAACCGGTTAAAGGAATTCAAGTATCTGTCCGTTCCCGCCAAATGGAGGCTTGCTGCGGCTTATAAGCTGTCCGGTCAGCCGGAGGTTGCTAACTCCCTTGTACAGGGACTCGCCACTGAAGTCAAAGCGTATACGCAACTGGGCGGTACTTTTGGTTCTGATCTGCGCGACAAGGCAATGATCCTGGAAACGCTCACCATCATGGGGCAGCGTAACCGCGCCAATGAGCTGGTGAAACAGATTGCCGCACAGCTATCGCAAAACGACCAGTGGTACAGCACACAAACAACTGCCTATTCGCTGATTGCCGTGGCAAAGTACTGCGGCAACAACAAAGGTGGCAGCAAAATGAATTTTGCCTACACTATCAATGGCGCCAAAGGCAATGTAAACGGGCAATCTTTTGTTACACAGATACCCGTTACGATCAACAGCAGCGCAGGCAATATCAGCGTACAGAATAACGGGCAAAACGTATTGTACGTGCGGCTTATTCTCCAGGGACAACCGGATGCCGGCCAGGAACCGGTAGCCTCCAATAACCCGGATATATTAGGCATGCAGGTAAACTTCAGTACCCGCGACGGCAAACCGCTGGATCCGGCTACACTGCGCCAGGGAAGCGACTTTATGGCCACCGTTACCGTCACCAATCCGGGTAAAAGAGGCTATTATGAACAAATGGCCCTGTCACAGATCTTCCCTTCAGGTTGGGAAATAATAAATACCCGCTTGATGGAAAATGATAGCGCGTTCCATTCGTCCCCATCTACGTATATGGATATACGTGACGACCGGGTATATACTTATTTCAATATAGAAGAGAGTAAAAAACGTACTTATAATGTATTACTGAATGCCGCCTATCTGGGCAGATATTATCTGCCGGCAACTTCCTGCGAAGCGATGTATGACAATACCATACACGCTTTCACACCAGGCAAGTGGGTAGAGGTAGTGAAGTAAAAAAATATAATAACTAAAAAAGGCGTTCCGGGAATTCCGGAACGCCTTTTTTATGAGCAGATAACTACTGTTGTAACCGGGCGAAATATGCTACGGTAAGGTGCTATGATTAACATTATACACGATGGTTTTCAGATCGCCCGTAGCAGGTTACGGAGATGGCATTTTCGGTAGCTGTTATTGCTGCATCAAACCGGCCCTGCCTTATCATACTTCAACAGGTGCGCTAATACAGCCGGACTGGTTAAATCATTGATAGCTACAATTTCAATACCGGGCTGGTGGTACATCTCACGGAAAAACAATCTTCCAATTCTTCCAAATCCGTTGAGGTAATTTTTGTGTGCGACATAAAAAATATCTTTTAGTAATTATCTTTTTAAGAAATCGTGTATCAGGGCTGCTATTTCCTCATGATATTCTTCCAGTGCGAAGTGGCTGCCTTCCAACAAGTGTACTTCTGCATCTGGTACATCATTTTTATAGGCTTCTGCACCGGGCCAGGTAAAGATGCGGTCGTGTTTCCCCCATACTACGAGGAGCCGCGGTTGATGTGTACGCAGGTATTGCTGCCATTCCGGGTACTTTGGAAAGTTGGTGCCATAATTCCGGAACAGGGCCACCTGTACGGCTTCTACACCGGGCCTCAACATATAGGCGTGTGCCAGTTCATAACTGTCGGGGCTCACACTTTCCGGGTTGGCTGCTCCCAGCAGATGTTCTTCTTTAATTTTTTCAAGGCTTAGCTTATGCACAATAGCCGCCAGCAATGCTTTCTCATCTCCGGCTTTTTGTAATGCGCCAATTTCCTGTACATCGGGACCTAATCCTTCGTTATATACATTGGCATTTTGTATGATCAGCGCTTCTACCAGTTCTGGTCTTTTACTAATGATCCGGAATGCAACGGGGCCGCCGTAGTCCTGCAAATACCAACTGAATTTTGTTAATCCCAGCTTGTCGACAAACTGTTCTATTACCAGCGCCAGGTTATCGAAGGTATAGTCGAATGCAGTTAGCGAGGGGATACTGCTTTGGCCGAATCCCGGGTAATCCGGGGCAATCACATGATACCTGTCTGCCAGGTCACGGATCAGATCGCGGTACATATGTGAAGTAGATGGGAAGCCGTGGAGCAGCAATATTACCGGCGCATCTGCCGGGCCGGCTTCGCGGTAAAAGATATTGAGGTTGTTAACAGTAATTGTTTTGTGAAGAACGGGGGCAGTAGTGAGTATTTGCATATGAATATATTTTTGTACCATTTAGTACATTATTAGATAAAAAAATATCGCTTATAGTGGGTGGTTGCTTGCGGTTATTGCGTGAAGTATGTCATATAGAAGTTATTTGCTGGCATAAAGGTATATATTTTACCAATTGGTACAAAATATCTTTTAAAAAATTGTTGGTGCGGTGATAAACAGGCAGATAATATAGCTAAACAGGAAAACAATGTGATCGGACATACTTTAAATTAATCAGACTGAACAGCTCAAAACAATAAGTTAAACCTATCTTTGAACGCGCATAAAAAAAGTAATGAAGTTCGATACTCTTAAACAATGGTGCATCAAAAAAAAGTGGTGGCTCGCCGCCGCCGCTGTTGCGCTCATTGCCTATTATTTTTGCTTACCCAAACAACTCTTTACCAATCCAACTTCCTATGTGCTGGAAGACAGCAACGGCGATCTGCTGAATGCCAGCATCGCACCGGATGGACAGTGGAGGTTTCCGTACAATGCGCATGTGCCGGAAAAATTTGAAAAGTGTATTGTCGCCTATGAAGACAAACGTTTCTATTATCACTGGGGCATAGATCCCATCGCTATTGGCCGCGCCATTAACCAAAACGCCCGTGGCAGAAAAGTAGTGAGCGGTGGCAGCACCCTCACGATGCAGGTAATACGCCTGTCACGCAATCAGCCCCGTAATATCTGGCAGAAAATGATGGAGGCAGTGTTGGCTACCAGGCTGGAATTTGCGGCCTCTAAAAAGGAGATTATCGCTTTATATGCTGCCAATGCCCCTTTCGGGGGTAACGTAGTTGGACTGGAAGCTGCCGCCTGGCGATACTATGGCAGGAAAGCAGATTTGTTGTCGTGGGGCGAAATGGCAGCACTGGCCGTATTACCTAATAGTCCGGCGCTGGTGCACCCGGGCCGTAACAGGGTAACGTTACTGAATAAACGAAACCAGCTGCTGAATAAATTGTACCGGCAGCATACCATCGATAGTATTACCTGCCAGCTGGCAAAAATGGAACCCCTGCCGGATCAACCGTTGCCATTGCCGCAGGAAGCGCCACACCTGCTGGATCTTTTCCGCCGCGACTATCAGCAACAAAAAACAGACGAACCTACCCGCATCAAAACAACCCTGCAGGCCGACCTGCAGCATAATGCCACCGCCATCACCGAACGTTATCACAATGCGTATAAGGCCAATGGCATCAACAACGCTGCAGTACTGGTACTGGACGTAGAAACCGGTAATACTCTTGCCTACATAGGAAACATTTATCACCCTTCAGACCCGGAACTGGAAAGTCATGTAGATATTGTGCAGGCGAGAAGAAGTCCGGGCAGTACATTGAAGCCCATACTCTATGCAGCCATGCTCAATGATGGCCTGATATTGCCCAATACGCTGATTCCTGATATTCCCACACAGATAGCCGGTTATTCGCCGCAAAACTTTGACCTGGGTTATGATGGCGCAGTACCAGCCTCCCGTGCGCTGGCCAGATCTCTCAATATCCCGGCCGTGCGCATGCTGCAGCAATACCGATATGAACGGTTTCACTCGCTGCTACAGAAAATGGGAATCACCACGCTGAATAAACCAGCCGATCACTACGGTTTATCACTGATCCTTGGCGGAGGTGAAACAACTCTCTGGGAAATGTGCGGCATGTACGCCAGCATGGCCCGCACACTGATACACATGGATCAGTACAAAGGCAAATACGATATGGATGACATTCATCCTCCTAATTACCGGCTCAATATCCAACACCCGTCGAAATATGGGTTGAGTAAAGACGGACTGTTGGATGCAGGCTCTATCTGGTACGCCTTTCAGGCAATGACCGAAGTAATGCGCCCCGGCGAGGAATTGCTGTGGCAGCAATTCTCTTCTTCACAGCGCATCGCCTGGAAAACAGGCACCAGCTTTGGCTTCCGGGATGGATGGGCCATTGGCGTAACACCACAGTATGTAGTAGGAGTATGGGTAGGAAACGCAGACGGAGAAGGCCGCCCTGGCCTGATAGGCGTATCTACTGCCGCCCCCATCCTGTTTGATGTATTCCGTTTATTACATACCAGCGGCTGGTTTAACACGCCCTATCAACAACTGAAAAAAATTGAAGTATGCCGCAAAAGCGGATACCGCGCCGGCGAACTATGTGATGAGAAGGATTCTGTTTACGTACCCGCAGCCGGGATCAGGGCGGGCGTGTGTCCGTACCATCAGTTGGTACATCTCGACAGAACCGGCCAGTGGCGCGTAACAGAGGCCTGCGAATCACCTTCGCTCATGCAACATAAACCCTGGTTTGTTTTACCGCCTTCACAGGAATACTACTACCGCAGCAAAAACTACTATCAGCAGCTGCCACCTTACAAGCCGGATTGCCTGGCGTCACTGGGGCAGGATAAAGCACCTATGGAACTGATCTATCCAAGACCAGGCGCACGTATATTCGTTCCCGTTGAAATCGACGGAAAGCCCGGGCAAACAATCTTTACCGCCACTCACCGTAACAATGCCACTAAAATATTCTGGCATCTGGATAATAACTTTATAGGCGCTACCACTGAATTTCATCAGATGGCACTACATCCGGCAGCCGGTAAGCATACCATTACACTGGTTGATGAAAACGGCGAGCGGATAGAACAATCATTTGAGATTTTAGACAAAGAAAGAGAGTAGCTTATGGATAAGCTGCGTTAAACAGAAATGCAGCTTATCCATAAACTTACAATAATCGAATACTATCTTCCCGGAACCAGCAATACAGCATCCGCCACAATCACGCCGCCTGCGTCTTTATTGGAAATAGTGATGCCCGTTTTTTTGCCTGCCGGCAGATTGAATTTCCCCAAATGCACCCATTCTCCACTGGTTTGACCGTTTACAATCACCTTCTCTTTAATAATCGTTATCTCCCTGGATTGCTTACCATCAGATACAATTACTTTAGTAGCGGGAGATACATTATTTATTCCTGGCAACACATAGGTGTAGATGTCATATTTCCCGCCCTGCTTAATTGCCGGCATAAATTTCACGGATTTAGGCTGGTCATTTTCGGAAGAATAAAAAGCAGAAGGACCATAAGTACCTCCTTTTTTAAGCAACCATTTACCGGTAATTTCCACATGAGCAGCATCGTCGTTATCCACCAGTATCTCTGGTGTACTGCCATCCATTAATGGGTTTGCAGTCAAAAGTGCCTGTATCTTTTTTACATCTACCTGTTGCACAGTGGTATGACCGTCAACTGCAAATGCGGCAGCTACGGCAGCGGATTGCCCCAATACCATGAATACAGGCTCCATTCTTATAGATCCGTAACCGATATGACTGGCGGATAAACAAACAGGAACCAGTAAGTTTTTGCATTCATTTTCTTTGGGTGTTAACGCGCGGTAAGCAATGGGATAGGGACCGGCGCCACCTTTCTCCACATCTCCTTCATTCTTTACCATCCCGTTAATAACAAGGCGTTGGGTATTGTGAGAATCCATACCATAAGCAGCCATTCCGATGCCATCTGTTACTATCTCCTTCCGTTCGCAATTAGCTTGTGTCATAACATATACACCGCGCATTCTACGGGCTTCCCTGATATACATTTGCGGACTCCAGTTATGATTATCGGCATATTCATCTTTAGGATATCCCCAGTTCAGCATAAACCGGCGCACACTGTCGGGGATACGGGGATCATGCCCGATAAAATATAGCAGCCCTTTATTATACAGTTCGTGTTCCTTCTGGATTTTCTCCCTGGTGGCATAATCTGCATCCGGGTATTCCCAGTTCCTGCCTATCATGTCGGTGGAAAACCCACCACCATTGTTGATGTCTGTTTTATGATTAGGCATCAGGTCAAATTTCAGGATCTCCCTGATATCATTGGGTGTAGTGAGCTTTGCTATATAGCGGGGCAGTATCTCATACCGGCTGGAATCATAATCTTCCGGGCGGGTGATAGGTATGCGATTGGCTGGATCGTCGGTTAAACAGATGCGGAAATTATAAGCCTGCACATGATTATCGCCGCTTCCTATGGGCGCCAGCGTAGCATTGCTGATGCCCCACAACAAGCCACTGGATGGATTGCCGGGTATCTTATAGGGGTCTACGCCATCGGGCACCTGGTTGCCATGCTGCGGCGTAGCGGGAGGTTGCACCTGCACACCATTGTACGATTCGTTGTAAACACCTGAAGACTCCCTTCCTACCGTATAAGACACACCAGCCCTTGCCATCAGGTCACCTTCATAGGAACAATCAATAAACACGGTTGCACGGATATGCTTTTGTTGCTTCGACGGAGCCGCGGTGTTCTCCAGCGAAATTTCTTTTATGAAACCATTTTCCTTTACCGCAGCCACGATCCTCGACTGGTAAAGTACCGGCACTTTGGCTTCCCGGATGTACTGCATAAATACATCCTCTGCCACATGCGGCTCAAATATCCATGATTCAAACTGCCCGTAACGCTTGCCCACCCTGCGATAGAAATCAATACCCAAACCGGTAACAGCATATTTGTTGCCAATATCGGTGTATCCCAGTCCGCCGGATGACATGCCTCCCAGGTGTTTTCCCGGCTCAATCAGCAATACCGACTTCCCCATTTTTTTCGCGGTATAAGCCGCTATTACGCCACCGGAGGTGCCGCCATACACACATATGTCATACGTCTCCTGCGACTTTGCAGCCATTGAAAAAATAAGACCCGCCAGTAAAAGAAAGTTTTTCTTCATCATTATATATCTTTTGAAGAGAGAATAATTTTATTCCGTGTAGTGAAGATCTTTGGAGAAAGTTTCTTCCATCTTCCATACCGCCAGCAGCGCAAGGAGAATGGTAACAATGCCTACCATCCCCGCAGCAACGGTAACGCCTGAATGATTTCTCAGCAACAGGAAAGCAGGCGTGAAAATATTCACGCTGCCACGTACGAAATTAGGCACAGTAGTAGCCACCGTTGCCCTCATATTAGTACCGAATTGTTCTGCCGCAATAGTTACAAACAACGCCCAGTAACCAATGGCATATCCCAGCAAGCCGCACAAACCATAAAAGACAACGATACTCTGGGATCGCTGACTTAAATAAACAACGATCGCTGCACAGGTGAGCATCACAAAAACAAGCACTGTTTTTCTCCTGCTTTTAAAATACTGGCTTAACAAACCACTGCTCATATCTCCCAGCGAAAGCCCGATATAACAGAACATCACCGCTTTGCCCGCTTCCACGGGTGTAGCAAGACCAATCGCCTTTCCGAACTCCGGCGAAAAAGTAATCAGGATCCCGATCACGAACCAGATAGGCAGCCCGATCATAATACATCTCAGGTATTTAAAAAATATTTTCCCGGAAGAAAATAAAGAGAAGAAATTACCACGTGATTTTTTTTCTTTTTTTACTTCTTTAAAAATACCAGATTCAAATACATTAAACCGCAATACAAGCAACGCCAATCCTAATCCGCCGCCGATAAAATAAGCGATCTTCCAGTCGAAAAGGTCGGCGATAAAATACGCCAGCACCGCTCCCAGCACGCCTACTGAAGCCACAATAGCGGTACCGTATCCCCGTATTTCCTTTGGCAATATTTCCGCTACCAAAGTAATACCTGCGCCAAGTTCGCCGGCAAGCCCTATCCCTGCTATAAAACGCAAAAGGGCATACTGATCTACTGTGGTCACAAAACCATTCAGAATATTAGCTACTGAGTATAACAGGATGGAGCCAAACAACACAGACAGTCGTCCTTTTTTATCTCCCAATACACCCCAGAAAATGCCGCCCAGCAGCATTCCTGCCATCTGCATGTTGATCAGGTAAATCCCTTTTTCCATCAGTTCATTTTCTCCCACGTGCAGGGCTCTTAAGCTCGGCATACGCACAATGCTGAACAGCAGCAGGTCGTAGATGTCAACAAAATAACCCAATGCCGCTACAATCACCGGAATGGAAAGCAGCTGACTTGCCTTTGTACTTTTTTGCATAATGTTTCTTTGATTATTGGTTAATGCCGGCCGCTTTACGGGTTTCAGCAGGATTATGTTGCATCCTGATCCGCCATAAGAGTTCTTCAATGGAAACAACCTTTGTTCCTTTATCGAGGAGGTCTGTTGTCCATTTTACCGGCGTTACGCCGCGTTCGGCAGTGGTATTATTTTTATCTTTAGTAACAATGGAATGATGTGTGGCGCTGTCGCTGAAATGCGACCAGGCGTGTACAATGGTCCAGTTCAATTGTTTGCTACCGGAAGATGATGACGCATTGTCGTTATTTATCCAACCTGCCAGCTCCACCGGATCGCCGGAGCCATTCTTAGGGAGGCTGGCCCACAGCTGGTATTTACAGGTAACTACCGGTATCTCTATTCCCTTTTTATTTTTTACCCAGAAGATTTTTCCATAACCACCATTATAAGGCGAATACTGCACGGCTATCATGCCGGTGAGATCTTCTATCTCTTCTGCATAAATCCTGTAGGCTTCCTGCGCCTGCTCACCGGAAACATCTTTGCAGATGAATCCGAAAACCTTTGCACCGGTTATTTTCATTTGCGTGTTGATCATGCCGGCATATTCACGAAGCAGCTTACCCGGTTCCGGTCTTGACCTTGCAAAAAGGTCGGGATAGTAATAGCCGCCGCCATACTCCACTACGGAGCTGTGCCTGGGTTGGGTTTTCGCCAGGTATTTATATACATCGCTGCCAGCCTGCGACAGGTTAAGCACACAGGTAGTAAACGACATGGGAATATCTTTATTATAAGGGTTGCTCCAATAGTCTTTATTGTTAAGGAAATTGCCAAATGTCCACTGCATATTATCACCATCGCTCATTACAAAGGCATGATAGTTTGCCTGCTCCTGCCAGTTAATTTTCCTGGGATTGAGGGCATGGATTTGCGGGAGTTTATTTACCGGCGGTATCGATAACAAAGCCAGGTTCATACACCAATCCGAAGCAGTATTGATCAAACCCCATCGGGTGCAGGGTTCTATGTGTTTAAACTCTTCTCCTTTATTCCATCCTATAACGGGGGAAAGCGGTTTTACCCAACTGATGATAGATTGAAAAACAGTATCAACACCATAATATACCATGCTTTTCTGTGCGATGGCGTAATCCCTGTTATTGGACCAGGCCGGATTGGCAATCACCAGCGCATGAGGATTTAGCTTTGGCAGTAAGGTTTTAAGAGTAGCTTCATTAAAATCAGCCTGGGTGGCATCGTATAACTTTTTCAGTCCCTTACTCCTGGCAGTGGCTTCCTGCGTAATATCTATCAACACTCCTTTCTCCAGCGCTGCGTATATAGTAGCCAGGTTGATGGAATTATCTTTTCTGTTGAAATCATACAGGATATATCCTTTGATGATTCCTTTCGCCCTGTATCTTTCCACCAGCTGCCAGGGAGTATACGTACCAGGTGTTTTGGCTTTTAATCTCGCTACCAGTGAATGAAAATAAACCTTGTAATCAGGGTTGGATGTTTCAATCCACACACCTTCATGGGTAGTACCTTCATTCAACGCCTGCGCAGCCAGCCCGGCAATAGATTGTGCCAGGTTCATTTCGCGTATATCCGAAGTGTGCTTTATGCCGGCAATTACAACCGATCGGGGGGCTTTTTGCTCCGGCCACCAGCCAGCGTGAGCCGGCAGCCAGAACAATAATAAAAAAACAAATGATCTCATTTTTAGTCTATTGACGCCGGCGCCGGTAAATCGCTGAGCTGTTTTATCTTCGACTCCAGCTTAGCTCCCTGTGCCATTAATTTGTTGCCCAATACTTTGGTGTCTACATCCTGCACAGCTTTGTTTTCCTTAACCGCTAATACTGCAGCTGCGCCTGCTGCCTGCCCCATAATCATATACTGCGGCTCCATCCGGATGGTGGCATATACCACATGACTTACCGATATGCACACCGTTACCAGTAAATTACTGGCTTCATTTTTCTTTGGTAGCAACACACGGTAAGGTATCTGGTAAGGAATATGCTTCATCCGTTCCTGTTCGGTACGTTGTAGTCCGCCTTCATATTTGAGGCGACCTTTACTATCGGCATATCCCTGTACACGATGCACATCCAGGCCGTAGGAGCCCAGGCCAACCGGATCGGGTTTCTGCATTTCTGAAATCACATCTTTCTGTGTCATCACCCAATCGCCGGTCATGCGACGGGCTTCACGTACGTACAATTCATAGGGCCAGTTATTATTATCTGCAAATTCATCTTTTGATAATCCCCATTGATTAAACACATTCCTGAAGTCTGCAGGCAGGCGCGGATCATTCGCCAGGAAATAAACATACCCGGCTACATAATCAATATGGTCCTGCCATATCTCTGCCTTGCGTTTATACGACCCATCAGGATAGTCCCAGTTACCGCCCACATAATCCGCCATGTTAAGATCTACTTTATTGTTGGGAATTTTTCCCATGCCAGGAAATAACTTTGCAGCAGCTTCTGCAGCGCCCAGTTTTTCAATAGCATCCATAGTGGAATAATAAAGCTCAATATACCTGGCCGGATCATATTTTGCCGGCTTAGGATAAGGCGCCTGGTTCGCTTTATTGTTGGTAAGGGAAAGCCTGAAATTATAAGACTGCGTTTTTTTATCGCCCGCGCCTATTGGGCCTGGAGGCGTTGCCTGGATACCGGGCAATAATTTCCCGTTTTCATAAGCGCTCCTGGCGCCGGTGCCTTCCCTGATACCGGCAGAGTATTCATCGTACTGGATCTGTGGCTCCCTGCCTACGATATATGATACACCGGAAAATGCCATCAGGTCGCCTTCATAGGTAGCATCAATAAATACTTTTGCAGAAAAAGAGACGCCGTTTTCCATTGTGATCGCCGTTATTTTGCCATCCTTCTTTTTAACACCGTTCTTTTCTTTCAGGCGGTGATTAAAAAATACGGTAATGTTGGCTTCTTTCACCATATCATTTAATATTTTTTCTGCCACATGCGGTTCGGGAAACCAGGCAACCGTATCTGTGAGGCCGTAATACTTACCGCAACGCTGATACAGCTCTTTCGCATATCCGCCGATCACATCTTTGCGGCCCAGATCAGTAGCAGAAAGACCGCCGGTTACCATACCGCCGAGGTGTTTTTTGGGCTCGAGTATCGCTACCTTCAGCCCTTCACGGGCTGCTGTAATAGCCGCCATTACTCCCGACGCGGTGCCGCCGTATACTACCACATCATATTCGGGTGGCGCCATTCTGCCCGCCATAACGGAAAATGGCAAGATCATTCCAATGACCCATTTGATTAATACGCTTCTTACTTTCATCTTAATAATTCGGGTTTTGTTTAAAGTTTTCTTTGTTGGTAGACAAGTCTATTTCAGATTGTGGAATAGGAAAGAGGTAGTGCTTTGCCGGATCAAAACTGGTGGCCGTATTTACAATTTTTGTATTGCCGGGATCCCGGTTCTTTTTCAGGAACGCTTCAAACCGGCCTGTACGCGCAAGATCATACCAGCGCTGAAACTCAAAACAAAGTTCACGGGCGCGCTCCATCAATATTTCATCGGTCGTAATATCTGCGGCAGTATAATCGTTAAAGCCCGGCGTTTGTGCTGCCGTAATGGGAACACCGCTGGCATCCAGTCCGCGGGCGCGTTGCCTCACTTTGTTGATCGCCGCCAAACCCTCTGCCGAAATGGTTCCGTTCATCTTATAGTCTGCTTCCGTAAACATCAGCAATACATCTGCAAAACGCAGCACAATCACATTGTTGGGGCAATTGGAATACAGGTATTGTGAAGTGGTTTGCCAGGAAGCCCCCCAGCGGTATTTTGTAACGCCGCAGCGGCCCAGGATGGTTTGGTTGTAAGTATCCGGCGAGTAGGGAGAAGTCCAGATATACGTTAATTTAGATGGTGCGTTGTTCGCCACATTGATCATGGAATCGGAAAGGTTCCACACCCTTCTTTTATCGTAGTCCACATCTTTCGGGGTTCTCTTGTAGTAGGTATAAAATTTCGGCACATACACCAGGTTATTCACGCCGGCCATAGAATTGGTATAATACAGCGGGTTACCATTCACCAGGCCGCCGGTATAAGCCATACCATATTCTTTGGTCCATTGTGTACCGTAAGGAACGATCGGGCTGAACTGCAATTCAAACAATGATTCCTTGTTCACATTCTTATTCTCAATTTTGAATACATCACCGTATGTGGGTAGCAGATCTGCGCCGCTGTTATCCTTCACCTCTTTCAGCACCTCCCATGCCTTTGTATACAACGCCTTTACATCCATCGCAATATCTTTATACCCATCCACTTTACCTGTTTGTTTGGTAAGCGCGGTTTCCTTCGCGGATGCCATCGTGAGATATACCTTACCCAGCAATGTTTTGGCGGCCCACTGATTGGCATGTCCGTCATTTGTTTTTTGTTGCGTAAGTACACCGTTCTGCGAAGCAAAGGTGAGATCGCTGAGAATGAAGTCGTATACCTCGTTGAGGGGCCTTCTCGGTAGACCGTAATCAAATTTCCCGCTGATAGGCTTTTCTATAATGGGAATATCCCCAAAAGCCTGCACCAGCCTGAAGTACACGAAGGCGCGGATAAAACGTGCTTCTCCTGTGATTACCTTTCTATCGGCGTCAGAGAGAGCAGTAATTTTAGCGGCAGCATCGATGACGATGTTGGCCCTTGCTGCAATTTCATAATGCCTGATCCAGTATTCATAAATAGATCCTTCACTCACAGAAAAAGTATAGCGGTCGAAATTGAAACGTACCCCCGAAGTCCCTTTGAACATGGCTTCATCTGTACCGACTTCCGTCATAAACAGCGGGGTATTGGTATATACACCGAACAGGTCTTTTGCAGAAGAATACATTCCTACAATACCCGCATCCAATGTGGCTTTATCTACAAAAAAATTGTCGGTTGTATATTGGGTTTGCGGTTTTTCTTCCAGGAATTTTTTACAGGAAGAAAACAGTACAATTGTACATGCAAGTATAATAGCTGATTTCATAACCATTTAGAATTGAGCTTTTAAACCGAATGAGTATACCCTGGATCGTGGATACGAAGCATAATCCAACGATGGCATCAGGTCTCCAAAACCTCCCTGGCGGGTATTTACCTCCGGATCATAACCAGTGTATTTTGTGCTGATCCAGAGATTTTTCCCGCTTACAAAAAGCGTGATATTCCCTATTTTAGGTGTAGTAAAATGATACGACAGCGTTACGTCGCTCAGGCGAATAAAGCTACCGTCCTCTATCCAGTCGGACAGCATCAACAATTCTTCCGGGCTACCGGGCATGCGGTAGCTGTTGTTTGGATTTCCTTTTTCAACCAGTTCCCCTGATGTCATATCATATAAAGACGGACGCCAGGCGTTGACGGATCCTTTCGACATATTATTTGTGCTTCTTCCGGCCTCCATTGCCACCCTGTTGGCATTGTACAGCTTATTGCCATAACTATACTGTACCACCACATTGAGGTTAAATGCCTTATAACGGAATGAGTTGGTGAGGCCACCGGTAAAGGAGGGTTGCCCCTGCCCCAGTACCACGCGGTCGGCTGCATTGATGATACCGTCGCCGTTCTGGTCAATAAACTTCCTCGTTCCCGGTCGTATTTTGCTGATGGCCTGTCCGTTGATCACCGTAAGCCCTGATGCGTCTATGTCTGCCTGCGACTGAAAAATTCCGTTCGTTTGGTATCCAAACCATTGCCCGATCGGCTGCCCGTTCCTGATAATGGCGGTAGTGCCGATCCCGGAAACCACCCCGGGATCGAGGCCCAAATCCGGACCAATTTCCAGCGCCTTTGAACGGTTAACGCCGATGTTGGCATCCAGGTTCCAGCCAAATTGTGCCCGGGTGATAAGTGGAGAGCTGATATTGAATTCCACCCCGCTGTTCTGGATGGAGCCGAGGTTGGTCCATGAACTTCTGTAGCCGCTGTACCCAGGTGTGATTTGTTGTATCAGCAGGTCTTTGGTACGTTTCAGGTACCAGTCGGCCGTAATATTTACTTTATCGTTCCATAATCCGAGGTCCATACCGGCATCTGCCTGTGTGGTGGTTTCCCATTTGAGGGAGGCGTTTTCCGGTCGTTCCACCACTACCCCAAAATCGGGGGTGTTACCATCCATCGGGGAAAAGTAGGTAGTAATCGTAGATAGTGTCAGGTAAGACGGGATTGCGGTATTACCGCTTTGCCCGAAACTTGCGCGGAACTTTAAGTTACTGATGGCGTGTACGGCTTTCAGGAATTTTTCTTCGCTGGCTCTCCAGGCTACCGCGGCGGAAGGAAAGTATCCCCACTTATTATCTTTACTGAAACGGGAAGATCCGTCGGCCCTCATGGTAAGTGTGGCCATATACTTTTGACGGTAATTATATTCGGCCCGTCCTAAAAAGGACGCCATTGTCCATTTGGTGATGTTATAGGTGGGGATAACAGGTACAGTGCCGTTTCCAAGGCCATAGGGTCCCAGCAGCTCTATGTCGTAATGTTGGTTTTCAGCAGTAACAAGGCTCGTTTTGTTTTGCTCAAAGATGGCGCCCCCCATGATGTTAATGCTGTGATCCTTACCTATATTCCCTTTATAATACAGCAGGTTTTCGTTCATCAGTTTATCGGTCGCCCCTCTTGCCAGCACGGCACGCCCGCCGTACTTGGCGCCGGAAGAAGTATTCTTTGGATAATAGGCATCGGTGTTTGTATTTACGGTAGAATAGTTGGCCGTTGTACGGAAGGTGAAATGTTTATCGATGGTCCAGTCCAGCGCCAGGCGTGTCACCCATTCCGCGTTAGATCTTTTATTGGTCACATTCTTGGCCAGCGAATAGGGATTGGTGCTGATATAGCCTTCCACGCCTTCATTATCTTCAATATCAGAAAAGGTAAGCGGCTTTACCGGCTGTTGGCTGAACATGCTGGTGATAACGCTGTTGGAGGTGATTCCGCCATTCTGCGAACCGGAAATAAAACCATTGATAGTAGTGCGGCTGCCGGAAATGTTACTGGTCAGGGTTACTGAGGGGGATAGTTTCTGTTGAAAATTAAACCGCCCGTTAAAGCGTTCATAGCCGCTAAAAACGATCAAACCGCCCTGGTTGAGGTAACCGCCCATAAAAGAAAACTTCGTGTCTTTAGAGCCCCCGGAAGCGCTGATACGGTATTCCTGTATGGCGCTGTTCTGAAACATGGCTTTTTGCCAGTTGGTATTCGTGGAATCCGGATTATTATAGTTGTACCAGTCGTGATACGTTTCATCGGTAGCTACTCCCCAGAAACCGGCGGGGCTGCCCAATGGGGCATCCCGGTAATAGGTGTAGCCCGTGAGTTCCGTGGCCGGCGTATCCTGATCTGTTGCATCTGCCGGCGTATAGGTATAGGCGGAGGCCAGGAAGCGGGCATGTGCATACTCCGAAGCGTCCATTACGCCTACCAGGTGGCCGGGTGTCTGAAAACCGGTGTTGGTGTATAGTTCCACTACTGTTTTCCCTGCCCTGCCGGTTTTGGTAGTGATCATGATCACGCCGTTGGCGCCCCTGGCGCCGTAGATAGCTGTGCCGGAGGCATCTTTCAAAATTTCAATAGATTCAATATCCCCGGGATTGATATCGTTGGCATTTTCCTGCATCACACCATCTATTACGTACAAGGGTGTGCTTCCTCCACTGATAGAGCTGGCCCCGCGGATGCGGATGGTGCTTTCAGAACCGGGTGTGCCATCGTTCTGCGTGATCTGCACACCTGCTGCTTTGCCTTTCATGGCATCTGCCAGGGAAAACAAAGTTCTTTCGGACATCGCTTCCTTTGAAATAGAAGACACTGATGCTGTTACATCTTTCTTCTTCACAGTGCCGTAGCCAATTACCAGCACGTCGTTCAGGGTAGATCCTTCACCCATCAGGCTTACATTGATCTGCGAACGGTTTTTCACGGCTACTTCCCGGCTTTGAAACCCGATGTAAGACACCACCAGTATCCCGGCGCCATGCGTAACATCCGGGATATCAAATTCCCCTTTTTCATTGGTCACTCCTCCTTTGTCAGTGCCTTTCAGCTTCACGGAGGCGCCTGGTAACAGCATCCCTTTCTGGTCGGTTATCTTCCCTGAAATACGCATAACAGTATCTGCTAATGCAGGTGCGTTGCGCGTGGAATCCGGGAGCAGACCTTCCTTTTTTTTAATGTAAATGACCTTGTCCCGGTACTGCCAGGTAAAACCGTTTCCCAGTGCGGCTTTCAGTACTTCCTGGAGAGCGGCATCCTTCAGGTTCAGCGAAATCTTTTGCTGGTCATTGATCTGCTGATTGCTGTAAAATAAGTCGTAGCCCGTTTTGGCGGTAATCTGATTAAAAATTTCTTTTAACGATACATTCCTGACATTCAATGAGATTTTGTCTGATGGTAATTGGCCACTGGCCGGGATAAAGAAAAAACATGACAATAGAAAAATAAGAGCACCTCGTACATAATGTGGCATACGTTCAGTTTTTCAAGTACGTGAAATTTGTACTATAGACAACTTTTCCCCGTAACGGGTGACAAATTTTTTATGCTGTTTTGAATATTTTTTTTGTTTAGGTTTGTAAGATAAATTCCAACCTGTTCCTCGTTAGATTGCTGCTATAAGATGTCAGAACAAAACCAGAAAGCGTTCGGTGAAATATTCTCTATTCATTACAGAAGAATGGTAATGGAGGCATTTTACCTGCTGAGAGATGAGCAGCAGGCTAAAGATGTGGTACAGGAAATATTTATTGATTTGTGGCATAAACAAAACCTGGAAGATATTATTTCTGTAAAAGCATACCTGACCCAAAGCGTCCGCAACAGGTGTCTCAATTTAAAAAAATCAGAGAAGTCACGGGAACAGAAAGAATTAGGATATCAATACGCGGTACAGGCAGATACCGTTGTAACAAAAATACAGGGTGATGAAGACCCGGCCATGCAATACCAGCAGAGGGCCGATCATTTATTACAGGTGATGGGAGAACTGCCGCCTAAAACCGCCAGGATCTTCCAGTTGTATTATATAGAAAAGAAAAGCCGTAACGATGTGGCGGCAGAATTAGGCGTAAGCATAAATACTGTTAAAACTGTATTGTCGCGCGCCCTGCAATTTTTACGAAAGAAAATGCTTTGATCTCAAAATATATGGACCATACTGCAGAAGAAATAAAAAGCCTGATGATAGATAAACTGGACAATCATATTGATCCGGAAGATGAGCTGTTGCTACAGCGCCTGATTTCGGAACAGGAAAATGTACAGGTAATGTGGGAGGAAATGCAGCAGCTGTTCTCTGTTGGTGAAGGTAAGGTTATGATGGAGAAACTGGATACCCGTGAAGAATGGGCCAACCTGAACAATGAGTTAAAAAAAGCACGAAGAAAAAAGATCACCAGGTACATCGGGATCGCAGCCGGCATTGCCGCAGCTGCAATGGCCGCTTTGCTGTACCTGAAATTGCCGCAGGCTTCCCACAAAAAAACCATTGCTGCAACAGCACCGGCCAAATCCATTCTCCTGAAAATCGGCGACAGCAAAGAAATTGATCTTACCGGTGGTGGCAACCAGGCCATTGTAGCCGGAGACGCACGTCTTCATAACAACGGTAAAGTATTAACCCTGCAGGGGGGCGCCAGCAACCAATGGAGTACAATCAGCGTTCCAACCGGAATGGATTACCAGGTAAAATTATCCGACAGCTCTGTACTCTGGCTGAATGCAGCTACCACCGCCCACTTCCCTGTAAACTTTACCGGCAATATCCGTGAAATAGAGATCAGGGGAGAAGCTTACCTGCAGGTGGCCAAAGACGCTTCGCGGCCTTTCATCGTGCATTTGCCCGGCGGCGCAGCCATAGAGGTACTTGGCACCGCTTTTAACATCAACTCCTATGACCCGGCAGCAGTAAAAGTTGCACTGGTGGAAGGAAGCATAAATATGCGAACACCCGCACAAACCGTAGGCTTGAAACCAGGCTTCCTGGCCCGCGTTACTGCCGATGCACCAATACAGGTAGATGCTTTTGATCAGCGGCAGGTGCTGTCGTGGATGAAAGGACAATACATATTTTCCAATACCCCCGTACAGGAAATTGCGCTGACGCTTCAGCGCTGGTATGATGTGAAGGTGGTAATAGATAATCCCACAGTAGGGAAAAAATGCTTTACAGGAATCATTAACAAACAAAAGAAACTCCAGGACTTCCTTGACAACCTCACCTTAACGGCAGAGGTCAGTTACTATTTCGAAGAAGGCGTTTTGCACTTTAAATGACCCCTAAGTGTATGGGAAGTGTATTGTGATCTTTAATAATTATATTTCTCCTTCCACAAACTCTTCAGGTAATTCCTCAGCTCATTTTCACGCGGGTTATTCCCCGGATCATAAAACTTCGTTCCTTTAATAGCGTCTGGCAGAAACTCCTGTATCACAAAATTATTTTCATAACTATGTGCATATGCATACCCTTTGCCATAGTCCATTTCTTTCATCAATTTCGTAGGGGCGTTCCTGATATGCAAAGGTACCGGCAGATCACCGGTTTTGGCTACTACCGACTGCGCCGCGCTGATAGCTGCAACGGCTGCATTGCTTTTGGCCGAAGCTGCCAGGTAGGTAACGCATTGCGACAGGATAATCCTCGATTCAGGAAAGCCTATCAGGTTTACCGCCTGGAAGCAGCTGGTGGCCAGCAACTGCGCATTGGGATTGGCATTGCCGATATCTTCCGAAGCCAGGATCACCAATCTGCGGGCAATAAATTTCACGTCTTCGCCACCGTCAATCATCCTGGCGAGATAGTATAATGCCGCATTGGGATCACTCCCGCGAATGGATTTAATAAACGCGGAAATAATGTCGTAATGCTGCTCCCCTTTTTTATCGTATATGGCTACCCGTTGTTGGGCGATATCCATTACTTTTTTGTCTGTAATCACAATCGGATCCTCCCGTAAAGTGGTTACCACCAGCTCAAAAAGATTGAGCAGTTTGCGCGCATCTCCGCCGGAAATATTAAAAAGCGCACTGGTTTCTTTGATCTCAATATGTTTGCTGCGCAGCCACTCATCCCGTTCCATTGCCTGCTGCAGTAACTGCATCAGCTGATCGTTGCCGAGAGGTTTCAGCACATACACCTGGCTGCGGGATAATACCGCCGCATTTACTTCAAAAGACGGATTCTCGGTAGTGGCGCCTATAAGGGTGATGATCCCCTTTTCTACAGCGCCCAGCAGGGCATCCTGCTGCGATTTATTAAACCGGTGGATCTCATCAATGAACAACACCGCGTGTTGTTGCCGCCTCGCCATCTCTATCACTTCCCTCACTTCCTTTACACCAGCCGATATAGCGCTGAGTGTATAAAAGGGAACCTGTAATGTATGTGCAATGATGTTGGCAATAGTTGTTTTTCCTACACCGGGAGGCCCCCACAAAATCATGGAAGGGATCATTCCCTGCTCTATCGCTTTTCTTAAAATACTGTCCTTGCCGGTAAGATGTTCCTGCCCCACCAGTTCATCCAACGTTACCGGTCTTAACCGCTCCGCTAATGGTTGCATACTACACTTATGGTTTATTGTTTATTGCCCGGGTTAACGAGCGGAATTTGTTTGTCTGAATCAGGACGGTTAACCTGGTTCATTTTAAACGACATGATCCCTTTTACAGACCGGGCGCGGGTAACCGCCAGTGTGGCTTTCTCTCCCGTAAAATTTTCGGCTACAGTGGCCTCAAACAGTTGCAGCCAGCGGTCAAAATAGGCAGGCTCCAACGGAATCAGCTTGTTCAGCCTGAAATGAGGATCCATCACATTCCCTTTGTAATTGCCACCGTCCAGCAACACTCCTTCCCAAAAATTATACATGATGGGCAGGTGATGCGGCCAGTCGACCTTCGCCACATCATTAAAAATAAAGCCGATCAGATCATCTGCCTTTACTTTATCATAAAAACTATCTACCAGTAATATGATATCATCTCTGTTGGCTATCTCCCGCTTTTCCATAATTCCGTTTTTTATTCTTCATTTTCTTCGTTCCTGCCACCCTGCAACTGCAGCCACTGGCGGAGGTAGCGGAACGACAGTACAATATTCAATGTAAACAAACTCCCCATCACCAGCAGGAAAACACCTATTGGCGCTACCAGGGTTTGCTTAACCGCTGCCTGCTGATCTGCTGGTAAATTATCAATCTCCGCCTTCATCTGCTCCGGTGTAACCAGCAAAATAGTTAACCCCGACAAAATGAGCAGGATAGAAAATATCAGCCCTACCGTACCCATAAACCTCATACCTCCCGGCGTGCTCTCCTTCAGGGGAATTTCCGGTAATAACAGGCTCCGCTGAAGATATAATGATAAAACGCTATGGATAAAACAGGCGCCCATCGAAAGCAGGGACACAATTGACCCAAAGTTCGTACCCAGAAAAAGGACGCTGGACAAGAGCATGAACGTGAAAATGCCGGATATCATCAATACTATAACCGTGGTAACCCTGTACAATTTAAACCTGAAATCCATTTATATGTTAGTTTACGTAACACAAACCTACCTAATTATTCAGAGATTCCGGGATTTGATCGGTAACAGCCATCATGGCGGGGATTGCCGTTCATAAAAAACCCTTCATGCAACCTGACCCGTTTTCCATAACTTAGAATACTAAACCTGTTTTAAATATGAACAAAACCAATGCGGTAAAACTACCGTTGCTGGCTGCCATCGTTACACTCGCAGCCTGCAATTCAAACAGTTCCTCGCAGCAGGCGGAAACGGCCGACACCACAAAAGTGCCCGCTTTTAACCTGGCTGATATCGACTCTTCCTACAAAGCCTGTGATGATTTTGACAATTATGTGAATGGTAACTGGAAAAAAAACAACCCCATCCCTTCTACAGAAAGCCGCTGGGGAGCGTTTAACGTTCTCGATAAAGAAAACAAAGAAGTCCGCCTTAAAGGAATCATTGCTGAAATCAGCAGCAAAACAGACCTGAAAAAAGGTACAGAAGAACAACAGATCGCCGACTACTACTCTTCCTTCCTGGATACCGCTACCATCGAACAACGCGGCATCACCCCGCTGCAACCCTACCTGGATAAGATTGCCGGCGTTAAAACACTCGCCGACTGGGCCAGCGTAACCGGTGAACTCCAGAAAATCGGGGTATCTACCTTTACCGGTTTTGGCGCAGAAGCAGATGCCAAAAACAGCAAAATGAATATCCTTTACCAGGGACAGGACGGCCTGAGCCTCGGTGAAAAAAGCTACTATGAAAGACAGGATTCCGCTACCAAAAATGTACGCAGTGAATTTGTTAGTCACGTTGATAAAATGTTTAAACTGGCAGGTTTCCCTGAAGCCAGCGCCGGCAAAACAATCCTCGATTTTGAAACCAAACTCGCCGCTATTCAGCTGAGCAATGTAGAACTGCGCGATCCCGTTAAAACCTATAACAGGGCCGCATTCTCAGAACTGAAAACACTGGCGCCTGATTTCGATTGGGAAAACTTTGCCGCTAAACAGGACATCAAAACCGATACCCTCGTACTCCAGAACAAAGCCTATCTCACCAAAGCCAACGCACTGCTGAAAGCTACTCCGCTGGAAACACTGAAAACATATTCCAAATGGCAGCTGCTGGGCCAGTTCGCCGGTTATTTACCATCTACCTTTGATAATGAAAACTTTCATTTCTACGGTACGGTAATGACAGGTAAAAAATCGCAGAAAACCCGCGCAGAACGCGCTATCCGCTCTACCGACGGGAAAATGGGCATGCCGCTGGGTAAACTGTTTGCCAAAAAATATTTCCCGGAAAGCAGCAAACAGAAAGTATCCGAGATGATCGAAAATGTGCGTAAAGTATATGGCGAAAGAATCGACAAACTCACCTGGATGGGCGATTCCACCAAACAAATGGCACACAAAAAACTCGCTTCCTTTACCTATAAAATCGGTTACCCCGATAAATGGAAAGACTATTCTTCCATCAACATAGAAAAAGGGAAACTGGTGGAAAATGTAATTGCCGCAAGCTTATACGTACACAAAGAGAGTGTTGATAAAATAGGTAAACCGGTAGATAAAAGCGAATGGGGTATGACACCTCAAACTGTAAACGCATATTACAACCCGTTAAACAACGAAGTAGTATTTCCCGCAGGTATCCTCCAGCCGCCTTTCTATAACCCTAATGCAGACGACGCCATCAACTACGGTGGCATCATTGCCGTTATCGGCCACGAATTTACCCACGGCTTCGACGACCAGGGTTCACAGTTCGATGCAGACGGTAACCTGAAAAACTGGTGGACTGAAGCCGACCGTAAGAACTTCGATAAACTGACCAAACGTTATATCGACTACTTCAGCGGCCTCGAAGCACTACCTGGTTTCAAAATCAATGGCGCCTTAACCATTGGTGAAAACGTAGCCGACCTGGGTGGTTTAACACTGGCCTATCACGCATTGATAAAATCTTTTGAAGGTAAAGGCGAACCCAAACCTATCGACGGATTTACCTGGCAGCAACGTTTCTTCCTGGGCTGGGCACAGGTGTGGCATGGCAACATCACAGATGCCGCCCTCCGCAACCAGATCCAGACAGATCCTCACTCACCGGCAAAATTCCGTATCAACGGGCCGCTGCCTCACCTGGCTGAATTCCAGGCCGCATGGGGCTGCGCTCCGGGAAGTAAAATGGTTTTACCGGAAGCAGAACGTGTAGTGATCTGGTAATAATTACCCGGCAACTATTATATAGCATTACGGATTTGTTGGAAGAAGCGTGACAAGCTCACCATCTCCCCGCAAATCCGTAATTCTTTTTTATCTATACCTTCGTTAAAAAAATACGTATGAAATACATATTCATTGCCTGTAGCGCCTTATTCCTGTTTGCCTGTGCACAAAAGAAGGCGCCGGCCGAAAATGCCGGTACTCCTGCACCTCCCGCTGAAACTCCGGCAGTGGTGGCTGGCAATAAGCTCCCGGACCCCGTTTGCGAAATGCCTTACGATACCAGTTATAAAGAATGGACTGTGTACAAGACAGATACCCTTCATTTCTGCTCGGCTACCTGCAAAGGAGTTTTTGAAAAAGCGCCGGAAAAATATATGGCCAAAATTGGCAAATAGTATATAAGAAAATAGCCGCCTGGGTAAAAACCCGGGCGGCCTAAGATTACAGTTTATGAAATCTATTTTATTTAAAATAGAATGTTGAAAATTAGTTGCCAAATCTGGTCCAGGTAGCTGTCCAGTCGGTTGTTGCGTCCATTGCTCCAATGAAAGCTGTTTTATCAAAGAAAGCATTGTCAAGACCACCAGTATATTTTCCGGTTGTGGTTAACGCTACGGAAGTTGCCTGTGGCTTCACATTAGGAGCTGCCAGGTTAAATGGATCTGTAAGCTTGATATCACCCGCATTGGTAAACAACTTGCTCATATTTGTTCCTTCCACTACCGCTTTCAGGTCGGCAGCAGTCCATACAGCAGGAACACCTACCAGTTTATCAATTTTATAAGGTTCAGTCACTGCCTGTAAGAAACTGTTCTCAAATTTGCTGATACCAGTTTTGTAGTAAGTAACTGTCAAATCATCATCCAGGTCCAGTCCTGCCAGTTGACCGCCAATTGCAATTGAGTTAGCCATTTCAAACTGAGCGCCTTTTCTCCAACGCATGTTATAGCCATAAGTGTTTTTAGTATTGGCTGCACCGTTAGGACCTACCAGTGTAAAGTTTGAAATAACCGGATGCGTGATCGGCGTAGCGGTATATGGCTTGGAAGTGCCATTGGTATTATCTACTTCCATATTGTTGGAAATATCACCTTTGGTTTTATCATCTGTAAAAGCAGGATCTTTGATAGAAATAGCATACTGGATTTTACCACGATATCCATCATCAAAATCAAAATCATCATCCGCACATTTGTAAGCGATCAGGTGTTTGGCATTAGCTGTTCCACCGAAAAATTCGAAGGCGTCATCCAGCCCGCGCACTACCTGAATATAGTCTAACACGGTTCCGTCGCCTACAGCGTATAAAGTAAGACCGTTAATTTCATCATTAGGACCAGTTGCTTTACCTGCATACTCAATACGAACATATTTCAAAGTACCGGAATTATCATGGTCATCAGTGCCGCCAAATGTCTTATGGTTGGCATCTACGTTTCCTTCCAGTTCAGCATGGTTGCCGTTCCAGGTTGCTTTACCTACCAGTACAACTCCACCCAGATCACCTGGTTGTTTCTCTGTTTGCGCAGAAGTAAATACAATAGGAGCATCCTTTGTACCTTCTGCCATAATTTTAGCTCCTCTGTAAATTACAAGTACGCCGGCAGAATCTTTATTGCTGATAATATTTGTACCTGCTTCGATCGTTAACGTAGCGGGGGCATCTACGTAAACATAACCACGCAAACGATACACTTTATTCTTTGACCAGGTGGTGCTGGCGCTGATAGTACCCCTTACGTTAATTGTATCGCTACCAGTTGTTGGCGGAGGGGTTGGCGTGTTGTTGTCATTATCCTTGCTGCAGGCAGCAAATAAGGACGCAGTTGCAAATAATAAAAACAGGTGCTTGTTTGTCATCGCTACTTTAATTAGATTACAAAAATTGATTTTCTCTATTAACTGGTTAATCTGATCTGTCTATTTCCTGTTGCGGTGACTCAGAAAATTATATCTGAATGCCACAGAGAAAGTGGTTCCTGGCTTTATTGAGTTGATCACTTTATCATTGGCCCGGTTAAACGCCGTTTTATCTGTTCCGGGATATTTATAATACAGGGCAATAGGTTGTGCGAAAATATCGGCGATACTAAGCTTCAGCTCTGCAGCATCACCCAATAATCTTTTCCCTATCTGGAAATCAACTACATCACGCGGTTTTTCGTAAGTATCCAGTCCTTCATTCTCACCTCTGAAACGCAAACGCTGCCCGATCCTGTTATACAGGAGGTTAACAGAAAAACCATTGTTAGACGAGATGTAGGTAAGACCGCTATTGATCAGGTAAGGGGACTGTCCCTGTAACGGTGTTTTCTTAGTTACTCCCTGGAGTTCTACTTCCGAATGAATTACGGCTGCATTCACATAAAAGGTCAATCCCTTGATAATTTTGTTATCAGCTATAAATCCGAGGTTTTTCCTCAGCTCCAGCTCTCCGCCAAAGTCGGTAGCAGCTATTGCATTACTAAATGACAATACATCATTTCCCTGGTTAATCTGCTCTATAGGATCTTTGAAGTGCTTATAAAACACAGAAGCTGATAATACTTCTCCTGCACCCGGGAAAAATTCAAACCGGAGATCTGCATTGGAGTTCAGGCTACGCTGCAGGTTTGGATTGCCGGAAATGAAAAACTCATTCTCGTAGTCGTAGTACCTGAAAAACGCCAGTTCTCTGAATTCCGGCCTGTTTACCGAACGGGAATAAGAGGCGCGCATGTTCATCTTTTCATTCAACGCAACGGTAAGGTTTGCAGAAGGTAATACATCGGTATTGTTATAATCCTGCGTATCCTGGTTCACCGCCTTTAATTGCTGATGATAGTTCTCTATCCTGGCGCCCCATACAAGCCGTACATTTTTCAGTATCTGATTATCCAGCATCAGGTATCCGGTTGTGAGATCGCCAATACCCTGGTAATCTTTTGTATTCATGTCTATCCTGGCCAGGAATATCCTGTTTGCTTCCAGACTTTCATTGCTGAGGATATTAGCCGGTGTAACATCTTTAGTCAACTCCAGGTCAATACCACTACCGCTGTTTGCGTTACTGGCATATCCCAGTGCCACAACAGAAAAGTCCCTGTCACGATATACCTTACCAGCGCCAAATTTAAATTTCTGCGAAGCCCCCAGCATCTTAAATGGCATGGTCACATTCAGATTGGCACTGTAAATATTCTCTTTCAGATTGGAAAACACGCGGCCCGCACTGTTCACAGCAGGGCTGTTTTCATTAGACAAATGCAGCGAGAAGGGTTTTGACGGATCACGCTGAAAAAATGCGAGGATACGCTGATCCGGCTGATTCCTGTAAGAGCGCCCGTAGGCAGCATTCCAGTCGATCGTTAGTTTATCAGATTTCAGTTTATGCTGACCCTCCAGGGCAGTATTAAACAACCCGTTTTGCGTTGTTTCATTATTCAGGCTATATACCTTGGTAGTATTATTGGTACCGTCAAACTGATATCCGTTCCTGCGGGTAAAATTGATGCTGAAATCATTGTTATAGAAATTCTTCCAGGATATTTTGCTTCTACCATAAGTATATGCCAGATTCAATACGCTTCCCAGGTTACGGTTCTTACCATATATTTCATCGTGGTAAGAATAGGTATGTTCTTTAGTATTCAGGTAAGCATCCCGGTCTTTAAACCGGAGTGTTTGATTAGTACCATAGTTAACCGCGAAAATATAGCCAAATCTGCGGTTGTTTTTTAAGGACCAGGAATTGCCGGAAGCTACCTGGATACTCAATGGAGGTAAGGCTTTCCCTTCTTTTGATTCTCCAAAGGTATTCGGAAAATCTTTTGAAATAGCAATCTTCTGACTGGTTTCCAGGTTGGTGTAACTATCCTTTACTTTTGTATAGGAAGATGGTAACTTACGGGACCCGTCGTCAAAACCAAGAAAATCCAGATTGCCTTTAGGAGGGCCGGAGTAAAAATCCCTGCCAGTAGTTTGTGTATTATAACCGGTTCCAAGCTGTAATTCCAAAAATTTCTGATCTGGGAAATCTTTTGTACTCACTTTAATGGCGCCTCCGGAAAAATCGCCGGGCAAATCAGGAGAAGCCGTTTTGTAGATGGTAATATTATCTATCAGGTTAGCAGGAATAATGTCGAAGGAAAATGCTCTTTTATCAGGTTCCGTACTGGGCATTACAGCATTATTCATCAGGGTGGTATTGTATCTTTCTCCCAATCCCCGTACTACAACAAATTTATTATCCTGGATGCTGGTACCACTTACTCTTTTCAACACTTCGCCCGTATTCTTATCCGGTGATTTCTTGATCAGATCTGCGGAAATCCCATCTGATACCACAGCGCTATTCTTTTGTGCTGCATATAAAGCATTGATAGTTTCTTGTTTGAATGAACCCCTGATCACCACTTCGCTCAATTCTTTCGATTTTGGCTCATCCATTATAATATCCAGATTTACGGACTTTCCAGGAGCTGCTTTAACATCAGAAACTGATTTTGTCTGATAGCCCATATACTTGAAATCCAGGGTATAATTACCAGCGTCTACTGTAATTGTATAACGGCCTTCCACATCTGTAACCGCGCCCTTACCTGTACCCTGCACTACAATGGTTACACCAATCAACGCTTCCCCACTTTTCTTATCAGTCACCTTACCGGTGATTTTGGCAGGATCAACTGCAAAGGAGGCATTGGCAAAGGAACAGCACACTAACAGTGCCCAGATAAGTACAGAAGAGATTCGTTTCACAATATTTTTTTAATCAGATTCTAATACGGCTTTAAATCCGTTTTAATATTTGATGGCAAAAGTATTGGCACTACATTACCGAAGTGTTAACGGGGCATTACCAGAATGTTAATTGATAAAAGGCTTTTCGGGGGGATATAAAAGAAGATAGCCGGAGCTGCTAAAAGAGCATTGATCAGGGGGGAAACAAATTAATTACCACATATTTTGCTGTGGCGACTGGCGGTTATTATTCGTCAACATATCCAGGGAAATATCCAGCTGGTAGTTACGGTCAGTTTTTCTATCGGCTACGGGACAGGCAATCTGGAATAAGTGCTGGCTTTTATTCATGAAGGGCTTGTTGTCCTTATTGCACAACTCCAGTGAGAAGTTGAACCGTTCTTCCACTTCTTCCTCAAACTCCCGCAAACTCAATGTTTCGTCGATAGGAAATTCAATCAAAACATCTTCTTCAAAACCCGCGTCCTTTAATGTATCAAATGTATTGGCCAGTGAGTTACGCACATACACCGCCACATTACAAAAGAGCAAACGCTGGATCTGCATCTGCAATAGGGAGATAGTCATTAAAGGATGTAACTTCAATACTTTCATCTAGCTGTTTTTCTTGCTTATCTAAATGTGCCAATATCGTCACACTTAATTATTTCTCTGGCAAACTTAGTAGTCTACTTTTAATTTAATATTAAGCGCTTGTTATGATTTTGTGAAAATAGTATTTAAATATAAATATATTTAAAATATTTAAATGTAATAAACAGAAAGAAAAATCAGGAGCCGGGGAAGGTAATAATACGGGTGGCGTCCCAGTCAAGCCCATCATCATCATCTTCTGCCAATACAGCGCCTTTACGGGTAACGGGGTGTTGGTACAGGGCCCATTGCTGGTTAGTATATTCAAGAGAGGTGAGACTCTCTACCCAATCGCCGGAATTCAGGTAAGTGATCGTTTTATCGCCTACCTTCATTTCTTTGATCAGTGGCTGGTGGATATGACCGCAGCACACTACATCAAACTCCTTGTCTGCCGCTATTTCAGCAACGGTTTGTTCAAAATCGGAAATAAACTTCACAGCCGACTTCACCCCTTGTTTTACTTTTTTGGAGAAAGACATCTTTTCTCTCCCCATACTTTCCAGCACATGATTCACCAGCCGGTTGAGAATAATCAGCAAATCGTATCCCTTGCCGCCCAGTTTGGCCAGCCATTTGGAGTTTTTCATGGTCACATCGTACACGTCGCCATGAAAGAACCAGTGTCTTTTGCCATCTACCTCCAGCACCAGTTTATTATCGATTGTAAAGTTACTCAGTTCAAACCCTGCGTATTTACGGAGGGCCTCGTCGTGATTGCCTGTCAGATAATACACCTCGGTGCCTTTGCCGATCATCTTCAGGATTTTCCGGATCACTTTGGTATGGGCTTTTGGGAAATAGCGTTTGCTGAATTGCCAGATATCGATAATATCTCCATTCAGCACCAATATCCGTGGGTCGATACTATCCAGGTACTGAATCAGTTCTTTGGCGTGACAACCGTAAATTCCCAGATGAACATCTGAAATTACAGCTATATCTAATGGGCGTTTATCCGACATTATAGGTTTGTATGTACAGGTTGTAGGCAGCCTGTTTATGAGTATAATTTTCTATGCAAAGGAAAAATCGCTATATTACTTTTATATTAATCCAGTGTTAAGGAATTATTAATTCACGTTTTTTACTGGCTGGGATAGATTCTGAAAGCTATTTTTGCGGCAAATTTTATAAACTCAAACGTATGGGAGGCTTCAATTCTTTTGTTAAACTATTCATGCCGAAAGACCGGGTATTTTATTCTTTGTTTGAAGATGTAGCTTCCAATCTGGTAGAAATGGCGACTGTGCTCAACGAGCTGGTAGCCACCACAGATCTGGCCGTGAGAAAGGATAAGGTACACCTGATAGAACGCCTGGAACACAAAAACGACGATTACACACACCGCATATTTGTAGAGCTCGGACAGAACTTTATCACCCCGTTTGACCGTGAAGACATTCACTACCTGGCGGCAACACTGGATGATGTGGCAGATTATATCCACGGTTCTGCCAAAAGAATGGATCTCTACAAAGTACACTACATCAACGATAGCATCCGCAAACTGGCGGAACTGATCCACCTGGGTGTACTGGAACTTGCCAAAGCAATCCCCGAACTGCGTAATATGCAGAATATGCGCATCATTACGGATGCCTGCGTAAAGATCAACAGCCTGGAAAACCACGCTGATGACATCTACGACATGGCTATCGCCGACCTGTTTGACACAGAGCAGAACGCGGCAGAACTGATTAAAATGCGTGAAATCTACCAGGCCCTGGAAATCGCTACCGATAAATGCGAGGACTGCGCCAACGTAATAGAAACCATTATTATCAAGTACTCCTGATAAAGGGGAATACAGTTCTGAACGCATAATTCTCCTGATGTCATGACTTTACTAGTAATTATCATCATACTGGCATTCATTTTCGACTATATCAATGGTTTCCATGATGCCGCCAACTCTATCGCCACTATTGTGTCGACCAAGGTACTTACCCCTTTCCAGGCAGTACTCTGGGCCGCAGTATTCAACTTTGTGGCCTTTTTTGTTGCCAAATACTACATCGGTGAATTTAAAGTAGCGAATTCCGTTGCCAGCTCGGTATTTGAACAGTTTATCACGCTGAAAGTAATCCTTTGCGGCCTGGTAGCAGCTATTGCCTGGAACCTCTTCACCTGGTGGCTGGGGATTCCTTCCAGCTCCTCGCATACCCTGATAGGCGGTTTCATTGGTGCGGCTGTAACGGCCTCCGGTGGCAATATTGATGTAATCAATTTCCACAAAGTATTACCCACCGTGTATTTTATTGTACTGGCTCCCCTCATAGGTATGGTGGTGGCCTTTATTATAACACTCATCATTGTAAATATCTGCCGTAAGGCAAATCCATACCGGGCAGAAAGCTGGTTCAAACGCCTGCAGCTGGCC
Organism: Chitinophaga sp. G7 BAM 1005; assembly: GCF_057126945.1. Classification (NCBI taxonomy): domain Bacteria; kingdom Pseudomonadati; phylum Bacteroidota; class Chitinophagia; order Chitinophagales; family Chitinophagaceae; genus Chitinophaga; species Chitinophaga sp. G7 BAM 1005. Next base: position 7,558,416 of record NZ_CP181478.1, on the reverse strand, counting down.
TCTTCCGCGGCATTGAGCCTCGGTCACGGTAGTAACGATGCCCAGAAAGTAATGGGTATCATCTCCGCCGCGATGGTGTCTGCCGGTTATATCGGCAGTCTCAAGGAAATGCCGGACTGGGTGCCGCTTGCCTGCTTTACCTGTATTGCGCTCGGAACCATGAGTGGTGGCTGGAAAATCGTAAAAACAATGGGAACCCGTATCACCAAAGTAACCCCGCTGGAAGGCGTGGCTGCTGAAACCTCCGGCGCCATTACCCTCTTCCTGACGGAACACCTGGGTATTCCTGCCAGTACCACCCACGTTATTACGGGTGCTATTATGGGGGTAGGCGCCACCAAAAGGTTATCCGCCGTTCGTTGGGGCGTTACCGTATCCCTGCTGTGGGCTTGGGTTTTAACCATCCCCATCAGTGGACTACTGGCTGCATTCACCTATTTCATCGTAAATCTGTTCATTTAAAAAAGTGAACCGGCACATACTTTGAAAAAGCTCTCCGTAACTTCCGGAGAGCTTTTTTTATAAAAAAAAGATGTCCAATTGAAAGAGAGCCGCTATTTTTGTACGGTTTTCCTAATCGGAAAGCTAAGTTAGTGACCATCAAAAATTGATCTTGCAAATGAAAGGAATTATCCTGGCCGGCGGCTCCGGCACCCGCCTACACCCCATTACGTATGCTATCAGCAAACAGATAATGCCTGTGTATGATAAACCAATGATCTATTACCCGCTTTCTACCCTGATGCTGGCGGGCATCAAGGATATTCTGATCATTTCTACCCCGCACGACCTGCCGGCTTTTCAACGGCTTTTCGGCAACGGACAACAACTTGGACTGAATTTAACCTACGCGGAACAACCCAATCCAAATGGTTTGGCCCAGGCTTTTGTGATCGGAGAGGAATTTATTGGTCAGGATACAGTGGCCCTGGTACTGGGAGATAACATCTTTTACGGCGCCGGACTCGGCACGCAACTGGCACATAACACCAACCCCGACGGTGGAATCGTATATGCCTACCAGGTATCCGACCCCGAAAGATATGGAGTAGTGGAATTCGGTGCAGATATGAAAGTACTGTCCATCGAGGAAAAACCCACACAACCCAAATCCAACTTCGCCGTACCGGGACTTTATTTCTACGATAACGAAGTAGTGGAAATCGCTAAAAATCTGCAGCCAAGTCCACGCGGCGAATATGAAATTACAGATGTAAATAAAGAATATTTACAGCGTGGAAAATTAAAAGTTTCTATATTACCACGCGGAACGGCATGGCTGGATACCGGCACATTCGACTCGCTGATGCAGGCATCCCAATTTGTACAGGTAATAGAACAAAGACAAGGAATTAAAGTAGCCTGTATCGAAGAAATCGCCTACCGCAAAGGATTTATTAACGCCAGCCAACTTAAAGAACTGGCAAAACCTTTGCTGAAAAGCGGCTACGGAGCTTACCTCGAAACGGTGCTCAATCAAAAAGTTTTCTGAAATATCAAATAAACGTAAATCTGAAATATCATGAAGGTTCTTGTTACGGGTGGTTGTGGCTATATAGGCGCGCATACTATTGTAGATCTGATCAATAATGGATTTGATGTAGTATCTGTAGACAGTAATATCAGGAGCAGCACCCAATTATTAGATGGTATAGAGAAAATTACCGGAAAAAAGGTACGCAATTACAAAGTAGATCTTTGTAACCTGGAAGACACCAATGCGGTATTTCATGAAAACCGGGATATCGTTGGCGTTATCCATTTTGCAGCCCTGAAAGCAGTGGGAGAATCTGTAAACGAGCCCCTGATGTACTTTCAGAATAACCTCACTTCACTCATCAACGTGCTGAAATGCGTGAAAGAATACAATGTACCCAACCTCGTATTCTCCTCTTCCTGCTCCGTTTACGGCAATACCAAAGCCCTGCCGGTAGTGGAAGAAACGCCGCTCGGCGAAGCACAATCGCCATACGCACGCACCAAGCAAATGGGTGAACAAATCATCGAAGACTATAGCCGGGTAAATGAAACCAACTCTATCCTGCTTCGTTATTTCAACCCGGTAGGCGCACACCCATCCGCACTTATCGGCGAACTGCCACTGGGAAAACCAGACAACCTGGTTCCCGTAATCACGCAAACGGCTATCGGTAAAATTCCTAAAATGACCGTATTCGGCACCGATTACGATACCCGCGACGGCTCCTGCGTTCGTGACTATATCCATGTAATGGATATCGCCGCCGCCCACACTAAAGCGCTCCAATACCTCATAGAACACCGGAATACCAGCAACTGCGAAGTGTTTAACCTCGGCACCGGCAACGGAGTAACCGTTCTGGAAGCCATTAAGGCATTCGAAAAAATTTCCGGCATCAAATTAAACTACACCACCGGCCCGCGCAGGGAAGGAGATGTAATCTCTATTTACGCCAATAACAGTAAGGCAAAAGAAAAGCTGGACTGGGAACCAAAAATTGGTATCGAAGACAGTATGCGCACCGCATGGCAATGGGAAGTGAGTCTGCGTAATAAAGTACTGAGTAACTAGGATCATCATTTTTTAATGATTACATTTACGCTTCAATTTTAAAAAGGCCACAATGGTAAAAGATATTCAACCACTAAATGAAAAAGAAACCCGCGGTGGGTTTGGTGAGGGCATACTCGAAGCAGGTCGTAAAAACCCCAATGTAGTTGCGCTGACAGCAGATTTGCTCGGTTCTATGAAACTGAACGCTTTTATTAAAGAATTTCCTGATCGCTTTGTGCAGGTAGGTATAGCAGAAGCCAATATGATTGGTATCGCTGCCGGCTTAACCATCGGCGGTAAAATACCATACACCACTACTTTCGCTAACTTCTCCACAGGAAGGGTATACGACCAGATCCGTCAGTCTGTTGCCTACTCCAACAAGAACGTAAAAATATGTGCCTCCCACGCAGGACTTACCCTGGGTGAAGATGGCGCTACCCACCAGATCCTGGAAGATATCGGCATGATGAAAATGCTGCCCGGAATGACTGTAATCGTACCCTGCGATTTCAACCAAACTAAAGCAGCTACCATCGCTATTGCAGATTACGAAGGACCGGTATATCTGCGTTTCGGCCGTCCGAAATGGCCCAACTTTACCGCTGAAGACCAGAAGTTTGAAGTAGGTAAAGCACAGATCCTTCATGAAGGAACAGATATCACCTTATTTGCCTGCGGTCACCTGGTTTGGATTGCCATCGAAGCCGGCAAAGTACTGGAAGAAAAAGGCTACAGCGTGGAAATCATCAACATCCACACCATTAAACCGCTGGACGAAGCAGCAGTTATTGCTTCCCTGAAGAAAACCGGTTGCGCCGTTACTGCCGAAGAACACAACGTACTCGGTGGTCTGGGCGATAGCATCGCACAGGTAGCTGCCCGTCATACGCCTGTTCCCATTGAATATGTGGGCACCAACGATACATTCGGAGAAAGCGGTAAACCACTGGACCTGCTGAAAAAATATGGCCTCGATTCAGATCATATCGTTGCCGCAGCAGAAAAAGCAATACAGCGTAAGAAACAAGCGTAAGCATCGCCTCCGGCGATTTTAAATTGTCTTGGAGCAGGATTACGCTGATTATACTGATTAGCTTGATTTTTACTTTTTGATTTTATAAAGGATCAAGGGAGATAAAAGCGGATATATTCGCTTTTGTCTCCCTTAATTATGTTATTAAGAATATATTATCAAGAAAATCAAAAAGTAAAAATCAAGCTAATCAGTATAATCAGCGTAATCCTGAGCCAATACAAAATCCGCTGCATTAAACTTCGCCACAATCTCCGCGTCTTATGAACAGGTTTTTATTTATATTCAATGAACTAAAACCTGTTAAGAACCATTTAACCTATGGCCGTTTCACAGGACGATAAATCACTCTTGGCATTATACCGTATACCTGATACTAAGGAAAAAGGGTTTACCCTCATTATCCAAAAGTACCAGGAAAGGCTCTACTGGCATATCCGCAGGATGGTAATGGATCACGACGATGCCAACGATGTGCTGCAAAACGTTTTCATTAAAGTGTGGAAAAACCTGGAAAATTTCCGGGAAGATGCACAGCTGTATACCTGGCTCTATAAAATAGCCACCAACGAAAGTTTGACTTTCCTGGAGCAGCAAAAACGTAAAACGTCTGTTTCACTGTCGGATATAGAAAATGGCCTGAGCAACAAACTCAGGGCAGATCCGCAGTTCGATCCCAATAAACTGGAATGGAAACTGCAGCGCGCCATCCTCAGTTTACCCGATAAACAACGGATCGTATTTAACCTGCGCTACTACGATGAAATGCCATACGAGGAAATGAGCAAAGTGCTGGACACCTCGGAAGGCGCTCTGAAAGCCTCTTATCATCATGCTGTTAAGAAAATCGAGGAGTTCATCCGCAATGGCTGACCATAAATTTTACAAATATTTATTTTAAGTAATTTTTAAAGAATTTTACCAAAAGATTAAAATCACATTAAACTATTAATACCGTTTACTGTCTAAAAAACAGCAAATATGAACAGGCAGACCTACATAACAAATGAATTAATGCAAATAGCTCCAGGCACCAACTGGCCCGCAGAAGTACCATTTACGGTACCGGCAGGCTATTTTGATCACCTGCCCGCCGCTATCCTGCTGCAAATTCAGCTGGAAGATCTGCGTTCCGGAACATCCGCCGTTCCAAATCAGCCGCAAACTATTCCTGCCGGCTATTTCGCAGGATTACCACAGGCCATCCTGCAACGGATCCAAACGGAAGAAGCAACCAGCTCCCTCACCTCCGTACATACGGAACTGGAAGCTATTTCCCCCTTCCTGGCGGCCATCTCCAAACAGACGCCATTTACAGTACCTACCGGCTATTTTGAGTCCCTCCGGGCCAATTCCAGCCCCATAATTCCACTGCGGGTAGCGCACCGGAACCGGACCGCTGCATGGTTGAAATGGACCGTGGCCGCCTGTCTTACCGCTTTCATCGGCAGCAGCGCCATCCTGTTCGTTATCAACAATAACAACCATCATAATACTATAGAAAGACAACTGGAAGACCTGAATGACCAGGATATCGTTAATTACCTGCAAACCCACACAGATCCCTTTGATAATGAAGCTTTCTTTGCCAGTTCCGCGGAAACAAGCCCGGTGCAAAGTCAGCTGAATGAAGCAGTTCCACTGGAAGCCATCGAAAAATACCTGCAAAGGACCGATTTATCAAAGGAAGTGTTACCTGAAAATAAATGATGAAACATTTTTACTTTATATGGATTACAATGTTTGTGCTCCTCACCCATGCCGGCGTGAGTAACGCCCAGCAAACCCCGTCTGAAAGCGCCGCAGAAAAAATAAAAGCCATACAGATCCAATACCTTTCCCAGAAATTAAACCTCACACCGGAAGAAGCCCAGAAGTTCTGGCCGGTTTATAATAATTATACCCATGAAGTGGAACAACTGATCGCAGAACGCCACCAGAAAAGAGACCAGGAAAAAATAGCCACCGACAACGCCGATGATGCCGCCCGGAAAAATATGGATAAGGAACTGAAGTACGAAAAACGAATGCTGGACATTAAATCACGCTACAGTACAGAATTCCAGCGCGTACTCCCCGGCAGAAAAGCAGGCATGGTGTTTAAAAGCGAAAGAGAATTCCGGACCATCATGGTTAACCACCTCAATACCCAACGTGTGAACAGAATGAGTGGAGGCCCGAGAAGAAGACCCTAAAGAAATTACGGGGAAGCTCCCCGCAATTCCCTTCCGTTATTTATAATGTGCCCTTACCTCACTCACCAGCCCTTTCTCATTAATCACCATCATCTCCGTACTTAATTTATCATTGATACTCTTATAATAAAGCACAATAGAATTCACTCCTTCCAGGATGTGATACAGCTCGAAATGCAGGTCAGGATAGGCTTCCAGCCCCCTGTTGAAGTACGCTTTTAAGTTCTCTTTCCCCCGGATACAACCAGTAGGGTCATTGTTGATTCTTTTAATTAATGGGGAATAGAAGATAATATCATCGTCATAATGCAACATTATTTCGTCCAGATTGTGGGAGTTCCAGGCCTGCAGCCAGGCTTCACCGATGTGGGTAAGACTTTCCATTGCTGTTTTTTCACAATGTAAGCCATCGGCCGGCATAACTATTTGCTGAAAAGATCACTTTCCATTTTACGCCATTGCAATGGTGTTACCTTAAAACAACGGCGAAACTGCCGGTAAAAATGGGTTACATCTTCAAACCCCGTGCTGTAAGCTATTTCCGCGATCGGTTGTTCCGTGGTGCGCAACAGGAATCCCGCCATCTGCAACCGCTTCTCCAGCACCCAGTGCATAGGAGAACTGTGATAAATATCCCGGAAGCGGCGTTTCAATGTGGCAGTGCTCATATGCCCCATAGCGGCCATCTCTTCCAGCAGCCTTACTTCCGCTATCCCCGTACTCAGTTTCTCCATCACCTCCGGAAGTGGATACATAGCGGCTTTGGTGAGCATAACACTTATAGCTTCTTCTCCGGAAATAAGGTGAAGCGCGCGTGAAATAATGTTGTAATAATCAGGTATGGTAAGATTATCGTCTGCAAAGTGGCGCAACAGCGATTGGGTGAAGCCGTGCCACCGGCTGTTTACCGGCAGTGTGGTTAATGCCCGGCTGGCTGTATGGGTTTTATTCCCCGGCTTTTTGAGTAACGCCAGGATCATCTCATCCGGGATCACCAGGTTAATGCTCCCGTATTGCCGCTGTGGCCGCAATATTTCGGAGCAAAGCAGGCTTCCGGCCGGAATTACCATTGCATCTCCGGTATGCAGGTAATGTACCTGCCTGCCGTCGTACATTCTTTTCTCCCCCTGAATTACCAGGTTGAGCACTGTTTGCGGAATATACAGTTCGTGGGTGGCCTGATCACGGTAAACACTATACGATGCCCAACTGTGGCCCTGTTGTTCCCACGTTTTAATAGTATGCTGTCCTGCAAGCAACAAGCTGTCAAACGGCGTATACATCTTAACATCTCATAAAAGCCAAAAAAATTCCGGTAATCAGTGTAATCCCGAGTAAGACAACCTCCGCTTAAAACTTAGCAAAAGGTTCTTTGGTATCATGATAAAAAAGGAATGTCCAACCGTCTTGTTTGCCACGCTCCAGGAACTCCTGGCGAAGTTCCATACTGCGCTTGCCGTCGTAATCATACTTGGCTGCAAACCTGCTCCTCATCTGGGATATCTGTGGCGCCACATCTCCCCCGAAAAATATTTTATCTGTTCCATCATCTACCAAAAACACCTGGTGATAAGGACAGTGACCACCGGTCACTTCGTAATGAATATATCCGTCGATAGTACCATTGCCGGTAGTAAACACCACGTTATCCCGCTGTTGTAATAACATAATATCTTCGGAGAGATAGGATTTGCCGGAGTGCTCTATCGCGTAAAGCATTTCCTCGTTGTTCACATAATAGGTAGCCTCTGGAAAATTGAGCGTACGCTCCCTGGTGATAGGATCTTCAGAAGAAACGCCACCGGAATGATCTTTATGTAAATGGCTCATTAATACTTTGGTGATCTCCATAGGATTGATGCCATTATCTATCAGGTGCTGATGGATTTGCAGTACGCCATCGGGGTTACGGAAACCCAACCCGGTATCAAATAAAATATAGTCGTGGTCCGTGATGACAAGGAACGGCTGTATTTCTACCAGCAACGAACCATGCGGGCGGTCCTGCATGCTATCTGTCCCCAGCTTAAAAGGAAAAAACTTCTTGGTCCCGTCTACGGTAAATGACCCTTCTGATAATGGAATAATACGTGCCATTTTGCAAAGATACTATCTTAACACCATCTGCCGGTCGGCATCCAGCCGCAGCAGTATAAATATCAACATGGTAAAAGTCATCAGGGAAGATCCGCCATAGCTCACCAATGGCAGCGGAATCCCGATCACCGGCGCAAGACCGATCGTCATCGCAATATTAATAGCCAGGTGGAAAAAGATGATACTGGCTACCCCATAGGCATACACCCGCGTAAAGGTCGATCGCTGTCGCTCCGCCACAAAAATGATCCGGAAAAGCAGAGCTACATAAATACCCAGGAAAATCACGCTCCCGAAGAAGCCAAAATCTTCTCCCACAGTACAAAAGATAAAGTCGGTACTTTGTTCAGGAACAAAATCGTAACGGGTTTGGGTACCTTTCAGGTAACCCTTTCCCCAGAAGCCGCCGGAACCGATGGCAATCATACTCTGCCTGGTATTGTAGGTCGCCTTCGGATCATTTTCCTTACCCAGCATTACTTCAATACGGCGTACCTGGTAATCCTTCAGTACTTTGGTAAATACAAAAGGAACGATGAACATCACAAACAATCCGCAGAAGGCATATACCCCCAGTATCAGTGCGAGCTTCGATCGCTTTCGTTTTATTTCGCGCCGCATAAAGTATATGACCAGCGCGGTGATGACCGTAAAAATAATAAAGAGTATCGTTCGGTCAACCAGCAGGGCCGACAGTACCAGCACAATACCTGAAAAGGCTATTACCAGTAGTACGCCGGGTAATCCTTCGCGGAACATCACCAGGAAAAAGGAAAAATATACCAGGGCCAATCCTGTTTCGTCCTGCAAAATGATGATACTGGCAGGTATCAGGGCCAATGCAGCAGCAATTAGTCTTGACCGTAGTTTCGTGAAGTCAGTTTCCTGCGACGACAGGTATTTGGCGAGGGCCAGGTTGGTACAGAGCTTGGTCAGCTCCGCCGGCTGAAACTGGAATCCACCGATCACCAGCCAGGAATGCGACCCCTTCACATCTTTACCGATCCCCAGTACCAGCAATAAAAGCAGCAGTCCGCCTGCATACATCAGGTTGGCCGTGGCGGTAAAAAACTTACTGTCTGTAAGCCATATCACTGCAGCCAGTACAATGGATACGCCAAACCAGATCAGCTGTCTCGAATAGTTTTTATTTGGATGAAGGATATCCTGCCACACGTTATCATCACCCCGGTATTCCGCAGCAAAAATGGACATGATGCCTATGATCACCAATGCCAGGTACAGGCCAACTATTGGCCAGTCAATCCCTTGTGTCAGTTTGGCTTGCGAGCGGTTCATTATTGATTAATCGGTTTATTCGATGATTGGTTAAGGCTTGTTCTTCTTAATAACCGCATTCTGATTCAATGAATCCAAATGCGATTTAACCAGCATGGCCTGATCTATTGTTACTGTTTCCATCACTGTTTTCAACAGCGGCTGACGTTTGGTGGAGATACTGTCTTTCAGGTATTTCTCCATCATCAAACTGGCAATAGGCGCTGCATACTTCGCACCAAAACCGGAGTTTTCCACAATCACGGCAATGGCTATACGTGCTTTTTCAGCAGGGGCAAAGGCCACAAATACCGCGTGGTTCTTCAGTTTGGTTCTTACGCCGTTTACAATACCATAGTTTTCTGCTGTACCGGTTTTACCACCAACGCTGATACCTTCAATCTGCGCAATACGCCCGGTACCACTTTCCACCACATCTGTCATACCATGAATAACAGCGCTGTAGGCGGTATCAGAGATATGCGCTACCTCGTGTTTTTGTTTGTATTTATCGAGGAGATGCGTGTTATCGTTATCAATGCTCGCTACAAAGTGCGGAATATAGTAGGAGCCGCGGTTGGCCACAATACACATAGCATTGGCCATTTGCAGCGGTGTTAACAGCAACTCACCCTGACCAATTCCCAGGAACACCGAAGTACAGGAGTTCCAACTGCCTTTGTACCGGGCATCATAGTATTTTTTATCGGGTACCAGTCCACGTCCTTCACTGGGAATATCTACCCCTATCTTATGCCCAAAGCCGAAGTTGTTCATATAGTCGGCCCACTTCTGCATACCGCCTACCTTGATACCGCCAAATTTAGCCGCATCCACACTCAAACGGTATACATGCGAAAAATAGGAGTTACAGGAATGCGATAAAGCCAGGCGGAGGTTAGCCGCGTGACCGGCGTCGTGGTGTTCGCATTTGATAGGTCTTGAACAGCCGTAGTAAGCGCCGCTACAGGGGTATCCGAAGCTGGGCGTAATTACGCCTTCATCCAGTCCTACCAGTGCAATCATCGGTTTAAACGTGGAGCCCGGCGGATAAGTTGCCTGGATGGCACGGTTAAACAGTGGTTTGGTAGTATCCGTATAAAGTTTACTGAAGTTGGCGCTCCGGTACGGGCCTGTAAGCAGGTTGGGATCGAAGCTCGGACCGCTTACCATTGCCAGGATGCCGCCTGTTTGCGGATCGATGGCCACAATGCTGCCTGATTTGCCTTTCATTAATTTCTCGCCGAGTACCTGTAATTCAATATCCAGGGAAAGCCGCAGGTTCCGGCCTGCTACTGCCGCACTGTCAAACTCCCCGTTTTCGTAAGCTCCCTGTGGCCTGTTCAGGTTATCTTTAATCAGGTATTGTATGCCGCGTTGTCCCATCAATACGGTTTCATAGGTCTTTTCCAGACCGGTGAATCCCAGATAGTCGCCGGAGTTATAGGAGGCATAATTACCTGTGTCCTTTAACATGGCGGGGGATATTTCCGCAATATACCCGAGGATATTAGCTGCAGCCGAATAAGGGTAGGAGCGGATTTGCCGGGGAACCAGTTCAAAGCCCGGCTGGAAAAGGTACATGCTTTCCTGTAGCTGCCCGAATACTTCCGGCGCCAGCAGGGGGGCAAAAACTGATTGTCTTACCCGGCCGTTTTTGATAATGGCGGTAACGATCCGTTTCCTGAATTCTTCCTTATCTATTTTTAGAATATTACAGAGATAGCCGGTATCGATACTTTTTACGCTGGCAGGAGTTACCACGAGGTCGTATAATACGTCGTTGCCGAGGATGCTGCGGTTCTGCCGGTCGTAGATGATACCCCGGCTTGGATAAATAACTTTACGAAGCACGGCATTGGCATCCGCCAGCTTGGCGTACTTCTTTTCCACTACCTGCAGAAAGAATAACCTGGTGATGATCAGTATTACCATCCCAAGTATAATCATCTGTATTACTCTCTTCCTGGGCTGATTGAATACTGACATGCTATTAAGGACGGAATTATTTTAAGTTACAAACCTACGTTAAAAAGCAGAAACTATTTTTTCGAGAAGAACAGCAATTCATACAGCACAATCAGGAAAAGACTGGCCAGTGTTGAAAAAACGATCTTCATCACCAGGTACAACGGGTTGCCCATACCAAATACTTCCAGTGTAAAGAAAAGTGCATGGTGCAGGAATACCAGGATAGCGGCATAGATGAGAAACTGAGACACGCCCATACTGGTCATCGAAGGCGTTTTCTGGGTAGTTTCAAAACCTCCCTGGGGCGATAGGATATTGATTATAAACGGACGCAGATAAGCAATGAATACACAGGCAGCTGCATGCATACCCGGGGTATTCATAAACATATCCAGTGAAAGCCCCATCAGCAGTCCCAGGAGCATCAGCCCCGGGCGTGGCAGATTAAAAGGCAGCGCGAGGATAAACAGCATATAAAGATAGGGGCTCACCAGCTGGTGCAACAATATTTCATTGAGCACAAACACCTGAATCAACAGCAGGAGCACGAAGCGGATTATATTTCTTAACAGTATACTCATTTAATCAACTTATACGTTGAATCTTCCAATCGTTGTTGTTCTTCTTTCAACAGGTTTTCTATCACATACACATATTGCAGGTTAAAGAAATTGGTAGCCAATTTCAACCGGATAGTAAACGAGGTGCTGGCTTTGTCTCCTACGGCAATGCTTTCTACGTAGCCGATCGGAATATTTTCAGGGAACAGGGCAGAAAAGCCGCTGGTCACCACGGTATCACCTTTATGTATCTTGGCACTTTTGGGCACGTCTTTCAGCAGGGCATAACCGGCGTCTTCACCGTCCCAGTGTACGGAGCCCATTTCCTTTCCCTGGCCCAGGCGGGCGCTGATGGATACGGAATTGGATTTAGAAAGCATGGACAGTACTACGGAGTAGTTGTCGCTCACGCTTCTCACCACGCCTACCACGCCGCTGCTGCTGATAACGCCCATATTAGGACGGATACCCTGCAGGCTGCCGCGGTGAATAGTAATATAGTTAACGGGTTTATTGATGGAGTTGTTGATCACTTTGGCGGAGAAGTACTCGTACCGGCGGATCTGTGTGCCAATGATCCGGTGTGCCGTATCATCGCTGTACTGGCGGACGGTATCAATTTTGATCCCGTTGGTGGTTACCATGCTGTCGAAGCTGATACGGAGCATATTGTGCAGGCGCATGTTTTCATTCACCAGGCTGTCGTTGGTCGACTTCAGGTGAAAGTAATACTGTACATTATTATACTTGTCATATAATTTACCGCTGATGTCATTTGCGGAACTAAGGTAGGCGGCTCGCTGAAAGTTGTTATGCTGGAATACCAATACCATACAAATCACTTCCAGCAGCAGAAATAAGAAGAAGTTAAAATATCGCCTAAAGAAAATGATTAGATTTCGCACAAGCGCGCACTATTTTAGGATTTGGTTATCCGGATACCCTGCCGTTCCTTCCAATAGGTGAATAACAAAATATCCGGATCACAAATAGTTTTATTGCATCAGGAACGGATACTTACCTACATGCTTTAAGGCAATACCTGTACCTCTTACCACTGCGCGTAACGGATCGTCTGCTACATGCACTGGCAGTTTAATTTTTTGGGTAAGACGTTTATCCAGTCCGCGCAGCAATGCACCGCCACCGGTCAGGTATAAACCCCTGCGGTAAATATCTGAGGCCAGCTCAGGAGGCGTTGTTTCCAGCGCTTTGAGGATGGCTTCTTCGATTTTAAAGATAGATTTATCAAGGGCTTCCGCAATTTCCTGGTAAGATACCATGATTTGCTTGGGGATACCGGTTACCAGATCCCGTCCGTTAACAGGAATATCATCCGGCGGGTTATCCAGTTCTTTCAGGGCCGATCCGATATGGATCTTAATCTGTTCGGCAGTTCTTTCACCGATCAGGAGACTATGATACCGGCGCAGGGCTTCCATGATATCCGCAGTGAACTCGTCGCCGGCAATACGGATACTCTGGTCGCAAACAATACCAGCCAGTGCAATTACCGAAATACCGGTAGTACCACCGCCTATGTCAATGATCATATTACCTACCGGCTCCTCTACATCAATGCCGATACCCAGGGCAGCTGCCATTGGCTCGTGCAACAGGTATACTTCCTTCGCGCCGGCCTGTTCTGCAGAGTCGCGTACAGCTCTCTTTTCCACTTCCGTAATGCTGGAAGGAATGCAGATCACCATTCGCCAGCTTGGTGCAAACAAGGGCTTTTTGGGGTAAACCATTTTTATGAGTTCCCTGAGCATTCCTTCAGCGGCATTAAAATCCGCTATCACGCCATCTTTCAGGGGACGTATAGTACGAAGATATTCGTGTGTTTTTTCGTGCATCATCATGGCCTTCTTTCCAACTGCCACAATTTTGCCACTAGCCCGTTCTATCGCTACAATGGAAGGCTCGTCCACTACCACCTGGTCATTATGAATTATCAGCGTGTTCGCTGTACCAAGATCAATCGCGATTTCCTGCGTTAAAAAATTAAAAAATCCCATTGTTGATACGGTCAAAAATTAGAATGCAAAAATGAATAATTCCAACGAATATACGATGCAAAAAATGGATATTCTTGCAATAATACAGCTAAATATTAAAAAAAGTTGTTTGTTGTACAAACGGCATAGTAACTGCTCTCTTTATGCTCTGACCAGATGAACGGGATAACCCCGTTTTAATTGTTCCTGCTGCCTAAAATTGTGCCTTTACAAGTCCCGCTTTTCAATTGTCCTGTACCAGTCCTCCCTACTGTAAATTAACCCCGGCTAACGTCTAAACAAATTCGTACCCGATATCTCTACGGTATACCTTACCGTCAAACGCAATCTTCTCTGCTGTTTGTACGGAATGAGCCAGTGCCATCGACAGGTCAGACGCCAGTGAAGTAATGCTCAATACCCGGCCGCCGTTGGTCAGCACCTCGTTGCCTTCCTGCCGGGTACCGGCATGAAATACAACCTGGTCGCGGGTAGGCGCCGGAATTCCCTTGATCACCTTATTCTTTTCGTATGCTTCAGGATATCCTTTTGATACCAGCATCACCGTAGCAGCTGCACGCTCATCAGCGTAAATGGTTTGCTCGCTCAGTTTGCCGGTCATTACTGCAGTAAACAGTTCCAACGCATCATTCTTCAAACGTGGCATCACAACTTCCGTTTCCGGATCGCCCATACGGCAGTTATATTCAATTACAAAAGGCGAACCTTCTACATTAATCAGGCCAAAAAACACAAAACCATGATATACAATACCTTCTTTGGAAAGCCCTGCTATCGTGGGCCGGATCACTTCATCCTCTACTTTTTTCATAAAAGCAGCATCGGCAAACGGCACCGGCGACACCGCTCCCATACCGCCGGTATTCAGCCCCAGGTCGCCTTCTCCGATCCTTTTATAATCCTTTGCTTCCGGTAATATTTTATAGGTATGACCATCCGTGATTGCAAATACAGACAACTCAATACCTGTCAGGAACTGCTCCACTACCACCGTTTTGCCGGCATCGCCAAACTTGGCCGATTTGATCATCTGCTCAAATTCCGCTGCCGCCTCTTCATAAGAAGCCGCTATCACCACGCCTTTACCTGCCGCCAATCCATCGGCCTTTAACACAATTGGTAAGGAGTGCTGCTGAAGATAAGCCAGCCCTTCTTCATAATTCTCTTCACTGAATTCCCGGTAAGCAGCAGTAGGAATGTTGTTCCGCTGCATAAACAGCTTGGCATAAGCCTTACTGCCCTCCAGCTGGGCGCCCTCCTGCGAGGGTCCCAGTACCGGGATATGCTGTAACAATGCATCTTTCTGAAAAAAATCATAGATCCCGTTTACCAGGGCCTCTTCAGATCCGGGCAATACCAGGTCGATCGCGTTATCCAGGCAAAAGGTCTTTATCTTATCAAATTCACTGACACCCATGTTAACGTTCGTTCCGCATTGAGCGGTACCGGCATTACCCGGTGCTATAAACAGTTGACCGCAAAGGGTGCTTTGTGACATTTTAAGGGCCAGTGCGTGTTCCCGGCCACCACTTCCAAGTAATAGTATGTTCATATGAATTGCCTAATAAATGCAGATGCGAAAGAAAGTGCAAAGAAAGATCAAAAAACCGCAAAAAATGAGCATTTATACCATTTTTTTACGCAGATTAACGATTTTATTTAACTTGCCACATTTAAAGGTTCACGAAATCTAAAACAACTATTGCTAAAACTAACCAATTTATGATGCAAACTACTGTTGCACAGGAGTTCCCTATTGCCTCTGAGAAGGGCCACCCTAAAGGGCTCTCAGTATTATTTGCCACGGAAATGTGGGAACGGTTTAACTTTTATGGCATGCGGGCGTTACTCACGCTCTTCCTGGTAAATGCACTGGCTTTCTCCGAAGCAGACTCCTCTATCATTTACGGCGGCTTTCTCGGCTTATGTTACCTCACCCCCATGCTGGGAGGATACATCTCCGACAGATACCTCGGTAACAGGAACTGTATCATATTAGGCGGTTTTATAATGGGCGTTGGCCAGCTCCTCATGGTCCTCAGCGCCACCCTCTATGCCTCCAACGTGGAAACGGCCAAAACCATCGTTTGGCTCGCCCTCTTCATCATCATCTTCGGTAACGGCTTCTTTAAACCCAACATCTCCTCTATGGTGGGCCAGCTGTATCCGAAAAACGACGGCCGACTCGATTCTGCCTTCACCATCTTTTATATGGGTATCAATATGGGCGCCTTTCTCGGTATGCTCATCTGCCCGATTCTCGGTGACGTAAAAGTAGACGGTGTGAGAATGGTCAGCGCCTTTAAATGGGGTTTCCTCGCCGCCAGCATAGCCATGTTCACAGGAACGATCCTGTTCTTCTTCCTGAAAGATAAATACGTGGTAAAACCAAACGGTGAAGCCATTGGCGGTAAACCGGATTTCTCCAAACCTTCCTCCATAACCGGTGAAGCCGATAAAGCCAAATTTACTACCGGCGCTATCGTTGGCGTACTGGTATTAATGGTAGCCCTCTTTTTTAGTATCCACTACCTGTCGCTCGATCCCAACCCGATCAAATCATGGGTGTATCCTTTTATATATGCCGCCGGTATCAGCCTCGCTGTACTGATCCTAACCGATAAATCTATTACCAAAATAGAAAGACAACAGATCACCGTTATCTATTTCGTGGCCTTCTTCGTTATCTTCTTCTGGGCCTGCTTTGAACAAGCCGGTTCCTCCCTTACCTTTGTAGCTGACTACCAGACAGATCGCCGCCTCTTCGGCTGGGATATGCCTCCTTCCTTCGTTCAAAACGCCAACTCTATCTTCATCATCGTATTCGCATTGCCTTTCAGCTGGTTATGGCTCAAATTACAGCAACGCAACCTGGAGCCCATCTCCCCGATGAAACAATCACTCGGACTGGCATTGCTGGCGCTCGGATTCTTTATCATCGCTATACAGATGAAAAATCTCGGACCTAACGAGAAACTGGGCGTAAGCTGGTTGATCCTGATGTACCTCTTCCATACCCTCGGCGAACTGTGCTTATCTCCGATAGGTTTGTCGCTGGTATCCAAACTGGCGCCTCACCGTTTCTCGTCCCTGCTCATGGGCGTATGGTTCCTCGCCAATGCTGCCGGTTACGCACTTGCCGGTACCCTCGGCGCCCTGCTGCCACCAACGCTGGATAAATATAAACTCGCTACTGATAACGGTATCGACCTGAAAGCAATCCTCGATGGCACCATCACCGCTACCGCACAGCAAATGGATAAATTACAGGAACTTAAACTGGCTACACATTACCCAACTTTCGCAGGCTTCACCATCCACAACCTCTATGAGTTTTTCATGGTGTTTGTAATCCTGCCAGGCGCCGCAGCCGTATTGCTGTTCCTGTCTACCAGCTTCCTGAAAAAATGGATGCACGGTGTTAGGTAAGTCGCCCTTATTATAAAAAGGAAAGGAGGAAAGCTGATAACTTTCCTCCTTTCCTTTTTTAAAAGTAAATTCATTCCTTATAACATCTCTACCTGTAATCCATAAACCGTCTTATGTCTGACAACAACTTCAAACCCTTTGTTTTACCCGGCGTACAAATGAAAGAGTTTACGCTGAAATCCATTTTACTGGGCTGTGTATTTGGCATCATCTTCGGCGCGGCTACCGTATATCTCGCATTGAAAGCAGGTCTTACCGTTTCTGCATCTATTCCTATTGCCGTTATCGCTATTACCTTAGGAAGAAAATTCTTCAAAACCACCATCCTGGAAAACAACATTATCCAAACTACCGGGTCTGCCGGCGAATCCATTGCTGCAGGTGTGGTATTCACGCTGCCGGGATTCCTGTTCCTCAGCGATGGCGGCGGTACACAGTTCTTTAACTACTTCACCATCCTCATACTGGCCATCTTCGGCGGTATCCTCGGTACCCTGATGATGATCCCGCTAAGAAAATCACTGATCGTCAAAGAACATAAAACCCTGCCTTATCCTGAAGGCACCGCCTGCGGCGATGTACTGATAGCAGGGGAGAAAGGCGGCGACTTTGCCAAAACCGCCTTCTACGGACTGGGCTTTGCTTTTGCTTATGCCATCTTTCAAAAGATCCTGCATGTTATCGCCGAAACACCGGAATACATGACCAAACAGGCCAGCAAATTTTTCCCTTCCGCCAAAATCAGCGCCGATATTACCCCGGAGTATATGGGTGTGGGTTATATCATTGGTCCACGCATTGCAGGTGTGCTGGTGGCCGGCGGCGTGCTGTCGTGGCTGGCACTTATCCCGCTGCTCGCATCATTGCTGCCTGCAGATGTGATTGCCACGCAACTGGTGAAAATAGGCTACCTCGCTAACCTGCAAACACCGGGCGGGCAGGGAAACTGGGATCCGCTCACGCATACTTTCTCCGATTATTCTTCCGCCGTTTATTATGCGTATGTAAGGCAAATCGGCGCAGGCGCCGTAGCAGCAGGCGGTTTCATCACCCTGCTGAAAACCATTCCCACTATCATCTCTTCTTTCAAAGGAAGTATAGGCGCCATTAAAGATGGCTCCGGCAATACAGACGCAAAAGGAAATGTACCAAGAACAGAAAGAGATCTTAGCCTGAAAGTAGTGCTGTTCGGCAGTATTGCCCTCATCCTGCTGATGGCTTTCTTACCACAGCTTCCGGGCGATTCTATCGGTAAAAAATTACTGGTAGGTTTGCTTGTAGTAGTTTTCGGCGCATTCTTCGTTACAGTATCCAGCCGCATTGTGGGTCTCATCGGCTCTTCCAACAATCCTATTTCCGGTATGACCATCGCCACACTTATGGGCACCTGCTTGGTGTTTATCGCCGTAGGCTGGACCGGCAAACTATATGAGCCAATGGCCCTGGTAGTAGGCGGTATGATCTGTATCGCAGCAGCCAATGCCGGCGGCACTTCACAGGATCTCAAATCGGGTTACATCGTAGGCGCCACGCCTATGTACCAGCAAATAGCATTATTCATTGGCGCCATTGTTTCCTCTGTGGTAATAGGTTTAACAGTGAAGTTCCTGGATAAGCCTACGGCAGATATGATTGCGCACGGTGTTACTGAACATGCAATCGGCAGCGCATACTATCCTGCCCCGCAGGGTACCCTCATGGCTACACTGGCAAAGGGAATTCTTTCCTTTAACCTCGACTGGCAATTTGTACTGGTAGGAGTATTCCTCTCTGTAACAATGGAACTGTGCGGCGTTAACTCGCTCTCTTTCGCAGTAGGCGCCTATCTTCCATTATCCACTACATTGCCCATCTTCGTTGGTGGCGCTATCCGTGGTGTGGTTGATCACCAACAAAAGAAAACCAATAAAAAAATATCTCCGGAAGAAGAGGAACTCGGTAAAGGCAACCTGTTTGCCACAGGTCTCGTGGCCGGTGGTGCGGTAGCCGGCGTAATTATCGCTATCCTCGCGGGTTTCGACTGGTCGGCTGTCATTCTTGCCAAACTCAATAATCAACAGCTGCTTACAAATATCCTCGGGCAGGGTGGATACTATATAATAGGATGCGCCTTTTTTGCGTTTATGGGCTGGTACCTGTACCGCACCGCCCGCAAAGCCTAGATTCAACTTTTCAAGATGATTACCGATGCCGGTAACGGGGTGTAACAATCCATTACCGGCATCCGTTTTTATTTTTAAATGTTTAATTTAGTCGCTGATTAATTAAAACTGATTATAATATAACCTATGCGCATATTAGTTACCGCAATGCTCAGCGCCATTGTTTTACTGGGCACATCCTGCGGCAAGGATAAAGACGATAGCCGCCAACGCAGATTTATTTCATTGAAGCTGGACGACAGCGTTTATCTTTCGGAAAACCCCAAAGGCACTATCACGCTGCCAAATCTTACGGACGAAAACCCGGATAATGATTATCCCACTATGGAAATCACCGGCCAGAGCCGTAACGGAGATGTGATCACCTTTAACTTAGCCACAGCATCCATGCCCTTTAAACCAGGCGTGTATCCCGCTACCCAGAAAGGAAACGGCTTACTGATCGCTTTGAACAGCACTTACTACACCAACCTTACTTCAGCAGGAAGCACTGATTTTAAAATTACTATTACCAGTATAGATAACCTCACAGTAGAAGGAACTTTTTCCGGAACATTGAAAGATGCCTCCGGTGCTGGCGGGTCGCGCGTTACTAAAGACGGGGCTTTCAGAGCGCTCATCAGCCAGCAGGGCCAGTAGAGCGGAGGGATCGCCTTCGGCGATTTTAAATTGTCTTGGAGCAGGATTACGCTGATTAACCGTGATTACGCTGATTTTGATTATGCTTTGATTTTAATGATTTTTTTGATTTAATATTTAGGATTTTTATAACTGATTAAGGGAGATAAAAGCGAATATATCCGCTTATATCTCCCTTAATCAGTTATAATCAAAACACTATCAAATCAGCGTAATCACGGTTAATCAGCGTAATCCTGCTCCAAGACAATTTAAAAGCGCCGAAGGCGCTCCCTGCGCTACACAAAAGACAAATGCGGGTACCCCGCCTTCAGCACCGCCTTGTCATCAGCACCCAGCCAGTTAGCTAACAGGGTAGCATACACGCTTTTAAAGTCAACCTGGTATTGCAGGTCCCCATCTTTCAGGTTAAGCAGGTCCGGACCATCGTTGATAAGCCCTTGTTGCTTTAATCCCCCACCTACCAGGAACATATTATTCGCGGTACCATGATCGGTACCTCCACTGGCATTCTGGCTCACCCTTCTTCCAAATTCAGAGAAAGTCATCACTACCACATCCTCAAAGCGATGATTTGCCTTCAGATCATCTGTAAATACCGTTAACGCATCACTTAGCTGACCAAACAGGCGGGCCTGTTGGTCCTGCTGGTTTACATGGGTATCAAAGCTGCCATGCGACACATAATATACTTTGGTATTGATATCCGACATTACCAGGTTGGCAATGGTTCGCAGGTTCCTTCCCAGTTCTGTATTGGGATAGGGGGCGGAAGATTTATATGTTTTAAACTGTTGCTGGATATAGGCTGCGGAAGAAATGGTTTCACCCATCGTTTTATACAGGTAATCCGCATTATTGTGATGTTCGTTACCGCCGGTATGCTGCTTTAAAAGTTCCGCAAAATATTTATCATTACTGGTACCGTAAAGCCTTGCCGGGTCTGTCATTGCAAGCCCTTTATCGCTGTCGCCTTTCAGGGCCAGGCTTAGGGTATCATCTATTTCCAGCGCCTGTGTGGGTTTATCACAACCCTTGCATTGCGCATCGAGGTAACGGCCTATCCAGCCATCAGACCAGTACTCGTTCGACTGGCTCGCAGAGTGCCAGATATCCATAGAGCGGAAGTGCGAGCGATCCGGGTTAGGATAACCTACATTATTCAGGATGCCCAGCGCACCGTTATCATACAGGGCCTTTAATCCTTTCAGCGCCGGGTGTATCCCCAGGTCATCATTCAGGGAAAGGGCCGCTTCTCTTTTTATACCCAGCGCCGGGCGCGCCTTGTAGTAAATGTCGTTACGATAAGGAATAATAGTATTCAATCCATCATTACCACCGGATAACTGGATGATCACCAGCACTTTGTTGCCTGGAGGCGCGAGATGCCCTCTTTCCAGTGCTTTCAGGAACTTTGGCATCATCACCGCTGCAGAAGCCAGTGAACCTACCTGTAAAAAACGACGCCTGTTGAGAATCAGCATAGCATAACTTTTAGCGGTTAGTGGTTAACACAATTGATATTCCGGTGTACTCATCACATCAATCGTTACCGTTTTTATATAGTTTTCCCGGCTGCTGCTATCAGCATATTTTTCCAGCAGCTGGCGGCTTATATTGCCCGGCTGCTGCAATAAAACGCCGGCAATTTCATCTGCCAGTTTCTCTCTCGGTATCTTTTCGAAGCCGGCCACGTAAGGATCCCAGTTCACATTTGCATTTACTTTTTTTGCGAATTGCCGCTTCAGAAAATCATTGATCTGCAGCGTCATTTTATAGTTAGCTCCTTCGCCCATTTCAGGCGTTAGCTCTTTAGGCTTTACATTAAACGCCTGGGAATATAATATCACCTGTGGCACGCGCAACCGGAACATCAGGCTGGAGCTGTCGATCCAGTTCCGCCCGCCGGGCCAGCCGGCTACATTGGGCGGATAAAAAAGCAACTGACCCAATACCCGCTGAAACAACAACATCACTTCTTCCTTTTCAAAAGTCATAGGAATAGTTCTGCGGATACCCGCAAGCAACTCCACGGGCGATTTTATCCGGTTGCCGATGATATCCGGACTGTAAAACCAGTCGGCCATAAATATTTCCCGCATCAGTGATTTGATGTTGTAACCCGATTGGTAAAACTTTTCCGACAACGCGGTAATACGCGTTTCATCAGGGGTTTCAGACACAAAGTACTGGTATATTTTTGCGGTAATGAACCTGGCGGTGTGCCGTTGCTCCAAAAGTATTTTCAGTACATCATCTCCATTAAAACTCCCCTGTTTGCCGAGGAAATTTTTCACACCATCGTCATGTTGTTTTTGCCGGAAAACAAAAGTGCCCGTTTCATCAAAACCCCATCCGGTAAAGGCTCTTGCCGCTTCCTTCACATCATGTTCGGAATAGTTGCCTCTTCCCATCGTGAAAAGCTCCATCACTTCGCGGGCAAAATTTTCATTGGGATGTTGTTTACGGTTCTGCTGATTATTAAGGAATTGCAGCATAGCCGGGCTTTTAGATACTGCACTGAGCAGATCTCCGAAATTGCCGAGTGCATTTTCACGCACTACCGATAGCAGCTGCTGATTAAATAACACGTTTTGCGTACGGCAGGCAAAATGACCATGCCAGAAAAGACTCATTTTTTCGCGGAGGGGATGCTCACTCTGTACCATCGCATTTACCCACGATACATTCAGGTCTTTAATGCCCTGGTCATTCATCTGCCGCACACTTTTCTTTTCCTCCGGTGTCATTGTTTTCTGCTTCCGGTAATCCGGAAGATCATCTGCTGCTACTACATCTACAGAAGTAACTGACGCTCTTGCAGGGCCGATAAGTATCTTATTCACAATTTTCTCCCGCTTTTTGCTTTCCCAGTGAGAGATCACCGGGAGGGTTTCTCCAAAGCCAGCGCGCCAGGCGAGATGTTGCATCTGAATTTTACGGGCAACTTCAGCCATAAGCATTGATTTATAGTGAGACTGTCAAATGCAGAACGGGTTTAACCAACCACCGGCATATCACAGAAATAATCACCGGGAACGGTTGTTAACGGAACTTCCACACCTGGTAACTGCTTCCTTTTTCAAAAACACTTTCTTCCAGTGGCAGGGTGAGAAAGGCATCCGCCTTAAGCAAACTGGCCAGATCGCCGGAGCCCTGGTAAGGCTGCGGTATGGCCACCAGTATACCATTAGGTTGTGATTGCAGTTTTACCGGCAAATAATATTCCAACGCCGCATCAAAAATAACTTTCTCCGATAGCTGTGCATAGCAAGGCTCCGGCAAAGCTGCGCCCATAGCGGATTGTATCCAGGCCTGTATGTACCTGTAAAAACACATAAAGCCCGATACCGGGTTGCCGGGTAAGGCAAACACAATAGGGCCATCTTTGAAAGTGCCGAACAGGAAAGGCTTTCCGGGCCGCTGCTGTACTTTATGGAATACCTGCTGCATGCCCAGCTGCTGCAGTACAGCAGGCAGGTAATCGAACATGCCGGCACTTACCGCGCCGGAGCTGATCCATATATCGGTTTCGGCCAGTAATGGCAGGAGCTGGTCTTTCATGGCTGCTTCATCGTCCGGCAGGTGCACATAACGGGCAGGAATACCCAGGTCCCGCAGTGATGCCAACAGGCTGTATACGTTGGAGATACGCACCTGGTGGGGTTCCGGTGTTTCATGTACCGCTACCAGTTCATCGCCGGTAGCAATCACCACCACGCGGGGTAATTTGCTTACCTCCACCGTGGTTTGGCCCACGGTGGCCAGCACACCGGCTTCAGCCGCACCTATGCGGGTACCGGGCTTTATCAATACGGACCCCGTATCCACATCCGAGCCTTTTCTATGAATATTTTGGCCCTTCTTTACAGCGCCATGAACAGTAAAGCGGCGAAACCCTTCATGTTCCGAAGGAGTGAGGTGCTCATATTGAATAACTGTGTCCGTCATGTCCGGCAAAATGGCGCCGGTCATTACTTCAATACAGTTGGCAGTATTGGAAAGCTGCAGCTGTGGCGTACCCGCAGCCTGTACGTCTTCCACGCCAAAAATATGCTGGCCCCGGGCAAAGCTGTCGTAATTAACAGCGATACCGTCCATTGTTACACGGTCAAATGGCGGAAAGGGCCTGTCGGCCAGTATGGGCTCCCGCAAAATACGGCCGGCAGCGGATTCAAATGGTACCGTTTCAGTACCCAGATCCCGCACAGTTTGCATCACAGCCTTAAATGCAGCAGCAACAGTCAACATCATTTTGAATTACTTTTGTATAAAGTGAACTTGTTTAAATTTATGCTTTTATGTCCAATGAATCAAGTAATGCTTTTTCACATCTGAACGAAAGCGGCCAGCCCGCAATGGTGGATATCAGTGGCAAACTGGATACTTATCGTATAGCCGTTGCCGAGAGCCGTGTTTACCTCCCGCAGGTGGTACGCGACCAGTTCCACGGACAGGATATCCAAACCCGCAAAGGTGGCGTATTTCAAACCGCTGTCGTCGCCGGTATTATGGCCGCGAAAAAAACACCGGAACTCATCCCGCTTTGTCATACCTTACTGCTGGACGGTTGCGATGTACAAATTCACCTGGAAGGAGAAGAAGCCATCATCCGTTGCACAGTGAAAACCAACGGTAAAACAGGCGTGGAAATGGAAGCCCTCACCGGCGCCAGCGTAGCGGCACTTACCATTTATGATATGTGTAAAGCGCTCACCCAGGATATGATTATCCGGGAAACAAAACTCATCAGCAAAACAGGTGGCAAACATGACTATAACCGGTAATAAGGCGCCACTAAAAGGACTGGTGCTCTGCGGCGGCTTCAGCACCCGCATGCAGGAAGATAAAAGCATTATCAGCTATCACGGTATGCCCCAATGGCAATACCTCGTTACTTTACTGCAATCGCTGCTGCCGGAAGTATATATTTCCTGCCGCGAAGATCAGCAGGAACGTTTTGCCGGCTACCCCAGGCTGGTACCCGATTCGGTGCCTTTTGGCGGGCCATCTGCCGGGCTGCTGAGCGCACACGCGCTGCAACCGGAAACGGCCTGGCTGGTACTCGCCTGTGACCTGCCCCTGCTCAGCAAACAAAGCCTGGAGCTGCTGATTGCTCAACGTGACGCCACCAAAACGGCCACCACTTTTGTAAGTCCCGTGAATGATTTGCCGGAACCGCTCATCGCCATCTGGGAACCAACCGGCTTACAGGCACTACTGGAAAATGTGACCGCAGGGAAGAACTGTCCACGGAAAACCATGCTGAACAACGACATTGCCCTTTTCAAAAATCCATATGCAGCAGAACAATTTAATGCCAACACGCCCGAAGAAAAGGCAGAAGCATTGAAAGACCTGGAGAAATAAGTACCGGGGTTAAAACTTAATCATTGCAGGATCACACAATTTCACCATCTGCAAAAAATTCCTTTTTCCAGATAGGCACTGTTTCTTTGAGCGTATCTATCGCAAATTCACAGGCATCAAAGGCCACACCCCTGTGAGCAGAGGCCACTGCTATCACCACGGCAAGATCGCCGGGATACTTATCCCCAACGGCATGTAGCATTGCCAGGCGCTGTACATCCCATTTTGCCGCTACCTGCGCCGCTATTTTCTGCATTTCAGAAATAGCCATCGCCTCATAACATTCGTAAAATAATTTTAATACCGGCCGCTGTTTGGTGTGATTACGCACGGTACCGGCAAAAATCACCTCCCCGCCACATTCCGGCGCCTGGATGAAAGCCAGCGCTTCTTCCACGGTAATGGTATCTTTAATATCTATTAATATTTCCATCTCTTAAATACTAAAACTAAAAACTATACTCAACCTCCACTCACAGGCGGAATCACTGCAATTTCGTCCTCACCGCTTATCTCCTGTGTATCAGCCGCATAGGTCCGGTTTACCGCTATCATTACGGACCGGAGCTGCTGCAACGACGGATATACCTCGTACAGCCAGGCTTTCAGGGTGGCCACATCTGTAATATGTTCCGGCTTGTCCAGTACCGGCACACCAGCAATATCTTTCGCTGCTCCGAACAATAATATGCCCATACGTTGTAAATTGTTGGTTAAAACTACAATATAGCCCCGATAAAGTAGTAATTTTAATACGGCAGAAAATCAATTTTATGAAAATACGGTTAAGAGGCAACAGTATAAGATATCGGCTGGACAAAGCAGATATAGAACTCCTGGAAACAACCGGGAAAGTGGAATCAATTACGCATATAGGCGCCGGTACCCTCCATTTCTGCCTCCGGGGAAAAGATATTTCCGATCCCATCATAAAGATGGAACACGATGGCGTACACCTGCTGCTCCCCCTTCCCCGTCTTGCCTCCTGGTACGCACCCGACCAGGTAGGTTTTGAACTGATCCTGCCCAACGCCGATGGTTCTGAAGTGACTATCCTGGTGGAAAAAGATTTTAAATGTCTTACAGACAGAAATGAAGACGAAAGCCAGGCATTCGATAATCCGATGGCGGGAAAAAACTGCTGATAAAATGCTCACTGATGCACATCATCGTATCATAGACTACGTACGCTTGTCGGTAACAGACCGGTGCAATCTTCGCTGCACCTACTGCATGCCGGAAAATATGCATTTTGTGCAGCGCAAAGCATTACTTACCGACGACGAAATTTTACGGCTGCTGCAAATACTCGCAGCAGCGGGCATTTCCAAAATAAGGATCACCGGTGGCGAACCCTTCCTCCGGCCGGGCCTGATGACCCTCCTGGAAAAAATAAAAGCCATTCCCGGTATCCGTGAAATAGCGATTACTACCAACGGCGTACTAACACAGGCATATGTCCCTGCACTGCAACAACTGGGCATCACGCATATTAACCTGAGCCTGGATACCCTGCAGGCCGGCCGCTTCCTGCAAATCACCCGGCGCAACCGGTTCACCGCTGTTATGGATACCCTGCAAAGCCTGCTGCAACACAACATGCAGGTGAAGATCAATGCAGTAGTAATGGAAAATGTGAATACCGACGAGCTCAATGCGTTCACCGCACTCACACGCGATAACGCACTGTCCGTAAGGTTTATAGAAGAAATGCCCTTTAACGGGCAGGGACATACGTTTTCGGGTATCGTATGGAACTATCATAAAATCCTGTCCACCATCGGAGAAAACTATACGCTGCAAAAAATAGCGGATGCGCCTCATTCCACCTCTCTCAACTATCACATCCCCGGCCACAAAGGCAATATAGGCGTAATTCCCGCTTATAGCCGTACTTTTTGCGGCACCTGTAACCGCCTTCGTATATCCGCTACCGGTAGTATGAAAACATGTTTGTATGGTAATGATGTTTTAAATGTAAAAGAGATGATGAGAGATGAGTTGCAGCAACATCTGCTGCTACCAGCCATACAATCAGCCATTCACGCGCGTTTTGCCAACGGCTTCGAAGCAGAACAGCATCATACTGAAAAAAATATGGAAAGTATGTCGGTGATAGGCGGTTAACAACTCACTTCAGCAACATCTGTACACCCGCATACAAAATCAACAAGGCCGTAGCGCCCGCCACCCACCTGGGATTCAGTACCCTCGCACTCAGCCGCGCACCAATTTGCCCGCCGGCAATAACCGCCAGCAGCAAAGGTCCTGCAAACTTCACATCAAACACAATGGCATGCTTGGCCGCCTGACCGCATAAACCTGCAATAGAATTTACCAGGATAAAAAAACTACTCAACCCGGCAATGTTCTTGGCGGTATCATATTTGCCCAAACGCAGCACCGGCGAAAGATAGATGCCGCCGCCAATTCCCGTCATACCGGAAAGCAACCCAATGCCGCCGCCAATAATCCCATATACCACACCATTCCCTTTATTGGCAGGGATAATAGGCTCTTCCTTCTCAAAAAACAAACGGTAACACATCAGCACCGCCGCCAGCGTAAGCGCCAATCCCAGCAACAGGAAAAAAGTAGCCTGCTTCATGGGTAAATAACTGCCCGCAAAAGCCAGTGGCACGCTCACCAGCGACAACTGCCACGCCTTTTTCAACGGCAGATGGCCGCTCTTGTAAAAATGATAAACGCCGCCGGTTACCACTGCTACGTTACACAACAAAGCAGTGGATTTCATCAGCTGAAAATCTACTGCCCAAAAGGGCAACGATAAAATAGCCAGGTAGCTGGAGCCGCCGCCAAAACCCGCAGCAGAGTAGGCCAGCGCCACAATAAAAAAGAGGATACAAAGTTCAGGGATCACGGTTAGTAAGTTTGCATCTGGTTGTCAATAGCACTGGCCCAGGCATGAATACCGCCTTCCACATTGTATACCCTGTTAAAGCCCAGTTCCGTTAAACGCTGCGCCACAGCGCGGCTTCGCATCCCATGATGACAAAGCACCGCTACCGGCACATCATCCGGAATAGCGGATACCTGCTGTAATACACGCCCCATCGGGATGTGCACAGATTGCGGAATATGGCAGATGTCCCATTCATCATCTTCCCGCACATCCAGCAGCATAAAACGGGTATCACGCTGCAACCAGTCGTTTAATTGCTGTACGGATAAAGATTGCACCCCTTCCAGTTCGCAAACCGTTTGCTGATAGTTTGTTTGCAAAGAAGTGATTTGCCGGTTAGCCGCTACCGGGGTGATATTAAAGGTAAGATGGGTATTGTTCAGGGTATCGATGGTCATCAGCTGGTTGCGCAAGGGTGTGCCGATACCGGTAATTACTTTCACCGTTTCATTGGCCATATAACAGCCGATAATACCCGGTAAAACACCCAGCACGCCAATATCGTTGCAGTTCAGCATTTCACCGCTTTCCGGCGCCTCCGGGAAAATACAGCGGTAGGTAGCGCCTTCCTGGTAATTAAATACGCTCAGTTGCCCCTCGTATTTATAGATAGCGCCGTATACCAGTGGTTTGCCGGTAATTACACAGGCATCATTCACCAGGTAGCGGGTACCGAAATTATCCGAGCCATCCACAATTATATCGTATTCAGAAAAAAGCGCCAGTGCATTATCTGTCGTGAGCCAGGTATCGTGTATAATGTGGGTTACCTCCGGGTTCAGCTGCTGCAGGCGTTTTGCGGCCTGCTCTACTTTAGATTTTCCCTGGTCGGCAGTGGTATACAGTACCTGTCGTTGCAGGTTGGTGATGGAAACAACATCATGTTCCACGATGCCTATTTTCCCGATCCCCATCGCAGTGAGGTATTGCAACACCGGTACGCCGAGGCCGCCGGCGCCAATTACCAGCACTTTCGCCTGTTGCAGTAATGCCTGTTTTGCGGAGCCAAATCCTTCCAGTCGTGTTTGCCTGTCATATCTGTCCATACTGCTTCATTTAGACCTTAAAATTAATCGTATTCGGGAGAATTTTTACGGGTGTTTTTTCGGGGAGAAGGATTCCGTACAGCAGCTGCGGTGTAGCGGGTTGTATCAGCGTTTCAGATCCAGGTACATAGTTACCAGGTCTACATAATTGCCGTTTTTCTGCATAATACCATTGGGCAGGCGGCCACATTCCATAAAACCGAAATTGCGGTATAACTGCATGGCTTTTTCGTTGGTGGAAAAAACATGCAGGTAAATCATGCGTAATGCAGCGCGTGATTCTGTCCAGCGCAACATAGCGGTGAGCAGGCGCCGGCCGATACCCATATTATTCCATTGCTTTTCCACGGCAATACCTATTTCAGCGGTATGCGCCTTTTTATGCAAACCGGTATGGTTTACGTTGATAGAGCCAATGATCTGGTCCCTTACAACAGCTACCAGCAGGAGCTGATTGGGATTATCGGTATAGGACTGGATATAATCCTCTTCAGATGCAATATCCAGCTCCATTGATTCGCTGCGGGTAAAGAGCAGGTAATCCGTTTCCCGGGTCAGGCGCTGAAAGCTGGCCAGCAAGGCTGCTGCATCATTGTGTTCGGGAGGGCGAATGATGAGTTCGTCGCCCGTGGGCAGGAAATGTTTCATAATAGAATACCGGGTGGAAATTACGAATTCCAAACGACGAATGACGGATTTCAGGCAGCTGTCAGCGGATATTATTCCGTTTACAATCTCCCTGCGAATCCGTCATCCGTTAAAGATTATCCGTAATAGTGCTTATATCTTGTGGCTGCCGAAATAGCTCTGCAGCACGGTTGGTATCTGTATACCTTCCACGGTCTGGTTGTTTTCCAGGAGGCAGGCCAGGATACGCGGCAATGCCAGGGAGCTTCCGTTCAGGGAGTGCAGCAGCTGCGGCTTACCGTTGTTTTCCTTGAACCGTATTTTCATGCGGTTGGTTTGGTAAGCTTCAAAGTTGCTCACAGAGCTTACTTCCAGCCATTTCTGCTGGGCAGCGCTGTACACTTCAAAATCGTAAGTGATAGCGGAGGTAAAGCCCATATCCCCGGCGCATAAACGAAGAATGCGGTAAGGCAGCTCCAGCTGGTTCAGCAATGCTTCTACGTGTGCTACCATTTCATCCAGCGCTTCATAAGATTTATCGGGATGTACCAACTGTACGATCTCTACTTTATCAAACTGGTGAACACGGTTCAAACCACGTACATCTTTACCGTAAGAACCGGCTTCGCGGCGGAAGCAAGGCGTATACGCGGTCATTTTCACCGGCAGGTCTGTATCTTTTATGATCTCGTCGCGGTAAATATTGGTCACCGGTACTTCTGCAGTAGGGATGAGATAGTAGTTATCCGCGGTGGCATGATACATCTGGCCTTCTTTATCCGGCAGCTGGCCGGTACCGTAGGCAGATGCTTCATTTACCAGGTAAGGCGGCGCATATTCAGTGTAGCCGTTGGTGGTATTGTAATCCAGGAAATACTGGATCAGGGCGCGTTGTAAGCGGGCGCCCCTGTTTTTGAAAACAGGAAAGCCGCTGCCGGTAATTTTGTTACCCAGCTCAAAGTCGATCAGGTCGTACTGTTTGGCAAGATCCCAGTGTGGAACGGCGCCGGCATACAGGTCAGGAATTTTACCACCCTTGCGGATTTCCACGTTTTCTTCCGGTGTTTTGCCGGCAGGAACCATTGCAGCGGGCAGGTTCGGGAGTTTTACCAGGGCATCCTGCAGTGCCTTTTCGGTAGCATTCAGTTCTTCATTTACGGGGCCGAGGCGGTCTTTCAAAGCCGCTACGGCAGCACGTTGCGCTTCCCCTTCTTCCTTTTTCCCCTGGGCCATCAGTTTACCGATTTCTTTGGATAAACTATTAACCTGGGCCTGTGTTTCATCGTATTCGAGGGTTAACTTCTTACGCTTGTCGTCCAGTGCCAGCACTTCTTCCACTACTTCCAGCTCCTTGAAGTTCTTAAATGCCAGGCGCTCCAATACCAACTCTTTATTTTGACGTATAAACGGTACTTGTAACATGTTGTATGATCAAATTTTAGCAAATATATTAAAATAGCTTAACTCAGGTACTTCCCTACAATCGGTACTCTGCGGCCTACACCAAAGGCTTTGGAGGATACCCGTATAATAGGGCAGAATTGATTTCTCTTGTATTCATTGGTATTTACCATCTTTAAGGCCCGCGAAACCAACGCGGCATCAAAGCCCTGAGCAACTATTTCGCGCGGTCCCTGACGGCGCTCTATATACTGATAAAGTATCCTGTCAAGAATGGCATAATCCGGCAAACTGTCGCTGTCCTTCTGGTCCGGCCGCAGCTCTGCAGAAGGCGCTTTATCAATAATATTCGCCGGTATAATTTCTTTCTCCCGGTTGATATATCTTGCCAGTGAATATACCTGCATCTTATACACATCTCCCAAAACACTCAATCCGCCTGCCATATCTCCATATAAAGTACCGTAGCCGGTAGACAGTTCACTCTTGTTAGACGTATTCAGCAGGATATAACCAAACTTGTTGGATAAGCCCATCAGCAGGTTACCCCGTATGCGGGACTGCGTATTTTCTTCCGCCACATTAAATGGTAATCCTTTGAAATAAGGCTCCAGCGTGGCTAAGAACGTTTCGTAAATGTCGTTGATGCGGATAATATCATGCGGGTTACCCAGGTTTTTGGACAGCGCCACAGCATCATCTACAGAGTGACTGGTAGAGTAGGGAGAAGGCATCAGGATAGCCCGTACATTTTCTTTACCCAACGCATCGCAGGCAATAGCCAGTGTAACGGCGCTGTCGATTCCGCCTGAAGATCCCAGGATGGCTTTTGTAAAGCCCATCTTGCCAAAATAATCCCGGATACCCAACACCAGGGCATCATAGATGCGATCAATATTATGGTCAAACACCAGCTCGGTGAGCGGCGTAAAATCAGCAGGTTTCACCGGGGGCAAGTGGCTGCCAATCAGCTTTTCCAGCTCTATACCATCTATCGCCTCTTCAAAGTAAGGAAGCTCCTTTGCAATGTTACCCTGCGCATCATAAATGAGGGAACCGCCGTCAAACACAATTTCCGTCTGGGAACCCACGGCATTGCAGTAATACATCGGGATCTTGTATTTCAATACATTGGCGAGAATGATTTCTTTCCGGTCTTCATCATGATCATAATCAAATGGAGATGCAGAGAGATTAATCATCACATCCGGTTCCTGTGCAATCAGCTGATCCATCGGGCAGATGCGGTACAGTGGATTATCTCCCAGGTTCCAGATATCTTCACAGATGGTCACTGCCAGCTTCTTTCCTTTAAACGGAATGATATTCCATTCGTAAGCCGGCTCAAAGTAACGGTACTCATCAAACACATCGTAGGTAGGCAGCAGGGTTTTATGTACTACCTGCTTTACTTCGCCTTCATATAAAAACCAGGCGGCATTAAACAGGTCTTTCCCTTCCCTTTGCGGATTACGGGCAGGGCCGCCCACCAGTACCGCGATATCTTTGGTATGCGTTTTTATAACATCTATCGCGTGATAGCATTGTCTAATAAAATCTTCAAATTCGAGGAAGTCGCGTGGAGGATAACCACATACGCATAATTCAGGAAACACCACCAGGTCTGCGCCCTGGGCCTTTGCCGCATTAATTCCATCAATGATCTTTGCTATATTCTTTTCAAAATTGCCAATATGATAATTCTGCTGTGCCAGTATAATATTCATGGTAAAAATATTCAATTAAAAAAGCGGGGAACTAAAAGAATACACCCAGCCGGAGTGCAAAGCTATTCATATTTACCCTTCCGTCGTCCCATTTGCCATTACGGGTTACATCCACAAAACCGTTCTGGTAAGTAATACCGGCCATTCCCGTAAGATTGGCGCCCAGCGGGTATTCTATCCCTGCTCCCAATAACATCCCGATGTTGATGCGGTTCATTTCCGGTAAAATATTCACCTTATCATAGGTTTGCCCCATAGACACTACATCTGCGCGGCCGGTGATCGGGAAATCGAGGTAGGTACCAAACTGCCCCCAGAAACCGATACCACCTTCATCCGGCGAGGTTTTCAGTTTCAAGGCCAGCGGTATTTCTATATAGGTAAGCTTCATATTATATTCAGCAGGATTGGCTTTATAATCGCTCAAACCCTTACCAGCATCATATTTCAGCTTACTTCCTGCCAGTAATACCTGGAATCCCGACGAAAATGCGTAAGTGCCTTGTTCATTCAGCTTAAAATCGGCCATCAGACCGAAGTTCAGCCCGGCTTTGGCGCTATTCCTGTTTACCCCCGGTTCCTGTGGCTTCAGGATGGAAACCATCGGGCTCACCGTAAACCCAAGCTTCACTTTATCCCTGAAAGAATTACCGCCATATTGAGCCATTCCTGCTTTCGCTACTGCTATTATCGCCAGTAAAAAGATGATCTTCTTCATAGATGATGCTAATTCTTAATTTTTTATAATACAAGGTAAATAATAATTTTACCTTAGATGAGTTTTAAGAGTGATGCAAAGTTACATTAATAAATATACCCTGCTGATAAGTTGCATGGTGGCCCTGCTGGGCGCCGCAGCCTGTAATTCCGGTAATAAAGCACCGGATGTTAGTCATATAGCCATGAACGTTAGTTTGTCGCGTTTCGATTCCGCCCTGTTCACTATTGATACCAACAATATACAACCCGGACTGGCAAAGCTGCATGAAGCATACCCGGTATTTCTGCCCCTGTACATTACGGATATCCTTAACCTGGGCGCGTATTCCGACAGCAACGCAGCAGTACTGCAACAACTGCACCTGTTTTTAACCACGCCCGATTTCCGGCAGCTGGAAAAAGCAGTATCCGCCAAATACGGCAGTAATTCAACGCTGCAATCAGAACTGGAACAAAGCTTCCGGTATATCAAACATTATATCCCATCTTTCCGTCCGCCGAAAGTGGTCACTTTTATTTCCGGTATCGCCAACTATGGCGCTATCACCGTGGATTCCATCCTGGGGATTGGTTTGGATATGTATATGGGAGAAGACTTTCCGCCCTATGCCCAGATCCCTGATTACCCGGATTATATGGTTCACCGCTTTGCGCCTCAATACATTACCACCAATTGTATGCAGGTAATCCAGCAACAGCTGTATCCCCCTGCACGTAAAAACGGTAACCTGCTGGAACAGATGATGGAAGCCGGCAAGCAACAGTATTTCCTGGACAAGGTATTGCCGGAAACACCGGATACTATCAAGCTGGGATATACGAAAAGCCAGCTGGACTGGTGCCGGGAAAACGAGCGGATGATCTGGCAGTTTTTTGTACAGAATAACCTGGTGTATTCCAGCGACTGGCAGCAGATCAATCATTTTATTGGCGATGGTCCGTCTACACAGGGTATGCCCGAGGGAGCGCCTGGTAAAATTGCCAATTTTGTAGGCTGGCAGATCATAAAAAAGTATATGAGTGAACACAAGGAAGTTACCTTGCAGCAATTATTGGAGTCAAAAGAAGTGACGGAGATCTTCAAAGCCTCGAAGTACAGGCCCTGACAAGAGAATTACAGGCTAAACGAAAACGGGAATTAATTCAGTTTAAAAGGAACGACCATCTGGA
Source organism: Chitinophaga sp. G7 BAM 1005 (assembly GCF_057126945.1). Classification (NCBI taxonomy): domain Bacteria; kingdom Pseudomonadati; phylum Bacteroidota; class Chitinophagia; order Chitinophagales; family Chitinophagaceae; genus Chitinophaga; species Chitinophaga sp. G7 BAM 1005. The sequence continues at coordinate 7,523,514 of NZ_CP181478.1, read as the reverse complement.
ACTCAGGAATTTTTACTTCCAGTATTTTCTTGTCCAGCTGGTTTTCCATTTGATAAGTACCGTACATCTTACCGATCTCAGTCCGCAGATTGGATCCCGAGACGTACTGATAAGTTTCACCCGGCGCCAGCAGTGGTTGAACACCCACAACACCTTCTCCTTCTACTTCACGGTGTGTGCCATTGGAATCAATAATGTACCAGTGACGGCGAAGCAGCTTGATCGGGAAAATGTTGTTGTTCTCAATGGTAATACGGTAAGCAAACATGAATTCGCTTCCAATGGGATTTGAATAATCCGGCTGGTAGAATGTTTCCACGCTGATGGTGATGCCCTCTGTTACCTTCTTAACCATAAAATCAACCTTTAACGTAAAAATAAGAAAAATAAAACCGTTGGCTGGAAAATTTCTGACTTTAACGATTCTTTAGACTATTTCGATATCATCCAGTATAGCGGGATCTTCCTCTGAGGCCCTGGCAGCCACCTCTAAAGCACTGTTATAGTAACCTCTCCGCAGGTATTCAGAAAAATATCTCCCTAAAAAGCCAAAAAAGCCCAGATGCTGGTATTGTTTGATATGACAAGCTTCATGCCGCATCCAGGCTATATCCGCTAAAAAGCGCTCCCGGGACGCTCCATGCAAATGGATGGTGCGTCCCAGGACCACGGCTACAGACTGCACCCGCATGAAGCGGGCGGCCATTTTGGCTAACCATGAATTTTCACGTATGCGGCATTTTACTTTTTCCAATCTTTCTTCCCGAATAACGTAAATCTACGGGAAATATTGAAACCCCACCGGAATTGACCCTGTAACCAGGAAGTAGTGGTTTCAGGAATAAACTGATTTTCCTGTATGGCAGTGGAATTGGTAAAAGTAATGCTGAATACGTGACCACCGGTTTCTATTTCCAGTCCGAGGGCCAGCGGGTTGTAAAAAGAGATGCCCTTGACAGATTTGAAATAGTCCTTGCTTTCCTGGGAACGGAACGGATAATAGTATTCTGCCAGGAGTCCCATCCTTTTGCTGAGCTTCAATCTGCCGGCGGCTCCCAGGGCAAACATATTATTCATGTCCATGTATGCCACATGGTTACGGTGTACATAAGTAGGCGACAGGGTAAGCGATAACTTATCGCCAAATTTCCTTGATACAATCGCCTGGGCTACGTACATGAGCCGGTCGGCGCCGTCTTCAAAATAAGCCGCCGACGTTTTATCCGTGGCAGAAGGCATCCCGCTGATTACGGCATTGCCAAATACCGCCAGTGATAATGGTACATGATTGTCGGTTGTTTGCTGTAAAAAGCGGTACTTCACCAGTCCTTCGTACAACTGCTGCAAATCCCCGCTGCCTTTAGTCCGGCTGATACCCACCATCAGGTTGTCGCTCACGCCATATTCAAAAGCAATGCGGATGTCGGTAGAATTATCCGTACCGAAAAATGTTTTGGTACCGCCAAACTCACCACCGGCATCGCCAAAGCGGTGTGTAACACGGAAATCCAGTTCATGCCTGCGCAGCATTTCGGTCGACTGCCCCTGCACAATGCGGGTACTTTTATACGTATCCCTCACTTTGGTATGACCGGTGGCCGTAGAATCAAAAAGTTTGTCGAGGCCCTGTGCATGTGCTGATATAGAGAGCACACAGCATAATAAGATGGTTGATATATACTTCATGGATGGATGTTATTATTTACTGTGAGGTGTATAAACTGCATTAACCGTAACGGCTACCACTTCCGCTACATTCTGTACTACCAGCGAAGGTATTTTTATACCGTGATCGGCTACACGTACATCAAAGGTGGATGCAACGGTAAGCGTTGTACCCTGTGTGGTAATAGTGCCTTTGGCAGTGTAGCTTTTTTCTATCCCGTGAATATTCAGTGTGCCCGTAACCGTTACCGGGTAAGTGCCGTCTTTACTGAATTCCGGTGATTCATTGATCTTCCCTTTGAACTCCGCAAACGGGTATTTATCACTTTCCAGGTAATTTTCGTTAAAATGCTCCTGCATCAGCTTCTTCTTAAACTGGAAGGAGCTGATGGGCACTTTAAAAAAAACTTCCTTCGTTTTTGTATTGAGTGCAGAAGCGCCCTTATCTGTTTTTGCTTCTATATCTTCCAGCGGAGAAGATGAAAAAAAGGATAAACGGGTGTTTTTACAGGAGTAAACATCCTGTGCAGATGCAGTAACGGCCGATATTACGGCAACTGCAAAAAGCAATAAGTATTTCATGTTTATCTTTTTCAGGTTATTGATCCGGAAGCCCTTTTGAGATCCAGCAGGCGATAGAGTCTTTCACGCCCTGGCTGAGTGCAGGGAAAGACATTGATTGCGGCATATCTGCCTGTGGGCCGGTTACACGCAATTCAAAAACACTACGGTTGGTGTTGATATACGCTTTCAGCTTAGCCTCAGTGGAAAAATCTGCCACCGCGGGGGAAAATCCACCCGGATGACAGCCACGGCTGGTACAGTTAGCCTGTATGATTGCAAAAACGGTGGCTGTTGTGATATGGGCTGCGTCACAGTCTACTCCGCCACTTACCGGCGCAGGGGCCTGTTCATTCTTACAGGCAGCCAGCAGCAGGCATGCCATTAAAAGAAGCTTGTTCCTTGTCATAGGTCTTTCAAATTTGATTGCTGATAGATAGTACGGGATAAGGATAAAATTGGTTGCTTTCACAGGCAGATAAAATTCTGCTATATTACATGATTAACCACTTATTTTTGTATCAAATAAGATCCGACCGTGAATATTGAACAACTATACAGCATCTATGAGCAGCATCGCTCCGTACAAACAGATACCCGTAAACTAAAGGCCAACGATATTTTCTTTGCGCTGAAAGGAGGCAACTTCAACGGTAACGAATTTGCGGCCCGGGCACTGGAAATGGGCGCCGCCTTTGCGGTAGTAGATGAAGCTGCTTATTTCACCGTGCCGGACAGGATGATGCTGGTAGATGATGCCCTCATCGCTTTACAGCAGTTGGCTTTACACCACCGCAAACAATTAAATATCCCGTTCCTGGCCATCACCGGTACTAACGGTAAAACCACTACGAAAGAACTGATCAACGCGGCATTGTCTGCCGGGTTAAAAACATATGCTACCATTGGCAACCTCAACAACCATATCGGCGTACCCCTTACTATTTTAAGTATCCTCCCCGGTGTGGAAATTGCCGTGGTGGAAATGGGCGCAAACCACCAGAAAGAAATAGCCGGTTATTGTGAAATTGCATTGCCTACCCACGGTATCATTACCAACATCGGGAAAGCTCACCTGGAAGGCTTTGGCAGCGAAGAAGGCGTTAAAAAAGCTAAAGGGGAACTGTATGATTTTTTACGCGCCAACAACGGAACTGTATTCGTATGCAATGATTATGGCTACCTCCTCAAAATGGCGCACGGCATCCCGGAAATCATTACCTATGGTAGCAGCGAGGCCGATTACGTAGGCGAAGCCATCACCGATAGCGCATTCCTGGCCGTGGAAGTGCGGGGCAGCAGCCAGGTAGGATTTATACAAACACAACTGGTGGGCGCTTATAACTTCCCCAATGTAATGGCGGCAGTAGCGGTAGCCAGCCACTTTAACGTGCCGGAATCAGCAATTGCACCGGCCATTGCACATTATACACCTTCCAACAACCGCTCACAGGTAATAAAGCAGGGCAGCAATACCATTATCATGGATGCCTATAATGCCAACCCCTCCAGCATGAGAGCCGCTATTGAAAATTTTGCCGGCATCCAGGCCAGTAAGAAAATACTGCTGCTCGGCGCCATGATGGAACTGGGAACAGATAGCGTTAAAGAACACCAGGAACTCGTAAACTTACTGGAATGCACGCACTGGGAAGCAGTAGTATTAGTTGGCGGCGACTTCAAAAAAGTAACGCACCCCTATATCTTCCTGGAAAATGCTACCGAAGCCGGAAAATGGCTGCTGCAGCAACAATACCAGGATGCACATATACTTATTAAAGGCTCCAGGAGCACCGGTATGGAAAAAGTGCTGGCGGGATAAATAAAGCGATTCAGTGAGTTGACAGGAACCGTTCAAAATATTTGTTAACGATTTCATAATTGTATTATTTTTAATACTTCAATCTGTCAATTGAACTTTACCAAAATCTGAATCGCAATGCACAAAAAAATCTGGCATTCCCTTATTAGTATGCTTTGCTGCGTGCTATTAATCCCTGCTGCCCTGTTTGCCCAGGAAACAACCGCCGACATAGCCGGTACTATTGTAAGTAAAGAAGGTCCGGTTCCCGGCGCCAGCATTACAGCTATTCATGTGCCCACCGGCACAAAATATAACACCGTTTCACGTAAAGACGGCCGTTATAATTTACCTAACCTCCGCGTTGGTGGCCCCTACACCTTGTCTGTTTCCTACGTTGGCTTCAAAGACGAAAAACGCGACAACATTTTTCTATCACTGGGACAGGATTTCAAATCAGACATCAACCTGCAATCCAGTACCAGCACCCTCACAGAAATAGTGGTTACTTCTGTAAGCCAGAACAAAGTGATTAACAGGGCCCGCACCGGTAGCCAGGAGGTGATTACCCGCTCCCAGATGGACCGCCTGCCAACTATCAGCAGGTCTATGCAGGACTTCACGAAACTCACGCCCTCCGCCAACGGACTGAATATCGGAGGCAGAAGCAACCAGCTGAACAACATCACCGTTGATGGCGCCAACTTCAACAACTCATTTGGTTTGCAGGCCACACTCGGCTCCCAAACATCATCCCAGCCCATCAGCCTCGAAGCGCTGGAGCAGATCCAGGTAAACGTATCTCCCTACGATGTAAGACAGGGTGGCTTCTCCGGCGCCGGTATCAACAGCGTTACCAAAAGCGGTACCAACACTTTCAAAGGAGCCGTTTACACCTACATTCAAACACCCGGATTACAAGGGCTGAAAGTAGGCAATGCCACTGTTCCAAAACCAGACTTCAACTATAACCTGCGTGGCTTCAATGTAGGCGGCGCCATCATCCCCAACAAACTGTTCTTCTTCGTAAGTGCTGAACAGGAAAGAATTAAAGCTCCCGCTACCAGCCTCGTAGCCAACAAACCCGGCGGAGTGGCCGGCGGCAACGTATCCCAGGCTGTAGCAGATACACTGGATGCACTGAAACAATTCCTGATAAGCAAATACGGATATGATCCCGGCGATTACGAGAATTATACCTACCGTACACAAAGTGATAAAGTAACTTTTAAGGTCGACTGGAACGTGAATGAGCATAACACGTTTACCTTTAAATACAGTTACCTGAAATCATTTAAAGATATTCCCGCCAGCAACAGCGGCGCTCCCGGTGGCGGTGCTGTTGGAAGCGGCCGCCAGCCCAGCGCTACCGGTCTTCCTTTCAGCGGAAGCGGTTATACTATCAACAACAATTTCAACATCTTTATCGCTGAACTGAATACCCGCATCGGTAACCGCGCCTCCAATAAACTGCAGATCGGCTACTCCGCCATGCGCGATTTCAGAAATGCATTGTCACAAAGCAATTTCCCCCTGGTGGATATTATGAACGGCCAGGGCGCCAGCTATACCGCCTTCGGCTATGAGCCGTTTACCTACAATAACAAGCTCAATACCAATGTATACCAGCTGTCCGATATCTTCACTATGTACAAAGGAAAACATGAAATCACGATTGGAACGCAAAACTATTACAAAACGTTCCTGAATGGCTTCGCTCCAAACTACAATGGTAACTACCGCTTTAATACACTCACCGATTTTTATGCCAGCGCCAACAGTAACCTGGCAACAGCTTCACGCTATGCAGTGTCTTATGCAACCACCAAAGACGGCTCCTTTCCATATGCAAAAATCAACATGCTGGAACTGGGCGCGTTTATCCAGGATAAGTGGAGTGTTACCAACTTCTTTACCTTTACCTACGGATTACGTATAGACGTCCCAGTTATAGGAAGCACTTTCTCTAAAAATGACTCTCTCGCTGCTTTGACTTTCAGAGATGGGGTGAAGATAGATGTGGGACAGGCGCCAAAAACAACGCCGCTCCTTTCGCCGAGGATTGGATTTAACTGGGACATTACGCATGATGGCAAAACACAGCTCCGTGGTGGTGCGGGTTTATTTGCCGGTCCGCCGCCCGCTGTTTGGCTGAGCAACCAGGCGGGTAACAATGGCGTACAGTTCGGATCATTTGTAGCGCAAACAAGTGCTACCGCACCTACCATTCCTTACCCCTTCAGTTCTGATCCCAATACTTACAAAGCAGGCACTGAAGGACAGCTATCTTATCAATATAATATAGCCGTTACCGATAGGAACTTCAAATATCCGCAGGTGTTAAAAGCAACGCTGGCGGTTGACCGTCAGTTACCCTGGGGCGTAATCGGTACACTGGAATTCAACTATTCCAAAGATATCAACGCCGTGTATTTCCAGAATGTAAACCTTCCCACTGCAGGGTTTCAGCTGGATAGCACCCCCGATCACCGCACCCGCTATAATTCTTCCAAAATATACGCAGGCAACAGCCTGAGCAATCCGAATATCAGCGATGCCATCCTGATGCGCAATACCAATAAAGGTTATTCCTATTTTGCCACTATCCAGTTACAGAAAAACCTGCCTAATCTGTACCTGAGTGCGGCCTATACTTACAGCAAGTCACGCAGCGTAAATGATGGCGGTAGCATTGCACAAAGCAACTGGCGCGACCGCCCCGTTGCCGGCGATCCCAATGCCAATGCACTGGGCTACTCCAATTACTACATGCCGCATCGCGTAATCGCAGCCGCTACCTACCGCTTTACCTGGGCCAAACATTTCGCTACGTCTGTAGGCGTGGTATATGAAGCTGCTCCGAGTATAAACGGACTTTACAGCAACACTTCCTATACTTACAACGGCGACGTGAACAACGATGCTTCCGGTGGTAACAACGACCTGATCTACATTCCCAAAACCAGGAACGATATTAAACTGGTGCCGGTTGGCTATGGCGATAAAACCTATAACCCAGCTACCAATGCAGATAAACGCACTGCAGATATCATCTGGAACCAGCTCGATAATTTTATCAAACAGGACAACTACCTGAGCGGTCACCGCGGACAATATGCAGAACGTAATGCCGTGGTATTACCATTCGCCAAACGCATGGACCTGAATATTACACAAGACATCTTTGTATTCAGCGGCAAAGAGAAAACAAAACACACCCTGCGGATCAGTTTTGATATCATCAACTTTGGTAACTTCCTGAATAAACGCTGGGGCATTTCCAAGATCCCGAACCTGCCCTCTTTCCTGAAGTATGAAGGACAATACAAAGACGCTTCAGGCAATGCCACTGCAGCGGCGGCCTACTCTTTCCCTTACCTGGATGCAGCGAACCAGATTCCGCTCACCAGTTCATGGAGAGACAATACGGGCACCATTTCCAGGTGGCAGGGCCAGCTTGGTATCAGGTATATGTTTAATTAGCACAGCTCGCCTTTGGCGAGCGGAAATTGTCTTGGAGCAGGATTACGCTGATTATACTGATTAGTTTGATTTTGACTTTTTTGATTTTATAAAGGATTAAGGGAGATATAAGCGTATCTATTCGCTTTTATCTCCCTTAATTATTATTAATCAGAAAAAATTAAAAAAGTCAAAATCAAACTAATCAGTATAATCAGCGTAATCCTGAGAAAGACAAAATCCGCGGCGATCCTCCGCAAAATTCCGCGCGCAAAACAATTTATTGAATTAATTGAGCGTTAATACAGAAAGAAGCATCTGTACTATCCTCCCTGAAGTAATTTCCCTGATATTTTTGAAATTGATCCCTCTATTTATGTAGAAGTGGCTTAAAAAAAAGACCTGCAAGCTAAAAAACCCGCAGGTGTTCATAACCTATGCCAACTTTAGAGTAATCGTTAAAACTTAAACTGTTAATAATCTATAAAGCCTAAGTCTTGTAATATTTTGAGTATTGATGTTTTTTCTATTTTGTATACAAAGAGATAACGTAATGGAAAATGTATTTGTTCAAAAAATCCCAAAAAAAAATTGGTCTTAACATTTTGGGCCCTTCTTTCCGGGGTGTCTCTCTATTACTTACGGACGATAAATTCCTTTGGATTGCTAAAATGGAAAAAAAATTAAAAAAAATATTATTATTTATATTTTAAATATATAAGTAAATGCTTACTTGATATCCTGACAAATTTCTATCAAAACCCCGTTGCTGTGCTTAGGATGCAGGAAACAGATCAGTTTGTTATCCGCTCCCTTTTTAGGCGTTTCCTGTAATAAAACAAATCCTTCTTCCTGTAACCGTTTCATTTCCGCATAAATATCAGTTACCTCAAAAGCGATGTGATGCATCCCTTCTCCTTTTTTATCCAGGAACTTTGCAATAGCGCTGTCCGGTCCGGTAGCCTCCAGCAACTCTATTTTGGTTTCGCCCTGCCGGAAAAAAGCCGTCTGCACCTGTTCACTATCAACCTCCTCCTGCTTATAACAAGGAGTGTTCAGCAGCTTTTCAAAAAGCGGAATGGACACAGATAATTTATTAACGGCAATGCCTATATGTTCTACCCTGAGCATGTTTACAGCTGTTTAATAGCTGCACGGAATCGGCATCCGTGCGGCTTTTTCGGAATATGCTTAACCCGGTAAAAATAGAACTTATGTTGTAAATTTGTTAGGCCCGGATTTTAATCTAAACAGAAAGACAATATGCTACAGTTGCCCGTTTACCTCGACAACAACGCTACCACGCCCTGCGATCCCAGGGTAGTAGCTGCTATGTTACCCTATTTCACCGAAATATTTGGTAACGCAGCAAGCCGTAGCCATCCGCTGGGATGGGCCGCAGAGGAAGCAGTAGACAATGCCCGTGAACAGGTAGCCAAACTGATTGGCGCAGTACCCAAAGAAATTGTCTTTACTTCCGGCGCCACAGAAGCCGTTAACCTCGCCATCAAAGGAGTATATGAAACCTATACGGGCAAAGGCAATCATATTATTACCGCCGTCACCGAACACAAGGCGGTGATAGATACCTGCAAACACCTCGAAAAACAGGGCGCGCAGGTAACCTGGCTTCCGGTAAACCACGAAGGATTGATTGACCTCAGCGAACTGGAAGCTGCCATTACTCCCCAAACTATCCTGATCAGCCTGATGTACGCCAACAATGAAACCGGCGTGATCAACCCTGTACGCGCCATCAGCGATATTGCCCGGAAACATGGAATATTGTTTATGACAGACGCCACCCAGGCAGCAGGAAAAATTCCGGTAGATGTAAGCAACGACGGCATAGACCTGCTCACCCTCAGCGCCCATAAAATGTACGGCCCCAAAGGAACGGGCGCCCTGTATGTCCGCAGACGATCCCCCCGCGTAAAGCTCACCGCGCAGATCGACGGAGGCGGCCACGAAAGAGGGATGCGCTCCGGTACCCTGAATGTGCCCGGCATCGTAGGACTGGGAAAGGCATGCGAGCTGTGCATGGAAGAAATGACCACTGACACGCAACGTATCCTCCCCATGAGAAACAAGCTGGAAAAGGCCTTGCTGGAACTAGAGCAAACGTATTTAAACGGAGCCCCCGGCCAGCGCCTGCCACATACCTGTAACCTGTCGTTTAAATACGTGGAAAGCGAAACCCTCATGATGGGCTTTAATAAAAAGATCGCTCTTTCCTCCGGATCAGCCTGTACCTCCGCCTCCCTGGAGCCCAGTTATGTGCTGAAAGCAATGGGCCTCAGCGACGACCTGGCGCACGCCTCCCTCCGCTTCGGCCTGGGACGGTTTACCACAGATGAACAAATAGATTTTACCATCCAAACCATTACCGACGCCGTAACCCAGCTGAGAACCATCAGCCCCATATGGGAAATGTATAAAGATGGCGTGGATCTTTAAGTCCACCTTTACTCCGGGTCAACGTCGTAGATGCTTCGTAGATACCTCGTGGATACTTCGGGTATAAAGCCCCTTAAAAACCTCCCATACAATAGCCGGAAAGGTAATAGCGTTTACCCTATATTTGTATCTTTACTAATATCCTAATCCTTACAAACTGTTCATGCTAGCCATCTTTAAGAAAGAGATCAACCAGTTTTTCAGCAGTGTTACGGGCTATGTTGCCATCATACTGTTTTTGCTGGCGAATGGATTAATGTTGTTCGTATTTCCGGAAACCAGTTTACTCGATACCGGGTATGCCAACCTGGACCCGCTGTTCAACCTGGCGCCGCTCATTTACCTGCTCCTCATACCAGCCATTACCATGCGCTGCTTTGCAGATGAATTCAAAACCGGTACAATGGAATTACTGAGTACCAAACCACTCACCGGCTGGCAGATTGTAATGGGCAAATTCTGGGGTAGCCTGCTCATTGTGGCCATCTCCCTACTTCCTACTATCGTTTATTATTTTGCCATAAAACAATTAAGTGTAGATAACCAACAGCTCGATACCGGCGGTATCATCGGTTCCTATATCGGCCTGTTATTGCTGGGAGCAACGTTTACCGCCACCGGCATCTGGTCTTCCTCCTTAACCAATAATGCCATGATTGCCTTTCTCATCGCGCTGTTTACCTGCTTTATACTTTACAACGGCTTCGATGCTGTTAGCAAAATACCAGCCTTCAGCGGCGGAGCCGACTACTACCTGCAAATGGCTGGGATCAAATTTCATTATGCCTCCATCAGCCGCGGTGTAATAGATAGCCGCGATATTGTTTATTTTATCAGCATCATAGGCCTGATGCTCTATCTTACTAAATTATCCCTGCAAAGAAAACTCTGGCAAAACGGTTAATAACCGTCCTTACTAAACAACATGGCTACACGAAAAAAATACATACAACGTGCAATAGCAGTAATACTGGTACTCACGGGCATCAATATAGCGGCAGCTTACTTTCATGGCAGATGGGATCTGACAGCAGAAAAAAGATACACCCTCACCGCCAGCACCCGGCAAATGCTCCGCAAACTGGACAGCCCGGTGGAAATTGAGGTGTTCCTCAAAGGCGACTATCCCGCCAGCTTCCGTCAGCTGGCACAGTCTACTTCAGAACTGCTGGAAGAGTTCCGCGAATACGGTAAACAAAACCTGCGGTTTACATTTATCAATCCCGGGCAGGGCCTCACAGACTCCGCACGCATGAAGTTCCTCGGTGAACTCACCGCACAGGGTATCATGCCTTTTAATATGAAAGTGCAGCAGGAAGCCAACGACGGCTTCGCCGAAAAACTGATCTTCCCTGGCGCGCTGGTACATTACAAAGGCAAAACAATAGGGGTGAATCTCCTGAAAAACCAGGGCGGGCAAGATCCCCTGCAAACCATGAACAGCTCGGAAGCCCTGCTGGAATACCAGTTTGCCTATGCGATCCATAAATTGCAGGAAAAGGAAAAACCACTTGTGGGGTATATGCTGGGGCACGGGGAATCGCTCGGCGCCGAAGTATACGACGCACTGAGCACCCTGCAAACCAGCTATGGGCTGGATACCCTCACCCTGCAGGCAGCATCCTACATACCCCGCGATTTTAATGTAATCCTCTTTGCCAAACCTGCAGGCGCCTTCTCGGATGCAGATAAGTTCAAAATAGATCAGTATGTAATGAACGGGGGCAAGGTGCTGTGGTTCCTCGATGAATCCAACGCCAGTATGGATAGTTTGCATGAGCATCCGGAATTTTTTGCAATGGATCGCGGGCTGAACCTGGAAGACCTCCTCTTCCGCTATGGCGTGCGTATTAACCAGGACCTGGTACTAGACCTGCAAAGCGATGTAGTACCGCTGGTAGTGGGCAATGTGGGCAACCGGCCGCAGATACAGCCCATGCCGTTTCCTTATTTCCCGATGCTGATGCCAACCAAAGCGCATCCCATTGTAAAAAATCTGGATATGGTGCTGAGCCGCTTTGTAAGTTCCATCGACACCATAAAAAATGACGCCGTCCGCAAAACCATACTGCTCACCACCTCCAGGAACAGCCGTACTACGCGGCTGCCGGCGCAGGTAAGCTGGGACATCGTAAAAACGCAACCCAATCCACGGGAATACCGCCAAAAATACCTGCCTACAGCCGTTTTGCTGGAAGGGAAATTCACCTCCCTCTTCCGCAACCGGGAAAACCCTGATGCCGTAAATCAGCTGTTCCACGCATCCGGACAGCCCTTCCGGGAATCTGCCGACACTATCAACAAAATGATTGTGGTAAGCGATGGCGATGTAATTGCCAATGCAGTATCCCGCAAAGAAGGCCCGCTGCAAATGGGCATCAACGAATTTAACCCGGGCTTTGCCTTTGCCAATAAAGAATTTTTTCTCAACTGCCTGGAATATCTCAGCGGTAACAGCGGTATCATGGAAGCCCGGAACAAGGAGCTGACACTGCGTTTGCTGGATGGAGAAAAAATCCGGCAGGAAAAAACCAAGTGGCAGGTGATCTGTTTCCTGGTACCCGTTGGACTGGTTTTATTATTTGCAATGGTATTCCAGTTTATACGTCAGCGTAAATTTACTGAATAGCCTGAAGTCCTGTAAGCCACTGGATTTCAGGACATATAACGATAAGCGCCTGATGAAAATGGCAACCTTAAACCGGAAACCTAGCTGCCGTTTTCCTATCTTTGCTGCTCATAAAATGCAATCACATGGGAAGAACAGAAGTAACATATCTGGTATTTTTTATTGTGATCATCCTGGCGTTAGTATTTGACCTTGGTTTTTTTAGTAAGAAAAATACGAAGACAAGTCTCAAAACAGCGCTCTGGCAAAGCATTTTCTGGGTAGTTTTATCTATGCTCTTTTTTGGGTTCATGTGGCTGGAAGACGGCGCAGAACCTGCCATCAGTTTTTTGAGCGCATACCTGATGGAGAAATCCCTATCGATAGATAATATCTTTGTATTTGTACTCATCTTTGCCTTTTTTAAGATAAAAGAAGAGTACTACGCCCGGGTATTACTGATAGGGATACTAATGGCCATTATTTTCAGGGCTATATTTATCTGGCTGGGGATTGCGCTCATACAAAAGTTTGAATGGATATTATACATTTTCGGTGCTTTTCTCATTTACACCGGTATTAAAATGTTTGTCACAAAAGGTGATGATGAATTTAACCCGGAAGAAAATGCGATCTACCATTTTATGAACAAATACATGCGGGTAACCACGGAAGAGCCGAAAGGCAGGTTTGTGATCCGTAAACATAATAAGGCATATCTTACCACGTTATCATTGGTTGTAGTGATGCTGGCAGTAACGGATATCTTATTTGCGGTAGATTCTATTCCAGCTGTATTTGCCATATCACGGGATCCGATGGTAGTATATACCTCTAATATATTTGCGGTTTTGGGACTCAGGTCCCTGTTCTTTTTACTGAGGGGAGCGGTAGATAAATTTGATTATCTGCCCCAGGGTATTGCCATCGTACTGGTTTTTATAGGACTGAAAATGCTGGCAGAGTATTTTTTGCAGAAGCACGATATTCATTTACCCGTATACGTATCATTGATAGTGATAGTGCTATGCCTGGGAGGCTCAATCCTCTATTCTCTCTATCACCAGAAAAAAGAAGTACCGGAAGGAGAAGTGAAGTAAAAAGCAGCGCAGACATTAGTTTTGCAGCAGCTAAATGATTATTCAAACCTGATAAACGTGTATAACGCAGCAAGCATCAACAAGACTTTGAAAGGGGAATTGTTGCAAGAGACCGGATTTTCTGAAATTGACCATCTTTTATTGGACAGCAGGAAGCTCAGCTTCCCCGAAACATCTCTGTTTATTCCATTGGTTAGTCCGCGGCGCAACGCGCATCAATACATTGAAGAACTGTACCGCAAAGGGGTAAGTAATTTTGTGGTGAGCGAACCAGTGCCACTGGAAAAGTATCCTAAAGCTACCTTCATTCTCGTAAAAGACACCCTGCAGGCGCTGCACGCACTGGTGGCCTTTCACCGGCAGCAGTTCCATATACCTGTTATTGGCATCACCGGCAGCAACGGCAAAACCATTGTAAAAGAATGGCTGTACCAGCTGCTGGAAAAGGATTATAATATTGTTCGCAGTCCCAAAAGCTATAACTCCCAGATAGGAGTGCCGCTTTCCGTATGGCAAATGAAACCGGAACACCAGCTGGCCATCTTTGAAGCCGGCATTTCACAACCCGGTGAAATGGTGAATCTCGAAAAGATTATCCGCCCCACAATAGGCATCTTCACCAACATAGGGGAAGCCCACAGTGAAGGGTTCTTAAATATCCGCCAGAAAATAAATGAAAAGCTGGTACTGTTCGCCAAAAGCGATATTCTCATTTACTGCAAAGACTATCTTGCCCTCAATGAGTGTGTGCTGGCTTTTCACAACCAGGTAGGCAAAAAGGAAAACCAGGAAGGCGGACCGGAATTATTTTCCTGGTCACGGAAAACAGATGCCGACCTCCGGGTAACCAATGTGGATAAACTGGATAACCATACCCGCATAGATGCCCTCTACAAACAGGAACCACTGCACTTCCAGATCCCTTTCGTGGATGAAGGCTCTATCGAAAATGCCATTCACTGCCTGGCACTCATGCTGTACATGGGCAAGGAACAATCCGTCATCCAGCAACGGATGGATCAGCTCAGCAATATTGCTATGCGCCTGGAACTGAAACAGGGGATCAATAACTGCTCCGTGATTAACGACAGCTACAGCCTGGACCTCGGCTCCTTAACCATTGCGCTCGACTTCCTCCAGCAACAACAGCAGCACGCTACCCGCACCGTTATCCTCAGCGATATCCTGCAAAGCGGTAAAAGCGATGCTACCCTGTATGAAGAAGTAGCAGACCTCCTGCAAAAGAAAGGCATCAATAAATTAATTGCCATCGGTAAAAATATAGGCCGGGAGAAAAAAAGCTTCCAGCAGATAGAAGGACTGAAAACACAGTTCCTCACCACTACCGACGAATACATACAACAATTCAATGCAGATGACTTCCAGAATGAAACCATCCTGGTAAAAGGCTCCCGCATCTTCCAGTTTGAACGCATCGGCAAACTGCTGGAACAAAAAGCGCATCAAACCATCCTGGAAATTAATCTCACTGCTATTTCACATAACGTAAAGCTGTACCAGTCGCTGCTAAAACCAAACACCAAATTAATGGCGATGGTAAAAGCGTTCTCTTATGGCAGCGGTAGTTTTGAAATAGCCAACCTCCTCCAGTTCCACGGAGTGGACTACCTCGCGGTAGCCTATGCAGATGAAGGGGTGGAGCTGAGAAGGGCCGGTATTACCATGCCTATTATGGTCATGAACCCCGAACCCGCCAGCTTCGATGCCATCCTCCACTGGAACCTGGAACCGGAAATATATTCCATGCAGATTTTCCTGCAGTTTATGGAAGAAATCACCACAGCGGGCAAAACGGAGTTCCCTGTTCATATAAAGCTCGACACCGGTATGCACCGCCTGGGCTTTGTGAAAAGTGACATTGCCGAACTGGCGCAAATGCTCACCGCCACCCCACTGATGAAAGTACAATCCATATTCAGCCACCTGGCCGCCAGTGAAGATCCCGCAAAGGATGCCTTCACACAGCAGCAGGGCAGGCTGTTTTATGATATGAGCCATGAGTTGCAAAAGGCGCTGGGCTATACGGTGATCCGCCACATTGCCAACAGCGCCGCTATCAGCCGCCATCCTGATCTGCAACTGGATATGGTACGACTCGGCATTGGCATGTATGGAATAGACAGCAGCAACGGGATCCAGGACCAGCTTCGCAATGTAAGCACCCTGAAAACTACCGTAGCCCAGCTGAAACACCTGGAAGCCGGCGATACTGTGGGTTATGGCGCCAAATGGGAAGCCAAAGGCCCCGCAGTGACCGCTACCGTACGTATTGGCTATGCCGATGGCTATCCGCGCAGGTTGGGTATGGGCGTTGGTAAAATGCTGGTACGGGGCAAACTGGCGCCCGTGGCCGGTGTAGTGGCTATGGATATGCTCATGCTCGATGTAACACATATCCCGGATGTAGAGGAAGGAGATGAAGTCATTGTTTTTGGCCAGGATCTGTCTGTACAGGACCTCTCCGCCTGGGCTGAAACCATTCCCTATGAAATATTAACAGGAATTTCACAGCGCGTAAAAAGGGTATATTTCCAGGAATAATGATATTGCAGGCTTCGACTTTGAAATAAACTATTATTTTTGATAAAATTTTAATATCAGTTGAAATATCGTCACGTAGTATTTATCGTTATCCTGATCCTGGTTATTGACCAGACACTGAAATTCTGGATTAAAACGCATATGTTTATGCAACAGGAGTTTGTGATTTTCCCCAATTGGTTCCGGATCCATTTTATTGAAAATGAAGGAATGGCCTATGGTCTTAAATTCGGAGGCGACTTCGGGAAGATTCTTCTCACCCTGTTCCGCCTGGTGGCTGTAGTGGTGGGTTTTGTGTACATGAAAAAGCTTATCAAAGAAAAATACAGCACGGGCCTCCTGATCTGTGGATCCCTGATCCTGGCTGGAGCAGCCGGCAACCTGATAGACAGTATGTTTTATGGTCTTATCTTCAACGATAGCATAGGATATGAAGTATCGAAGTTTATGCCTGCCGGCGGAGGTTATGGTAGCTTTTTACACGGCCGCGTGGTGGATATGTTATACTTCCCCATCTATGAAGGTTACCTGCCTAAATGGGTGCCGTTTAAAGGCGGCGACTACTTCGTGTTTTTCCGCCCGGTATTCAACGTAGCCGATGCCGCTATTTCTATCGGCGTAATCACTATCCTGGTGTTCCAGAAACGGTTCTTTGGAAAACATATGCAGCCTAAAGCCGTTGAACATCCCGTAGCAAAAGATCACGTAGTTTAAATTATTATCTTACTTATATGCAAAAGCGTTCGCCGGTGGTGAACGCTTTTTTTATGCCGGACCTTACTGGTATTTTTATGGGCTTAGGGAGATGACAAACAAAATATTCGTCTTTCTCTTTACCGATTGTTAGATTTTTTCCGGAAAATGCCCAAAAAAAGGATTTACCTGTGTATGCAGTGTATGGGGAGTGTATGGGGAGTGTATTGGAAGTGTATTATGAGTGTATGGTGAGTGTATGGGAACTGTATGGGGACTGTATGGGGACTGTATAGGGACTGTATAGGGACTGTATAGGGAATACGACACATAGACGACACATAGACGACTCCTAAGTATCCGAGAAGTATCGGAGAAGTATGCGAGAAGTAACCTGGGTATATTAATTCAATTTTGAAACAAATTCTTCTTCAAAAAAAAAGCAGCCTGCAAGGTCTTCAAGCTGAAGGGGTTATAAAACTACCTGCACTCCTGGCCGCAGTTCCCGCCCTGGCTTTTTCCAAATAATACCCTCATTTGCTTTGAAATGAAAAATACCCGGATTATATTTGTCTACTAATTCTATAGACTATATGATAATATGTTTTACAAATCATTCATTTTCAGCACGATGTTGCGGCATGGCATCGTAAAAGATCCCCCTTATCATTTTTTATCATTCCAGAATCAATAATGTTTACAGCACATGCAAAAGTTTTTAATGCTGGCAAAATACCTGTTCTTAATATTGGTATTCAGTCCGGTACTGGTACACGCTCAACTTAACGGGTCTTATGTAATTCAGGGTAAAATTACAGACGATCATGGGGTAGCGCTTCCCGGCGCCTCCGTACAAATCAAAGGTACTTCATTCGGCGCTCAAACAGATACCACCGGCAGCTTTGAAGTAACCACCAACTCTAAATTTCCGCTGAAGCTGGTGATCAGGCTCATAGGCTATCAACCCCAGGAGTTTGAAGTAAAAAGCAGCAGCAGCAAACTGGCCATCCAGTTATATACACAATCACTGCTGGTAAATGAAGTAGTAGTGTCCGCTTCCCGTCAGCAGGAAAAAATGCTCCGGTCGCCGGTAGCCATCGAAAAGCTGGACATCAGGGCGCTGAAAGAAACCCCTTCTTCTACTTTCTACGACGCTCTCGGCAATCTGAAAGGCGTACAGATGACCACTGCAGGCCTTACCTTCAAAGTATTCAATACCCGCGGTTTCAACGTTCCCAACAACTTCCGCTTCATGCAGCTGGTAGATGGTGTGGATAACCAGGCTGCTACCCTCGGCGTACCGCTGGGTAACGCCATCGGACCTACGGAGCTGGATATTTCCAGCGTAGAAGTTACCCCCGGCGCATCTTCCGCCCTGTATGGCATGAACGCCATCAACGGAATGTCCAACCTCATCACTAAAAACCCCTTTCAATACCAGGGCGTAAGCGTATACCAGAAAGTAGCCGTAAACCACGTTGGCGACGACGGCGGCGCCAAGTTACTCACGGAAACGGCTGTACGCTATGCACAGCAATACTCTTCCTGGTTTGCATGGAAAATTAACCTGAGCTACATGCAGGGTACCGACTGGTACGCTGATAACCACAGCGACTTTTCCCCGCAATCCAAAGCCAACCCCGACTTTCCACAACTCAGCGGCGCCAGCAACATCGCCAACGACGCCTGGAATAAATATGGCGATAACTCCAACCTACAGGTAATTGATAAAGACGGACGCGCCTACAACGTACACCGCACCGGCTACTGGGAAAAAGATATCGTAGGCGACTTTACCGTTAAGAATAAAAAAGCCGACGTTTCCTTCAACTTCCGCTTACCCCACAAACTGGAACTGTCTGCTTCCTACCGCTACGGCGAAATGGATGGCTTCTTCCAACGCGGTAACCGTATCGGCCTCAGAGGCGTAACCGTACAAAACGGCAAGCTGGAACTCGTACACCCCGACTTTACCGTGAGGTCCTACATCTCCATTGAAAATACCGGCGATTCCTATAACATGAATCCCCTCGCCGATAACCTCGAAAAATCATTCAAAACAGATAAAAAATGGCTGGCTGATTATACCTCCGGGCTGAACAACGCGCTCACCGCAGGTTCCGACCTGGTGGCTGCACACGCCGCTGCCCGCGCCTTTGCAGACGCCGGCAGATGGACGCCCGGCACCCCCGCATTTGATGCACAGGTAGCCAAAATAAAAAGTATCAACGACTGGGATATTTACCCTACTTCCAAAAACCCTGAAAACACCAGTGGCGGCGCCGCTCTCCTCCAAAAGAGCCGCTTCTACCACACGGAAGGCACCTGGAACCTGCGTAAATACATCCACTTCGCTGATGTACTGGTAGGCGCCGATTACCGCACCTACGAAATCATCCCCGATGGCAACAACTTCGTGGATTTCTCCCGCCCTGCCGACAAACGCAATGAACCAGGCGGTAAACACATCTGGTACGGCAAATACGGCGGCTTCGCACAAATCAGCAAAACGTTCTTCAACGACGCATTAAAGCTTACCGGCTCCCTGCGCTACGATAAAAACGAACAATTTGAAGGTAAAGTAAACCCACGCATTGCGGCAGTTTACAGCATCAAAGACAAACATAACTTCCGCCTCTCCTGGCAAAACGGGTTCCGCTTCCCATCACTATTTGAAGCCTACTCCTTCGTAAACAACGGCCAGGTAAGACGTGTAGGCGGACTCGCTTTCATTGAAGAAGGACTCGGTTACTTTAAGAACTCTTTCCTCACCAGCTCAGTAGATGCATTTGGCGTAGCAGTAAATAAAACCATCAACGCGGAACACATCTCCAAAGATGCGGCCGCTGCAAAAAATGCAGGTATACTAAAAGTGGCTAACCTCGATCCCATTGTTCCGGAACAGATCACTTCGTTTGAAGCCGGCTATAAAGCAGTACTGCTCGATAACAAATTGTTTGTCGACGTAGATGGCTACTATAGCGCCTACAAACACTTCATCGGTCAGATTGAAGCCGTAGTACCCAAAACAGGTAACGTTAACAATCCCGATCAAACAGTGCTGAACCAGATGCTGGATAAGTCTCTACAGGATCGCTACCGCGTATGGACCAACAGTAAATCCACCGTAAACAACTACGGCTTCGCGGTAGCCGTTACCTACGATCTGTATAAAAACTACACCATCAGCGGTAACGCCAACTACAACAAACTGGCGCAGGACAAAACAAAAGATGATGCGCTGATCCCCGGCTTTAATACGCCCGACTGGTTTACCAACGTGAGCTTAGGTAACCGCAACGTGTATAAAAACATTGGCTTCAACGTGGTATGGCACTGGCAGAATACTTTCTACTGGCAGAACCTCTTTGGTAACGGCGATGTGCCGTCCTACAACACTGTAGACGCACAGATTACCTACCGCGTACCGAAGATCAAAACATCCTTTAAACTGGGAGCATCCAATATCCTGAACGCTAAATACTTCCAGTATGTAGGCGGTCCAACCATTGGCGGATTGTACTACCTGGCGTTAACATACGACAATGTTTTTCAGAGGAAATAATAGTTGCTGAGATACAGGGATGCAGTTATATTACTGCATCCCCTGTTTTAAAAACTACTTAAATATAACTGGCATGACTACACGTACAACAGCCGTTGCTGGCGCCGTCACCGAAAAGCCGCAGCCCTCCTTCAAATGGTGGCAGATTATGCGCACAACTGGCAGACGGTGCGTTGGGCATGGCTTCCAGTGCTACACCTTCCTGATCTTCACCGGTATCTCCAGCTGGCAGGTAATTGTGGGCCTGGTAATCGGCGGGTGATCGCTTCTCCTTTTGCAGCCATCCTGGTGCGGAGAATAAAACGCAAACCACTGATGATTATAGTAGGTATCCTCATTATAATATTGAGTCTTCGTACAATGATTGCTACCCTACTTCACTTCGTTTAACAACACTTCGTTTTTTTCAAAACTACGTATATTACTCAACGTTACCTCTGATATCTGCGTAAGCGCTTCTTTTGTAAAAAAGCCCTGGTGGGCAGTTACCAGCACATTAGGAAAAGTAGTTAATCTTGATAATACATCGTCCTGGATAATACTTCCGGAGAAGTTCTGAAAAAACAGGTGTTCTTCCTGCTCATACACATCTATTCCAAGCGCGCTGATATGGCTGTCTTTAAGCGCTTCTACCACCGAGGCAGTATCTATCAATCCACCACGACTGGTATTGATCAACACTACACCCATCTTCATGGATGCAATGGAGTTTGCATTAACCATATGCCGCGTACTCTCCATCAGCGGGCAATGCAGTGATATCACATCCGACTGTGCAAAAATAGCATCCAGCGATACATACTTTACACCAAGTTCCATCAGTTCTTCGTTCTCATAAATATCATGTGCATACACCTTACATCCAAAGCCCAGCATGATCCTGCAAAACACGGCGCCGATATTACCCGTACCCACCACACCGATCGTTTTACCAAAGAGATCAAAACCTTCCAGTCCGCTCAGTGTAAAATTGCCGTCACGTACACGGTTATACGATTTATATATTTTCCGGTTCAGGGCGAGGAGTAAAGTCACCGCATGTTCTGCCACCGCATGGGGCGAATAGGCCGGCACCCGTACTACCTTAATTCCTGCTGCTGCGGCGGCTTTCAGATCTACATTATTAAAGCCGGCGCAACGTAATGCAATAAGACGTACTCCCTTTTGCTGAAGCACATTGATAACGGCCGCATTCACTTTATCATTCACAAATACACAGATCACGGCTTCATCTTTTATCAGGGCAGAATTATCTTCATTTAACTGCACCTCGAGGAACCGGAAATGGTGCGCTCCCTGCTGATTGCTCTGGTTGAAGTAATGAATATCGTATGGCTGTGCGCTGAAAAAAAGTATGTCCATGATCGTTGGGCTTATTTGTATTGAAGGTAATAAAAAAAGAGCCCCGTTATTAGCGGGACTCTTTTCTTCCATAAATATGATCTGTATTACTTGATTTCTCCTACCATGTTTGCGGGCACTACCCACTCATCAAATTCAGCCGGGGTTACATAACCCAGTTTCACAGCCATTTCTTTGAGGGTAGTTCCTTCCTTGTGAGCTTTCTGCGCAATTTCGGCTGCTTTGTAGTAGCCAATTTTTGTATTCAGGGCAGTTACCAGCATCAGGGAGTTTTCCACATGTTTTTTGATATTGGCTTCAATAGGCTCAATGCCTTCTGCGCACTTATCGTTGAAGCTTATGCAGCCATCGCCGATGAGGCGTGCAGAGTGCAGGAAGTTGAAGATCATTACCGGCTTAAATACATTCAGTTCAAAATGACCGTTGGAACCGCCGATACTGATGGTAACATCGTTACCCATTACTTGTGCAGCAATCATGGTGAGGGCTTCACACTGGGTTGGGTTCACTTTACCCGGCATGATAGACGACCCCGGTTCATTGTCGGGAATATGAATTTCGCCGATACCCGCGCGTGGGCCGGAGCTCAGCATGCGTATGTCGTTGGCTATCTTCATTAAACTTACAGCAACTGTTTTCAGCGCACCATGTGCTTCAACGATCGCATCGTGTGCTGCCAGAGCCTCAAATTTATTCTCAGCAGTAATAAAAGGCAACCCGGTTAACAGGGCAATATTTTTTGCCACATTTTCAGAATACCCTTTAGGCGTATTGATACCGGTACCTACCGCGGTACCACCCAATGCCAGCTCACTCAGGTGAGCCAGTGAATTGTTGATTGCCTTCAGGCCATGATTCAGCTGGGCCACATAGCCGCTGATTTCCTGTCCCAGTGTAAGCGGCGTAGCATCCATAAAGTGGGTACGGCCAATTTTCACTACGTTCTTAAACGCTGCTGCCTTTTTTGCCAGCGTATCGCGGAGCTTTGTAATACCGGGAATGGTTACTTCCTGCAGCATTTTGTAAGCGGCGATGTGCATCGCGGTAGGGAAGGTGTCGTTGGAAGACTGCGACTTGTTCACATCATCATTCGGGTGAACAAATTTATCCTTATCAGTAAGCTGACCGCCATGAATTACGTGAGCGCGGTAAGCCACCACTTCGTTTACGTTCATGTTAGATTGTGTACCGGAGCCTGTTTGCCATACTACCAGCGGAAACTGATCGTCCAGTTTACCTTCCAGGATTTCATCGCAAACCTGACCAATCAGATCACTTTTTTCCTTAGGCAGTACACCTGCTTCGAGGTTGGTGATAGCTGCCGCTTTCTTCAGGTAAGCGAATGCCTTGATAATTTCCTTCGGCATTTTGTTGATATCCTGTGCGATCTTGAAATTTTCAATGGAGCGCTGTGTTTGAGCGCCATAATAGGCATTTACAGGCACTTTAACCTCGCCCATTGTGTCTTTCTCTATTCTGAATTCCATGACTTAAACTTTTAAGGCTACAAAAGTACGGCTTTACGGATTGGGCAGCAAGCTATTCCCCTGTAAAATTCGCCTGTCTTTTCTGAATAAAGGCGGCGGCGCCTTCCTGCAGATCTTTTGTAGCGAAGCAGGCCCCGAATTCTTTCAGTTCCAGCTCAAAGCCATCCTGGTCCTTATCCAGTGCGGCGTTAGCGCATTTAATCACGCGGGTTACCGCCAGTGGCGCTTTTGTTTGTATTTTTTGTAAGATGGAAACGGCTTTGGGCAGCAATTCTTCGGGCTTTAAAACATGGTTTACCAGTCCCCATGCCTGTGCTTCCGTAGCATTGATCATATCCCCGGTGAGCATCAGTTCCAGGGCTTTTCCTTTTCCTATCAGCAGCGTAAGACGCTGGGTACCGCCATAGCCGGGAATGAGCCCGAGGTTTACTTCCGGCTGGCCAAATTTTGCATTTTCACTGGCAATCCGGAAGTGACAGGCCATCGCCAGTTCGCAGCCCCCGCCCAATGCAAATCCGTTTACGGCGGCTATGATGGGCTTGGGGCTGTTTTCTATACGCTGGAAAATCACATGGCCTTTCTTGGCCAGCTCTTCTCCCTGTTTATCTGATAAAGTAAGGAACTCGCTGATATCTGCACCTGCCACAAAAGCCTTTTCACCAGCGCCGGTAATAATGGCGCCCTTGATTTGCCGGTTACTGTATATTTCATCCACAGCCAGCGCCAGATCAGCCAGTACCTGCTGGTTGAGGGCATTCAATTTTTCCGGGCGGTTGATGGTGATTGTGAGGATATTGTTTTCCAATTGTGTGCTTAACGTCTGATACATGTGCCGTATTTTAGTTTATCAATATTAAGCAATATTCAATAACCTAACGAATCAGCCCGATAGCCGCCTCCAGTTGCTTATCCCGCCCGGTTTCCAGGGCAGCAGCATCATATTTCACTTCTACATCCGGTGGAAATCCAACACCTTCATAAATCTCCCCATCGCGGTATTTCAGCATCAGCGACGATGTATACACCAGGTTGATATAATCAGTGGAGAATTGCCCGCCGTTATAATATACGTTGCTGGTCAGCGGACCATTGGCTCCCCAGGTACGTTCTCCTACAAAATGGCCGTTGGGCAGCGATTTCACTGCCATAGTGGTCATTTCCGCCATACTTACGGACCAGGCATCTGCCAGCATCACAATAGGCGCTGTAATATTCCGTGCACCCGCCTGTGGCGTTACAAAAGCCGGCGCCCACGGCGAATAGTCCAACCGGCCATTGCCCTGCTTGGAGCGGGTATAGCCAAAATCCAGCTGCTTGTCGATCATTCTTCCCAATAAAAAATTAAGATCTGCCAGATCTCCGCCACCATTGCCACGTACATCGATGATCACGCCTTTAATGTTGGCTGTATTTTTCAGCTTATCAAAGAAATACTGCTCTACTGTTTTCACACCATTGGCCGTATCTGTGTTATACAGTGTTTTCAGGTTAAATCCGCTGAAAAAGAAATACAGGATGTCCTGGTTGATAGTACCGGAAACCGCCACATACTGCGCGGTTGTACCCACGTTGGTAAAGCCTCTCACAGCGCCGGCATCAAGATACCCACGGGGAACATCGTTGTAAAAATGGAAGATGCTGATAGGATCATGATAATCCGGGCTGGCCACTTTACGCTGGTATGCCGGGTTGATACTGAAAGAATCCGCTAACCAGGAATCTTTGAATGTAAGATCGTAGTGGGAATCCACCAGGCCGGCGGTCATCTCCTTAAAATAAGTATATCCTTTCCTGACATCCGTTGAATCATTGAGATTTAATTTTGCAAACAGCGGTTTATACTGTTTGTATACCCGGTCCCAATCGGTGGTATCTATATCCCAGAACACATAGTTGTTATTCATTCCGTTCCAGTAAGAGTCAAATACTTCGCTGAAATTTCCGGAGATAGTGTTGGCAGGATCATTTATTTCGGGTAAGTCTTTGCGGCAGGAAGCTGATACGCATACCGCGATCAGGGCAATAATATATACATTAAGATGTTTCATCTCAGTAAGATTAACTGTTAACAAATTTTATTCAGCGGAAGAACCGTGGACGATGTTTCTGATGTTAAACATGCATCCGGCCTGGATCACATAAGTATCGTTGTATCGGGGGATCTGATTGATCATGTAATTTTTCTGCTGATCCGACAGGCCATAATAATAGCGGGCTTCTACAAAGAAACGGTATTTCTGTTGTAGCCAGTATTCTATGCCGGCGCCTGCCAGCAGCCCGAGTTCAATACGACGATCACGGCGGCTGTCGAAGGTGTACTTTTCGTCGTATTTGTAAGCCTGGTTAAACTGCAGATAGTCGTACACCTGTTCATTGTCCGGGATCTCCGATCCGCCGTCAAAAACATTGGCCATTGCGCCTTTAATGCGGCTGCTCATCCAATACGCGGCATAACCACCGGCGTTAAAAAACCCTCTCAGTTTACTGCCTCCGAAAGAGAAGTGCGCCATCAATGGCAGCTGGATATAATTGTTGGTATTTTTTTGATAAATACCTTCAAAGAAGTGATCCCTGCTTTGCTCATAATTTTTCTGAATGTAAGAAGGATCGGCTTCGATAGCCAGCCAGTCGTTGAAATGGTATTGAATAGGAATCCCTACTACAAAACCACCCAGATCATCATACTTTGTAAAGGCCCTGTACCCGGTGCTGGTATGCAGGTAATTCCGGTTGTAGCCTCCTGAAATCCCGACTTCAAATTGCGCATGGGTGCCATACGCGCATAGGAATAGCGCGACGAATAAGCATAGTTTCCGTTTCATATGGTTCTCATTTTGGTGATAACTGCTGTCGACAAAAAAAACCGGAACTAATTTTACAATTAGTTCCGGTTTGCCAAAAATAGCGGATATATTTCTTAATAATTTACTTCAAACTCTGCTTTGCCGTTTTTCATCTTCATATAGTGTCTTTTTCTCTTTACTTTAAAGTAATCGATACCGCTAAAGTTATAATTGAGCGTAACGAACATCATATTTGCCTCTAAGTTCTTATAAGGATAAACGGGGTTACCAGCTTTATCTTTTGTTTTAAAGTCCTGGTTAAAGAAATTCTGCGGGTAGTATTGCACTTTCAGTCCGAAGCCGGGGTTAATGCGGAACCCGGCAAACAGGGAAGGCATCAGCAGTGGCGTACGGTCGCTGAACCATTCATTGAATTTATGGACCTTATCGCCATCTACAAATTGTTTCTCTTTATAATTAACAGCCATGTCTATTTCTCCACCGGCAAAAAAGAAGAAACTGCCGGAAGTAACATCCCCGATCTTTATACCCACCGGGATACCGAGCGTATACACACGCTGCTTCAGCTTCAGGGAGTCGGTAGGTTTGGAGATCAGGCCAATATTTTTGATGTTGATGCCTGTAAATACACCAAAGTTTTTGGAGAAGTCTTTATTAAAGTTAGAGCCCACATTAAGAAAGAGGGTAAACCGTGGGATATTGCGTATGTGCTCCCCGTTTTCTTTCATAGAAGCAAAGGACAGCAGGGGGCCATCGCCACCGTGGGTTACGTATACCCCTTCCCGGTGTTTGGGATATTTTCCGAAAATGATGGAAAAAACGGTTTTTGCGCCAGTAGTATCGGCGGGGGCAGCAGCATTGGCTGAATCTTTTTTATCCTGGGCAAATACACTACAACACAATGTCAACAGTAGCAGGAATAACGGGCATAACTTACATTTCATAATACGGGTGTTATGGTTTTTTAGATATTTGGTGGACTATTTCCATTAAAGACGACCCGGTTCAGAAAATGTTACGGCAATGGGGAAATATTTTTAAAAATTCCTGTGACTGGCCACCCAGCCGGTGATATACTCGGAAATATCTTTAGTATTGGTACCGGGAGGGAACAGTTTCCCTACCCCCATTTCCTGCAGCGTTTCCATATCGGCATCGGGGATAATACCGCCACCGGTCAGCAGTACGTCGTTCATACCCTTTTCCTTCATCCGGGCAATGATCTTGGGGAATACGGTCATATGGGCGCCGGAGAGGATACTGATGCCAATAGCGTCCACATCTTCCTGCAGGGCGGCATTCACTACCATTTCCGGGGTTTGGCGTAAGCCGGTATATATTACCTCCATTCCGGCATCCCGCAGTGCTGCCGCAATTACTTTTGCGCCCCTGTCGTGGCCATCCAGGCCCACTTTAGCTACCAATACACGAACAGGACGATTTAACGGGTTGACCATACCATTATCATATTAAGGAAGTAAATGTACGAAAAAGCAGAAAGCTTAAGCTCTCCGCTTTTTTGTACATTTGCCGTCCAAGATAAAATCATTATGAGCGAAGAAAGATCTCTCAACTTTATAGAACAAATTGTTGAAGAAGACATAGCGAACGGCGTTAACGACGGAAGGGTACTGACCCGTTTTCCGCCGGAACCCAATGGCTACCTGCATATAGGTCATGCCAAATCCATCGTGCTGAACTTTGGACTGGCCCAGAAATACAATGGGAAAACCAATCTCCGCTTCGATGATACCAACCCGGTAACAGAAGATACTGAATACGTGGATTCTATCAAAGAGGATATCCGCTGGCTGGGATTCGAGTGGGAGAAGGAATTGTATGCCTCCGACTATTTTGAACAACTCTACGCATTTGCCGTAAAAATGATAGAAAAAGGACTGGCCTATGTAGAAGATGCCAGTGCCGACGAAATTGCCGCCGCCAAAGGTACCCCCACCGTACCCGGCACGCCCACTCCAGCCAGGAGCCGCTCTGTAGCGGAAAACCTGGACCTGTTTGAGCGGATGCGCAAAGGCGAATTCAAAGACGGCGAAAAAACACTCCGCGCCAAAGCAGACCTGGCTTCGCCTAACATGCACATGCGCGACCCGCTCATGTATCGTATTAAACATGCCCATCACCACCGTACCGGCGACAAATGGTGCATCTACCCGATGTATGATTTTGCGCACGGACAAAGCGATAGCATCGAACATATTACCCATTCCATCTGCACACTGGAGTTCATCCCGCATCGCCCGCTGTACGACTGGTTCATAAAAGAACTGGACATCTTCCCCAGCCACCAGTACGAGTTTGCGCGTTTAAACCTCACTTATACGGTGATGAGTAAACGAAAACTGAAACAACTGGTGGAAGAAGGTCATGTGAACGGATGGGACGATCCCCGCATGCCTACTATCAGTGGCCTGCGCCGCCGCGGTTATACTCCCGCCAGCATCCGCCAGCTCTGCGAACGTGTAGGCGTACAGAAACGTGATAACATGATTGAACTCGGCCTGCTGGAATTCTGTATCCGCGAGGAGCTGAACAGAACCGCCAACCGCGTAATGGCTGTACTGGACCCGGTAAAACTGGTGATCACCAACTACCCCGAAGAACAGGTAGAAGAAATGGCCGCCGACAATAACCCTGAAGATGAAAACGCAGGCTCCCGTACCCTGCCCTTCAGTAATACCCTGTATATTGAGCGGGAAGACTTCATGGAGGCGCCTCCTAAAAAGTTCTTCCGCCTCGGTCCCGGCCTGATGGTACGTCTGAAAAATGCCTATATCATCAAAGGCGAAAGCTTTGAAAAAGATGCCGATGGCAACATCACTACCATTTACGCCACCTATCTGCCCGAAAGCAAAAGTGGTGGCGACCAGAGCGGCTTAACCGTTAAAGGCACCATTCACTGGGTAAGTGCAGCACATGCTGCCACCGCCGAAGTAAGGATTTACGACCGCCTCTTTACGGTGGAAAATCCACAGGCAGAAGAAGCCGACTTCAAAACGCTCATCAACCCGGATTCACTGCACGTCATCAAACAGGCGTATGTAGAACCAGGTTTGCTGCAGGCTACTCCCGGTGAACGTTTCCAGTTCCTGCGCAAGGGTTACTTTGTAGTGGATAAAGACAGCACTTCTGAAAAAGTAGTGTTCAACAGGACCGTAACCCTGAAAGATGCCTGGGCAAAAGAAAGCGCCAAAGGAAAATAAATATTTTTTTTAAAGATAGTGGAGGCCGGGCAGTTACTGTCCGGCCTTTTTATGTGTATTATTATATGTATTTTTATTTATAGTAAATCACTTTATATGGCTAAAACCAATATAGATTTAGATGATAAGCTGATCAAAGAAGCGATGAAGCTTAACAAGGGTAAAACCAAAGAGGAAGTGGTAAACGAAGCGCTGAGGGAGTATATCTTAGGCGTTAAGAACCGGGAACTCCTTGATATGAAAGGTAAAATTTATTGGGATGATAACTTAAATGAAAAGTATAAGTAGTTATGAATAACCCACTCATTTTTGACACATCCGTTTGGATTGACTATGCAAAAAGAAAAGAAACTCCGCAAACCCTTCTTTTAAGCTATTATCTGAAAAATAAGTTTGAAACACCACTTGTTCCTGTTGTTGCGCAGGAATTTTTACAAGGAATCAGAGATGATGCGCAACACAAAAAAATGAAGGATATTCTATCCTGGCACACCAAGTTGGAAATAGCCCATATGGCTGTCGCTATGGGCGCCTCTGCATTATTCCGCTCACTCCGCAAAAAAGGTGTTACCATTCGCAAAAGCAACGATTGTGTAATCGCTTTTTATGCACTGAGCTTTGATCTGGAAGTGGTGCACAACGACAGCGACTTTGAGCTGATCAGCACATATTCAGGATTAAAAACGTGGAGAAATAATTAAGGCTAAGCGACTCTTCATCGCTTAGCCTTAATCTATTTGAAACTAATAACAATTCTACTTAAACGCCTCCAGTCCCTTTGCGATCCTGTTACGGGTTTCCGCTACACCGAGCGTAGCCACAATATCAAATACGGGAGGGCCGAATTTACCACCGGTCAGCATAATGCGGAACGGCAGTTGCACATCTCCCATTTTAAGATTCTTTTCAGCAGCCAACGCTTTGAAGGCAGCCTCCAGATCGGCTGCAGGAGCGGCAGACAATGCCTCCAGCTGTTCAGACCATGCATGGAAAAATGCTTCTTTATCGGCATTCCATTTTGGTTTCACCGCAGCTTCATCATAGCTGTCCGGACTTTGGAAGAAGAAAAATCCGTGATCCCATATTTCATTCACAAAATAGCAGCGTTCTTTTACCAACCCTGCTACGGTAGCTACATAAGCCCGATCGGCGGTAACTCCTTTTTCGTCCAGCACCGGCTGGAATAAGGCTGCCAGGCTTTCATTGTCTTTGTGATGAATATACTGATGGTTAAACCATTTGGCTTTTTCAAAATCGAATTTAGCGCCGGCCTTATGCACACGTTCCAGGGAGAACTTCTGGATCAGTTCATCCAGGGAGAAAATTTCCTGTTCAGTACCATCGTTCCAGCCCAGCATAGCCAGCATATTAATAAATGCTTCCGGCAGGAAACCGCGTTCACGGAAACCTTTCGTTACTTCTTTGCTCACAGGGTCTGTCCAGTTCATGGCGTATACGGGGAAGCCTAAACGATCGCCGTCGCGTTTGCTCAGTTTACCATTGCCATCCGGTTTCAGGATCAGTGGAAGATGCGCCCATTGCGGCATATCCGCTTCCCAGCCCAGGAACTTCCACAGCAGGAGATGTACCGGCGCCGACGGCAGCCATTCTTCTCCACGGAAAGCGTGGGTTATTTTCATGAGATAATCGTCTACTACCACAGCAAGGTGATAGGTAGGCATACCATCTGCTTTCAGCAAAACTTTATCATCTACCTGCGAAGTATGAAAGGTCACTTCTCCACGAACCAGGTCGGTAAAAGTAACTTCTTCATTGGCAGGCATATTTATACGGATAACATGCGGCGTATTCTTCACCAGCAGCTCCTGTACTTCTGCATCGGAGAGCGTAAGGGAATTGCGCATTTTTGCCCGTACAATATGGTTGTATTGGGGAGAAGGATTCTCCGGCGTTTTCAGGCGCTCACGCATACTTTCCAGTTCTTCCGGGGTATCGAAAGCGTAGTAGGCATGACCGGCTTTTACCAGCTGTTCCGCATATTGACGGTATAAATGCTTACGCTCACTCTGACGGTAAGGAGCAAACGGTCCGCCTGCTTCCGGACTTTCGTCAGGAGTAAGGCCGCACCAACGCAAACATTCATTGATATACTCTTCCGCTCCGGGAACGTAACGGGTTTGGTCTGTATCTTCTATACGCAGCACAAAATCGCCTTTATGCTGCTTCGCAAATAAATAGTTGAACAATACAGTGCGTACACCTCCAAGATGTAGGCCACCAGTAGGACTGGGCGCAAAACGCACTCTTACTTTTTTGTGATCCATAGGCCGCAAAGATAAGGATTTAGCTTTTAGGTGGGAGTTATTGTACCCGGAGATATTGGGAGATTAAAATTTTTTAATACGAAGTCCTGCTACACAGACATTAAGTATATTGCGGTACTAAAGCTCATCGCTAAAAAGCCAAAGGCTATATGTTCTATCTTACTAAAACTCCCGGCATCCTGAAAGCCTTATATAAAAGCTGTGTCTGGAATCTGTCTCCGGCAGGTAATAAGGTATATCTTACTTTTGATGATGGCCCGCATCCGCAGGCAACACCCTTTGTGCTGGAGCAACTGGCAAAATTCAATGCCAAAGCTACTTTTTTCTGTATCGGGAAAAACGTAGTGGAATATCCCGCTATCTATCAGCAGATCCTGGAGGCAGGGCATACCACCGGCAATCATACCCATAACCATCTGAACGGGTGGAAAACCAACACCGAAAAATATATTGAAAACGTGCTGGAAGCAGCAAAATATATTGCCTCCCCCTTATTCAGACCTCCCTATGGCAGGATCACTCCCTTCCAGATCCGGCAGATCAGGAATAAAATTCCGGGCGCTAAAATTATTATGTGGGATATCCTCAGTGGTGATTTCGATACGCAGATCAACGGGGAAGCCTGTGTGCAGAACGTAGTATTTAAATTGCAGCCGGGATCTATTGTGGTTTTTCACGACAGCACCAAAGCCTGGGACCGGCTGGAGTATGCGCTGCCGCGGGTACTGGAGTATTGCAGGAAGCAAAAATTTGAAGTAGCAGCAATCTTGTAATTATAATAACTGTTGCTGATAAACTCATTTATCAGCAACAGTTGAGCAGGTTTTATAACTTGATCTCTTTGGTTTTATCTCCCACTGTAATCGTAACAGGATCGGTACATTTACCATTCCCATAATCAATTACCCCGGTTACTTTATCAAATTCAACCTTCAGTTTCCCTTTAACGAAATGCTGGCAATCAAATATTTTTACCAGTGCTTCCTGTGTTGTAAAAGTAGCCGTAACACCGGTTACAGGTCCTTTTTCATAAGAAATGCTGGCATTTCCTTCTACAGTAAACACGTCATCAGACGGATTTAACAGGGGTGTTACCGGGTCAAATCCTGCCGTTTGCTTAATGGTTTTCTTACTGGCGTAGTTGATCACAACAGTATCGCTGAGCGTTA
The DNA here is from genome assembly GCF_057126945.1 of Chitinophaga sp. G7 BAM 1005. Lineage (NCBI taxonomy): Bacteria > Pseudomonadati > Bacteroidota > Chitinophagia > Chitinophagales > Chitinophagaceae > Chitinophaga > Chitinophaga sp. G7 BAM 1005. The sequence continues at coordinate 7,490,712 of NZ_CP181478.1, read as the reverse complement.
CTTTTCCTCCGGTTAATTCAGTGGTATACTGGATACCGGTTGTTTGGCTATAACTGACACCACCGATGGTAAATTGGCCTTCTACGGATTTGCCATTGAGTTTATAGCCAAGTGGCTCTATTACGATGATAGAAGCAGGATTGAATAACGGACCGCTGAAAGTAACATTCAGCACACCGCTACGATATACGCCAAACCTGTCGAGGCACGATTCTCCAAAATCGATCTTTACTTTTTTGGGCCATTGGTCAGGATTGGTGGCATCCAGCAGTTCAGCTGCCGGACAGGAGGGCGAGGTTGTAACGGCCAGCGCATTGTTTACATTGTCCGCTTTGCGGGCAGTAAACAAGCCCTGTGTAATGGCTACTTCCGCCACGGTTTCAAAAAGCCCGCTGTACATGGTACTGGCAGCCGCTTCGTGTTGCGCGGCAGCAATGGTATTATTATCTGATTGGTTATTCGGCGCCGTATCTGTGGTGACTTCTTTCTTACAGGCAAAGAAAATGGTGACTACCGCCACGCTGGTGAAGGTCCACGCCAGCACACGATTTGTACTGAAATAGCTTTTCATAGTTTAGGTTTTATTAGCAATTAGGTTTTTCGGTCTTTACCTTTGTAGTAATAAAGATACTGCTTAAATATTAAAGAAATTACAAATTTAATAAAATAATTATTATGCTTTGGATAGATACCCACACGCACCTTTATTCTGAAGAATTTGAGGCAGACCGGGAAGAAATGGTAGCGCGTGCCATAGCAGCAGGGGTAGACAAACTGTTTTTGCCGAATATAGATGAGAGTTCTATCGAAGGGATGCTGGCGCTGGAAGCGAAGCACCCGGATCATATTTATGCGATGATGGGGATACATCCCTGTTATGTGAAAGAAGCCGTAGATGAGCAGCTGGACCTGGTAAAAGCCTGGCTGCAGCAGCGTTCTTTCAAGGCCATCGGGGAAATAGGACTGGATTTTTACTGGGATAAATCCCTGCTTATCCAGCAATACAAGGCTTTCCAGGAGCAGCTGATGCTGGCGCGGGAGTATGGGCTGCCGGTGTCCATCCACAGCCGGGAGGCCACACGGGAATGTATCAACGAAGTAAAAGCTTTACAGGATGGCCGTTTAAGCGGGGTTTTCCACTGCTTTTCGGGTACCCTGGAGGAAGCAAAGGAAATCATTGACCTGGGCTTTTACCTGGGCATAGGCGGGGTAGTTACCTTCAAGAAATCCGGGTTGGATAAATTGCTGGAGGAAATAGACCTGGCACACATCGTAATGGAAACAGACGCACCCTATCTGGCGCCGGTTCCTTATCGCGGTAAACGCAACGAAAGTGCTTACCTCCCGCTGGCAGGTGAAAAGGTGGCAGATATAAAAAATCTAAAAATTGCAGAGGTTGCAGATATAACAAGCAGCAATGCCCGGAAATTATTCAAAATGCTCTAACTGTTTAGTGAATACCTTTGCAGGCAATGGCTACTAGCACAATGAGTAAAATTCTGATTATTTACACGGGCGGTACTGTAGGTATGATCTACGACGATAAAACCAAGGCACTGCGCCCGATCGGCTTCAATGAAATAAGGAATAATTTACCGGAACTATACCGGATGGGCATCGATTTTTATGTATATGCATTTAATCCGCCGATAGATTCATCAGACATGCAGCCGGAGATATGGGTGGAACTGGCCAGTATTATTGAAGACCGGTACGACCGGTACGATGGCTTTGTAATCCTGCATGGATCCGATACGATGGCCTTCACCGCGTCTGCCCTGAGCTTTATGCTGGAAAACCTGTCGAAGCCTGTTATCTTAACCGGCTCCCAGCTTCCCATCGGCAAAATACGCACAGATGCCAAAGAGAATATTATTACGGCGATGGAAATAGCCTGCAGCCGGCATAATGGCACTACTATCTCTATGGTACCGGAAGTATGTATCTACTTTGATTTTTCCCTGTTCAGAGGTAACCGTTCCAAAAAATATAACGCGGAAAAGTTTGAGGCATTCTATACGATGAACTATCCTCAGCTCGCGGAAGCCGGCATCGATATTAAATTCAAGCACCAGTTTATTTTACCGCCACCTACACTACCACTGAAGGTGCATAAGGAACTGGAAACAAATATCACCGTACTGAAATTATTTCCGGGCATTACCAGGAGAGCAGTAGAAGCCACGCTGGGCGTATCCGGTTTGAAAGGTGTGATCATGGAAACCTTTGGTAGTGGTAACACCAATACACAGCCCTGGTTTATTGAAAGCATTAAAAAGGTGATCGATCATGGCGCCATCGTGGTAGATATCACCCAATGTGATGGCGGATCTGTGGAGCTGGGCAAATATGAAACCAGTCAGCACTTAATGGAAATTGGTGTAGTGAGCGGGCATGATATGACCTTTGAAGCAGCCGTAACGAAGCTGATGTTTGTATTGGGTCAGGGCCTGTCTGTGGCCGATGCAAAGGTAATGCTGGAAACCTCGCTACGAGGCGAATTAACGCCAATCGAAGTATACTAAATATTTTTTCCGGAAATTTATACAAACGGGAGATACATTCAATTGTACTTCCGTTTTTTTTTTATTTTGAATATTTAAGGTAAATTTAAATATCATCAAATGCTCTTCCCCAATTTCTATTCACCACAAAATTCATTATTCTATGGGAGTTTCCTTATCACAGAAATGCATTGCTGAATTCTTTGGCACTTTTGTCCTGGTATTTATGGGTTGTGGCAGCGCCGTGTTAGCCGGCGCGCACGTAGGGTTTCTGGGTATCGCGTTTGCATTTGGCCTGTCAGTCGTAACAATGGCTTACGCCGTAGGTCACATTTCCGGATGTCATTTAAATCCGGCTATTACTATTTCCCTGTGGTCTACAGGTAAAATATCCGGTAAAGATGCAGGCGGATATATTGTAGCACAGATCATAGGAGGCATTGTAGCTGCTGCACTCCTGTATTTTATTGCGCAGGGAAAAGCTGATTACAGTCTTGCTGCCAACGGTCTCGGCGCCAATGGTGTGGAAGAAGGCTCACCAGACCACTATTCACTGATCAGTGGATTAGTTGCTGAAATCGTCCTTACCGCCATTTTCCTCGTGGTAGTTCATGGCAGCACCAGTAAAAATAACGGCAACAGCGCATTTGCCGGATTGGCGATAGGCCTCTGCCTGACCATGATCCATATTGTAGGCATCCCGGTTACAGGAGTATCCGTAAACCCTGCAAGAAGCATCGGACCAGCTCTGTTTGTTGGCGGCGCCGCCATTTCCCATTTGTGGGTATTTATTGTAGGACCCATTGTAGGCGGGCTTCTGGGCGGAGGAATATGGAAGCTGTACGATAAGAATTAAACTTTTTTTTGAAATATAAACTAAAGGATTATCTTTGCAACCCTGAATTGGAAAATCAACCCTTCCGCTTGTTCAGGAAAAGATAATCACGGAGAAGTGCAGGAGTGGTTGAACTGGCACGCCTGGAAAGTGTGTATAGGTGAAAGCCTATCAAGGGTTCGAATCCCTTCTTCTCCGCAAGCTTTAAAGCTCTGGTAACGCAAGTTATCAGGGCTTTTTTGTTTCAGCCCGATAATGCTCTTCGCTTCATACCCGTCTCATAAAAAAACATCATCACTACCCCGCCTATTTCTTCTTAACTTCAACTATGAACATATCCAAAGACACGGAAAACAAAGTACGCCTGCTGGTGCAACAGCACCGGAAACTGGAAGCAGTGAAACTCGTTTATGATACGGCCCGATGCGGGCTGAAAGAAGCCAAAGACTATGTTGATAACCTTCAAGTACCAATGCCATCTCCTGCCAATAATAACGACGATACTATCTTTACATTACTTACAGAAAACAGAAAAATACATGCTGCGTAACTGCCCTGGCGATATACCTGTTATTTCTCCGCTGATGTCTATTTGAATTTAAACGTCACGCCATCATCCGCGACAAAATAACCCTGTCCAAATGATACTCATATCCGTAAAAATTCAAATGCTTTCAGTGGCTCCTGTGTATTGTATTTCCCGGTAAGGATATCGGTATGAAACTGGCTTCTCCACTGGTAATAAATAAACAACTATGATTGGTTGACCGGGAAGCCGGTACAGACTGCGTTACCAGGCGGTACATATCTTCCACTTTCACAATAAAAAACTTATCAAAATCCGGTCTTAATATGCTATCAAGCTCCTTCCTGGGTTGCATAAACCTGGCGGTAAATGAATCCGGACCATATACCGTTATTCCCTTTCTCACTGGTATGATCAATTTCCTTTTATGTGATATTATGCCGGACGGATGAGTGAGTAACACAAAAGCCCCGTCAGGTCATCTTCTTTTTCCAATTTTTCTCTCAATGCATGATCTGTTTCAAAGTGATTGCGTTCCAGGAGTTTGATGGATTTTACATTCCTATCAGCGGGGAAGGCCGTAATTTTTTGAAGATGCAATTGTTCAAATCCAAACTTTATTACTACCGGTATCACTTCCTGCATAATGCCTTTTCCAAAGAAAGCCGACTGAAGTTCATATCCTATTTCAGCCTGATCCAGCTCAGGTTCCATATTCCAGTAACAGATAGTGCCAACGAGATGATCATTTTCTTTGGCAGTAATTATCCAATACAGCGATTGGTTGGCGGCAATGTTGGCCTGGATCTTTTCAATAAACTGCCGGGCTTCTGCAATTGTGGTGGTAGCAGACCGGTTCAGGAACTGGTTCACGCGCGGATCCGACCGCAGAATGGCAATGGCTTCGTCATCATACAATGCAGGAGCCCTCAGGATAAATCGCTGGGAAACAAGCGTCGGAAAAGGTGTAAAATTAAGTGCTGGCATACACTTAAAATTAATCATTATTCAGTTGTCAGCTCTCACTAAAATCTAAAAATTACGCCCTTACACTAACAATGATGAAGCGCTTTGATTCGCTTACAGCATCCAAAAATGAAGCAGTTTACAAACGGTGAAGGAAACACGGGATGAAACGGCCATCCGGTGAACAGCTATAACCCGCATGCAACGGGTGTTCATGCGGGTTGTTATTTTTTAAAAAGATGTATAACGGTGTAATGCTATGCAGGCCACGGATTCTGGTAAGTGGAATTATTTAACTTCACCTCCCTCGATGACAAGGTCAGCTGTATTTGCAGGGGTTGCTCATTGGCGGAATTAAACGTCTCTTCATATTCTACACAATAGGCGTCTGTAAACTTCAGCTCTTTGAGCCTCGACATAGAATCCCGCCGGAAAAAGGTAATACTGCCGTTTTTCGTCTGGGTGTTGGAAATCATCCAGTCAAATAAACTGGTTTCGCCGGCAGACTCAATCAGCAGGTTAATAGTGCCTCCTTTGGGGCGGGCGGCAGGTTTCCCGTTATGATCTGTATTTTGGGTAAATGAAAACCTGCATTCCAGGATGTTCATTTCTTCCCCGTCGATGTTGAGAACAGCTTTAAAAGACATAATTAATCTGGTTAACAGGTCCGTTGCAAGGCACAACAGACAGGCACAAAAATATGGTATACAGAATGAAAATACACATTTCTGTTTACATGCCGAAAAATTGAGGGTTATTTTTGAGGAAAGCCGCCGGATCTTGCAGGGTCGGGACTTTCAGCCAGCCAGTGATATACTGTTTAATAACTATATAAGATCAAATGCCTGGGCAAAACTGGTCAGATCGTAGCTGGACTGTGCCCCGATCTTTGCTTTGATATTTCGCCGGTGCGTAACGGCGGTCTTTTCGGAGATCCCTGCCTCCCCGGCAATTTCAATGGCGCTGAGGCCCAGGGCCAGCAGCCGCAGGATTTCCTTTTCTCTTTTAGTAAGGGAAGCAAAAATATGCTGGTTGCGGCGCAGGAAGTTATTCTCTTCCAGCAGGCGGTTTACCTTACTGGTAACGTGGTGCAGCGGATCAATGGGAATTACACAGGTAATTACATGCGTGGGAACCCCTCCGGCATCCCGCATAAATACCCGTGTAGAACCCAGATGCCAGGTCCAGTCCCGCGAGGCAGTAGTGCGTACCTGCTGGAAAAAGGTAACCGTTATATTGGCTGCCGCCGGCGCATCCAGCATATTGATGATCTTTGGAAGGTAATCTGCTACATCGTGTGGGTTAAAGAAGGCGTCGTAATACCTTGCACCCATTTCCTGCAAGGCCTCCAGCGTAATATCCAGTTCCCGGCAGCCCCGCGGCGACATATACTCCACGTAGCTCTTTACCACATTCATTACTATTACCACTACGGGAAGCTCCTGATCAATGGCCTTTAAAGCGTTCAGCTTCTCTTCCAACCCTGATCCGTCATTATTAAATGCAGCGTGCTCAATCATGTACGTGATATAAAATCGTGTATAGGAATCCTCTGTGATGTTGGTTGACTACTTACTTTAGCGCTCTTTCTGGTAACAAATGTAGTAAAAATAAGAAAGGGTCCCATCACAAAGAAGAGACCCTTTTTTGGGGATAGAAAATACGGTGATTGACTAAATCAGGTGGATGATTTTATATATAGTAAGGTGAAATCAGATTATTTTCACAAAGATATGTTAAAGCTAAAGGGAAACAAATACCTACATGTGAGTATTTTTGAAAAAATAAATGACCTTCCTGTCATGAAATCCAGCCCGGAACATTTCCTTCAAAGCCTCTCGTACATTGCTCCCCTTAGCCATGAAGCAATGGAATTATTTGCCGCGCATACCACTTTACAAATGGTAAAAAAGGGTGACTACCTGTTGCGGGAAGGGCAGCGCTGCCAACACATATGGTTCATTGAAAGCGGCGCCTGCAGAGCCTTTCAGCATCATATCGAAAAGGAGATCAACACCGGTTTCTACTTTGAAAATACATTCCTCACTAACCTGAACAGCCTGCGAAACAACGTTCCGGCCGATTACAATATACAAACGATAGAAGCCGGCACCTTATGGCAATGGCATAAAGACGATCTGTTTTCACTCTATCAGCAATCCCCCGAAATCACCGCCTTTGGCCGCCAGTGGCTGGAACACCTGTTCATTGAACAGGAAAAACACAATCACTGGCTTAAAAGAAACAGCCCGGAAGAAAGGTACCAGTCAATACTAACCACCCAACCCCAACTCCTGCAACGTGTATCTCTTACGCAACTCAGCTCTTACCTGGGCATTTCCCGCGAAACCCTCAGCCGCATCCGCCGCCGCTTAACCTGAACTATTATGTGACGTTTGACACAATCGCTTTATAGCAGGGCAGCTACTTTTACCCGGTAAAACTAACGGTCATGACTATACAAGAACAGAAAGATTTCATAGCACACTACATTGACACTACCTGGAACCGCGGTGATACCAGTAGTTTGGAGCAATTCCTGCACCCGGCCTACGTGGATCATTCATTACCACCCGCACTACCCGCCAACGCCACCGGGCTGAAACAATGGATTACATTAACACATGAATCCTTTCAACCCGAAACGATTATAGAAGAACAGGTAGCCGAACCCGGTAAGTGTATGATAAAAGTAACCATGTGCATGAAACACATCGGGCTATGGCGGGGAATAAGCCCCACCGGCTTAACAGTCTGTATTCCCGGCTATCGTTGCTTTCGATTGCAGGATAACCGGATCATTGAACATTGGGCTTTAATAGACGGTAATACACTCGAAAAAAAACTCACCCCCAAATCTTAAATACACCGTAGGCCCATACCCGTTATGAACATCCAATGGTGATTGGTTGCTCACTGCGGCAGGCAACAAATCACTATTGGTAACCGGGTAATAAAACGTGAAGTGGAATAAAAAATGTAAATGGTCCGTCTGTGAAGATACACAGCATGAAAAATCCAGGTGTTACGGCCGGCTATGTTCCCTTCCGGAACCACCGTAAAATCAACTATCCGCGCATCCGGATCGTTGATTCCAACAGCCAGCTCCTTCCGGTAATATTCATCTCCCTCATTACAATATCACACCGGCTGCAACCCCTGGAAATAATATAAAACAGTATCCCTTACAGATACTTTCATCACAAAAGGTTTGTGCCATACAAATATGCCTCTTATTCAAACATATACTTAATACTTTTTTATCTATTAATTATACTTTGATAGTCAAATTCGTAATAAAATAAGTGTAATAATAACACCTATACAACCGGATTGCCCGGTAGTTAATACTATTAGAAAAAAGTAAAAATTGTATTTTACGACTGATAACTTTACTTTTATAATGCTTTTTTAGCAACCAGGTCATATAAATCAACAGTTAATACGTTATATTCCACATCAGGATTCCGGTATGTTATAAAACTATGCTCATTATGAAGAGTAAATTATTAAGGGAAATCACTCCTCTTACGCAAAGCGACTGCTTTACGTTGTTTGCCAGGGAGAAAAAAGTATTCGATTTCCCGTTGCATTACCACGACGAATTTGAGTTAAACTTTATCCAGTATGCCAGTGGCGCTAAACGGATCATCGGGGATCATATTGAAGAGATCGGCGACCTTGAACTGGTACTGGTTGGCCCCAACCTGCAGCACGGCTGGTTTGCCAACAACCATGAAGGCGGCAGCGTTAAAGAAATAACCATCCAGTTTCACCGGGATCTGTTTGATGAGAAGTTCCTGCAGCGCAACCAGATGAACTTTATCAAAAACATGTTTGAACGCTCCCTGCGGGGAATCCTCTTCTCTACCGAAACCACCCAGCAGATCATGCCCCGCCTGATCCGGCTGCCGCAGCAACAGGGTTTCGATTCGGTGCTGGAGCTGATGTCTATTTTGCACGACCTGTCTATCAGCCGGAATATGCGCATCCTGTCTGATTCTACTTTTGGCAACACGGAAACCTTCTCCTACAGCAGCCGCCGCGTAGAAAAGATCATGACCTACCTGAATGCCAACTTTGATAAAAACATTTCACTGGGAGAGGCCGCCGGGCTTGCAGCCATGACGGAAGTGGCTTTCAGCCGCTTCTTTAAAGCCAAGATCGGCAAAACCTTTGTGGATACCCTCATAGAAATCAGGCTGGGACACGCCTCCCGGCTGCTGATAGAAACCACGCACACCGTGAATGAGATCGCTTCTAAGTGCGGTTTTAATAATATCTCCAACTTCAACCGCATCTTTAAAAAGAAAAAAGACTGTACACCTAAGGAATTCAGGCTGGCCTATACTTCTTCCGGAACAAGAACTTTCGTGTAGCGCTGTTAGCAGGTAAAATGTAATATTAGGCCATCCGGAATATGCTGTTACCGGCTACTAAACCGATTTATATGCCCTGTTTTGCATATATATAAGGGTTAAAATCTCCAAAAATGCCGGTAAATGCGTACCTTTGCGCCTTCATGCAGACTTCTACTTTATTAAAGCCGAATTGTTACGTAAATGATGCCGGGTTTGACTGGCTGTATCCTGAAAAAATACAGCAACTCTCAAGACGGCACTGGACGCCACTCAGTATCGCTAAAGCAGCGGCCCGTTTTCTCGCAAATGAACCCGGGAAGAAAATTCTGGACATTGGCAGCGGTGTCGGGAAATTTTGCCTGGTAGGCGCCCGTTTTTACCCGGAAACCAACTTTTACGGCATCGAACAACGGGAAGAACTCTATCAATATGCCCTCGAAGCAAAGGCTGCCACACAAACCAGGAATGTGAGCTTTATTCACGGCAATTTTACACAGGAAGATCTTTCCGCGTACGATGGCTTTTACTTCTATAATTCTTTCTTTGAAAACCTGGTAGATCAGGATCAGATAGATAACAAGGTAGAATATTCAACAAGTTTATATAATTATTACAGCCGCTTTTTATTTAAAAAACTGGAAAGCAGTGCAAGCGGTACAAGACTCGTAACATACCACAGTCTTGAAGATGAAGTACCTCCCTGTTACCAGATGGTGGATGCTTCTACGGATTTAATGCTAAAAATGTGGATCAGAAGATAGGACTAAGTAATACAAAAATTAATACAATGACTACAGACGGACATGCTTTAGAGATCATAGCACAATTAGGCGCCATAACGGATTACCAGCAGGCAGACCAGTTACTGGCCACCGTAAAAAAGGAACATGCTGCTTTATATAAAGAAATCTTCACCTCTCTCCAGGAAAAAATAGAAGGCCTGTCACCATTGGAGTGTAACAGTTTACAATGGAGCATTTACCGTTATGCCCTGATGCATGTACGTAAATGCACAACAATGGAACCAGCCTGCTGATCAGGCGCTGATGGCCAGCTTTTTGCCAATGGCAGCCACCACGGCTTCCGGCGAAAATCCTTCCTGTAAATACAGATCAACAAAATCGTAACTGATTTCCAGTGAAGGCGTAATAAGATATACTGCCGGCACAGGTATGTCTGCATTAACACCGGAAACAAAACCTCATATCGGGTCTGATTCCCTGTAAATGCCCGCTTTCCTGGCTATGCGGTACTGTGCGTCGTGCGCTACATCAAATGGCAATGCCTCCGGATATACTGAAGTGAACTGCTTCTTATCTTCACTGGATAATACCAGCAAATGAGCCCCTGCCGCGGTAATAGCCGCATGGCTTTCCTTCAGCCGCTCTATCAGCTGATCTGCGTAATTGTTCCAATGCCAGGAATAAAAAACCACTACCAGCGGCTGCAAAGTAAGACTGTGCAACGACGCGCCGGAATGGGCATTATTCAGCAACGGCCCTCTATTGATCACACGCTCTTCTTCAATAAAAAATTCAGGAAAAAAACTACCTGCTTTTAATGGGTTAATCTTTTCCCTGTTCTTAACAGGGCTGGGGAAATTTTCCGGTGTAGGCTGCGGTAAGTAATCGGCGTATCTGTATAATAATGACATATTAAAGGCTTTTATAATGGCTGATAAAATGGCCGCTGTTATAGGTTTGGTGAATATCTTTTGCTTTCGTAGAGCAAATATAGGGAGAATACTTTAATTACCCTACTATTCCTATAGACTATTAGTGATATAAAATCCAAATAATTGGTTCCTAATAACTTTGACGGGGAAATATTTTTCCGGGGGATGAAAATAAGGGGATATTTAAGACCTATGCTAAACATTCAAAGCGTGTGCCCGTTATTGTTATTAAGTCATGGAAAATCCGCGGCAACCCATCTTAAAAAAAAAGATGAAAATCTTGCCAGGATAAACCCGGATGACATAATTTACAGGGAAGCCATAAAAAGAATAAATAACGACATATGCTGCTAAAACACAGACTATCACTCGGCCAGATCTTCTCCTTTACCTGGAAGGTAGACCTCATGCTGCTGGGATGTTGTACCCTGGTATATTTCCTCGATTCGCGCTGGCTGGCAGCACATATTAATATTCCCATAGCCGTATCTACCGTACTGGGTACCGCCATTGCCTTCTTTATCGGCTTCAATAACAACCAGGCATACGACCGCTGGTGGGAAGCCCGCAAAATATGGGGCGCACTGGTAAACGACTCCCGCACCTGGAGCCGGTCGATGCTCAATTATCCCTCCCCGGACGCTACCCCCGAAACCAAAGCCCTCGTCCGTCACATGATTTACCGGCACCTCGCCTTTATCTATGCGCTCAAAACCGTTCTCCGCAAACGGCCCGACGACTACTACACCCGCTACCTCACCACCGAAGAAATTGAAGAAGTACAAAAACAAAGCAATATCCCCAATGCCATCCTGAACCTCCAGACCCGCGATCTTCAGCAACTCCGGAACTCCGGCAGTATCGACGGCTTCACTTTTATAGAACTGAACCAGATCCTGGTAAAACACTGCGACTCTATGGGCCAGTCGGAACGGATCAGGAATACCGTATTCCCTCCCAGCTATGTATATTTTACGCAGATGTTTATCTGGTTCTATGTTATCATGAATACACTTATGATGACGGAATCCATCGGCGCATGGGCCATTCCCTTCGGATGGATGTTCGGCTTCGTATTCCATGTAACCCACCTTAACGGCATCACCCTCATGGATCCCTTTGACTTCCAACCCCTCGCCATTCCGCTCGACAGCATCGCGCGGACCATCGAAATCAACGTGATCCAGCTGCTGGGAGATGAACCGGTACCCGCGCCAGTACAGCCGCGGCAGGAAGGGCTTTACGTAATGTAAGCCCACAGGGAAACGTATTTACTTTGTAATACGTAATTCCTTATTTTTACACTCTATGACGTATGACCAATTATGTAATCTATATGCCCAGTCAGTTACCCTCAAGATACTACGGGCACGTAGCGCGCCAATGATGCTGTCATTTTTTCATTACACATTCAAGGAAAAAAACCATACTACCATTTCCAACGTGGAACTGGTAACCCGTTTGTCCGATTACCTCGGCGTAACCGGCTACCAGGCCACAGATGATGAAATAGACGCTACCAGCCTGCTGGAACACGACGATGTGAAAGCCAGGAAATATATCGATCAATGGAGCAATAAAGGCTTCCTCCGCAAATATCCCGACGACGACGGACTGGATATCCATGAGCTGAGCAGCGACATGGAAAAAGTAATGCACTGGGTATCCACCCTCCAGAAAAGAGAATTTGTGGGCACAGAAAGCCGCTTCAAAGACATCTTCTCCAAACTAAAAGAACTGATTGACCAGAGCAATAAAGACCCGGAACAAAGGATCCAGGAACTGGAGAAAAAGAAATATGAAATAGAACAGGAAATAAAAGCCATCACCATCACCGGTAAAGTACAGGTGTTTGATGATACCCAGATAAAGGAAAGATTTTACGATGTCAACCGCATGTCGCGCGAACTCCTGAGCGATTTCAAAGAAGTGGAACAAAACTTTGAACAAATCACCCAGGAAATTTATCGCAAACAAAGCGAAAAAGATATCGCCAAAGGCGCGCTGCTGGCTTATACCCTCGATTCTTTCGAAGCCCTCCGCCAGAAAGACCAGGGGAAAAGTTTCTACTCCTTCTGGCAGTTCCTCATGGATGAAAATAAACAAGAGGAAATGCGGGAGCTGATCGAAAAACTTTACCTCCTGCTGGAAGACCGGAACATCGAATATAAAAATGACCGCTTCTTAAAAAAACTCAAACAATTCCTTCATGCCTCCGGCAAAAAAGTAATTGACGCCAATAAAAAACTGAGCGATAAACTCAGCCGCGTACTCAGTGAAAATAATCTCACCGATCACAGGAAAGCGATGGAACTCATCAATGATATCCGGCAGCTGGCCTTTCAATCGCTCGAGCATCCACCCGGTGAGGAATTTTTTATAGAGATAGAAAGCGATCCTGAAATAGATCTCCTCGACCGCTGGGATATGGCGGACGAGAAAAAGCCCAACGTAGAGGTAGAATTCCCCGAAGGGATGGGTGGTACAGAGTTTGACGACAATGACCTTAACGCATTATTTAACCATTTTAATATAGACCGCGCCCTGCTGGAGGATCGCATTTCCACACAACTGCAAAATAAAAAGCAGGTAAGCCTGAAAGAAATGGTAGAAATTTATGGCGCCGAAAAAGGACTCACGGAACTCATTACCTATTTTTCCATCGCCAGCCAGTCGGCACACCATATCATCCTGGAAACCGCAGACCCGGTGATGCTGGGCAGCCGCACCATCAATATGCCGATGGTGCTGTTCACAAATTCACAAAACTAATATCATGGCCGAGAAAAATATATCTCCCTTTGCACACGTGTTTCTAAAACTCATGCAGGGACCTGTATACGAAGAAGATAAATCTTACTGGAAAGACCTGCTGGGATGGCAAACAGAACTCAGCAAATACCTGCAGCAAACAGGTCTTCAGCTGGTGGTAAATGAAGCAGACGGATTTGCACGTATCGTACAACCGGAAGCAGATGAAACTAACGAGAAACCACTGCCTCGTCTCATGCGCAAAACACGGCTTACCTACGAAGCCACCCTGCTGTGCATTGTACTCCGTGAAGCCCTCGATGAATTTGATATCCAGGGCAACGGCACCCGTCTATTTATGACACAAAAAGAAATCAAAGAACGACTCGCACTCTTCTTCAAAGAACGACACAACAAATCCAAACTACTGAAAGATCTCAACAAACCCATCAACAGCCTCTTAAATGTAGGCGTGCTGAAAACTACCCGGGAGGACGCTGCCAATAAGGAACTGCACCAATACGAGGTAAAAAGGATTATCAAAGCACTGGTGAATAACGAGAAACTGGAAGAAATAAAATCAAAATTAAAACTGCATGTCCACCCTGTTCAATAGTGATTCAAAAGAAAGTGGATTCCGGTTGCAATATTTTGAAATATACAACTGGGGAACCTTTCATAACAAAATATATCGCGTTAACACCAACGGTAATACTTCCCTGCTCACCGGCGCAAACGGCAGCGGTAAAACTACCCTGATCGATGCACTCTTAACACTGCTGGTACCCGCCGGTAAAAGATTCTATAACCAGTCGTCCGGTACAGAACAACGCCGCGACAGAGGCGAAGAATCCTACTTCTGGGGCTACTACGGTAAAACCTTCTCCGAAGAATCCCAGCAGTCAAAAACAGACCAGCTGCGTCATAAGGAAAATAACCCTTACTCCGTACTGCTGGCCTACTTTTATAATGCCGCTACCATGCACCAGATCACACTGGCCCAGGTAAGATGGTACTCCGGGGAAATGAAACGGCAATACATCGTTTCACCACACAAACTTAATATCAACGACCATTTCGGTAACGGAAAATTTGATGTGAAAGGCGACTGGAAAAAAAGACTGCGCCTCGAATTTCCCAAAACAGAAATCACCGACAGCTTTAAAGAATACGCAGCCCTGTTCAGCAACATCTTCGGGCTGCGAAGCGAAAAAGCCCTGTCTCTCTTTAACCAAACCGTTGGTATCAAAGTGCTCGGCGATCTGAACACGTTTATCCGCGGACAGATGCTGGAAGAAACAGACAGCGAAAACGAATTCCTGAAACTGCGCGAAAACTACGATAGTTTGCTCACCAGTCACCGCGCTATTCAGAAAGATGAAACCCAGCTGAAACTGCTGGAACCCATCATCGAAAACCGCGCCTCCTGGCAACAACTACAGGACAGAAACCGGGAATTGCAAATGCTCCAGGACATCCTGCCCTCGTGGTTTAACAAACAGGAAAAAGATATCCTGGAAAGAGAACTGGAATCTTTACAGAAAGCACAACAGACCACCACCCGCAGCCTCACGGCTATCAATGAACAACTTCAGTCGCTTCACCTGCGAAAAGATGAACTGATAGCCCAGAAAGCCAATAACAGCGTGGATGAACAACTGCGCTCTATTGAAAAATCCATCCACTACGAACAAAAAGCCCTGGAGGCCAAGCGTAATAAGATGGAAGAATACAATATGCTCACAGACCGGCTGGAACTCGCCCCCAATCCGGATGAGCAACAGTTCCATGAAAATATTACAGGCGCTGAACAGATGAAAACAGCGCACGATAAACAGCTGGAAACACTACAGGAGGAAATTTTTCATCACAAAAGCAGCCTGGCCGCAGAAAGATCACAGGTATCAAAACTGGAAGAAGAAATAGATTCCTTCCTCCACCGGAAAAATAATATTCCCTATGAGTTGATCCGTATCCGCCAGCAGCTGGCAAATATGCTGGATATCCAGGAAGATGACCTGCCGTTTGCCGGCGAACTGATCAAAGTAAAAGATGCAGAGATCCATTGGGAAAACGCCATCGAAAAAGTATTGCACAACTTTGGCCTGCGCCTCCTCGTGCCGGAAGAATATATACTGGACATCAACCGGTACATCAATTCCAACAACCTGCAAACCCGGCTCGTATACCACAAGGTAGAAGAGGAGAGTTATACCATGTTGCGGATGCCTTCCGAAAAAGAAAGCCTGTTACAGAAAATAGATATCAAACCCGGCACCATCTTCAAAGAATGGCTGCAAAACCAGTTGCTTGATCAGTTTGATTATACCTGTACCGACGACATGACCGTGTTTAACCGCTGCAGGAAAGCTGTTACTTCCAACGGGCTAACGCGGCAGGCTACACGCCACGAAAAAGATGACCGCCCTAACCGCTCCCAGAAAAACAATTATGTGCTGGGCTGGAACAATAAAAACAAATTACGCCTGTTAAAAGAAGAACAGGATGAATGCAATAACAACATCGAAACACTGCAGCATAGCATTTCCCAGCTGGAAGACAGCAGGAAAGCCATCGCCAATATCAATGCGCTGCTGAACGCATTGCTGTCGCTGCGCAACTACAGCGAAATCAACTGGCAGATTCATGCCGGCGTCATTGAATCATTCGCACGTGAAAAAGCAATGCTGCTTAAAACCAGCGACAAATACCAGGTGATCTGTGATCAGCTGGACGAAATTACCGGGCAAATACAAGGCAAGGAAAAAGAGAAAGAAGGAACACTCCAGGAAAAGGGCCGGCTGGACGATAAAGCCGCAGAGAAACTACGCCACTTCAATCAACTGAAGGTCAATAAACTGGACGATGTTTCCCTCCAATACATACTGGAATACCTCACTGACCTGTCGCTGACCGAACCGGCAGAAACAACCCTTGAACTGGCATCCTACCGCAAACGGGCAGATGATAACATGAAGGCAACCCTGCACGATGCCATGCGCCTCACCGCGGAAAAAGAAGCAGAAATCACCCGGCAGCTGGCAGCATTTGTAATGCCGCCAAAATCCATCCACGATACCTTCCCGGACTGGCTCGGTGATGTAACGGATCTCCAGCCACATGTAAAATACCTCGACGAATTTAGCTCCCTCTATGAGCGGATTAAATTCCAACGGCTCATTGAGCATAAAGAACGCTTCCGTAAATACATGGACACCAGTATGCTCAATGCCATTACCAACTACCGGGCATGGATATACGGGCAGGAAGACGTGATCCGTGAAGTAATGGAAGATCTCAACGAACCTTTACGCAACATCACCTTCAATAAAAACCCGGATACCTATCTCCAGCTGGAATGCCGCCATGTACGTGATGTGGAGATCCGTAACTTCAAAGAGAAACTCAGTAACGCTGTACCGGATTCTTATAAATATCAGCTCGAAAAAGATGAAGCCTACGGCGACCAGCTGTTTGAAAATATCAAACTGCTCATTACTGAATTGCAGCAAAACGAAGCATGGCGCCGTAAAGTAACGGATGTACGCAACTGGCTCGACTTCGGCGCAAAAGAATTTTATGTGGCCGATAATAAGGCGTTCAAATATTATGAGGATACTGCCAGTCTTTCCGGTGGCGAAAAAGCGCAGTTCACTTACACCATCCTGGGAGCAGCCATTGCTTACCAGTTTGGTATCAATGAGGCGAACCGCCAACACCGCAGCTTACGCTTCATCACAGTGGATGAAGCCTTTAGCAAACTGGATCCTGAAAAGAGTCACTACCTTATGGAATACTGCGGACAGCTGAACCTGCAATTGCTGGTAGTAACGCCGCTGGATAAACTGAATATTGCAGAACCTTATATACATGCCTGTCACTTTGTGGCGAATAAAAACAAACGTGATTCGGTAGTATACAACTTTACGATGGAAGAGTACCGCGACAGGAAGAAGGAATTTGAATCAATGGCAGTGATGTCGTAAGCGCAGGGGAGATCGCCTTTGGCGACCCCATCCGAAGTAAAGTTACTGACATATAAACGTCCTGCACATCGGCAGGACGTTATACCAAGTAAACCATTACACTAAAATTATTGTTTCAAGATAGTAAAAACAAGTTGAAAACAGGGTTATTTACTTGTTAAGGTGACGATAACGTTATATTTTTATCAATACATGACAAACATCAGTTTCATGGATATCTTCACCTGCTACCTTTGCATCAATAATTGAACATTATGCCTTCAGTAGAAATACTATCCAGAATACAGTTTGCGTTTACCATTGCCTTTCATTACATCTATCCTCCGCTGAGTATAGGGCTGGGACTCTGTCTTGTGATCATGGAGGGCCTGTATCTTAAAACAGGTTTGTCGCTCTATAAGGACATTACGCGATATTGGATCAAAATATTTGCATTGATCTTCGGGATTGGTGTAGCCACGGGCATTGTAATGGAATTTGAATTTGGCACCAACTGGGCTACCTATTCGCATTACGTAGGCGACATTTTCGGTAGCGCCCTGGCGGCAGAAGGTATTTTCGCCTTTGCAATGGAATCTGCATTCCTGGGGGTATTATTATTTGGCTGGAACCGTGTTCATAAAGGAGTTCACTTCTTTTCTACCTGCATGGTGGCGCTGGGGTCTATCTTTTCTGCGTTGTGGATCGTTATTGCCAATTCCTGGCAGCAAACACCAACAGGTTACCGTATAGAAGGACATGATCTGCAGGCGCGCGCGGTGGTCACCGATTTCTGGGAAATGGTGTTTAACCCTTCTTCGGTAGACCGGTTCTCACATGTGATCATCGGTTCCTTTCTCGCAGGCTCTTTCCTGGTGATGAGCGTTGCCGCCTGGTACATCCTGAAAAACCGCTCTGCCAAACATGCACAGGCCATGTTTAAAGTAGGTTTGGGCGTAGCCGTAATAGCTGCGCTGATGCAGCTTTTCACCGGTCACCGTTCCGCTCATTATGTGAGCAAATATCAACCCGCCAAACTGGCCGCTATGGAAGGCCATTACGATAGTTCTGCGGTAGCGCCGATGTACATTGTGGGTTGGGTAGATAACAAAAATGAAAAGACAACCGGTATAAAAATTCCGGGAGGACTTTCTTTCCTTACGCATGGCAGCTTTTCCGCACCGGTAGAAGGACTCAGGGCTACCCCAAAAGCAGACAGGCCCGGCGCGGTGAACTTTGTGTTCCAGATGTATCACATTATGATCACTATCGGCATGATACTCATAGGACTTACACTACTCGCCGTTTTCCTTTTATGGAGAAAGAAGCTGTTTAACCAGCGCTGGCTGATGATTATATTCGCATGGGCCGTGCTTCTGCCGCAAATAGCCAACCAGGTAGGATGGTATGCCGCCGAAGTAGGCCGCCAGCCCTGGGTGGTGTACAAACTGTTGCGTACCTCCGATGCGCTGTCGCGTAAGGTAACGGCAGACCAGGTAATGTTTTCACTGATATTATTTACGCTGGTATATATGTTGCTGTTTACACTATTCATCTATTTATTAACCCGCAAAATACAACACGGACCGGATGTTTCAGAGAATGCGGAAATTGAGTACGACGGCTATTACCACGATAATATAACTTACCATCCTACTAAATTATAACTCATGGAAACAATTCTCGGACTGGACCTTCCCACCTGGTGGTTTTTAGTGATTGGCGGATTGATCACCGGTTATGGTGTGCTGGATGGCTTCGACCTGGGTGCCGGTGCTTTGCACCTTTTTTTTAAAAAAGAAGAAAGCCGGCGCCTGGTGCTGAATGCGATAGGACCGGTATGGGATGGAAACGAAGTATGGCTGGTAATTGCCGGTGGCGCATTGTTTGCCGGGTTCCCGCTGGTATACGGCGTAGTATTATCTACCTTCTATATTCCCTTTATGTTATTCCTCGTAGCCCTCATCTTCCGGGCTATTTCAATAGAATTCAGAAGTAAGGAAACCTGGCGCTGGTGGCGCAAAATGTGGGACATCAGTTATACCGTGTCCAGCACCGGCATCACACTGTTGCTGGGACTGGTACTGGGCAACCTCATTCACGGTCTTCCGATTAACAAGGAACATGAATTTACCGGTACACTCCTCACGTTTTTCAATCCTTATGCGATACTGATTGCTTTTACCACGCTATCGCTGTTCATGCTGCATGGCTCGATTTACCTGGTAATGAAAACAGAAAACAGGCTGTACACCAGGCTGACAGTGATCGTGAACAACTGCAGCAAGTTCTTCATTCTCTGCTTTATTCTAACGTCAATGGCCACCCTTATTTATGTGCCTCACATGACATTGCAGTTTAAATCACACCCACAGCTGTTCCTGTTACCGATGCTGGCCGTGCTGATCCTGTTGAATATCAAAAGAAATGTAGATGCCCGCAAGTATTATACTGCTTTCCTCTATTCTTCCATTATCACGGCCTGCCTGCTCATCCTGTTTGCCGTAGGGTTATATCCCAATATTGTGATATCCACCACTGATCCGGCTTATAGCATCAGCATTTATGCAGCGGCGTCTTCTGTTAAGTCGTTGAAAATTATGCTGCTCATTGCAGCCATAGGTACCCCGATGGTAATTGGATATACCACTTTCTTATTCTGGACCTTCCGGGGGAAAGTGAAGCTAAACGAAATGAGCTATTAGATATCAGGAAGTTTATCAGCTATTGGCTTAAAAAACAGGTCCCCGCAAGAAATTGCAGGGACTTACCATTTAACCTATATTCTGTACTGTAGCATTGTGTTGATGATCTCCCGAAAGTCGCCAGTTGTCGTTTTCCCGGTATCTTATCTTTTATCAGGAGATGTACGTATTTAAGACCGTTTGCTTTGATAAAAGTTTAACCGGTTTAAAAAAATTTCCGAAAATAATTCCGGGAAGCCGAAATTAGTACCCAGAATTGATTACTTCCATGAACCGTATCGACCGGCTTACCGCCATTCTCATACAATTACAGGGTAAAAAAATAGTAAGGGCGGCTGAAATTTCCGACCGCTTTAACATCAGTTTAAGAACGGTATACAGGGATGTAAAAGCCCTGCAGGAAGCCGGCGTGCCTATTGGTGCGGAGGCGGGTACCGGCTATTACATCGTGGAAGGATATCACCTGCCCCCCGTGATGTTCTCCAGAGAAGAGGCGGCGGCACTCCTCACCGGGGAAAAACTGATGGAACAGTTCAGTGACCATAGCAACCGGAAACAGTTCAGCCTGGCAATGGAAAAGATCCGTTCCGTACTCCGTGGAACAGAAAAGGACTACCTCGAATCACTGGATGAAAACATCGCCGTACTGCGGCACCGGCCTGTGGTAACAGATGCTGCCGAATTCCCCAACCGGTTCCTCACTGATATTCAACAAGCCCTGGGCATGAACCAGGTGATCAGTATGGAGTACTTTTCTTTCCAGGAAGAAGTGGCGACCCGCAGGGAAGTAGAGCCAATAGGCATTTTCCATAGCAGCGCCAACTGGCACCTGATCGCTTTCTGCCGGCTCCGGCAGGGCTACCGGGATTTCCGGGTAGACCGTATCCGCAAATTAGCCGTGCTGCCGGCCACTTATAAAAAAAACAAGCACCTCTCTTTGCAGGGCTACCTGGAGCAACAGCGCAGCAGGCACAGCGAGAATACCTATCTCATTAAAATAGCGCTGGACAATGATCTGATGCGGTATGTAAGGGAGCAGAAGTACTACTATGGCCTCATGGAAGAAAAGGTGGTGGGCGATAAAACAGAGCTTACCTTCCTGCAATCCTCCCTGGGCTATTTTGCCAGATGGCTCATTATGTTTGGAAACCAGGTGGAAGTGCTTCAGCCTGAAGAGCTCAAAACCGCTATCGGAGAGCTTGTAACAGAACTCCACGGACATTATTTATAAATTTTGGAATGCTGCTGACATAAGGTTGTCACTCCCTGGCTGTTCTTTTGTACTGTGATCAAAAACTATACAAATATGAATAAGCTCAGTAATTGCTATGTATTCCTCTTCGACGGCTACTCCGATTGGGAACCCGCACTGACCATGTATGGCATAGGAAGCTTTACAGATACCAATATCGTTACCTTTTCCTTTACCGGTGAACCCGTTACTTCCGGTGGACAACTGAAGATACACCCCCATGCAAGTCTCGATGAGGCATTGAAAGCAGATATCGACCTGTTGATTCTGCCCGGTGGAGAGGCAATGGAAAATGGCTCCAATGCGGCTGTCATTCCACTTGTTAAACAACTGCTGGCACAGCAAAAAACAATTGCAGCTATCTGCGGCGCCACGGTGCTGCTGGGGCAACACGGCTTCCTGGACAACATTGCCCATACCAGCAATCACCCCGAAGTATTAAAGCAACAGGCGCCCACGTATAAAGGCGCCGGTAAATACCTGGATGAACCCGCAGTAGCTGATAAACAGATCATCACTGCCAGCGGCACCGCAATGACCGCATTTGCCAAAGCCATCTATCAGCATTTTAATTTACTGGAGATAGCACCCCTGAAGTTCTGGTTTGGCTTCTTTGATCATACAGCTGTTCTTCCGGAGATGTTATCCGCAGCGCCTTTCCATTTCTTCTATCAGCGCTACGAAACTAACTATGCCGGTATGCTATCCCTCGTGCGCACCGCTATTAAAGACGTGTACCAGGAGGCCATCAATGCCGGGCTGGAAATATGCGGCGCACCCGAATGGCATTACCGCAACTTCGACGGGAAACCGGATACGGTGTTTACCCTGGATATCGGCCTCCCGGTAACAACGGTGAAACCCGTTGCAGCACCGTGGCAATGCGAAACATTACCAGCCTTCAATTGTGTAAGCATGCAGCACAAAGGCCCCTGGGAGCAGCTCATCACTACGTACGGACAGCTGTTTACAGGTATTGGTATGCTGGGCATGCCCGTAACCGGCTATACGCGGGAACAATACCTGCGCTATAATTTTGAACAACCGGCACAAAATATCACCAACATACAGATTGGAGTACTTTAACCGGTGTAAAACATCCCCCGGAAGTACCGGGGGATTTTAACTCTTAAACAATGAAAGCCTATATCATCATGGGATGGCTGTTGCTCATCGCCTTTGCTTTTGATATACAATTAACACTGAAAAATATGAGTAAACTGGATTTAACAAAGGAATTCAAACAGTACTATACCGCTGCTTTAGTACCCGAAGTGGTTACTATAGAAAAGGGACTGTTTGTAACGATCACGGGCAAAGGCGATCCCAATGGCCCCATGTTCGCTGAGGTCACTGCAGCGTTGTATGCAGTAGCATATGGCATTAAGTTCAGCAGCAAGCAAAAGGGCCGCGACTTTACTGTGAGCAAGCTGGAAGGCTTCTGGTGGGTAAACGGCGACTATGCAGATCCGTTGCAGGCGCCCCGTGATCAATGGAATTACGAACTGGCCATCAGGATGCCGGAATACATCACCCGTCAGCAATTTTCGGAAGCCGTGCTTGCTGCGGAGAAAAAGAAGAAGTCTGTTTTCATCAGGCAGGTGGATTTAAAACATATAGAAGAGGGCTTGAGTATCCAGCTGATGCATATTGGTCCTTTCAGTGAGGAGCCGGCATCGCTGAAAAAGATGGATGACTTCATGCAGCAACAGGAATTGCGCATGAATGGGCGGCATCATGAAATTTATTTGTCTGACTTCCGGAAAACTGCGCCGGAAAAGCTGAAAACGATATTAAGACACCCGGTAAGGAAGTAGTTGATGAAGGGCAGGGCACATCTTACCCAAAACAGCTAATCGGTTAACCCCAGCTGTATAATGGCTTGTTGTGCGGCGATCTGGCTGGCATCTTTTTTATTGAAGGCTTTACCGCTGCAGATGAGTTCACCGTCTACCACAGCGCCTACGGTAAAGATGCGCCGGCCGTTGTCCATCTGTTCTTCGAGGAGTTCGAATTCCAGTGTTTTGCCATTTTTATTGGCCCAGCCGTATAATTTATTTTTGTGGTTCATTTCCACGGTTTCCAGCAGTTCCATGTCTATATAAGGCATGATAATGCGTTTGTGCACAAACTGTTGGGTTTTATTATAGCCGCGGTCGAGGTATACAGCGCCAACGAGAGCTTCGAGGGTGTTGCCGAATATCTGGCTTATTTTGAGAAAGCTGTTGTATTTGTCGTAGATGGTGAGCTTGCGTAAGCCCATCTTGATAGCGATATCGTTCAGTTGTTGCCGGTTAACGATCTTGGAGCGCATCTCTGTTAAATATCCTTCCGTTTTATAGGGATATTTTTTAAAGAGATAATCACCCACAATGGCGCCGAGAATAGCGTCACCGAGGTATTCCAGCCGTTCGTTGCTTTCCAGGAATTTTTCTTTACTGGAACGATGGCTCAGGGCCACTTCATAAAGGGCAAAGTTACCAGGCGGGAAGCCCAGCAGATTATGCAGCTCTTTATATAAGTGCCTTTTTTTGGAAACTAGTCGATATAAAAAACCTGGCAGTAAACTCACACAATCAAGATCAAGGAACAAATTTTTTGAAAATCACGGAAGCATTATGTCCGCCAAACCCAAAGGTGTTGGACAATGCAGCGTTTACTTCTCTCCTTTGTGCGATATTAAAAGTAAAATTCAGTTTCGGGTCTAACTGCGGGTCGTCAGTAAAGTGGTTGATCGTAGGAGGAACTATGCCATCGAGGATAGACATAATTACGGCTATGGATTCAACGGCGCCGGCAGCCCCGAGTAAGTGCCCTGTCATGGATTTTGTAGAGCTGATGTTCATTTTATAGGCATGCTCTTCAAAAACGCGCTGAATGGCTTTTACTTCGGCAATATCTCCCAACGGAGTGGAAGTACCGTGAACGTTGATGTAATCGATTTCGTTGGCCTGCATTTCAGCATCTGCCAAAGCATTCCGCATTACATTTAAAGCGCCCAGTCCTTCCGGATGTGGAGCGGTGATATGATATGCGTCTGCCGTAGCGCCGCCGCCGGCTAACTCTGCGTATATCCTGGCGCCTCTTTCCTGTGCGTGTTCTAACGACTCCAGTACCAGTGCGCCAGCTCCTTCACCCATCACAAAACCATCGCGGTCAAGATCAAAGGGTCTGGAAGCAGTTTTTGGGTCTTCATTCCTTTCTGACAAGGCCTTCATGGCGTTGAAGCCGCCAACACAAGGCTCATTGATCACATTTTCCGATCCGCCGGTAATCACCATATCGGTTTTGCCGTAACGGATGCTGTACATTGCCTCAATAATGGCATTGGTAGCAGATGCGCAGGCTGATACAACGGAAAAATTAGGCCCCCTGAAACCGTGACGGATAGAAATATACCCGGCAGCGATATCAAGAATAAGCCTCGGAATTAGAAAAGGACTGAAGCGGGGCGTACCATCCCCTGTATGGAAATCTCTCAGCTCGTGACTGAAATTGATCATACCTCCAACACCAGTGCCCCATATCACCCCAACACGATCAGCATTGATCTTGTCTTTATTGATATTGGCGTCCAGTATCGCCTGATCTGCGGCAATTACAGCCGTCTGTGTAAAGGGGTCCATTTTACGGGCCTCTTTTTTGTCCAGGTAGTTAGCAGGATCAAAATTTTTCAGTTCGCAAGCAAAACGGGTTTTGAACTTGGAAGCATCAAATTGCTTGATATAATCCGCGCCGGATACACCGTTCGTCAATCCGTGCCAAAAATCGGCTACAGTATTGCCGAGCGGTGTAAGAGCGCCTAAACCTGTAACGACAACTCGTCTTGGTTGCATTAAAACAATTCTGATTAGTAGGATTATTTTACATGTTCTTCCAGGTAAGCAACTGCCTGGCCAACAGTAGTAATAGTTTCAGCTTGTTCGTCAGGAATGGAGATGTTGAATTCTTTTTCGAATTCCATAATCAGTTCTACCGTATCCAAAGAGTCAGCGCCTAAGTCATTGGTGAAGCTGGCTTCAGGAGTTACCTCGGCTTCGTCAACGCCCAATTTGTCAATGATGATCTTTTTAACTCTTGATGCAATGTCTGACATAATTTTAAGTGTTTTTGGTTTAAAACTTGACTGCAAAAATATAATTTTTATTGAATTGCCAACAGATAGCCCGAATTTTAAGGACGCTCTAACCGGGTCAATCCTACCAAACCCAATACAGTAAACATATTCATAGCTTTGTTAATAAAAGAATTTATATATTTTTGATACTGGTTGGATTACAGATTTGCATATTTTACCACAAAAGTCGCCTTTTTCGGGACAATTACGCCATTCTCTGAAATCCAAAACATATAAATCTTAAAATATCTCCATTCAACCGGCTATTTAGCCACTTATCTAAAGCATTAACGCTATTTAACAGTTGCCCGGAGCATTCAGCCTCCTCAATGCGTAAATTTGTCCGGCTTGTGAGATAGTATCCTTTAGGAGCCTGTTTCTCTGTTATGAATCAGTAGCAAAAAGTTAGAAAAACACATATAAAAAGATATGGCCATCACCAAAAAAACCGTTCGCACAATAGTTATATTGGCCGCAGCCGGTATCGTCATCTTCCTCGTTTATAAGAAAATAGCCGGCAACAAATCAGCCGGAGAGCCGGCTGCTGCCGCATCCGGCGCAAAAGGAGGCGCTTCCCGGCTTCTGCTTACAGATGCCTGGATCGTTAAAACTTCCCGGCTCGATCAATCTATTGAAGCAAGCGGCACCTTGCAAAGTAATGAAGAAGTAGAGGTGAAACCGGAAATTAATGGCCGCATCATACACCTTTATTTTAAAGAAGGAACCACCGTAAGAAAAGGAGACCTGCTGGTTAAACTGTATGACGAAGACCTCAGAGCACAGCTTCAGAAGCTTAAATTACAGCAACAATTGGCCAAAACAACCCTGGAACGCCAGGAAAACCTCCTTAAAATAAATGGCATCAGCCAGCAGGACGTAGATGTAACCCGCAACCAGGTAAGCGCTTACGGAGCTGATATGGAGTATACCCAAACCCAGCTGCAGAAAACAGAACTACGAGCCCCCTTCAGCGGTAAACTCGGTTTACGCAACGTAAGTGAAGGCGCTATCGTGTCTTCCCTTACCATTATTACTACCCTCCAACAGATAGATCCGCTGAAAATGGACTTCTCCGTTGCGGAGAAATACCGCAATGCCATTAAAAACGGCGATCAGGTCAACTTTCTGGTATCCGGTGATAATAAAGAATATAAAGGCAGCATTTATGCCATCGACCCTAAAATAGATCTTACCACCCGTACTGTAAAGCTCCGTGCTATCGTTCCTAATAATAACGGTATCCTTTTCCCCGGCTCTTTCGCCAAAGTGAAAATTTTGCTGAAAGACCTCCCCGACGCTATGCTGATACCGTCTCAGGCCGTTATTCCCGGTACCCGTGATAAAAAAGTAATTATCGCCGATAAAGGCCAGGCCAAGTTTATAACAGTAGAAACAGGCATCAGAACCGAAAGCAGCGTACAAATCACCAGTGGCCTTCAACCAGGTGATACGGTTATTACCACTGGTATTCTCCAGCTGAAACCAGGCATGCAGTTGAAGTATAATAAGATACAATAATAGTTTTCCCAACGGCACTGTTCCCGGCAGGAAAATCTGAAAATAATTATCATGAGTTTACCTTCATTATCTCTCAAACGCCCGGTATTTGCTATCGTGATGAATATCATTATTGTGATATTCGGCCTGGTGGGCTTTACTTTTCTGGGGGTAAGAGATTTCCCGGCGATCGATCCGCCTATCGTAAACGTGCGCACCTCCTACGCAGGCGCCAACTCGGATATCATCGAAACACAGATCACTGAACCATTGGAGAAACAAATCAATGGTATCGCTGGGATCAAAAATATTTCTTCCAGCAGCAGCCAGGGAAGCAGCAACATCACCGTGGAATTTGAACTGGGGCAAGACCTGGAAGGCGCTACCAACGATGTGCGTGATAAAGTATCACAGGCGTTGCGCCAGCTGCCGCCCGATATTGATGCCCCTCCCGTAGTATCCAAGCAGGACGCCAACTCCGACCCCATCATCTCCATGACGGTGCAGAGCAACACCCGCAACCAGCTGGAAGTAACGGAATATGCCTCCAACGTACTCCTGGAAAAACTGCAAACCATTCCCGGCGTTAGCGCCATACAGATATGGGGAGAAAAAAAATACGCCATGCGTATCTGGATGGACCCCGCCAGGTTATCGTCCTACAGTCTTACCCCCGGCGACGTACAGGCTGCCCTGTTACGCGAAAACGTGGAACTGCCCTCCGGTAAAATTGCCGGTAACGCCACCGACTTTACCGTACGTACTTTCGGACGGCTGGTATCTGAAGACGATTTCAACGGCCTGATCATCAAAAATGTAAACGGCAGCGAAATACGTATCCGCGACATCGGCCAGGCAGTACTGGGACCCGAAAACGAAGAAACCGTACTGAAAGAATCAGGCAGCCCGATGATTGCACTCGCCCTCATCCCGCAACCCGGCTCCAATTATGTAGCCATTGCAGAAGAGTTCTATAAAAGGTTCGAACAACTCAAAAAAGATATCCCGGAAGATTACTCCGTCAATATTGCAATGGATAACACCCGCTTCATCACACAATCTATCGATGAAGTAGAGGAAACCCTGATAGTAGCGCTCGTGCTGGTAATTATTATTGTATACCTGTTCTTCCGCGACTGGCTCATGGCACTCCGTCCGCTGATAGACATCCCGGTATCTTTAATCGGCGCCTTCTTTATTATGTACGCCTGCGGCTTTACCATCAATATTCTCACCCTGCTGGCTATTGTACTGGCCACCGGCCTAGTGGTGGATGATGGTATTGTGGTAACGGAAAATATTTATAAGAAGATAGAACAGGGAATACCCCGTATGAGGGCTGCCCGCGAAGGATCTGAAGAAATATTCTTCGCCGTAATCGCTACGTCGATCACACTGGCCTTTGTATTCTTACCGATCATCTTCCTCCAGGGATTCGTGGGACAACTGTTCCGTGAGTTTGGTATTGTGGTGGCCGGCGCAGTAATCATCTCTGCCTTTGTATCACTCACGTTAACACCTGTACTAAACGTTAAACTCGGACGTAAAACACATAGCCACTCCTGGTTCTATACCAAAACAGAACCTTTCTTCCGCTGGATGGAAGAAGGATACAAAAGCTCGCTGGAATCGTTTATGCGTTTCCGTTGGGTAGCCGGGCTAATCATTACCGGCTGCCTGGTGATGATTTACTTCCTCTTTAAAACGCTTCAGTCGGAACTGGCGCCCCTGGAAGATCGCAGCACTTTCCGCCTGTCTATTACCACGCCGGAAGGAACCGCGTTCGACTACATGGACAATTACGTGGATAAGCTCACCAAGTTCATGATGGACTCCATTCCTGAAAAGAGGATCATCCTGAGCGTAACTTCTCCCGGCTTCAGTGGCTCCGGTGCAGTAAACACCGCCTTTGCCAATGTAATGCTCACGGAGCCGCATGATCGTACCCGCTCGCAGAAGGATATTGTAAATATGGTGAACCGGAGTATGAACAAATTTCCGGAGGGTAAAGTATTTGCCATTGAATCTCAAACAATCCAGGTAGGCCGCCGCGCGGGGTTGCCGGTATCCTTTGTGCTGGAGCATATCAACTTCGACAGTCTTACTAAGGTGCTGCCCAAATTTATGGAAGAAGTAGGCAACAGCCCCGTATTCCAGGGAACAGATGTGGATCTGAAATTCAATAAACCGGAACTGCGCATACATATCAACCGCGATAAAGCAACACAACTCGGCGTTTCTGTACAGGATATTTCTTCCACCTTACAGCTGGCATTGAGTAACCTTCGCTATGGTTACTTTATCAGGAATGGTAAACAATACCAGGTAATGGGACAGGTGTTCCGTGCCGACCGTGACGACCCGATGGATCTGCAAAACCTCTATGTACGCAACTCCCGCGGTGAAGCCATACAGCTCGATAACGTGGTAAGTATTGAAGAAGAAACCAGTCCGCCGATCATTTATCACTTTAACCGTTACAAATCCGCCACGGTATCCGCCGGGCTTGCGCCGGGCAGAACTATCGGTGATGGTATCAACGAAATGTACCGGATCTATAATAAACTGCAAAAGGAAACTGTATTGAATGAATCGTTTAATACCGCTTTATCCGGCTCCTCCCGCGACTATGCGGAAAGTGGCTCCAATACTATGTTCGCGTTAGGACTGGCACTGGTACTCATTTACCTGGTACTGGCCGCACAGTTTGAAAGCTGGGTAGATCCGCTGATCATCATGTTAACGGTGCCGCTGGCATTTGCCGGAGCATTATTGTCGTTATGGTTATTTAATCAAACCTGGAATATCTTCTCACAGATTGGTGTAATTATGCTGATAGGGCTGGTAACGAAGAATGGTATCCTGATCGTGGAATTTGCCAACCATCAGCGTGATACCGGGATGGAAAAGGCTGACGCAGTAATCCATGCGTCGTCGATGCGTTTGCGTCCTATCCTGATGACGAGTCTTGCTATGGCCCTCGGCGCGTTACCTATTGCGATGTCGCTCGGTGCAGCCGCTACCAGCCGTATTCCGTTGGGGATCGTTATTGTGGGTGGAATCATCTTTTCACTGGTGTTAACTCTATTTGTAATCCCGGCGATGTATACCTTCCTGTCGCGCAGAGGCAGAAACAATAATACAGACGACGAAGATGAAATGGAAAACGATGAGGAGGCACAGGTAGCAGCAGCACACGCCTGATTATAATAGATTTGAATGATCACGATTATGCTATTTATGATGAAAAATATAAAGAAGTGTTTTTTCGTACTGCTCTTACTGGTAGCTGCGGGTGCGTTAAAAGCACAGCAACAGGTACTTACCCTGGAACAGGCAATAGACGTGGCGCTGAAAAACAACTTCGATATCCGTTTGGCCAGGAATACAGCAGAGTTATCGGCTAACGACTACGCCTATGCGAACTTCGCATTTGTACCGCGCCTGAATGCCACAGCAGGCACTACCTGGAATACCACCGCCACCAAACAGGAGTTTGTGAACGGCACCAAACGCGATACCAGCGGCATTAAGGGCAACAACCTCTCTGGTAACGTAACCCTCAGCTGGACGTTGTTTGACGGTCTGAAAATGTTCGCCACCCGCAATAAAATAGCGTCTATCCGCGACCTCGGCGAGCTGGCTATAAAAGACCAGGTACAGAATTCTATCTCCACTATCATCGGCGGATACTATAACATTGTACAACAAAAGCAACAGTTGAAGGCCCTGGCAGAGCAGATGTCTATCTCCGAAGAGCGGGTAAAATTATCTGACGCCAAGTTCAGTACAGGGCTTGCACCTAAAACAGATCTCCTGCAATCAAAAGTAGATCTGAATGCACAAAAGGCATTATATATCCGTCAGCAAACGCTGATAGAACAAAGTAAGTCGTTACTAAACCAGTTAATGGCAGTACCGGCCGGCGCCACCGGTTACGACGTGGTAGATTCTATTCCGTTAAACAGCGGTCTTTCTTTTGCGGTGTTGCAACAAAATATTGCCAACAACAATACCACTATTAAAGTACAACAGCAGAACGTGAATATTTCTGCGCTCACGGTGAAGGAAAGTAAAGCAGATTATTTCCCGGTAATATCCTTCAATTCAGGATATAACTACAACCGGAATACGTCCAATGCAGCATCCAATGCTTTCAGTCCGCGGTTCAGCCGGAATGCGGTTTTTAACTATGGTTTTACTGCTGCTATTCCTATCTTCAATGGATTTAATGTAAAAAGACAGGTGCAAAATGCGCGGATAGATTTTGATTTCCAGAATATTACACTGGATAATGTAAGATCCCAGGTAGACCTCTCGCTGAACAACGCATTCAAAGATTACGAATACTATAAAAAACAGGTATCGCTGGAAGAAGAAACAAACGATCTTGCGAGAGAAAATGCGATGGTAGCGTTAGAGCGTTTCAAACAGGGCGTATCCACCATCCTCGAAGTAAAAATAGCGCAACAAAGCCTGGAAGATTCGTATTACCGGCTTATACAGGCGCGTTATAATACCAAACTTGCTGAAACGGAGCTGGGTCGCCTGAATGGCGCGTTGTTGCAATAATCTACTCTTCTATATCAGAAGCGGATAAGTCAGGGAGATGTATCCCGCTTATCCGCTTTTTTTAATCATATCGCCAACTGTGCGGACATGAACAGGCATTTGTATCATTAACGAACATATTTAATAATAGACAATATAAAAAATACTACTCCTCAAAGTCAATCCATTCGGCATGGTTTTGCAAACATCTCTGCCGGATAATAAAACAGGATACACATGTTACGTTATATTATACTCACTTTAAGTGGTGTTATTGGCCTCGCCCATATATGCGCAGCACAGGAATTACAGGCAGTAAACCGCACAGTAAGCGGCGATGCTGTTATTCATTTGAATGAAGCGCCGGGTCCTGGAATAGCCTGGATTAAAAATAAACAATTTGCCAATGGCACTATTGAGTTTGATGTGAAAGGAAAAAATGTTTTGCAGCAGAGCTTTGTAGGCATTGCCTTTCACGGTGTAAATGATTCCACCTATGATGCCATTTATTTCAGGCCCTTTAACTTCCAGGTTCCGGAAGCCGGCAGGAGAAGTCACTCCGTACAATATATTTCGCTTCCAGCAAACGACTGGCCGTTCCTAAGAGAACAATATCCCGGAAAATATGAGCATGAAGTAAATCAATCCACGGACCCCAACAAATGGTTTCATGTAAAGATAGTAGTAACTGATACAGAGGCCACCGCCTATCTAAATGGCGACAAATGTTTAACGGTTACATTACTCAGCAAGCAAAAAAACGGGATGATAGGTTACTGGGTTGGCAACAACTCCGGCGGCGACTGGAAGAACCTGAAAATAAACTAAGATTGTTGATTGATAAGTTAGAAGTCAGGGCTTTGAGAACGCGGGTTCTTAAAGCCTTTTATTTGAGGCCCTATATCTCAGTTACATAGGAAAGTGCGTAATTTGGCTTCCACATAAATCCCTTCTGAAAAAGTATCAACAGGATACACTACTTCCATCTCGGTGTAGGCATCTTTGGGTATGCAAAGGTGGAGAATATTAAGTCTTACCAGAAGTTCATGAGCTGCATCAGCATCACGACTAACAAGTTCCTGCTGTTCTTTAAGGATCTGTAGCATCTCTTTATAATCTCTGTCAGTCATTTTATAAATTTATCAACTAAAAAATCAAACTCCATCAAACTGTTCAGTGTTATTATCCTCTAATGGGATGCGTCCCTGCCAGTGTACATCCTTCACTCGATTAAAGTATCCCTTAATACAATTTGGGTTACGGATACAGATCTGTATGTGATTTTTATTCTTAAACCCTGCGTTGGGATATAGCTCATCACCCTCCATAAAAACACTTCTGACAGAATCATAAGGCAATAGATTCTTCATTTGCCTGTCGATATGCAGATTCTCAATTACCGCACAATCGAGATTCCTTAACAATAAATCCCGTGATCCTCCTGCATGTATATTCACCGGCAGTGTTCTTTTGTCATTCACAACAGCTTTAAACAATGCGTGATAAGACTCGTGGACAAGATTTAAACAAGTTGTATCCAGCAGATCAAGACAGAATTTCGAATCAATCACTGCTCCCAATGCTGCTGGCGACCGGATCACTTTATTTCCCGGAGGATTGCATGCGTAGTCGTATGCGCGTTCATAACTGTTCTCCCAGAAATAGCATCCACTTCCCAGCCAATCGTATGGCTTACTGCTGGGACTCATTTTAATACTTCCTGTTACCAATGCGTCTCTTACTTTTTCTTCACAACCGTGAAAACCAAGCACCAATCCGGGTCGTGTTGCGTGAATCATTTCCATGATAGATTAACATGAACAATAAATCATGGAACAAGATTACGCTGAATGATAGATCAGTTTAATCCTGCTCCCTGCAACATACATTTACTGCGGATGGAACACCTGTTGTTGTGAAAGTATTGCCAGATTACAAACCAGCTAACAACATAAAAGAAAACATCAGTCCACAATTTATTTCTTTTTCAGATAAAAATAAACACCGTCAAAAAATATTTTCATTTATTTTTAAATAAAAAAATCCAATTAAACACAATATTGATAAGCGTTATATCACAATGACATAAAATTTTAACTATTAAAAACGAGACGATAAAAATAATTTTTAGGTAGGAATCTTAATTATTTTTTCATCATTTAAAATTAATTACATAATTTAGTTTTCACGTTTGTTATCAGCTAATAACTTCAAGTTAACTCCTCACCAAAACATATCCTCAACTCTTTCAATTCACTTAGTCATGGCACTGTATACCATAACAACCATATCAATAGGCGAACAACAATTCAGCCAGTTTCAATTTTTACACCTGAAACAATACATGAGGCAACATCATGAATTTGAGATAGGCATAGGATACGAGTGGCTATCTCAGTATGGATCAAATGCTGTTGCAGCGGGCAGATCATTGCTGGGAAAGGAAATCAGCATCTGCATCCGGCCTGTTGAAGCTGGTGGAACATTTAGTACATTGTTATTCAACGGGATCATTACCGGCATCCATGCAGGAAAGGAGAATAATGGCAATGCAGGTAGTTGTATCCTTCGTGGCAACAGCCCCACAATACTACTTTCAGGTAGTCCACATATACAATCTTATGAGCAGCTGGCCTTATCATCCATTATAAACACAGTTATAAAAAATTGCTACCCCTTTGCCGTTCCTCCACAGGTGAACCCCGCTTTTACGCAACCGCTGAAGTATATTGTACAGTACAAAGAAACAGGATTTGATTTTCTTCACCGGCTTTCCCAACGCTATGGAGAACACTTCTTTTATAACGGGCAGCAAATTATTTTTGGTCAATACAGTCCCCAAAAAGATAATCTGGTGCATCAGAAAGACCTGGTCGATTTTCAGCTGGAATACAAAATTTCACCTATCCATCAAACGTTTCAAACGTATGAGTACAGGTTACACAATATCCTGGAAGAAGACAGTTGTGAGGTGGCCTTCAACAACATCAACCACCACTCGCATCATGTGCAATCATTGAGCGGAAAACTGTATCCTTATAAAGCCATTTATAAAGTTCCATATGTATTTGGCAGCAATGCTGCAGCAGAACTTTCTGCACTTACACGCTATTTTTATAAAGGACGATTAGCTGATCTGGTTTCTATAAAAGGTCACAGCCGGAATACCGGTTTGCGTATAGGAGATATAGTTAGTATACAGGAACATCTGGAAGATTATGGTGAATTTGTACTCACGATGCTGGAACACCATTGCAACGGAAACGGTGATTATTACAATACTTTCGAAGGCATTCCGGCCGACATAGCAGTACCCGCTATGAATATGGAGAACATTCCCCGTTGCGAAGCTCAAAGCGCCATAGTAACCGATAACCATGACCCCAAAGGGCTTGGGCGCCTCCGGGTAAAATTTAGCTGGCAGCAGGGAAGTACACCCTGGATCAGGCTTTATCAGCCGCACGGTGGAATTAACAAAGGGTTCTATTTTATTCCTGAAATAAATGAAGAGGTATGGGTGGATTTCGAAGGCGGCAATCCCGAAGCACCTTACGTTACCGGCTGCGCCTATAATAGAGAAGCAGCTCCCGGCTTCGGAGATCCGATGAATAATGTCAAAGCGATTAAAACCCGTAGTGGACACATGATTCGCCTCGACGATACAGATGGCGGCGAAAATATTATCATCGCCGATAGAGGTGGCAATACAATCATGATGGATACCCGGGGCCAGAACATTTCGCTTTCAGCACCGGAAAAAATAAATATAACCGCTAAAAACATCAACATTAATGCTGCTGAAAATATCAGTATAAATGCCGGAAATAATATCAACCACTCTGCAGGCATGGACATTCTTCAACAAGCCGGCAACTGTCTCTATCAATATACGGTGAATGATTATCATCTGACAGCAACTAATATCACCAAAGTAGCTCTGGAAAATATAAACGTGCAGGCGCGGGAAATAGATAAGCATGCAGAAGAAATAAACATCGACAGCTCAAAAGAAAATTTGCAGATCAGTTCAGGGAAGTCTGTCAATATAAAAAGTACGGAGAAGTCAAAACTATTCTAAAACACCAGCACATGCGCAATAACCCCACAGGATGCATGCTCATCGCCTGCAAAAAATATATAGAAACCGGGAAAAGTATCCGCTGGCATAGTTCCGGAGATCTGTTCCTTCATTCCGGCAAATCTGTAGTCATCAATGGCAAACAGAAAGGTATAAAATTCCATAAAACCGCCGTCAATCATAACCCTGAAAAATAAAACTGTATTAAAAAGATGGCAGACAAACACTTTGTAGTACAAGGAGCTTTATGCAAATGTAGTTTTGGAAGTGCTCCCGCTAAAATACAGGTTTCCGCAGATGCCGAATACATGAACGATGCAAGCGGGAATTCCAAACCGGTTGCCGGTTCCAATGAAACAGGCAACCCGTTCATACCCGGTACATTTGGTGCATGCACACTAACGCGCAAGCCATGCATTCCCAACATTACCCAATGGAGAAACGTATTGCCCGGCATTACACTTTCCAATGGTGGAAAAATACTAACGGAAAACAGTAGCGCTGTCTGTGCTGTGTCAGGAAGCCTCTCTGTTTGTATTATCCATCACGGGCAAACAGCATCTGTTACCCATCATAGTACTTTTGAAAGCGAATCTGTTGCGGCACTAAATCCGTTAACCGTTACCCGGTTGAATCGCAGGGAAATTCCTGCCGTACGTGCAATTACTTTACATATTGAGAAACGTAACCCGCCGGCGAATTTTAATAGCGGGAAGAAGGATAACATTCCCGTCAGAATCAATGAGCCTTTGTTATTTGAGGTTGAAAGCTACTATAATTGTATCTCTCCGGATGAATCAGCCATACAATGGAAAATATTCAATCATAACAATTATAGCCACAGCATTACATCATTCGAATCATCCGGTACCCGGTTGCCATTTTCATTTGACGCCAGCGGCAACTACCGGGTACTGGCCTGCGGAAAGGACCAAACAGATAGCAGCGCCTGCATAGATATACATGTTGATAACAACACACTTAAAGAGGAATTCATTATTAATGGAGCATCTCATAAGACCGGTCGTCTGCAAAGTGGGATTCCGGTTTGTGTAGAAGCACTATACAAGATAACTCCTCCAACTGAAGCAGAAAGAGCGCTGGTGTCTATGCAGGTAACCGATAATTGCAAAAACACAATTGCCATATCTGATAGTGACAAAATCCGGTTCACTCCCACCAATGCATCTGCCACTTATATTGTTTCAGCCACCATGCGTACCGAGATACATTCGCAGGTAGTCAGCAAAGAAATCCATACACAAAACAATGGCGCCATATCGGTGATCAAGCGGGCAGCAACACATGTAGTGAGGCCCCGCACCGATATGAATTTCCAGGTATCAGAAATGATACTATTTACACCACCGTCGGTACCTGCAACGGCTATCCGATGGCGGTTAAACGGTAGTCCCATCGGTACAGGACCAACCATCACACTCAATGGCGATGTTCATCTTACTATTCCCGGAAAATATACAATAGAAGTATGCGTAAGTGCCGGGGAAAAAGAGGGCATTAGTAATCAACGTGCCGATTGGCACTTTGAAGTAAAAAACAATGAAATATTAAAAATCCTGGTACAGGAAGGGAGTACAAACTGGATTATTGGAAAGTATTATACCATTTCCGCGCAAACGCTAATGGAATATGATGAAACATTGGATGGCCCCATTCTCTGGAATCCTTATGGAGCTCATACCAACACGGTATCAGGTGTCTTTGCTTCACAGGAGGGCGGATTCATTATCAGCGCCCGTCTGGGTAATTCTCAGAAAACGCTCAGGATAAATGCCATAAACGCAAATATCACCCGTTGGTGTTTTACGGATGAACAATTAATTTATAAATCGTACACAGGTTGGCGGGAGGTGGTGCGGGTAGTTATCAGCAGTAGGGAAGCGGCAAACGAAAAGATAGCGCTTCATCTGTTACAGATAAATCAGGCGAATTGCATTCATCATGTAAAAGATCTGGGAATAGTGACTTTCAATGCCGATGGGCAGGTACAACTCGATATCAGCACAAACAGCCTGAAGCCACTGTTAACTAACACCGGTTTTGAATGGGATACATTTCGACTGTTGTTTGCAATGCCTTTATCCCCCAACTGTACCAGGTTTGCTGATATGAAAACGATTACCTGCGATGGAACTCAATATTGGGTACCGCAAAAGCAAAGCAATAAGCGTATGCAGGAAAAAGGAGCATACCTGGAACTCAATACAAAACGACGTGTTGTAACTGTACACTTTTATGACCGGCAGCATCATCCTGCTTATAAAGTTTATAAGTACGGCGAGAAGTTCAGCATGCATGTACAAACTACCAATCTCATAGGAGAAGAATTAATTTTTGAGATATGGGAAAACAGGTATCACGCAAAAGATAAGTACTGCTTCAGCGGTAAACTTTATATAAATGAATATGGAGCAGCAGGCACAGAGATAGATTCAAACCGGTTGAAAGCCGGAAGCATACTGGAAGATAGCTTTCTCCGCTGCTTCTATGTAGTACTAAAATCACCTTCGGACAAGTACTTCTATCCACATGAAGTAGCAGATAAAAATATCCTGAACCCGGACAATATCAGTTACTACCAGCATATAAAACTATCAAACTGGTTTGATAAGCTGCTCAACAGGCACTCCAGGGAAAATGCTCCGGTAGTATTGGGTGAGCAATTGGAAACAAGTGAGCTTAACACCCAATGCCCGGCATGTGATGAGATGATTACTATTGAACAACTGGCTAGAATATTCACCCGCGCTGCGATGCCCTCATTACAGGTGGTAGCTGACACCTACAACAGGTTTATGGAACAAACCGGGATGAACACCTGTTGGAACAAGGCACACTTTTTTGCACAGGTAGCCATTGAAAGCGGCGGATGTTTAAACATCAAAGAAGGAGAAAGCTTCAACTGGTATTGGGAAGACCTGGATAGAAACTTTCCACCCTTCAGAACAGCAGCAGGTAAAATAAAGGCGAAAGCATGGGGCAGGGCAGCAAGAAAACCGGCTCATCCCGGCGTAACGGAGGAAAACCAACAACATATTGCCGATTATGTATACGGCCCCGATTCCGTAAAGGGAAAAAGTTTAGGCAATATGCAAAAAGGAGATGGATGGAAGTTCCGCGGACGAGGGCTTATCCAGCTTACCGGCCGGGCTGCTTATGCTTATGCAAACAATTTTACGCAGAAAGAAAAGGCTGATATCCTTCTCCATCCGGACCTGGTGGCTACTAATATAAAAATAGCCGTACTCTCTTCAATGGCTTTCTGGAAATGGAAAGGGCTACATCTTGCTGCCAACGGTAATACAGAAGTAACCGCCAAAATAAGTAAGGTGGTAGGCCTGGATGCAATTTCAAACGGTAAAAGCTCACATGCAGAAAAGAAACATTTCTTTGATGCAAAATCATCTGTTTTATTCCAGGTAAACAACTGCAGGCATGGAAAAATATCCGGTGGTGAATGGAACAGGTATATTGTCAAAATAGATACTTTCAGTTATACACTGGTAGAACAAAATATCGCTTCCCATCAATATAAGTACGATCTGTACAACGCTGGTACACTTATTAAAACATTCCTGCTGCAAAAAAACGGAAGCGGCCTGTTACCATTCCCGGAAACTGGCCCCAATTGGGGAAGATACGGCTCCAGGGACGGAGGCGATGATAATTACATAGCGCCTGATATTGCCGCACCTTTATTGGGATTTTTCTATTCATTACCGGGAAACGGTTACAAGGACAAGCTTTATTTTAATGATATCTCTGCCGGGGATAAAAGGAATATAGGCCATAAGGGACACATAAATGGTAATGATATTGACATCAGGTATCCAGGGAGTTCAAACAGGAAAGGCGCGGTGTTGTGGACGGAGGCAAAGCAGGCATATGGTAGTGAAAAAGAGTTTTTGAAAGTGTTGGAGAACATACTTAAAATAGCTTCCAAATGGGGATTTAGAAACAACTTCGCCTACAACAAAGGTATTAATAATACACTTGGTACTTCTACAATAGTACATCAAGACCATTTTCATCTCGGCCTTAGGAAAAAAAATATCAAAAAATGAGAGCAGTAAATTTAACATCTATAATTGCCATTATACTGTGCAATGTGAGCTGCCAAAATATTCAGCAGCAGAAACCAGAGCAAACTATTGGAAAAAATAATAAAATTATCAAAAAAGGAAAAGTGTATCCCATGAATATAGATGCTATTAAACGACACATGGAATGGCAATCCCATATAGAATCAACTGAAGACGGAATACCTGCTACTTATAATTACACAGAGCAGGATGTGAATATCGCTTTACCTATTATTTCTCAAGGATTAAAAGATAAAGGGTTCAAACAACTCAGCGATAGTTCCTTTATTAAAACACTGACGAATATATTTGGAAAAATATTTAGCCTAAAAAATAGCAGGGTCAGGTTTCATGATAAATTCAATACTATTATCGAAGAAGGATACGAAAAAGAAGATGAATATGATTATACAATCGATAATATTTTTGTTTCAATAGAATATAAATTTATATCGTGGGTTCCTCTTTTAGGAGACTTCATTGCATTTACGGATAACGGTAATTACAAAATTGATCTTCATCCAAGATTAATCGCGCGCAACAAATACCTCTTCAACAACAGCCAATCAGATCTCGCTTACCTTCTCGCTGAAGATACACTCTTCCTCAAAACGCTGGTCAAATCATTTGGCTATACCAAAGAAGAAAAAATAAACACGCTGACAATGAACGATTACCTGGATCTCGATAACAATCATATGCCAACAGTGGGAGAGATCATCTTTGTAAAAAACGCAGAAGGCCTGTTAGAAATAAAGCAGGAACTGCTACAATGGGTTTCGGATCATACCCACGCAAATGATAATACATTGCTTCAGGCACTGGCGCAATACGCCTATTCTTTATATGACAACAGCAGCAACAACATCTTCGCCAATAATCCCTTTGAAATATTTTCGCTGGATGAAAAAAGAAAAATTGCGGCTTATATAGCCAATACCTATGAACCGCTTCATCACCGGCTTACCCCTCAAAATCCCGGGATGTGGCCGGTTTCAACGGTGCTGGAAAATATGCTTAACGAAGACAAGGGGCTGGCTGATTTTCTCAAACAGCATCACTATTTCTCATTGCCTGCGTTAAAGCAGGAACTGGAACCGGCCGATTAAATTAAATACATTGCCTCCGTTCCGTCCGGTATAATGTTTTATGAGAGATAATAACCCGGTATTATAAACTACTACGCCGGGGAATTATCCCCGGCGTAGCTATCATTTAAGGTTCTTTCTTTTCTATCTTTTGTTTCTGATACTCTTCAAACGATTGTTTTATATAAAGTAACAGATCATAATCGGAAGCTGAATTTAAAAACTGGTATCCCGGCCTGTATTTATACATAAATGAATCCAGTTCCGGACTCTGTAGCTTGGTCATTCTTCCTACCAGCTCAGGAGAGTAGCGATAATCTATGAACTTCTCTTTCTCCCAGTAAAGCAGCTGTTCATGAAACTGTTCTTTTCTTTTACGCACTTTACTTGGCACTAGATAACTTAAGGCTGTGATAGGGTTTGCCGGTAAGGTTTTAAGTACATCCATCGCACCCGGCTTACGGTAGTCAAAGTAGCGCCCATACTCATCCCGCAGCGCCATAGAGTCGTTGCGGTAGTTCTTACCACGTATATTTACACCCTGCAGTTCAAACAACCGCTTCTGCATATACACGTCCTGGGAAGATGACATTCCCGGAACAAGCATCATTTTCGGCGTATAGCTCAACATAGAAAATTCAAGGGTATCCCCCGGCATTGCCTCAATATAAAAACGGCCACTTTCATTACTTAATGTGCCTGTCATGGTCCTCTTGTTAACAATAGAAACAAAAGGTAATCCCGTTTTCGAATCCTGATCCGCCACCATACCGGACAAACGCACCTGTGCGAAGGTTCCCTGCATGCTAATGAAAAAGAAAAAAAACAGTGCTCCGATATATGCTGTAAAACGAATCATGAATATACTAATCCTTCAAATTTAATGTTCCACCCGCAAATGAAAAGTTAAAAAACAGGGGAAATGTAAGTGCTCAATGGCAAAATTATTAATTATCAACATTATAAATATCCCCCTAATCACTTATTTTTACGGTTATCACTCATTTATCTTGTAAAAGTCATGCCACAGAAAATCATCTTTGCTACCCAACATTATCAGTATCTAAAAAACCGGATCCTGGCAATTACAGGCTCCACCTGGGAAAATGGGGAATTAGACATACGTGATTTTCCCGACGGAGAACATTATCACCGCATTTTGAGTAATGTCAGCAACAAAGAAGTGATTTTGCTCGGTGGCACCATCGATGATAAAGAAACACTGGAATTATATGACCTGGCCAGTGGCTGTATCCAGCTGGGAGCTTATTCCCTGACTATCATCATCCCTTTCTTCGGATATTCTACGATGGAACGCGCCGTGAAATATGGCGAAATCGTAAAGGCTAAAACACGCGCAGTACTTTTTTCATCTTTACCTAATACCTCCCGTGGCAACAGGATTGTGATGATTGACCTGCATGTGGACGGCATTACCTGGTATTTTGAAAACGATGTTCGCCCGGTACATTTATATGCAAAGGAATTTGTAATGAATACGGCGATGGAACTCGCAGCCGGAAAACCTTTTGTGCTGGCCAGCACAGATGCCGGCCGGGCTAAGTGGGTAGAATCCCTTGCCAACGACCTGCATGTACCGGCGGCTTTTGCCTTC
The DNA here is from genome assembly GCF_057126945.1 of Chitinophaga sp. G7 BAM 1005. Taxonomy (NCBI): domain Bacteria; kingdom Pseudomonadati; phylum Bacteroidota; class Chitinophagia; order Chitinophagales; family Chitinophagaceae; genus Chitinophaga; species Chitinophaga sp. G7 BAM 1005. Next base: position 7,448,123 of record NZ_CP181478.1, on the reverse strand, counting down.
AAACGCCGCCTCTCCGGCGATGAAACCGCCATTACCGCTATCAGCGCCGATGTAAAAAACAAGACAGTAATCATCTACGATGATATGATCCGCACCGGCGGATCTCTTATTCACGCCGCACAATCTTATCGTGATGCAGGCGCCGGAAATATCTTCGTTATCACCACCCACGGCATCTTTGCAGGAAATGGCTTCGGAAAAATCAAACAATCCGGACTCATTAAAAAGGTAGTCTGCACCGATACCCATCCCAATGCCATCACCATCAACGACGATATGTTGCTCGTAAAATCAGTCGATCAGCTGATCGTCAATTATTTCCAGTCACAACACTCCTGATCTTCCTGTTGGCAGGCTATTTGTCGTCCAGACACTTGTGAACCATGTAGCGGTAATTCCTGCAAATCGAAATGGCAACAAACCATCTGCAATCTGATAAATAATTATGCTTGATTTTCGTATAATCGAATACGGTAGTTGCGACTACCACACTATGACAGACCTTCGTGACGAGGTGCTTCGGAAACCGCTGGGCCTCTCATTTTCAGCCGAACAATTACAGAAAGAAATCAATGATATCTTCATTGCTGGCTTTACACAAAAGGATGATCATGAAATACTCGCTGGTTGTTGTATTCTCACTCCTGTCAGCGAAAACACGGTACAGTTAAGGCAAATGGCGGTATCGCCCCGTCTGCAGGGTAAAGGTATCGGCAGAGAAATTGTAATATTCGCAGAACAATACGCACGTAGCAACGGCTTTGATGAATTAACCATGCACGCCCGGAAAGAAGCCACTGGATTCTATCAGAAACTGGGCTATAAAATCTGTGGAGAAGAATTTACAGAGGTGGGCATTCCGCACTACGAAATGAGGAAAAACCTGAATTAATTATTTTTTTGCTTCTGCAACCCATTGTAGAAGGCGTTTTGATTGTATTGTTATATTGATGGATAACCAATATAACAATAGACAGCATAGGAATCCTGTCAAAAAATTTTGTAACCAAATCTTTCATAATACGATGAGAAGCCATGTACTAGCCTGGTCGGGGCTGTGCTATGCCTTTTTCTGCTATACCTCCAGCAGCGCATACGCAAAACCCGAAGGGTATCTCACAGCAAAACAGCTGCAAGCTGATACCACTGTTCCGGTAGTGATTAAACCCGCTGCTGCTGATACCAGTGTTAAACCTAAACAGGATACCACGGTTCCTGTAGTTATCAAGCCCGCCACCGATTCCACTGTTAAACCTAAACAGGATACTTCCAAACCGGTAACCGATACTGCCAAAACTGCTGTAGCTAAACCTAAAGAGGATACCGCACTCATCCTCCCTCCGGATTCTGCTACCGCTAAAAGTGAAGTAGGAAAATTCCAGCTTACAGGAACAGTGAAAGATGATAAAGGAACTCCTATCCCCGGCGCTATCATCCGGAACAAAACATCCAAACTAAATGCACAGGCAGACCCAACTGGTCAATATACCATCAAGGCCGCCGTACGCGATACCATACTCATCACAGCTCCCACTTTCGGTGAACAATCTATCCCGGTAGAAAAAAGAGGCGAACTCGATATTACAATGGTTCCCTCCAATGCTACCAAAAAAGTATTGGGAGAAGTAGTTGTTACAGCGCTCGGCATTAAAAAGAATCCCCGCTCTGTAGGCTACGCCATACAGGAAGTAAGCGGCAATGCTGTACAGGAAGCAAAAGAAGTAAACTTTGTAAACGCCCTCACTGGAAAAGTTCCCGGTGTACAAATCAGCTCAAACACAGGTTCTATGGGCGGCGCCAGCAAAATCACCATTCGAGGGGTGAAATCCATCCTGGGTGATAACAACGCCTTCTTTGTACTGGATGGCGTACCCATGATGAACAATGTAACAAACGATCCCGGCCAGCAAAACGGCGGTGGCGGTTACGACTACGGCAGCCCCATGCAGGATATCAACCCGGAAGACATCGAAAATATTTCGGTCCTCAAAGGTGCGGCCGCAACTGCCCTCTACGGAAGCCGCGGTGCTAACGGCGTTCTCCAGATAACTACCAAAAAACGCCCGGATACAGAAAGAGGAATCGGGGTCACCTATAGCCTCAATGCCCAGATAGACCAGGTAGCTGTACTGCCAAAGTACCAGAATATGTACGGCGGCGGTAGTGCCGGAAAATTTGATACCCTGTATTACAACGAACACCCGGAAGGCTTCCTCAATGAACAGGCAGCTACTTACGATGATAATAACGGTAAAGGACGCTACGACCTGATGCCACAATATGCAGTGGATGAATCATGGGGACCCAAACTGAACGGACAGATCGTCCGCCCTTACTGGTCGTGGGATAAAGATAAAAAAAATCCATACTTCGGTCAAACCGATACCTGGTCACCACATCCAAATAATGTAAAAGATTTCTATAAAACAGGTTTTACACTCACCAACAATATTTCAATGGCAGGCAGCGACGATAAAGGAAGCTTCCGCTTGTCATATGGTAATATGGATCAAACCTTTGTACTCCCCAATGCCACCAACAAAAGAAATAATCTCTCTTTCAATGGTAGCTATGAATTAACAAAGGGAGTAAGAGCGGTAGCCTCCATGAACTACACCTCGTTAAATGTAAAAGGTCGTCCGGGTACCGGCTTTACCGGTCCCAACCCTACATTGCAGTTTACCATGTATGGCCAGCGTCAGCTGGATATAGAAAAGGAAAAAAGATATAAATACGATGATGGCTCTCAAATTACCTGGAACCGCAGAGCATGGGACGATCCAAGCATTTCCTCCAGTAATGGACCATACTGGAACCGTTATATGGATTACGAAACAGATAGCCGTAACAGGCTCTTTGGATCTGCCGGACTGGATATAGATGCCACAAAATGGCTCTCCTTCTCCGGTCGCGTATTCATGGACGATTATAACACCCTTGAAGAAGAAAGAACAGCAAAAGACTATTCGATTGGCGGATATATTAAACGCGTAAGAACTAACCGCGAAATGAACTACCAGTTAACAGCGGATATCAAAAAAGATTTTGGTACAGACTTCCAGCTGAATGCAACGGTGGGAGGAAACGTGATGCATCGTAAATGGACCGTTACCGGCGGAAGCGCCGTAGGCGGATTGATCACTAAAGATGTGTACAACCTGCTCAACTCCGCACAACCGGCGCAGGCTATTGATCAGTACTACGAAAAACAAATCAACTCTGTGTTTGCTACCGCCAACCTGGGATATAAGAACCTGCTGTTCCTCGACCTCACCGGTCGTAGCGACTGGTCCTCTACCCTGGTAAAAGGCAATAATCAATACTTCTATCCATCTGCTTCCCTCTCCTTTGTTTTCTCAGATCTGCTGAAAGAATGGAAATGGCTGTCATTTGGTAAATTAAGAGGTAGCCTCGCCGCTGTAGGTAATGATGCCGATCCATACCGGATCTATAACACCTACGACTTCATTCCTCCTTTCGGCAGCAACCCGGTTACCCAGTTCTCTCCGACATTATATAACGAAGACCTGAAGCCGGAACGTACTACGGAAGTGGAAACAGGCGTGGAATTAAAATTCCTGGACAACCGCATCGGTGTTGATTTCACCTACTACAGACGCGTTACCAAAGATCAGATCATTACACTGGCACTGCCTACAGCGACCGGCTTTACCGGCGCCTATGTAAATGGCGGTAGTGTGGAAAATAAAGGTATTGAAATAGGACTGAACCTGAACCCCATCCGCCTGAAAAATGGCTTCCGCTGGGATATCAGCGCTAACCTGGCCCGCAACCGGAATCAGGTACTCAACCTGGATGTTGCGCAGTACAACACCTCACTGGACTTCCTGACTATCGGCACCGACCGCCGTACGCAGAAGGTATCGGTAGTAGGTCAGGTAGGTGAACCGCTGGGAACCATCCGCGGTACCGACTATACTTATCTTAACGGCCAGAAAGTAGTGGATGCGCTCGGACGTTATGTACCCAGCGAAATTAAACCTATCGGTAACGCCTATCCGGACTATGTAGGTGGTGTTACCAACACCTTCTCTTATAAAGGTATTTATCTGTCGGCATTGGTTGATTTTCAACACGGCGGCGATTTCTTCTCCTACACTAACCTGTACGGAAATAAATCCGGTCTGCTGGAAACTACGGTAGAAAACGGCATCCGTGAAAATGGTATCGTTGTTCCGGGTGTTACAGCAGATGGCCACGCCAATACAACAAACATCAGCGCACAGGATCATTTCAACTACAACGGTGGAAATGTAATCAGCAAGGCTAACCTGTATGACGCCAGCTACATCTACCTGAGAGAAGCCAAAATTGGTTACAACCTGCCGGAATCATGGTATAAGAAAATAGGAGCCCAGGCCGCACGCCTGTCTCTCTATGGCCGTAACCTCTGGCTGATCAAATCCAATGCCCCGAATGTAGATCCATCCAATATCCTCAATTCCGCTTCCAATGTGCAGGGAATTGAAGGTGGTGCGCTGCCATCACTCCGGTCTTATGGATTAAACCTGAATGTATCATTCTAAATTTTGTGAAGATGACTAAAAAGATTTTTAAATATAGCAGCATCCTGTTCTTGTTGGCTTCACTGGCAGTTACCAGCTGTAAAAAGTTGGATGATATGAACACTGATCCAACCAAAGCAACTACTGCTTCACCCGCAAACCTGCTTACAGGCGCCCAGAAAAGCACGATGGACATGCTTTACAGCGGATTACAAAACGGCTTCATCGCTATGAACTATGCGCAGTTCTGGACTGGAAACTCCAGAACAAACGATAGCCAGTTTAGTCTCGATGAAGGTAATAATGCTGCCCTCTGGAATACATTATACCGCATCTCATTGCATAATCTCGATCAGATTGTTAAACAAAACGATGCTAACCCAGGGCTGCCCGGTGTGATTAACCAGAGTGCCATTGCAAAAATTACCAGCGCCTGGATCTACCAGATCCTGGCAGATACCTATGGAAATATTCCATACACAAAAACCTTCCAGGGTAGTACTAATATCACTCCCCAATATGATGATGCCCAAACCGTTTATAACTCCCTGCTCGATACCCTGCAGGCACAAATAAATATATTGGATTCATCACAGGCAAGCTTTGAAACCGGGGATGTGATATATAACGGAGATGTGATGAAATGGAAAAAACTGGCAAATTCCCTGATGCTTAGATTGGCTATCCGCATGGCAGATGCCAATCCACAAAAAGCCAAACAGATCATCGAAGCGCATTACCAGAACGCCCTCAGTGATAACGGGGATAATGCCGAGTTCGAATACCTTAGTACAGCACCCAATAAATTTCCGTATAACGAATCTGAACGCGCTATCATCGACTTTTCTGTAAGCGCCACGCTGGTGGATTATATGAAAAGTGTAAACGATCCGCGCCTCAGCATTTACGCCCGTCCTTCAACTATTAGTGATACGATCAAAGGTATGCCTTACGGCTCGTCCGCTTCAAATCCAGACAGGCTTCCAATAGATAACTACTCATTTCCCGGCACACAGATCTATAGCGCCACAATGCCAGGTATCCTTATGGGCTACGCGGAAGTAGAGTTTATTCTCGCTGAAGCCGCGGCCAGGGGTATGAGCGTAGGTGATGATGCTGCTACACATTATGCAAAAGGTATCACCGCTTCCATCAACTACTGGCGTGTGCTCACCAACAATGCAGATATTACCGACGCTACCATTCAGGCATATATCGCAAAAGTACCTTACGTGGCAGCCGACTGGAGAAATGTGATTGGTACTCAAAAATGGCTGGCACTTTATCCGCAAGGCTTCCAGGCATGGTTTGAAAGAACCAGACTGCATTTTAACAAGCCAGGCGGACAACCATTATTCATTGCTCCGGTATCCGGTTCACTGGACCCAAGCGTAACAATGGTGCCCTACAGATTAACCTATCTGCAGAGCGAACAAACACAGAATAAAGCCAGCTACGAAAAAGCCGCTTCCGACATCGGTGGCGATACAAAAGGCACCAAACTGTGGTATAACAAATTCTGATACAACAATCAACTATAGCTAAACAACAATCTACCGGCGCCTGCATCTGCAGGCGCTTTCTTTTTTATCCCTATTTATTTATCTTTAGCCCCACCTATATTCAGCGATTATGAGGAAAGTACTGCTAACAATAGCCCTGATGGCTATTGCCCGTTTTGTATCAGCACAGGATATGACACAGGCATATCAGAATTGGTATACCTATTTCGGCACCATGAAAATTAACAGCAAATGGGCAGTTCCATTTGATGTGCAGTTACGTATCAGGGATGGTATCAGTAACAAAGGTCAACTGCTCATGCGTGGCGGTTTGCAATATTCTATTAACAAACAGGATCATATTTTACTGGGATATGCCTATGTGCCAACCTATAATGCTGCCAGTAATACATGGCTGCCCGAACAACGCATCTTTGAACAATATATCCATAAAGCAAAAAAACCGGATATGACGCATCGTGTCCGGCTGGAGCAACGCTGGGTATCACAACCTTCTGCACCAGGCGATCCACATGCTATCGGCAACTGGAAATATGGCAACCGCGCCCGCTATTTCAACCGCACACAACTGCCTATCCACCATAAAAAAGCAGCCACGCCATTCTATGTGGCCTTGCAGGACGAAATCTTTTTGAATCTCTGGGGAAATGATATCAGCAACCTCCTGTTCGATCAGAACCGCTTCCTGGTGGCCTTTGGATATCAGTTCAATGCCAACCTTAAAGCAGATATAGGCTACATGAACCAGCTGATCCAGGTTACTTCGGGCGCTAAAACCATGAACCACATCCTGCATTTCAGCGTACTCCAGAACATCAACCTGTAACGCTGCAAGCCATTACTGGTAATTACTAAACTTCGATTTGAGTATTCCCGCGAAATTGCGGTAGGCTTCCTCTGTCTGGAAAGCACTGGTAGGAATGAGAAAGAAGGTTTTCTTATCACGATAGAGGAAGAAGAATTTTTCAGTTTCCACTACCCGGGAAAAATTACTCCAGCTGATATTCCGCGGATGATCACTTCCGCGGGTTGTAATCAATAACCCCTCGTCTGAATACTTCAGATGTATACTGTCTTTAAAAGTAGCTGCTTTATTATAAATGGAAACAGGTAACAGGTACCAGAATACCCAGCCAAGCACCAGTATCATGATAACAATACCAGTGAGTGCGCCGGTGGTAACCACGCTGAAAAAATAACCCGTTAAAGTAGCAAGTAATAAGATGATAAGAGTGTTGCGGAAGACTTTAATCTCGCCTCTTCGCATAAAATGATAGCGCAATGCATGCAACACATCCCCTTTATCGTAGTTAAACTCTAAATGCATTATCGCCTGGCAAAACTATTTTATCTGTTAACTGAAATCGACATAGGATTATCCATTTCATCACGCACAGTAACAGGTGCATCCTTCTTCCGGCCGCGTTTTACATTAGACAGATCGTCCTCGCTGAATCCCGGGAAGTTCTTCTTGATGAACAGAAAATATTGTTGCAAGGTTTTTGGATCTACCTTGAAAGGAAAAGCCAGCTCCTTACCACTTCCTTTGAGGAAGTCGTTTGTATTTAACTTGGTTTCGTTTTGTAAGTACCACTTGTATAAATCCACAATAGCTTTCTCCAACTCTGCTTCATCAACTTTCTCAGTCGTCTCTACCCGCGGAAACATTAACACAAATTCTTCTACCCTTACAGGTTTTGCATTATTCGTGTTTTTGGCATTATTACGGTTATCATGGTTGTCACCGTTTTTATCACCATTATTATCCCCGTTCTTGAAACCAGTGCTGGCATTTGCTGATGCGGCTGCGGCCAAAACTACCAACAGCATTAACAACAGCTTCTTCATAAGGTGTCAAATTTTCGAGTTTAAAAATACAATTATATTTTGAGATTTCTAGTAGATTCTAAAATATGCGTAAAAACCCTGAAAAAACAAAAGCAATGGGCGAACCATTGCTTTCGAGAGTCATTTACAGTGCATGATGAATCATGCGGTGTAGGAATATTTGGTTTTTCATAGGACAGTAACCATAATAAAAATTAATACAATAACAAATATAATAAAATTATATCGTGAGTCGGGTGAAAGATTAAATATTAGAAATAATAAAATATTTCGAGATATTTTTTAAAAAGATGCAATAAAATCATTCTTTTTAGAAAAAAATCAAACAGAAAAATGTGTGATAAAGAATAAGGACTTAAATATCGTCCGGAGAAAGAGAGGAAAAAATGGGCATTTCTTAAAAAAAGTAAGGGCGCCTAGAAAAGCGCCCTCAATTTGTTACTATCCTATGAAAACCCTATTTGAATACAAAGGTAAGGGCATGTTATTTTTCTTTGAAATTTTAGAGGCTAAATAACATATCATTAACAAGAAGTTACAACATCAATCAGCTACAACCCATGCTGGTACCGCAATTCAAACATTTATAGCAAGTTCCCGAACGTACCGTGATATGTCCGCAGATATTACAGGCAGGCGCATCACTCTGCATACTTTTCAGGTAATCCTGCGTACCGCCTTCCTGCTGAAACGCAGTAGCCGCCTGCATCCTGGGAACACGCGGCGTTGCCTGCCCACTGTTACTCACCCTTCCCGGCAATGGTGGTGTCGCGTCCTCATCCGCATCCTCTTCACCCGTATTGCCTGGTCCGTCAAGCACATGCACCAGGTCCGTGCGCCCCAGGTACTCGTATCCCAATACCCGGAAAATATAATCAATCAGCGAGGTGGCCGATTTAATATTGGGATGGTCTACCATCCCGGCCGGCTCAAACCGCGTGAATACAAACTTATCCACAAACTCCTCCAACGGAACCCCGTATTGCAATCCCACAGAAACCGCAATGGCAAAACAGTTCATCAAACTCCGTAAAGTAGAACCCTCTTTCGCCAGATCAATAAATATCTCTCCCAACGTACCATCATTATATTCACCGGTGCGCACAAAAATCACCTGGCCTCCCACATTCGCCTTTTGCGTAAATCCACCTCGTTTGGATGGCAAACTTTGCCTCTCTACAATCCTCGACAACTGACGCTTCAATGTTGTGTCCCGGCTGGCCAGCATTCGTTTGTTCACTTCTTCCAGCAATTCATCTATCGTTAGCTGCTGCAGATCCTGTCCTGTCGCCGGCTCGCTCACAACCTCCGCCTTTTTCTTTTTATCGCTTTTGTTACTTAAAGGCTGACTCAACTTACTACCATCCCGGTATAAAGCACAGGCTTTCAGCCCAAGTACCCAGCTTAGCTTATAAGCATCCGCAATGTCTTCTACCGCCGCCTCATTCGGCAGGTTAATGGTTTTGGAAATAGCCCCGGAAATAAAAGGCTGTACCGCCGCCATCATCCTGATATGACCATGCGCATGTATATATCTCTCCCCATGCTTGCCACACTTATTAGCACAGTCAAATACCGGCAAATGAGCCTCTTTCAGATAAGGTGCACCCTCCACGGTCATTGTTCCACACACATAATCATTCGCCGCCTCTATCTGCTCATCTGTAAATCCCAAAGCATGCAACAGGCTAAACTCAAGACTGTAATATTCCTCCGCCTTAAATCCTAATCGCTGTAAGCATTCTTCTCCCAAAGTGTAAACATTAAATACAAATGATATATCAAAAGAAGAAGAAACAGCAGTATCCAGCTTCTTCAGCTCTTCTCCCATAAACCCTTTCTCACTCAGCGACTGATGATTAATATAAGGCGCCCCGGCAAAATTGCCGGTGCCTTTTGCGTAATCCACAATCGCCTTTATTTCGTGGGAAAAATAGCCCAGATTTTGTAACGCCGTAGGGATAGACTGGTTAATAATCTTAAAATAACCGCCACCGGAAAGCTTTTTGAATTTCACCAATGCAAAATCGGGCTCCACGCCGGTAGTGTCACAATCCATCACCAGGCCGATAGTGCCGGTAGGTGCAATCACGGTTGCCTGCGCATTACGGTAACCATATTGCTCTCCCAGCTTCACCGCCTCATCCCATGCCTTAGTGGCCGATTTCAGCAAATAATCCGCGCAATACCGCGCGTCAATGCCTTTGGGCCTTATTTCCAGCCCATCATATGCATCAGATGCATCATACGCCGCCGCCCGGTGATTCCGCATCACCCGCAACATATCTTCCCGGTTTTCTTCATACCGCGGAAAGGCGCCCAGGTGGGCAGCCATCTCTGCAGAGGTTTTGTAGGCAATCCCCGTCATGATAGCAGATATGGCTCCCGATATGCCACGCGCTTCCTCACTGTCGTATGCAATACCGCTCACCATCAGCATGGAACCAAGATTAGCATAGCCAAGCCCCAGCGTACGATATTCATAACTGAGCTGTGCCACCTCTTTGGAAGGAAACTGCGCCATCAGTACGGAAATCTCCAGCACCACCGTCCATAATCTTACTGTGTACTCAAAGCCTGGCACATCAAACAGGTTCTTTTCATCATTGAAAAAGCGCCGGAGGTTCACAGAGGCCAGGTTACAGGCGGTATTATCAAGGAACATGTACTCCGAACACGGATTAGAGGCATTAATACGCCCGCCCTGCGGACAGGTATGCCACTCATTGATGGTAGTATCATATTGGGTACCCGGATCTGCACAACGCCAGGCCGCATAGGTAATCTGGTCCCAGAGATCCTTTGCCTTTACCGTTTTCATGGTTCTGCCGGTGCTCCTGGCCTTTAACTCCCATTCGCCATCTGCCTCCAGCACCCGGAAAAACGAATTCGGCACCCGCACGGAGTTATTGGAATTCTGACCAGATACAGTTTTATACGCATCCCCTTCATAATCAGAAGAATACCCAGCAGCAATCAAGGCCGCCACCTTTTTCTCCTCCTCCACTTTCCAGTTCACAAATTCCATGATCTCCGGGTGATCAAGATCCAGGCACACCATTTTTGCCGCCCTTCTGGTAGTGCCGCCCGACTTAATAGCTCCCGCTGCCCGGTCACCGATCTTCAGAAAGCTCATTAATCCACTGGAAGTTCCGCCACCACTAAGCTTTTCCCCATCTCCCCGGATATGCGAAAAATTAGTACCAACACCGGAACCATATTTAAAGATGCGCGCTTCCCGCATCCATAAATCCATTATTCCACCCTCATTCACCAGGTCATCATTTACACTTAATATAAAACAGGCATGAGGCTGAGGCCGCTCATAAGCAGAGGTAGACTTTTCCAGGGTACCCGTATGCTGCTCCACATAATAATGGCCCTGCGGCTTGCCTTTAATACCATAGCTCTCAAATAAGCCGGTGTTGAACCACTGAGGGGAATTAGGCACACACGACTGGTTCAGCATACTGTAGGTCAGCTCTTCATAAAATATCCCGGCATCTTCTGCAGAAGCGAAATAGCCGTATTTTTCGCCCCAGGCACGCCAGCAGTTGGCCATACGATGTACCACCTGCTTCACAGAGGTTTCTCTCCCTGAAGTGCCATCAGCCTGTGGCACCCCGGCTTTGCGGAAATATTTCTGCGCCAGGATATCGGTAGCAATCTGCGACCAGGCCGCCGGTACTTCCACATTGTTCATTTCAAATACTACGTCGCCACCAGGATTACGGATCACAGAGGAGCGGAGCTCGTACACAAACTGATCGTAAGGACTCACCCCCTCTTTGGTAAAATGGCGGGAAAACGCAAGCCCATTCTTACTATTGACTGGATTTTTCATGCCCGTAAATTTTTCTTAGATGATATAAATGAGTTAGTATAGCGGAGTACTCTAAAATTAATTTTAAAATGCCTGGAGCGACTCATTTATTTTGCACAGATTGTGGATAATTGCGCAAACAGTTTGCCAACACGTTTGTTATAGAGCCAAAAGAAATCCGGCTTAAAATTTGTCATTAACAAAACGTTTACAGTTCTATCACACATAATCAGCTAGGTATCATGAAGTTCATGAATAGAAAATGAATTGAATGCATATTTATTTAGCAATGTGTGTTATTAATAAAAATATTATACATTTGCGACAACCGGAACAATGCGCTATTGATGTACAATAATATATACACTTCGTTCATCGAAAGAAAGGCTAAAAAGGAAAAGGCATTCGCGGTTTTAATTGATCCGGATAAGGTGACACCTGCCGGAATCATAGAGATTGCTGATAAATGCACTGCTGCCAAAGTTGATTATATCTTCCTTGGAGGTAGTCTGGTGATCTCTGATCACCTTGATGAATGCGTACAACAGCTGAAAGCCAGCTGCAACATTCCCGTTGTATTATTTCCCGGAAGCCCTTCTCAGGTATCAAAATATGCTGATGCCTTACTCTATCTGTCTGTAATTTCCGGCAGAAACCCTGAATTACTGATCGGTCAGCATGTAGTATCTGCAGCTGCCGTGAAGAAAAGCGGACTGGAAGTAATTTCCACCGGTTACATGGTAATCGACGGCGGAGCCCCCACAACTGTTTCTTATATCAGTAACACCATGCCCATCCCGGCAGACAAGGCAGATATTGCCATGTGTACCGCAATAGCAGGGGAAATGCTGGGAATGAAAGTGATTTATATGGATGCCGGCAGCGGCGCCCGTGTACCTATCACAGAAAGTATGATCAGCCGGGTGGCCAGCCAGGTACAGGCTCCTATTATTGTAGGAGGAGGTATCCGGGATGCAGAAAAGGCTTACCTGAACTGTAAAGCAGGCGCAGATATCCTCGTAGTAGGTAATGCTATTGAGAAAGACCTCTCTCTCATCAAGGAACTGGCAGATGCTGTGCATTCTGTTCCCGTGAAGGCATAAAGCAGATTTAACGCAAAAGATATAAAACGAATGACAGCAGGAGATCTGCTGTCATTCGTTTTGATAGCTGATCGCCCAATACTTACAGGCTCATCATTTCTTTAAACTTCACTGCCTGTCTGCGGCTTACTTCAATTTTTTCGCCCCCGCGCATTTCCAGCAACAGGCCGCCATTAAAGTAAGTATCAATTTTCTCAATCATCCGCAGATTCACAATATGTTTACGGTTTGCACGGAAAAAAGTACGCTCGTCCAGCCTTTCTTCCAGCGCATTCAATGATTTGAGGATCAAAGGTTTGTTGGTTTCAAAATATACCCGCGCATAGTTCCCCACACTTTCAAAAAGCCGGATCTCCTGCAGCTTCACAAACCAGCACCTGTCGCCATCTTTCACAAAAACCTGGTCATTCTCAGACAATAAATTACGGATACCACCGGATGCTGCCAAACGGTCCTTTTCATCCTGCTGATGCAGCTTGTGGATCGCATCTGCCAACCGCTTGGGCTCTACCGGCTTCAACAGGTAGTCCAGCGCATTGTACTCAAATGCTTTCAGCGCATACTCATCATATGCAGTGGTGAAAATCACCTGTGGTGTTTTTTCCAGCTCTGCCAGCAAATCAAAGCCCGTTTTATCAGGCATCTGGATATCCAGGAACAGTAAGTCGGGATGAAGCGTTTCTATCTTTTCTATACCATCCTTCGCGTTCACAGCTTCTCCTACCACCACTATTTCCGGGTGATCTGCCAGCAATTTTTTTAACTCACTCCTGGCCAGGCGTTCATCATCTATTATCAATGCTTTTTTCATTGGCAATATGAAGTTTGGTTGATGATTTAATTGATTTAAAAATAATAGCTATAACCAGTTTATCCGGCTACAGCAGTTTATAACAAGTGATTTAGAGCAAAGGCATCACTACGGTAGCTTCTACCGTTTGCTCATCTTTATTCCTGATTTCAAAAGAAGCCCTGCTTCCAAACAAAAGGCTCAACCGCTGCCGCGTGCTTTGTAATCCAAAGCCATGCCCGTTCATATTGTTTTCTACGATCTGACCGGTGTTTTCAATCGTAATTACATGTTGCATACCCTTCAGGGAAGAGTGAATATAAACAAATCCGCCCCTGATGATCCGGGAAATTCCATGTTTAATGGCATTTTCCACCAACGTTTGCAACATCATAGGAGGTACCTGTAACTCCAGCGTATCCGGATCAATCTCATACTTTACACTCAAACGCTCTTCAAACCGGATATGTTCCAATGCAAGGTAATCCTTTACTATATTCAATTCGTTTTCCAGGCTCACCGTTTCCGCCTTCTCCGTTTGCATAGAGCTCCGCAAAATATTGGAAAGCTCTGTGATGGCAGTTCTTGCCCGCTGGGGATTTTCATCTACCAGCGCCCGGATACTGTTCAGCGCGTTAAAAATAAAATGCGGATTCAGCTGCGCCTTAATCGTTTTCAGCTCCAGTTCCTTCACAGTAGTCTCCAGCTTTAACTGATCCACCTGCGACCGCCGGTTCCTTTCAATATAGTGCCATATGAAATACAGAAACCACCAGATAGTAGTGATCAGGAAAGAACCCACAATCCCCACCTGGATGGGCGTATCCGATAAGTGCAACAGGTATATCCCAAAAAAGTAATATCCAATATACGATACCAGCCCCGATCCCGTCATTAACCCGATGAACAGCAGGATCTGGTTCTCAAAATTATAGTTCACCCATGCAAACCGGTGAATCAGGTTACGGAAAAGATGGGTGGCTATAAAACCGAATAACACAAAAATTACCAGATTCAGATAATAAGCCGCGTCCGGAGACGTTTTTCTGTAAACAGAAAAGGCGAAGAAAACATTGATCAGAAAATATGCCGACCACCCCAATATCTGGCACCACCAATATTTGTTTATTTGTTTAAACATTCAATCAAATTAGTAAACTTCACCTATATTCCAAAAATACCCTACAGCGCCCCCTGCAGAAACCTAAATGTTATAAATGGTGAATCAAAAAAGGTAAATGGCAGATGGCTGTATCTGAATGGTGAGATATCACCGCACTGTCCTATTTTCCTGTCATACTTACACTATTTACCACATATTTTTATGTATTTTTGTTACTTCATATAAACCCTGAGCCCAATTATGAATATAAAGGCAGGTCAACTGTTGAGCCAGATAGAATATCCCGCTGATTTGCGAAAACTGAATAAAGAACAGCTTCACCAGGTATGCGAGGAGTTGCGTCAATACATTATTGACGTGGTAAGTGTGCATGGCGGCCACTTTGCGGCTAGTCTCGGTGTAGTGGAGCTGACAGTCGCTTTGCATTACGTTTATAATACCCCCTACGATCAGCTGGTATGGGACGTGGGCCATCAGGCATACGGCCATAAAATCCTGACCGGTCGCCGGGAAACATTTCCTACCAACAGGAAATATAAGGGCCTCAGCGGATTTCCTAAAAGAGATGAAAGCCGCTACGACACCTTCGGTGTAGGGCACTCATCCACTTCCATCTCCGCAGCACTGGGCATGGCAATGGCTTCCCACTACAAAGGAGAATTCGACCGCCAGCATATTGCAGTAATCGGCGACGGCGCCATGACCGCAGGTATGGCCTTCGAAGCCCTCAACCACGCTGGTGTGGCAAACGCCAACGTACTCATTATCCTGAACGATAACTGCATGTCCATAGATCCTAATGTGGGCGCGCTGAAAGAATACCTCACAGATATCACCACTTCACCCACCTATAACAAAGTAAGGGATGATGTATGGAACCTGCTGGGCAAATTACCCGTAGGAAAGAAATTTACCCGCGACATGGCCTCCAAACTGGAAGCCAGCCTCAAAGGCGTGGTGTCAAAATCCAGCAACCTCTTCGAAGCACTGAAGATGCGCTACTTTGGCCCCATCGATGGACATAACATCACCAAACTGGCGGATACCCTCCAGGACCTGAAAGATATTCCCGGCCCGAAATTGCTGCACATCGTTACCACCAAAGGTAAAGGCTATGCCCTCGCAGAAAAGGACCAAACCACCTGGCACGCACCGGGTCTGTTCGATAAAATTACCGGCGAAATATTCAAAAAACCGGTCACCAGCCCGCAACCTCCTAAATACCAGGACGTTTTTGGCCATACCATCATTGAACTCGCAGAACAAAACGATAAAATTATCGGTATCACCCCCGCTATGCCTTCCGGCTCCTCCCTCAAATTTATGATGGAGAAAATGCCGCACAGGGCCTTCGACGTGGGCATCTGCGAACAACACGCGGTTACCCTCTCTGCCGGTATGGCAACACAGGGTATGCGCGTTTTCTGTAACATCTACTCTTCCTTCTTCCAACGCGCCTTCGATCAGGCCGTACATGATGTGGCCATCCAGAAACTACCCGTGATATTCTGCCTCGACAGGGCAGGACTTGTAGGAGAGGACGGACCTACCCATCACGGCGCCTACGATATTGCCTATATGCGCAGCATCCCCAATGTAATCATCAGCGCGCCAATGAATGAGGAAGAAATGCGCAACCTGATGTACAGCGCACAACTGCCGGAAAATGATATGCCTTATGTAATCCGCTATCCACGCGGACAAGGCGTAATGCCGGAATGGCGTACGCCGTTTAAAGCCATTAAAGCAGGTACCGGCCGCAAAATCCGCGACGGAAAAGATATCGCTATCCTCTCCCTCGGACATACCGGTAACTTCGTGGCCGAAGCATGTAAAGAATTGATAGGAGACGGATTGCAACCCGCTCACTACGATATGCGTTTTGTAAAACCATTAGATGAAACAATGCTGCACGAAATCTTCCAGTCGTTCGACAAAGTAATTACCGTGGAAGATGGTACCATTGTTGGTGGATTCGGTAGCGCCGTTATCGAATTCATGGCAACCAACAACTATAAGGCAACCATTAAAAGGTTAGGTATCCCCGATAGAATTGTGGAACATGGCAAGCCGGAAGAATTATACCGCGAATGTGGTTACGATGCTGCCGGTATTGCACGCACTACCAGAGATATGCTAAAAGAAAAAATTACCGTCACCATTTAATAAAAGAATTTAGTTATTTAGCTATTTGAATATTTGATTTCCACAAAAATTGAATATTTAAATAGCTAAACTTTTTTATACCATGTATTTTCAGCTCAGGATAACGGAGATCATACGCGAAGCACCCGGTACTTATACTTATAAGCTGGAAAATACATCGCCGGAACCACTGGAATATCTCGCCGGACAATTCCTTACCTTTCTCATTACACTCAACAACAAAGAATACAGACGTTCTTATTCTTTCAGCTCCACACCAGGCGTGGATTCCTTTTTGTCTGTAACCATCCGCGAAAAAGAAAACGGGGAAATATCACGTCACCTTATCCATACCTGGAAAGTAAATGATATCGTTACCACGCTGGAACCCTCCGGCCGGTTCACATACGAAAAGTCGGGCGCTGCGGAGAAAGACATTTTCCTCCTGGCGGCAGGAAGCGGTATAACGCCGGTATTTTCGCTGCTGAAACAGCTATTAACAACGGAACCCAATGCCCACGTTAAACTGATTTACAGCAATACCACACCTGAAAGGACCATCTTTCACGAAGCATTGCTAAAGTGGCAAAAGCTTTACCCGCAGCAACTGGAATGCATCTGGCTTTTCAGCAATGATCCGGATAGTCATCATACCTACAGAAGGCTTAACAATATTTTACTGGAACAACTGGTAAATACCCATATCCGTTATCACCGGGAAGATGCACAGTTCTTTCTTTGTGGTCCTCCCGATTATATGCGTACTGTCCTGCTCACGCTTACCTTCATGGGCTTCCGGGAATCACAACTCCATAAAGAAAACTTTGTGGTGAATACAGATGCCAGGATCGCCAAAACACCATTGCCGCAGGATCACAACCTGAAACAGGTAATCATCCGCTACCGCAATGCAGAATATAAACTGGCTGTTCCCGGTAACCAAACCATTCTGAACTACGCATTGGCCAATGAAGTATTGCTGCCCTACAGCTGCAAAGGCGGGGTATGTGGTTCCTGCACGGCACAGTGTGTGAGCGGTAAAGTATGGATGCCGGTAAATGAAGTGCTCACAGATAAAGAACTGGCTGAAGGTCTCGTACTTACCTGCGTTGGATATCCTGCAAGCGACGAAGTGATTCTTGAATTATAAAACCATATAATGTAAAAAATATTATCAATCATAACGATCTGATATTATTTTTTTAATTGCTAAAATTTTGGCTAAATTATGAGGAAAAACAGGTGATACGAAATGCCCCAATAAAGATTACTTGCTTATCGCTTCTGCTTGTTGTTATCTTTATTAACAGCTACCTCCTGCTTAAAAACGGTTTTCAACCATCTTCATTACTACTGTCACTCAGCATACTAACGCTTTGCAGTGTATTTGCCCTGCTGATTGTCGCCACATTCTTATCAGACAAGCGCCCCCTTCAGTTCGAACATCTTTTTAATGAATATCCGATCCCCATGTGGATCTATGAAAAAGCCACTATGCGCTTTTTATCTGTTAACAATGCTGCCGTAGAAAAATATGGTTACAACAGAAAAGATTTCCTGAACCTAACGTTAAAGGATATACGTAATGAAGAAGATATACCACTGCTGTTGGAAAATGCAGCGGAACGTTGTAATGGTGATGAATACAGAGGCGTCTGGAAGCATCGCAAAAAAGATGGTACCAATTTTTTTGTAGAGATCTATTCCCTTCCCGCGGTGTACTACGGAAAAAGTGCCCGCTTCATCATGGCCAAAGATGTAGATGCACAAATGAAGGCGGCCAAAGAAGCACATGAGCTGGGCATTCGCTATGAACTGCTCGCTCAGGCCACGAATGATGCTGTATACGACAAAAACCTCGTAACAAATGCCGTTACCTGGAACCACGGACTGCATAATCTCTTCCACTATAACAGCCATGATGAAACCGACCTGGTGCAGTGGTGGCAGGATAATATACACCCGGCAGATCACGCCAGGATCATTTCTTCACTTGATAGCTGCAAACGTACACACCTGAACTACTGGTCGGAAGAGTACCGTTTTAAATGCGCGGATGGCAACTATAAATATGTAGTAGACCGCGCTTTCATTATGTACGAAAATAATATCCCATATCGCATAATAGGGATGATACAGGATATCGACAAGCTCGTAAAACAAGCCAGGCAACTGGAAGAACAAAATGAAACACTCAAGGAAATTGCCTGGATCAATTCCCACGAAATACGCCGGCCGGTAGTATCCATACTCAGCATCGCCGGCTTATTCGATAAAAGCAACCAGGACCTGCATCTCAACACCCAGCTCATGGAATGGCTGCATGAATCCACCCTCCAGCTGGATGAAATCATTCATAAAATTGAGCATAAGGTAAAAGCCCTCCAGTGACTATACCTCGTAAGGTATAAATTGATTGAAGTCTTCTTTTAATGACATATATAATTTCCGGAAAATTTCCATACGATGTTGTATGGTCTGAAAGTCATCTATAGGACGGTCATCATGTACTACTGTTACCGGCGTGTTGGCGACTCTTTTAGCGCACTGCTTGATGTCGTGATACATTTCATCAGCTACTTCACGTTGCCGCAGTAAACGGTTTTCAAAATGTTCAACCTGTGTCATTACATCCCTGGAAGCTTTGCTGAGTGCGATTTGTTCCAATCGCTCCCGCATCATTTTTACTTCAGTTCTTACTTCATTTACTTCTTCTTTCCAGGAATTCAGCTGCTGGTGCAGCTCTTCAGTGGGAGTTGTGATTTCCATGGTGTATTGATTTATCAATTTAAATGATGATTAAAAAACTATTCATCATACCAAACGCTGTTGTCAATATCCATATTAATTTACCAGAAAAGACCTGTTCTAAGGTACAATCTTTTTCTATTCCACCCCTCACTTTTACACTTCTTTTTACAGATAAATGCCAAACTCAGGGAAAAAACTCATCGCTTCCAGGATGCCGCCTGCGCCCGCCCGCTGCGCCTGCAATACATGCGACATTCCTGCAGTGCGCGCTATTAATTCGGGTTCCGAATCACCTACTACCACTCCTTTGAATCCGGATGCATACATGGAATAATCATTCATGGAATCTCCGGCTACCAGCACCTTTTGATGCGGCAATGCCAGCACCTGCAATAATTGTTTCAACGTAAAACCTTTATTCACACCGGCAGGTAATATGTCGAGGTATTTCCCGGCTGATAAAACCAGGTCGCATTGCAGCGATGCCGCTATTTCACGGGCCCCCTCAATATCAGTGCTATCATTATAATAATAAGAACAACGGTACTGCTGATGCGCGTCCTGGTGCAGTAATCCTCTAACTGTTTTCAACGTCTCTCTCACATGATCACCAGGCCATTTGGCCGCAATGTGCGACTGTACCGGCTCCACCGCCGTCAATGTAGGCAGGTGGGTAACAGTAGCGCCTACATCTCCAATAATATATTCTGGCCGCGGCAAAGCATTATTCTCCAGTAACGACAATACACTCGGTATGCCCCGGCCGGTTACAAACACCAGCTGTATATCTTTTTGCTGCTGCAACAAACTGTATAGTTGTTCTTTATCTTCTGTTGTACCCCCTAAAAATGTACCGTCCAGATCTGTGGCTAATAACATGTGTTGTAGTGGCTTTAATGATTTCAATGAATGCGGATACCGATAAAAATATAAAAAAAAGACCAGCCGTAACGACTGATCTTCTTTTAGATATAACGGGTTAGTATATAACGATGTGACTAGTTCAGCATTGGCACATCTATCAGCAAAAACTCTGCCGGTTTGATTACTTCAATACTTACTTTGTCATATTCGGATAACCCGATTGCATCACGTGTTGCTAATGTTTCTCCATCTACTTTCAATTCACCACTGAGCAGAAACAGGTAAGTACCTATGTTGGGTGCTTTCGCTGCAATGTCCAGTGTTTTACCGGCTTCATATTTACCCAGCGTAAACCAGGCATCCTGGTTTAACCACAGGCCGTTGGCATTTCTATCCGGTGAAATCACCACCTGTAAAGCGTTTTCACGGGCGGCGGGATCAAATGTTTGCTGATCATAACGGGGCGTTACATTTCTTTCTTTGGGTATCACCCATATCTGCAGAAAACTCACCTCCTCCGTTTTAGACGCATTAAACTCCGAGTGTACAACACCCGTTCCGGCACTCATAATCTGTACATCATTTTTACGGATCACTTCTTTATTACCGGTGTTATCGCTGTGCGCCAATTCACCATCCAACACAATAGATACAATCTCCATATTATCATGCGGGTGAGCGCCAAAACCCATTCCACCTTTTACCGCATCATCATTCAACACACGCAGTGCGCCAAAGTGAATCCTGTTTGGATCATAATAGTTAGCAAAGCTGAAAGTATGATGGCTCTTCAGCCAACCGTGGTTGGCATATCCCCTGGTATCTGCACGATGAATAACTTTTTTCATAACTAAATCTCCTTTGTTTTAACACTACAAATATCGCTATAAACAAAGGGGTAGAGAATGGATCATATGTTGAAAAGCGTGGACAAAAAAATACGGATCTTTCTATGCACTACCCGCTGAAAAAAACGGTATGCATACGAAAAATCCGTAAAGCACTAACGATGCGGGGTAACTATTTACACCAGTTTCGCATCTGTAGTAATGGTAGCATTCAGCACTTTGCTTACCGGGCAGTTAGCCTCAGCATCCGCTACAAATTCAGCGAATTTGGCGGCGTCCAGACCCTCTACGCTGGCGGTTACTTCCAGGTGGCTGGTAGTAATAGCACCGTTATCTAAAGTGATCGTGCATTTGGTATCAATGTTACCGGGAGTAAAACCGGCGCCAGTGATCACAAAGCTCAGCTTCATGGTAAAACAACCGGCATGAGCTGCGGCAATCAGTTCTTCAGGATTAGTACCAATGCCATCTTCAAAACGGCTGCTGAAAGAGTACTGGGTCTTGTTTAATACAGTCGACTGAGAAGTTAAAGTGCCTTTACCTTCTTTTCCGGTACCTTGCCAATTGGCAGATGCAAATCTTTTCATGTTAAATTTTTATTTTTTTTCTTGTTAGAAAAATCAGTGCGGAGGCCCAAATTACAAATTAATCGGGAATAAAAAATGCCGGAGCTTCCTGGAACATAAAAGCGCATAAAAAGCCGCACAGTTTCCTGTGCGGCTGTACATGGTTCCTGTCAATTGATTCCTATATCATTTCTACCAATTCTGCAATTGGCTTACGTACTTTCTTAGCATGTTGCATTACATCATCGGGCGCTCTGAATCCTATCGCAGCAACTACTACAGCAGCCAAGCCTTTATCTGTAAGTCCTAATATCCTGTTGTATCCGGCAGCATCAAAGCCTTCCATCGGACAGGCATCAATGTTTTCCACAGCTGCTGCCGTAAGCAGGGTGCCCAAAGCAATATAAGCCTGCTTCGCACTCCATACAGCTGCGCCTTCTGCACCTAACCGGTTAACGGTTCCCTTCACCATTCCTGAAAAACCTGCCAGTTGTTCAGGAGCTATGCTACGCGTTTCCGCCACATTATTCATATAGTCATCTACGTGGGTTTCGTTCAGATCTGTATACCTCGCAAAAACGATCAGATGCGAGGCATCCGTAACCTGCAACTGTCCGTTGGATACCGCTTTCAGTTGCTCACGTACGGCCGGGTTCTCTACTACCAGGATCTTATACGGTTGTAAGCCGTAGGAAGAGGCAGAGAGCCTTGTAGCGGCCAGTAATTTTTCCAGCTGATCTGCACTCAGTTTCTTAGCCGGGTCAAATTTCTTAACGGCATAACGCCATTCCAGTTTATTCAGAATATCCATTTCAGTTTTTATTAAGCTTTACCCGTTGCAGATCATGATCTGCAACGGGTAAACGCTATCTTATTGTTGTTTTACCATTTGCACACTTGCCAGCAGCTTTACTTCATCACTCAGCAGTAAACCGCCGGTTTCAGTAGTAGCGTGGAAAGTAAGACCAAAATCTTTACGGTTAATTTTACCGCTCAGTTCAAATCCTGCTTTAGTCTGACCATAAGGATCTACCACTTCGCCGCCAAATTCAACATTCAGCTCTACAGGACGGGTATTATCACGGATGGTTAAATCACCTACCAGCTTAAATGTATCGGCATCTATTTTCTTTACTTCTTTAGACACGAAGGTGAGTTTGGGATACTTTTCTGCTTCAAAGAAATCTCCTGCCTGCAGGTGAGCATCACGCTGCGCATTCTGTGTGGAAATACTGTTGATGTCTGCTTCAAATGTGATGTTGGCAGTGCTGAAATCATCATCAGTTGTCTGCATGGTACCATCAAATTTTGCAAACTGACCGGTTACGGTCGTAATCATCAGGTGCTTTATTTTAAATTGTACATCGCTGTGTGAAGGATCAATTTTCCAGGTTGTCATATAATTTTGTTTTTTTAGTATTGTTAAATGTTTAATTAGTTTAAAACTCCCATTTTACCGGCGTTGTAGTCATCTATCGCCGTTCTGATTTCATCTTCAGTATTCATCACAAACGGACCGTAAGCAAAAATGGGCTCATCGATCGGTTCGCCGCTCAACACCAGCATGGCGGTGTCTTTCAGCGCGGTGATGATCACTTCCGTACCCTCTTTTTCAAAGAGTGCAGTTTCCACTCCTTTAAGCGGCTGACCATTCACATCTGCTTCTCCCTGAAATACGACTGCTGCGGTGTTAAAATTTTCCGGTATGCTTAAAGTGATCTTATCATCTTTTTTCAGATGGATATCATAAACATTCACCGGGGAAAAGGTACTGGCAGCGCCTTTCACGCCATCATATTCACCTGCAATTACTCTCACATATCCTTCTTCACTTACTTTTATCACAGGTATTGCTGCTTTGGTAAGGTTCTGATAGGAGGGAGGATTATTTTTAAATGCTTTAGGAAGATTTACCCATAACTGGGCAAACTCTGCTTTCCCCCCTTGTTTGCTGAACGCGTCACTGTATTTTTCTTCATGTAAGATGCCGCCGGCTGCAGTCATCCATTGCACATCACCCGGAAACAACAAACCATGACTACCGGTAGAATCCCGGTGTTCCAGTTCGCCCTGGTATACGATGGTAACGGTTTCAAAGCCTTTGTGCGGATGTTCGCCAACACCTTTGGGTCTTACACTTGGTGGGATGTAGTTGGGAGCTGCATAGTCCATCATGATAAAAGGACTGATCCTGTTACCTTCGGAACGGGTACCACCCGGTAAGGTGCTCTGCACCCTGAATCCATCACCTACCATGTGTGGTGCGGCTGCAATTACGATCTGGCTTACATGTTTTTGTGTTTTCATATTATTTGCCTCCTTAAGACAACACAAAAGTACATGTTACAACATCCATTAAGAATGGATAAAACACTCCTAGTGATGGACTTTTTTTGAAAATTCCGGAAAATTCAGACAGAAGGGCCTACGGAAGTGCGGGAAGCCTCTTTAAATTCAGAAGGACTCTGGTTGGTATACTTCTTAAAAAAGCGGCTGAAATAGTGCGGGTCATCAAAACCCAGCTTGTAGGCAATTTCTTTGGCGGTAAGGTCTGTATTATATAAATACCGTTGCGCTTCCAGGATCACCCGGTTACGGATATGTTCACCGGCAGTAATACCGGATAATTGCTTGCTGATTTCATTCAGCAGCACAGGCTTGATATGTAAAAGCCCCGCGTAATCAGATACGGTCTTTAATTCCTGGTATTTTTCCTCTATCAGGTTTTTAAATTTCAGGAAGATGGAACTATTGTGAGCAGCATGCTGTTCAGGGGTGATGGCTACATTCTCTCCCTTTATGCGGGAAGCCAGTACCAGGAAATAACGCAGCAGTCCGTGCAGCGCCATTTCGTATTCAGGTTCGCGCAGGGTTAATTCTTTCATCATCAGGCGCACAATAGCGTCAATATCTTTCTCCTGTTCATCATCAATATGAATAACACTGCTGAACTGGCTATTGAAAAACAACCCGGAATTAATACCGGATACCTGCGTCTGATCTTTTAAACACATGAATGCATCACGAAACGCAATCATGTATCCATCTATTTTATCGGTTGCCTGCAGATTATGCACCTGGCCGGGCGCTACAAAAAACAACGTGTTCTTCTTTACTTCATGCGTCACTGCATCAATGGTATGCAACAGCTTACCTTTCTTAATCCAGTAAATGGTGTAGAAATCGTGCCGGTGCGGCACGCCGATCTGATCAAAAAAACTGTTGCCTAATTCACAAAGGCCAGACACCACAAATCCCGGATCTGCATGCGAGTATTCCGGTAAGGAAACAATCCCGATATTTTCACGTTTCTCAGCCATCTATTAAGGTTCCTGCAGTTTCTTCCTCCCTCTCGGAAGGATCAATATATTCAATAATAAAGTTATTCCTGCCTTCTCCCACCATAATCCCCATATGCTTCATTTGCACCAGTTCCAGCATACTAAGGAACAGGAAAATGGCATGTACACGGTCTTTACAGTGATCGAATATTTTTTCAAAAGATAAAGTACGTTCCGCCCGCGCCAGCTCTTCCATATACATCCTGGAGCCCTCCATCGTATAGTCGTACTTGTATACTACGTGCTGGGGCTTATTATCGCGCTCTTTCATGCGCTGTATTACCTTTTCAAAGGTCTTTGTCAGCTTGAAAAGGGTGAGGGTTTGTACTTCGGTACCTTCACTGGTCACTTCCCCGATCTCTGCCAGTTCCTTTGCAATATTTCCACGCTTTACAGACAGCATACGGTCTGCTTCCATTTCTGCCAGTTCCGCCGCCGCCAGCTTATAGCGCTTATATTCCAGGATCTTGTCTATCAGCTCCATGCGGGGATCAATTTCATTTCCCTGCTCATCCAGCTCCTTACGTGGCAACAGCATTTTTGCTTTGATACGCATAAGGGTAGATACAAAGAGAATGAATTCACTGGCCAGCTCAATATTCAACGTTTCAATATGATGGATATAATCCAGGAAATCCTGCGTGAGAGTATTAATAGGGATATTGTAGATATCCAGCTCATCACGTTCAATGAAGAACAGCAACAGGTCGAAAGGACCTTCAAATTGCGGTAATTTGATCTTATAGACAGGTGCTTGTTCGCTCATTAAAGATTTTTTTAAAAAGATATCGCACAATTGCACGGAGTCATTAAAATGCCCGGTTAATATAACCGGCTGTTTGTCTCTGTGCCGCTGTGCGATATCAAAAATAACAAAATTCCGGCGAATCAGAACTTGGCAGCAAAGCCAACTCCTATCACCTGTTTTATTTGCAGACGGGGGCCCATCACGCCAGTTTCTTTATTCTCAAATACTTTTACATCATCATCATATATCATATCTACAGTCAGCAAGGCGGAAATCCACTTATTTACCTTCAGTTCCAACGCGTTGGTAAAAAACACATCTATATTTCCCGGGTTATGCCTGTAATCAGAAAATAAATCCAGCCGGCCTTTGTAAGTCATGTTTTTTGCAAAAGTCTTTATATAATTGGCAGACAGGTAGGCGCCTATTTCATATTTAAAATGCGAGCCCGTATCTACCCCATAAGCACCCTGTTTGGAGAGTACATCATCCATTACAAACACAAAACGGGAAGTAATCGGCGACAGGAACAAAGAAAATGATTTGTCCGGTTTATAGTCAAAACCAGGCGATACCAGCACATAAGCAGGAGAAAAGAATTTTGATGACAGCTGTGGCGTAGTATCCGAAGGATACAAATAACCATTGGTGAATTGCGTACGTAAATTCACCAACCCGCTTAAATACCAGTTTTTGCCGATATCATAGCCATACTTGGTGGTCAGGTCAATACGGTCATCATTCTTGCGTCCACCCAAACTGGTGGTGTTAATATAACCATATGCCAGGTCGGCCACGTTGTCCCAGGAATGTCTTCCGTTTTTATAAAATGCCCAGGCAAAAAGATTAGACCCAAGGGAGAAAGCAAAATTATCGCCGCCCGCAGCCCAGTTACTTAATGATCCCTGGTTGATATTGACGTTGATATTCATCCCTTTCTTCCATAATTTGGGAATGGTGTCATTAGCGTCTTTCTTGATTTTATCAGAAGCTTCTTCTCTCGACTTCTTCATCCAGTCATTTTGCGCGTGCACGGCCGTAAACAATAGCATACAGCAGGCAATGGATAAAGTAATTTTTTTCATCAATTTGTGTTTAAATGAGTATACGTAATAAACCATCCCACTTCTTCCGGCAAAGAAAAATGGGATGGTAAGGGTCTTTCTAAAAAATTTTATCTGGATTTTTTTAGTTCATCACGAATTTCCATAAGCAGTTTTTCCTGGGTAGACAGTTCAGCCGGGGCAGGGGCTTCTTCTTTTCTCTTGGTAAGCTTATTCATAAATTTTACCAGCAGGAAAATACAGAAGGCGATAATAAGAAAATCAATCACGCTCTGTATAAAAGCGCCGTAAGCAAATACCGCTACGCCCTTGGCTTTCGCATCTGCCAGCGTGGCCACCTCTCCCTTACTTTTGTCCAATACAAAAAAGACGTCATTAAAATTCCTTCCTCCGGTAAATACCCCAACGAGGGGCATCAGGATATTATCTACAAGAGATGTAACAATCTTTCCAAACGCACCACCTATAATCACACCCACAGCAAGATCCATTACATTGCCTTTCATGGCAAACTCCTTAAACTCTTTGATGAACGACATAATGCAAGGTTTTTATTAGTTAAAATAAGTGAACAAAATTAAAGTATAATACCCGAAGACATTAATTATTAGGTTATTATTTCTTCAACCGGGGGTATTTCATCTTTAATGATTTCAGTGTATCCCTCAACGTTAGCGCAATCAGATATTCTTTATACCAGTTCTGGTCGGCCGGTACAATCAGCCAGGGCACATAATTACAACGGTTGATGGCGTCTTCGTAAGCATCCATATATTTATTCCATAGCTTTGCTTCTGCCAGGTCATTTTCGTTATACTTCCACATTTTCCGGGGGTCTTCGGTTCGTTCCATCAGGCGCTGCTGCTGTGCGTCCTGTGATACATGCAGATAACATTTAATGATGTGTGTATTATTATGAACCGTCAGCAATTTTTCAAAATCATTAATAGCTTCCATCCGCTTAAAAGCCATTTTATCGTCAATCCACTTATGTACACGTTGTATGAGAATATCCTCATAATGTGAACGGTTAAATACCTGGATCATGCCTTTACCCGGCGCATGCTGATGTACCCTCCATAAAAAATCATGTTCTGATTCCTCTGTGGTAGGTGCTTTGAAAGAATGTACAACACAACCCTGCGGATTTAAGGTGCCTGTAACATTCTTTATTACGCCGTCTTTCCCACTGGCGTCCATTCCCTGCACCACCAGCAATACACAATGCTTATGCTGTGCATACAGGAGGTTTTGAAGTTCATCCAGTTCTTCCAGAATTTCCCGGGTTACCGCCTTTATTGTTTCTTTTTCCAGCTTTTTTGGAGCCGATGTACTGATAGCTGACAGCTTGATTTTACCCATGTAGCGCATTCTTATAAATAAATTTAACAAAATCGGGACAGAAGTGTTGCATTAACACGATTTATATTTTGCTGAATATGAAGGATACCTGCACCTTTGTACTCGAAAAAATAAAAGTTATGCATCAGCGTTTCGCCCATTGGGGAGTGTTTATCCTGTTATCACTCACATGGGGCAGTTCCTTTATATTGATGAAAATAGGTCTGGAATCATTTACATCATACCAGGTAGCCAGCTTAAGGCTGGTAGCTGCCGGCATAGCGCTTTCCCCCTTTTTACCAAAGGCATTCAGGCAAACACCCGTAAATAAACTTCCCATTATCATATTATCCGGCATCCTGGGTAACGGTATCCCGGCTTTCCTGTTTTGTTTGGCAGAAACGGAAATCGACAGTTCCCTTGCAGGGATACTTAATGCACTAACACCACTGATGGCCTTACTATCCGGGATTATTATCTTTAAAAGTCCATTTAAAAAAGCGCAGCTCACCGGCATTTTCGTAGGGCTGGCAGGGGTAGTGTTATTGTTTACTGCCAAAGGTATCAATACAAATGGCCACTGGTATTATGCGCTGCTGGTAATTCTGGCCACCGTAAGCTATGGAGTTAATATTAGTATGGTACATCATAAGCTGCAGGGTTTCAGTTCGCTGCAACTGGGATCTCTTGCCATGTTCTTTTGTGCCCTGTTCACTTTCCCTATCCTGTGGTACAGTAATTTCTTTCCACAGTTTTCACAACCGGATGCGCCCTGGCGATCGCTTTCAGCGGGCCTGGTACTGGGGGTGATGGGAACCGGGGTGGCAGCCGTACTCTTTTTCCTGCTCATCAAAAGGGCAGGGTCCATGCTGGCCTCAATGGTAGCATATGCGTTACCGTTAGTAGCAGTAGGGTGGGGATTAGTGGCACATGAAACAATTACCTGGGTCCAGGTGGGGAGCATGGGCGTTATTCTGCTCGGTGTGTACCTCGTAAACAGGGCTAACAGGGTGGCTCCGGTAAAATAAGCCATTGCAAAAAAGCAGCGGAGATATTAACCGGATCAGTATCCGTTAATATCTCCGCTGTTATATTTTCAGGCTATAAAACTCCTAAATAGCCATAATTTCTTTCTCTTTTACTTCGCAGTGTTTATCGATCAGCGTAATGTGCTTATCAGTTAATTGCTGGATATCGGCTTCTGCGTCCTTGGCTGTATCTTCACTTAAACCGTCTTTCTGCAATTTTTTAACTGCTTCAATAGCATCCCTGCGGATATTCCTGATGGCTACTTTTGCCTGTTCGCCTTCGTTATTCACCTTTTTCACAAATTCTTTCCTGCGTTCTTCGGTTAATGGCGGGAGGAATAAACGGATGATAACCCCGTCGTTTTGTGGATTGAGACCAATATTAGATGCAATAATGGCTCTTTCAATAGGCTGCAGCATGTTTTTTTCCCAGGGCTGAATGGTCAGGGTGCGGGCATCTGCAATGCTTACGTTAGCTACCTGGTTTAGTGCAGTTGGTGCGCCATAATAGTCAACAAAGATACCATCCAGTATTTGCGGATTGGCTTTCCCGGCTCTGATTTTTGTAAGTTCTGTTTCCAGGTGCCCGATAGCTTTCTTCATCGAGTCCGCTGCCTCATCAATGATAAGCGTTAGATCATCTTGCATAACATAAATAGTTAAGTGCGTGCAAACCTACAGGTTTTCTTTTAATCGTCAAAGCAACGCCCTGATAATGGAAGTAGAATTGCTTACAAATAACCACAACAAAAGGATTATTTATCTTGTAATACACCCTCTGTTGTAACACGCAATATTTTGGTGGCTTCTTTTGCTGTTGCTGCTGCTGGCTGTACTACCGGTTCCGGTATGGCTTTCACTGCCAGTTTCTTCCGGCGTGCCAGGTATAATATTCCGGTAAAAAAGGTAGCAGAACCTATTACAACCATTAATAACCAGGTAGCGCCCATTCCCTGCAGCACAAATGCACCAAGTATGTAGGTAGCATTAATGGCCACGGAAACCAGCGTGGTTTGCCTGTGATTGAGCTTCAGGTCCAGCAGGTAGTGGTGGATATGGTTTCTGTCGGCAGAGAAGGGAGATCTTCCCTGCAGCATACGAACAGCGAATACACGTAAAGTATCAAATAAAGGTACGATCAGGATAGCAAAAGCCACAGCTGGTGTAGCTCCGATTGGCATCTTACCGGCCGGGTTGCCTGCCACATCAATAAATTTCAGTACCAGCACTGCATTTACCAGCCCTATCAGTAAGGATCCCGTATCACCCATAAAAATGCGGGCGGGGGAAATATTATATATAAGAAAGCTGGCCAGCCCACCTGCCAGTGCAAAACCAATCACGGCATAAGTGATTTCACCTACATGCAGGAAATAAGCCCCCAGTACGGCACTCACCAGCAATCCGATACTGCCGGCATGGCCATCTACCCCATCTATCAGGTTGAAAGCATTGATTACCACAATAAAAGTGAAATAAGTCAGCATCAGGCTGATATTGGGAGGCATGGCATAAATGCCCATGAAGCCATACATACTTGTAATCTGCAGATTGCCCAGGTAGATAATAGCGAAAGATGCCGCCAGCTGCCCGATTAATTTCTTTAACGGAGACAACCCTACGATATCGTCTTTCATACCTACCATGAAAATGATGAAGAACGCCGCCATCATGTATTGAAATGGCGAATTGGCTAACGCGGGTACGCAGATAGCAGTGGCAATTATAAATCCGGAGAAAAAACCGATTCCTCCGAGCGTTGGTATACGCTGTTTATGCGTCTTTCGTTCGTCCGGTTCGTCGTATAAATGCTTTAATTCCGCCACTCTGATCAGTATTGGAATAGAAAAATAGGTAACAACAAAACTTAGGACGGTAGCAATTAATACATTCTCCATTAGTGGGGCTTAATTGTGCAAAGATATTAATTTCAACGAAATGTGAAAAGAAACGTTAAAAAAATCAACTTTTTTAATACTTTGAGATCGCAAAAAAACATTCAACAGCCACAAATTCTACGAAATTCTATTAGTTTTGCGGCACAAAAATTAACAACTATCATGCCACAGCTCAAAGATATTGCTACTCAGGTAAGGAGAGATATTGTACGGATGGTACATGGCGTTCAAAGCGGTCACCCCGGCGGTTCATTAGGTTGCGCCGACTTTCTGACTGCATTGTATTTCAAGGTAATGGATCACAAACCGGCACCTTTTGATATGGATGGTAAGAACCAGGACCTGTTCTTCCTGTCCAACGGACATATTTCACCGGTGTTCTATAGCGCACTTGCCCGTTCCGGCTACTTCCCCGTACAGGAACTGGGCACTTTCCGTAAGCTGAACTCCCGCCTGCAGGGCCACCCCACTACCCACGAACACTTACCGGGTATACGCATCGCTTCCGGCTCCCTGGGCCAGGGCATGAGCGTGGCAATAGGCGCAGCGCTTGCTAAAAAACTCAATAACGATAAAAACCTGGTATTCTCTCTGCACGGAGACGGTGAGCTGGAAGAAGGACAAATCTGGGAATCAGTAATGTTTGCTCCTCATCATAAAGTAGACAATCTTATCATCACTGTTGATCTGAATGGTCAGCAAATTGATGGAACTACTGATGATGTTGCCGGCCTCGGTGACGTAGGCGCTAAATTCGAAGTATTCGGATGGCTCGTACTGCATATGAATGGTAATGATATGGACGATGTTGTTGCCACACTGGAAAAAGCCAAAAGCCTTACCGGTCAGGGTAAACCCATTGCTATTATCATGAAAACTGTTATGGGTCAGGGTGTTGACTTCATGGAAGGCCACCACGAATGGCATGGTATTGCCCCCAGCGATGAGCAACTCGCCAAAGCACTGGCACAGTTACCTGAAACATTAGGCGACTATTAATTGTAGTTACTAAAAAATATTAAAAAAGGAGGAGCATGAATTCATGCTCCTCCTTTTTTAATATTTTTAATCAGGTCCGTATCAGGTAGCCTTCAGTGTAATCGCTTCCACCGCCGCTCTTCTCGCCGGATACCAGCTGGCAGCCACACCTATCACTATAATCGTAACAAACACCAACCCGAAATCTGCCGCATGCATACTCACCGGGTATGAATCCACCAGGAAAGAGGTTCCCTCCAGCTTAATAATACCAAAATGTTGTTGCAACACACAAAAGGTGATACCCAAACCAAATCCCAGCGCGGTTCCTATACCCGCAATAATCAATCCTTCCGCCAGGAAGATGCGCATAATCAATGATTTACGTGCACCCATAGCCTTCAGAATCGTTATATCTTTTTGCTTTTCTATCACCAGCATATACAAAGAGCCGATCATATTAAAAGCGGCAATGATCATAATAAAACTAAGTATCACGTATACCGCCCACTTCTCCGTTTGCATAATGGCATACAGCGATTGATTCTGCTCATACCGGGTTTGCACTTTGTAATGGCCCCCCAACAACTTTTCAAGTTGTGCTTTCAGTTCTTTATCGTTTATCCCTGCCCGTGTCCCTATTTCCAGCGACGACATCTCATCGGCGCCCATCTGCAACAGGCCCCGTAAAAATTCAATGTTTGTAATAACATACTTGCTGTTAAACTCCTGCTGAATAGCAAAAGTTCCGGCAGGATACAAAACGCCATTGTTCAGCGCATCCTCAGGGGTTACAAAAGCATTCACATTCCTGCGGGGAAGATATACGGTAACAGGTGCAATACTATGCACTACATCCACGCCCAGCGCGCCTTCCAGCTCCAGCCCCAGCACCGCCCGGTAGGCTACACTGTCGCCGGTGTCAAAACGCCCCCGGATAATGTTGCTTTTCACATCCGTAACATAATTGTAACTGCTGTCAACTCCCTTCAACACCGCAATCGTAGGCTCGTCACCGTAGCGCAGTACTGCCTTCTCTTCAATTACCCGGGAGAAATGGGCCACACCCGGCACCGCTGCTATTTGCTGCAGCTGCGCAGGCGTAAGGATAATTGTTTTACCGGTAACCGGCGCAATCTTCACCGCGGGATAAAAAGAGGAGTAAAGGGATTTTACCAGGCCCTCAAAGCCGTTGAACACACTCAGTATCACAATCAGGGCGCCAGTCCCAACTGCAATTGCCGCCACACTTACCCAGGCAATGATATTGATAGCATTGGTAGATTTTTTTGCCCGGAAGTAACGGGAAGCAAATTGCCAAACCATGTATTTGTAGAATTACGAATGAAGAATAAAGAATCCGTAACCCCTATTTCTTGCCATCCTTGATATTGGCGTCATCTTCCTTGATCTTCTTAAACAATTCTTCCATCTTAAACACATAATCAAGGGTATCATCCAAGAAGAAGCTCAATTCAGGGATTCTACGCAATTGTTTACCTAATCCTATTCCCAGTAACTTCTTGATTTCACCCATTCTTTCCTTGATCCGCTCCAGCATCTCAGAAGGAGCTTTGATCTGGAACATACTCAGGTATACCTTCGCTTCCAGCAGGTCTGGGGTCATCTTCACGGCAGCAACAGATATCATTCCCCCCTCTACCACATTAAATCCCAACCGCTGAAAAATACCACTCAGCTCCTGCTGCACAAGTTGTCCTATTTGTTTCTGCCTTTTAGTTTCCTGCATCTCATTCAGTTTTAATCGTTAGTAAAACAGTCTGCGTACGATAATAACATAATTACCCCGCCCCGCCAAACCATAACCGGCTGCCAACAGCCCGTCAGTTGCGAAATTAACCATTTCCGGCAAAGAATAGCCGCATTTACACCCCCTCATACCTTAATTATCCTATTTTTGCCAGCAAGTTAAACAGACTACCAGGAATGAAGACATTCAAGCGATTACTAAGATTTGCCACACCTTTGCACCATTATCTGCCCGAATATGTGATATATACTTTTACAGGTATCATATTCGGTATGGTCAATTTTGCGATGCTGATTCCACTACTGACCGTTATTTTTAACCAGGTGGGCGAAATTCCCCAGGCACTGCCGGAACCACATTTCACCTTCTCTATTAACTATTTCATAGACCTGTTCAACTACTATTTCTACAATTTTATCAGGGCCAGCGGCTCTAAACAAAGCGCCCTTTACTTCGTTTGTGCGGTGATCGGTGTGTGTATCGTGATCGCCAACTTTGGCCGCTACATGAGCGCCAGGGTAATGGTACGGCTTAAAATGACCGTTCTGTCCAGGCTACGTATACGCCTCTATGAAAAATTCACGCAACAATCATTATCATTTTACAGCGATCAGCAAAAAGGAGATCTGCTTTCTTCCATGACCAATGATGTACAGGAAATTGAAAACAGTGTGATCAACGCCATACAAACACTGTTGCGCGATCCGTTCATCATAATCGGCTACTTCGCAGCACTGTTCTATCTCTCCGTAAAACTCACCCTGTTCACAATCGTATTCTTTCCTATCTCCGGTCTGCTGATATCTTATGTATCCAAAAAATTAAAACTAAAAGGTAAATTCAGCCAGGACCTGCTGGGAAAAATCCTTTCAGTAACGGAAGAAACACTCAGCGGTATCAGGATCATACAATCCTTTACTGCAGAGCGTTTCATGAAAAATAAATTCGGTGAGGTAAACACCCGGTTTGTAAAAGTGAGTAAGTCGATGTACAACCAGCGCGAACTCGCTTCTCCCATTTCTGAAATACTTGGAGTAATCGTTATCGTCATTCTGGTGATTTATGGAGGAAGCCTCGTATTATCCGGCAGCGAACTGCTTACCGGCGCCACTTTCATGACTTACCTGGTTTTCTATTCGCAGATCATGCAACCTGCAAAAAACGTATCTACTTCTATTACTACTATACAAAAAGGAATGGTTGCCAGTGAAAGGATCTTCAAAATTCTGGACGCGCCGGTTACCATCCACGAAAAGCCTGATGCCCGTGCTGTGAGCGGGTTTAATACCAGCGTGGAATACGATGATGTTTCCTTTAAATACGAACAGCAATATGTGCTGAAGCACATCCGGCTTACTATTAATAAGGGGCAGATGATAGCGCTGGTTGGCCGCAGTGGTGCAGGCAAATCCACGATGGCCGATATTTTACCACGCTTCTATGATGTAAATGAGGGCGCCATTCGTATAGACGGTACCGATATACGCGACCTGAAAGTACACGACCTCCGCAGCATGATCGGCGTTGTATCGCAGGAAGCCATTCTCTTCAATGATACAGTACTGAACAATATTGCCTTTGGTCAGCCAAAGGCCGACAGGGAGGCCATTATAACCGCCGCAAAAATTGCCAACGCACATGAATTTATTGAACAGCTTGACAACGGTTATGACACCATTATTGGCGACCGCGGGCTGAAACTTAGCGGGGGCCAGCGTCAACGCCTTACCATCGCACGCGCGATCTTCAAAAATCCGCCTATTCTCATATTGGATGAAGCCACTTCTGCATTGGATACCGAGTCCGAAAAACTGGTACAGGCAGCACTGGACAAACTCATGCAAAACCGCACCACCATTGTGATAGCCCACCGGCTGAGTACCATACAACATGCCAGTGAAATCATTGTAATGGACCACGGAGAAATCAAAGAACGCGGCACCCACGACGCATTGCTGAAGCTGCAGGGTATCTATCATAAACTGGTGGAAATGCAGGAATTTAAATAAAGGAATCCTAACGTTAAAGTATATACGTAAGCAGAGAATGTTCCGCTCAAAAAGTGGAACGTTCTCTGCTTAATCAATCCCCATGTGGCTTTCCGTAACATTTTCTTCTTCCCAAAAACCCGTAATAGGTACGGTTTTTGTTATTGAAGCGGCCTGACAATGCCAACACCAGCTCTTTGCAGCACTTATTTTTTAACCTTTAACATAGCGAACTCCTATGATATCTATCGTAATTCCTGTATTAAACGAAGGTGCTACCATACGCCAGGTTATTAAAACCGTAAAGAAAACATCCCGGAAAATTGAGATCATTGTGGTAGATGATAATTCTACAGACAACACAGTGGAAGAAGCGATGAAAGAACATGTGAGAGTGATTACCAGCAGCCAGCGTGGAAAGGGAATATCTATGCGTGAAGGCATGATGGCTGCCAAACATGATATTATTGCCTACGTAGATGGCGACATCCTGACTTACCCCGACAATATTATAGACCTATTAACTGGTCCTATCGAAAAAGACGAAGCCGACTTCGTCAAATCCTACTTTGAAAGGCAGGCAGGCAGGGTCACCCAATTGGTGGCCAAGCCACTGCTGAGTATATTATACCCCGAGCTTGCTCATTTCCAGCAACCACTCAGCGGGATGATTGCAGCGCGTAAATCTTTCCTTTCCCGTGTACATTTTGAAAATGATTATGGCGTGGATATCGGTCTGCTGATAGACATGCATCACCTCGGCGCGCGCATCACAGAAGCAAATATCGGGAAGGTGGAAAATGCCATGCAAACCTGGGAGCAGCTGAGCAAAATGTCGAGAGAAGTATCCCGCACCATTCTCCGCAAAGCGGAAAATATACCACTGGAAAACCTTGAAACACTGGGAAATATTAACCTGATCCGGGAACAAATGGAATACTCTATCCTGGAATCTATTGATAAATTACAGAAGATGGTCATCTTCAACCTCGATCATGCCGTGTTTACACAAGATTACATGCAATGGGCTGCAGTGGCCTTTGGGCAGGAGGAAGGGCTACAGGAAATTGAATCTGCCGGACATAGTGCGGCAACTACGCTGCACTTAAAAGCCACCCTTTTTGAAGGACGCAATATAGCAGAATTGCTGGAAGTAGCCGATGCTATTCCATTGGTACCCGGCATTCGCGAAATAGTGCGTGAGCTGAAAAAAAGAGGCTATGCCGTTGGTCTTATTACCGATGGATTTGGTACCGTAGCCCGTCATATTAAGAATCAGCTGGGAATGGATTTCGTATTTGCCAATAAGCTGCATCTGGTGAACAGCGTGGCTACCGGCAAGTTTACCGTTGCAGATTATTTCATGAAAGGAGCCGAATATTCCCGTAGCAATATGTATCCTTATATCGCGCAGCAGTATCATATTAATACACAGAATATCATTTATGTGGGAGATGGAAAACGGGACAGTAAATTATTAGCCGAGGCCGGCATCGGCGTTGCTTTTTGTCCACAGTATCCTGGTAATGTTGTAGAAAAGGTTGCCGATAAAATCATCAGTGGTTTATCATTGGCGCCTTTGCTGGATATTGCGCAGGCCAGTCCTGCGAAGTTTGGAATCAAGCTGCCGGCTATCAGTAAAAAGCAGGCGCGTAATATTGGAGTGGGCAGCCTGATAGGTTTGGCCGGAGCGGGATTAATTTACCTGGCCGTACGGCAGATGCGTAATAAAAAAGAGATGGCCGCCTGTTGATAATATTCATTCAGCTATAAAGCTACAAAAGGAAAAGGCGCAGCGGATAACCGCTGCGCCTTTTCTGTCTTAATAGTATTAAGACTATTTACTTTTAGCCAGTTTGGCTTCAATGCTCAAGGTGGCGTGAGGAACTGCTCTGAGGCGTGCTTTATCTATGAGTTTACCGGTTACGCGGCAAATACCATAGGTTTTGTTTTCAATACGCATCATTGCTTTTTCCAGGTGATCGATGAACTGGATCTGACGGCTGGCCATCTGGTTCAGTTGCTCTCTTTCCTGGGAGCCGCTGCCATCTTCCATACTCATGTATTTGTTCTCTGTATCGTCAGTACCTGCCTCGTCTTTACGGGTGATCAGGCCTTGCAGATAGATGAGCTCCTTTTTAGCTGATTCCAGCTTCTTTTGGATCAATTCTCTAAACTCCTGCAGGTCTGAATCACTGTATCTGTATACAGGACCAGTAGGTTGCGCTGGTTGATCCAGCACTGACTTGGTGAATTCAGGCTGATAAGTTACCAGGGTAGCTTTTCCACCTTTTTTCTCAGATTTTTCAGTTTTTTCGGTTTTCTCGGATCTTTCCGCCTTTACTGACTTTTCAGCCTTAACAACAGGCTTTTCCGCTGCTTTTTTTGTGGATTCTTTTTCCTTAGCAACTTCTACCTTAGTATCTGCTTTCTTTACTGCCATCGTTTTAAGTTCTTTTTCTTCTGACTTAGAAATAAATGGTTTCTCTTTTCCAGCGGAAACACTTTTCGTTACCACTTGCTGCTTTACAGCAGGCTCTTTTTTAACCGTCGATTTCGCAGGTACAGCAACTTTCTTGACGGACGATGTTTTACTGTTTGGTAAGGCAGAAGCCTTTTTCACTGCTTTTTTAGGCGCCGGAGCGGCTTTTTTGGCAGTGCTTTTAGCTACCACGGCTTTTCCGGCTGCTGGTTTTGCCGCTGCTTTAGGAGCCGCCTTTTTAGGGGCTGCTTTTGCAGCTGCTTTTTTTGGAGCAGGCGCCGCTTTCTTTACCGGAGCAGGTTTAGCAGCTTTCTTCGCTGGTGATGCCTTTGCTACAGTCTTCTTTGCCGGAGCTGCCTTCTGGGTCGTTTTACTAGCAACCTTCTTTTTTGTTGCCATGGGGGATTAGCTTTTTTTGTTAACTAATACATTAAATTTAAGGTCGTTTACCTCTATTTCTGTACCATCTTGTAATCGCTCCACTAATTCCAGGCTATCTGCCAAAATTTCCGTGCAAATATAATCATTATAGTTCACAATGGCCGACTTGAGCATATCCACACTTTCAATCGTTACGTCAATTCTGTCAGTCAATGCAAAATCATTATCCTTCCGGATTTTCTGTATCCGGTTTACCAGTTCCCTGGCATTTCCTTCATCCTGTAACTGGGGAGTAATAGTAATGTCGAGCGCTACCGTTAAGGCGCCTTTATTAGCTACTGTCCATCCCGGAATATCTTCGGAAATGATTTCAACGTCTGAGAGTTGGATTTGCAACTGCTCTCCCTCTACAACCAGGTTGAAATGGCCGTCGCGCTCAATGGTGGTAATTTCTGCCTCTGTAAACGCGCTGATCGCGGCTGCTACAGATTTCATCTTTGCTCCCATTTTACCACCGAGGGACTTGAAGTTAGGCTTAATCTTTTTCTTGATAAAACCCTCCGTTTCCGTAAGATAATCAATCCCTTTGACATTGACCTCACTTTTTATCAGGTCAGCTACCATTTCTATTTGCGCTTTCATTCTGCCATTTGCCACCGGAATTAAAATCTTCTGCAAAGGCTGACGAACCTTAATGTTCACCTTTTTACGCAAGGATAATACCAGCGAGGAGATATCCTGCGCCAGCTGCATCCTTTCTTCCAGATCAATATCTACCGTACCCTCATTTATCACAGGAAAATCAGTGTGGTGGATGGAAGCTGCCTTGCTGCGGCCACTTACACTGTTCAGGTTGTTAAATAACCAATCGGTGAAAAATGGAGAAACCGGGGCCATCAATTGTGCAATTTTTTCCAAACATTCGTATAATGTCTGGTAGGCGCTGATCTTATCATGCTCATATTCCCCTTTCCAGAACCGTCGGCGGCACAAACGCACGTACCAGTTACTCAGCTGCTCATCCACAAAACGCTCTATCGCTCTGCCGGCCTGCGTAGGCTCGTAATCGTCAAAGCTGCTGGTCACATCTTTTACAAGGGTATTCAATACGGAAATAATCCAACGGTCAATTTCCGGACGCTCTTCTAAAGGAATATATGCTTCCCTGAAAGTAAACTTATCAAGATTTGCATACATAGCAAAGAAGTTATATGTATTGTACAGGGTGCCAAACAATTTACGTTGCGCTTCACCTATACCTTTTACATCAAACTTTAAACTATCCCAGGGCGAAGCGTTTGTGATCAGGTACCAGCGGGTGGCATCTGCCCCGAATTTTTCAATGGTTTCAAACGGATTCACCACGTTGCCGAGGCGTTTACTCATTTTATTACCATTGCTATCCAACACCAAACCGTTGGATACCACTGTTTTATATGCAACCTTATCAAAAAGCAAAACACCTAACACATGTAAAGTATAGAACCAGCCACGAGTTTGGTCCACCCCTTCTGCAATAAAATCTGCAGGGAATGACTCTCCATTGTCTATCAACTCCTTGTTCTCAAAAGGATAGTGCCATTGAGCGTATGGCATCGCACCACTGTCAAACCATACATCCACCAGATCAGGTTCACGATGCATTGGTTCGCCTTTTTCACTTACCAGGATTATATCATCTACATAAGGCTTATGTAAATCAAGAATACCCTCATGTAGATGTGATTTGTTCACATCTCCGCCCAATACCTCATTAGCCCTTCTTATTTCTGTATTCAGCTCGTCAATACTACCGATACATTTTTCTTCACTGCCATCATCTGTACGCCAAATAGGTAACGGTGTACCCCAATAACGGCTACGGCTGAGGTTCCAGTCCACCATATTTTCCAACCAGTTGCCAAAGCGGCCTGTCCCGGTGGAAGCAGGTTTCCAATTAATAGTTTTATTCAATTCCACCATCCTGTCTTTCATTGCCGTGGTTTTTATGAACCAGGCATCCAGGGGATAGTATAAAACCGGCTTATCCGTACGCCAGCAATGAGGATAGGTATGCTCGTACTTTTCTACTTTAAATGCCCTGTTCTCCTTCTTCAATTTAACAGCAATGTCTACATCAACATCTTTATAATCAGGATCATCCTTATAGTTCTTTACAAACCGGCCCGAAAACTCACCAACGTTATCAGTAAACTTACCTTCTCTATCCACTAATGTCAATATACCAATACCATTTTTCTTGCCAACCCGATTATCGTCTGCACCAAAAGCAGGGGCTGTGTGCACTATCCCTGTTCCATCTTCTGTTGTAACGAAATCCCCGAGAATTACGCGAAATGGATCGCCCTCTTCTGGCTGGGCAAATGGTAATAATTGCTCGTACCGGATATTTTCAAGCTGACTGCCCTTGAAACTCGTCAGAATCTTCCACGGAATTATTTTATCCCCTTCCTGATAAGCGCTAAAATCACTGTTTTCCCCTTCCGCTTTAAAATATTTGCCAAGTAATACCTTTGCCATTACCACATTCACGGGGATATGTGTGTATTGATTGAAGGTACTTACTAATACATACTCTATGTTAGCACCAACGGTTAAGCCCAAATTAGATGGCAAAGTCCACGGGGTAGTAGTCCAAGCCAAGAAAAACACCTCATCAGCGCTGGCTGCATCAAACAGGAATTGAGATTTATCTGATTGTAATGCTTTAAACATGGCCACTATAGTAGTGTCCTTGACATTCTTATAAGTACCCGGCTGATTTAATTCTGCAGAACTTAGGCCTGTACCGGCAGCGGGAGAATAAGGTTGAATACTTACGCTTTTATATAATAGACCCTTCTTATAGAGCGTTTGCATCGCCCACCATAAAGTTTCTATATACTTATTTTCAAATGTGATGTAAGGATCTTTCAGATCCACCCAGTAACCCATCTTACGGGTCAGGTCATCCCACTTGTCTTTATACTTTAATACTTCCCTTCTACAGGTATCATTATAATCGGCAACGGAAATCTTGGTACCAATGTCTTTCTTGGTAATCCCTAAAGTTTTTTCAACACCCAGTTCCACCGGCAAACCGTGGGTATCCCACCCACCTTTACGCTTTACCTGGTAACCACGCATTGTTTTATAACGACATACCAGGTCTTTTAATGTACGTGAAATAACATGGTGAATACCCGGTAAACCATTGGCGCTTGGAGGTCCTTCATAAAAAACAAAGGGAGTGGCGCCTTCGCGCACTTCCACACTTTTTTCAAAAGTCTGGTGCTGCTCCCAGTGTTGCAGTATATCTTTCTCTATCTGAGGTAAATTCAACTGGCTATATTCCTGATATTTGCTGGACATAAAACAATTCCCCGCCCTTTGATGTTATTTAGACAATAATTGATTAAAATTGTGCGAAGTTAAGAAAATACGCTGGCTCCTAAATAGCCATCTTTGCTAAAAACTATGCTTTTTGAATATTTTTTATTGTTTTTTTTGTAATTTGCAATAAAGAGTACCTAAACTGCGTTTTTGGCATTGTTTTAGCTAACTTGCCAGGAAGAAATTAGAAAAACCTAGTAGTTAATTTTAACCCAACGGAAAAAACCATATCAAATATGAAAAAGTTGACGTTAATATTTTGCGCGGTTCTATTCACTTCCGGCATAACTTTTGCACAGCAAAAAAAATCAGTTAAAAAAACAAAGATAGTTGCCAAAGCGGTGCAAGCACCTGAGGCAGTTAAAAGTTCTTTTGATCAGAATTTTGCGGGAACAGCAGCTGCTAAGTGGACAAAGACAAGTGCAGGACATTGGACAGCAAGTTTCCAAAAAGACAACATAAACACAATTGCAGAGTATGATGCGGATGGCAAATGGGTTGCCACGAGAAGCGCTTATGATGCTCAAAATCTTCCGGAATCAGTGGCTGGTACACTGAAAACAAAATATCCGGCAGCAACCATAAAAGATGGCTGGAAAATTGAGAGATCAGATGTAGCTTCATACTACAAAATCAATATTCAGGATAATGGTACGGACAAGGCAGTGTTGCTGAATGAAGCTGGTACCATCACTGAATAACACAAACAAGTATTTCATAGGTATAGGGATAAATAGGACAGACCCTGCTCTTTTGGGCGGGGTTTTTTATTTGTTATGACTCCTCACATCTTTTTTCCCATCCCTCTCATTTCCCAACATGTGAATTTTTCCCAACGGTAGAACCTGCAAATTCCACAACCCGTAAATTATAATCCTGTAAAACTAAAACTGCATTTAACCCAAAGGATGTATAGCCAATGCCGTATCATTAGTACTGCCGGTCACACACCCTTACCAGTCCTATTTCAGGATAACCCATAGATAAGCCATAGATAAGCCGTATATAAGTCATATATAAGCCATATCTATAGAGACACGGGTTATCTATGGCTTATCATCATTTTATCTACGGATATAATCCGGGTTATAATTTGATGGGCTTGCTTTAGCGCATGCAGCAAACGTTTCAGGAGATTGCCCCGCCCAAACAAAAAAAGTCGCCCGCAGAAGCGAACGACTTTATAAAATCTGGTAGAAACTTTTCTGGCATATTGCACTTCAATGGTGTTTGATATTCATGCAAGTATAATTTATGGCTTTACTTACTTTTGCCAGCCAAGCTTCTCCCAAGGTCAAATCTGATAAGGAAGCTTATAGGAAACGCAAATGGATATCTGCCTATCGTGTTACAAAGAAACGCCTATATTTTATCTTCCGTTTTTCAAATCGGGAAAACAAATGATCGAAAAGGGAAAATACCGGCTCATTTGCCCGATTTCAAACTTCTTTTCAGTGCCCGAAAAATGGTAAACCAGTAAAACCTGGCTAACCGCCCCTGGTAGAAGTACTTCAAAACCCACTTGTACTCACCCTGGAAATGCAATACAGACATCGCCTGCGCCCTTCCGCCGGTGGCCTTACAATACACTGCTTCCCCCTTTAATTTAATCGTCTTCCTGTTGCAAAAGGATTGGTAAACACCATTTTCACTGTAAACGGACGAAATGTTATGGTCAATACCCAGCGAACTGCCGATGGCATTGGAATTCAAGTAGGGAATTCCCTTCTCTTTTACCCACATATAGAGCAGCGTCATATCTGAAATAGCCGTTCTTCCTATCTTTTCCTGCTGCACTACATAATGCTTCTCCAGGAAATGATCCTCCTTATTTCTTTCATAAACTTCCAGCAGGTAATCCGTGAAACTATTGATCAGCGCTTTATTCCAGAACGAAAAATGCGGAGAGATCTGGTGTTCACTGCCTTCTCCGTAAAACCCTTCACTACCAATAAATACACCTTGCAACGATGTATCTTCCCGGATATGCTGCAGGTTGTTTACAAGGTAAATGTCTGAATCAGAAAGAATAAAAGTATCCTCATTTTTATGTGCTTCCGCAATAACGAAATAACGGGCAAAACAGCTTACTTCAAACTCAAATGAATTGACACTATAATGTTCATAAAGAGACAGGAACTGCTCATACCTGGCGTTGCCTTTCAATTTATCAGGACCAATTACCGTAAGGTTCAGGCTCAAACACCGCGCTTTTCTTTCATATAACTTTAAATAGATGAGATCCCTGTTTTCATATATATAGATGTCATTCAACATATGTACTGTTTTATCATTTGCCTTAGCCCTAAACAGATGACTTAAAAATCATATAAATATAGTTACACTATTTTTAACGCTGAGATATTTCCCTTACAGGGAAAGCATAGAAGTGACGCAGAAAATATTGAAATAGCTGGTGTTTAACGCAACAGCAGT
The DNA here is from genome assembly GCF_057126945.1 of Chitinophaga sp. G7 BAM 1005. Taxonomy (NCBI): domain Bacteria; kingdom Pseudomonadati; phylum Bacteroidota; class Chitinophagia; order Chitinophagales; family Chitinophagaceae; genus Chitinophaga; species Chitinophaga sp. G7 BAM 1005. Next base: position 7,403,385 of record NZ_CP181478.1, on the reverse strand, counting down.
TCGCAGGGCTTCAGCCCGGTGTGCTTTTTAAAGGCAGTGGAGAAGTGGGAAATGCAGGAATATCCCATCAGCATGGCTACTTCAGAAACAGACATCCCTTTTTCATACAAAAGCCCTTTGGCTTTTTCCATTCTCTCTTTCTGGAAATAATCATATATGGTGGTACCATACATGGCTTTGAAGCCTTTCTTCAGGTAACACTCGTTCATGGCTACGCGGCGGGCCAGATCCCTGATGGTAATAGGGGAGTCCAGTTGCTCCAGCAGAATACCCCGGGCGTTTTCTATTTTTTCGCGGTCTTCCAGGTGGGTAAGGAAGCGGCAACCATAGCGCTCGTCGGTATCATTCTGCATAAACTGGTCGGAACTGTATAATAACAGGTCCAGCGCACGGCTTTGCAGGAATATATTTTTCAGGATGCCCTCGTAATCGTGATGTACCATTGTTTCCAGTACAGATTTGGACTTCGTACAGGGCTGGATGGTTTTCACAAAAGGTTTGCGGGACTGGTTTTCAAATAAAGAAAAGGTAGTGGTGCCCTTTTGCAGTGATTGGATAAATGCGGGCTGGAAGCGAACCGTGATCAGGTCTACCGATGGCACCCTGTCATTGCAGGCTTCCTTCTTTCCTTCCGAGCAAAGCTGATCGGTACAGGAAGGATTTTTACAATATTTACTGCCGGCAACACAATACCGCAGCTCAATGGCGGCAGATTGCCCCCTTTTGGCCGGCTGGTAAATGACCATCGCCACATCTTCAACAGGTAACGGTTTATCGTAGGTAAAACGTTGTAACGTAAAATCAAGACAGTCAGGTACTGACACACTATCCTGCTCCGCCAGCTGTAACTGGTCGCTCATCGCGGGTTGCGGAATGGCCAAAGACAATATTTCCTGTATTTCTTTCACTTTATCTGTTTTTAAACGCCGTGCTGTTATAGAAGTCACAAATTTAGGGATTCGTTTTTTAAACAAATACGTTTTGACAATACAGTTACAAACCCACTCCTACTTTCCCCATCGGTGAAACAGCCCACTTATTGGTATAAATTTCGTTTATGCTTCCCTGATGGCAAAAAATGGCGCTAATATCCGCAGACTGGTAAAGATTATACTTATTGTAGCCGGCCTACTTACCTTGTTGGTGCTGGGTACCGGCTGGTATCTTAATCAGCACTGGAATAAACTGCTGAAACGGGAGCTTCAGGGCTATGTAACCGAACTGTCGGACAGTCTTTATACAGTTAAGTTCGAAGAACTGCACCTGGACGTGCTTTCCGGCAGTGTAACTATCGACAAAGCCAGTATGACGGCCGATTCCGTTGTATATCAACGCTTGTTGTCGCAACAGCGGGCGCCGGCCGATATTTACACCATCAGTGTGGACCGGCTGGAACTTAAATACTTTAAGCCCTGGCGCTATTTTTTCGGGAAAGACCTCAGCGCCGGTATCCTCACGGTAACCAGCCCCAGTATCATTATGGATCAAAACACCACCGTAAAAGATACCAGCACCCCGAAAACAGCCTACCAAAACATCTCTTCCAAAATGAAATCCATTTTTATAGGTAAGCTGGTACTGGACAGCACCAACTTTAAATATATTTTTACCAGGAAAGACTCGTCGCGGGTGATCCATCAATTCCACAATCTGAGTGTACAAATCAATGATTTCCTGATAGACTCGGTAGCCCTGGATGATCCCACCCGTTTTTTATACGCCCGCAATTACGAAATAGGGATGAAGGACTATATGAACAGAACACGTGATAGTCTTTACTGGATGTATGTTCGCGGAATCCGGTATGATGCGGCCCGGCGCACTGTGCACATCAGCCAGTTTGAACTGCAACCCCGTTATGATAAAGCTGCCTTCCAGAAAAAGACCGGCGTGCAGCAGGACCGGTTTGAAGTGGTGCTTAACGATATCAGCCTCCGTAACCTTAATCCCCGCCTTTTATTGCAGGAGCAGCAGATCTGGGCCGAGCGGGTAAATATCCAGAGCGGCAAACTGGATATCTACAGGAACCGCATGATGCCTGTGCCTCCCGGTAATAAACTCGGGCAATATCCCCAGCAGCTGCTGGCTAAGCTGAAAGTTCCCGTGAATATTGATACGCTTACCGGCAATAACATTGATATCCGGTATACAGAATTGAGCCCGGTTACGGAACAAACCGGGTATATCAATTTCAGCCATGTACACGGTTTGTTCCGTAACATCACCAATATTGACAGCATGATAGCCAAAAACAGGCGCCTCACAGCCGATTTTGATGCAATATTCATGAAAAGCGGTAAACTAACCGCCCGGTTTGATTTTTTGCTGGACGACAAAGGCGGCAGGTTTGTTGTTTCCGGCCGGTTGAATAATATGAACGGCAAAGACCTGAACGTTGTCACCCAGCCAATGGGGAAAATCGAGATCAGGTCGTGCGATATCCAGGATCTTACCTTTAATATTAATGGAGATGAACGAAGGGCGAAGGGGCATGTAAAAATGCTGTACCAAAATCTTAAAATCGCCGTTTTAAAACAAAATAAGGATCACGATGGATTTAAACGCAAAGGGCTCGTTAGTCTCGTAGCTAACGCACTGGTAATCAATTCAGAAAACCCATCAAAAAATGAAAAAGTCCGCACTGCGGATGTTACTTACACCCGGGACATCCAAAAGTCCTTTTTTAACCTGGTGTGGAAAACTTTGTTTACAGGCGTAAAAGACATTGCTGGTGCAGGAAATCTCCAGTGGAAAAAATGATGGATCCTCACCACATAAAAACAGCCCTTCTTTTGTGGAAATAAGGCTTATTTTTCGTATTTTTGCATGATTGTCTACCGATTTTATTTCTAATAGATTTTACACCAACATATGAGCGAAGAATTAGTGCAAGCACCCAGCCCCAGCAGCAACGGATATGATGCAGGGAGTATACAGGTATTGGAAGGACTGGAAGCCGTTAGGAAGCGTCCGGCCATGTATATCGGCGATATTGGCGTCAAGGGTCTCCACCACCTTGTTTATGAGGTAGTAGATAACTCTATCGATGAAGCATTGGCGGGGTACTGCAAAAACATCGATGTTACCATCCTGGAAGATAACTCCATCCGTGTAAAGGATGATGGCCGTGGTATTCCAACCGGCATTATCCCGAAGGAAGGCCGTTCTGCCCTGGAAGTGGTAATGACGGTACTCCACGCCGGTGGTAAATTTGACAAGAACACCTACAAGGTGTCCGGAGGTTTGCACGGTGTGGGTGTGAGTTGCGTAAACGCATTGAGCGACAGGCTTTATGTAACTGTAGAACGCGAAGGCAAATTATTTGAACAGGAATTTCACCGTGGCGCCCCACAGTATCCTGCACGTGAAATAGGTACCAGTGAAGTAACCGGAACCACCATTCACTTTAAACCCGATGGTGAGATTTTTAAAGAAACCACCTACAACCGCGAAATTCTTGCAGGTCGTTTGCGTGAGCTGTCTTACCTGAACCGTAAAATCAACATCACTTTAACCGACGAACGTGAAAAAGATGAAGAAGGTAACTTCTTCTCTGAAACTTTCTATAGTGAAGGTGGTATCCGCGAGTTTATCCAGATGCTCGACAAAAATGGCCGCCGTAACCCGATATTGCTGAATCCTATTTATGTAGAAGTACATGAACCGGTTTCAAATGTAGCCGTAGAGGTAGCACTGGTATACAACGACGCATTTAGTGAGAACATTTTCTCCTACGTAAATAATATCAATACCATTGAAGGAGGTACACACGTAGCCGGTTTCCGCCGCGCTATCACCCGTGTATTTAAATCTTATGGTGATAAAAATAAAATGTTTGAGAAGTCGAAGATCGAAGTTACCGGCGACGACTTCCGTGAAGGGCTGAGCGCTATTATCAGCGTAAAAGTTCCTGAACCACAATTTGAAGGACAAACCAAAACCAAACTCGGTAACTCCGATGTAATGGGTGTGGTAGATAGTTCTGTTGCTGGAGTACTGGAGGCATTCCTGGAAGAAAATCCGCGCGAAGCAAAACAGATCATCAATAAGGTGGTATTGGCTGCGCAGGCCCGTGAAGCCGCCCGTAAAGCACGTCAGCTGGTACAGCGCAAAAGTGTAATGACCGGTAGCGGCTTACCAGGTAAGCTGGCCGATTGCTCCGATAACGATCCTACCAAATGTGAACTGTACCTGGTCGAAGGAGACTCCGCAGGTGGTACCGCTAAACAGGGACGTAACCGTAACTACCAGGCCATCCTGCCGCTCCGTGGTAAAATCCTCAACGTGGAAAAAGCAATGGAGCACAAGATCTACGAGGATAATGAAATCAAAAACATCTTTACTGCACTGGGCGTTACCATTGGCACAGAAGAAGATGATAAAGCATTGAACCTTTCCAAACTGCGCTATCACAAGCTCATCATCATGACGGATGCCGACGTGGATGGTAGCCACATTGCCACACTGATCCTGACCTTCGTTTTCCGCTATATGAAAGCAATGGTTGAACAGGGTTACGTGTACATTGCGCAACCACCACTGTACCTCGTGAAAAAAGGTAAAGAACAAACTTACGCCTGGACAGAAGAACAGCGTAAAGAAGCGACTGTAAGGCTCGCTGGCGGCGGTAAGGAAGACAGCGTAACCATTCAGCGTTATAAAGGTTTGGGTGAGATGAACGCAGAACAGCTGTGGGATACTACCATGAATCCTGAACACCGTACCCTGAAACAGGTAACCATTGAAAGCGCCGCAGAAGCTGACCGCGTATTCAGTATGCTGATGGGTGATGAAGTTCCTCCACGCAGAGCTTTCATCGAATCACATGCGAAGTATGCTAAGATTGATGCTTAATTACGTATATACGTTATCGTTATAAACAAAAAATCCTGCCGCTGAAACGGCAGGATTTTTTGTTTTATCATCTGAAAATAATCTCTTTATCCTTCTCTCGTAAGAATATAATTTGCCAGCACCTGATACAGGAACACACCTATCAGCATAGCAGTAACAAAAATATTGAAGGCGTCATTAATGATGAATGCCAGTACAGTACCCAACACGCCCATCAGCGCCAGCCCCGCGGTATACCAGGTAATAATCCGGCGGTTCTTTTTGCTTTCAGGTATATAAAATCCCGCAGCCGGCAGCAACATAATGCCACTGCAAAGACACAATGCCAGCAATCCCTGCAGATGCGTGAACAGGAACGCCGCACCTGCTGCTAACGATACGCATAACAGGATTCCTACTACATTAGACACCTGTGTTTGTTCTTTACTCAAGGCGTATCTGCCGTATGGATTTAGGCGCAGGAACAGGTTACTTACCGGCGTAATCAACCAGGTAGAAAGCGCCAGGAACGCCAACAGTACGTACACCGGGAAGAATACCCGGCTGGCGATCTGTGTGAGTATAAAGATGGCAATGATAATGATCCATTGTGTACGCACTTTTTGACGCGCCATAAAAAAGGCATAGTTCAGGAACTGCCGGTACAGCCAGTACCGGGCTTTCATGGCCTGCACCATACCCTGCCGCGCCCATTCATTATTAGGATCCAGTTTCAACGACTCCCTGAAATGCTCCAGCGACTTCCGGTGATCGCCGGCCTCCAGCCACTTCTGGCCGAGGTTGGCGTGGGTATAAGCATTTTCGGGATTATGCTCCAATGCCTCATGCAAATTGGAAAATGCCTCTTCCTTTTTGCCCAGCCGGAACAACGCATGAGAACGGAGATTAAGACAGGCTTCATCTTCCGGGTCAATAGCCAGTCCCTCTTCCGCCTTGTGAAGCGCGGCTTCATATTCTTTCCTCGACAACAAAATCTGGCTCCACATGGCAAAATAATTCACCCGGTAAGGGTTTATAGCCACTGCATTGCTGATGGTCCTGATAGCTTCGTTAAATTGATTTTTTGCAAAAGCGATCCTGGACAACAGGTACAGGAAACGATCATCGTATGGCGCAAAGCTGAGGGTATTGCTTGCTATCTGAGATGCTTCTGCGGTGTTGCCTGTTTCCAGGTAACAGATTGCCAGCAGGTACAATCCGTCGGTATCATGGGCATTTGTGCTCAGGTGCTGACGTAATGCTGCAAAGGCATCTTGGAAGCGGCCTTGTTGTACTAAAATCTGAGCGCGCTGAATTAATACAGCCATAAACGTTATTTCTTAATATCCAGGTATTTCAATACATCATCATAAAGACCGGTTTCATTTGAATACAGCGCATAATTACGGGCAGTATTAAACCATTCCCTTGTGGTGGGTTTATGTATTTTGGCGGCTTTTAATAATTCTTTCTGTGTAATGGGCTGTGGTACGCCTTTCTGCAGGGCTTCCAGCAGTTTCTCTTCTATCGCAATATCCACAATCGCTTTAAGGTCGGCGCCGGAGTAGCCCGGAGTGGCCTTTGCCAGGGCGTTGTAATTAATATCGCTTACCGGTTTATTGCGTAGCTGTAGCTTCAGGATCTCTTCCCTGCCTTCCGTTTCCGGTGGGGCTACAAAAATGATCCGGTCGAAACGGCCCGGGCGGCGGAATGCAGGATCCAGGCTCCACGGAGCGTTGGTGGCGCCGATAATGAGAACGTTCTCATTGCTGGCGGCAATACCATCCATTTCTGCGAGGAACTGATTAATAATATGCGTTGCGCCCGACTGCCGTAGCGCCGTGCGGTTAGCCCCTAATGCATCTACCTCATCAAAAAACAAAACACAGGGTTTACTCTGACGGGCCAGCTCAAACAAGCTATGCAGATTTTTTTCACTGGTACCCACCCACATGTCCAGCACATCATGAATGCCTACATTGATAAACTCCGCCTGTATTTGTCCTGCAGTAGCTTTGGCCAGATATGTTTTACCACATCCCGGAGGGCCATACAGCAAAATACCGCCGCCGGCTTTTTTTCCATAGGCTTTATAAAGATCGGGGAACTGCAGGGGCTTGATGATCTTCAGATCTATTTCCTGCTTTTCTCTTTCCATACCTCCTACATCTGAAAAATTAATTTCAGGTTTTTCCAGCATGAATAAGCTTTCGCTTTCTTCTTCTTCCTCATCATCTCCATTAAAAGAAACAGATGGTTGTTGCGCTACCCGGAAAAGTCCGTCCAGGGCTTCATCACGGAAGCCCGGATTTATTTGCAGTAAATGCTGATATATTTCTTTGGCAGATGGCATTGATTGTTCCTTCACCAGGATGCGGCAATGCAGCAGCAGTGCATCAAAATGATCCGGCTCCCGGTTTTCCAGTTGTTCCAGTACCACAATGGCAGCGGAATACTTATGCTGATGATAAAAGGTGCGCGCCAGGCCAAGCTGCGCCGCAGTATTGGAAGACGACAGCTCCAGTACTTTTCGGTATTGCTCTTCTGCGGCCGTGTATTCATAATCCTGCAACAGTACCTGCGCCAGATGCATACGTAAAGGCACATTCTCCGGTGAAAACTGCACCGCCTCCTGTAATTGCTTTATTACTTCCGATGACATAATGTGCTTCTGTTTAATTATTCAGTAACCCCGTAATAATACGCAATTCGGCCGCAAAAAAAGTGTTAATTGTGCCTAAATCCCCATGCCCATCAAAAATACGCTCCTCACTCTATCTATATATATTTTATTTAATTAATAAATATTTATATATATTGCAGCCATATTATCCCTATGCCAACAGCACCTAACCAGTATCCTATGTCAAATTAACTAATGGCCGGCTGCACAAAAGCGGCCGGCACTGGTTTCGTTAAAAACGGCATACCTAAACTATAATGTTATGAGAATGAAACTCTTAATGGTAGCCGTTGTTGCTGCTTTAGGAACGATACTTTGTTCCTGTGATAAAAAGACCGGAACAACACCAGTCAGCAGCTTCTACTTTAAAATGGATGGCGTTCGATACCAGTCAAATGCCACAGAAGCATACCTCACCGATACGGTATATGCCGGCAAAAAGACCTTAGTGATAGATGGCGTTACCAATAACTTCGGCCATCATATGGAGTTGATGATCACCTTTCCGGATTCCCTGAAAGCAGGTACTTATATAGAAGATGTGGAAATGTCGCTGATGAATATCCAGGAAAAAGAACCGGGTTACCTGAGTAAAGGTATCAAAGTAATTATAACGAGCATTAATAGTAAACACGCGGAGGGAACATTCTCCGGTGTATTAATAAGTGGTGAAACAGAAAAACCTTTAACGGACGGGACTTTTAAAGTCGAAATTTATTAAACACATTTGATGAACTTTCTCACCTGCCCCTCCTTTAAAGGCGGGGCTTTTTAATTCGTACGTACGTTAAGGTTATATTATTTTGTTTGTTGTTTACCCTGAGTTAACAATTAATTCCTATCTCATTTTAGCGCACTGTTAACCCTAAAGTTAAACAGGGGCCTCATTTCTGATAGTATTTAAACACCCAATAGCCTGAAATGGCCCATTCTTAGTATATTTTAGGCACTTCTTAACAATTCCGTAATAATCTGTTAACATTCTGGTTGCATCAGACTGTTTCCTTTGCACCTGGAAATACTTACAAAACAGTTTATGAAATCATTCTTTACGCTATTAGCTAGCTTCATTGTAATTCTATGTTACAGCGCGAACGCACAGGTGACCACTTCCGTAATATCGGGTAAAGTATCCGATCCGGGTGGCCAGGCCATTCCCGGCGTTACAGTAGTAATAGTAAATAACAGCACCGGCGCCAAATCCGGCGTACAAACAAACACTGATGGTCGTTATAATCTGCCTAACCTGAATCCAGGCGGTCCTTACACGATCACTGTTTCATTCATTGGATATAAGAAAGAAGTAAAATCAGATGTTAACCTCGGACTGGGAACCACCAGTTTCAACTTTAAATTACAGGAAGAATCAACCGCACTGAGTGAAGTAGTGGTAACAGGTAATGCCGGTGCAGGTAAATCCGGTACCAGGGTAGGACAGGAGCAGATTAAAGCGCTCCCTACACTGAGCCGCAGCCTGCAGGACCTTACCAAAGTAACGCCGCAAAGCAATAACAACTCTTTCCTGGGTACCAACTACCGTTACAACAACGTAACTGTAGATGGCGCTATCAACAACGACGCCATTGGCTTCAGCCCTTCACTGGGTGGACAGAGCAATACCAGCGGCCAGCCAGGCAGCAGCACCCGTACCAACCCGGTATCTGTAGATGCCATCCAGGATATACAGGTGTTACTGGCTCCCTTCGATGTGAAAGTAGGTAACTTCCTCGGTGGTAGCGTAAACGCAGTAACCCGCAGCGGTACCAACGAAGTACACGGTTCCATCTACGGATTTGGCCGCAACGCTTCTATGGTTGGTAAAAACAACGCCGGCGACGGTTCTAAATTACCAAGCGATTTTCATGAATACCAAACCGGTGTTCGTATCGGCTTCCCTATCATCAAAAACAAATTATTCTTCTTCACCAACGAAGAAATTACCCGCCGCGTGGACCCAGTAATCCTCGGTGCAGGTTCTGCTGATGGCGGTGGCATCTTAACAGAAAAAGACGCTGCCGATATCACTGCATTGATGAAAACATACGGCGTAGATCCGGGTACCGCAGGTAACACCAGCATCTATTCCAACTCCAATAAATTCTTCAACAGGATCGACTGGCACATCAATGGAAAACACCAGTTGTCTGTTCGTAACAATACCATCACTTCCGAAGCTACCAACCTCGAACGCGATCAGCAAAACTTCCGTTTCAAGGGAATCGACTTCAAACAGGTAAATAACCAGACCTCTACGGTGGCCGAACTGAAAAGTAACTTTAACAGCGGTTTCTCCAACAGCCTGATCCTCGGTTACTCCAACGTACACGATTACAGGGATCCACTGTCTGACCCGGCTACACCACAGATCCAGATTAAAGGAAGAACACCAGGTTCTACTATCTTCCTGGGCACCGACCGTGAAGCCAGTATCTTCAACATGAAACAAAAAACATTTGAAATAACTGATAACGTAACCCTGTTCAAAGGAAATCACACCATTACCCTCGGTACACACAATGAGTTTTACAACATCACCTATGGTTTTGTAAACTCCTGGAATGGCCGTCTGGATTACAACAGCATTGAAGACTTCCTGGCTAACAACCCTGCCCGTGTACGTGGTAACTATAACTACACCAACAACTCCCGTGATTACATCATGGCTAATCCCCCTGCTCAGTTCAAAGCAAACCTGCTGAGCGTTTACGGACAGGATGAAATCCAGCTGACTGATCGTTTCAGGATTACCCCAGGTATTCGTTTGGACTACACAGGTATTCCCAACAAGCAGCCTTTGAGTGATAAAACCATCAAATCACCGGAAGATCCTAACTACGGCGCCACTTACAATTATACCAAACCAAAGGATATCAAAAACGACTTCCTGAATAATGTGCAGATCTCTCCGCGCTTAGGATTCAACTATGATATCAAAGGCGATAACAGCCTGGTACTGCGCGGCGGATCCGGTTTATTCACCGGTCGTATTCCTTTCGCATGGGTTGGTTATGCTTACTATAACAATGGTGTTACTTATGGCGCTTACGATCAGAAAAGCAGCAAACCATTTGTTAACACGCCGCTTCCTGCTGCAAAACCATCACCTAACGGTATCGCAGACTTTGCATCTCAGAATGGCGTAGACGTTAACAATGCAGCCGGCGCTACACAGGTGGATATGATTGACAATAACTTCAAGATGCCGCAGGTATGGAGAAGCAGCCTCGCATTAGATTATACCACCCAGGACCAGTGGAAGTTTTCCATTGAAGGTATTTATACCAAAGTAATCAAGGATCTGATGTTCCAGCAGGTAAACCTGGCGGATAATCCAACTTACTTTGCATACGATGTAAACAAGCAACAGCCTATCTACACCGGTTCTAAAATCAATCCTTTATATACTAACGCTTACCTGTTATCCAATACTGATAAAGGTTACCGTTACAGCATCACCGGCCAGGTATCCAAAACATTCCCATTTGGCCTGAACTTCATGGTGGCTTATACTTACGGACAGGCAAAAGATATCACCAATGGTATCCGCAACTCAATGGAATCAAACTGGCAGCTGAACCAGGCGCTGAATCCTAACAACCCGGGCCTGGCTTACTCTAACTTCGACATCCGTAACCGTATTGTTGCTACCGTTGCTTACAAACAGGATTGGGGCACCAAAGGTAAATGGGTATCTAACTTCTCGGCCTTCTTCAATACCTCTTCCGGCACACCGTTCTCTTATGGTTTAGTGAATGCTACCATCAATGGTACACCGCAGCAGGTGAGTCTCACCTACATCCCGAAAGATGTGGCTGAAGCAACCAACTTCTTTACCGATAAAGCAGGCGGACCAACAGCTGCTCAACAGGCAAATGATTTCATGAGCTATGTTAACAGCAATAGCTACCTGAGTGGCCGTAAAGGTCAGTTCACTGAACGTAACGGCGGCCGCACCCCGTGGAACACACAGGCCGATTTCCGCTTCGCGCAGGACTACAACTTTAAAGCCGGTAAAAAGGTACACACCATCACGTTAACTTACGATATCGTGAACGTTACTAACCTGCTGAACAAAGACTGGGGCATTCAGTACTTCACGCCCAACACTTTTAACTCAATGGCGAGCGTTGGTTTGAATCCTACCGGTAAAGTGGTTAACAATTATCCTACTTATACTTTCAGCACACCAGGCACTCCATATTCGAAAGATTTCTTTGCATCCCGTCACCAGATGCAGCTGGGCCTGAGATATAGCTTCTAATTCAGCTTGTCTTAATAAAACGTAAAAGAGGTTGCTCCGTATGGAACAACCTCTTTTTTTGGTATTACATCTCCAGTGTAATTATTTAATAGCAAATACTGCTTTTACTTCTGCACGGATCTTAATGGTTTTGAAATCAATATCAGCAGCTGCTTCCGCACTATCTGCTGATTTAGCCATGTAGTTAGCCATTACGGGACGAACATCAGAATAATTATCTGTATTCATTTCCTGAATTTCGATCACATCATCTGTTTTATTACCAATAGCGGAAAGCATATACTCTGCTTTTTCTTTCGCGGCCTGTAATGCTTTAATTTTTACTTCCTTGCGGTAAGCTTCCATTTTGCTGGAAGAGTAGGAGGCTATCCTGGCATTTTCAATACCTTCTGCATCTACTGCGCCGAGGATTTCATTGATTTTATCCAGCTTGCTTAATTTAAGACGGTATTGTTTACGCGCCATAAATTCCTGCGGATCTTTCTTCTTTCTTAAAATCTCAAAGTTGTTACCATATACATTTTCAATGGTGAAATCGGCTTTCGGAATTCCTGCATCAGATACGGCTTTCTGCAGTTGTTTTTCAAGTGTGCTGATTTCTACTTTGTTTTTTCCTTTAAGATATTCTCTTAAAGAGATGTTGAAATAAATTTCATCCGGTGTGATTTCCATTTCTGCGGATCCGTTTACTTCAATCTTTTTTACCGGAGGCTGCTTATCTGTTTGCTGTGCAAAAGTGCTCAGTGCAAAAAATAATCCTGCTGCTAATAACATTACCTTTTTCATGTGTCGATGTTTTTCTATTGTTAAAAAATTTAGTGTTTGTTGTTATTTACACCCTCATGATGCGGGGTTAAAAAGTGTTTCCACAAAAGGGGATTTATAAAATTTTGTTAATGCAATAGTTACAGAAATAGGATTATACATTTCATATTAGTTATGAAACGATTACAAAGGAATTATGTTACAGGGGAAGAATTATTTCCGGCTATCGGTCATAGCTTTCAGGAAGTCGTACAGGTCGTTCATATGACGGATACGGGAAGCCACCAGCATAAAGTTTTTGCCAACCTGTTTTAGTTTGGCGTTGTTGGTACGGGTTTGTATATACGTTAATATATGATTGAACGTAGGGGATTCGAAGTAAGGAGAATCCGGATTATTGATAAAGTAGCAACGCAGGTTTTCTTCTTTCAGCATCATTTTTTCGAAGCCGAGCTGTATGGCCATCCAACGGCAGCGGATAGCTGTGAGCAGGTCTTTCACCGGCTCCGGCATGGGGCCGAAGCGGTCTATCATATCATTGGCGAAAGCCTGTAATTTGCCTTCTTCCGTGATATTATCCAACTCCTGGTAAAGGTTCAGTCTTTCCTGGATGCTTTCAATATAAGTATCGGGGATCAGTATTTCCAGGTCTGTATCAATGGTACAGTCGCTCACGAAATCTTTCTTCTCTTCCAGCTGATCTTTAAACAGGTCGCGGAATTCATTTTGTTTCAGTTCCCGGATGGCTTCGTCCAGGATTTTCTGGTACATATCAAAGCCTATTTCGGCCATGAAGCCGCTCTGTTCACCACCCAGCAGGTTACCGGCGCCACGGATATCGAGGTCGCGCATGGCGATCTGGAAACCGCTGCCCAGTTCACTGTGTTGTTCCAGTGTTTGCAGGCGTTTCCGGCTATCGGAAGGCAGTGTGCTCATAGGCGGCGCCAACAGGTAACAGAAAGCCTTTTTATTACTGCGACCCACACGACCACGTAGCTGATGCAGATCACTCAACCCGAAATGATGGGCGTTATTAATGATGATGGTATTGGCGTTTGGAATATCCACGCCACTTTCCACGATGTTGGTACACACCAGCACATCGTACTTGCGGTCAATAAAATCGAGGATCACTTCTTCCAGCTGATGCCCTTCCAGTTGCCCGTGTGCAGTAGCGATGGACAGGTCGGGGCAAAGTCCCTGGATGAGGCCGGCCATTTCTTTCAGGCCCTTTACCCTGTTGTGGATAAAGTAAACCTGTCCGCCTCTTTCGGCTTCATAATAAATGGCTTCGCGGATCAGGTCCTGGTTAAACACCTGTACTTCCGTTTCAATGGCCTGGCGGTTTGGCGGCGGCGTATTGATTACGGAGAGGTCGCGGGCGCCCATCAGTGAGAACTGGAGCGTACGCGGTATAGGCGTTGCCGTTAGTGTGAGGGTATCTACGTTATGTTTTATCTGTTTCAGTTTTTCTTTGGCAGAAACACCGAATTTTTGTTCTTCATCTACCACCAGCACGCCGAGGTCCTTAAACTTCACTTCCTTGCCCAGTAAGGCATGCGTACCGATAATGATATCGATCTTTCCTTCTTCGAGGCGTTTAAGCGTTTCCTTTTTTTCTTTGGAAGATTTAAACCTGTTGAGGTAATCAACAGTGCAGGGAAAGTCTTTCAGGCGGTCAGCAAATGTTTTATAGTGCTGGAAAGCGAGGATGGTAGTAGGCACCAGTACGGCGGCCTGTTTACCATCAACAATAGATTTAAACGCTGCACGGATGGCTACTTCTGTTTTACCGAAGCCAACATCTCCGCACACCAGCCTGTCCATTGGCGCCGGCGATTCCATATCACGTTTTACATCCGCGGTGGCCTTGCTCTGATCCGGCGTATCTTCATAGATGAAAGAGGCTTCCAGTTCCGTTTGCAGATAGGTATCCGGCGTATGTGCAAAGCCTTGCTGGGCTTTACGTACGGCATACAGCTGGATCAGATCTTTGGCAATATCTTTTACCTGCGTTTTGGCTTTTTCCTTCAGCTTATCCCAGGCGTCGCTGCCCAGTTTATTCACTTTAGGTTCCACGCCTTCTTTGCCGGTGTATTTACTGATTTTATGCAGGGAGTTGATATTTACATACAACAGGTCGTTGTTTTTGTAAATAATGCGGATGGCTTCCTGCATTTTACCACCTACTTCAATTTTCTGCAAACCGCTGTACATTCCCACACCATGATCAATGTGTGTTACAAAATCGCCCGATTGCAGCTCCCGCAAGGTTTTCATGGTAATTGCCTTATTCTTGTTGTAGGCTTGTTTTACCTTGTACTTGTGGAAGCGCTGGAAGATCTGGTGATCGGTATAACACGCCAGTTTCAGCGAATGATCAATAAAACCGCTGCTGATAGCAACAGGGATAGGGAAGAATACAAAATCTGCTTTGAGGTCCTCGAATATACTGCGCAAACGTTCCAGCTGACGCGGGTTGTCTGAGAATATAAAGAGGGAGTATTTATTGCTGTTATGTTTACCGAGATCTTTGATCAGCAGATCAAACTGCCGGTTAAACACGGGTTGCTCCTGTGTATCGAAGGCGATGAGCTGTGGCTGGTAACCGTTGTCTGTCAGCCAGTCTTTGTTACCAAAAACAATCGTCGGCTTTTGCAGCAGTTGTTCCAGCAGTGGAGCGGCTTTCACAAAATCTTCTTCCTTCAGCACCATTTCTTCATCTTCATCTACTTTTACTTTCTGGCCGGTGAGCAGGAAATCATCCAGCCGTTGTTCCAATTGTTCTATCACGCCTTTTATATAGGAAGGATCCTTCATCCATACGACGGTATTGGCGGGCAGAAATTCGGTGAGTGGTGTTTTGCTGTGGTCTGCCGCATGGGTGTCCATGTTGGCGATCAGTGTTACCTGTGTGAGTTTGCGTTCACTGAGCTGTGATTCCGGATCAAACAGGCGGATAGAATCTATATCTTCTCCAAATAATTCAATACGGTAAGGCTTTTCGTTGCCAAAGGAATAGATATCCAGGATACCGCCCCTTACGGCATACTGACCGGGTTCATACACAAAATCGGTGGCATGAAAACCCCAGCCGATGAGTTGTTCCAGCAGCGGATCTACTTTCAGTACATCGCCTACTTTCAGTTGTACCATGTTGGCGCTGAAAGCCTGGTTACCAGCTACTTTCTCCCAGAGTGCTTCCGGGTAGGTGACCAGGATCTTCTTCCTCACCGTATCTCCGGATAATTTCATGAGTGCCTCAGTACGGAGCATACTATGGCTGCCGTTGATTTCATGAAACTGACCTGCTTTCTTAAAAGAGTCTGGGAAATAGAAAATATCCAGTGCCTGGCTAAGTTGCTCCAGGTCGTTATGGAAATAGGCTGCCTCCTCTCGATCGTTTAAGATAAAGAGATGGTTTGCATCTGCATGCGCCCAGGTGCTGACTGCCACAAAGTTTATTGCGCTTCCACTAATGGAGGAGAGCTGAAAGTATTGTGGGGCGGGTGATTGTATCCCCTTCACCAGCAACTGCAGGCGCGCATCACGTTGAAATAGTTGTAATACAGCCTGTAAATTCATGAAGAATGCAAAGGTACGAAGATTTACCGATTTTGAAATTTGATTAGAGAAGATATTTAGAGAAGATAACGCTGCTTCTCCATAACAAAAAAATAAATACGAAAATATCCCAATAGCAGAATGCCAAATTTTCACTATATTCAATAAGACCAAACTCAACTTCCATGCTGGACCTATGGCATACCGGAATCGTAACTAAGTTGGTGGATGAAACCCACAATACGCGCCGTTTTTGGATAGAGGTACCGGACATGGAACGGTTTGATTTCAAACCGGGTCAGTTTGTAACCCTGGACCTTCCGATCCACGAGAAAAAAAACAAACGCTGGCGTAGTTATTCCATTGCCTCCCATCCGGACGGCACCAATATAATTGAGCTGGTAATTGTTTTGCTGGAAGGAGGATTAGGGAGTACTTACCTGTTCAATGAAATAAAAGTAGGAAGTGAACTCCTGATGAGAGGGCCACAGGGAGTTTTCGTACTGCCGGAACCGCTGAACAGGGAGCTGTTTCTTATCTGTACCGGCACAGGGATTGCGCCGTTCCGGTCTATGGCACATTACATTCAGTTACATGGAGTGCCGCATGCGCCTATTCATCTTATTTTCGGCGTCCGTTATCAGCACGACCTGCTCTATGCAGCTGAAATGGAACAATTAGCCACTACGCTGCCCAATTTCAACTATATTCCCACTTTATCACGTGACGAAAACTGGAACGGCAGAAAAGGTTATGTGCACAATGTTTATGAAGAACTGCTACAGGAAAGGCGCCCTGCCAATTTCTTTCTTTGCGGCTGGAAAGCCATGATCGACGAGGCAAAGCAACGGATCCAGGCAATGGGGTACGACCGGCATGATATTCACCAGGAGTTGTACGGGTAATCCTGTCTTTTACATCCCAGGGACAGGGTACTACAAATAAAAAGGACTACAGCAGTTATACAAAATATAACGGCTGCAGCCCTGATATGTTATTAAAGAATCCTGCTTAATACCAGTGCTTTCACTTCACTCAGCGGAATGCGTTCCTGCTCCATGCTGTCGCGGTAACGGATGGTAACCGTACCATCTTCTTTCGTCTGATGATCGATGGTTACGCAGAAAGGCGTACCAATGGCATCCTGGCGGCGGTAACGTTTACCTATCGCATCTTTTTCTTCATAGAAGCAATAGAATGCCTGTTTGCAATCATTCATCAGTTCTCTTGCCAGTTCCGGTAAACCATCTTTTTTCGTTAATGGGAAGATGGCCAGTTTCACAGGCGCCAGTTTAGCAGGCAGGCGAAGTACCACGCGGCTATCTGCTTTCTCCGGTGTGCTCAGATCCTCTTCTGCGTAAGCATTACAGATAGTGAGCAGGAACATACGATCCAAACCGATAGAGGTTTCTATCACATAAGGAACATAGTTCTGATTGATTTCTGTATCGAAGTACTGAATTTTCTTCTTGCTGTATTCCTGGTGTTGTTTCAGATCAAAATCGGTACGGGAGTGGATACCTTCCACTTCTTTGAAGCCGAATGGGAATTCGTACTCAATATCCACGGCGGCATCTGCGTAGTGCGCTAATTTGATGTGATCTTTGAAGTGATATTTTGCAGGATCGATGCCGAGGCTCAGGTGCCACTGCATACGTTCTTCTTTCCATTTCTCATACCATTCCTGCTGAGTGCCGGGGCGTACAAAGAACTGCATTTCCATCTGCTCAAATTCACGCATACGGAAAATAAACTGGCGGGCAACAATTTCATTTCTGAAGGCTTTACCAATTTGCGCAATACCAAACGGCACTTTCATTCTGCCGGTTTTCTGTACGTTCAGGAAGTTTACAAAGATACCCTGGGCCGTTTCCGGGCGCAGGTATATTTCACTGGCTTCGTCTGTTACGCTACCAAGCTGGGTGGAGAACATCAGGTTAAACTGACGTACATCGGTCCAGTTGGAAGTACCGCTTACCGTGCATTTTATTTTGTTGCTTTCTATCAGTGTTTTAAGGCCTGCGAAATCGTTTTCTTTCAGCAATTCATCCATTTGTGCCAGAAGGGCATTGCCGGCTTCCTCTGAAAGTGTTTCTGCATAACCTTCAATCAGGTGATCTACCCGGTAGCGTTTATTGCTATCCTTGTTATCGATCATCGGATCGCTGAAATTATCCACGTGTCCGGACGCCTTCCAGGTAGTAGGATGCATAAAGATGGCGGCATCGATCCCCACGATATCCTCGTGCAACTGGGTCATGCTTTTCCACCAATAATCCTTAATGTTTTTCTTCAGTTCTGAACCATACTGACCGTAATCGTATACGGCGCTGAGCCCATCGTAAATTTCGCTGGACTGAAAAACAAAACCATATTCTTTACAATGCGATATGATCGCCTGGAATTTATTCTGATCTGTAGACATAGTGGCGCAAAGATAAAGGGCTATTTTGAAAATACGTATGCGATTATTAAATAATTTATAAACTGATGATTACCCCTCCTGAACTGGCTCCGGCTCGTGAGGAATTTCAATTTGTTTGATCCAAACCGCGTAATCATTGGGGTAAATCTGTGCGCCGAAATATTGGACATAATTGCGGGTAAATACGGCCCCAAAATACAGGATGGCTGCGGAATAGTATACCCATAACAGGATAATCACAATAGATCCGGCGGCGCCATAAGTAGAACTCACCCTGCTGGCGCCGAGATAGTAACCGATCGCAAACTTGCCGATCATAAAAAGGATGGCGGTAGCAATGGCGCCCACCCGTACATCTTTCCACTTGATCCGGGCATCGGGCAGCACTTTGAAGATGATGGCAAACAATGTGGCGATCACCACAAACGGTACCACAAAATCGGCCAGTGAGAAAAGGATACCTGATGTAATTTTACCCGGAAGCAGGTTCACTACAAGGGCGGAGAATAATTCCACCAAACCGTTGATGGCCAGCGATACCAGCAAAATGAACCCGAGGCTTACCACCAGTGAAAAAGACAACAACCTGTTCAATATCATCCGCAACAGGCCGTTTTTTTTAGGCTTTGATTTCAGCCGCCAGATGAAGTTAATAGAGTCCTGGATTTCCGCGAACACCCCGGTGGCGCCAATGATCAGCGTAATGAACCCTACCATAGTGGCCCAGCTCATATCGCCGGAGAGGGAAGCATTTTTAATCATGGCCTGTATCTGCATTGCCGCATCATTGCCCACCAATCCCCGGATCTGGCCGTAAATATTTCCCTCAATGGCGTCTCTCCCCAGGAACAGGTCGCATAAATAAATAATAATGATCAGCATGGGAGCCACGGAAAAGATGGTATAATAGGCCAGTGCGGCACTGAGCTTCATTACTTTATCATCTATAAAATCAATACCGGACTGCTTCAGTACCTGCCAGATGATTTTAAGCTTGCTCGGTTTTTTCATAGCAGCATTTTAGTAACAGTAAACAAAAAGTATGCAGGCTGTATTATGATTTTAATTTAGGGTTGTTATGATGCCGTTGTGCGTCGCGGATATTCTTCTTCTCAAAATTCTTTTCCAGGGCTACCGTCATATCAATACCGGTTTGATTGGCAATACAAAGCAGTACCCACATCACATCGGCCAGTTCATCTGCCAGCAGCTTTTTATTATCGCTTTCCTTCGACGACTGATCGCCGTACTTACGGGCCATGATACGGGCCACTTCCCCCACTTCTTCCGTGAGGATAGCCATGTTGGTAAGCTCACTGAAATAGCGTACACCAGTGGTATTGATCCAGTTATCAATTTTTTGCTGGGCTTCCTGAATGGTCATGGATTAGTTTTTATTTATTAAAGATAATGGATTGACCTTATTCCCGGTTGTGCGAATCTATGATGATAGTAACAGGACCATCATTTAACAACGCTACTTTCATATCAGCACCGAAAATTCCCCGTTGAATGGTGGTCCCCATGTCCTGTTCCAGTTGCACGATCATTTTTTCATACAACGGGATGGCTACGTCCGGCTTACCGGCACGGATATACGAAGGGCGGTTTCCTTTTTTGGTGGAGGCGTGCAGGGTAAACTGGCTGACGAGCAAAATATCGCCATGAACATCTTTCACGGATACATTCATTACTCCTTCATCGTCGTTAAAGATCCGGAGGTTCACTATTTTAGCACTCAGCCACTGGATATCTTCTTCCGTATCAATGTTTTCAATACCCAGCAGTACCAGCAGGCCGGTTTGGATTTCACCGGTTACGGCCCCATCTACTGTAACGGACGCGGAACTGACGCGTTGTATAACTGCTCTCATGGATTTTTATTTAACGCCGGAAAATTAAGGCAAATCGTTTGTATCTGTAACATATCACACACTACTTACGTTTAACGATCACCAAAATCAATGTTCTATGACCCGTATCGGTTACTTGTTTATCAGCATACTTTTATTCGCAGCCTGTACCACGTCTTCAGAGAAAAATCCCTGTGAGGGCATCGTGTGCGACTATATGGCCCCTGCCTGCAAATTCAAACTGGTAGAAGCAGGAACTGGTCGCGATCTTGTTTATGGTCCCTATGCCCGCATCCCCGTGGATAGTATCAAAATTCTGATGCAGGATACCACCCTAAAAGTTAAACAGGTAATAGACACACCCAGTAATACAGCCGTGTTATATTTTTATGTGATAGGAGGACCTCAAACTTTGCGGGTGGGCAGGCCGGCTAAGGTGACCCTGGATAAATTGACTTTCCTGTCAAGATCAGTTGGCTGCTGTGGTACAGAGCTATCCAGTTTGCAGTTAAACGACAATCCTGTTGCAGTGTCCCGGGATTCCGCCGGTGTTTTCCTGATCCCTCATACTTTATAAATGCTGTTATAAAACGATGCCGCTGCACTAAATATTAAACCGGAGGAAACCGCTGCCCCCGGTAAAAACAGCACGTATTCGCCGTAATTTGTAATAAATTGCACTTCCTAAGGCATTTTTTATATTATAAATTAAATCAAGATGAATATCAATGTGACCCCCGAAATCACGTTCCGCACGGCCCGCAGCGGTGGCAGCGGCGGACAGAACGTGAATAAGGTGGAAACGATGGTGGAAGGCTATTTCGATATCATGGCTTCTGCCCTGTTAACCCAGGAACAAAAAACGGTGCTGATGGAGAAGTTGTTGAACCGCATCAACGCAGATGGCCTGCTCCAGGTAAAGTCCCAGACCGAGCGCACCCAGCTGGGCAACAAACAGGAAGTGATTTCCAAAATGAATGACCTGATCAGCAAAGCGCTGATACCACGCAAAAAGCGCGTACCTACGCGGCCATCCAAAGCTGCCAGGGAAAAACGCATCCAGTCGAAAAAGAGGCATTCCGATAAAAAGCAGCAACGGAGAGGAGGATTTGAATAAACGCAAGCCACCGGCCAATCCTCACAAATCCGAGATTCGTAATCCGTAATTCGTAATTTGTGTCAAAATATTTGGGAATTGAGTATTAAGAACCTGGCAGGCCAAACGGTATTTTACGGATTGAGTAACATAGTGAGCAAACTGCTCAATTATTTCCTTACTCCTTTTTATCTGACCATCTTAACCCGCGCATCATTCGGGGAGATGTCCAACGTATACGCCTATATACCGTTTGCCAATATTGTGCTGACTTACGGCATGGAAACGGCCTTTTTCCGTTTCGCCAAAAAGGAGAACAAAGCGCATGTACTGGGCACTTCCACTATTTCCCTCCTGCTTTCTACTGTCAGCATTACCATTTTACTGCTATTGCTGCGATCGCCGGTCATTAACTCGTATGCCGGTGAGCTGGCGGGACTGAATGGCCATCCCACCTACTACACCTATGTAGTGCTGCTGATGGCGTTTGATGCGCTCACAGCCATTCCTTTCGCACAGCTGCGGCTGGAAGGACGGCCCATGAAATATGCTGCGATTCGTATAGCCGGAATAGTTACTACCATCTTTTTCAATATTTTCTTCCTGGTCATTTGCCCGAAACTATATGCCGCCGGGCATCACTGGCTGCCGGACCTCCAAAGCGGCACCGATCAGACCGGGTATATTTACCTGAGCAATATGCTGGGCAGCGCCATTACCCTGGTGCTGTTTTTCCCCCAGATCCGCAAAATAGAGTGGAAGTTTGATGCCGGTTTATGGAAACAAATGATGCACTACGCCCTTCCGCTGATCGTAGTGGGAATGGCCGGTATGGTCAATGAAACGTTCGACAGGGCCTGGTTTTTACCCCAGTTCCTTCCGGGTGATAACATGGAGGCCAAAAAAGAAGTAATTGCCCTGTACAGCGCCAACTATAAACTGGCCATCCTGATTACTATGTTCATACAGGCATTCCGGTTAGGGGCGGAACCCTTTTTCTTTAAACAGGCGGAAAGTGGTGATCCGAGGAAAATGTATGCCCGGATCATGAAGCTGTTTGTGATCATGCTTTGCTTCATGTTCCTGTTTGTAAGTCTTTACCTGAATATCTGGAAAGCCTTCCTGCGCGTGCCTTTCTACTACCAGGGGATGCGTATTGTGCCGGTGTTGCTGCTGGCCAACATGTTCCTGGGCATTTATTACAATCTCACCATCTGGTTTAAGCTCACCGACCGCACCAAAACAGGCGCGGTGATCACCATCATCACAGCTGTGCTGGCCTTCCTGCTCAATTACTGGTGGATACCCGTGATGGGCTACTATGGCGCGGCACTGGCCACTATGGTGTGTTATTTTGTACAGATGGTTATCTGCTATGTATGGGGGCAGAAGTATTACCCCATCCCTTACCATCTTCCTAAATTAATTACCTACATGGGACTGGCTACCGGCATTTACTATATATTCAGCTGGCTCAACACAACGGTGCTGTCGCCGAAAGATATTTATGCCCTCAAACCCCTTCCTCTCGCAGTGGCAACGGCTTTCTTTGCGGCCTATGCCTGGTTCATTTTCCGTATGGAGAAGAAGGAGTTTGCCCGTTTACCGGTGATCGGGAAGTTTATTAAAGTGTAAGCTAATCCACCAGGAAAGGATTGTGTTTCTTTTCAAAACCGATAGTGGTGGCTGGTCCGTGGCCCGGGAATACCCTTACCTCGTCCGGCAATACAAACATTTGTTCACGGATACTTTTCAGCAAAGTGGCATGATTACCTCCCGGGAGATCGGTACGGCCAATGCTCTGGTAAAACAGCACGTCGCCGCCGATCACGAAATGCTGACCCGGGCAATAGAAGGCTACACTTCCCGGAGAATGGCCAGGGGTAAACAACACCGTTAGTTCATCGGCGCCAAAAAGGATCTTTTCCCCTGCTACCAGGTAACGGCCTGCCTCGGGGGAAGGGTCGAACGGAATGTTATACATCCCTGCTGCCCGCTGGGAATTGTCCAGTACCGGCTGTTCCAGTTCATGAAACTCCGGGCGTACTTTATACGTATCTGATACGAGCTTATTACCAAATATATGATCAAAGTGGCAGTGCGTATTCAATAATCTTATAACATTTAACCCCTGCGTTTGTATATATTGTAATAATTCTTTTCTTTCGTCCTGAAAATAACACCCTGGGTCTATAATTATACATTCCTTTTTTCCGTTAATAAGCAGGAAAGTGTTTTCTTGTAGTGGACCAAAAGTGAATTGTTGTATTTCAATCATTGTAACCCGATTTTTTTAGGCTAATTTTAAAACAGATCACAATATTATCAATACTTTCTGTATGAACAGATTTATTACCAGGTTATTATTCCACGGTACCCTATTACTTGGAACGATAGTATCCCAGGCCCAGACCAATACAGTAGAATTCGGACAAAATCGTGTGCAGTTCAAGAACTTCAAATGGAGATACTATCAAAGCCGGCACTTCAACACCTATTTCGCCCAGAACGGGCTGGAACTTGGTAAGTATGCCGCCCAGGTAGCCGAAAAGGAATTACCCCAGCTGGAACAGTTCATGGAATCCAACCCCAGACAGCGTATTAATATTGTGGTTTACAACTCTTTCGGGGAAATGAAGCAGTCCAATATTGGTATTGGCGTGGATTGGCAGAATACAGGAGGGGTGACCAAACTGGTGGGCAACAAAATGATCGTTTATTTCGACGGTAACCATGAAAACCTCCGCCGCCAGATCCGGCAGGGGATTGCCCGCATCATGCTGGAAACACTGCTGTTTGGGGAAGATATCGGCGAATTTGCCGGTAATGCCGCCCTGATCGACTTCCCGAAATGGTTCACCGACGGCTTTATTGGCTATGCCGCCGAAAACTGGACCGCCAAACAGGATGAAGAACTAAAGCTCATCATCATGTCCGGCAAGTACAGCAACTTCAACGCCCTCGCTTATGACCACACCTTCCTGGCAGGTCAGGCGTTCTGGTACTATGTGGAAAGCAAGTACGGCAAAGATGCCGTGCCTTACCTCATGTACATCACCCGTATTAACCGCGGACTGAAAAAAGGCTTTGAGCAGGTTCTTAACCAAACACCCAAGAAAGCCACCAAAGACTTCTTCGTATTTTATCAGAAAAGATTCCAGGAAGATAACCGCAGAAGAAAGACTTCTGCCAAAGGCCGTACTATCGTAGCCCAGGAAATTACGCCCAAAGCCGATTACTACCGCTTTAACCCGAATCCTAAAAATAATTCCTACGCAGTAGTTGAGTTCAAAAAAGGAGTATACCGCGTACAGATCCAGCTCGGCTGGAATAAGCCCAAAGTATTGCTGCATAGCGGCGTAATGCAGCTGGCCAACCAGGTAGATCCAAACT
The DNA here is from genome assembly GCF_057126945.1 of Chitinophaga sp. G7 BAM 1005. Classification (NCBI taxonomy): domain Bacteria; kingdom Pseudomonadati; phylum Bacteroidota; class Chitinophagia; order Chitinophagales; family Chitinophagaceae; genus Chitinophaga; species Chitinophaga sp. G7 BAM 1005. The sequence goes on along the minus strand of NZ_CP181478.1, from coordinate 7,378,512 downwards.
ATCCGCAGATGGCATGGAACACCAAAGGCAACCGCCTGGCCGTTGTATACGAACACGAAGGCAAAACAAAGCTGATGATCTATGACCTCATCACCCGGACGACTATACGCCAGGAACTGAACCAGTTTGACCGGATCATCGACTTTAAATACATGCCGGTACAGGAAAACACCCTGTTACTGTCTGCTGTGAAAAACGGGCATACCGACATCTTTACCTATAACATCAGCAACTCTAAAACAGACCAGATTACCAACGACGTGTATGATGACCTGGACCCTTCTTTTGCCGCCTTCCCCGGCAAAAGCGGTATTCTTTACTCTTCCAACAGGCCCGGCCCCAAAGGAAGAGGAAGCGATACCTCCCTGCTGAACCATCCGTTCAACATCTTTATGGTGGATAACTGGAACCGGAGCTCTGAAAAGCAGATCACCCAGCTGACCGACCTGCAGTACGGAAACGCCAAACTGCCCATGCAGTACAATACCACCCACTTTACCTTTGTGTCTGATGCAAATGGTATCCGTAACCGTTATGCCGGGTTCTTCAAGTCGCAGGCAGATGGCGTGGATTCCCTCTTCTATGTAGGCTCTGAAATCCTTCATAACCCCGACCAGGAAGAACTGGATTCAGCGATGGCGGCCTATGGCTCCACTGCCCCGGATTCAGTAGAAGCGATCACTATCACCAAAGATTCTACCTATACTTTCCCTATTTCCAACTATCCTTACGGCATCCAGGAATCAAGGATTACCGGGGAAAAAGGAGAAGTATCGGAAGTGGTGCAGTATGCAGATATCAAACGCCTGATGAAGCTGAAGGTAGATACCGTGGTATTGAAGAAAAGGAATATAACGGCAAAAAACACCAATTTCAGGAAAGCGCAGATGCATGCCGACAGTTTACGTTTAGGCTTGCCTACCTATCTGGCGCCGTCAAAAGATACTTCTACACATCCTAATTTCTTCCAGAACGAGTTTGGTAATGAACCGGCTGATACCAGCAACAATGCCGTTACAGCAAATGAACCGTCGCTGTTTGAAAAAAGGAGAGACGAGGAATCGACCCTTAAAAAGTCGAAACTGTTCCCGTATAAATTCAAATTCGCCTCCGATTACCTGATCCTGCAACTGGATAACTCCATCCTGGTAAATAAGTACCAGCCATTTACCGGTCCCCCGAGCGGCCCTATCCGCCTCACCGACCCGGTGAACGGGTTAATCCGCATTGGGGTAAGCGATTTATTTGAAGATCTGAAATTTAACGGCGGCTTCCGTATTCCTTCTTCCCTGCAGGGATCGGAGTATTTCTTTACGGCGAGTTACCTGAAGAAACGTTTTGACTATAAATTCACTTACTACCGTAAAGTGGATAAAGGCAGTGGATTTGTTATCCGTGACCAATCTGGTGCGGACTCCGCTTTTATTTCTACCAAAATGATCACGAACATTTACCAGGGCGAAATAAGATATCCTTTCGACCAGGTAAGGAGTATTCGTTTATCAGCTGGCATACGTACCGATAAACTGGTGATACAGTCGGAGAACAAAGAAGCGCTGATTGCCCCTGACTACAAGGAAACCTACGCGTTAATGCGCCTGGAATACGTATACGATAATACCATCAACCCGGCTATTAATATCTGGAATGGTACCCGTTATAAAATTTATGGAGAAACCAATGCACAGCTAACCAACGGCGGGTTGAACGAATTATTCAATCCTGGTCTTTCCGCCGCAGCACAGGGCAGGTTTACCTATAACATGGGCGTGGATATCCGCCACTATACAAAGATTTACCGCAACTTTATCTGGGCTACGCGCTTTGCAATGGATATGTCGTGGGGAACACGCAAACTGCTGTATTACCTGGGAGGTGTGGACAACTGGCTGAATCCACAGATCAATACAAAGAATCCGGTAAACCTTACAGAAAACTACGCTTTCCAGACGCTGGCTGAAAACCTGCGTGGTTACAAGCAGAATGCAAGAAATGGTAATAATGTGATGTTGTTGAATACAGAACTCCGCTTACCGGTGTTTGCCACTTTCATCGACAAACCTATCAACTCTGCCTTCCTGCGCAATTTCCAGGTTACTTCCTTCATTGATATCGGTACCGCCTGGAATAAAAAGCTGAGCTTTAAAGATGCCAATTACACCACTTACGACGATGGTCAGGGTGTAACTACCCGCATCAAAGAAGGTTTCCTCGGGCCGTTTGTAGGTGGTTATGGTTTTGGTGCACGTACCACTATTGCCGGCTACTTCCTCCGTGCAGACGCAGGCTGGCCTGCAGTAGCGTTTTTCAGAGGCAGCCCGATCTGGTACTTTGGTATGGGCGTTGACTTCTAAGCGGAGAGATCGCCTTCGGCGATTTTAAATTGTCTTGGAGCAGGATTACGCTGATTATACTGATTTTACTGATTTTATTTTCTGGAATTTTAAAAAAAAGAAGAAGGGAGATATAAGCGGATATATTCGCTTTTATCTCCCTTCTTCTTTAAAAATCAATATATGATCAAATCAAAAAAATCAGTATAATCAGCGTAATCCTGCTCCAAGACAATTTAAAATCGCCGAAGGCGATACTACGCATGTTGCTTTTTCACCAGCGGGTACATTAAGCTCAGGAATATTCCCATACATATTGTAAAAGCCCAGGCATGCCGGTTTTCCACGGGATGCAGGAAAATATCCCTCATGTCACCCAGCAGGGTAAGCGGGTCTTTCACAATATCCCAGCTGTTATAACGTAAGTACCTGCCTATATATACCCCCATACCGCAAAGGAACATTACCGGGAAAGTGAATAACCATGCCGGCCAGCGGCTATGACGGTTGCCCCACAGTTTTTCCATGCTGCGGATAGACATATACCCGAACATCATACCATTCCAGGCGAAAGAGAAAATCACAAACAGATCAAACCACAATGGCACGCCGCCGTCAAACAAGTGGAACAGATCCGTGAGGATGTAGGGCGCGTTGGGAATAAACAGCAACCATACGATAAAGCAGCCGTACCAGTTATACCGGTTCTTAATTTGTTCCGGGTGCTTTTCCATCCAGCCGGTGATAGCGAAAGGAATAAAGGCCAGGAAAAGGTTCCATATCAGCGATACCCGCAGGTAGCTACCGGTATGCATTACACGAAAAAAGAGCAACGCCATACTGAACAGTACAGATGTATACAGGGTGTATTGGTGCCGCGACCGGCCTATACGATGTTGTAATAAACGGATGGTTCTCATCAATTGCATATGGTTACTTTTTGACAAATTAAAATGTAGGGAGTAAATATGACAGCCCCGATAATAACGGCGGCTATAGCCGCTATCAGTACAGCGCCGGCCGCTACATCCTTGATGAATTTCACGTTGGGATGCAGCTGCGGCGAAAGATGATCCATTATTTTTTCTATAACTGTATTAAGCATTTCTGTAATCCACACCAATGTAATGGCGAGGATGATCCAAATCCATTCCGATGCTGCTATTTTATACCAGCAACCGGCTGCCACCACCACAATGGTAGCGAGGGCATGAATACGCGCGTGTGGCTCACTGCGCAGGAAAGCGGCAATACCACTAAATGCGTATCCGAAGCTGGCTAACCGTTTGCTGATATAAGAGTTTCCCATGTTTGTTTTTATTGCTGGATATTGGTGTTTTTCTGTCCTAACTTATCCCATTTGATAGTGGTGCTGAAATACATGAGCAGGGCGAGGATGATAAAGAGTCCTAAGCTTCCCATGAGCAGGGCCTGATCTTCCGCGCTGATAATCACATAAATGAATCCATAAAGGACAGTAAGTGTAGCCCCTATGCCGGCTGCAATGCGCCTGCTTTTAAAGGCAGCAGCCGTATATGCAATAATCAGACCTATTGTGAGTACACTGGCAATAAGATAAGCCATCGTAAAGTTAATTTGTTCTGAAATAGAGATGAGCAGGGTATAAAAAATACAAAGGGCTAACCCGATAAGGGCGTATTGCAATGGATGAAGGGCGCGGCGCTGTGACAGTTCAATAAAATAAAAGACAAAAAAAGTTAACCCAATGATCATGACGGCATACTTTACCGCCCGCATAGACATCTGGTAGCTTTCGGCAGGCATAAACAGCTTAATCCCGAAATCGGCCGAGTGGATATTAAACTTTTTGCCTTCCCAGCTTTGGGGATAGTTGCGGTTCAGGTGCTGGATCTGCCAGGTGGCGGCAAAGCCTTTTTCATCCACCCTGCGGGTTTTCGGAGGAAAGGCTTCATCAAAACCGGGATCGGTCCAACTGGAGTTAATGCCCACCGTGGTTGTTTTACCAACAGGAGAGAAGCTGATCCGGCCGGAGCCCTTTATGCCCAGCTCCAGGGAGAAGTTACCGCCCAGGGCGCCGGCGTCGCCGGGAGTAACGGATACCGGCGTTTGGATACCGTTGTCAAACAGGTCCTTGCTAACCAAACCGGGGTTAAATAAATAGGATTTGCCATTCCACATCATTTGCACCTGGTTACCAATGCCACGTAAATCGCTGATGCCAATAAGTACTGACGCATGTTCCCAATCTAAGGCGGAAGGAGGGATATTGAGCGACAACAGCTCATTGCGGTTAAAAGTGCCACTCAGCTGCAACCTGGCGTTGTATACAGCTACATTGAAAATACCGCGGTGCAGTTTCTCCGGTAATAATTCCCCGTTGATCCGTAAACTATCCGGCAGGAGATACACATAGGTTGCTTCGCTGGTTCCTGTCTTATACGGAATGGCCAGCACAGGTCCTGTAATATTCTGTTCGCCTCCCCAGCGACTGCTGATTTCCTGGGTGGCTTCATTTTGCCGGTCGCGGCGTTCCCAGATGATGTTTTGAATCATGGCGGCCGGCACCAGCAGTACCAGCATCAATACAAAAATGATGATCGCTTTAATAGCGTAGGCGTAGCGGTCAAAGAAAGAAGGAGATCCGTTTGTTGAAGGTTCCATATTTTTTATTTTTAGAAAGCACTTTGTATTTCAAAGTAAAAAGACAAAAAAAATTTATTTAGTGAATTTGATCATGTGCTCAAGTGCCGCGATATGGCCTTTGAAAGCTTTTTCGCCAGCCGCAGTGATCGCATAGGTAGTATTGGTTTTCCGGCCAATAAAGCCCTTATGCACTTTGAGATACCCGTTTTCTTCCAGTGTATTGAGATGTGATGCCAGGTTACCATCCGTTACTTCCAACATCTGTTTAAGATCGTTGAAATTTACTTCCTCGTTCACCATCAATACACTCATAACGCCCAGGCGTATACGGCTCTCGAAAATCTTATTTAAGTTACCTATCGGGTTCATGCGATTGATTAAACTGTCTCTTTCCGTTCATATTTCCACCACATCAGTGCTCCATAAATGATGTGCAGTAAACCGAAACCTATAGCCCAAAAATAAAGACCGTAGTTCAAATAGAAAAGATTAAGTATACCGAGAATAACTTCACAGATCCCCAGGTACCTTACATCCGGCAAAGTATACTTGCTGGCATTGATAATGGCCAACCCGTAAAATACCAGGCAGGTAGGAGCTATCAGTCCTTCCAGGTGGTTAAATAATAAACCCGCTATAAAAGCAGCACCTGCTGCCAAAGGAATCGCTATATTGATCAGCACCTTCCGGGAGGTTAAATCCCAGATGGGCAAATTATTTTTTCTCGCCTTGCGCCAGGTAAAAAAAGTGCCCGCTACCAACGCCGCCGCTAATACAGATAATCCCAAAACAATTAACCGGTACTTCAGCACTATGAAATCTGCATGATTATGTGTCCCCGTGGTGTTCCACCTGAAATAATACTCATTCAGCCACATATTGGCTATAAATGCCCCGATCAGGCCACAGATACCGGCGGAGATACCGCTTAGTCCACTCAGCGAAATGAAACGGCTGCTGCGTTCCATCATCCGCTTAATGTCTGTTATTGCCTCCAGATGTTGTTGGTCTGTCATACAAAAAAGTACTTTGCAATACAAAGCTAATAGAAAAATCTGAATCACAAAATATAATTTTTTGTTATAACTGCGTTACCTAAAGGATAGTGACTGTCCAGAATCGCAATAAATAATATAATATTGTTGTCAGATATGGTTGGCTGGAAAAGAATATTAGCAATAATCATCGGCGTAAGCGGCTGGGGTTCGGGTTTGATGGCGCAGCAGTACAAGGTTAGTGGAGTGGTCAGAGACGCGCACTCACAGGAAATCATTCCGTTCGCCACTCTTCAGTTTGTGCATACCCAAACAGGTATGGTTAGCAACGCGGAAGGGAAATACCTGTTCGAACTAAATGTTATCCCATCAGATTCATTGCTGGTCAGGGTAATGGGATATAACATCCTTAAATTACCCGTTAACAAAGAACAGAAAGAACAGGTCATCAACTTTGAGGTAACCCGCTCAGATGTTTCCCTGAAAACATACGAGGTGAAAGCCAACGTAAACTGGGCACTCATTCTACTTAAACAGATTGTTAAGCATAAACCGGAGAACAATTATAATCGCCTCGATAACTACAAATACGAGGTATATAATAAACTGGAGCTGGATATGAAGAATCTCAACAAAGAGAAACTTGGTAAAAACCGCTTCACCAAACCCTTCGCATTTATCCTTGATAACATAGACAGTACCTCCGAAGACAAACCTTTTCTACCTATATTCCTCACGGAAACATTGTCGGATTACTACTTCCAGTCGAGCCCCCGCAAAACAAAAGAAGTGATCAAAGCCGCCCGAACGTCCGGCATAGATAATGAAAGCGTAACCAAATTCCTGGGTGGGATGTACCAGAATGTAAATGTTTACGACAACTTCATCCCGGTATTTGATAAACAGTTTGTAAGCCCCATTCACCACAACGGCGCGTTCTACTATGATTACTCCATTGCAGATACCCAATACGTAAACAGCCAGCGGTTTATTAAACTAAACTTCACGCCTAAACGCAAAGGAGAAAATACTTTTATCGGTGATATCTGGGTACATGATACCACCTATGCCGTGCAGAAAACTACGCTGTCGGTGCCCCGTGACGCCAACATTAACTTCGTCCGTAAAATCAGTATGGTACAGGAATTCCGGCAACTGTCCGACAGCTCCTGGTTCCTGTATAAAGATAAATTTATTGCCGATTTCTGGGCGCCAAGCCCCAAGCCCGGGAAAACGTTTGATTTCATAGGTCGTAAAACCACGACTTATGATGACGTAGTGACGAATGATACTGCTGCGACCAACATCTTCAGTAATAAAAAATATCCTGAAAATGTGGTGGTGCTGGATAGTGCAAGAGCCCGGAAAGATTCTTTCTGGATGGACAACCGGCCGGAAAATCTCAGCAAAAACGAAGAAGGCATCTATAAAATGGTGGACACCCTCCAGAAAATGCCGCTCTTCCGGAGCTATTCAAATACCATCCGGTTCCTGGCCACCGGTTATAAACCTTTTGGCCCTATTGAATGGGGGCCTTACTATTACCTGTTTTCCCAAAACAGGCTGGAAGGTTTCCGTTTAAGACTAGACCTCGGTACCACCCCTCAATTCCATAAAGATCTGTACCTGTATGGCTACCTGGCTTATGGCTTCACAGATCATGTATACAAAGGAAAAATGTCTGCCCTCTGGCTGCTGAAAAGACATCCGCGCTCCTATCTGTATGCGTCTTTCACCAAAGATCTGGACAATGGCACGCACTATTACGATGAAGTAGGTACCGATAACATCTTTACCCTCGCCATCCGGAAAAATGGGGTGCCGCAAAAATTTCTAATGGTGAATGAAAAACGCTTTGAATACTTCAAAGAATATTACAGCGGTTTCTCTCACCAGATATCGCTGACGCACAAACAGGTAAGACCTTACGAGCCGCTTCCCACCACTGCGTTTTATCCGAAAGCGCCCAATGGCCGCGATCCGCTGACCAGCATGGAAGTAGAACTGAAATTCCGTTATGCCTTCCATGAACAATTCCTGGAAGGAAATTATTACCGGATCAGTCTGGGTAGCAAATACCCCATCGCGGAACTGAAATTTGCGGCCGGTATACCCGGCGTAGCCAACAGCGGGCAACAATATCAACGCCTTACACTGAGCGTATCAGATTATGTAAAGCTGCCGCCTTTCGGCTCCTTCTACTATAATGTTTTTGGCGGTAAAATTTTTGGTACCGTACCTTATACTTCGCTTGAAGTGCATCCGGGTAATGAAATTTATTACTACAATAAGTATGCTTTTAACATGATGAACCGCTTTGAGTTCATCAGCGATCAATACGCAGGTTTTAACGTAGAACATACCATTGGTAATGGTATCTTCGGTTATATCCCATTAATTAAAAAACTGAAATGGCGCCAGTTCTGGACTGCCAAAGGGGTAATAGGTTCTTTGTCTGAATCCAACAAACAACTGAACCTCAACAACGGGTTTGCATTCAAAACCCTGCAGGGGAATCCTTACCTCGAATTGGGTACCGGTATAGAAAACATTTTTAAATTCCTGCGGGTAGATTTTATCTGGAGAGTAACACCGGATGTAACACCGGGAGAACCTGCCAACAAGCGTTTTGGCGTATTCGGTAGTTTCAAATTACAGTTTTAACCTGCTGCTCATGAAAGATGTAACACATACCCCGCTGTTTGAATGCATCCTGCGGGGAGAAATAGACGGCAGCTCTTACGATCTTGAAAATGACTATCAATGCATCAAAATGCAATTGGATGGAGCAGAGAAAAAATTGCAGTTAAGATTTATCAATGATGACTATAAAATTATAGTAGAGTTTCACCAAACCACTATTACCTGTTTCACTATTCTGCCTGAAAAAAGTAGTGGCAGTACCTCGCTGACAAGCTTCTACCGGGGGCAATTCAAGTTTAACAACAATCTTCACGAAATCACCGCACAAGGCAAATACTATTACTATTTATCTTTCCTCGGCAACGATGCCATAGAGCTGTTTGCCAAACGTGTTACCCTTTCTTTAAGCCGGCTTAATTCCTGAATTAACCCATCATTAAATATGATCGGCTGCTTCGCAGATAACGCTGCACGCCCATTTAATTTCTTCGGGGGTAATAATAAGCGGGGGCACAATGCGCATACATTCTGCGGCGAAGAGGAACCAATCCGTGAGTACTCCTTTATCGATGCAGTAATCAATTACTTTTTTATTTACCGGGAAGCTTTCAAACTCTACTGCCACCATTAATCCCAATGAACGCACCGATTTAATGGCCGGATGTTTCAGATGGTCCACGAACAACTGCCCCTTTGCATTCACACCTTTCAGCAGATCCTGATCCAGCAGCGCCTGGAAGCCTGCACGGCCTGCGGCGCAATTTACCGGGTGGCCGCCAAACGTAGTGATGTGGCCTAATACAGGGCTGTTGGTCAGCGTCCACATGATTTCACGGGAGGCGATGAATGCGCCCAAAGGCATGCCTCCGCCAAGTGCTTTACCAAGCAGTAATACATCGGGCACAATCCCAAATTGTTCGAAAGCCCACAGCGTACCATTTCTTCCAAAGCCACACTGAATTTCATCCAGTATCAGCAAAGCGCCGGTAGCGGAACATTTTTCTCTTAGTGCGTGTAGCCATTTCCGTTGTGGAACAATTACGCCGCCTTCCGCCTGTACACTTTCCGCAATCACGGCGGCGGTTTTTCCGGTGATCAGTTCCAGTGACTCAAAGTTATTATACTCCAGGTGCTGTATACCCGGCAACAAAGGCCGGTAGGCATTACGCCAGTATTCGTCCCCGAGGATGCTCAGCGCTCCTTGTGTGGAACCGTGATAACTACGGTTAAAAGCAGCTATTTCCGGCCGGCCGGTGTATCGTTTGGCCAGCTTCATGGCGCCTTCCACGGCTTCGGCTCCTGAGTTGGTAAAATATACGCAGTTTAACTGTTCCGGAAGATATTGGGTAAGCAGGCTGGCAAAGGCCACCTGCGGCGACTGTACGAATTCGCCATATACCAGCAGGTGCATATATTGCTGCGCCTGTTCCTGTATTGCCTTTACAACGGCAGGATGGCAATGTCCTACGTTACACACACTGATACCGGCAATAAGGTCGAGATACCTTTTTCCGTTTACATCCCACATATACATGCCTTCCGCTTTCACGATCTCCAGTGCCAGAGGGGCGTCGGAGGTTTGCGCTACGTGCTGCAAAAAAAGTTGCCTGTTATTCATATCACTAAACTGCTCTGTTCTTTGCGAAGTTAGAAAACAACTGCTAATTAGTAATTGTTATATTTGTAACATAAGCACTAAAACATTTAATTATGGCGCACATTATTCCACTGAACGGAGTTACTCCTCAAATTCCTGAAGACTGTTACGTTGCCCCCAATGCTACTATAGTAGGGGATGTAGTAATGGGTAAAGGTTGCACAATATGGTTCAACGCTGTTGTTCGCGGCGATGTAAACAGCATCCGCCTCGGCGAAAATGTGAACGTACAGGATGGTGCGGTGATTCACTGTACTTATCAGAAAACCAAAACGATTGTGGGCAATAATGTGTCTATTGGCCATAACGCCATTCTGCATGGCTGTACTATCGAGGATAATGTGCTGGTAGGAATGGGCGCCATTGTGATGGACAATGCCCGTGTAAGCAGCAACAGCATCATTGCTGCCGGCGCAGTTGTACTGAGCGATACGCATGTGGAACCAGGCACCATTTACGCCGGTGTGCCTGCCCGTAAAGTAAAAGACATTGATATGGCCCTCATCAGCGGGGAAATCAACCGCATTTCCAAAAACTACAGCATGTACGCCTCCTGGTACCAGAACGCAGAAGAAGTAAAAGCGCCTTAACAATCATCTTACAAAAAAATGTTATATTGCAGGCAAATATCCTCCTATGAAAATACCCGTATGCCTGCTGATATTGGGAAGCATCCTGTTTGCCAGCTGTTCATCGCAGAAAACAGGATGCCCTGCCTCCAACTACTACACTAAAGAAATAAAGCAACAAAACCGTAAGGCAGGCAAACAAATGCGCCTGTTTTAAACCTATCCTATGCGCAAAGTTATCCCACTGGCCCTGGTGGCTATCATCATAGGCTTTACCGCCTGCAGAACACAGAAAAAAGGCTGTCCGCAACCCAAACGGAACTGGGGAGCAGAAAAAGTGCTGGACGAATTGGGTAAACCCCGAAAAGGCTGATCAGTATTGTTCTTCCTCAATGGTTTCCAGGATGGTAGCATAGCTCACATACCTGTCTACATCAATATGCCCTTCCTCTACGGCTACTTTCACCGCACAGCCGGGCTCATTGATATGCAAACAGTTATTAAACTGGCATTGGGCGATATAAGGTTGCATTTCAAGGAAATAGTGGGAGAGTTCCGGCTTTGGAATATCCACGATCCCAAATTCCCTGACACCGGGGGTATCTATCAAACAACCGCCAAAAGGCAGGTCGTACATTTCAGCAGAAGTAGTAGTGTGCAATCCTTTGCCACTCCAGCCGCTTACCGCTTTGGTACGCAGGTCGAGGCCGGGCATCAGTACATTGATCAGGGAAGATTTACCCACACCGGAATGGCCGGCCATTAAAGTGGTCTTATCTTTCAGCAGCGCCCTTACGGTATCTACACCATTGCCGTTCGCCGCAGAAATCAGCAATACCTGGTAGCCGATGCTGCTGTACAGTTCTTCCAGTTCTTCAAACTTTTCGTTTTCCTTCTCTTTATAAATATCCTGCTTGTTGAAAACCAGTATCACCGGGATGTGATAGGCTGCCGCGGTAACCAGGAAACGGTCGATAAAGCCCTGCGAGGTCCGGGGTTCCTTTACGGTACACACCAGCATCGCCTGATCCATATTAGCGGCTACAATATGTTTTTTGTTTTTACCGTGAGGGGAGCTGCGCACAATATAATTCTTCCGGGAGCCTATTTCGGTTATCATGGCATTTTTGGCGTTGGCATCGCTATCATCTTCCACAATTTCCACTACATCGCCTACAGCGATAGGATTGGTAGAAGTAATATCTTCATTCTTTTTGAAAATACCTTTCATCCTCGCCTGAAATATTTCACCAGTGGCCGTTTTAACCACATACCAGCTTCCCGTTGATTTATATACTGTTGCTTGCAATACGTTTGGATATTTATAAGATCCCCAAAGGTACGCGAATTTTGTCTTTCTCAGGATTACGCTGATTATACTGATTACCTTGATTTTACTTTTTTGATTTTATAAGGATTTTAAATGATTCGGGGAGATATAAACGGATATTTTCGCTTATATCTCCCCGAATCATTTAAAATCCAAAGTGATCAAATCCCTAAATCAGTATAATCAGCGTAATCCTGAGAAAGACAAAATCCGCTGCGTCGAAGACACTATGGCAGGCTCTTGAAAAGCGTATACCGCAGCACTGTTTCCAACAGGATGCAGCCTAACGCAATCATCGCCAGGAGGAAGAAATGTTCTGCAAAACGTTTATAGGAAGTAATTTCCACCTTTGTTTTTTCCAGCTGGTCAATTTCACCGTAGATGTTCTTCAGATCGTTTGTGTTGGTAGCCCGGAAATATTTACCACCGGTTTCCTTCGAGATCTTTTTCATCAGTGGTTCGTCGATCTGCACATCCTGCATCACCATCTGCACGCTGCCGTCAGACATCGGCATAGGAAACGGCGCTTTACCGATGGTCCCCACGCCAATGGTGTATACACGGATCTTGAATGCCTTCGCTATTTCCAGCGCGGTGAGCGGATCTACCAGACCCGTATTATTCACCCCATCTGTGAGGAGGATGATTACTTTACTTTTAGCGTGACTGTTACGCAACCTGTCTACTGAAGTAGCGAGCCCCATACCAATCGCGGTACCGTCCTGCAACATGCCGCTTTTCACCTGCATGATCTGGTTTTTCAGCACGGCATGATCAGTGGTGATAGGGCATTGCGTAAAGCTTTCGCCGGAAAATACCACCAGGCCTATACGATCACTGATGCGTTTGTCCACAAAATCCGCTGCCACTCTCTTTGCTGCCTCCATGCGGTTTGGCTGCAGGTCTTCCGCCAGCATACTGCCGGAGATATCAATGGCCATTACAATGTCGATACCTTCGCTGTCGATGCTTTCAGAGGTATTGGAAGTTTGTGGTCTTGCCAATGCTACAATCAGCGCAATCACGGCCAGGATACGCAGTACCAGTAATAAGGGTCTGAAACGTACTTTCCAGGATACCGGCAGTCCTTTCAAACCTTCAATAGAAGATACCATCATTACACTTTGCCGGCCCCTGCGCCGTGCAAAGTACCAGTATATCATCACCGGTACCAGCAGCAAAAGCCACAGGAAAACCGGGTAGGCAAATTCAATATTTTTCCAGGTTGAAAAATCCATCAATTTTTTAATTAAGATCCATGCTGATTTTATGCTTTCTCCAGGGTGGCATCAGTACCGGTTTCTTCTGCCGGACCAGTTTTCGGTTTGGTCCATTCCAGGATTTCTTCGGCCTTCTGCATACATTCCTGGTGTTCATCAGCGGTTGGCTGCAATTTGGCAAACTTTGCCAGATCCGCAATCGCCAACAGGGAACGCAGTTTGTCTCTTTGTTGGTTCAGCTTAGTTACCGGTTTAATATTCTGCAGTAATTCCTCGCTGGTTTGCTCCAGTGCAGCAATGCTGAACTGATGCTCAAAGTAGGTACGCAGGATATCCGTTAACCGGGTATAGTATTGTTTAATATCTCCCTGTTGCCATACCTTCTCTTCTTTCAATGCTTTCAGCTCCTGGATGGCAATTTCGTACGGGGAAACGGTTGGTGTTTTTATAACCGGCGCTGGCTTTTTACGGTTACGGAGATACCATATCAGGCCGCCGATGATGAGCACAGCTGCGGCGCCTATTACAATATACAGCCAGTAGTCCCAGATACTCCAGGCTACGCCCTTTATTTCCTTAATAGGTTTGAATGCTTTCGTAGTATCTACTGCCACGGTGTTTACATCTATACCAATAGGTAGTGTAACCGCAGAATCGGAGCCAGCACTGGCGCCGCTGAAAACTTCAAAACGCATGGGAGGAATTTCCCAATGGCCGGAGTCGAAACTGGTGAGGGTAAAAGTCTGATGAAGGATATGCTGATCCTGGTTTACCAGTGTATCAAGATTGGAGCGGGTTACCACTTCAAAATGATCGAGTGAATCGGGTAATACCGGGAAGAGCACTTTAAAGTTAGCGTCCTTAAACTGTTGCGCCGTCAGCGTAGCGGTAAGTTGCAGTTTTATCTGCTCACCTATCCTGATACTGTTGGTATCTGCTTTGGCGGTTACATCCACAGCCTGCTGTGCCAGCAGGGAGAAAGGAAATAACAACCCCAGTATGCAACATAAAAATATACGCCTTATAACTTCTTGTTTATACATGTTTAATTTGCTCTCCTTTAAATCTTATGCCCTGTTCAGGAAAAATGTTTGTAATGCTTTCACATAGTCCTCGTCGGTACGTACGCTCACTAATTCTGCGCCACTTTTCATAAAGGCATTTTTGCAATATTGTGAATGTTGCAGGAATTGCTGTTCATAGTACTGGCGTACACGGCGGTCGTTGGTATCCACCCACTGTGTAGCGCCGGTTTCAGCGTCTGCCACCTGGATCAGTCCTACCGGGGGCAGGTCTTTATCCCGCTGATCGTATACCTGTACGCCTACTACATCGTGCCGTTTGGCGGCGATGTTCAATGCATCCTGGTAATTTCCGGATAAGAAATCGCTCAGCATAAAAACGATGCTGCGTTTTTTTGTAGCGTTGTTAAAGAAACGCAGGGTTTCTTTAATATTGGTTCCTTTTCGTTTAGGCGTAAACGATAGTAGTTCACGGATGATGAAAAGAATATGTGATTTACCTTTTTTTGGCGGAATGTATTTCTCCATCCCATCACTGAAAAAGATAACGCCCACCTTATCATTATTTTTGATGGCAGCGAAAGCGAGTACAGCGCACAGTTCCGTGATCAGGTCACGTTTATCCTGCTTTTTGGTACCGAAGGAAGAGCTTTCGCTCATATCCACCAGCAGCATTACGGTAAGTTCTCTTTCTTCTTCAAAAACCTTTACGAAAGGATGGTTGAATCGTGCTGTTACATTCCAGTCGATGGACCTCACATCATCCCCAAAATGATAATCCCTTACTTCGCTGAACGACATACCGCGGCCTTTGAAGGCGCTATGGTATTCTCCCGCAAATATGTGGTTGGTAAGCCCTTTGGTCTTAATCTCTATCTGCCTTACCTTTTTTAGTATTTCAGCCGTATCCAATGGGAAAAATTTTGAGTTACGAATTACGAATAAATGCCCGGTCCGGCAGCTGTTCAGCTGCTATGGGACTTCTACTGCGTTCAGGATTTCACTCAGGATATTTTCGCTGGTAACATTTTCTGCTTCTGCTTCATAGGTTAAGCCTACGCGGTGACGCATAACATCGAAGCATATATTGCGTACATCTTCCGGAATCACATAGCCGCGGCGCTTCATGAAAGCGTAAGCTTTGGCCGCCCAGGCCAGGTTAATGCTGGCTCTTGGCGAACCACCGTATGCGATCAGCGGTTTCAGTTTATTGAGTTTGTAATCTTCCGGGTTACGGGTTGCAAAAACAATATCGAGAATATATTTTTCGATCTTCTCATCCATATACACTTCCCTCACCAGTTTACGCGCTTCGAGGATATCGGAAGGCTGGATAATGGGACGGATAGGAGCGGAGAGTTCCGGGTTCAGGTTTTGACGGATAATCTGTTTTTCTTCTTCTTTGGTAGGATAACCAATCACCACTTTCAGCATGAAACGGTCTACCTGTGCTTCGGGCAGGGTATAGGTACCTTCCTGTTCAATCGGGTTCTGGGTAGCCAGTACCAGGAAGGGCTCGTCCAGTTTGAATGTAGTATCGCCGATGGTGATTTGTCTTTCCTGCATGGCTTCCAGCAGGGCGCTCTGTACTTTTGCCGGGGCGCGGTTGATCTCATCTGCCAGGATAAAGTTGGCGAAGATGGGACCTCTGCGTACTACAAACTCATTCTTCTGCTGGTTATAGATCATGGTACCTATCACATCCGCAGGCAACAGGTCAGGCGTAAACTGGATACGGCTGAATTTTGCGTTGATAGCGGACGACAGGGACTTGATAGACAATGTTTTTGCCAGACCGGGTACGCCTTCCAGCAGTACGTGGCCCTGGGCCAGCAAACCGATGAGCAGTCTCTCCACCATATAACGCTGGCCAACAATTACTTTACCTAACTCCATTGTGAGCAGGTCCACGAAGGCGCTTGCCTGGTGAATCTTCTCATTCAGTTGCCGGATGTCGGACGATGTATTTTCCATGCTAATAATTTTTCAGGTGTGCTAAAATAAACATTCTCTGGTCAAATAAAACTTATCACTATGTGAATGGGCCGTTAAAATGCTGTTAAACTTGCTACTATGGCTCATTTCCGGCTAATAATCATTCAATGGCGCTGCCTAAATTAATAAAGCCCGGCATATTTATATAATATTTTTCCCTATAACGTACCTTTGCGGGGAATAAGCCGTTGGCAAAACGCCAACAATTTAAAAGCAACAGTCATATGGAAGATTTTGAGAAGCGCTGGAAACCGGTAGAAGATATGCTTACAGAAAGGTTTGGTAAAAAGCCTAATATGGAAGCTATTCTGTTCCTCATCGGCGTAAATGAAATAAATAATTTAAAGAAGAAATATACCAAGGAACAGAAACAGGATCTGATGCACGTGGCAGTATGCACGCTGCTGAGCCAGAGCGGCTACTTTGAGCTGGATGGCTATGATAAAGACGGATGGCCGCATTTCAAAGAATTACAACCTGTTCCGCCAATGGAAATGATGGAACAGGAAACCTTCCTGAAAGAACACGTAATTGCTTACTTTGCCGGTCATGAAGAAGCCTAATACACCTTTATGAAGAAACTGCTACTCCTTTGTACCCTCTTTTTGCTGATTGTTGGCCCCGGCACTGCCAAAGACCGGAAAGTAAAAGTAACTACCCCTTATGGCACCATGATCATCCGGTTGTATGATCAAACCCCGAAACACCGGGATAATTTCATCAGGCTGGCCAGGCGCCACTTTTACGACAGCACGTTGTTTCACCGCGTTATCGGGAGCTTTATGATCCAGGGCGGCGATCCGGATTCCAAACACGCCCATCCGGGGGATACGCTGGGCAATGGCGATGTGGGCTATACCATTCCGCCGGAATTCCAGCTGGACTTATACCATCGCAAAGGCGCACTGGGAGCGGCCCGGGAAGACCGCCCCGACAAAGCCTCTTCCGGCTGCCAGTTCTACATTGTGCAAGGCAAAGTGTTTACCGATGAACAACTGGATAAACTGGAGCAAACAAGACTTAAAGGCCGCAAAATACCAACGGATCAGCGGCAGGTATACAAAACAACAGGCGGCAGTCCGCACCTCGATCAGAACTATACGGTGTTTGGCCAGGTGATTAAAGGCATGGACGTGATCGATAAAATCGCCGCACTTAAAACTGACAGTCACGACAGACCACTGCAGGACGTCCCCATGAAGATCCATGTCATGAAGAAATGGCTGATCTTCTAAATAAAAAAAATACCATGTCCGGGGAAAGTCAAAATTTAAGATAGCTTCCTGTCAAAATCATAATAGTTTCTGTATTTTTACGGCTCAAAATCAAACTTGATATGAATTTTCCGTCAAATCTGCGTTACACAAAGGATCACGAATGGATTTTATTAGAAGGTAACGTAGCTACCATCGGCATAACTGAATTTGCACAACGCGAATTAGGCGATATAGTTTTCGTTGATATCAACTCATTGAGTAAGACAGTAAACGCCGAAGAAGTATTTGGTACAGTAGAAGCTGTAAAAACAGTATCTGATCTGTTTATGCCGGTTGCAGGTACCGTTAGTGAAGTGAATCCTGAACTGGATGGTTCTCCGGAGCTGGTAAACCAGGACCCTTATGGTCAAGGCTGGATGGTGAAAGTAACCGTTAACAACCCGGCTGATGTAGAAGGGCTGCTGGATGCTGCTGCTTACCAGGCGCTGGTAGGTGAATAACTCCAACCAAAATAATCTTTTATATAAGAAAGGACAACAGGCTACGTTATTGAACGGTGAGCCTGTTGTCCTTTTTACTAGAGATAAGTAACCCGTTTAAAAAAAGGATCATGAAACTCCTGAGATATTATCTGCCGGCTATTCTATGGATCATCCTGATCCTTGTTTTGTGTACCCTGCCCGGGAAAGATATTCCCTCCAACTCATTTTTTGACAGCATCCATTTTGATAAGTTTGTTCACTTCGGCCTGTTTGGAGGCATCGTTTTATTTCTGAGCCTCGGCATCTACCGGCAAAAAAAACACATCTCTGCGGGCACCCTCGCGTTGCTGGTGGTATGTGCGGCCGGTTATGGTCTTGCAATAGAGTTTATCCAGGAATACTGGGCCATTGGCCGCAGCTTTGATATGTATGATGTGGTGGCCGACACCCTGGGCGCTATTGCCGGCGTATGGGTATTTAAAATTGTCAGATACCTGTTCTTCAACAACGTGGATAAATAAAAATCCCCCCTGTAACCAGGGGGGAATGTATATCTGCTTATGAGAAATAAGTGTTCTTAATATTTTTATTACTGTTGACCAGCTTCTTTCTTCGCATCATTTTTCATCTTATCATTTGCGAAGATAGAGAACTCACAACGGCGATTGGTAGCGCGGTTAGCGTCTGAATCATTTGGCACTTTAGGTTGTGATTCACCATACCAGAATCCCTGGATACGGCTCTTGGCAATACCCTGTGCTTCCAGATAAGCCATCACACTCTTGGTTCTTCTTTCAGATAAACCCATGTTGTACTCATCTGTACCCTTATCGTCGGTATGACCTTCCACACGTACATAGGTGTCAGGATACTTGTTCAGGATAACAGCCAGTTGCTTGATATTGTCCTGGGCTACAGTAGACAAATTAGATTTATCAAAACCAAATAATACACCTGCATCAAATGTTACGTTGATACCTTCACCCACACGTTCTACGGTCGCATTTGGTACTTCTGTTTTTATTTCCTGTGCCTGTTTATCCATTTTTTTACCAATCAAAGCACCACCGGCGCCACCCAATGCAGCACCAATAATAGCTCCTAATGCGGTATTACCGGCTACTTTACCAATTACAGCGCCAGCGGCAGCTCCGCCACCAACACCAATTGCAGCACCTTTTTTAGTATTGTCCATGCTCTGCCAGGTTTTACAACTGAACAACATGGTTGCTGACAAGACCAAAGCTACCAGAACATTGATTTTTTTCATCATAATAAATTTAGACATGAAGGTTTTTTTGCATTAATTCCATTGACAAAACTAATTGAAAAACTTGTAAGCAAATAGTTTGCCAACTTGATTTAGCGTGCACAACATATTGATCAGTAGAAATAAACAGGCAATAAAAAAACTGCAGGCATAAATCACATAACAATAATTGCGCATGCAAAGGTAACGTGTACGACTATACAACAATCGAAGTGGCGAAAAAGATTACCCAAGCAGATTTTTTAATAATCCGCCGATACCGCCGGCGTCGCCAGCCTGTTGTTGCTGTTGCTGCTGCTGGGCGCCGTTTGATAACAGGCTCTTTAAATCATCCAGGTTAACCTGTCCGTCGCCGTTTTTATCGAGGCCGCCGGAAAGCCCGCCCAATATACCGTTCAGGTTAAGTCCCTGTGCAGAGCCGCCGGTAAGTGAGTTCAGGATACCATCCAGGCTGAAGCTGCTATTGTTAGGGTCTTTTGTTTTATTTACCAGGGAGCCTAATACTGTTGGGATCAGGGTGGCCGCCAGTTGCGTGGCTGTACCTTTATCCAGGTTGAATTTCTCCAGGAGTGTTCCGATAAAGTTGTTGGAGATATTTCCTACCACAGGATTAGCGGCAGAGGTATCACTACCGGCGCCACCCAGTAAAGACAGCACTCCTTCTGTGTTACCACTGGCCAGTTCCTGTTGCAACCCCGTTGCAATGGAAGAAGTGGCAGCACCAATTACGGCTTCATTCTGTTCATTAGGAATAGCAGGGTTGTTCACCACAGTACCCTGGGCATTTTCGCGGACGAGGTCCATTAATTGCTCTAACATTTGATGATGATTTAGGGGGAGAAAAAGGTTTTCCTTTAGCGCTACGGCTTGTGACCGCTGACTAAATGTAGGATATTTTGTGTGATTACGAAATTAACCTGCTGAAAATTTGTGGAAAGATAACAGCAAGGGGATAGCCGTTACTTTCCACAAATCTGAAACCGATAATTATTAACTGCCCTGCTTCAGCTTCTCCGCGTTTTCTGCGAACTGGAGGGCGTCTATCATATCTTTAATATCTCCATTCATAAAAGCGTCCATATTGTATACGGTCATACCAATACGGTGGTCTGTTACACGCCCCTGCGGGTAGTTGTAGGTACGTATTTTAGCGGACCTGTCGCCGGTAGATACAAGGCTTTTACGCTGGGAAGCAATGGCATCTTCATGCTTACGCACCGCTGCTTCGTATATGCGGGTACGTAGCATCTTCATCGCAATTTCACGGTTAGAGTGCTGACTGCGTCCTTCCTGGCACTCTACTACCACACCGGTAGGGATATGCGTTAACCTTACAGCCGACTCAGTTTTATTTACGTGCTGCCCCCCCGCACCAGAGGAACGGAAAGTATCCATTTTAATATCAGCCTCTCTTACATCCACATCCACTTCTTCCGCTTCCGGCAACACCGCTACGGTAGCCGCCGAAGTATGCACACGTCCGGAAGCCTCTGTGGCCGGCACACGCTGTACCCGGTGTACGCCCGATTCAAATTTCAGGGTACCATATACATCATCACCGTTTACTTCCATCACTATTTCCTTATAACCACCCGCAGATCCTGCATTTTCACTCAGCAAACTGGTTGTCCAGCCTTTGAGCTCACAAAAACGGAGATACATACGGAAGAGGTCTCCCGCAAAAAGACTCGCCTCGTCGCCACCGGTACCGGCGCGGATTTCAAGGATGGCATTCTTTTCATCCTGGGGATCTTTTGGTATCAGCAGGTTGCGGATCTCTGCTTCCAGGGCAGTTTTCTGCTCCTGCAATTCTTCCGTTTCGGCTTTGGCCAGTTCACGCATTTCATCATCGCCACTGTCCAACACTTCTTTGTTAAATGCAATATTGTCCAGCAATTTACGGTAGGCATCATATGCCTTCACGATCTTTTCCAACTGCCGGTATTCCTTGCTGAGCTGACCAAACTTCTTGTTATCACTAACAACCGCCGGGTTGGTAAGCGCCATCGATACCTGCTCGAAACGACCTTTTATAGCTTCCAGTTTGTCTATCATAATTATATTTGACTTTTGAGTACCCTTTCCAACCGGAAATGATACTGCCAATCGGGTTGCAAAATTAACACCATTAACTTAATTAAACAGCAGGTAATTGAAACAGATCAAATTAAAGGGAAAAGATATATTTAACGGTACGCATCTGCTGGGACCCGGAAAAGTATTGACACTTACTGAAGATGGCGTAGTGACGGGCATTGTAGCCGAATCTGACGCCGGCGGCGATGTCAGGGAACTGGATGGAATACTATGCCCGGGATTTGTAAATACCCATTGTCACCTGGAATTATCCCACATGAAAGGGGTAATTCCGGAAAAAACCGGCCTGCCTGCATTCCTTACCCAGGTGATGCAGTCCAGGAATCAAACCACCGGCGACTATAACGCGATTATGGACAAGGCCGAACAGGAAATGTGGGAAAGCGGCATCTCCGCTGTAGGCGATATCTGCAACAGCACCGCCACCCTCGTAAAGAAACAACAGGGCAGGATGTATTACCATACCTTTGTGGAATGCATGGGCGTGGCGCCCGCAGGCGCCGATAGCCGCTACCAGTATAGTATGAACGTACTGACGTCGTTCCGGGAAATCAATGGCTCCCACCATACCTGTTCTATTGTGCCACACGCTCCGTATTCGGTTAGCAACGCCCTGTTCGGACTGCTGGCCGGTACCCCGGATAACGCACCGGTATCCATCCACAACCAGGAAACACCCGCAGAAAATGAATTGTATCAACAAAAAACAGGGGCGTTCCTTTCTTTTTACCAGCACTTCGGCATGGATATCAGTGGCTTCCAACCTACCGGTACCAACAGCCTGGAAGCTTATCTGCCTTATTTCTCCCGGAATAAAATCCTGCTGGTACATAACACCTTTACCTCCGAAGCTGATATCCGTTTTGCACAACAGCAACCAGTGGAAACCTGGTGGTGCCTTTGTCCGCAGGCGAACCTGTACATCGAAAACCGTTTACCGGATATTCAACAATTCCGGCAACAGCAATGCAACATCACGCTGGGTACCGACAGCCTCGCTTCCAATCACCACCTGTCCATCTGGGAGGAAATAAAAACCGTCCGCTCACATTTCCCGGAGATTCCGTTGGAAGAAATATTGCAATGGGCTACATTTAACGGCGCAATGGCCCTGGGCATACAGGACACCTATGGCAGTTTTAACACCGGCAGTAAGCCAGGTGTAATATTGATTAACCAGGAAAGCAGCAGAATTATTTAGCTATAACTTATGAACGCGTTTTTAAACAAAGTAATTTTAGACAACCCCGTACAGGATTACCTGATATTGATCGGCGTTTTATTGTTTGTATTTATTATCAAACGGTATATTTCAAAAGGACTGGCCACTATCCTGTTCCGCCTGGTAAGACACTGGTCGCCGCAAATTGAAGAAAAAGATTTTATCAGCCTGTTGCTGCGGCCCCTGGAATATTTTTTCCTGTTAGTCACCTTCATGCTCACCATCGACCGCTTTACATTTCCGCAGGTGCTTAATGTCCATGTTTATAACAAGGCGACGCTGCATAATGTTACCAATACCTTACTGAGCCTGGCGTTGAGTATGAGTATTATCTGGATCATGCTGCGGCTGATCGATTTCATCGCCCTGGTACTGGAAAAGAAAGCAGATCTCACAGAAGATAAAACCGATAACCAGTTCATTATTTTTTTCCGGGATTTTTTCAAGGCCATTATATTTATCATGGGCGCCATTGCCTTTATCCGCATCCTTTTCGGACCGGGGCTGGTAGAAAAGATCATCGCCGGTTTGGGAATAGGTGCGGCGGCCCTTGCATTGGCAGCGAAGGAAAGTATAGAAAACCTGATCGGCTCCTTTATTATCTTCTTTGATAAACCATTCCGTGTAGGCGACAGCGTTAAGGTGGATTCCTGGCAGGGTACTGTAGAAAAAATTGGTTTGCGCAGTACGCGTATCCGTACACTGGAAAAGACTTTCGTTACGGTTCCCAACAAAAAAATGGTGGACAGTATCCTGGATAATCTTTCCCTGCGTACCCAGCAGCGGGTAGCTTTAAAGCTGGAACTGGGAACAGATACACCGGCAGACACCCTACTGCTGTTTTTACAGGATGTACGGCAAATGCTGAACAACAACTCTAATGTACTGGAAAACCCTACGGTAAACCTGAATGACTTCACCAAAGACACTTACGTGATCCAGATCATTTTTAACACGTATATTATTGACGGCGCCCAGTATAACGCATTAAGGGAAACAGTGAATCTTGGTGTGATTAAGCTGATGGAGGCGCGTGGACTCAAGTTGCCTACTACCTCTACAACCGTTACGCTGAGCGACCTGCGGGCGGAGTAGAGCGGAGGGATCGCCTTCGGCGATGTTAAATTGTCTTGGAGCAGGATTACGCAGATTAAACTGATTTTTCTGATTTAATTATGTATTGATTTTTATAAATGATTAAGGGAGATATAAGCGGACATATTCGCTTTTATCTCCCTTAATTATTATTAATCATTAAATCAAAACCTGATCAAATCAGAAAAATCAGTTTAATCTGCGTAATCCTGCTCCAAGACAATTTAACATCGCCGAAGGCGATCAATCTATTCCTTCTCCTTCTTTGTGCTGCTCAGCAGGATGCGGGAAATATCGGCCTCAATTGACTCTTTTGGTGCGCCTACGATACGGCCTTCTTCTTTACCATCCTTGAATACGATGATAGTAGGTAATTTCTTTACTTTATAATCTACCGGTGCATCTGTTTGCAGTTTTTTATCTGCGGCAAACATTACAATCTGTTCGTCAGGGCTGCCGCCGGTGATCATTACTTTATATAACGCTGGTACTACCTCCCGGCTGGTATTGTCCCAGGTACCCATTACCACTACCATGTTGAAGTTGGCGCGGTTGGTTTTAATATAGTTCAGCATATTGTCGTTAGGCTGGTAGCTGTTTACACCTTTGTAGAACCACGTTGCGGAGGTGTCATTCATCAGTGTTTTCATATCTATCTTGCCCTTCAGTACTGTTTCGTTCTGTGCCCATGCCAGGGATGAGACTAACAGGCCACCACCCAGTAGTAATGTTTTCAATCGCATAATGTTGTTTTTATAATTGATCTTTCAGTTCCGTTAAGAAACCACGTACCTTTAGCAAAGCCTGTACCATTTCAAAATTACGGGCCGCCAGCTTATGATCTTCTTTCAGTTTTTGCTTGGCGCCTTCTATCGTATATTTTCTTTCCCGCAGTAAATGGTAGATTAATTTAAGGTGGTGAATATCTTCCTGCCGGAAAAGGCGGTCGCCCTTCCGGTTCTTTTTGGGTTGCAGTATATCAAACTCATTTTCCCAATAACGTATCAGCGACGTATTCACCTTAAACATGGCTGCAACCTCACTGATCGAATAATACTGTTTATCTAATACCAATTTATCCAATTCCATAATCAGATCCGGGTCCTCCGATAACTCTTTCAATGATTTACGCCCCCGTTTTTTCCCAGGTATGGTGGTTGCTACGGCAGCTTTCTTGCTGCTGGCCTTTACTTTTACTTTAACTGGTCTTGTAACCGCAGCTTCTGTGGGATGCGGTACTCCAGATGTCGAAAAAAGGTCTAGCTGGTGCATCGTAGTAAAAAACGAGGTGACAAATATCTTTTA
Organism: Chitinophaga sp. G7 BAM 1005; assembly: GCF_057126945.1. Taxonomy (NCBI): domain Bacteria; kingdom Pseudomonadati; phylum Bacteroidota; class Chitinophagia; order Chitinophagales; family Chitinophagaceae; genus Chitinophaga; species Chitinophaga sp. G7 BAM 1005. Next base: position 7,353,435 of record NZ_CP181478.1, on the reverse strand, counting down.
CAAAGATGAAGTTAAGCTTTTAGCTTGTAGCTTGTAACATTCAGACCTCATTTTTTGGGTTTAGACAACTTACTGAAAGCCCGCAACTAGCTAAAAGCTAATAACTTTAGTCAAACGACTGGTTTCCTGACCTGGCCATTTTGAGCATCCGGTCAAACTGTTCCGGGGTAAGATCATTAAAGAAGAAATACACCGGGTCCACCTTATCCCCGTTTTTAATGACTTCGTAATGGCAGTGCGGTCCGGTGGATTTACCGGTGCTGCCTACCCAACCCAATACATCGCCGCGTTTCACTGCCTGTCCGGCCTTTACTTTCATGCGGAGCATGTGGCCGTAGAGGGTTTTATAACCATATCCATGTCGTACTATCACGTGGTTGCCGTAACCCACATCACTCAGGCTGGCCTCCTCGATAACACCGTCGCCGGTGGCATAGATAGGCGTGCCGCTGGGCGCCGCAAAGTCGAGTCCAGCATGGTATTTCATGGTTTTATAAATAGGATCGATCCGGTACCCGAAGCCGGAGGCAATATGTTTAAGATCTTTATTGGAAACCGGCTGGATGGCGGGGATGGAGGCCAGCATCTGCTGTTTGTTCTTCACCATCTTATCAATTTCGTTGTAAGATGTTTCCTGTGCTTTTACGCGGTTATTGAGTTCTTTCAGGAGTACGGAGGTGGAGGCGATAATCTCGCTGCTGGCAAAGGATTGCAGCTGGGCGGCTTCTTCGTCCCGCTTAACTTTACCCATACGGGTACTGTCCGGGATAGGAGAGGCTTCAAATATAACCCGGTAAATTTCATTGTCACGGTCTTCCAGCTCGGCCAGTTTTCCCTTTACTTCCCGCATCCGGCCCTGCAACGCATCATATTTTTCTTTCATGCCTTCCAGGTCGCGGCGAAGCGATTTCTCTTTTGGAGAGTCTACCAGCCGGTATGCCACAGAAAGAAAAATAGCCCCGGTCACGATAGCTGCAGACACAAACCCCAGTATTCTCAGGATTTTTACCCGCAGAGAAACCACGAGCTTCTCGTATTTTAATGTTTGGGTATTATAAAAATATTTAACCTTCTTCATGCACCAGGGTGTACTTTATGCGCCATAGTGCAGTGAACGCTATGACAGCCGATTTATTTCACGAGGTACAAACTTATGGATGGGTATCGTTGGCATTTCTTTTCCCACTTAACTATTTTTGCCGGGTAAACACAACCTGTTTTGCATAATCATACAGGTTTCGATATTTTTGCACTCCCTTTAACACGGCGGGAAAATAAGGCGCACAAACCTACTGTAATTAGATTAAAACATCAACCTTTTGATTGTCAATTTTCTAACTACTTCATAAGGGCTTGAAATACAACTACAAGCCCCCAATCGGTTACGCCTTATAAGATATAAAATACATATTAATTTGTATCAATATTTATGACAGCATCCGAAATAAGACAGCAATTCCTGGACTTTTTTGCGTCAAAAGGGCACCAGATTGTCCCATCTGCCCCCATCGTTATTAAAAACGATCCCACCCTGATGTTCACCAACGCGGGTATGAACCAGTTCAAGGATTACTTCCTGGGCAACAGGGTGCCTCCCAACAAAAGGGTGGTGGATACGCAAAAGTGCCTGCGGGTAAGCGGCAAGCACAACGACCTGGAAGAAGTAGGTATTGATACTTACCACCATACCATGTTTGAAATGCTCGGTAACTGGAGCTTTGGCGACTACTTTAAAAAAGAAGCCATCGCCTGGAGCTGGGAACTACTCACAGAAGTATACAAAATCCCTAAAGACAAGCTCTACGTGACTGTTTTCCAGGGAGATGAAAAAGAAAACCTGCCAAAAGACCAGGAAGCATACGACTTCTGGAAAGAACATATCGCAGAAGACCGTATCCTGCTGGGTAATAAAAAAGATAATTTCTGGGAGATGGGGGACACCGGTCCATGCGGTCCATGCTCGGAAATCCATGTAGACTGCAGACCTGCAGCAGAAAAAGAATTGGTTGACGGTAAAACCCTCGTGAATGCCGACCACCCACAGGTGATAGAAATATGGAACAACGTATTCATGCAGTTCAACCGCCTGAAAGATAAATCCCTGGAGCCACTGCCTGCCCAACACGTAGATACAGGTATGGGACTGGAACGCCTGGTGAGAGTATTGCAGGATAAAACCTCCAACTATGATACGGATCTTTTCATGGGCACCATTCACACCACAGAAGGACTTACCGGTAAAAAATACGCCGGCACGGATGATAAAAAAGATGTAGCCTTCCGCGTAATCGCCGATCACATCCGCGCAATTTCCTTTACCATCGCCGATGGACAGCTGCCATCCAATACCGGCGCCGGTTATGTGATCCGTCGTATTCTCCGCAGGGCGGTACGTTACTATTTCTCTTTCCTCGATGTGAAAAAACCCTTGCTGCACGACCTGGTACCCGTACTGGCGGCGCAGTTTTCGCATGTATTCCCTGAACTGCAACAGCAGATGGATTTTGTGAAGAAAGTAGTATTTGAAGAAGAAAACAACTTCCTGCGCACCCTGGAAAGTGGTATCCGCCGGATCGAAGATTTTATCCAACACGCTGCCACCAAAGCAGTAGACGGAAAAACAGCTTTTGAACTGTATGATACCTACGGTTTTCCTTATGACCTCACCAGCCTGATAGCCTCAGAAAATGGCTTTTCTGTAGATGAAAAAGGCTTTGATGCTGCCATGAAGGAACAGAAAGACCGCTCGCGCGCCGCCACAGAACTGGATATGGGCGATTGGGTAATACTCGATGAAACACCCAATTCCGTTTTCGTAGGTTACGAACAACTGGAAAGCACCACCAAACTGCTGAAGTACCGCACCGTGAAAGCAAAAGGTAAAGAGCAGTTCCAGCTGGTACTGGGCCAAACGCCTTTCTACGCTGAAAGCGGCGGACAGGTAGGAGATACCGGTACCCTGCACTTCGGCGATGAAGTAATTCATGTAACCGACACCAAAAAAGAGAATAATCTCACCATACATTTTGCAGATAAACTGCCTGCACAACCGGATGCGCCTGTAAAAGCCGCCATAGCCAAGGATAAGCGCCATAATACAGAGCGCCATCACTCGGCCACCCACTTACTGCACGCGGCACTGCGGCAGGTATTGGGCACACACGTGGCACAGAAAGGTTCATTGGTAAATGCAGATGCCCTGCGTTTCGACTTCTCCCACTTCGCCAAAGTAACCGACGAGGAACTGGCGCAGATAGAAGCCATTGTAAACGAAAAGATCCGCGAAAACATACCGGTGGTGATCCGTGAACTTCCAAAGGAAGAAGCCCTGAAACTGGGTGCTATGGCCCTCTTTGGCGAGAAATACGGCGACACTGTACGCGTGGTGATCATAGACCCGGTATATAGTGTGGAACTTTGCGGCGGCACACATGTCAGCTCAACCGGCGAATTAGGCCAGTTTAAATTTGTTTCAGAAGGAGCAGTGGCCGCCGGCGTACGCCGCGTGGAAGCCGTAACAGGCGCTAAAGCAGAAGCCTTCGTTAACGAGCAATTGCAGCGGCTGAAAGAAATTAAGGCCGCCCTGAAAAATCCGAAAGAACTGGTGAAGTCCATAGAAACACTGATCCAGGATAAATCTTCCCTGGAAAAACAACTGGAAACACTGGAGCTGGAAAAGGTACGGGCGCTGGCAGCAGTAATACGCCACCAGGCGGAAAACATCAACGGTGTTAACTTCCTGGGCCAGGTAGTGAATGTAGGCAACGCGGAAGGACTGAAACAACTTTCTTTCCAGCTGAAAAATGAGATCCCGGATCATGTACTGCTGTTTGTTGCCAATGTTGGCGGGAAAGCCAGCGTGGCGCTCAGTATAGATGAGAAACTGGTGGCATCCAAAGGATGGGAAGCGCCAAAGATCATCAAAGAATACATTGCTCCACTGATCAAAGGCGGCGGCGGTGGCCAGAAAACCTTTGCCACAGCAGGCGGACAGGAAACAGACAAACTGGATCAGGTAATTGCTGCGGTAAAGAAACTACTCACCGCATAAAATAATGCTCACAGCATAAAAAAGATGAGGGCTGACCAAAAAGTCTATTGGGCTTTTAGGTCAGCCCTCTCTTTTTTACTCCATTCATATAGTTTATTCCATTCATATATTGGGACATAGTGCATGGGGAGTGCATTAACAGTGCATTAATAGTGCATGAGGAGTGCATGAGGAGTGCATGAGGAGTGCATGCTAACAGTATAGATAGTGCATGGATGATCCATGATATACGCAAGTCCGAAGTACTGGAGAGGCATCCGGGAAGTAGGGGCGGTTTCCCCTTCAAATAATGAAAAAATACGCTTTGTAGCGTACTTCTTTTGCCTCCAAACCATACATTTTAACTTTTTCTTTCCTGAACCACCCTTTAATTTTGCCGCATTAGTTTAAATTTAATCAACAAAATACCTAAACACTATGACCAGGTTACTGCAAATCCTCACTATAGCGGGTTTTTCCTGCTTCACCATGAGCGCGGTATCTGCGCAAACGAAAGACACTTCCAAAAATCAGCTGGGAGAGTTTGATGAAATTGTAATCAAACACAAAGGCAACAAAGACGGTAAAGTGACCGTGGAAATCAAAAACGGCGATGTGCTGATCAATGGCCAGAAACTGGACCGGTACAGTAACTCCGACCTCACCGTTTTCCGCAGGAAGATCACGCCGCGCGATGGCAACGCCCTCACGTTTGACAGCAACAGTTTACAGGGAGGCAGCTTTGATTTGTTTAATGACAACGATGAAGACGACGATATAGAAATGCCGGTGATGAACAAAGCTATCCTCGGTGTAATCACTGAAAAAGTGGCTGCCAGCGGCGTAACCGTAAAGTCAGTGGCAAAAGGCACTCCCGCTGATAAAGCAGGCATAAAAACCGGCGATATCATTACTTCTGTAGATGATAAAAAGATCAATGAACCGGCAGAATTATTTGAAGAAATCGGTAAACATAAACCAGCAGACAAAGTAACGGTAACGTACATACGTAATACTAAAACAAACAAGGTAGCTGTTACCCTCGACGAAAGAAAAGAAATGGATAACGGCTGGACCATGCATCCGCCTTTATCTGCACTGCCAAAGAACGGACCGAGATCCTTCTCTTTCCCTATGCCGCGCGGTTTCCAGGGATTTGGCGACAACTGGGATAACAACGAAAAACTAGGCCTCCGCGTACAGGATACCGAAAAAAATGAAGGCGCACAGGTAATCGAGGTGGCTCCTTCTTCTGCAGCTGCAGCAGCAGGTTTCCAGAAAGACGATATTGTACTGGAACTTGCCGGTATACCGGTTAAAAATGCAGCAGAGCTATCTAAAGCATACCGTGAAACACAGGTCAAAGTGAAAGGCGACGCACCGGCAAAAATCCGCCGGAATGGCGCCGATAAAACGCTGATTATTAAGTTGCCCGTGAAACTGAATAAGGCGGATATATAAGCCTATTTCATTACCATCTTCATCATCTTCAGTTTATTCTTAAACGGCGGATACTTCATTGGAACATCCAGCCAGGTAGCCGTTTTCAGTATTCCCTTCTGATGGGTAAAAGTATCAAAGCTGTATTTGCCATGATACTTTCCCATCCCGCTGTACCCCGCGCCACCAAAGGGTAATTCAGGATTGGTGAGATGTACCAGCGCATTATTCACACAACCTCCGCCAAAACGCACCTGTTCTATCAGTGCCTTCTCCGTTTTCTTACTCTTTGTAAAAACATACAACGCCAGCGGATAAGGCAACTGCTTAATGGCCTCTATAGCCTGCGGCAGGCTGGTGTAAGTTAGTATGGGCAGTACAGGACCAAATATTTCGTCCTGCATCACCGGGTCCGTCCATTCCACATCTTCCAGCAGGGTAGGGGCTATATAGAGCTGTTCCCGGTTTGTTTCCCCGCCGTGCAATATATGGCCTTCGCCCAGGTAGCCGGCCACCGTATCAAATCGCCGGACATTGATAATACGGGCATAATCATCACTACGGGAGGGATCTTCCCCGAAAAATTCTGTTATCGCCGCCTTCAGCGCGGCTACCAGTTCGTCTTTCACTTTATGGTGTACCAGCAGGTAATCCGGCGCCACACAGGTTTGACCCGCATTCCAGAATTTCCCCCACACAATTCGTTTAGCCGCCACCGTTACATTCACTTTTTCGTCTACCACGCAGGGCGATTTACCACCCAATTCCAGCGTAACCGGCGTGAGATGCGGCACCGCCATTTCCAGGATCTTCTTGCCCACCGGGATACTCCCTGTGAAAAACACATGGTCGAACCGGAAGCTCATCAGGGTAGGAATCACTTCCGTTCCATCGCCCTCTACTACCGTAATATAGGCCGGATCAAAAGTATCTTTTATCAGTGCAGCGGTTACCACCGCCGTATGCGGCGCCAGCTCCGACGGTTTAATAATGGCGCAGTTACCACCGGCAATAGCTCCCAGCAAAGGACTGAGCAGCAACATAAAAGGATAATTCCAGGGGCCAATAATGAGCGTAAGCCCCAACGGCTGCTTATATACCCGGCTGCTGCTGGGATAGGTAACAAAAGGAGAGGTAACCAACTCTGGCTCCATCCACTGCTTCAACCCTTGGAGGATATAACTGATTTCTTCATACAAAAAACCTATCTCACTGCCATAAGACTCCAGCGGATGCTTGTGCAGATCAGCATACAGGGCAGCGGTAATTTTATCTTCAAACTTTTTAATCCCGTTCTTCAAACGCTTTAACTGCGTTTTACGGAAGGAATAAGAAAGTGTGGCGCCGGAATCGAAATAAGCCTGTTGCGCCTGATAAAGCTGACTTGCCTGGGCCTTGCTGATCATAGGGAAGAAATTTTGATGTGTATCTCAATTTAGGGATTTATTGGCACCAAATAGCCTGAAATCACGGTATTATTTGAATATATTTGTGGGAATCAGTACGGAAAATGAGCGATATATACAGCAAATATGAAACAGTGATCGGGCTGGAAGTGCACGCCCAGCTGCTTACCGAAAGTAAATTATTTTGCAGCGACAGCGCCGCTTTTGGCGGCGCTCCAAATACGCATATCAGTCCCATTACGATGGGACATCCGGGTACTTTACCCCGCATGAACCGCAAAGCGGCCGAATATGCTATCAAACTGGGTCTTGCCTGTCATTGTGAGATTGAAAAGGACAATTATTTTGCACGTAAGAATTACTTCTACCCGGATCTCCCAAAAGGATACCAGATATCCCAACATACGGCTCCCATCTGTAAAGGCGGCTATATTACCATTATTACAGATGCCGGCACCCGCAATGTACAGCTGAACCGCATCCACCTGGAAGAAGACGCGGGTAAACTCCTGCACGACCAGGATCCGGACAACAGCTACGTGGATTTAAACCGCGCGGGCGTTCCCCTCGTGGAAATAGTAACCGAACCAGACATGCATAACAGTGAGGAAGCATACGCCTATCTCACCGAAATGCGGCGCCTGGTGCGCTACCTCGGCGTATGCGATGGTAATATGGAAGAAGGCAGCATGCGCTGCGACGCCAATATTTCAGTTCGCCTGAAAGGCAGCACCACCCTGGGTACGAAGGTAGAGGTAAAAAACATGAACTCTATCCGCAACGTAAAACGGGCCATCGATAATGAAGTAAAAAGACAAATAGATCTCATAGAAGCCGGTGGCGCCCTGGTACAGGAAACACGCAGCTTTGATGCTTCCAACGGCAGCTCGTTTTCCCTGCGTTCCAAAGAAGAGGCTAACGATTACCGCTACTTCCCGGAACCAGACCTGGCCCCATTCAAGCTAACAGATGAATTCATCAACAGTGTACGGGCCACACTGCCTGCACTGCCGGAAGAACTCATCCGTAAATACACCACCGATTTTGGCCTGCCGGAATATGATGCGCGTGTTATCTGCGATGATAAATCCACTGCAGACTATTACGAAAGTTTAATTGCCGTTACCTCGCAATATAAAGCCGCTGCCAACTGGATGCTGGGCCCCGTTAAATCCTGGCTGAATGAGCACTCGGCAGAAATCAATCATTTCCCGGTAACGCCACAGGCACTGGCAGCGTTAATTACGCTTACAGATGCGGGAAAAGTCAGCTTCTCCATCGCCTCTTCCCGTATACTGCCGGAAATGATCCAGGCGCCCGCAGATCATCCGATGGATATAGCTACCCGCCTGAATTTATTACAGGATAACAACGCCGACAACATTTCTCCCATTATTGATGAAGTGCTGGCAAAATATCCGGATAAAGTAGCAGCCTTTAAAAGTGGTAAAAAAGGGCTGATGTCGCTGTTCGTGGGAGAGGTAATGAAATTATCCAAAGGCAAGGCTGATCCGCGGCTCACCAACGAATTGCTGGCTGAGAAGTTGAAAGGCTAAAGCAGCATTGGAAATATTTATCCTATATTGAGTGGCATCCGTCAGATGAATGTTCAAAAAATAGTAGCATGAAAAAATACTTATTATGGATTTCCGCCGCCGCTTTCCTCGCAGGATGCGCCGGACAAACGGAAAAAGGTGAATTTAAAATAGAAGGACACCTGAGCAACCTACCATTAGGTTCTGTATTACTGGAAGAACTTACACTGGACAATGTGAAAGTGGTGGATTCTACCAATGTAAAAGATGCCAGTGGCAAATTCACGCTGAAAGGAATGGTAGCCGAACAGGGACTATACCGCGTACGTTTTGAAAACGGCAAATTTATATTGCTTGCCCTCGATGCCGGCGATATGAAAATAGATGGAGATATAGATAAACTGGAAGATGTAAAGATCAGCGGTTCTGAGCCAACTGCCGAACTGCAACAGTTTATGAGCGATATCAGCAAACAGTCTATCGCACTCACAGAAGAAATGCGTAGCCTGGATAGTCTCCACGCCGTGTTGCCTGACAGTGCATTCCAACCCAAAGTAGCTGCCTTTCAGAAAAAAGAAAAAGAGTTTGAAAACGGCTTTTTCCTGATGGCAGATAAAACAAAAAATCCGGCCACCGCAGTATTTGCGATCAGCCAGGTGAGGAACGGAGAAGAGATTGTTGCACACAAACAGGTGATCACCAATCTTGCTACCCGTTTTCCCAAAAACACTTTGGTAAAAAGCATGACAGATAAGATCCTGGAACTGGAGAAGAATCAGGGCTCCGGCGGCGATGCAGCCGGTGGAGAAGAACCATCTGCTATAAAAGTAGGCCAGGTAGCTCCCGACTTCACCCTTCCCGATCCATCCGGCAAAATGATCAGTCTCAGTTCTTTCCGCGGTAAATTTGTACTGGTGGATTTCTGGGCCAGCTGGTGCGGTCCATGCCGCCAGGAAAACCCGAACGTGGTGAAAGCTTATCAGCAATACAAAGGAAAAAACTTTACCATCCTCGGCGTATCGCTGGATAAAACAAAAGATAAATGGCAGGAAGCCATTAAAGCAGACGGACTGGTATGGAGCCATGTAAGTGATCTCAAATTCTGGGATTCTTCCGTAGTGCCTTTGTATGGTCTTAATGCTATTCCAACCAATTTCCTGCTGGACCCGCAGGGAAAAGTAATTGCCTCCAACCTGAGAGGACCTGCGCTGGAAGCGAAGCTGCAGGAAGTGCTGAAATAATATAATCATCTACATAAAAAAAACTCACCGGCATTACACCGGTGAGTTTTTTTGTTATTATAGGTTAAGGCAAGGTTAGATCCATCTTTGGAGTCTGTCACCTTACCTGTGATGACCCTGGTTTGGCCAAGCGCCCGCAGCGCAGTAATAGCCGCAAATAACCAGAGAAACAATCCTTTCTTCATAAGCGATTTTGATTTGAAAAAATAAATGTAATACAGACATGTCCAGGCATAACATGGCCATTTAGCATAAGTGCTATTGATATATAACAGTAAAGACTAAACGAAATAACAATATTGCCTTTGCTGCAAATTTTGCAAAGTACAATTCTACATAAGCAATCCTAATATTATAAAAACAAGTGAACAAGAGTACAGCAGTGGCGCGCCACTGAATAATCAGATAATTTTACACAGATTGTCATAAACGGGTTATCCCGTTTTCTGTAATCACAGAAAAACATTTCAAGTAAAAAATAACATTCTAGAGGTAGATGATGATCAGCATAAAAAAAAGCGATTGTCTCTTTGTAGAGACAACCGCTTTCTATTATTAGTTAAATGAAATACTGATTATTGTTTGGTATCCCACCAAACGCGATCGGTAAGTTTGCCTGGTTGTTCCGGCTGTGCGTTTGTTTCATTCTCTGAAGCTGGATACACCCATCTGCGTGGGATGGTAGTGATACCCTGGTATGCATTCTGCACAACAGTGAGCTTAGGGAAATTAGTTCTGCGCCAGTCGTTGTATGATTCAAGAGACAGGTAATTAGAAATATATTTCTGTGTCATGATCACCTCGTAAGCGTTGGCAGCAGTGAGTGTGCATTTAGCAGTAATATAAGTTTGAACCGCGGCGCTGGCCGGATTTAATCCGCATCTTTCCATATGCGCTTCCACTGCACTTTTCAGAACAGGTTGAGCAGCTGCAAAACCCGCGGTCAGGAAAGTAGCTTCTGCTTTAATAAACAGTTGCTCGTCGTAAGTAGCTAAAAATACGGATTGATCAGCAGCAGCAAAAAACTTACCGACGCCTGAAAGTGAATCAATATTAATCTGATCATCGCCTATTATTCTGCCTCTGTAACCAGTGCCTTTTTTAACCGGATCTACCATTACTGGTAACCTGGGATCATTTGTTGATTGCAATAACGTAAGGAAAGTAGATGATACCGCTACGCTACCCCATTTATCAGTAAACTGGTTCCAGGGGGCTTCTGATCCGGACTTGGTACCAAAGGTCACACCAGGATTAAAACTGGCATCAGGAAAAGCCTTTGTCAATGCTGTTAAGGCAGCTTGTGCCTGGGTGGCAGCTACTTTACCAGGTGCATATGTTAAACGAAGCGCAAAACGTGCTTTCAGTAAATAAGCAAACGCAGTCCATTTTTCAGGATCGGAACCATAAATCAGATCTTTATCACCAACTGATCCGGAAGCATCTTCCTGTGCCAGCAGTGCGATGGCATCATCCAGTAAAGTATTAATGCTGGTGTAAATGCTTTCCTGCGTATCATACTTTGGCTTTAAATTTCCAAAGCCGGTAAAGCCCTGTGAATAAGGTACTGCATTCCACAAGTCGGTAGCAACAGCTATGTTATAAGCCATTAATACTTTTCCCATACCAGCGGCATGCGGATGGCTTGCCGTGGCAGCCTGGTCCTGCAGGATCTTCAGGTTATTCAGGACCTGGGGATACAAGTCAAAAGCCCAGGTATTATCTACATCAGAAGCTGTTACCTTATAAGTATCCCATTCTGGTGCGGGTTGATCATAACCCAGTTGCTGCGTCCAGAAAGCGGCAGTTCTGGCAGGATAACCACCCGCAATATTAAATGCAGTGGTTAATTCAGCGCCTCCCACCAACAAGGCATCAGTTACGTTCGTGGCTGCAGCCGGGTCATTATTTACATCCAGGAATTTTTTACATCCTGAACCCCCTAACATTACACTTCCCGCTATAATGGATATAATTATCTTCTTGTTCATCATTACTCAGTTTAGAAAGTTAACTTCAAAGTTGCATTGTAAGATCTGGTGCTTGGTGAAACGTAATGGTAAAAACCACCGGAGTTACTACCTGCTCCATAAGTGCTCAATTCAGGATCTGAACCGGTAAAGTGTGGGGTATAAATCCACAGGTTACGACCGGCAACAGAAAATACTGCAGCTTTAAATGGAGTACGTTTTAACAACTTCGGACTAAAATTATAGGCCAGTGTAACATTTCTCAGCTTTACAAACGTTGCATCCTGGATCAGGTTTTCATAAGTATCACCCCATGCCTGCCAGTAAGCCTGATCAGTTTTAATGGATTTGGTGTTTTGTTTACCATCGCTGGTTACACCGTCATACACCATTGATCCGTCGCGGCTGCTGGTCAGACCACTGGTACCGTAAAAGGTCATGTAGTATTCATCAAAGTTGATCACCTGACCACCAAAACGGCCGTCGAAAGTAAACGACAGGTTGATACCTTTATAAGATACGCTGTTGGTTACACCACCAATCCATCTTGGCTGGGTATTACCAATATCGAAAGATGTTCCATCATCCTGCATAGGATAACCATCATCATCGATCAGCAGTTTACCCTGGTCGTTTCTCATGTAACGTGATCCTCTGATGGTACCAAAAGGCTGACCGGCTACCAGGTACACACCCGGAGTAGTGAAACCACCTATCTGGATAGAAGTCACACCTTCTGTCAGCTCGTTGATCATGGCTTTGTTCCTGGAGTAGTTAGCAGAAATATTCCAGTTGAAATCTTTACCCCTGATTGGGTTAGCATTTAAAGTTACTTCCAAACCTTTGTTGGTGATCTTACCGGCATTGATTACAGCCTGGGTATAACCAGAACCAGCAGATACGGCCGTCTGGAATATCAGGTCAGTACTAACCTTGTTATAATAACTTGCTTCCAGCCCAATACGGTTATCTAACCATTTTGTTTCCAGCCCAACTTCAAATTCTTTGATTTTTTCCGGTTTCAGCTCAGGATTACCCAACACGTTGCTCTTGGAAAAACCATTTACACCATTGAAAGGAAGTTCCAGTGAACCACGAAGACCATCACCCACTACGGTTTTCTTGAAAGGCGTTGCTACCTTGTAAGGAGGTGCGTCGTTACCAATGGCGGTGTAGGCCACCCTTACTTTACCAAATGATAATACTTTGCTGTCTTTTAATCCTTCCAGTTCAGAGAATACAAATGCACCGGTAACAGAAGGGTAGAAGTAGGAATTATTCTTAACCGGCATGGAAGATGACCAATCATTTCTACCGGTTACAGTTAATGATAGCATGCGGTTGTATTCCAGGATTGCCTGGCCGTAAACACTCACCCTTCTTCTGTCGTAGAAGGTTTTGGTAGATGTTACAGACTCCGCACTGGTAATATCATAGAAACCAGGTACAGCTAACCCTATACCTTTTGAAAACTGGTCGGTATAGTGTTCAGAAATGATATTATTACCAACCATTACTGTCAGATCGAATTTATTAAATTCTTTCCGGGCGGTAGCGTAGAAATCATGGTTGATCTGTTTATTGTTAATGATTTCATTGTACATACGACCATCCTGGAATGTACCAAATGAACCAATTGCTTCGTGAAATATACGTTCATCTGTATAAATATCCGCGCCTATTCTTTCTGTTAATGTCAGCCAGTTTAATGGAGTATATACCAGGCTGAAGTTAGGGATGAAGCGGGATACATTCAGTTGAAGTCCGGTGTTTGCGGCTGTCCAGAATGGGTTATTAGCACTAACCTTATACATATTCTGTGACTTATCTACCGGGTTCTCATATGGTAACAGGTTGTAACTTACCGGCGCGTTGTAGAGGTTAGCCAGGTAGGAAGTACCACCACTACCATTACCTTCCAATAAACGATCGTTACGTGAATCTATATAGCTGATACCGGTAGTTGCGGTTAATTTATCAGTAAGGCGGGTAGAGAAATTTGCGTAAAAGGAATTACGATAAAAATCAGTGCCGGGAGCCACACCTTCCTGTCTTAAAGAAGAGAAAGACATCAGGTAATTTGACTTATCTGTAGATCCATTCAGGCTGATGTTATTATCCCAGGTGGTACCTGTTTTAAAGAACGCATCACGAGGATCATACTTAACAGCAGGTTTACCGTCTACCTTTAAGGTATCCATTTTAGCGCCCCAGGAACGGGAAGTAGGATTGGTTCTTCCATCCCAGAATACTCCGTTGTTACCTTGTGACCAACCAGTCTGGAATTCAGGCAGCACCACTTTATCAAAATTCACACTGGAACCTACTGACAGGCTGAAAGCTTTACCTTTTAACCCGGCGCCGGTCTTAGTAGTAATAATGATAGCACCGCCAGCTGCCCTGGAACCATACAATGCCGTCGCAGAAGCGCCACGGAGAATATTTACTGATTCAATAATATTCGGGTCAATGTCGATACCCCTGTTAGGTGTAGTACCACCCGCCAGTACCGGATCATCGTCAGAATCACCGGCTCCGATCTGATCATTGTTGATCGGGTTACCATCCACCACAAACAGTGGCTGGTTATTACCGGTTAAAGAAGCAGCACCACGGATAACGATACGGGTACCACCACCCGGAATACCGGAAGTGTTATTAATTTGTACACCGGCAATTTTACCCTGCATACCATTCAGGAAGTTTACTTCCTTGGATTGCACGATATCATCCCCTTTTACTTCCTGGGTGGTATAACCCAGGGTGCGTTTTTCGCGTTTAATACCCAGCGCGGTAACTACTACCTCACTAAGATCTTTATTGTCGGCGCCAAGTGCCACATTGATAGTGCCTTCGGCTCCAACCGGTACTTCTTTAGACGCATAACCAATAAAAGAAAAAACAAGCACGGAACCCGCGGGAGCTTCGAGTTTGTAAGAGCCATCGTTGGAGGTTAGGGAACCTTTACCTGTACCTTTAATTCCGACAGATACACCAGGGAGTCCGGAGCCGTCTTTTGCATCCGTAACCTTGCCGCTGATTAATTTTGTTTGTGCATAGGCTTGCACAACACTGATGGCCACTAGCAACCATAAGAGTAGTCCTCTTTTCATAAGCAATTTAGATTTGAAAGATATTGTCAGTTAACTAATAAAAATGGGGGTGCTGTACTCATTTATCCCAAAGGTTAATTCCGTAAATCCTTTTCCTCATAACCCATCGTTCCTTATTCGTATTTTTCTCAAAGCAAATTCCAGTTTCTCTCCTCTATTTTCTTCCTAAACTATATCAGAAACTGTTTCCGGTATAGATTTGAAATGGCGGTTAAATCCACACAAGCACCAATTAATTAAGATTTTGTTCTTTAGATTCTGTTTTAGATTCTGATACGTATTTGTTAAATATTGTTTAAATTCTAGTGCAATATAGGAAATTTAAAAAATACTAGTGCAAAACCGGCTTTTTTTTAAATACATGTTCCGGAATATATCCCAACAGCCATCTTCACCCGAAAATCTTATTCATAAATTAATAATTAACTTAAATATAATATATAGTTAATTATTTTTCAATTATATTTTTCTTTCAGAAGCGCCCCACCAGAAACCGGCCGGTTATTGTATAGTAATATATACGCTATCTGTCTGATCATATACATATCGCAATGCTTCCCGCAGCCAGAGCCTGTTTCGCCTGATCCGTCCTGAAATAAATCATTTGAGAATTATTCCGTTCTTTTTTTTCTTATCCAGTGGCCATTTGCCCAAATAAAAAAGTGCCTCCCTACGGAAGCACCTTTCAAACAATATTAATTGGTATAACCCGGGTTCTGTACCATATTCGGATTTGCATCCATCTCGGCCTGCGGAATAGGGAAAGCTACGCGGAAATCATTCGCCTCCGTAACCCTTGTGCTCAGTGCGTTGGCATCTCTGATATTACGCTGTCCATTCTTACGGAACAGATCAGACATACCCAAACCTTCACCCACCAGCTCCAGCCTTCTCTGCTTAATAATTTCAGCTTTGATATTGGCTACTTCGGTAAACGGATCCAGCCCGCGTTTAGCTCTCAGCATATTCACATCATCCGTTGCTTTCTGCAGGTTACCCAACTCAGCATAAGCTTCTGCGCGATTCAGCAACACTTCACTAATTCTCAGGATCTTTACGTTTACAAGCCCCACCTGTCCTGTGGCTTCATTGCCTGAAAATTTCATCAGGTAGTTACTGCCATCAAGATTCTGAACCAGTTCATTACGAACATCCTTTGGGTCCAGCAATTCCATAAAACCATCTGTGAGCCTGATGTCTCCATACCCACCTAATTTAGCAGGTACATACATATAACCGAAGTTATTGGCGCCGGCGCCATCTGGTGTCAGAAAACGCAGGGAAAAGATTTCTTCTGAACCGGCAGCATCCAGGTTGAATGCTTTCGGCACTTCAGACGCTTCATATAAAGGGTACTTCCCGATCAGTTTATCTGCTTCGTCAATAGCCAGCTGCCAGTCGCCCTTGTATAGGTAAGCACGGCTCAGCAATGCAGTTGCCGCATCCTTAGTAGCATTAAACACATTTGCGTTTCTGTTTTCAGATTTACCCGCAGGAGCAGTTTGCTGCGCCACTTTCAGATCGCTGATAATAGCCGCATAGGTTTCTGCCAGCGTACTGCGACCAGGTTTATAATCTGCTGGAGCATCCACTGCTTTTGTTACCAGTGTAATACCGGTACTAGGCTCATTGATTTTTGCCGCTACGTTGGTATAAGGTCTTGTGTACCTCCTGGCCAGATCGAAATTGGCCAGCGCACGCAGAAAATAAGCTTCTCCACGGATGGCACTTGTTTTTTCAGTTTCAGGCATTTTATCAATCAGTACATTCGCCTGGTTTACCACTCTGTATGCATTCAGGAATGTATTGGTTTGCGGCGCCAGCAACGGTGTATAATTCAACTGGAATTCTGTAATAAACCTGTTGGAGTTCTGAGAAGTAATCTTCATATCATTAGCACCCAGGTCAGACACGATCATGAAGTCGCGGCCATAGTATTCCAGCGTCTGCATGCGCTCATACATTCCGTTTGCAAGAATACGTGCGTTCCCTTCATTTACTGCATCCCCTTCATTCAATGAGGACTGCGGATTCTGATCCAGCTTGGAGCAGGCTGAAAACAAACCAGCCGTAGCCAATGCTAATATGGAGAGTTTTGTATATTTCATAATTAACTTAAATTTTTGATGTTACTTCATTACAGTCCCACGCTGATACCAAACGTGATCACTCTTGAAGTAGGATAACGGTAAAAATCAGTTCCCGCATTTGTAGTGGCCGGAGATGCAGTGCTGGTCGGAGAAGTCGGGTTGGTGCTCATATCCGGATCCCATCCTTTATATCCTGTCAGCGTGAATAAGTTTTCTGCCTGCGCATACACTCTCAGTCCCTGCATTTTCAATCTGCTCAAAGTACTTTTTGGAAGATTGTAACCCAATGAAAGGTTTCTCAGCCGCACATAGGAGATATCTTCCAGGTAACGGGTAGAGGAAGCATTGGAGTTGGTACCATTACCCCAGATAACTTTAGGTCTGTCGGCAATATCGCCTGGTTTTTCCCAGTGGCTGCCGGCATCTTTTGCCTGGTTTCCGGTGGTATTGTTACCATCGCTTTCCAGGAAGGAACGGTTATAGTTGTAAGCTTTATTTCCTGCGCTGAAGGTGATGAATACAGACAGGTCGAATTCCTTATAGGTGAATTTATTGGTGAAACCGCCCGTGATTTTAGGCAGCGCCTGGCCAACATATTTTCTAACTGCTGAATTGTAATCGGAAGTTGGTTTTCCGTCGGCGCCTTCCCAGGTAGCAGCACCGGTAGCAGGATCAACACCTGTCCAAACCGGCATATACCAGGAACCAAATGGCATACCCACTTCAATCCGCTGACGGGAACCCGCCGGAATAAACTGCTGACCACCCAGAGACAGTATCCTGTTTTTCAGGGTAGCAAAGTTCAAATCTGAAGTCCACTGGAAGTTCCTGGTAGACACCGGGATACCACCCACTGTTACTTCAAAACCCTGGTTCAGCATCTTACCCACGTTCATCGTCATTACATCAAAACCGCTGGTCATAGATAATGGCAGCTGCATCAGCAATGCGGAAGAGCGTTTGTCGTAATATCCAACGCTACCGTATAAACGTTTTTTCAGTACACTGATATCCAATCCCACATCATACAGGTTTTGTTTTTCCCAGCTCAGCGCCATGTTGCCTGGTTGCTTCAGATAAGCAACTGATCCGCCATCATAAGCGCCTACGAGGCTATACAGGGGTTGATAAGGATAATCTCCCAAACCTTCTGCATTACCCATAATACCATAGCTGGAACGCAGTTTCAGATCGTTCAGCCAGGAGATGTTTTTTGTAAATTCTTCTTCTGTAATACGCCATGCAGCACCAACAGAGTAGAAATTACCATAGCGGTTGTCTTTAGGGAAACGGGAAGAACCGTCTCTTCTGAAACTACCACTTAAGAAGTACTTTGATTTATAGTCATAATCTGCTTTCGCCAGTAAGCCCTGGAAAGCGTAAGATGTTTCATCACCGGCCATGTCAAAGTACTGGGAACCCGCGTCCGGCACCTGTGCCTGACCATTGGGGAAACCATTCTTTGCGCCATAGTTCCACACACGGTTCTGGAAGGAATATTCGTTACCTGCCAGTAAACGGAAACTGTGATCTTTACCAAGATTGAAATTGTAAGTCAGTAATTGCTGGGTAGTGTACAACGCCATGTTGGTATTCACATTATACAGATAACCACCATAATTGCGTCCATCATAGGAATCCGGAGATGTCCATTGCTTTTCGCGGATGTTGGTCAACTCTGCATTACCTTTTACTACAAAACGTAACCCGTCAATAATGTTATAGCCCAATGCAGCATTAAAAACGGTTTGGGTATTATTGCTTCTGTTATAGTTGCTGTTTACAGTGCTCACGAAGTTACCACCACGTAATACCGGGCGGTAAGAGGAGGGAATATCCGCAAAACCAGCCCAGGACGTGGTACCTGGCTGACCGGCAGTATATCCGTTATAAGGATTTCCGTTCTCATCACGGGAAGGGATAAACGGAGAGTTTGCCAGCGCGCCCATCAGCGGTGAAGAGTAGGTGTTACCTGCACTAGCACTTCTCTGATCAGTATAGCTGCCGTTTACTTTTACGCTCAGGTCAAATTTTTCGTTGAACTTATGATCCACGTTCAAACGACCACTGTACCGGCTGAAATCAGAGCCAATCAGGATACCCTGCTGTTTGAAATAATCGCCGGAAGCATAGAACTGTGTTTTATCATTTCCGCCGCTGGCGTTGATCCCGTAGGATTGTGTTTTACCGGTACGGAAAGCTTCGTCCATCCAGTCGGTGTTAATATTTGTGAGACTGTTCGGACGATTAGCCAGGATCTGTTCTGCGGTGAAAAGTGGTGTACCGTCTTTTTTGGTCGCATTTTTCATAGCCTCACGCTGATACGCCAGCAGCTCAGTAGAATTCATCATATCAATTCCATGCGACAGGTTCTGGAAACCATATTTGGCATTGAAATTAATTCTGCTCACGCCTTTTTTACCGGTTTTGGTGGTAATAACCACCACACCGTTAGAACCGCGGGAACCGTACAATGCTGTGGCAGACGCATCTTTCAGGATAGTCACATTTTCAATGTCGGCAGGGTTCAGGTTAGCGATTACATCCTGGGAAGGTGTGTTCTGGGTAAAATCTCCGGAAGAAATTATTACGCCATCTACTACATACAGCGGGCTGTTGCTCGCAGAAATAGAACCGATACCACGGATACGTACTTCCGTTTTTGCACCAGGCTGACCGGAGTTAGTTGATACCGCAACACCAGGTGCGTTACCCTGCAGCATCTGGTTTACATCAGGCAATGCAACGTTGTTGATCTTTGTGCCATTGATGCTGGATGCGGCAATGGTGGAGTTGACCTTCTTTTCCACGGTGTAACCTGTTACCACTACTTCATCCAGACTTTTGGAATCTGTTTTCAGTTTTACGTTCAAAGTGGCAGCAGTACCTACCGGCACCTCTTTTGCTTCAAACCCAATAAATGATACGATCAGTGTGGCATTGGCATCCACCTGGATAGTGTAAGCCCCTTCGGGATTCGTTACGGTTCCTTTTGTGGTGCCTTTAATCTGGATGTTGGCGCCAGGAATAACTGAGCCATCTGCGGCATCAGTGACTCTCCCTGTTACTGTGCGGCTTTGCGCATAGACCTGCCCGCCCAGAAATAGCACGGACAAGAGGAGAAATAGTACTTTCCTCATAAGCATGATTTTGTTTCCTTAACCTTAAAAAATAATCCTCATTATCAAGACCCGTAAGCCTTAATTCAATTGGTTCCCGTTAAATAAGCAGTTGGTGAAATTGTGATTGGATACTTAAAGCTGGAGCAGGTAAACGGTACAATGATATTTGACCATAAATTAAACAATTGACCCCTTCTCTTGCAATTTATTCAATAAATTACAAGCAGAAGTAATCAACTTCTTCCTCATAAGCAGTTTCCTTAGCAAATTTTCAACCAGCCTCAAATATAATAATTCTTAACAAAAAGTTAAGCTTGGAAAGTTCCCGATAACATTTAGATAACCTTTTTTTAACATCTCATTAACATATAATTATCATAAATAATATATAAGGATATAAAAATGAAACAAGCGGCAAGAATACCGCCTGTGCTCATCAACCAAAATCTAAATCGAGATTAAAGTTGCCCCGCATAAATGCAGGGCGAATGTTTTTATCAGGAAAGAGTAAGTGGATATGTTTTTAACAACTCCAGCAATACCATAAAAAGATCATCATTGCGATGGTTAAACCGGTATTCACACTCTTTCAGGTGTAAATAAGCAGTGTTCCGGTTCAGCCCCTTGAACTTAGCCAGGCGATGCTTGGTTAAGCCCCAGAAAGCATCCACATCATCCATCTGATGCGTGTCGGAAGTTTGCCCCAGCCGGTATAAACGGTACTGACCGAGATCTACCAACCCGTTGAACCGGCGCAAACGTTCTGTAGCCACCTGCGTTTCCAATACGGAACGCCCGCGGGTAGCCGCATGAATCATTGACCGGCTTACGTCCGGGAGAATTTCGGTGTGTAACCTGTCTGAGGATCTGCAGATGCCGAAGATTACCGGCTTAACAATCCGGTCTACTTCCGGCTTTACCGCCACCAGCGTGTCGCTGTCGTGGTCGGAGGTAAGGTCACTTTGCCGGGGTTCGTACGTTAACACGGGAACGGGCACAGGATGCTGCGTTTCACAATATCGCGCAATCTGGTGTCGTAGCTTCTTCAGGTAGCTGTTAATAGTTACCCTGCTTACACCGCTGATATTCGCTATCTGGGTCGCAGTAAGATCATCGGCAAACAGCCGCAGGATCTCCTTAAATTTGCGCTCGGATAAATGAGCGCCCTTTAAGTACTTATTTTTCATGAACTATGTGGTTAGAATGGCGTATTAAACCTCATACTTTTTCATTATAATACCCCCCCTTTTTTTACAAGCGGCTATAAGGGTACGTGAATGCTGCCCACTAGATCATTTCAGCTTCATTTTTTGTCCATTCCAGCTAAATATTTAGCACCCACTGCGGTTTCCTGACACTAAAAAGCCACCGGGGCAAACAGAAAGCATGAAAAACACGCCCTGTCCGCCCCGGTGGCCCTGATATTAATGTCTTTATAAACTATTCCTGATCGCTGATCCCCAATTCTTTTATGTCAATATCTTCTTCCTCATCCAGCGGCTTCCACAACTCTTTCTTCTTCGCTTTCTTCAACAACGCCTTTTCCATCCACAACAGCAAAGCCGGCAAAATGGTCAGATTCGTAATCATTGCCACCACCAGTGTCAGGGAAGTGAGCCAGCCCAATGCTTTCGTGCCGCCAAATCCTGAAAAGCTGAAAATCATGAACCCGGCAAACAGGATGGCAGATGTATAAATAATACTCAACCCTGTTTCATGAATCGTTTGCTTCACCGTAGCACTGATATCTAAATCATGACGAGGCAACTCCTGTTTAAAATTAACCAGGAAACGGATCGTAACGTCAATGGCTATACCAAGCGCCACACTAAATACCAGTACCGTAGATGGTTTCAATGGAACGCCTATCCAACCCATCACACCGGCAGTAACCACCAGTGGAATCACGTTCGGAATCAATGAAATGATGAGCATCCTCCATGAACGGAACAGGTACAGCATACAAATCATAATCAACACGAAAGCGAGGATAACGCTCTCCATCAGCCCGTTAATAATGAACCGGGTACCTTCCTGGAAAATCACACTGGTACCGGTAAACGTAACCTTGTAATGCGCCGTATCAAAAATGGCGGTTACCTTAGGCTGTAACGAATCCAACAATACCGGCAGTTTCTGCGAACCAACATCTTTCATATTCACACTCAACCTGGCCACCTGCCTGGTGCTGTCCATAAAGGAAGAAACCAGTTTGGAAAAAGTAGAAGCCGGCCCGGCAGTATTCCCGCCTTTCATCCGCAGGTAAGGCGCCAGGAATCCCAGATCAAACTGATTAGGCACTGCAAAGTTGGAGCTATCTCCATTATAATATGCCTGTTTGGCAAACTTAATCCCTTCCACTACCGACAACGGACGACCGAAATCAGGTTGCGCAGCAATCAGCTGCGTCAGCTCATCCAGCTTATTCAACGTTTGCAGGTTGATCACACCATTCTTCTTTTTCGTATCCACCGCAATTTCCAGCGGCATCACCCCTTTGAAATTCGTTTCCAGGAACTTCAGATCCGTATACAATTTATCAGTATGCGGAATATCATCCAGCATATATCCTACAGATTGCAACCGCCCCATTCCTGCAATAGCAGCTATCACCAACGCAACAGTCACCCCATATACCCACGGCCGGTATTTAAACACCAGCGTGGTCAGAAAATCAAGTATAGCCCCAAAGAAACGGTTATCCAGGTAAGTAGTATGCTTGGTCTTGGGCGCAGGTAAATAACTTAAAACAGAGGGCAGGAAAATAAAAGAGATCAGGAAGATGAACATGATATTCAACCCTGCTACTACACCAAACTCTTTCAGAAGGGCACTATTGGTAAAACAGAACACGCCAAAACCAATGGCAGCCGTAAGATTGGTAAACAGGGTTACTATCCCCATCCGCTGTATCATATGCACCAATGCCCGCGTTTTATTGGCATCCTTCGCGTACTCCGTATGGTATTTACTCAGGAAGTATACACAGTTGGGAATTCCTATTACTACTATCAGCGAAGGGATAATCCCGGTAAGTAAGGTAATTTTATATCCCATCAGTACAATAGTACCCACCGACCAGATTACGCCGATAGCCACCACGATCATCGACATCAGTACGGCGCCAAATGAACGGAAAAACAGGAACAGGATCAAACCGGTTAACAGGAAAGATATTTTCAGGAACAACTTCAGCTCATCGGCTACCTTAACGGCCATAGCTGTACGAATAAGCGGCAAACCACTCAAATGTACTTCTGTATGCTGTTTCTCCTGGAAAGCATTGGCCAGCTTCGTGATTTCTTCCACTACTGCCGTACGTTTCGGGGAATTAAACACATCCTTGTTTACATAAATAGCCATGAGGTAAGCATGGGTATCCGGGTTGTATAGCAACCCCCTGTAAAAAAGAAGCGTGTTGAAAACACGGGATAAACTATCAATTACCACCTGGTTCGTCAAATCACCCTGGAAAAGTAAATTGGCTTCCAGCTTCTGCGTGCTGTCGTTCTTTACCAGGTTGATAGCCATCGGCACACTCATAATATTCTCCACTGCAAAAACATTCTTCATGTCCCTGTTCAGCTGAACATAGTCCTTGAAAAAATCTGCCTGGAAAAATTTATCCGTTTGTACGGCGAGCATAAGCACATTTCCATCTCCACCAAACTTCTTCTTGAACTCCTGGAATTCAAGAAACTTCTGGTTATCGTGAGGTATACTGGACACATACTCGTATGACATTTGTACCTTACTGGCAAAATAACCCATCACGCCGGTACCGGCAAGCAGTAGAACAAGAAGCAATAATCGATATTTTAGCACAAAGCCTGCTAAACGTTGCCACATAAGGATTCCCTTTTTAGTAATGGGCGTAAAGGTAATTAAAATAGCTATTAGCTGTTAACAGACCGCGATGAGCTGACTCCTTTTAGCTGCCAGCTGTTAGGTTTTAGCTTTTAGCCGTTCAATCCCTTCGTTTGTGTAACTTGCATCCCGGTTTCTTTCACTAAATGCTAACAGCAAAAGCCAGGAAAAATTGCTTCACAAAACACGCGGCATCGTATTACGCACGGTAAAGTATGGCGACACCAGCCTGATCGTGAGTATCTTTACTGAACTCTTCGGGGTGCAGTCGTATATTGTGAACGGCGCCCGTTCTTCCAAACCCAAAGCTGCCAAAGGAAACCTGCTGCAACCTGGTAATATCCTGGAACTGGTGGTATATCACAACGAAATCAAAAACCTCCAGCGTATTTCCGAATACAAACTGGGGTATCTGTATAACTCCGTACACCTGAATGTGGTGAAAAATACGGTAGCCCTTTACATGATAGAACTCCTGCAGAAATGCCTGAAACAACCGGAGCAACAAACCGATCTCTATTTCTTTACAGAAAATATCCTGCAGCTGCTGGACATCTCCGGTCTGCCGGTGGTGGCAAACCTGCCTTTATATTTTACGCTAAAAATGGGGGAGCACCTGGGTTTCCGGCTTAATGGAAGATTTTCTGAATATACCCCTTACCTCGATTTACAGGAAGGTACCTTCTCTGATTTGCCACCACATCATGCCAATCACCTCGACACGCACAGCAGCGAATTAACAGACCAGCTGTTTCAATGCACAGCAGTAGAGCACCTGGCGGCGATTACGATGAATAAAGAAAGACGAAGAAAATTGCTGTATGCGTACCTGGAATTTTTTCGGCTGCACTTACCCGATTTTACAGAGATGCATTCTCCACCTATTTTACATGAGATTCTGGATGCCTGATCTGCTGCCCCAGCCTGGCCGCCTTTGCTCCATCTTCTGTAAAAAACTTCAGGTCTACCTTATTCCCATCAAACACAGCATAAGAAAAATAATTCAGCCAATCACCCAGGTTGATATATCTGCTGCCATCGGATAATGGAATATCGAGGGGCAGATGCCGGTGCCCGTAGATAAAATAATCGAAATGTTCTTTTTGCAGCACTTCCTTACTGTAGATAGCCAGCCACTCATTTTCCGCTCCCAGGAAGTGTTCCAGCTCCTGCCCGGTGGCAGAACGGCTTTTACGGCTGAAATAATTGGCAAGGGCAATGCCCCATGCCGGGTGGATAGCAGAAAACATCCAGCGGCAAAACGGGTTCCTGAAAACTTTTTTCAGCATCTTATAACCGTGATCGCCGGGTCCCAAACCATCACCGTGGCCGATATAAAAACGTTTATTGCCAATGGTATAGGTTTGCGGCTCATAGTACACCGGGATATTGAGCTCTTCTTCAAAATATCCATCCATCCACATATCATGGTTACCAATGAAAATAGAGATCCCGATCCCTTTGTCGCTTAGTGCTGCCAGCTTTCCTAAAATGCGGGTATATCCTTTGGGAATAACATGTTTGTATTCAAACCAGAAATCAAAGATATCGCCTACCAGGAAAATATGCTGCGCGTCGGGTTCCACCTGCTCCAGCCATTGCAGGAGCAGCTTTTCGCGCTCCCTGCTGGCGGCAGGATTGGGAGCGCCAAGATGAAAATCGGAGGCAAAATATATTTTCTTATTGGCCGGTAATGCAATATCCATTCTTAAAATTATGAAGCTTTTAGCTTTTAACAGTTAACCTTCAGTGAAAGAAACGATACATCGCCCAGGCACTGAAAGTTAACAGCTAAAGACTAAAAGCCATTTATTTATTCGTCTACTAAAAATACGTATACTTCTTTGGGACCATGAATCCCTACTACCAGTGTTTTCTCTATATCTGCGGTACGACTGGGCCCTGTTGCAAAGGATATTGCCGATGGGATATCGTTACCGTATTTATCTTTCAGCTTATTAAGCGCATCCTTCAGGTCAAACACTAACTGGTGCGTATAGGCTACCACAATATGCACAGGCGCATATACCGGTAAGGCCCTGCCACTGGGTTGTGCGGAACTCAGCACTAATGTTCCGGTGCGGGCTACCAGGTATTCACAATCCGTGATGGCGGCATCTGCTTCGTGCATAGTGCCCTGGTTCAGCGCTGGTAATTCCTGTTGGTGAATTGTTTTCAGCAGGGCAGGAGTCTGACAAAACACATTGTGCCATTCTTTGTGTTCACAAAGCGCACGAAGGCTATCCATCAACTCACCTTTCCCTGTACAGTAAACAAACTTTCCCTGCAACCGGGTAAATTCTTCTGCAAACTTTAATTCCAGGCTCTCGTTCTCGGTTCTGAAAACAGACGAGTTGCCCTCCGAATTCGGGAAGGGCAACTGTACTGACTGACTTAACGCATTCCGTACTCTCTTCAGAATATTTTCCTTAGCAGGAGAAATCTTCATATCACTATTTACGCATTAGCTGGTGATGGAGAAGGATTGATGATATCTGACGGATGTACTCCTTCAGTAGGAGCGCCTTCTTTACCCAGCTGGTGTTCTTTGTGGGTATCGTAAGGACGTTTACCGATCAATCTTTCCAGGTCGGCCTGGTATAAAACTTCTTTTTTCAGCAGTTCTTCCGCCAGTATCTTCACCTGATCCATTTTGGATGTGAGCAGGTTTTTAGTTCTGATATAAGCGGTGGCAATCAGTTTTCTTACTTCATCATCAATCATCTTGGATGTTTCTTCTGAGTAAGGTTTGGTAAATGACTGATCGCTGTTTGGATCGTAGAAAGATACGTTACCAACTTTATCATTCATACCGTACACGGTTACCATTGCATACGCCATACGGGTAATTACCTGCAGGTCGTTTTGTGCGCCGGTGGAAATTTTACCAAAAACCAGTTCCTCTACTGCGCGGCCACCGAGGGTCATGCAGATATCATCGAGCAACTGTTCGGTGTTGTACAGGTATTGTTCCTTCGGAAGATATTGAGCATAGCCGAGCGCCGCTACACCACGGGGAACGATGGTTACTTTCACCAGCGGGTTAGCATGTTCCAGGTGCCAGCCGCAAATAGCGTGACCAGCTTCATGGTAAGCAATGACTTCTTTTTCTTCCGGAGAGATGATTTTGTTTTTCTTTTCCAGCCCACCAATTACACGATCAATCGCGTCATTAAAGTCGTCCATTTCCACCTGCGTTTTGCCTTTACGCGCAGCAATCAGTGCCGCCTCGTTACATACGTTGGCAATATCAGCGCCGGCGAAGCCTGGCGTCATGGAAGCCAGTTTTTTCACATCCAGGTTGGGAGAAGTTTTGATAGGCTTTAAATGCACTTCAAAAATAGTTTCTCTTCCGGCCAGATCCGGCTTATCGATAGAGATCTGACGATCGAAACGGCCCGGGCGCAGTAAAGCGCTGTCCAGTACATCGGGGCGGTTGGTAGCAGCCAGGATAATGATACCGCTGTCTGTTCCGAAACCATCCATTTCTACCAGTAACTGGTTCAGGGTGTTTTCACGTTCGTCGTTACTCATCATTACATTCTTGCCTCTTGCACGACCGATAGCATCAATTTCATCGATAAAGATGATACATGGTGCTTTTTCGCGGGCCTGTTTAAACAGGTCACGTACACGGCTGGCGCCCACCCCTACAAACAGTTCCACAAAGTCGGAACCCGACATAGAGAAGAAAGGCACCTGTGCTTCACCTGCCATCGCTTTTGCCAGGAGAGTTTTACCGGTACCCGGAGGGCCTACCAGCAGGGCGCCTTTGGGAATTTTACCTCCCAGGGCGGTATATTTTTTAGGATTCTTCAGGAAATCCACAATTTCCATTACCTCTACTTTCGCTTCGTCCAAACCGGCCACATCGTTGAAAGTAATATTCACACGGGTACCTTTGTCGAACAGCGTAGCTTTGGATTTACCAATATTGAAGATGCCACCGGGACCTCCACTACCACCGGCAGGGCCGCCCATTTTACGCATCAGCAATATCCACAAACCAATGATCAGGATAATGGGTAACAACAACTGGAAGATAGGTTCAAACCAGCTCTGACGCTCATCATAAGAGATCTTTACCTGGTTTTCCACCGGCACACCTTCCTGTGCTTTATCTATATCCTTTTTAAAACTTTCTTCGCTACCAATAGAAAAACGGAAGTGAGGACCGGGGTTCTCTCCGCCAAATTTACTTTTGTTAACGTCTTTAAACTTGGCCTCTTTAAGATGGTCATGTTTTATGTAGACTTCTACATATTTCTTATTTACAACAACCAGCTTATCAACATCTCCCGGTTTCAGATAATCAATCTGAAATTCCTGGAAACTGATTTCTTTGGTTGGGGATCTCAAATCAAAAAAGTTCATTGCGAGCAGGGCCACGCCAATAAAGGCATACACCCAGTATATATTGAACTTCGGTCCTTTCTTAGGTGATTTCTCTGAACCCTTGTTGAAGTTATTGCCTCCTTTTTCCATAATCTTACGCTCCTTTACGGATGTTTATTGCAATCAGAATAATATGAATAATTAAATTCTAAAACAACTGTTTTGTTCAGTCTTCTATGTGGTCCATCCTGTCCGCGTCGCTCCACATTTCTTCCAGATTATAGAACTTCCGGTTTTCGGGTTGGAAAATGTGTACTACTACATTCACATAATCAACCAGAACCCAGTTTTGAGAACCAAATCCTTCGTGTTTGTACGGTTCCTCTGAAGTATGCTTCTCCACCTCCTCTGACACATAATCAGCAATGGCTTTCACCTGGGTGCCGGAATTGGCTTCACATATTATAAAGAAATCGGCCACGGCTTCAGGAATCTGGCGTAGATCCAGGGACACGATATTCTCCCCCTTCTTATCCTGTATGGCCTTTATGATGGTGGTAAAAATTTCACTTTCTCTGGTCAGGCGTTGCTGCGCCTTCTTTCTCGTGCTCAGAACGGTTAAGGGTGCCAATAAATCTCGTTTTTGTTAAAAATAATCTTTAATTGTCAAAGTTACTAAACAAGCAGTAATATAAGATGTTTAATATCCGCCACGGGAGGCCTGAAAATGTTAATTAAATAATAAAATGAATTACTTTTCGGGCCGGATACAGACTAAAAAAGATTCATGTGATAGGACACCCGTTTTATATATTAGACGAGATAGACAGCACCAATAACTATGCCATGCAGCAGGTAAATTCCGGCCAGGTGACATCAGGCACAGCCTGGTTTACCAGCAACCAAACAGCCGGAAAAGGTACCCGCGGGAAACAATGGCTCGCTCAACCCGGAGACATCAGCGCCCTCACAATTGCCCTTCAACCGGCTATGTTACCGCTTTCAAGGCAGTTTATGCTCAGCGTGGCGGTAGCCCTGGGGACCACCGATTTCTTCACTTCCCATGCCGGCGACGAAACAATCATCAAATGGCCAAACGATATTTATTGGCGTGACAGAAAGGCAGGCGGCATCCTGATTGAGAATGTATTGCGTGGAAACATATGGCAATATGCCATTATCGGCATCGGGCTTAATATCAACCAGGCGGTTTTCCCCCCTGAGCTACCCAATGCGGTTTCCCTCCGGCAAATTACCGGCAAAACCCACCAGGCGGCAGACCTGGCCAAAGAATTATGTACTTTCCTCGATAAAAGGATCCGGCAACTACAACCCGCCAATTACGAAACCCTGCTTGCTGAATATACTTCCAGGCTATACCGCTGGCAACAACCCGGGCTATACCGCAAAGACGGGGAAATTTTTGAGGGCGTCATCCGCGATGTACTGCCGGATGGACATCTTTGCCTGGAGAAAAACGGAGAAATATTACAACTGGGCTTCGGAGAAGTGGAGTTTATTATTACGCGATAAGTAGTTATTTACGGGAATAAACACTTTGCTCTTCATGCAAAGCCTGCTTCAGCGCTGCCGGCAGTTCCGGTGAAAGGTCCGACAGCAACCAGGCGCCCGCGCCCCACAGGTATTCCCTGGACAAAGTATCTTTCATAACACCGGTTTGCTGCAACCTGCCTATCATTTTCATGTAGGCGCCTTCCGGCTTCTTACCAATTTTAACAATGTAATGGATGGTATCCATCTCCCTGAACCAGAAAACATAATCCGCATCCAGCGCATTGGCCAGCGGAATATTTCTTCCCTTGTTATAATAATTTAAAGCGCCGGCCTCCCCGTAGTTGTCGCAGATCAACAAAGTATAAGGCTTCTCCGCTTCCGGTACCTGCTGCCAGGTTTGCCACGACATATCGGCCAGGTCACGCCAGCCCAGCATATCTGCAAAATCCTGGGGAAGGATATGATCCTGCCCGTCTTCCCAGCGCAGCAAACCCAGCGCCCGGAATTTGCCGGCCTTTTCACGGATCTGTACAGGTTTCATCACCGGGAAAATAACATTCACCAGCAACCCAAACGGCACTACTATCAGGGCCACCCAAAGTAGCCGCAGGTAACGTGTCCAGTCGTGGGTGAAAATCCGCTCCCAGTATACACTGCCAAACGCCAGTAACACCGGGTATAAACCAACAGAATAATAACTTTTTGCACGCAGGTAGGTAAACAACAGCATCGTTAATGCGTAAATACCGATAATAACCCTGTAAGTCCGGAACAACGGCGAAATAATTAACCCGATAACAGCTGCGACCACAATGAAAGCACCGCCCACAAAAAACTTCAACTGATCTCCCAGAAAAGAAATACGGCTTACATGTACCAACTGACTTTCACTCAACTCTTTCATATGATGCAACACCGGCATGCCATGCTGCATCTGCCAGGTGATATTCGGGGAAATGATCACTACGGCTATCGCCATTCCTGCATACAGGTATTTATTAAAAAATACTTTCCGGTGTGACGACAACAACAAGGCTCCCGCCATTCCGAGTACCAGGAAAATAATATTGTACTTGTTAAGTATCCCCACGCCGGTAACAACACCCATCCACAATAACCATTTGTTGTTTTGTGTTTGCAGAAACTGCATAAGGTACCAGAACAGCGCCGTCCAGGCCAGGATATCAAAAGAATTAGGCTGATACAGGATGTTCATGCGGGACAAGCCTGAACATAAAAATGCGAGCGCCGCCAATACCTGCGCAAACCAGCCGCCACCCAGCTTTTCCACCATCTTCCACACCAATACCATTGTGAGCGCACCATACAACGCCGGAAAAAATTTTACCCAAAAGAAATTATTGCCCAGCCATTGTATCAGTAAAGAATTGAAAGCAGTAAGCGGAGGCACCGATAAGTATCCTGCTGCGAGGTGATTGGCCATATCCAGGTGAAGGTACTCATCCCGGTGAAGCTCGTAATACGGGCTTAATACGGCATACTGGAAAACCATCTTTATAATAATAAATGATAATAACCACCATAAAGAAGTGCGGCGATAGCCTGGTTGTCCGGCAGCGGGATGTATCATATGCACTAACAAAAAATTTTAATCATTAAAAAAAACGGAAATACCTGCTGATGTTGCAATGTATTTCCGTTATAGATTTTAAAATTTCTTGTTCGGTGGCATATGTGGCAGGCTGCTCTACATAGCGATCATCAGGGCTTGATGATAACAAGATTTTGGTTGATAAAGGCGTTAACAAATTGTGAAATTTTTTCTGATTAATCAAAAATGAAATTGCAACACCGTTTCATTTATAAAAACAAGCCCCTGCCAGTAAGGATTTACACACATCGCATTCTGATAAAAGTTAACATACACAGAAGAACTGCCGAAAGATTTTAACATAGAATTGTTTAAATTTGGTGTATGCCTTCAAGTAAAAACAGCTCCATTACGTTCAGAACTTTCAATGAATTTAGCGACGACCTGCTATTATACACGCAAAAGGAGGTAACTCCCAAAGCACCGTTAAATGGCAGTTTTACGATACATGAAAGATCTGATTGCCCCTGCACGGATGAAGTGAGAGCCAGCAGGCGGGACTATTATAAGATCAGTTTCTTCACCAAAGGTTCCGGTATCTTCACCCTCGGCGATAACCGTTACGAGATAGATAGCCCCACCTTACTTTTTATTAATCCTTATGAATTAAAAACATGGCACGCCACCTCGGATGAACAGGAAGGCTACAACTGCCTGTTCACTGACCTGCTGTTTGAATCACAGCCCAATCACCAGGAGAACCTGTTGCAACACCCGCTGCTGCAGCTGGGAGCGAAGGCCGTGTTCACCTTAACAAATGAACAGGTCGATTATCTGCAATCCATTTTCAGACAACTGGTAAAAGAATACAGGGAGAATGCCGCCTTCAAACAGGAAGCCATCCTTATTTACCTGAAATTGCTGATGCTGGAAGGGAAACGCTTATCTACCCAGGTGAACGAACCCAAACGGCAGTTAACAGCTGCACAGGCGCTCGCACACCGCTTTACCGACAAACTCGAAAAACAGTTTCCGATTGAATTTACCCATAATCAGTTGTCATTGAAAACGGCCAAAGAGTTTGCCCTGGTATTAAATACACATCCCAATCATCTGAATGCGAGTGTGAAACAGGCCACCGGCCGCACCGTGAGCGAACATATCCGGCAAAGAATGCTGCTGGAAGCACGCCTGCTGCTCATGCACACCGACTGGCAGATTGCTGAAATTGCCTGGTGCCTGGGATTTGAAGATCCAGGTAACTTTACGCACTTCTTTAAAAATCACAGCGGCGTTTCTCCGCATCTCTACCGGGCGCAGTAATGCTTTGATATTTACAATTAATAGTTTGCTTTTTACAATTCCGCGCCTGTATCTGCACGTACATTTGTATCACTAATAAAAATTTTAACAATATGCAGTACAGAAAACTAGGTAAAACAGGTGAAACAATTTCCGCAATAGGACTGGGTTGCATGGGTATGTCGTATGCCTACGGCACCGCACAGGATTTTAATGAAACGGAATCACTCGCCACCCTGGAGCTGGCACTCGAGCTGGGCATTAACTTCTGGGATACCGCAGATATGTATGGTCAGGGCGCCAACGAAATCCTGTTGTCAAAAATACTTGCAACTAAAAGAGATAAGGTTTTCCTCGCCACCAAATTCGGATTCAGATTCAGAGAAGATGGTACCAACTATTTTGATGGTTCTCCGGAATATATGAAACAGGCAGTGGAAGCCAGTTTGAAAAGACTGAAGGTAGATGTGATTGACCTTTATTACACCCACCGGATAGATGAAACTATCCCCGTGGAAGAAACAGTAGGTGCTATGGCCCAGCTGGTAAAAGAAGGTAAGGTGCGCTATCTCGGACTATCCGAAGCCAGTGTGGACTCTATCAAAAGAGCCTGTGCAGTACATCCTATCGCCGCGCTGCAAACAGAATACTCCCTGTTTACCCGCGATGTGGAAGATGGCATTTTGACCACTACCCGTGAACTGGGCATTACCCTGGTGGCTTACAGCCCGCTGGGAAGAGGCCTTTCCACCGGCGCTATCAATAGCCGAGATGCTTTGAAAGATGGCGACTTCCGCAGAAATCTGCCCCGTTTCCAGGGAGAAAATTTTGAGCAGAATTTACAAACAGTAAATGCACTGGCAGCTTTTGCCAAAGAAAAAGGGATTACCGCCGCACAGTTATCACTCGCATGGCTGCTGGCACAGGGCGAAGATATAGTGCCTATTCCGGGAACAAAACGCAGAAAATATTTACAGGAAAATGCCGCTGCTGCAGAAGTGAATTTATCTGCAGATGACCTGGCAGCCATCGATGGCATTTTACGCAGTAACGCTATCGCCGGAACAAGATATACAGAAGGAGGAATGAAACTGGTGAACAGGTAGGGGGACCGCCTTCGGCGGTCTGCATTACTTAGTACGCTTATACCCCCAATCCAGCAGCCATTTCACTACTTTCTCCTTATAATCTCCCTGGATCAGGATCTCACCGTCTTTCACGCTACCGCCGGTGCCGCATTTCGTTTTGAGTTCTTTACCCAGCTTCTCAATATCTTCTACTTTACCAACAAAACCGGTGATGAGGGTAACTACTTTACCGGCGCGTTGTTTTTTATCTAATGTTACTCTCAGTATCTGTTCTGCGGGGGCAAGCGTTTCCGTTACTTCTTCCCGCTCCGGTTCCAATGAGAAGTTTGGATCGGTGGAATACACAATTCCATTGCCTGGTGTATTTTTCTTTTTCGACATCTCTCTAAAATATTTAAAGGTTATTCGTTTACCACTAAATTGATTGCCTCTGTTTGAATACGGATGCGTACCACACCGTTTTCCGTGAGTGGTACGGCGTCGCCATCTACCTGCAAATATTGCAATGCGCTGCTGCTGATGGTAATATCCTTGCCGGTATAATGTTTCAGGTATCTTGTTTGATCAATGTTGCCCATCAGGGAAAAAATGCTTACGGGTAACAGGCTCAGAATGCCTACCGGCGGCATTACGCAAAGATCGAGTTGTCCATCGAAAACACTGGCTTTGGGAGCCAGTTTAAATTCATAGCCAAACTGGTTGCCATTGGCTACCGTTAAAAGAAATGCTTTTGTTTGCAACACTTCCCCATCTATATCGATCCTGTATTCTGCCGGTTCATAGCTGTTAAAGCTTTTCAGCACCAGTTTCGCATAACCGGATA
This sequence comes from Chitinophaga sp. G7 BAM 1005, assembly GCF_057126945.1. NCBI lineage: Bacteria > Pseudomonadati > Bacteroidota > Chitinophagia > Chitinophagales > Chitinophagaceae > Chitinophaga > Chitinophaga sp. G7 BAM 1005. The sequence goes on along the minus strand of NZ_CP181478.1, from coordinate 7,319,006 downwards.
AACCACGTTTGGTATTATGCCGGAACTGTTCTGCAATAAGCGCATCAAATCCTACGCCGGCATTGCTGAGAAACAGGTGTTCATTAGCGTAGCCTACATCGATGGCGCGTTGTTTATTGGCAACAACAAGCCTCAACGCTTTATTCACATCCAGCGGAATTTTCAGCGCACGCGCAAGGCCGTTGCCACTGCCTAACGGCAGGATGGCCATTGCGGTGCTGCTTCCTACAAGTCCCTGTGCTATTTCATTGATAGAACCATCGCCGCCTACTGCCACCACGGTATCTACGCCGTTGCTCACAGCCTCCCTGGCCAGATCGGCACCGTGGCCAAGATAGGCCAGGTAGGCAGTGCTTACCTCATACTGATCGGCAGGCAGATGCCGGCTGATAGCGCTTTCCAGTCGTTTTTCACGGTCAGTGCCCGCTTTGCGGTTGATGATAAATAGAATCTTCTTCAAAAAAACTGTTTTATAATATAATCGCTTTCAGGCTCAGATCCAGGCTCACCGCATGGTGTATGATAGCGCCTACAGAAATATAGTCTACTCCTGTTTTTGCATATTCCTCAAGGGTATCTATTGTGATGCCGCCGGAGGCTTCCGTTTCAAAACGTCCGTTAATCAACGCAAGTGCTTTAACAATATCTGCGGGAGCAAAGTTGTCCAGCATAATCCTGTCTACCTGGCCTATGGCCAGCACTTCTTTCACGTCGTTGAGGTTACGTGTTTCCACTTCAATTTCGAGGGGCAGGTTACGCTCTTTCAGGTACGCAACAGTATTTGTAACCGCAGCAGTAATGCCACCGGAAAAATCAATATGATTATCTTTCAGCATCACCATATCATACAATCCCATCCGGTGATTAACACCGCCACCTATGCGAACGGCTTCTTTTTCCAGCATCCTGAAGTTGGGAGTAGTTTTACGGGTATCGAGTATGCGGGTATGATATCCTTTCAGTTTTTCCACGTACCGGTGCGTTAAGGTGGCGATGCCGCTCATTCGCTGCATACAGTTCAGTACCAGCCTTTCACCCATCAACAGGGTATGTACGGCGGCTTCCACTTCAAAAGCTGTTTCGCCGGCCTTCATGGGGTCGCCATCTTTTTTATGGGGTATAAAAACAGTAAACATATCCAGCCATTTAAAAATGGCTTCCGCCACTTCCATTCCGGCCAGGATACCATCTTCTTTAATTTTCAGCACCGCTTTCCCTTTGGCGGTAGGAGGAATACAAGCCATCGTGGAGTGGTCTCCGCTTCCGATATCTTCTGCCAGTGCGCTTCTGATAAACGCATTCAGCGCTGCTTCATCTAACATAATTGATTGTATTATCTGGTGTTCACGCAAAGATCAGTGCTTTGCTTCTAAGCGCGAAAGATAGCTCAAAAATAAAAAGTGCCCCGCAAATAAATTGCGGGGCACTATGGTTTTTCAACTAATTTATGTTAGCATCTTTATTTATTCTCAAATCTAAGTTCGTTCAATACCATTGTTCCTCCTTTCTTCTGCAGGAAAAAAGAAACCCGGTAATTACCGCTGCCGGTAGTCATGTTGCCAATACCAAAACGGGAATTATTCCCGCCCTGATGCACCAGTTCAAATGATTTAACCTGGTTCTTCGAAAAGAAATCTTTCAGAATTATTTCGGCCTGTGCCTTACTGTAAGAATTTGATTTTCCGGCTATATTGATCTCTACGTTATTATCGAGGTAACTGGCTAAACCGCTTACATCGCCTTTCTTGAGTGCTGCCACCACATCATCGAACGGGCCGGCAACAGTGATTTCAATTGACCTGGCTGATAGTTTTAGTGTTGTAAAAGCACCTCCCAACAACATAATCCCCAGCACCATCAATAGCTTCTTCATTGTCAGTTTTTTTATTAAAAATGTGATTTTCTCCAACTCAAATTAAAAGCGAAAACTATGCCAAACACCCTGCAAATCAACAAAATCACATTATCGTGGTAGCTCTTAAGCCGTAAGCAATAACAGTAAGATAATATGTGTTTCATTTTGAATAATTAGAATACGAAATCTATATGGAGAAGCCGGTAGCATTTATTTTTCCCGGAAGCTTTATTTTTGTAAAATATTTAAACCCTTTATAAGTACTTTCACCCTCTCGAGTGAATTTATATTAAAACTATAACCAGATAGGATATGGAAAAGAAAAGAGCCATTCTCGTAATTATGGACGGATGGGGCGAAGGTAAAGTTCCTACAGCCGATGCCATTGCACATGCAAAAACCCCTTTTGTAAGCAGTTTATACAAGCAATACCCGCATAGCCACCTTATCACCTGCGGGGAAGCAGTTGGTCTTCCCGACGGACAAATGGGCAACTCTGAAGTAGGTCACCTGAACATCGGCGCCGGCAGAATCGTATACCAGGAACTGCAAAGGATCAATGTAGCCATCCGCGATGGCGAAATGGCCCGTAACCAGATCCTGCTCGACACCCTTGCACATGCTAAAAACAATAATAAAGCCCTTCACCTGATTGGCCTCGTAAGCGACGGTGGCGTTCACTCTCATCTTGAACACGTAAAAGCACTCGCCACCATCGCCCAGGCACACGGACTTGAAAAAGTATACATCCACGCCTTCACCGATGGCCGCGATACCGACCCGAAAAGCGGATTAGGCTTCCTGGAAGATCTTTCCGCCCACCTGGAAAAAACCACCGGCAAAATCGCTTCGGTTACCGGACGCTATTATGCAATGGACCGCGATAAACGCTGGGAAAGGGTAAAGCTGGCCTACGACGCCCTGGTAAACGGTATCGGCACACCTACCCAGGATCTTTTCACCGCCGTGAAAGCATCCTATGCAGAAGGCGTTACAGACGAATTCATTAAACCTATCATCGTAACCGATGATCAGCATAAAGCCATTGCCACCATCCAGGAGGGCGACGCTGTGCTTTGCTTCAATTTCCGGACAGACCGCTGCCGCGAAATTTCGCAGGTGCTTACACAGGAAGCCATCCCGGATTTCGGTATGAAACCGCTGGATATCTACTACACCACCATGACAGATTACGACCGTACCTATAAAAATGTACATGTCATCTTCGAAAACGATAATCTGAACATGACCCTGGGTGAAGTACTGGCAAAAGACCACTGCACACAGATCCGTATAGCCGAAACCGAAAAATATCCACACGTATCCTTCTTCTTCTCCGGCGGACGGGAAAAAGAATTTGAAGGAGAACGCAGGCTAATGGCGGCATCTCCAAAAGTTGCCACCTACGACCTGAAACCAGAAATGAGCGCCAATGAACTGGCAGACCTCATTGTTCCGGAACTGCAGGCTAAATCCGCTGATTTCGTAGTGCTCAACTTCGCCAACGCTGACATGGTAGGACATACCGGCGTATTTGAAGCAGTAATTAAGGCGGTTGAAACAGTAGACCATTGCGTGGAACGCGTAGTAACAGCTGCCCTTGCAAGCGATTATACCGTTTTCCTGACTGCCGATCATGGTAATGCCGACTTCATGATCAACCCGGATGGTTCTCCCAATACCGCTCACTCACTGAACCTGGTGCCTTTCTTTATTATCAATAAAGATTTCAGAGGCCCGGTAAAAGACGGTAAACTGGGTGACATTGCGCCCACCATCCTGCATTTCATGGGATTGGAGATTCCGAAAGAAATGACCGGCAACCTGCTGGTGTAAGTGCGGAGGGATCGCCTTCGGCGATTTTAAATTGTCTTGGTTCAGGATTACACTGATTATACTGATTCCACTGATTTGATTTTCTGGAATTTAGATTAAAAGATTAAGGGAGATAAGAGCGAATATATCCGCTTATATCTCCCTTAATCTTTTTAAAATCAAACGTAATCAAATCAGTGGAATCAGTATAATCAGTGTAATCCTGAACCAAGACAATTTAAAATCGCCGAAGGCGATCCCCCCATTTTCCCCGGTTTATTTATTCACCCCTGTAACATTTAGTTTATCACCTCCGTTTAACAAGCGTTACCCACGAAAAATATCAGCTCAACACGCTGATTTACATATTTTTAGTGCTCTCGACAGATTTGCTCATGCATCGATGCGCCGTTTTTACGGCGCATTTTTTATGACCCGTATTTAAGTATTAATTTTGCAACATGAAAAAATACAGGCAAGCAACAGCTTTGTTTACCATGATTGGCTTAATGGCCTGTAACCTGGCAAATAAACCATCAAAAAACAATACGCCCGATAAGTTCATGAAACTGCCGGAGTACTTCAGCCAGGAGGATGTCCATATACGCACAGGCGGCTTTATACTACATAAATCCGTGACGCTCAACGGCAAAACAGACACCATCAGTATTCCCGGCAGCGACAGCGCCACGGTACACGATCTGTTAAGGCCCTTCACAGATGCAGACCTTAATAAACCATCTCTCAGGGACGAATATGATACCTCCGGTTTGTATGATCCGTTTTCCGGAAGAAGATCACTGATCTATAAATCCAAAGGAAAACAAACCAATCCTTCGGAAATAACCCTCGAACTGGATAAACATGGCAACATACAACAGGTAAACATCCACTCTTACACCAGTAATTTGGTGTATGAATTCCGGCAGGATCTGCACTACCAGCAAAACAGGCAGGTTCGGATGACTACCTATCAGAAAATTGCTTTCCTGTCGCCAAAAGAACTTGAAGTAAATGTAACAATCGCATCAAAAACAGGGATGTAAACATGACAGGAGCGGAGTTTCAGCAAATATCACATACCATACCGGGAGATGCCGGTATCTACAAATACTACGATGAAGCAGGCACCCTTCTGTATGTAGGGAAAGCCAAAAGTTTGCGCAAAAGGGTGAGTTCCTATTTTGTAAAAAATCATGACAACTATAAAACCCGCAAACTGGTTGAACATATCCACCATATTGAGTTCACCATCGTTGACTCTGAGCAGGATGCTTTCCTGCTGGAAAATTCCCTCATCAAACAATTCAAGCCCAGGTATAATATCAATCTGAAAGATGATAAAACCTATCCTTATATTGTTATCAAACATGAGTCTTTTCCACGGGTATTTTTCACCCGCAACGTTGTAAAAGACGGATCCGATTACCTGGGACCGTTCACTTCCGTGGGGCGGGTAAGGGAAATACTGGATGTGATCAAATACAATATCCCCCTCCGTACCTGTAACCTGAACCTATCAGAAGAAAACATCCGGAAGGGGAAATTCAAAGTATGCCTGGAATATCACCTGGGTAACTGCAAAGGCCCCTGTGAAGGACTGCAAACACAGGAAGACTACCGCGAAGGACTACAGCAGGTAAAGAACGTGTTAAAAGGTAATCTTACCCCGGTAGTAAATCTGTTCAAAGAACAAATGCTGGAGCATGTGTCGAAGATGGAATTTGAGAAAGCGGAAATCATGCGGAAAAAAATAGAAAGCCTGGAAGACTACTCCGCCAAATCCACTATCGTAAACACCCGCATGGGTAATGTGGATGTGTTTTCTATTATCAGCGAAGGCAATCATGCCTATGTAAACTATCTGCGCATTATGAACGGCACCATTGCGGATACTAAAACCGTAACGCTGGAAAAACAACTGGAAGAAAGCGACGAGGAAGTACTGGCTTACGCTATTGCCTACCTCCGGGAAGTATTTAAAAGTATCAACTCAGAAATCGTAGTACCGTTTCCGTTAGTATATCCTGAAAGCAATGTTACCGTTACCGTTCCAAAAGGGGGCGATAAAAAGAAGCTGCTGGAATTGTCTGAAAAGAATGTGAATTATTTCAAAGAAGAATTATACCGTAAGAAGATCCTGCACCTGGAAGGCAAGTCGGACATAGAGCGGAAACAGGTGCTATACCAATTGCAGGCCGACCTGGAACTGCCGGTATTACCGGAACACATCGAATGCTTTGATAACTCCAACTTCCAGGGCAGTTACCCGGTAGCTGCCTGCGTAGTGTTTAAAAACGGCGTTGCTTCCAATAAAGATTACCGGCACTTCAATATTAAAACGGTGGAAGGGATCAACGACTTTGCTTCTATGAAGGAAGTCGTTTTCAGGCGGTATAACCGCCTGCTTGCAGAGCAGCAACCCCTCCCTCAGCTGGTGATCATCGACGGTGGTAAAGGCCAGCTGGGCTCCGCAATGGAGAGCATCCGGGAGCTAAACCTCATAGGCAGTATGACCGTAGTAGGCCTTGCTAAAAATGAAGAAGAAATATTTTTCCCGGGAGATTCCGAAAGTATCAAACTGCCCTATAACAGCGAAAGCCTGAAACTCATCCGCCGAGTACGGGATGAAGTACACCGTTTTGGTATTACCTTCCACCGTCAGAAGAGAAGCAAAGGCACCTTTAAAAATGAATTGGAAAGTATCAAAGGCATCGGTGAAAATACGGCGACCCAACTATTGAAAACGTTCCGCTCTGTAGCCAAAATCAAACTGCTCACACAGGAAGACCTGGTAAAAGAAGTAGGCGCCGCCAAAGCAAAACTGATCTGGGCTCACTTCCATAAAGAAGAAGCTTAACATTAACGGCTATACGACCTTTTCTGCCTGCTGTATACTGCTGATAGCCCGTTCCGCCTGTAGTATATGGCGACGAATATGTGCGGTTAAAAAACAAAATGTATCGCCGGCTGATAACTTTATAAAACGCGACAGGGAAGTAGGTACTTTCAGCTGTTGGATATTTACTTTTTCCGCACGCAGTAATAAATCTTCCATCCGTTCCTGTTGCTGAATGAACTCCCGCAACACGGAGGCCACATCCGGCTGAACGGATGGCAGGTGTCCTTTGGGCGATTTCATGCGGGAACGCAACCTGCCATCTGTTCCAGGTTCCATGAGACGGGTAAACCATGCGCCCATCCAGCTGCTGCGGAAGAGGGGAGCAGGCCGGCTGTTATGGTGTTCCCCACGGGTAATAGCATGGTCCAGGGCCGGCAAATAAAACCGGCTGTAAGTATTCAGATGCTCCAGGCATTGTACGGCACTCCACTGGCCAGGACCGGGCGTATGTTGTAAAACGGCATCTGGTTGTCCGCCGAAACGGCTTTCTGCTTTGTACTGCAGGACCACATTTTTTCTCCGCAGTTCCTGCAGCAGTTCATCACTATTTACACGATTCATGTTGTGTGTATGATTTAATACAAAACTAGGCGGGTTAGGGGTAAAAAATCTTTGTGCAGATCAACATTTTATAATTTCACGGTACTTAATAATTTGCTGAAGGTGGCGGGATCGATCCCCAGGTAGGAGGCGAGGTATTTATGCGGGATCAGCTGTAATACATGAGGGCTGCGGGTAAGCAGTTTCCTGAATTTTTGTTCTGCGGTGAAAGACAGTAATTCTTTATGCCTTTCCAATACTCCGGCCAACGCGGCAGCAGTTCCGAGGCGGGCCCATCTTTCTATGACAGGATATTGCAGGGTAAGCCGGTTAAAGTCGGCGTATGACATCCGCAGGAATTCGCTGTGCGTGAGGGTTTCCAGGTACCACGGCGACGGTTGTTGAAGCTGGAAAGAATCCAGTACCCCAGAGAAAGAGCCAGTGTAGGTAAATACAAGCGTGGATTCCTTGTCGCCTTCCAGGGAAAACACACGCTGTACGCCGGCAGTTACGAAGTAGAGATACTTTTCTATTTCCCTGGCGGCGGTCATCACTTCCCTGCGTTTAAACTGTACCGGATGCCAGCAGGCTGCCAGTGCCTCCCATACGGCATCCGGGAGGGGCATGATCTGGAAAATGGTTTTATGCAGCAGCTGAAGGGACATACGGAAAGATAAAAAAAGAAAGGCAATCAGCATAACTGATTGCCTTCCCGTATTGATCGGTGATCATTATTTGATTAATACTGCCAGAGGTCCTGCTCCTTATTAAAGATACGGTCGTGAATGGCTTGTCCTTCCAGGAGGCGCATGGTACCGTCTTTAATGTAGTCTTTGATCTCGCGGTTGTAGGTATTGTTTTCCTTTACTATGTAGCTGCCAAAGAAGCGCATTTCAAAAAGGTCTTCCCAGCTGATAGTGGATGCATCGTTATTCTGGTTATACACATCGTGTTTGGCCAGGATAGCGCGGCAGTCCGGATAATACACCCAGAATAAAGGGATGGATGCGCGTACGCTGCCATCTTCATTTATACGGGATACCATAGGAGCTATACCCAGTATGCGAACTTTGAGGGCGGAAGCTTCTTTGTCGAATACCCAGACTTCTTTTATTTTGTACTGTTTAATGGTACGTGCATCAAAGTCGTCGCGGGTAGTCACCATTTTTTCTTCGCCGGTTACCGGGTCTATACTGCGTACGGTTCTTTCTTCCCCTGCGAGTTTAGTTTGTATTTCGGAGTAGGGCATTACAGTGGTAAAGCGGTCGTCGATCGCGTTGAAAGCTTCGATCTCTTTATTCTTGATAGCGTCGAGCAAAATATTGATGAACAGTTGATTGGTACCAGACTCATCTTCCACGTTGTATTGGAAGGGGAGGTTGATCTTTTCCCTGATATCGATTACCTGCCATACACGTTTTTCCCAGAACCGGTCATCCTCACGGATGTAGTCGTAGGCAATTGGTGTACGTTCTCTGGCAAGGTTTCTTTCCACCACACCATCCACTCGCAGTGATTTGCGTGGAGTGTCTACCAGCGGGGCTGATATCCCATCCGTACGCAGAGAAGCAGGAGGAGCAGAAGAAGGAGGAGGAGGCGTTACAGCATTCCCGGTAGCCGGGTTTACTACGCTATCCTGTGGTGTTGCTGTAGTAGCAGTTCTGCGGCGTGTTGTACCACCGCGGCGTTGCGCATCAGCAGCTGTTGCCAGCATTACCAGCAAAAGAGTGCACCAACCAATTCTGTTAAATATTACTGCTCGCATAATTCAGTAATTAATGGACCGTTAGTTTAATTTAAATATAGTACTCGGCATGGAACGAACCACATTATCCGGGCCTTTCACTTTTACGTTTTCAAAGAAAACTTCATCGCCTGGGCGCAGTGAACGGATGGATGCAGCTACGTTTCCTGGGAAATAAGCAGAAGTAGCATCGCCTTCCTGGTATTCTTTGCCTTTTGCAGAGATACCTACACGGTAACCGATTACTTCATATTTCACGCCTTCAAATTCAAAATCTTCAAGGTCGGCACGTAAGCCACCCTGTACTTTAAAGTCAGCTGCTTTCATGCTGCCGCCTTTATTAACTCCCACTTTCAACACCGGATCCGGAACACGTTTTACACGGAATTCCTTCTGGCCGAGTGATTTCGTTTTGCCATCGATGTTAGCAACTACGTTAATCACTGCTTTACCTGGCTGGCTAACAGTTACGAGGTATTCGCCGGAAGCGCGTTTGGTCATATTACCACCTGATATAGAAGCAGACACCTGTTCGGCAGGTACACCAGCAGCAGAAATCGAGATAGGATTCTGCAGGCCGATATACAGCACGTTCATTTTATCTGCGGAGATGGAGGTAGCAGAAGCACCTACATTATAAGTTTCGGTAAAGGAATAGGATTCAGGAGCGCCACCAGTTGGGCTAGGTAAGGTAATTGACCCGGTAAGTGTTTTTTCACCAATGCCGGAAACAGGAACAGTGTATACTCCTAAACCTTCATGTGCTTCAATGGTAGTACCATTTACAACAATAGTCGGATTAACCGTAGTGCTGTAAGCACCCACTGCGATGTTGGCAGTTAAGGATTGTCCTTCCATCAGGTTTTTGGAATTCAGGGAGATAAAAGGTCTTACTTTATCGAATTTGAAGGTATTCGCATCAATCTGACGGAACAGGTCATCGATAATGGCAGACTCAGAGTTTTTGATATCATTCTGGAATTTACCCAGGATGGTTACTGCAGCGATAGTAGGTACCATGTTGAAGTGGTAGGTAGTCCATGATTTAGGACCGCCGCCATGCTCATCATTTGATTTACCTACTTCAATTTTCAGTGGTAAAGTTTTTGTGAACTGATCTTTCTTTTTAGGATCAACGAAAGAGAGCAATTGGTTACGCAAATCTTTCAATTTAGCTTCCAGTTCAGGACCTTTCTTCATATTCTCCATTACTCTTGTAGGAGCATCCAGGCCGGCTTTATCCTTGATTTCGCCATGTTCGTCCAGGCCACCGCTTTCTGTGATGATGGTTTTCTTTAAGGACTCCACGTACTCATACATGCTGGCGGATATTTGTTTCACCTGCTGGGCTTTTGCTCTGAGAGGTGCTGTTTTTTCCGCATTATCCTTCATCTGTGCATCAAATTGTTTGTAGATGAAGTCATTCTTGTCAGCTAAGGATTTATTTGAAGTATTGATTGAATTATTTACGATACTAAAAGCGTTCAATATTTCAGCAGAGACGTTCAACGCCAGCATGGCCGTCAAGACCAGGTACATGATGTTGATCATCTTCTGCCTAGGATCTTTAGGTAGTGCCATAGTTTGTTTTCAGATTTAATTGATATGTGTTAATTCAGAAACTATTAGCGTTACCTTATCTTCCTCCGTGCATAGCGCTCAGCATATTACCATAAATTGAGTTCAGGTTGCTGAGGTTTTTAGCGAGCAGGGAAATTTGTTCCTGTGTTTTCTTGGCATCTTCAATGCTGCCACTCATAGCACTGGAAGCATTCTGCAGGTTGCTGTAGAATGAATTCATTGCTTTCAGGTGGTTGTTGGTGTCCTGGAGTTCCAGTTCATAGATAGCATTGAGGGAAGCCAGATTTTTAGTCATGCCCTGCATCTGTACATGGAAATCTTTAGTAGACTCTGATGCACTGTTGAAAGAAGATACGGCAGCAGCGGCAGTAGTGTAGGCATTTGCTACATTACCAATAGCGCTGGCAGCTTCTCTTGTTTTCTGTGTGTAGTCTCCGGTAGCTGCCACTACATCGCTGATGTCTCTCATCTTGTCAACGGTAGTACCCAGTTTCTGGAAGTTTTCGCTTAAGCGCTGCAGGTTAGCAGGTGTAATGTCTGCTTCCTGGAGCATTTTGTCCAAACCGGCTACAGCTGGGCTTCCTGCTACTGCTACCACCTGGCCGTCGGTATGTGCGTCGGTATCAGGTACAAAAGCGTATACGAAAAAGATCAGCGCTTCAACGCTCAGACCCAGGATCAAAGCGATGTCAGCTCCGCGCCAGTGCTGTAATTTGAACAATGCTCCTACGATTACCACAGAAGCCGCAATACATACGAAAAAGTTCAGCCATTTAGCTTTGTTAGGATTCATAGCCATAGGTTAAAATTTACTGGTTAAAATGTTAGTTAAAGTCTGTATGGAATAGTTAATTCTCACTGATTTACTCATAATAGTGTACATACTCAAAGGTTTCTTTGGTGTTAATAAATACAGGCTATTACTGATTTTGATTATCCTATCTGTGCTTTACTCGTCTGCTCAGGGCAATGGTACATCTGAAACCAACATAGGATTTCGAACTGTCCTGATACTCATATGTTCTGGTACCAGTTTGAAGGAAATATCCTACATCTTTCCATGAACCACCTCTGATTGCTTTACGCTTCATCTTTAATGGTGCATCATCCGGTACATCCATTCTCAGATATGGGTTCATATCTGATGTGAAAGAATAGGCATTTTCGTAAAAGATATCTGCTGTCCATTCCGCAACGTTACCGGACATATTATATAAACCATAATCATTAGGCCAGTAAGCGTCTGCGCGAACCGTATAAAAACCGCCATCTTCCGGGTAATTACCACGGCCCGGTTTGAAGTTAGCCAGCAAACATCCCTTTTTGTTACGGATGTAGTAACCGCCCCACGGATAAGGCGTTTGTTCTCTTCCGCCACGGGCAGCATATTCCCACTGTGCTTCAGAAGGTAACTGGAATTTATCTTCCGTAAACAGCTTCTTGCTGGCGCGGTAGTCTTCCCAGAACTTACTTCTCCACTCGCAGAAAGCAGTTGCCTGGTGCCAGTTTACACCTACTACCGGATAGTTATCAAACGCCGGGTGCCAGAAGTACATACGTGTCATCGGCTCGTTGTAGGCGTATGAGAAATCCCTGATCCAGCACAATGTATCCGGATAAATGGGCACATCTTTCTTTACAATAAAAGTAGAACGCGGCTTGCCGAAATTCTCTCTCAGCTTTGCCTTATCCCAGTTAAAGGTTTCCTGGTGGTAAATCAGTTTACCCACGTCAATATCCTTGCGGCCATATAACCGGTCTGCTTCGGTATACACCATCGCATCCAGCTTCTCAATGGTCGCTTTGTCTTTCCAGACAATCTTCTGCTTCCAGTCAATCACATCATGACCGTCATCAGATTTTACATGACCCAGCAAAATGTGTGCAATAGAGTCCTGTACCCAATTCACAAACTGACGGTACTCGTTATTCGTAATTTCCGTAGCATCCATATAGAAACCGGAAATAGAAATCGACTTGTTACGCGCAGTGTATGCATAGTTTACGTCCTCATCACTGGGACCCATGTGAAAAGTTCCGGCTGGTACGTATACCATCCCATACGGTACAGGGGGAGAGTACTTCGGTCTCGGACTTACGCCGATCAATTGCCCTTGTGCATTTTTAGGGGTTTTACTACCGCCACAGCTGGCCAGCAGGGAAACCAGCAAAACTGCCAACAGACCTTTTACATAGTTAAGCTTCATAAGGGTAGCTTTCATCAGAATATGTTTTTTCTATTAACCAGCCTGGTGTGATTTGCCTGTATACAAGGGAACACATTTCTCATTTTTTCACCCGCTTTGTTTATATGAAAGATAGCAAATGTAATAATTAATTTTAATCCGTAGTGACTTTTTATCCAACTTTTTCAATTCGCCTTACATCCGTTCCGTAACTAGTTTAAACGCGCCTTTTAACATTTTATTATATAAACGTAATAACATTTATTGAATCAACAGCCTCCCTTACAAGCGGCAAGTTACATAATTATTATATTAAATTAATAATTTCTCGTATATAATATACGGGCTTAATGCAATGATAATCTTTACATAAATACACCAAAGTGTCATTTCCCCGCTCCCGCTCGGTTAACAGCGGAATCGCCGGAATATTTTTTTCTGCGCCGACAAGAATCCTGTACGGAATAAACCATTTTCCCGCTTCGTCCATTCTTTCCCTGAAATCTTTTCCAACAATGGCCAGTTCGGGGGTACCCTTTACCAGCTGTAATAACTGGCTCCCCCACACGCCAAAGGAAGTAGGGTATCTGACTATCGTTTGCGACAGGCTGGAAACGGCTTCCACACAACGGTTTGCCCATTCCTTCTGATCAAAAACAACAGAAAGGTACCAAAGGTTCTGCATCATTACCGCATTGCCACTGGGCACCGCCCCGTCGTAGATCTCCTTCTTCCGTACAATCACATCGTTCTGACCCTCAATGGTGTAATAAAAGAACTGCCCGGCTTCATCACTGAAATGAGCTATCACAAACGCGGTAATATCACGCGCCTCATATAAATACCGCGTGTCACCGGTAATTTCCTGCAACGCTATCAGTGCACGGATCAAACACGCATAATCATCCAGGAACGCCGGATACTTTGCCTGGTCTTGTTTCCATGTATGATAAAAGGCACTACCAGCAGCGGCCTGGCGGAAATTGGCCAGACAAAAATCCATATTGCGAACTGCCATCTCCCTGTAAGCCGGTACACCCAATGCCGCATAAGCTCTACAGCAGGCATGTACCATCATGGCATTCCACCCCAGCAGTATCTTATCGTCCAACCCCGGCCGGATACGGTTAGCCCTTACTGCCAGCAGCTTTTCCCGGCAACCCTTTAACATGGCGCCCAAAATATCCATATCGTATCCCTTCTCCGCCGCAAAGGCCAACAGTGGCTGCTGTACCCATAAAATATTCTGTTCCTCCCAGTTTCCGTGATCCGTTACATCATAATACTCGCAGAAAGGCTTCGCCTGTTCCCCCAGGATATGATGGATTTCTGCCTTGCTCCAGGTATAAAATTTCCCTTCCACACCTTCGGAATCCGCGTCCAGGGCTGCATAAAAGCCGCCTTCGGGAGAAGTCATTTCACGGGTCATAAAGTCCATCGTATCCCTGATCGTTTGGGCGTATACCCCGTTGTGTGTCAGCTGGTAAGCATCGCACAACACATCAATGAGCAGGGCATTGTCATACAGCATCTTCTCAAAATGAGGCGCCAGCCATTTTTCATCGGTGGAATACCGGGCAAAACCACCTCCGAGCTGATCATAAAGCCCGCCCTGCAACATTTTATCGAGTGACAACAACGCCTGTTGCAGCGCTTCGGGATGTTGATACACATGATGATACCTCAGCAGGTAAGCAATGGTAAAGGTTTGCGGAAACTTCGGCGCCCGGCCAAAACCACCCCAGCGGGTGTCGGCCTGCTTCAGTATATTTTCGCAGATGGTATCACACTGCGCTTTTGTAAATAATTCTTCAAAGGGAATATTGAGATGCAAACCAGCCTGCTGCCCAATCTGAGCCGACTGCTGTATATGCTGCACCAGGTTATCTGCCTGTGATTCAATCTCTTCCCGCTTATGCCTGAATGCATCGGCGAGCGACAACAATACATCCGTCCAGGAAGGGCGGCTGTATGCCTTTACCGGTGGAAAATAAGTGCCTCCGTAAAAAGGTTTTTTATCCGGCGTAAGAAAAACGTTCAGCGGCCAGCCGCCAGCGCCGGTCATAGCCTGTACAGCATCCATGTAAATATGATCCAGATCGGGTCTTTCCTCCCGGTCTATCTTAATATTTATGAAATGTTCATTCATGATGGCCGCCGTAGCTTCCTGCTCAAAACTTTCCCGCTCCATTACATGGCACCAGTGACAAGCCGCATATCCGATACTTACCAATATAGGCTTATCCTCCTGCAACGCACGTTGCAGGGCCTCTTCTCCCCACGGATACCAGTTTACAGGATTATGCGCATGCTGCAGCAGGTATGGACTGGTTTCACTGATAAGCTTATTCATGGATTCCCCCTACACGATAAATAATGATTGATCTTCTATTTCTTCTACAAAGAAATTTATTTTTTCAGGATTACAAAGAAATATTTTGAAACCGGCCCCTGCACAATCATAGCAGCCAAAAAACAGGGATGGCGTAATGCCATCCCTGTCCAGTTTTATCGCAGAAAAAATGCTTATTTCTGTATTAATGTAGTCAGGTACTGCTCCAGCGCAGCTGCCATAGAAGGCGCCTGTGGAAGTGGTGCCTTTACATCCAGTCTTAACCCTGCTTCTTCCACAGCAGCGGAAGTAGTAGGACCGAAGGCGCCGATATGCGTCCCATTCTGCACAAATTCAGGCATATTCTCAAACAGCGATTTTACGCCGGAGGGACTGAAAAACACGATCATGTCATAAGCAGTAGCAGCCAATATTTCCTTTACATCTGTAGAAACGGTTTTGTAAAGGGTAGCGGTAGCATAGTCGCACTTGTTTGCTTTCAGCCATTCTTCAATATCTTTCTTCTGGCTATCGGAACTCGGGAAAAGGAATTTCTCATTATCCCGGTGTTTGTTCATTACCTCCAGCACTCCTTTGGTAGAACCATCTGCTCCGTAAAATACCTTCCGCTTTCGATAAAGAATGAATTTCTGCAGATACAACGCAACTGCTTCCGTAATACAAAAGTATTTGCAGTCCTGTGACACCTTAATCTTCATTTCCTCACAAATCCGGAAAAAGTGGTCTACCGAGTTACGACTGGTGAAAATCACCGCCGTAAAGCTGAGAATGTCGATTTTCTGTTTTCTGAACTCCTTCGCTGGCAAACCTTCCACCCTTATGAACGGATAAAAATCCAATTTTATATTGAATTTCCTGGCCAGATCAAAGTAGGGTGACTTTTCTGTTTCAGGCTTAGGTTGAGAAATTAGGATTGACTGAATTTGTTTTCCTTGCAAATCTTTTTTTGGCCCGCCTTTTATCATACGTTTTTTGCTCTTGTGTTAACAATAGGCGATAATCAGGGATTACCAGTTAACCAGATATTCTGCAGCACCTTGGTTAATATTAAAACAGGCGCTACTTCGAATGCGCAAAGGTAAAGAAAAAAATGCAATTTACTGAAAGATAGGTACTGTCTAACCAGTGAATAAGATCTAATATACCGGTAGATAATGAGTAATACAATAAAAAACAAAGATATATATAGGAAAGTGCGGGCTATTTCGGGCTTACAGAAGGCAATTATCACCAGGAACGGCACCAGTAACACCCCCAAAATCTTGTTGATCAGGTAAAGAATAAAAATATAAGCATCCGCCAGCTCAGAATTCCCGAATAACCAGCCACAAAAACGCAGCATAATATATTTAAAACCATACACCACAGCCACCATCATTATTAAACCAGGTATCAGCAACCAGGGCTCCGCCTGTGGAAATACCTGCTGACGGTACAACACCAGGTAAAAATACAGCCCCAGCGCAATAGCAAAGAAAATATTCAGCAACATGTTAGGGAAAGGCGATTGCGACAACTGGTCCTTTAACTGCCGCTGGCTCAACGTAGGATTCAGGAATGCCCGGAACAGATCCGAGAAATATTTCCGGTAAGCCAGCCGGATCACGCTCAGCACCAGCAATACCCCCGCCATCAGGTAAATAAGCCAGTCCATATTACGGTAGGGCCTTATCGGGTTGGTATCTGCAAACCGCGGTTTACCGGGTTTCAGGAAGACGTTTTCCTGCGATATCTTCTTCAGGTAAAGATCATATGCCGATACCGGCTTTACTTTAGGCGTTGCTGCCAATGCCAGGCTATCTGTTTTCAGATTTGCCGTGTCCTTCAGCAGCTTTGTGGTATCCTTTTTCACCCGCGCTACCGCCGGCAATGGAGCGGTACGCGCCTTCGGACGCGATGAATCTGCAGCTGTACGGGGCATCACCGGCTTTTTATTTACTGCCGGCGGCACCGCAGCGGAATCTGTTGTTTGTGCCAAAACGGGCAAATAACCTAAAATGAATAACAGCAGTAACCAGTTTCGCACCAGGAAAATATTTTGCAATGACTTTAAATCGGTTTTTCAATAACCCGTTTCCCACACAAAGGAATCAACGGCAATTAACAACGTCCTGCCCACATAACAAAAAGGAAACGTAATTATGATATCGCAAAGATATTAAAATAGTCCATAGTTGACCGGAGTGTAGTAAAGGGAAGAAGGTATCTTTGCGGTCAATACGGGTAAACAATTATAAAACGTTATGGCCGGAATTTATTTACATATTCCTTTTTGCAAGCAGGCCTGCTACTACTGCAATTTCCACTTTTCCACCTCGCTGTTACAGCAGGAGGCAATGGTGAATAGCATCCGGCAGGAAATCACCCTGCAAAAAGATTACCTCGCACAGGAGCCGGTACATACCATTTACTTTGGCGGCGGTACTCCCAGCCTGCTGAAGGAGCAGGAACTCACTGCCCTCCTGTCGCATCTGCGCGCCACGTTTGCGGTAGCAGCGGATGCGGAAATTACCCTGGAGGCCAACCCCGACGACCTTACGGCCGAAAAACTGGTGCAGCTGAAAGCCGCCGGCATCAACCGCCTGAGCATAGGCGTACAGTCGTTTCATGAAGAAGACCTTACCTGGATGAACCGCGCGCACAACAGCCGGCAGGCACTGGATTGTATCAAACAGGCGCAGGATCTCGGGTTTCAGAATATCACCATCGACCTTATTTACGGAGGGCCCACGCTCACCAATGAAGGCTGGGAACAAAATGTGAAGCAGGCCATTGCACTGGGCGTTCCGCATTTATCGTGCTATGCGCTCACCGTAGAACCGGGAACGGCGCTGGATCACTTTATAAAGAAAAAGAAAATGGCCGCCACCGACCCGGACAAAGCAGCACAGCATTTTGAAATGCTGATGGAATGGCTGGGAGCAGCCGGCTACGAACATTACGAAATCTCCAATTTCGCTTTACTGGGGTGGCATTCCCGGCATAACAGCAGCTATTGGCAGGGCAAACCCTATCTCGGGCTGGGCCCGTCGGCCCACTCGTTTAACGGCACATCACGGCAATGGAACATCGCCAACAACGCCCAATACATAAAAAGCATTGCGGCAGATACGGTTCCTTTTGAAATAGAGTCGCTCACTACTGCGATGCAGTTCAACGAATACATCATGACCTCCCTCCGGACCTCCGCGGGATGTAACCTGGAATGGGTGACAGAGAAATTCGGAACAGATCATACCATTCATTTACTGGCACACAGTGAACCGTATATTACAATGGGCCGTATAGAGCGGGTAGGGGAAACGTTGCGGTTAACAAAAGCTGGTCGCCTGTTTGCAGACGGAATAGCCGGTGAGTTATTCATCTCATAAAAAAACAGCGGAGATAATATCCCCGCTGCTCTTCTATATAAATACAGTCAATGTTAATTACCATCCCAGGATGTACGCAAACATCAGCGGCGCCACAATGGTAGCATCTGATTCTACGATAAACTTGGGTGTATTGATATCCAGTTTACCCCAGGTAATTTTCTCATTAGGCACTGCGCCGGAGTACGAACCATAAGAAGTAGTAGAGTCGGATATCTGGCAGAAATAACCCCAGAAAGGTACATCTGTCCATTCCAGATCCTGGTACATCATCGGTACCACACAAATCGGGAAGTCGCCCGCAATACCGCCACCAATCTGGAAAAAGCCAACGCCTTTACCAGCGGAATTGTTACGGTACCATTCAGACAGGTAGATCATGTATTCAATACCGCTTTTCATGGTAGACGTTTTCAGATCGCCCTTGATGCAGTAGGAAGCAAAGATGTTACCCATTGTACTGTCTTCCCATCCCGGAACGATGATAGGAATATTTCTTTCGGCAGCTGCAATCATCCAGCTGTTTTTTGGATCAATTTCGTAGTGTTCTTTCATCACACCGCTCAGCAGGAGCTTGTACATGAATTCGTGCGGGAAATAGCGCTCACCGGCTTCTTCAGCATCTTTCCATATTTTGTAGATATGCTTCTGAATGCGGCGAAAAGCTTCTTCTTCCGGGATACAGGTATCTGTTACGCGGTTAAAGCCCTGCTCCAGCAGATCCCATTCTTCCTGCGGGCTCAGATCACGGTAGTTAGGTACCCTCTTATAGTGTGTATGCGCTACCAGGTTCATGATATCTTCTTCCAGGTTGGCGCCTGTGCAGGAAATGATATCCACTTTACCCTGACGGATCATTTCCGCGAAAGAAATGCCCAGTTCAGCCGTACTCATCGCACCGGCCAACGTCACCATCATTTTACCACCTTCCAGTAAATGTGTTTCATATCCTTTGGCAGCATCCACCAATGCAGCTGCATTAAAGTGGCGGTAATGGTGCTGGATAAATTGAGAAACAGGTCCCTTATTCATGTCATTTAATCATTTATACATTAACAGTCTGGCTAATAAAGCCTTAACAGGTGGCAAAGTTAAGATAATTTTTGCAGGGGCAAGGGCGTGGGGATAAAACAAAAGGGCCCTGGGCAAATGCCCCGGGCCCTGTATTTTTAACACTACTAAAACTAAGCTTTTTTCAGACGGCTGTATACTTTCATATTGGCGTCTGCATCGGTTTTGATGATGGTCCAGGTATCAGTACTCTCCAGTGTTACAAAATATACCACATTATCTGAAGAAGCATATTCCACTACACAATAAACGCTCGTATTGGAATACTTTTTATTCAGTTTACTGAGTACTTTCAGCGGCAGCTGTTCTGCCTGCAGGTACCGGGAAGTGGCCAGCAGGGTACCATCTTCCTTGAAGAAGGCGGTCACCTTTGTGTTACTCATGGTAAACTTGGCGGTAAAGGTTTTGTTATCATCCGTGTACCACTTTACATCCTTAGCACCGGTGAAAGATTCATTGAAAGTACTGTTGATCTTGTTGTTAACAGTAGTTTCATAAGGGCTTGCGAAAAGCACATTGGCACTTAATACAAGCGCTGCGCTGACTAATAAAATAAGTTTTTTCATGGCGGAAAAAATTTATGGTGATTGTAATTTTTTTTGTTTCGATGAGTCAAAGCTACACCCGGAAGTGCCCAGTGGTCAAGGCATACTTTACTGATGGAGGCACATGATTAGTTGGGCTATCCGTTAATGAACGTCCGCCTGACCGGTGGCGGACATACGGCTATACAGACCAGCCATAGCCTGTTTGTTGGTGCCAACCTGCCAATGTTGCTTGGGTGAGAGTTAAGAAATTGTTAAAATGGATAAGGTTTTTTAGCGGTTAACCGGTCACTATCAATTGCTGCATAAATGTGTATCTTGAGAGGATGAACCACCTGGCCCATGCTTACTTGTCTTTTTGCCAGCCGGAACTGATCACCGGTAACCTCATTGCAGATTTTGTAAAGGGCCGGAAAAATATGGCTGTCTATACAGAAGGTATCCAGCAGGGCATCCGGATACACCGGGCTATCGACAACTTTACTGACCAACATCCGGTAACGGGCAGGGCTAAACAATTTTTCAGGCCGTCCTGTGGATTATACAGCGGTGTGTTCACGGACCTGGTATATGATCATTTCCTGGCCGTTGACCCGGAGCGCTTTACAAACGATTCCCTGTATTCGTTTGCCCGTTACGTTTATAGCCAGATTAACCAACGCGCAGAACAGCTCCCGCCGGCTTTTTTGCAGATGTTTGAACATATGCAGGCGTACAACTGGCTGTATAACTACCATACTACAGAAGGAATTTCCAGCTCCATCAGGGGAGTAGCCCGCCGCGCCAGGTACCTGGAAACCGATGGCAACATTGTATTTGCCGTGTTTATGGAACACTATGCCGCCCTGAAAGAATGCTACCAGGATTTCTTTCCTGAGCTGCAAACTTATGTGGAAGAACTGTTACAAACCGAAAACCGCTAACGGCTTGTTAAATGAGAGAACTACGCTTTTAAGATTCCTTAAAAAAAAGTAGGTTTGCCACCAATAATCTATAAAAGAAATAAAGCTTTTCCAGGATGATGAAAAAAGTTCTCCTTTTTGCCTTTGTAGCAGGTTTAATCAGCTTAAGCGTTGCAGCACAGGATAAAAAACTACCTCCACTTGATGCCAGCCCGATGGACATGGCCTATTACCCTGTAATGTATCCGTATGTTGTAAAAGTAAAGGGCGAACCCGGAACACTGGTAGCCAGAGTAATTTACAGCCGCCCGCAAACCAAAGGAAGGGATATCTTCGGAAACCTGGAAGAATACGGCAAAATATGGCGCCTGGGCGCCAATGAGGCCACGGAAATAGAGTTCTTCCGGCCCGTAATCGTTGCCGGTAAAAACATCCCGAAAGGACGTTATACCCTCTACGCCATTCCAACAGAAAAAACCTGGACCATCATTCTGAACAAAGACACCGACGTATGGGGAGCCTTCAAATATAATCAGAAAAAGGATGTGGTAAGAACTGCCCTCCCTGTATTGTCACTGGATACACCGGCAGAAGCGTTTACAATGGCGTTTGAAAAAGCTGATCCGGGCGCCAACCTCATCATCGCCTGGGATAAAGTAAGCGTAAGCCTCCCTATTAAATGGTACGAGGGTTCCACTGTTCCAAAAAAGAAATAAATCTTACATTATAAAATGCCGCCGGGGCGGAGTAAAAGCAGTGTTCTCCTGCTTTTACTCCGCCCCGGTAACGTTTATCTGAAAACTGTTTACACAGTTGTTGCTGTAAAAAGAAAAAGCGGTAAGAATACCGCCTTAAGAATTTTAACCATATCCTATGAAAAACCTAAAACAAATGTAGCCGGTTTATCCATATCCGTTAGTGGCTAATTGGTGAACGATATAAAAATGTTCGTAAGCGTCGAAATTTATGCGATCATATTTTAATATAAGCTAAAATGGACAAGTTTGCCCTTCATCAATTGGCCAATCTCCAATCGCAAAAACTGGAGTATATTTGGAAACCATCAGAAATTGATCATTTTAAACTATTTAAGACATGAAGCTGGGTACTAAACTCATACACGCAGGTGTAGCTCCCGATCCGTCTACCGGCGCTATTATGACGCCGATTTTTCAAACATCTACCTACGTACAAAGTGCGCCGGGAGTGCATAAGGGCTATGAATACGCCCGGACGCAGAATCCTACCCGCGACGCCCTTCAGAACGCATTGGCAGCCATTGAAAACGGTACGCATGGCATTTCTTTCGGCAGCGGACTGGCAGCTACAGACGCGGTCATGAAACTCCTGAGTCCCGGCGACGAAGTAATTGCCACCAACGACCTTTACGGCGGCACCTACCGGATCTTTACCAAAGTGTTTGAACGTTTTGGTATCCGGTTCAATTTCATCGATATGTCTGATGCCCGGAATATAGAAGCCCATATTAGCCCCAAAACCCGGATGATATGGCTGGAAACACCTACCAACCCGCTTTTAAAGATCATAGATATTGCGGCCTGTGCCACCATAGCCCGCAAAAGTGAAGTCATACTTTGTGTAGATAACACCTTTGCATCGCCTTACCTCCAGAATCCGCTGGACCTGGGCGCTGATATTGTGCTGCATTCGGCCACCAAATACCTCGGAGGCCACAGCGACGTGGTACATGGCGTAGTGATTGTAAAAAATGAAGACCTCGCCAAACAGCTGTATTTTATCCAGAACAGTTGCGGCGGCGTTCCCGGTCCGCAGGATTGCTTCCTGGTGCTCCGCGGTATCAAAACATTACATGTACGCATGCAGCGCCATTGTGAAAATGGCGTAGTAGTAGCCAATTTCCTCCGCAACCACCCCAGAGTAGATAAAGTATACTGGCCCGGATTTACAGATCATCCTAATCACGATATCGCCAAACAGCAGATGAGAGGCTTCGGAGGAATGATGTCCTTTACATTGAAAGATGATAGCATAGAGTCGGCTAACCGGATCCTGAGCAACACCCATTTATTTGCCCTGGCAGAATCACTGGGAGGAGTAGAGTCGCTGATAGGCCATCCCGCCAGCATGACACACGCCTCCATTCCCCGTGCGGAAAGAGTGAAGAACGGACTCGCAGACTCCCTGATCCGGCTGAGCGTGGGTATTGAGGATGCAGATGATCTTACCGAAGACCTTGCAAAAGCTATCGGCTAAGTAATAGATTTTAATTCTTATGCGGTAAAAATTATCTTTACCGGGAAGCGTAAATATTTATCCTAACCATATCCAGCGCCTTTACACATCTGAATTGAAGATTCCGGTGTGAAAAGGCTTGTGGTAATACACGTGATTAAACTTATGAAGATCCAGAAATTAAGGGAGTTTTTAGATGCCAAGGCAGCATACTATAATCACCCGGACTTTATAGCTAATGATCCTATTAGCATACCGCACCGGTTCAGTGTATTGCAGGATATCGAAATCGCCGGGCTTTTTGCTGCTGTACTGGCATGGGGAAACCGCACCAGTATTATCAACAAATGCACGGAACTAATGAAAATGATGGATGATTCGCCGTATGACTTCATCCGTCATCATCAGCCTCGGGATCGTATGAAATTACTTTCCTTCTGCCACCGTACTTTCAACGGTCTGGATCTGCTGTATTTTGTAGAGTTTCTCCAGCATTATTACACTAATGTAACATCGCTGGAATTTGCCTTCAGTGCCCACATCACCCCGCAGGATGAAAATGTGGAAAAAGCACTGATCGGATTCCGGAAAGTGTTTTTTGCACTGGAGCATCCGGAAAGAACAGTTAAACACATCGCCACACCAGCAAAGAACTCTGCCTGCAAGCGATTGAATATGTATTTACGCTGGATGGTGAGAAATGACGAAAATGGCGTGGATTTTGGGCTCTGGCAGCACATATCACCTTCGCAACTGGTATGCCCGATGGATGTACACGTGAGCAGAGTGGCCACCAGGCTGGGAATCATTGCCGAGCCAAAGGCCGACTGGAAAACAGCCACCGCCCTTACACACCAGTTGAAGAAACTGGATCCTGACGATCCTGCCAAATATGATTTCGCCTTGTTTGGCCTCGGGGTGATCGAAAAATATGTTTGATAAAATAAAAAATGATAATGAAAAGAATCCTGGGACTGATTGCATTGGTAGTAACACTGTCTTTATCCGTTAAAGCACAGGAATATGTAGCCCTGAACTATACCTTCAATAAAGGAGAGCTATTTGAACTGGAACAGAAAAGCAGAAGCGAAACCTATATGACGGTGAATGAAATTGTACAACGCACCACCCGCGATTACAACAATATCATTACTATGGAGGTAACCTCCGTGGAACCAGGCAAAACTATCCTCACTTTCCGTTACAAAGATCTGAAATTCAATTTCAACGCTAAAAATCAGAACATCTTTGTGGATGCAAAGGTCACCAAACAGGAAGAACCCTTCCAGGCAGGACTGAAAAAAGTGCTGGACCAACCCTTTACCGTGGAAATACAAACCACGGGGATCATCAATAAGGTAGACGGACTGGAAACCATCCTGGACAATGCCGCCAGCGCTTTCAGCACCCTTAAAAAAGATGAACAGGAAGCCTACAGGAAACTGATGAAAGACCAGTTCGGAACAGATGCTTTCCAGAGCTGGCTGGAACAACTGCTGATCATGTACCCCGCACATGGTATTAAAACCGGCACACAATGGGAGGAAAATGTTCCGCTGCGTGGTGGCCTGATAGGCCGGATAGACCTCTACTGGAACCTGCAGACATGGGACACACAAACCGCAAAAATCGGCGGCACCTCAAAAATCAATACCGATAAAGTACAGATGCTCACCCTGGATGATGGCATCAAAGCTACCGCGGAGATTAGTGGTACCACCTCCTCCAACTACCTCATTAACCGCAGCAGCGGCTTACCCAGCATCTGTGTACAAAACACTGATATGTCCGGTAACTATACCTACAAAGCCGATAAAGCAAAACGTATAAAACACGACCTGAAGGTACCGGTGAAGGTAGTTACCAACGCCTCCTACAAGATAAAACAAATGAAATAATGACCGCACAGCCAGCGCAATATCTCCAGGAAACAGCGGCCTGGACACGGGACAACTTCGAAATAAGTGTACCCGTGAATGTTAGTTATGAATTACTGGAAGAAATACTGGCGGAAAAACTGCAGCAACTGATCAGCGAAAACTTCTCCCGGTTTATATTCCTGCTTTACCGCACAGATGTGGCGGAAAAAAAAGTAAAAGGAATACTGGAAGATGCCGCCGTAACAGGGGAAGACCCTTACAAGCCTATTGCTGCACTCATTATAGAAAGACAACTGCAAAAGATAACTTCCCGGGCCACTTACAAACAAAACGACCTGCCCGATGATGAAGAAAGATGGTAAAACAAGAAGGGGTGACGCTAAGCATCACCCCTTCTTGTTTAATTTTAAAATGTCAGTTCCTTCACTTTTTCCTTGTCCTCCTTTTCCTTTTCCAGGTCAAAGAAAGTTCCGAATACATGATCCCATACGGAAGAACTTACCCCAAAACCTTTGTCCTCACTTTTATAATGATGGAGGTGATGGTTACGCCACAGCGGCTTCATAAACCGTAAGGGCGGGTTCCACGCATGAATGGCGTAGTGCATACTGCCATAGATCAGGTACCCCAGGATAAAGCCGGGGAAAAACATAAACGTGATTTCACGCAGGAAGATATATTGCACACCAAAAATGGCGGACGCGAGTATCAGGCTTGGCACCGGAGGCATAAATAAACGCTGCTTGTCTCTCGGGTACTCATGGTGGTTACCATGCATTACATAAATGAAACGTTGCACCCTGGGGCTATCGCTCGCAAAATGAAACAAAAACCGGTGCATGATATACTCAAAAAACGACCAGAATAACATGGCCCCAACGAATATACCTGCTACTGAACCGGGTGTAAAGCCGAGGGTATTGTGGCTATAGTAAAGCATGTAGCCAATAATGGGCAAATATAGTCCCCAGATCACCAATGGATGCGTTTTGGTAAGCATCTCCAGATACTGGCTTTCAAATAATCTTGCCTGTCCTTTGTTCTTAATCTTTTCAAACTTCATAACTCCCAAATTTTAGAGTGCAGTTACGGGATATGAATAAAACCTTCCTTATCTACCCTGGCAGCCGTCTCAAAAATGATGCGCATTTTGAAGATGGCTGTCACTATCGAACGCAAAAATACAACGTTCATGCATTACTTCGCTCACTATACTACTCTATAAGGCTATAAATAATATTTATCCCCTCTGTTAATCTTTATAATTTATCCTGAAATTATGCAGGTCAGGTTTATGTTTCCGCCTGCGCTGTAATTCATACCTGTAAATTATTTCCCCCACTTCTTTAAAAAAGGGGTGTCCATTCTCCTCATATTCATATTTATCATCATTCAAAATACCATCCCTGTTTACATAAATATTGCCCGTAAGCATAAACTCCACCTGGTTCTTAAAATCAACGATATAGGCCACATCAGTAAGGAAACCGTAAGACCAGCCAGCTTTATTAAATACACGTATGTACGGCGGAATGTTCTTTTTACCGGCTTTGAAAAAAAAGAATTTTGTGAAACTGTCGTAATACTCAGCTGTGTCATACTTCGGCCACAAAGTTTCAGACGGATATTGCGACATATAACGGTATAAAAAACGGTAATCATCTTCCGAAATATCAAACCGCTGTGATGCCGGTACACTGGCAGGAAATAACACCGACTGCAGCATTTGTTGTAAATCTGTAAGCGGCAGGTTGTTATGTTTGGTAAAGTCCATCGGCTTAAATACCAGCTTGTCATCTTTATCCAGGTAACCTTGCCCCAATGTTACCTCCCGGCTGTAATCAAAGGCCAGGGTATCGTAAGCAGCCGGCTGTTCGTATACCAGCTTCCCGTCATCCACAAAACGCACGGAGTTGGTGTGGCGGTTTTCTTCTTCCGTAAGCGGCATAAACCGGCGTACAATGCGTACATCTTTATACCCTTTTTCCCATAACTTTTCGTGAATGGTTTGCTGGCCTACAAATTCATACAACCGGTTATAGGCATCGTTATCACTGACAAGGAATATTTTTTTGATATAGTGCTCCACCGATGGCAACAAATTACTGGCAGAACTATCTGTGTGCACGGTCACCTGCCCCTGCCAGGCGCTATCTGTAAACATAGGCGTATTCCTGTGAAGGCCGGGTACCCGCAATTCATGCATTTTTTCCAGCGCCAGCAAAGCAATAGGCAGCTTCACTGTACTGGCGGGATTGAAGTATTTATTGCCATCCACTTCCAGGTAATAGCTCTTAAAATGAGGTCTGTTATGGGCATCCCGGTCAATTTGCGTATAAATAAGCTGGCAACGGAACGAATCAGGATATTGCAGTACATGCCGGAGAGCCGGAGGCGCCTCGCGTTCCAGCAGGTTTTTCAGCAGTGTATCTGTGCGGGGTTGTGCCTGCACAACGAATATTTGGCCATACATCAGGAGTAGCAGCAAACAGCAACGCATATTGGTGGTTCTGTTTATAAATATAAAGTAATTCGCCGGCAGCACACAAAAAAATAGCCAACGCTTTTAACCACCATTCTTATATTTGATCCTTCATACAACCAGAACAATTACCAAACCATGAAACTAGTAAGCTATTTAAGAGAAGAAACAGATCAACTGGCCATCCTGGTAGATGGGCTGTTATACAATACGCAGGAACTGCACCCGGATCTGCCCAATAATATGGGCATGTTCCTGATGATGTGGGAAGATGTGATAGACATCGCCAAACGTGCGGACGCCCTGCTGAAAGAAGGTAAAAACCTCAGCTCCGCAATCGGTATCCCCGTAAACAGCGTACAGTTGCTGTCGCCCGTACCTTTCCCCACTTCCTGCAGGGATGGATATGCTTTCCGGCAGCACGTAGCCGCGGCACGCCGCAACCGCAAAGTGCCCATGATCCCGGAGTTTGACCAATACCCGATCTTCTATTTTACCAATCATAATGCTATCCAGGGCCCCGGCGAAATTGTGTGTATGCCCGACCATTTCGAAAAACTGGATTTTGAACTGGAAGTAGCCATCGTCATCTGTAAGGCAGGCCGTAACATCACCGCCGCAGAAGCAGATGATTATATCGGCGGATACATGATCATGAACGACATGAGCGCACGCACCCTCCAGATGGAAGAAATGCTGCTTAACCTGGGCCCCGCCAAAGGCAAGGATTTCAGCACCGTTGTAGGCCCCATGCTGGTTACTGCCGACGAACTGGAACCACTGAAAGTACCTGCGAAAGACGGACATACCGGCAATAACTTCAGCCTGAAAATGACCTGCAAAGTAAATGGCATCCCTGTAAGCGAAGGCAATATGGGCGATATGGACTGGACCTTTGCTGAAATTGTGGAACGTTGCGCCTATGGCGTAAACATCCTGCCCGGCGATATTATTGGCAGCGGCACCGTGGGCACCGGCTGCTTCCTGGAACTGAACGGCACCGGCAAACTGAATGATCCGGACTACACCGAACAATGGCTGCAACCCGGCGATATAGTGGAGATGGAAGTTACCGGCTTAGGTACCTTATCCAATACTATTGTAAAAGAAGATACAGACTTCTCCCTGCTGGCCCTTAAGAAAAAAGCATAACCATGCAGATAGATCCATCACAGGTAAAAACAAGTGAGCTGCATGCTTACCTCCTGGGTGCAGTATCACCCCGCCCTATTTGCTTTGCCAGTACAATTGATGCGGATGGCCAGCCAAACCTGTCGCCTTTCAGTTTCTTTAATGTATTTGGCTCCAATCCTCCGACATTGATCTTTTCGCCGTCGCGCCGCGTACGCGATAATACGGTAAAGCATACACTGGAAAATGTATACGCCACCAAAGAAGTGGTGATCAACATGGTAAGCTATGATATGGTGCAGCAGGCATCTTTGTCGAGTTGCGAATATCCCGCCGGTGTAAACGAATTTGAAAAGGCCGGCTTCACCCCGTTGAAATCTGAAAAAGTACAGCCGTTCCGGGTAAAAGAAAGCCCGGTACAAATGGAGTGTATTGTAAGAGAGATCATTGAAACGGGACAGAGCGGCGGCGCCGGCAACCTGGTGATCTGCGAACCGGTAATGCTGCACATCAGTGAAAACATACTGGATATCAACGGTAAAATAGACCCGCATAAAATAGACCTGGTAGCCCGTATGGGCGGCGACTACTATTGCCGTGCCTCCGGCGATGCCGTATTTGAGGTGGCCAAACCCAATACCAAAATGGGTATCGGCGTAGATGCGTTACCGTTGGCTATCCGGAATAGCCGTATCCTTACCGGTAATAACCTGGGGCAACTGGGCAATGTTCATGAGGTTCCTTTTGTGGATGCCACCTTTAATGATGATCATCTCAAAAATATTATCCAGTATTACAGCGTAACACCGGATGAAATGGAAAAAGAACTGCACTACTATGCAAAAAAATTGCTGGACGAAGGAAAAGTAGCCGCAGCATGGCAGGTATTACTGGCCGGCAGCTATTAAGCTACAAAATAAAAAAGGAAAGGGGCGGAGATCATGATCTCTGCCCCTTTCCTTTTTTATCAGTCATATTATTTTGCACCAAATACCTTCTTCAGCAGGTCGGTAGTTCTGGCTGCAGGATTGGCACGGATGGCCAGTTCCTCTTTAGCTATCTGGTCAAATAAAGCATTTACAGCCATCGTGGTTACGTAGTCCTGTAAATCAGGGTTTACTTTATTGAAGGTGGTAGGCAGCTTGTTGTAGTTATTCACGATATCCGCATAATAACGGGTAGCGCTGGTGCTGTCGAGCGATTTCTTGATCACCGGCATGAAAGCGGTTTTCAGCGAATCCGTTGTTTTGCTTTTAAAGAAATCGGTGGCAGATGTGTTTCCTCCTTTCACCAGGTTCACCGCGTCGGTGAGGGTCATTTGTTTGATGGCGCCTACGAAGATAGGAGCGGCATAACCCACTGCTTTTTCGGCAGAACGGTTAATTTGCAGAATGGCCTTATCTACCTGGCTACCCAAACCAATTGCCCGTAAGGTGTTACCAATTTTCACCGCATCTTCCGGCAGTAACAGCTTATATACATCACTTCCAAAGAAACCATCTTTTTTATTCAGCTTTGCAATACCGGCAGCCACCCCTTTAGCCAAAGCTTCCTTAATACCGGAACCTGCATCAGATTCAGTTAACCCAGCGAGGGAAGTACCACTACTGGTACTTGTGCTGCTACTCTTGTTGGTGGCGGTTTCCAGCTGTTTACCCAGCTTCTTCAGGAATTGGGCCTGGGTTGCCTGCAGACTAAAGAAGCCCAGCAGTACCAATAATGAACGTTTAAGCATAGTGTTATTATAAATATTAATATCTTTCAAAAGTATAAATTATTCGTGTAAAGTCAACAGTGGTATATGAGTCTGATACGCCAGTTTTGAAGTACGGCTGCGCTTGAAGATACTTTCAAATAATCCGTGTTTTTTAGGAATTGTAAGAATGAGATCCGCCTTATTCTCTTCGGCAAATTCCACAATTCCCGCTACTACATTGGGATTATCAATGAAATGATACTCCGGGTGAAAATCTTCCAGCAGGGTATCCAGCATCAGTGTTTCAAAAGGTGTATCTGTGCTGAAATGCCTGCTTTCATGATCTATATTGATTACATGCAGTTCCGCATTAAAAATATGTAGTAGCTTCTTTAGTGGTTCTATCGGTGTAGTTTCCGCCACCTTCCGCAGATCCGCTGCAAAAACAATCTTTTCTATGGGTTTATATTTTGCAGCCCCAGGGACGATCAGCACCGGGTAGCTCGTATTTTTTACTACATCAATCGTATTGGAACCAACCAGCACTTCTTCCAGTTTACTGCCACCGGTAATGCCCATTACAATCAGGTTCACTTCTTCATTCTTACACACCTCCTCAATAGTGGCGGCCAGCAAAGTGTTGTCTGCACGGGTCAGCAGCGTGGTGCCTGCCAGGATGAGGGGTGTCAGCTCTGCTTTCATCTTCTCCAGACCTTCAAGGCTGGCATCTCTCAGATCATCCGGATTTACCATTGGAATCATGGTAGGCACATCGGGGATAGGTACAATCAGCTCATATGCGTGGTACAATACAATGCGGGTAGCCCCTAAACTGTTTCCCAGGGCAATAGCGTAGGTAGCGGCATTATAAGCGGTATCAGAAAAATCAGTAGGTACTAAAATTGTTTTCATATGGGCTAATTTTAAGATACTAATAAGCACTACTTAAAGTTAACGATGTGCATTGGTATATGAACGCTTCATGAAAATTTAATGCCACATTTATATTGTATAAAATAAAAAGGCGGATGACCGTAGCCATCCGCCTTTTTATTTTTATTAAGATGATTTTATTTCTGTTGTTCCGGCTTCATCTGCGGGAAGAAGAGTACATCCTGGATAGATGGCTGGTTGGTCATCAACATGGTTAAGCGGTCGATACCGATACCGATACCGGAGGTAGGCGGCATACCATATTCCAGGGCGCGTAAGAAGTCGTAGTCGATGTACATGGCTTCATCATCGCCGCGTTCCATCAGTTTCACCTGTTCTTCAAAACGTTCGCGCTGATCAATAGGATCATTCAGCTCACTGTAGGCATTGGCAATTTCCTTACCGTTTACTATCAGCTCAAAACGTTCTACCAAACCGGCTTTACTGCGGTGCTTCTTGGTGAGCGGGCTCATTTCTACCGGGTAATCGGTAATGAAAGTAGGCTGGATATAATAGCCTTCGCATTTTTCACCAAAGATCTCATCTATCAGTTTGGCTTTGCCGAACTTGGCGTCCACGTGGATACCCAGCTGTTTGCATACATCGCGCAGCTGTGCTTCATCCATAGCGGCAATATCGAAACCGGTATGTTCCTGTATGGCTTCATACATGGATACCCGGCGGAATGGCGCTTTAAAATCAATGGTTTTATCGCCTACCTGTACAATGGTGGTGCCATGTAAAGTAAGGGCAATTTTCTCCAGCAGTGATTCTGTGGTGCGCATCATCCACTCGTAGTCCTTATAGGCCGCGTACATTTCCATTACGGTAAATTCCGGGTTATGGGTGCGGTCCATTCCTTCGTTGCGGAAATCTTTTGCAAACTCGTACACCCCTTCAAAACCGCCTACAATGAGGCGTTTCAGGTATAACTCATTGGCTATACGAAGATAAAGGGGCATATCCAGCGCATTGTGGTGCGTAACAAACGGACGGGCAGTAGCGCCGCCGGGGATAGGCTGCAGGATAGGCGTTTCTACTTCCAGGTAACCCAGGTTATTATAGAAGTCGCGGATCGTTTGGATCATCCGGGTACGCTTGATGAACACTTCTTTTACTTCGGGGTTAATCACCAGGTCCACGTAACGCTGACGGTATTTGAATTCCGGATCGGTTACCTCATCAAATACTTCCCCTTCTTTAGCCTTTACTACCGGCAGGGGACGCAGTGATTTGGAAAGAATGGTGATTTCCTTTGCATGGATGGAGGTTTCACCGGTTTTGGTGATAAAGGCGTAGCCTTTTACACCTATAAAGTCGCTGATATCCAGCAGTTTCTTAAATACGATATCGTACATGGATTTATCTTCCCCGGGGCAGATATCGTCCCGGCGGATATATACCTGGATGCGGCCTACGCCGTCCTGGATAACGGCAAATGCCGCCTTACCCATATCACGAACGCTCATAATACGGCCTGCCAGGCATACTTCCTGGAATTGTTCCTTTGTTTCTTCCGAATAATTGGCTTTTATGTTTACGGAAGTATCATTAACCGGGTATTCAGCTGCAGGGTAGGCGTCTATACCTAGGTTATGCAGTTCCTGTAATTTTTCCCGGCGTATAATCTCTTGCTCAGATAATTGTGTCATGTAGTAATTTAATTGCACTAATGGAGTGCAAAAATAGTAAAAAGGGCTGTAAGACTACAGCCCTCTTATTTTTTGACCATATCCTATGAAAACCAGGCTAAAGATAACCGCTTCCACTGCCATATACAGCCCCAATTAACCGTCGCGGGGAAATCTTTCATATCTGGTCGTATTTGACCTGTTGCCGGTTTGCGGATGCTGCCCGTTTGTGTAAATTGTGACCGCTATTTTTCAGTTATGCTTATTTTCGTCCGCTAACGACAACAAAACAACCACCTGATATCTTACAAATGATGAGAAGCGAACAATGGTTAAAACCAATCACTATCAGCAGTATAGGCTTACTGCTGCTGACTGCCCCCTGTTTAAAGGCCCAGCAAAAGCAGGACCTTACCTATGAACAGGCTTTTAAAGGCAAAGCAACCCATATCACCAAGCCATTACCAGCCATCCGCGATTGGGCTGATGGAGAACATTACCTGGAAATGCGCCCCGATGCGGCTAATGGCCGCATGCAGGCATGGTCTGTAGATGCCCGCACCGGCAAAGCCACCATTTACACGGCACCGGTAGACGGGCCCAGTGTAGAAGTACGCGAAAAAGATGTGTTCTATAAAGCAGCTGATGGTAACACTGTGCGGCTGACCAACGACGACGCAGAAGAGAAAAATCCAACACTTTCGCCGGATGGAAAATATGTGGCATTTACCCGCAACAATGACCTCTATAGCGTGGAAGTGGCTACCAAAAAAGAAACCCGCTATACTACCGATGGTTCCGATGTAATATATAATGGTTGGGCATCCTGGGTATATTATGAAGAAATCCTGGGCCGGCCCACGCATTACCGCGCTTTCTGGTGGAGTCCCAACAGCAGGCAGATTGCCTACATGCACTTTGACGATACCAAAGTGCCCGTATTCCCTATCTATAGCGAAAAAGGCCAGCACGGATACCTGGAAAACACCCGCTATCCTAAAGCCGGCGATCCCAACCCCGCAGTGAAAGTAGGCGTGGTACCCGTTACCGGCGGCGCCACCGTTTGGGCCGATTTCAACGAAAACGACGACCAGTATTTTGGTACGCCCTTCTGGACCGACGATAGCCAGCAACTGTGGATGCAATGGATGAACCGCGGACAGGACAACCTGAAAATATACAGCATCAACCCGCAAAGCGGCGCCAAAAAGGAAATCTATGACGAAAAACAAAAAACCTGGATCGACTGGTTCGATGCCGTTCCTTTTGTACAAAACAACCACGGATTCCTGCTGCAAAGCGATAAAACCGGCTGGTCGCACCTCTACCTCCATAATATGGATGGCTCCCTGAAAAAACAACTGACCTCCGGCAACTGGACGGTGAAAGAGGTACTGCAGATAGATGATAAGAATCAACTGGTTTACTTCACCGCCCGTAAAGAAGCGTCTACCCGTTTCGACCTGTATAAGGTGAGCATGAAAACCGGTGCACTTACCCGCTTAACCAACGGTAACTACAATAATGTAATCAAACTGGCGCCTGGAGGTAAATACTTTATTACTACCTATTCCAACCTGCAAACGCCCTCTAAAATGGCCCTGCTGGACAATAATGGTAAACTGGTACGGGAACTTGGCGATAGCAAAGGAGAAAACTTTAACGATTTCAACCTCGCCCAAACAACGCTGAAAACATACAAAACCCGCGACGGACTGGAACTTCCACTCACTATTACCATGCCGCTGCATATGGAACCTGGTAAGAAATACCCGGTTCTGATCAGCATTTATGGCGGCCCTAACGCCGGTACCGTATATGATACCTGGAAATATGGCAATGTACAGCAGTGGTGGGCGCAGGAAGGCGTCATCCAGGTGGCGATCGATAACCGCAGCAGCGGACAGCTCGGCAAAATGGGCATGAACTATATTCACCGCCAGCTGGGAAAGCATGAAATAGAGGACTATATGGATGCCGCTATATGGCTCCGTTCCCAACCCTGGGCCGATAGTAGCAAAATATGCATGACCGGCGGCAGTTTCGGCGGTTATATGACATGCATGGCCCTCACCTATGGTGCAGATGTATTTAACTATGGTATGGCTAACTACGCGGTAACCGACTGGCAACTGTACGACAGCCACTATACAGAACGCTATATGGATACCCCGGCAGAGAACCCCGAAGGCTACAAGGCCACTTCAGTAATGACCTATGCCGATAAATATAAAGGACTGATCCGTATTGTACATGGTACAATGGACGATAACGTGCACATGCAGAATTGCATCCAGCTGATCGATAAACTGGAAAACCTTAATAAACACTTTGAATTTATGCTGTATCCCGGCGAACGTCACGGATGGGGAGGCTTAAAAAGTGTGCATTCTTCCGGTGAATCCTACCGCTTTATCTATAATAACCTACTGGATAAACCTTATCCTGCACTGTTCAGCAAGTAAGTACAACACTATAAAAACAGCTGCGGCTTGACGCACAGATATATGCTTGTATCTGTTTGTCAAGCCGCAGTGTTGTTAATACGTTTTGGAAAATAACCGGAGAAAGAGAAAGGCAGAGGGAAAAATAGGACTTCAGAAAAAAGAAACAGGGCTGCAAGACTACAGCCCCGAAAAATTTTAACCATATCTTTATTGAAAAACCTATACCAAAGGTGGCCGATTTTTATCATACTGCGATGGCCATTCTAGTGAATGATATATTTTATCCGGTAAACGTATCAAAAGTGAAGGTGAACGTATAAGGGCAAAAAACACTTCATGATAAGCTGGTATACGAGTATAATCCCACAATAAATTGATTATCAACTTAATTAGGTGTTTAAACAATTATTTTACCCTTTTTCCGGGTTTGGTGGGTAAAAAGCAAAAAAAAGGGCTGGTAAGAATACCGCCCTTGTAATAATTTTAACCATATCCTATGAAAAACCTAGAACAAAGATATACTGCCGATTTTAGTAATAGGTTTCATTTCCGTGAACGATGTATTATTGTTCGTAAACTGATGATAATGGATAACGTCTTATTATATTATTTTAATAATAATATTATTAAAATTTAGAATTAGACAATTTAAATATCTATTACTGCGTGATAATAAGATACAAAGGTATTTCCGGGGTTTATTTATAAATCCAATTAAGCTATACGTTGCCCGTTGATCACTTTCATATCCGGCTGAAGTAACACAATTTCCTTGTTATCGCCCACAGCACCCAGAACAAGGCATTCCGACATAAAGTTTGCGATTTGCTTTGGCGGAAAATTCACCACCGCCACAATTTGCTTTCCAATCAGGTCCTCTTTCCGGTAAAGACGGGTAATCTGGGCAGATGATTTCCTGATGCCGGTTTCCGGGCCAAAATCTATCACTAACTGATAAGAAGGATTACGGGCTTTGGGAAAATCGTTTACTTCCAGGATAGTGCCTACTCTCATTTCTACTTTTTCAAAATCGGGCCAGTTGATAGTTTCCATGCGCTAATTTTTTCGGCCAATATAGCCATCCCGGCTGTTGTTAGCAAGTTTAAAACAGGTTTGACGTAATCAGATGACTACATAACAATGATTTTATTCAAATGTTATGAATGGTAACAAACAATGCACAAAACCCGGCAAACTGGCATAATTATTGACTTTTTATCCCAAATTTTAGGTTAAAAAATAGGTTAAAGCGAAAGAACCCCACCTGCAGAGGTGGGGTTCTTTCGTGTATATATTTACGTTAGTGATATCAGTTAAGGGCAGCAGTGCTGTCCTGTACAGTAATAGGACCACTAACCTTTAATATTTTCTTTTCGCTGAAGTCCTGGTTAGCTTCCAGTCCCCATCCATGCAACGAGTCGGTAGGCGTTTTAATAAACACCTCTTTTGTAGAGTAAAAGATCTTTCTCTTGGGATCCCAGTTCAGTTCTTTGGTGTCCAGCCGCTCTCCCTTCTTATTAATTACAATCACACTATCTGACAGGAATACATCTCCGTCATCTTCCATAAATTTTCCCTTCTTGGCCGATAATGTACTTTCCAGCCCCAGGCTATCATTATACATAAACACTTTCAGCCCGTTATTAAAGGCCACATAGGTTGGCTTATCCAAACCACGCTCCATAGTGGGTCCTGTTAATTTTGCATTTACCTTTCCGCCCTGGCTGAATATGATTACAATATCCTGCCCGTTTTCGGTGGCTGCCTTTTTGGAATCCAGCTCCATCACCGCATCAATATCGTTTTCGCAGCTACTAACGGCAATGGCTATTATAAAAAATAAAATGGCTCTTTTAATCATTTGAATGGATAATACTTCAAAGATAGGAATTCGCTTTCAGCTTCCTTTAAAACGAAGCGGAGATATAAGCGTAGTCCGTATTTAAACTTAGCTTATATCTCCGCTGCATGTATATGTGCAAAAAAGTTATTCGTATTTACGTTTGATAAACCATTTGTCACTCAGGGTAAAGCCAAGTGATATACGGTAAATATTTTCTTTCAGTATGGTTTCGTTGTTACCGCGGTGAGCTACTTCAAACGCCAGGTTGATCATACTGTACTGGTTGGAGTAGGGCATGCGGCGCACAGGCAAACCAGCACCTACTGTGAAGCCCAAAGTAGGCATATTCACGCCTTCCAGCTGCAGGTAGTCTTTTCCGTAGTAACCACCCAGGCGATAGGCTACCCGGTTCCAGTAACCGCTCAGCGCAGTTGCATTGGGTACAAACTGTCCACCGACAGCCAGCTTCCAGGAATTCTGCAGGGAATCTTTGTTACCGAAGTTTTTATAATTCTCCCACTGGCTGGAATTAAAGTCTACCCCGATCATCCATTTATCAAATTTACGGAGCATGATACCTGCGCCAAACTCCTGCGGAAATACCACCGTTCCCCTGTCGCCTTTTGTATAGTTAACGGTATCCTGTGTAACGTAGTTATTGGAAGATGCGTCAAACTGCACGGTTTCATTAAGTGTTTCCTGACGGGCATTCATGTTCTGCTTCAAACTTCCGGAGGCGCCGAAGGTCAGGTCCATATCCGATTTCAGCTTAGCCCTGTACTGTACACCCACTTTATAAAAAAAGCTGTTGTAGGTAGTACGGAACATACGGTGGGAAGCATACATGGTAGGATCCGGAAAGGTGAGGCGGGTATTGTTCTCAATGTTACCAAAAAGATAACCCAGGTTTACCCCAACGCTGAAGTGACCAAAACGCACACCAGTACCGGCATATAGCTGGTAAAGACCGCCGCTGCCTTCGTATTTGCTGGTCAGCGGAATCCTCAGCGTGTCAAAGAAAGTACCGTTACCTGATTCCTGGATGTTATAGGAAACCCTTGTTACCGGGCGCAACCCCAGGTTCAAGCCCCATTTGTTGGTAATCAACGGAATACCCAGTTGTAAGTAGGAGAGGGTACCGAATCCGGAACTAAATTTTGCCCCCTGTTGTGTAATAGAGCGGGCGCCGCCTTCCACTCCCACGTCAAATGTGGTGAGCAGCAGGCTGGAATAGCTGGCCGGATTGACAAAGTTGACTGATTGTGGATCACTATAAGCCTGAGAAACGCCTCCCATTCCACGGTTTACCGTGTTCTGGTTATTATGCAGATCTCCTAATCCGTAGCGGGAATATGGTGAGTTGTCCTGTGCGATAGCCTTATTTGCCAACAGAAAAAAACTTCCAAGCAGGCAAAGAATACTGACTTTTGTCCAATGCATTTAGTATCAGAATTGAGTTTAAGCCCTTATTCCAGTGAAAATATGGGTCTGCAAATATCTATTTTTTAAGGCGGGAAGCAAAAAAATCCAAAAAACCACCTGTTAAATGCACGTTAAAGTTGCGGGCTTGATGCCCGGAAAATCAAGTCAGACGGGCATCTTCATAAAAATTATAAATTATCGGCAGATAAGTTCCTGAAGTGACCGTTCAATAAAACCCGCTCTTTCAGCCTTTCCATCTCAGCCATCATCGGAATCACCTTGTGCAAATGACGCTTCAGGTACTCCAGTCGCTGTGCTTCGTAAAAAAGATGAAGCATTTCGTATTCCTCATCGAGCGACAAACCCGCATGGTGCGCCAGATCATAAGAACTTAGCTGGCTGTCTTCTTTCTTAAACGATTTGTGGATCTGGAGAATAGCATGCAACTCCCGGACGCCATGCAATACCTCCTGCAGCAACCGGTTATTGCCCGCTTCATTATTCTCCGGGTAATTTACAATGGCGCCCGCATACAGTTTCTCCGGAATCTCGGAAACATGCTCCAAAATGCGAAAAACACTGTCTCCAACGGTAATTATGTCCATTTCCCCGCTTTCATATATTTTTTCTACCTTTTTTATTTGGACGAGTGTTCCATATTCCATAATTTTTTTATTTATTACAACTGGAATACCAAATGGCTTTTGCTCGGCCAAACAGGCTGCAATTAATTGCTTGTACCGGGGCTCAAAAACATGCAGATTTAACTGCTCTCCCGGATACACTACAATTCCAAGCGGAAATATGGAGATAAAATTCGTCATCTGTATTAATTATTCGCCATCGGACTGACGACCAATATACGCCAGGAAGATAAATTTATCTGGAAAAGGCCGAAAGATAATTATCGCTTTTTCGTAAAAAGTTGTAATATCTTCGCTTAAGCATTTAGTTATATATAAATATATACCTGACAATTATTCAAACTGATTAACATGCCAAGATTTGTGATAGACTGTGAAAGAATGAAATATCCGAATAACGGTCTATATACTTATTGCAGCGAACTTGGCCAAACTTTAACAAAGCTGATCTCTCCTCCCGAGGAGTTATACTTCTACCTGCCTTCCCATAAGGAAACGCTTTTTTCAAACCAGGCACATTATAAACAAAAGGCATGGCATAAACTGTGGATGCCCTATTCAAAAGACATTCAGCTCTGGCATACCACCTACCAGTTATCCGATTATATCCCTGCTTCACCCGATATCAAACGGGTATTAACTATACATGATCTCAATTTCTTATACAAGCCTAATTACAAACATAAAATATCGGGCCAGCTGGCAAAAGTGCAGCGGATGATCAATAAGGCCGATCATCTTATTACTATTTCAAATTATGTAAAAGAAGATGTTCTGCAACATCTTGAAATAGGAGATACCCCGCTGAGCGTCATTTATAACGGCTGTGATGTAAAATCATTCCCATCATTTAATGATCCGCTTTACCGCCCTTCCCGGCCGTTTCTTTTTACCATTGGTACCATCTTACCCAAGAAAAATTTTCATGTTATTCCGCGGTTGCTGAAAGATACTGATTATGAATTGATTATAGCCGGAAACGCGAATACTACCTATCAAAAACAAATCCTGCAGGAAGCAGCCGCCTATGGCGTTCAGGACCGGGTTAAAATCATCGGCCCCATAGATGAGAAAAGTAAATACTGGTATTTCAGTAATTGCGCCGCTTTTGTTTTTCCGTCTATCGCAGAAGGCTTTGGCATTCCTGTAATAGAGGCCATGCACTACGGGAAACCGGTATTCCTCTCGGACAAAACCAGCCTGCCGGAAATCGGCGGCGACCTTGCCTACTACTTCGAAAATTTTGACCCTGCTTACATGCAGGATGTTTTCAATAAAGGAATGGCCCATTATGAAGCCGCCCAACCAATGGCTGCCCTTAAAAAGCATGCCGACAGCTTCAGATGGGAGGAAATAGGGGAACAATACCTCGATATTTACCGGTCATTGATCGGGTAAACAGGGAATACCGCTTATTTTTGTTCTTTAAATTCTGTAAACAGTAAAATGTACCAGCAGTATATACCCGGACTCTTAAACGGAAATATCAAATCACTGGCCCGTTGCATTTCCCTTGTTGAAAACGAAGCAACAGGATATGAACAGCTGCTGGAACAAATACCTGTGAATGACCATACCAAAGTGGTAGGCATCACCGGCCCTCCCGGTGCGGGAAAAAGCACACTCGTGAATGCGCTCATCACTCAATTACTGGAACAGGATAAAAGCGTGGCTATCATAGCAGTGGACCCTTCTTCCCCGTTCAACTTCGGCGCCCTGTTGGGCGACCGGATAAGGATGAGCCAACACTTCAATCACCCGCGCGTGTTTATCCGCTCTATGGCCAGCAGAGGCGCCCTCGGTGGATTAAGCCCTAAAATTATAGAAGTAAGCGACCTTATTAAAGCAGCCGCATTCGACTACCTCTTTATCGAAACCGTAGGTGTGGGCCAAAGTGAAGTGGAAATAGCCGGCCTAGCAGATACAACGGTTGTGGTAGTAGTTCCGGAAGCCGGCGACGAAATTCAGACTATGAAAGCCGGGTTAATGGAAATCGCAGACATCTTTATTGTGAACAAAGCAGACCGGGATAATGCAGATGCTTTTGTGAAAAATTTGCGGCTGCTTGCGCATAGTAAGCATCGTGGCGACTGGGAAATCCCGGTGATCAAATCGGTGGCTACCCAACAGTCTGGCATACACGAAATTATTGAAGCCATTGAAAAACATCATGCCATCATCTCCCATCAGCAACAAAAAAAGGTTCTGCTACTGGCAGAAAAAGCCTGGCAACTGATACAGCACAGGCGTATGAAAGATATCTCCAAACAAATTCTCCAACAGGAAATACGGCAACTGTTACAACAAAAAACGTTTAACCTTTACCGTTATATCGGCACTAAAAGCTAAGGATACATGCGCTATCTTAACCTGATCACGGATGCATATATGGTGGCCGCCAATCCGGCCAATGCCGTTGCTATGAAAGCATACATGCGCAACCAGTTTGAATACCTGGGCATTAATGCGCCGGAGCGCCGCCTTATCAACAAAGGGTTAAAAGCAGAATATGGATTGCCCGCCATCGGCGAAATGCCCGCCCTGGTAAAAGCATTATGGAAAAAACCGGAACGTGAATATCAATATGCTGCCATAGATTTTATGCAGCTATTAAACAAAGAATGGAGAGCAGAAGATATCCATCTCTTTGAATACATGATTGTTCATAAATCGTGGTGGGACAGTGTAGATAGTATAGTGTCGTGCCTCGCCGGGCCGTGGCTGAAAAAATTTCACGAAGCCTCGCTGGCTACTACCAACCAATGGATCAACAGTGAAAATATGTGGATACAACGCGCAGCCATTATACACCAGAATGCATACAAGCAACATACCAACGAACAGCTGTTGTATCATTATGTAAAACAATGCGCCCACTCCAAAGAATTTTTCATTCAGAAAGCCATTGGCTGGGCTTTGCGGGAGTATAGCAAAACAAATCCCAACAGTGTACGCAAATTTGTTGACAGCCATACACTCGCGCCACTCAGCAAACGTGAAGCGCTCCGCAGAATTGATTAGATAATTTTTGCTACCTTTGCCGCATGCGTTTTACTTCTTTCGGCATATCTATCGCTTACGCAGTGTTTAATTACGGCCTCTGATCCACAGGGAGAGGGCTTTTTATACCCATTCGTTGCCAATATTTTTTTCTTACTTTCTAAATTCTGTAATTATGCCTTGGTTATTCCTTGTCATTGGCGGACTGTTTGAAATAGGCTTTACTATTTCATTAAAGTATTCCGAAAATTTTTCCAGGTTGTGGCCCTCTGTCAGCTTCGCGGTGTGTATCTGTCTGAGCTTTTTCTTTTTGAATAAAGCCATTAACGGCGGTCTTCCTATAGGCACTTCTTATGCAGTATGGACGGGCATTGGCGCTGCTGGTACCGCCATTGCCGGTATGATCTTTTTTAAAGAACCTGCCGCTATGTTACGTATCTTTTTCCTGATCTTGTTAATAGGATCTATTGTAGGATTGAAGTTTGTTTCGGGACATGAATAAAATAAAAAGCGCAGAGCGGTTAATCGTTTTGCGCTTTTTTCTTTTTGAAGATGGCAATGCCATATGCCAGTATGCAGGCAAGTATTGCAGGAAGAGCCACATTGATATCATGGGTCATTTCCAGCAATAATATAATAGCCGTTAACACCGCGCGTGAAGTACCCGCCAGCATGGCGCCCATACCCACTACTACCACAACTCCGGCATTGATCATTAAAGAAGGAAAAGCCATTTGCAGCGGTGCGCCAATCAACAAGCCCATAGCGCCTCCAATGATCAGCAATGGAATAATGCCGCTGCCGGTTTTATTGGCACCCGAAAAGAAAAGCCAGGCGATCCATTTCAGAATGGCCAGCGCAAAAAGGATGGCTAACGTAACATGCGCCTCCAGCAGATCACGGGCATACCCCTCGCCGGTACCCAGTATCCGCGGGGAAATATAGCCGATGATGCCTGTCAGCAATGCCGCCAGTAACAGATACCATGTATTGTATTTAGTTAGCTTTGCGAACCATTTTTCAACAAAACGATATAATACTATACTTAGTCTCGCCCACAAACCCACCAGTACAGCTACTATCACGTAACCTATCACGGCCTTTGCATTCATGGCCGGCAGGGGAGTGAA
The DNA here is from genome assembly GCF_057126945.1 of Chitinophaga sp. G7 BAM 1005. NCBI lineage: Bacteria > Pseudomonadati > Bacteroidota > Chitinophagia > Chitinophagales > Chitinophagaceae > Chitinophaga > Chitinophaga sp. G7 BAM 1005. The sequence goes on along the minus strand of NZ_CP181478.1, from coordinate 7,275,688 downwards.
GCTCAGTACGGGACTGGTACCACGATACAGGTAACTTCCCGCGGCCGCGGTGGCTGCTGCCGCTACAACCGGTAATATATTGCCAGTCGTCCATTCCGCCAGAAACACTTCCAGTGCGAGGAATACAGCCGCCACCGGCGCGCCAAAGAGGCTGCCTAAAGTGCTGCACACACCGGCTGTAAAAAGAATCCGGCATTCATCGTTTGTACAACGGAATAGTTTACCGATCCATGCGCCTAAGCCTCCGTTAAATAACATCGCGGCATTTTCTATCCCCAATGGAGTACCCGCGCCAATGGCAACGGTTAATCCCATCGCGCGGAGCAGGGGAGAGGTGTAACGGGTAATGGCAACGAGTAACAGTGTGCCTGCCACCGGGATACCAATGATCCACAATCCCTGTTCTGTATTTTCAATACCTGTAGCAGCAGTATTTATTTCCCCGTAATAAGCCAGTGAGGTAATCGCGTGGATGATAACGCTAATGGCCCAGGCGGCAACAGTGCCTGCCGCCGCTACCAGTATGGCTGCAACAGAAAGATACAACGTGCGCGATGCCCCTTTGCCGCGTACATCCGCAGGTATATGTGCAGCCTCCGCTGCCGGCGGCCAACCGCTTTTTGTTATTGCGTATAGCTTATTAATCATGAAAGGGTATTATCAACCAGATTACCAAAGCTATATAGTTCATTGTAGAATCACAAATAATTTTTTAATAATATATTTAATAGCTAACGTATAGGAATATACGTCATTATACTATTGTTTTAGTTAGGTAACCTTATTATATTTGTGATAACCAATCCGTGAAGGAAACCAAAATTAAAAATGTATGAATGACGCTATGCATCAAGGCACAGCTGGCGCTGATAACCCCCAACCCTCACTGGATGCACAAACACTGGTCAGACTAAAAAGAATGTTGTTGTTCACCCGGGAGGATGAGCAATACCTGATGTTGGCAGGAAACATCCTGGCCCCACACGCGGAAGACATTCTGAACAGCTGGTATGATGCTATTTCAAAGAATAACTATCTCGCTAACTATTTCACCAGGGATGGCGCTCCCGACATGCAATACCTGCAATCGCTCCGCCCTCATTTCCGTAAATGGATAGCTGATTTATGTACCCGCCAGGAAGGAAATCCGTGGTGGCAGTTTGAAGAACGGATTGCTGCTCAGCTGCAGCTCAGGCCCACGGCGGAGCATGATATGGACCCGTTACCCATGATATATTTACGCTACCTCTCTTCTTTTATATACCCTGTTTCAGAAGCCGGCAGACCCTATTTAAGCAAATACGGGCGCCCTGCCGCGGAGGTAGAGCGCATGCAGCAGGCATGGTTCAAAGCGATTAGTTTTAGTGTATTGTTATGGGTATACCCTCAACCCCGACAACTTCCCTTTTAGTATGACCATTTACGTGAGCATCAAAAGTATTCCAATGCAAGTTGCTGTCTTCGACACTTATGTTAAGAAAAAAGATGGAGGATATCTGCATTTCGATATCATAGTTACAAAGGAAACCTCATTTGATGATGTACTGATTTACGGGAATATTTATCTCCAATCCAAAAGGGGGGAGGGGTTAATTGTTTCCCGGAAAGACTGCCGTTTTTGTCATATCACCGAAATTATACCACGCTGGGAAACCCAGATCCGGCAAAAGGGGTATTATATCCATGAATTGGAGGGATGTCACTAAAAAAAGCCGGATTCCCGCAGGAATGTCACTAATATGCTATTTCACGCCATATATTTATATTGTACCTTGCCACACTAACTATAAGGACAGCAAGAAAATATGGGGAAAGTTTCCACATTCAGCCCTGCACAGCAGGCAGAAAACACACCTAGTAAAGTAGTGGCCTCCCTGGAGCGATTATCAGAAGCCTTCCGCGTATTATTATGGCAGGAAGCAACTCAGTATGGACTTAGCCCCATACAAATCCAGGTACTTACCTTTTTACTGCACTACCCGGAGGAAAAACGTACTGTAACAACATTGGCATCGTACTTCAACATGACCAAAGCCACCATCAGCGATGCAGTAAAATCACTGGAACAGAAGAACTACCTGACGCGTAAGGCAAGCCCTACAGATACCCGCAGCCACACCTTACACCTGGTAAAAGAGGGAAAGGCGGTTGCCAAAAAAGTAGAACAATTTGCGGATCCGTTACAGGCAACAGTAGCGCAACTGCCATTGAAAGACCAGGCCGGACTGCTGGAACAGCTGATGCAGCTGATTTACCAGCTTAATCAACAGGAAATTATTTCCACGCAGCCCATGTGCTTTAACTGTGAGCATCTCAATGAAAAGAAAGGTTATCACTGCAGTAAACTGAAGATCTCTTTGAACAACGGTGGCTTAAGAATGGAATGTCCCGTTTTTAAACTCCGGGAAGAGTAGCCGCTATTTATTGAATCCGGGGCAACTGGCAGGTCATTTCATTATCACCGGCCACAAACCCGAACTGTTCATATAATAAACGGCCTTCCTTACTGGTATGTAAACTCACCTTTCCAGTATTACGCTGTATGGCTTCGTCGAGGATCTTTTGCATCAACGCTTTTGCAATACCTTTCCGGCGGAAGGCAGGAAGCGTGTACACGTTCAGAATATAGGCCACCTTGCCTTCGAGGTTGTGGTATAGCGGCGGCTGGTTATAAAAAACGATGCCCGCACTGGCCACTACCTCGTCTTCTGCAACAGCAAACCAGTTTACAAAATTATTTTCAGAGAGATGTTCTGTTAAGTAGACCCTGAGCTGATCCTTCAACACGGCATCCTGGGAGTTATCAGACTTAGGGTAAATTTCTTTCAGAAACTGCAGCCGCAAACGCACTAACTGCGGGATATCCATTATATCCGCCTTTCTGTAGGTAATCATAGTTATTTTGGGTTATACGAAAATTGTCAGGCTTCTTTATTACTTCTCCACCACCGGAAAGCCAGGAAACCAATAATGGCCAGGGGCGTTAAAGCCAGCATCAGAATACCATTGTTCAAACCTTTTGCCGGACCTTCGCCCAGCTGCTGAGCCGTTTTAGTACACAGGGAACATTGCGCCATTACTGATCCGCTCATCACCGTCAAAAACACTGTCAGTAAAAACAAACCTGTCTTCTTCATAGTATTATTGTTTGATCTCACAAAATTAGGCTATCTGTCTTAAAAAATCTCCTTAATTCTATCAATGGTAATAAGGGGAAATCATAATATAAACAATCACACCTGTTACTGCTACATAAAACCAGATAGGCCACGTAATACGGGCAATTTTTCGGTGGCGTGGAATATCATTCTGAAACCCGCGTAACAGTGTGAAAAGCACCAACGGCACTATAATGGCGGCCAGTACAATATGCGTCAGCAACAGGAAGTAGTAAATATAACGGATACCACCCAGCATCGCTTTTTCGCCGGCATCCAGGATACCGTTATGATCCAGGTCACCAAAACGGGTTTCCGGAGCCAGTGCATGATAAGTAACATACGAAAGCAGGAATACTGCCGACAAACCGACCGCAATCAAATTGGTGGTCTTATGGGCTTTTACCTGTCCGTTCTTTATAAAATACAAGCTGGCCAGTAGTAAAACGGCAGTACTGGTATTGAGGATGGCGTGGAACAGCGGCAATATCCTGATATCAAAACCAGGATGCATTTCCGGCTTGGGTAACACAAACAATAACGCAACCAGTGTGGGTATAACTATCGACACGATGGTAATAGGCGTATTGAGATTTCTGTTCTTAAATTCCATATCCACTAAAATGTAAAAGGTGAATAAAGAAAGGTGAACAACCTTTCCTTATTCACCTTTCCTTTATAATTATTTTTATTACTTCTCTCCGGAGAACAGTTTTTTAAGGAAGGCCGCAAAACCCGGTCGGTGTCTGTCTTTTGCCAGATGTAATATGGCGATATCGCCTGCACATCTTTTTACATCATTGGAATCAAGACCATTATAATATCCACGGATATTCCTGTTTTTGTCGATTAATACCAGCTTCTCGGTATGTATAAAGTCGTCCGGACCGCCATCTCCCTGTGTTACAGAAACAAAGAAATCATTTCTGGCAAGGTCATAAATCTCCTTTTTATTACCTGTAAGCAGCCACCAGTTATCCGGGTTGATCTGGTAGTCGTATGCGTACTTGCGCAGCTTATCTACCGTATCCCTTTCCGGGTCTACTGAAAAGGAGAGGATCTGTAGCAGAGAATCGTTCTTTACGTAAGCGCTCTGTACCTTTTTCAGGTTTTTTGTTAAAGTTGGACAGATACTGGGGCAGGAGGTGAAAAAGAAATCAACTAATAACACTTTTCCTTCCATGTCTTTCAAACTCACCTGTTCTCCAAGTTGGTTGGTCAGTTTGAAATCCCTGATCTTATGAAAAACGGTATCATACGAAACTTTACCATTTTCTGAGATCGTATCTACTCTTTCCGGGATGAAGTATCCGGGTACAGGCACCACATTTTTTCCATAGTGATCTACAATGAGATAACCCAAAAGCGGCACCAGTATAGCCAACGACACTCCTAATAAAGCCCTGCGAGAGATGATCCTGATAGTTTATGGTGAAATTAATAATGATGTCCTTCTTTTGCAGGAGCCTTTGGCGTTTCAATTGGAGTACCTGGCTTCAGGTCTTTCCGCATGTTTTTCCAGGAATCACCTTCATACAGGAATGCGATGATAAACCATACAAATAACAGTAACGGAATCAATATGGTAAGGATCAGGTTTTTGATTTCGTGGCCCAGGTGCATGAATTCAGCAACGATATAGAAAGCTTTCACCACGGTGAGGCCAACGAAGATCGCATTCAGGAATACCCTGCTGGGGAAACCTGTTTCCAGGTGTAAAAAGGCCAGACCTACTTCCACCATTGTGATACACAACAGGATCCAGAACGTTCTCCAGATTGTTTTGGTAGATGAATCGGCATGTGCAGCTTCATGCCCAGCCTCAGTATGTGTATGCTCCATTACTATTTAAATTAAATAAATTCTAAAAATCAGATTCCAAATAATCAACAACAAACCTTGTACTATTCTGCTTGCCTTTGGCTCAGAGCAGGTAGAAGCAGGTGAATACGAATACCCAAACCAGATCTACAAAGTGCCAGTACAAACCTACTTTTTCTACCATTTCGTAGTGACCTCTATGCTCATAAGTACCTTTCAGTACGTTGGCCAGGATAACGATATTCAGGATCACACCAGAAGTTACGTGTAAACCGTGGAAACCGGTAATGGTAAAGAAGAAGTTGGTAAAGTTGGTAGATGCCTGTGTACCGTCAACATTCAGGAAAGGATTACGACCCCACCATGCACCTTCGTGATACAGGTGTGTCCATTCCCATGCCTGACAGCTCAGGAACGCAATACCACCAATGATGGTCCAGAGCATCCATTTGGCCACTGCTTTTTTATCTCTCATGTGACCGGCATGTACAGCCAGTACCATGGTTACAGAACTCATGATGAGAATGAAGGTCATCAAACTCACAAATACCAACGGTAAGTTGGCATGGCCCATGCCAGGGAAGGAGCGGAACACCTCATTCGGATCAGGCCAGGATGGGCTGGAAAACCGGATGGTACCATATGAAATCAACAATGCGCCGAATGTGAACGCATCTGACATCAGGAAGTACCACATCATCAACTTACCATAGCTCACATTAAAGGGAGAATATCCTCCGGCCCACCATTTTTTCTTCGCTGTAACTGCTGTATCCATTGTTTGTTTTATAAAATTTTACAAAGTTTATCTGGCGATACTTAAAAAAATTAACAGGTAAATCCACAGTATATCCACGAAATGCCAGTATGTTGCGGCTACTTCAATGGGAACTGCGCTGTAGGTCCGTACACGGGTTCTGTAAGCCCTGCCAAACATAATGAGCAGCGCTACTACACCACCCAAAACGTGCAGCATGTGTACTCCTACGATAACATAAATAAAAGAAGCGGAAACAGGCCCGTTGAGGGGCAGTCCCACCGACTTCAATTGTGAAAATCCTATCCACTGGCAGGCCGCAAACACCACACCCAAAAATGCGGTAAGGGTGATCAGTTGCTTGTAACGCTGCATATTCCTTTCTCTGAACTGCCTTAAAGCCAGGTGTATAGTTACGCTGCTGGTTAAAATTACAGCAGTGGATATCCAGAAAATGTGCGGCAGTTCAAATGCCAGCCAGTTTGCCTGGGATCTTTTAACAATATAAGCACTCGTAAACCCGATAAACATCATGGTAATGCTACCCATGGCGATCCATAAGGAATATTTATGCGGATGTATTTTCTTACGTTGTTCTAATGTCATAGTATCCATCACTCCTCTTTTCATTTTACGCTTTGTCCAGCAGTTGTACCAGCTGAACAATTGTCAGATAAATATAAGATCCGAACATAAGCTTTCTCGCTGCAGGAACATCATTCTTTCTGTACAGATTAATTGCCCTGTAAAGGAAGAAAATACCCGCCAGAATGGCCACTATCGCAGAAATGCTTCCAGTGATCTTCAGGAGGTAAGGCGCTACGCCGGCGGGGATCAGCAACAACGTGTACATAGCGGCCTGTATGGCGGTGTACTTGTTGGGCTCTCCGCTGCCAGGCAGCATTTTGAAGCCTGCTTTGGTATAGTCTTTATATGCAATCCAGGCAATTGCCCAGAAATGCGGAAACTGCCACAGGAACTGGATAGCAAACAACGACCAGCCACCTTCACTCAGGTTGTTGGCGCCTGCTGCCCAACCGATCAGGGGAGGCATGGCGCCTGGAATAGCCCCTACCAGTACGGCAAGAGAGTTCCATTTTTTCCAGGGTGTGTACACAAAACCGTACAACACCAAAGACACTCCGCTCAATGCGGCACTCAACCAGTTAAAGCAGTACCCCATTACCAGGAGACCCACAATACCTGTTACCACAGCCAATGCTATCGCCTCATTGTCGTGCATACGCCCCGAAGGCAATGGACGAACAGCGGTGCGCGCCATCAGTTTATCTGTATTCTTCTCCCAGATCTGGTTAATGGTATTGGCTGATCCGGAAACCAGCAAACCACCTGCAAATAATAAAAGAACTTTCACTAAGTTAAACTCCACGCCGGGCACCAGCAGGTAACCAACCACAGATGAAAATACCACCATAAAGGTGAGATTAAACTTCATCAGCTGAGAGTAATCTTTCACCTTGCTTGCTACCGCATATGATGACGACAATTTTATGGAGTTTTCTTGCAACATTTTTTTTCTAGCCACATTCCGGGTTTAAGTCCGGAACAAATTTACAAACATCACAGTGAACAAAATCCCGGAAGGAAGATTTTTCACCTTAAAGGTATCTTCCTGCCGGAATTCCGAACTATATTTTAGTGCGCTGATTCATTAGGTCCGATAGGCTCTGTTTGCGGAATGAAATCTCTTCCATCCTTGCTATAGTCATAAGCCCAGCGATATACTTCAGGAATCTCACCAGGCCAGTTACCGTGACCGGCATGGATAGGCGTAGTCCATTCCAGGGTAGTTGCATTCCACGGATTCTGTGTGGTCATCTTTCTACCTTTAAAAATACTGTAGAAGAAGTTGAACACAAACAGCAGCTGTACCGCAAATACCAGGATTACCACGATGGTGATGAACTCATTCAAACCACCAAACTGTTTGAAGGAAGCCCAGCCGGATACATCATAGTATCTTCTTGGCATACCCGCCATACCTTCGTAGTGCATAGGCCAGAAGATCAGGTAAGCGCCGATCATGGTTACCCAGAAGTGGATATAACCAATGGTCTGGTTCATGAAACGGCCATACATCTTAGGGAACCAGTGGTAGATACCGGCAAACATACCAAAGAACGCAGATACACCCATTACAATATGGAAGTGAGCGATCACAAACATGGTATCATGCAGGTGAATATCGATAGAAGAGTTACCTAACCAGATACCTGTTAAACCACCGGAGATAAAAGTGCTCACAAAACCGATAGAGAACAGGGAAGCAGGCGTAAAGTTGATATTACCCTTCCAGATAGTAGTGATCCAGTTAAATACCTTGATGGCAGATGGTACCGCAATCAATAAGGTTAAGAGTACGAAGAATGCACCCAGGAACGGATTCAAACCTGTTACGAACATATGATGCGCCCAAACCAGGAAGGCCAGGATACAGATAGCGAACAGGGAACCGATCATCGCCAGGTAACCAAAGATAGGCTTGCGGGAACTTACCGCCAGTACTTCAGAAACCATACCCATCGCAGGGAGGATGATGATATATACCTCAGGGTGACCTAAGAACCAGAATAAATGTTGATAGAGAATAGCGCTACCACCTTCATTTGCCAGTGCTTTACCCGCGATAAAGATATCAGACAGGTAGAAGCTGGTACCAGCGTGACGATCCATGAGCAGCAGGATGAAACCTGACAGCAATACAGGGAAAGACAATACGCCCAATACAGCAGTGAAGAAGAATGACCAGATAGTCAAAGGCATTTTGGTCATCGCCATACCTTTGGTACGCATATTCAATAAGGTAGAGATATAGTTCAAACCACCCAGCAGCTGCGAAACAACAAACAGCGCCATGCTGGTTAACCAAAGATCCACACCTATTTTAGAACCGATAGAAGCGTCTCCCAGTGCACTCAGCGGCGGATACATCGTCCAACCTCCGGAAGCAGGGCCTGTTTGAACAAACAGGGAAGCCATCATTACCAGGCTGGCCAAAAAGAAGAACCAGTAGCTCAAACAGTTCATAAAAGGGGAGGCCATATCACGCGCACCTACCTGCAAAGGAATCAGCAGGTTGGAGAAGGTACCGCTCAGGCCGGCCGTTAATACAAAGAATACCAGGATGGTACCGTGCATTGTTACCAATGCATAGTAAGCTTCCGCTGTAAGGCGGCCACCTTTAGCCCAATGACCCAGGATACTTTCCATCCAAGGGAAAGTGGCATCAGGAAAACCAAGTTGCAAACGGAACAGTACAGAGAAGAAAGCACCAATGATAGCCCAAACGATACCAGTAATCAGGAATTGTTTGGCGATCATTTTGTGATCCATGCTGAACACATATTTCGAAATGAAACTGTCTTCATGGTGGTGCTCATGATCATGATGATCATGCGCTCCGTGCATTACCTCCTGTTGACTGTGCAATGTTGCTTCGTTACTCATAATCGGTTCGGTTTATTATAAACTAACGCCCGGGAAGTATCGTCGTTTGTCAGTTTGTCTTTATTGTTTTTAATTGTACTCCGTCAAAAATTCTTCTACGCAAAATTACAGCTTACTGAATATTGGCAGCTACTGCTTTTTGTGTGCTATCTGCTTTCGCTTCGCCGGCAGGCGCAGCCGGAGCTGCAGTGTCAGCGTGTGTCAGGCTATACGTTGATTTCTGGGAAGCTACCCATTTATCATATTCTTCCTGAGTTTCCACAACTATCACGCCTCTCATGGAGTAGTGACCGCTACCACACATCTGATCGCAGGAAATTTCATATGTGAAATCCGGGTTACCGGTTTTTTCCTTCATCTGTTTGGTAGTGAACTTAGGAGTAAACCACAGGGTGGTAGGGATACCCGGAACCGCATCCATTTTCATGCGGAAGTGAGGTAAACCCACATCATGGATTACATCGCGGGAACCGATGATGAACTTTACCGGTTTACCAACTACGAGGTGCAGTTCAGTTGGCATAAAGTCATCCTTGTTCAAAGGATCGTTCCAGTCCAGACCCAGTTCGTTACCGGCGGAAGGATCGATATTTTTAATATCACGACGACCCAATGCGCCATCTTTACCAGGATAGCGGAACATCCAGTTAAACTGCTTACCGGTTACTTCTACCACAGCAGCGTCTTTTGGCGCTTCTGAGGTGAGCTGGAACCAGTGTTTCAAACCGAAAGCCACCAGTATGGTTAAGGCGATAGCCGGGATAACGGTCCAGATCACTTCCAGTTTATTATTATGCGGAAAGTAAAATGCTTTACGGCCTTCTTTCTCCTGGTACTTAAATGCAAACCAGAATAAGGCAATCTGGGTAATCACGAACACCACACCAGTAATGGCAAGTGTTACATAAATAAGGGTATCCACGCCTTCTCCCTGTTCTGATGCAGATTCGCCCAGGATTTTGCCTTTCAGCAAATCGTTACACCAGTACACTCCTATAAGCCCCAGCACCAGGAATGCAATCAGCAGGAAACCATTTATACGGTTGCTTTGCTCGCGCGCTTTCTTTTCTCCCTTCAATATGGACACATATTCGCTCGCCTTCGCAATCTGGAAGATGACTATGAATATGAGAACAACAACTAAGACTGCTAAAAATCCTGACATTGCTATATGAAATAATTAAGTTATCTAATGCTTTTCTTTTGCCTAATCTCCTTGATCACCCAATCAGGTGTGGTGAATGATACTTTCTTTCAGGTAAGGATGATTCTTCGGAACCAGTGCAGCTTTAGTCAGCTGGTTAGATACCAGGAAGATGATCAGTCCTACGAAACCAAGTCCGAGTCCGAATTCATACCAAGGGAATACCAGGGTTTTAACGGTGCCTGGGTAAACCATTTGCCAGAAATCCAGCCAGTGACCGAAGATGATCACGATAGCGATGAAAACGATGGCAGTATAGTTACGTTTGGTGTCCCTTTTCATCAGGAACAACAACGGAGTAACAAAGTTGATCAGGAGGTTCAGGAAGAAGATAGGTCTCCACTGGCCCCAAACACGCGGCTGGAAATATTCGGTTTCTTCCGGCATGTTAGCATACCAGATCAGCATGTACTGGGAGAACCAGAGATAAGTCCAGAAGATGCTGAATGCAAACATGAATTTACCCAGATCGTGCAGGTGTTCTTCAGTTACATAAGTAAGATAACCGTGCTTTTTCAGATATACTACGAACAGTGCGATCAGCGACAGACCGGATACCCAGGTGCTGGCGAAAGTGTACCAGCTGTACATGGTAGAGAACCAGTGTGCATCGATACTCATTAACCAAACCCACGGCGTGGTAGATCCAACGCTCAGGGTAAATACTACCAGGAAGCCACCGCATACAACGGTATTTCTCCAGAGTAATTTACGGCCTGTTTCAGGACGCAGATCCCATCCATCTTCTTCGATAGACATTCTGCGGAGCTTCAGGGTAAAGAAGATCCAGAGGCCCAGTGTCAGGATAGTCGCTACGGTAAAGAATCCTTTGTTCAGGAAAGCAGATTTCCAGGTCAGGATCTTATCCTCTGCTACATGGTGTGCGTTTACCCAGTGGTAGATATCCTCTTTCCCACCAAAAACAAGGATCATTACAATCACAAATAAAATGGCGGCCAAAACGGGAACGGCCATTGAAATAGCTTCAGGTACACGGCGGAAAGCAATCTGCCAGCCACCATGTGCCAGGGTAGTAGCAGCTATAAAAAAGGTGCTCGCCAATGTAATCAGCAAAAAGAAGCTGCTGTTCTGCAACAGACCGGCCCAAAACCGTGTCGCGTTCTCACCTTGAAACGCAATTAATCCGATCAATAACGTCAGCAAGCCCACGCCCATTAACACGAAGCTGGTCTTTTTTAATCTTGCCGGTACTACAAATTGGTCTTTCATTACTGTATATTAAAATACTTGATTGAAATTCAGTTTAACTCATTTATTTAGCTGCAGTGCTGTCATTAGCAGGAGCGGCAGACGGGGCGGCAGCACCTGGCTGTTTACTCTTGATATAAGCAGCAATCTTCCAGCGCTGGTCTCTGTCGAGCTGACTGGCATAACTACCCATCATGTTATAACCATAAGTCATTACATGGAACAGGCGGCCTTCCGTGTAACCGGATTTTGCACCGGCAACCAGGTTGGCAGGAGCTGCAGGATAAGGTCCATCTCCACCTTTGTACAGCGGACCATTACCATCTAACGCAGTACCATGACAGATACCACAATAAATATTAAATAAACGTTCGCCTTCTTTAAGATCAGACGGCGTAATAGTTAATGGATTCTTCACCAGATTAGCCAGTGCCGTATCTGATTCTTTCAGATGGTATGGCAAAAGTTCTCCTCTTTTTACTGTTCCTTCCACTGGCTTCAGGCCTGACAAACGAGCACTGTAAAATTCATACGCACGGGATTCATACATGTCTGGCATATAAATCCTGCCGGGCTTTCTGTTATGCTCCCCCCTGTTACAGGCTGCCAGGAAAGCTCCAGTTGCCAGTGCGGCTACAATCAATATGTTGGAAGTCCTTTTCATCAGAAATTATTTATCTAGCTTTCATTAGTTCTTGCTTGCTCAAATCCTAATGTCGCAACGGTATGTTTTAGCTGTTATTTTAATTAAGCGTTTGCGGTCTGAATCTTACGGAGATAAGGTTCATCATCCTTATCGTACCTTCCGAACCACCATCCTGCTTCAGCCTTCTGCTCATTGATATCCTGTGCACCTGCAGCAGCGAGGAAGCTCTTTACTTCTTCCGCATTGGTTTTTTCTGTCAGCTCTATTACCATCACAAACTTATCGTCTGTTTGTCTTGGATGGAAGATGTGCTTCTTCACACCCGGCATTAACTGGCACAGATAACAGAAAGTCATCACCATACCTACGGCCGCAAATAATACGGTCAGCTCAAAGGTGATCGGAATAAAAGCAGGCAGCGGGAAATGTGGTTTACCTCCAATATTCAGCGGCCAGTCTACATTAAATACCCAACTCATGAAGGATAATGCTGTAGTAGTACCAGTGATACCATATATGAAACCGGCTGTGTGCAGACTGGTTTCTCTTAAACCCATTGCATGATCGAGGCCGTGAATAGGAAAAGGAGTGTATACATCGTGCAATTTGTATCCCGCAGTGCGTACTTTCTTTACTGCCGGAAACAACACCGCCTCATCGTCAAACAAGCCTACAACAAATTTTTTAACAGCCATATATTTAAAAATTCAAATTCCAGGTAATTAGTTCTCTTAATTCGTCTTTTAGTGTGCATGTGCCACGTCGTGTGCAAATTTCTCAGCACTCTCTTCTTCGTAAACTTCCATTTTCTCTTTGTAGTTCTCACCGGAAGTTTTCAGAATAGCCTTGATCTCAGCTACCGCAATTACCGGGAAGTATTTAGCAAACAGGAAGAAGCAGGTGAAGAACAAACCGAAAGTACCCATGTAGAAACCTACTTCAGGCCAGGATGGACGATAGTAAGCCCAGCTGGATGGCAGGTAATCGCGGTACAGTGAAGTACAGATGATTACAAAACGCTCAAACCACATACCGATGTTCACAATGATAGACATTACGAAAGTCACCATTACATTTCTTCTCATTTTGCGGAACCAGAACACCTGCGGAGTGATTACGTTACAGGTCATCATGATCCAGTAAGACCAACCCAGCGGACCAGCAGCACGGTATTTGAAGAAGGTGGCAAACTCGTAAGGGTTAGCGCCATACCATGCCATGAATAACTCAGTCAGGTAAGCACAACCTACTACGGAACCCGTTAACACAATTACCTTGTTCATGGCTTCCATGTGCCCCAGGGTAATATATTCTTCGAGATGTAATACTTTACGCGTAATGATCAGCAACGTTTGTACCATCGCAAATCCGGAGAAGATCGCACCCGCTACGAAGTAGGGAGGGAAGATGGTAGTGTGCCAACCGGGAATTACAGAAGTTGCAAAGTCAAAAGATACGATCGTGTGTACAGACAGTACCAGTGGAGTAGATAAACCTGCCAGTACCAGCGACAGCGCTTCATGACGTTGCCAGTGCTTGGTAGAACCGGTCCAGCCAAAAGCAGCTACACCATATAATAACTTGCGTAATTTAGTTTTAGCCCTGTCACGAACGGTAGCAAAATCCGGCAATAAACCAGAGTACCAGAACAACAGTGATACGGTAAAGTAAGTAGAGATCGCAAATACGTCCCAGAGAAGCGGAGAGTTAAAGTTAACCCATACCGGACCACGGGTATTTGGATAAGGCAGAATGAAAAACGCCATCCATACACGACCCATGTGAATGATCGGGAACTGACCGGCGCACATTACCGCGAAGATCGTCATCGCTTCCGCCGCACGGTTCACCCCCGTACGCCAACCCTGGCGGAACAGGAGGAGGATCGCGGAAATCAGGGTACCGGCGTGACCAATACCCACCCACCATACGAAGTTGGTAATGTCCCAACCCCAACCAATGGTTTTATTCAGATTCCATACTCCGACACCGAAATAGATCTGCCAGAACACGGAAAAGGCGCCAAAGCCCAACAGTGCCAGGGAGATGAAAAAGCCTACATACCACAGTTTTCCAGGCTTCCCTTCAATGGGACTAATGATATCTTCCGTTACCTGGTGATAATCCTTAACCCCGTCTACCAAAGGTTCTCTCAGTGTGGATTCGTATTTTAAATGCATATTCTATAAGCTTTTAGCTGCTAGCTTCTAGCTACTAGCCCTTGTCTTTTGTTATGATCTCAGATTCTGTTCTTTCTGTCTTTTTCTTAACGATTACCGGTTAAGATCATTACGCGTGATGCGCTTCTTCCTTGTGAGCAGACTCTTTTTCTGCTTTAGGAGCGGCATCCTTGTTTCTGATCTTCGCCAGGTAGCTGATAGATGGCAGTACGTGTGTTTCTTCCAACACATAGTACATCCTGTCTACCTGCTGCTCGTTACGAATCTTATAGATTTCGCTGTTCTTGTCGTTAATGTTGCCAAATACGATCGCATCAGCGCCACAAGCTTGCTGGCAGGCGGTTTTAGCAGCTCCATCTTTCAATGGGTGACCAGCTTTCTTCGCATCCAGTTTCGCTTCCTGCAAACGTTGTACGCAGAAAGAACATTTTTCCATCACACCACGGCTACGAACCACTACATCCGGGTTCAGTACCATACGGGTCAGGTTATCGTTCATATCAGCCACATCGTACAGGTTGTTTTCAAAGCTGTCAGCACCATTCCAGTCTCTCCAGTTCAGGCGACGTACTTTGTAAGGACAGTTGTTTGCGCAGTAACGGGTACCGATGCAACGGTTGTAAGCCATCTGGTTAATACCTTCAGAGCTGTGGTTGGTTGCTCCAACCGGACAAACGTTTTCGCAAGGCGCGTTATCGCAATGCTGACACAGCATCGGCTGGAACACTACTTCCGGATTTTCTTCATCACCGCTGAAATAACGGTCGATGCGGATCCAGTGCATTTCATGCGCTTTCGCCACTTCTTCTTTACCTACAACAGAAACGTTGTTTTCTGCCTGGCAGGCAATTGTACAGGCGCCGCAACCAAAACAGGTGTTCAGATCGATAGACATGCCCCATTTGATACCAGGATAGCTGTAGTTAGGATACAGGGTAGCATCCTTGCGGAAGTCGGCTCCAAATTTCTTCAGTTCCAGTCTGTCTTCGTTTACCTCCTTAGGGTTCTTGATGAACTCTTCCAGGGTAGTTTCTTTAACGATCGGACGACCTTCGTAACTATTATGTGTTTGCGTTAAAGCAACAATTTCCTTCTGACCGGTAGCTTCTACAGATGCGTCAATAGTGAAGTAGTCAAAGTTCTGACCGTTGAAGCTAACAAAAGGATAAACATTTTTACCGATACCACCAGCTGCTCTGCCTACATTATTGCTGCGGCCATAACCTACTGCGATAGCGATTACTTCAGGGTGCATACCCGGAACAATCAGCAGTGGCAGTTCAATTTCTTTACCGTTGGATTTAACTTTCAGTACTTTCTTCTCGGCATTGATTTCGTAATCATCACCTAACTCGGTAGAAAAAGTTTTAGCCAGTTTGTTGGAGATACAGGCGTAGTTACCCCAGGTAGAACGGGTAATCGGATCAGGCATTTCCTGTAACCACGGGTTGTTGGCAGATCTGCCAGTACCGATCGCTACTTTTTCATACAGTACCAGTTCCAGTTTACCACCTTTCTTAGCGCTGCTGATTTTGGATGCAGCACCGGCAATATCACCGGCAAATGCAGCACCACCTAATGCAGGAGCAGTAGCTGGTTCAACAATACCATCCTGTAATGCTTTATCCCATGCTTCCTGTCCACCCAGTTTGCTGATCCACTCATTTTTCAGGTAGTCAGCCCAGGTAGTGGTAGTGTTACCAGACCAGGTGAGGAGGGTATCCTGTATAGCGCGTGTTTTAAACAGCGGCAGGATAGTAGGCTGGGCAAAGCTATAGTAACCCGCTCTTCCTTCCGCATCATTCCATGATTCCAGGAAGTGATGATCAGGGGCTACATATTTACACAGTTCAGTTGTTTCGTCGTTTCTGTCGTTGAAGGATACCGCGATCTTCACTTTCTTCAAACCTTCTGCGAATTTCTGGGATTCGAAGTAGTCGTAAGCAGGGTTAGCGCCATAAACCAGTACAGCGCCGATGCTGCCTGCATTCATATCGCTTACCAGTTTGGTCATGTCGCTGTCGATACCCTGACGATAGTTGGAAGGAGAAGCGAAATCGATAGTAGTTCCATTGGCGCCAACGATGTTGTTGATGGCGTTTACAATGACCTGTACGTTTACATCGTTAGAACCGCTCACTACCAGTGCTTTACCGGCGTTTGCTTTCAGTGATTCTGCCGCTTTTTTGATACCATCTGCTACACGTTTGTCAGCAATAGCCGGAGCGGTTACACTGCCGCCAACTGCTGCCAGCAGTGCCAGTGCTACTGCACCGGTTTCAGAAGGTTTATGTGTATATCTTTCATCCGCGTTTGCACCGGTAAGGCTCATATGACTTTCGAACGCGAAAAGTTTAGACATTTCGGGTTTCTGTGCACTGATCTTACGGGTAGAAGCAAACTGGCGGGCATATTCAACCGGGTTCAACCAGGTTCCGATAAAGTCCGCACCTAAACTCACTATCGCTTTGGCATTTTCAAAGTGGTAGGAAGGAACAACTCTTTTACCGTAAGAAGCTTCGTTGGCCTGCAGCATACCTGAGTAAGAAACTGCATCGTATACTACGTGGCGGGAGTTTGGATATTTTGCCAGGAACTCGCCGATCACTTTTTTAGTAGTGGGGCTGAGTAAAGTGGCGCTTAATAAAACAACAGGAGCACCGCCTAATCCGGCCAGTGCTGCACCCATTTGTTTATCCAGTTCCGCCCAGGTTGTTTCCGCGCCGCCGATAGATGGGAAACGGAGACGGGCAGTATCATACAGGCTTAATACAGCGCCCTGTACTTTGGCGGATGTAGCGCCCTGTGTGACAGCTGATAAAGTATTCCCTTCCAGTTTGATGGGACGACCTTCGCGGGTTTTCACCACAACCGGTACGTATTCGCCATCAATGGCGTAAGAAGAAGCATAATAATTGGCTACACCCGGGGTGATCTCTTCCGGTTTGTTTACATACGGAATCGCTTTCTTAACCGGTGTTTCACAGCTGGCAGCAATAGCGGCAGCAGCGGTGGTGAACCCCAGATATTTCAGAAAATCCCTGCGGGGGGTAGTAGCATTCAACAGGCCTTCACTCTCGAACGGAAGTTCTTCACTGAATTCATTCTTCACAATTTCCTGATGCGCATCGGTATTGTGCAACTCCTCCAAGCCTTTCCAATACTTTTTTTGCTCCATGTTATATTAACGAGTTACGTTTATAAATTTTGATATCTTCTGATTAAGAGAAAATCTCTCTAAATCCTTCCTAGTAGTGACATTTTTGACATTCAGTACCACCTACCATCTCAACTGTTACGCTATCGATCTTCTTATCTTTAATATCCTGATGAAGCTTTTCGAAGATGCTGTAATAGTTGTTGTCAGCAAACTGCACTTTGGTAGTACGGTGACAGTTGATACACCATCCCATAGAGAGATCGGCAAACTGATGTACTTCATCCATTTCGGTGATTGCACCGTGGCAGGTTTGACATTGTTGTTGACCGGCAACCACGTGTTGAGAGTGGTTAAAGTAAACGTGGTCAGGCAGGTTGTGGATTTTAGTCCATTCGATCGGTCTGCCTGGCTTGGTATATTTACCAGCTTCAGGATCCCAGCCTACGTAATCGTATAATTTTGCAATTTCAGCAGTACCATCTACCCTCTTACCTTCTGCAGTTGTCAGCTCAGGGCCGGAGTATTCCTTAATGGCCTTGTGACAATTCATACAGATATTTTCAGAAGGGATCATTGCGTGTTTACTCTTCTCAGCACCGGCATGGCAGTACAAACAGTTAATCTGGTTGATACCCGCATGCACCTTATGGCTGTAGAAGATAGGTTGCTCCGGCATATAGTCTTTCTGACGACCCAGGCCGATAGCTCCTTGAATAGTGAAGTAACCACCTACCATGAACAGCACCAGGATGATCAGCGCCAGGTAAGCTTTATTTTTGTAGAAAGGAACAGGGTCCGGAGTTGGAACTCCCTCTTTGTCACCAGCCAGCTTATTCAGGTTGCTGTTGATCTGCATGAGGATCAATGCTACCACCGCGAGGATCAGTGTAATGATACCAAACAGTAAGCTGTTGTCATTGCCTTTGTCTTCAGCACCTTCAGTAGCCCCCGCTTCAGCAGGTTTAGCTCCACCCGGAGTTTTCGCTTGCTCAACTTTTACATACTCCAGGATGTCGTCAATCTCCTCATTTGATAACTGAGGGAAAGCGGTCATCGCTGTCTTGTTGTACTGATTGAAGAGGTCATTAGCATATTTGTCCCCGGTAGCCAATACAGATGCAGAGTTGTGGATCCACTGGTGCAATAATTTCTTATCGGGCCAGCGATCTTCTACCCCTGCTAATGCAGGACCTGTCAGCTTCTTATGGACATTATGGCAGGAAGCGCAATTTGTTTGGAATAATGCTTTACCCTTCGCTGGATCCGCTGCCTTAACAGAAGAAAACGGAATTACTATACTAGCGCATAGAATAAGCACACTCACAAAATGCTTGCGCAAAAGAATGGAAACACGACGATACACAGCCTATATAGTTTAGATTTGACCTAAAGTTTCTTAAAAGTGCCAGCAAAAATAAGACAGAATGTTGACAATTTACCAACAATTAAAAAAAATTATTGTCTTATAAAATGCTGTTTTCAACCTCTTTTTTGAGCAACGATTGAGCTGGAAGTCTTTCTGCTGGCCTATTTAAACGCTTCACTTATTATTTCCTTTCAGAACTTATTATTTTGATTGAAAGTTTAATTCCTCTGTGGGCGCACGTCTACATCATAACGTGGGGCAAGGTTTGCGGGGATATAATTATAATATATGCAGATGGAAATTAAATAGTGGTCCCCTATATCCTTTAATACACAATATAATATATTATCTGTCAACGCAGTTAATTTCTGTGAGAGTTGTTATTTTTACCTTAATAACCTGCCGGCGGACCAGAATGTTCAATCCGTCATCAAAAAAACGCTCCCATGAAAAAAAGTATCATACTCCCCGTTTTGCTTACCGCCTTCGTGGCCTGTAATAATAATACCACCACCCAAACCGATAGTACCACGCAACATACCACGCCAGGTACAGCTACCCCCACCGTTATCACCGGCACCTTCCAGGGCACCCTTCCGTGTGCCGACTGCCCCGGTATGGACTACCAGATCAGTTTGTTTGATGATCATACCTTTCATGAACTGGTGGCTTACCAGGGAAGAGGCCAGGGAATAGCCTCCGTAGAAACCGGCACCTGGAAACAAACCTCCGACTCCACCGTGATGCTCCAGAAGAAAACCGACAGTAGCTCCTTCCTCGCCTCCGAAGGGAAACTCCTCCTCCTCAATACCAAAGGCAAACGGATCGAAGGAGTACTGGCCAGCAATTATGTCCTCAAGCCGGTAGAAGGCGGCGACCGCAGACAGCTGCTCACCGAAAAGTCAAAAGCCGGCATCCGGTTCACCGCCAGTGGCAACGAACCCTTCTGGAGCCTCGACCTTGATAACAAAAAAATACGTTTCAACAACGTTAATGGCGACAGCCTCCAGGTTACCCTCCCCCCGGCCAAACCCAATACCGATACTTTAAAGGTATATACCACCCCCGGCATCACGATAAGTATCCGCAACACCGTTTGCACCGACGATATGAGCGGCCTGATGAAACCCAATACCGTACAGGTACAGGTGAAAGACAAAACATACCAGGGCTGCGGGGAATATCTCAAATAAGGATCAAGTCCACCTCAAAGGCGTATCAAAGGCAAGGATAAAGCGTGCATGAAGCATATCAAGTCCACCTCAGCGGCATGTTTAAAGCCTCTTTATATTCATAACTTTAAATCCCTGCTAAATTATCTATTTTTGTATCCTACTCAAACAGTAAGAGACTTTGAAAAATATTGCCATATTCGCATCGGGTGCAGGAAGCAACGCGCAGAAAATTATAGATCATTTCAAACAGTCGGATAAGGCCAGGGTGAGCGTAATCGTTTGTAACAAACCCGGAGCCGGTGTTTTACAGATTGCCGAACGCGAAGGTATTACCAGTATACTCATTGAAAAGGAGGCGTTCCTCCATTCAGATAAATACATTCAGTTACTAAAAGAGCTAAAGATCGACCTGGTGGTATTGGCCGGATTTTTATGGAAAATCCCTGCTAACCTGGTACGGGCTTTTCCTAACCGCATTATCAATATCCACCCGGCCCTGTTACCAAAATTTGGCGGAAAAGGGATGTACGGACATTTTGTGCACGAAGCCGTTATAGCTGCCGGAGAAAAAGAAAGTGGCATCACCATCCACTTTGTGAACGAGAAATACGACGACGGAGAAACGATCCTGCAGGAACGCATTATCATCACACCGGAAGATACGCCCGAGTCAGTAGCACGCAAAGTACAGGCGCTGGAACATCAATGGTTTCCGGTAATTGTGGAACGATTATTGACCGGTTCTGAAAGCTGACACACGCCCGGATTGAGGTTCCGAAGCCAGTCTAACCCTTACAACTGTATGAAAAAGACACTGCTGTTAATATGGTTATCCTGTTCATTTATTTTATCATCCTCCGCCCAGGATGGCAAAACACAATTGAGCAAAAATACCTTTCTTAAAGTAAATCCTGCCACCTTAATTAATGAACTCGATATTTACCTGGAACAGGAAATAACTGATAAATTCAGTCTGGAAGTAGGTATCAGCGGTATCTATACAGACTACCCCGATTATGTGCTGGCAAAAAAAATTGATATCGGACAAAAAAAACCGGATATCAGTACTGAACAGTTTGTAGATGGGCGGGGACTGGGCTTCCGCGTAGGAGCACGCCTGTACCTTATTTCACAGGAAATGTCGCCCTCCCGCGCAGCCGGCACCTACTTCGAACCCGTGTTATTCGTAAAAAAGGTTTTCTATCCAAATGAAGATAATACCTTCAGTAACATTACCTACACCAACTCCGGAGATAAAACCGTCATTGGCCTGCAGCTTTTAATAGGCCGGCAGTTCAAAAAAGACCGCTTTATCCTCGATCCCTTTATCGGTGTAGGTATCCGCAGTAAAATCTATAAATACAATACCTATCATTTCGACGACGACAAAGTATCCCTGAACGATGGTAAAATGGTCAGCATACTGCCCAGCCTCCAGATAGGCATTAAAATGGGGTTCAAACTGTGGTAATCTTCCCTAAAACGGCACTATCACTTTAGCACTGAAATTTCTACCCATATTATAGATGCCCAGCCGTCCGTTAGGGGAGGAGCTGTAGTATTCAAAATATTTCAACCGGTTCATATTGGCCTGGTAAGCTACATTGGCCACATTATCCAGCTGCAGGAACACTTCACATACCGTTTTCCCTTTCTTATTGAGAATACCGGTACCGGCGCCTATATTGAAAAGGGTATATCCCGGCGTAAATGTTTCGGTATCATCCACCCCGTAAAAATGCGGCTGGTCTGCAATAATATCAGCCTCCACGCGGGCATAGGCTTTGGTGAAGATCCCGTAATTGCGTTGGGTGCTTGCCTTTAGTTCGCTGCGTATATGCGTGGGAGGTATAAATGGCAGGTACCGCGCCTCATCGCCATGCGTGCTAATCAGTTCCATGTTCCGGTTACGTCCCTGCGTGTAGGCAACACTGTTATTCATGGTAAGCCAGGCTATACTCCGTGGGTGAAGATTAACACTTACCTCCGCTCCAAATAACCTCGCGGCAGATTGCTGGTACTTATAGGTGGCATTACCCGGTACTATTACCACGGGGTTGCCGGTATTATCGTATAGCTTTGCCTGGTAGATATAGTTCTCAATATTATTATTAAACAATTCCACACTGATATCCGCATCCGGCAACCATGCCTGTATACCGATGTCTTCCTGCAAACTGAACTCCGGCTTAAATCCACGGTTCCCCAGGTATACAATATGCGCCCCCGGATCAAGACCATTGGAACCAATCTCCGTAATATTCGGCGCACGGTAACCCCGTGCAATGTTAGCCTTTACCAGCACCCGCTCACTGATGTTCCAGGTAGCTCCCAGGCTGCCGGAAATACCAGTATACCGGTGACTGAAAGAAGGGAACTGCAGATGGGCCCCTGCTGTATCCGGCAACTGCGCATGTTGCTCAAAGCCATTCTCCTTATTGGGTCCCACGTAGAAATCGTTCCAGCGGATAGAACGGTTGTCGTAACGGATACCACCCGATACGTCTACCTTACCAAAAGATTTCCTGGCAAAAATAAATCCGCCTATGTCAAACAGGTTATAGTCCGGAATGGGAAAATCGGTACCATTCTTACTCTTATTCGACTGGTACATACCATTCACACCTACGGTTGTTTCCAATCCGTTCATCACGGGCAAATTATAGCGCACATCATAGTTTAATGTATTCAGCACCACGTACAGGCCAGGCTGCCCGGTCATCTCCGGGTGATTGTATTCCCGCCGGATACTTTGTTGCACCCCAATCATGGTATTAATATCGCCGGTACCCACATTCCATTTGGAATGGTTATACAACCGGTAATGCTGGATATGCTGATGTAACGGGTTAATGGTGTAGGTACGCAGCTCATTGTCCGGAACCAATGGCCGGTCTTTTATATTGTCATCACTATCTTTCACCTGCCGGGTAAACTTACGGGTCAGGGAATCGCGGCTGCCGTCGGGGATTTCCTGGGTGTTGTCATAAAGCGTAGCGCCGAACTGGGAATGCCCCCACGACTTGTCTACCCTTGCCAATGCGGTGAGGTTATATTCCCGGAAGGCCGTGCCATATACAAATCCATCCACACTGTTGCGGTAGTTATGCGCCGCCTTTGCTGTGCCCCGCAATACATATTTCCAGTCATTTTGCCGGTAAGCCAATCCCAGTGAGGAGCCTATCATCCCATTATTACTATGGTAATCCGTAAGAAAGCTGCCCTGTAGTTTTCCCGGTGTCAGTTCCGGGATGTCGGGGATCATGTTAATCACGCCGGCCAGCGCATCGGAGCCGTAAGTAAGACTGGCAGGTCCTTTCACCACTTCCGCCCGTGAAATACCATACTGGTCAATTTCAATACCATGCTCATCGCCCCATTGCTGTCCTTCCTGCCGCACCCCGTCGAACAGCGTCAGTACGCGGTTGTAGCCCAGCCCCCGGATAAATGGCTTTGAAATATTGGGACCGGTTGTTACCGCGCTTACGCCCGGCACGCCTTTAATAATAGCATCAATAATGTTATTATTTACGTTCATGTTCATTTCCCTTTTACCGATAATGGCAATGGGTACAGGGTTTTTCCGGACAGCGGTGGCGCGGGAAACACCAGTTACCACTACTTCATCCAGCTTCGACAGATCCTCCTCCAACGAAACGTTCAATACCGTTGTTTGGCCCGCTGCAATTTGTTTCTTCAGCTTAACCGTTTGGTATCCTACCATTGATATTTTGATATCATAAGTACCTGCCGCCAGGTTTTTAATAGTGAAAAGCCCCTGCTGATCGGCAGTAGCACCGGTATGCAGGGCAGGGATGGCAATGTTGGCAAACTGCACCGGCTTCCCGTCTTTGTTCACGACCGCCCCTTTCACCACGCCTTGCTGGGCATATGCCGTAGTAATAAATAATAAGAAGAATAGTAATGTAGATAGTTGTTTCATGCGTATAAGTAATCTTGGTTTTAAACTCAGTACAGTGTTTTCACGGATAGTAACAATGGATTTACACTTCCAATTTAATCTTCAACAAAACTATCTTCTATTTTTATACTTGTCTTAATTATTTTTTAGATTAGTCTAAATATCTGGAAAAGGATCTTTAAAAAGATGACCATCCCTGAAGTTTTTGATTTCGGATTCGGTGCACAGGCAGCTGTCAAGATCAATGATGATATCGTGTGAATCCAGCTCCTGTCCGATGATTACCAGTTCATTATACCTGTCGGCAAAGCGGGTATCCCAGCGGCTGGTGATGAGTTCATAGGTTTCAGGATCCATTTGCCATTGCTTGCGTGGGATGACGCACCACCAGTAACCAGCCTTCTCAGCACGCAATGATCCCCCCGCCTGGCTCCAGTTTACAGCAATATCCGGCCGGGAGGCCAGCCAAAACAATCCTTTACTGCGGATAATATTGCCGGGCCAGCGTTCATTGATATACTGCCAGAAGCGTTCCGGGTGAAAGGGTTTACGGCTGCGGTATACAAAAGAAGAGATGCCGTATTCTTCCGTTTCCGGGGTGTGTTCCTTTTCCAGTTCGGCCTGCCAGCCGGCGCTTTGGGAAGTGGTATCAAAGTCGAAAAGACCGGTATGCAGTATTTCTTTCAATGGCACCTGCCCCTTGATGGATTCCACGATGCGGGCCGTGGCGTTCAATTTACGCAGCACCGCTTTCAGGTTGCCCAGCCGTTCTTTTGATACCAGGTCGCATTTATTCAGCACAATCACATTGGCAAATTCCACCTGGTCTGTCAGCAGATTCACAATGGTGCGCCGGTCTGCCGCATCATCTGTTAAGCCTCTGTCCTGCAGATACGACATGCTGCTGTAGTCGTTGATAAAATTATACGCATCCACTACCGTCACCATTGTATCCAGCTGGCTTACCGTGCTGAGATCAACGTTGTTCACCTCATCCTGGTAGCAGAAGGTTTGCGCCACCGGTATAGGTTCCGAGATGCCGGTAGATTCAATCAACAGGTAATCAAACCGTTTCTCTGCGGCCAGTGCAGCTACTTCCTTCAGCAGATCTTCCCGCAGGGTGCAACAAATGCAGCCATTACTCATTTCCACCAGGCGCTCTTCCGTTTTGTGCAGCGTGTTTTCATTCTTCACCAGTTGCGCATCGATATTCACCTCGCTCATATCATTAACAATAACGGCTACACGAAGATTTTCGCGGTTATGCAGCACGTGATTAAGCAGCGTAGTTTTCCCCGCGCCGAGAAAGCCACTCAGCACCGTAACAGGTAATTTTTCCATATGTGATAAGTTATATTGCTATGTGTGTGCGTATTTTAATTGCAGCAATTGTTTATAAGCCCTTTGTGATGTTTTCCCTGTTTTATAACAGCAGTTTCACAGCCCGCCAGCCGGCAGATGCCGCCGGCTATCCTCTGATGCCACTAAGTGATCATGAACGTGGCGCTTAACCGTAGTGCATTGTTTACAACGCTTCAGGTTTAATAGATGCGCGCCCGTTACTCCTGCCGCACCGGCAAAGATGACAACAGGTTCCCAGAAACCGCTGACGATCCCGAAATGCCCTCCCAGTAATAAGGCAAACCCCGCGGTAAAGATCAGCAGGGGCGCTATGCGCCGGTGATGCCTGAAATACCCCCGTCCCAGCGACAAACAGCCTACCCCAAAGGAGAAAGACAACAAGCCATATTCCAGCATTTCATTTTCCAATACATGCGATCCCACCAGTGGTAATACCGTGAGCAGCAAAGGGAGTAAGGCGCAGTGTACAGCACACAGTATGGAGGCCCCTATTCCAATAGTGTCCAAACTCATCTTCTTTAAAATATTCACTTCCATGTTCGCATTTTTCTATCCGGACAAAACTACATAAATTTGCAACAATGTTGCAAATTAAAATAACTGTTATCTTCAGATAATTTATTTTTTCAACTATAAAATGTTGCAGGCGTGTTAAAAAAATAAGAGATGCATAGCACTGATGGGCATCTGTTAACTATGTGCTACCTTTGTATATCGAATAAAACAAGGAATCATACCTATGTCGAAGAAAACAATTATACTGATTTCGTTTTTTGTGTTGTTGAGCGCAGGTTTCCTGACCTATGCCGGTTATATTATTAAAGGAGAAACAGGCACCTTCTTTGGAAAAGATAAATTACCCCACCTGGGGGCGCCGGGACATACCATCCCTGGATTTTCCTTTACAGACCAGGAAGGCCACACGAAAACGAAGGCAGACGTTGAAGGCAGGATTTATGTATCTGAGTTCTTTTTTACCACCTGCACCGGTATTTGTCCGAAGATGAATGCCAATATGGACAAGGTATATGCGAAGTATAAAGACAATCCCAACTTCCTGATCCTTTCCCATACGGTAGATCCGGAACACGACAGCGTGCCGGTACTAAAGGCATATGCCGCCAAACATGGCGCTGATTCCAAAAACTGGTGGTTCCTCACCGGCGACAAGAAACAGCTCTACCGGTTGGCCAGGCAAGGTTACCTGGTAGATGATGGCGTATATACCGGGGAAGAAGATTTTGTACACACCCAATGGTTCGCATTGGTTGATAAAGCAGGACAGATCCGCGGTTTGTATGAAGGCACTAAAAAACAGGATGTAGATAAATTGATTGAAGACATAGACCGTTTAATGGAAGAATAAAGTTTTTTTCATCATGGGCACCAAACAACAAATAACAGAACGAATTGGCAGTATACTACGCGAAAGCAAGCTGAGTGTAACAGAAACCCGGACAAGGATCCTGGAACTGTTCATGAAAAGCAACGGTGCGCTGGAACATAGCGATTTTGAAAAGCTGGCCGGTCAGTCGTTTGACCGGGTAACCGTATACCGTACCTTACAAACATTTCTCGACAAAGGAATCATTCATAAAATACCCACTACAGATACCTCTGTACGCTACGCTTTATGTAAGTCGGAGTGTTCGGAACATCATCACCACGATCATCATATTCATTTCAAGTGTGAAGAATGTGGTAATACCATTTGTTTAGATGAAACAGATGTTCCGCAAATACAGCTTCCCAAAGGTTATGCGGCGCATAATGTGGAAGTAGTGGTGAGTGGGGTTTGTAAATCCTGCAAATAAAAAATGCCTTTGTTAATGTTCCGCGTGGCGGCATTAACAAAGGCATCCTTACTATTGTATCTTTTCTATTTCTGCTTTCACGAAATCGGCTAGTTCCTTTACATAGGCCGGAGAAAAATCAAATTTAATTCCTGCTGCTTTATACAACTCAGGCAACGTTTTGGTATTTCCTAAACTTAACGCCTGTACGTAGTTATCCAAAGCCTGTGTTTTGTTTTCCTTGAATTGCTTCCACATAGCAATGGCTCCCAGTTGCGCGATACCGTATTCTATATAATAGAAAGGCACTTCAAACAGGTGCAGTTGCTTTTGCCACGTAATGGCGCGGTAGTCCTCATGGCCGCTCCAGTCAACTACTGCAGGGGAAAACTCATTCAGTATTTCCAGCCATTTGGCAGTACGTTCTTCTATGGTATGCTGCGGGTGTTCATAAATCCAGTGCTGGAATTTATCAATGGTGGCAATCCACGGGAAAATGGTGATAGCCCTTTCCAGCTGCTGCAAACGTGCCCGGCGCAGCTGCGTTTCGTCATCAAAGAAAATGTTCCAGTAGTCCATTGTAAATAACTCCATGCTCATGCTGGCTACTTCAGCGATCTCCATCGGGTATTCCTTGAAGGCGCTGAGTGCCAGGTGATGGCTGAGGAAAGAGTGTACCGCGTGGCCACCTTCGTGTACCATTGTGGTAAGATCTTTCATTTGTCCGGCGGCATTCATAAAAATGAAAGGCACGCCTGTTTCCGCCAGCGGGCAGTTATAGCCACCCGGCGCTTTACCATTACGGCTTTCCAGGTCGAAGCGGCCCATTTGTTTCATCACCCGGAGACAATTACCAAAGAAGGGACCCAGTTCATCAAAAGTGGCGATGGCTTTATTCACCAGTTCTTCTCCTGTGTGGAATGGCTCCAGTGGCTTCACACCCACTGGTTCTGCTTCCGTGTCCCAGGGGCGCAGGGTATCCAGCTGCAGTTTGGCTTTCTGCTTTTCCAGGATCTGTTGTACCAGCGGAACAATGTGCGCTTTGATAGCTTCATGGAACTGGAAGGCGTCTTCTTTTGTATAGTCGAAGCGTCCCAGTTCTTCAAATTTATAGTCGCGGTAATTAGCGAAGCCGGCATTTTTTGCTACCTGGTCACGTTTTAAAATCAGCCCTGTGTACAGGTCATCAAGTGCTTTCCTGTCTTCCAGGCGACGGGCGCCGGTTTTAGTGAACACTTCTTCCCGCAGGGAGCGGTCGCTGTTTTCCAGGAATTTAGCTGCCTGTTGCAGGGTATATTCCTGGTCTTTTACTTTGATGGTCATTTTACCTGCGATAACGCCATACTGTTGTGCCATTACACTCAATTCCGCCTGGATAGGAATATTTTCCTCGCGGAACAGTTTCACCTGTTTCTCTACATTGCGGAGATACGTTTTATACAGATCGGGATCCAGTTCTTTTACAAACGGGCTTTCCAGCAATTTTTTATTGAGTGCATCTGCATAGGGTTGCAGTTTGGGCTGAATTTCCATGCAGAAGTAAGCGAAGGCTTCCTCAAGTGATTTATCGGTGATATCGCAGGTCATGCGGATCTGTCGCCAGCAGGCATCTTCACTGATTACTGCTTCCAGTTCGCTCATATCTTTCAGCCACTTTTCCAGGTCTGATACGCTGTTGATCTTTCTTTCCTTTAGCGCTTCAAAGTAAGGCTGCAGGGTATCCCAGGTAGTTACTTTAAAATCTTCCGGGAGAAATGTACGCGGTAGTTTCTTTATATCTGCATTTAGTTTATCCATGCTATCTGTTATTTTTAAATTTTCGGATGTAGAAATTTAGGCAATTTTACGCTAATGCCGGGTGTTTACGGCTAAAAGAATCGTTAAATATCGGGAAGGCTAAAACGATTCAGGCTTCTATTTACAGAAAAAGATCTCTGTAAATAGAAGCCTGAAATATTTTGCCGGCTGATGTTTGATTCAATCATCAGACAACCCGGATCCTTACTATTCTTCTGTTTTCTTCTTGCGTGGCTTAGCAACTTTTTTAGGCTCTTCGCCTTCTGCTGCCGGTGCGTCATCTTTCTTAGCCTTGGCTTTCTTAGGTGCTTTTTCTTCAGCGCCTGCTTCGCCTTCTTCTTTTTCAGCGGCCTTTTTAGCGCGTGGCTTCTTAGGCTTTTCTTCTGTGGCTGCTTCTTCAGTAGCTTCAGTAGCTGCTTTCTTCTTTTTCTCCGGAGCAGCGGTTTCTTCTACTGCCACTTCTTCCGCTTCACCATCACCTTCGGCGAGGATCTCATCAAATTTCAACAGATCGTTTGCTTTGAGGATACCAAACCATTTTACCATCTTCTTCATATCACTCACATACACTCTGTCTTCATCGAATTCAGGGAATACGCTTTTGAAATAAGCTTTGATAGCATTGTTGTCTGCTTTACCAGCTACAGGCGGGTGTGCCGCTGCTTTTTCCTCCATAGCCTTGAATACCTCAGCCAGGTTTACGTTTTCGCCGGTAGTAAATACTTCAATACTTTCCAGTGGAGTAAAATTATGCACGCGGGAAGATACAAACCTTGTACTTTTATCTTCCAGTGACCTTACGATGGCGCCATCTTGTTTACTGGCTACTAACTGAAACAAACCGCCCAATCCGGTTACTGCAACAATTTCTCTGTACTGCATGTTCAAATTTTTAGGAAGCGCAAATATAAATAATTATAATAGATTGCCCACGGCTATTTTTGGCTTGGAAAAAGCCGGCAACGGGGGCGTGCGTCAATTCAACTTTCGTGCCATGACCACCGTGCGTTTACAGCGTTTTACGTAGCCCTGAAGATTAAATATCTCTATAAAAAATATATAAATCCCTGACGGTAAAACTACTGCATTTTCTCCAATTCCATCCCACGGCAAATATCCGGTATTTCCCATCAAAATATTGCGGGCCAGGTACCGTACCGGTTTACCCTGCAAATCATACACGGTAACATTGCCCACAAAGCCAGGAGCGGGCAGTTGCCAGGAAAGCTGCGTTACATCAGCTGTTCCATCATGATCAGGGGAAAACACTTCCGGTAACAATGCAATGTTCAGCGAATCGCCTGCATCGCCCCGGCGCTGGGAATTAAGCCACCCGGGGGTGGCATATCCCGCTGTGGCAGCAGCAGAATGCCAGTTGGCAGCGTCGGCAGCAGGAAGCTGGTACTGCAACCGTTCCAGCGAAATGCCCTGCAATTCACTCGCCAGCGGAAAGTGTTGTCCGCTGGTATACGGCAATTCATCTATAACTGTACTATCGGCCCGCAGCAACACCACATCGCCTCCGTCCAACGGCATAGACGGCAGGCTGCTTACTTCCTGGATATTTTCCTGCGACCGGCAATTGTAGTAGCTGCAAAGCAAATCCCTGTTGGTGGTAAATGCCAGCAATTGGCCGGGCATCAGCAAACGGCCGCTGGTGGTCATCTTTTTAAAAATACCAAACCCGCCACCAGCGGTACGGGCGCAAACACGCAGCTCATTTAAGTTCACCACCTTCTCACTGGCGTTATACAGTTCAATAAATTCGGGGATGCCGGTGGGCGGATAAAACAGTACTTCATTGATTAATATATCGTTGCTAACCGGTTGTTGCGGTATGCCCAGTGTAACACTGTTATAGATATTACTGGTAGCGCCGTTGCAATCTGCCACCCCGTTGCCAGTGATGGCGTATACCTCCTGTGGCCGGATAGCCGCGTCCAGCTCCAGTTCCACGCTGTTGAATATCGGGGGCAGCACCCGGCAGGAGGTTACATGCAATCCGCCACTAATTTCATAGCGTGCAGGATTGGCGGCCAGTGTGCTGTCCAGCGTTTTACTGAACTGCAACAATACGTGTATGCTATCTGTAATGGCGGCAAACAACAGGTCGGGTTTGGAAAGATCAGGGGTATTTGCTGCCGCGGCATTAATGAAACCGGGCGTGCCGCCGGCAGCAGCGATGCTGGCTGTCCAGTTTACTTTACCGCTGCACGGAAACGCCGTGTTGATCATTTCTAGGCTGATTCCGCCCCTGCGGGCCTTTCCGCCTGCATACCATCCTTGATGGTAATCTACCGCATGTATCACCCTTCTGAATGCATCATATAAAACAATCAGTGCACTGTCGTCTGCTATTGCCGGAAAACGGTCTATTCCCCTGATATTGGGAATGTTATAACTGCCTACTGCGCCCGGAGCGCACAGCACCAGCAAGCTGTCTGGCTGCAGCAAATAAGCCGGCAGCGCTACTTCCCGCTTGTTTACCGCGAGGCGCCAGTTGCTCAGTTGCACGGGCATGGTGCTGATGTTCCGCAGTTCTATATATTCATAAGGCGGTAAACCTGCTACAGGATTGGGTTTGGGCATTACTTCATGAATAACCACGTCATAAATGACCGGTGTTTGGGTGAAACCGGTGAGGGCCTGCAGCAGCAGGGAGAAACAAACAATGGGTAACCGCATGAGCAATTATTTTATTGCTTTCAAACTTAGCATTCTGTTGATCATCCGGTGTTAATGCCATGTAAATGGTAAAAAAAAATCTTAATGTTATGAAAAGCGGGGGCTATATGTTAATTTTGGGCTTCCAAAATTAAAAATGTAAAACAAAATGAAAGTTGCCGTAGTTGGAGCGACCGGATTGGTTGGCTCAAAAATGTTACAGGTGTTAACGGAAAGAAATTTTCCCGTTACTGAATTGATTCCCGTGGCTTCTGAGAAGTCCGTTGGTAAGGAAGTAACATTTAAGGGCAAGACCTGGAAGGTGGTAAGTGCTGAGACGGCGATTTCCATGCAACCAAATGTGGCTATCTTTTCTGCCGGCGGCGGTACCTCCCTGGAGTGGGCGCCTAAATTTGCAGCGGCAGGTATTACCGTAATTGATAATTCCAGCGCCTGGAGAATGGATCCTACCAAGAAACTGGTAGTGCCGGAAGTAAACGGCGATGCCATTACACAGGAAGATAAAATTATTGCCAATCCTAACTGTTCTACTATCCAGATGGTGCTGGTGCTGAAACCCCTGCACGAAAAATATAAAATCAAAAGGGTGGTGGTATCTACCTACCAGTCGGTAACCGGTACCGGTGTAAAGGCAGTGACCCAATTGATGAATGAAAGACAGGGCATTACCGGTGAAATGGCATATCCTTATCCGATAGATCTGAATGTTATTCCGCAGATAGACGTGTTTCTCGATAACGGCTATACGAAAGAAGAGATGAAGATGGTAAATGAAACCAAGAAGATTATGAGAGATGACAGCATCCAGGTAACGGCTACGACTGTACGTATTCCGGTGATGGGTGGTCATAGTGAAGCGGTGAACATAGAGTTTGAAAATGAATACGATGTGGCGGAACTGAGGGCATTGCTTGAAAAAACGCCAGGAGTAATAGTTGTAGACGATCCGTCAAAGGCTTTATACCCGATGCCAAAGGATGCACACGATAAAGATGAAGTGTTTGTGGGCCGTATCCGAAGGGATGAAACACAGCCCAAAACAGTAAATATGTGGATAGTAGCAGACAACCTTCGTAAGGGAGCAGCTACCAATGCAGTACAGATAGCAGAATACCTTAGCGGTAAAAACTGGCTGTAATCATACTGTTGTGCTATGTAATTAAGGGGTATACCACTCTTAATAGCACCTCCCGTATATGACTATACGAAAATATATTTATAACTCGTTAAGAGCAAGCATTTTACCGCTTGCTCTTTTTTGCGCGTTTTACAAAAGCATAACACATAAAACTTAAAAATTACACGGAAGTAGTATTGATTTGTGCAGGATAAAATCCAATTTTGGTAGTAATAATCCTATGCCAACTTAACTCTTTGAAAAAAAAGAGAAGTCCAATTTTAGAGATGCCGGTATTTTTCGTTATTTTCTAATCAGAAAACACCCTTAAGTCCTATGAAAACCAACACCAATCGAGAGCTTCTGTTAATGCACAAGTTCACCGAAGAGTGGAGCACTAATTTCTCTTCACAAGTATCCAGGATCATGAACATCGTTGATCAGCAGGATACGCTTGACGGAATTATACCTATTATAGAGGTGGCCAATGTTTACAATCAACGTTTTGCTCACGCGCGTACGGACAAGGAAAATCTTTTAAAGAATCGCAAGGCGCGGCCGTTCGAATTCCTGATTCACAAGAATTAATCCTGGAGGAACCAGGGGGAAGTGGTTTATTGGTTTAAAAGAGGTACGAAATCCTTACGTAAACCAATAAACCACTTTTTTTAGCTTTAGTCCATTGCGCGATTGATGAATTGCAGCAGGGGTTGCATCAGGGCAAAAGTTTTCAGAATTTCTCTTACTATTGCTGGTTGTGTACTGCTTTCATCTGAAAAGGGATGGGAAACGATCACACTTTTCAGTTTCAGATAGGCTATAGCGGGATTGTCTGGCTGGTAGCCCTGGGGAGCTGTTTTCAGTGCGTCGCCCTCTATTTTCCCAAAATGTTTGATGAATTCTTTATTGGAGATCAGTTGTTCAAATTCCTGGAAGTTATAGTCGATTTCCTGTCGTAATTTTTTTAGCTGGGGCGCAGCAGGCATCCAGATACCGCCGCCGGCAAAACTGTTTCCTCCCGGTTCAAGGTGAAAATAATATCCCGCAAGGGTAGATTTTTTCCCACCGGCCTGGAAAGAAGCGGCCATATTTACTTTATAAGGGGTTTTATCCTTCGAAAATCTTACATCTTTATAAATACGGAAAACACAATCTTTCAGCTGGAGGCCCTGCATGGTGGCATCCTGTCTTGCCAAACCATCTATCAGCTGCTGTACCATACTTTCAAAATCGGCTTTGGCGGCCATGTATTCGGTTTTGTGCTCGTCGAACCAGACTTTATTATTATTCAGCCTGAGTGACTTAAGAAATTTTAACGTGGACGGCTGCAACATTACTTCTTTTTGCCAGCAAGATAATACAAATCATTTATGGTTTTTTGAATTTTGAGGGACCATCCGGAGGGGTTCTGAAAAACAGATGCAGGATATCTGCCGGAAGGCGATCTCTTCCCGTGGCAAACTCCTGCACCTGTTTGAATGCAACTTTTAGAAGTGGTAGGTGGCGGCTAATAAAACATTGGATGTTATATCTGCAGGTTTACCGTCCGACTTGCTGAAAATATCTGCAGAAGCCTTATCCAGCCTAAACTCTGGCATAATAGTAAGGTTTCCTACCTTATAGTTAAAGGTAAGTGTACCGGCCAGTACATTACCGCCATCAGGTACGGCTCCGAACACTTTAAGTCCGTCTTTATCACTGAAATATTCTCCACGAACTGTTAAACCAAATTTCTCGGTGAAATCGAGGTTCACGTACAGTGCACTGCCCCACCATTTCGCATTTTCGCGGGTACTTTTAGGTGCACGTGTATCAGCATAGGTGCTATAGGTACCGTTATAGCCCAAACCGAATACAGTATTGATCTGGTAAGTGGCTACCAGGTCTACCTGGTGGTTCTGGATTCCGAAAGTATCTTTTCCTTCCAGGTAATTGAGGTATAATTTGATAGGTGTTTCTGCAGGAGCAAAGCCCAGCTGAGCACCAATATATTTGTGGCTGTTGAGTGTCACTGATTTCAGATCAGTAGGGTTAAATACGCCTACCATAGCGCTTAAAGAAGAAGTAAGTGCAATGTCTGCCTTCACACCGGTATTAAAGAAAGGACCGTAGCTAAACATATAGCTCATACTATAGTTCCTGTTGGCGTAGGCATCTACCAGTTCGTAGCCCACATGTGTGGCGAAGCTACCAAGACTTACTTTTACTTTTTCAGCTACCTGGTAAGAAACATACAATTGTTTGATAGCCATAGACAGGCCATTGGAAGAACCGGGTACATCGTTATAGGAAAACTCACCGGCTCTTTTACCGAAGCCGAGGTCGGCTACGATGCTACCATTTTTGAATCCGTGTTCTACTTTCAGTGATACCATTCCCAATTCAAAGGAGTTGTGGGAGTTGGTAAAACTGGTTTTATTATCAGTATAATTTCCGTTGAGATTGTACTTGTAATACACATCTGCAGATCCTGATAATTTGAAAGCGGGAGCAGATGTACTATCTGTCGTGGATTGTGACATGGCAACCACAGTGGTGCTCATGGCAAACAAGGTCGTTAACATTCTTTTCATACTTATAAATTTGGTTGATAAAATGGTAAGTACTAATGCGGCCTTTTCTCACGGATTGTTTCGGGGGGGTGCGTGCTAATGTTTCTGATGCTACATTCAGAAAATAGAAGGAATGGATAATCAGTAATTAATGATTGGTGCGAGTTTCACTTATTTACAGCAAGTTTAACTACCAATTATCCATTCCAGGTTCTTACAACGTAAAGTATATGCGTTTAATAAAGTTGATAAAGATCGTACTCAAAGAACTGTAACTCTTTTTTGATACCTGTGAAAGGTGTTCTATTTCAGGAGTGAATCAGTTCGTCTTCTTCTTTCAGTGAGCCGTTGTCGGATACACTGATCATAGAAGGGTGATAGTTTTCGTTGTGCTGAGTAACATCCAGTCCCAGTTCCTCTTCTTCTTCAGATACACGCAGCGGGTGAATCAGGTTGATGAGTTTGAAGATACCGTAAGATACGGAGAAGCTGTAACCTACTACCAGCAACAGACCCAGTACCTGGTTTTTGAACAGATCGAAGTTACCATAGAACCATCCGTTGGTACCAGCGTCGTTTACTGCTTTGGTAGCGAAGATACCGGTGAGCAGCATACCTACCATACCACCTAAACCGTGGCAAGGGAATACATCGAGTGTATCATCGATGCTGGTTTTAGATTTCCAGTGTACTGCGATGTTAGAAATGATAGCGGCAATGAAACCGATGAATATACTTTGCGGGATAGCAACAAAACCAGCAGCAGGAGTGATGGCCACCAGACCAACTACCGCACCGATGCAGAAGCCGAGTGCAGATGGTTTCCGTCCGCGGATTACATCAAAAAATACCCATGATAAACCGGCAGCAGCAGTAGCAGTGTTAGTAGTAGCGAAAGCTGAAGCAGCGAGGGCGTTGGCACTCAAAGCAGAACCTGCGTTGAAACCGAACCAGCCGAACCAGAGTAAACCGGTACCCAGTAATACAAAGGGAATATTTGCAGGTTGTAATTCTTTCTTTTCGATATGATCCTTTCTTCTTTTCAGTACCAGGGCACCTGCCAGGGCAGCGCAACCTGCAGAAATATGTACTACAGTACCACCGGCAAAATCCAGTACCCCCAATTTAAACAGGATGCCATCAGGATGCCAGGTCCAGTGTGCAATTGGTGCGTACACCAGCAAACTGAATAATACCATGAACAATACATATGAAGTGAAACGGATCCTTTCCGCCACTGCTCCTACTACCAGTGCAGGAGTAATGATTGCAAACTTCATCTGGAAGAGTGCAAACAGTAACAGCGGAATAGTGGGGGCCAGGCTCCAGGGGGCTCCTGACCCTACATTTTGAAACATAAAAAATGTGCGGGGATCACCAATGATACCATTAACAGATTTACCAAACGCCAGGCTAAATCCAACTACTAACCAAACGATACTGATTAAACCGGTAGCAATAAAACTTTGCATCATGGTAGAAATCACGTTTTTCTTATTTACCATGCCTCCATAAAAGAAGGATAAACCGGGAGTCATCAAAAATACCAGGGACGATGCTACAAGAATCCAGGCGATATCAGCGGAATTATATTTGCTGGCATCAGCAAAATTCGGGAGGGCAGGCATAAAAATTCCAACTATTGCGATGAGCGCAAGGAAAATGAAGGGGAGATAGTCCTGAAAAGATATTTTCTTCATAGCGTTTGATTTTTAAATTTCTTAAATAAAAGTAGGTCCGAAATTTAAAACATCAAATAGAAGGGGCTAAAAATAGAAATATTTGAATAAGAGGTGCGATAATTAGGATTAAATCAATGATATTATAATTTATAATAATATTAATTATTATTTTTTAAGATATCAAGACTTTTAAAGAGATAAAATACTAGTATAAGCAATTGAATATCAGCACTATTATAAGAATATTAAGGAAAGGTTAACAATTTTCAAATTTACCAGGTGCACGCGCTACTGTAATAAGGGAGGACTCCACATAAACACCAGATAAATAAATATATACAGATTATAAATTAATTACTTTAATTGCTGGAACAACTAATTTATATTACAAATAACTACATATGATGTTCTGAATTTGCGAAGCCGATTATTGTTTCATTTCAAGTAATTCGCGCTCCATTGCAAACATCTGATCCCTTAAACGGGCAGCTTCCATAAAATCGAGATCGCGGGCTGCCTTCTCCATATCCTTCTTCACTTTAGCAATGGACTTCTCCATCTGTGGAATGGTTTTTACGCTGGCCGCAGAGGATTTCGCATACGCCATCGCATCTTCTGCCACCAACTGCACCTCGTCGTGGATAGCCATTGGTGAATTTTCATCGAAGTGCTTGATTTCCAGTACGGAAGTTTGCCCCATGATCTGTTCCTTGCTCTTACGGACGGTGCGGGGAGTAATATTGTGCTCTATATTAAATGCTACCTGCTTCTCGCGGCGACGATCCGTTTCATCAATAGTACGCTGCATGCTCTCTGTTATCTTATCAGCATAG
Organism: Chitinophaga sp. G7 BAM 1005; assembly: GCF_057126945.1. Taxonomy (NCBI): domain Bacteria; kingdom Pseudomonadati; phylum Bacteroidota; class Chitinophagia; order Chitinophagales; family Chitinophagaceae; genus Chitinophaga; species Chitinophaga sp. G7 BAM 1005. The sequence goes on along the minus strand of NZ_CP181478.1, from coordinate 7,237,801 downwards.
AAGATCACCAGCCCATCCACATTACGCGCCGCACGACCCGCCGTTTGCGTGAGAGAGCGCTCATCCCGCAGAAATCCTTCCTTATCCGCATCCAGGATAGCCACCAGCGACACTTCCGGCAAATCCAATCCCTCCCTTAACAGGTTTACCCCCACCAGTACATCTATATTACCTAACCGCAGGTCACGTAATATCTCAATACGTTCCAGGGTGTCCACCTCGGAGTGGATATAACGCGACTTAATATTAATACGTCCAAGATATTTGTCCATTTCTTCGGCCATGCGCTTTGTCAGCGTAGTCACCAGCACACGATCGCCCTTTTGCACCCGCTTGTCTATTTCCTCCAGCAGATCATCCACCTGGTTCACACTGGGCCTCACTTCAATAGGCGGCTCCAGCAGGCCTGTAGGACGCACCACCTGTTCCACTACCACGCCCTCTGTTTTCTTCAGTTCATAATCGCCAGGGGTGGCGCTTACAAATATGGCCTGGTTTACCATATTCTCAAATTCATAAAAATTCAGTGGGCGGTTATCCAGCGCAGACGGCAAACGGAAGCCAAATTCCACCAGGTTCAGTTTACGGGATCTATCGCCGCCATACATGGCGCCGATCTGAGGGATGGTTACGTGGCTTTCATCCACCACCAGCAGGAAATCTTTCGGGAAATAATCCAACAGGCAGAAAGGCCGGGCGCCGGGCTTACGACGGTCCAGGAATCTGGAGTAGTTTTCAATACCACTGCAATAACCCAGCTCACGGATCATTTCCACATCATAATTTACCCTGTCAGACAAACGTTGCGCCTCTATCAGCTTTCCGTTGGCCTTAAAATATTCCACCTGCGCCTTCAACTCATCCTGTATTTCAAATATGATCTGCTGCATCATATCTTTTGGAGCCAGGTACATATTTGCAGGAAAAATGGCCGCATTGTCCACCACTGTGATCCGCTTACTGTTTTGCACATCAATGGTTTCTATCTCTTCTATCTCATCTCCAAAAAAAGTAATCCGGTAACCATAATCCACATAGGGCAGGTTAATATCCAGGGTATCGCCCTTTACGCGGAAGTTCCCCCTGTTAAAATCGCCGGTAGTACGGCTGTACAGGGAGTTTACCAGGCTATGCAGCAAGGTGTTGCGGCTCACGGTTTGTCCTTTCTGGATACGGATGATACCATTTTCATAATCGGTAGGGTTACCAATACCATAAATACAGGATACGCTGGCTACCACTATAATATCCCTTCTGCCGGAAAGCAGGTTGGAAGTGGCTTTCAGCCTAAGCTTATCCAGTTCCTCGTTAATGGCCAGGTCCTTTTCTATATAGGTATCACTCACCGGCATATAAGCCTCCGGCTGGTAATAATCATAATAGGAAACATAATATTCTACCGCATTGTCCGGGAAAAACTGCCTGAGTTCGCCGTAAAGCTGTGCTACAAGCGTTTTGTTATGGGTCAACACCAGGGTAGGGCGTTGCACCTGCTGGATAACATTAGCCACTGTAAAGGTTTTACCGGAGCCGGTTACCCCCAGCAGCGTCTGAAACGGTTCGCCTTCCTCTATTCCTTTTGTTAATTGTTTGATCGCTTCCGGCTGGTCACCAGCTGGAGCGTATGGAGCATGTATATTAAAAGACATATTGAAATTTCTGTTTGAGAAGTATCTGTAAAAATACTAAGAATATGGAAGTGAAAGTGTTAAAAAAGAAGCTTTAATTTTGCTGCCACAATCAAGAAAGGACTTATGAGAAAAAAAATTTTAACGGGGCTGATACTGGCCTTCCTGTTACCCCTTGCCACTTTTGCCTGGGGCCCTAACGGCCACCGTATTACCGCCGAAATAGCCTGGCTTCACCTCACCCCCCAGGCCCGCAAAGCAATTACCAATATCCTGGGCCGCGAAAGCCTGGCCATGATCGCTAACTGGCCCGACTTCATCAAATCAGACACCACCCACCAGTACGATCACACCGGTAAATGGCACTACCTCGATTTTCCCGGCAATATCGACCGGGCAAAATTTGATGAGCTGTTAAATGCAGCTAACGGTGAAAACCTGTACACGGAAACACAGGCCATGATAAAGGACCTGAAAAACCGTAACCTGCCGAAAGACAAACAGCGGTTTGCACTTACTTTCCTGGTTCATATGATGGGCGACATGCATCAGCCGCTGCACGTAGGCCGTGATGAAGATATGGGCGGCAACAAAATTGCAGTGATGTGGTTCGATAAACCCTCCAATCTGCATAAGGTATGGGATGAACAACTGATCGATTTCCAGCAGTTGAGTTATACAGAATACACCAAAGCGCTGGACATCGCGTCTGCAGCGGAAATTAAGACCATACAGCAGGGTTCTGTTGCCGACTGGATGTTTGACTCACACCAACTCTCCGACAGGGTATATGCCTACACCCAGCCGGATGCCAAGCTCAGCTACCGGTATAATTATGTTTTTGTGAAGGACCTGAATCAGCAATTGCTGAAAGGAGGGTTGCGTTTGGCGGCTATCCTCAATAATATTTATAAATAAGCGAGTGTGGCGCCTCCGGCGCTGGAAATTGTCTTGGAGCAGGATTAAATTGACTATGCTCCAAGACAATTTACTATCGCCGAAGGCGATATGTCGCTACACCAGGTCAATATCAAAATTCACCAGCTGAACAAACTGCTCCAGGCGGGCGGCAATATCTTCATGTGTAATTTCGCGGATGCGTTCAGTTCCAAATTTTTCCACGCAGAAAGAAGCCATAGCGGAGCCTACGATGATAGCGGTTTTCATGTTTTCAAAGGAAATATCCTTTGTTTTAGCCAGGTGGCCAATGAAACCTCCTGCGAAAGTATCGCCGGCGCCGGTTGGATCATATACATCATCCAGCGGCATAGCAGGAGCGAAGAACACGTGATTTCCGTAGAATAACAATGCGCCATGTTCTCCCTTCTTGATGATCAGGTAACGGGGCCCCATAGACATAATTTTACGCGCAGCCTTCACCAAAGAGTATTCACCGCTCAGCTGACGGGCCTCTCCATCGTTTACCATCAGCACATCTACTCTTTTTAATACCTTCAGCAAGTCGTCCAGTGCCACTTCCATCCAGAAGTTCATGGTATCCATCACTATCAGCTTAGGGCGTTCTTTCAACTGATCCAGTACACTCATCTGCACCTGTGGGGTAAGGTTACCGAGAATGAGGAACTCACTTCCCTGGTAGCTCTCCGGGATAACGGGCTGAAAATCGGCCAGTACATTCAGTTCCGTTGCCAGTGAATCGCGGGTATTCATATCCATGTGATACTTACCTGACCAGTAGAACGACTTTTCTCCTTTCTTCACCTGCACACCATCCAATGCCACTCCTTTAGCAGTCAACGCATCCAGCTCCGACGCCGGGAAGTCTTCACCTATTACAGACACCTGGTTAATAGGCTGAACGAAGTTAGACGCTGCCCATGCGATGTAGGTGGCGGAACCACCAATGATTTTACCTGACTTTCCAAAGGGGGTTTCGATTTCATCGAACGCCATAGTACCTACAACTGTGAGTGACATGCTTATTGAGTTATTTTTATTATGTTAAAATTTAATGCAAACCTCGCAAAGGTAACTACTTATACAGAAAGCAGGAAGCTAAATCTTCACCTGCTTCCAGGTGCCCCGGCGAAACAGCCATACAGCCACCAAAGCGGAAGTAGACTCAGATATAGCCATCGCCCAGAAAACCCCTACAGGTCCCATTTTAAGCAGGATAGCCAGCGTATAGGCCAACGGCATCTGGAATAGCCACATAATAAACATGTTGATCAACATAGGCGTACGTGTATCGCCGGCGCCATTGAAAGATTGGGTAAGTACCATGCCATAGGCAAAAAACACGTAACCGGCGCTCATTAACCGGATACACTGTACACCGTAGGTGATTACAACCCGATCGGTTGTAAAGAACCCGATAATGACAGGCGCCCATACCATAAATACAACCGCCACCACGCCCAGGAAGATCATATTGAAGAAAGCCGCCCTCCAGGCCGATTTTTCGGCCCGCTCCGGTTGTTGCGCTCCAAGATTTTGCCCTACCAATGCAGCAGCAGCATTCGCCATTCCCCAGGCGGGTAATATAGTAAAGATCACCACCCTGATGGCAATGGTATATCCTGCTACTGCGTCTTTTCCAAAATGAGAAATAATACGCACCAGGAAAATCCAGCTGGCAGAAGCTATCAGCATTTGTGCAGTGGCGCCGGCCGCAATTTTAAGAATGGCGCCAATCAATGGAAATGCCGGAGCCAGATGCTTTTTCGTAATACGGATCAGGTCTTTTCCTTTTACCAGGTGATATAACTGGTACATCACGCCTGTGCCTCTTCCGATAAAAGTAGCGATAGCAGCGCCTTTCAGGCCCAATGCAGGAATGGGTCCCCATCCCGAAATTAACAGCGGACACAATATAATATTCAGTCCGTTCGCAATCCATAACGATCGCATCGCCAGTGCCGCATCACCAGCACCGCGGAAGATACCGTTGATCAGGAATAATAAAATGATCACAATATTACTACCAAGTATTATCTGCGTATATACGTAGCCGTAGTCGGCTACTTCTTTGGCGGCGCCCATTACCCGTAAGATATCTTTCGCAAAAAATATTCCCGCCAAACTTATCAGCACAGAAATAAGCAATCCCGGGTATAAAGATTGCATGGCCGCATGCGCTGCGGCATCAGGATCTTTCTCACCGGTTCTGCGGGCAATCATAGCGGTGGCCGCCATGCTTAATCCCATAGCGCCGGTATATACCAATGTGAGCACGGATTCCGTAAGCCCTACCGCTGTAATGGCATTTACGCCCAAATGGCTCACAAAATAAATATCGACTACCGCAAACAGCGACTCCATCGCCATTTCAAGGATCATGGGGATGGAAAGCAGGAATATAGCCCGGTCGATACTTCCCGTTGTGAATTCCTTTTCACTACCTGTAACGGCTATCTTAAATAATTGAAAAAAACGACGTGTACGCTGTAGCGCGTTCGTTAAAAGAGGCATAATTTACTTTTGAAAATAATAACGAGGAACAGTGCACTACAGGCACTGCAAACTAAAACAGGAAAGTGGGAGGGCGACAAACGGAAGTACCGTGGTCTTAATAAATTTTCATATGCTATCAGTTCTGGCATCTTATGATGCTCCGCAAATGTAATTTAATTTTTCAATCATCAAAAACCATCTTTAAAAATACGCAGGTCAACATCAGTTATAACAGGTATTTCTTCATGAAAAGCAAATACGATCGCTACGATCCATGATAGATAAAGGTTACAGGCAGGTGAAAAAAAATATTTAAAAAATACTTTACCTATAGCTGTAACTTTTCATTTTCACTTCCGTTTAACATTCCAAGTAAGCGCTGAAAACCTATATTAAAACAAGATCAATCACAAACATTACAATTACAAAATTACAATCGTAAAACCTTCATAAAAAACTGAAATCATGCTTATGTTCAACAAAAACACACTCCTGACGGGAGTAGTGATTGCTACTGTATTGGGTATTACTGTAAGTTCCTGCAAAGATGATGATAATCCAACACCTCCTCCTCCAACACCACGTTCCAAGTCGTTTGAGCTGAAAGGATCCGGCGCCGATAAAGATAAAAAGGTAGGTGATATTACCATCACCGAGAATACAGATAGCAGTGTGAACGTTGTACTGAACCTCACTAAAAACGTGAAGGATGCAGATCATGGCGTTTACCTGATTGCGGGTACTGCGGCGGCTCCCAAAACAGATACCCTGCTTAAAGGAACGTTTAAAGGAACCGGCGCCGCACTGAAAATAGATCTCTTAACAAAAGTAAAATCTATCAAAGTTTCAATGCCAGGCGGCGTTCAGAAAGATACTGCATTCAAGTATAACAATGCGATAGAACTCAGTTCTTATCTGAAAGTAATGAAAGCCGCCGACACCATTGCTATTGGTCTCTTTGGCAAAAGCAACTAATTCTAAAGTCGGAAAAATTACATTAAAACTATGGAGAGCATGTTCATTTACTTTGAACATGCTTTCCGCTTTGTTTTATTTAAGAAGGAATCCTTATTAAAATAAAATTATAACAGATAACGCAAATCATTAAATAAAAAAGCCGACCAGGAGGCCGGCTTTCTAAATGGTTATTACAGGATATGGAAGGATCCAGCCAATAAAATGGCCGGTTTAAGGGAAAATTTTTATTGACTACTGCTGTTACCATCTTCCACCTTTACCTGCACCTGTCTTTTTAACACCTTGAATTCAGTTCTGCGGTTAAGCTGACGTCCTTCAGGGTTGTCTTTATGATTAGGCAGTGAGTTTGGTGCAATTGGTTTGGATTTACCGTAACCTTTAGCTATAAGTCTTTCCGAAGAAATACCCCTGCTGATCAGGTAATCCACGCAGGATTGAGCCCTTGCCTGGGACAGTTTTTCGTTGAACTTCACGGAGCCTACACTATCGGTATGTGCGCTCATCTCGATCGTTAACTTCGGATTATCGTTCAGCATATCAACCACTGTATCCAATACCGCTTTAGATTCCGGACGTAGAGTTGCCTTTCCGAAATCGTAGTAGATATTATTAAGTACAATTGGTTTTTCTATTTCATAATGCTTGAGGCAAAGGGTGGGATTGTCCATAGAATCTATCCTCACCAATGAATCTGTATTAAAATAGAGTGTTTTGGTGAAGTAGTTGTCTTTTTCCGCAATCACTTTGTAAAAGCGCTGTGGATCCACTTCAAAGGTATATCTTCCGGTGGCGTCCAGTGTAACTTTGCGGATTGTTTTTCTTCTCACTGTATCCAGTAAGGTAACGGTAGCGCCTTCAAGCGGCAGATGGGTATCGCAGTCGATGATCAAGCCGCTTGCTATTTTACGGATGCGGTTAATGCTAAATACTTCCAGGCAGCAGATAGATTCCCTGTCTGAGCTGATGAATCCTGCTGCAAAGGGATGTGTATTATCTAATGCCGTATAATAGATATCATCTTTAGGAGAATTCAATGGTTTACCCATGTTAACCGGGGCCGACCAGGTGCCGAAGTCGCCCTCGCTCTGGAAGAAATCGAGCCCCCCCAAACCTACGCGGCCATCGGTGCTGAATACGAGCAGGTTTTTCTCTGCATCGTAGAATGGCGCTTGTTCCTCATCTTTTGTATTGATGGCTGTACCCATGTTGCGGGCGCCACCAGGCGTGCCGTTGGTCATGATGCAATACCACAGGTCATTTTTGCCCATACCTCCGGGTCTGTTGGATGCAAACAGCAGGTATTTTCCATCAGCGGTAATATAGGGCTGCATAGAATTATACCCTGTAACGTTTACATTGTCGCCTAATATTTTCGGTTCAGACCACATTCCATTCTGGCGACTGCTGAAATAGATAGCGGATTGTTTCACACCATCTTTCATCGACCAGCGCGTGATATACAGAGAGTTGCCATCCGGGGTGATGGCGGATACGCCCTGGTCAAATCCTTTAGAGGCAGGGATTTTCAGCTTCTGGCTGTTATCAAAGGTATTACCGCTACCGGTAGCAGTGTAAAGGTCATTTACATATGGGGTTCCTTTTTTTACTTGTTTTTTTGTGGTGGGCTGCTTAACAGTGGTAGGCAGCGGTGGATTTTCCGCACGGGAAGAGGTAAACATTAAAGTGCCCGGATCCAGTATCACCGGCGCATAGTTTGCACCACCTTCATTAACGTTACCGGCAGTTTTTACGATCGTAAATCTTGGTTCCTTATTGGCCTCGGAGAGTGCGAATTCACAACAGGCAATTTCAAGCGGGGTTCTTACAGACAGTTCATCGGCGGCGGTATAGCTTTGTTTGAATTTCTTAAATTCGTCCAGTGCCTCCTGGTATTTTCCATTGTTCCTGAGGCAGATGGCATACCAATAACGGGCCTGGGGATATGCCGGGTTATTAAAGCCAACCAGTTGCGCATACCAGGTTTCTGCATTACCATAGTCGTAGAAGAGCCTGTAAGATTCAGCCAGCCTGGCTACCACCTGTTGATAATCTTTCAATTTACCGCTGGGAGGGGCGCCTGCGACTGTATAGGGTAATACCTGCTCTGGCTTGATTTTGAAAGTGCCCAGTGCCTTATTGTAGTACTGTGCAGCGGAGTAATAATCCCGTGAGCCATAAAAAACATCTGCAGTATGTTTAAAATCATAAACATACTGCGCTTGTAGAGAGCCAATTATTCCTGTAAAAACCACCAGCCAACAGAGTGTAATTTTTTTCATGAGGGTTCCATTTCTTTTTTCTGTATATGTTTTTGCCTCCATTCTGATCCGGTTTTTGATAAATTATAACCTGGGACAAATAAAGTATTCTTCGTTAAGCGTCCTTCTTTTGCGGCTGATAAAAGAGAGTGATATTTCAAAGCTCTGGCTGCCATTTACCAGGCGGCGCATGTTGGAGGTATTGGTATCGTAGCTTAATCCCAGTACAAAGCTTTTGAAATGGAAACCGGCAAAAGGAATTACGGCATCATTGAAGCGATAGTTACCTCCCACCAGGAAATCGAATTCAGGATTCACCATTAGCTGAGCATACATACCAGCCACAATTTCTTCAGCATTTCCTTGTCTCATGTAAAGCCCGGTAGGAGTAAGGGTCACAGCATCATTCAGCCTGATTTTGGTACCACCGTGTACCAGGTATCTTACCGGCAGTTTTCTTTCGGTGCCATCGGAGGAAAACGGGTCCTTCGGTTGTGTAAGATGCTGTGCTGCAAATCCGGCGAATGGATTTAACGTATGATTTGGATTACCATCAAAAAACACTACGCCTGCTCCTGCGTCAAATTGATTGGACGTGGTATTGCTTACATTCTCCCCGTTAAATATGCTCGGATCAAAACCGGTTACCGGCTGATACTGGCTGCCGGTCTGGAATTTGGCAGGATCCAGCCTTCTGTTGATCAAGCCTGCATTGATCCCAAACACCAGCTGGCTGGTTTTGGTGCGGCCAAATTTTACACCGGAATAAGAAACGCTGGCCATAGCATTGAAGTAATTATAGCCTGCATCACCTGCGGACATGTTCATTACATTAATACCTACGCCTATATTTTTATCCGTGGCGGCATCTGCAGAAACACCCACAGTGGAGAATGGTTTCCCGTAATTGGCCCACTGATTACGGTAGTCGGCACTAACCCGGTAGTCGCCATCTATCACGCCTGTAAGAGCAGGATTAAGCCATAACGGGTACGCATAGTATTGCGAAAAGTGCGGATCAACCTGGGCAACAGAAGTGCGGGGCAATAAGCTGCTCCATAAAATCATTGCAACTATAAAAATCCTTTTCATAGGAACATTTTTAAGTATTTCTGGATAAACCGGGATGCTTTGCAGCACCCCGGTTTTATTTTTGATTTGATCTTGCTGATGAATCATCATTATCTCATGAGGGTTACGTTACCTTTCTTCGTGATCACCGTGCCATCCTGCATGGTAGCCTTCACTATCCATACATATACACCAACAGGTTGTTTCTGTCCGCTCATGGTACCATCCCATCCCTGACGCTGGTCTTTCGATGTGAATACCAACTGACCCCACTGGTTGTAGATCCTGAATTCAAGCTGTGCAATGGCGGTTCCATATACATACTCGATATCATTTATACCATCGCCGTTCGGGCTGAAGAGGTTTGGTACGAAGATGTTGTTGCCTTGCGGATTTGCTGTTTTATCCGTTACTGCGGCAGACAGTGCACTGTTCTGGCAGGTGGATGCCCCGATGGCACGTACCTGGATCGTAGCACTCTGATTTGGCTGCAGGCCGGAGATGGTATGTGTGGTACCAGTTGCACCTGAACTTGGCGCTATGAATGTGACACCATTGTCTACTGTTACTTCGTAGCGTTGTGCTCCTGTAACCGGTGACCAGCGGAAGGTAATAGACGTAGCCGTAGTGTTATCCACTGTTACAACTGGTGCAGGCAGCGGTTGAGCCAGGCTGATATCTACCCTTGTTCTGGCGGAGCTGGTGCAACCACCTGCAGTAAATGCTTCTACATAGTAAGTAGTATTGGCATTCAGCGCTGGTGTAACAAATGTTGCACCTGTGGTTACCGGCGTACCGTTAGTTGCTACAGTGTACCAGCGGAAATCAACATCCGGTGTGGTGGAAGTAGCCATCAGTATTGCTGTGCTTCCCGGGCATATCGGATCGTTTCCGGTTACGCGTGGTCCGGCTGGTGGAAGTGTTACTTCAACGCTCACCGCAGTACGTGTTGGACTTGAACAACCATTATTGCTGGATGCTTCCAGGTAGTACATCTGGTTAGCTGTTACCGCAGGCGTTGTATAAGAAGCACCGGTGGAGATAGCAGTACCACCTGTTGCGGTAGTATACCATTTGTATGTGAGTGTATTATCCGGATTCAGCGCATTCAGTGTAGCTACCAGGCCGGTACAAACTTTAATTGTTGCACTGGCTACTGCAGGGGCAGCTGGTGACGGATTCACGGTTACTTCTACCCTTGTTCTGCTTGCACTGATGCAACCTCCACTGGTAGATGCTTCCAGGTAGTATACTGTATTTATGGTTGGTGTGATGGTGAAATCTGCACCGGTAAATACTTCTACTCCGCCACGCAATACGGTGAACCATTTGTAAATGATGCCCGGCTGTCTGCCTTTCACAGAAAGTACTGCCGTGTGTCCGCTACATACTGTCAACGGATCTGCCAGTGGTGCATCTATGTCGTTTCTCACATTTGCTGTTACTGCTTTGCGTCCGCTGCTGCAACCCTGACTGTTTAGCGCTTCTACATAGAATGTAGTGTTTGCCGCCAGTGGTTTCGTTGCGTATGAAGTACCGCTTGCGAGGAATACGCCGTTATTCTGCGCATCATACCAGCGATAAGTCATTGAAGCGTCTGCTCCCTTGATACTGAATGTTACGATACCGCCTATGCAGGTGGTCAGGTTATCAGCATTTACTTCCGGTATTGGCGGAGTTGGGTCAACGGTTACTGTCACCGCTGTTCTGCTGCTGGAGCAACTTCCCAGATTCGCCTGTACATAGAAGGTAGTATTCTGAGTAACCACCGGTACGCTGTACACTGCATCAGAAGAAAGCAGGTTGCCGCCTGTTGCAGCGTCGTACCACTGATAGGTAACTCCAGGTTTGATTGTTTTCACCGATACGGTGATACCTGTGCCAGCACATGTTTTAAGTGCAGAGGCTACTACATCCGGGGCTGTTTGCGGCGCCACTACTGTTACAGTAGCTTTCACCCTCACGGATGGACTACCGCATTGACCCGTAGTTCCCGTTGCTCCCACATAATAATCCATGCTGGTATTGAGCGGTCCTGTTTGGAATACCGGTCCAACACCTACAGAATCATTACCTGTTGCAGAGGTATACCATTTATAGATTATTCCGTTGCTAGCTGAGGTTACACGGAGTGTACCGGAAGTTCCCATACAGATAGTGAGTGCGTTGCTTTCCAGGATTGGTGTTGGTGCTTGTCCTACACCTACGGAAACTTTCGCTCTTACACTATTGCTGCAATTACCATTGTTAGCTTCTGCATAGAAATCAGTACTTGTATTTAATGCGCCGGTTGTGTAGCTATTGCCTGTGCCAAGCAACGTACCACCAGATGCAGCGCTGTACCAACGGTAGATTACACCAGCTACCGGATTCTGAATAGAAAGTGTTACACTGCCACCCTGACAAACGAACAGGGAAGTGGATGAAATTTCAGGTGTTGCCGGTACGCTCTTAACGGTGATGGTGGCCTTCGTTCTGCTTGCGCTTGGGCAGCCTCCATTTACCAGTGCCTGTACGTAGTAGCTCACTGTAGAATCCAGTGCCGTGATATTAAACGTTGATCCTTCGTTTACTTTGTTGCCGCCTGTTGCTGCATCGAACCATTCGTAGGTAATGCCGGCTGCAGGACTCTGTATCTGCAACGTTACATTCTGACCTTCACAAACTTCCGTACTGTTGCTTACCAGTACAGGAGCAGGTGGTACAGGCACCACGTTGATCTTCGCAGCAGCTCTTACAGAAGGTTTACCACAATTTGAAGTATCACCGGTGGCTTCCACATAGTAGGTTGTATTAGCTGTTACATTATTCACGGTGAAGATTGGTCCTGTAAAGACAGCCACTCCCCCGGTTAATGTAGTATACCATCTGTATGTGATATTATTCACAGAAGACGTTACTTTCAGTACTGCTGTTCCACCCTGACATGCTGTTACATTATTGTTTTCGAGTATCGGGGTTGGAGCAACACCTACGCCTATTGACACTTTCGTTCTGGCAGCACTGCTACATCCACCCAGAGAAGCTTCTGCATAGAAGTCTTTCGAAGCAGTGAGGCCGGTTACCTGGTACACCGGACCGGTGAACAGTAATGTACCACCTGTTGCCGCACTATACCAGCGGTAAGTCAACGTATTATCCACGTTCTGAATACTCAGTGTTGCGGTATCTCCCACACAAATACTGATCGCTGATGCACTAATAATCGGAGCCGGTATATCACTCACTGTCACTTTCACTTCTTTCGCGCTGCCGGCTGCATTTGCGCATCTGTTGCTTCCTTCTACGGTTACATAGTAAGAAGTGGTTGCGCTCAAGGCACTGGTAGTATATGTTGCGCCTGATGCAAGGAATGTTGTCAGGGCGGCATCTGCATACCATTTGAATATTGGATTTATTACGGTTGTTGAAGCAGCTGTGAGTTTAACCGTAGTGTTTGCACAGATAGTTGTATCTGCCGCTACGATGTCTGTTGGTGTGGCGGTATTATTCACCGTTACTTTTACTGCTTTCAAGTCTCCTGCTTTATTTTCACACTTGCCGGCGTTGCTTACACTTACATAGTAGGTGTATGCTCCTGGCGCCAGTCCGGTGATAGTTAATACGCCTGCGTTGCTTACACCTTGTGTAATCGGACCGGTTCTGTCGGCATTAGCATACCATTTGAATACAGGATTCTGTACTGTGGTGGTAGTTGGTGTTAATACCGCTGTATCGCCTGCACAAATTACTTTATCGGTGATTTGAATATCGGCAGCTGTTGAAGCACTGTCTACAGTGAGGGTAATCCTGGTGCGTCCGCTGTCGTTAGCGCAGTTACCCGCGTTTACCGCTTCCACATAGAAGTTATAGGTACCTGACTGCAGACTGGCTGGCGTAGTATATTCATTACTGTTAGTTACCAGTGTTGCTCCACCTGTTGCTGCGTCGTACCAATTGTACTGAACCCCTGCTACTGCTTTTACCCTGAGGGTAGTTGGTGTATTCAGACAGGTAGATACATTATTGGCTTCCGGAACCGGAGCTGATGGTGATCCCTGAACGGTTATTGTAGTTGCTGCTGATGCTGCACCCGGACAACCGTTCCTGGTTGGTACTACTGTATAAGTATGTACTCCGGAATCAAGTGTGGTTGGTGTTACATAAGCAATGCTATCCAGTAAGTGGTTACCTTGACTATTGTACCAGCTGTAAGTGATACCTGGTGCAGGGTTTATTACGCTGAGGGTAGCTTGTTTACCCTTACAGATAGTGGCGTTGTTCACCTGTACTTTCGGTTGAGCAATGGCACGTTGTGCGTAATTGAAATCAACATCGAGTAAGGCTCCCAGTATACCTGACCTGAGTTTCACTTCCACGCCATCAAACTGTTTGGTTGGTACAAACCACAGGATAGCACTTCTGCTGCCGCTCAGCAGATCCAGGTGCAGAATTGGATTAGAAGTCAGCACCGAATCACCTGGTGTATTACCGTTGTATGTAGTGAGTTGTACACTGCCGAGCACCGCTGCAGAAAGGATCTGGCTTGGGTTGGTCAGTTTCACTCTTACGGTATCACCTGGAGTAGACAATCCGTTGAAGGTTGCTTTCTGGAATACTGTTGCATTGATCGCTCCGAGGTTGATTACCAGGGAAGATCCTGTGCTTGTGAAGGCATCCACTGCAAGTTGTGGGTTGTAAACATTACCCAGCACCAGCAAACCAGATCCACCTATTGTTTGTCCGGTTGCAGCTTCACATGGCACCTGACCTGACGGAGTTACGGTAATGGCATTCACCGCTATCCTTGCAGACTTACAGGTTGCAGCACCCGGCAGTGCTGCTTCCACCCAGTAGGTAACAGTTCCCAGGGCAGTAGATGCAGGGCCTTCGAAGGATGCGCCCTTAAATATGGTGTCTGTTGCTGTTTGTGTTCTGAACCAGTAGAATTCTGCATTCGCTGCATCAGCTTTTGCAATAAACAGCGGACGCTGACCTATCACAACGGTATCATTTACAGGTGTTACTGTTGGCGGAGCCAATGAAGTACCTGTTTTAACGGTAACCGCTGTTCTGGTAGCAGATATTGTATTACAGCTATCGTTGATAGCTTCTACATAATAGGTTGCCTGTGCGGTTACGTTGGTCACGGTAAATGTTAAGCCGCTGTCCGGAACCGGATTCAGTCTGGTTCCACCGGTAGCCACATTGTACCATGCGTAGCTATAGCCACTCACAGGGTTGTTGATAGCAAGTTTTGCATCAGATCCTGCGCACACTTCCACATTTGCAGAGCGTACTACAGGAGGTGCAGGTGCTGCCACCACTTTCACATCCACTCTTGTGCGAACACTGCTGGCACAATTGTTCCTGAACGCTTCTACCAGGAAGGCGGTGTCTGTGGTCAGGGTACCGGTGGTGAAGGATACACCATCTTTACCTGTGAGATAAACACCTTTACTGTTGTACCAGCGATAAGTAACACCAGCCACAGGATCCTGTACATCCAGTTTAGCGGTGCTGCCGGCACATACCGTTACCTGCGCTGCCTGAACTTTCGGAGCCGCCAGTGCGCGTTGCGCGTAATTGAAGTCTACTGTTGTTAATGCACCGAGTATACCTGATTTCAGTTTTACTTCTACTGCATCAAATGCTTTAGTCGGTACAAATTCGAGAATAGCTTGTCTCTTGCTGCTCAGTATAGTGAGTTTAATGAGCGGATTATTTATCAGGAGAGAGTCGCCAGGAGTGGTACCATTATAAGTTGTTAACTGTACGCCACCTAGCAGTGCTGCAGAAAGCACCTGGCTTGGGTTCGACAGCCATACCCTTACGGTATCTCCAGGAGCAGATACTCCGTTGAATTTAGTTCTTTGCCATACCTGTGCATTCAATGCACCCAGGTTGATTACCAGGGAAGATCCGGTGCTCAGGCTACCGTCTACCGCCAGGGCAGGATTGTACACATTACCCAGTATGAGTAATCCGCTGCCGCCGATTGTTTGCGTAGAAGCGCCTTCGCATGGGCCAGGATCCGGACCTGGTTCAGGGCCATATATTACCACAGCAGGTACCCTGATAGATTTGCAGGAAGCGCCACCTGTTAACCTGGCTTCTACCCAGTAGGTAACGGTTCCCTGTACATTGGATACTGGAGGCGTGTATACCGGTCCTGTGAACAGGCTATCATTACCTGCCTGACTTGCATACCATACAAACTGAACATTTGCTGTATTGGAAGTGGCTGTCAGTGCAGCTTGTCTGCCTACTACAGTTGAATCCGGGTTTGGTGTTACCACCGGCGCACTTAATGAAGAAGATAATACAATGCTGATAGCTTGTCTGCCTGATGCAGCACCGCAACTGCTAACAGCTTCTACATAGAAGGTAGTATCCCTGTTAACTGCTGTTACATTAAATACAAAGCCACTGTCGGAGTTCAGCTTCGTACCTCCGGTTGGTACATTGTACCAGTTATAGGTCAGTTGACGATCCGGATTAGTTACCTGCAGTGACGCATTTGAACCAGGGCAAATATTCACGGTAGCCGGAGCGCCGGGTACCGGAGGAGCAGGTGTAACAGTAACGGTTACAGGCATACGATCCGGGTTAGGACAGTTGTCTGGTCCACCCAGTACCGCTACATAGTAGGTTACTTTGCCTGCTACTTTCAGCGTATCAGTAGTATAAGTATTCTGTGTGCTTAATACGGTGCTGCTGGTTGAATCAGCATACCAGCGTACAGATGTACCAGCCGCAGGTGTTACAGAAAGCGTAGCCTTACTGTTGATACAAGCGGTCGCATTTGTAGTATTTACAGTTGCTTTAGGATATATGATCCTTGCACCATAGATATCAATTGAATTCAGGAGGTTGAGTACACCTGTCATTCTTACTTCTACCCGGTTGTAAGCAGCAGGAGCTACTACGGTAGCCAGGAACTGCTGACCGTTGAGTAAACGCAGGGTAAGCAATCTCGACAGGGTATCTGTTTTAACCAGTGTATTATTGTTATAAAGACGAATCAGTGTACCTCCCAGGAGACTCAAATCTGCAAGTCCTACTGAATTACCAAGACGTACCTGAACACTATCTGCTGCTGATCCTGCATGTGGGAAGATCAGCTGTTGATATACTGAGCCTCCGAGTGCACCAACAGGAACAGACAGCGTAGTGAAATTGGTTTTGATACTGTCGATATCATTAGTAGGATTATTTACGCTACACAGGATACAACCCAGGGTAGTACCAGATGTCTGACTGGTTGGAACATTACAATCCGGAGAAGGAATCACACCTCCTGTTACTTTCACATTTACAGCTGCGCGGGCAGATTCACAGGCGCCGGCAATTCTTACCGCTGCATAATATGTGTAAGTACCCGGCGTATTAAATGGTCCTACCTGGATGGTGTCGCCCATACCCTGAACAGTAGTTGCATCTCTATACCATACGATGGTAGCACCTGGTACTGGCTGCGCTCTTAATACAGCATTTACACCCGTAGTTACTACTACATCGCCGGTTACAACCGGAGCTGCAGGAGCTGGTACTACGCGTACTGTTGCTGCCTTCAACGTACCAGCGGCATTTTCACACTGCCCGGTTCCGGATACACTTACATAGTAAGTATAGGCACCGGCAGCCAAACCAGTAATGGTCAGGTTACCTGTGCTGTCCAGTGCATAGCTTACCGCGCCTTCTACCAGGCCGTTGGTAATCGGAGATGTTTTGTTTGCATTTTTATACCAC
Source organism: Chitinophaga sp. G7 BAM 1005 (assembly GCF_057126945.1). Classification (NCBI taxonomy): domain Bacteria; kingdom Pseudomonadati; phylum Bacteroidota; class Chitinophagia; order Chitinophagales; family Chitinophagaceae; genus Chitinophaga; species Chitinophaga sp. G7 BAM 1005. Next base: position 7,220,721 of record NZ_CP181478.1, on the reverse strand, counting down.
TTAAATACAGGGGCTGTAACACCTGGTGCAGTTGGAGTTAATACTGCCGGCCCGCTGGTGCAGGCGGTAGTAGTGTCTGCTATTGTAATATCTGCCGCAGTAGCCAATGGGTTTACAGTGGCTGTAACCGGGATACGGTTTGGATTAGGGCAAGTGCCATCCATTACCTGCACATAGTAGGTAAAGGTACCGGCCGTTCTTAATGTGTCTGTTGTAAAGGTAGGCTGATTACCCAGGGAAACGCCACCGGTTGAATCAGCATACCACTGAACAGTAGTACCTGCAGCCGGAGTAGCAGTGAATACAGCAGCCTGGCCGGCACATACCGCTACATTGCTGGCGGTAATAACCGGATCCGGAACAACAGAACGCACGCCATAAATATCCAGGGAATTAAGCAGGTTCGCTAAACCGGTTAATTTTATTTCTACGCGGTCATACACGCCACCGGCAGGTACTGTAGCATAGTAACGGTTACCGCTTAAGAATCTTAAAGTGACCAACTGTGATAAGTTTTGTGTGCTTACCACTGTCGCGCCATTGTACACAGTTACTACTGCACCGCCCAGTAAACTTACGTCTGCCAGTCCGCCTGGTGAGGCCAGGTCAAAACGAATGCTATCAGTTGCTTCGCCTAAGCCAGGGAAGATGAGCTGTTGATAAACAGCACCTCCCAATAAACCTACCGGTATATTGAGGCGGGTGAAATTAGTACTGACAGTATCGATGTCGTTGGTTGGGTTTACAACACTACACAACACGCAACCAAAAGTAGTTCCGGTTACCTGACTGGTAGGTACATTACAACTGGTAGTAGTAACAGGACCAGTTACAGTGATGGTGATCAGCATGCGGCTTGAAACACAACCACCCGGCAGGCTGTCGCCGGCGAAATAGCTGTATACACCCGGAGTGGTAAACGGCGGTAATGTAATAGAGTTACCGCTACCAATGGAAGCCTGCGTAGAATCGCGGTACCAAACGATCGTTGATCCCGGAGCAGGTGAAGCTACCAGTGTTAATGGTAACCCGGTAGTTACGGTGTATGACTGAACCAGGGTAGGAGGTGCAGGTGGGGTAGTTACTTTTACCGTAGCAGGTTTCAGGCTGCCGGCTGCATTTTCGCAACGGTTAGCGCCTGATACGCTCACGTAATAAGTATGATTACCCAGTGAGAGACCGGTAACGGAGAGGCTACCGGCTGCATTTATAGTAAAGGTAGCACCGCCAATAACAGCGCCGTTTGTAATGAGCGTTGTTTTATTAGCATCTGTATACCATTTAAATACCGGAGTTGTTACCCCTGCAGCAGTTGGTGTGAGTGTGGCTGCACCGCTTCCGCAAACATTGGTAGTATCGGCAACCGTGATATCAGCTGCAGTACCCAACGCGTTTACAGTAACGGTAACCGGTATACGGTTTGGATTCGCGCAGGTACCGTCCATTGCCTGTACATAATAAGTAAAGGTACCGGCTGTTCTCAATGTATCGGTAGTAAATGTCGGTTGACTACCCAGGGAGATATTACTGGTTGAATCAGCATACCACTGAACAGTTGTACCAGCAGCAGGAGTAGCCGTGAATACAGCAGGCTGGCCGGCGCATACGGTTACATTGCCGGCTGTAATAACAGGATCCGGTACAAGAGAGCGCACACCATAAATATCCAGGGAAGTAAGCAAATTGGCTACACCTGTAAGTTTCACCTCTACCCGGTCGTATACACCACCCGCGGCTACGGTAGCATAGTAGCGCGTACCGCTCAATAATCTTAAAGTGACCAACTGGGATAAAGTGTGTGTGCTTACAACCGTTGCACCATTATAAATGGTAACCACGGCGCCTCCAAGTAAACTTACATCTGCCAGTCCGCCCGGGGAGGCGAGATCAAGACGGATGCTGTCTGTTGCATCACCTGCGGCAGGGAAGATAAGTTGTTGATAAACTGATCCTCCCAATAAACCTACCGGTATATTGAGGCGGGTGAAATTAGTAGAAATAGTATCTATGTCAAAACCCGGGTTTGCAACGCTACACAATATGCAACCCAAAGTGGTTCCGGTTACCTGGCTGGTGGGCACGTTACAACTGGTAGTGGTAACAGGGCCGGTTACGGTAATCACAACAGGAACGCGGTAAGACATACAGCCCCCGGTAGTTTTTACGCCTGCGTAATAGGTAAACACACCCGGACTCGTAAACGGTGGCAGGGTAATGGAATTTCCTACCGCAACGGGCGCCTGTGTGGTATCGCTGTACCATTCAATGTTAGCACCGGATACCGGAGTGGCTGCTAACACCAGTGGTATGCCGGTTGTTACCGCGTACGTCTGAGAAAGTACTGGTGGCGCAATTTGCGCAGATACCGTTACCGGGGCCGCCTTCAGGGCGTTAGCTGCATTTTCACAATGATCGCTGTCTGATACGCTTACATAATAGGTGTATGATCCTGCAGCGAGACCGGTAATACTTAATTTTCCGGTTGTATCGATGCTGTATTTAACGGCTCCTTCTATCAGGCCATTTGTAATAGGACCGGTTTTATCAGCATTTTTATACCAGTTGAATACCGGGTTATTATTAACGGTAGCAGAAGTTGGAGTAATTGTTACGGTGTCCGACAGGCAGCCCTGCGTACTGGCAGGAACAGTGATATCTGCTGCGGTTGAGAAATTATTAACCTTTACTGTTACCAGTGTTTTGGCTGATTCAGTTGAACAGCCAACCCTGGTGGCAGAAACATAATAGCGGAAACTTCCGGCTACACCTACAGGAGGACTGTAGCTGGTGCTGTTGGAAGCTACGATGGTAGTTTGAGTAGAGTCGTACCATGTATAAGTTAATCCGGCTTCCGGATTACTTACATTCAATGTAAGCGGCGCATTCAGGCAGGTAGTCCTCAATGGCCCACCGGCTCCTGTTGACGGGCCAGCCGGGAAACGTTGTATTTCATGTACTCTCAGGGAGGCGAGTGCGCCTACCAGTCCTGATCCGATCTGCACCTGTACATGGTCGAAAGGAGCAGTAGGCAGAAAAGTTAATGCCTGCAAATTTCCCGCTCCCGAAAGAAGATTGAGATGTAATAAGTTACCGTCGGCCTGAATATTATCAACAACGTTAGGTCCATTATAAGTAATAATTCTAACAGAGCTGAGTAACTGTAAAGTAATCAATGAGGCAGGATCAGAAATCACTACGCGGATAGAATCACCGGTTTTAGAGAGACCCGGGAATACTGCAGTTACCTGGGCACTACTGCCCAATGCGCCAACAACGCTGCTTAACGTTGCATAGTTCGCCGCTGTAACAACACCATCACCAGCTGCTGCAGGATTGGTTACCACGCCGAGTGAAGCTGCCTGCCCGGTAACACCGTATAGTACGTCTATTGCTGCGCCGCAGTTTATTGTACCAGAAGCAGGCGTATCATAATATGCTGAAAATACCTGTATGCTACCAGCAACACCTGCTAATCCACCATCTACTGTTACTCTTACACGGTCGTATGTTCCAGCGGGAGCAGGTAAAAATATCTCGGCCTGATTACCGCTTGCCAGCAGGGTCAATACTGAATTATTGGCAAGGACGGTACCTCCCACCGGAGTACTGCCATTGTAAGCCTGTATTGTAACTCCTCCAAGCAGATTCAGATTTACAAGAGTACCGAGTGTGCCGGCAGTACCGATTTTAACTACCGCCGGCGTGTTATTGGTAACGGGCGCAGGAAAGATCAGATCCTGCGATGCCGTAGCACCTAAAAGTGTAACCAATGTAGTGATAGTGGATGCTGTAGTGAGGGAACCATCCACGGCCTGTGCGCCATTTGTTACACCACAGCCAACGCAAAGCCCTGTGGCCCTGCCTACCTGTGTATTGGCGTATACCCTGGCGGTATACGTTTGCGCCTGGCTAACCTGAGCGCCTATACCAAATAGTAATAGTAGCAACAGTAGACTTTTCCACGCTATTGACCCGGCCTTACGGAAAAAGTGGGCAATGCTGGTTTTCACAGCATCCTTCCCTGCGAAGCCAGGGAAACAGAAAAGGGCAGTAAAAGGGCTATTAGGAGTAGCTTTTGAATGCATAGCATCAAATATTTGAATAAAAATTGTTCAGTTTCATTGCAATACAACAAAACTCTAAAGGAAGGCATGCGGTTAGGAATGTCATGGGAAAGGATACTGGTTAATAAAAAAGTATACTTCCCCGCGGTTATTTGTTAAAAGAATGTTACAAAAAACGTTACGAAAATATATTGAAGGGCTGGTTTATTGATATGTCTTTCTTGTTCATTTCCTGCAAACAGTTCAGTTTGTTCAATCCTGATTTTCACTGTTCATTTTGTTCATTCAAAAAGAGGAATTGGGAGAAAAAGAGGTTGGAAAATACCTAACGACTTGATTAAAACAGGGGTAGAGAAAAAAATTCAGCGCCATCAGCAAAAAGTTATACTTCTCTTCATTTCCATCAAAGCTTAAAAAAATAATATATTAATATTATTTATATAAAAATATTATATTGTACGTCATCATATTTATATATGATATTCAGATAACAACTAAAGAGATAGATATTTGTTATTATTTATTTTTATATATATAATTCAGTTTAATGTTTTCTGTTCATTTTGTTCATTCAGCAATTCGAAAATCTAAACGTAAACACCATACGTAATTAAACAGGTACCGACAATTCGAAAATCCATTTATTGTCCCCTATGATTGATCTATCCTATGACTTTATCATTACCCTGCAGAATGAAGTTCTACGCAGGTTTGGTGTTGAAGTCATGTTGCCAGGAGATTGCAAACATCTCTCTCAGTCCATATTGGATAACACCACGAAACTGGTAAGCGAAACTACGCTTAAAAGGGTGTTCGGATTTGCTGTAGCTCAACACAGCTTCTCCAGATACACGCTGAATACGCTTTCGCAATATTGCCAATATAAAGACTGGGAAGACTTTCAGCAACATCACTACCGGAAGCTGAACACCGCTTCCAAGACAACCAATGCGTCTACTTCAGCCGCAGCATTGGATAATAGTAAATGGTCTGATTTGAAAAACAAAGCAGACGCCGTTTCCCATTACACCATGCTCACCCTCAAGAATCGCTCTGGTATTGCCTTCCCGTACACCGTTCACAGACCCTTCTGTAACGCCCACATTGAAAAATTCCTGGAAAGCGACTACGCGGCTACCGCGTTAATAGCTCCCTCCGGATGGGGCAAATCACTGGCATTGGTACACCTCGCGGAATACTGTTGGTTTGGTAAAGAAGCCCGCTATAAACAGGATGTTTGCTGGTTTATCCATGCTCACGCCGCCGGCAGCCTCCTGTTGAAAGGATTCTCCCTTTCTTCCTGGCTGGATAACCAGATGAACCTCGGTAACGGCGAAAACTTCCGCGAATACTTTTCCAGCCACTTCGATAAAAAAGGCGGACGCCTTATATTAATAATAGACGGCTTCGACGAAATCGCCGTAGCAGGCGAAAAACTCCGTTTACTATATTCTAAACTGGAAGACTTCGTATATTCCAACGATCTATACCCCTGGGTAAAAGTGATCCTTTCTATCCGGAGCAGCACATGGGCCGAAATATTCCAGCACTCCCAGCAATATCCCGCCTTCCGGCGCTATTGGTACCTGGGCGCTGAAATGGATGAAGAAACCAATATCAACATGCCCCGGCTTACGGAACAGGAAGTGAAATCTATTCTCTATAACCACCTGTTTGATCCTGCCACTGTACGACTGTTCTCTGAAAAGTTCCTGCAAAAACTGCGTTATCCTTATTACCTGCAACTCTTTTGTCAGCTCAACAGCGGTCCGGATCAAACCTTTGTAGATGAACACCTTAGCCTGTTCGAGATTGTATCGCGCTTTATCCAGAACCGCGTGTTCAACTCCCAGAGCAATTCTTTCAAAATAAAAATCATTGAAAAATTACTGACCCTGCTCGATCTCGGCAGAACAGGGATCTATGCAGATAAAAATTTACTGCTCACCCAAAATGCCGATCTGTTCCCTGCCTATAAAGAACTACTTGCCGATAATATATTGGTGGAAGAAAACCTGAGCCAGGAAATTATGTTCAATGTGAAGGTGCGCTTTGCCCATACCATGCTGCTCGAATATTTTGTGGCCATGCACTACCTGAAAAAAAACGGCCAGGAAATAAATGAATCACTGCTGACGGCAATACTCGAACATCTGCCACAGTCGCCATACCGTATAGGCGTGTTCAGATGGCTGCTCCGCTACGCCATCAACCACGCACAGATCGATGGCATCATCAAAATGTTGCATTTACCATTATCCAACATAGAAAAATCCCACCTGCTGGAATACCTGGTATTACATTACCAGCACGACGGCAACAATCAAGGAGAACTTAAATCCATCTTCCCGGCGGGCTTCTTCAAGAAGAACCCTATTGGACCCTTTATCAGTGACGAATTTATTCATTTCAGGAAACGCAAAGTACTTACCGCTTTGCTGGGACTTGCTGAAGCCCGGGAAGATAAACTCAAAATCAGAAGTAAATTATTCACAATGGCCCTGCTGCAACTCGATGCGGAACAGTGCGAAATAGAACTCAACAATATAAAAAAAATCTACACCGCCGATGAATTTGAAGATGAACTTTGGGTAACACCTTATGAAATCCAGCTCTTCATCTACGAATTCCTCAAATTTGGTATTATAAACGAAGATATCCGGGAGAAGATCTATAATTATTTCCGCTACTGGACCGGCGGTGGCAAGAAGCCCATCAGTGAGCCCCAGGAAATCGTATTCCGGAATATGGGGATCGTTTTCACCCTGCTGGGAGATAACGAACATCTGCTGAGCTTTACCACCCGGATCTTTGAAACATATCCATCTTTACAACACCGTAAAACAGATTCGCTGCGCCTCATGCTGCTCTGCTGGCAGGCACAAGCCTACCTTGGCCTCGGTCAAACAGCTTCGGCTGCACGGATCTGCCGCCACACCGACCAGGTGATCAAAAAATATTCTGCTGATTATTTTGGTGGAAAATACCTGGAGTCTGTACAGAAACTACTGTACGCAGGAGTATATTTTAATGAACATGAATTCAATAAAGCCATCCGTACGGCAGAAACTGCCGTGGAAAACGCGCAGAAACTGGACTTCAAAGTATTGGCGCTGATGAATTTCGGACTGCTGAACAAGATCTATCAGCAGCTGCAAATGGATAAACAAAAAAATGATACGGTGCAGCAAATAGAACTCATCCGGAAAAGTACTTCCTTTAAACAGGCCGTTTCAAACTTTGCGAGGTGATTATGGCATAATTTTGCTTTATTGCGTAGCATAATGGCCATAGACGAAAGCAAATATACCGTAGTACAGAATATATTGTTCAACACATTGAGTCTGTTGACTTTATTATTGCTGGCACCCTATATCAACCGCTTTACGCCTCCCATCGTGGCAAATGGCTGGCACATCGATCTGCTATTGGCCGTGGTGGCAAGTTTCATCATTGTTTATTTACTCCGCTGGATCTTCAGGCCGCTGATCATCCCCGTCTTTTTACTGGTATGCAGTGTAATGGTTATTAACAAACTTACTGACCGCTACACCTTTTATAATGTGCTCAACGATTACAAGGGTATGGTGCAGGGAAACCTCAACACCAAAGGCAGCAAACAGCTGGATATCCTCAGCCTTTACCCGAGAAGGGTAGAAAGCTACCGCGATAAAACCGTGCGCGGCATGCGGGAGAAGATCAACTTCCAGGATTCCGTGGTTCGCAACTTCTCCGTGAAACACTCCCTTGATTATTACGACGAATATTTTTATAAATACGGAAAAATAACCCGGTTCCTGTCCCTGTTCCGCTTTATCAACAGCCAGTTTAAATATGTACTGGACTCCCGCCGTGACGAATACTTTGCCACCGCACAGGAAACCATACAAAATGGCCTGGGCGGCGACTGCGACGACCACTCCATCCTCATGACCTCCTGCCTGCAATCGATCGGGGCGAGATGCCGTATTGTACTGGTAAAAGGCCATGCCTACCCGGAGCTTTACTGTGGCGACAAAGAGGAATTTGAAATCATGAAACAGGCCATCATCACGCTTTTCCCGAAGCCCGCCGTAAAAGAAATATATTATCACGAGCTGAAAGGCGAGTACTGGATAAACCTTGATTATACGGCCCGTCGCCCCGGCGGACCCTATATGAATGATAAAGTTTATGCGCTGATTGAGCTTTGATCCTTAAATTTGCCGCATGAGTCAATTTAACCGCCTGCGGAGATACCATAGCTTTTTTCGATTCAAAAAGGATTTTGAACAATATAGTTTAAAGAGTGCTAAAAGCTATGAACTCATATTACATTGGTTACACAGCAAAATGAGCCGCAGCCAGTTCCTCCTGCTTTCAGGTATCCTGGTTGGATGTTCTGCAGGGTTGGCAGGCGTCATTTTAAAAAGCCTCGTCCACTATATTCATTATGTAATCACCTATAAAGTACATTTCAGCACCCAGGTGATTTTTTACGTAGTATTCCCCTTCCTGGGAATTGTGCTCACTACCCTCATGGTTATCTGGTTTTTCAAGGGGCAGTCGAGGAAAGGGATACCGGCTATCCTGCATGAAATAGCCCGGAACTCCAGCCTGATCCCACCTGTAAAAATGTATTCCCAGATATTGCAGAGTGCCATCACCGTAGGACTTGGCGGCTCTGCCGGGCTGGAAAGCCCCATCGCTGTTACGGGCGCCGCCCTTGGTTCCAATTATGCACGTACCTATAAACTTGGTTATAAAGAACGTACCCTGTTACTGGCCGCCGGCGCTACTGCCGGTATAGCAGCCGCATTCAATGCACCGATTGCCGGGATGATGTTTGCTTTTGAGATATTACTTACCGGCGTGGTATTTTCTGATTTCATGCCGCTGATTGTAGCCGCCGTTTGCGGTAGCTTACTCTCTAAAATTATTTTACAGGAAGAAGCGTTGTTTCATTTCGAGTCAAGGGTTGCTTTTAACTATCACAACGTACCCTATTATATAGCCCTGGGAATACTCAGCGGATTTTATGCAAGATATTACGTAGTCATCTCTCAAAAAATAGAACATTTCTTTCACTCGCTCAACTGGACAGCGTTGCAACGCGCCCTCCTGGGCGGCGTGCTGGTATCCGCCCTCTGCGTGGCGCTGCCTCCTTTATTCGGGGAGGGCTACTCCAGTGTGAAATCGCTGGCTTCCGGCAGCGGTGAAGCTATTCTCCAAAATAGTTTCTTCCGGTATCTTCCTATACAAAGCTGGATGATACTGGTGTTTACCGGCTGCGTGTGCCTGCTGAAAGCATTGGCCGCCTCCGTTACCATACAAAGCGGTGGTAACGGGGGAAACTTTGCGCCGTCGCTTTTTGCAGGTGGCTTCCTGGGATTTTTTTATGCGATGGTTTGTCAGCAGATGGGATTCACCGATATCCCGGTTACCAACCTGGTAATTGTTGGTATGGCCGGCGTAATGGCCGGAGTGATGTATGCCCCGCTTACCGCCATCTTCCTGATTGCCGAATCCAGCTCCGGGTACGACCTTTTCATCCCGCTGATGATTGTTTCCACCATCTCTTTCCTGATGGCAAAATGGTTTTCACCCATCTCCCCGGAAATCAAAGAACTGGCAAAAGACGGTAAAGTATTTACGCATGCCCATGATAAAAACATCCTGCTGCTCCTGAAAATGGAAGACCTCATAGAGAAAGATGTGCAAACAATTTCCATTGATGCCACCCTGCGGGATATCATAGAACTGGTGAAAGAAGGCAGCCGGAATATTATTGCCGTAGTAAACCACGAACAATTGTTTGAAGGCGTTATTACGCTGGATGAAATCCGGCCGATTATGTTTAATCCTGAAATGTACGATACCATTACCGTAAAGAAGCTGATGCAGGCCCCGCCGGCAGTAGTTAATTTAAAAGATAATATTAACGCGGTGATCAAAAAATTTGATACCGCCCAGGCATGGAACCTACCGGTGGTACAGGACAAGCAACTGGTGGGCTTCATTTCCAAATCCAGTATCCTCAATAAATACCGGTTACTTTTGCAGGAGTATTCGGAAGGCTGACGGGGAATTTGTTAACACAGAAGGGCTACTTTTGAAACAAAATACCTAAATTCCTTTATACGAAAATCCGATAATGGCGAGAGTTCTGATAAATTTTGCACATCCGGCCCTGGAAAAATCCAGGGTACATTCCCAGCTGCTGCAGGTGGTTAAAAATATCCCGGGGGTTACTTTCAATGACTTATATGAGCAATATCCCGATCTGGATGTGGATGTAGCCCGTGAGCAAAAGTTGCTGGAGCAGCACGATATTATTTTTATGCAACATCCTTTTTACTGGTACAGCGCACCGGCTATTGTAAAGCAGTGGCTGGACCTGGTGCTGGAACATGGCTGGGCATATGGGCATACCGGCAAAGCCTTACAGGGAAAGTATTTCGGCAATATTATTACGGCGGGAGGCGCAGCACATTCCTATCAGCCGGATGGCCATCATGAGCATACCGTGCATGAATTTCTGCTGCCTTTTATGCAAACCGCCAAATTGTGCAACATGCATTACACCGCGCCTTATGTGATATACGGCGTGCACCGGCAGGATACTTCAGATATCCAGGAGGATGCAGCCCGGCTGAAACAGGTGCTGGAGCGTCTCCGCGACGATAAATTTGATCTTACTCCTTTGCCTGGCCTGAAAGATCTGAATCAAATACTTCAACTACCCGCTCAAACCAGATAATATGGATCAACATTCTTTGCTATTTCAGTCGATGGTATACCTGGCTGCGGCCATTGTATTTGTACCACTGGCCAAAAAGATGGGACTGGGAGCTGTTTTAGGCTACCTGATCGCGGGTATCATCATTGGCCCCTCTTTACTGGGTTTTATAGGAAGGGAGGGAGAAGATATTATGCATTTCGCGGAATTTGGTGTAGTGATGATGCTATTCCTGATAGGTATAGAGCTGGAACCGGCGCTGCTGTGGCGGCTGCGTTCCTCCATACTCGGGTTGGGGGGGCTGCAGGTGATATTAAGTGCCGCGGCCATTGCGGGCATTGCCTACCTGGTAGGACAACCGGTGAATACATCGCTGGCGCTGGGTATGATCCTCTCGCTGTCGTCCACCGCCATTGTACTACAAACGCTGAATGAAAAAGGATGGATGGGCACTTCCGCCGGGCAGAGCGCCTTTTCAGTGTTACTATTCCAGGACATTGCCGTGATCCCCATGCTGGCCATATTTCCTTTGCTGGCAGGCAATGCCGCAGCAGATGCTGCTTCGCACAATGCTTCCCTGAGGGATAATTTACCTGGCTGGGCGCAAACGCTGGTTGTCCTGGGAGCTGTAGCCATTATCATCATTGCAGGCAGGTACCTGGTGCGGCCGCTGATGCGTATCATTGCCGGCACCCGTGTACGCGAATTATTTACTGCCACCGCTTTGCTGATGGTAGTGGGCATTGCCGTGCTGATGAACCTGGTGGGCCTCAGTTCTGCGCTCGGAGCATTTTTGGGTGGAGTAGTACTTGCCAACAGTGAATACCGTCATGAGCTGGAAAGTGATATTGAACCTTTTAAGGGTTTGTTACTCGGTTTGTTTTTCATTGCCGTTGGGGCGTCTATTGATTTCAGTCTGATTATAAAGCAGCCCTGGCTAATCATGGGTTTGGTGGCGGGTGTTATGGCATTAAAAGGTATTGTACTGTTGTTGCTGGGAAAAATATTTAAGCTGAGTACCGATCAGAACCTGTTATTTGCCTTTGCCCTCGCGGATATCGGGGAATTTGCGTTTGTATTGCTGTCGTTTACCGGTCAAACAGGGCTGATGAGTAAGGAAATGACCGCCATGATAACAGCGGTAGTAGCCATCAGTATGGCGCTCACCCCATTGATTATGCTGGTATATGAAAAAGTGATCCAGCCATATTATACCCGGTCGGAATTAAAGGCAGAAAGGGAAGCAGATGAGATCAGTGAAAAGAATCCTGTGATCATTGCAGGCTTTGGCCGCTTTGGCAGCATGACCGGGCGTTTCCTGCGGGCCAATGGCATTCATGCTACGGTGTTGGACCTGGATTCCGACCGGGTAGACGCACTGCACAACCTGGGTATTAAAGTATATTATGGAGACGCATCCCGCTATGATCTGCTGGTTGCCGCAGGCGCTAAAGATGCCAAAATGCTGATCATTGCTACCGATCATGCAGAACAAACACTGGAAATAGTGAAAATGGCCCAGCGGTATTTTCCGCATCTGCAACTACTGGTAAGGGCAGAAAACAATGAAGATACTTTTGAACTGATGGACCTGGGCATACTCCATATTTACCGTGAAACGGTAGACACGTCCCTGCGTCTTGGTGTGGATGCCCTGCGCATGCTGGGCGGAAGGGCTTACCGGAGTGAACGTGCCGCGCGGACATTTTTCCGCCAGGATGAACGTACCCTGAAAGGCTTATCTGCACTGCGCGACGATAAAAAGCAATATATCAGTTCCATGAAGGAACGTATTGATGAAATGGAAAAGCTCATTTCCTCCGACCGTGTAAAAACATGGCTGGATGAAGGGCAGGGCTGGGATCCTGAATCATTGCGTGATGAGATCCGGGGAGAAAAAATTGATGAGGAATAATTTACTGTTGAATATGCTGGATAATGAGTTCCGCCACATGATGTAACAGCCCCACATCTACCGGGTTTAAATGATCGTGCATAGGCTTGCTGGAAACAGCGCGTACATAGCCTTCTTCATCGGGCTCAAAAGTAATTTCATGCTCTTCAATGGCTACTTTATAAACCGTTTTGAATTGCTGATGAGCGGTTTGCACATCCAGGATGTGCGGATGCCCTTTGTATTCAAATTTAAGTGTGAAGAAGTCAGACATATCATTATTACCGTTGTGCAGTATTTACTTCGCTTTCACCGTGCTGGCGATGATAGTAACGTTTAATCCTGTTTTTTTCATCACGGGAAAACTGATGAATTAACCACAGGAAAAAACAAGCAAGACCGCTGATGATCAATATGTAGCCTATAAATCCCAGCGTGTGGAACACTTTGAACCACATCCAGTCGTTGGTTAAGGCATACTGCGCTAAGATAGCTAAAATCAATCCTGCTGACGCTAGTACAATTGCAATTTTTTTCATGGGGGGGAACTTTTGGGATATAAAAATCTATTTCTCTACATTTCGAGAGCTATAACGAAGTAATATGTAAGATTGTTACAGTTGCAAACGAATTCCCAGCTTGTTTAATCCCTTTACCAGGAAGAGCATGATTACTGCAAAAAAAGCGCACCAGGCAATACCTGGCAGTCCTTCTCCCAATACAGCCGGCAGGCTGATCCCCGCAAGCAACATTCCATAAAAAACAATATCCGGCAGTATATAGGTGAGCAAAGGATTGGAACCGGCAGGCCGGAAGAAAGCCGTCCACTTACTGATCTGTTTTACATCTATCAGAAAATATAACAAAGAAAATATGGCCACACATATCGCGCTGCAATACAGGCACCAGCTGGGTGTAGCCTGGATTTTGGATAGTTTATAGGCAGGCCTTAACATCATGCCGGCAATCAACAGTAAAGCAAAGTACCCGGTTACCCGCGACACCAGCTTACTCCCTTTCAGGCCGAGGTCCTCATCAAAATAAAATAACGTCAGCAACATGCCCGACAAAACAATAGCCGTATGCGCCGCATGGCCTGCCTGCGATGTAAGCCAGCTCCATTCTCCCATGAACGGCTGTTTGCATAAAATATAGTACCCGATACACACAGCTATCATCAGCATAATAGCGCCGGCCACCCCTTTAAATACCTGGTAAATAACACATGCGTACAGGTATGCCCAGCCTATCAGTCCCAGGATGCCCCACCAATCCGGCGTTAACCGTTCCGTTCCATCTTCACCACCGCGGAAAATCAATGCCAGTACGATCAATCCTATCATGCCCGCTCCTTTGAAACACCATGAAAGCCATGCATTTTTGAACTTATAAACATTCCATACCAGTATGGCGGATACGTAAAATAAAAGCGACCATGCGGCGCCACTCATACCGGTAGCAGCCGCGTTTACCTTCTCCCCATTTACCATAAAAATACCCAGCACCCACAAGCCTAATGTACGCCAGGCAATATGCCGCTGCAACTGCCAGAAGGTATCTCCTTTTGCCAACCGGCTATTGATGGCGAAAGGCACCGACATACCCACTATAAACAGGAAAGCCGGGAACACTACATCTACAAATGTCATCCTGTCTTCATTACCATGCGCATGCTGCATCCACGAAGGAATACCGCTCACACCCGCCACACTGTTAACGAAAATCATGACAAGAATAGTAATCCCGCGGAAAGTATCGATAGATAAAATGCGGCCAGTCTTTAAATTGTTGATCATAAGCGTTGCAGGTAAGGAAATGACTTTGTAACAAAATACATTATTTACTTTATATTCTCCAGCTGCCGTTAAGCCCATTTTAATAATCAGGGTGATAAAAAATAATTACCTTTCTTCCGGTAACAAAATCTCAACAGCTTATGATAAAATCCATCCTCACCGGAACCGGTTTGGCTGCCATTACCTGCCTTGCCGCATGTAACCAGGGGCAGAAACAACCCGGCGCCAACGCTTCTTCCTCCCCCGACGCAGTAGCCGCTAATGTAGACAGCACCGTAAATCCCACACAAGATTTTTTTGATTATGCCAACGGCGGCTGGATAAAACGCAACCCTATACCAGCAGAATATAGTTCATGGGGTATCGGCAACCTGGTACAGGAAGAACTGTACAAACGCCTGCGCATCATCAACGAAAAAGCGGTAGAAAATCCTACCGATCCTATCTCAAAGAAAATTGCCGCCTTCTGGACCAGCGGAATGGATTCTGTGCGCATCAACCAGGATGGTATAAAGCCCATCGAAGCAGAGCTGAAAGCCATTGATGCTATTACCACCATCCCGCAACTGGTGCAGGTAGCCTCCAAACTGAATATCACCACCGGCGCCTTCTGCAGTCTATACATCGGACAGGATGCCAAAAATAGTGATGTCATTGCTGTACAGCTGGGGCAGGGCGGATTAGGGCTTCCTAACCGCGACTACTACTTCAACACCGATGCGCGTACCACCAACATCCGGAACGCCTATCCCGGCCACGTTGCCAAAATGCTGCAATTTGTTGGCTACGACAGCACCGCCGCTAAAAAAGCTGCTGCAGGGATCGTACAACTGGAAACAAACCTGGCTAAAAACAGCCGCAAGCTGGAAGCTCTCCGCGATCCGGAAGCCAACTATCATAAAATGGCTGTAACCCAGCTGAATAAAATTGCCGGGAATATCGACTGGAATGAATTCATCAAACAACAAGGCATCAACAAATTTGCCGATACCATTATTGTTGGTCAGCCGGAGTTTTATTCCAACCTGAGCAACGCCGTTAAATCGCAACCACTCCAAACCTGGAAAGACTACCTCAAGTGGAACCTGATCAATGCTGCGTCCCAACATCTTAGCGACACCATCGCCAACACTAACTTCGCGTTTTATGGCACCCTGCTCAAAGGACAGGACAAGCAGAAACCACGTTGGAAAAGAGTGCTGGATGCCGAGGAAAGCGCAATGGGAGAGGCCCTGGGGCAGCTGTTCGTAAAAGAGTTCTTTAATACTACGGCTAAAAAAAGATATGAAAACCTGGTAGAGGAAATACGTACTGAACTGAAAATACGTATTGAACACCTCGACTGGATGAGCGACAGCACCAAGCAAAAAGCATTATACAAACTCTCTAAAATCACAAAAAAAGTAGGCTATCCTGATAAGTGGAAAGACTTTACCGCGATGGATATCAAGGAACAGTCGTACCATCAGAATATCGAAGCAGCCCACCAGTGGTGGCAAAACTACCAGATCAACAAACTGGGCAAACCCGTAGATCGTAGCGAATGGGATATGACCCCGCAAACCTACAACGCTTACTACAACCCCAGCAACAACGAAATTGTACTGCCCGCCGGTATCTTCACCGTTCCCGGTAAGCGTGACGAAGAACTGGATGATGCTGTTGTATACGGCTATGCCGGCGCCTCCACCATTGGCCATGAAATTACACACGGGTTTGATGATGAAGGCCGTCAGTTTGATGCCGCCGGTAACCTGAAAAGCTGGTGGACCAAAGACGACGAGAAAAAGTTCAATGAGCGTGCGGCTGTAATGGTGAAGCAGTTCAACAACTATGTAGTTGTAGATACTTTACGTATCAACGGTAAGGCCACGCTTGGTGAAAATATCGCGGATCTTGGCGGTATCCTTCTCGGATGGGAAGCTTTCAAAAAAACAGATCAGTTTAAGAAGAACGAAAAGATCGCCGGATACACACCATCACAGCGGTATTTCATGGGTTACTCCCTGGGCTGGCTCGGACATACCAAAAAAGAATCACTGGCCAGGCAGGTGCTCACTGATGTACACTCACCCGCCAAATTCAGGGTGAATGGACCTTTCAGCGATGTGGATGCGTTTTATGAAGTATACGGCATGAAACCGGGAGACGGTATGTACCGGCCGGATAGTGCACGCGTGCGCATATGGTAACGCGGAGGTTGTCTTACCCAGGATTACGCTGATTATACTGATTTATTTTTTTGATTTTTTATTGATTTGATTTTTTATTGTTTGGGCCGGATACATTATCCGGCCCCTTTTTTTTGATTATTGGAATAGTTAAATTAGTGTCATTGTTTGTTTTACCCTTAATATATATTGTATGATTAACCCAATTTATAAGCATTCTGAGCTTACCCAAAAAATTATTGGTTGTGCAATGCAAGTGCATCGCATACTGGGATCCGGATTCCAGGAAATAATTTATCAGCGCGCATTGGCAATAGAATTAAGTGAAAAAGAAATTCCCTTTGAAAGAGAAAAAGAGATGCCTGTGTATTACAAAGGTGAAGTAGTAGGAAGCAGACGGGCAGACTTTCTGGTGGAAAACGTTGTTGCTGTAGAACTAAAGGCTTTATCATTAATGGAGCAATCAAACATTTTACAAGCCAAAAGCTATCTCGAAGCATATAACGTAGAAACCGGATTACTTATTAACTTTGGCCGGCCAAGCCTTGAATTTAAAAGATTAATCAACGGAAAATACAAATGACAATAAATCCTTCAATCATAAAAAAAATTATCAGCGTAATCAGTATAATCAGCGTAATCCTGAGTAAGACAACCTTCGCTCAAACCGGGCTGGAATTGTATAAGCCGGCCAAGGAAATACCCCGCCACTACGTATGCCAGGAAACAACAACCAAAGTGGTGATTGACGGCAAACTGGATGAAGCCGGATGGCAACAAGCTACCTGGACAGCCGACTTTAAAGATATTGAAGGCGATGCCAAACCCACACCACCACTGCGTACCAGGGTGAAGATGATGTGGGACCAGCAGTATCTTTACATCGCCGCTACGCTGCAGGAACCTCATATCTGGGGAACACTGGTAGATCATGATGCTATTATTTTCCGGGATAATGACTTTGAAGTATTTATAGATCCCGATGGAGATACCCACCAATACTACGAAATAGAAATCAATGCTTTAAATACGGTGATGGACCTGTTTATGGGTAAGCCCTACCGCAATACGGGAGAGGCTTTGATTAACTGGGATACCAAAGGCATTATTACTGCTATACATATCGACGGTACAATAAATAATCCGTCAGACACCGATAAAGAGTGGACCGTGGAGATGGCCGTGCCTTTCAGCGCCCTAAGCTTCTTCAATAAAAATCAACGGCCGGTGGAGAATAGCCTCTGGCGGATCAATTTCTCCCGGGTAGAGTGGGACACAGATATTAAAAACGGCAGGTACGTAAAACAACAACAGCCGGAGCATAACTGGGTTTGGTCGCCACAAGGAATTGTGAATATGCACGCACCGGAACGGTGGGGATACCTGTTGTTTACCAGCAAAGCCAATACTACTTTCCAGTTGCCTCCGGCGGAGGAAGCCAAACAATACCTCTGGCAGATTTACAGCGCCCAATTGCAATACAGGCAAGCCAATGGACGGTATGCCAAAAGTTTAAAAGAGCTGAAGATCTCTGAAAAACAAACCGGCACTAATAAAGAGGTATATACCCTATCAATGGAAAGCATTTCATCGCAATACAATGCCAGTGTTTCCGGTAGTAATTTCCCCGGTTCCGTAAATATTAACCAGGAAGGTAAAGTGTATAGTAACAGAAAATAACAGCTATGGATAAACGTCTTTTTATAAAATCATTGGGTATCGGGGGATTGACATTGGTAAAACCTACGCTGCCAGCCAGCGCCGCTATTGTAAAAGAAACAGCGCCCACGCTGGAAAAGAACGCCGTGCAACACCGGGTGTGGATCAATCCGGATCATAAAGATACTGCTGCCATTTTAAAAGCAAGATACGCTGCTTACAGAAGAGCAGGGATCACAGATATCATGTTTGAGGCCGACAGCGAGCTGCATTTCAAAACTGCCAAAGCCAATGGTATCAAAGCGCACCGCTGGATGTGGACAATGAACCGTGGAGAAAAAGAGTTGCTGGCAAGTCACCCGGAATGGTATGCTCAAAACCGGAAAGGTGAGTCCTGTGCAAACCATCCTCCTTATGTGGATTACTACCGCTGGCTGTGTCCCAGCAAACCGGAGGTGGTGAATTATCTGAAAGACCAGGTGGAAAAAATCCTTTCACTGGATTATGTGGATGGCATTCATCTTGATTATGTTCGCTACTGCGATGTGATATTGCCCGTAAATCTCTGGAGTAATTATGGTATTGATCAGTCGAAAGAATTACCGGAGTATGATTTCTGTTATTGCGAACAATGCCGCAATGCCTATAAAGAAAAACACGGCGCAGACCCATTACAGATAGAGCATCCCGACCAAAGCCCTTCCTGGCGCAAGTTTCGCTACGACCGCATCACCAACGTAGTGAGCAACCTGGCACAGGTAGCGCAGCAACATAAAAAACCAATTTCCGCGGCGGTATTTCCTACTCCTGAAATTGCCAAACGTATTGTGCGGCAGGACTGGACCAACTGGCCGTTGAACGCCATTTGCCCCATGATCTATCATGGCTTTTACAGGGAAAATGTGAGCTGGATAGGCGATGCAGTGGCAGAAGGGGTGAAGGGGCTGCATGGCGCATTTCCGTTGTATGCAGGACTGTATCTTCCGGACTTCCACGGCAACTACGCCGACCTGGCCGAAGCCGTGAAACTGGCTATCCAGAACGGAGCAGCAGGCGTTTCTATCTTTGGTGAAGTAACACCGGAGGTATTGCGGGTGCTGGGTGAAAATGCTTAAGCGGATGTTGTCTTTCTCAGGATTAAAATGATTTTATTGATTTAGGGATTTGATCACGTTTAGATTAAAATGATTTTGGGAGATATAAGCGAAAATATCCGCTTACATCTCCCAAAATCAAAAAAAATCACAAAGGATCAAATCCCTAAATCAATAAAATCATTTTAATCCTGAGAAAGACAAAATACGCTTAAAGCGCATTCGATGGTCTGTCTGCTGCTGCTTTACCAAAGCTGAGGTTTGGTTTGTTACCCATTTTAACTACCAGCGTTCCACCGGCCACCACATCCTGGTGGGTGATAAAGCTTTTCGTATATGGTTTACCGTTAAGGGTAACGCTTTGGATATAAATATTCTCTGCACTATTATCGATCGCCTGTACAATGAAAGTTTTATTGGCGCCTACTTTAATAGATGCTTTGTCGAACAGCGGGCTGCCTAATACATATACGCCACTGGCGGAGTTTTCAGGATAGAAACCCAGCGAGGAGAATACGTACCAGGATGACATCGCGCCGCAATCTTCATTACCGGCAAGCCCTTCCGGCTGATCGAAGTAAAAGTCTTTCATTACCTGTCTTACTTTTTCAGCAGTTTTCCATTGGTAACCGGAGAAAGCGTACATATAGGTAACATGGTGACTTGGCTCATTACCATGCGCATACATGCCTATGAGGCCGGAAATATCATTAGATGCTTCTGCGCCCATATCGCCTTTAGCCGTAAAGAGGCTGTCGAGTTTGCTGGTGAAGGCATCGTCGCCCCCCATGAGTTGGATCAGTCCTTCCACATCCTGTGGCACCAGCCAGGTGTATTGCCAGCCGTTGCCTTCGGTGAAATCGCCTTTTTCATGAACGGAGTTAAACGGATCATATGGTGTTTTGAAGCTGCCATCGCTCATACGCGGACGTACAAAGCGGATGGTGCTGTCAAAATAATTGCGGTAGTAAGCCGCGCGTTTTTTGTAGTATTCGAAGTCGGCTGTTTTGCCTAACTTCTTTGCCATAGCCGCAATGCACCAGTCATCGATGGCGTATTCCATTGCTTTGGAAACGGATTCATATTCTTTATCTGCCGGGATGTAGCCTAATTCTTTTACGTATTTCAGGCCCAGGTCGTCGCGGTTGGCGGTAACTTTCATCGCTTCAAAAGCCTCTTCTGCATTGAATCCTTTAAATCCTTTCAGGTAAGCATCCACAATAGGAGGTACTGCGTGGTAGCCCACCATACAGTTGGTTTCATTACCCATGAGCGGCCATACCGGCAATTTGCCCTGTTGTTTGTGGATGGTGAGCATCGAGTTCACGAAGCTGTTCACCTTTTCAGGATGCAGGATGGTAGCGAGCGGAGCGCAGGAGCGATAGATATCCCAGAGAGAAAATACGGAATAGTTATCGAAGCCGGGGTTGGCATATACTTTTTTATCGGTGCCACGGTAGCTGCCATCATGATCGTTGAACAAAGCCGGATCAATCATGGTGTGATACATGGCGGTATAAAATACGCGGCGAGCGGCCTCGTCTTTTGTTTCAATGCTTACTTTGGCCAGTTCCTTGTCCCATTTAGCGTTGGCGTTGTTGATGGTTTTGGTAAAGTCCCATCCTGGTATTTCCGCCTTGATATTAGCCAGTGCGTTTTCACTGCTTACAGGGGAGATGCCTACTTTCAGCATTACCTGTCCGGGCGATTTATCAAATACGATAACGCCTTTGGCTTCTTTCGATTTTACTTCTTTACCGGTTTGTTTATTATCTCCATCAAATACCTGGAATTGTTTCACCGGCACATTTGATTTAATGGCAAACCAGAGGCGTTGATCTACCGCCCATCCTTTGGAGTAGCGGTATCCTTCGAGGGTATATTCATCTACCTGGCGGATAAATGTTTCTACTGGTGCATCCCAGCCGATACCTTCTTTCAGGTCGATGATGATATTGGCAGGTTGATTTTTCGGGAAGGTGTACTTATGAAAAGCCACTCTTTCTGAAGCGGTTAATTCTGCTTTGATATTGTAGTCGTCCAGCTGAACGGCGTAGTAGCCCGGACGCGCGGTTTCGCGGTCATGAGAATAGTGGGAGCCATATCCTGAAGTGGGATCTTCCTGTGTGCCGCGGTTGGTTCTTACTTTACCGGTGTAGGGCATAATGAGTACATCTCCCAGGTCGCCGATACCTGTTCCGCTGAGGTGCATCTGCGAGAAGCCTATTAATACGCTGTCTGAATAGTGATAACCGGAGCACCAATCCCAACCTTTTACAATATTGGTAGGTCCTGTTTGTACTGCGCCGTAAGGAACGCTGGCGCCAACAAATACGTGACCGTGGCCGCCGGAGCCGATATAAGGATCTACTGAAGCAACTGATTTACTTTCAACAAAGCCTGGCAATGGCGCCGACTTCTTCTGTGCACTTGTTTGAATGCCGTGAAACAGCATCGCAGATAACGCAAATGCACTACCTATCTTGATTCCCGTGTTCATAATCAAAAACCTTTAATAATGCGGCAATTTACGCCCGGATTATTACTTTTTCAGTTAATTTTTTCACAATACAGGAGCGGGCTCCAGGTCCTTGACTGACGCCGGGGAAACATCTTTTTCTAACAAATATTTCCGGGTGTAGATCTGATAAACGATCACCAGCCATAATACCAGGCAGGGCAAGGCTTTCACGGCATATGGCATCGCTATATTTTTCCTTACCCAGGGAGTAAGGATATCCGAGTGGGAAAAACTGATCAGGAAAATGACAAAAAACATAAATATGTTATTCCGTCTTGTGGATGGCTGCAGTACATACCAGATACACACCGCCGGTATAGCGATGATGTAGGTGGGCGACTCAGAACTGGTGCTGAAAAGCACCGGGAATATCAGTGTAGAGCAGAGAATATAGAAGCGATAACGCAAGTTATAGCGATCTTTTAACCGGGTATATTGTAAAAAGAAGAGTACTACCGCAGGAATGAGCACTACGTTATTACTCATGCCCGGCAAATGAAATACCCGTTTTATAAAGCCTCCGGCAGATATATCCTGGAACAGGATATTCGCGCCTTCATTCAGTTCGTTTTTGTGTACCAGCGCAGCATACCAATCAAAGTAACATTGGATAATATATTGGGGAGAAGATATTATCATGGGTAATGCAAACATCACTGCGCCCCATAAAAACAGGTACCCGATAAATCTTTTGGGATTAGGACTGAAGAAGAAGAATGCAAGTCCTACGATGCCGTAAAACTTTGTAAGCGTTCCCAATACAATAAAGAAAGCGGCCCAAAATTCCTTCCCCTTAATAGTATTGGTAAACGTGAGGATAATGAAAGCGCCGATGAACTGGTTCATCTGGAACCAGCTGCTGGCCCCCATCAGCTCCATTGAACACAACAGCAGGATAATATTCTGTTGCTGGCGTAAAAGCGGTAACTGCCGGATAGCGTAAAATAATACTGCCGAACCGGTGAGCGACCACAACATGGCTCCCAGGCGGATCTCCAAACCTGCAAAAGGAGCAATCACGATGCTGAATACCGGGCCATAAAGATTTACATCGTAGTAATCGGCCGGGTAGGGGATATATAAAGGCTGCTGGTGAATGACGTGAAAGAATACGTCTCTGAATATGCGATAGTTATTAAAATTATTCCGGGAAATTTCCATGATGGCCCCAATAAAGGACAGGCCAAACCATAAACTCATGATCAGCCATTCCTTTTCTGCCAGGTAAGTCAGCACATTCCTTTTTTCACGCATATCCATAATTGCTAATTAAATAAAAGCTATAGTACGCAGGTATAACGCACCTGGAGGGGGTATCCCTCTATTGTAGTTTTTATTTATTCGGCCTGGATATCCGGTATTTACAAAGAAATGTTACTGCAATCAAAGCGCAGTATTAATTTTCTGAAGCCGCCCATTGTTTGGATTGTTCATTTACAGCGTATACAACGCCGGCAATAATCACACAACAAACGATCAGTAAGGAAACGATCAGTAATAACATAGCATCCTGGGTTTATTCACACGAACTCAAATTTAAACAAATCCTTTTAGATAATGCGCTTATGTTTGGAGAAGCAATTTTCGTAAATTACTTCTATGAGTGCAATGGCAACTCCCCGGAAAAAACGCCCGGGGAAAGACGAAAAATTAACCTTTAAAGAGCGGCTGGCGGCCCTCCGCAATCTACCGGCATTTTTCAGGATGGTATGGCAAACCAGTCCGGGGCTCGCTATAGGAAATACTATTCTCAGGGTGGCTCAATCGGCCATGCCGTTATCGTTGTTATATGTGGGTAAGCTGATCATCGACCAGGTGGTACATCTTACCAAAGATCCGGGGCACTCCACTACCTGGCTGTGGCAACTGGTAGCGCTGGAATTTGGACTGGCGATAGTATCCGATGCGCTTAGTCGGGCTATTTCACTGCTGGATGGCCTTTTGGGCGACCTCTTCGCCAACCATACCTCCGTGAAGATCATGGAACATGCCGCCAAACTGGACCTCGACCAATTTGAAGATGCCGAATTTTATGATAAACTGGAACGCGCCCGGCAGCAAACCTCCGGCAGAACCGTGCTGCTGGCACAAGTACTGAGCCAGGTACAGGACATCATCACGATTGTTTTCCTGGCGGCAGGACTGGTATTCTTCAACCCCTGGCTCATATTATTATTACTGCTGGCTGTAATTCCGGCCTTCCTGAATGAATCGCACTTCAACGACCTGTATTATAAACTGGCCTGGGGCCAAACCTCCGACCGGCGTGAGCTGGATTATATCCGCTATCTCGGCGCCAGCGACGAAACTGCCAAAGAAGTAAAGGTGTTTGATCTTTCCAATTTCCTGATCAACCGCTTCAAGTCCATCTCCAATAAATTTTATACCGATAAAAAAGTATTACAGATCAGGGATTCCATCTGGGGAACCGTTTTCGCAATAGTAGGTGCAGCCGGGTATTACGCCGCCTATGTGATCATTATCCTGCAAACAATCCGGGGCCATCTCAGCATTGGCGACCTGGCTTTCCTGGCGGGGTCTTTCAGGCAATTGCGTACTACCTTCCAGGGGATCCTTATCCGGTTTTCCAGTGTTACACAGGGCGCCCTTTACCTCCGCGACCTGTTTGAATATTTTGAGATACAGCCTAAAATGGTTCCGGTGCTTCATCCCCGGGCGTTTCCGCGTCCTATTCAACAGGGATTTACTTTTGAAGATGTAGGCTTTAAATATATCAACTCCGACAAATGGGCCATCCGGCACCTCAACTTCACCCTTCATCCGGGCGAGAAATTAGCGCTGGTAGGGGAGAACGGCGCCGGCAAAACCACCCTGGTGAAACTGCTATCCCGCCTCTACGATCCGGTAGAGGGGCGCATCCTGCTGGATGGCTTAGATCTCCGCGAATACGATCTTAAAGAATTACGTACGCAGGTAGGCGTTATATTCCAGGACTACCAACGTTACCAGATGACCGTTTCCCAAAACATCGCCGTGGGAAACATCGCCCAAAGCAGCAACCTCCCTATGATTGAGGATGCGGCCAGGCAAAGTCTTGCTTCCCCGCTTATAGAAAAGATGCCGCTCGGCTACGATCAGATGCTCGGTCGCCGCTTTAACCAGGGCATAGAACTGTCCGGTGGCGAATGGCAAAAGATAGCGCTGGCACGGGCCTACATGAAAGACGCCCAACTCCTCATACTGGACGAGCCCACCTCCGCCCTCGACGCCCGGGCAGAATACAACGTATTTCTCCGCTTTGCCGATCTTACCCGTGATAAAACCGCCGTATTAATATCCCACCGGTTTTCCACGGTACGCATGGCCAACCGCATCTTGGTGCTGGAACGGGGCACGTTGGTTGAAATCGGGAGCCATGAGGAACTGCTGGCCCGCAAAGGACGCTACGCCGAATTATTTGAACTACAGGCTGCCGGATACAAATAAAGCGCCCCCGGAAGGAGACGCTCTATAAAAACCTATGGCGGAAAGAAGAGGAAATCCCTCTTTCACTAGAGGACGCAGCTCAACGGCTGATACCCCTATTGTCTATTTTTTTATCTGCAGGCGGCGCCTCGCGGAGATAACACCACTTTAAAGTAATTGCCAGCAACAACATAATCAGCGTAGCAATAACTCCTGCCCACGGAACCTGCCTCTTTTCCTTTCTTCCTGCTGTTACTTTTTTCCATGCCTGCTGCGGATGATACTTACCCATCTGTTTCAACTCTTCTTTCAAAGTAACTTCCTTGCTCAACTCCGCAAACAACAACCGGTTCTCTTCACTGGCATCTATCCATGCCTCCAGCTCTTCGCTTTCTTCTGCTGAAAGCGTGTTTTCCCAATACTTTACTATTAACCGGGACCGGTGGTAATATGATTCCAGATTACTCCGCAATGGATAGGAAGAAGTTTAATACGAGAAAAGTTTCCGGTTTCAGTTGCCAATGCAATAACTCCTGTGCCCTTACTTTCTGCGTTTTCACCCAGCTCACCGGCATCGACATCTGTGCAGCAATCTCTTCATTTTTCAGTTCTTCTACATAGCTAAGCTTGAAAACTTTACCGCATCCCTCCGGCAGTGCGGCAATCGCCCGGTTTATTTCCCCACCTACTTCCGCCCTGAGAAAAGCAGTTTTTACGGTCGCTTTGTGCTCATGGCAGGCGTTTAACACCTCTTTATACAGGAACATTTTGATGGCCGGGAAATCATCATCTTCACATTCATAATTTACGAACACTTTTTGAACGATATCCTCTGCCATAGCGGAATCCGCGATCAAAAGATCGGCAAATCGGCAAAGGCGCAGGTATAGCAGGTCAAATAATGACTTCAGTTGGAGGTGAGATTGTTTTGGATGGTGCGTGGACATTATGGTAAAAATAGGGAGAAAAGGGGGGATTAGCAAAGGGGGGATTAAGGATTCTATATTTATATTTGTATATCATATTGATATTATAAATATCATTTCAAGACAAGCTTTACCCATCGTGATTTTGAGCGTCCATACATCGTTGTACTATGAAAAGCAATCCAAAGTGGCATAGGGATGAAATTATACTTGCACTCGATCTTTATTTTTCTCCGGATAGAGGGAGTATTGATCGCAGAAACCGGAAGATCATTGCCTTGAGCGAATTGCTATATCAGCATCGGGAGCACTGTATATCTGGCGTAAAGCAATGGCAGCGTCCTTCTTGTCTTTCCAAACAACAAATTTTAATGAGTTTCTTAATTGATGAACTATGCAGATTTGAGTTTTTGTCTGAGGGTACACAGATTTAATCGCTTCCACAAAACCCTTTAGATTATCAGTACTGGTGATCAAAATATCTTCAACTCCACGGGCCTTCAGATTAGTCAATACATTCATCCAGAAAGCAGCACTTTCATTCTGGCAAATCCACATCCCCAGCACCTCTTTATAACCACTGTTGTTAAGTCCTATAGCTATCTGAACGGCCTTATCTATCACCTTGCCATCCTGACGTACCTTGAATATTATTGCGTCCATCCAGACAATCATATACACCCGTTCCAGCCTTCTGTTCTTCCATTGCTCAATATGATCGATTGCCCGGTCTGTGATGTGAGAGATAGTTGCCTCACTCATTTCTACTCCATATAGCTGCCGAACGTGACTTTCAATATCACGAACTGTCATACCATGAGTATATAAACTCAAGACATTATCTTCTATTTCAGCCATTACCCGACTTCGCTTCGGTACTAACTGAGGTTCAAAGCTGCCATCTCTGTCTCTTGGAACTTCTAAGGGAATTTCACCCAGATTGGACTTGACTTTTTTCTTGCCGTAACCATTTCGGCTGTTGACGTGCTCGACTCCTTCAGGAGCATGTTTTTCATAACCAAGATGTTCGTCCATTTCGGCTTTAAGCATCTCCTGGATGCCCAGGCGGTACATTTCATGGAAAAGATCGGAGAGATCTTTACTGGATTTAATTTTGCCGCTTTTTAAACGGTTGGCCAGTTCTTCTTCAATGGCCTGCTGTAGCTTGTCCATAAGATAACTGATTAGTTTAAAGGTAAGATTTTAATTAGAGACTACTGTAAGCTGCTACAGCAGCCTCTACATATTATCTTTGGCCTTTACACAGTTATCTTAACACTCCCTAAAAAAAATGAAGCCAGTGAGTTATTGTAATTTTAGCAATACCTCACTGTAACCTAATTTGGCTCAAGGAAGCAACCCCACATTATCCACCACCAGATTATACAACCTATCAACAATCAAATCACCGATCTTCCTACCACAAACCCTGCCTCATGCTCAGAAAACTCAGCATCAGCGGCCAGCTTATTCGCAATTATCGACTCAATTCCAAACTCCGTTCTTCTTTTGTATTGTTGATAAATTTCATCACTACGTTTCTCGGCAGCGCGCAAATGACAAGCAACCTGCGGCAAGTTGAGCATCGTTTCCAGCTGCGAAGCAACTAAATCTGAATGGAAGTAAACAGCGCTGCTGAAGCTTTCCCAATCTTCATAACTTAAAAAATCATGCAATACTAACAAGCAATATACGGGAGGAGGCAAATGTCCCAGCTCTTCTAAAGGCAACCAGAATTTACGCTGAATATTCTCCGTGGACTCAATGCTTTGTACGATGAGTGTTAAGGCTTCTTCTTTATTATTCTTTGTTTTTCTTAAGCTACGCTGAGATAAGGTAAAGCGTTCTTCATCAATGCTGGCAATGGTTTGGGCGATGTCATAATTATGGATTGTCAAATGCTTCCTGGCTATGTCTGATGAAACAGCAGTTTTATTAGTAATGATTTGAATCATTTCTGCTTCAAATAGCAGCCTCGCTTGTTCTACATTTCCGTTTGTTTGGTTAAGCAGGTTAAGGCGATGACGGGCGCCAATGGGGATTCGTTGACGGAAGAGGTTAAGACTTTCTTTATGTAACATTTAATGAAGGGTAGTAGATTATTTGGCTTTTCTAAGTACAAGCAATTCCCTTGCCTCAACGTCCAATGCCTCTGCAATCTCAAACAAAGTTTCTACAGAAGGCTGTATTTTATTAGTACACCATTTAGAAACTGTATTTACATTAACGTCAATGGCTTCAGCTAACCATTTGTTTGCTTTTCCTTTCTCAGCCAGTACTGCCTTTATTCTATTGAATACTTTAACACTCATAAAAAAGCTTTAAAAGCATATTTATCATCAATTTAGGCAGAATAATTCTCATTATGATTCTAAAAAATATCCCTTAATAACATATTTATATCCATTTAACTGATTATAATATCCCTAATATTGATATTTTTATATAAATTTGTACTAATCAAAAATCTATTGTTATGCAAACCTCTCCATCCTTTTTTCATTTCACACACTTATCCGAGACGGAATCTACTGATCCCATGCTCGCCATTAACCGCTTTTGCGAACTGTTCCCTCCGGCTGCCGCGCGACAAACACTATGGCTCTGGCTTTCGGAAACGCTCGCAGCTGAGGATACCCAATATGAAAATGCCCAGCACAGGGCGGATTTGCTTCTACTTTACAACGAGCTACTAAGGTTACTGGATGCCAATTACCTTTTAAGCCTACTAAAGGCCGCAAATAGTAACGAAGCACTGATAATATCACTTTGATATCAATTCCATCTCAAATGAGCAGCATTGGCCCCAAAGTTGGCTGTATAGGGGTATGCAGCAAGCTTGCAAACATCAGGATCTGGCGCAGATAAAGAGATTCAGGTGCCGGGGTCAATGCTTATTTGTGAAAACTGTAATTTGAACTGACCAACTGAAAATAGCGGGCGCAAGCGGTTCTAAGTGTATAGGAAGTGTATGGGGAGTGTATTGGAAGTGTATTGTGAGTGTATGGGAAGTGTATAGTGAGTGTATAGTGAGTGTATGGTAAGTGTATGAGGACTGTATAGGAACTGTATGGGAACTGTATAGGGAATACGACACATAGACGACTCCTAAGTACCGGAGAAGTATGCGAGAAGTACCGGAGAAGTATGCAAGGAGTATAGCTGCATTATTAGGAAGACTAGCTTAAGAGCGCGATTGATACATCTCTTAACTATTTAAATACCAAATTTTTAACCCCATTCACTTCGCCCAATATATTAATACAAATTTCTTAATGAGGACTTCGGAAAGAGTGATTGGATCATCGGGATTTAACAACATAAGGCCACTTCTGGCTTCTTGAAGAACGGACCTATCTATTTTCATTCATTTTACCAACGAACAGAACTAATTCCCCAAATCTTTCCTAACTTGATACGCTGTTTCCTCCCGGGGACAGTTAATTCCCTAAACTAATTACTCCATCACAAACATTTTATTTATGGATTTTAAAGACCTCCTCAAGCAACTCGCTGAAAGAATCCTCAAACACAAAGAACTCGTTCAAACTGAAGAAGCTACTAAACATTCCTTTGTAATGCCATTTCTTCAGGCACTAGGCTACGATGTATTTAACCCATTGGAAGTAGTTCCTGAGTTTGTAGCAGATCTGGGAATAAAAAAAGGGGAGAAAGTTGATTATGCCATCATGAAAGACGGACAGCCGCTCATTTTAATTGAATGTAAGCATTGGTCCTCTAATCTGGACCCTCACAACTCCCAATTATTCAGATATTTTCATACTACAAAAGCGAAATTCTCTATTCTGACTAACGGCTTTGAATCCCGGTTCTATACCGACCTGGATGAGCCTAACAAAATGGATGAGAAACCATTCTTTATATTTGATTTAAATGATATCAGGGACAACCAAATAGAAGAACTGAAAAAGTTCCACAAAAATTATTTCGATACAGAAACTATTGTATCTACCGCCAGCGAACTAAAATATCTAAACCAAATCAAAAGTATGATTGGTAATGAAATCAATAGCCCAGGGCCTGACTTCGTAAGGCATTTTGCCAAACACGTATACACTAATGGAATTCTGACGCAAAAGGTAATGGACCAATTTTCTCAACTGACAAAAAAAGCATTTCAGATTTACATTAATGATCTCATCACAGAAAGATTGAAAACAGCGCTTAAAACGGAAGAAATTGAGCAAAACAAACCAGAATTGACAGAGCCGGTGATGGAATCCGAAGCAAAAATAGTAACAACCCAGGAAGAACTGGACGGATATAATATTGTAAAATCTATACTACGCAAAACGGTACCCATAATAAAAATCAATTGCAGAGATGCTCAATCTTACTTTGCTGTACTATATGACGATAACAACAGGAAACCGATATGCCGGCTCTACCTTAATAATAACAAGAAACAAATAGGACTCTTCAAAAGCGATAAAACAGAAATCAAAAAAGAGCTTACATCTCTGGATGACATTTTTCTGCATGCGGACCATTTGATTGATACGGTGAAGAATTACACGGAGAAAGTAGCCGAGGTGCAATAAATAACCAGGCAGCAAGTCCGGAATTCCCGGGCTTGCTTTTAATCCCCATCCTCTCCACAAAAAAGCCCGGCATCCCTGCCAGGCCAGTTCTATAAACCCACTTTCTTCAGAGGTTACACAATCTTATACCACGGCAACCCGTCACAACCTTTTGGGTGGTGAACAGATGGCCGGATACTGGTACCATTAATTTCAAACCAGGGAAAGGAGCTCCAGCCTTGCGGATGGTGAATAGTGGGATACAGCTTATCCTCTCTCACCTCATACCAGGGTAGTGAACGGGATCCGCCTGCGTGGTGGATAGTGGTAAAAACATTATTGTCTCTTATTTCATATTCAGCTAATGAACGCCCACCATCAGGATGATGCAATGTTCTGTGGAGTTTCATGGTTAATAATTTTGTAGTAAATAAATATGGTTAACGGTTGTACTTTGGGTTTACTAAACAGTAACGAATATAATAAAATATCTGGTTAGGAAAACATACCAACAGCACAAAAAATAATACTTTTTATTACCCAGGTACCGGGATAAACAGGCAAAGAAAATACACCTGGGAAGTTACGGCATAATTAATTTATATCCTTTACTACGAACATTGTGGATGCTTGAACCTGGGTGATCTTTGATAATTCGCTTGAGTCTGGATATATATACATATAATTGTTTAATATCGTGATTATCTTTTCCAAAAATAGTATCCATGATCGTTTCCATGCTTGTTAGTTCGTTGCTGTTATCATATAAGCATCTGTATACTTTCTTAACTCTCAGTTCAACTTTTCTTGGCCTTCCGTGGAAGCCATAAAACTCATTATTTTCGGCAGAATAATAAGGTACTCCCATAGTTCCTTTCATAAGATATAATTATTTGTATAGGTAAGAGACGCTTGCAATCTACCCGTCAATTCACGCAAGTTGAAAGTTTTAGGGAAATAACCATTTGCACCCCCTCTGCCAAATACTTCTGCCGATACCAGCGTAACATCTTCCCCGGATAAATAAAAAATAGGGATGTACTTATCCTTACTACGAATGCGTTCTCCAAGATCTATCCCATTCAGGCGGGGCATCATAATATCCAACAAACAGGAATGAAACGACATTTCATTAAATAGCAGCCATGCATGTTCTCCATCAAACGCGCTATAAACCTCGAAACCTTGCTGATGGAGTATTTTTCTTACAATACCAGAAAAAATGGCGTCATCTTCAGCATGTAAAATCCGACTTTTCATAATTAAAATCACTTGGGTTATAGGAATAAATAAGTTAAAAAATATCCACATAATTCCGGAAGCAGACGTGTTCGTATATGCCTTCCGTTTATATAAAACTGATGTTGATTGATACAAATAGAATTCATGGATTTTAAATTAATTCCTCAAAGAAAAAAACTATTCATCACTAAACCCGAAATCTTAACGGAAAAATTTAATTCTAAAAATCAAACCGCATTTTTTATTATCAAAACAGTGAACCATAATACAATAAAGGGTTTCGTAAGTATACATGATCTTCATTTGTTAATCATCATTAACAAACATTTGAGAAAGTTAGTAGTCCGAAACATTTGTTAATACGCCAGGTATTTACATTTCATTAATAAAAACCATTTTAACATGAAATAAAGTACACGCATAAACGAATTCGCCTGCTCAGAAAATTCGTTTCATTTGTCCAGCCCCAAAAATATTTTTAAATTTATTTGGAGATATTAAAAAAATATCCCCACCTTTGCATCAACAAAAAAACAATCAACATGTACCGCTCAATTTTTAACATACAATCAAAACACCAGTTTAGTCTGATACCAGGCTATACCAGTGGCGGGGCATGTTATGCCGAAGAATAAGTTGAAATAACAAATTCGATATAACACAGGCCCCGCAAGAGATTGCGGGGCTTTTTATTTGTACTTAAAACTAAAAATACGCATGCAAATGCATATTCATAACATACAATTTAGTAGCGATTATAACAAACCACTGTTATCGGTTTGCTATCGCTATGAAATATTTCATCAACGACACCGGTGTCGACGAACATAAGTAACGCTTATGTATATACGTAGAAACCGGTCGTCCTGAACGCCCGGTTTTTTTGTGCTTACTAAAATACGGTGCTTGTAGTTCAAAGGCAGAACACCCGGCTGTGAACCGGGAGATCAGGGTTCGAACCCCGCCTGCACCCATCATAATCCCAAAAACCGTAAACCCCGAAGTGAGTACGGCGAAGCGGGAGCGTCGCAATGGTCTGTAAAACCATCGCCTTAACAGGCTTAGCAGGTTCGAATCCTGCTACTCACACAAAACGGATGAATAGCTCCAATGGTAGAGCAGCGGTTTGAAGCACCGCCCGTGCAGGTTCGACTCCTGCTTCATCCACCAGGCAAATGAAAAGCATTTGCTAAAAAGCTTCCTTAAAAGGAAGACGGGAATAGCTATCATTCACAGCAAACCAGGCAGGAGTATCATACTACTCCGCAGTGCAGCCGTAATAACGAACTGTATGCTGTTGCTGCAAAACACTATTCCTAATCTATGGGTAAAAGGTTCGAATCCTTTTCGTTCTTGAAAAACGATAGCTCATTGGTAGAGCAATAGACGATTAAATCAGAAGGACTGAAAATCCTTTACAACAACAAACAAAGCCAGGGCTCACCGCCCCGCCACGTCATCAAAAGGATGATACCGGCAGGCTGGTCACCACCTGCAAACAAGGACTACATCAGCCCCTTATCATCACTTAGCACTTCCGCCCTAACTGATGAATAAGCACTGATTAATACTTGGTTTCCGTGTTCATCATCCGGACAACAGCACTGGCTTTTTTATCAACACCCCCAAAATGAAAGAAAATGAAAAGAGTAACCATCAACGCCTACGAAAGAGGCCTGACTTTTAAAAACGGCGTTTACCAGCGAATGCTGCAGGTAGGCCGCCACTGGCTGATCAACGAAGATGTAACCATCTTCGATATCAACAAGCCATTCATCGCTCCGGTAGAACTGAACATCCTCCTGCAGGATGCAGACGTAGCCAACGCATTGCAGGTAGTGGAGGTAAAAGAAACTGAAATTGTGCTGCACTACGAAAATGGATTGCTGAAGCAGGTATTGACCGCCGGCAGATACGCCTTCTGGAAAAATATCATCGACAATAAATTTGTTCGCGCAGATATCGCAAAAATAGCGATCACTGAAAATATTGACCGGTCCACCCTATGCCACCGGCTGGTAGCGCCTTACGTAAGGTCTTTCAGCGTGGAAAACCACGAACAGGCCATCATGCTGGTAGACGGTAAGTATGCCATGACCCTGTACACCGGCGTTTACTTCAGGTGGAAGAATAACATCACCATCACCGTTAGTAAAATAGATACCCGCCAGTTGCAGGTGGAAGTAAATGGCCAGGAAATTCTGACTAAAGACAAAGCAGCACTGCGAATCAACGCATGGGCACAGTACCGGGTAACAGATATCAATAAAGCCCTGTTGCAAAACAAGGAATACGAACGGCAGCTGTATGTACTGTTCCAGCTGGCCTTGCGGGAATATATCGCAGCCCTGAACTTCGATGAATTGCTGGAAAAGAAAGATACCCTCGCGCCGGCTATACTGAAAGCAGTAAGCACAAGGGCGGAAGTTCTCGGCATTAACGTGACCAGCTTCGCTATCCGGGATATCATCCTGCCAGGTGATGTGAAAGACATCATGAACCAGGTACTGGTAGCCGAAAAAAAAGCACAGGCCAATATCATCATGCGAAGGGAAGAAACTGCCAGCACCAGGAGCTTGCTGAATACCGCCAAGCTGATGGAAGACAATCCCATGCTGTTTAAACTGAAGGAAATGGAGTATGTGGAAAAAATCGCGGAAAAGATCAACAGCATCAGCGTCAGCGGAAACGGTGTACTGATAGATCAGCTGCGGCAAATCTTCATCTCTAAATAAAAAAGGTGGGTCATGGTATGATCCACCTTTTTTAGAAAATCTGTAGCTTTGCAGTTATGGACGGACAATATAGAAAAGATATCTACCCTGGCCTGGAAGTGGCTATCATCCTGAAAAAAGATCAACGCAGCGGTAAAAAAACCTATGGCATTGTAAAGGATCTGCTCACCTCTGCCGCTTATCATTCCCGCGGTATCAAAGTACGCTTGGAAGATGGACAAGTAGGCAGAGTAGTAGAAACAGATGTGGTAGGAGAGGAAGACTAAAGCAACTTCAGATCCTTAGTGATCCGGTCTATCTCCTCGTTTGAATTAGGCCCGATGGCACAACAGGTTTTGGTGGGCACACCACCAAATTCTGTTAACCCCGAATCGGTGATCAACGTGGCATTCAGTCCATTCTCCACCGCCTGCTGGTACACTCTCTCCAGGTCTTCTTCAGAATCTACCGACAAACAAATCTTTGTAAACCCCTTCGTCATCCACTCCGAAACCTCTTCCGGATTCCTGATATTGGTTTGCAACGTATGCCCATCGATAGTGGCATGTCGCGTTAAAAAAGCAATCGAAGCATGGGCGCCCTGTGCAATCATTTTTCCTTTGCGCATATTCAGATCCTTGCGCATCACTATTACCTGCTTAACTATCCTGGATGACATATCTCACTGTTTAAGCAGCTAATTTACAAAAACACGCCCATTACAGGATCACATATCCAATGCTGACGCGTACACTGGGATACACCGTATTATCGTCAACATCGCCCGGCACAAAAGAAACCCCAAAGCGGCTTTCAAAACTAAAATGACGGCCCCAGCTGCGCTGCATTCCCCACGCCGGCGTAAAAACCGCCGTACCGGAATAATAATTGTCCGTTGCAGTGATAGGACGCCCCTGGTATCCGCCCGTGAAACTGAAAAAGTTCCCGGCATTATTATCTATCCTCTTATTCCGCGCAGCCCGCCGGGCAATACCATAGTACTGCCTGAACTCCGCAGAAAAAACCGGGTAAAGTGCAAACTCCCATTCTTCTCCCCAATAACTGCTGTTGGAATAAGAAACGCCCATCTCAATTCCCGCCTCCAGGTTAAGGGTGGCATATTTTAACAACCGCAATTCGTAATTTGCATTAGCTCCCACCAGGGAAATATTTGCTTTCAACTGACCTGGTTTTCTCCAGAGATCTTCCTGAGCGCTGACATGTAAACAAACAAATAAAAAAATGGTGCTAAGGGTTAGCAATTTCTTGTTCATAGAGTATAGAATATAGGTTTAGAATCCCCACAATATATAGCGTTTCAGGGGAAGCAGAAAAAGTTGTACTTTAATCTTTTCAAGTGTCCGGATAACAATGCGAAACATACCCACTTTAAATGATGTACACCAGCAATTTGCCGAGTATTTTGATATACCGGCGCTGAAACCGTATGCTTATCTGTTATCAAAGAAAGGTAGCGAAGGACACATCTGTATTCATCTCGATAAAATAACCGCAGAAAAAGAAAATCTCCCGGAATCTTATCAAAAAATAGAAACCAGCAATCAGCTCCTGGAAAGCATTCCATTGGTAGGTACACAAGGCAACGATAAACAACCCTTTGTGATTTACCAGAACCGGCTGTACCTGCAACGCTATTTCCGGTATGAAACAGCATTCCTCCAACGTATCCGCGATTTCCTGGTAAAGGAAAAAACACACCTGCCCGAAAGGATTGCCCTGCTGCAACAACAGCAACCACTGATCAGTAAACTGTTCCGCGGCGATCATAACGATCCGGCCGACTGGCAGCTGGCAGCCGCCATCACCGGGGTGTTGAACAATTTCACTATCATCACCGGTGGCCCGGGAACCGGAAAAACCACCACTGTAGCCAAAATACTGGCGATCCTGTTTGCCACCGATCCGGCGCTGAAAGTGGCGCTGGCAGCGCCTACCGGTAAAGCCGCCGCCCGCATGGCGGAAAGCCTGCGCAATACTACCATCGAAGTAGATGCGCACATCACTGAAAAGTTCCGGCTGCTGCAACCGGCTACCATACACCGTTTGCTGAAATCTATCAACGGCAGCCCCTACTTCAGGCACAATAAAGATAATCCGCTCAACTACGATGTAGTCATCATCGATGAATGCTCCATGATAGATGTGGCGCTGTTTGCCAAGCTGCTGGACGCCATCCATCCGGATACCCGCCTCATTTTGCTGGGAGACAAGGACCAGCTGGCCTCCGTGGAAGCCGGCAGCTTGTTCGGAGATCTCTGCCAGGCACAGGAACACCTGAACCGCTTTACTACCAGCCGCCGGCAGCTGATCAATAGTTTTATGCCGGAAGAAAACAGGCATATTCCCGCTACAGCAGAGCAAAACGATGACCATCACCCTTTGTTCCAACACCTCGTGGAATTGAGGCGCAGTCACCGTTTTACCGACGATAAAGGCATTGGTAAATTCAGCAAGGCCATCATCAGTAATCATGTACCGGTAATTACTTCTTTTTTTCCGCCTTCGGCAGATGAACAGGTAATCGTGGACCCGGAAGCTTCGGTACCATTGTTCGAAGACTTTATCGCCGGCTACGCCGCTTTCATCGCAGAAAAAGATATTGCCACCGCACTCAAACGCCTCAACGCGCAACGTGTACTCACCGCCGTAAGGGAAGGACCGCAGGGATTATACGCCGTCAACAAACAAATAGAAAAGTATTTATCCGATAAAAAACTGATCACCACCAATACGGAATTCTATGAAAACCGGCCGGTGATCCTCACCCGTAACTATTATGAGCATGGCTTATTTAATGGCGATACCGGCATCATCCGTGCAGATGAAAACAGAGTGCTCATGGCCTGGTTTGAAGACAGCACCGGCGCATTAAAAGCTGTACTGCCCGGCTATTTAACCCAGGCTGAAACCGCCTTTGCCATGACCATCCATAAAAGCCAGGGCTCCGAATTCGGGGAAGTACTGGTACTGTTGCCGGATACCACCGATGTACCCATTCTCACCAGGGAACTGCTGTACACCGCCGTAAGCCGCGCAAAAAATAAAGTGTATGTACAGGGAACGCCGGAGGTAATACTCATGGCAGCAGAACGCTTCGTGGAAAGAGCCTCCGGCATAGCCTCAAGGTTCAGCGAAGTGAATACAGCAGTAAATTAAATCACCTGCTTCGGGAATGGCGGAGTACAAACAAAGAAATGATCAATGGCATTGTTTTTAAAAGTTTCGAACTCACTGAACAGTTTATCATCCGGGCTGGCGCAAAACCTCCGCGATGCAGGCAACAGTGTGTTCCAACCTCACTATATCATTACCCAAACGGAAGGGATGAACAACTGGCTGAAACTCCAGCTGGCCAACCATTTGGGCATTGCGGCCAACTGCCGCTTCATGAAGCCCAACGACCTGCTCTACCAGTTATATGTAGTGCTGGGCGGTCCGCATTCAGAAGTGCTATCCCCGCAAAACCTCAGCTGGCTGGTTTTTAAACTGCTTGGCCAGGAAGAGTTCATCGCCAAATACCCGAAAGTTGCCGCCTACTATACCGCGGAAGAATCGGAAAGTGACCTGAAACGTATGGCCCTCGCGGAAAAAGTAGCCGATCTGTTTGACCAGTACCAGGTATACCGCCCGGAAATGATCCAGGCATGGACCTTTACCGATACCCCTGAACTAGCCACCGCCGGATGGCAGCACTGGCTCTGGGTAAAAGTAAAACAGCTCTCCGGTGGCTCGCTGCCGGATAAAACCATCGTAGGAAATTTTATCCTCGACGCCCTGCGCAGCAACAGCCCGAAAACAGGACTATTAACCCGCATGCCGGTAGTACACCTGTTTGGCTTATCCATCATCACCGCCTACCACGTAAAAATCCTGCATGAACTGTCGTCTTTTATAGACGTACATTTTCATATCATCAACCCTTCACCGGTTGTATTCTGGTTCGACGACCGCAACGAAAAACAACTGGCCCGCTGGCGGCAGAAAGGACTCAAAGATATCCAGGACTCCAAAGCCGGCAACGCCCTGCTCACCGGCTGGGGACGGGTTATACAGGACAGCTTCGGCCTCTTCTTTGCATACGATGCCTTCATTAACGCCTACGAAGAAATTGATACCGTGGAACCGGAACCGGATAGCCTCCTGCATAAAATACAACACGACATTTTCACCGCCGCAGCCACCACCGCCGACCGGCAGCTGATCACACCATCCGATATCAGCGACGGCTCCATTACCATCAACGCCTGCTACACTGTAGCCCGCGAAGTGGAAGTACTCTACAACTACCTGGTACACCTGGTTGCACAACGGAAAGAAGCACTATCTCCCCGCGACATCGTGGTAATGGTAAGCGATATAGATGCCTATGCACCCTATATCAAAGCCGTTTTCAATAACGCACCTTATACCTTCCGGTATACGATTGCGGATGAGAGCTACACCGATAACGACAATCTCTTTAACGCCCTGCACGCCATCCTCACCATGAATGAGGAAAACTTCAAATCTGAAGCAGTGATGCAGCTGCTGGACTTCTCCTATATCCGCAAACGCTTTAACCTCCAGGACCCCGTGCTCATCCGCCGGATCATTGAAGCCGCCAATATCCGCTTTGGCATCAATGGCAGCAAAAAGGAAGAAACACATTTTGTAAGCTGGCAATACGGTATCCAACGGATTATGTTTGGTATCTGTATGAGTGGGGAAGAAGAATACGGCCTCGGGGAAGACAGCTTCTTCCCCCTGGATATTACCGAAGGCAGCGACGCACATGATGTGATCCGCTTCTGTCATTTTGCGGAAGTGCTGATGTCGTCCATCCTCGACAGGCGCCGCCCACGCACCATTGTGGAGTGGGTAGCCTATACCGAAAGAGTATTGCATAACATCGTATACGAACCGGTAGACGATATTGACGAAGACTACAACACCCTCATCAAACAACTCACCGCCTACAACGCGCTGAATGAATTTATGAGTGAAAAGGTAACCTTCGAAGTGTTTAGCCACAGCTTCCTGGACACGCTTACCGGCAGCACCCGCGCAGGATTGTTCGTAAACGGCGGCGTTACTTTCTGCTCGCTCATTCCCATGCGTAGTATCCCCTTCAAAGTGGTAGCGCTGATGGGACTGAACTACAATAAATTTCCCCGCCGCGAGAATAAGTCGAGCTTTAACCTCATGGAAAAAGACCAGCAGAAAGGCGACCGTAATGTGAAAGAAAATGATAAACACCTGTTCCTCGAAACCCTGCTTTCCGCAAGGGAATACCTGTATATCAGCTATATCGGGAAAGATGCAAAAGATAATACCGATCTTCCGCCATCCGTGCTGGTAGATGAACTGGTGGATTATATAGAAGCCGGTACAGCAGCGCCGGAAACCGTGCGCAGCGAGCTGGTTACGTTGCAACCTTTACAAAGCTTCAGCAGGAAATATGCCGGTACAGATAACCGTCTTTTTTCCTATCTGAGCAATAAGGACACCGGCAAAAAAATATATCTCAACGAAAATAAAATTACTACTCCCTTAACCTTCGAAGAAATTACCCTGGAAGAACTGATCAGCTTCTTTAAAAATCCTTTCCGGGCTTATTACAACAAAGTGCTGGGCATCCGGTATAACGACAGCCAGCTGCTGCTCAGCGAAACAGAAATCTTCAGCCTTAACAGACTACAGCAATGGTCTGTTAAAAATGAACTGCTACCAGCAGCCGGCGATAAACAGCATGCGCTGCAAACCACGCTGGTAAAGAAAGGTAAGCTACCGCTCCGCAATATGGCCACTGTTTCCATGCAGAAAATGGAAGAACTGGTAGTACCCGTGCGCAGCCTGTATGAAGCTGTTACCAAAGGCGCAGAAGAAAAACGCATTTCCGTTGAATTAATGGTAGATGACAGTATGCTGAAAGGAAATCTCCGGATTTTTGATCAAACCCTGGTACAGGTGTCGTGGTCAAAGAAAGAGAGCAAATACCTGGTGGAAGCCTATCTCCGTTATCTTGCGGGAAAAGCGGCAAACGCGGTAACAGACCTCTGCTATATTTCCGGCGCTAAAAAAGAAGACGCCTTCCAGGCAATTCCGTTAACACCTGAAGAAGCATTAAGGCGGCTAACAGAAATTGTAAAAGTTTATAAGACAGGCTTCAGCAAAATAATATCCTTTTATCCTGACCTGGAGATCACGGAAAAAGAGTGGCTCTCTATGGACCTTAAAAAGTTCAGGGATAAAATATCCGGGATGATCGAACGGCAGGAATCGCCGGACCCTTATCTTGTACAGGTATATGAGCAGGGATTTTTTGAGAAAGAAGAAGCACTGGCGGGCTACCTCGATATTTATGAGCTGCTGATATTGCCGCTAACAACCCTGCTGCCGGCTTATTTAGAAACCCCAGATAAAGAGAAATGATCGATAACATTATATATAAACAGTTTGACGCAGGTACCGTTCCGCTGGAAGGCAGCAACCTCATTGAGGCCAGCGCCGGCACCGGTAAAACATACTCCATCGCCATACTGGTATTACGGCTGATACTGGAACAGAAGCTGTCTGTCAAGGAAATCCTGATGGTTACCTTTACCCGCGCTGCCGTGGCTGAACTGGAAGAAAGGATCCGGCTGTTTATCCGGCAGGCATACAAAGTAAGCTGCGGACAGGAAATCAGCGATCAGAAGATCATGGACCTGGTGTTCAGCGTAATCGACTTCGATGATCCGCGCCCCGTGCAGCAACTCTTGCGCGACGCCATCCTGCTGCTCGATGAAACTTCCGTACTCACCATTCATGGCTTCTGCCAGCAAACACTGAATGAATTTGCGTTTGAAACTAACCAACTGTTTGGCGCCACTATGGTGCCCGATCTCACGCCAGTCATTGAAAATGAACTGAATAAATTCTGGCGCAGGAATGTAACCACGCTCAATGCCTCCTTACTGGAACAGATCTGGGAGGAGGATATGAAAACGGAGATGCTGAATGTGATCAAAGAACATCTCAGCGGAAAAAAATTCCTGGGCTACCGGGAAGACACCCCCGATGATATCAGCGAAACCCTGCAGGAGCAATGGATGCAGGAGCTGCAGCAGTTAATGGCAAAAGAACAAACAGCCAACGAAACTTTGTATGCATACATTGAAGCCAACAGTACGCACATTGCCGCTGCCTGCGCCACCAATCATAATACCCGGAAAGAATGGCCTGAACTGATTTCCCAACCGGAATTGCTGGTAAAAAAGATCCGGAGCAAAAGGAGCAGTGCCAAATACATTGAGAAAATTTTTGCAGATCTGCTTCCTGCAATTGACCAGGCAGATGAAATCGGCAAACAACTACAGGAACATCAACAGCTGATCCGCCGGCAGGTATACTACGCCGCCATTAAGGAAATCAGCGAACAGGTGCGCGCCTTC
Source organism: Chitinophaga sp. G7 BAM 1005 (assembly GCF_057126945.1). Classification (NCBI taxonomy): domain Bacteria; kingdom Pseudomonadati; phylum Bacteroidota; class Chitinophagia; order Chitinophagales; family Chitinophagaceae; genus Chitinophaga; species Chitinophaga sp. G7 BAM 1005. Next base: position 7,178,522 of record NZ_CP181478.1, on the reverse strand, counting down.
AAAGAACGCAGCAACATGATGGGATATGATGACCTGATCAACAACCTGCATACTGCCCTCGTAAAAAACAACAACGAAGAACTCATTGCTTCTTTACAAATTAAATACAAGGCCGTTTTCGTGGATGAGTTCCAGGACACCGATAAAGAGCAGTTCGAGATATTCGATCGTGCCTTCGGCCAAAACACCATCCTGTTCTACATCGGCGACCCCAAGCAAAGTATTTACGCCTGGCGCAAAGCGGATATATTTACCTACTTCAACGCACGCAACGGGGTACAACACGTGTACGACATGAACCAGAACTTCCGCTCGTCGGAAAATATGATCCGGGCCATGAACGTATTCTTTGAACCCATTCCAGGCTTCCCAACATTTGATTTCGCTGAAGAAAACGACAGTATTGATTATATACCCGTACATAGTCCCGATAACAACAGGAAAGGCTATCTCTATAAAGGCAATACACCGGAGGCGCCTGTTGAAGTGATTGCCTGCGATAAAAAAGAAACCATCTGCAACAGCGTGGCCGCGCAAATTGCGCAGCTGCTGCTGGATAAAAACTACCGCATCGAAAATAAAGAAGGCGCCCGCGCCATCGTACCATCAGACATTGGTATTCTCGTACGCACCGGGCAGGAAGGCAGGGACATTAAACATGCCCTCGCCAAACTGGGCATCCCCGCAGTTACCATTGATGAGACAAAAGTGCTGAGATCCGCTGAAGCGCAGCAACTGCTGCACCTGCTGGAAGCAATGGAAACGCCGGACCGTTCGTCTATTAACCGCGCATTACTGGGGTCATTTACCGGCTACAACAGTCATACCATCCTGCAACTGGACGATGAAACCATGCTGGACCTGTTTGGCAAATACCGCACCTTATGGCAGCGCGATGGTGCGTATACGGCCCTCATGGAGTTTATTGCAGATTTCAGCGTACGCCAGGTGCTGCTCGATGGCCATACTGAAAACGGGGAACGGATCATCACCAACCTGTACCAGCTTTCCGAACTGGTACACCAGGTGCAGAGCCGCAAAAACCTTTCTATGCGCGATCTCATCTCCTGGCTCAAACGCGGCATCGATGGCATGACCACCGACGGCGATGAGTATGCACAACGCGTGGAAAGCGATGAAGACGCCGTAAACATAGTCACCATCCATAAAAGTAAAGGACTGGAATATAAAATAGTGATGGCCCCCTTCCTCGATTTTGTGGAGAAGTCCAAAATTGAATTTGTGAGCTTCCGCGATCCGGCCACCGGCGACTACCTCGGCACACAAAAAGCCCTGCTTACAGAAGAGCAGCTAAAAGCCTACCAGCATCAGCAGGAACAGGAAAACCGCCGCCTGATATACGTAGCCATTACCCGTGCAGTGTATAAATGTTATCTCTTTAAAAACAGTTATCACGCCTTTAAAGATTCTTCGTTGTCTGTTTTCCTGAAAGCACTGGCCGCTGAACCGCCGGATGCCTCACTGATACAGCTACAGGGAGCATTGCCGGAAGCGCCCACAGAAAGCTACCGGCAACAAATCAATAAAGGCCAGCTGGCCGTGAACCGGGCCCCGGTGTCCTTTCATTTGCAGGAGCAAAACTGGCGGAAGATGAGCTACACCATGTTAGCAGCAAAACCCGAACACCAGCCACGGCTACGTTCTTTCCAGCAACCCGACCCATACGATAACTTTATATTTACCACGCTGCGCAGGGGCGCCAAAACCGGTAACCTGCTGCACTTTATTTTTGAAAGCATCAACTTCTCCGATAGCAGCAAGTGGGAACACTGGCTGGAAGAAGCCATCCGGAAATTTGTACCCGGCCAAAGGGAAGTATATCTCGAACGGCTCAACGAAATGCTGCAACATGTAATGTACTCCACGATACATATTGATGGCGCCAGCTTCCAGCTGGCATCGGTAGGGCGGCAGCAGCGACTCGCGGAATTTGAATTTGATTTCCCCGTACCGGTGTTTAAGTCGAACCTGCTCAATAATTTGTCCGACGACCAGGTAAGTGTGAGCGTAAAACGGTTTTCCGAATACAGCAGCCAGGAACTCGAAGGTATTATGAACGGGAAAGTAGACCTGTTTTTTGAACACCAGGGGAAGTATTACATCCTCGACTGGAAATCGAATTACCTGGGCAACAGTGTGGCCGACTATGACGCGGCTGGTTTAGCGGCAGCGATGAACGAAAACAATTACCATCTCCAGTATTTTATTTATACAATAGCCGTAAAAAAATACCTGGAAAGCCGGATCCCTGGCTTTAATTACGAGAAGCAGTTTGGGGGCGTTATCTATTGCTTTGTGCGTGGCGTAAGGAATGTTAGTGGTCAGGGGATATTTACCACAAAGCCGGATCTTAAAAAGATAAGATTGCTGGAGTCGTTACTCACAAAATAAAAAAGGCTGGTCCGCAAAAGACCAGCCTTTTAATTTTTTATGGCTTTTTAAAGATGCTTTCGTCTACCGGTACATTATTTTCCAGTTTGGCGATATTGATTTTTATACCAACAGGGTCCTGCAGGATAGCGGTGCCATAAGTATAGCCGTCGGCCGTTTTCAGGAAATTGCTGATGTCTGTTACCAGGTCCATCTGCTGCCCCTGAATTTCCAGTGAATTGGATGTTCTCAGCACATTACCTGTTACCGGGTCTACAAAGCACGTAGTGGCGTTCCCGTTAGTATAGGTAACTTTCACTTTCGCCAGTTTAGCTCCATTCACCGTGTCGGGCGCCAGCAGTTCCAGCTTATTGCCTTTCTCATTGTAACGATAAAAATCGCCGGTCAGATCCAGCTGTTTCCCCATCGCCTTAATGGTGGCGGAGTCCATGTCTTCCGGATTAGTTTTACCCATTACAGGCAACTGCACCCAACCTCCTCTATCTGTTAACACCTGGATGTTGGTGGTACCCATAGCTGTAAATTCAAGGCGCATGGCTTTGTCCTGCAACACCCATCTTCTGAAGGGGAAATTCATTCCCTGCATTTCCATTGTGCCCTCTGCATATTGACTTTTCAGTGCTTTCAATGTTTCGGGGCCACCGAGTGCCGCCACGTTTTTATTAACGATATCCGCCAGGGATTGCGCCTGTGTGGTGATGCCTGAAAATATTACGAGCAACAGCAGTGCGATTCTTTTTGTGTTCATCATAACCGTTAGGTAGGGGTTTGTTTTCACACAAATTAATTATCTCCCGCAATAAAAACAAAAGCTGGAAACTAAAACAGCCAAACGCCGTTCATCATAGCGACGCCGCAGGTGGTTTCAAATGAGTTCACGTAGTTGTCCGGGGTTCTGTGCCACCACTGGCCCCACATCAAACCATTGGAGTTGCGGTAGTTCCAGGCTTCCGCCGCGTTGTAGTTAAGCCAGGCAGCGTAAGTGCTTTGATAACTATGATCCTTTACAAACCTGCAGGCCCAGCGGGCGAAGATGGCTTTGAAGCCCTGGCAGTCATCAGTGTCGTATTCATCCGGCAGCAGGCCCTGTGCATTGCACATGCTGATTTTCGTATAGTCCATTGCTTTAGCTCCCATTGTTTTGTAGTTATCGGAGGGGTAGGAGTTGTGGAGCATGCTGCAGGCGCCGATAAAGGTGCCCTGTGTATAGGTACGGGCTCCTTCAGTAATTATGCCGGCTGCATTCATGGCGCCTTTCACTTCGCCGGTGCCGGCCACATATAGTTTGGTCACCATCCAGTCGACAATTTGTTTGGCTTTGGTTTTATAGGAGGCGTCGCCGGTAGCCTGGTAGAGGTACATGGCGCAAATGGCTGCGGGCGCGTTTACGCAGGCATTTTTGGTATTGTTGGCGGTGGTCCACCAAAGGCCGCCGCCGAGGTTGGTATCCCATGCGCGGTTCCACACCATATCGAAATTGTTTTTGGCCATATCTTTCATGCCGCCGTCATTGGTGATCTGGAAAGCGCGGATACACATCAATGCGCCCCAGATTACGTCATCGTTGTAAATGTTGGAGGTCCAGAGCAGGCCATAGGCGTCCCGCATGCCGTTGTAGAGATACACCATCTTGTTTCTGAGATCTGCATCGTTGTTGATGTTGTATGCATCAATCAGTGTTTCGATGGCTTCTGCCTGCCGCCAGAAATCCATCCGGCCGGTTTGGTTTACATCCGAATAATAGTAGGCTTTAAACGAAGGGCCATAGGCGCCGTACTGGTGATAAAATGCGTTATTGTAGCATTGCATAGCCAGCAGTGCTTCAGATTTCACGGGTTGTACGGAGTTAATTGTTACCCCGTTGGAGGTGGTACTTTTGAGGGTATTTCCGGAAGATTTGATCATTTCCGGTTTCTTACAGCCGGTAGCCACTAATGCCAGGAAGAGCACTGCCATGCAGGTGCTGTAGAAAAGCGTTTGAGTTTTCATGTTTTTCAGTTTTGTGGAATAAAAAGATATCAGTTTTTCAATGTGCTCAGCCAGTCGTATATAAAGCCGTATAACGCAATAGGGGAAGAGCCTGCGCGCTCATAACAGTGGAACCGGGTTGGCGCAGGCGCTCACATAGGAGGACAGGTAAATAACCGGTAATTACTTACAACCGGTGAAAATATTTTTCAGGAGATGCTAGCGGGGATGGCTACACGAAAATAGGGATCTTATAACTGCACCTGGCTATTGACCAGCTGAATAATTTCTTCGTGAATGTCCTGTATCGGGCGCATCTGTGCGGCTTCATTATAGCAGGTGATCCTGTTAATGGTTTTATCGGCTGTTAACAGCGCGTCATATTCCTTTTTCACAGCAAGCTGCAGGGAGAAATCTGCTTCGTGGATATCATCCTTTCCCTGGAGATATTCCCTGTCTTCGTTTGCGCGTCTTTTAGCCAGTGCCGACTCTGTAAAAGAAAACGGTACATCCAGGTAAATGGAGAAACGGGGTTTGGGGATCTTATTATAGTTGTATTCAAAGTCATTGATCCAGTTGCGCAGGTATTGTTTTTCGTCCTCACTATGGAGTTTAGCACACTGGAAAGCAATATTTGACAGCACGTACCTGTCTACCAGCACAAAATAACCATCGCTCAGCCATTGGTTGATAGTGACCGCAAATTCTTTACGGTCTTCCGCAAACAACAGGGCTACCAGCTGCGGGTGTACGTTTTTCACGTCGCCGAATTCGCCGCGCAGGAATTTAGCAATGAGTTCTCCAAACACACCCTGGTTGCTCCGGGGGAAGTGTATAAATTTGGTCTTCTCATTTTTTGACTCGAGGTATTTTGTCAGCAGGTCTATCTGCGTTGACTTCCCCGCGCCATCTAAACCTTCTACCGCTATAAATTTATCCATTATGGAACGATTGTTAATCCGGAAGTTAAAGAAAATACTTCGTGGCTATTGCACGGCTTCAAATAAAAAGAGCCTGGTAAAATTACCAGGCTCTTTTCGCTCCCCCTGCTGGACTTGAACCAGCGACCCTCTGATTAACAGTCAGATGCTCTAACCAACTGAGCTAAGGAGGAATATGACTATAAGCCTATTCAAGTGAAGATGATCACCTTTTTGTAAACATCGGCGGCAAATCTAGTTAAATATTTGATTAAATGTGCAGATTATATTGATTTTTATTGGGTGATGTATAAATCGTTCCGGCGGGAGGGATGCTGTCGGCGGACCTGTATAAGAGAATTGCTATGTTTCTTTACTAAAATTCCATGTGGAGAATAACCTCGGTCTGAACAATCCTACCAAATACACTGAATTCCCGGATCTCCTGGAGCTGGAAATAGCCGGGCTCCCGCTGCCATTCGTAGCAGGGCAGGTGTTGATGAAATCAATGGCGACTATTTCAATTATTGATTTGACATATCTATTCTTAAAGAAGGGATTTGGAAAGTGACTATTAAGCTGAAGTATAATTAGCATTACACTTATTTTCATATACAATGACTGGATGGCCAAGATCAGGAAGAAACCAGGCATTGAGAAAAAGTGACTACTTACGTGGCCATGCATACTTTCCCGACTATCCTTAAAAAATCTGGCCTAAGTACGGAGTTTATCCAGGAATCACTGGGTCATACCAGAATGAAGACTACAGAGAGTTACCTCGATAGTTTCGAGAAGTAGGTCAAAATGGAATATTCACTGAAGGTAGTGGCTTTTAAAGACTACTATCCCGGTTTCTGACGGTATTCATAAATCGTGAATCAATTGATCGCCTGGAAGGCTGTTTGCTAATCTGAGCCAATTTCAAAAAAGTGGCTCAGATTAGAGATTCCAACACGGCCATCTGTGTTGTTCTACATTTGAGACTTTCTTGGTACCTCATTTATTTCTCCCAACGTAATGTGACTATTTCATTTTATGGCCTTTCATTGCAGGAATAATTAACGGCTTACTTTGTCTTTAGCTTATCGACCAGGTCTTTAAAGTATTGGGGACTCCAAATGTCAAGTACAGAAGCATCTGGGATAAACCTTACAATATCTTCCCGGATACTATTAAAGGAAACAGCATCGATTTTTGCTTTTAATAATTCAATCAATTGATCTTGGGTGATGGTGTCGTCAGTCCAATCACCAGTATCCCGCGCACGAAGTAGAAAGTGATGCAAGTCAAGTATTGTACCCTTTTTGATATACCATTCGAGATCGTACCAATCCCGGCCTTTCACCCTCGTTCTCCACTTTCGAAAAAGCAATGCATGCATTTTCCCGGCAAAGAGGTTCGGCAACGTAAAGCATTTCACATAAAAAGAGAAGGGGCGCAATAATAGCTTCTCTTCTGTTTCAAAACCAAGAGGAGGCTCACGATCTATTTCTATTTTAATCCTTATGCTTGGAGAAGCTTGTACCCCTGCTTGTGGTATAATTCCGTCAAGGATCAGCTCTTTCCAAACGGTCTCAGATTTTAGAAATGCGGAGTCTATGTTCGTTTGATTGGTTTTCTTTTTCTCTCTAATGCTTACTTTCATTCCAATAGCCTCAAACTCCTTGATGATACCTTCAAAATATGACTCAAGAGAGAAGTCCGGGTTTACCTCAAGCAGGGAAAAATCCAGATCTTCAGAGAACCTGTTTAAACCGTAGAATATTCTGAGGGCAGTACCACCATAAAAAGCTGCTTTCTCAAAAAAGCCTGTTCTTTGTAAACCTGCCAGGGCGACTTCCTGCATGATTTCCCGCAATGCGGATTCCGCTTGCTCTTTATTTTGAGGATTATATTCCTGAATCCATTCCTTTATCATAAGCTCTTGATTGTTTTTACCAGCATAGATAAGCTTTCTTTCTTGGGTGCATCCTTGATCCAGGAACTAACAGCCACCAGGTCAAGTTCGTGCAATTTCTCGTCATCTATTCTTAGATCATCAACCAAATATTCCCGTACTTGCCTGGAGCTACGTAGAATTATACCAGATGTTGTAATTATTTTATCACAAATCGCTTTTTCCGGAGAGGCGATTAAAACAACCTGTTTGGGAGTAAGTTGAACACTTTTAATCCCGAAGGAGTAATAAGGTAATGGGGCATTCATGTAACTAAATCTACCAATTGAAGTTTTATACATCTTCGATATTTTGGTAGTAAGGGAGCTGATTTCAAATACCCTTTCGGGAATCAATCCCCAGTATGAAAGGGCCGCTTCCATGGATACATAGCTTGGTCCCCAGAGGTGATTGGCTATTAGAAAAGGTTCGGGCCTGGCAATATTGATTTTAGGTCCAGTCACATATAGCCCTTTCTTTATGCTTGTCAATTCTCCTTTTTTGATCAACTCATTTATTTTGTCGTTTGGACGTTTGAAATCCTTTAACAGATCCATCATGATTTGCCTGGTGAGTGGCTCTTCCGCGTATTCATATACGGCATCCTTGAATCTCATATTGTAAGAATTTAATGCAAAAATCGGAAATAATCCGATTTTTGTCTAAAAAATTAACAACTACATGTTGAAAACCCACTAACAAATCGGATATTAACCGATTTAATCATAAATTTTTTACAAATACATTACTGTGAGAGAACGGTTTGAAGAAAAAAGGTGAAAGCCAGAGGATGACCCGAAGAAATTACCAAGCGACCGGGCGTTAGAAAAACAAGGTAAAATTATAATGGTCCCCAATGTCAGGACCGATAATTTGTAGATCTAAGCTTTTTCAAGTGCTAACAAAATGGATGCGCCTGCGCATCTGTTTTGTTAGCATAAGCCCCGTCAGGGGCTAGGCAGCAATCTTTCTGTAAAGATCCGCTGGTGTTTTGTATCCCAGTGATTGATGGAAGCGCTCTGTATTATAAAACTCAAAGTACTGTTGCAATCCTTGATACAAACTTACTCCGTCTTCGTATACGTTCAAATAAATATTTTCATACTTCACGCTTTTCCATAACCTCTCAACAAAAATATTGTCAATCGCTCTTCCCTTTCCATCCATACTGATCTGTATTTCATGCTTTTTCAGGATGCTGGTAAATATTTCACTGGTGAATTGGCTCCCTTGATCAGTATTGAATATTTCAGGTTTACCACTTGTCGCTATCGCTTCTTCAACTACGCTTTTACACCAGTCTGCGGTCATCGTATTGCTGACACTCCAATTTACTACGTACCGGGTATGCAAATCAATTACCGCACAAAGGTACATGAAGCCTTTACGCATGGGCACATAAGTAATGTCCGTTGCCCATACCTGATTGGCCCTCGTAATCGCTAACCCTTTAAGTAAATAGGGGTATACCTTATGTGATGTATTCGGATCACTTGTACCAGGTCTTTTATATAACGTCTCCCAGCCCATTAGCTTCATTAAGCGGCCAAGCCGCTTGCGGTTGACGAAGTATCCCAGGCCACGCAACCTGATCTTTAACTTTCGTTCCCCGAAAAATGGAGTCTTATAGTACTGCTCATCAAGCAAGCGCATTATTGTCAGATTCTCCTCCGTTTCTGCAAGCGGCTGGTAGTATAATCCACTACGATGCAAACTCAATAGTCGACATTGCTGACGAATACTTATTGATGGATTTGAAGATTCAATCATTTTTCTACGAGAGACTAGTGACTTCACCGCAACTTTTTTTTCAAAAAATCATTCTCCACCTTCAATTGATCGATTTGGGCATATAGTTTCTCCATTTGTGCCTCCTGGTCTTCACTATTGCTGGTGGGAGCGTCAGAGTCAAATGCTCCAGCCAATTTCGCGGCAGCTTCCCGTTTCCACGTGTTTATTTGTGTTGGGTGTAGCTCATACTTCTTCGCCAGCTCCTCAATTGTGCTGCGTTCCTTCAGGGCTTCTAATACAACTTTTGCTTTGAAGTCCCCGGTAAATTTACGTCTGCTCTTTTTAGTCATTACTTTGGCAATTTAAGATGATTTTTTCTATCTTAAATACCGGACCTTTTTTCGGGGACCATTATACACCTTGCTGGCACATTGTTGGCAAAAAACAAAAAAGGCCGCTATTGCGACCTTTTAAATGTTTTATTTTTTCGCTCCGTCTACTGGACTAATATTAAACTCTTTATATGAGAGCCTGAAAAAGTTAAATGCACTGGCAGTGGCTTTAGAACAATTAGCACCAGCTTAATTACCGCTGGATAATAGTGTTGAAATATACTAGGGATGCTGTAGTTAAACCGCTAAATAAGGGATACCCCAATACATGCCTAATTCCTAGAATTCAGCTAATTACTATTGCTGTCTTTAATACTAACTTTAACAAATGCACGTTTTATTATTCCATTTTTTTCAATAGCCTTTACATTTAATACAATCCTATCGGATTCTATTTTGTGAAAAAAACGACAATGCACCTGTTTTATATATCCGAGAAGTCGATTATCCTTAAAAACTTTAATTGCATTAGGATCATACAAGTTGTCTTTCTCAAATTCAAAATCTAATATATCTCCAACAGATATTGTATCGCTGGGAAGGTTTTGTTTTGATAGACTAGCTAATTCAGTAATAAAACTTAAATTCTCTGTAGGGTTGTAATCTGCTAAAAATTCAAAGTTATCAGTCGGTGATAGGCCTTGGGTATGTCCTAATAAATAAAATTTATCATTTGCATATGTGCTTTTTATTTCCCAAAAATCATAAAACCGTTGAATATCCGGTCTTTCTGCTTTTATTAGCCTTTGCGCGAAAACATCTAACACATTGCCGGTATAAGCAATATTGATATCAGGGAACTCTGTATATGGTGAAAATCCAAATTCCAACGCTTTTTCTATCTCTTGTGGAAAATAGCTAAACTCGTATTTGTCTTTGGATTCTATTAGTCGGCGGAGTTTTCCAACAATAAATCGGCGTGACCCTTGGCCAGCTCTCCAACTCAAGTATATGGTATCAAATTCATTCATTGCATAGCTTCTTTAATTCATCTATCCTTGTGATAATTAGTTTAGCAATAAATTCCTTCCGGTGTTTGGGAATTTTGTGCTCTTTCAGAAATTCAGGTACTTCCGTATCTATGTCTTCAATCACTTCACATATAAAACTGGCATAATCTATATTAAATACCCGTTTTAGTACACTCAAAACAAAGAAATCGTGTCTAGAATGCAGAAGTTCTTGTAATAAATTGAAATGGGATACCTTATCTGAATTCCAGTGTATTTCAGCCAAGCCTCGTTGAATATAGGAATTTAATTTGACTTCTGATTGTAATAGTTCATGCACTCTTTCTTCAGTAAGTTCTCGTCCAAGACTACTTCCTGAATCATAGATTGGAGCAAAAACCATGCTCGATGGCTCAAATAGGGTGTTCTTATCAATATTTTTTCGCTCATCTTGGGGTAGATTAGCTAATCTATTTAAAGCATTTGGAATTGCGGTATGATCTAATATTATAGCCCAATTCTCTTGGTGCCGATCCCCATTCCCAATAATAGAATCAAAAATTATTGTTTCAACGATATCTTTATTAAATCTTGCCATTGCGAACTTGTCCAAAGCTGCTTCTATGGCTTGAAAATTATACAAACTCCTATGGGCCTTATTTTCTGGGTCATAATTAGGATTATATCCTTGAAGAAATCTGATTCCTTCTAAAAAATGTTGATTTTCAGGGTTCACCATGGATTTACTTATACAGCCTACAGTTGATCCATCATATGCGATATCATATTTCAGTACATTAAATCCCAAATGTACGCCAACATGGTGAGCTATAATCTCACTCCAAAACTCATATTTAAAATCTTTGCCTGGCTTAGTTGAAGTCGCTGATTTGTACTGCGATCTTTTATAGTAATAAAACTCTCCATTGGGTGATTGAACAAATTTCTTAGCGCGTGTTCCACCCGTATTGAACCATGAAAATTCGCTCCAATCAGAAATGTCAAAAAATTGCGCCATTTATAATTATTATGTGAAAAGCGTTAGAAACATATGTTGGTGCTATTAAGCTTATTGCTTGAATTTTACTACCAGCAATCAATCATGCTACAATTTATCAAATGTATAGGTTATCTCCTTTATATGTCCATTTACTCTTTTAGCTATTGCTTTTATATTCATTAGTTGAGGTTCTATTTCATCCATATTATGAGTAAATACTGTATTCTGATAATTAGGTCGGCCTCTTAAATGCAGACCAATCTTTTGTATTCCATTATTTACGCTTAGATAAGCCCAGCCGTTACCAGTTTCCTTATTAAGAGAATATACTTGAATTAAGTATTCCTTAGGATATTCATCTATTTCTACTATATCTTCCTTATTCACTTTTTCCACAGGAAAGAACTTGTCACTTACCGATTCATAATATTTCTCATCTATCAAGCCAGTTGGAACTTCAGCTCCTGAAGTTGTATAATTAATAAATTCAATACGATTAAAGCTCCTCCCAAAGTGGATATCTTTTAAATTTTCTATTGCATAATTCATGTTATCTATCAATTTCTGTTCAACCCCAGCAGCAGGCAGATTTCCGGCAGAATTATGTAAGGAATGAAATGCTTGTTCTAACCCTTTAAAGTCCTCCGATTTAATTTCAGCAGATTTAAGTGCATCCACATTTTCTTTAGGTAATTTTTCAAAAACATATTTGAAATATGAGGTCATGAACAAGCTTACATCATTTAAGGATACATTAAACAAAGAATTAGCCGTTACATGGCTTATCTCTACTTTAAAATTTATTTTAAAACTCCCTGCTGCCATAGCCTCCACATATATCCTTCTAGTTAATGCTAAATCATTTATGAAGTCCGTTGCAGTCTTTATAAATGATGATATATGGTGATTCACATTATTCACATCTTCAGGTTCAGCTAAATGCAAATCAGCCAAATTTCCCTTTAAACTTACCGCATAGTTGAAAGTCGATGTTAGAAGGAAATCAGGACAATATGAGTTTTCAAGTGGCAAAAATTCTTCTGGTATTTCTTCTAAGCTCGCAATATTTACGGCAATCTCTGAACCATTATACTTTTTGTCTACAAGGAAAACGGATTTATTTTCTTCGAGTATACTGCGCAAAGAAATCTTTCTATTGACATAGTCACCATATTGCTTGTCTGTAACCAATGTATGAATAAATCGCAGAAAGGAATTGTCATCATCATCAAACATGATTACTCCTAAAATTTGGCTACCATAGGCATTAGTGCCAGTATATATCACATCGTATTCTCCATCATTTACCAACGGAGAATAATTATTTACAATTTTATGTAAATCCTTGATGATGACCTTATGTGGCTTAACTTCAAACATTGCCAGCTAATGAAATTGATTCAATTAATTCCACTTCAGAATGATTAAAGACATCACATTTATAAAAATCATGATGCAAAGGATTATTCTCTAAGGGGGTAAATTTAATGACCCCCAAGCCTTCTTTAAATTTTATAATACTTAAGTACGGCTTGTATTTGGGTGATGATGGAAAAAGTTGCTTATATATCTTGAGGATATTCTCTTTATGATCTTGCGCACTATTTTTAATAATACTCATTGACACGCCTTTTAGTGAACACAACTCGCCGCAATCATAGGTCTTTCCCTCCTCTGTCTGTCCTTTTTCATGCTTTGAGCGAAAATCAGCTTCTCTAAGAAATTCTTTATTTGTCTTGATGCCCCAATGAGATTGCGCATCTTCAAAGCAGCTATCTTCTATGCAATTACAACTGGTATCCTGATGAAGCTTCTCAAATGTCATAGGGGGATTTACGTTATTCAAGTCAATATTCATTTTAGGGGTGGTTACGGTTATAGAGTCCCTTAATATAAGATTTATTCCATTATTGCACAAATAATTATCTTGACATTTTCAATCTTCTAAAACTTCAGTCGCTATACACAAGCCAATTCCCTTCAATCAAAAAGGTGTATCTGGCAAGAATTCTCTGGGAGAACATTCAAATATTCTAGCGAGTTCATTTATGTGATTAAGGTTATATTTGGCTCTATATTTCGGATTTTCTACATCTCCAATGAAACCAACCGATACATCAAGCATATAGGCCAATTCCTTTTGAGAATAGCCTTTCTCTATTCTTTTCTCTTTTACCTTATCTATTACATACTGTTCTATACGACTATGCAAGGTTTCAGCCATTGATGGAACTTTTTAGTTCCACAAAGAATCATTGTCCCAAAAAATATTTCACACATACAGGTATGTGTATTTTATTTGTGACAATAAAAACCTCTAAATATGGCAACCACATACAAATTCTCCGTTATGGTAGTAATTAAGGACAGTCATGGCTTTTCCCGTACCATTACTCCAATTATTGAAGCCACATCTGATCTTGAGGCAAAAAAAATAGCAATAGCGCAATATCCCAACGGTAGCGTTAGAACCGTTTCAAAAATCAATTAATCTATGGAACAAGAACAAAAGAAAACAGATCCATTTGTGATCATAACGTTTGCAGCGGGATTAGGAGGTTTTGCTATTCTTCCTATACTGTTTATTCCTGTTGGCTTTATTGCCGGTATTGTTTCTTATTATCGACTTAAAGAGAATGAGAGTCTAAAAGGTAAAGGGCTAAGAATAGCTGGATGGATATTAACCTGTATTAACATGATGTATTTAATGTATGAATTTAAGTTTGGCATTTTTAGTAGTTAATTTATGCTTCTTAATGTATGATGTGAATGTTCAAAGCCGTTATTTATCTAACGGCTTTTTTATTATTTCCTTTTCCAAAAATCATTAATTCTAATGATGTATTGATAATAAAAACTATACATATTTTCTTTCCAAGCTCAAACCCACAGCCACTATACGAAATATAAAAAACAAATTTTTTTAAGAAACCTTTTAAAAATAAAGTTCAAAAAAAAAGTCAAAATATTTCTTTTCTATTTTTTCCTCCATCACCTTTATCAAAATCGCAGAAAAAATAAATGAGAAACAAAAAAGTATTGAATGAAAAATTTTACAATGAAACATATGTCAATAAAGGGTTTCAGAGTGATTCATGTAATAGTTCTATAGATAGATGGGAGCTATTAGATAAACAAAGTCAGAAGAAAATTGAAGTTATCATTGAATTAATTTTCACTAAAAGTATCAAGGTGATTAAATTAAAAATAGATGGCTCCACTATCAAGAAAGGCTCTGCTATTGAGAAAGATAGGAAATTCGATTCTAATGCAAGAGTATCTGATTATTTAAAATCCAATTCCAAATTATCACTAAACCTTACAAATGATGGGGTTTTTGGAACAAAAGAAATATTTTTTTAAAACAATAAACTTAAAAATTTATGAAGGTAAAACTGATTACAATTCCTCCTTCTTTCTTTTTTACTCATTGTAATCAAAGTTAAGGAAAGAGCTTAACTATATGTCCACTCAAAGGTAGCAGTTCCAAAACATAAAAAATCAGCTTAAAGATATTAATAAGCAGATAGTCGATTATGAGCAGAAGCGGAGCAATAAGGAAGATGACTACATTAATGAACGGATTCCAGCGGACGTCTATAATAGCACCAGAAAAAGGTTAGATGGCTACATTAATGACCTAATTAATCAGAAAACAACATTAGCGGGTAATATGAAGCATCAATTCAAAAACTATCTGGCTAAGACCTCAATTCTTTTAAAGAATCTTTCCGAGGCTTATAAGAACAGCAATGTTGAAATTAAGCGGAGAATTCTAGGGGTGATTTTGGAGGACAAGCTAATTTTTGAAAATAATACTTATCAAACTCCCACTTATACCCCGGCTGTTGATGGATCAAGTTGAAAAGTTGGGGGATAGCGTAGAAAATAGTTGTTTTGCAGCAGATTAGCCAACGACGCACATGGATCAGAACTTTCGTAAACTTGTAGAGATGCTATTACCCGCAGGGGTTTTAGAGTATTTTGACTTAATAGATTCAAGCCAGGACCAAGAGGGTATAAATATATATCTGGAGGAAAAGAATAAGATTCCAGTAGAACATCAGCATAAAAAAGCACACTCCAAAGGCTTCTTCTCAGAAATTGCAATTCAAGATTTTCCTATACGTGGTCAAAGGGTCACCCTACATGCCAAGCGGCGGCGGTGGGAGGTTTTAGAGGATGGAGAAATAATAACAAGAGATTGGGAAATAGTAAAAAAAGGCACGCGAATGACTCCAGAGTTCGGTGCTTTTTTAAAAGGATTACTTAGATAAATATCCTGTAAGCCCAGTACAATTAGGCCATTTCTATCAGATAGACGGAAAACAGTTAGGCCAGCAATACAAGCATCATCTTAGTGATTTTACAACCTGGGATCAAAAGGAACACGCTTGTGAATGGATGCTATTCGAGCAAAATATCGGCACCACTTTAAGCATAGACGAAACAGCCTTTTCAAGTGGAGAACTGTATACCATCGTTACTAATAAGCTAGCTAAAGGACGTAAAGGCTCAATAGTGGCTATGATCAAGGGTACTCAGTCTGAATTTCTGAAAGAAATTCTATTTAAAATTCCTAAGCGTCTTCGCGGGAAAGTACACGAAGTCACTGTTGATATGTCCGGCAGTTTGAATAAGGCAGTAAAAGCCTGTTTCCCTAATGCTCACCGGGTAATAGATCGTTTCCACGTACAACACCTGGCTTTTGAAGCGGTACAGGAAATAAGAATAAAACATCGTTGGGAGGCTCTGGAACAGGAGAACCTGGAATATGAACAGGCAAAACGAACAGCAGTAAAATATGAGCCTGTCAAGCTACCCAATGGCGACACCGCTAAGCAGCTGTTAGCCAGAAGCAGATATTTGCTATTTAAACATCCCAGGCTATGGACCAGGGAGCAGCGGCAGAGAGCGGAGCTCTTGTTTAGTAACTATCCTCTTATTCATAAATCTTACCAGCTATCCCTTCGATGGGGTGAGGTTTATAAGCACTGCAAGTGTAAAGAAGAAGCATTTAAGAAACTGGCTTTGTGGTATAATGACGTAGAGGAAGCGGGGATATTATCCTTCAAAACCGTTGCCAGGACTATCAGAACTCATTATCTGGGCATCCTCAACTTCTTCAATAACAGGGCTACTAACGCCGCTGCCGAATCTTTTAATGCAAAAATAAAGTCCTTTAGAAACGCCCTAAGAGGGGTACGGGATGTGGAATTCTTTCTTTATAGATTAACTAAACTGTATGCTTAAAATTTACACTATCCCCCAACTTTTCAACTTGATCCCTGTTGATCTCTTACTTAGAACCAGTAAGGGTTTAAGAGAAAAAAGAAAAGGTTCAGAAGAAAATTCTGAACCTTTGTCTAGTAGTGCTCCCCCTGCTGGACTTGAACCAGCGACCCTCTGATTAACAGTCAGATGCTCTAACCAACTGAGCTAAGGAGGAGTGTTTCCCGTATCGTTTGCGCGATTTGGGATTGCAAAAATAGGTAAATTTTCATTTTTGCAAAATCTTATTTCATTTTTTTGAGAAAAAATTTAAAACCCCGCCACCACAGCGGATTAAACAATACTATTTTTTCACCGCTACCAGCTGTCTTTCCCCTAAAGCGCCCGCCCGCGTCGCCTTGCGGACAAAAGGCAAATCCAGTTTGCTCACATAAAAATGCGGGAACGACCGGATCACTGTGCAGGTATATCCTTGCTGTTGCAGGGAGGCCACTGCATCGGGGGTGGTAAAAATGAGTGCAGTGGCGGAATCGGAGCGTAACACCGGCGCCTGCATATAAAAATCGAATGCGTAGGAATTCGCCTGATACAGCGCTATGCTTTTACCGGGAAGATGTGTATTGGCGTAGGCGGCGGCTGTACTTCCGCTCTGGTACTGCATCATATCGGGGTACAGAATAGTATTCAGGTAGAGGTTCAGTAAAATGCTGATGGAAATGGTGCGGTAAAATACCGCCTGCCGGGTAGATTTATCCAGCCAGTAGTGCAACAGGAGGTAGAGCAGGAGCAGGGCCGCGGCCAGCAGGAGCCACGCGTAATGCATAGCCGGCTTGTACAGGAGATCGATTACCACGCCGGCAACGGCTATCACGATGATGATGGTGTACTGCGTCACCCGGAAAAATTTCAGCCCTTTTTCTGTTTGCAGCGATAAAATATATTGTGCGGTAAGGATCGCAAAAAAAGGAAAGATGATGTTCAGGTAATGCGGCAGCTGGAACCGGGAAAGTGAAAACAGTGCAAAAGTGGCCAGGGCTGCGCAGATGCAGTAATATTCCTTTTGCTGTTTCCATTTTTTTATAAAGATGATGACCGCAGCGTATAGCATCACCGACCAGGGGAGGAAAGCCCACAGGAGGGTATGAAAAAAGAAGAGCGGATCGCCGGAGCCTTTGATAGGACCGGTGTTCATGAAGCGTCCAAACTGGCTGTCCCAGAAGAAAAAGCGGATGCCCGATACGCCGGTGGCGCCGAATACGGTTTTCTCGGGGTGCTGGTCGAACTGCCGGTACAGTGCATACAGCTCCGGCGTAATGAAAAGCGCTATTAATACTGCTGCCAGCGCCCAGCGCCAGTGGAACAGCTCCTTCCAGTTGCGCGTAAACAGCAAATGGCCGCCAATAGCGGCGCAAACCGGCACCAGGGCGAACAACCCCTTCGTCATGATGGCGAAGGCCGTAAAAAGGGCGCCCAGGAGGATACCGCGGCGGTAGAAATGATATACTGCCGCGATGATCAGCCCGGTGAGATAAGGCTCTGCCCGTACATCGTTGTTGGAAATAACCAGATGTTCCGCCGTGAGCAGGATACACACTGCCCAGCGGGCTATTTTTTCATCATATAAATGAAGCGCAAAGCGGTAGGTATACCAGGCGCCCATCAGCAAAAAAAGAATGGCAGGCAACTTATAAGACCAGGTGTGGATGCCGAAGAGCTGAAAGCTGATAGCCGCCATCCAGAAAGGGAAGTGGGGCTTATCGAGCCAGTCGTGACCATCTGCATAAAGGTTCCAGTAGTCGTGTTTTATCACCATTGTTTTGGCAATACCGGCATATAGTGCGCCGTCGGGTTCCAGGATGGGTACAAAAAGGGCACTAAACTGCAATAGTACCAGCATAGCGGTGATGAGCAGCCATACTTGCTTCTCAGAGAGAACAAATGAGCGTGTAACAGTTGTAGACAGCATAGCGAAAAGTTACAGGCATCTGCCGGTTACTTCAAATATGACGATCACTCTTAACAAAAAGATAATTGTTTTACCAGAACCAGCCACTTTTCTCCATGCCCAGCCAGGGCCCGTCTTCACGCTGTTCTATAGGGTAGGTTTTCAGGTAGTATCCTTCTCCGCTGCTATTGTACCCATTTTTAAGACTGAACTTATAACGGTGCAGCGGGCATACCACATTACCGGCGGCATCTATCACTCCATCGGCCATAATGCCACCGGCATGCGGACATTTATATGCAAAGGCAAAAAGCTGTCCCTGGTGCAGGGTACAGCAAATTTTCTTGCCATTTACCTCCATTACGCTGATCTCTTTCTCTGCAAAGGGCAAACGGCCTTCTTCTAATTTATACCAGGAATATTCTTTGGCCATTAGTAGAAGAATTCGGTTTTATAGGGGAAGCGCTCCCTGTACAATTGGGTTACCTTGTCCAGGATGGTTTTGCGCAATTCCTCGATGTTCCTTTTTTCCAATGCGGAAATGAATACACAGTTCCCCTGGGTTTTTGTTTCCCAGTCCTGTTTCAGGGTATCCAGGATATCCTGTTTAATTTCCGGCTCCAGCCATTTATCAAAGGTGTTGGCCTCGTACAGGTCCATCTTGTTAAAGATCATAATGGTGGGCTTCTCAAACGCTTTCAGTTCCTGCAGTGTGCGGTTCACCACTTCAATCTGCTCTTCATACTGCGGATGGGAGATATCTACCACATGAATCAGGATATCGCTTTCGCGTACCTCGTCCAGCGTGGATTTGAAGCTTTCCACCAGGTGATGGGGGAGTTTACGGATAAACCCTACCGTATCGCTGAGCAGGAAAGGCGTTTGATCAAATACTACCTTACGGGTGGTGGTATCCAGGGTAGCAAACAGTTTGTTTTCTGCAAACACCTCACTTTTACTGAGCAGGTTCATGAGCGTGCTTTTTCCAACGTTGGTATAACCTACCAGTGCCACACGGATAAATTCGCCGCGTTCCTTACGCTGGGTAAGGGATTGACGGTCGATATCCTCCAGGCGTTTACGCAGGAGCGCTATTTTGTCTTTTACAATACGACGATCCGTTTCAATTTCCGTTTCACCAGGCCCCCTGCTGCCGATACCGCCTCCCTGTCTTTCCAGGTGACTCCACATACCACGCAAACGTGGCAGGATATACTGGTACTGCGCCAGTTCCACCTGTACCCTTGCCTGTGCTGTGCGGGCACGGCGGGCAAAGATATCCAGGATCAGGTCACTACGGTCGATCACTTTTACTTTCAGCACCTTTTCAATATTGGCAATCTGTGAGCCGGTAAGCTCATCATCAAATATAACCAGTGATATATCCCTCCCTGCAATAAACTGCTGGATTTCTTCCAGCTTACCTTTACCAACAAAGGTAGCCCTGTCGGGGTGTGCCAGCCGCTGGGTAAAGCGCTTAACAGCCGTAGCCCCCGCCGTTTCCGCCAGGAACATCAGCTCATCCAGGAATTCATTCACCTGGCGCTCTGTCTGGTCTTTGGTGATAACACCAACTATAACGGCTCTTTCCTCTTTTTGTACTACTTGTTTTTTGTCAATCAAGTTATTTCAGAATTTGGAGCAAATTTACAGAGAATTTAATCGCTACGCCATTTCTTCCTACATTTACCCGATCCAAAACAACCTTTCGATATCATGTTTAAACCTTTTTTACTGACAGGACTATTAATATCAACTATGGCTGTAGCCCAGGATAAGATGACACCCGAATTGCTATGGCAACTTGGACGGGTGAGTGGAGAGGCGTTGAGTGCTGACGGCAAAACCGTTATCTATAGCGTATCTCAGATCAATATGACAGAGAACAAAAGCGAGAAGAACCTCTATGCTATCCCGCTGGCAGGCGGCGCTGCAAAGCAGCTCTCCCAAACTCCCGGCGCAGAAGGAGATGTAGCCGTATTACCCGGCAATAAAATTGGTTTCTCCCTGAAAGAACAGTGGTATGAAATGAATGCCGATGGCTCCGATCCGGTGCAGAAAACCAACGTAGACGGCGGGATGCAGAATATCCGCATTTCTCCCGACGGGAAACATATTTTGTTTTCGAAAGAAGTAAAAGTAAAGAAGATCTCCGGCAGCGATCATTACACGGATCTTCCGAAATCCAATGTACAGATCTACGATAACCTGAACTACCGTCACTGGGATACCTGGGAAGATGGTAATTTCTCGCACGTTTTTTATGCCACTTACAATAATGGCGAAGTAGGCACTCCCGTAGATATTATGGCGGAAGAACCCTACGATTGCCCGCAAATGCCCTCCGGTGGCCCTGAAGATATGATCTGGAGCCACGACGGAAAAAGTGTGATCTATGTTTGTAAGAAGAAATTCGGGAAAGATTACGCTATCAGCACCAATACAGATATCTACGAATATAACCTGGATACCAAAACTACCCGCAACCTTTCCGAAGGAATGATGGGCTACGATGTGGCGCCCACCTTCAGCCAGGATGGCAAATACCTCACCTGGCTAAGCATGGCCCGCGATGGCTATGAAGCAGATAAAAATGACGTGATCATCATGGACCACGCCACCGGCGTTATCACCAACCTTACCAAAGGATGGGATGGCACCGCCGCTTCCTCCCGGTTCAGCAACGACGGGAAAAAAATATACTTCCTCGCCGTAATAAAAGGCACCGAGCAACTGCTGGAAATTTCCCTGCAGAAAAATATCGCCCAGACAACGGAGAAGCATATACGCCAGGTAACCACCGGCGACTTCGATATCAACAACATGCTGGCACAATCCGGTAACACCCTGGTAGTGTCCCGCACAGATATGAACCATGCAGCGGAACTGTTTACAGTAGATCTGCAAAAGGGCGCCCTTACCCCGCTTACCACCGTAAACAAAGCGGCCTACGATAAAATAGGCATGTGCAAAATTGAAAAACGCTGGGTAAAAACCACCGATGGTAAAGACATGCTTACCTGGGTGATCTTCCCGCCGGGTTTTGACCCTGCTAAAAAATATCCTACCCTGCTGTATTGCCAGGGTGGCCCGCAGTCGGCCGTATCACAGTTTT
This sequence comes from Chitinophaga sp. G7 BAM 1005, assembly GCF_057126945.1. Lineage (NCBI taxonomy): Bacteria > Pseudomonadati > Bacteroidota > Chitinophagia > Chitinophagales > Chitinophagaceae > Chitinophaga > Chitinophaga sp. G7 BAM 1005. Next base: position 7,156,918 of record NZ_CP181478.1, on the reverse strand, counting down.
ACTCCTACCGCTGGAATTTCCAGCTGATGGCATCCCAGGGTTACATCGTGGTGGCTCCCAACAGAAGAGGGATGCCGGGTCATGGCGTAGCGTGGAATGCGGCTATCAGCAAGGACTGGGGCGGACAACCAATCCGCGATTACCTGAGCGCAATTGATGATGTGAGCAAGGAAAGCTATGTGGACAAAGCACGCCGGGGCGCTGTAGGCGCCAGTTACGGCGGTTATTCCGTATACATGCTGGCAGGCGTGCACGAAAACCGCTTCAAAAGCTTTATTGCACACGACGGTTTATTTGACCTGAAAAGCTGGTACGGCACCACCGAAGAGTTATGGTTTGCCAACTGGGATATCGGCGCTTACTGGGATGCTGCCAATGCCAACGGCTACAAACATTTCAACCCAAGTGAATACGCCAATAAATGGAATACGCCCATTCTTATTATCCAGGGGGGCATCGACTTCCGCGTTCCTATTGAGCAGGGCCTGCAGGCATTCCAGCTGGCACAGCTGAAAGGCATTAAAAGCAAACTGCTGTATTTCCCGGAAGAAAACCACTGGGTACTGAAACCGCAGAACGCCATTGTATGGCAGCGCGAATTCTTTAACTGGCTGAAAGAAACCCTGTAAATCACTTATTAACCATATTATCATGGCTGCTTTATTACTGGATATTCAGGATGGTATTGCTACCATCACATTAAACAGACCTGAAGTATACAATGCGTTCAATGACCCGCTCAGCTATGAGCTGCAGGACGCATTAAAAAAAGCAGAAAAAGACCCGGCAGTGCGAGTGGTGGTGTTAACAGGCGCCGGCAAAGCTTTCAGCAGTGGTCAGGACCTAAAGGCCTCTATGGAGGCCGGAAAGCGCGACCTGAGCGAATCGCTGCACAAACGCTATAACCCGATCATTCGCGCCATCCGCAATATGCCCAAGCCGGTTATCTGCCGGCTCAATGGCGTGGCGGCCGGCGCAGGATGCTCCCTCGCATTGGCCTGCGACCTGATCATTGCCAGCGAGGAAGCCACCATGATAGAAATTTTTGTGAACATCGCGCTGGTGCTTGATTCCGGCTCTTCGTACTTCCTGCCCCGTACAGTGGGCTACCACCGGGCCTTTGAATTGGCTACCAAAGCCAGTAAAGTAAGCGCGGCGGAAGCACTGAAACTGGGACTGGTAAACAAAGTGGTGCCCGCTGCCGAACTGGATGCCGCCGTACAGGCGGAAGCCGCTTACTACGCTGCCGCACCTACGAAAGCCATTGCACTCATGAAAAAAATGCTCACCAAAGGCATGACGGATAACCTGGATGAAGTACTCGAATACGAAGCCTATTGCCAGGAAATTGCCGGCAACTCCGCCGATAACGCAGAAGGGATCCAGGCTTTTCTCGAAAAAAGAAAGCCCGTATTCAAAGGTGAGTAACCGGTAAAAGATAAGAGGTCGCTCTGATCATCTCATAATAAAAAAACGGCCCAGGTGTTAAACCCGGGCCGTTTTCTCTATATAAAAGCCCGGAGGCTGTTACAATCCGCTTAAACAAATACCGATCTGGTAAGGTCTGATATCCAGGTTATTGTTGGCATTGTCTTTCAGCAATGGATTCAGGGAATATGCGCCAAATAAGGCAAAGTTACCATATCCTACACGGGCAGTAGCCGCAAAGCGCCACGGGTTAAAAAATCCCCTGTTGGCATCTTTATCAATATCCTTGCTACCATTGGCGCCGGTATATTTTACTTTGGTGTGAGCATCCACCAGGGCGCCTACTTTCACACCCACCGCGGCTTTGAAGCCCTTGTTGGCGTTGTCCGGCACACTGCGATATCTTAATTCAATAGGAATTTCCAGGTAAGTGGTAGCCACTTTATTCTTTTTAGCTGTGGAAGTAGGGAAAGACACCTGGTTAGGATTCAGCTTTCCCTGGATGTCCATCGTATGATCTTTCAGGTAAACACCACTGGTGCTGATACCTAAACCCGCTGCCATACTCAGTTTGGATTTCTTAAACGGGAAGTCGTACATCAGGGCAATATTAAAACCCCTGTTAAGGCCGCTCTTAATACTGTCAGGCGCACCCGCCCAGCCATCGTATGACAACTGTACCATTAAAAAGTCGTTGGAATGGGTAACTTTATTAACCGCTTTATTCATCGGTGAGCCGCCCTCCTGCGCAAAAACTCCAATAGAAACAGCTATCAGACCCAGGGTAAAAATTATTTTCTTCATATAATATACATACTTAGGAAAAAGAATATTAGGCAAATATAATGGAATGATTGTAAAGACAATCCGTTAAAGTATTGCTAAAACATTTACCCCGTAATACATTCGCACGCCGAAAGTAACAGAAAAAGAAATACTGACCGCCATAATCTTTTCCAAATCCATACGTTGGATTGAACAAGATGAACAACAATATTGCCGCAAAATATCCTAATTTGAATAAATAATCCGTCACCCAGCTCATAACCCCTGCCAACGCTATTAAAGAGCCGCTGAAAAGCCTACGCATGAAAAAAATTGTAAATACAGTTCTGGTACTTATCCTGGTGGTATTTATGGCGCTCATGGGTTTTGTATATTATGCCTGGATGGTTAAAAAAAGAAGCAGGAGCGCGGCGGAAAACATGATACAAACCAACCTGCTGATAGATAAGGTAAGAACCGTAGCCGTACTGGATAATAACTATACTAACAGCATCCGCGACATGCTGCTCATGGGGCAGTCCCGCACTCCCGCCGCCAATTATGCCTTGCCGGACAGTGTGCTACACCTCCTGCAGGCTGTTTCAGCCAGTATGCCCGGTGATACCATCTCTCAAAAAATACTGGATAATTTTAGTACCCTTCTTCAAAAAAAAATCAGCTATCATCAGCGGATACTCGCCATAGCAGCCACCCAACCGGCACTGGCCAAACAACTGATCACTGCCCCCGAAAACACCCTGTTCCGTGATAGCGTAAGAATAGCCGTGAATAATTTTATGCAGGAAAACCGGCGTAAACTGATTGAGCGGATCGACAAAGACAATCGCTATACCCTGTATTCCTTCTGGACCACCATTGTCATGAGCCTCTTCACCCTGGTACTGCTACTGGGCGAATCGCGGTATTTATACCGGATGTTCAAAAAGCTGAAGCTGAAAACCAACCAGCTTTACAAAAGAGAACAATCCTTCCTCCGCCTGGCTGAAGAAACAGAACTCATCCTCTATAAATCGCGGGTAAACGGCATCTTTACCTACGTGAGCAAAGGCGCCGCCGAAATGACCGGCTACCCCAACACAGAACTGGTAGGCAAACACTACTCCCTGTTCCTGGAACAGGATACCTGGAAACAACTCGAAGCTTTTTATATGAACCAGGTGAAAACAGGCGACGACTACACCTCCCGGGAATTCGAAATCATTACCAGGTCAGGCACAAAAAAATGGGTGGAACAAATGGCTGCACTGGTATACGGAGAAGATGGCCGGGTAAAGGAATTTCAATGCGTAGTAAGGGATATTGATAAGAAAAAAAGAAACGAAGACCAGGTGATGTATCTCCAGAAACGCCTGGACGCCATCCTCGACTTTATGCCATCTATGATGTTCATAAAAGATATGCCCGGCAAGTACCTGCTCGTCAACAACCGTTTTACCGAAATACATGGCGTGGATAAAAAAGATATTATTGGCAAAACAGATGCAGAGCTGCCTTACGACTGGGTACAACGTTATACCAGCCTGGATCTTGAAGTAAGAACAACAGGCGCCAGGGTAAAATCAGAACAGAGCATTACCGTGAACGACAAGACCTATCACTTTCTTATTACCAAATTTCCGCTCCGGAATCCGGAAGGTGAAATGATCGGCATCTGCGCTATAGGACAGGATTTCACCGAAAAAAACAACTATATCACCGCTATTGAAAATGCCAATAACCTGGCACAGGAAGCCATCAGCGCACAGGAAATGTTCCTCGCCAATATGAGCCACGAAATTCGTACCCCCATGAACGGTATCATCGGCATGACCAACCTCCTGATGCAGCAAAGCCAGCTATCCCCCATACAACTGGAGTATGCCGGCGCCATCAAAACATCCGCCAACCACCTGCTGGTGATCGTCAACGAAATCCTCGACTTTTCAAAAATAAAAGCGGGTAAGCTACTGCTCCTCCACGAACCATTTGATATTTACGAGGTAATAGACAATGCACTCTTCCCCCTGAAACTACAGGCACAACAAAAGGAGCTGTTGTTTTTTGATGAGATAGATACCGCCATCCCACCTTATCTTTCAGGAGATGAAGTACGCCTCAGCCAGATCCTGACCAACCTCGTGGAAAACGCCATTAAATTTACCCACAGTGGAAAAATAACCGTGAAAGTATCACTGGTAAAGGAAAATAAAGAACAATCCACCCTTCAGCTGGGCTTTGAAATAAAAGACACCGGCATAGGCATCGATCCGGAACAACATGAGATGATCTTTAAAAGCTTCTCCCAAACACATGCAGACAATACCCGCAAATTTGGCGGCACCGGCCTGGGATTAGCCATCACCAAAGAACTCATCACCCTTCAACATGGCTTCATCCGGGTAAACAGCCGTTTGAACGAAGGCGCCACTTTTTACTTTGAGCTTCCCTTTGCCCGCAACAACGAGGAAGTTACCGGTAAAGATGAAAAAGGACACCTGCACCATGCAGAAAAACCACTGCAAGGGAAAACCATACTGGTAGTGGAAGACAACGATATCAATCAACAGGTGGTATTCCATACGCTCCGCAATGCCGGCGCCAGAACAGATGTGGTTAACAGCGGAAAATCGGCCCTTGAAATGCTGGATTACAAATCTTATGATTGCATCATTATGGATATCCAGATGCCAGGAATGGATGGCTACCAAACTACACAGGCCATCCGCCGGAAAGGCATCCGGACCTACATGATTGCCATGACCGCCTCCGCATTGAAAGGAGAAAAAGACCGCTGCCTGGCTGCCGGGATGAACGACTATGTTTCCAAACCATTCGACCGCACCGACCTGTTTCATAAAATCCTGAAAGGACTGGGAGAACAAATACCGGAAGCAATCATTGAAAAAAAAGAACCCGCTGAAATACCTTTCAGCGAACTAAACTTCTCCGCCGTATACAGCATGATGTCCGGCGAAAAAGAACATGTGAAAATAATGCTGGAAGAGCTGTTGGACTGCATTCCACAAAAACTTTCAGAGATGACCCAACTGCTGGCTGAAAAAGACTGGCAACCGCTTTATATGCTCGCGCACCAGATGAAATTTAACCTGAACATGGTAGGCATGCAATACGCATCGGATGTAGCCTTGTCTGTTGAAAGAGATGCCCGGCTCGAAGAAAATCTCGACAGCATTCCTGCCCGGTTGCAGGAAATTACCGCTATCTATTACCGGCATGTACACCTCGTAAAGGCGCACATTGAACAACCCTGACAGCGCTATGCCTCAGGCAAAGTAAAATAAAACTGGCTGCCTTTTCCTTCCTCACTGTTTACGCCAATGATACCGCCCTGGGCTTCAATAAATTCCTTTGAAATGGCCAGTCCAAGCCCGTTTCCCTGGCCCTTCATACCGGGAACCTGGAAAAACCTTTCAAAAATTTTACTCCGGAAGGCTTCCGGAATACCTTTCCCATAATCCTGTACCACAAACGATACCATTTCCGTTCCGGTAGGCGTTACCGTTAGTTCTATGGCGGCGCCGTGGGCAGAGTAACGGATCGCATTGGTTAAGAGGTTCACCAGTACCCAGGCAGTTTTTTCCACGTCTGCCAGTACGTTTGGCAGGGTGTCAGGCACCTGTGTGCGGATGGTGATTTCTCGTTGCGCGGCCTGTTTCTGCACAGTGTCCATCGCGTATTGCACAATGTTCATCGCAGTAACCGGCTGCGGCTGCAATTGTATATTGCCGCTTTCTACCTGCGACAGGTCCAGCAGCTCACTCACAATTTTTATCATGCGCCGGTTGTCCTGTTTCAGGCTGTCCAGCAACTCTTTCTGTTCCGTACTCAATACACCCGTCCTTTCATCTTCCAGCAACTTAATACTGAAATCAGATGCTGCCAGCGGCGTTTTCAGCTCATGTGAAATGGTGGCAATGAAATGCGTTTTGGCAATATCCTGTTCTTTGAAAGTGGTAATATTCCGGAGAATCACTACATAGCCTATACGTTTTTCTTCATGCCTGATATCGGTTGTTTCGCGGGTGAAGAAACATTCTTTCCCGTCCACCACTATTTTAAGGGGGGCGTTTTCCTTTGTATTCACAAGGAAACGCAGCAAGTCGTTACGTTTGGCGATTTCTTCCGCCGGTTGTCCGATGAGATCCTTTTCGGGTATGTTCAACAACTGCAACGCAGGAGTATTGGCAAACAGGATCACATTATTTACATCAAGTCCAATGGTGGCATCTTTCAGGCTACTGATCACAGCTTCCGCACGTTGCTTTTCAAATACAATACGCGCCAGGTTGCTGTGTTCGTACTCATCCAGCCGCTGGGCCATTGTATTGAAAGCGGTGGCCAGATCGCCGAATTCGTCGCCGGATTTAAAGTAAAGTCTTTTGCCGTATTGTTTGTTGGCAATATCTTTAATCCCCTGTGTCAGCGCATCTATTGGGTTGGCAATGTACCCGGGAAAGTTATAAACAAAAGTGAATCCCAGCACAAAGCAAAGCCCGCTGATAATAGCAATATAAAGCAGCGCGTTATCTGCTGTTTTCTTTACTCTTTCATTTTTACCTACAATGGCCGCCATATTGAGGTCCATAATGGTGTAGATATTTTTCTTTATAGCGCCTGCTTCTACGGTAGAATCTTTTTTCAGCAATTCAAAAATACGGGTCACTGCTTCGGTAGCATCTTTCTCACCTCTTTCCGTTACGTTAGCCTGTTGCTTTTTGAGATTAACGGAAAAAGTTTGCATAGCAGCTGCACGATGAGCCGGCAGATCTTCCAAAGCTACCAGCATATTTTTCGAATACTCCAGCGATTCATAGTTATCCTTGAGAATGAATTTCGCCTTTTCGTTCAGGCGGTTCAGATAGTAATAGCCCAGTATGCTCACCACCAGCAGCATGATGTACAGGAACAGTACACCAAGCGTAATCTTTGTTTTTAATCTGAACGTACTCATGATAATATGATAATGTCGATATCGTTGGAAGAAAGCGTTTTCAATAACTGGTTAAACAGGTTAGTGCGCAAAATGATACGGAAAAGACTGATATGCGGCTTTCCCATACAAATGGTGGTAACATGTTTTTCCAATGCAATGTTAATGATAGCTTCCGATACATTGGCGTTATGTTCCTGTATAACTTCCGCGCCGAGCTCTGTAGCAAGTTTCAGGTTATTAATAAGATGACGTTGGGCAGCGAGCGCAATCTTATCTGCACTTTCGCCCGGGGTTTGCACATACAATACAAACCAGTCGGCGTGATAATAAGCAGCCAACCGGGCTGTTTTTCGGATTACTTTCCGGGCCACTTCATCATTGGTAGAAATACATGCAAGGAAGCTCTCATGGCGCATCTGCAGGTTACGCGGAATCTGGATCTCCACTTTCCGTTCTACCTGTGTGGTTACTTCCTTCAGTGCCAGCTCACGTAATTGCAGGATTTTATCTGCCTGAAAAAAATTACTCAGGGCGCTCTCTACTTTAGAGCGGTCATAAATCTTACCTTCTTTTAAGCGGGTAATCAGCTCATCAGCGGTAAGGTCGATGTTCACCACCTCATCAGCCATTTGCAGCACCAGGTCAGGAACGCGTTCCTGCACCTCCACACCGGTAATGGATTTCACCTCCTGGTTAATGCTTTCGATGTGCTGAATGTTCACGGCAGAAATAACATTGATCCCTGCATTCAGCAGATCCACAACATCCTGCCAGCGTTTTTCATTTTTGGAGCCGGGGATATTACTGTGCGCCAGTTCATCTACCACTACCCAGTCGGGCGCCAGGAGCAGGATAGTGGAAAGATCCATCTCTTCCAGCATTTTTCCTTTGTAGAATACCTGCCGGCGGGGTATCTGGGGCAGTCCATCCAGCAGGGCATGCGTTTCCGCACGCCCATGTGTTTCAATATAACCGATCTGGATATTCACCCCATTTCTTAACATGGCATGCGCTTCCTGCAGCATACGGTATGTTTTACCTACACCGGCGCTCATGCCAATATAGATCTTAAACTTCCCTCTGCCGGCGCGGTTAGCCAGGTTAAGAAATTGCTGTACGGAGTGTTCTTTTTCTGTCATTATTATTTAGTTAGAACCATACGGCCAGTGATGCCGTGATGGCAGTATTGGTGTTTTTCAGTTCTGTTCCTTTCATAAATGTTTTGTCTTTTCCGTTAAACGTTCTGCCTTCCAGCCGGAACATCACGTTATTCACCGGGGTAAAATCCAGGTTAAGAGAGTAGCCGGTGGTTTGAAAGCCATCCGGTGTACCGGTGCTGATAATAACGCCGTTCTTATCATTGTAATGCTCTACACGTCCTGCCATCGCAAATTTATCTGTAAATGCGTACCGGGCAATTACAACAGGGCTGTACCAGCTGTTGAAGTCGGATGATCCTTTGGCCTTTTGCTGTAATCCATAGTCGAATCCTGCAATGACACTAAATTTATCCGTTATGCTAAAGGTACCATAAACATTATTAAAGTAGCGCATCTGGCGTACACTATCCGGGAGATCATTACCGATATAAGTGCTCCAGTTGAGCGATATTTTTGTTGTTGGCTTAAAGGTGATCTGTGTACCAAAAGCAGGGGTTTGGTTACCATCCGCCTTTTTGATCCTTTGCCATCCGTTCAGGTACATGGCGGCAAACGACCATTTGTCGTTAGGCGTCCACGTTACTTTGGCGCCGGTTTCATAATAAGGCGAGTTCTCTGCGAGGATGCTCCGCGTGAGGGTGGGGCAATCCTTTCCGATGGCGCTTTCAAAACCGATATGTGCAGGCATTACCCCTGCATCAATCCAAACGTTTTTCCCTACACGGATACCCACGTTAGCTTCGTATACATACTGCATCAGGGTAGGTTCCGATGCCAGGTTGTATTGCGGATAAGTGCCTGCCATCAGTCCCACGTTGGCCCGGATACGGTCCGATGTATACGTGGCCTTTACCATCGCCAGGTTGATGTTTAATTCGTTATGACGATTGTAGTTGTACAGGAACCCGGGCTTTGTATGATTCGCCGGGTTGTTCAGATCATAACTGTAATACGCTTCGGCATAGCCGGAAAAGGTCACTTTTCCTTTCTCTTTTTCTTGTGGCGGTGCGTCCTGTGCAAACATAGTAGTAGCAGCTGCCAGGGCGCCGGCCAGTAATAAAATTTTCTTCATCTTAAATATATAGGTTCGTGTTGTTAGCATCACTGGTAATCTGCTGCGACAGACTACCAGGTAAAAGGTTTTTCATAAGACATTCACAGGCTAAAGGAATAACAGGACTGCGCCCTACTTCATATCATCGAGCGCTATGTTCAATTTTAACACATTCACAGTAGATAAACCAAACAGTCCCATTAAAGGGCCTTTGGTGTTGGCATCAATCAGTTGTTTCAGCTTATCCGCAGGAATGCCTCTTAGCTTCGCTACACGCGGTACCTGTACATAGGCCGCAGCAGGAGTGAGGTGCGGATCTAAACCGCTGGCAGAAGCGGTGACCAGTTCTGCCGGGATGTTTTCTTTTTTCACATCCGGGTTGTGTACCAGGAAGGAATCAATTCTTTCCTGTACGGTTTTCAGGTAATCCGGGTTACCCGCCGCTTTATTGGAACCACCGGAACCGGCGGCATTATAATCCACGGTAGAAGGACGGGGCTGGAAATATTTATCATCACTGAATTTCTGCGCAATGTTTTCATAACCCACTACTCTTCCGTTATGCGTCACTTTGATACCATCGCCTTTACCGGGAGCCATTTTAGCCACACCAGCAATAAACAGCGGATATAATCCTCCCAGTAATACCACCAGTAACAGTGTGAGTTTTACAGAAGGCCAAAGATATTTTTTCATCTCTTTAAAATTTATCAGTTTAGAATTACATGAAAAGCGCTATCAGCATATCAATCAGCTTGATGCCGATGAAAGGCGCTATGATACCACCTACACCATAAATCAGCAGGTTGCGGCGAAGTAACGCACTGGCGCCGATAGGCTTATAAGCCACCCCGCGAAGGGCCAGCGGTATCAGCATCGGGATGATGATGGCGTTGAAAATAACGGCACTCAGGATCGCTGTTTCAGGACTGTGCAGTTTCATGATGTTGATACCCTGCAATGCTGGTATAGACGCTACAAACAACGCAGGCACAATAGCGAAGTACTTTGCTACGTCGTTGGCGATGGAGAAAGTAGTAAGGGTACCGCGTGTCATTAACAGCTGCTTACCGATTTCCACAATTTCAATCAGCTTGGTAGGGTCGTTGTCGAGGTCCACCATGTTACCGGCTTCTTTCGCAGCCTGTGTACCACTATTCATGGCCACGCCTACATCTGCCTGGGCCAGGGCGGGCGCATCGTTGGTACCGTCGCCCATCATAGCTACCAGGCGACCTTCATTTTGTTCCTTACGGATATAGCTCATTTTATCTTCCGGCTTGGCTTCGGCGATGAAGTCGTCTACACCGGCTTTGTTGGCAATATATTTAGCGGTAAGCGGGTTATCACCGGTCACCATCACCGTTTTTACACCCATTTTACGCAGGCGGTCGAAACGCTCGCTGATACCCGGCTTAATAATATCCTGCAATTCAATAACGCCCTGTACTTTACTGTTGAGCGCTACTACCAGTGGCGTACCGCCGTCGTTGGAAATAGATTCTACTTTAGCCAGTGTTTCCGCCGGGAAAGTAAATCCTTCTTTTTCCGCGAGTCGCCTGATGGCATCATAAGCGCCCTTACGGATACGGCTGCCATCGGGCAGGTCGATACCGCTGCTGCGGGTTTCGGCGGTGAACTTCACCAGGCTGGAGCCACTCACCGATAATTTACTTACCACATCTTTACCTGCCAGCTCCACGATGGATTTACCTTCCGGTGTTTCATCAGATAAAGAGCTGAGTGCGCAGAGGCGGATAAATTCTGCGGTAGAAATGCCGTTGGTGGCGTAGAAGTTGGTGGCCTTACGGTTACCGATAGTGATGGTACCGGTTTTATCCAGCAACAACACATCTATATCACCGGCGGTTTCCACAGCTTTACCCGATTTGGTGATCACGTTGGCACGCAAAGCACGGTCCATTCCCGCAATACCGATGGCCGATAATAAACCGCCGATGGTAGTAGGGATAAGGCATACAAACAGGGAGATGAAGGCCGCAATGGTGATCGGTGTTTGCGCGTAGTCTGCAAATGGTTTCAGCGTTACGCATACAATGATAAATACCAGGGTGAAGCTGGCCAGCAGGATGGTCAGCGCAATTTCATTAGGCGTTTTCTGCCTGCTGGCGCCTTCTACGAGGGCAATCATTTTATCCAGGAAAGATTCACCTGGTTCTGTACTCACCCGTACCTTAATATGATCGGACAAAACTTTGGTACCGCCTACCACGCTGGATTTATCGCCGCCGGCTTCCCGGATCACCGGCGCACTTTCGCCGGTAATGGCAGATTCGTCGATGCTGGCGAGGCCCTGTACTATTTCACCGTCGGCGGGGATAATATCGCCCGGTTCACATACAAAGATGTCGCCTTTGCGCAGGGAAGAAGAGGATACGATTTTGATTTCGTTGGTGAAAATTTCACCTACGAGTTCTATTTTCTTTGCCGGTGTTTCTTCCCTTGTTTTACGTAAGCTCTCGGCCTGTGCTTTACCACGCGCTTCTGCAATGGCTTCGGCGAAGTTGGCAAACAGCACAGTAAGGAAAAGTACTACAAAGATGGCGACATTATACGCCCCACTGCCTTGTTCTTTATTGCCGGTAAAGAGCGCATACAGCGCTACTATCAGCATTACGGCAGTACCTATTTCCACGGTGAACATCACCGGGTTTTTGATCATTAATTTTGGATTCAGTTTTACGAAAGACTGCTTCAGGCTCTCCATCACCAATTCTTTCGGAAACAATTTATTATCATGCTTCATGGTAGTCAGTCATTAAAAAATTACAGGGAAAAATACTCTGCGATCGGACCCAGTGCCAGCGCGGGGAAATAAGACAAGGCAGTGAGGATAACGATCACCGCGAAAGTCATGGCGCCAAAAGTGAGTGAATCTGTTTTCAGCGTACCGGCGGATTCAGGTATATATTTTTTAGAAGCCATTAAACCCGCAATGGCAACCGGTCCTATGATAGGCAGGAACCTGCCGAGGATCATTATAAAGCCGGTAGATACATTCCAGAAAACGTTTCCATCTCCCAAACCTTCAAAACCAGAACCGTTGTTGGCATTGGCAGAAGTATACTCATACAGCATTTCAGAGAAGCCGTGATAGCCGGGATTATTTAACCAGGCCGATGGCTTCACCGCCCAGTTGGCATCCGGATGGTGCGATAATACCCACGATGATAAAGCGGTACCGGCCAGTATCAGGAACGGCGACAACAACGTAATGATAGCGGCGATCTTTACTTCCCGCGCTTCCAGTTTGTGTCCCATGAATTCAGGCGTACGGCCTACCATGAGTCCGGATATAAACACCGCGATAATAATAAAGATGTAATAGTTGAGGATACCTACGCCACAACCGCCATAGAAGCAGTTCAGCATCATGCCCAGCAGCTGCATCATACCCGTCATAGGCATGGTGCTATCGTGAAAGCCGCATACAGAACCGGTAGAAATAATGGTAGTTACTGTACTCCAGTACCCTGTGGCGGCGGCTCCAAACCGCACTTCCTTACCTTCCATAGCCCCGGTAGCCTGTTGGATACCCATATGGGCAATGGCAGGATTACCGGCCATTTCCTGCTGCATGGAAGGAATCAGCAGGCATATCATGCCAATGGTCATGACCCCGAAGATCACCATTGCAAATTTCCTTCGTTGTATAAACATCCCCAGTGCAAATACCATTGCGATAGGAATGAGGACCTGCGCCACCATTTCCGTCATCCAGGTAAAATAGTTAGGATTCTCCAGCGGATGTGCGGAGTTAGCGCCAAACCATCCACCACCATTGGTACCGAGGTGCTTGATCGCCACAAAGCCCGCTACCGGGCCATGAGAAACGTTCACGGTGTCGCCCTGCATGGTAACAATGGCTTCTTTGCCGGCATAGCTGGCGGGCATTCCATTGAAAACAAAGATCAGCGCAATCACAATACTTATTGGTAACAGTATGCGGGTAATTGTTTTCAGGAAGAAAACCCAGAAGTTACCCAGCTTAGTGGTTGTTTTTTCCTTCATGGCTTTGAACACCACAATCAGCGCAGCAATACCGGTAGCGGCACTCACAAACTGCAGGAAGGCCAGTACAAATATTTGGGTGAAATAAGTAAGGCCTGTTTCACCGGAATAGTGCTGCAGGTTACAGTTCACCATGAAGCTGATGGCGGTGTTAAACGCCAGATCGGCCGACTGGCCGGGGTTCCCGTCCGGGTTCAGCGGCAACTTGTCCTGGAAGAAAAGTGCAAAAAAGGCATATACAAACCATACCAAATTGATGGTCAGTAATGCCTTCAGATGCTCTTTCCAGTTCATTTCCTCCTTAGGATTGATACCGGAAATTTTAAAGAAGAGGCGTTCCAGGGGCGCCATAAAATCGGACCAGGTCCGTTCACCCCTGAATACCTTTACAATGTACCTCGACAGTGGCCAGGCCAGTAAAAGCGTAATGCCGTAGGTGGCGATTACGCCTAAGATTTCTGTTGTCATTTCTATAGTCAGTTAAATAAGCTTTGCGTATAGGCGTGGGAGTAAAATCTCCAATCAGAATTTTTCAGGTTTCAACAGTACATAGATCATGTAGCCGAAAACGAAAAGTGATAAAACAAATAATGCATTCATAATAACAGGCGTTTTAGTTAGATCTTTTCGAAATAGTCGACCGATTTGAAGAATACGGCGAAGCAGGCCAATCCTGCCAGCACCAGGAGAATAGTCATCATCATAAAAAGTGTTTTAAATAGCTATAGTTTGTAAATGTTGAATCCTTACGTTCTTCAGTGATATGGGAAGTAGTTCCTTATGCTTTCCGCAGAGCAGGGGGGAGAGGGTATACATAAACGCGCTTTCGATGGCGTTACGCAAGGCACTGCTCCCATTATGATACAATACAGCGGCCACATTAAAACAACGTTTCACCTCATGAAGTTGTTCACTCCGGATCATCCGGCCGGTATAATCAGCAAAAGTGTGGATCACTTTACTGATAGAACCCTTTGCAGGCTGTTGCTGTTCTGCGGGAAATGTTAACCCCGGAATCTGTAAACCTATCAATTGAGAGATTTTTGAGTCTGGTAGCATATGAATCAATTGTTTTGATACAAATGGGGTAATGCCAGCGGAGTGCCAGCATTGGGAAAGAGCCTTTCAAACGAACACAAACGGTTATTAATCAGTATATTAAATAATATTTGGGGGAGATAGGGAGAAGCTATTCATTGGCCAAACCATGCAGAAATGGTAGGGTGTATGCAAAAAATGAAAAGCTTAAACCGGAAATGGGCGTAATGACACAATTAGAAATCGAGCAGACCAAAGGTTGTCGTGTGCTTATTTTTCAAATCAATAAAATGAAATTTAGGGGCAGCGTCAAGTTCTTTTAAAAGCGAATAAATCTTATAACTCTCCCCATCAGAGGACAGATAACAAGTGATCGTTGCTTCTACATCAGCAGTTGCAAAAAGTTTGGCGTCATTGGGAATTATATTCCGTTCATTAAGTTTCAACCTGCCTTTGTTTTTAAAAACAATTTTGGCAAATTCCCCGGTACGCATTGCATGGATAAGTTAAAGGGCACAATCTGAAGATTTCTTAATGGCAGTTCATTGACATCCCCAAGAACACAATATTCAGCTATCGAAATGGTAGAAATAAACATTGGAATATCCTGCTCAATAAAATAACGGTAATAGCCGTCCGCATTGGGAAACAAGGGATCCGCCTCGTTCAGAAATCGAATAAAGAAACTGGTATCCATCAGAACTCCCTTATGCATCATACCCTCCTCTTATCTCTTTGAGCCAATCGTCTGCATTGAAGTCACCTGACCAATTATTACGTGCCTTCTTTCTGAGTTCTTTCAAATATCCCTCATCATACTTTGGCTGGTAATCAATCAATTCCAGGAACTTCAAAGTTGATTTATCAATTTCGCCGGTTTCTGTATGTTGCTTTCCTATAACTCTTATGCCGTAAGATTTATAAAGGAGATTATTCTCCAGTTGTTCAAGATACTCCTTATTCGTTTGAATTATAACGATACCCTGATCTCCTGTGGCTAAGTGGATATTAGATTTATCCTTTCCTCCCATACTGATAACTCTACCATAAAAGTAGAATTCGGCATTCGCCCAAATAGAAACTGTTCTTGAGAATTTCGTAGTTGCATCAATATTGACCGTATTGGAATGGTCAATAGAAGTATTTATCTCGAATGAATACTGCTTCCTTATTGCCACTTCCTGAAATTTTTCGAACGCCTTTGCCGTTGGTAAGTCCAGAAAATCTATTGACTTACCAGCGGCAATTTGACCAAGAATGGCATTAAACCCTATAATATATTGTATTGATGTCTTAAAAATATGTCTGACAGACCCATTTTCCAACTGATAACTAATTATGGGTCTTTCCTTCTTATCATTAGGCATTAAGAGACCTTCAGCCTGATCCAACATATCCCTGACCTCCCGGATATCATAGTTATCCCTGGTTAAATCAAGGTTGCCCTTGGAGCCGGTTATCCTGATTTCTATGTAGCCGATTTTTTCCACGTAATAAATTTACGACAAAAGAGGTTTTCAAAAGACATCCTCAACTAAACAAATACAATACATCTTCTTTCGTCAGCTTCTTCACAAAACCACTGTCGTCAGAAATAATTTCCTTCACCAGTGATTTCTTACGTTCCTGCAACTGCAATATTTTTTCTTCCACAGTGTCTTTACAGATCATGCGGTAAGCAAAGATATTCTTCGTTTGCCCGATACGGTGGGTACGGTCAATGGCTTGTTGCTCTACGGCCGGGTTCCACCACGGATCTACAATGTATACATAGTCGGCTGCGGTGAGGTTTAACCCCACACCACCGGCTTTCAGTGAAATGAGGAACACGCGGCATTCGTCGTTGTTCTGGAAGTTCTGAATAGCCTTTTCCCGATCAACGGTCGAAGTGCTGCCATCAAAATACTCATAAGGTATTTTGAGGTGTTGCATCCGGTCGCGGATCAATCCGAGCATTCCCAGGAATTGGGAGAAGATCAGCACTTTGTGGTTGCCAATATTTTCAGAGATTTCACGGGTAAGTTCATGCAGTTTCACAGAATGGTTCGGATACTGTTCCGTATCATTCAGGATAGCCGGTGAATCACAAATCTGCCGCAGCTTCATCAAACCTTGCAGAATGGTGAGCTGGGAACGTTCCATACCCTGATCTTCAATAACACCAAGAATCTTGGAGCGATAGGTATTCCGGTAGGCATCATAAATATGCCGTTGTTCCGCATCCATTTCGCAGAAGATCACAGTTTCTATTTTTTCCGGCAGGTCTTTCGCCACCTGTTCTTTGGTACGGCGAAGAATAAACGGATAAATCAGTTTACGCAGATGTTCCTTTCTTTCTTCATCCTGGAATTTATCGATCGGCGTAGCAAATTCGTTGCGGAAAAAGTCTACGCTGCCGAGCATACCTGGGTTCAGGAAGTTCATCTGGGCATAAATATCGAAGGTATTATTCTGCATCGGGGTACCACTCAGCGCCAGCCTGTTCTTTGTTTGGAGCAGCTGTGCGGCTTTGGTAACCTTCGACTGCGGATTTTTAATTGCCTGTGATTCATCGAGGATGACATAATCAAACTCCAGTTTCATCAGCAACTGAATATCACTGCGGAGCGTGCCGTAAGTGGTAATGATGGCGTCAAATTTACCCAGTTCTTCAAACGATTTTAATCGCGCAGGACCGTGGTGGATATGATGCCTGATATCAGGCGTAAATTTCCTGATTTCATTTTCCCAGTTATAAATCAGCGTGGTAGGACAAACAATCAGCGCCATTGTTTTACCGCCGTGCTTATTCTTGTAATATTGCAGGAAGGTAAGCGCCTGGATGGTTTTACCCAACCCCATGTCATCCGCGAGGATACCGCCCCATTTGATATCATCGAGGTAGTTGAGCCACTGGAAGCCGCTTTCCTGGTAAGGGCGCAGGGTTGCCTGCAGGTTTTCCGGCAGGGCAATGTTGCGGATTTCATCGAACTGCAGCAGCTTGCGGCGCTTTTGTTCGAGTTCCAGCACTACGGCTTCATCATCAATAAACTCATAAAGTTCATCGATTACGCTGAAGTTATATTTGCTGAGTTTGAGTCCTTTGTCTTTTTCTTCCCCAACTTTAAAGAGCAGGGAGTATTTGCGCAGCCATTCTTCCGGCAACAGCCCCAGGGAGCCATCTGCCAGCTGAACATAGTTCTGTTTGTTGGCCAGCGCATTTTTAATATCCTTGATACTTACTTTCTGATCGCCGTACAATACTTCGATCTGTGCATCAAACCAGTCGATGCCGGAGCTGATCTGTAAATTGGTAACCGGCTTATGCGAGCTGAATTTAAAGTTACGCAGGTTATCGAATCCGAACACCCGCACGTTCATCTCTTTCAGTGCATCGAAGAACAGGAAGAACCAGTTATTTTTCAGCGCTTCTTTGGCGCGCAGGTAAAAATAATTGTGGTTATCGTGTTGTGCGAAGTTGGTATGTAAAGTGCGGAGTTTATTTACAAAAGTTTCTTCTGCTTCTTTACTCCGGTGGATGATGAGCACTTTATTTCCTTCCTGTACGGTGATCTTGCTCTCATCGTTCCATTCCACTTCCTGGCCGCGGTAAGCAAATCCCGGTTGTATGATAAAGGTTTCGCCCAGTTCTTTCAGGAACACCCGGGGTTCAGGCATTACATCTTTCAGTTCTGCGAGCAGTCCTTTATCGAACTGGATATCGTACTGACGGCTCAGCGGCAGCAGGTAATCTTTCAGGTAAGCGGGCCAGTCTTTGTTAGCGATGCGCAGCTGACCATTCTGGCGGAAGAGTTCCACGTGCAGGGCATCCTGCGGACTTTCAAACAAATAGATCACTTGTTTGTGCAGGAACAGTAACGGGCTTTCCCATTCGCTTTCAGACACATTTACCAATTCGCCTTCGATGGTCACGTAGCAGTTAATGTCTACATGCGTATCGCCGGTGTTGGTTTTAATGACCAGTTTGAGCCTGTCGGCGCCTATCTGCAGTTGTTGCAGGTTCTTTGTTTTAAACGCCTGCCGGTTGGGCAGTTCAAATACCAGTCCGTGTTCTGCCAGCTGAGGGAACAGTTTGGCAAGTTTAGGATGCAGGTATTCCAGCATCAGTTCTTTTGTTTCGGTAGGAAGTTCTTCCGCATTTTCATGCGTAATATTTTCCCAGATACCTGCAAACGGAGAATTTTTGCTGAGGAATTTACTGACTTCGCTGCCCTGCAATTTTCGTATAGGCGCTATCAGTTCCCGGTCTTTCTCCTTGAACTGGTAGAAGTCAACATATTTAGTAAGATCCAGTTTGCTGGCGAGAGATACGAAGGCGGTTTGTTCTTCGTTTATTTCGCCGCTTACGAGGTCTATTTTAAAATAAGGATATAATGTTTCGTTGGCATTAAAAACTGCTGCCAGCCGTTGTGTAATGGTGATGGTTTCTTCCGGGGGTGGGGGAGCCGTAACCGGCTGCCTGCGGCCTGCGGCGGCGCCATCTACCCGTTTGATGGTAGGGTCCAGTACACGTAAAAACGGTTTACCATCCATGTAGGAGAAGGCAAACTTTCCGTCCAGGTCGTCGGTAAGGGAATAGCCGTATAAGGATAGCAGCTTATTCTTTTCCTTGTCCCAGTTGCGGAGGGTATCGAAATAAAACGGGCCGTTTTTCTGCAGGAGTTGCAGGAACAGGGCTGTTTTGTGCACGCATAGTGCGTGTTCTGTTTCATCGCAGGTGCAATGTGTATCAAAAAAACGTTCCTCGTTCCGTTGAATGATCAGTGGAAACTCTTCTCCATTAACTTTCAGCAGGGCTTCTACCTTCTCATCTTTTGCCAGGCTTATTTTGGCGGGATGTTTCTTGGCAATTTCCTCTGCTTCCGCCAGTATAGTACCGGAGGTAAGCAGTTTAATGGATTTAATATCGATAGACTTCATTTTAATCAGCGTATGCTGCTGATCAAACTGTGTGTCGAAGCTCTCGAAATGATTTTTGTCCAGCATTTCCTGGAGCTGGAACAGTGCTGCCGCCTCGTGCCGGCAGATGTCGCCCAGGTTGTAAGGGCATTGGCACCGGATGGACATACCGGTAGTTTCTCCATACTTATTGATGGAAACACGGTAATAATTGGCATGTGTGTCGCTCTTAACGCGGAAGGTAGCTGTTTTCAGCACCGGGTCTGCCTCGATGAGTTCAACGCCCCCGGCCGAAAAAATACGCTTCCCCCTGCGGATCACTTCATCAGTGCCGTTGTTGTAAACATATTTTAGCAAATGGGGTAGCGACATACTATACGTTGTTGCCCGCTTTTTATTATCAGCAAAAGGGTTACTAGATATATCAAAAAAACTTAACAGCTGATAAAAAGGCAATCCACAAAAGTAAGCAGAAAATTTCTAATAACCCGCGCCTCACTCATTAACAACCCATTAACCGCTCTCCGTTTACTATGGCGGTGTAACGCCTATTTTTCAACATTCTTTTTTTTAAATATAGAAGCCTGTTTATCAACCATTTACCGGATACGTTTCCGATATCTTTCCAGAGAAAAATCCACGGCCTCCCTGGCGCCTGTTTTAATATATTTTCCAAAAGCACCATACATCGCATCATAGTTCAGCGGTTTAATGGCGGCATGCAGGGTATTAATTTCGGTGGCTGATAACGGAATGTTATTCGGATAACTGTACATCACCGATACTGTTTTCCTGTCGGAAGACACCTGTACAACATCGCCTACCAGCAAACAACCCTTTCCTTCCGGGGAATACAATACATTTCCTCCGTCGAAATGCCCGCCGCATAATACCAGCCTGATGTCGTTCCACAACAGCAGTTCATTGCCCGCCCATAATTTAATCACGCCGTCGTGGCGCTGCAGCCAATGAGCATCCAGCTGGTGCACATAAACGGGGATATTGCCAAACGCATGGCTCCATTCCACAATGGTGGAAAAATAATGCGGATGGGAGAGGGCAATAGCTTTGATGCCGCCCAGTTTCTCAATAATACTTATCGTAGAGGCGTCGAGGTTAGCAATGCAATCCCAGAGGATATTCCCGGACGGAGTGATCAGTAAATGCGCCCGCTGCCCGATGGCAAAATCCGGCGTTGTATAAATAGCGTAAAGATTGGGCGCCACCATTTCTATAATGTTCCGGTGAGTTTTCTGCACTTGTTCAAGGGTGGTCCAGCTTTGTCCGCCTGGGTTTACATACTGCCGTTCATCTTCGCAAATGGGGCATTGCGCAGGCGGCTTGTCTGTTGCGCCATATTGCACCCCGCAGGTGCAACAGAGATAGTGTGTCATGTCTTCATCTTTAGAAAACAGAATATAGGATTTTTTGGGTAAAGGGGGCAAGTTCAGCATTGTATGGTAAGCGGAGGTTGTCTTATTCAGGATTACGCTGATTATACTGATTAACTTTTTGTGATTTGGGAGATTGGAGCGGAGGTTGTCTTACTCAGGATTACGCTGATTATACTGATTAACTTTTTGTGATTTTGGGAGATGAGTGTGCTGGCCAGATTTTAATTCAGTATCTAATATTTTCTCTTGGGGAAATTGATTTATTTTTGGCTTTTCATAGAATTTTCGGAAAATTCAGTAAAATAAAAGGGCTTTACCATCGCTATTCCTTAAATAATTTAAAAAGATGAGCGACCCTTAACAGCAATGCTTATTGAATGCCGCTCACGCAATTTTACCGGTATATAAGCCTACCATTTCATTAATATGGTAGTACCCGCATAAGCACGCTGTACTTTTTCGCCTGTAACGCTCTGTGGTAAAGGGTTCCATGATCAAGTCCACATCCCCTCCACGTCACCTCCGGGGCATCTCCATGTATTAAGCATGTGCTAAGCATATGCAAAGTATAAGTGAAGCATTTCCCAGTCCACCTTTAAGCAGTGTTTATTCACCCCCTGTTATCCCCACCAATCTCCCAAAATCACAAAAAGTTAATCAGTATAATCAGCGTAATCCTGAATAAGACAACCTCCGCTCCAATCTCCCAAAATCACAAAAAGCTAATCAGTATAATCAGCGTAATCCTGAATAAGACAACCTCCGCTCCAATCTCCCAAAATCACAAAAAGCTAATCAGTATAATCAGCGTAATCCTGAATAAGACAACCTCCGCTCCAATCTCCCAAAATCACAAAAAGCTAATCAGTATAATCAGCGTAATCCTGAATAAGACAACCTCCGCTCCAATCTCCCAAAATCACAAAAAGCTAATCAGTATAATCAGCGTAATCCTGAATAAGACAAACTCCGCTCCAATCTCCCAAAATCACAAAAAGCTAATCAGTATAATCAGCGTAATCCTGAATAAGACAACCTCCGCTCCAATCTCCCAAAATCACAAAAAGCTAATCAGTATAATCAGCGTAATCCTGAATAAGACAACCTCCGCTCCAATCTCCCAAAATCACAAAAAGCTAATCAGTATAATCAGCGTAATCCTGAATAAGACAACCTCCGCTTACCCTGCAATGAGTTCTCCGTCTCTGAACAGGGGCAGCACGTTGGCGCCATCTGGAGTAAGGCAATAGTGAATATCTTTTTCCAGGCCATACTGCGCGAGGCGTTTGTAGTGGGAGGCCTGTTTCATAAAGGTATAGATGTCGTGTTTAGCGGAATGATAAAGTGTTTCCGCAGCAATGGCGGAGTCGCAGTTTACATCAAAGTGTTCTTTGATGCGGCTTACCACGGCGCCGGCAAACAAGGTATCTTCCATGTTTACACGATCTTTCCAGGCAGCACAACCCAGGATTACATTCTGGTTTTGTGCAACCAGGTAGTCGCAAACAGCGCTGATGTTGGGGAAGGAGCCGGTAACAATTTGTATGGCGTCTTTAGCCATGTGAAGTAATTTGGTACCGTTGGTGGTAGTGAGCACCAGCGTTTTATTTTCCACGAACTCACGCGGATATTCAAAGGGAGAATTGCCGTATGCCAGTCCTTCTGCTATCCTGCCATCTCTTTCACCGGCGGTGATACCACTGATAGCTCGGCCGATGTTCACACATTCTTCCACACTGGCTACCGGTATTACACGGGAAGCGCCGTTGTACAGGGCGGTGCAGATGGTAGAGGTAGCGCGTAGTACATCTATGATAACTACGATACTGTTTTTTACATCAAACAAATGTAATAATGCCGGAGATAAACACACTTCCAGGCTGGGTTTGTTGCTATCTGTCATTCAGTTTCGTTTTGCTTTAATCAAGGATTACCCTCCACTTTTCACTTTCTGCATAATCCTTAATGGTATTATTTCTTTCCCGCAGGAGCCTGGTCATATATTTTTGCAGGTAAAGCCGCTCAAATACTTTTCCAAACCAGCCATAAGGGGTGCCAAAGTCCATGATATCAATCATCACGGTGCCATTCTCTATTGGTTTAAAATAATGTTCATGATTCATATGGGTAAAATCCCCGTCGGTCATCTCATCGGTAAAAGACTCGTTTTGACGCATGGCGGTGATTTTAGTGGTCAGTTCCCTCATTTTTCCCAGGTGCTTTGCTCTCCAGGTCACTGTTTCATTATAGGATATCAGGCCATTGGTGCGACCTTTTATCGCATCTTCCTGCCGGTGCGACATACTTCGCTTATGCAGCGTAATGCTCCTGCTCAGGTCGTAGACCCGCTCCAGGGGGGCATAGATAACGGTAGTTAAATGAATAGAAGGCATAGATATGGTAATAAAATATAAAAATTCCGGTGCACCGAAAACTTTCCAGGCACCGAAATTAACAACTTTAACCGGCTATTCATACATATTCCTAGCTGAGGAAAGGCACTTTTACCACTTTTGCTTTCAGCGCCTTGTCTCTTACCGCAATAAAAATTTCTGTATCCTGCGCTGCAAAAGCCGTTTTCACATAGCCAAGACCGATAGCCTTCTGCATAGAGGGCGATTGGGTACCAGAAGTTACGCGGCCAATTACGTTGCCTGCGGCATCCTTGATTTCGTAGTCGTGACGCGGAATGCCTTTATCTACCATTTCAAAGCCTACCAGTTTTTTGGTAACGCCTTCTGCTTTTTGTTTGGCGAATAACTCGCTGGAGGTAAATGGTTTGGTAAATTTGGTAATCCACCCCAGGCCGGCTTCCATTGGAGAAGTGGTATCGTCGATATCATTTCCATAAAGACAGAAGCCCATTTCCAGGCGAAGGGTATCGCGTGCGCCTAAACCGATAGGTTTCAGGCCCTTTGGAGCGCCTTCAGCAAAGATGGCTTCCCATATCTTATCTGCTGCACCATCCGTATCTTCAAAATAAATTTCAATACCGCCTGCGCCGGTGTACCCGGTGGCGCTGATCACTACATTCGGTACGCCTGCAAAGGTTCCTTTGGCAAAGGTGTAGTACTTCATGTTTACCAGGTCTACTTCTGTGAGCGGCTGGAGGATGCTGGTAGCGTTGGGCCCCTGGATGGCGAGCAAACAGGTTTTATCGGAAATGTTATGCATTTCCACCCCTTTGGTGTTGAACCGGGAGATCCAGTTCCAGTCTTTTTCAATATTGCTGGCGTTTACCACCAGCATATATACTTTATTTTCTTCGATGCAATAAACGAGCAGATCATCTACAATACCGCCTTCGTTGTTTGGCAGGCAGCTGTACTGCGCTTTTCCGGCAGTGAGTTTGGAGGCGTCATTGCTGGTAACACGCTGAATCAGGTCCAGCGCATTTTCACCCTTTAGAATAAATTCGCCCATGTGGCTTACATCAAACACGCCGGCGTTGGTGCGTACCGCCTGATGCTCATCGTTAATACCAGTGTAGGAAATAGGCATGTTGTAACCCGCAAAGGCAGCCATCTTGGCGCCCAGCGCAATGTGTTTCTCTGTAAAAGGCGTGTTTTTCATACTTTGTTTTTAAAACGGGGCAAAAATAGCGATTTGAAAATTATGAACGGCCAATATAAAACGGCGTATGACTGTTTTAAGACGAAAGGTATACATTATAATTACTTAAAATACAATACTATAGTCAAAAGAATTAGGAGCCAATGCACTTTGGGCCGTCCGTAATTCGTAATTTTGCTGCAACACCCAAAACAGATTTGCTGTGAAAAAGAAAACCTGGCTGTTACCATTGGTAGTTATAACCTTACACGTTCATGCCCAGAAAAAGGAAGATCGCAAAACAATTGGTAACCTGCAAACACACATCAGTTACCTGAGCAGCGACAAGCTGGAAGGCCGCAGCACCGGCGCTCCCGGCGAACAGCTGGCTGCCATCTACCTCTCTGCACAAATGCAGAAAATGGGACTTGCACCTATGGGCGAAGATGGCTTTTTACAGGCATTTACCGTAAAAGAAACCCGTGAGCCATCGGCAGACTGCCAGATGACCATTGGTGAAAGCAAACTGGAGGCGGGCAAACAATTTGTGCCACTGCCCTTCAGCGCCGGCAAATCGGCCAAAGGGGAGGCCATTCCCGGGGTGAACGAACCGGATAACATCTGGCTGATCAATGTAGCCGACCTGGATACCGACAGCCGCAAAAACATGGCAGAACAGTATTTGCAACAAACACAGACCGCCGAAAAATCCGGCGCTACCGGTGTGGTATTTTATAATGGCAGGGAAACTGCCGCCGAAGTAATGAAATGGCTGGCCGAACGCCCCAAAGCTGCGGGCATCCCCGCCGTGTGGCTCAATGCCGATGTCAGCAAAAAACTGAGCGCCGATGATGCCGATGGATTCCCCATCCACATGCAGGTAGCCTTCAAAGCCATTAAACGTAATGGCACCAACGTAATCGGCTATATCAACAACAAAGCCCCCAGAACCATTGTGATTGGCGCGCATTACGACTACCGCGGCTGGGAAACCACCGACAAAACGGAGGACAATGCCAGCGGCACCGCCGCCATACTGGAAATAGCCCGCTTACTGAAAGGCTCCCGTCTTCATAACAACAATTATATTATTATCGCCTTTTCCGGAAAAGAACAGGGATTATCAGGTTCTTCCTACTTTGCTTCCCACAGCACCGTAGACCTTTCACAGGTAAACTACATGATTAACATGGATGGTATCGGCGCCCTGAACCCGGGTACTGCATTACAGATCGGCGGTACAGGTACTTCCCCCGGCTGGTCGGCCATCATTCAGGAAGCCGCTTCCAAAGAACTGCCACTGGTATATGATTCCAGCGGTATCAGCAACTCTGATCATGCATCTTTCTACAAAAAAAATATACCGGTACTCTATTTCTGCAAAAATACCTCCACCCCCGCAAACAAAGTGAACTACGACGGCACCCTACATGTACTGAAGCTGGTGTATAACATCATCGACAAAACAAATAACAGGGATAAACTCGCGTTCAGCAGCATCCAGTGAGCTACCCGAATTAAGATCGCTTCAAAATTTGCAGGTTACATATAAGTGCGAAATGTATATTTTCGCATAAATACGTCATTCGCAAAATTTCAATTTATCCCTTTAAATGGACGAGAAACTGGCGCTTATATACCGGTATTTCCAGCTGCTGGAGAGTTTTTCAGCAGATCCCGTTGAATTTGCCAGGATCTTTCATCCAAATATTATTCAGACTGAATATCCAAATCAGCTCTCGAATGAAATTAAACAACGGAACTTTGAGATCATGCTGGAAAGCATGGCCACCAATAAAATAATTTTGAAATCGCAGCACTTCAGCGTGCTGAAAGTAGTGGAATCGGGAAATACCCTGGTGGTAGAAGCCAAATGGACAGGGGAAATAGGGGTGGACGCCGGTCATTTCCGCCGGGGACAAATAATGAGAGCATTCATTTGCACCATCATAGAATTCCGCGACGGGAAAATTTACCGCCAACGCAACTATGATTGTTACGAACATTAAAGCTATGAGATCATGAAAAAAATATTATCACTCCTGGGCATTTCTTTGTTGCTGTTTGCCTGTAACCCTACCCGTAACGATGAGCGCACCACCGACAGGTCTGCCTACGACGTTATCACCGAAAAATGCTACGTGTACCGCGAATTCAAGCCAGCCTCCAACCCGCTGACAGATTCCGTGCTGCAACTGCGGAAGGAACTGACCGATTACCTGGATCAGCACCAGTACAAAAGACACATGGCGGGAAACGACAGTTTGCTTTTCCGCCGCGAAAACGGCCAGGAAGTGATCATCGAACTGCCCACCCCACAGGATATCTGGGAGCAAAGCACCATCATCGTTTTTGATCCGCAGAAAAATCCTTTGTTCGTAAATTTACACAAAGACACTGCCCAACTGGAACATTATATTCAAGCAAAATAATCAGATAAAGTTTGCCGATCATACAAAACATCAGACTAACTGTAGATGCAGTAGTATTTGGATATATTCCCAAAGAAGGCATCGTGGTGCTGCTGATCAAGCGTACCATAGAGCCCTACCTGCACAGCTGGGCCCTGCCCGGCGGCTTTGTGCTGGACGATGAAGCGCTGGAAACAGCCGTTACGCGTGAACTGCTTACGGAAGCCGGCGTAAATATCAACTACCTCGAACAACTGTATACTTTTGGTTTGCCCGGCCGCGATCCGCGCGGAAGGGTAGTGTCCATCGCTTACTTCGGACTGGTAAACCCCACCAATTTCAAACTGGCCGCCAGTTCCGATGCTGAAGACGCCAAATGGTTCAATATCAAAAACCTGCCCACACTGGCCTTTGACCATGCCACCATTATTAATATTGCAGTACAACGCCTCCGCAGCAAGATCCGCTACGAGCCTATCGGCTTTGAACTGCTGGATAATAAATTCCCGATCGCCGACCTGGAAAAACTTTACGAAACCCTGCTGGACCGGCCTATCGACCGCCGCAACTTCCAGAAAAAGATCAATCATCTCGGCATACTGATTGCCCATAACGAAAAACAGAAACAGGTATCGCAGGGGAGACCCGCGAAGCTGTTCAGCTTTGATGAGGCCCGGTATTTTAAGCTGAAGAAAGAAGGAATGACGTTTGAAATATAAATGTTACGGCCGGCCGGGTGCGTTCCTGCCGGCCAAAACTCCCACTACCGGCGATTCTCCCGCATGCCGTTTTCCCTTTAATAATTCCTATATTAATATCCTGTAGCAACCACCTTTCCTGTTTTGTGTATTTTTTACAAGAAATATTTTGGAAATACAAAAACAGTTTCTACATTTGTGTAACAATTACACAAAATAGCTCGGATATGCAAAACACAAAGCCCACAGGAGTTATTATCGCCCGGTTCCAAACGCCATCCCTTCACGAAGGGCACCTGGAACTCATCCGCCAGGTAAAACAGAAGCACAATCGCGTACTCATCATACTTGGCGTTAGCCCGGTGAGAGGCAGCCGCAAAAATCCACTGGATTACTATACCCGCGAACGGATGATCAAACAATCTTTTCCGGAAATCATTGTACTGCCCCTAAGCGATCAGAAAAGCGATGAAGTATGGTCACAGAAACTGGATGAACTGCTCAGCAACAACTTCCCCCACGAAAGCATTTTATTGTACGGCAGCCGCAACAGCTTTATGGACACCTATTCCGGTAAATATAAAACAGAAGCCCTGCCACCGGTACAGGATTATAACGCCACCGCCATGCGGGAAGCGATATCTGATAAAGTGTTTGATACGGAAGAATTCCGCGCCGGCATCATCTACAATACTTACAATCTCTTCCCTTCTGTATATGCCACGGTAGATATTGCCCTGTTCAGGAATGATAAGAAAGAACTGCTGCTGGGCCGTAAGCCAAACGAAAATGTATGGCGCCTGCCCGGCGGCTTTTCCGACCCAACAGATGATAACTTTGAAATGGCCGCCGCCAGGGAATTACAGGAAGAATGCGGCGCCGTGGAAACCAGTCCCATGCAATACGTGGCTTCCCTCAGAGTAAACGACTGGCGCTATCGCAGCGAAGTAAACAAGATCATCACCACGCTGTTCAGCACCGACCTGCTATATGGCGAACCCACCGCAGGCGACGATTTACAGGAAGTACGCTGGATAACGGTAACGGATATACCCAATTTAATTGCCAAAGGAGAAATCAATGATACACATATTCCCTTACTGGCGAAACTGACCGAAAAATATATTGACTAAGACTAAAATTATTGAGACATGACAAAGGAAAATCTCATCCTCCTGGCCGATGCTTACAAATACTCCCACCATAAACTGTACATTCCCGGTACACAATTCATCTACTCCTACCTGGAAAGCCGGGGTGGCAAATTTGACGAAACCGTTTTCTATGGCTTACAATATTTTCTGAAAGAATATTTAAGCGGTGTGGTATTCACCAAAGAAAAATTGGACGAGGCCGAAACCATCCTCACAGAAGTATTTGGCCGGAACGATGTATTTGACCGCAGCCGCTTTGAATATATCATAGATAAATACGGCGGTAAACTGCCCGTCCGTATCAAAGCCGTAGCAGAAGGTACGGTAGTGCCTGTACGAAATGTGCTGATGACCATAGAAAACACCGACCCTGAATGTTTCTGGCTCACCAACTTCCTCGAAACATTACTGATGCAGGTATGGTACCCCTGCACCGTGGCTTCCGTATCCAGGGAAATAAAAAAAGTAGTGAAGAAATATTATGAAGACACTGCCAGTGCAGCGGCCTTTGGAGGTATCGACTTTGTACTGAACGACTTTGGTTTCCGTGGAGCCAGTTCTGTTGAAAGTGCCGGCATCGGCGGAAGCGCCCACCTGGTAAGCTTCGCAGGCAGCGATACCATCCCCGGTTCCGTATTTGCAAAGAAATACTACGATGCGCCTGTTGCACCCGGCTTATCCATCCCGGCTACCGAACACTCTGTGGTAACGCTTCTTGGAGAAGAAGGAGAACTGGAAATATTCAAACACATACTGGATAGCTATCCCACCGGCACCATTGCCTGTGTATCCGACTCCTACAACATTTTCAGGGCCTGTGAAGAATACTGGGGCACTGCATTAAAAGAACAGATCCTGAAAAGAGAAGGCACACTGGTAATCCGCCCTGATAGCGGAGATCCGGTACAAACCCTGCTCCGCATCTTTACCATCCTCATGGATAAATTCGGCTACACCACCAACGAAAAAGGATTTAAAGTGCTGCCTCCGCAGGTACGGGTGATCCAGGGTGATGGCATCAGCTATTCTTCCATTCCCGGCATACTGGAAGCATTAAAGCAGGCCGGTATCAGCGCAGAAAACCTCGTACTGGGTATGGGCGGCGCCTTACTGCAACGTGTAAACCGCGACACGCAGGAATTTGCCCTCAAATGCGCTTACGCGGTTGTTAACGGGGAAGCCATCAACGTTCAAAAAATGCCCGTGGAACTGGATGCCACCGGCCAGTTACGCACTTCTTTCAAAAAATCAAAAGCCGGAAAACTCAGGCTCATTAAAGATAACAATACCTTCAAAACTGTATCTGAAGACGAGGCGCCAGCATCTGCCGACCTGCTGCATACGGTGTTTGAAAATGGGGAAGTAACGCTTAGCTACACCTTTGATGCCGTTAGAAAAACCGCAGCACTATAAATTATTCTTATTTCTTCCAACCATGTTTTCCTCAGGAGGGTGTATCAGATCTACGATACACCCTCTGTTATTTTTGCATCATCTGCATACAAAAAATCATCGCATTCCTTAACTTCATGGCATGTATCTACTCATACCCGGCCGGCATCACCTGCTAACAGATTTTCAGTTCAAATATCTGAACCGCCTGATCAAATGTAAACTGGAAGGCGAAAAAGACGTGTATGGCCAACCGTTAGCCACACAGGAAATAGAAGGCGTGATCTTCGCAGTTACCTCTGCCAATCATTTGGGCACCAAACGAAACCCGGTACCCTTCTATCTCCGCGCCATGATCATCCAGGAATTTTCCAACTCCCTGGATGTGCCGGTATATGTATACGGTATCGACGATGTAGGCGTAATCAATGATTTCACAGAATATACGGTAAAAACGATACGTCATTCCAGTGAAGGGATCCATTCCCTCACCCCCGCCAATACGCTCGTTATTTGCTCTACGGCGGTTAAGGATATGTACATCAAACATGGTTTTACCATACTGCCGGCAGAGTGGGACCCGGTAAGCAACCAGTTCACACAACCCATGCCCTGGGATATTGTAAAACTGGTAGCGCAAACCGGCGACTGGCGAAAAAACAAAACCGTTCTCGACCAGATGCACCCGGCATCTTTCAAAATCTGGTCGCTCTACAACGTAGGAGACAAGGTGCAGCATATCCTGAAAGATCCTATCATTGGCGCAGACGGCGATCTTACTGCCACCCGCGACTACAACGTATACGTGAAACAAATGGACGACATCGCCGCCCAGAAATACCGCGAAACGGCGCCCTACATCCAGCCCGGCAACATCGGCGATATCGGCTGCGCTGTTGGTTCGTGGATAAAAATGGCCTGCGAAGACGATCGCCTGCATGAGTGCGACTTCTACGGCATCGAGGTATCCCGTCACCTGTATGATATCTGTCTTCAAAGAAAACATAACGGGGAATTCGCCAATCCTTCCGTGTTCTTCTCACAAAAAAATGCAGTAACCAGCCTCGTATTTGAAGCCGGTAGCATGAATACCATTCATACTTCCTCGCTTACCCACGAAATAGAATCCTACGGCAGCCGGGAAGATCTGATCGCGTTTATACGTAACCGTTATAATGAACTGGTTCCCGGCGGCGTATGGATCAACCGGGATGTAGTAGGTCCTGAAAATAAAGAAGAAATCATTTTGCTCTGGCTCAATGACGCCGACGGGGAAAATGATATTGCATTACCTGAAAATGCAGGTACGCAGGAACTGGCAGCCTGGCTGGGAAAGCTGTCTACCAAAGCGCTGTTCAGGCAGTTCGCCAAAGACTTCCGGCATCATGAAGGGTTTCAATTACCGTACCAATGGGTAACCATAGAAGGGCAAACCTATGCACAGCTATCTATGCAAAATGCCTGTGAATTCCTGTTCAAAAAAGATTACCACGACAACTGGCTCAGTGAAATGCATGAAACATTTTGCTTCTGGAATTACGAAGACTGGAAAGCAGCCCTTGAAGAAGCGGGACTGCGGCTGGACAATTTGTCTACCACCTGGCGCAACGAATGGATTGTGAATAACAGGCTGGAAGGTAAGGTACAATTGATGCGCCCGTGCAAAAATGGTGTACCCTTACCTATCCCTTTTCCTGTTTCGCATATGCTGCTTTTAGCAAGAAAATAATCTGTCACCGGGAAGTGGCTGTAAATCACTTTCCGGTACATCTCATAATCCATAGTCTTTCAGTGGAATTATTTTCAGCTGGTGATCCGTTAAACGCCTACCGGGTATGAATAAAAAGAGGTGTCAATAATAATGTTAAGATGGGGAGATGCCTTCATAAAGCCTATTTGCTG
Source organism: Chitinophaga sp. G7 BAM 1005 (assembly GCF_057126945.1). NCBI lineage: Bacteria > Pseudomonadati > Bacteroidota > Chitinophagia > Chitinophagales > Chitinophagaceae > Chitinophaga > Chitinophaga sp. G7 BAM 1005. The sequence continues at coordinate 7,125,085 of NZ_CP181478.1, read as the reverse complement.
CAAATATAATCTGTGGAAGGATAGAAGGGATTGTGAAAAGGAAAGAATTTATTGTGAAAGTCAAAGAAAGCCGGAGTATGATTACTCCGGCTATTACCTAAACCTACAACTGTTACACTGTTAGTAACATATCTTTAATTCGAATGAATTTCATTTAACGGCACTTCTTCATAAGAAGCTACCATACGCTGTCTGATGTAACGTTTGGAAGATAACCTGCCCATTCCCAGTTTCGCCATACCCATGTCTACAATCATGTACACCACCGGCACCACAATCAGGGTGAGGAACATGGAACTCATCAAACCTCCGATAATGGCCCATGCCAAACCATTTTTAATAGAGCCCACACCACCTGTTGCCAACGCAATAGGCAGCATACCGATTACCATCGCAATGGTGGTCATCAGAATAGGACGCAAACGCGCGTGGTTGGCATGGATCAGCGCCTGGTAAGTGCTTTGGCCCTGCTCTTTCATCTGGTTGGTAAAATCCACCAGGATGATCGCATTCTTCGCCACCAAGCCGATCAGCATAATGATACCCATAATGGTAAAGATGTTCAGCGTATTATTGGTGAGTGCCAGTGCCAGTAATGCACCGATGATCGCCAGCGGAATAGAGAACAATACCACGAAGGGATAGATGTAGTTGTCGTACAACGCCACCATGATGAGGTATACCAGTACGATAGAGATCAGCAATGCCGCGCCCATCGTTCCAAAGGAGTCGCCCTGGTTTTCTGCATCCCCGCCAAAAATGTAACTGATGCCGGTTGGCTTGTCCATTTTTGCCAGCTTGTCCGAAAACTCCTCTGTAACCGTACCGGAAGGACGACCCATTACCTGTGCCTGCACTGATACAGAGGTATTTTTATCCCTTCTTTCCAGGTGGCTGGGTCCGGAGCCTTCTGTTATCACTGCAAACTGCGACAGCTTAATCAGCTGGCCTTTGTCGTTAATGAACTGTATATTGGATACGTCTTCCAGGTTCTTACGATTGAAATCATCAAAACGGATGTTGATATCATATTCGTAATCACCCTGACGGAACTTTACTTTAGAATCATCGGCTGTACCACTGAAAGCGGTTTGCATGGTACCACCCACGGCATCGAGCGTGAGGCCCAGTGCAGCCATTTTATCCCTGTCTACCTGCACATTAATTTCCGGGTTACCATCTTCTACCGACAGCTTTACTTCCGTAGCACCACTGATAGTTTTGAGTGTATCCATCGCTCTTTTGGCGTAATTCATTACGCTGTCAAGCTCTGTACCCATCACCACCAGCTCTACCGGCGCCCGCTCTGCGGTACCCAGGATACTTACGTCCGTGGTTTTTACTTTCACGCCAGGTAAGATGCTTTTCAGTTCTTTTTTGATCTTGGCGGCGTAGATATCGGAAGCATCCAAACGGTGTTCGGGACCTACCAGCATTACAGTAATCTCTGCTTTGTAAGCGGTTGACTGGGCGTTACCGAAACCATCTTCACTGGTTTGACCTACCGTAGTGATCAAACGGGTTACTTCCTGTTTTTTATTGAGATATTTTTCTGCGGTACGGGTAGCCAGGTTGGTTTGTTCTACAGACGCATCCTTTGGCATTTCCAGCATTACGATGAATTGTCCGCGGTCGCCTTTAGGAATAAACTCCCCACCGATGTAACCTTTACCTACCAGCATGAAAGAGGCAATCAATAAACCAACGGCCACGGCGATTGTGACTCTTTTATGACCCAGTGCCCATTTCAGGATGCTGGTCATCCAGTTGGTGAATTTCTGCAGCTGTGCTTCAAACCAGAGAATAAATTTCTCAAAAATATTCTTACCCGTAATGTGTTCCAGCTTACCAAAACGCGAGGATAACAACGGCACAATCATAAAGGACGATAACAAACTAAGCATCGTGGAAATCATTACCACCACGCAAAACTCACGCAGGATCTTTGATACCAACTCATTCGTTAAAGAGATGGGCAGGAACACCACCACAATTACCAGTGTAATGGAGGTAACGGTGAAGCCTATCTCTTTTACACCGTCGAATGCAGCACGGACACGGTTCTTCCCCATTTCCATGTGCCGGTAAATATTTTCCAGTACCACAATCGCATCATCCACAAGGATACCTACCACCAGCGACAAGCCCAGCAACGACATGAGGTTGAGCGAGAAGCCCATCAATTTCATACCGATGAACGTAGCGATGAGGGAAGCGGGGATGGAGATCATTACAAACAATGCACTGCGGATGCTGTGCAGGAACAACAGCATTACAACCGCCACCAGCACTACGGCCAGGATCAGGTCATGTATTACCGAGTCGGCAGATTCCAGCGTAAAATCGGACGAATCATTTGCTACCAGCATCTTCAGATCGTTCGCAGCATAGTCTTTTTCAATTTTGCTGATTGCCTTCTTCATCTCTTCACTCACGGTTACCGCGTTGGCATCCGTTTGTTTCTGTACCTGCAGGGCAATCGCACTAACGCCGTCTACACGGGCAATACGATCCACATCTTTCTGGGCATCCTGCACATCAGCAACATCTATCAACCGCACTTGTGTACCATCTTCTGTTGTTTTCAGCACCAGGTTACGCAGCTGGTCAACGTTTTTATATTTACCTGCCAAACGGATGAGGATCTGTTCATTGGCCGTTTTTACCTTACCGGTTGGGAAGTCCAGGTTAGCATTGGTGATCAGCTGGCGCAGCTGCAGAATAGATAAGTTGAAAGCCTGTAATTTCTTTGGATCTACGTTTACCTGTATTTCGCGCTCCTGGCCACCAATCAGTGATACTTGGGCCACGCCCGGTAACCGGGATAATAAAGGCTGCAGTTTTTTATCTACCAGGTCATAAAACTGTTTGTCGTCCATTTTAGCGGTGGCAGACAATGTCATGATCGGAAGATCTTCCAGGGAAAATTTGTTGAGAGATGGCGGCTTGGCATCTCCCGGCAGATCCGCCAGGATAGCGTTTACTTTGCGTTGTGCATCCTGCAGGGCAATATCCACATCGGCATCGTTGTTCAACTCAACGGTAATAACAGAAAGACTTTCAGAAGATTTGGAAATGATCTTCTTGATCTTTTCCATAGACGCTACCGCATCTTCGATCTTCTTGGTGATGGTACTTTCCACCTCGTTAGGAGAGGCGCCGGGATACACCGTAGAAATAGTTACGATCGGGGAGCTGAACTTTGGCAACAGCTCGTAGTTCAGCGATTTATAACTCATCACGCCCAGGAGGGTGAGGATGGTGAACACCACCACCACTATCGTAGGTCGCTTAATTGATACTTCAGTAATCTTCATGTTGCAAAAATTTGGTCAAACACCAGATACATTTTCCTCGCTTACTTTTTGCCGTTCTGAGCCACTACAACAGCGCCTTCGGTCAGGTTGATCTGACCGCTGGTAATCACGGTATCACCTTCGTTTAGCCCTTCCCGTATTTCCACCTGGTCGCCAACGATGCGGCCGGCTACCACTTTGCGTTTCTTTGCCACATTACCATCCATTATATAAATGGTGTTACTGTTTACGCCGCCTACAAATGCGGTACGCGCAATGAAAATTGTTTTGGCAGCACCAGGGTCTACGAAATGCGCAGTACCATACATACCTGCTTTCAGGTCCTTTCCATCGATATTGCGAACTTCTATTTCTATCGGGTAGTTGAGGGAGTTATCGCCTTTTGCGGCTATAAAGGTGATAGTACCTTCATATTGGGTTTCAGGAAACACGTTGGAAGTAACCTGTACTTTCTGGCCGGTTTTGAGGGTTACCACTTGTCCTTCCGGCACAGATACAGCCAGTTTCAGCCTGGATACATCCACGATGTCGAACATCTTATTGCCTACAGAGAGGTAAGCGCCCTGTTCTATATATTTTTTATTGATAATTCCGGAAATAGGCGCTTTTACATAAGTATCGCTTACGCGGCGGCTGGCAGCTTCATAGCGCGTTTTTGCGATGTCGTACTGCAGGCGGGCATCATCCATTTGTTTCTGGGTAACGCCACCTGTCTGGAATGCGCTTTCATATCTTTCTTTATCTACTTTCAGCTGGTTGAGGTTAGCTTTTGCAGATTCGAGGTCGGTGTTTAAAAGCTGACCATCAATGTAAGCAATGGGTTGTCCCTGTCTTACCACGCTGCCTTCATCTACCAGCAGTTTGGTAATACGGCCGGCGGTTTCAGCGAGATACGACAGTTCGCGTACCGGCTCAAAGTTACCATTGGCCAGGAAGCCCTGGGAGAAATCATTGCGGGATACTTTTTGTACCAGCACCGGGATGTCGCCGATATTGCTTTGTTTTACAAATTCTGTTTTAGCCTCGTTCGCTTTTTTGTTAGCGCCAAGTTTCCACATGATCAGTACTACTGCACCTATTGTCACCAAGCCCCAGATTATAAACTTTTTCATCTGCAAAATAGTTTGTGTGTTCTATCGTTATTTTCGTTTATACGTTTAGTTTAGGAGGTCTTTTAAACTTCCTTTGCTTTTTATGATCTCCAGCTCTGCCAGTTTGTACTGCAGCAGGGCTTCGTTATAACTGTTTTGTGCGTCTGCCAGGGAGGTTTCTGCGTTCAGCAGATCTGTTAAACCAGCCAGGCCGAGTTTGTAGTTATTCTGTGTGGAATAATACACTTCGTTGGCGAGGTCCATGTTTTCCTTTTGCGTGGTGATGGTAGATAAGTTACTACGCACCATCAGCTTGGCATTTTCGTAATCTGTGTTAAGGGTCAGCTCAGTATCTTCCAGTTGTTTGCCCAGCTGACGCAGGGTTACGTTAGCCTGACTAACTTTGGAGCGGCGGCCAAAACCATCAAAGATGGGAACCTTTAATGTTACGCCGATGGCTGCTGCGCCAAACCAGCTGGTAGAGTTGGTAGGGTCTTTTGAAAAGGCCCATTGCTGACTCATCCCATTATAGGAATACCTGCCGAACAACGATAACGAGGGGTAATTTTCTGCCTGGTATGCCTTCTTCTGGAATAACTGCAGCTCTTCCTGTTTCTTCAATAATCTATATTCCGTTCTGTTGGCCAGATTCATATCATCATATTGTAACACCCCGGCGGCCTTGTTTTCAATATCTTTCAGTGAAGCTGCCGGCAACAGGAAGGTAGATTGCAGCGGCATACCCATTACCTTTTTCAGGTTATTGGTTTGGGTTGCATATTGATTCAATAGCTGCGTACGTTGCGTCATATTATTGATGAGGTTCACTTTGATACGGTCCAGGTCAATTTTTTTGGCCAGGCCGTTATCGAACTGTGATTTGGTAGCGCTTACCAATTGTGTGAGCTTTTCAATATTACTGTTGATGGTGATGATCTTTTCCTGTGTTACCAGCAACTGGTAATAGAGTTGTGATACGCTATAGATCACATTTTCAACAGATTGTTCTGTTTGAATCTTATAATATTCTTCGCCTGCTTTGGAGGCTTTTAAACCGGTAAACACTGCCTGATTAAAGATCTGCTGGCTCAGTTCTGCGCCTACGGTAGCATTGTATTTTACACCAAAAGCCACCAGTATGGAACTATCCGGTTTACCAAATACGGCACCTGGGATGAGCGATTTCTGCAACATCAGGTTGTCTGTATAAGAGGCATTACCATTCAGTTGTGGTAAAGCCTGGGAGCGGACTTCCTGGGTTTTATATTTACCCATTTCTTCGTCCATTTTGGTTTTGGCCAATTGTTTATTATTGTTCAATGCAAACTTCAGCGCTTCCTGTAAGGTCAGCTGCGTTTGGGCATAGCCGTTATATCCCCCTATCCCCATGAGGAGGACAAGCGTTAACTTTAATCGCTTCATAAAATAAATCTTAGCGTAGTAGTTTTATTCTTCTTCTTCTTTTATTTGCAGGTACTGGTTTACCAGTTTATGTCCCCGGATGGTGGCGATTCCCAATATAAAGTGGGCGGTTACCTGTTCCATTACCTCATGCATTTCAAACTGATCTGCGGGGTACTGTTCCGGGTCAAAAGCTGCCTCCAGCTGCAGCTGGCGCATGCGTGCTACAATATCTATATGAAGGTTCTGGCGGTATAGGCCCTCCGCCATTCCTCTTTTTAAATTCTTCTTGATGTTACAGAGCATGTTGTCCGACTTAAAACTCTCGATGCTGCGCCAGGTATCCGGATGGTATTTCTGGATTTCATGCAGCATTACCGGGTTCAAGGTTTTAGCCATATTGGTGATGTACTTCATGTTGCGCACCAGTTCTTCGATGGCGTTGTCTGTGGTTTGCAGACATTCATGGAAGTAGTTAATATGGTTCGTCAGCAGTTGCTGCATCCCTTCGTCTATCAGCGCCTGTTTGTCTACGAAATGCTCGTATACTGTTTTTTTGGAGATCCCGCAGTCGCGGGCAATATCAAACATAGTTACCCCTTTCACACCGTACGTTCTGAACATCTTCAGCGCTGTTTCCAGTATCCTTTCTCTCACCACCATGATTTCCGTTTAAGCTTTTATTCCGTTTATGAAAATTTCGAGTAGTTGTTTTTGTTTCTCTATCACCTCGTCCATCATTTCTTCATTCAGGTCCATGTCTTCCCGGATATGATCCGGTACGGAGAAACGCAATCCCACAGTAGCCAGTACCAGCAGTTCTGCGGTTTGTGCAGGATCTTTTACTTTAAATTCCCCAGAGGCAATACCTGCTTTAATGATGGCTGTATGGATATTGAATTCCCGCTGTTTTGCCTTCTTCTTTTCTTCAAGAAAGAGCGCAGAGTTATCCTGTAGTATTTTAAATATTTCCAGCCGGCAGAATTTGCTGATAAAATCTTTCCGGAGATCAATGATATTATATAATGCTTTGGCTGCCGATTTCACCTGTACTGCTTCCTTTTCCATCTGCTGGAAATATGCTTCCGCAATTCGTTCCAGTACGGCAACGTGCATCGCCTTTTTGTCGGGGTAATAGTAATACAGCGATGCTTTGGAGCAGTGAAGATCATCTGCTATTTCATTCATCGTTGTTTTGGAAGCGCCATAGTGAGTAAAACGCTTCAGAGCCGCCTCCAGGATCTTATCCCTCATTTCATCTTTAGCTTCTGTATGCATTAACTTTTTGACTTTTTTAGTTTCAAGGTCAAAATTAGGGAGTTTTTTTGAATTAGTAACTAAAGTTGTCCTTTTAACATCCATTTAACTTTTCGAAGATAAAAGTCAGAAAGTCAGGATAGAGAGATTTGAGCAGGTAGGGGATCGCCTTCGGCGATTGTCTTGGAACAGGATTAAACTGATTAGGCTGATTTCACTGATTTGATTACGTCTTGATTTTATAAAAGATTATTTTATAAAAGATTAGGGGAGATAAAAACGGATATTTCCGCTTTCATCTCCCCTAAATATTAAAATCAAAACGTAATCAAATCAGTGAAATCAGCCTAATCAGTTTAATCCTGCTCCAAGACAATTTCAGCGCCAAAGGCGCCACATCGCTATTTCAGTTTTTCGAGTGCAGCCTGCAGCTTCTCAAACATCGCAGGGATCTCTTCTTTCACGCAGGTACCTACGCTGAGGCGGTACCACGGAGAGTTTTTAGCAGATCCGAAAGCATAGAACGGCACCAGGGCTATTTTAGCTTCATTGAGGATGTAGGAGGTTACAGCGGCCTGATCTGCGAGCGCAGTGCCATCTGCCGTTTGTTTGCCTACCAGGTCAAATTTAACGGTAAGATAGATTGCAGCCTGCGGAGCAATGGCTTCTACTTTATGACCGGCAGTTTTCAGTTTATCGAAGCCTTCATAGATTTTCACCAGTCTTTCTTCGATTTCGCCTTTAAAGTGCTGCAGGTATTTATCCACATTTTCTTTCTGTACCAGGTAGCGGGCAGCAGCTTTTTGTTCTGCCATCGGGCTCCAGGCGCCAACATGGGAAAGGATGGATTTCATTTTACCGATTACATGTGCGGGTCCTAACGCCCAGCCAACTCTAACGCCGGTAGCGGCAAAGGCTTTACTCATACCGTCGATGAAGATGGTATAATCCTTCATTTCCGGGCGGAGGGTAACCGGGTTGTGATGGTGTGTTTCACCAAAGGTGAGCACCCAGTACATCTGGTCGAACATTACATAGAGGGGCTTTTCACCGGCGCCTCTGCTTTTGTTTTCGGCCAGAACCAGGTCGCAGATATCTTCCAGCTGTTGTTTACCGAAAGCGGTACCGGTTGGGTTTTGCGGGGAGCAGAGGGCCAGGAGGGTAGCGCCTTTCAGGAGTGGCTTCAGTTCTGCGGCCGTAGGCATGAAAAAGTTCTCTGGTTTGGTTTCCAGCACTACGTGTTCCGCTTCCAGGAAGTGGGTATAGTGGTTGTTATTCCATGATGGAGTGGCGTAAACTATTTTTTCGCCACGGTCAACAATGGTTCTGAAAGTAGCATAAATGATAGGACGGCCGCCGCAGGAAATAACGATTTCCTTTGCAGGATCGTAGGAGAGACCCTCACGCTCAGCTATAAAACCACCTACTGCCTGTCTTAACTCCGCGATACCATCGGCAGGAGGATAATTGGTCAGGTGCTCCTTATAGGCTGTTATGATTTCCTGTTCAAATTCAACCGGGATAGGAAATACCTTCGGGTCAAAATCGCCAATCGTGAAGTTGTATATCTTCTCACCCCTGGCCTGTTTCTCCTTTATTTCAGCTGCTAACTTAATGATTTCGGATCCAATCAACGTTTCGGCTAAATGAGACAGTTTCATAACCTGCTTTTTTTTGTTGGTTTGTAATAATTTTTCAGCGCGGCAAAAGTAACCGATTTGAAGATAATTTAAAAGAATAGGGAAATTCTTTTCACTTCCGTTAATAAATGACACTTGTTATTGCATCTCATCTAACCAGGAGGGTCATTTTTATTCTTTCTGTTTAGTATTATACTAAACAGAAATATATGAATGACTGCAAATCGTTGTGTAAAACCACGTTATCTTAGTGTATAAGATGTGATGAAATTAGGGAGAACGACAAAACTTTCTATCTTTGTTTACAGTACATTTGACCTTTTATGTGAGGTGCCGGGCGAAAATCAGGGCAGGATGCCCTAAAGGTTACCCTTCAACAAAAAATGATAAGCAAACTTATATAAACCATGAAATTTATTGTTTCTTCCTCTACTTTATTAAAACAATTACAACAGATCAGCGGGGTTATCAATTCAAACACAGTATTGCCGATACTGGAGGATTTTATGTTCCTGATTGACAAAAACGAACTGACTGTAGTTGCAACTGACCTGGAAACTGTTATGCGGGTGAAGCTGGAGGTGGAAGCCAAGGAAAGCGGTCGGATCTGTATCCCGGCGAAGATCCTGATGGATTCCCTCAAAAATCTGCCCGACCAGCCGCTGACTTTCCACATTGACCTGAACTCCTATGCAGTGGAAATCACTTCAGACAATGGTAAATATAAAGTGATGGGGGAAAACCCGGAAAACTTCCCGAAAGAACCGGCTGCAGATGATACCACCTCCTTCACAATGGCTGCTACCGGCCTGGTTACCGCCATCAATAAAACCCTGTTTGCGGTGAGCAACGATGACCTGCGCCCTGCCATGACAGGCGTGTTCTTCGAACTGGCTCCGGACAGCCTTACTTTTGTTGCCACCGATGCACATCGACTGGTGAAATATGTAAGAACAGACGTAAAGTGCCCGCAGGCAGACAGCTTCATCGTACCTAAAAAACCGCTGAACCTGCTGAAATCAGCCCTGCCTGATAATGAAACTGAAATTAAAGTAGCTTATAGCCAGAACCACTTCTTCGTACAGCACGAAGGCGCACAAATGATCTGCCGCCTTATTGATGCCCGTTTCCCTGACTATAAGGTAGTAATACCAAAAGATAATCCTTACCGCCTCACCGTGGTAAAAAGCGATTTCCAGAACGCCTTAAAACGCGTAGGTGTATTCGCCAATAAAAGCACCAACCAGGTAGCTTTAAGCATCACCGGCAGCGAACTCCAGCTATCTGCGCAGGATGTGGATTTCTCCTTTGAAGGTAATGAACGCATGAACTGCCAGTATACCGGCGATGATATGCAGATTGCTTTTAATGCGAAATTTCTCATTGAAATGCTGAATGCGGCTGAAGGAGATGAAATTTCCATCGACCTCGCTACTGCCACCAAAGCAGGTATCCTCAGACCTTCCGAAAAAGAAGAAAATGAAGACCTCCTCATGCTGGTAATGCCGCTCATGCTGAACAACTAACCACAGTTGTTAGCTAAATGCTAAAAAGGTAAATACTTATAGCTAAAAACTTATACATAAAGCAATCTCTGACAAAGAGGTTGCTTTTTTCTTTGCCTGTGGCCCAAAAGACACCTTTTTATATTCCCTAAATAGTTGTAATTTTTATCCGGAATCAGTGGTTGGAACAGACCCGAAGATTCAGGACAGTAACGCAAGGGTAATAACAGTAACGCATATATGTTTACTGTGTATTACAGTTAAGATCACATCCCCATATCATATCCACTGCAGAGATTTTGTTGGCCTGGTTAAGGAGAACCACACAGCACAGCATAAAAGACCGTTATATATATTTTACCATCATATGGTAAGTTTTTTTGAAAATATTCCGTCAGTATACCGTACTGCTATCCTGGTGAGCGGGCTATTGCTGTTATGGATCATTGAGGGCATGGCGCCCCGGTTCCGTTTTGGCAGCAATCGCTACAGGCATGCCGGTACCAATCTCTTTTTTACATTAACCACGGTGATTGTAAATACAGGGCTGGCATTTCTCATTGTAAAGGCTTCCCGGTGGACAAGCGCCCAACAATTCGGCATCCTGTACCTGAAGCAATTGCCGCTGTGGCTCCATACTATACTGGCACTATTACTGCTGGATTTTATAGGGGCCTGGCTCATACATTGGGTGCAGCACAAAACCGCCTGGATGTGGCAGTTCCATAAAATTCATCACATAGATACACAGATAGACGCCACTACTGCCCTGAGACACCACCCGGTGGAAAGCCTGTTGAGAGTAATAGCCCTCTTTGCTGCTATTATAATGCTCGGAGTGCCCTTCTGGATGATCATGTTATACCAGAGTTTATCGGCTTTTATGTCGCAGTTCAATCACGCCAACATCCATCTGCCCAAATGGCTGGATAATGCGCTTAGCTGGGTCATTGTATCGCCGGATATGCATAAGGTACATCATAGTCATTACCAGCCTGAAACAGACGCTAATTATGCCAATATATTTTCTATATGGGATCGCCTCTTCGGCACTTTTGTAAAAGTACCGGATACGCTGGCGATCAGATACGGACTGGATGAATACCAGGACGCCCGCTACCAGGAAATAGGATCCCTGTTAAAAGTGCCCTGGGAACACGACACTGTGATGAAGGAAAAGATCAGTAGTCAACATAAATAAATACCTATTTGTAAATAATTATTCCTTCACCTGTTTCTTAAATTCGAATATATATGCAACACTCAACAGCATTAACAAAAACAGCCTGTATATCAGCGCTCATCATTGGCGTACTGTCGGCAGCATTTGCTTTCAGTACCCACACGCCTTCCTATGCAGTTACCGCCGGCTCAGTAGCCATAGTAACAGGTCTTGTTTCCCTGTATATAGGAAGAAAAAATATTGACGATATGCAGCTCGCTGCTGCCGGCGTATTTATGGCGGTGGTAGCCTGCCTGGTAGGACTCTGGCAGCTATATAATTAATTGCTTCTATGGTATTTTTCCACGTAGCCTTCGGCGGCTTTTACCGGAAACAATACAAGCGAAGTATCTGACAGCTCTTTTATAATTGTTGTATCCACAATAGTGGAGGTATCTTTTACGCCTTCGGAGTGATTCCACAACAACAAGGTGTCATGTGTCAGCAACCATTTTTCGTATACCAGTGTGTACATGTTAATGGATCTGGCAGTTCCGTTCTTTCTTAGTTGGAAACCCTGTGTTTCCCTGTCCAGGCCCGCTACGGGCTGTATCCACTTTCCTATGAGCTTAGCTGCATCAATATGCAGCGTATCCGCAACAGCAGCAATGCTGTCAGTAATGCCGGCATTACTGCTGTCTGCGATAATACTAACCAGGCTGCTATCATCCTGTAATTCTTCCTTCTCCACCTCCTTCTTACCTCCTTTACAGGCAACCGCCAGTATCAATAAACACATTAAACTGAATCGTACCATAATTTAAAAATACACAATTCATCATTTGTAATGTAATTTTTAAATATTTCCATTACTTTTACATCTACACTTTAGGGGTGTTTATCCAATTAATTTAAAAGGATAAACTGAGATGATACCCTCAGTACCTGAAGCAGTTCATACTGCCGTAGGGAAAAGTAACTGAACCTTTCTCATCTTTCCACATCCTTAAAGTTTATTGTTTCACTTAAATTCCAATTAACATGGAAGTGCATGTAAACAATAAACTTTATGCGGTGCAGCCGGGAACTACCATCGCTGCACTCTTACAGTTTATTCAGATCTCTGCTCAAAAAGGCATTGCAGTGGCCGTCAACAACCAGGTGATACCAAAAACCTCCTGGGAAAACCAACCACTATCTGCAGCCGATAATATTACTATTATCCGGGCTACCCAGGGCGGCTAAACCCTGTATTTCATTTTTCGTATAGTCTTTTCCGTGATCATCATTACGGAACCGGCATTTCTATCTCTAAAAAAACCAGATATCATGCATAATCAGCCCGTGGCACTCAGCCGCACCCCCTTTCCTGCCTCAGAGAAAATATATGTGGACGGAACCATCCACCCCGTGAAAGTAGCCATGCGCAAAATAACGCTCACGGATACACGTATTCATGGAAAAAATGGCGACGCCGTTCCCAATGCACCGGTAGTAGTATACGATACCAGTGGCGCCTTTTCCGATCCGGACATCCATATTGATGTAGCTACCGGCATTCCGCGCATCCGTGAAACATGGATCAACAACCGGAAAGACGTGGAACAACTCCCGGAATACACCAGCCCGCTTGTAAGAGAGCTGATGAAAGAAGGCGGGAAGATGCCGCTCATGAGCCATACACATAAACCCCTGCGCGCAAAAGCCGGGAAAAATGTAACCCAGTTGTATTACGCACAACAGGGCATCATTACACCCGAAATGGAATACATCGCCATCCGGGAAAATCAATGCGCCGACAAGTTGTTTGAACAAAACAACACCCTCTGGCATCAGCATAAAGGCCAGAGCTTTGGCGCCAATACACCCGTGAAATTCATTACCCCTGAATTTGTACGCCAGGAAATCGCCGCCGGCAGAGCCATCATCCCCGCAAACATTAATCACCCGGAAAGCGAACCCATGATCATTGGCCGCAACTTCCTCGTGAAAATAAATGCCAATATCGGCAACTCCGCAGTTACCTCCAGCATAGAAGAAGAAGTGGAAAAAGCAGTGTGGTCATGCCGTTGGGGCGCAGATACCATTATGGACCTGAGCACCGGAAAAAATATCCACGAAACCAGGGAATGGATTATCCGCAATTCACCGGTGCCCATCGGTACCGTACCCATTTACCAGGCACTGGAAAAAGTAAATGGAAAAGCGGAAGCCCTTACGTGGGAAATTTTCCGCGATACGCTTATAGAACAGGCAGAGCAAGGTGTTGACTACTTCACTATCCACGCCGGCGTGTTGCTGAGATATATACCGTTAACGGCGAAACGCGTAACCGGTATCGTTTCCCGCGGAGGCTCCATCATGGCTAAATGGTGCCTGGCACATCACAAGGAAAATTTCCTGTATACGCATTTCGAAGATATCTGTGAAATCATGAAAGCCTATGATGTTTCCTTTTCCCTGGGAGATGGATTACGCCCGGGCAGTATTGCCGATGCCAACGATGCCGCACAGTTTGCGGAACTCGAAACACTGGGCGAACTCACCAAAATAGCATGGAAACATTCCGTACAGGTGATGATTGAAGGCCCCGGCCACGTACCAATGCACCTTATCAAAACTAATATGGATAAGCAACTGGAACATTGCCATGAAGCGCCCTTCTATACACTGGGTCCTTTAACTACCGACATTGCACCAGGCTATGATCATATCACTTCCGGGATAGGCGCCGCTATGATAGGCTGGTTTGGCTGTGCCATGTTGTGTTATGTAACGCCTAAAGAACATCTTGGATTACCAAATAAAGAAGATGTACGGCAGGGTGTGATCACCTACAAGATCGCCGCTCATGCCGCCGACCTGGCGAAAGGCCATCCGGGCGCGCAGCATAGGGACAATGCACTTAGCAAGGCACGCTTTGAGTTCCGCTGGGAAGACCAGTTCAATCTTGCGCTCGATCCGGAAACCGCACGTTCTTATCACGACGAAACCCTGCCTGCAGACGGCGCCAAAGTAGCACACTTCTGCTCTATGTGCGGACCCAATTTCTGCTCCATGAAAATTACACAGGAAGTACGTGACTTCGCTGCGCAAAAGGGTTTGGAAGAAGATGATGCCATGACCGCCGGCATGAAGGAAAAAGCTGCCGCCTTTGCAGAACAGGGAGGAGAGATCTACCTGTAAATATCGCCGCACAAAAAACTAAATGCTAAAATAGTTGATCTGGGTTATCACATCACCTGAACGGATACACGAAGAAGTGGATATCATTGCTGCCTTATTAGCGGCAGGGGCGGAGCGTGTGCTGCTAAGAAAGCCTGACTGGTCAACAGTGCAGTACGCCGCTTTGCTGGATAAGCTACCGCCGGAATATTACAGCCATATTCTTATCCGCGATCATGGTGCGCTGGCGGCAGGCTATGACCTTGCAGGCGTACACTGGAGCGGTGAAGGGATGCACCGGTTATTATCGGGTGCCATTGCCGGTAACGAAAAAACGGCCCTGGTTACCGGCAAAATGGAACAGCCAACCCGTTATCTATCTCCGGAAAATTTCAAAGAAAACAGCACAGGTATTCATTCAACAGATGATATAACGTTAACGGACAAACGTTTTCGAACATTGTTACTGAGCCCGGTATTTAACAGCATCTCCAAACCTGGCTATCATGGCCGGATAGAAGGGGTGCTTCCTGATAAAAACAACCGGCAGGTGCTCGCTTTGGGTGGTGTGGATCATACCAATATACATTTATTAAGAAACTGGCATTTTGATGGCGCAGCTTTGCTGGGAGCCATCTGGAAAACACCGGCGCAGGCCGTAGAAAATTACTACCGTATACAGCAGCTATGGAACAAGAGCGACCTTACGTGATGAGCTTTGCCGGTCTGGATCCCAGCGGGGGTGCAGGTTTACTGGCAGATATCAAAACATTTGAACAACACATGGTAAACGGAATGGGCGTTTGCACGGCGATTACCGTGCAAACACCGGAGCAGTTTGTATCAGTGGAGTGGATACCGGTAACGCATATACTGGCACAGGCGAAGCCATTGCTATGCAATACGCGCCTGCAATATTGTAAGATCGGTATCATGCCGGACATACAGTCTTTGCTTGAACTGGTACGACAGGTAAAACAATTATCGCCCGGGATACGCATCATCCTGGACCCGGTATTGAAAGCATCGGCAGGCTTTTCTTTTCACGGCAGCATTCATCAGCAAGCGTGGAAAGAGCTGCTGTCGGAGGTTTACCTGTTAACGCCCAATTACGATGAGGCATTATTGTTAACAGGACTTACCGACGGGGAAGCTGCAGCCCGGCAATTATCTGCGGGCTGTGCAGTGCTGTTGAAAGGAGGTCATCATAAAGATAAGCCGGGATACGATATACTGTATACCGGCGATGTAATCCATACTTTCTCCCCCGTGCTGAAAGAAGTATTTCCCAAACACGGTTCGGGCTGTGTTCTGTCTGCCGCTATCACTGCGGGTTTGGCACAGGGGTTTTCACTACCTGAAGCATGTGCTAACGGAAAAGTATATACGGAGAAATTATTAGCCAGTCATTCATCACTAACAGGATACCATTACATATGATCAGCAACTTACATTACATATCGCAATCATCACATACCGATAATATACTCGCTGCCTGCGATGCCGGCTGCAAATGGATCCAGCTTCGTATCAAAAATGAATCCCCTGCCACGGTGTTGCCGGTAGCGGAAGCGGTGAAAAAGATCTGTGATCGCTACCAGGCGTCTCTTATCATCAACGATTATCCGCAGATTGCGGTAGCGGTAGCAGCAGCGGGCGTACACGTAGGCAAACTGGATATGACGGTTGCCGCCGCCCGCGCTATTACCGGCGAGAAGATAATTGTTGGCGGCACAGCGAATACACTGGCAGATATCCTGCAACACGTACAGGATGGCGCCAGCTATGTGGGTGTAGGTCCGTTCCGGTTTACTACCACCAAGCAAAATCTCAGCCCCATACTGGGGTTGAGTGGTTATCAATCTATCCTGCAATCTCTAAAAGAAAAAAATATACGCATTCCCGTTATTGCCATTGGCGGTATCCTGCCGGAAGATATCCCGGCATTGATGGAAACCGGCATTCACGGTATTGCAGTGAGCGGGTTGATTACCCATGCAACAGATAAACAGGCCATTGTGAGCCAGATTCATCACCAGTTAAAACAATTATCCACATGGAGCCATTAATTATTGCCGGCAGGGAGTTTTACTCCCGCCTGTTTACCGGTACCGGGAAATTTTCTTCTCCCGAAATGATGGAAAGTGCGCTGCTGGCCTCTGGCAGCGAGCTGGTTACCGTAGCGCTGAAACGGGTGGAGATGGATAATAAAGCAGATGATATGCTGCGGCACCTGTCGCATTCAAGAATGCACCTGCTTCCCAATACCTCCGGCGTACGTACCGCCAAAGAAGCCGTATATGCGGCACAGTTAGCCCGCGAAGCGCTGGAAACAAACTGGATAAAATTAGAAATCCACCCTGATCCCCGCTACCTGATGCCCGACCCCGTGGAAACATTGCTGGCGGCAGAAGAGCTGGTGAAACTGGGATTCGTGGTACTCCCTTATGTGCATGCGGACCCGGTATTATGCAAGCGACTGGAAGACGTGGGCACTGCAGCAGTAATGCCTCTTGGCGCTCCTATTGGCAGCAATAAGGGCTTGAAAACCTTCGATTTCCTGGAGATCATCATTGCGCAAAGCAACATACCCGTGATTGTGGATGCAGGCATTGGCAGTCCTTCCCATGCTGCGCAGGCGATGGAAATGGGCGCCAGTGCTGTACTGGTGAACACCGCGATTGCCGTGGCCCGCAACCCGGTGCAGATGGCCGCCGCTTTCAAAGCAGGAGTAGAAGCCGGGCGCATGGCCTATGAAGCTGGCTTACCTGCCAGCAGTCAGCACGCGGTGGCCTCCAGCCCGTTAATCGCATTTCTCGATGAAGCATAATTATTTTATCATCTTATTAATCCTTCCGTATGTTTAAAAGCATATTTGATCAGTATGAATGGAATGAGGTAAAAGCCGGTATCTATGCTAAAACAGCCAGGGATGTGGAACAGGCCCTGCATAACCAGCGGCGTTCACTGGAAGATTTTGCCGCGCTTATTTCTCCGGCGGCAGCGCCTTACCTTGCCGAGATGGCAGCTATAAGCCAGGCGCTTACCCGGCAGCGGTTTGGTAACACCATGCAGTTGTATATCCCGATGTATTTATCGAACGAATGCCAGAATATCTGCACCTATTGCGGCTTCAGCCTCGACAATAAGATCAGGCGGAAAACCCTGGGCCCGGCGGAAATGCTGCTGGAAACAGCTGCCATCAAGGAAATGGGGTTTGAGCATGTTTTGCTGGTAACGGGAGAAGCAAACCAGCTGGTAAGCACTGACTATTTTAAGAAGACACTACAACTGCTCCGGCCGCACTTCGCCAATATTTCGATGGAAGTACAACCGATGGATGAACCCGATTACCGGGAACTGGCGGAACTGGGGCTGCATGCTGTATTGGTATACCAGGAAACCTACCACCAGGACGACTATAAAAAACACCACCCTAAAGGGCGGAAATCCAACTTCGACTACCGGCTGGAAACCCCCGACCGGCTGGGACGTGCCGGCATTCATAAAATGGGGCTGGGCGTGTTGATAGGGCTGGAAGACTGGCGTACCGACAGTTTCTTTACGGCGCTCCATCTCGCCTACCTGGAGAAAAAATACTGGCAAACAAAATACAGTATTTCTTTCCCCCGGCTCCGGCCATTCTCAGGCGGGCTAACCCCTAAAGTAGTGATGAACGACCGGGAGCTGGTACAATTGATCTGCGCCTACCGGCTATTTAACCAGGAGGTGGAACTTAGCATTTCTACCCGGGAAGAGGAGAAATTCAGAAATAACATTGTGCATCTGGGTATTACGGCCATGAGTGCCGCCTCGAAAACCAATCCGGGTGGCTATGTGGTAGATCAGCAGTCGCTGGAACAGTTTGAAATATCTGACGACAGGAGCGCTGCTGCTATTGCAGACATGCTGAAAAAACAAGGATTTGAACCGGTTTGGAAAGATTGGGATCCTGCTTTCTCCGGGGAAATAAAAAAGGTGGTTGGTTAGGCCACCTGATAGTTATTGTTGTTTTTCATGGGGAGGTTAAAAGTAATACAAGAGATACTTCTCTCAATCTTTCCAAAGATAATGCAGGTCCTTCAATTCCAAAAGCATCCTGTCAAACTGAACAAAATGAACAAGAGCTGCCCTGTTGAACAGAACCATTGTTTATTCGTTGTTTTTCAGGGTCTGATTTCTGAAAAATCCCCCATATCCATCGTATAAAAAAGGGCTGCTTCAAACGATGAGGAAGCAGCCCTGTACCGAAAATCCCGTAGTTGCCATATTACTTATCAATATAAGTATGATTGGAATTTCATGAATTCAAAAGTAATATGGCAATCCTGAACAACCGCCTAATGGGTTGATTTGAACAAAAAGAACAGACAGTATCCGTCTGCACAGAATGCTATTGGCTCACTACATCGCGGTAGCTCTTGATCGTATCGTGTGCTTCCTTAAGATTTGCCTGCTGATTACCAATGATTTCCCTCATGCTGTAAGGCATGGCTACATCCATGCTCAGGGCATCGGCGTAGGCACGCTGCACAGCATCTTCCCCATACTCACAGGAGGAGAAAAGAGCATACCGGTCGGTACCCGTAAAGGTGGTTTTTATGGCCATCCAGGTCCGGTATAGTTTTCCACTGACGGTGGTATCTGTTTCTGCATCTGCGCCCTGCGCTCTCAATAACAGGTTCAGTTCTCCTACATATTTTAAACTGTCGTTGATCATATGTTGAAACAGCGCTTTCACATCTGCGTCATCACTGGCATCCTGCGCTTGCTTGTATCCTTCTATCCGGTCATTATTGATTTTTACGAGATCGCTTAAAAGTGTGACCAACTTTTCCTCTTGTAACATGATCAAAAATTTATGGTTAAAAAAATAGTCTTATGATATATAACCATTTCATTTTCAAAAATGCGTCCATACTATAAAACCCTTTATCATGAAGCATTTCCGGATGGAGAGGTTGCTATTTTCCGTCCTTTTTTTTCTCGGATGGTGGAGAAGGTTCTACAATAGAGCGGCGTCAGCAATGCAAAATAGCTGTATACAAAGCAATTATCTTATTGGCACAAATTTTCTAGTATAATAAGTGAATCAAATCCTTAAGACATGAACAGCCTTCTTTATTTAATTGCCGTAATTCTCATTATAGGATGGATACTTGGATTCTTTGTTTATTCTGCTGGTAGTTTAATACACGCCTTACTTGTGCTGGCTATTATTGCCATCCTTGTAAATATAATCAGGGGCAGGGCCTTATAGGATTACGCTGCACTTTATCCTTCCCTGTTTAATTAGTGATAAACCACCAATTAAACAGGGAATTTTTATGTTTTCCAATACCTTCTTACCACATCAAAATATATTTCACGTTTTTTAAACCCGCTTTTTGTCGTACCCGTATATGGTCGTCAGGCGCCTGTGCGGGCGCCTCCCATGCGCATAACAAATCCTTTATGCAGTGCAACGATCTGAATGCAGGAGATTTCCTAACTTGCTGCCATGAAAAAATACCTGCTTTTTCTGATCCTCCCTATACTGACGGGCCTCTTCAGTTGCAGTTCTACCCGTAAGACCGGTACCGCTGCCGGGGGCATAGGCCAGCTAAATTTTATCGGTGAATATATTGTTCCGTATAACTTTCCTTTCAACGGTACGGTAACCGGTGGTTTATCCGGTATAGATTATGACGCGTCTGCCAGGCAATATTATCTCGTTTGTGACGACCGCTCCACATTGAATCCAGCGCGCTTTTATACCGCGCAGCTTTACTTCTCCGACAAATCATTCGATAGTGTAAAATTTACAGGAGTTACCACTTTATTGCAGCCCAACGGACAACCCTATCCCGATACCAAAACCAACCCTTCCCTTACGCCCGACCCGGAGGCTATGCGGTACAACGCCAAAAAGCAACGGCTGGTATGGAGCAGCGAAGGAGAACGTATTGTAAACAAAAAAGATACTATTCTTACAAATCCGGGTATTTATGAAATCAGTATGAACGGGCAATACCTGGATTCATTTGCGCTGCCGCCGCAATTCAGGATGCATGCCACAGAGAACGGGCCTCGCCGCAACGGCGTATTTGAAGGCCTGGGATTTACTCCAGATTATAAATACCTGTATGTGAGCCTGGAAGAACCCCGTTATGAAGATGGACCACGGGCCGAAGTGGGGCAGGGCGCTTATACCCGTATCCTGAAATTTGACAACAACACCCGGCAGCCGGTGGCCCAATATGCGTATAAACTGGAGCCGGTGGCGCATCCCGCCGTTCCTGCAAATGCGTTTAAGGTAAATGGCATTTCCGATATCATGGTACTGGGCAATGATAAAATTTTAACTATTGAAAGGTCATTTTCCAGTGGCGTAAAGGATTGTACCATCAAGGTGTTTATCACCGACCTTAGTCATGCTACTGGCATCAGTGGTATTAGCTCACTGCAGAAGGATACCCGTTTCAGGCCGGCGGCCAAAACACTGCTGCTGGACTTTGCAAGCCTGGGAAAATATATAGATAACATTGAAGGCGTTACATTTGGTCCTGTTTTGCCTAATGGGCATCGGAGCCTGGTGTTTGTAGCAGATAATAATTTTTCTGACAAAGAAGAAAACCAGTTTTTCCTGTTCGAAATCATCCCATAAAAACAATAATGACTATCTGTTGTTATGATCAGAAAAACCTGCAACATGAAACACTTGCCATTATTGTTGCTGTTTGTAGTCTTTGCTGCGTGCCAGGGTTCCGGTACAAAAACCGGCCAGTCGGATAGTGCAGCAATAAATTCTCCTTCAGACACTGCTTCCGGGGTTACTTATTCAGGAACGTTGCCTTGTGCTGATTGTGAGGGTATTGTTACAGAGCTAACCCTGCAAAGGCAACCGGATGATCGTTTCACGCTGAAAGAAACCTACCAGGGAAAGAACCAGACCTTTAACAGTAACGGCGTTTATACCATTGTACATGGTACCACGGCTGATCCGGCGGCTATCGTGATCCACCTGAATCCCAATAAAGACAAAAACCTCCAGCGTTATTATCAGCAGGTAAATGAAGATGAACTGTTGTTATTAGACTCCGATCAGAAAATGATACAAAGCGGACGTAATTACACCCTGAAAAAGGTGCTTTAATATCTAAGGAATATAAAAGGAAAGTGAGGGGCCGGTTTAAAATAAACCGGCCCCTCACTTTATATCAAAAAAGTCGCTTAAATTTAGCGGTGACCTGTGACCTTTTATCATTCTAACTTATTATGAATCGCATTCCGGGCTATCTGATTTTATGCTTATTCTTCTCTATACATGCCTATGGTAAAACACCGGCAGACAGTCTTCTGAAGGAGCTGAACAAGGTAATGGCGAAATCAGCTGTTTATGATTCCCTTAAAATCCGTGGGATTGACAGCATAAAACACACCCGGCAGGCCGCCGGCAATGATCCTGCACGCCAGTACCTTATTTGCAGGCAGTTATATAACGCTTACAAGGTATTCAACTTCGATTCTGCATTTACGTATGCCCAGCAGCTGCAGGTATTGGCCGGCCAGTTGCATGATCCGGTATTGCTAACTGATGCCCGGGTGAAGCTGGGATATGTTTTATTGTCGTCGGGCATGTTTACCGAAACCGCTGCTTTTATTAATACGATTGATCCCACAGGCGCCCCGGATAGTATCCGGGTGGAGTTTTTCCTGATGAAGAGCCGGTTGTATTTCGACCTGGCAGATTATAACCAGGATAAATATTACACCCCCACCTATATTAAAATAGCCAGTACGTATGTTGATTCTGCCCTTCACCTGATGACGCCCAACTCGGTTGCATATAAATACAACAAGGGGTTGCAGCTGTTCAAGCTGGGAAACATTCCGGCAGCGCTGGCCATTTTCCCGGATCTGGACCAGCCAGGCATTTCAGGGCGAGAACTGGCTATATTAGCCTGCACACTTGGGTCTATTTATGACGCTGCCGGCAATAAGGATACCGCCATTTGTTTAATGATCAGGTCGGCCATTGCGGATCTGCAGACTTCCACGAAAGAAACGATGGCCGCCTACAGCCTGGCCACCCTGCTTTTTGAAAAGGGCGATGTAAAGAATGCCTCCCATTGTATTGAGCGGGCTATTTCGGAGGCGGTATTTTATGGCGCCCGGCAAAGAAAGGTAATGGTAAGTAGTATTTTACCAATTATTGAGCACGAACGGATCAATACCGCGGAAGAAAGAACCAGATCCTTGCTGATCTATGCCGCTATTGTAACCCTGTTGCTGGTGGCGCTGGTGATACTGGCCATCACCGTATTCCGGCAGGTACAAAAATTAAAAGCCGCGCAGCGCATTATTACCGCGGCCAATCTTAAACAGCAGGAAATCAACAACCAGTTACTGGAAGCCAATAAAATTAAAGAGGAGTATGTGGGGTATTGCTTTAATATCAACGCTTCTTATATCGGTAAAATAGAAAAACTAAAACAGAACCTGGAGCAGAAATTAACTGCCAACAAGCCTGCAGAACTAAAGTTTCTTGTAAATAATATCAATATCAGGCAGGAGAGAGAAGAACTTTTTACCAGCTTCGACCGGGTATTCCTTAAAATATTTCCACACTTTGTGGCTGAGTTCAATGCCCTTTTTGATAAAGAGAACCAGGTGATCCTGAAAGAAAATGAACTGCTGAATACCGACATCCGGATTTTCGCCCTGATCCGTATTGGTATCAACGACAACGAAAAAATCGCCCGCATCCTGGAGTACTCCGTGAATACTATCTACGCCTATAAAACCAGGATCAAAAAGCGCGCGCTGATCCCAAGCGAAGAGTTCGAAGCCCATATTATGAGCATTAAAGCCCTGTAAAAAGCGGCAAAAACTGTCTCATACCATTAATATATTAATTATTTATATATAATAATAACTTATTGATTATCATTACTATCCAAGAGATAATTTTGGATTATTCGGCTTTATTTTCTATATTTTGACTGTAAAACTTGTTACCCTGCTGATTGATTTTTTACTTTGAATCAGTAGAATGATAAATACCAAAATTCTAAATTCTAACCGGAGAACTAAAAACCACTAAAGAAGACAGAACGACCAGGGTCGATTCAAAAAGACAGACATTATCCACGTTGACAATTTGCGGGGCATCCCGGCAAACAACGCCTTATTTCCGTTCACTAAATTTTAATGAAAAACATTTAATCCACGGAAGCAGTATTACGTGACTGCTTAAAAAATCCACTTTATGTTTAAAACAAGATCCATCAAGAATCTTTTTTTGTGCACATTGCTTTTGGCAATACAAGGTATTGTAGCCGCACAAAACAAGACCATTACCGGCAAGATCACTGACAGGAACGGCGTTGCTATCCCAGGCGCCACTGTTCAGGTAAAAGGTACTAAAAGCGGAACTTCTGCTGATGCCGATGGGGTTTTTAAAGTAACAGTACCTCCTGAAGCTTCTGCACTAATCATCACTTTTATAGGATATACCTCCCAGGAAGTGAGTATTGCAGGCAAAACAAGCGTAAACGTACAGCTGACACAGGAAAATACGACCCTCACAGATGTGGTGGTAGTAGGTTATGGTACCACCCGTAAAAAGGACATTACCGGTGCTATTGCCCAGGTGAAAGCCGCCGATTTTAATAAGGGTATCACTTCCGCCCCTGATCAGCTGATCCAGGGTAAAGTATCCGGATTGATGATACTGAATAACAACGGCGCTCCCGGCGCCTCCGCCACGGTAAGGATCAGGGGCGTGTCTTCTGTCCGTACCGGTAACCAGCCTCTTTATGTGGTGGATGGAGTTCCCCTGGATGGCCGCGTAGCACGTCCTTCCCTGAGTCTCACGGGATTGGGACAAACACCGGACGCCAACCCACTCAACTTTATCAACAGCAATGATATTGCTACGATGGAAGTATTGAAAGATGCTTCTGCCACCGCCATCTATGGTTCCCGTGGTTCAAACGGTGTCATCATCATCAATACTAAAAAAGGAGTAGTAGGTCCTACCGTGGTAGATGTAAACTATTCGGTAGGGATGAGCAACATCATGAGAAAGCTCGATGTACTCAATGCAGATGAATACCGTGCTGCCTTAAAAGAATACGATCTCTCCGGTGACGGGGGCGGCAGCGCTGACGGACTTGGCTCTATCCTCAGAACCGGTGTTACCCAGAATGTACAGGTGGCGATGAGTGGTGGAAGTGAAACCGGCCGCTACAGAGCATCCTTTGGTTTACAGGACCAGCAGGGTATTGTGAAGAAAACAGGCATGAAGAAATATACCGCCACCCTCAGTGGCCAGAACAAATTCCTGGAAAGCAAACAACTGGGAATCGATTACGGCATCATGGCGGCACAAACCAGCGAACAATTAGCGCCTATTTCCAACAATGCCGGTTTCACCGGAAGTTTGATCGGCCAGGCACTACAGTGGAACCCAACCTTACCGCTGACCAAACCGGACGGGTCACTGAACATCCTCGCGAAAAACCAGGCGATCAACCCAATGAATATGTCGCAGGGTTATAACGATAAAGCCAACATCAGCTATATCCTGGCAAGCATTTCCCCGTATTTCAAATTCAATGACAACTGGGAATACCGCATGATGTACAGCGTAAATCACCAGGTAGGACAAAGAAGGGCCTCACTTGATTCTTCCATTAACATCGACCAGATATTGGGTGAAGGTATTGCAGCATATAATACTGCAGAACTGACTACTCAATTATTCAATAATACCCTGAGCTATACCAAAGAGTTCTCCACTGGCTGGAACCTGGGCGCAATGGTAGGTTATGAATATCAGAAATTTGCTTACTCCGGTGTAGGCCTTGGCGCCAGAGGGTTTCCTACCAATGCGGTAGATTACACAGACATCCTCCAGACACCCGACCAGGTGAATACCAATATGAACTCTTTCCGTAATCCAAGCTCTGAGCTGCAATCTTTCTTTGGCAGGGTAACTGTAAATGCAAAAGAAAAATATATCCTCACCGCTACGATGAGGGCCGATGGTTCCAGTAAATTCGGCGCCAACAACCGTTATGGTTACTTCCCTTCCTTTGCCGCCAAATGGAATATTTCCAACGAAGGATTCATGAAGGATAACACCTTCTTTAGCAACCTCGGATTAAGGGCCGGTTATGGTATTACCGGTAACCAGGAATTTCCTGCCGGTGCAGCACAAGCCCAGTACGGTTTAACTACCGGCGGTAAAGCCAGTCTCATCAACGTACCAAATCCGGACCTGAAATGGGAAGAATCCAAACAACTGAACGTTGGCGTGGATTTCGGCTTCCTCAAAGGCAGGATCAGCGGTACCGTGGATTACTTCCTGAAAAACACTACCAACCTGTTGTTCAGCTTCCCGGCTATTCAACCGGCTCCGGCCTCCAGCTACTGGATCAATTTACCGGGTAAAGTAATGAATACCGGTGTGGAACTGTCTCTTAAAGGAAATATCATTCAGTCTAAAAACTGGTTATGGAACCTGGGTGTAAACGCTACCTGGCTGAAAAACGAAATGTCGGGTTATTCCGGTCCTACTGTTAATACCGGTTCCATCGACGGACAGGGCGTATCCGGCGTAACCTCGCAGCGCCTGGCTAACGGTTATCCGTTAAATACTTTCTACCTCCGCAGATTTGAAGGCTTCGATGATAAAGGCGTGAGCATTTACTCCGATAACGGCAACACCCTTTATTACATGACTAACCCGAATCCAAAAGTATTACTGGGTATCAATACAGAAGTAGCCTATAAAAAATGGACTATGTCTGCCAGCTCTCACGGCGCCTTTGGTTTCCAGGTGTATAACAACACCGCCAACACCGTGTTACCAATCGGTAACCTGGGCTCCAGGAACATTGCGAAAGCACTGGTAGGTAACGGAGAAGCACAAACTAACTCTCCCGCCGCCTCTTCCCGCTACCTGGAAAACGGCAACTTCCTGAAACTGGATAACCTCACCATCTCCTACAACTTGGGCCCGGTGGGTAAAGTATTCAGAGCTGCTGCCGTATCCGTAACTGGTCAGAACCTGTTCGTAATTACAAAGTATACTGGATTTGATCCGGAAGTAAATACTGATAAAAACATAAATGGTGTAAGCTCCTTTGGTATAGAGTACTCTCCATACCCAACTGCAAGAACCTTTATGCTTGGTGTACAGTTTACCTTATAATCTACTTCTAAAAAAAGACCACAATGACGACTCAACATATCATTAAAACAGCATTGGTAATCGCCTGCAGCGTTGGTTTTACTGCCTGCAGTCTGAAAGAGGACCTGGGAAGTAACCTGAATCAGCAACAGGCCGATTCACTAATCAAAGCCTCCCAGTTACTGGGATCCGCTTATGATAATCTGCAGAATGCCTACCAGGATTTCTCGCAGACCTGGGGCATGTGTGAAATCAGTACCGACGAAGCGCTCGGACCCACACGTGGCGGCGACTGGGATGATAACGGTGTGTGGCGCGCCCTCCACCAACACCAGTGGACACCAGATCATGCACATATTCAGAATACCTTCAGCGCACTATTGCTGGAACAATTCAGCGCTACCAACGTATTAAATTTCCGTCCTACGCCAAGACAAGAGGCGGAAGCGCGTTTTCTGCGTGCCTTCTCTATGTTTGCGGTGATTGACCTCTATGGTCAGGTACCGTTCCGTAGCCCGGGCGAAAACCTGCTGGAAGCACCAAAAGTGTATAAGGCAGCGGAAGGTTTGGATTTCATTATTTCTGAACTGAATGCCATCCTGCCTAACCTGCCGGATAGGGTAACCGCCAAGGATGCTTATGTAGCCAACCAGGATGCGGCCCGCTTCCTGTTGATGAAAGTATATCTGAATAAAGGCGCTTTCCTGAACAGGCAAGCCCCCACTTTCGATGCCGCTGACATGCAAAAAGTGATTGCCCTGGCGGATCAGATAACAGCCAGTGGTTATAGCCTTCAGCCGAAATATTTCGACACTTTCGCAAGAGATAACGATGCGAAATCGACCGAAAATATCTTTACCCAGCTGAATGGCCCCGGTGTCAGTAACAACCGTAACGGCAACAATGTATACTGCCGTTGGATGTGTACCCTGCACTATAGCCAGAATCCCAGCGGATGGAATGGCTTCACCACCTTGTCTGATTTCTATGATTCATTTGAAGCAACAGATACCCGCAGAGGCGGCGACTACGCAGGTGTTACCAATGTTTCCGGTTTGAAAGTAGGCTTCCTTTTAGGCCAGCAATACGATCAGAACGGCAATAAGATCCTGGACAGAAGCAACCGCCCCCTTATCTTTACCCGCGAAGTAGAACTGAGAGCCACCGGTACGCAAGTGGAAATGTCTGGTATCAGGGTTGTGAAATATCCTCCTGATATGGGTTCCAGTGGTAGCAATGCCACCAACGACTTCGTATTTTTCCGTTATGCGGATGCAGTGCTGATGAAAGCAGAGGCGCTGATCAGAACAGGCAATGCAGCAGCGGCACTCCCGATTGTAAACGACCTCCGTGTGAAACGCGGCGCTACTCTATTCACCAGCATTGATCTCACCAAAATGCTTGCTGAAAGAGGCCGTGAATTATATTGGGAAGGCTGGAGAAGAATGGATCTGATCCGCTTTGGTAAATACCTGGACGCATGGCAGCTGAAAACCGTAAGCGATCCAAAATACCTGCTGTTCCCGATTCCAACCAGTGATCTCGCTGTAAATCCAAATCTTGTACAAAACCCGGGTTACTAATAATTATTCTTTTGTTGCGGGCAGGGCCGGATAAGCTCTGCCCCGCAGCAAAACCTTCTCCCTAACTGTATTTTATATCTGTTACGCATTACACAGCTAATGCGACAGGGGAGTTTTTTGCGTAGCCATTCAATCATTCTTATGTATACAAAAGCTCTGCTAAGGCGCTCAGGATGGATTTTACTACTTTCCTGCCTGTCAGCCCAGGCACAAAACCAGGTAAAAAAGATCGGTAAAATAAATACGGTCAGCATCTCAGGGCAACAGATAAAAATCAGTGCAGAAAATGCATTCGCGGAAATCACCGTGTACAGCCCATCCGTGATCCGGGTAAGAATGGATCAGCATCCGCTTGCCGCAGATTTTTCTTATGCCGTGATTGCCAAACCCGCCACCACCCGGTTACAAACTACCCAAAATAACAGTGAAATAAACGTAACCACAGATTCCCTGCAACTGCGCATTTCCAAAAATCCGTTTGCCATCCGTTTTCTTACCCCTTCGGGAGAAGTGATCAATGAGGATGAGGATGGATTAACCACTTCCTGGATTGGCGATGAAGTAACAACTTACAAGAAAATGCAGGAAGGCGAGCGATTTATTGGTCTTGGTGAAAAAACGGGTAACCTCGACCGTAAAGGTGAAGGCTATACGAACTGGAACTCCGACAAGTTTGGCTATGCTGCCAACCAGGACCCTATATACGCCACCATACCGTTTTACGTAGGCATACATCATCATATTAACTACGGTATTTTCTTCGACAATACCTTCCAGAGCGATTTTAACTTCGGCGCCAGCAATAACCGTTTTTCTTCTTTTGGCGCAAAAGGAGGAGAGATGAATTATTACTTCATCTATCACCCTCAAATGGCGGATATCATTACCTCTTACACCAACCTCACCGGCCGCATGCCCATGCCTCCGCTGTGGAGCCTCGGATACCAGCAGAACCGCTACAGCTATTACCCCGACACAGAAGTATTACGCATTGCGCAAACCCTTCGGGAGAAAAAGATTCCCGCGGATGGTATTACTCTCGACATCCATTACATGGACGCCTATAAACTGTTTACCTGGAACAAAGACCGTTTCCCCAATCCCCGGCAACTCAGTAAACAACTGAATGATATGGGATTCAAAATTACAGTGATCGTAGACCCTGGCATAAAAGTAGAAGAGGGCTATGCCGCTTACGAAAGTGGAAAAAAAGAAAACATCTTTATCAAATACAGCGACGGACAAAACTATACCGGGCAGGTATGGCCCGGCTGGTGCCACTTCCCGGACTTTACCAGTGTTAAAGGCCGCGACTGGTGGAAAGGACAGATAAAATCGTATATGCGTGACGGTGTGCGCGGCATATGGAACGATATGAATGAAATTGCCACCTGGGGACAGAAAATGCCCAACAACGTGATCTTCGATTACGAAGGTAGCCCGGTAACCCACCAGCAGGCGCACAATGTATATGGCCTTGAAATGGTGCGCGCCAGCTATGAAGGTTCCAGGGAGGAATTAAAGAAACGCCCCTTCCTGTTAACCAGGGCTGCTTATGCCGGCTCACAGCGCTACAGTGCCATCTGGACCGGCGACAACCGGGCAGAAGAAGATCATATGCTGCTGGGCGTTCGCCTGATGAACAGTTTGGGTATTAGCGGCATGCCTTTTTCCGGTATGGACATAGGCGGTTTTACCGGGAATCCTACCGTGAGTTTGTATGCCCGCTGGATGCAGATCGGCGCATTCATTCCTTATTATCGTAACCATACAGGCGTAAATACCAAGTCGTCTGAACCGTGGGCATATGGAGAAGAGGTGCTGGAAATTTCCCGCAACTATGTAAATCTCCGTTACCGTTTGCTTCCTTACCTCTACAGCTCCATGTATGAGGCTACACGTACAGGCATGCCAGTTATGCGTACCCTGGCGCTCACCAATACCTTTGACGCCAATATTTACGATACGCGCTTCCAGAACCAGTATGGTTATGGAAATGGATTTATGATAGCACCTTTCGAGAGCACTAAGGAATTCGGTTCCATCTACTTCCCCGAAGGAAAATGGTATAATCTTTACAACGACACAATCACTGCCGGTAAGCAGGAAGTAATTACACCACTGAATATAAAAACACTGCCGGTATATGTAAAAGAAAGCAGCATCATCCCTATGCAATCGTTGATACAAAATACTTCTGAAAAGCCATCAGATACGCTTTTCCTGCACATTTACAAAGGTGATAAACAAAATACATTTGTTTATTATGAAGATGACGGAGAAACTTTTGATAACGAGAAAGGAGTGTATTATCAACGAACTATCATTTATCATCCTGCTGATAAAAAAATCACACTGGAAAAAACAAGTGGTAGTTATGCCTCTAAATTTCATCACATTAAATTATTACTCCACGGATTTGGGGACCAAAAAAGTGTAACCGTTAATGGTAGTCCGCTATCGTTAGCGTCAACTGGTTATTCTTTCCTTTCACCTATATCACGCTTTGATCCGCAAGGATCCTCGATTCCCGCAGAGCGTTGCACTGTACAGCAGGCAACCTTTGATAATGGTAATCAGCTAATTAACGTGGATTTGTAATAATAAGAACGGCCTCCTGGATTTTCCAGGGGGTCTTCTTTATATTTGGGTATGAAATATTTACCTTTTCTGCTGTTGCTTTTCCTTTCGCCTGTATAGGCATTGCCCGCCAACAAAATATAACGGTTACTGCCGTACGGCATACTATCTCCCCTGATATAATTTCGCTGATCAATCTTTACAAAACATTTGAACAGGACACCCTGGAAATTTTACCCGGTGCTTACGGAACTCCCGAAGAGTGTATAAAACGATGACGAAGAAACACAGGTAGTAAATAATTAACCTGTTTATGTTAATTAAATCTTTTTTTTTATGAAAATCCGACAAAGCCCTATGCCCTGTAAGTCGGACCAAATCTACAGGAATTTATACCCCTATATGTTACCCGGTATCTCTCATATTTATATAAAATCCATTTACATGAAAAAGGTATGTTTAACCTATTGTCTTCTTTGTTGCATTTCATTCGTTCTTCGGGCGCAGAACAACTTTCCTGCAAGTGGCGCGGTAACTATTGGCGCCGGCACTCCATTTTCGCTGCAAGTAGCAGGCCCATCACGATACCAGGGGGTTGTTAATTTCGGCGAGGCTTACGACCCCATTATATACAGTAAAGGTATCCAGATATCAAGACTGGCAGACCAGGGGGATAACACTTTTCATCTCGCATTTATAAGGAGTGGCCAAAAAATAGCAGGGATGGGTTTTTTACGTAATAGTAATACGTTTGCCCTGCAAAATAATGCCGCCAACAATACGGAGGCCGGCATTTTTCTTACAGCCGAAAACAATGTTGGCATTGGAAAATCTGTACCTACTGCTAAACTGGAGGTTGCCGGTAGTATTATCGCTAACGGAGGGCTCATGAGTGGTATTTCGGATCCCAATATAGGCGGAAATATTACATTGGCTAATCCGGCTAAAACGGTTGCAGGCACCGCAAGCTTATGGAAAATATATAATATGTCCGGAAGTTATGGCAATAGTCTGCAGTTTTGGCAATAGTCTGCAGTTTTGGGCATACGATGTTGCAGGATGTTCAGGGGGATTATGCAGACCACGATTTACAATAATGGATAACGGTAATGTGGGTATTGGAACCAGCGCACCACAGTCGCTGCTGGCTGTGGCCGGCCTGATAACTGCTCAACGGGTAAAAGTAACGTTGACAGGCTGGGCAGACTATGTTTTTGAGGCCGGCTATCAACTGCCGGCATTAGCAGAAGTCGAAAACTACATCAGTACTAAAAAACATTTGCCTGAAATACCTTCTGAAGAAGAAATTATGAGAGAAGGGCTTGATCTCGGCAGCATGCAACAAAAACAGATGCAGAAAATTGAAGAGCTGACCTTATATCTGATCAATCAGCAAAAGCAGCTGAACCAGCAGCAGAACGTGATTACGAGGCAACAACAGGCGTTAGTGGCGCAGGAAAAACGGCTTAAAGAATTGGAAAATATAATTTCCCGCTAACTTTTGTATCGTTTTATAGTTCCCATTACATTTATTACATTCGTTACACCCGCTACATCAATTACACCGGGATTTTAGCTGAACCCGGTGCTGCTAACAGGTTATATATTGAGAACGAGGCTGATCAGTTATCATCTTAAAACGTAATCATTATGACGCTGAACATTATCACACCGAGGGATACGACTTACGATCAGTGGAACAGCCGGGGCGTTAACCAGAGATGGAAGGGACATCCTTCCGGGATTATTCCGGTAACTACTGCCGATGAATTGAAAGATGCGTTGCAATATGCAGTAGACAACAACAAACGTGTAGTGGTACGTGGTGGCGGCCACTGTCTTGAAAACTTTGTGAGTGATCCGGCAGTAGAATTAGTGATTGATATTTCACAGATGAAAGGTATCCGCTATAACGAGGAAATGAACGCGATTGAAGTAGCGGCAGGCGCAACTTTGGGAGAAGTAATTGAAACGCTGGACCACCGGTGGGGCGTTTTACTCCCGGCAGGACAACATCCGGCCATCGGGATAGGAGGACATATATCCGGGGGCGCTTTTGGCTTTCTGCATCGCCATCATGGACTGGGGTCGATTATTTATATGCCGTAGAAGTACTCTGGGTAAATAATGAGCGGCAGGTGGAAAAAGTGATTGCCACAAGGGAAGAAACAGATAGTAACCGGGAACTCTGGTGGGCGCATACAGGAGGCGGTACCGGAAATTTTGGAGTCGTTACCCGTTATTGGTTTCGTGCAGCCGGCGTGAATGAGCGCGATCCTTCCCTGTTATTACCCAAGTCGCCGGAAGTATTGGAAACAATGGAGATGGAGTGGGATTGGAAACAGGTAGACGAACATGTATTTAAACAGCTGACAGAGAATTTCGGAGAATGGGGGAAGATGCACAGCCGTGCGGACACAGAGACCGGAAGCTTGTTTGCCACTCTTTTCTTGTCGAATAAAGTAACCGGAAAAATTATGTTGAAAGCGGTACTATCAGATTGTCCGGAAGAAATAGCAGAAGAATTTGCCGCCGCAATTTCTGCCGGTCTCGGTATAACTGGAAGGGCCATACGAAAACCGATGCGTTGGGTGGAATTTGCATTGCAGCCATTTCCGGATATTTTCGTGGAGCAACAGGCGGCCTTCAAAGTAAAGGACGCGCTGTTACGTGCGCCCTATTCGCTGGCACAGATCGGGGTAATATACCGGTATCTTACGGAGCATAATGATGTGCCGGGAGGTATGGTTGGGGTAGCATTTTTTGGCGGCAAAATGAATGGGGTAGCTGCAGATGCTACTGCATTCCCCCAGCGGGACTCAATTTTAGCGACCGCCTGTACATCCGGGTGGTTAGATGCGGCAGACGAAGCGAAGTCTGTTGCATGGACACGTAATATTTACCAGGAGCTGTTTGAGCAAACAGGCGGAGTACCCGTTCCTGGTGAACAGGCAGGCGGATGTTTGATTGCGCACCCGGATGCAGATATGGCGGATGAACAATTTAATAAATCGGGCGTGCCGTGGCATGTATTTTACTATCAGGATAACTATGAGCGGCTGCAACGTGTAAAAGGAAAGTGGGATCCTTGCGGGATATTCCGGCACAGGTTGGGAGTGGAGGGTGTGTAAACGCCTGGAATGCAGGAAATGCTGGCGGGGAAAGGCTAACACGCCACTGACCTGAGATGTGTAAACAGCTATTTAAAATTTCTTGCTTCAGAAAACAAAGTCGCTGATATCTCCTCCTTTTTTGATTGCGGTTGCATTAGCTGATTTTCTGTTTTTGAAGGAAGTAACTGACGTAAGAATTTAGACAGGTCGTAACAACGTTTTACAATAACGTGTACCACTTCACCTTCGCGTTGCAGGGTTCCTTCCACCATCAACAGCCTGGCCTGCAGGATTTCTTTACGGTACTTGTCGAACTGTTGTTGAAAAACTACCAGGTTACTGCATCCGGTTTCATCTTCGATAGTGATAAAGCAAACGCCTTTGGCGGTACCTGGTCTTTGACGCACCAGTACAAGACCTGCTATTTTCACTGCTGCACCATTCATGACGCCATCCAGTTCTTTTGCGGAAAGAATATGCAGCAACTGTAATTTTTCCCGGACAAAGCTTACAGGATGTGCTTTTAAAGACAACGTGGTGGCACTGTAATCATGTACTACATGTTCTGATATCGTCATTTCCGGTAGCTGCACCTGCGATTCAACAGCGCTTTCAGATGGCTGTCCCGTGAAGATACCAATGGGGCGGTCGTGCAATGCGGATACTTCCCAAAGCGCCTGACGGCGATCGAGCCCCATTGACCGGAAGGCATCTGCATCAGCCAGTTTTTCCAGGGTGATCAGGGTAACGCCGGCATCCCGGAGTGCATGAATGGTTGTGTAGCCTGTATTCCGGCAGGCAATTAACGCCTGTACATCTTCCTGGCTGATCCCTTTTATTTGGCGAAAACCGAGGCGTAGTGGACACAACCTGTCTGTTTTTTCTTCCAGTATATTATCCCAGAGAGAAAGATTTACATCTGCCGGTCGTACTTCCACGCCGTGTTTACGTGCATCAATAACAATTTGTGCCGGCTGGTAAAAGCCCATTGGCAAACTGTTTAACAGCGCGCATGCAAAAACATCCGGATAATGACATTTGAGCCAGCTGGAAACATATACCAGCAGGGCAAAGCTGGCGGCATGGCTTTCAGGAAAGCCGTAGCTTCCAAAGCCTTCCAGCTGCTTGAAAACCCGCAGGGCAAATTCGGCTTCGTATCCTTTTGCGACCATGCCATTTACCAGCTTTTCCCTGAACCGGGCTACCTGTCCGGGTGCTTTGAAGGTGGCCATGCTCCTGCGGAGTTCATCTGCTTCCGATGGCGTAAAGCCGGCTGCCACGATCGCAATTTTCATCGCCTGTTCCTGGAACAATGGAACGCCTAACGTTTTTTTTAGAATTTCTTTCAGTTCCGGAGAGGGATAATCCGGCTTTTCCTCTCCATTACGGCGGCGCAGATAAGGGTGCACCATATCGCCCTGGATGGGTCCGGGTCTTACAATAGCTACTTCAATCACCAGGTCATAGAAGCAGGTGGGTTTTAACCGTGGCAGCATGGATTGTTGTGCGCGGCTTTCAATCTGGAATACGCCGATAGTATCTGCATGGCCTATCATTTCATACACATCCGGATCATCCTGCGGAACACTCGCCAGGGTAAGAGGACGGTTGTGATGTGCTTTTGCCAGATCGAAGGCTTTGCGGATGCAGGTAAGCATACCGAGAGCCAGCACATCTATCTTAAGAAATCCAAGAACATCGATATCATCTTTATTCCATTCAATACAGGTTCTGTTTTCCATGCGTGCATTCAAAACAGGGCACAGATCAGAGAGGGCGCCCTGTGTGATAACAAAGCCACCGGTATGTTGCCCGAGCTGACGAGGAAAACCGATGAACTGCCGCGTGAGTTCCAGCATTTTCCGCAGATGCGGATCACACGGATCAAATCCCTGTTCTGCAAGCCCTTCCTCTTCCAGCCATTCGGAAGTAAATTCCCATACGGAAGCAGAAAGGCGATTGATGGTATCAACAGATAAGCCCATTGCTTTTCCTACATCACGGATAGCGCCTTTTTGCCGTTGTTGTGTAACGGTAGCTACAATGGCAGCACGGTTGCGGCCATACTTTTCATAAATGTATTGAATCACTTCTTCTCTGCGTTCATGTTCAAAATCCACATCAATATCAGGAGGCTCGTTACGAGCGGAGGAAATAAACCGTTCAAACAGCAGGTCGATTTTTGTAGGATCTACCGCAGTGATTCCCATGCAATAACAAACCGTGGAATTTGCTGCTGAACCGCGGCCCTGGCAAAGGATTC
This sequence comes from Chitinophaga sp. G7 BAM 1005, assembly GCF_057126945.1. Lineage (NCBI taxonomy): Bacteria > Pseudomonadati > Bacteroidota > Chitinophagia > Chitinophagales > Chitinophagaceae > Chitinophaga > Chitinophaga sp. G7 BAM 1005. Next base: position 7,088,827 of record NZ_CP181478.1, on the reverse strand, counting down.
CCTGCTGCCTCGCAAAACGGACAATGTCATATACGGTCAGAAAGTAAGATGCATAATTCATTTCTTTTATAAAAGCCAGTTCATAGTGAATGGCAGTAGTAATTTTTTCCGGGATATCATCTCCGAAATGCTCCCTGGCGCCCTGCCATGCTAAATGTGTAAGTTCTTCCTGGGGTGTGCGGCCGTTGCTGGTAATTTCTTCCGGGTAGATGTATTTAAGTGAGTCAAGAGAAAACCGGCAGCTCTCTGCAATCTCTTTTGTACGGAGGACGGCGTCGGGATATTGCCGGAAGAGGCGTAACATTTCCTGTTGGGGCTTTAAGTATCTTTCTGCGTTTTCGTGCAAGCGGTAACCCGCCGTGTAAATGGTACATTTTTCCCTGATACAGGTTACAATATCCTGTAGCTGCCGGCGCCCGGGGATATGATAATGTACGTCGCCGGTAGCTACCAAAGGAATATTATATTCAGACGATAGCTGTGAAAGACGGTGTAATTTCTTAAAATCATCTCCCTGATAAGAGCGGGTGGCAGAAAGATACAGGTTTGTTCCCAGCGCCTCCCGGTACTCATTCATGGCCATGCTGAAGCTGGGATCAAATTCAAATCTTTCATTCAAAGATGTTGGTGGTAATGCAATAAATTTCATTCCTGCAGCATGTTCAAATACATCATTTTTGTATAAATGACATTGCCCCTTTTCGGTTCTCAGGTTGCCTTTAGTGAGCAACGCAGAAAGGCGCCCATATGCCTTTGTATCGGTGGGATAAGCAAGTAATGATGGTCCATCCAGCAGATCGATCCGGCAGGCGGGTATAATGCGTATGCCGTAGTTTTTTGCAGCGGCATGGCCGCGAACAATGCCGGCGAGGCTATTCCGGTCTGTAATCGCTATTTCTTTGTAACCCAGGGCAGCGGCCTGTTCTACCAGTTCATCCGGATGTGATGCTCCTCTTAAAAAGCTAAAGTTGGTGGTTATCTGCAATTCTGTGTAGCTCATATCTCCTCTATTTTCTCATGCAAAAAAGCCATGAATAAACCAGGCGTGAGGTTTATCACCGGTGTAGTGTCCCAGCCTGAACAGCCAGTAGCGGCTACCGGTATCATCTTCCACTACATAATAATCCCGGTGTTGTCCTTGTTGCAGCCACCATTCACTTTCAATCCGTTCGGGGCCATCGGCTTTCTTTACTTTATGCACTTTCCCTTTATACCGGAAATGCATTGGAGGATAATCGGGTATGGGCGCCGCCACTTCAATCGGTTCAGGCCTAGGAAGTAGTTGAATGGGACGGCGTCTGTCTGTTCGCCAGGAAGTAGCTGTTTTTTCATTTAGGCTGGCAACCGGTTTAACAGACCACTCCGGCCAATGATGTTCAGCAGGCAGGTAACGGTGAACGGTTCCTTTGCCGGTCTTACCTTCCAGCCGGTCGATCAGTTCGGCGATACTCACATCTTCCAGTCCGCCTGCAGCATTCCAGAATGTTTCCTGCAACGGACGCACATCTTCCACTTCAGGTGCTTCCAGTACAAATAGCTCAATACCCAGGTCTGGTTTAATCGTTGGTATTTTCGATTCAAACAGTTTGAACAGGTGGTTGGTGTTATGTGATGGATGTCCTGTGCCTATCTCCAATTGTTCAATTGCACCATCTACCTTATAGCATTTAAGAAGAGCGCTCCGCAATCCTTTTTCTTCCTGGGAAAGGCGATGGCAAAGGATTTCCAGCAATCGTCTGAGTGCAATTTCAATCCCTGTACCAGTTACAATAGGCTCCAGGCATGGCAGTCGTTCCTGGTAAGGTTCAACCGGCAGCAGGGGTTGAATTACCTCATCTTCCAGTCCTGTGAACTGATCAAGCCGGAGCAGCATTTCCCTTCCAAAGCGCCGGCGGAGCACTGTACGGGGCATTCCTATGAAGCTTCCTGCCTCGCGCAGGCCTAATTTTATTACCCTTTCGCAGATAGCGGGTTCCAGTCGTAATGCAGCCGGAGGCATGTCCATTAGAGCAACCATCTGCTCGCCGGGGGGAATCACCGCCGGTGTTTGTCCAAACCTGGGGATGGCCCATGCAGCGCCGATAGTATCGGCCATTCCAGCACGCACCTGGTATCCAATGTGAGTAAGTCTGGTCACTATCTCTTCCAGATATATTTCTTCGCCGCCCCAAAGGTGGGCGCAGCCGGTAACTTCCAACAACAGGCCATCGGGAGGATCCGTTGCCGTTACTGGTGTAAATCGGATAGCCCATTCCCCGAGTGCGTTTAGTATGCGGTTCGATTGTCCGGGCTTATCATCAATCACCTGCAGTGTGCCGATAAGCGCCCGTGCATCTGCCACGGCCATTCCCTTTGTAATGCCCTGCGACAGCGCCGTTTTACTGGCGGCAGTTACAATCATCCGTCCGTGATCCGGGATGGCCAGCACAAAAGCTTCCTGTCGTAAAGCAGGGCGGCAACGGATTAACCAGTCGGTCATCAGATGAGGAAACCATATAGAAACGAAACGCCTGGCCATACTACCCGATTTTGCGAATCAGCTCCGGCGGTGCGGAAGACGATTGCTCATCCATCAACCTGAACCTGCCGGTGGACCATTCTATTTGCCAAATGCCGGGCTTACCATTCCGGATCTTCAGTAGTTCAACATTCCAGCGGGGATAACCAACACCGGGCAACCCATCTTCCGGTTCGCTGGCTAATGGTGTAATGCGCCAGCGGGAAACGCAGGCGGTGGTATTAAACGCGGTGGATTCCCGGCGAATAATAAACCCGGTTACCCTGCTTTGTTCTACCGCCAGCTGCAGGCGCCGGGAGGCAGTAAAACTGACATCCTTTACTTCCCCGATTACAGCAGCGAGTCCTTCACATTTCAAGGCTTCTTCCATTGCCCAGAGTACATCCTTCTCCCGTTTCAGGTCTACAAAGATGAGCCGTTCAGGCTCGATACCAAAGGTTTTCAATGCAGGGGGAAAAAGCGTCCTGCAGGTGCTGATCCATATACAGGCGCCGCCACCCTGCATCAACGCGTTCAGTAACCCACCAATAAATCCGGCAGTGGCGGCAGTATGTTCTGCTGCTGCACTCACAAACTCATGTATTGCCCCGGTTGGAAATGTTGCATTCGGAAAAGCAGCTGTAACCCGCCCAAGTCCCATATCCACACTCGTATTACTGGCTTGTTTAAAACCCTGCAAAAGGAGGATTTCCCTTTGCAAACCGGCAATGATAGCTGCTTTTTCTGCGGGCATAGTTGACAGCTGGTTTAAATATTTCTAACTAATTTATTTAGCAATAATACTAAATTAATTAGTAATTTAGCAATATTATTTCCGGGTATATATAACTTGAACAGCTGATTTCTCCGTTAAGCTGTAATTTTAAATACCATTCAAATAAAACGCATCGTCATGTTACAGAACAGGGTTAATCCATTTGGTAATATTATCCGGACAGAAGCGAGAGGGCTTTTTATGGGGAACCGGGGGGTGATACACAACGACGATCAGGAAATTATCCGCCCATACAAGATCAAGACCTGGATTACCTGTGTGCTGGCATTTAAAAACAGGAGAAGACCTTTAATGGCTCCTGACCGGTATACAGAACTCTTCTTTATGGATGAAGCCACCTCCTTTGCTGCCGGCCACCGACCCTGTTTTGAATGCCGTAAAGCAGCAGCGCATCAATTTAAATCGCTCTGGCTGAAAGGTAATCCGGATAAAGGTTTTAACGAAAAAACGCTTATTAAAGAGATCGATAACATTCTTCATGCAGAACGGATAGATGAACACCATTTAAAAGTTACGTTCGAAGAAAGTCCGGATGCCTTGCCTGACGGCGCTTTTGTGAGTATCGGGGAGGAACCCTACCTTCTTAATAAGGGATTGTTGTATTTATGGTCGCCCAGCGGATATTCAACAGGTATTCCTTTGCCGGGGAGTGGCAAACTACCTGTTTTAACGCCGGCTTCTGTTGTAAATACCTTCAGGGCGGGCTATGTTCCTCAAATGGCCGTTAAATATCGTTAAGGGCAGGAAACGGGTTCTTTTACATGTCTGATGATGGTAAATTTGTATCCTCATAAAAAATAAAAAGATGACCTACTATCATAAAACAATGGATTCTCCCGTAGGGCAACTGACACTGATAGCGAGTGATAAAGGTTTGGCAGCAGTGCTGTGGGAAAACGAACTTCCTGGCCGCGTAAATATAAACGCCGGCACCATCGATATACATCATCCTATCCTCTGCCAGGCAGAAGAACAACTCAATGAATACTTCGCCCAAAAGCGAACTTCTTTTTCTGTGGAACTGGATTTTGTGGGAACAGCATTTCAAAAGAAGATATGGAAAACACTGCTGACGATTCCTTTCGGTGAAACGAGGACCTACGGTCAGATCGCCAAACAAATTGGTGATCCGAAAGCAGTACGTGCTGTTGGTGGCGCCGCCAATAAAAACCCTATTTCTATCATTGCTCCCTGTCACCGGGTGATAGGCGCTTCCGGAAAATTAGTTGGATTTGCAGGTGGTATAGCCAACAAGAACCGCTTACTTCAATTAGAAAATAAGGTTAGTCCGACGCTATTTTAGAGAGTTTATGCTATCTTTCCGCAAAACCCGAAGTAAGTGTTGCATATCTTTTCAACGGAAAACTTTCACTCTATTTGTGATCAACTATGTACCCAGGATCCGGAGTTAGCCTTCATCGTAAAAACATATGGTTATCCACCGATGTGGACACGCCCCAATACATTTGAAAGCCTGATACATATTATACTGGAGCAGCAGGTATCACTGGCATCCGCCTTAGCGGCGCTTAATAAATTACGGGAAAGGCTCACAAAAATAACTCCTGCCAAACTACTGGGATTAACGGACGAAGAATTAAAAGCCTGTTATTTCAGCCGGCAAAAGACGTCGTATGCCCGGTTTTTGGCCCAGGCGATTCAAAGCAAAGCATTCAACCCTAAAGCAATGGAAAAGCTACCGGATGAGGATGTCCGGAAAGCACTGGTGGCGCTGAAAGGGATCGGCAACTGGACAGCGGATGTGTACCTGATGTTTGTATTGCAACGCGCGGATATTTTTCCCATCGGAGACCTTGCCGCCGTGAATGCACTCAAGCAGGTGAAGAAACTGCCCAAAAACACTGCTCCTGAGCAACTGCTGGGAATATCAGCGGCATGGCAGCCTTACCGGACCGTTGCTACTATGATATTGTGGCATTATTACCTGTCGGTGCGGGTAAAAGACACCTCCGCAGAAACGGAGAAAATAAAGAAGGCGGTGACGCTTCAGGTGTGAATCATACAGGGCTACTTACAGAAATACCTGCGACAAAAAGAGTAGGGATAATACTTCTGGAAGAAGATGAGCAGATTGATTTATTGAATCCCTTTCTGTATTACCCAAATGCGCCACGATTCAATACATGGGATTATTTTCCCCGGCACCTTTCAAGGAAAGAATTTTTGAATCCTTATCTGGCATTCAAGAAAATATTCAACCAATATGAATTATATGAATGGAGGTATATACTTCACGAGCTATTGGGTATTGGGTTATCTACTTCCCAATTAGAAGCAGATGATGAATTTAATATCTTATCGGTGAATACCCATCTTGAAAAGCTACTGCAAGTCTGCAATTTAATTTATACAAGGAGAATTAGAGACTTCAGACGGGATAAATCAGAGCCACTATGACCCCTATAGTAATTCTATAATTTGTGGAAGGTACCATCTAATTGTTATCAGGCCAGTATAGGGGTCATAGTGGCTGTATGGTGGATTATGGTTGCGAGGTTAGCATTATAAACAAAACAAAGCAATCGATTAAATCAAGTCGTTTAGTAGCGATTCTAATTCGCTCTCGGTCTTAATCAGGACCTCTCTTGCATTACTACCCATATTAGGTCCAACAATACCTGCCGCTTCTAATTGATACATTAAGCGTCCAGCACGATTATAACCCAATTTCATTCTCCGTTGCAATAACGAAGTACTTCCTTGTTGAGATTGGACTAATATAATTGCCGCGTCCTCAAATAAGGGGTCACGATCATCAATGATTATGGTATCTTCGGTTAAATCCACGTATTCAGGCAAGAGGTAGGCGCCTGGATACCCTTTTTGCTTAACAATATCTGTAATTACAGTTTCAATAAGCGGTAGTTCTAAATTAAAAGTCCTTCCCTTTTTAACCTTTCCTGAATCCAAATAAAGAAACTCACCTTCTTCAATTAATTTTGGAACACTTTCCGTATCAAGAAATTTGCGATTATCTCTCTTGTCATTTAGTCTGAAAACTATTCTATGTTGAATAAGCGACTTAATACCTGGAGATATTGTATCACCCATAATCTGATTTGTACTTATTATTGTCAATATTCCAACTTTGTACCCTGAACTTAGAATATTCTCCAGTGCCTTGTTTGCCTCATTTTTGTTAATGATTAATATATCTGCTAATTCATCAATAACCAAAAACAAATGTGGTAGATACCGATGCCCCTTTTGAGGGTTTAATAGACGACTGCAAAACTTATCATTGTACTCAGTAATGTTTCGACATGTGGCTTCCTTCAATAAATCATACCTCAATCCCAATTCTATAGCAAGTGCATTTAATGTAGCCAAGGCCTTATCTGCTTTGCTTACTATTGGATGATCATCGCCACTAGGTAATTTTGCCAGAAAATGTTTTTCCAACAAATTGTATAATGAAAATTCAAGTTTCTTGAAATCAAGAAGTATAAACTTTATTTCTGCAGGATGTTTTGTTAGTAACAATGAAATTACCAATTGATGAAGGAAGGTTGATTTCCCACATGATGGAGGCCCCACAACTAATATATTCTTTAACTCCGCGAGATCCTTTATAATTAATTCATTCGTTTTAGACCAGATTATTGGAAATGTGCGATTATTTTTTGCTTCCCATAAGGTTTTTAAAGATTCGTTGGACCGATAATAGTCGATCTCGAATAAGGGGAAGGAATAATTTGGCAAGTCCAATAAAGGTGAATATTTCAAAGGCTCCATTATCAGGATATTTTATTTTCCAATAAATATCCACTTTTATGAACAATATTTAATTATAAAAATATAATTAAATAACAACGAAATCTTTTTACAAGCCAAACAAAAACTGGAATTTAAGTTTCCCAGAAGGTCACTGGAAATAATAATAGAAGAGGGTTGGAATGAAATCTGGTTAAGAGATGTAATGGGTATTTCCAACATACTTGGTTATATACTCAAAATAATTAATATTTCAAAAGGAGTCTACGGTGATTGAGTACGGATTGCTCAATAGGGTTATGCAGTTCCCGGTTCTTATTATTTGCGCAGCATATAGGTCATACCATCCAATCATGAAATTAGACTTATTGGTTGATTTACCCTCAACAGGCACCTCATTAAGATAATGGCGATTGGATAAGATTTTTGTTGGGGAACTAACATTAATACGATTCTTCATAGAATAATGCCTTTAAAAGGTAGTAAACGCTCTTACAAAAACTATGGCAGGGGGAAAAAAAGATTTGTATTATTAAATAATCAAATGTATTATTTGTTTTGCATTGAATTAAATATCATATACCTTGCTATCATCGCCTTACCTAGGCTGTATTTTACCCCAAGAAAGACCCAATCTATAATTCGTTTTTTAATACCTCAAATAAACTGGATAAATATTATGATCATTCTGCTAAAAGGAAACACTGGAGTTGGTAAAACATCAACCTTACGGTTAGTTTGCCAAATGTGCTTGAATAATGAATTTAAACCAATAAAATCTAATTACCCGGGCAGATCTACCGATAGTGACTTTACAGCAATATTAGAGAAAAATGGTAAAAAAATTGGCATCGCTAGTTCGGGCGATAGGATGATTACCATAATTCAAAAATTGACAGTTTTTATCAATCTGGATTGTAAAGTAATTGTCCTAGCCTCAAGAAGTAACTTTAATCATATTAAAGATCAAACATCATTAGATCTATCATCCTTCACTATTAGTTATATTGACAAGACTAACCGTAACCAGCAGACCATTGAAGAAGTTAATCAAATTGATGCAAATACTATCTACAATACATTCAATCATCTATTCTAGATCGTAATATTAGAGTTAATAGAATAATTAAAACGCTTAAATCACTTAACCATGTATAATGATTTCTCTTGTACATTAGATACTACCGAAGGAAAAAAAGAAGCCTTCTTTAGTCCCACCTTTTATGGCGACGGTTTGTATTACTCGGTTAAAATAGTTGGGATCAACCAATTTAGGATGACAAAAGACGAAACTGGTCAATGGAAAATATCCGCGCAAGTATTGCCTCTGTGGGTTCAAGAGATGGACTTGGAACTGAACGATTTAATAGAAGATCAAGAATTACATGATTCACAAGGTGTTTAATGCCGTTCTTATGCCTTTAATGCTTAGAACTTCTTTGAAGAATTGTCAATTTCAGGTAAAATAAATCTTAGTCCATTTTCAAAAACATGTATCAAAACATGTATCAAATGAAAAAGGCTTCCTGCGTCAATCCGCTGAAAGCCTTTCCTAGTAAGTGGTCCCACCTGGGCATGATCCAGGGACCCCCTGATTATGAGTCAGGTGCTCTAACCAACTGAGCTATAGGACCTGTTCCGAAGAACTAATTCCCCTTTTCAGGGGACGGCAAAATTAATTATTTTATTGAATTAACCTAAATTTTTTTTTAATACCATCGCTTACGCATATACTTAATAAATTTGCGGTATGCAAGGCATAAAGAACATTATTTTCGACCTGGGTGGCGTTATTCTGAACATCAACTACCAGCTTACCAGCGACGCATTTGTTGCTCTTGGCGTGAAGAACTTTAATGAGTTGTATTCACAGTTTCATGGTTCCAGCTTATTTAATGGCCTGGAAACGGGGCATGTTTCCGTGGAGGATTTTTTGGCGGAAATGCAGCGGCATGTGCCGGAGGGGGTTACGGACGGGCAGATAACGGCGGCATGGAATGCGATGTTGCTTGATTTCCCGTTACAGCGGCTGCAGTTATTACAGCAGTTGCGGCAGCATTATAACCTGTATTTGTTGAGTAATACCAATGCGATACACCTGGAGGCTTTCAACCGGTTGTTGCAGGAGAGCAGGGGAATTCCTTCGCTGGGCAGCTTTTTCGACAGGGCTTATTATTCGCACCTGATGGGTTACCGCAAGCCGGATAAGGAGTCGTATCTGATGGTGATGGAGGAGAACGGGTTATTGCCGGAAGAAACGTTGTTTATAGATGATACGTTGCCAAATATAGCCGGAGCGAAGGCCGTGGGGTTGCAAACCATTCATTTGCAGTCGCCCCGAACGATTATGGATATTTTTCAGTCCAAAAAGGCGTTATAAAAAAGGCCGGTGATGCACCGGCCTTTTTCTATTTAACTTCTTCGAAATCGATGTAATCTCCTTTATCCACATTTTTGGGTTGTGGGGTGGGAGGAGGTTGTGAACCTTTTTGTCCGCCGTTTTGCTGTTCATACTGCTGACGCATATGATCCTGCATATCGCTCATTTGTCTGCGCACTTGCTTGGTAACTCTATAGCCTGGTATGATCAGGTCGAATACCAGTTTATACAGCAGCCAGGCCAGAAATATAGAAATTATAAATCTTAACATAATGACACGAAGGTAGCGGAATATACATTCCGACTTCCTGAAAATCACCTCATTTTAAGTTTTTTTTAACTTTCAGGGAGCGATTAAAGTCCGAGTAAAGCTGCTGATGCCAGGGCTTCTTTTTTATTGAACTGCCAGGCCATTTTGCGGGCGTTGATGGCGTCTATAATGGTGCCGATGCCGCAGAAGCCGAGGGTAATGAAGTATACAATTCCCATAGCGATCTGGTCTACCAGGAAGCGTTGCACGCCGGCTACGCCCAGGAAACCTATGAGGCTGCAAATAAGAATTGTTTGGGGGTCTTTGCGTCTGCCCTGGTATACGGCCAGAAATCTTTGCTTGTTTTCGGCGGAATAGCTCTTGGTAAGTTCCTGTAGCCACATCATTTCCTCGGCTTCGATTCCGGGGAGCATCGCAAATGAAAAGTCGTTCATAGTGTTGGGTTTATGATTGTTTGAAATCAGCATATTGATACCGGGCCAGTTGAAGGATGCGATACAGCAGCACTGCTACTACCAGGGGAGCAAGCCAGTGGTGTTGGATGGAGGCGGTCCATTGTCCGTGTAAAAAATAATGAATACCGTGACCTAATCCGCAGCCGGGGCAAATGGGGATACCTATATTTTTGAACAAACACAGGCTGCCTGCATTCTCATTGGGCCTCATCACATATAGGAGGGTAAGGCCCAGGGGCCATGCCAGCAGTTCTATATTTATTTTTCGCCAGGAAGCGGTAGCCACATCAAATATTTTAAAAATACATATGAATGATGGCAGAGCATCTTACACAAATATTTAGATACAAGTTAAAGAAATAGTTTTTCAATCAAAATAAAATCCTAATTTTGTAGAAGGAAAAATGATTCAAACGAAGGGGACGAGATATTGTCCCCTTCGCGCTTTTTGTATGGCAAACGAACACGTGATAAAAACTATCCGGGAAATGGCAGAAGGACTGCTGGCGAATAATCCCGACAATTTTTTGGTAGACATCAGAATTAAGCCCACTAACAATATCAAGCTCTTTCTGGACGGGGATAAAGGGGTGCCGGTGGCTACGCTGGTGTCATTCAACCGTCAGTTATATCCTTTGCTGGAAGCGGCTGAACTGTTCCCAAATAACGATTTCTCCCTGGAAGTTTCGTCCGCAGGCCTGGATGAACCGCTCAAACTGCACAGACAATACCTTAAAAATATTGGACGCAAAGTGGAAGTTACCCTGCTGGATGGCTCTGTAAAAGAGGGCACCCTCCAAACGGTAACCGAAGATGCTATTAACATCGAGGAACTGATTGGCAAGAAGAAAGAAAAGAAATCAACTGATTTAAAACTTAATGAAATAAAGCACACAAAGGTGTGCATCGTGTTTTAAAATATAACAACTAAACATGGCTAGTATTAACTTGATTGAGTCATTTACCGAGTTCAAGGAGGCGGAAAACATTGACCGTCCTACATTGATGAAGGTCCTGGAGGATGTGTTCAAAACGCTTCTGCGGAAAAAGTATGGCTCAGATGAGAATTTTGACGTGATTGTAAATACCGAAAAAGGTGACCTTGAAATATTACGCCGTCGAACCATTGTAACGGATGGGGAAGTAGAAGATGATAATGCCCAGATTGCCTATTCTGAAGCTATTAAGGTAGAACCGGATTACCAGGTAGGCGAGGATTTATATGAAGAGGTAGAGATCATGGATTTCGGCCGCAGGGCTATCCTGGCAGCGAAACAAACATTATCTGCCCGTATCGGCGATCTGAAAAAGAACATCCTGGTAAAGAAATATGCCGACAAAGCAGGTGAAATTGTAAATGGTGAAGTATACCAGGTTTGGAAAAAAGAAGTTTTATTGCTTGATGATGAAGGGAATGAGTTAATTTTGCCTAAATCTGAACAAATCCCCACAGATTATTTCAAAAAAGGGGAGAACGTAAGAGCGGTGGTGAAGAAGGTGGAAATGAAAAACAACGCACCACTCATCATTCTCTCCCGCACACATCCATCCTTCCTGGCTAAATTGCTGGAAATTGAGGTGCCTGAGATCTTTGACGGGCTTATAGTGATCAAGAAAATTGTTCGTGAACCAGGAGAAAGAGCCAAAGTGGCTGTTGAATCCTACGATGACCGTATAGATCCGGTAGGAGCCTGCGTGGGTATGAAAGGAAGCCGTATACATGGCATCGTGCGCGAACTGAGAAATGAAAATATAGATATCATTAACTTTACCACCAACATTCAATTGTTGATTCAGCGTTCCTTAACACCCGCCAGGATCAGCCGCATGGAAGTGGATAACGAAAACAAATACGCTTCCGTTTACCTTAACCCCGACCAGGTATCACTGGCTATCGGTAAAAAAGGAGTAAACATTAAGCTGGCTTGTGAACTGACTGGTTTTGAGATTGATGTATTCCGTGATGAAGCGCAGGAACAGTCTGAATTTGATATCGATCTGGAAGAATTCTCGGATGAAATCGAAGAATGGATAATAGATGAGCTTAAACGAATAGGTTGTGACACTGCCCGCAGCGTATTGGAGCTGACCGTTGAAGAATTGGTTCGCCGTTCCGATCTGGAAGAAGAGACAGTGCAGGATGTAAGAAGAATATTACAGGAAGAGTTTGACAAAGAATAAAGCCGAGCCACAACCCTTCCCAGGTAAAGGCCTTATTAGAAAGGGAATTGATTTTTTCGAGTTATTGTTTAAACGTAAAAAAACATCCCGTTTTGAAGAAACGGGAAACAGGGGAGGCCCGAAATACGATATGCCTGAAACAACAAACAACACACCACGATTGCTGGCTGCAGCCAAAGAGTTTAATATTGGTAAGGAGACCCTCATCGATTTCCTTGGCAATAAAGGCTTTGATATGGACGGCTTTGGTTCTCCCAATGCCCGTCTTACGGCTGTTATGTACACAGCACTGCAGTCGGAGTTCCAGCAGGACAAGGCTAACAAGCGCAAAAGCGACCAGATAGCCCTGCCTAAAGGAAGCGTGTTAGAAACGATGAAGAAGAAAGAGAAGGAGGAAGCGGAAGCGGCGGCTAAAAAGAATACCACTAAAGAAAAAGAAGAGGCAGCTCCTGCTCCGAAACAGGAAGCAAAACCTGAACCTAAACCGGAACCAGTTAAGGAAACACCTAAACCGGAACCGCAACCACAGGCGAATGTTGCCCCGGCAACACCGCCTCCCGCAAAGGAAAAAGCTGAACCGAAGCCTGAACCACCCGTTGTTACAGCTCCCCCTGTTGCGGAAGTTCCCAAAGCGCCGGCAACGCCTCCTCCGGCAGAACCAGACGCAGTGAAGAAAACGGATTCGCCGAAAATCAACGGCCCTAAAGTGATCACCACTATCGATCTGGACGCATTAAACCGCAATAAAAAACCAGTTGCTAAAAAAGCAGACCAGGAAGAAACCCCGGCTCCGCAACCCGAAGCAGTGAAACCACCGGTACAAGAAGAAAAACCGGCGCCCGTTACACCCGCCCCTCCCGTTGCTGAAAAACCGGAACCTAAACCCGTTCCTGCCCCTCCCGTACAGGAAGCAACTACAGCATCAACTGAAAAACCAGTTGAGAAAGCTGATAAAGCTGATAAAGTGGAACAGGCCCCTAAAGCTGAAACCACTCCACCAGCAGAGAAAGTAGCGAAAACAGATAAGACCGATACGACAGAAAAAACGGAAAAAGCCGCACCGGTTGAAGATAAACCTGTAGTTAATAAAGTGGAAGAAGTATTACAAGCCGCAAAACCGGCTGCAGTCAAAGAACCGGCACACGTTCCTGTTAAACATGTCGTAAAAACGGAAAATCGCAAACCCTCTACTGCCGAAAACACCCCACCAACACCTCCTCCGGCAGCCCCACAGGCACAGGACGAGGCGTCTGGCTCTGCGGTGATCGAAAATATCCAGGCTGAAAAATTGACCGGCCCTAAAGTGATCGGCAAAATTGAGCTGCCAGTTCAGTCTGACAGACGCGATAATAATAAGAACAGCAACTTTAGCAGGGACGAGAAACGCAAACGCAAGCGTATCATCGTGGAAAAGAAACCTGAACCCGTTCAGCCTAAAGACTTTAAAGAAGGCGACCGCAAAGAAGGCGGCGCTCCAGGCGAACATCGCCCGCATCAGCATGGTGGACAAGGCGGAAATCGCCCGCACCACAATGATAACCGCGGAGGTGGACATCAGGGCCAGGGCGGCGGAAATCGCCCGCAAGGCGATAACCGTAACCATAACCGTCCAGGCGGCGCCAACACAGGCACCGGCGGCGGTAACTACAACAGACCTGCCGGACAAGGCCAGGGTCAGGGCGGTGGCTATAACAGGCCAGCCGGACAAGGCGGTCCAGGCGGCGGAGGTAACAGACCAGCCGGACAGGGTGGCGGTTACAACCGTCCAGGCGGCGGACCAGGTGGTGGTGGCAACAGACCCGGACAAGGCGGTGGCTATAACAGGCCAGGCCAGGGTGGCGGCTACAACAGACCAGGTCAGCACCGCGGTGAGGATAAACGTACTACCGAAGAAAAAGAAATCGATAAGAACGAGATCCAGAATAAGATCAAAGAAACAATGGCCAAGCTCGGTGGCGGCGGTCGCGGTAAAAACGTGAAAGCTAAACACCGCAGAGAAAAACGTGAAGAAAGAGCCAACCAGAAAATTAACCAGGGCGACGGAGACAACAAACTCCAGGTAACAGAATTCGTTTCTGTATCCGAACTGGCTAACCTGATGGATGTAAGCTTCGCTGAAGTTATCTCTAAATGTATGGGCCTCGGTATCATGGTATCTATCAACCAACGTCTCGATGCGGAAGTAATAGAACTGGTGGCCGGCGAATTCGGATACGAAGTTGAATTCATTGGTCTGGAAGATGCAGAAGAAACCGATGATGAAGATGAAGTAGATGATCCGGCAGATCTGGAACCACGTGCACCGATCGTAACCATCATGGGTCACGTCGATCACGGTAAAACCTCCCTGCTCGATTACATCCGGAGTGCAAATGTGGTAGCCGGTGAAGCCGGTGGTATCACCCAGCACATCGGTGCGTACCAGGTAACAACTGCCAGCGGCAAAAAGATCACGTTCCTGGATACTCCGGGTCACGAAGCGTTTACCGCGATGCGTGCCCGTGGCGCCAAAGCAGCAGATATCGCTGTAATCGTGATCGCTGCTGATGATGCTATCATGCCGCAGACAAAAGAAGCGATCTCCCACTCACAGGCGGCGGGACTGCCAATGGTATTCGCTATCAACAAAGTGGATAAAGAAGGCTCCAACCCTGAGAGAATCAAAGAACAACTGGCCGGCATGAACCTCCTGGTAGAAGACTGGGGCGGTAAATACCAGAGCCAGGAAATATCTGCCAAAAGCGGGTTAAATATCGATGTACTCCTCGAAAAAATATTACTGGAAGCGGAACTGCTGGAATTGAAAGCCAATCCCGACCGCGAAGCCTCCGGAAGTATCGTGGAAGCTACCCTGGATAAAGGTCGCGGTTACGTTGCCTCCCTCCTGGTACAAAATGGGACCCTCCGTCAGGGCGATACCATCGTATCCGGCTCCTTCTTCGGAAAAATCAAAGCTATGTTCAACGAACGCGGCCAGAAAATGGAAGAAGCAGGACCATCCATGCCAGTACAGGTACTCGGCCTGAATGGTGCGCCGCAGGCAGGTGAGAAATTCAAGATGTACACCGAAGAATCTGAAGCCAAAGAAGTGGCTAACCGCAGAGCACAAATCGTTCGTGAACAGGGTATCCGTACCAAGAAACATATCACCCTGGATGAAATCGGCCGTCGTTTGGCACTGGGTAACTTCAAACAGCTCAACCTCATCATCAAAGCCGACTTTGACGGTTCCGTAGAAGCATTGAGCGACTCCCTGCAGAAACTGTCTACCGAAGAAATCGTGATCAGTATCGTTCATAAAGCAGTAGGTCAGATCACCGAATCCGACGTATTGCTGGCAACCGCTTCTGACGCCATCATCCTCGGATTCCAGGTACGACCTTCCTCCCAGGCTGCCAAGCTCGCGGAGAAAGAGAATATCGAAATCCGTAACTACTCCATCATCTATGACGCAATCGATGAAATCAAGAGCGCAATGGAAGGGATGCTGGAACCAAAAATCGAGAAGAAAGTGGTGTGCAACGTTCAGGTGCGCGAAACTTACAAATTCGAGAAGGTTACCGTGGCAGGTTGCTTCGTTATCGATGGCAAGCTGACAAGAAACACCCGTATCAACGTGGTGCGCGACGGTATCGTGGTTCACACCGGCGAACTCGGCTCCCTGAAACGTTATAAAGATGACGTGAAAGAAGTAGCCGCCAACATGGAGTGTGGTTTGAGCGTTCGCGGATACAGTGACCTGAGACCGAACGATAACATCGAAGGGTTTGAAGAAGTAGAAGTGAAGAGAACTTTATAAGAAGCCTGTAGTCAAAAACTACCCGCTTTAAAATAACAAACAGCGAAGAAAAGAACGATCCGTAGTGTAAAACCTATTATCGTTAGGGAGTGTTAAGATAACTGTGTAAACTGTATTCTGTTCATAACTGTAAGTTGCATCGCTGTTGCCCAAAAAGATTTATAAACTGTATTAACATAATGGGCCAGTCTCTTTGAGGCATGGTCCATTTTTTTTGCGCTTGCATCAGGCTGAGGTAGACCACTTTTTCGACGGCCTGGTCGCTCGGTAAAATACTCCTGGCTTTGGTGTATTTTCGGATTCCCCGATTCACGTTTTCGATCAGATTAGTCGTATAAATGATCTTACGGATCTGTAACGGGAACTCAAAAAAGGTCGAGAGATGGTCCCAGTTGGTACGCCAGGATTTGACTATGTAGGGGTACTTGGAACCCCATTGGTCTTCAAAATGCTGCAGCTCTGTCAATGCTATATCAGCGTCAGGTGCGCTGTATATCTGGCGTAAAGCAATAGCGGCCTCCTTCTTGTCTTTCCAAACAACAAATTTCAGTGAGTTCCGTAATTGGTGAACTATGCAGATTTGAGTTTTTGTCTGAGGATAGACAGATTTAATCGCTTCCACAAAACCTTTCAGGTTATCAGTACTAGTGATCAAAATATCTTCAACCCCGCGGGCCTTAAGATTAGTCAACACATTCATCCAGAATGCCGCACTTTCATTCTGACAAATCCACATCCCCAATACCTCCTTATAACCACTGTTGTTAAGGCCTACCGCTATCTGCACCGCCTTATCTATGACTTTACCATCCTGACGTACCTTGAATATGATAGCGTCCATCCAGACAATCATATACACCCGTTCCAGCCTTCTGTTCTTCCATTGTTCGATATGATCTATTACCCGGTCGGTGATGTGAGAAATAGTTGCCTCACTCATTTCTACTCCATATAGCTCCCGAACGTGACTTTCGATATCACGAACAGTCATGCCGTGAGTATATAAACTCAAAACGTTGTCTTCTATTTCAGCCATTACCCGACTTCGCTTGGGGATCAACTGAGGCTCAAAACTACCATCTCTGTCTCTTGGAATTTCTAAAGGGATTTCACCCAGATTTGACTTTACTTTTTTCTTGCCGTAACCATTGCGGCTATTGGTATGTTCTACTCCTTCAGGAGCATGTTTTTCGTAACCCAGGTGTTCATCCATCTCCGCTCTGAGCATCTCCTGGATACCCATGCGGTACATTTCATGGAAAAGATCGGAGAGATCTTTACTGGATTTGATTTTACCGCTTTTTAAACGGTGGGCCAGTTCTTCTTGAATGGCCTGCTGTAGCTTGTCCATAAGATAACTGATTAGTTTAAAGGTAAGATTTTAATTAGAGACTGCTATGAACTACCACAGCAGCCTCTACATATTATCTTTGGCCTTTACACAGTTATCTTAACACTCCCTATCGTTATTTTCTTCGCTGTTTTTTTGGCTAAGATGCTTATAGCTAAAAGGCGGCAGCTTATCTAAACTTTTGTTAAATCCATCGACTTTCCCTATGCTACTGACTTTTAAATGGTTATTTTTGGTTTTTACCGCTTTTGTATGAAGAAACTTTTAGCATTATCCGCAGGCGCTTTGCTGCTATGGCAGGCTTCTACGGCCCAGAAACTGGTGGCAGACAAGATTATCGGCGTTGTTGGGGATAAAATTATCCTCAAATCCGATATGGACGGAGCACTCAGCGATCAGCAACACAATTCGCCCGATGGCAATCTGGCGCCCGATGCTGCGTGCAAAACACTGGAAATGCTGATTTCCCAGAAAGTAATGGTGTTACAGGCGGAAAGAGACAGTTTACCGGTAAGTGACGGCGATGTGGAAGCCCAGATGGAAAACCGTATCCGCTACTTTGAATCCATGTACGGCAGTAAGGAAAAAATGAAAGAAGTTACCGGCTACTCCATTTACCAGCTCCGCGAACGCTTCCGTCAGCCTATCAAAGAAGGTTTGCTGGCCCAGGCAATGCGTAACAAAATCATTGAACCGGTAAAAGTAACACCCTCAGAAGTAAAACGCTTCTTTGATGCTATCCCGAAAGATAGTCTTCATTTTTACGAGTCAGAACTGGAAATAGGTACCCTCGTGCTACAGCCAAAAGCTACCCGCGAAATGGACCAATACGCCATTGACCGCCTCCTCGATTTCAAAAAACGTGTTCAGAATAAAGAATCAGATTTCGGCTCCCTCGCTATCCTGTACTCCGAAGATCCGGGCGTAAAGGATAACAAAGGCGTGTACACCCTGAACCGTAACGATAAAAATACCTGGGATCCCGACTTCCTGGCATCCGCTTTCCGCTTGAAAGAAGGAGAGATCTCCTCCCCGGTGAAGTCCCAACACGGATACCACCTGATCATGATGCTGAAACGCTCCGGCGATAACGTTACCGTACAACACATCCTCGTAAGAGCCGCAGTAACCAAATCCGACCTGGCAAGCAATACTGCCAAACTGGATTCCATCCGGAAAAGCATTGTGGCAGGCAGAATCACCTTCTCGGAAGCAGTAGCCAAATACAGCGACGCACCAAGCGCCAAGTTTGATGGCGGTATGATGCAGTCCAAAACAGGCGACGGAAGCACCCTGATCACCATCGATCAGCTGGATGACCCTACCGAAAGGGATATCGTAATGATGCTGGATACCCTGAAACCAGGTCAGATTTCCGCCCCGGTGCAGTTTACAGATGAAAACGGCCGTGCAGCAGTACGGATCGTGTACCTGAAAACACGTACCCAGCCACACCGCGAAAACCTTACAGATGACTATTCCCGCATCCAACAGAGAACACTGGATATCAAACGCGCGGAAGCCATCAACAAATGGCTCATCGAAAAAATCCCGACCTTCTACGTACATGTAGACGATCAATACAAAGAATGTAATCACATCAGCCAGTGGATGGCTGCCCTTGCCAAGCAATAATCAAACTATTTATTTATATAAAGCGGAGATAGAAGCGGGAGCTTTTATCTCCGCTTTTTTTTATGCCCTGATAGGGAATAGGCAAAGGCTGATAGCTTTACCATTCGCTTTCTGGTTTTCTCCTTTTTTGGCGTACCTTTGCGACTTCAATTTTCTGCCATGAGTGATGCGATCAAACATGAATGCGGTCTGGCATTTATAAGATTAAGAAAACCGTTTTCCTACTACCAACAAAAATATGGGAGTGTTTTCTATGGGCTGAACAAACTATACCTGCTCATGGAAAAACAACACAACAGGGGCCAGGATGGCGCTGGTTTGGCTACCGTGAAACTGAACACCGAACCAGGCGTTCCATTTATGCACCGCATCCGCAGTGCTGCTCCACAGGCCATCGGAGATATTTTTGCGAAAGTACGTGATGAGATACAGGAAATAGAAAAATATCAGCCGGAAATCACCAAATACCCCGGCCTGATGAAAGGCCATGTGCGTTTCCTCGGAGAACTCATGATGGGACATATCCGTTATGCCACCCAGGGTAAAAATAACGTGGAACTCTGCCATCCTTTCGTACGCTACAATACCATTCCTGCCCGCAACCTCGCTATGGCAGGCAACTTCAACCTGATAAACACCGATGAACTGTTTGAGTTTTCCCAGGCACAACCTGGTGAAGTGCACAAAAACAGTGATCTGGCCGCCATGCTGGAAGTGGTACATCATTTCCTCGCCAAAGAAGACAATGAAGGCAGCAACGACCTCGATATCAAAAAGATCCTCCAACAGGCATTTTCCATGTTTGATGGGGGCTACCACACCTGCGGCCTGATCGGCTCAGGGGATGCTTTCGTGATCCGTGATGCACACGGTATCCGTCCTTCTTACTATTATATTAATGATGATGTAATTGTGGCTGCCTCTGAAAGGGCCGCTATCCGCACTACCTTTAATGTAGGCGAAAATGAAGTGCTGGAACTGATGCCGGGTAATGCACTGATCGTTAAAAACAACGGCGACTACTCCATTGAACAAATTCTCGAACCTAAAGAACGTAAGGCCTGCAGCTTTGAAAGGATTTACTTCTCCCGCGGTAACGACGAAAAAATATACAGAGAACGTACAGAACTTGGTCGTAACTTATCCGGTACGGTGTTAAAGGCCATCGATAACGACCTTCGCAATACCATCTTCTCCTTTATTCCAAACACCGCTGAAGTAGCTTTCTACGGCCTTGTAAAAGGACTGGAAAACTATCTCAACAAAATAAAAGTAGAACGTATCCTCTCCTGGGGCAACGACTTTGATGAGGAAAAGCTCTCCGAAATGGTGAACCGCCGGATCCGCATCGATAAAATAGCCACCAAAGATGTGAAAATGCGTACGTTCATCACCGAAGACTCCAGCCGTAATGAAATGGTACAACACGTGTACGATATCACCTATGGTAAGGTAAGACCCGGTATTGACTCGCTGGTGGTAATTGATGATTCTATTGTGCGTGGTACCACCCTGAAGGAAAGTATCGTGAAGATGCTGGACCGCTTAGGACCCAAAAAGATCATCATCGTATCCTCTGCCCCGCAGATCCGCTACCCGGACTGCTACGGTATTGATATGAGCAAGATGGGCGATTTCGTAGCCTTCCAGGCCGCTATTGCCCTCCTGAAAGACCACGGTAAGGAACATATCCTGAATGAAGCCTATGGCCTCTGTAAGGAACTGCAACGCACCAACACCCTTCACGCACAAAATGTAGTGAAGAACATCTATAAGCCATTTACCCCGGAACAGATCTCTGCCAAGATTGCGGAAATCCTCAACCCAGGCGGTATTAAAGCAGCCATAGAAGTGATCTATCAATCTATCGAAAGCCTCCATGAAGCTTGTCCGAATAACCTGGGCGACTGGTACTTTACCGGTAATTACCCCACTCCGGGCGGCAACCGTGTAGTGAATAAAGCATTCATGAACTATATGGAAGGCAAAAACGAAAGAGGATATTAATCGTATAAATAATCAGAGATCTGGTCATTTAGTATTCAGAAGAGTCATTCTTTTGAGCTGAATAATCAGATTTCTTATTATTTAAATGACTAATTGTTTTCATGTTAATTTTATCTTAAATAACCCCCTGTCTTCTGACTGTATAAGTCTAACAAGTTAACTTCCTGTAAAATCTGTATTTTCGTTATAGTTAATTATAGGTTTTCAGCCCATGAAAACATTACTACTTATACGTCATGCTAAATCCAGCTGGACCGATCCGGACATGGATGATTTCGACCGGCCCCTTAACAAACGGGGAAAAGCGAACGCGCCCGAAATGGCGCAACGCCTTATTACCCGTGGCATGGTGCCGGAATTAATTATTTCCAGCCCCGCCAAAAGGGCCAGAGCCACCGCTAAAATAATGGCAAATGAGTGGAACTATCCCAAACAGGCTATCCTGCTGGAAGAAGAATTGTATCTCTGCTATGCCGCTACTTTTCTGAAGGTGATCACCAAAATTGATGACGACTTTGGCGCCGTGGCCATCTTTGCCCATAACCCCGGCATCACCGATTTTGCTAACTACCTCACCGAAGAAATCAGGATAGATAACGTACCCACTACCGGTATCTTTGGTATCCAGGCAGACACCGATAGCTGGAAAGATTTTGACCTGGCAAAGAAAAAATTCCTCTTCTTCGAGTATCCCCGTAAAGATTAGTCTTTCACTATTTTATTGTAAGAAGCGGTAATTCCCTTGATCAGGGAAGAACTGAAGCCCTGGTGTTCCATTTCGTTAAGACCAGCAATAGTGCAGCCTTTGGGCGTGGTTACCTTATCGATTTCTTCTTCCGGATGGCGGCTTTCGCGGATCAGCAGCTCTGCTGCCCCCTTTACCGTTTGCGCGGCAATTAAACTGGCCGTACGCACATCAAATCCGATTTCAATCCCTCCCTGGATATTTGCCCGGATGTAGCGCAACGCAAAGGCAATACCACAGGCGCCCAGCACTGTAGCGGCGTCCATCAGCTTTTCATCAATAGCTACCGTAGCGCCCAACTGGTCGAACATCGTTTTCACATACCGGATCTGCTCTTCACTGGCATGCTTATGGGCAATACAGGTGATAGATTCCTGGATAGCGATAGCCGTATTAGGCATGGCCCGCACCACCGGCATTCCGGGTACCACATGCTCCAGGTCGTCGATGCTAACACCGGTAACCACGCTGATCAGTATATGCTTTGCCGGGTTAAAGGAACCCTTGAACTCCTGCAATACCTCCCGCACATTATACGGTTTTAAAGCCACCACAATTATTTCCGCTTCGCGGATGGCAATATCATTATCCGTTTCTATCCGCACGCCTGCATCACGCAGATCTGTAAGGGTACTGGTGTTACGCTTGGTGATAATGATATCGCCGGCCTTTGAAAACCCGCTCTTCAGCAATCCCTGGGCGATGGCCGATCCCAGATTTCCTCCACCTATAATGGCTATTTTTTTGGCTGACATAAAAAATGAAGATTACATTATAAATCGCAAGAAAGGTATAACAAATGCTGCATCCATGCAAACGACAGCGATTCATTAACTTGCGGACATGCAGGCATTACAGACAGCAGCTGCGTTTTACGCCAGAATAAAAGAAGCCCACAATACTCCGGATACGGAAGATAAAACCCGTCATTATAAACAGATACTGGAGATCCTTTTCCGGGAACTGACCCGCAAAGAAACCCGCTCTTTCGGGAACCTGTTTGCACGCATGCAGTTTTATTTCGACCGGCAATCCATTCCACCGGATATCCATCAGCAGCTGACAGCACTCCGCATACTAACCAACAAGGCTACACGGGGTATGTTTCCCCTCCAGGACGCTGAACACCTCCTGTGCATCAAAGCCCTTGCAGAATCTGTTGCCTGTTGCTACCAGGCTGCGCCGCCGGCAGAACTTACCGCGTTGTATGCCCCCACGGGATCACATAAACTATCGCTCGCGTGGCAACACCGCCCCGGCAGCCTGGCACTGCTGAAATGCATGGTTACCACCATAGGTACACTCACCACCAATGCACTGGGAAAATATACCCTCCTGCTGGATGTGAAAAATGATGAACAGGGCGATTTTCAGCTGCTGCTGGAACATATGTATCCGGTAGCGGTAGCATCCCTGCATGGCCTGCTGCGGCCTTACGACACCATTCATGTACTCCACTGCCGCCAGGGCGCCAGCGGACATGAATACACCACCACCAGCGAAAGCCAGGTAGTGCTGGAGCCGGATCTGCTGATAGATATCAGCGACCTGGCGGAATGCTTCACCCATAAAGGACCCAACCGGTTATTATATCTTGTTAAAAAACTCACTCCCCAGCAATCCAGCCCGGCGGCATTTAAGGGAAACCTGGTAAATGCCCTGCTGGATGAAATGCTCCGCAACCGGGACATAGATTTCAAAAGTTCGTTTGTGGAAGCAGTGGCGGAAAACGTGCTGCAGGCAGCCGCTTACGGCCGGGAGAAGATCAACGAAATGTTCCGCGATATCCGGCAACAACACTGGGGCAACCTGCATAATACCGTAAAGGAACTACAGGATAAACCAGTGAGGATAGAACCCACTTTTTTCTCTGCCCAATACGGTTTGCAGGGGCGACTGGATCTCATGGCGGAAGATGACACCGATGAATACCGGAAGGAAATTTTTGAACTGAAAAGCGGGAAATGCCCCGATTTCAATACCTGGAAGAACCACGAAATGCAGGTAGTAGGATATAACCTCCTGCTGCGCTCCGCTTTTGGCCGGCAACGCAAGGGCAGTTCTGCCATCCTCTATTCTGCCGCTGCCACCAACCCTTTGCGGAATGTGAGCAGTACCCACCACACCGAAAATGATTTATTGCTGTTACGCAATGAAGTGGTAGGGATGCTGCTGCGGCTTGCGGGAGGGGAGTTTGAAATACTGTCCACTATCACCACCGCAGCAGCGCTTGGCCTGCCTTCCTTCAGCGCTGCGCATTTCACCACTTTTGAACAAGCCTGGCAAACGGCGCCTCCGGTAGCAAAGGCCTACTACCACGAGTTCCTGGCCTTTATACTACGGGAATATCTCCAGGCGAAATGCGGGATGTTTTCAGAAATTAACCGGGAGGAAGATGCCGACGGCTTTGCAGCACTATGGCTGCAGCAGGAAAAAGATAAGCTTTCCCGCTTCAATATTATACCGGGGCTGCGCTTCCGGGAATTTGATACCGTTAACAGTTCCGTGTTATTTGATATAGTCGTTCCCGTTAGCCATAACTTCCGCAGGGGGGATACCGCTATCATTTATCCCCGTACCAGCACAGAGCTACAGCCGTTGCAGCAACAGCTGCTGAAGGGCAGGATAGAAGATCTCGGAAAAAACCAGCTGAGCTTTTCCCTCAATAACCGGCAGATGACGCTCGACTTTTTCCGCCAATTTGATGAGTGGATCATAGAACATGATATTTACGAATCCAACTACTGGATAGCGGCGGCTTCACTTTTCCATGTGATTTCCCCGCTTTACCGCGAGCGTACCAATATGTTGCTGGGCCTCACTACGCCCCGCTGGTACCCTTTGCAGTACACTACCCCGGCTATGTTTAATCCTAACCAGGAACAGCTGGTGAAGCATGCCCTGGAGGCGCAGGATTATTACCTGTTACAGGGGCCGCCGGGCACCGGTAAAACATCTTCCATGCTTACAACTATAGTGGGAGAGATGGTAAAACAGGAGCACTATGTGATCATTGTTGCCTTTACCAACAAGGCAGTGGAAGAAATATGCCATAAGCTGACAGCTAAAAATATCACGCACCTGCGTATGGGCGGGCGGAACTCAGACGCTTCGCTTACCCTCCGGCAATATTGCCTGGAAGGCTCACTGGATGAGGCACGCAATTATATTACCAGTCACCGCGTATTTGTAGCCACGGTAGCTACAATGGCTACCCGGCTGGAGCAGCTCACGATGATGGGGATTCCTACCGATACCTTAATTGTGGATGAAGCTTCGCAGTTAACAGAGCCGCAGCTCCTGGGGCTGCTGATGCCCTTCCGTAAATTTATCCTGATAGGGGATCAGAACCAGTTGCCGCCGGTGGTGGCGCAGGAAGAATATTTCTGCCAGGTGAAAGCGCCCTGTTTACTGGAGCTGGGTATCCGGGATTTGCGGACCTCCATTTTTGAGCGGCTGATACAACGCTGTAAAACCAGCCACTGGCGCCATGCCTGGGGCATGCTAAATACGCACTTCCGGATGCACGACAGTATCGCGGCGTTGGTAAATCATTACTATGCGGGACAGTTATCTTCCGGAAGGGAAGAGCAAAAAGCCGGTTTCGATTTGTATGCCGGTCATGAAAATTTGGGATGGGAGCGGGTTTTATCTTTAGGAAGAAAAGTATTTATTGGCAGTCCGTATGAGCCGAGTTCCAAGATGAACAGAACGGAGGCGAAGTGGGTGGTGTCACTGCTGCATCACCTGAAGGAACGTTACGGCGCGGGTTTCAGTAAAGATACCGTGGGGGTAGTTACGCCGTGGCGAACGCAGATCAGTCTTATCCGGGAATTGATTGCAGATGATGAAGCATTGCAGGACATTAATATTGATACTGTAGAGCGGTTCCAGGGTTCTGAAAACGATATTATCATTGTGTCGCTGGCGGTATATCATGCAGCGCAGGTACAAACGTTGCAATGCCTGGGGCAGTTTAACTGGGAGGAAGAGGTAATAGAGGTAGACCGGAAGCTGCTGGTAACGTTGTCGCGTGCACGAAAACAGGTGATATTGCTGGGATACGAGCCGGTGTTGCAGGATAGCGCCCATTACCGGAAAGTACTGGGGGAAATGAGCAGAGGCGTGCTCTAACGGTGGGTACTATACGTAATACGCTGCCAAGTAACAATGGCCATACTAATCGTATGGCCATTGTCAGACAACATCATATATGATCAGTCCTGGTAAACCAGGCTTTAATCCAGTGTAACGTGCCCCCAGTTTTCGCCGCTTTTAATGCGGTAGAGCTGCATTTCACTGATATCGAACTGTTCAGCGATTTGCTTCATTGTTTTCTTGCCGGGTTTATTCAGCAGGCGTTTGATGCTCTTTACTTTGGTAACATTCAGTTTGAGTCCTTTCACGCGGTTGCGTTGCTTTTCCTTATAGGCAAGCTTGGCGGGACTTTTTTGCTGATGTTCTTCCATTTCCTCTTTGGTGGCCCATTGGAGGTTGGAGGCTTTATTATTCTTTTTATCGTAGTCCAGGTGTATCACATATTTATGCGCCCGTCCTCCTTTTTTGCTGAAAAGTTTCGCCACTTCCCTGTGGAGGTAGAGTGACTGGTAGCTATCTGCGGGCTTTACGTTTAATACCGTATAGCCTTCTACGGTAGACCCCGTGAGCAGCTTACCATCTTCGGTACTTTCATGATAACTGATCACTCTCCCCATGTTTGAAACGGCGTATTTTTTACGCAGGGCAGATTTGTTTTTAATCTGTAAGTCTTTCCAGACTTCATTTTTCAGATTTTTAATTGTGGTCATGTGAAAGTATTTTTTATTTTTTTATATCCTGGGGGTAATCCGTTTATCCGTAAACGTTACAACCGGCCATTTCATTATCAGCCGGCAGAAAATCGTGTGCAGCTAATTGGGGAGCGGCCCTCTCGAATATATGGTCCTTGTATTGTAACACCACCGCGTCTAGTACTTCCTCAATCTCAGCTAATGTATTGTAAGTTACTAATTGTTGTCTGAATTCCTTTATATGCGGCAAACCTTTGAGGTAATTTGTATAATGCCGGCGCATTTCCAGTATGCCTACTACTTCACCTTTCCAGGCAACTGACTGGTGAAGGTGTTTTTTGCAAACTTCTACTCTTTCCAAAACAGTTGGCAGGGGTAAATGTTCGCCCGTCTTCATAAAATGCTTGATCTCCCTGAAAATCCACGGGTAGCCGATTGCGGCTCTTCCGATCATAACACCATCCACGCCATATTTCTGCCTGGCAGCAATTACCTGTTCCGGCGTACATATGTCACCGTTACCAAAGATAGGAATTTGTATGCGTGGATTGTTTTTTACTTTTCCGATGAGGGTCCAGTCGGCGCTGCCTTTATACATCTGGGTACGTGTACGGCCATGAATGGTAAGGGCTTTGATGCCTACATCCTGGAGCCTTTCCGCTACTTCTTCAATATTTTTGGTGTCGTCGTCCCAGCCGAGGCGGGTTTTAATGGTTACCGGCAACCTGGTTGCCTTTACTACAGCGGCGGTAAGTTTTACCATTTTAGGGATATCCTTCAGAATACCGGCGCCGGCGCCTTTACAGGCCACTTTTTTAACCGGGCAACCAAAGTTGATATCCAGCAGATCAGGGTTAGTAGCTTCCACAATTTGCGCGGCCAACGACAGGGAGTCTTCGTCTCCGCCGAAAATCTGGATTCCTACCGGACGTTCGTAGTCGAAAATGTCCAGTTTTTTGCGGCTTTTGATGGCGTCACGTATCAGTCCTTCCGAAGATATAAACTCTGTATACATGAGATCGGCCCCATTATCCTTGCACACCGCACGAAAAGGCGGATCGCTCACATCTTCCATGGGCGCCAGTAATAAAGGGAATTCTCCCAATTCAATATTTCCTATCTTCACCATAATTTATATAACCACAGCAGCTTTTGCCGGAGTTATTATTTTAATATTTTATATACTATTTCTTTTACAAGCAGGATTTCTTTGCAGTAACGGCTATCGTTCAGCGGTTGCGGTAAGCGGTAAGCATCTGCAAAAACTTAATTTCGCGCTGTAAATTTACGCAAAAAAATACAGTATCTTCTTATGTCCGGTTATCTGAAGCAGTCGCCCGTTTCATTGCAGTTTGTCTCTTTCCTGGGCTTTTCCTTTGGGTTCTTTGCCCTGTACCTTTATGCGCTTCAGGCGATTACGCCGGGTGTTACCGGTCAAACCCTGGAAGCGCTTCAAACCGGTACGCTTACAGACCCTAACTCGATCGGCTATCTGAAAATAACACAATTCCTTTATACCGTAGTAGCCTTCTTTGTACCGGCGGCGCTTTTTGCCTACCTGTGGCAACCTTATCCGGTGAAATACCTGGGGCTTAAAACGCCCACCGGGTTGCAGGTTATATTGGCATTGCTGGCCATGTACGGCAGTTTGCCCTTAGCCAGCCTGCTGGGCCAATGGAATGAAACCTGGCCTGTTTCCCAATCGGCCCGCGACCTCCAGGATATGGCGGAAAGGCTGCTGGGCGTTATGCTGAAGATGCCTACCCTGAAAGATCTTTTCATAAACCTGGTACTGGTGGCTATTGTACCGGCTATTGCGGAAGAACTGTTTTTCCGCGGCATTTTACAACGGCTCATTATTAAAGCTACCGGGAAGGTATGGCTGAGTGTATTTATTACCGCTATCTTATTCAGCGCCATCCACGGCGAAATGCTGGGTTTTCTGCCCCGTGTGCTAATGGGTTTTGCGCTGGGAGCTATCTATGTTATCAGTGGCAACCTGTGGTTAAGCATCTTAGCGCATATCCTGAACAACGGCCTGCAGGTAACACTGCTGTACCTGTTCCAGCATGGCATGATAAAAGATGATCCCATGAAAAACACACCCGTGGCATGGTATTATATCGCTTTAAGCATTCCCGTAACCATTGGGCTGTTTTGGGCGTTAAGTAAAAAATCAACGCCCATGCTGATGACAGACCCGGTGAGTAAAAAAGATGAGGAAGAAGTAGACGAAACTGGAACAGACGAAAATTTGTAATCTTAATAAAAGACACTAAAACAATCATTATGGAAAAAGACTGGGTTAAAGTTTTTTCGAGCGACAGGCCCTTTGAAGCCGAAATAGTAAAAGGTATGTTACTGGATAATGATATTGAGGCGGTGTTGCTCAACCGTCAATCGTCTTCTTATAATATCACCCTGCCGGGACAGGTGGAACTGTATGTGCATGAATCAAAGGAAAAATTAGCCAAAGACCTGGTGCACAATCATAACAACCTGCCTACCGGCGATCCTAACCAGATAGAAGGGGAAGAATAAGTGACAGTACCCGCGGGTGGCGCCCTCCGGGCAGTTCCCTGAACGGGATTTGCTCCGTAGGGTATTTTTATCCACTTTTGCGGGTAGAACTTAATCAACAGATATAACCATAATGAAAACATTTTTCACCCGCACTGCCTCTGCGCTTGTGTTTGTGGCAGTAATGCTGGGAGGGATCCTATGGGCCGACTATACCTTTTTCCTGCTTTTCTTCCTGATAGGCTGTTTGGCCCTCCAGGAGTATTTCAGGCTGCTCCGTGGGATAGATGCCGATTATGCCGGTGTTTCATCCTGGCATAAATGGGGCGCTACCATTGCAGGAGCCGCTATCCTGCTTACTTTTACCGGAGATAATTTTCAAATAGGCGGTATCCCCACCGGGCTTATTGGCTGGTGGACAACCGTTATTTTCCTGATGGTGATGCCTTTGGGAGAAGTGTTAATGAGTAAAGATTTCTCTTTAAAGAATATCGGCTACTCGGCTATCGGGTTACTGTATGTGATCATCCCGTTTGGGTTGCTGATCCATATCCGGATGAATGCCATCAACATTCACTATACCCCGGAAAACGTGGGTACCGCTCCCGGCTGGCTCATTCCTTTGCTGCTCATCATATTCATCTGGATTAACGATACAATGGCTTATATAGTAGGGTCGCTGATAGGACGTACGCCTTTTGCCCCTGCTATTTCCCCTAAAAAAACCATTGAAGGTACAGTAGGGGGAATGATCCTCGCGGTAGCCACTGCCGGCGTTTATGGGCATTTCTGGGGCTATCAGTACCTCGCGTTGCAACACTGGATAGCGCTGGCCCTCATTGCCGCTATATTCGGTACCATCGGCGACCTGATAGAATCCAAGCTCAAAAGGATGGCCGGCGTGAAGGATTCCGGCCGGATTATGCCTGGTCACGGCGGTTTCATGGACCGGTTCGACTCGCTGCTGCTGGCGGCTCCCTTCGCCTGGATCTACGTTCAGTTCTTTATGATGCACTAACACAACATTCGTATGCGAAAAAAACTGAATTGAAGTAACTTCGCATCAGGATTAAACACATACATCAATCATCTAATAAAAAAACAATGAAGATCCATCGTGAAGGATTTGCTACCATTTCCCTTGTATTCCTGGTACTGGCGTTAATAAACGGAGCAGTATTTTATTGGTTCGGTAACGCGCCGGCACTGTGCTGGACGGTATCCATTATCTCCCTTGCGTTCTTCCTGTTCATCGTTTCATTCTTCCGTATTCCCTCCCGCCAATATACAACAGGTGATTCGCTGGTGGTTTCTCCCTGCGATGGTAAAGTAGTGGTAATTGAAGAAGTATATGAGCCGGAGTATTTCAAGGATAAGCGTTTGCAGGTGTCTATTTTTATGAGCCCGGCCAACGTACATGTAAACCGGAACCCTATCAGGGGTACGGTGAAATTGTCTCAATACCACGCCGGTAAATACCTGGTGGCCTGGCATCCAAAGTCTTCCACTGAAAACGAAAGGCACTCCGTGGTAATCGGCAACGGTAAAACGGACATCCTGGTAAGACAAATTGCCGGCGCACTGGCCCGTAGAATTGTGAACTACCTGAAACCAGGCATGCAAGTAGGTCAGAACGAAGAAATGGGCTTTATCAAGTTCGGCTCCCGTGTGGACCTTTACCTGCCTATCGGTACGGAAGTAGCGGTACAGCTGGAGCAGGTGGTACAGGGCGGTATTACTGTTATTGCTAAAATCTAGTATCTTTAATAGCTAAACGGCTTTATTATGATAAAGAAAGCTTTTACCGGCATAGCTACATTACTGCTGATAGCAGGCGTAGCGCTGGCACAGGAAAAAACCAGGGCAACTGCCAAAACGAAAAAGGATTGTTCTGCTGCCTCGTGTAAAACCACAGCCAAAGGTAAAAGCTGTTGTCAGCAGCCGTCTAAAACCGCCAGCCTGAGAATGGCTGCCGCTACCAAAACAAAAGCGAAAGCACAATAAAGAAAGAAGGAGATGCGGTTATTCACATCTCCTTCTTTTTTACAGAATATTTCTCAGCTCCCGCAGGTGCCCGATCACGTAAGTAGGTTGAAAATCAACCGGTGGTTTAGCCGGGTTAAAATATACCTGGTCCATTCCCACACCGTGGGCGCCCTTGATGTCCAGCTCCATTGCATCTCCGATCATTATACTCTCTGTAGCACTGGTATTGGCTTTGCCAATCGCATAATCAAAAATTTCGCGGTAAGGCTTTAAGCTCCCTGCCACTTCTGATGTAACGATGTGCGTAAAATAGTGATCAATCCCCGCATTCTTCATTTTCAGCAACTGTGTTTCCTCGAAACCATTAGTGATCATGTGCATGGGGTATTCCTTTGCTGCCAGGTATTCCAGCGTTTCCTTTGTTTCCGGGAACAGTGCTTTTTTATATGGCAGTATTTCCAGGAATTCGTCGCTGATTTTCTGCGTCAGTTTTTCATCTCCTATTTTAAAATCGATCAGCGTAAGGCGGAAGCGCTTGTCGCGCAGTTCACGACGGGTAATAAACCCTTTACGGAAGCGATCCCACAGGCGCTCATTATGCTCCACATAAGAAACGGAAAATGCCTCAAAAGATGGTATTCCTCTGCTCTCCAAAGCATGGCTGTTGTACAGCTCCAGCAAAGTTTCCTGTTCATTTGTTTCAAAGTCCCAGAGGGTATGGTCCAGGTCAAAGAAAAGATGTTTGTATTTCATGACTGCGCAAAGGTACAAAATACCCCAGAGATGGTTGGAATGCCCCGGTGTATTCAAAGTAAATTCCTTATTTTACTGCATTAATGAAAGAAACTATGAATGCAGTAATTACAGGCGCCAGCAAGGGGATCGGAAAGGCTATAGCGGAAAAACTGGCGCTGGAAGGATTTAATGTGGCCATTTGTGCGAGACATGCAGACACGCTGGCTTTGGCCCAAGCGGATATTCAGCGGAAAAACCCGGCGGTAACTGTGCTGGCAGAGGTGGTAGATATGGGAGATAAAGTACGGGTACTTGCTTTTGCAGATAAAGTGAATGCGGCATTTCCGCAGGTGGATATACTGGTAAACAATGCCGGTATTTTTGTGCCGGGCGCCCTTCACCAGGAAGAAGAGGGCCTACTGGAAAAGATGATGGCGGTGAATGTATACAGCGCTTATCATCTTACCAGGGCATTATTACCCGCTATGATCGCCCGGCGTAAAGGATATATTTTTAACATGTGTTCCACTGCCAGCTACCGGGCATACCCCAATGGCGGCGCTTACAGTATTACCAAATACGCCCTGCTCGGCTTCACCAAAAACCTGCGGGAAGAGCTGAAGTCGCACTACATCGGGGTTTCGGCGGTAAGTCCGGGCCCCACTTTAACCGCTTCCTGGGAAGGCTTTGATGCCCCTCCCGACAGAATGATGCCCCCCGAAGATATTGCCAGCGTAATATGGGCAGCCTGGACAATGGCCAAACAAACCGTTGTGGAGGAAATTGTACTGAGACCCATGTTGGGAGATATTTAAACATCTTATTATATTGGCTTTTTAGCGGGTAGAAATTGTTCTTTCTCCAGATAACTAAATAAGAACATATTAAAATGTTTTAACTAACTTTTAACGGGGCCTTACAGCGCTTCCGGCGCGGCTTTGGTTAAATTTGTTGACATAATTATGATGTACAGATTTTGCATAAGGAAGTGTATTTACGCCATTTTGATTTGTATAGGACTGGTAGCTTGTGCCCACGCACAGGAATTCCGCTTTACTACCACTGTGAGCAATAATGCCGTGACGCAGGATGAACCATTCCAGATCCAGTTTATGCTGGAAAACGGCGTAAACGTCTCCAGCTTTACACCACCCAGTTTCAAGGATTTTGAAGTACTACAGGGCCCTTCTCAAATGCAGGGTCAATCTATTTTCAATGGAAAACGGTCTGAATACATTGCACTGAGTTACCTGCTGCAACCCAAACATGTGGGCAGCTTCACCATCGCCGGCGCCCAGGCCCGCGTAAATGGAAACATCGTTAAATCAAACCCGGTTTTAATTGAAGTCAGAAAAGGCAATGCACAGCAACAGCAGCAGGCAGCGCCGCCATCTGCCGGCTATCCGCCGCATCGCGGACCATCCGGTGGTAATGAAGATATCCAGGAAGGTATTCTGAAAAAAGGAGAAGACATCAATGAAAAACTGAAGAAGAATATTTTCCTGAAAGTTGAAGTAGACAAAACCAATTTATACGAAGGAGAGCAACTAACGGCCACGTATAAACTTTTTACCCGTCTCCCTACCAATTCCAGTGTTACCAAAGTACCCGCATTCAAAGGGTTTTCCGCCAAAGATATTGAGCTGCCCAACCCGCCACAAGCCACAGAGGAAAGGGTCAACGGTGTTCCCTATAAAGTATTTACCATCCGCAAAACATTGCTTTTCCCGCTACAATCAGGCTCCCTGGAACTGGACCCTGTAGAAGTGGACAACCAGGTACGTCTTGTGAAAATGGTGAGCAAAAAAGGTGGCAGCAGGGGCAGGGACCCCTTTGAAGATTTCTTCAATGATCCGGCATTCAAAGATCCTTTCTTTGATGATTTCTTTAACCGCCCGGAAGTAGAGTACCAGGATGTTCCCTACAAAATTCAGAGCAACCCGATAAAGATCAATGTTAAACCCGTTCCGGTTGATGGGCGCCCGCTCAGCTATAATGGCGCAGTGGGTAAATTTAACATGACCGCTGTAGTGGACAAAAAGAAACTGACCACTGATGATGCCCTCACCCTGAAGGTTACCATCAGCGGACAAGGTAACGTAAACCTGCTGAACTCCCCTAAGATTGAGACCCCTACCGGGTTTGAAAAATATGATCCGAAAGTAACCGACGATATAGAAAAGAACAGCAACCCGCTTTCCGGCAGCCGTACTTTTGAATATGTGCTGATGCCACAGGAAGCCGGCGATCATACTATACCGGCGGTAGAATTTTCTTACTTCGATCCGGCCGCCAACAGCTACAAAACACTCCGTTCCCAACCCTTCGATATCCATATCGAACAGGGCAAACATATTAAGCAGGATAAACAGGATTATGGTGCCGGTAAAAATGAACTGGTGAAAAATGAAACCGGTATCCTCGACTGGACACGTAATCACAGCTGGTTTATTCTCAGCCCGTGGTTCTACATCCTGCTGTTATTACCGCTGCTGATAGCCGCAGGGATTATTTTCTACAAACGCCGCAGGGACTATAACACCACCAATGCGGCAGTGCTGAAACACCGCTACGCCAATAAGGTAGCGCTGAAAAGACTGGAGCTGGCCGCGCGTTATCTGAAAGAAGGCAAGGACAAAGCATTTTATGAGGAAACTTCCCGTGCCGTTTGGGGGTATCTCAGTTCCAAACTGAAAATCCCAATGGCCGATCTGAGTAAACAACTGATCCAGGATAAGCTGAGCGCCCGTCATATCAACGGCAGCAATACGCACGACCTCTTTGCCCTGATCGATAATTGTGAGGTGGCCTTGTATGCACCCGGACAGGATAACCGTAAAATGCAGGGTACATACGAACAGGCGGTGAGCATCATCACCAACCTGGAAGATGCGTTGAAGAACTAACTACTTAACGAAAGGCGAAATGCTGAACTACAGAAAAATGAAACCGGTATTATTGGCTGTTATATGCCTGCTCTCTTTTGCCCTGAGCCATGCACAAACGCCGCCACAGAATCAGCAACAACGGTTTGAAGATGCGAACAAGCTCTTTAACCAGAGTAAGTTTACAGAAGCCGCCAGGGTTTATCAGCAGTTGCTGGATGAAGGTCATACACAGAAAGCACTTTACTTCGACGCCGGTAATGCCTGGTATAAAGCAGGTAAAACCGGGCAGGCTGTTTATAACTATGAGAAGGCACTGCAGCTGTCGCCTAACGACGCTGCGGTAAAACATAACCTCGCTATTGCCAATCAGAAAGTGAATGGTTTTGTGGAAGAGTTGCCGATGGTATTTTTTCAGCAGTGGTGGTTACAACTGCAACATCTTCATAAAGCCAATGGCTGGGCCGTTGGCACTATCCTCTTTTTCTGGCTGTTTATTGCCGCTATTATGCTCAATGTGTATATCCCCGGATGGAGAAACAAATTTTTAAGCTGGGGCACTTATGTGCTGGGAGTATTGTGTGCGTTATACCTGATCATGGCTGTGGATACCTATTTGTGGTCCAACAACCATGAAGCGGGCATTGTAATGAATGGTAACATCCGGGCCAAAACGTCGCCTGACGAAAATAGCAAGGATGCTTTTGAAGTGGGAGAGGGTATGAAAGTGCGTATCACCGATGCCACGCGCGATTTCTGTAAAATTGAACTGGCCGATGGAAAAAACGGCTGGATCAGTTGTAATTATATCAAACGGTTATAGTCTTTCGATGCGTTGCAGAAAATCCTGTTTCTTATCCCGTGCCAATGGCACACTGTAGCCATCAGACATGATGATCTCCCCGCCATCTCCTTTAACATATTTCTCCATAAAAGACAGGTTGATAAGGAAGCTGCTGTGTACGCGGAAAAATCCTTTATCGGCGAGCCATTGCTCCATTTCCACGAGTGTACGGCATACCATCACGGGCTTTTCCGGTTCCTGTAAATGCAACCGGGTTTGCATGCCGGCGCATTTGCAATAAATAATATTCTTCGCAACCACCATGCGCAGGCCATCTGAGGTAGGCAGTGCCAGTCGTTCGTCCTGGTTGAGGTGCTGTTGCAGGAAGTGGAGGAGGTTATCTACTTTCCCGGCGGTAACGCTGGTAGATTGGGTACCCGCTTTTTCCACCGCATCTTTCAGTTCCTGGCTGTCGATAGGCTTCAGGAGATAGTCTAACGCACTGTGATGAATTGCCTGCAGGGCATATTGATCATAAGCAGTAATGAAGATAACGGCAAAAGAATGATATTCACAGGCTTCCAAAACCTGGAAACCATCCATTCCCGGCATTTCGATATCCAGGAATACCAATTCGGGATGTAGTTCATGAATGGCAGTCAGGGCTTCAGGACCACTGCTGCAAACGGCTTGTACAGAAACGTGCGGGCAATACCTCTCCA
Source organism: Chitinophaga sp. G7 BAM 1005 (assembly GCF_057126945.1). Classification (NCBI taxonomy): domain Bacteria; kingdom Pseudomonadati; phylum Bacteroidota; class Chitinophagia; order Chitinophagales; family Chitinophagaceae; genus Chitinophaga; species Chitinophaga sp. G7 BAM 1005. The sequence continues at coordinate 7,052,553 of NZ_CP181478.1, read as the reverse complement.
ACATCATGTGCAGCGCATCCCGACTATGCTTCTCGTCGTCCACGATAATGGTACGCATTTAAGATCAGATTATGAAAGGTAGTTTCAGATTTACTGTTGTAGGAAAGTATATGGTCATTGATTCTATTAATCCGTGTAGAAATTAAGCAATTTAGCGGACATTTCCAATTTAAGCCTACCCGGCCAGGGATTGGCGGGCAGCTACATGTTGCATGCTGATAATAAGGCGGTTACCGGAGGGATCGCGTTCTTCATCATACATCTGCAGGGCTTTTATACTGGCTTGCATGTGATATTTCTCGCTCATCATGTAAAGCCGTTCCGAGGCGATATCGATGCCGGAGGCCTGCCGTTCGCCGGTGCTGTCGAGCATTTCGGTGATCAGTATGCCATTATCTTCCAACTGGATCTGGAGCCGGTCATTTTCTTTGGAGATGGTGATGCGGAGTAACCCGCCTGATTTTTCGGGGCGCAGCAGGATCCGGTGCCAGATGGCATATTGCACATAGGGTTGGATAATCAGGGGAGGGATGAGGGTAAACTGCCGGTTTACTTCCGGCATTACGATGAGCTGGTAATCGAACTGTTCATCAAAGCGCAGCTGTTCCAGCTGTATATATAGTTCCAGGGCATCCAGTTCATCCTGCAGGGAAATCCATTCTTTATTGAAATTGCCGATCATCAGGCGCATCAGGCGGGAGAAGCGGGTAAGATAAAGGGAAGCCATGTCCGTACTGGTGGTAAGGATATAGTGGTGAATAGCATTGAGGCTATTAAAAATAAAATGCGGGTCCATCTGCGCCTGGAAAGCATGGAGTTCCAGGTTAATCAACGCATGGTTCTTGGTGATTTCTTTCGCTGAGGCTCTCCTGATTCTTCTTTCCCGCAGGATAAAAAATACTATTAGGGTAACGAGACTTAACAAAAAAAACAGCCAGAAGGGCCACTCCGCAGCAAAGACGATATCGGTATAATGTGTCACTAACTAGGTTTATAGGAAGTATACTTCTTCTCTACTCTTATAAGCACAATAAATATCGGCTAATTAATCTCCAATATAAAGTGGGATTTACTACGAGGTCGGATTTTACAGGAAACTGGGGAGAATAAGGTGAAAAGTGGCTGTTTGCTATTAGCATTTAGCCTTTAGCAAATACAGCAAAGATGCTTATACTTATCTACTGCTGCATTTGCCAAATGCCTGGTATCTAGGCTTCCGTAAACTTATAGCCCACCCCTCTTACGGAGTGGAAGTAGCGGGAGTTCCGGCTATCTTCTTCAAAATATTTACGGAAATTGAGGATAAAGTTATCGATGGTCCTCGTGGTAGGATATACGTTATAACCCCAAACCACCTGGAGGATCTTTTCGCGGGTAACTACTTCGCCCTTGTTTTCGATGAGCAGTTTCAGCAGCATGGCTTCCTTCTTACTCAGTTCATAGTGTTTACCATCTTTACCAACGCATTCCTGTGCAGCGAAGTCGATTACATTATCGCCAAAGCGGTATACGTTAGGTACGCTGTCTTTATCCTGGATTTTTTTATTTTTTACGATGAGTTTTTCCACCCTTAACAGGAGTTCTTCCAGGTTAAAGGGTTTGGTCATATAGTCATCGCCGCCTTTTTTGAGGCCCAGTACGCGGTCGGCGCTGCTGTTTTTGGCGCTCAGGAAAAGGATGGGGATTTCATTATTCTGAATACGGATGTTTTCGCATACTGCGATGCCATCCATTTCAGGCAGCATGATGTCCAGTATAATAAGATCGAAATATTCGTTTTTCACTGCTTTGAGAGCAGCAGTGCCGTTGTCTACTGCGGTGACCTCGTAACCTTCCAGCTCCAGGTTCAGCTTCAGGGCTTCCTGGAGATTTTCTTCATCCTCCACCAGCAGTATTGATGCCTTTGTCGCTTCCTTCATGTGTTATTGTTTGATTTTTACATCGAATCCGGATTCCGGTATTCATCAATCCGTCATCTAATTTACGCCGTTTGCACGGAATATTCAGGCCAGGATATTTCAAAGCAGCTGCCGGCAGGTATATTGTCTTTCACTTCAATGCGTCCGTTGTGCTGTTCCACGATTTTGGCGGTCAGGAACAGGCCCAGGCCGGAGCCTTTTGCTTTGCGGGTATTTTCGTTACCCACGCGGTAAAATTTCAGGAAGATCCTGCTTTTCTCTTCTTCCGGTATTCCCGGGCCTTCATCGATCACCTGTAATTTCAGTTGCTGATTGCTTTCAAACAGTTTTACAGAGATGGTGGTGTTTTTCGGGGCATATTTCGCGGCATTCTCCACCAGGTTGCTCAGTACAATTTGTAAGGTCAGCTTATCGCCATCCATCCACACCTCCGGTAAAATATCCGCGATGATCTGATGGGTACCAATGCGGCCATCGAGGTCTTTGATACTGTTTTCTATCAGGGCTGAAAAATCCAGGGGTTCTTTAAACACCTGGTATTTGTGTGTTTCCAGTTGCGCTGCCAGCAGGATGTTGTTGCATAGCTGGTCGAGGCGGTTAGTTTCACGGATGGTATTATTGATCAGCTTCAGTTGTTTTTCTTCGTCGAGTTTATGTTTGCGGATAGTTTCGAGGTTCAGTTTGGCGGCAGCGATAGGTGATTTTAATTCATGCGTTACGGCCATCATAAAATTCTGTTGCTGCCTGCTGAGCTTCATATACTTCCATACGGCCCGGTATACAAAAAGAGCGCCGAGCAAAATGATCCCTAAAAAGATGAGGCCTTCGCCCAGGTATTTAAAAGAGCGCATCTGCTCTTCTTTGTTGATCCGCTCCAGTTGCAGTTGATGCTCTACCGGTTGTGTGAGGCTGTCTACCCGCAAAGAAAGGTTTTGTTGTTCAAACCGGCGGATCTGTTCACTTTGTCTGAACAGCAAAACGCCCCACCAAACCAGTGCGGCAATTGTATACGCCATTACTAAAAAATAAACGAAGGAAACGGATTTCCCTTCCTGCATTTTATTGAAAATTCTTTTCATCATGGCCTTGTGCCGGCTTTCTCAATCCGCAAGCCAACATTCATTACATGGGGGAGCGGATTTTGCCGCATATTTTGTTCAAAGGTAAACCTGTAGGTTCCTGGTTTATTAAAAATAGCACGTTGCTGAATGAAGATACGGTGTTCATAAATATCATCCAGGCCGGTACCGGACCATTTGCCGGTTACATCCGCGAGTGGCAGTTCTACCCGCTGTTCCTTTGATATGCTGTCGCCGGGATACTGTGTACCTACCAATAACCAGATATTACTGTAAGGATAAGCATCCGTATGCCTGATGTTTACACAGATATTGTAAAGGTACGCAGTATCTTCCGGTTGTATTTTTACTTCAAAAGATGGTTTATAGTCATATGTCCACTCATGCCCGGGAATCTCCAGGTTCTTTTCGTAAGTGTCCATTTTAGGTGGCAGGCAGGCTGCAGCCAAAAGTAATAAGCCTGCTGTGGCCAGGAAAAGTTTGTTCATACGGTATTCGCCTTACTATAAAACGTTTAATACTTGTTCTTTGGCTTTTTCCAGTTCATCTTTCATCAGCACCACCCATTGCTGTATACCGGCATCGTTGGCTTTGGAACCGGTAGTATTGATTTCACGGCCTATTTCCTGCAACACAAAACCCAGCTTCTTCCCTTTGGCAGAATCATTGTCTTTCAGGATTTCCCTGAAATAACGCAGGTGATTTTCCAGGCGGGAGAGTTCTTCTGAGATATCCAGTTTTTCCAGATAGAAGATCAGTTCCTGTTCCAGGCGGTTGCCATCTACATTTTCTTTTCCTATATGCTCGGCCAGCAGTCCTTCGAGGCGTTGACGGATACGGTCTTTCCGGAGCGGATCCAGTTCACGCACCTTCTGCATATAGGTATCAATATTATCAATGCGTTGCTGCAGATCGGCTTCCAGCATCAGTCCTTCATCCTGGCGGTGTGTATCCAGGTCTATCAGGGCTTCACGCAGTGTATCTTCCACATCTTTCCATTCCTCTTCGGTCATTTGTTCTGATGCCGGACTTACCACTTCCGGTAATTTCATCAGCACGTTGAGCATATCTCCCTGCGGGAGTTCCAGCTGGTTGGCCAGCATGGTGATGGACTGGTAATAATATTTTGCAAGGTCTGTATTGATCACAACCGGGCGGGTGGCGCCGTTCTGGCGGATATTGATTGTTGCATCAAGGGTGCCGCGCTGCAACGTTTGCTGCATTAGGGTACGGATGTCAAATTCATAGGGTCTTAACAAAGGGGAAAACTTCAGATTCACCTCAAACTGCTTTCCATTCAGCGATTTGATCTCCACTACGATACTCGTTTCGCCTCTTGCGCTTTCTGCCCTTCCGAAGCCGGTCATTGATTTCAGCATAATAGAAATTTGTAGGTGACAAACCTAGTTAAAAAAGCTGAAAGCATAAAGCTTAAAGCAAAAAGCGGGGGAGGGAGGCGGGCACCTGCGGCCCAACCCGGAGGCTACCGCTGTGTCAATGGGCCGCAATGGCTACTTCGCCTTTAGCTTTAGCCTCCGGTAAATCTCTTCCCGGCTCAGTTCCACTATCTCTCCTGGTTGCATGCCGGCAATGGTGATTCCTTCCATGCGATAACGGACAAGCCTCAACGTAGGAAAGCCTACAGCGGCAGTCATCCGGCGCACCTGCCTGTTTTTGCCTTCCTGAAGCACCATCCTGATCCAGGGCGCGGGAATACTTTTACGGAAACGGATGGGCGGGTTGCGTGGCGGCAACAACGGCTCTTCCTCAAATATTTCTGCCCGGCACCGTTTGGTGCGGTATAACTTACCATCTACATTGATGGGTACCCCTGCTTCCAGCTGCTGCACCGCGGCTGCGGTTACGGCGCCATCCACCTGCACCCAGTACTCCCGTTCATGCGCATGCTGTGGTAACAACAATTGCTGGTTCAACGCCTTATCATTTGTAAGGATCAGCAAACCCTCGCTATCGTAATCCAGGCGCCCTACAGGGTATACATCTGAAGGTACTTTAAAATAATCTGCCAGGCACGCCTTGTTACCTTCGGGTGTGAACCGGGTTAATACCTCATATGGTTTATAAATAATATAATAATAAAGAGCCACGAATGCTTTTGCTTTGGTTAAGGAGCCGTAAATTAGTACTTTTGCAAATTGATTATGGCTACATCGTTCCACAGTCCTTCATGTCTTCATTGCAAGGATCGCTTCTCATCAATATTCTGCAAGGCGGAACAATGCAATCTCGATCTGATTGCAGAAGCTAAAGTATGCTCAGTATACAGAAAAGGACAGATTATCTTCCATGAAGGAGCTTATCCCTTTGGCGTGTACTGTGTAAACGACGGCAAAATAAAGCTGTCGCACAGCGGCGATGACGGCAGGGAACAGATTATACGCCTTGTGAAAGCCGGCGATATTATGGGCTACAAAGCCCTCCTGAGTAACGAAAGGTACACCGCTACCGCTACAGCCCTCGAAGATTCTTCTATCTGTTTTATACCTAAAGACCTGTTTCTCAATATTCTGCAAAAAGACGCATCCCTTTCTTTTGAAATGATGCGCATCTTATCGAGCGAACTGCGCAAAGCAGAACTGAAAATAACCCACCTGGCACAAAAGCCGGTACGGGAACGCCTCGCAGAAACGCTGCTCTTTATCAAAGAAACTTACGGCCTCGAAGAAGATGGTCACACCCTCAGCGTGCGCCTCTCCCGCGAAGAAATTGCCAATCTCGTAGGCACAGCCACCGAATCCGCTATCAGATTGCTTTCTGAATTCAAGAAAGACGGCATGATAGAACTGGAAGGCAAAAAGATCCGCCTGCTCGACCTCCCCGAGATTATCAGAACTGCCAACCTGCAGGAATAGCGCCAATCCTGATAAATATCATATTCTCCATTGACGCATATCATTGCGCCCCTCTGCTGCGACCGGTACTTTTGTAATAGTTCAAAATACCATGTTCATGGCTGTTTCTTCGCAAACCAATACCAACACTACCTGCTATCACTGCGGTGAAAACTGTACCGACAACGATATCACACTAACCGATAAAGTATTCTGCTGTATGGGATGCAAAACCGTATATGAAATACTGAACCAGTACGACCTTTGTGAATATTACGACCTTAACAGCAAACCCGGTATCAGTCAGCGGGTAGCAGTGCGAAGCGATAAATTCGCCTTCCTGGATGACGAAAAAATTGCGCAACAACTCTATCTTTTCAGGGATGATACCCAAACGCATGTTTCCTTTTATATCCCGCAAATCCACTGCAGCTCCTGTTTATGGCTGCTGGAAAACCTGCACCGCCTGGAGAAGGGAGTACAGCGGGTAACTGTTAATTTTAGCAGGAAAGAAGTACTGATCATCTATTCACATACCGAAACATCTTTAAGAAGGGTAGCAGAAATATTAACCGCCATCGGGTATGAACCATACATCAGCCTGCAGGATCTGCAGCGCAAAAAACCCGCTGTTAACAGGCAGCTGGTGTACCAACTTGGCGTAGCCGGATTTTGTTTCGGCAATATCATGCTGCTGAGTTTCCCCGATTACTTTGCCGGTGCCGGCGGTCTTGATGAAACATTTAACCGCCTGTTCCGGTATATGAACCTGGTACTGGCGCTGCCGGTATTACTTTACAGCGCGCAGGCGTTTTATAAGTCGGCCTGGAGCGGGTTAAAGCATGGATTTCTCAATATAGACGTGCCTATTGTGCTCGCCATCTTCGTTACTTTTATACGCAGCTTTGTAGAAGTGATCAATGGTCAGCCGGGATATTTTGATTCCATGACAGGCATCGTATTCTTTATGCTGATAGGAAGGGTATTACAGGACAAAACTTACCAGGGGCTTTCGTTTGACCGCGACTATACTGCTTATTTTCCTATAGCCGTGAGCGTTATAAAAGAAGATAAGGAAATCCCTACCACGCTTCCTGAGCTAAAAACCGGCGATACCGTTCGTATCCATAACAATGAACTGGTACCGGCAGATGGTATTATTGTGAGAGGAAAAGCACTGATCGATTACAGCTTCGTAACCGGCGAATCGGCGCCCGTCAGCAAATCGACCGGGGAAATTATTTATGCCGGCGGCAGACAGCTCGACGGTAACCTGGAAATACTTACCATTAAAGAAGTAGCGCAAAGTTACCTGACCAGTTTATGGAACCGCGATGAACTAAGAAATAAAGAAGAAAAGCAGGTATCTTTTGTTCACCTGCTGAGCCGTTATTTTACGTGGGGTGTGCTGTTTATTGCAGCGGTTACCGCAACCTACTGGTGGGTGCATGAACCGGCGCGTATATGGCCTGCCGTTACCGCCATCCTGATCATTGCCTGCCCCTGTGCATTGCTGCTGGCGGCTTCCTTTACCAACGGACATATTTTAAGGATCCTCAGCCGGCACCGGTTTTACCTGCGCAATGCACAGGCTATTGAAAACATGGCTAACGCCACACACATTGTATTCGATAAAACCGGTACCCTCACCGGCAAAACAGGCAGCTCCGTCATCTATTACGGCAATGCGCTTACCCCGCAACAGGAAATAATGATAGCCTCCCTGGCTGCACAATCCACCCATCCTTTAAGCAGGGCAATTGTTCAATATTGTGGCGATCCGGTGTCGCGGCATATACACGACTTCCAACACTTCACCGGAAAAGGTGTATGCGGAAGGGTAGATGGATTCTTTATCCGACTGGGCAACGCAGCGTTCACCGGCGCACATCGTAAAAATGAGCCGGAGGGTAGCGTGGTATATATATCCATCAACGAAAAGCTCTGCGGATTATTTACTATTCGCAACAGCTACCGGAGCGGCCTACGGCAGCTGATGCAACAATTGCAACCCGTTTATCCCTTATCTGTATTATCAGGAGATAATAATCATACTCTCATACAATTAGGCCAGCTGATGGGCAACAATGCCACGCTGCTTTTTGAGCAACAACCGGCAGATAAACTCGCTTATATCATCTCCCTGCAAAAAAAAGGAAAAAAGGTAATGATGATAGGCGATGGATTAAATGATGCCGGTGCGTTGAAACAAAGCGATATCGGGATTTCATTAACAGAAGACAGTAACAATTTTACGCCTGCCAGCGATGGCATACTGCATGCGGATCAGCTGCCGTTGCTATTGTCCTTTATCCGGTTGTGCAAAGCTAACAAACGTATTATCCTCATCAGTTTTGTATTGTCGCTGCTGTATAATATTACCGGTTTATACTTTGCAATACAGGGAATTTTATCGCCGCTGGTAGCCGCCATACTGATGCCGGCCAGTTCCATCAGCATTATCCTCATCACTTTCAGTTGCAGTGAATGGCAGGGCAAAAGGCTTTACAGCAAAGCACTACAGCAAATGACTGACAAAAGTCATATTCCTGGTTGAGTAAAGTCATAGTAGTAGAGGAAAGCGACTGTTACCTTTGTTATCACACGAAACATACACAGTAAATCTAAGCAATACCTCAAATGAGCCCGAACGAAATGGGCGTGTAAACAGCCGCTGAAAAAAAGGCTGTTTACACGCAACGGGCGAGGCATGCCGGAAAGGAAGTATGTATTACATCACAATACACCATCCATGAAAGGAATGAACGTAATGCAGATAGCGGGAAATGAAAAAGTGAAGAGTTGTGCTATACTAAAAACCAAACGCTTTGACGCCACCCTGCTCATTATGCAACAGGGACACCAGATTCCGCCGCATACATCGCCGGCCCACGCCATGATCCTGATACTGGAAGGGAGGATTGCATTTATGCTTAACGACGAGGTTACCATCCTGGAATCCGGTGATGTTTTTTCCTTTGGCGCCAATGAAATACATGCGTTGCAGGCGTTGGAAACAGCCCGTTTTATTCTCATTAAATAAATAGCCATGAGCGTTATCATCATTTTACTCGGTGTTAGTTTACTGGTAGCCATAGGCTTCCTCGCCGCCTTTATCTGGTCTGTAAAAACCGGACAGTTTGAAGATGATTTTTCACCGGCACACCGCATCCTCTTTGAGGATAAGCGGGATAACGTTAACGAATAAACGCATTTATCAACACCTTTAAATACCACTATGTCACTCGAAAAATTTTATTACGACAACCGCACGGTGAAATGGTTTGCCTACGCTTGTGTGTTCTGGGGGCTGATAGGCATGCTGGCCGGGTTATGGGCAGCGCTGGAGCTGGTGATCCCCGGCCTTAACATGGGTTTTGCGCCCATTACCTTTGGCAGGTTAAGACCCGTACATACTAACGCCGTTATTTTTGCATTTGTGGGCAATGGTATTTTCATGGGGGTATATTATTCCCTGCAACGGCTTTGCAAAGCCCGTATGTTTAGCGATCTGCTGAGTAAAATACATTTCTGGGGCTGGCAGGCCATCATCGCCGGAGGCGCCCTCACCCTCTTGCTCGGCTATTCTACCGGTAAAGAATATGCGGAGCTGGAATGGCCGTTTGATATTGCCATTACCCTCATCTGGGTAGTATTTGGCGCCAATATGCTGGGCACTATCCTCCGCAGGCGCGAATCACATTTATACGTAGCCATCTGGTTCTACATTGGCACCTGGGTAGCCATTGCCATGTTGCATATTATTAACTCTTTTGAATTCCCTTTATCCCTGTTCAAAAGCTACAGTTGGTATGCGGGCGTACAGGATGCGCTGGTACAGTGGTGGTATGGACATAATGCAGTAGCGTTTTTTCTCACTACGCCTTACCTGGGGCTGATGTACTATTTTGTACCTAAAGCCGCCAACAGACCGGTGTATTCCTATCGCTGGTCCATTATCCATTTCTGGTCGCTGATATTTATTTATATCTGGGCCGGCCCGCATCACCTGCTGTACACCGCTTTGCCTGAATGGGCGCAGTCGCTGGGAACAGCATTCAGTATTATGCTCATTGCTCCTTCCTGGGGAGGTATGCTCAACGGCCTGCTTACCCTTCGCGGCGCCTGGGACCGGGTAAGGGAAGATGCGATCCTTAAATTTTTTGTGGTAGCGCTGACCTGTTATGGTATGGCCACTTTTGAAGGCCCCATGCTGTCGCTGAAAAATGTGAATGCCATCAGTCACTATACCGACTGGACTATTGCGCATGTTCACGTAGGGGCGTTGGGCTGGAACGGCTTCCTTACTTTTGGAATCCTTTACTGGATGATCCCGCGCATTTTTGGCACACAACTTTTTTCCCGCAAATGGGCGAATACCCACTTCTGGATCGGCACACTGGGCATTATCTTTTATGTAATCCCTCTTTACTGGGCCGCCTTTACGCAGAGCATGATGTGGAAACAGTTTACGGAAGAAGGACAACTGAAGTACCAGTTCATGGAAACAGTTACCACGATCGTTCCTATGTATGCGCTGCGCGCGGTGGGTGGGATGTTATACATCAGCGGCCTGATACTGATGATTGTTAACCTTACCAAAACAATCCGCAGGGGAGCGTTTATTGCCAACGAAGCAGCGGAAGCACCTGCGTTGCCGAAAGAGATTGTTACACACGGTAAAGCACACTGGCATAACTGGATAGAACGCCGTCCTATACAACTGGTGGTATTCAGTCTGGTGGTGGTAGCCATTGGCGGCCTGCTGGAAATGATGCCTACCTTCCTGATCCGCAGTAATATTCCTACTATCAGCAGTGTAAAGCCATATACTCCGCTGGAATTACACGGACGTGATATTTACCTGAGAGAAGGTTGCTATAACTGTCACTCACAAATGATCCGTCCTTTCCGGGATGAGGTGGCCCGCTATGGCGAATACTCCAAAGCCGGCGAATTTGTATACGATCATCCGTTCCAATGGGGTTCCAAACGTACCGGTCCCGATCTGGCACGCATTGGCGGCAAGTATCCGGACTCCTGGCACTTTAATCATATGCTGGATCCTACCTCCATGACACCGGGTTCCATTATGCCTGCATATCCGTGGCTGTTTGAAGAAAGGGTGGATAAAGGTAAAACACCAGCCATGATTAATGTAATGCGGAAGCTGGGTGTACCCTATGCGGCAGGTTACGAACAACAGGCCATTGCCGACCTGGAAAAACAGGCACAAGGCATTGCAGCATCCCTGCAAAAGGATAAGCTGCCCATCAAAGCAGACCGTGAAATTATTGCATTAATAGCCTACCTGCAAAGGATGGGGAAAGATATTAAATCGGCCCCCAAATCTGCACCGGTAGCCGATAACGCTGAATTTTAAAACGCAATCTCATGAAGTTCATTAATTACCTGGGATCTATAGCCGGCATCAGTGTTTACCCGTTGGCATCGCTGCTGTTGTTTACCACTTTTTTTGTGGTGGCCTCGCTATGGGCTTTTAAAGCCGATAAGAAAATGGTGGATCATATCAGCCGTATTCCTTTAGATAATGACGACACACATGCCCAATAAAAGAAAAACAATGAATAAGCAGTTTATACAACTACTTGCCGGCAGTTTATTATGCAGTATCCCCGCCTTTGCGGATGGCGGAGCAAAGGCGCCTTCAGAATTATCTGACCCGGTAGCCCTGGTATTACTGGTGGTAGCAGGAGGATTATTACTGGCTATCGGTATCCTGGCCAATGCGGTGTTGGGCGCTATGGATATTTTCAGGGAAAAGATGAAGAAAGATGCCGGTAAAGCCTTAATGACTGGTGGTATTATTATGCTGACACTCCTGAGCAGCAGCGCTTTTGCACAAACGGCCACCACGGGTGCCAGCGCTTATTTTACGAGGCTGTCGCAAACTTCTTTCTACCTGCTGATATCGGTTATTATACTGGAACTGGCGGTGATCATCAGTCTTTTATTCCTGCTACGCTACCTGGTGGGCATCAAAAGAAAACGTAAACCGGCGAAAGCAGTGGCCCCTGGTAAACCCCGGGTATCATGGCTGGAAAAAATCAATAAAACCCGGACGCTGGATGCAGTGGCAGAAGCAGAGGAAGACATGGGCCATGATTTTGATGGCATCCATGAACTCAATAATCCTACACCTCCCTGGTGGAAATGGGGATATGTATTTACCATTTGCTTTGCCATCGTATACTTCTGGCGTACAGAAGTTACCCACTCGGCGCCCAGCCAGCTGGAGGAACTGGCGGTGGCAGAAGAAAAAGCCGCCATTGCCAAACAGGAATACCTGAAAAAAGCCGCCAATAACATCGATGAAAACAATGTAACCATGCTCACCGATCCGGCTGATATAGCTGCCGGGCAAAAGATATTTGTTTCCAGCTGTGCGCCTTGTCATGGCCCGCAGGGACAAGGTGTAGTAGGACCCAACCTTACCGACGATTACTGGCTGCATGGCGGTAAACTCAATGACGTGTTTAAAACAATTAAATACGGCGTAGCCGATAAAGGAATGAAATCCTGGCAGGAAGATTTTTCGCCCAAACAACTGGCGCAGATAGCCTGCTATATCAAAACGTTACACGGCACTAATCCGCCGAATGCCAAAGAACCACAGGGACAGAAAGAATAAAACAGCCATTATGACCAACAGCACATTCAGAGATACAATAGCCACCGTTGACGGGCAAGGCAAACGCAACTGGATATATGCAAAGCAACCAAAAGGTCGCTGGTATAATATCCGCAGTTGGGTGAGTCTCCTGTATTTTAGTGTTTTTTTTAGCCTGCCGTTTATTTCAATAAATGGCAGACCCTTATTTATGCTGAATGTGGTGGAGGGGAAGTTTATACTTTTTGGCGCCATCTTCTGGCCGCAGGACTTCTTCATTTTCGGACTGGCTATGCTGGCGTTCATTCTTTTTATAGTGGTATTTACAATGGCGTTCGGAAGGCTTTTCTGCGGGTGGATGTGCCCGCAAACCATTTTTATGGAGATGCTGTTCCGCCGGCTGGAATACTGGATAGAGGGAGATGCGGCAGCACAGAAAATGTTGCAGCAGTCGCCCTGGAACACCAATAAAATTGTCCGCAAAACAGGCAAGCACCTTGCCTTCTATGCACTGTCTTTTCTCATTGCCAATATATTCCTGGCCTATATCATCGGAGCCAAAGCACTGGGCAGGATCATCACCGAACCCTTGTCGGCACATACCGGCGGCTTTATTGCCATCATCGTGTTTTCAGGGGTGTTTTATGGCGTATTTGCCTTTATGAGGGAGCAGATCTGCACAACTGTATGTCCGTATGGCCGTTTACAGGGGGTATTGCTGGACAGGAACTCCATTCTGGTGGCTTATGACTACGAAAGGGGAGAACCCCGCGGAAAGTTCCGTAAAGACGATTCCCGGGCACATGGGGATTGTATCGACTGTATGCAGTGCGTAAAAGTGTGTCCTACGGGGATAGATATACGGAACGGCACCCAGCTGGAGTGTGTTAACTGCACGGCCTGTATTGATGCCTGCGATTTTATGATGGAACAAACAGGCCGGCCGAAAGGACTGATCGGGTATGCTTCCGAAAACGGCATCGCCAGCAAACAAAAGCTGCGTTTCACGCCGCGGCTCAAAGTATACTCTTCAGTACTGGTGATATTGCTCACTGCCATCAGCTTTATGCTCGGCAGCCGGAAACCGGTAAGCGGCACTATCATGCGTACGGCGGGTATGTTGTACCAGGAAAGAGGTGCTGATAGTTTATCAAACCTGTACCGTATTAAACTCCTCAATAAAACCGGCCGGGATATTCCACTCGGGTTGAAACTGGAAGATGAAAGCGGCGTGGTATCCATGATAGGCAATGCAGTGATCCATGTAAAAGCCGAAGGACAGGGAGAAGGTACTTTCTTTATTGTATTGCCAAAAACATCCGTACATCAGCGTAAATCAACTTTATATATCGGGCTGTATGAGCACAACGAAAGAATTACCCGTTTACGCACCACGTTTTTAGGACCGGTGCAATAAACAGGACAGGGCATTCACATCTTAAAAAATTATTACCATGAACTGGGGACATAAGATCATCATAGTGTTTGTAGTATTTGCCGCCGGCATTTTAACGCTGGTTACCAAAAGCATGCGTACCAGGATTGATATGGTAACGCCTGATTATTACGGCGAAGAATTAAAATACCAGCAGGTAATTGATGGAAAAGAAAATGCCGGGAAATTATCTGCTCCTGTTGCTATATCCCAGGAAGGCATTGCTGTGCTGATCTCTCTTCCATCTGAGCTGCGGAACAAACAAATCACCGGTAAAGTAACCTTTTACCGGCCTTCCGATTCCGACAAGGATGTATGGATGCCGCTTCAACCTGACCAATCAGGCAGGCAGTTGGTTAGCCGGCAGCTATTCATCAGGGGACAGTATAAAGTGAAGATAGCGTGGACCATGAACGATCAGCCATATTACCAGGAACAACTGATAAATATTAATTGAGGATAGTTATTTAAAAAATTACAAAAGATATACGCATTATGATCGCTTCATTTATACTTGGGTTTGTGGGCAGCTTTCACTGTATAGGGATGTGTGGTCCTATTGCATTAACGTTGCCGGTACAACATCTCAACGGTAGCCGGAAGTTAGCGGGCATCCTGTTATACAACGCCGGTCGCATCAGTGCCTATGCCATCCTCGGATTAGTGTTTGGCTGGCTGGGCAGGCAATTATACCTGGGTGGTTTACAACAATGGTTATCGATCATCACCGGGAGTTTACTACTTGTGTTGGTAACATTGAAATACACCGGCATAAAATTAACAAAAAGCAGGCATCTCCCGGATATTTTCACTTCAAAAATAAAATCCCGGCTGGGTAACCTGTTACGGCAACAGCGCTTTCATACTTTATATGCCATCGGCTTTCTGAACGGACTCCTTCCATGTGGACTGGTATACCTCGGTATTGCCGGTGCAGTTGCCTCCGGCGATGTGCTGAAAGGAATGTTGTTCATGGCGGCCTTTGGTGCAGGTACGTTACCTGCAATGGCCGGTGTTAGCTATTTCAGTCACCTGATCAGCATACCGGTACGTAACCGGATGCGCAGCATGATACCGGTTGCGATCAGTATCATGGGTGTGTTGCTGATCCTCCGGGGGCTGAACCTCGGCATTCCTTACATCAGCCCGGTGATGACGCCTCATAGTGAACATGTTGTTGAAAATTGTTGTCATAAACCATCAAATCATGAACCTCATCAGTAAATATAATGTGGCCGCACCGCGGTACACCAGTTACCCCACTGTTCCTTACTGGGAAGAGCATACTTTTCATCCGGAAAAGTGGAAAACGCTGTTGAAGAAATCATTCCTGGAGTCGAATGGCAAAGACGGGATCAGTATATATATTCACCTGCCTTTCTGTGAGAGTATGTGTACATATTGTGGTTGTAATAAACACATCACGGTTAATCACGGGGTAGAGGGCCCTTATATTGAAACCCTGCTGAAGGAGTGGCAGCTGTATGTGGATACTTTCGGCGGACGCCCCCGTATCCGGGAAATACATCTTGGCGGAGGCACGCCTACCTTTTTCAGTGCAGCGCACCTGGCGATGTTACTGAATGGTATTTACCGCACTGCTGAGCTGTTGCCTGATGCCAGTTTAAGTTTCGAAGGCCATCCGGGCAATACCACACCGGAGCATCTTCAGTCGTTGTATAACCTCGGCTTCCGCAGGATCAGTTTAGGTATACAGGACTTTGATATGCGGGTACAGGAAATCATCAACCGTTTGCAACCTTTTGGCATGGTGGCATCCGTAGTAGAGAACGCCAGGAAGATTGGATTCACCTCTATCAACTTTGACCTGATCTATGGGTTACCGTTGCAAACGCTTACAAGTATGCAGCATACAATTGATAAGGTTGTCCGGTTACGCCCCGACAGGATCTCTTTTTACAGTTATGCACATGTACCCTGGATAAAAGGAACCGGTCAGCGTCGTTATACAGAAGCGGATCTGCCAAAAGATGAAGAGAAGCGGCAGCTGTATGAATTGGGTAAGTTACTGTTTGATAGTAATGGTTATACAGAGATTGGTATGGATCATTTTGCACTGCCGGAAGAGGCGTTGCACAAAGCTTTCCGGCAAGGGCGGTTGCACCGGAACTTCATGGGTTATACTGATTCCCCTACATCGCTGCTGGTTGGTTTGGGAGCATCTTCCATTGGCGACAACTGGTATGCTTATGCACAGAATGAGAAGAAGGTAGATGCTTACCAGGAACTGGTGAACAAAGGTGAGTTTCCGGTGGTGCGCGGTCATATACTGAACGAAGAAGACGGACTACTGCGGAAGCATATTCATGAGCTGATGTGTCAATTTGAAACTACCTGGCACAAAGCAGATACACAGTGTGATGCGATCATTGATGGCCTGCAGCGATTACAGGAGCTGGAGAGGGATGGGCTGGTGCAGGTACTGCCTCAGAAGGTAGTGGTTACACCTGAAGGGAGACCTTTTATCCGCAACATCTGTATGGCTTTTGATGCAAGGCTGTGGCGACAAGTACCACATTCACAATTGTTTAGCAGTGCTATATAAAGTCTTGCGGATGTTGTCTTTCTCAGGATTACGCTGATTATACTGAATTAGGGATTTGAGCATTTTTGATTTTAAAGGATTTGGAGAGATATAAGCGAATATCCCCGCTTATATCTCTCCAAATCCTTTAAAATCATTTATAAAATCCAAAAAGTAAAATCAAAGTAATCAGTATAATCAGCGTAATCCTGAGAAAGACAAAATCCGCGTTTTTTTTTGCTTTTGGAGGCAGAAAAACCCAGAAATTGAAAAAACGGGGGTGTTGACCGGGTTATGCATTGACCGGGAAATGGAGATGAAAAAAAGGAAGGTGTAGTGATGAATTTTAGTGAGATAAAAATGCGATCTGCTGTAACGCTTTATTCATGCGGGTTTCAGAGGCAATAAAAAAAGTCTGACCGTTGGAACAATCAGACTTTCTTGTTATGTGAATGGGTTAGTAAGTACAGGGAAACAAAATTCCCTACACAATATTAAAAAGAATTTCATCACAAAAGAAAAAATTTACAAAAAATTTTATTCACACTACTAAAATAATTGTGGATAACAGCAGGTTGAAACTTTCTGATCGTCGTTATCATGCCTTCATATTTTGATTGTTGCAATCGCCGATTTACTACCTTTGTTGCTCTTAAACATTATTCAATAATTCAGAGTATATGAAGTTCGAAGCACCTGTTGCAGTAACGGAAATAGCAGCATATATAGGCGCAGAGCTGGTTGGCAACAGCCAACTGATGGCCACTGGCATCAATGAAATACATAAGGTTACACCGGGAGATATTTCCTTTGTTGACTTTGAGAAATACTATAACGCCAGTCTGCAATCGGCAGCAACAATCATTATCATTAACAAAAAGGTAGATTGTCCGGAAGGCAAGGCAATTCTGGTGCTGGACGACCCCTTCAGTGCGTATGTAAAACTGGTTAAAAGATTCAGGCCATTTGAGGCAGCAACCAAAGCCATCAGCGATAGTGCCGTGATAGGAGAAGGCACTGTTATTCAACCCAACGTATTCATTGGCAATCATGTGCGTATTGGCCGTAACTGTCTCATTCATCCCAACGTAACGATTTATGACTACTGTGAAATCGGAGACAACGTAATTATCCATGCAGGAACAGTACTCGGATCGGATGCTTTTTACTTTAAGAAAAGAGCAGAGCGCGAAGTGATGTATGATAAGCTGGAGAGTTGCGGAAGAGTGATCATTGAAAGTGATGTGGAACTGGGCGCCGGCTGTACCATCGACAAAGGCGTAAGTGGCGACACCATCATAGGCCGGGGTACCAAACTGGATAACATGATCCATATAGGTCATGGTACCGTTATCGGCAGAAATTGCCTCATTGCTGCACAGGTAGGCATCGCCGGCAAAGCCAAAATCGAAGACAATGTGATCCTTTGGGGACAGGTAGGCGTGAATAAAGATCTCACCATCGGAAAAGGCGCTGTTGTACTCGCACAAAGTGGTGTACCTGCGTCCCTCGAAGGAGGTAAAACATACTTTGGCACCCCGGTAGAAGATGCCAGGGTAAAAAAGAAAGAATTAGCCTGGATCAAACGCATCCCCGAGATGTGGGAGAAACTAAAAGAAACCAGGTAATCATCCAACGCCGGGAAGCAGCATCACTACTTCCCGGCGTTTCAGCATATTCAAAACCACCCGCTTCATGAAATATTTGTTTGCCGCCTTACTCCCCCTGTTGCTTTGGAGTTGCAGCACCACTAAACCTGCCGCCGTTAAATCATCCCTATACACCAACGACCAGGAATGGGCGGTGAAGGTGAAAGACGGCTGGCTTACCGCTAAAACCATTTCTTTTGGCCTTTATTCCACTACTTCCCGTAAAAACGGGGTAGCGGAAGCTACCTTCATCAAAGACCCTAAAAACGCCTTTAATTTTTACCTGAACGGCAATGAGGAACACCTGTTGATACAAACCATGAACACTACGGCAATTGTGTTTTCCAACCGCGATTTACCGTCTTACTTAAGTGGTTTGCCGGCAGCTGCGGACCTTCGCTATGCCTTGATCAACGGCACGAAGAATGAGCCGTTAAAACGCTGGGAAATGATCATTAAAAGCCCTCATTACCTGGAGCTGAATGAAAACAAACCGGCAGGCGTATTAAGATCTACGGATACAGATATACGTATTACCGCCAATAACCGGTTCGGTAAAGTAAATTCCTATGAAAATGTGTGCTACGAATTTCAATACCGCGGGCAACCCGTGGCGGCAGTGGTACCGGGAGAAAAACCCCGGGTATGGATGAGCAGGGAAGTGTCTCCCGAGATCTCCAAAACACTGGCTGCTGCTATAGCGGCGTTCCTGTTTTAACCCCGCGTTCCCGGAGATAGGCTGCAGAAATATTCCGGATGGTTTCTTCCAGTGGCCGGAACTGAAACCCCGGTAAAGCCTTTAAGATCTTGTTGTTTTCGTAGTATACTTTGAGCTGGGCAGTACGGGCCGTTTCTTTGGTTATAAGCGGATGCTTACCGGTAAGCATCGCCTTTACCTTTTCAAGACGCCATACCGCTTCGGCCATCCAGGGCTTTGCGGCAATATGCGGCGGTTTCTTACCAAGCGCCTGCGCCATAGTGGTAAATAACTGCAGATAACTCCAGTTATCTGCCGCCAGGATAAACCGCTCCTCGTTGATGTTGCTGTCCATTAACCGGATCATGGCAGCTACCACATCCTCCACATCTACAAACCCATTTACACCCTGTGTGTAATAGGGAAATTCTTTCCAGGCATTTTTGATCAGGGAGCCGGAGCCTTCGTTCCAGAAGCCCGCACCCAGGATAATGGCAGGGTTCACAATCACAGCATCCAGTCCTTCTGCAATACCTCTCCATACTTCCATCTCTCCCTGGAACTTACTGATGCTGTAACGGGAATTATTTTTACTGTCTTCCCATTCACATTCCTCATTTACGGCAGCACCAGGCTTTGCCCTCCCGATAGCGGCTACAGAACTTACATACAGGAGCTTTTTAACGCCCGCATCCAGTGCCATATTCACTACATTGGCAGTACCTTCGGCGTTAATTTTCAGCAGGCGGTCTTTGTCCGCCGCCTGGAAAGAAACAATGGCAGCACAGTGATATACCTGTGTTACATCCGTCATGGCATCTTCCAGTGCGCACACGTCCAGGATGTCGCCTGGTACCCATTCTATTTTATCAGAAATATCCTGCAACCGGGGTGAAGGTTGTTTACGGTACAATGCCCTCACAGGTTTCCCTGCGGCAACCAATGCCCGGATTAAATGACTCCCCAAAAAACCTGTACCACCGGTGACTAAAATCATGAAGACTAAAATTCTTTTTTCTGAAAGAGGTTCAAAAATAACTAAAACCTGTTATTGTTCGTACCTGTAAAAACCTAATCCTGTTTTACGTCCCAGCTTACCTTCCTTTACCCGTTGTTCCTGCAGCACATTAGGTTTAAAACGGGGCGCCTGCTGAAAAGCATCATACAGGGACTGCGTTACTGCCAGGTTGATATCGTTACCTATCAGGTCCATTAATGCAAAAGGACCCATTTTAAACCCGGCTGCTTCCAGCAGCTGGTCGATGGTACTGAAGTCTGCCTGACCCTGTTCTGCAATATGCATAGCCTCCAGGTAATAGTGCCTGGCCACCCTGTTCACAATAAAACCGGGAGCATCTTTTACCCTTACCGGCACTTTACCCATCTTCTCCGCCAGTTCATAAACAGCTGCTGCTACTTCCGGGGCCGTTTCCTTTCCGCTTACCACTTCCACCAGTTTCATCAGGTGTGCAGGGTTAAAGAAGTGCATACCCACCACCCTCGACGGATGAACGCTGACAGCCGAAGCTATTTCAGAAATAGAAAGGGAAGAGGTGTTGGAAGCAAAAATGGTTTCCGCAGTATTGATAGCGGCCAGCTGGTTAAAGAGTGCTGTTTTGGCGGTTATTCTTTCTACAATAGCCTCTATGATCACGTCGGCTACACAGTCTTCGATAGCTGCAGTAAAACGGATCCGCTGCAGGATGCTGTCCTTATCTGCAGTGGTCAGTTTCCCTTTTTCCACGGCTACCGTCAGGCTCTTCTCAATTTGTGCTTTCGCCCTGTCCAGGCCGTCCTGCTGAATATCAAACAACAAAGTAGTAAATCCGCTGTAGGCTGCTATTTGTGCTATTCCGGCGCCCATTGTGCCTGCGCCGCATACGGCAATAGTTTGAATCACTTTTTGAGGTTTTTCATCCGGCTATTACATAAATGCAGCGGAGAGTTCCGCTGCATTTATGTAATAGCCAAATAGCCTGGTAATAAATATTTACACTGCTCCTTCAAATTGTTCCAGGAAACGGGTATCGTTTTCAGAGAACAGGCGCAGATCTTTAATCTGGTATTTCAGCATGGTAATACGTTCTATACCCATCCCGAAGGCAAAGCCGGAATATTTTTCCGGGTCGATGCCACAGTTGGCCAGTACTTTTGGATGTACCATTCCGCAGCCGAGTATTTCCACCCAGCCGGTTTGTTTGCATACACTACAGCCGGTACCTCCGCAAATGAAGCATACGATGTCCATTTCCGCGCTGGGCTCTGTGAACGGGAAATAGGAAGGACGGAAACGGATACCTATGTTTTCGCCAAACATTTCCTGGACAAAGTGATACAGCGTTTGTTTGAGGTCTGCGAAAGAAACATTTTCGTCGATGTACAGTCCTTCTACCTGGTGGAAGAAGCAGTGTGCACGGGCGGAAATAGTTTCATTACGGTATACTCTACCCGGGCTGATGATGCGGATAGGTAGTTTGCCTTCTTCCATCACCCTTACCTGGGCAGAGGAAGTTTGGGTACGCAGCAGCCAATCCGGATTTTTACTGATAAAGAAAGTATCCTGCATATCACGGGCCGGGTGATTTTCCGGTAAGTTCAATGCCGTAAAGTTGTGCCAGTCGTCTTCAATTTCCGGCCCTTCCGCAATGGTAAAGCCCAGTCGTTCAAAAATACGGATGATCTTATTCCTTACAAGGCTGATAGGGTGCCTGGTGCCTAACCGGTGAGGGGCGGCTGGCAACGTATAATCTATATCGCCGGCAGTTGCGCCACCAGCATCTTTAAGGTCACTGAACTGCTCGTAGCGGGATTCCGCGAGTTGTTTAAATTCGTTTAATATCTGCCCGAATTCTTTCTTACGGTCATTCGGTACCTGTTTCATCTCCCCGAAAAGAGCTTTCACGATACCTTTTGTACCCAGGAATTTTATGCGGTACTGTTCCAGATCCGCTGCGCCGGCAGGCGTAAAAGCCGCTATTTCTTCTTTGTAGGCTGCTATTTGCTGTACTAACTGTTCCATAAACCACAAAGATAAGCGTTTAGGTGTAAACTGAAGAGGTTTACCCACTGCTCCTTTTTTCCCGGAAATGACGTATATTTTCATGAGCAAATCGAAAGGGTTATGCCTGTCACTACACATACTGTTATACTGATACTGGCTGCAGCCGGCACCGCCATTTTTTTTCTCCTTTGTCTGCATTACCGTTCCCGTTACCTTCTTTTCAGAGGTAGCAGCGAAGCTTTAATCCGGAATAGCCACCAACAGGAGGCTTCCCTGCTCCTTCTCCGCAAACAGCTGACTGAACTAAAACTGGTGAACCTGAAGTCACAGGTAAACCCACATTTCCAGTTTAATTGCCTCAACGGCATTTACACCGCCCTGATGACCGGGGAAACAGGGCTGGCACAGGAATATATTTCCCGGTTTGCCGGTCTGCTCCGAAAGGTATTAATGCTGGCTGATAAAGATTTTATCCCCCTGCAGGAAGAAGCCGATATGCTGGAGCTCTACCTGAAACTGGAGCAAATGCGCACTAATAACGGGTTTGAGTATACGCTCTATACCGATCCGCAAATCTCCCCGTCGGCCTTATACGTGCCCTGTATGCTGGTACAACCTTTTGTGGAAAATGCCATCTGGCATGGCCTGATGCATAAGCGTACAAACAGGCAACTGCAGATCCAGTGGATGCAGCTGGCACCAAACCTGTATGCCTGCGAGGTAACAGACAATGGCATTGGAAGGGTACAGGCCCTGCAATATCATCACGACGGGCTGAAAAGCACCAACCATCACTCCCGGGGCATGGAAATATGCATGGAAAGGGCCACCCTTTACCGAACCATGTACCAGAAACAATTTAATATTGAAATCTCCGATATGCCCGGAGCAGAGAACACCGTAGAGGGTACCCGCGTGTATATTACCTTTGAATCCGACCCGGCCATGAGCCGTTAAAAAATCAGTTTGTAGCCCACTCCCCGGATGTTTACGATCTGTACACGGGAATCATCTTTCAGGTACCGGCGGAGTTTCGTGATAAATACGTCCATACTGCGGGCATTGAAAAAGTTGTCATCTCCCCAAAGGTCCAGCAGTACAGCTTTACGCTCCATTACTTCATTCTTGTTGTCGTATAAACGACGTAAAATAGCGGCCTCCCGGTGCGACAGGAACTCGATGGAATTATTACGGGCAAGCGTTTGTTTGGTGTAGTTAAAAATATACTGGCCAATGGTTACAGCGCCTTCTTCCATTTCACGGGTGCCGGGGTTGTCGCCGAAACGTTTCAGCAGCGCCGTAATGCGCACAATCAGCTCGTCCATACTGAAAGGCTTTTTCAGGTAGTCGTTGCCGCCCAGTTCAAAGCCCTTCACCACATCGGCCGTCTGGGATTTGGCGGTCAGGAAAATGATAGGAGTGAATTTATCCTGCTTACGGATCTCTGCCGTCACCGAAAAGCCGTCCATGTTGGGCATCATGATGTCCAGCACCACTACATCAGGATGTTCCTGCTGGTATATGCGCAGTCCTTCTTTGCCGTCGGCTGCATACAACATTTCAAATCCCCGCATTTCAAGGCTGTCTTTCACAATTTGTCCGAGCTGCACTTCATCTTCTATCAATAATACTTTGGGCATAAATCACTTTTATATGGTTAAGCAGAAGGGATGATAATGGTAAATTCGCTGCCTTTATCCGGTTCACTTTGCACCTGTATGGAGCCGCCATGCATTTCCACTATTTTCCGCACGTAACTTAATCCCAGGCCAAATCCTTTTACGTTATGGAGATTGCCGGTAGGCACCCTGAAAAACTTATCAAAGATACTGCCCTGGTATACCTTCGGAATACCAATGCCATTATCTTTTACCCGGATCTTTAAGATACCGTTCTCCAGGCTGGTTTGCAGATATAATTGCACATGTTCGCCGGAGTACTTAATGGCGTTATCCACCAGGTTGTTGATAGCGCTGGCCAGGTGCGTTTTATCAACAAACACGGTTTTGCCGGCCAGGTTATTATCATAACGCACCTGTAGCTGTTTTCCTGCTTTAAGCTGGTGGTTGGAAAGGATATTATCAATCACTTCGTTCAGGTCTGTTTCCTCCCGGAATAATTCAATATCCTCTTTTTCTTCGGCAGCGATGTGCAATACTTTTTCCACGAGGTCTGATAAACGCTGCAGTTCATTTTTTGATATATCGAGATATGTTTGTGTTTTACGCTGGTCGTTCAGGGCATTGAAATTCTGCAATGCCTCCACCGCTGCAGACACTGTTGCAATGGGCGTTTTCAGCTCATGCGTCATGTTATTGATAAAATCATTCTTTACTTCCGACAGCTTTTTTTGCTTGAGAATTGTTCTGAGCATATACATAAAACTGAGAGTAGTAAGTACCAGTAATACCAGTGAGCTGAGCAGGGTCCAGATCATCTTCTGTAAAATAAACTGCAGGGGGGAATCGAAGCTGGCCTGTACGAATAAGTTGCTGGCTGGGTTAAAAGGAATTTTAGCCGTTTGCCTGGGTTCTCTCCGGCGGATGCTGTCTCTGAACGTTTCCCTTTCAAAGCCGCTGTAGTTCAGGTGGAAGGTATCCAGTTCATAGGGCGTGGCTATCTGGCGGTTGGCCAGCTCCACTTTGAATACGGAATCCAGTTTTTTAAGATTGGTACTATCGTCATGTAAGTTGCTGGTAATGAGGAACTCGGAGATCTGCCTGGCCAGTGTATCCACATATATCCTGCTGGGCGAATCGCCCGGGAAGGCTGTTGCCCGGGGCTGTCCCGGGTAGCGGTCGTAATGCTGCCCCTTGAAGCGCCGGCCTTTAGGCATGCCTATTTCTTCCAGCTGATCTGCCAGTCCGCGCATGGGTAATTTCAGCGAGTCTTTATCCTTTCCGAAATAACGGATATAGCGGCGTACATCAGAAAACTGCTTATTGAACACGGCCATCCGCAGCGATTCATTGATCTCTTTATTGAACTGTTCCTCTCTTAATTTGTATGAATTATACAGCCAGTATCCCTGGAACAGAAATATGCCCAGGATACAGACAGACATGAGGATGAGAATATTTCTGATTCTTTGTCGCATGAAAGATTTTAAGATCCTTACAAAACTATCCATTCCACAGGGAAAACAAGACAATCCCTTAACAGTAATTAACAGTAAATAAGGAAGATTAACGCTTACAGACAGCCCTTAACAGTAAATAACAGTAAATAAAGCTTTTTAACCGAAAAAATGAAGGCGAAGATTCACATTTGCTATAAAATCAATCAGGTATGAACCAAACTATCCGTTTATTCATCGCAGCAGCTACGCTCTTATCTGCTACCAGCCAGGTATTTGCACAACAATCAGGAGTGATAGAATATGAAGTAACCGCCAAAACAGATCCCGAACGTATGCGCGGATTCCAGCGTGGTGGCGACGATGCACCCGAAATACCGGATGTTATCACCTTTAAACAGGTATTCACTTTTAGCAACAACCTCGGCAAACTAACTACAGAACGCCCCGAAGGCGGTGGCTTCGGCGGCAGGAGACAACGCCCCGGAGGAGATACCAGCACCCGTAATCCACGCCGGCAAGGCCCCGGTGGCATGGGTATGGGCATGGGACGGGGTGGTAACGCACAATATGTAGACCTGGCCAATAAGAAGTATAAGCAGGTGTTCAGCACCTTTGGCGATGATAAGAAAACTTATTATACGGAAGAAGATTTCATCTTTACCGCTAATAACAAGTCGTCCGACAAAACAAAAAAGATTGCAGGATACAATTGTAAAAAGGCCACCATACAGCTGAAAGACGATACTTACACCGTTTGGTATACCACCGATTTACCTTTCAGCTTCTCCCCGGTGAACGGATTATTACCCGACAGCAATGCCGTAGTCCTTTCTGCCGAAGGCAGCAAACGCGCATTCACCGCAAAAAGCGTTAGCCTGAAAGCTGTAACAGATACGGATCTCAGCATTCCTGCCGGTGCAGAAAAAGTAACCCAGGAACAGATGAGAGAAATCAGGAAACAGGAAATGGAGAAATTACGTAAGCGGCAACAACAATAAATAAATTTCATCCTAACTTTCCCCTTCCTGTTAAATTCATTTATGAAGAAACTTATACAACTCTTGCTGATACTGGGTTTGGGCATTATACATGCCCAGGCTCAGGCTCAACAAGGAAAGATTAAAGGCCAACTGACTGACTCTACCTCCACGGATGCCATGCCCGCTGCCACGGTTGTATTACTAAACGCAAAAGACTCCAGCGTTGCCACTACCACCATGACAGACAACAAAGGCAACTTTGAACTAACCAACATCGCCGATGGCGCATACCGCCTGTACGTAAGCTTCCTGGGCTATAAACCCATCAACAAATCAATACAGATTAACCAGGACCATAAAGAATTATCTCTCGGCAACATCCCTATGGTGCTTAAAGGAGTAAATCTGAATGCCGTGGAAATACTGGACGAGAAACCACCCATTGTAGTTAAAAAAGACACCCTTGAATTTAATGCCGATGCATTTAAAACCCGCGAAAATGCAGTGGTAGAAGACCTTCTAAAGAAGCTTCCGGGGGTTACTGTAGATAAAGACGGCGCTATTACCGCACAGGGGGAAACCGTTACCCGGGTATTGGTAGATGGCAAACCTTTTTTCGGCAACGATCCCAAACTGGCCACCAAAAACCTTCCGGCCAATATTATTGATAAAGTACAGCTGATAGACAGAAAATCTGACCAGGCACAGTTCACACAAATCGACGACGGGCAAACAGAAAAAACAATCAACATCACCATTAAGAAAGATAAAAAGAAAGGATTGTTTGGCCGCGCTACGGCAGGCTATGGTACCGACGACCGCTATGGCGTATCCCTCAGCTTAAACCGCTTCAGGGAAAACCAGCAGATGTCTTTGCTCGGCGGCGGTAATAACGTAAACAATATGGGCTATACCCAACAAGACGCGATGAGCTTCAGTTCTGCCGGTGGTGGGAGAGGCGGCGGCCGCGGCGGCGGACGTGGTATGCAACAGCTCATGGGCGATGGTAACAACTCCGGTATCACCCGCAACTGGAACACCGGCCTCAACTTCAACCAGGACTTCAGTAAAAACCTGATCGTTAACGGCAGCTACTTTTTTAATGATACCAAAAATAATATAGAACAAAAAACGGCAAAGCAAACATTCAGTACAGATAAACAAGGCAACGCCACCACCAACTACGATAACACCAATTCCACCTCCCAAACAGATAACAGCAACAACCGCTTTTCTGCCAGGGTGGAATATACAATCGACTCCTTTCATTCACTGATCTTTTCACCAACGTATTCCTTTACAAACGGCAACAGCTACAGTGTTACAGACAACCTGTCGCTAAACACCAACAAGGATACCCTGAACCGGGGGCTTACCTACAATGATGGTCAGGGCCACAATGAAAATTATGGCGGCTCACTGCTGTTCCGCAAGCGGTTCAAAAAACCAGGTCGCACACTAAGCCTTAACTTTAATTACAACAACAGTGATAATGACCAGGAGAACTACGTGAAGTCAAGTATCAATTACGTTTCTGCCGACAGTATTGTTAACTTCAATCAGCGCAATCAAATAAATACCAATAGCCGTAATGAAGGGGTGAACCTAACCTATACAGAACCGTTGGGAAGGGACCGTTTCCTGGAAGCAAATTATGGCATCACAAAATACAACAGCACCAGTACCAAATACACCTACGATTATGATGATGCGAAAGGAGAGTACAATATCATGAACGATTCGCTGAGCAATTCTTTTACCAACAGTACATTGAACCAGCAGGCCGGCTTTGCCATACGCACCAACAAGCTGAAATATGATTACTCCATAGGGTTAAATGTGTTGTTTAATAGCCTGGATAATAACACGTATTCCTTCCTTACCGGGAAAGATAGCCTGATCACACAAAACACGGTCAACTTCTCTCCGCAGGCATCTTTTAACTATACCTTTTCCAAAAACAAACGGTTACGAATAAACTACAACGGAAATACACAGCAGCCATCTGTACAACAGCTGGCGCCCGTGCCGGACAACAGTAACCCCTTGTATATCCAGCTGGGTAATCCCGACCTGAAACCATCTTTCACCAATAATCTGAGCGTTAATTACAACTCATTTAACAACATCACCTTCCGGGGTATGTTTGCACGGTTGAACGGCGGCTATACCGTGAATAAAATTATCAATGCTACCACCCTTGATCCTGAAACAGGTAAGCAAACGGTGAGGCCGGTAAACGTAAATGGCAACTACAATATTTCCGGTATGGTGCACAACTCCATTCCTTTATCTAAAACACCAGGACAAAACCTGAACACAGGAACTTCGGTGAGTTATAATAAAGATGTAATTGTAAGCAATGGCATTAACAGCAGTACCAACTCGCTGCAATTGTCACAATCCGCCAACGTAAGTTATATGTACAAGGAGCTGTTTGATATTTCACTGGGCGGCAGCGTTAATTTCAATGCCACCAACTATTCACAGGTCAGCGCAGGCGCAAATGATACCCGCTACCTGGATTACAATATCAATACCGACTTCAACATCAACCTGCCGCTGGGCTTCATGATAGGCAGCGATATTACCTGTACCATGAACCGTGGCCGTCAGGCGGGATACAACCTTACCTCCACCATGTGGAACGCGAACGTTTCAAAATACGTATTCCCGAAAAAACAGGGGATGATCAAGATCCAGGGATTTGATCTGCTAAGGCAATATATCAGCGTATCCCGTACCGTGGCAGATAACTACATCCAGGATGTGCAGAGCAATGTGTTACAACAGTACTTTATGGTGAGCTTCACTTACTTCCTGAATAAGTTTGGAGGTAATACCGGTAAAGGAGAAAGAGGCGGCCGCATGATGGGCTTCCCTCCGGGAGGCGGCCGTGGCGGAATGAGACCAAGAGGCTTCTGAGTTACCTATTTATAGAAAAAGGCCTTATTAATCCTTGCTGATTAATAAGGCCCTTGTTATTTCAATGAATAATTTAAATAGACATCGTTCTTCTGGGAGCCGTTACCCGCTTCAGTATCCAGGAGAGGGTAAAGGTGGGAATAAAATCGGTGCCTGGAAATAACTCTTCCATAAAGTTAAAAACACTACCGAAAGTACCAAGAGTGCCGCCAAACATACGGTAGAAAATGATGGCAGAAATCGGGGCCCAGATAAAGTCACTGACGTCTCCTAATACCGGAACTGCGTAACTGGCGCATCCTAAAAGGTCCATCAGGATGCAGATCCATAAACTGGGAGTATATTTTTTTTCCATATCAACCTCCGCTTTTCAATACTTAAACAAATTACTTACCAAACTCTAAACTAACTGCAAGTTACTATATAAACGCAGGATGAGCGCGGTTGGTTCTACGGAAAAAATAAAATCCGTATTTCCACGCTCTTTTCACCCCAAAAGGCGGCAGGGGCTTGTAAGTAAACATAATTTCGCCTACATTGATGGCAGTTTTAAAGCAAACCTTTTTATGCACCAGGAAAACTCACGCCGCGATATGATTAAGAAAGTGGCCACTATGGCATTCGCATCCACCGCACTATCATCCCTCTCTACCAGGGTATCTGCACACGACCAGGCTGTAGATGAAAAACTAAAAGGCAAAATTAACCATTCGGTATGCGCCTGGTGTTACAATATTCCACTGGATGAACTGTGTAAGGCCGCCAAACAAATAGGCATTCATTCTATCGACCTCGTTGATCCGAAAGATTTCGACATCCTGAAGAAGAATGACATGATCACCGCTATGGTAGCCAGTAACGGACCAGAATGGAATATTGGCAAAGGGTTTAACACCATTGCCCACCACGATAAACTGGAAGAATATTTTAAACATTATATAGATGAAACCGCAAAAGCCGGTTTCACCAACCTGATCTGCTTTTCGGGCAACCGTAATGGTATGAGCGATCAACAGGGCATTGAAAACTGCACCAAAGGTCTGCAACGCATTATCGGCTATGCAGAAAAGAAAAAGGTAACACTGGTAATGGAGCTGCTGAACAGCAAAGTAGATCACCACGACTACCAGTGCGATCATACCGCCTGGGGCGTAGAACTCTGTAAATCATTGGGTTCTCCCAATTTTAAGCTGTTATACGACATTTACCACATGCAGATCATGGAAGGGGATGTAATCCGTAATATCCGCGACCACCACGATTACATTGCGCATTACCACACCGGCGGAGTACCGGGCCGTCATGAAATTGATGAAACCCAGGAGCTGTACTACCCGGCTATTATGAAAGCGATCTACGAAACCGGCTTTAAAGGCCATGTGGCCCAGGAGTTTATTCCTGCCCATAAAGACCAGATCGCATCGCTCCGTCAGGCCATAGGCATCTGTGATCTGGCTTAAATTCATAAATATATCCTACTTTCGCGGACCAGTCTACTAAAACAGTAGGGTATACAACATGAATCAATCTTACAAAAAGCCTTTATCATGGCTGCTCAACGAGTCGGCCAGTGAAAGTAAAGATACCCTCAAACGCACGCTGAATGGCTTTCAGCTGCTGATGCTGGGCCTGGGTGTTATTATCGGCGCGGGATTATTTTCCCTTACAGGACCTGCAGCCGGCAATAACGCCGGGCCGGCAGTTACACTTTCCTTTATAGTGGCCGGTATTGGCTGTGCTTTTGCCGGCCTTTGCTATGCTGAATTTGCCTCCATGATCCCCGTAGCGGGGAGCGCCTACACCTACGCCTATACGACAATGGGGGAGCGGCTTGCCTGGATCATCGGGTGGGACCTGGTGCTTGAATTTTCCGTGGGCGCCGCCACAGTGGCCATCAGCTGGTCTAACTACCTGGTAGCCTTTCTTGCAGGATACAAAATTTACGTTCCCGCGCAGTTTTCGCACTCCCCGTTTGAAACGGTAACGCTGGCAAACGGTGTAACCACCCACGGCTATTTCAATCTTCCTGCAGCATTGGTCATTATCCTCATGTCGGCTATCCTGATGCGCGGCACCAAAGGTTCGGCCATCTGGAACGCAGTGGTGGTGTCGCTCAAAGTGGGCGTAGTACTTGTTTTCATAGCCCTGGGCTGGAAGTATATACAACCAGCTAATCTCACCCCCTATATTCCCAAAAAACACAGGCACCTTTGGAGAATACGGTATATCCGGTATTCTGCGGGGGGCAGGTGTAATCTTCTTTGTATACCTCGGTTTTGATATTGTGAGCACCGCGGCGCAGGAAACCAAAAATCCGCGGCGTAATATGCCTATAGGCATCCTCGGATCACTGGCTGTTTGCACGGTCCTTTTCATTCTGTTTTCCCACGTGCTCACCGGACTGGCGCCCTATAAAGAGTTTAAAAACAGTGCGGCGCCGGTAGCTATTGCCATTGCACACACGCCTTACAAATGGCTGGGCCAAATGATTATCCTGGCCATCATAGTAGGTTATACATCCGTGATCCTGGTGGACCTCTGGGGGCAATCGAGGGTATTTTACAGTATGGCTAAAGATGGACTACTGCCAAAGATCTTTTCGGATGTTCATCCCCGTTACCGTACCCCCTGGAAATCAAATATCCTTTTCTGTGTGTTTGTAAGTTTGTTTGCTGCGCTGGTACCGGTAAGGGTAGTAGGAGAGATGACCAGCATTGGTACCCTGCTGGCGTTTGTGATCGTATGCGCGGGGGTTTGGATCATGCGGTATTCTATGCCGGACGCACCGAGAGCATTTAAAACACCGTGGGTTCCCTTTGTACCGCTGATGGGCATTATCACCTGCGCGGTGATGATGGCTTTCCTGCCCTGGGATACCTGGCTGCGTCTCATCGTATGGATGGCGATAGGTATGGCGATCTATGAATTTTACGGTAAGAAACACAGTAAAGTACGCAACCAGCTGAAAAGCTAATATTTCCAGTCCTGCCGCAACACGCCCATTACCACCATATCCACATACTGCCCATGCAGTTTGGCGCTGTGACGCAGGGTTCCTTCTCTGGCAAATCCCAGTCTGATTGGGATTTGCCCGCTACGTTCGTTTTGCAGCACAAAGCGGATCTCTATTTTATTCAGGTGAAGTTTTTTGAAGGCAAAGGAAATGAGTCCTTTGCACGCAGCGGTAGCAATGCCCTTCCGCTGAAAAGCTTCTCCTATCCAATAACCTATTTCTGCTTTCTGCAACTGATGATCCCATCCATGAAGATCAATAACCCCGCAAAACTCCTCTTTGTACCATACGCCCAGTGCGATGGCTTCCTGCTCTTCGGCTTTGCGCAACATCAGCTGTATAAAACGGAGAGAATGTTCTTCGTTGGTATTATAATCTACCCAGGGTAAAAATCTGCGCAGGCTTTTACGCGATACATCCAGTTGTTTATATACCAAAGGGGCATCCTGCACCTGTAGCTGCCGGAGGTATATGTTTTCATTAACGGTTACTTCGAACATAACTGGATTTAAAAGGGCGTTAAACTTACATCGATTTCCCGTAAAATCCAACCTGCGGGCAGTAAATAGCCGCTGACCTTTAGTTTTTATTGTACAAAAACTAAAAGCCCGCGGCTGTTTATTCTCTATTTATTACCGTTTACTGTTTTGCTAACAACTGTTGTTTAGCCATATCTTTTACTACCTGTTGCGCGTATAATACGGCCATTCTTTCCGTTGTTGGCGGGTCGAAAGACTGTGACTGTACAGAGTACAGCATTTGTCCGCTCTTCATATCATACAGGTTACCTTCCCATTGATACTTGGTATTGTAAGTATAGTATCTGGGGGCATACATCCTGGATGACCACATAGAGTAATAAGGCCAGAAACCATAATAGCCGTAAGGAGAATAACTGGGAACAAAGTTTCTTTCCCTGCCTTTATCCAGCATTACGATGGTCATGATCTGGCTTACATCACTACCCTGTAATCGCTTCAACACCTGCTTTTCCGTCATTTTAGCCATGTCGTTGGGGCCATAGGTTTGAAGTGCAGACACGGCATTATATCCCTTTCTTCTCAGTTCCGATACGGTATAATTTTCCATCTGGCTGCGCAGGGTACGGTCTCTCTGAGGTACCAGCGCCATTACCATTATTTTGTTGTTCTTTTGCAGTTGCTGTGCATCATTGGAACGCCAGGAAGACGTTACTTTGGTGCTTGAACAGGCAGCCATGACGATCATTGCAAATCCAGCCATGATAAGACCCAGCTTTTTCATACTCCCTCCTTTAGTTTGATTAGTTAGTTTGTATCTGTTAGACGCAGAACAAGACGATTTGTAACATGTACACGATAGTTTTAACAAATCTTTGAGACTTGTTAATAATTTGCTAATGAATAGTTTATGCACAGCGGAGGTTGTCTTACTCAGGATTACGCTGATTTTGCTGATTAGCTTTTTTGTGATTGGGGGAGAATTTAGCGGAGGTTGTCTTGCCCTGGATTACGCTGATTTTGCTGATTAGTTTATTTTGATTTTTAGAAGGGTTTGGGGAGATGAGGGCACTGGCCGGATTTTTTAATTCGGTATCCGGGATTTTCTGTGGAATATTGGTATATTTTTAGCCTTTTGCGGGATTTCCGGAAAATTCAGTGACTTTAAGAGGCTTTCTCCATCGCTATTCCTTGAATAATTTAAAAAGATGAGCTGCGTTCAATTGCAAGAATTTATTGAATGCCGTTCACTCACTTTCACCAGTATATTAGCGTACTGTTTCACTTATACGGTAGTATTGTGTGCAACGCCCAATGTTTTTTCGTCTGTAAAGCCCTATGGTAAACGATCCTGGCATCAAGTCCACGTCACCTCCACCTCACCTCCGGGTTATCTGCATGTATTTAGTATATGCTAAGCACATACTAAGTATAAATGAAGCAATTTACAGTCCATCTTTAAGCAATCTTTATTCACCCCCTGTTATCCTCACCAATCTCCCCAAATCACAAAAAGCTAATCAATAAAATCAGCGTAATCCTGAGTAAGACAACCTCCGCTGCATTTATCAATAGTTAATCACCTGTTCTTCGATAGCGGCAGGCAGTTCTCTGAATTTGTATAATTGTGTGCGCAACTGTGGTTCAAAACCAGCCTCGCGGATCGCCTCCTGCATAGACAGGTAGGTGAAACGATGTGGCGCTCCAGCGGCGCTTACCACATTTTCCTCGATCATGATAGAACCAAAATCGTTGGCGCCGGCGTGCAGGCAAAGCTGCGCCACCTGTTTACCCACGGTTAACCACGATGCCTGGATGTTTTTAATATTCGGCAGCATGATGCGGCTCATGGCAATCATACGGATATATTCTTCTGCGGTGGTCATGTTGTGTACGCCACGGATCCTTGCCAACAGGGTATCCACATCCTGGAATGTCCAGGGGATAAAGGCAGTAAAGCCATAATTCCCTTCCGGCTTTTCACTTTGTACCTGCCGGATATCCACCAGGTGTTCAAAACGTTCCAGCACGGTTTCCACGTGACCAAACATCATGGTAGCTGAAGAGGCAATGTTCAGTTTGTGCGCTGCACGCATTACATCCAGCCACTCCTGCGCACCGCATTTTCCCTTCGAGATGAGGCGGCGTACGCGATCGTTCAGGATCTCAGCGCCCGCGCCCGGAAGGCTGTCCATACCCGCTTCCTGCAGGGCGCGGAGCACTTCTATATGCGTACTTTTTTCCAGTTTGGTGATATGTGCTACTTCGGGGGGGCCGAGGGTATGTAATCTTAATGCAGGATATAACTGTTTCAGTTCCCTGAAGAGATCTACGTAAAAGCTGAGGCCCAGTTCGGGGTGATGTCCGCCCTGTAAAAGCAGCTGGTCGCCGCCATACTTAAGGGTTTCCTCGATCTTCTTTTTGTACTCTTCAATTGGCGTAATATAAGCCTCTTTATGGCCGGGAATGCGGTAAAAGTTACAAAACTTGCAGTTGGCCGTGCATACATTGGTGGTATTTACGTTTCTGTCTATCTGCCAGGTTACCTTTCCATGTGGAACCTGCTGCTTACGTAACTCATTGGCTATTTCCATCAATTCTGCCAGTGGAGCATTTTCAAACAGGTAAACGCCCTCTGCTGCTGTCAGAAACTCAAAGTTCTGCGCCTTTTTGTATAAATCCTGAAGTTCCATATGCTATGTTTCTAACCCTGAATAACTTTGACAAAGGTAGTATTTAGGCAATTAACCGCCTGTAATAAAAATATTTTATACGAACACTATTTAATGTTAAATTTATAGCAATACACATCCCCTGCATCAACCAAGTATGCTTAGACCAATTCTGTTACACGTTATGCTGCTGCTGGCAGCCGCCGGTACACCGATGAGCACCCAAGCCGGAAATGCCACGTTCGACAACGATAGTACAAGCGAAGCTATGCTGCTCACGCGCTTCCACTTCAAACAATACTATGGGGGAGTAGTAGTGATCCAGGCATTGGTCAGCAATTATCCTGATACCCTGCAGTTTATCCTCGATACTGGCAGTGCAGGCATTTCACTGGATACTTCCACCTGCGTGCGACTGGGAATAAGCATGGAACCATCAGACCGGATCATTAAAGGTCTTGGCAGCTCCAAGCCCGTATCTTTTGCGCGGCGTCACTCCCTGAAGCTCCCGGGGTTAAAGGTCGACAGCCTCGACTTTCACATCAACGACTATGAGCTGATCAGCCAGGTGTATGGCATACAGATAGATGGCATCATTGGCTATAGCTTGCTGAGCCGGTATATTGTGACAATAGATTATGATACCGAAGAAATTATTATTTATTCCAAAGGAAGATATACTTATCCCAAAGGTGGTCAACTATTGCGACCATCTCTTACACAGATTCCGCTGATATCAGCCCCCCTGAAGAACTCCGTACGCACCATCACCAACCGCTATTATTTCGATACCGGCGCCGGTATGTGCCTGTTGCTGTCGTCCCAGTTTGTAAACGACAGCAGCGTATTACAGGGCAAAAGACGCCGCACCAAAAAGATCATACAAACGGAAGCCCAGGGCCTCGGAGGAAAGATGACCATGTCGCTCACCACCGTAAATGAATTCCGTATCGGCAACTACAGTTTCCGGAATGTGCCCACTTATGTGTTCGATGATAAAAGTAACGTTACCGCTTATCCTTTTCTTGGCGGAATGATAGGGAACGATTTGCTCCGCCGTTTCAACATCACACTCAACTACGGCAAAAAGGAAATATACATGCTGCCCAACACGCATTTCCGTGATATGTTCGATTATTCCTACACCGGCTTGATCATTTACCTGATCAACGGAAGGGTGGAAGTAACCGATATCATCAAAGGATCGCCGGCAGAAAAAGCAGGCTTCCGGACAGGCGATATTATCATGGGCATCAACAATAACCTGGGCCCAAACCTCCCGCTGTTCCGCGAATTACTGAAAAACATTGGCACCAGGGCTACCTGCCTGGTAAGCCGGGATAAAGAACTCCTCATTAAAAAATTGCCAATAAAAAGTATTCTTTGACGTTATTTGTGTCATGTGGCGCTTTTTATTGACAGTAACCATCGTATTCAGCTATGCCCTAATGCCTGCCCATGCCCAGCGCAGAGGCTCATCAGCAGCAGCAACAGACAATAGCAAACCAGTAGCCGTCATTCCCTTCCAACTGGTAAACCGGCAGGTGATCATCCCTGTTGCCGTTTCCGGGAGTTCAGATACCCTTCATTTTATTTTTGACAGCGGAGCAGAAGTAACCGTGATGAACATCGCCACCGCCGCCAAACTACAGCTGAGAAATGCCGGGAATGCCTTCTTAACCGGCACAAACAATGCAATGGCCAAAACAGAACTGGCTACACTAAATGCCCTCTATCTCAAAGAACTCCGGTTACCTTATGTGAAAGTATACCTGGAAAACCTCAGCAGCCTGGGGCCGGTAGATGGGATCATAGGAATCGCTTTGCTAAAGCTATACATCGCAAAAATAGACTACCGCTCAAAACAGCTCGTACTGTATAAATCCGGGAAAACGCCCGTTGGCAACACCGGCCGGCTGCTGCATTTTCAGCTGAATTTCAGCACACCGGTTATCGATGCATCCATCCAGCTGCCCGATGGCCGCCGGTTACCCGGCCATTATCACATCACCACCGGCGGCGACTATGGCATCCTTTTTAACTGGCCCTATGTGGATAAATACAAACTCAATACCCTGCTCCCCACCATCAATACAGACCGCGTACAGGATATGCTGAAAGTATTGTACTACATCAATAGTTCGGTGCCCTCACTGGAAATAGGCGGCCGCAGCATCCCCAATGTGCCGGTAAGCTACAGCAAGGATATCGACGACCTCGGCGTATTCACAGAAGTAGCCGGCTCCATTGGTTACGATATCTGGAAAGACTACACGCTCACCATTAATTACGATAAAAAGGAACTGTACCTCGAGTAGCTTTTTGTTGCTTTGAGCTGAAAGCTTACCGTAATTCCCTATTTTTACCATATTGACCAATAAAAAGATATGATCCATTATAATAAGTTTACGCTGGCAAACGGACTGAGGGTAATTGTTCACGAAGACCATACTACGCCGATGGCGGTAATAAATGTACTGTATGATGTGGGAGCGAGAGATGAAAATCCGGCACAAACCGGCTTTGCCCACCTGTTTGAACACCTGATGTTTGGCGGATCCATCAATATTCCCTCTTACGATGAACCATTACAAATGGCTGGTGGCGAAAATAACGCCTACACAACCAGCGATCTGACCAACTACTACATTCAACTCCCGGCAGAAAATATTGAAACCGGTTTCTGGCTGGAAAGTGATCGCATGCTCTCCCTGGCCTTTGATGAAAAAAGCCTGGATGTGCAACGCAAAGTAGTATCAGAAGAATTTAAAGAACATTATATCAATAAACCTTATGGAGATGTATGGCATAAAATGCGCGAGCTGTCGTACACTACCCACCCCTATCGCTGGATGACCATCGGTAAAGAATTATCACATATTGAAAATGCTAAACTGGAAGATGTAAAAGCATTTTTCTTTAAGTATTACCGCCCGGTAAATGCTATTCTTTCCGTAGGCGGCAACGTTACGGTAGACCAGGTAAAAGCACTCGCAGAAAAATGGTTCGGCGATATTCCTTCCGGCGAAAAATATCATCGCAACCTGCCGGTTGAACCCGCCCAAACGGCCGCGCATAAACTGGAAGTAAAGGCCAATGTACCACTGGATGCCTTGTATAAATGCTACCACATGTACGCCCGTACCGATAAGCGTTACTACGCAGCTGATCTGATCTCCGACATCCTCGGTGGCGGCAGCTCTTCCCGCTTACACCAGGTGCTGGTAAAAGAAAAGAAACTATTCAGCAATATTGAGTGTTATCATTTTGGCAGTCTCGATGCCGGCCTGCTCACCATAGAAGGCAAGCTGGTAAAAGGCGTAAAGATGAAAGATGCAGAAAAAGCCATCCAGCAGGAACTGGAAAAACTGCAAGAGGAAGTCATTTCAGAAAGAGAACTGCAAAAAGTAAAAAACCGCGTAGAAAGTTTGCTGGCCTTTGAAGACATGAGCCTGCTCAACCGCGCCAATAACCTGGCTTTTTATGAACTGCTGGGCGACGCTGCTCTGATGAACCGCGAATTTGAAAATTATGAAGTAGTAACCGCAGCAGAAATACATGAGGAAGCGAAACTCCTTTTTGATGAGAAGAATTCAAATACCATTTACTATTACGCTGCCAACTAAAGCAGTGACTTGTTTTCGGCCCTCACCCTTTAAATAACTCACGATGAACAGAATTATTGCCCCTCCCATTAAAGATGCGGTGGATTTCGATATAAAACTTAAGCCATATGAACGGTTCAACCTGGACAATGGCATCCCGGTATATGTAATGAAATCTGACGAACAGGAAACATTACAGCTGGAGCTGGTATTTCCTGCAGGCAGCTGGTATGAAAGCGAAAGCCTGGAAGCCGCGGCCACCAACTTTCTCATGAAAAATGGTACCGGCAAACATACATCGCAGCAAATCAATGAAAACATAGATTATTACGGCGCTTACCTGAACCGTAATGCGTACCATGAAAATGCCACCTATACGCTTCATTGCCTCACCAAGCATACAGAGGTACTCCTCCCGGTGCTGCAGGAAGTGATCCTGGACCCTATATTCCCGGAAGAAGAACTGAACCTGTACAAGCAGAACCAGAAACAAAAACTGGCGGTAAACCTCCTTAAATGCGATTTTGTAGGGAACCGTTTTATCGATAAATACCTGTTCGGGGAATTCCATCCATATGGCCGCGTAAGCTCCATGATGGCATATGATGCCCTCCAACCCGAAGGATTGCAGGCGTTTTATAAGAAGCATTATACTTACAACAACTGTAAGATCTTTGTAGCCGGCAACCTGCCAGCCAACATGATCCCGTTGCTGAACCAGTATTTTGGTACCACCCAATGGAACGGGGATACACACCTGGTTAGACTCGACCTGCCAATACAACCGGCGGAAGAAAAAAAGTTCAGGATCTTCAATGATGAAAATGGCGTACAGGGGGCCGTGCGCGTAGCCCGTCATTTTCCCAACCGTTACCATCCCGACTTTCCAAAGATGCTGGTGTTAAACACCATTTTTGGCGGCTACTTTGGTTCCCGCCTGATGAGTAACATCCGGGAAGAAAAAGGTTATACCTACGGCATTTATTCACAGTTGTATAACTTCCGTCAAACCAGTGCGCTGAACATCCAAACGGAGGCTGGCCGCGATGTTTGCGAAGCCACCATCGATGAAATTTACAAGGAGCTGTTACGCCTGCAGAATGAACCTGTTCCGAAAGAAGAACTGGACCTCGTTCGCAACTATATGATCGGTTCCATCCTGGGCGACCTGGACGGCGCTTTCCAGCTGATCCAGCGCTGGAAAAACCTCATCCTGAACGACCTGGATGAAAACTACTTCTACAATAACATCAAAACCATCAAGACCATTACCGCTGAAGAATTGCAGCAGCTGGCGAAACAGTACTTTACGCCGGGCGATTTTTATGAACTGGTAGTGATTTAAAAAGATATGTGCTGACAAAAAAATAAAAGGTTTCCATTAAACGGAAACCTTTTATTTTTGGATAACCTGTATTATCCCAATCCACCGGAAATCAAAGTACCTTAAACACTGTGCTCATGGAACCATTACCTGATTATCTTTCAACAAATAAAGAGCTCTGGAATAAGCGTACAGGCGTTCACGTGGGCTCCGGCTTTTACGACCTGCCCGGCTTTCTTGATGGGAAAAACTCCCTGAAAGAAATAGAATTACGGTTGCTTGAAACGGTACAGGATAAACAGATCCTTCACCTGCAATGCCACTTCGGGCAGGATACCTTGTCTCTTGCCAGGATGGGCGCCACCGTAACAGGAGTGGACCTTTCCGATGCTGCCATTACGATGGCAAATGACCTCGCAGTTCAATCCGGTCTTGAGAAAAAAGCCCGCTTCGTTTGCTGCGATCTCTATAGCGCGCCCAATCACCTGGAAGGTGTTTTTGACACGGTATTCACCTCTTACGGTACTATTGGCTGGCTACCGGACCTTGATAAATGGGCAGCTGTAGTAAACCATTTTCTGAAGCCGGGCGGCTCATTCGTAATGGCGGATTTTCATCCCGTTATATGGATGTTTGACGACAACATTAAAGAGATCATCTACAGCTATTTTAACACCCAAACCATTGTGGAAGAAACAACCGGAACCTACACCGATGGTGGCAGCGATATCCGGCATACTTCCTATTCCTGGAATCATCCGCTGAGTGATATTGTTTCTTCATTAACCGCACAGGGATTGCAGCTCCGGGTATTCCAGGAGTTTGATTATTCTCCCTATAACTGTTTTAATAACACTATTGAAAAAGATGGCCGTTATTATATCCGGGGAATGGAAGGAAAACTGCCAATGGTATATGCTTTTAAATTCTTCAAACCTTTATAACATGAAATCTCTTTTTCTATTTCTTTTACTGGTTACAGGCAGCATAGCCGCCTTTTCACAGTCGCAGTCAGAAATGAATAAACAGGCCGGTCAGGAATATAAAGAGGCCGACAAGAAACTGAATGATATCTACAAGCTGATCCTGAAAGATTATGCCGCCAACAAAGCATTCATTAAAAACCTGAAAGACGCGCAGCGGATCTGGATACAATTCCGTGATGCACAGGTACAGGCGATGTACCCTGCTGCCGCCAAAAGCTATGGCAGTGCATTTCCCATGTGCCGGGCCGGTTACCTCACCGAACTCACAAATCAGCGTACCGAAGCCCTGCGGGTTTGGCTGAACGGGTTGCCACAGGGAGATGTTTGCACCGGCTCTATCGGCGATAAACTGGGCAACCAATAACAAGGATTACTGACATCAGTATATTATTAAATATATTTTGTATATTTGACGATCACACAATACCTATGCGAAACCTGATCATCCTTCTTGCGGTATTCCTGTGTTCGAAAGCGTATTCACAATCACAACACACCGCGCTGGACACACTTGAAATCCGCTACCAGCAATGTCTTGGCGATAGCCACAATACGTATAACTGCGCAGTTACCTACTATAAGCAGCTGGACAGTTTACTGAATACCACCCTCCAGCAGCTCTATTCCAGCCTGAATACCGGGCAGCAGCAAAAGCTGCAGGAAGAACAGCTGGCATGGGAAACAAAGAAAGAAGAATACTTTAAGAGGATAGATGAGCGGGTGGAGAAGATGCATAAACGCACAATGGAAGGATTGGATGATGAAATGATTTCCACCGATAATAAGGCTGCATTCATCAAAGAGAGATTAACTGCCCTTCTCAATATTTGATATTATCTCCGTACAATGATATTCATTGTACGGAGATAATAACGATTAAAGTCTTTCCTGGTGACGCAGCCAGCGCTCCGGCATTTCATTGTTGCTGGCCATCAGGTAGTCGTTATACGCACACGGCACAAATTCGCGGTCGGGTAGCTGCATCCACCAGCGGCCTGTTTTCTTGCTCTTCAGGAAAACCGTTTCTATATCGGAGAAGGCTATATGAAATTCCCAGAAAGCATCGCGGTCGTCCAGCCGGGCTTCTTTATTTTTCACAGCGCGTCCATCCATAAAATACCACATCATCTGGGAAATTTGCCGGGCGGTCAGGTGCTCTTTGTCTTTTTCAGGCCGGTAGCCGTAAATACCAAAAGAGGAGAGGCGGCTGCTCATACCGGCGTACCTGGCCAGGGAGCAGGCTTCTTCACCGCTGAAACCATTGGGCGAAAGCTGGTTGGCCGGCGCATCTGTGTGCCGGATAATATTGATATCAAGACTAAATAAATCTGAGTGGCGCAACACCGGTTCGGCCTCTTCCATATTTTCACGGATGCGGCCAAGACGGTAGCAGTCGAAGCGGAGCTTATCCAGCGTTTCTAACATCCGCGGATGTACGAAATAACTCTGGAAACCGATATGATTGTAATGACGCAGGTAGTTGGGTTGCTCTGTGAGGATGTCCATTAAAAAGCGTTCGCTGCGTATACTGGA
This sequence comes from Chitinophaga sp. G7 BAM 1005, assembly GCF_057126945.1. Taxonomy (NCBI): domain Bacteria; kingdom Pseudomonadati; phylum Bacteroidota; class Chitinophagia; order Chitinophagales; family Chitinophagaceae; genus Chitinophaga; species Chitinophaga sp. G7 BAM 1005. The sequence continues at coordinate 7,010,149 of NZ_CP181478.1, read as the reverse complement.
GTCTTCTTTCAGGTCGATCAGCGCATCGGCAACAGTGGCTTCAATAATTAATTGCTGCGACGCATAGGCTTTATATTGCGGGTAGGTAAGATCGTGCGAACCGCCCAGGATGATCACGGTTTTATTGGCGGTTAATAATTCTGCGACAACTGTTTTCATGGCAGCATAGGCGTCTGCGAGAAATGCGCCTGGCAGCAGGTTACCAACATCCGCGAGTTTGATATCGCGGTGCCAGTTGTACAAGCGGAAAAATTCGCGGCGAATAGCATCAGGACCGTGGGTATCCGTTTTGCCGGAGTCTCCACCTCTTTCTTCTCCTACACCCAGCAAAATAATATCTGCTGCGTCTATATCCGGATGGTGATCATCTTCGTATGCGTCAATTACACCACCCACCTGGAATGGATCGTATTCCTGGTCATCGTTTAAAAATGCCTTTGAAACAGGATGTAGGAAATCCTGCAGATGCGAAAAATCTGCCATCAGTAAATTGCGTTTATTTGATGGCAAACGTACAACAAGAATTTAAAAAAAAGCAAAACCAGGCAGATAAGAGCAGCAGGTCAAAGCTACTATAACGGGAATTTGTAGAGGTAAGGCTACTAGTTCTTGTGAATAATAAATTCGAAAGGCTTATGCGACTTACGTGAAATTGCTTTTTCCAGCACGGTTCGTTTGCTGGTAATCCGGCTCTTGTTACAATCCATAACTTCCATAACTGCACAGAGATAATCCATCGTCTCAATCAACGAAAGCATTTCGCTGATTTGTCTCACCGCAGATTGGATCTGCTGTTCCGTGTACCTATCTTCATGTAGCAGGATTAATAAATCTCTATCTACAGGTTTCATGAATAAAAAATTTGACTGTTCCCCGAAATATTGTTTGGCCAGGTATCAAAGGATAGTTCAAAAAGATAAGGCAAAAATTGTTTAGTCGTCAGTCGTTGTCAAAGTCGTCGTTGCTATCAAACAGATCGTCTTATTTAGTGCATTCTTTTTTTATTCATGGTAGGACAACCGCAATCGTTTTTCTTAAAAACTTTACACCCTTCCATCACCAGGCATCCGCAAAGAAAAAAGACTACGATCCATTTTATACTTTTCATACTGCTAATTATATACTGGCTATTTTTGAATACCTTCCTTAAGTGTTTACCTTTTCTTAACAATGCCCTTTTGTAATTTAAGCTAAATTCGTAAAAAATATTAAAATATTTGTCCACAATTATTGCGTCCCGAAAAATTTTAATCGTTCCCCTGGATTGGGGCCTTGGACACGCCACCCGGGATATTCCGCTCATCCGTGAAATGCTAAACGCAGGTTGTCAGGTTTTTATTGCAGCAGAAGGCAAACACGCGGCCCTGTTACAGCAGGAATTCCCACAACTGACCATACTTCCACTCCCTGGCTACCGCATTCAATATGCACAAAAAGGGCAGTTTTTCGGACTGAAAATCATCCAGCAAATTCCCAAGATTTTCCGTGCCGTAAACTATGAGCAGAGATGGTTGAAGAAGATAGTCGCTGAGTATCAAATCAATGCAGTTATTTCAGACAACCGCTTTGGTTTATATCATAAAAATATTCCTACTGTTTTCATTACCCATCAACTCCTGATTAAAACGCCTTTTGGCGGTTGGATAGAGCGGACCCTGCAAAAAATAAATTATCGTTTTATTAACAAATACAGCGCCTGCTGGATTCCCGATTTCCCCGGCAGCAACAACCTTTCCGGCGAACTGGCGCATCCCGGCCAATTGCCTGCCCACACCACCTATATCGGTTGCCTGAGCAGGTTTGAACCAAAACCCGGCGTGGAAAAAAAGTACGATCTGCTGGTGCTGATCTCCGGACCCGAGCCACAGCGCTCCAACCTGGAAAAGCTGATCCTGGACCAGGTTAAATCCTTGTCCATCACCGCACTGATCGTAAGCGGGAAGCCCGGCACACCGCAACACGAACAGGTAGCCCCGGGCGTTACGCAAATTAATCACCTCAACGCCAGCGAATTAAACGATGCCATGCTGGCATCAGATATGGTATTGAGCCGCTCCGGGTATACTACCCTGATGGACCTGGCCAAACTGAATAAAAAAGCAATTCTTATCCCTACACCCGGACAATCAGAGCAGGTATACCTGGGCGAATACCTGATGGAGAAGGGGTACTTCTATTCCCTTCCCCAGGAACGCTTTCATCTGAAAACGGCGCTGGACGAAGCATCCCGCTTCCCATTCCGGTCTTTTCACCATGAACAGGATATGAACCAGTACAAACAGGTAGTACAACAGTTTGTACAGTCACTCTGAGGTTATTTAAAAAAAGGGGATGTCTGAAAAATTCAGACATCCCCTTTTTGTTCCATATCCATAAAAAAGACTGCTAAATATTTTTTACCTCCGCACCGGTATAGATCTTTCCTCCCGTAATAGCCACCGGGCGCTTCAGAAATGAATACTCCTGTAATATCAGGCTACGGTAATCATCTTCCGTTAAATTTTTTTCATGTAATCCCATTGGCCGGTACTGCTGCGATCTGCGGCTGAATAAAGATTCATAACTGCCGGAAAGCGCCTTCATTTCATCCAACTGCTCCGGCGTTATTTTGTCCTTCTTGATATCCTGCAAAATAAATCCGCGCTCCTTTGCCTTCGTTTCTTCCAGAATTTTCTTACAGGTTCCGCAGGTCGACAAATGATAAATTTTATTCATCCTTTTTTGTTTTTTTTTATTTGTAAAGTTACATCCTCACCGTATATGGTAGTACTATCTTAATTTTGCAGATTCAAATTAAATCTTGTAGGTTTAGCAATGGAAAAGAAATTATTTTTACTGGACGCTATGGCGCTGATCTACAGGGCTTATTACGCCCTGATCAGGAATCCCCGCATCACCAGTGCGGGTCGAAATACCAATGCGCAGTTTGGTTTCACCACTACTTTACTGGACCTCATCAATAAAGAAAAACCTACCCATATAGCCGTTGCCTTTGACACGCACGCGCCTACCGAGCGTCATACCACTTATACTGATTATAAAGCTAATCGTGAAGATGCACCGGAGGATCTGCTGGATGCCTTACCGGACATCAAACGGATCATTGAAGGGTTCAATATCCCTGTGGTAGAACTGGATGGCTATGAAGCGGATGATGTAATCGGTACGCTGGCATGGCAGGCGGCTGATGCAGGCTACACCGTTTATATGGTAACCCCGGATAAAGATTACGGACAACTGGTACGTGATAATATTTTTATCTACAAGCCGCCATACATGGGCAACAAGGAAGAGATCATGGGGCCAAAGGAAGTGTGCGAAAAGTGGCAGATCAAAGATGTACACCAGGTAATTGATATCCTCGGCCTCATGGGTGATGCAGTGGATAATATCCCCGGTATTGCCGGCATCGGCGAAAAAACGGCGATGAAACTCCTGGCTCAATATCACACCCTCGAAAATGTGCTGGATAACGCCGATACCATTGGTGGTAAAATGGGAGAGAAGATCAAAGCGGGTCGTGAAAATGCCCTGCTGTCCAAAGAACTGGCTACTATCATCACAGATGTACCGGTTACCTTCCATGAAGAAAATTTCTGTATCAAAGATTGTGATAAAGGAAAGCTCACCGACATTTTCATGGAGCTGGAATTTAAAACACTGGGTAAAAGAATACTGGGAGATGGTTTTGCCGGTAGCGCCAGTGTGGAGGCTAAAGCGCGGGTGGTACAAACAGATCTCTTCGGCACTGTTGTTACAGAAGAAGTAACCGTAACCACAGAAACAGTGGAAACCGGCAACATCCTGCTGGCAGATAAAAATATTCACAATACCCCTCATGAATACGAGGTGATCGATACGCTGGAAAAAAGAACCGCTCTCCTTCAACAATTGCTGCAACAATCTGAGGTTTCCTTTGATACAGAAACAACCGGCACCGATGCCAACGACGCGGAAATTGTAGGCATGAGTTTTTCCTTCAAAAAAGGCGCTGCATACTACATTCCCATGCCGGCAGATAACACCGCCGCCCGCGCCATCATTCATGAATTTACACCACTGTTCCAGCACCCGTCCATTGTGCTCATCGGTCAGAATATCAAGTATGATATGCTGATCCTGAAATGGTACGGTATGGAAATTACCACCGCCCTGTTTGATACTATGCTGGCCCATTACCTGATTGAGCCGGAAGGCCGCAGGAGCATGGATGTGCTGAGCGCCCAATACCTCCAGTATGAACCTGTTTCCATAGAATCGCTGATCGGTAAAAAAGGAAAAGGACAGGGCAGCATGCGGGATGTGGAGATAGAAAAGATCAAAGAATATGCTGCGGAAGATGCCGACATCACATTGCAGCTGAAAGAAAAATTTGCGTCGATGCTGCCTGAAAAGGCCGTGGACAAAGTATTCTACGATATTGAAAACCCGCTGGTGAAAGTTCTGGCCGACATGGAATACGAAGGCATTGCCCTCGATACAATGGCGCTGACCGACTATTCAAAAGAACTGGAAATAGAAATTAAACGGGCGGAAGAAAGTGTATACGAACAGGCAGGCGTACGTTTCAAACTGGCCTCGCCAAAGCAACTGGGAGAAGTGCTGTTTGAAAAATTACAGCTGGACCCCAAAGCAAAGAAAACACGTACCGGCCAGTATGCCACCGGTGAAGATGTGCTGCAAAAGCTTTCCAACAAACATAAAATAGTAGAGGACATTCTCATTTTCAGGGAGCTGAGTAAACTGAAATCTACCTACGTAGATTCGTTGCCGTTATTGCTGAATAAACGCACCAACCGGATACACACTTCCTATAATCAGGCGGTGGCGGTAACCGGTCGTTTAAGTTCCAATAACCCCAACCTTCAGAATATTCCTATCCGCACAGACAGGGGCCGCGAAATAAGGAAAGCCTTTATTCCGCGCAATGAGGAGTTTGTGTTATTGTCGGCCGATTATTCGCAGATCGAGTTGCGCATTATTGCCGCCATCAGTGAAGACAAAGAAATGATGGCCGCCTTTCAGCAGGGAATAGATATCCACGCTGCTACTGCGGCGAAGGTGTATAACGTACCCCTGGAAGAGGTTACGTCCGATATGCGCCGCAATTCAAAGAGTGTAAACTTTGGAATCATCTACGGCGTAAGCGCCTTTGGTTTGTCAGAGAACCTGGGCATTCCCCGCAGTGAGGCCAAAATGCTGATTGATAATTATTTTGCCCAGTATCCATCTATCAAAAAATATATGGATGACCAGATAAAATTTGCGTCAGAAAAGGGCTATGTTCAAACCCTGCTGGGTCGTAAACGCTGGTTAAAGGACATCAACTCATCTAACGCGGTGGTACGTGGCTTTGCCGAAAGGAACGCCATTAACATGCCTATTCAGGGCACTGCTGCAGATATGATCAAACTGGCGATGATCGCTATACATAAAGCATTCAAAGAACGAAACCTCAAGTCCCGCATGCTGTTGCAGGTACATGATGAATTGGTTTTTGATGCACATCGTTCTGAACTGGAGATTATTAAACCCCTGATATTAGATCTTATGCGTAATGCCTTGCCGTTGTCGGTTCCCGTTGAAGCGGAAATGGGCACCGGTAATAACTGGCTGGAAGCGCATTAAAATTTTGGCTGTGGCAATTGGCTTTTAGCAGGTAACATCTGATCCGTGGGAATATTTTCCCCGGCGGGGTTGTTAAATGCTAAAAGCTAATGAATTAAATGCAAAAAGCTGCTATTGTATTTCCCAAAACAGTTTACTAGTTTTCAAATATGATCCAAACACCTCGACTACAATTGTTGCCGTGCTCACTGGAGCATTTCGAATTGCTATTACAGGGCAACGATCACCTGGCCGACCTGCTTGGCATTTCTATCCCGGAAGGTTGGACGGAGTATCCCGAAATGGTCCTGGTAGCATATGATAAGCTACGCAACGACCCCGCCATGCTTGGTTGGTTCTTTTACCTGGTGATTCACCGCGCCGACAGGCGGTTAATTGGCGCCGGCGGCTTTAAAGGCAAGCCCAATGAAGACGGGCTCGTGGAAATGGGGTATGAAATAACAGCCGCCTACCGGGAAAAAGGACTGGGCACCGAAATGGCCAAAGGGCTTATCCGCTTTGCCTTCGGACATTCTTACGTTCACCGGGTGATTGCCCACACCGAAGAAGAGTACAACGCCTCCGTTAAAATATTACAAAAAGCGGGGATGCGATTTGTCGGTACATTTAAAAATAAAGAAGGAGAAGATCTCTGGGAATGGGAAATTACCCGTAATCATTACCAGGAGAAATAAACGTAATTCACGTGAACAATCATTAAAAGTAGCTGTAGCAAGCCCCGTTCATCCATCTTTTCATCTGTCAAATACCCGCTTTCCCTTATTTTTGGTCCTTGTTTTTAAACCAATCATTGATATACTCATGAAGAAATGGATCATGTGTGCAGCCATGCTTTACAGCATAGGCGCGTATGCACAAAACAGTACCAACGCAGAGGGAAGCCGCTATCAGTTTACCGTTTTAAAGAACCTGGATGCAGGAGATGTACAGAACCAGGGACGTACCGGCACCTGCTGGTCTTTTTCCGGCCTGTCTTTCTTTGAATCAGAAATACTCCGTACCGGTAAAAATAAAGGACTGAACCTCAGTGAAATGTACGTGGTACGCAAAATGTATCCATTGAAAGCCGCTAACTATGTACGTATGCATGGAAAAGCCAACTTTGGCGAAGGTGGCGGTTTCCCGGATGACCTGCTCTGCCTCCGTGAATACGGCCTGGTTCCACAGGGCGCATACGATGGCAATAAAGGTAAAATGTACAACCATGCTGAAATGGAAAGCCTCCTGGAAGGTATGGTAAATAAAATAGGTAACACACCCGGCACCATCAACCCCGACTGGTCAAAAGCTTTTGATGGTGTGCTCAATGCCTATATGGGCGACGCTCCGGAAAAATTCCAGTATAACGGTAAAACCTACACGCCACAGACCTTTGCAAAAGAGCTGGGCCTGAATGCCGATGATTACGTACTGATTTCTTCCTTCACCCACCACCCGTACAATTCACAGTTTGTACTGGAAGTTCCGGATAACTGGAACTGGGAAAAAGTATATAACGTAAACCTGAATGACTTTACCGGCATCGCTGAAAATGCCATCCTGAATGGTTATTCCATTGCATGGGCTGCTGATGTAAGCGAAAAAGGATTCAATTTTAAAGACGGACTCGCCATTGTTCCTGAAAAAGACTGGGCTGATATGTCTGCTGAAGAAAGAAAAAATGCTTTCCTTGAACCAGGTAAAGAAAAAACAATCACACCTGAGGTTCGCCAACAGGCTTTCGATAACTTCGAAACACAGGATGATCACGGTATGCACATCGTAGGACTGGTGAAAGATCAGAACGGTAACAAATACTTCCGCGTGAAAAACTCCTGGGGCACCGACAATCCTGGCCAGGGATATTTCTACGCTTCTGAGCCTTACTTCGCATATAAAACCACCTGCTACATGGTAAACAAAAAAGCATTACCCGCAGATATCGCAAAGAAACTGGGGATTAAATAAGGATGATCGCCTCCGGCGATTGTAAATTGTCTTGGAGCAGGATTACACTGATTATACTGATTTCATTTTGCTTTCAGGGATTTTTTTAAATGATTAAGGAAGATAAAAAGCGAATATCCGCTTATATCTCCCTTAATCATTTATATGGTTCTTTCAACCTCCGGACAACTCACCGGCGTTTTCCAGGTCAAAATTTTCGGCGTTTAATGCATCCTTTTTACCCTGTTAATCATATTTATCTTTTTAAAATATATTTGCTTTGATCAACTAATTATCATTGACTTCGTCAATTATTATCTTCCAAAATAAATACAGCAAAAGAGATCAACGTTTTCCTTCCTGTTGCTGGGCATAGGAATAACTTCCTAAACGGAACTTGAGGGGGAGGCCTGTTTGTTTTTGCCAAATCCATTCTTTCTTACAAAAAAAGCCAAAGTGCTGCTGGTAATAAGCATCGGCTGCAAGGCGGTAAACCGGTGCGGCTACAGGAACCGGAGCAGAGAATTTTCGAGTGGAAGAGGAAAATAATATAGCCGGTTTTAACCTGAAGCCAGCAGTATCATGCAACATAAAAGGCAATGGCTTCACCGTTACCAACGACACCGGCGCTACCGGTTTCAACATAACCGTTTGCGCCCCGGCCATCATGCCGGGGAATAAACAAACCACACTTATCCACCACCGCTTTTGCATATGATCAGGATATTTCTTCAAAACTGCCAATGCCCTCGCGGATCAACACCGGCTCTGCACCGGTACAATCCACCACGGTAGAAAAACCCATGCCGCCGGGGCCACCGTCTATTACAATATCTACCTGGTTGCCAAACTTCTCATAAATGATCTCCGGGTCCGTGTATTCTTCCACATAATCTTCTATCGGCAGCGTGGTGCTCATAATAGGATTCCCGAGTTCTTTTACAATGGTGCGGCAAATATTATTGTCCGGCACCCTGATACCCACAGTATCCTTTTTCGTTTTCAATAACTTGGGCACCATCCTGCTGGCTGGCAAAATAAAGGTATACGGGCCCGGCAATGCCTTTTTCAGCATACGGAATACCGGCGTATCCACACTCTTCGCGTAGTCGGACAAATGACTCAGGTCGTAGCAAATAAATGAAAAATTGGCTTTTTTCGGATCTATCTGTTTAATCCTGGCAATACGCTCTATGGCCTTATGTTGTGTAATATCGCAGCCCAGACCATAAACCGTATCGGTTGGATAAATAATAATTCCTCCGTCTTTTAAACATTCAATGATCGTTTTTAAATGACGGGGATTCGGGTTATCCGGATGTACGTTTAATAGCATATATAAAGTTAACGATTGTGTTTCACTTTCAGGTTTTTAGCCTACCTTTCGTCCCGATTTTTCTAAACCTACGCGATGAATCTAAAAGGCATTGTTCCCAGAACGTGGAGGAGATTGAAGAGAGTTGTACTGGTTTTAATTGTTGCACAATTTTTATACATCCTCTTGTTGAAATGGGTGAACCCGCCTATTACCATTACAGAAATCTCCAGCTGGTTCAGCCTTTGGGGAACAGATAAAAAATTACAGAAAACGTGGGTGAGCTACGATGAAATATCACAACACGCCAAACTGGCTGTAATAGCCAGCGAAGACCAGCTTTTTACGGATCATAATGGTTTCGACTTTAAGTCCATCGAGAAAGCGATGAAGCATAACCAGCAAAGCAAAAAAATAAAGGGCGCAAGTACGATCAGTCAGCAGGTAGCTAAAAATGTTTTCCTCTGGCAGGGACGCAGCTGGCTCCGCAAAGGGCTGGAAGTATATTTCACTTTCATGATTGAAAAAATATGGGGCAAGCAGCGTATCCTGGAAGTATACCTGAACGTGGCAGAAATGGGGGAGGGCGTGTTTGGGGTGGAAGCCGCGGCCCAGGCAAATTATCAAAAAAGCGCCGCCAGCCTGAACAGGGAGGAGGCCGCCATGATTGCCGCCTGTTTACCCAACCCGCTTAAGTATACCATCAATCCGCCTGCGCGGCTCACGGCTTACCGGCAGCGTAAAATACTGGTACAAATGCGTAACCTGGCGCCGGATCCGGATATCATGGAGTTGGTTACCGGCAGAAAATAATCAGGGTCTGCTCAGCAACTCCTGCACTGCAGCTATCGCCAGGGCTTCGCGCTCTTCATAACCGCCCCTGATATCTTTCCATTCAGCGCCGGAATTAGTTACTATTTCCCGGTAAATATCATAAAAATAATGGCGCATTTCCGGGTCGGGATATTCCCGCTGCGGATCTTCTTCCCACGGCAGATCAATATAGGTGAGCAGATACAGATCGCACTGCTGGCGGGCAATTTGCTGTAAGATCCGCGGATCGCAACGGTCGTATTTATGTTCGCTCCACACTTTAATCACGTACAGATCCGTATCGCAGATCAGCACATTGCTGGCCTGCCGGGCCATATGTTGCTCCAGCGCCATCTGGCCGGCGGCAATTTCCAGCAGATCGGATTCTTCGTATGGCCGTTGGAGTTGATCAATATACTCACGGGCATATTCCGGCGTCCATACGGTATTAAAATGCGCCGCCAGCTTTTCGCTGAGGGTGCTCTTCCCGGTAGATTCGGGCCCTATAACAACTACTTTCTTCATTTATGAGACATTTCTCTTTGCAGCACTTCTTTTCTCCAGCTAAGATATCCGAATATGGCAATGGTAAATAAAAAGATAGTTAACCCGGCAGTAAGATACAGGTGCTTGTATAACAACAGCGGGATGGCTACAAGGTTGGAAATATTGAGCAGGATCCAGTTTTCCAGTTTCCGTTTGGCCAGCAACCACATACCTGCGCAGGCCGTGGCAGATACAAAGGCATCCATCACCGGAACATTGGAGTCGGAAAAACGGCTTAACAGGAAATAGAAAATTCCCCAGCCGGCCAGTGCAATGAAAACCGCGGTGGTCAACTCTTTACTGTTGCTGCGCATCACCGGCGTTGCCGGCTGCTCCGGACCCTTTTTGGCCCAATAAATCCAGCCGTATACGCTCATCACGAGGTAATACGCATTCAGTGCGGCATCGGCATACAGCTTGAAATGCTCCCTCGACAGGAGATAGGTATAAATACCCGTGCTTATAATGCCGGTAGGATACACCAGTATGTTATTGTTTTTTTGAAAGATGACCGATAAGACAGCAAAGAAAACAGCTACTGCTTCCAGCCAGGTCATCTGGTGAAGACCTTCTAATATGCCCTGGTATAAATCGTTCATAGTGCGAAAGTGGATAAATAATTCCGGATTATAGCATCCGGGATGCAGCAGCAGCTACATCCCGGAAAAATTATTTTGTTTCTCCGATCAGTGTACCGGATACATTCCAGAAGCTCTGGCTGCTGCCTTCCGGCTTTCCCTGCGGAATAGCCACCTGTATGGTATGCTGTCCAGGAGTGATATCGGGTAAAGAAATGAATACCGGCGAAGTAAGCGTACCCGGACACCAGTTGGAACGGCTCAGGTCAGAGGAAGAAAGCCCGTTGCCAAAATTACCGGAAGCAGGGTTGGATAAACGATAGGTAGCGCAATCTGTGCGCCACGGAATAAAATGATACACCCGTTTTCCATCTACAAAAATTTCATTCTGCTTAGGATTAAACTCATCGCCTCCACCCCAGCCACCGTGACCGGTAGTCAGGAACCTTAACTGAATATTTTTAATCCCTTCCGGAATGGTAACGGTTACCTTCAGAGAGTCTTTGTCAAAGAGGGTAGCATATTCCTGCCCGGCCATTTCCATCAGGTTGGTGGTATTGAAAACCGGGTAAATCCAGTTGGCTGCCAGACGGTTCTCCTCTTCCGGATCACCTGGATAATATTTAAGGCTAAGGCTTACTTTATGGCCGCCTTTATCATAGTTGCCAATATATACCCCCAGCCACACATCGCCCTGGAGGCGGCCATGCAGCTCTGTGATGTCCTGCTTATAGATTACGGAATCCGCCCAGTTGTAACCGGCAATCTTAACCTGGTTGTTAAACTGCCGCACGCCGAAAGGCGTAAAGAAGCGCAGCACTTCCAGTGCAGGCAAATAGTTATCCGTGGCCACCATACCCTGGTATTGCTTGCCGTTTTTAGCAGTGAATAACGGTAACGCCCCAACGCCCTTTTGCAAACCATCCAGGAAAGAGGTGGCTTTATCTGCCGGGATCATAAATACGGAGCCGGTTCTGTCGTACGCATCCCCGTTGGAGTATTGCGTGAGTTCCGCAAACAGTGTCTGGCCCTTCTTTACAGCGGGCAAGCTTACCTTTTTAAGGATCACGGTGCCTCCTGCAAAATGATAGGTTTGATTCAGTTGCTCCCCCGAAGGGTTAGGCGCGTTGTTGCCCCAGCTGATCTGTTCCTGGTTAAATACCGGCAGGGTAGTATAGCGGCTGTCTATTACCTGCCGTGTATACGCAGCATCGTTTACCAGTGCGCCGGTATTGGACGGCCAGGCCAGTTCTGCATCTGTAATTTTACGCCAGGTAATTTTCTTTGCAACTGTTTCACTATTGCCATTGCGTACCGTTTTAAGCACCAGGCCCAGGCCGGGCGCGAGAGTAAGATTAGGAGTCCCTTTCAGCGGGAGATCGTTGGTATACCATACTTCTATAGTATTGGAGCGGATAAAGAACCTTGCTTTTTTACATACATATCCGAGGATGGTGGCCGTATCCGGCAGTAGCTCCGGAGTGGTATATTCAGAGCAATTTTTTTTCAGCGTATATACTTCTCCGTTGGGAAGACTTAACACCTGCAGGGTGGCTTGTTCCTGCAAATCCAGGAACTGCTGTTCTTTTTGTTTGTTGCCGCCGGGAACGATGTGTGCCCGGTGATGGTCAATCATCAGTTGCAATTCGTTGCCGGGGATGGCTTTCCCGTTGCTGCTAAATCCATAGGTAATAACGGCCGAGGCGCTGTCCACATTCTTTTTTCTTTGCGCCTGTACCGGTTGCAGGGCGAGAGCCATGCCGGTAACGATCAGTAGTAATCTTCTCATTGTAGCTGTTTGCTTTGTGTTGTCAGGGAGTGGTTGGCATTTATTACACGGTTAAACGCCAAAAAAAAGCACAGCCATAAAGACTGTGCTTTCGTTTAACACTATCATTCACTCAACTATGGCTTATTCTGCTTCTGCCACAACTTCCTTCACTTCAGGGATCATACGTTTCATCATGCCTTCAATACCGGCTTTCAGCGTGATCATGGAGGAGGGGCAGCCTGAGCAGGAACCCTGCAACATCAGTGTAACCGTACCATTTTCATAGTCTTTGAACTGAATGGCGCCGCCATCCATTTCAACCGCAGGTTTCACATAGTTTTCAAGTAATTCCTTAATTCGTTTTACCACATCTGTATCGTCTGCACTCACTTCATTGCTCGCAGTAGATTTGGTGATAATAACCTCATCTTCGTTGATAACAGGGCGGGAGTCTTCCAGGTATTCTTTCAGGAAGGCCTTAACAGTAGGAATTATATCGTTCCAGTCAGTTTCGCTGGTTTTGGTAAGCGTAATAAAGTTAGCCATAATAAATACGCCCCTGATGAAAGGGAAGCTAAACAGCTCTATGGCTAGAGGAGACGGTTTGGCACTGGCTTCATCCGGGAAATCAATGCTCTTGCCTGGGTAGAGAAGCTTGTTTGCCACAAACTTCATCGTTTCCGGGTTTGGCGTCATCTCCGTATATATGCTGATGATTGGATTTCCTGTTTTAATCATTTTATCCTAATTTACTTATGCAAAGGTAGCATTTTTCAGGCAGATTTCCGGGATGCATCTGAATGTAGTCTATCGAAATTTACAATCCCGGTATAGTTCCCGGTGATATCCCCGTCTCACCTTGATCTTCTTCATATTATACAAATTTTTCGTTATGTTATTGAAAGAACTCTCTCCAAAAATCTATGACGCACTGAACCAACAGGTAGAAATGGAAGCAGCCTCCTCCCAATATTATCTTGCGATGGCCTCCTGGGCCGAGGTGCAGGGGTATAACGGCGTAGCCCAGTTCCTGTACCGGCATTCCGATGAGGAAAGGGCCCACATGCTGAAGCTCCTGAAATTTATCAACGAAAGAGGCGGTCATGGCCTGGTTCCGGCATTAAAACAGCCTACCGTGAAATTCAAAAGCATACATGCCATTTTTGAGCACGTATTTAGTCATGAGCTGCTGGTTTCCAAAGAAATCAACAACCTCGTGGATATGTGCCTGAGCGAAAAAGACTACGCCACCCACAATTTCCTGCAATGGTATGTAACCGAACAAATTGAAGAAGAACGCCTGGCCCGCCATATTCTCGATAAATTAAAACTGATAGGAGAGGACAAGGGCGGCCTTTATATTTTTGACCGGGACCTGGCCGTTCTGGACAACAACGACAAACACTAAACATCAGATTTAATTATTGCGTGTCACTTATTACTTTTGTGATCATATATGCAAACATCAAAAGTTTTAAAAGCCCGCAAAAGAATTGCCCTTATTGCGCACGACCATAAAAAGGCGGAGTTAATTGAATGGGCCATCTATAATAAAACGGTACTGAGCCGGCATGAACTATATGCAACCGGAACCACCGGCCTGCTGATAGAACAGGCGCTGGATGTATCTGTAAGAAAACTCCTGAGTGGCCCCCTGGGCGGCGATCAGCAAATTGGCGCCCTGGTGGCCACCGGGGAACTTGACGTAATCATTTTCTTCTGGGACCCTATGGAAGCGTTGCCGCATGACCCGGATATCAAAGCCCTGCTGCGTTTAGGCGTGGTGTGGAATATTCCGATGGCCAGCAACCGCGCGTCTGCCGACTTCCTCCTTACATCTCCCCTGATGCACCAGGAGTACGAAGCCAGTCTGCCGGATTACAGCCAGTATACAAAAAGGAAGATATAGCCCCCTGCTGCTACCCGAATTTTCCGTACTTTAAACAAAAGCTTCGGGAATGAAAATTGTTTTTACCCTTTACTTTACTACCATACTGACTGGTTGGGCTTTGCTATGCAATGCGCAAAACGATAGCAGCAAAGCCTCCCGCGACTCTCTCACCGATTCACAACTGATCCTGACCACCCGCCTGCTCCGGGAAAGCGATTCCCTCCAGAAAGCGGATAACGAACAAAAAAAACAACTGCAGCAACAACTGCTGCTGATCACTAACGACAACGATAACCGCAAGAAAGAACTGCAACAGAAACTCTCCGCTTTTGAACAGGCCGATTCATTGAAAAAGGCAGCCGCCAGGCAGCGCATTATTCAATTGAAAGCCACCAACAAAGGCATTCCGGTGGTACCCTTCCGCCGCGACACCCTCTTCTATATTTATAATAAACTGGGACCACTGCATCCCAGCGACCGGGCAGCGAACATTAACCACAAACTGGCGCAGCTGGCCGATGATCCCTTTTTTGTGCCCGACTCCATTAAGGTTATATCAAACGAAAACAATATAGACGTTATCTATGATGAACTGGTGTTGTTAAGCGTAACCGACGACGATGCCCTTTGGCTGGACCACGACAAAGCACAGGTAGCGCAACAATATGCTGCCGCTGTACGCAAAGCGATACTACAGGAAAAGGAAGACAGCAGCCTGCAGAATGTCCTTACCAGGATAGGCTGGCTACTGCTTATCATCGTTGTTTTTTCTATTATCGTATACGGCATCAACCGCTTGTTCAAACGCCTGCGCAAAAGGATTGTCCGGGAAAAAGACCGCTACTTTAAAGGCGTAAAAGTAAAAGACTATGCGCTGCTGAACCAGCAAAAGCAGATAGGTATCGTTTTTAGCGCATTGCGCGTAATAAGGATCGTAGCGATTCTCCTTGTCTTTTATATAGCCCTTCCCTTTGTATTCAGTATCTTTCCCTGGACAAAAGGGATCGCCGATAAGCTGATCAGCTGGACATTAGCTCCCATAAAATCCATCCTGTTAAGCTTCTTACACTATCTTCCAAAATTACTCACGATCATCGTGATCTATTTTATAACGCGGTACCTCGTAAAACTCGTGAATTACCTCGCCGAAGAAGTAGCAACCGGCAACCTCTCCATCAAAGGCTTTTATGCCGATTGGGCAAGACCTACCGGAAGCGGTATCAAATTCCTGCTATATGCCTTTATGTTCGTGGTAATATTTCCCTATTTACCCGGATCGGATTCAAAAATATTCCAGGGCGTTTCAGTTTTCCTCGGCATCCTGTTTTCATTAGGTTCTTCTTCCGCCATTTCCAATGTGATAGCGGGTTTTGTTATTACCTATATGCGCCCGTTTAAGATCGGTGACCGGGTGAAAATCGGGGAAATTACGGGAGATGTGATAGAAAAGAACCTGCTGGTAACCAGGCTGCGCACAATTAAGAACGAGGAAATTACGGTACCCAACGCCAGTATATTAAGTGGCCATACCATTAACTTCACCACGTCCAGTAAAGACCTCGGCCTCATCTTACATACTACTGTTACAATCGGGTATGAAGTGCCCTGGAAAAAAGTACATGAAATGCTGATCAAAGCAGCCATAGATACGGATGGCATTATGAAAGACAAACCTCCTTTTGTTTTACAAACCAGCCTGGATGATTTTGCCATCGCATACGAAATCAATGTGTACACCGATCATTCCCATAAAATGGCGGTCATCTACTCTGATCTCCACCGGCATATTATCGACGAGTTTAATGCTGCAGGCATTGAAATTATGTCGCCGCATTTTATTGCCCACCGTGATGGAAATATGACCACAGTCCCTGCAGAATATTTACCCGAAGATTACCAGGCACCTGCCACGAAGTTGAAGATGGAAAAAGATTAGTTTCCCCTATCTTCATAAGAATCACATATTTGTATCGGATCAGCCTTGCTTTTTGCTATTTTCGCATCTTACGGTTAAAAAGTCAGGCTGATGTTGAAGCAATTTATAGCAGGCGCAATACTATTGATTATTGGAATGCAGCAGGCATGGGCGCAATTGCCCCCCAAACGCGAACTGAGAGCGGTATGGATCGCCACTGTAGAAAATATTGACTGGCCATCGCGGCGCGGGTTAAGTACAGAACAGCAAAAACAAGAGTTTATTGCCATACTCGACCAGCAACAGCGAAATGGTATGAATGCGGTAGTGGTGCAGGTTCGCCCGGCTACCGACGCCTTTTATCCTTCCCCATATGAACCCTGGTCCGAATACCTCACCGGCGTACAGGGGCAGGCGCCAAATCCTTACTATGATCCGTTACAGTTCATGGTAGAAGAAACACATAAACGCGGTATGGAATTTCATGCCTGGTTTAATCCCTACAGAGCCGTATTCAATACAAGCCGCAGCAGCGTAGCCGCCAATCACATCACCCGCCTGAAACCACAATGGTTTGTTACCTACGACAATAAAAAATATTTTGATCCGGGCATTCCGGAAGTGCGCGAATATGTAACGATGGTTATCCGCGATGTGGTGAAACGCTACGATATTGATGCCGTACATTTCGATGATTATTTCTATCCTTACCGCGTTCCCGGAAAAGAATTCCCGGATAACAGCTCCTACCGCCTGTATGGCAATAATATGATGAAAGACGACTGGCGCCGTACCAATACAGATGCCATCATAAAAATGCTGAGCGTAGCCATCAAAGCAGAAAAGCCCTGGGTTAAATTTGGTGTCAGTCCTTTTGGCGTTTGGCGTAATAAGGACAAGGACCAGGAGGGATCTTATACAAAGGGCGGTCAAACCAACTACGACGATCTCTTTGCCGATATCCTGAAGTGGCTCAAAAACGGCTGGATCGATTATGTAGCGCCGCAGATCTATTGGGAGCGCGGACACCGGCTGGCCGACTACGAAATATTACTGAACTGGTGGAGCCAGCATGGCTATGGCCGCCAGGTGTATATTGGTCACGGTGTATACCGTATTGGCAGTAATGCTGCGTGGAAAAACCCTAATGAGTTACCGGCTCAAATAGCAGAGGCAAGAACGCTGAACACCATCCAGGGTAGTATTTTTTACAGTGCCGCCTCTTTCCGCGGCAACCCGCTGGGTATTGAAGATGCGTTGCGCACCCGCGTTTATAAATACCCGGCGCTACGGCCAATCATGTCGTGGCTGCCAAAGGAAACACCGGAAGCGCCTTACTTTATTGACGCCTTTGAACGGCCGGGAGGATTGGAAATACACTGGGCAGATGATGACACCAGCGGCCATACCAAACAATATGTATTGTACCGGTTTGAGCAAAACGAAGCGATTAACGTCGGCGACCCTACGAAAATCATCAGCATCCTGTCGCAGTCTTCCGATCCCGAATTTAAGGACCTCACTTATGTGAAAGGAAAGCTGTATACCTATATAGTGACGGCACTCGACAGACTGCAGAATGAAAGTCATATCAGTGAACCACTGCGTATGCGGCAGGCAAATGGCAAAGTGCAATTCCTTTTTGAGCCATAGCTGCGGGAAACAGGCGCATTAAAAAATCAGTGCGCCTGTTTCCATATTTATCGCGGGTGCCTCTGCGGGAAGTTTTAGTTCCGGAAAGGCGTCTGTATGTTACAGGGCTATAGTGAACCCCATCAACCCGCCGGCAACCCCTCCAATTAAAGCCCCGCCAATGATGGCTGTTTGTCTTTTTTCATATCCTGCAGGCTATCTGTAAAGGGGGAGGCTTTACCCAGGCTTACTTTTTTTTGTGAGATAGCAGCCGGTGCGTCGGCTGTGTCCTGTGCGTGAGCCGGCAGCAGAAACCCGGCAGACACTAAAAACGCACTTATGAATAGCTTCTGGAGCATAAAATTGGTATAGGCATTCATGTTGGTAAAGGGTATCATTCAAATATAATACAAGGCGGCAGAAAAAGCACCTCGCATAAAAGTGTTATAATCAGGGGCGCCTTTAAACCTGTCGGCCTGAGCCTTAAAAGGGGGTCAATTTGTCCTGAGGAGGCAGTCATTTTTTCAAAAATTCTAACAATTAACCTCCTCTTTTTATATTTTTCTAAATTTTAACCGTCTGACAAAAGTTTATACAAAAAATACCGCATTCCTTTAGTATCTTTAAACCGTTCCCGAATTATATCGTACACCATCACCCGCGGCGCAAGTCAGAAGGGAAGGGTGTGCCAAAGCAAAAAATCTAAACCAAATGGATGAAGTGAAGCAAACGCAAGGTTTATACCGTCCGGAATTTGAACATGATGCCTGCGGAACAGGTTTTACTGCCCACATCAAGGGTCGTAAATCCCACCATATTATACGTGATGCCTTAACCATGCTGGAAAACATGGAACACCGCGGAGCCTGCGGTTGTGAGCAGAACACGGGAGATGGTGCAGGGATACTGTTTCAAACACCCCACGAGTTCCTGTATGATGAGTGTCTGAAACTGGGCATCGCCTTACCGGAATTTGGAAAATACGGTGTAGGCATGGTCTTCTTTCCGAAAGAACCACGCTGGCGGGAAGAATGCCGCGAGATATTTCAACGCAGTGCAGAGAACCTGGGGCTGGAAATTCTTGGCTATCGTAAAGTACCGGTACGCCCGGATGGCATTGGTGAATCTGCCCTTTCTGTAGAACCGGAAATTGAACAGGTATTTATCGCCTGTCCTTATCATATCAGCGATCCGGAAATTTTTGAGCGCAAACTCTTTGTGCTCCGCAACTACGTTTCCAAAACTGTTCGCAATACCGTTCCAAAAGAGAAATCGCTGTTTTACATTGCGTCCCTCTCTTATAAAACAATTGTATACAAAGGTCAGCTGACCACCTACCAGGTGCGTCACTATTATACAGACCTGAGCGATGAGAAAATGGTGTCTGCCTTTGCCCTCATCCACTCCAGATTTGCTACCAATACGTTCCCCAGCTGGAGATTGGCTCACCCTTACCGGTACATCGCCCACAACGGTGAAATCAATACACTGAAAGGTAACCTTAACTGGCTGCGTGCCGGCGAAAGGGACTTTATTTCCAAATACTTCAGCAAAGAAGAGATGGAAATGCTGCTTCCCATTGTGGAAGAAGGCCAGTCCGACTCCGCCAGCCTGGATAACGTGATTGAACTGCTCACCATGACAGGCCGCTCCCTGCCACATGTAATGATGATGCTGGTACCGGAAGCATGGGATGGCAACGAAGACATGGGCGAAGAAAAGAAAGCGTTCTATGAATATCATGCCTCCCTAATGGAGCCGTGGGATGGTCCTGCTTCCATTTCTTTCACCGATGGTAAAATCATTGGCGCTACCCTGGATCGTAATGGTTTACGTCCAAGCCGCTTCGTAGTAACGAAAGATGATCGCGTAATCATGGCTTCTGAAGCCGGTGTGTTACCCATCGATCCAAAGAATATTAAAGAGAAAGGCCGCCTGCAACCTGGTAAAATGTTTATCGTAGACATGGACCAGGGCCGTATCATAGGTGATGAAGAGCTGAAACAACAGATCTGCTCCCAGCAACCTTATGGCGAATGGCTGAATAAATACAAAATCCGCCTCGAAGAACTGCCGGAACCAAGAGTAACCTTTACTCACCTGGAACACGACCAGATCTTTAAATACCAGCGCGCATTCGGTTACAGCACAGAAGACCTGGACCACATCATTGCCCCGATGGCAATTGACGGCAAGGAACCTGTTGGCTCTATGGGTACAGATACCCCGCTGGCCGTACTGAGCAATCAGCCACAACATCTTTGCAACTATTTCAAACAATTGTTTGCACAGGTAACCAACCCGCCGATTGATCCCATCAGGGAAAGACTGGTGATGTCGCTGGCTACTTTTGTAGGCAACAACGGCAACCTGCTGGATGAAGATCCGCTGCACTGCCACGGATTGGCGTTGCGGCACCCGATTCTCAACAACCACGAACTGGAAAAGATCCGCAGTATCGACACCGGCTTATTCCAGGCCAAAACATTACATACTTATTTCAAGGCAGACGGTAAACCCGGCTCCCTGGAAAAAGGATTGGCCCGCTTATGCCGCTACGCGGTAGATGCAGTGGAAGATGGTTTTGAAGTGATCATCCTTTCTGATCGTGCCATCGACTCAGAACACGCCGCTATTCCTTCTATCCTGGCAGCATCTGCAGTTCACCACCACCTGATCCGCAAGGGTTACCGTGGTCAGGTAGGACTAATCGTGGAAGCCGGTGATGTTTGGGAAGTACACCACTTTGCCTGCCTGCTGGGCTTTGGCGTAACCGCCATCAACCCCTACCTGGCACTCAGCACTATCCGCGATATGAAGCTGAATGGCAAACTGGACACCGCTCTCGACGTAGATAAACTGAAGAAAAATTATATTAAAGCAATCTGTGATGGCCTTCTGAAAGTATTTTCCAAGATGGGCATCTCTACCCTGCAATCTTACCAGGGAGCACAGATCTTTGAAATATTGGGTATCAACCAGGCAACTGTTGATAAATATTTCACCGGCGCCGTTTCCCGTATACAGGGATTGGGCCTCGATGAAATTGCCCGTGAAACACTCGCTAAACACTGGATGGGATACGGTCGTAAAGAAACTCCGGTTCAGCGTTTAACAGAAGGTGGTGTATATCAGTGGAAACGTAAAGGAGAATTCCATCTCTTTAACCCCACTACTATTCACTATCTGCAACTGGCTACCCGTATGGGCGACTATGCTGCTTTCAAAAAGTATTCAAAGGCAGTAAACGATCAAAGCGAAAAAGCAGCCACTTTACGTAGTCTGTTTACGTTTAAAAAGAATCGCCCATCTATTTCCATTGATGAAGTAGAACCTGCTTCCAGCATCTTCAAGCGTTTCGCTACCGGCGCCATGAGCTTCGGATCTATTTCCCACGAAGCACACTCCACACTGGCCATTGCCATGAACCGCATCGGTGCAAAAAGCAATACCGGTGAGGGAGGGGAAGATGAGCTGCGTTATGAGCTGCTGGAAAACGGCGACTCTATGCGTTCCGCCATCAAACAGGTTGCCAGCGCCCGTTTCGGGGTTACCAGCTACTATCTGACCAACGCCGACGAATTACAGATTAAAATGGCGCAGGGTGCAAAACCCGGCGAAGGCGGACAGTTGCCCGGCCATAAAGTGGATGATTGGATCGCAAAAGTAAGACACTCCACACCGGGTGTGGGTCTCATTTCTCCGCCTCCTCACCACGATATTTATTCTATTGAGGATCTGGCACAGCTGATCTATGACCTGAAAAATGCTAACCGTGCCGCCCGTATCAGCGTGAAGCTGGTATCTAAGGCTGGTGTTGGCACTATCGCAGCCGGTGTTGCAAAAGCACACGCCGATGTGGTACTGGTTTCAGGTTTCGATGGCGGTACCGGCGCCTCTCCGGAAAGCTCTATCAAACACGCAGGCTTGCCGTGGGAGCTTGGTTTGGCTGAATCACACCAGACCCTCGTAAAAAATAAGCTCCGCAGCAGGGTAGTACTGCAAACAGATGGTCAGCTGAAAACCGGCCGCGACATCGCGATTGCTACCTTATTGGGTGCTGAAGAATGGGGTGTTGCCACCGCTGCCCTCGTGGTAGAAGGTTGTATCATGATGCGTAAATGCCATGTAAACACCTGTCCTGTTGGTGTGGCTACCCAGGACCCTGAACTGCGCAAACGCTTCACCGGCGATCCGCAACATGTGGTAAACCTGTTCACCTATCTCGTGGAAGAACTCCGCGAAATCATGGCTGATCTGGGCTTCCGTACCATCAATGAAATGGTGGGTCAGGTAGAATGCCTCCAGATGCGTGATAACATCACCAACTGGAAAACACAAAAACTGGATCTGTCACCGATCTTATATAAAGAAGAAGCTTCTGCCGAAACCGGCCTGTACAAACAGGAAGAACAAGATCACGGCATCAGCGAGGTAATCGACTGGCAACTGCTGAAGGCTGCGCAGCCTGCACTGGAAAAGAAAGCCAGGGTATATCAGCAGTTCCCTGTAAAAAATACAGACCGTACCATCGGTACCATCCTGTCTAACGAAATATCCAAACGCTACAAGAGCGAAGGATTACCGGAAGACACCCTGCACTTCAAATTTATCGGATCTGCAGGCCAGAGCTTCGGCGCCTTTACCACTAAAGGTTTAACGCTGGAACTGGAAGGAGAAGCCAATGACTACTTCGGTAAAGGTTTGTCTGGTTCCAAACTGATCCTCTATCCACACGGAGAAGCAGGATTCAAGGCGGAAGAAAATATTATCGCAGGTAACGTTTGCTTCTACGGAGCTACTTCCGGCGAAGCTTTCATCCGCGGTAAGGCAGGCGAACGCTTTTGTGTACGTAACTCCGGCGCTACGGTAGTAGTAGAAGGAGTAGGTGATCACGGATGTGAATACATGACCGGTGGTAAAGCGGTAATACTGGGTGAAACCGGCCGTAACTTCGGAGCAGGTATGAGCGGCGGTATCGCTTATGTATACGATGTAAAAGGCACTTTCGCCAACTATTGCAACAGGGATATGATCGACCTGGATCCGCTGGATCCGTCAGATGTAGCACTGCTGCAGGACCTGATCACTAAACATCATGCCTACACGAACAGCACTGTGGCGAAGTTTATCCTGAAAGACTGGGAAAACCAACTGCGTCATTTTGTGAAAGTATTCCCGAAAGAATACAAGGCCGCGTTGAAATCAGACAAAGTACAGGGTCAGAAAGTAGGTCACTAATTGAACAATTAACATTCATCATCAAAATATCCCTTGCAGGTAAGGGACTTGTGGAGGAAAATTATGGGTAAACCTACAGGATTCCTGGAATTTACACGCGAGCTGCCCGGGAAAGCGGATCCCCGGGAAAGGGTTAGTCACTATAATGAATTTGTAGAACGCTTCCCCGATAATAAGTTAAATCAGCAAGCGGCCCGCTGTATGAACTGCGGGGTGCCTTTTTGCCACAGCGGATGCCCGCTGGGCAATGTGATACCGGAATTTAACGATGCCGTATACCGTCAGGATTGGAAAGAAGCGTATGATATACTGTCGGCTACCAATAACTTCCCGGAATTTACCGGACGTATTTGTCCTGCTCCCTGCGAAAGCGCCTGTGTGCTCGGCATTAACCAGCCCCCGGTAGCTATCGAGGAAATAGAGAAACATATCATTGAAGTAGCTTTCGATAAAGGTCTCGTACAGGCGAAAGCGCCCCGTATGCGTACCGGCAAAAAAATAGCTGTTATTGGTTCCGGCCCCGCCGGCCTGGCCGCAGCAGCACAGTTGAACTACGCAGGCCATACCGTAACCGTGTTTGAACGCGATGACGCGCCAGGTGGACTTTTACGCTATGGTATTCCAGACTTCAAACTGGAAAAATGGGTGGTAGACCGCCGCGTGAAACTGATGGAAGAAGAAGGAGTGGTGTTTCAATGCAATGCTAACGTAGGCGTTAACGTCAGTACCAATGATCTGCTGAGAGAATACAACGCAATTGTACTGGCTGGTGGTTCCACCATTCCACGCGACCTGCCGATTCAGGGCCGTGAGCTGAAAGGCGTACACTATGCAATGGACTTCCTGAAGCAACAGAACAAAAGAGTTAGCAATATTGCAGTAGAAGGCAGCGATATATTGGCAACCGGCAAAAATGTAATTGTAATTGGTGGTGGTGATACCGGCTCCGACTGTGTGGGAACCAGTAACCGTCATGGCGCCAACAGCGTTACACAGCTGGAATTATTACCAAAGCCTCCGGGTGAACGTACGCCGTATATGCCGTGGCCAACCTACCCAATGGTTTTAAAAACATCCTCTTCCCACGAAGAAGGAGCAGACCGTAAATGGGCCATCGCTACCAAATCCTTTATCGGAGATGACAACGGCCACCTGAAAGCCCTGCGCCTGGTAGACCTGCAATGGACCGCCAGCGCCGACGGCAGACCGGCAAAATTCACGGAAGTACCCGGTTCAGAAAGAGATGTACCCTGCGAACTGGCCTTACTGGCTATGGGCTTCGTACATCCCCAGCACACCGGTTTACTGGATCAGCTGGAAGTGGAAAGAGATGAACGCGGTAATGTAAAAGCTACCGAAAAAGACTACCTGACATCCATCCCCAAAGTGTTCACTGCCGGCGATATGCGCCGCGGACAATCACTGGTGGTATGGGCTATTAGCGAAGGTCGCGAGTGCGCAAGAAAAGTGGACGAATTCCTGATGGGTAGCTCCCAGCTGGAAAGCAAAGACCATTCATTGCAGGCAATGGCCTTATAATTCAATTATGTAATTCAAATTTTTTCTCATAAGCAGGTTTAGATTTTGTTGTAACCTTCAGCCGGGCCGGGTTTTTACCCGGCCTATATTTTTTTAAAAGACAGGATCCTCTCCCCGAAACGGCCTGTTCCTGTTTAATACCAGCCTTCCCTCCGGATTTTAAAGACATAATTCAAACATCAGCAGAAACAAAGCAGGTGTTCAGCTATTTCCGGGTATCGCCACACCCTAAACCCAATACATTTGTTAAATTATGAAACAACTGTTGTGTTTTTGGAGCCTGCTGCTGCTCGGTATCTCCGTAACGGGGCAAAATGTGCTGATTACCGATGCCCCTCAACTAAAGAAAGGGCTGTACAAGACCTTTGAGGAATTTCAATCAAATAATCCTTCGGAAGAAGGCGACCTGGTGATCAAAAACCGTAGCTCCGCCGCGCAAATCTATCTGCTGGCCAACAGAAATGAACTGGTACTCCGGGATGGCGCCGGCCAGGAACACAAACTGAAAAATTACTGGGGCTTCTGCGACGGGAAGAATATCTATATCAAAGACAACGGTCTCAATAGATTACAGGAAATCGGCTACTACTGCATATATGCTTTACATGGCATTCAACCCTCGCGCGGCTATATCAATCAGGCCGATATGACTACCAACAGCATCAGCACACCGGTGGTACTCAAAAAAGTGCTGAATGTAGTAACTGGTCAGATACTGGAATTATCTGCCTACAATCTCAAAAAATATATCCTTCCACAGGATAGCGTACTCCTCGATGAATTCAGGGCCGACAGGGAAAAGAAAGATCAGCTGGAATATTATATTTTCCGTTTTAACCAAAGGAACAAGCCAGAAATAAAGTAATTAAATTTCTTGCAAAATGATAGTGTTTAAGTTTCGTTAACCTGCTGCTGTTGTGGCTTTGGTATATTGTGCCTATCACAATATTGTGAGATGAATAAACACTTTTTCATGAAAAAAGAATTGATTGAAGCACTGTTTAAACAATTTGAGCAGGCTTGTTATGAACACAAAGGTATTGAGTGCTGGAGTGCCAGGGAATTGCAACAAATTCTTGGTTACTTGAGATGGGAAAACTTTTTCAAAGTCATTGAAAAGGCCAAAAACTCCTGTGAAAACAGCGGGATTGTCGTTTCCGATCATTTTCGTGACATCACGAAATCGATACCTGTTCCCAAAGGAGGCCAAAGACAACTTCAGGATATCGCCCTCACCCGTTACGCCTGTTACCTGATCGCTCAAAGCGGCGATACCCAAAAAGATCCGATTGCATTTGCACAAACCTACTTCGCCGTACAAACCCGCAAACAGGAAATTGTTGAAAAAAGACTATTGGATATTGACCGCCTTAATGCCCGGGAAAAACTATCGAAGTCAGAAAAGGTTCTATCTGGTATTATTTACGAAAGAGGGGTGGATGATAAAGGATTTGCCCGGATCCGGTCCAAAGGCGATGAAGCCCTTTTCGGCGGATTCACAACCCGCGATATGAAGAGAAAACTTATTGTTCCGGAAAACAGAGCCCTGGCAGATTTCCTTCCCACCATTACTATTAAGGCAAAAGACCTGGCAGCAGAAATCACCAGCCATAATGTAGTAGAGAAAGATCTGAAAGGAGAAGATGATATTACAGAAGAACATGTCGATAACAATACTGCCGTCAGAAATGTACTTCTCGAAAGAGGTGTAAAACCGGAAAGTCTCCCACCGGCAGAAGATGTGGATAAAGTTAAAAAACGAATTGAAAAAGAAGATAAAAATGCCCTGAATCAGGATAACTAAGTAATAAAAACCAACCCGTCCGATCCATTTTCCGTTCGCCAATCTGTGCATATTACTACTCGCCCCATTCTGTTTTCGCCACCAAAAAAAGTATGTCCGTTACCGTATTTAATGTATTCTTGCAATTACCAGTTATACTGGTGACCATAAGGTATGGATTTTGTTGTACCGGCAGGCAAGCGCCCGGTTGCACTATCCTGCCGGTAAAGTAAACCATAAGCACGCTTTTGCGTTTATATTCAGTAATTTACTTTTGTAATATATCATAGTGACAGAACCAGCAGAAACCGGAGAAAAACACGGCCGCCCCTGGTGGCGATGGCTTATATGGATTGTTGTTGCGGTGCTCCTATTGCCCGTAATGGCTGTTTTATTATTACAACTGAACGGCGTCCAGAATTATTTAAGAGAACAGGGAGAATTATACCTGCGGAAGAAACTGCACACAAAAGTGCAGATCGGCTACCTGCGCGCACGTGGCTGGCAGTACCTGGAACTGCGTAATGTATATGTGGCAGATACCTCCAACCAGGCCCTTTTTTACACCGGTTCCCTCAAAGTGCATTACAACCTGCTGTCGCTGATCAGCAACGAACTGAAAATAGATAAACTGGAATGGGATACCTTGCTGGTAAATGTATACCGGCATCCCGGCGATTCCGCTTTTAATTACCAGTTTGCGGTTGATGCATTTGTAACACCCTCTGGTAAAAAAGATACCCTGGCCCCGGAAACCGGTACCTCCTTACAGTACCGGCTGAAAGACATTTCATTCCGTAAAGTAAAAGTAAGCTATGCCGATGCACAAGGTGGCATGTCTGCCATACTCATCTGGGATAGTTTACATGTTGATCCGGACGACCTGCTTATAGATGACGGCATTTACGCATTCAGGGGTATTACCCTCGATGGACTAAAAGGCTTTTTCCGGCAACAATACATCGCTCCTGTTATAACATCGGCCGCTCCGCCTCCGCCTCCTGCTGATACCAACAGTGCATCCCTGCACCTGCTCCTGAAAAAACTACAGATCAATAACAGTAATTTCCTGTATGCAGATGAAGGTTCCGGTATTACCACGGCCTGGAAAATAGGCGCGCTGCAATTACGCAACAGCAACCTGGACCAGGACTCCACCCGGATACAGGTGGGAGATCTCTCCATCAGCAATACCACTGGTTTGGTGATGATGGCGCCCGGAAAAGATTCCGTTCCTGTCGCGCCAAACGACACCACGCCAAATACATGGCAGGTATTTGCCACCCAGGTAAATCTCGATAAGCTGGCTTTACGCTATGATAATGGCGGAACGGCGCCAAAGACCGCAGGACCTGATCCTGACTTTAACCACCTGTTCCTGACCCGCTTCTCCAGTAAAATCAGCAATATCCGGTATAAGCCCGATAGCATTATGGTGGGTATAAAGTCACTGACCGCCCGGGATAAGTCTGGCTTTACTATCCGCAAAGCCAATATGGACGTACTATTTACGCCTTATACACTAGCGCTGCGCAATTTCCTGCTGCAAACCAATAAAAGCATATTCCGCAAACAGATCATTGTAACCGTGCCCTCCTGGTCAGGCATTTCCGACCACCTGGATCAACTCGGGCTGGATGCTAATCTCGACTCTGTGCATGTAGCGCTGGGAGAGTGGCTGCCTTTTGTTCCTGATGCCCGCAAAAATAAATCATTCGACCAGCTCTGGAATAAACAACTAACGCTGGCGGCTATACTAAAAGGAAATCTTGGAGAACTGAATATTAAACAGCTTTACGTCAACGATCACGAAGGCAACCTGATTAAAGCAGACAATGGCCAGCTGTTCCATGCTACAGATCCCGACCGCCTCAATGCCGATCTTCCTACACTTCATATACAAACAGGAAACAAACCATTGCGCGCCTGGCTGCCTGCCGGTACGCTGCCAGATACGCCACGCCTGCCGGAAAACATGCTGATTACCGGTATGTTCAAAGGTGGTATGAAAGACCTGGTTACCCAACTGCAGCTGAAAAGCGAAACCGCCAACGCCAATATCAATTCGCGCCTCGTTAATATCACCGACAGCATCCGCAGCAGCTATACTATCAGTATTCCCTACTTCCGCATAAACCCCGGCGCCATGCTATACGATACCACCTACGGCTGGATGTCCGGAAAAATGAGTGCTACCGGTGAGGGCTATACGCTAAAACAAATGGTAGCCAAAGCCACCGTACAACTGGATGAAGCTACCTATAACGCCTATACGTATCATGATGTAAGTGTAATGGCCGGTATCAACAAAGGCGACTTTGAAGCACAGGGCGAAAGCGCAGACAGCAGCATCACCGCCACTTTCGATATCAGCGGGCAACTGGTGGATACTACCATCCAGGGACTGAAAGTAAATATGGAACTGGCTAAAGCCGACCTTTATGCCACCCACTGGTATACAGAACCGTTAACTATACAGGGAAACCTCCTGGCAGATTTTAACAGCATTGAACCACAGCGCATTGAAGGCAACGCCTTTTTAACAAAATGGCAGATAGCCACACAGGGACAGGTATTTCCGCTGGACAGTATCTCCCTGCTAACAGAATACAAGGATCAGCAATACATTACTTTAAAAAGTCCGTTTGGCCTGATCAGCGCCAACGGCCATATCGATTATACAAAGGTGGGCGCCGCATTCACCAACATTATCAGCAAGCCCTTACTGCCGGCCGATTCGGGCGTTATTGTACAGGTTCCCGGCGGACAATCACTGCAATGGAATGCTTCTTTACAATGGCCAAAGAGTTTGCAGCAGATGATCCCGACACTGCGCATGGAAGTGCCACTGGTGATGAATGGCCGCCTTAACAGCGACAGCAGCCTGCTTACCGCAAATGCATATCTTCCGAAAGTTAATTACGATTCCCTGCAGGTCGACAGTCTGCGTATGGGCGTTTCTATCCTGGATACTTCTATGCGGCTTGGGGCTTCCCTCGCCCATATGGCACACCCTTCATTCCCGCTGCAACACACCTATTTCACAGCGTATGCCAATACCGGTGTGGTTGATTTTGACGTTGTGCTGGATGATATTAAAAGACAACCCAAATATAAACTGGGCGGCATTTTCACCTTCCTGAAAGAGAATGCCATGCAGCTATCCCTTAAACCCGGACTGCTGCTGAATAAACAGGAATGGACGGTGGCAGAAAACAATATTCTCCGGATGAAAAACGGCGCACCGGATACCGCAAATATCAAACTGTCGCAGGGCGATCAGTCCATCCAGATTGTGACCCAGCCGGATACCAGCACAGTTCCTTCAATTCAGGCCAACATTGCCAATTTCAAATTGTCTACCATTACCGCACTGCTGGCAACAGACACGCTGCTGGCCAACGGTATCCTGAATGCGGAAGCCACAGTCAGGAACTGGAATCAGTCGCCGCTGATCCACGCTACACTGAAAGTAGACAGTCTAACGGTGAAGAATACACGCATGGGAACACTGGATGCCAATGTTGAAAACAGTGGCCCGGGGCAATATAAACTTATAGCCGGATTAACCGGTAACGATAATGATATAAAAGTAGATGGTACCTACGACACTACTATCAACGCCCAGCTTGATATCAACAAACTGAGCATTGCCTCCCTGGAACCATTCATGATGGGCAGTATGACGAAAATGTCCGGCAACGCCACCGGGCAGTTCAATATTACAGGTCCTCCTTCCGCTCCCAAAGTATTGGGAAGCCTGCATTTTGATAATGCCGCCGGCATGGTAACCATGATTGGCAGTACTTTCCATCTGCCGGATGAAGATATTGTGATAGATGAAAGAGGTATATTGCTGAATAACCTGGTAATAGCCGACAGTGCCAATAATGAACTGGTAGTAGATGGCCGCATCAATACCAGGAACTTTACCCGCTATAGCTTTAACCTCGATGTTACCGCCGATAACTTCATGGCACTTGGCCGGCAACAAAACCCGGATCAATGGATTTATGGTCCTGCTTATATAGATAGTAAGGTGAAGGTCCGCGGCACACTGGATCTGCCAAGAATTGATGCCATCGTAAAGTTACGCGACAAATCCAGCGTTACCATGACGCTGCCACAGGAAGAACCAGGACTCGCCAACAGGGAAGGCGTAATAGAATTTGTGGATAAATCCAATCCTGTCGATTCCGCACTACTGGCCCGTGAGGATAGCCTCCGGTTTAAAACCACGCGGTTAAAAGGCATGTTCCTATCCGGCAACCTCGATATTACACCAGAATCTGTTCTTAAAATTATTATCGATTCACAGAACGGTGATTATGTACAGGCAAAGGGCACCGCCAGTATCAATGCCACACTGGACCCCAGCAGTAAGTTAAGTCTTACCGGCCGCTACGAAATAACAGAAGGTAAATATGAGATGTCGCTCAACCAGCTCATTAAACGCTCTTTCGACATAGAAAAAGGCAGCTTCGTGTCTTTCAATGGAGACGCTACCAGCGCCGATCTGGACATCACCGCCAAATATACGGTGAATGCTCCGGCCTACGATCTCGTGGCAGACCAGCTCCAGAGCATGTCTGCCGAACAACGCAATACCTATAAACAACGGATGCCATTCCAGGTGTACCTGATGATCAAAGGCAACCTGATGAAGCCGGATATCAGCTTCCGCCTGGATCTGGCAGAGAAAGACCGGAATACGCTGAATGGAACACCGTATAACCGCCTGAAACAAATTAACCAGGTGCCTTCTGAACTGAATAAACAGGTGATGGGACTGCTGGTGCTCAACTCCTTTATTCCCGATGATCCTATGAATACACTCGATGGCGCCGGCGGGGGAGTAGGACAGGCAGCGAAAAACAGTGTAAGTAAAATACTTTCACAACAGCTCAATAACATGGCGGGCAACCTGATCAAAGGAGTGGATCTCAACTTCGATCTGCAGAACCAGGAAGATTATTCCACCGGCACTGCACAGGAATCTACCAATCTGAAAGTGGGCGCCTCCAAACAATTATTCAATGATCGTTTATCCGTTTCCGTTGGCTCCAATATCATGTTGCAGGGAAACCAGCAAAATGCCAGCTCCCTGATCGGCGATATTTCTGTGGAATATAAACTTACGCGCGACGGACGTTACCGGATAAGGGTATATCAGCGCAACGATAGCCAAACCGTGCTGGAAGGACAGGTGGTGGAAACCGGAGTAGCTTTTGCACTGATCATGGACTATGATGAATTCCGTGAAATTTTGCAGCGGTCTAAATCTGATGCTCAAAAACAGAAACTCCGCGATAACAAAAAAAATAAGAAAGACGATAAAAATACGACAACGCCTGATGCGAAAAGTAAATAGCCATATCATCATTTACTGTAGCCTGGTTTGCCTGGTAATCAGCTCCTGCAGTACCACGCGTACCGTACCCGAAGGAGACCGGCTATATACTGGCAGCGAAGTAAAATGGATCACTGATAGCATTGCTAAAAAAAGACCGAAAGATTATAGCTCCCTGATGGAAGGACTGGATAAAAGAATCCGCCCTAACAGGAACCGTAAATTCCTCGGTATGCCCATAAAGCTGTGGCTGTATAATTTAGGCAATGAACCCAGGGGGAAAGGGTTGAATTACCTGCTGCGTAAAAAGTGGGGAGAACCGCCCGTTTTGCTGAGCCAGGCCAAACCCGACTATACTTCGCAGGTGCTGGAAGAATACCTCGTGGATAATGGCTATTTCCAGGCAGGGGTTACATCTGCCGTTAAATTGTCCGGTAAGAAAAAGGCTTCCATGAATTACGCCGCTACGCCCAATCACCGGTATACTATAAAAAGCGTCACCTATTTAACAGATAGCAGCGCCATCGGCAAAACCGTTACTTATACCAAACCGGAAAGCTCATTGATCATTGGCGCCAATTATTCGCTCGATTCAATCAGGGCCGAACGGGAACGCATACACGCCGCACTAAAAGAACAGGGTTATTATTACTTTACCCCCGATTATTTACTGGTACAGGTAGATAGTACCAATAGCGGTACCGTAGATCTGTTTGTGAAGATAAAAGATAACACACCCCTGGCAGCGCTCCGCCCTTACAGGATGCATGACATAGTACTGTTCCCTGACTACTCGCTGGACAACGACTCCGCTTCTACACAGGGGACTCCCGTAAGATACAAAGGCATTTACATTGTGGACTCTGCCCACCGGTTCAAATCATCTGCATTTGACCGGTCCGTGTTTTTACGGCCGGATAGTTTGTATCGCCTGAGCTCACATAATATTACGTTGCAAAGGCTGATTAACCTGGGCGTATTCAAATTTGTAAAAGGGCAGTTTTCGCCGGTACGGGATACTTCTCTTCACAACTTAACAGGAGGTAACCCAAATGTTACCGGCGCCAGGGACAGCTCCAGGAGGCGGGATGCTTCCGGCAGAAATTTGAACCGGCGCGATAGCACATATTCCCGTGATACCTCCCAGGCCAGCAATTACAGGGCGATGGTAAATAACCGGGTGGCGCTCGACAGTGGATGGCTGGATGCAAAACTTTTCCTCACCCCATACAAGCGGCGTTCCCTTCAAACAGAATTACGTGGTACGTCCAAATCTAACGGCTTCATTGGATCACAGATACAGATAACCGCTAAAAACCGTAACTGGCTGCATTCTGCGGCATTGCTGGAAATAGGATTGCGTGGCGGCCTGGAATGGCAAACCGGTAATAAAAATGCAGGCGGATCCAATTCGTACGGCCTCGGTGGAGAAGTGGCCGTTACTTTCCCGCGGTTCATTACGCCTTTCCGCGGACTGAATATCCGTACCCCTTATGTGCCTAAAACAAGAATAAGCGCCAGCTATGAACTATACAGCCGTGCAGACCTGTATAACCTTAACGCGTACACGTTACAGCTACAATACCTGTGGCAACGGACACAATACCTGAGTCATATTTTTGCACCGGTGGCGCTTACATATGTACTGCCTACTAAAACAACACCGGCATACGACAGTATCCTGGCAAACGATCCAAGTCAGCGCAACGCTATTGAAAAACAATTCATCCTGGGAGGGAACTACACCATCACTTACAACAACCAGCAGGCCAACCGGGTACACAGCTTCTACCTGAGTGGGAATATAGATATCTCGGGGAACATAGCCGGATTAATCATTCCAAAAAATGATACCGGGCAAAAAACATTATTTGGAAATTCATTTGCGCAATATGAAAGGTTCACCGCAGAAGCGCGCCACTACTGGCAGTTAGGCAAGGGTAAACAATGGGTAAACCGCCTGTTACTCGGATATGGTTTACCATACGGCAACTCATCCACCCTGCCTTTTGTAAAACAATTTTTCACCGGTGGTAGCAGCAGCATCAGGGCATTCAGGGCGCGTACACTCGGGCCGGGATCATATCACAATCCCGCGGTGGATACTTCGGCCCTGCTGGCCAATGAAGCCGGTGATATTAAGCTGGAATTCAACTCCGAGCTGCGTGTACACGTAGCCAGTGTATTTAATGTGGCTGCCTTTGTAGACGCAGGTAACATCTGGTTGCAGAAAGATGTGCCGGATAAACCAGGCAGCAAATTTGCCTTCAACACTTTTTATAAAGACATTGCCGTTGGCGGGGGTGTAGGCATACGCATAGATGCATCTATTGTGGTAGTACGCCTCGATCTGGCCATTCCCTTCCGCATTCCTTACCTTCCGGAAAACGAACGCTGGGTATTTGATAAAATAAATTTTGGCGATCCCGACTGGCGCAAAAAGAACCTTATTCTTAACATTGCTATCGGGTATCCGTTTTAATATTACGGGGAGATGGTCCTGAAATCATCTCCCCGTAAATTCATACTCACAGCACATCTTTCAGGTGCTTGTAGTTAGATTTCACCGCATCAAATACATCCTCATATCTTCCGCTGAGGATTAGTTTTCCCATCCACAGCGCAAATCCTTTCATCTGGGCAAACTCCACTTTCGGCGGCATGGCCAGCGACTCCGGATTGGTAAATACATTTACCAGCACCGGCCCCGCTGTTTCCGCTGCCTGGGATAAAATGCTTTCCACATCTTCCGGCTTATGGATCGTAAACGCTGTGAAACCCATTGCCACAGCAACGGCCCCAAAATCAGGATTTACCATGTCGGTTTGCCAATCGGGGAGACCGGCCACTTCCATTTCAAGCTTTACCATGCCCAGGGCCCGGTTATTAAATACAATTACTTTTACCGGCAGTTGATATTGTTTAATGGTCATCAGGTCGCCCAGCAACATCGTTAACCCTCCATCGCCACACAGCGCAAACACTTCCCGGCCCGGTTGCGCCAGTGCTGCGCCAATGGCCTGCGGCATGGCGTTGGCCATAGAACCATGATTAAAAGATCCCAGCAGCGTGCGTTTGCCCGTGCCTTCGAGGTAGCGTGCCGTCCAAACGTTCGTCATGCCCGTATCTACGGTAAAAATGGCATCATCAGCCGCAATTTTATTGAGGGTAGAAGCCACAAACTCAGGGCTGATGGCGTTTTCCTTGCCGGTGTCTTCCACGTAGGTCTGCATTTTCTTCCGCACTTCCCGGTAAAATGCTACCATCTCATCCAGGAATCGCCGGTCGGTATTTTCTTTCAGCATTGGCAAAAGCACCTTCAGCGTATCCGCAATATCCCCGCACAGCCCCAACTCCAGTGCAGCCCTGCGCCCGAGCCTTTCCGGCTGGATATCTATCTGGATAATCTTCGCCTTCTCAGGAATAAAAGGCGTGTAAGGGAAATCTGTTCCAAGCAGTAGCAATACATCTGCTTCATGCATACTTTTATAAGCCGATGCAAGCCCCAGCAGGCCGGTCATGCCCACCTCATTGGGATTGTTGTACTGAATCCCCATTTTTGCCCGGAACGAATATGCAATGGGCGCTTTTAACAACTGGGAAAGGGCTACTACTTCGTCGTGCGCTTCTACGGCGCCCAAACCACAATAGATAGCAATTTTCTTCGCATCGCCGAGCAATCCGGCCAGTTGCTTTAATTCCGGAACAGAAGGACAAATAACGGGTTTCGGATGATACAGCTTCGTGGCAGTAGGAATTTCCTTTGCATCAGCGGCGGCCACATCTCCCGGTAATCCTAAAACCGCCACACCATGCTTATGCACGGCATGTTGCAAGGCCGCCTGCAACATCCTGGGTGCCTGTTCTGCAGTTGCAGCAACCTGGTTATAATGACTGCAATCGTCAAATAACTTAATGGTATTGGTTTCCTGGAAATAGTCGCTTCCAAATTCATTGGTGGCACAGGTAGATGCAATGGCCACCACCGAAGCGCCCGACCGGTGTGCATCATATAAACCGTTAATCAGGTGAACGTGTCCGGGCCCGCTGCTACCGGCGCAACAGGCCAGTCCGTTCAATTGTGCTTCCGCACCTGCAGCATAAGCGCCTACTTCTTCATGCCGTACATGAATCCATTGGATCCGGCCATCACGGCGCACGGCATCGTTGATATGATTTAAACTATCGCCGGTTACGGCATAAATACGCTTGATACCGGCGGTTGCCAGCATCTCTACTAATTGATCCGCTACAAGTTTTGCCATAAATAATTTGTTAGGATGAGTGCCAGATAAAAACAGCTGATCTCTCACATTGTTCAGCTGTCTGCCATTCATCAAATTCCCCGCCACTGGTCATTGAAAGCCTCGGAAAATTGACTTATTTTTAGGTCCTTGTCTAAATCGCTATCCGCCATGCGTATCCCTGCACCCTTACAACGCAATTGGGTATTGCTGTTCATTATCCTGATAATGACGGGCGCCTCTTCCTGTAGCCGGAAAATTACCGAAACCGGAAAAGCTTCCTATTACGCCAACTCTTTCGATGGAAAACGTACCGCAAGCGGTGAAACCTTCCACCAGCGGGCACTTACAGCCGCACATAAAACGCTCCCTTTCGGTACGCGCGTTACCGTTACTAATATTGCGAATGGAAAAAGTGTAAAGGTCCGTATCAACGACCGGGGGCCGTTTGTACCGGGGCGGGTTATTGATCTTTCACATAAAGCAGCTTCTAAAATAGGCATGCTGAATACAGGTGTTGCCAATGTGGAAGTGAAATACAAAAAGAAGAAAAAGAAAAAATAAAAGCAGGAGTGAGGCGCCTCACTCCTGTATGTGATAATTATCCCAATTGGTGTACTCCTCCTTTACGTGCTTCATTGCCACGCTGATCGTGGGGGCCTTCAGCAATTTCTTCAATCATCTTCTTGCAAAACGCCGGCAAATCCTTTGGTGTCCGGCTGGTAACCAATCCTTTGTCGGTCACCACTTCTTCATCCACCCATAACGCACCGGCATTTTCAAGATCCGTTTTTAACGATGGATAAGACGTAACCTTCCGGCCATCAAGTTCATCAGTTTCAATCAATGTCCACGGACCATGACAAATGGCCGCAATAGGTTTGCTTTCCTCGAAGAAACCGGTAACAAAAGCAACTACGCGGTCGTTGGTGCGTAAACGATCCGGATTTATTACGCCTCCCGGCAATACCAGCGCATCATAGGAAGATGCCGCCACTTCTTTTATATCCTTGTCTACCGGGTAGTCTTTCCCCCAGTTTTTTTCTGCCCAGGCACGAACAGTTTTCCCTTCCGGGGAAACAATATCTACTGTAGCGCCTGCATTCTTCAACGCTTCCAGCGGCTTTGTAAGTTCCACTTCTTCAAATCCATTTGCCACTAAAATAGCTACCTTCTTATCTTTTAATTGGTTTTCCATAAAATAATGTTTTATATAGTTTTTGGAAATATTCTGCCTCCGGCAGATAAATACCGCGGCAGTATCCTTATCTGCCACAAAAACAATTCCCGTTACCTTCTCTTACGCGCACAGTACCTCTCACAAGATCAGTACGTTTCTTCCCTGTATAAATTAATGCACATACCGTTGATTCTATGGGAATCTCATTCGATTGTAATTTTTTCCCGGCAAAATTGCATTTGGAAACAGATGCTGCTTTATTTGTTGACATACAATTAAGAACAATGAACAAGAAAACACTCCTTGCAGCATCGCTGGCTATTTGCGTTGCTGTAAACAACGCCTTTGCACAGGCGCCTGTGGCTGAGCTGCCCGGCTTTGCCGCCTATGCCGATCCGGTAGAAGAACATGTAGAGATCAGTGAACGCCACGGCGTTGTACACTGGACGGATAACAGCAACACCGTTAATTTCTATTTTCATGTAGCCACTCCCGGCTCACTCAAAGTGTCACTATCAGCGAAAGCCGATGCCGAAAGCAAAGTATCTGTTTCGGTAAATGGTACAGAAAAAATAGTTAGCATTCCTACCAATGATAATTTCGTAAATATCCCTGTTTTACAAACAACTATTAAAAAAGCAGGCTTCTATTGTGTGTCGTTAAAAGGAGTGGAGAAGAAAGGAAATGTATATGCGGATGTTAAAAATGTAACCCTTTCCGGCACCGCCACCAAAGATATTCAGTACAACGCCAAACCCTGGCGCCGTGCGGCTTCTGTACATTTAAATTATCCTGTTCCGGAAGGTAAAAATGTAGAGTGGTTTTATGGAGAAATTAAAGTGCCGGAAGGTGAAGATAAACTGGGTACTTATTTCATGTCCTGTGGATTTCACAGGGGATATTTTGGTATGCAGGTAAATTCTCCTGCCGAAAGAAGAATTATTTTTTCCGTATGGGATGCTGGCGGGGAACCGCAGGAACGCAGCAAAGTAAAGTATGAAGACCAGGTGGTAATGCTGGCAAAAGGAGATAGTGTGGACGCCAGCGGGTTTGGCGGCGAAGGCACCGGTGGACATAGCCATTGGGTATACAACTGGAAAGCCGGAGATACTTATCGTTTCCTGATGCACAGTGTGCCAACAGGCAGTACCACTACTTACACTGCCTACTTTTATGTACCGGAACACAAAGAGTGGAAACTGATTGCCAGCTTCAGAGCCCCCAAAGACGGGAAGTACATGGGGCATCTTTATTCTTTCCTGGAAAACTTCTCCTTTGAAAATGGTCACCTCGGCCGTAAAGGATACTTCGGTAACCACTGGATCAAAACAAATACCGGCGAATGGATAGAGCTTACCAAAGCAAAATTCTCCAATGATGCTACGGCTAAAGCGAAAGACAGGCTTGACTATGGTGGCGGTTCAGAAAACGGATGGTTTTATTTATGGAACAGTGGCTTCAAACCAGCCAACGCACAATATGGCGATTTGTTTGAACGCCCGGCCACCGGCACTCCACCGGTTATTGAGCTGCCAAAGTTTTAAGTAATTATATAGTTCATCATATTTAATCCTTGTCGCCCGGCTGTAACAATGCCGGGCGATTTCTTTTTTATCTTTCTGAAAAATAGCCCTTCCCGGGATCAGGCAAATAGTCTATATACCCCATAGGATTTAAGTTACGTATTTATTTTCAGCCCGGTGCGATTGGTTTCCGGCAAAAGCCGGGGCTAAACAACTTTCCTTCAACAGGTGTAATTAATTAAGATATAGCAGGCATTCTCACTACTATTAACCGATTTTTACTTTAAATTCGGTGATCAATCCTGGTAACATCAGCACATATGGCCTTCAAAAATAAATTGCCTATTCCCGGCGTAGTACAAGTGCTAAACCCATTCAAGGTGAAGAAGCAACGCATCATGAACTTTAACCCGGCAGAAGAAGTAACTACCCGCAAGCCGGCGGTAGAGACCAAGATCACCGTTTTTGATTATAATATCAGTCTTTGCTCAGAGCTGCTGCTAAACAAAATAGAAGAAACTTTCAAATATGCAACCGCTCCGCAACTAAGCTGGATCAACATTGATGGTATCAAGAGAGAGGAGGTGCATGCCATATGTGAACAGTTTATAATCCACCCATTATTGGAAGAAGATATTTTGAGTGTAGGGCAACGGGCAAAGATGGATGAAATCAATGACCGGATGTTTTGTTTGCTTCCAATGATTTATTTCAACAGCGAAACTTCTTCTATAGACCTGGAACAGGTGAGTATTGTATTAGGCAGAAACTTTGTGATCTCTTTCCAGGAAGACCCCGCACGGGATGTATTTGATCCGGTGAGAGCAAAACTTTTAATAACGGGATCCAGGATCCGCAATGGTGGCGCGGATTATCTCTGTTATTCATTACTGGATGTAATTATTGATAATTATTTCATCGTGATGGATAAACTGGGAGAAAGGATTGAAATGATGGAAGACCTGGTTCAACATCAACCCAACACCCGTACGCTGGCGCGGATTAATTATTTGCGCCGCCAGGTTTTCCTGTTCAAACGGGCTATTGCACCGGTAAGAGAACTGGTGAACGGTTTTCTGAAAAGCGAAAGTGATCTGCTGGATGATAAAGTAACTAAGTACTATAAGGATATATACGATCACATCATTCAATGTAATGATCTGGCAGATAACTACCGGGATATGGTGTTGAATTTACAGGAGATGTATCATACACAGCTGAACCTGAAGATGAACGAAATCATGAAAGTGTTGGCGGTGGTTACTACGTTAATGGCGCCGCCAACACTGCTCGCTGGTATATATGGAATGAATTTTCACAACATGCCTGAACTGGCATCTACCAACGGTTATTACTATACCCTGGGAGGCATGGGCATATTATTGGTGCTGATGATAATGATATTCCGGAAAAGAGGCTGGTTTTAGCTCTTCTTCTTATATACGGGTACAGTAGAGCAGGGCTCTCCATACATGATACTCTTTACTACCGGGCGCAACAGCCGGGTAATTTCCGCATAGGCAATTTCTCCCACCCGTTTGTCACCACATCCTTTAATAACAATCCTTTTGTCAGTAAAAGCGGAAAGGTCAATTTCTCCCAGGTTCCTGAGATACAATGTATTATGTATAAATTCAGCGTTGCCGAAAGCTGCATAGGCCGCTACAGGCTCCAGGTTGGTCATTACCAGCATATAAGCCCATAAAGGAATAACGGCATCCGCGGAGCATATTAACCCTACATTTTTTCCACGGTACTGTTCCCAATCGTGCAACTGCATCGCCGCCCGGAAATCCTTTTCCTTCAGGATAAGTCCCATAAACAGGTAATCCTTCATATCAAAAACAACAATTTCTCCCTTTGGGTAAAACTGTTCCAGATCAATGGTTTCCAGTCCACTCTGCGCTACTTTATTTATGATTTCTTCCATTTTAGCCCTATTTAAGAATACAAATTTACGAATATCGGCGCAGGAATAGGAATAAGGGGAGAAAGGGGGAAGGAAGGAGGAACAAAAAGGGAAGCAGTAGTGCTTCCCTTTTCTTATGTCAGTAAAAAATGTAGTGGTTTAGAAGAATTTACCCCGGGTATCCTTCACATCGCTTTTCTTTTTCAACACTTCAAACAATTGCTGATCCAGCATGGATTTAATACCCTGTTCGTAAGCTGCCTGTTGGGAAGCGATATCCTGAGCCGGTTGACCAGACGGCTGGAAGCTATCTACCTTAACCACATATACACCTGCATTTCCTTCAATTGGAGCGGATACTGTTGCAGTACCCCATTTCTTATTGAAAGATGCACCGGCAACACGTGGCTCAAAGCCCAGGGAAGCGATGAACGGAGTAGCGAAAGAAACGCCTTCTGCATTCAGCACCGGTTGGTTGGTTGCTTTTGCTGCAGCATCCAGCGAAGCCGGGGTTTGCAGTTTAGCTATGATCTGCTCTGCTTTCTTATGTTTCTTAACTTCAGCTTCTACCTGAGGTCTAACATCTGCGAGCGGAGCAGTACCTTCTTTACGTACATTGGTTAAAACGGCCACTACGTATTTATCATCGAAGGTGAATACTTTGCTTACATCACCTTGTTTGGATTCGTAAGCCCAGCGCACCAGTTCGCGTGATTGTCCGATGCCAGGGATCACGAAATCCATTGGACGCACATTATCAGCGATTCTTTTATTCAGCTTTTCCTGTTGTACTGTTTTCTCAAAAGCTGCAGCATTGCCGCTTTTACCGGCGAAACCGCTGGCAGCGCTAAAGGCGTTGTTATTGGTTTCTTTGCTGGCTTCTACAGACTTACCGAGATAAGCTACTTTAATAGCCGGACCAATATTTTTCTGATCCAGGATTTCAATAACATGATAACCAAACTGCGTCTTTACCACTTTTACCTGGCCTTTAGAACCATCGAAAGCGAAGTCTTTGAATTCAGGCACAAATTGAGAAGATGGAGTCAGCTCATATTCACCACCGGTTTGTTTACTTCCCGGGTCATCAGAGAACTGATCAACGAGCGCTTTAAAGTCGGCGCCGCCTTTTACAGCCAGCTCCAGGCTATCTGCACGTTTTTTAGCAATAGAGTCCGGTAAACCACCCTGGGCGCCGGAGGCGATGAGGATGTGACGAACTTTTACGCTGTCGGGCATATTTTTACGATCCACCATTTTCGCAAAAACGATCAGGTTATTATCGTAGTATGGTCCGAAAACGGTTCCTACCGGCAGATTCACGATAGAATCTTTCATAGGAACTTTTGCTTCGTTTCTGGAAATATATCCGTCGTAATATTTAATATCTGAATTGCGGTTAATAAACCCTGCAATATTTTCTTTTGTGGTATCCAGCTCCAGCTTCATTGCCATAATCTGCTGGATAGCAGCAGCTGAATCGGCGGCAGAAGGGATCGCATCAAAGGATACATATTCTATTTTACGGGATTCTTCTACTTTAAACAGTTGCTTGTGATCCTGGATAAAACGATCGAGTTCCGCGTCTGTTACCTTAATAGTAGAATCGGCGATGGTAGCATAAGGAACGCTTACATAAGATACCGTTGCTGTTTGACTGTTATCTTTCTGTTGTTGTTCTGCCAGCCATTTTGGATAGTAAATACCTTGTTTAACAAGGGTTACATATTTCAAACGCTCCTGGTATTTGGCAATATAGCTTTCCAGTTGGTGTAACCCTTCACGGATCTGCGGATTGCTGCCTGCCTGTGAAATAGCCTGTTGCAACGCATTGCGGTCAAACTGGCCATCACGGGTAAATTGTTGCACAACTACCGGGTTGGGGTTTTTACCTTTGATTTGGTCCACAACTTCTGCTTCAGTTACGTCGATACCCAATGTTTTGTATTGAGCCTGCATAATTTGTTCATTCAAAAACTCGTTCCAAACCTGTTCGCGGATATACTGACGTGTTTGTTCGTCAATATTGGGCATTTGCTGACGCGCGTTGTTTTCTGCGTCCTGAATACGACGTTGATACTCTGCTAAATCGAGATCTTCACCATTTACTTTACCCACGCTGGTATCGCGGCGGGATAGAGAACTTTTGCCAAAAAAGGCATCCTGCAACAGGAAACTAACAATAGCCAGGCAAATCACTACAACGATCATGACGGCGTACTTGTCCCTGATTTTCTGAATTACTGACATATATTATATAGTCTACATTTTTAAGGATAGCAAAAATAGAATAAATAAACTGTAACTGCAAAAGAGTATTTTTTGTCCTGAAACTCAATACAGTAAAGGATTTCAGGTGGTTATAACACTTTTATGGACTATGTAACATTCACAGGTTTTCCACATGACGGGGTTATTAACAACTTCTTCTTTTCCACGAGCCAAATATTTTTAAATGTTGATTACAGCAGGTATTCCGGCGAAATTAAGTGTCAGAATCTAAAAAAGGGTTATTCACAAATGTTAAAAAAGCAGATTTTCTAATCCACATAAAATTGTGAATAAAACAGGGCTAATTTAAGCGGGTATGCATTTTGACCATTTTTCATCCCCGGGAGTTTCTTTTCCACAATTGATGTGTAAAAACCCCTGTAAAACGCAAAATAAGGTGGGAAAAGGTGCCTCTGTCCACAGGTAAAACTAATTTTGTTATTGTGGTTAAATTTACCCTTAAAAATCAAAGCATGGAAATGTGGGTAGCAAATGCCTTCTTTTAACATTTTCCTAATACACGGTTGACGAAAAAGATTTTCACCAGAGAGGATATCCACGTATGTGGATGAAAGTAGGAAAAGCCAGTATTGGCGCGGAAATGGCATGTTAATTTCGTGTGGAAAGCGTAATAAAAAGGAATAACAACTACATTTGTACGTGAGCCGGAAATTAAATTTCCACATATTCACAGCCCTAATAGTAGTGGGCTTTTCTTTTAAATATTTAAAGAAGTATATAGCTATGATTATGGAAATCGCTGACGCGAAAAAAAATTTGCAACGCAACGGATTTTTGGATATATCAGTCGATCCCTCCCTGGATTTGTTTGAAGCGATAGAAAATTTGAAAAAGAAGAAAAACGCTATCGTCCTGGCACACTATTACCAGGAACCCGATATTCAGGATATCGCAGATTACATCGGAGACAGTTTGGGCCTCAGTCAGCAGGCCGCCAAAACTGATGCTGACATGATTGTTTTTGCAGGCGTACATTTTATGGCTGAAACCGCAAAAATTCTCAGTCCCCGGAAGAAAGTGCTGTTACCCGACCTGAAGGCGGGTTGTTCCCTGGCCGATAGTGCCCCTCCGGAGCTGTTTAAGAAGTTCCGGGACCGTTATCCGGACCATATCGTGATTTCGTATATCAACTGCTCTGCAGGTATCAAAGCGCTCAGCGATATCATTTGCACGAGCTCCAATGCCGAGAAAATCATCGAAAGCGTTCCCCGCAACCAGCCGATCATATTTGCCCCCGACAGG
Organism: Chitinophaga sp. G7 BAM 1005; assembly: GCF_057126945.1. NCBI lineage: Bacteria > Pseudomonadati > Bacteroidota > Chitinophagia > Chitinophagales > Chitinophagaceae > Chitinophaga > Chitinophaga sp. G7 BAM 1005. The sequence goes on along the minus strand of NZ_CP181478.1, from coordinate 6,965,831 downwards.
AATTTAGGGGCCTATCTGATCAAAAAAACGGGTAGAGACATGGTTTTATGGAATGGCGCCTGCATGGTACATGAGATTTTCTCCCTGGAGAAGATCACGAAACTGAAGATTCGCCATCCCAAAGCCAAAGTGATCGCCCACCCGGAATGTGAACCTGCAGTTCTGGCCATTGCGGACTACATCGGATCCACTACCGGTTTACTGAAGTTTAGCCAAAAGGATGATGCGCAGGAATATATCGTTGTTACTGAAACCGGCATACTGCACCAGATGCAGAAAGAGAATCCCGGTAAAACATTTATTCCCGCTCCACCCAATAATGCGTGCGCTTGCAACGACTGTCCACACATGAAATTGAATACGCTTGAAAAATTGTATTTGTGCATGGAGTACGAACAGCCGGAAATTACAATGGAAGAAAGCCTGAGAATAGCCGCTAAAAAGCCAATTGAACGCATGTTGGAAATTAGTGCACAGGCTGGGCTTTAATATAACATGTTGATTTACACTGTTATTTAGATTTCACTTTTTACATATAGGAAGTTAATTGTTTACAGAAGGCCGTGAGAATTTAATATTCTCACGGCCTTCGTGTTTAGGTACGAACCGGTTAATTCTCAGCGCGTTACGAAGGCCGTGAGAAACTCATATCCGCAGCATAGCTGTATCATTCTTCGTAAAAGCCAGCACGGCCTGATATTTTTTGATGTTAAAAACCCCTTGAAATTGTTTTTTAGTGCCCTGAGAATTGAAAAAAAATAATCGGCATTGGGTAAACGAAGGATTTGAATGAATATTTAATTCTCAGCGCGCTGATATTGGCGTGAGAATGCGATATTTCTTTTTTATCACGCAATAGCGTGTGGAATTTTCTTCCAGGGAAGTCTCAGTAGTTATTTTTTAAGGACGTTGACAATTCAATATTTTTTGTGACGATGGGGTTTCCCCGTGCTTTCCATTTTCGTCACATTCTCGAGCCCTTTATTTTTTCACAAATAATTTGGGAATGGCTTTTTCTCCCTTTTGTCGGCTTGGTTTTCTGGTTGTTTGTAGATCTCTTCTGATCTTTTTTGAGGCAAGCGCATGCTTTCCAACAGGTCAACCAAATGATTTTTAAAGAAGGCTATGAGGATTGATTATTTTCTTTTTTACTGGGGTTCCCCCGGAATTTTAGTTTTCATTCAATTCTCAGTGGACTTGTAGTTTGCTGAGAATAAGGTGTTGATTGGGCTATCCCCGACGCGCCGGATTTCATTCAATTCTCAGCGTGTTGTCAATGCGCTGAGAATTGGATATTTAACTTCGTTGCGCAATGGTTCCTGCTTCTCCGGATTATGGTGCAACCTAACGTCACTGTTAGTGTGCTGAGAATTGAATATTTATCTTTTTATCTTTTATGAGTACAGGGGAAATATTTCAGACGATTGTCAGCGTTTAGGTAAGGGCGTGAGAATTTAATATTCAGAAAGGTTTGTGGATTTATCCTGGGATCACATTTTTGGAGCACATCTCAGCGGTTGATGAGGGGCCTGACAATTGAATTTTTTTGTTTTTTATAGAGATACTCAGCTTTTTCCTGGATGGATGGATGCTCACCTCATTGGGTATGCGCTGAGAATCGAACATTTTTCATTATGCCGGATAAATGTAGACGTGTGTTAAGTTGTAAGCGCCTTGTCAATGCGCTGAGATTTACATTTTCTTAGATTCTGTAGGGGAACGCCGGAAAAATTTATAGAAACGCATTAAGAATACGTTCATTTTTTTGATATCTAAAGCGGAATTTGTTGTAAAGTGGATGTTGGAAGAAGATTTTATAGGAAGATTTGGCGACAGGAAATAGGGGAAAGGAGAGGAAAAGAGAAAATTTATTAATAAATCAGTGGTAAAATCAGTGGACGAATGCTCCTGGAAGTATGAAAAAGGATGGCTTTGGAGAATTGGTTGATAAGTGAGGTGATCCTGTCAAAATTTCTTTTGAAGGATAGGAGAATTCCGAAAATGTGTGGAAAAGTGGGGCTAAAAGTGTGTTTTTTGGAAAAAACGCTCTTTTTTTATAAAATTTTCTTGGTTTTTTTGGGATAAAAAATAGAGGAAAACTAAATTTCCTCTACCCAAATATGATCTGCTTCTGTTTTTCTAAGCGACAAGTTATAACCAGCCACCATAATTGAAATTGGATCTCCTAAGGGAGCAATTTTTTCAATTTTTACTGTTTCACCTGGTACGCAGCCCATTTCCATCAGTTTAATATGAAGATCGTCTTTCGCAAATTCTATAATTACCGCACTTTTTCCTGTTGAGAGGGACGATAATTTTATAATGCCTTTTTTCATTTCCTGCTTGTTAATCTGTTTAAACTTTGTACCAGTACAATGGGGGTGCATACTTATGAATGATAAGCAAAGTTACCTCTGTATGGGCAATATGCAAAAAGAAAGGTCATCCAATCCAAAATTTCACTTTACTTTTACATCCACATAAAATTTTTTGATTATAGATGGCTATTCAGTTTACATTGCATGAGGTGAAGGATTATTTAAAGGAAAAGAGGAGATTGAAATTGTTTTTAAGCGATCTTTTTTCTGCGGAAGGACAGGGTTTACGGAGTTTACTTTATGTTTTCTGTTCGGATGCTTACCTGCTGGATATTAATAAGCAGTTTTTGCAACACGATACGTACACGGATATAGTGACTTTTGAGATGGGGGAGGATCCGGCTGTTACGGAAGGTGAGATATATATTAGCGTGGATAGGGTGTTAGAAAATGCAGATAAATTTAAGGTGCCAGTATCACAGGAGCTGCATAGGGTTATCTTTCACGGCGCGTTACATCTATGTGGCTTCAAGGACAAAAGTAAAAAGGATGCCGTTCTGATGAGAAGTAAGGAAGATGAGTACCTGGTAAAGTATTTTGGTAGTAAGATAGCCTGAGGATGTTCCACGTGGAACATTTCTTTTTTAGGGATAGTTGATTTAAGAGACGGGGGTGATAACAGGGCTGAATTTATATCCGGGGTAATAGGGAGTGTTAAGATAACTGTGTAAACTGTATATCCTGTTCATAGCTGTAAGTTGCATCGGTCTTGACCAAAAATATTTATAAACTGTATTAACATAATGGGCCAGTCTCTTTGAGGCATGGTCCATTTTTTTTGAGCTTGCATCAGGCTGAGATAGACCACTTTTTCGACGGCTTGGTCCCCAGGCAAAATGCTCCTGGCCTTGGTGTATTTTCGGATTCCCCGATTCACGTTTTCGATCAGATTAGTCGTATAAATGATCTTACGGATCTGTAAAGGGAAGTCAAAAAAGGTCGAGAGATGGTCCCAGTTGCTGCGCCAGGATTTGACTATGTAGGGATACTTAGAGCCCCATTGGTCTTCAAAATGCTGTAATTCTGTCAATGCTATATCAGCATCGGGAGCACTGTATATCTGGCGTAAAGCAATGGCAGCGTCCCTCTTGTCTTTCCAAACAACAAATTTTAATGAGTTTCTTAATTGATGAACTATGCAGATTTGAGTTTTTGTCTGAGGGTACACAGATTTAATCGCTTCCACAAAACCCTTTAGATTATCAGTACTGGTGATCAAAATATCTTCAACTCCACGGGCCTTCAGATTAGTCAATACATTCATCCAGAAAGCAGCACTTTCATTCTGGCAAATCCACATCCCCAGCACCTCTTTATAACCACTGTTGTTAAGGCCTATAGCTATCTGAACGGCCTTATCTATCACCTTGCCATCCTGACGTACCTTGAATATTATTGCGTCCATCCAGACAATCATATACACCCGTTCCAGCCTTCTGTTCTTCCATTGCTCAATATGATCGATTACCCGGTCTGTGATGTGAGAGATAGTTGCCTCACTCATTTCTACTCCATATAGCTGCCGAACGTGACTTTCAATATCACGAACTGTCATGCCATGAGTATATAAACTCAAGACATTATCTTCTATTTCAGCCATTACCCGACTTCGCTTCGGTACTAACTGAGGTTCAAAGCTGCCATCTCTGTCTCTTGGAACTTCTAAGGGAATTTCACCCAGATTGGACTTGACTTTTTTCTTGCCGTAACCATTTCGGCTGTTGACGTGCTCGACTCCTTCAGGAGCATGTTTTTCATAACCAAGATGTTCGTCCATTTCGGCTTTAAGCATCTCCTGGATGCCCAGGCGGTACATTTCATGGAAAAGATCGGAGAGATCTTTACTGGATTTAATTTTGCCGCTTTTTAAACGGTTGGCCAGTTCTTCTTCAATGGCCTGCTGTAGCTTGTCTATAAGATAACTGATTAGTTTAAAGGTAAGATTTTAATTAGAGACTACTGTAAGCTGCTACAGCAGCCTCTACATATTATCTTTGGCCTTTACACAGTTATCTTAACACTCCTGGGTAATAGTATATCCGGGGTAATAGTATTGTTACATCTCGCATACATCTCGCATACTTATCCGGTACTTAGGACTCGTGTATGCGTCGTATTCCCTATATAGTTTCTATACGGTCCTTATATAGTTCCCATACACTCCCCATACATTCCTCATACACTCATGATACACTCATGATACACTTCTCATACACTCCCAATACACTCTGTCTCCTATATAACTTAATTATGCGCCTCCTTTAATTGCTGCAGTTTTCTTTCCAAATATGCAATTTTGGCTGTTTTATACTTTTCCTGGTAGGTTTTCAAATCAACCGGATTAAACTCTTGTTTCTGACTTAGCATCTTTTAATAAATGATGGCAATTTTGTTGGCCGTAGCCACAAGAGCATATTTATGACTTGTGGCTTTTATAGAGCGTATTTTTATGAGGAGAAAAAATAGGCTTAGGGTGCAGTTTCCGGATGCCACCAGGTATTTATAATGCAGAGACATAGAGAAACTGAAGGATTTTTCGGTCTTACTGTTAGAGGAAGTGAAAATCTCCAAAGAGGTGCCATCTGTTGTAAGCCGGGAGCAATTTCTATTCAGGGAGTTTGGGTCTCTTCATAACAGAAAAGAACAGACGTCAGAATAGTGATTATTATCAATTTATTTCCATGAAAGAAACTACTTCAGGAAAACGACTTGTAGGAAAGTTAGGGGAGGGAATAAATTTATGGAAGGAAGGAATCAAATTTACCACAATATTTCTTGGCGTTAAGTATGAGTTTTTAGAAGAAGCCTGGTTCATATGAGCATGATATCCTGAAATTTCGGGAATCCATTTGGATCAGGACGGGGTATCAGATGAGGAAGTCATACTGGCATTTATAATAAATGTTCCACGTGGAACATTCACTCTCCGGAGAGCAGTATATGCGACCGTTGCAAAAGCCGAGACACTTAAATCTTTCTTACCGATGTTCCACGTGGAACATTCCACATTGGCAACCACATTCTCCTTTCTTCTACGTAATTTTGCACTTTCTAAAGTTATTATGTTTCCATCATACGATATCATTGTTGTAGGCGCAGGACATGCTGGTTGTGAGGCCGCTGCCGCTGCTGCCAATATGGGGTCCAAAGTTTTATTGGTAACCATGAATATGCAAACCATAGCTCAAATGAGCTGTAACCCGGCTATGGGTGGCATTGCCAAAGGACAAATTGTAAGAGAGATCGATGCCCTCGGAGGATATTCCGGAATAGTAACGGATCAATCTATGATCCAGTTCCGTATGCTCAACCGTTCAAAAGGTCCTGCAATGTGGAGCCCCCGTACACAGAATGACCGCATGCTTTTCGCTGCAAAATGGAGGGAAGCACTGGAAAAAACACCGAATGTGGACTTCTACCAGGATATGGTAAAAGGTCTTTTAGTGAAGGATGGAAGATGCCACGGTGTTATCACCGGATTAGGGCATGAAATTCAGGCGAAGGCGGTGGTACTCACCAACGGAACATTCCTCAACGGTGTAATTCATATCGGGGATAAACAATTTGGCGGCGGCAGGGTAGCAGAGAAGGCTGCTACCGGGATTACTGAACAACTCGTTTCCCTGGGTTTTGAAAGCGACCGTTTGAAAACAGGCACACCTCCGCGTATTGATGGAAGGAGCCTCGATTATTCCAAAATGGAGGAACAGAAAGGGGATGAAGAAATTGTAGGATTCTCTTACCTGGATGTCGAAAAAATTAAACCGGCGCAACAAAGGAGTTGCTGGATCACTTATACCAGTGATGCTGTGCATGAAATGCTGCGTACAGGTTTCGACAGATCGCCCATGTTCCAGGGACGTATTCAGGGAACAGGCCCCCGGTACTGCCCAAGCATTGAAGATAAAATTAACCGCTTCGCGGAAAGAGAACGCCACCAGTTATTTGTAGAACCGGAAGGTTGGGACACCGTGGAAATATATGTAAACGGGTTCTCTACCTCTTTGCCGGAAGATGTGCAAATGAAAGCACTTCGCCTGGTACCAGGATTTGAAAACTGCCGGATGTTCCGCCCCGGATATGCCATTGAATACGATTTCTTTCCGCCAACACAGCTCCAGTTTTCCCTGGAAACAAAGCAGGTTCAAAACCTCTTCTTTGCAGGCCAGATTAACGGCACTACCGGATACGAGGAAGCTGCATGCCAGGGTATTATGGCGGGGATAAATGCACACCTGAAGGCCCGGGAAGAGGCGCCTTTCATATTGAAAAGGAGTGAAGCATATATTGGAGTGCTGATTGATGATTTGATCAATAAAGGTACCGAAGAGCCATACCGCATGTTTACCTCCAGGGCAGAATTCAGAACTCTGTTACGCCAGGACAATGCTGATCTCCGCTTAACAGAAAGGAGCTATAAAATGGGATTGGCATCTGAAGAAAGAATGCAGAAAGTGCAGGAAAAAAGACAAGGCGTTGAACAGATAAAACGTATCCTGAAAGAATTATCAATAGAACCAGATGAAATCGGCGGACTACTGGCAGAGAAATCCTCCGCTCCGTTAATGCAGAAACAGAAAGCACATCAGATTTTGTTACGCCCGGGACTCGACATTTTTGCCATGAAAGACCATGTGGAAAAAATAGGACAGGCACTCTCAGGATTTAGTAAGGATATCCTGGAACAGGCAGAAATCCAGATTAAGTATGATGTATACATTGAAAAAGAAAATGAACTGGTTCAGAAAATGAGTCAATTGGAAGATCTCGTAATACCTTCCAATTTCGATTATGCTAAACTGGTTTCGTTGTCAAATGAAGCAAGACAGAAATTTAATAAAATCCGTCCTCATACTTTAGGTCAGGCAAGTCGTATAAGTGGAGTTAATCCAAGTGATGTACAAATCCTGATGGTTTATATGGGACGATAGAAAATAAAAAGGTTTTATAAAAGCGGGCAAAGTTGTTTTTACAATTTGCTCGCTTTTTATTTTTAACGGGCACAAACAAAAAAAAATGGCAAAAATGACCGAAAATCGACCTTCAGAAACGGGGTAAATTTTAATCATCTCTATTGAGGCGGATATAAGTGTTAAAAAAGGGCAAGAGGGGATAAAAGAGGCTGAAAATGCGTTTTTTGAGGAAAAGTTTATTTTTGTAGCGAAAGCAACCTTTTTCTATTTCCAACCGTATCTATCTTCAGTTTGGAGTTTTATTTAAACAATCATTTCCCGATAAGAAAATAATAACGCACCTAATACCAAAATAAGCAGGCAAGAATATTTTTGTGCACGAGCTGAATAATATTAATGAACTGATTGCCGGTTGCTGCAGAAAAGAACGCAGCAGTCAGGAAGCGTTATACCGGAATTTTTTCGGATATGGACTCAGCATTTGTTTGCGATATGCACAAAACAGAGATGAGGCAGTTGAAATCATGAATGACGGATTCCTTAAAATATTCCAACACATTGAAACATTCGATACCTCCCGGCAATTTAAAACATGGCTGGCAAAAATTATGGTAAATACCTCCATCGATTTTTTAAGAGGTAAAAAGAAACTGGTTTTTACTGATGATATCAACCAGGTACCAGAACCAGGAACAGATGAAAAAATAATTGATAAACTATCCTATGATGAATTGCTAAAGCATGTTCAGGCTTTGCCTCCGGCTTACAGAACTGTTTTCAACCTGTACGTGATGGAAGGTTTCCAGCACCAGGAAATAGCAGGTATGTTGCGAATCTCAGAAGGAACTTCCAAATCAAATTTATTCAAAGCAAAGAAAATACTGAAAGACAGAATTATTAAAGCATCCATGAGTACTACTGATGGAATAGACATAAATATGCCCTTATACAAAAATGAATGACGCATTTGAAAATAGTATCCGTAACAAGCTGAATGAAGCTGATATTCCTTTTGACCAGGATGCCTGGAAAAAAATGGAATCAAAGCTGGATGCAGGCGATAATAATAAACGCCCGCCCGGCTGGTGGTGGCTGTTATTATTGCCCGTTCTGGGCGGCTTAGGCTGGTGGATCATGCAACCATCAGCTACGGATAAAGCTGTTTCACGTGCAACTCTAGCTTCCCCGCAGGAACAGCATGCCGTTATAACTGACGGACAGCGCCTCGCCGCTCCGGATAGTAATGCGGTTCATTTGCGGGAAATAACAACTTCTACAAAAACTAAAACACAGCAGGGAAATAACGTATCCTCAAGAAAACAGCTGCCTGATACGAATACCGCAACAGGAAATTCCTCCCAACAGCAAACGGTAAGCTCATCAGGAATTCATCTGCCAAAAACAAATGCGACAGCCGTAAACACCGGCCGCCAGCAAACCTCTTCGACAGCAGGTACCTATCTGCCGAAGGCAAATAAAACAATAGATCAATATATACCGGAAAAAAGAACGATACCAGATATTCCTGCTGAATCAGGAAAAGAAACGGATAATAACGAAGGCATACTCCCTCCCGTAAAACACGCCGTCTTCGATTTGCTGAAAACAAAGAACGCTAATAACTTTAACGTATATACGAAAATAGGAATGCCCGGTGAAATACCGGTAAACAATGAGATACAGCCGGATCAGGACAAAAAAGTTGTACGACGAAAGATTAATTCAAAAGGACTTTATGTCGGTGTAACATTTGGACCAGATCTGAATGTTGCACCTTCGTTTAATTATGGAAATATCGGTTTTAATGCCGGCGTACTGGCGCACTATTATTTTAACAGGCATTGGTTTGTTACAAGTGGAGTGGTATACAGTAAAAAGTTATACGGCGCTACGAGCAGCGATTATAAAAATCCCAACTACACCAATCCGTATGATCTTGTGAAAGTGAATGCAAATTGTGATGTGCTTGATATACCGGTGAATATAAATTATACCTTCTTACAGGTAAAAAATAATACGGTGAGTGCCACACTGGGTATTTCCAACTATATTATGCTGAAAGAAAAATATCAGTATATCTACAAGTACTCTCCTGAAAAGGAAAGAACGGTGGAAAATGAAAACCAGCACTATCTCGCCATCCTGAATGTAGGCGCCCTTTACCAGCATCCCGCGGGAAGAAGGTTAATTGTTGGGGTACAACCGTATGCAAAAATTCCCCTGCATGGGGTAGGATTGGGACAGGTGAAGCTGTACTCTGCCGGCTTATCACTGCAGTTAAACCTGGTAGGAAAAAAACGCTGATCAATCCTGTAAACAAACATTCCCCTGCTTTGTTATCTTCATGATATAATGCCTGCTGCTTTATGTGGCAAGGCATTTTCTGCTTTTCTATTCAATAAAAGGTTTGATTATGAGCAACAAGAAAAATAAAATCAACAAAGAAGACCAGCAACTGCCCAAAAAAGAGGAAGATCAATTTCCGGGATACCCGGAATATCCTGCCAGCGAAGATATCATGAACAAAAAGAACCGGGATAAAGAAGTAGACCTGGATATCAACGAGGTAACCGGCTCTTTCCGCAGAAACAGTGAATTACCGCCGGATAAAAAGAAGTCCAGGGAAAATGATGAACAGGAAGAAACCTGGCGCCAGGATAAAGTAGGAGATGACCTTGATATTCCAGGTGCAGAACTGGACGATGAAGCAGAAGCCATTGGGGAGGAAGATGAGGAAAACAATATTTACAGCATAGGAGGCGACAGGCACGAAGATCTGGAAGAAGACAATGGTGAGTTCCTCGACCAGGAAGAAGACAAAGATTAGGGCTTATAACAGCGGAGTAAGAAGACGACACACAGCGTCCATAAACTTTTTTACAAGATTGCGCCTGTTCCAGCGGGTTTCCTGTACAGGAACGGAATATAAAAGGTCGTCTTCAAACACTTTATTCAAGCGGGTAGCCACCTCATTGTCATAGATCAAAGCGCCTATTTCACAATTCAGGTAAAAGCTACGGTTGTCGAAATTAACGGAGCTTACCCAGGCAAGATTATCGTCTATCACCATCGTTTTTGCATGGATAAAACCGTGGGTATAGAAAAATATCCTTACCCCAGCCGCCAATAATGGTTTCAGGTAGGAGAGTGCCGCATGTTGTACAATATAGGAATCACCTTTCAGCGGAAGTATCAGCTGTACGTCTTTACCGGCCAGCGCCGCCATTTGCAAGGCTGTGAGCAGCTCTTCTGTAGGAATAAAATAAGGGTTAGTAATCCTGATCCTTCTCTTGGCAATGTTTATAGCCATGAGAATACTTTGCATAGCCACCGGCCATTCTGAATCGGGACCGCTTGCAACAATATCCACAAAACAGGTACCCGTCAGATCAGACCGGCGAAAGAACGGTTCTGCAAAAGGGAATACTTCTTTGCTGCAATAACGGTAGCTCATCAGAAACTGCAGCTGCAGGATGTTCACCGCATCGCCTTCAATTTTCAGATGGGTGTCCCGCCAGAAAACAGGATGCTTGCCATTGTTGATGTATCGTTCATCGAGATTGATGCCACCAACAAAACCAACCGTGCCATCTACCACAATAATTTTACGGTGATTCCTATAATTGGCATTCAGATAAAAATCTACCAGTACGGGGGAAAAAGGGTATACGCTGGCGCCATGTGCTTTTAATCGTTCTGGAATATCCCCGATCCGGTCGCTGCCCATATCATCGTATAGGAAGCGCACCTGTACACCCTGGTTTAATTTTTCGATCAGGATGTTTGTTACTTCATTGCCTACATCATCTGCTGAAATCATGTAGTATTCGATATGAATATGGTGTTTCGCTGCACGCAGGGCACTGAAAACCGCCGGGAATTTTTCTTCCCCGTTAATCAGTAGTTGTACACGGTTATTTTTACTGAGGATAGACTGCCTGGTATTGAGCAGCATGGCAGAAATCTCCTGTTTATTTCCTGCCAGTCGCCGCAGTTCTACCTGCATTTGTTCTATCAGCGGTTTCTGGGACTCCCAGTACCTGGAAAATAACACCTCATCTTTACTGCCTTTCAGGGTAAACCGTCTTCTTTTGCGCAAATCACGTCCCAGGTAGTAGTAAACAATCAAACCAACCACCGGAATAAATATCAGCACCAGGATATAACCAATAGCTTTTACCGGGTTGCGGTTTTCAAGCAGAATAGTGGCAATCAAACCAATAAAAATAAGGATCAGTAAGACAATACTGCCTATTTTGATATAAATATGCCATTCAGCACCTGTTAGATAACCGATCAGTGTTGTCACCAGTAATAGTTATTTAAGCTGTAAAACAAGGTATTAATATTAACATGTTTTCGTTAAAATAGTTACGGGCCGTTTTTTTACCAGCATTGGCAAGTGGATCAGTATACCGATTGTTGCATTTAACAGGGAGAAAGCTGTCATCCATCTATTTTCCAGGAATAACCCACCCAGGAATAACCAAACCAGGAAATACACGTGGAACCATAATGGCACAATCCACGCTGCCAGCGGAAAATAATGATCGCTGATTTTATTTCTCCTGGCAAAGCCGGTTGCTACCATTAGCGCCAGTAGTATTATTAATACAACGAGCCGATGCATGCTGCTGACGCCAAATGCCTGTTTCAGTAAATCGGCCAATGGGAACAAGGATATCCACAGGGCTGCCTGTGAAAGGATAATGGAAAGTAAAGGCAACACTGCTTTCCATATCCGGTTAACTGCCACTTTTTCCAGCAACCGGCCAAAGAGCGAATAAAAAAAGACTACCAGCAGCCAGCCATAAAAATTAGCATATGGCACGCCAAACCACTGCCCCGTAAGTGTTTCTGAAGGGTAACCCCTGCCCACCCAATCCCAGTGCCACATATGCAGGCGATACGCCACTACATCCATACTTCCATCAATGTTCAAAGCCAGCAGGCTGTCCAACGCCGCAGCGGCCCATACCGGCAGTCCAAAATTGTCTGTAAATAAACGCGACGAATAAATAATAACTGCCCAGCCAGAGCCAATACAAAACGGAATATTATGAGGCGCCTTACCCAACATAAGCCAGAACTGCCCATATACATAACCGCTGCTGGTGGCAACGTTCACATATTCCAACAGTAATCCGAAACATAACGCCCCCAGCAACCACGCAATGTTCGCTGTACCCTTTTTAAGGGCATGCCAGCCACAAATAAGCAGTAGGGCGTACATACAGATCTCCGTTAGCGGAAAGCAGTATCGGGGTGCATCACCGTAAGGCATATTGGCGAAAGGAAGCATATCCCTGTAGTTTGAAGTACTGAAGATAATAAATCAGCTGCGATTCATTTTTCTCAAAAGAAAATGGGCTGTTTCCATTATTGTTGGAAACAGCCCATTTAATATACTGTACTTATTCGGCTGTTATTTCGAGGATATTACTGCTTAGTGATCTGCCATTGCCGGGCACCAGCTGAATACCTTCTTTCATCAGGAAGTCGCCACTGTAGAGCGTATCAAAGTGATAAGAAGAACGTATTCCGGGGAAGAGATTTATTTCGTTGATGCGATAACGTTTTTGAGGATCCAGGCCCTGTAGTTTCACCATTGCGAATATGTCGTTTTTGGCGATGTTCATCTGGTAGCTGAAAACGATGCTTTTCTGCTGATCGTTGCTGGTATACTGGAATACGGCCCTGTTTTCTTTATAGGGAGAAATAAGCCTGTAGAGGTTACCATACCACACTATATCACTGATACGCTTATACGTAGTTACGGCATCGCGACTGAACTGTAATTCTTTCTCTGTAAAATCATCCACCTTGATATCGTATCCCAGTTTGCCCATCATGGCTACATCGGTGCGGAATTTCAGGGATTGGTTTCCCCAGTTGGTAACATGCGCTGCTATTGTATTGGCCGGGAAGAAGTGTGAATATCCGTATTGGATATAAATTCTTTCCAGTCCGTCGGTGTTGTCGCTGGGCCAGAATTCCGTAAAATATTTCAGGGCGCCATAATCTGTGCGGCCGCCACCACCGGAGCAAAGCATGATCGGCAGGTGAGGATATTTCGCTCTTACCCTGTCGAGTACTTTATATAAGCTGCGGGTATAATCAATAAAAAGGTGCGATTGTTTTTCTTTCAGATGAGGAGAATAGGTGTTAGTTAGCATCCGGTTACAATCCCATTTGATATAGGCGATGCCTGGGTTTTCGGACATGGTTTTGTCTACCACATCATACACGAAATCCTGTACAGCCGGGTTGGTAAGGTCCAGCACCATCTGGTTGCGGTAGTAGTTTTCCGCGCGGTTTGGCAGGCGAAGTACCCAATCCGGATGTTTGGTATACAATTCACTTTGTGGATTTACCATTTCCGGTTCCAGCCATATGCCGAATTTGATGTTTTGTTTTTCTGCTTCCTGTACGAGGTATCCTAATCCGTGCGGAAGCTTGGTGGTATTGTGCTCCCAGTCGCCCAGGCCTGCGTTGTCGGCATTACGGGGAAATTTATTGGCAAACCAGCCGTCGTCGAGCAAGAACAGATCTACGCCCAGTTTTTTAGCACCGCCGAAAAGACTGGTCAGCCGTTGTTCGTTGAAGTCCATCCCGGTTGCCTCCCAGTTGTTGAGCAGGGTTAAGCGTGGGGTATGTCCATCGAGGATACCGTAGTTGAGCGCCCAGTGGTGAAAGTTCCGGCTGGCCTGTCCTGTTCCTTTGGCCGACAGGGTGAAGATGAATGCCGGCGTGGTAAAAACTTCATTGGGTTTTAGCGTATAGTCGCTCGCGTAAGGATTGATCCCGGAATTAACGTGCAGGGTATTATGTTCATCTAATTCAAAACCAAATTTGAAATTTCCTGTCCAGGCCAATGTTCCGGCCAGCACTTCACCGTTCTCTTCTTCTGCAGGATGATTCAATGACAGCAGGAACAGGGGGGACTGCAGCATGTTGGCTCTTACTCCCAGTTTACTGTCGAGGATCTTCATCCCGGTGGTAAGATATTGTTCCTGCATACCGGCTTCTTTTGCCCAATCGCCGTGGAATTGCGTTAGCCAGTATTTATCTGCTTTCAGGTGAAGCATAGAAGAGGCGTATGTGGTTAGTTGTACCGGCTTTTTCTCGTTATGCTTTACTTCTGTCCATGCTTTGATAATATCTTCTTTGTAATATGCTTCAAAATGGAGGATAACGGTTACCGGGTATACGGGATCTTTTAGTGTAATGGAAGTAGCAGTAATATCGTCGTTTGTTTTTACCGAAGCATGGGTATTGTACTTTAGCTCCAGCGAAGGGTTTCCGTCGTTGTGAACGATGCGGATAGCCGGGTCCAGCAGGCTTTCCATTCCTGCGGTTACATAGGCTTCCTGTTTTCCCTGTGCCAGGGTGTCGGCGGCGGTTGGCTGTAATTGTTGCCCGAAGTATTGTTGTATTAACCGGCCTTCGTGGTTAATGCCATATAGGAGGCTGATGTTGCGGGTGGCAATACGAATATTTTTCTCTTGTGCAGATGCCCAATAGGTTAACAATATAAAGCTTATGCAAAGCAGTTTTTTCATGCTAATATATTTACTACGAAGAATAAGCGTACAAAATACTAATAAAATGGAAGGGTGTACATGATAATTTACGTAGAAAGGCACCATTCCCACAGCGGCGTTCCCGTGCAAAAGCGAACAAAAATTGTCCGCTAGCGGACAAAAACTCTTCGTAATGCTGTTGATCATCAATATGTTGAGGTCCGGCATTTTTTTCGTGGGAAGAAGAAACCACTATTCATTCGTTTATGATAAAGAACTACTTTCTGATTGCCTGGAGAAATATGGCGAAGAACCGTTTTTTTGCTGTGGTGAATATCTGGGGATTAGCTATCGGGATCACCTTTGTATTATTGATCGGTGCGTATACCTGGGGAGAGTACCGGGTGAACCACTTTGTGAAGAACAGCGATCGCATTTTTCTGTTGAGAAGCAAATGGACAAACCTGGAAACCGGGGTGGAATTTGCAACGTTAGGACCACTAACAAAAGCATTGCAAGACAATTATCCTTCATTGATAGAAAAAACCTACGCCCATGATGGGATTAATGTTGTTATTTCAGTAGGAGAAAAACATTTCAGGGAAGGTGTACAACCAGGGGATTCTACTTTTTTTGAGATGTTTAATTTCCCGGTTGCCTATGGCGACCCGCGTACAGCAATGGATAAGCCTAATGCAGTGGTACTCACGGAGAAAAAAGCAAAGCAGTATTTTGGCCAAACGGATGTAGTAGGGAAGTTACTCAGGATACAGTCTTTCGATGGCAGGAATGATAATTTTGAAGTGACGGCAGTAATAAAAGATCTGCCTTTTAACACCATCACTAATTTTTTTAAACCAGGTAATGAGATATTCCTTTCACCGGCCAGTATCCGCTATTTCGGAAGGGAGTTTGGATTTACCAGCTGGTTGTCGCCCAATATTGTGGGTTATGTATTGCTGAGACCAGGTGTTACTGCCGAACAGCTGCGGGGTCCGATAAAAACATTGTTAGCTACCAATACAACTGCAGAGATTCAACGTACGCTGGAGGTAACACCGGTGGCTTTGAAAAACTGGTATCTCATGATGAATAAAGGGCTGGCGGGAAAAATGATTGCTGTCTTTTCCTCAGTGGCATTATTTATCCTGTTGATGGCGATTATAAATTTTGTAAACATTTCTATAGGTAATTCATTAACAAGGCTAAAGGAAATAGGTGTACGAAAAGCGATGGGAGGAAAGCGGCTGCAGTTGGTGCTTCAGTTTATCATTGAGTCAGTGCTGATCGTTACTTTTTCTTTTATAGTATCGCTGGGTTTATATTTTATATTAAGACCATTATTTGGTGAGGTGATCGGGAAAGATATTCCCGCGCTATCTGCTTTTCCTGCCAGGTTTGCCGTGTTGCCATTGATCGTTATCCTGTTTACCGGCTTACTCGCAGGGATTTATCCTGCGTTTGTATTGTCTGCGCAGCCTTCTGTAACGGCATTGAAGGGAAAGCTGAAGGATGTTAAGGAGAAATTATTATTCAGGCGGTCGCTCATAACGGTGCAATTTGTAACGGCTATCGTGGTGTTTATTGCCGCGATTGTAATAGACCGGCAGGTGGCTTTCTTTTTCAATTCAGATCTTGGATATAACAAGGAGAAGGTGGTAACAGCAGCGGTGCCGCGCGACTGGACCACGGCCGGTGTAGCGCATATGGAACGTATGAGGGATGAGTTTCGCGCCATGCCGGAAATAAAGGACGCCACCTTTGCTTATGTAATCCCGGATGGAGCAGCCAGCGGAGCCAGCAGGATTTACAGGCCGGAAAATGATTCCAGCTCTGCTATTTCAGCAGTATCGCTTATTACAGATGAGCGTTACCTGGCCACCTACGATATCAAACTGGATGCGGGGAATTTTTACAGCGGTACTCCGGGAGACTCTGCAAAAATTGTTATCAATGAAGCTGCCGTAAAGGCATTGGGTTGGAAGAGTGCTGAAGATGCCATCAATAAGCCGCTGCGGTTGCATAATTTTAGCCCGGTGCTGCATGTGAGTGGCGTTACCCGCGATTTTCATTTTGGGACCCTGCATGACGCTATTACCCCGGTTTATTTTCAACCTGTGCGGGGTGCGAATATATACCGGTATTTATCGTTCCGCTTTAACGCGGGAAATACAGCTGCACAAATAGCAGCACTGCAACGCAAATGGCAGCAGGTTTTCCCTGATGCTCCTTTTGATTTCAAATTTCTGGACGACAGCATAGCACAGCTGTATGATACCGAAACACAGATGCAGAAGGCTGCAAAAGCGGCTACAGTAGTATCGCTGATGATTGTGTTGCTGGGAGTACTGGGAATTGTTACTATGAGTATTGCAAAACGGAATAAGGAGATGGGAATAAGAAAAGTACTCGGTGCATCGGGCTTAAATATACTGCTGCTTTTTATAAAAGAATTTTCAGGAATCATTGTTGTCTCCAATATCATTGCCTGGCCGTTATCGTGGTATCTCTTACATGGCTGGCTGATGGATTATGCCTACCGGATCAACATCGGCTTATCACCTTTCCTGGTGGTGGGTTTTACCCTGGCAATACTGGTGGTGGGGATCATTGTAGGGATGACCCACCGGGTAGTGGCTATTAACCCTGTAAAGAGCCTGAGAACAGAATAATGTTTATTTTAGTAATTGTTTAAAGAATTACTAAAATGGCCACGCAGATTATCATTGTACTTGTGCTTACGATGTTTATTAACGGGATGACAACTTTATCCTATGCGGTGAGGTTGGTGGGTGTGAAAACCGGCAGAATTGCCATTACTTTTTCTTTATTTAATATCCTCGTTCTTTTATCCCGCACCGCCAATACTTTGCAGGCGCCGTTACTGGCTAAAACAGTAGAGCAGGATCTGAAACACGGGGTTTCTTCCAATACAGGGATATTCAGGTATATTATCCTGTCGTGCACAATTGGTGCCATACTTGGCGCATTGCTGATCCCCACCTTTCAGCGTTTGCTATCTAAAGCGGTGTCACATTTTAGTGTGCATAAATCTATTCCCAGGTTATTTTATGTTGGCTTATCCGGCGCTGGTATGCAGTTTATGAAAGAAAGTATGCGGATGCCAACAAAGGAGCAGTTTCTGGAATTGCCGGCTCACAGGGATATTCCCTGGCGTATTTTTATTTACAATGTGTTGGCCAGTGCTATCATAACGATTTCTGTTTTATCGTGCGTTTATGCCGCGTATCTGAACCCGGAGTACAGAACAACCGCCAGTAATTTATCCGGTGTTATAAACGGTTTGGCCACGGTATTAATGGTATTGTTTATAGATCCGCATTTATCTATCCTTACGGATGATGTGGTATTGGGTAAGCTCTCAGAAGGGGTTTTCAGGAGATTTGTTTCCTATATGGTAATTGCCCGTATCGCCGGAACTTTGCTTGCACAGCTGTTGCTGTTACCGTGTGCGCAATTAATTGCATGGCTGGCAGAAAAAGTATAGTCTGTTCACAATTGATTAACAATTTTTTGAAGTTTTCCGTGTTTTTTTGAAGATGAATTTTAACCCACGGAAATTATTTGTCATTGTTGGTGATCCACATTCAGGCAAAACAAGAACCATCCAATACTTGTTTCAGAGAAAACAATTTTATCTCTTCAAACAGCCCATAAAACTGGATGCGTTGTGGAATGAAAAATTTATTGTTGTAAATACTCCGGATCCTTACTGCCGGGCAGAGGACCAGCTTAACCGCATTAAATCTGTTATACAGTACCATACTGCATCAGACACCTCCTTTCTTTTTAATCTCAACCTGGTATTGGATAACAGTGCCTTTGATATCAGGAAGATCCTGTTATATTTTAATCAGTCTGCTTTCGAGGTTTATTATTTTATTTTATACTCGAGCTGGTTTGAGAAGAAAGTGATAAGAGAGGAGAATATATTTCAGCTGCAACAACTGGTAGAAAACGGCAGCATTCACCTGTTTGAAAGGTTGGTTACCCAATCAGGATTACGGTTTAATGAGCGGGTAGAAGAACTAAAGGAAGCTATAGGAAAGATATTTGGAATAGCGATCGGCGTAGATCCGCAATGAAAGGGCCGATGGGCACGACGGTTATGCGGAAAAAGTGTCGTTGTATAATCAGGATCGATCTCAGCCACGGTTAATTATATTTCAGATATTTGTACCTGTAAAGCATTTGAATATGTTCCATGTGCAATCTTTCCGGCCACACGGGTTGTTACAGGATTTAGTACTTTCTTACCTGATCCTGGAAAGTGATTTCCGGGGAGAAGGCTGCCGGAAGATGACCGTACTGCCACACCTTATTCAAAGTATCGTATTTAATATAGGCCCGCCGGATAAGGTTTATGATGTTACTAATAAGAAATATGTGCCTTTGTAAATTCACAACCATGTCCTGGTAAAGAGTTCCCGGAAGACTGGCCAGTACTAACCACCAAGCCGGCAGATCATCCTTTCGGGCCGTTCGGCGATACCTTTTCCGAGAAACAGTATAAATACGGTCTTTTTGGTCCTATTCTGCATCCGGGGGACAATTGATATTACCAGTAAATCGGTAAATGATCATAATACAGTGATGCGGCAGGCGAACGGTATACTGAAAGGTAGTCCGGATGCACAGCCGGAGGTGGCCGTTTACGGCGAGGCATTGGATATGATGTTAAAAGATAAATCAAAAATAACACGGATCAAGTTGAAAAGTTGGGGGATAGTGTAAATTTTAAGCATACAGTTTAGTTAATCTATAAAGAAAGAATTCCACATCCCGTACCCCTCTTAGGGCGTTTCTAAAGGACTTTATTTTTGCATTAAAAGATTCGGCAGCGGCGTTAGTAGCCCTGTTATTGAAGAAGTTGAGGATGCCCAGATAATGAGTTCTGATAGTCCTGGCAACGGTTTTGAAGGATAATATCCCCGCTTCCTCTACGTCATTATACCACAAAGCCAGTTTCTTAAATGCTTCTTCTTTACACTTGCAGTGCTTATAAACCTCACCCCATCGAAGGGATAGCTGGTAAGATTTATGAATAAGAGGATAGTTACTAAACAAGAGCTCCGCTCTCTGCCGCTGCTCCCTGGTCCATAGCCTGGGATGTTTAAATAGCAAATATCTGCTTCTGGCTAACAGCTGCTTAGCGGTGTCGCCATTGGGTAGCTTGACAGGCTCATATTTTACTGCTGTTCGTTTTGCCTGTTCATATTCCAGGTTCTCCTGTTCCAGAGCCTCCCAACGATGTTTTATTCTTATTTCCTGTACCGCTTCAAAAGCCAGGTGTTGTACGTGGAAACGATCTATTACCCGGTGAGCATTAGGGAAACAGGCTTTTACTGCCTTATTCAAACTGCCGGACATATCAACAGTGACTTCGTGTACTTTCCCGCGAAGACGCTTAGGAATTTTAAATAGAATTTCTTTCAGAAATTCAGACTGAGTACCCTTGATCATAGCCACTATTGAGCCTTTACGTCCTTTAGCTAGCTTATTAGTAACGATGGTATACAGTTCTCCACTTGAAAAGGCTGTTTCGTCTATGCTTAAAGTGGTGCCGATATTTTGCTCGAATAGCATCCATTCACAAGCGTGTTCCTTTTGATCCCAGGTTGTAAAATCACTAAGATGATGCTTGTATTGCTGGCCTAACTGTTTTCCGTCTATCTGATAGAAATGGCCTAATTGTACTGGGCTTACAGGATATTTATCTAAGTAATCCTTTTAAAAAAGCACCGAACTCTGGAGTCATTCGCGTGCCTTTTTTTACTATTTCCCAATCTCTTGTTATTATTTCTCCATCCTCTAAAACCTCCCACCGCCGCCGCTTGGCATGTAGGGTGACCCTTTGACCACGTATAGGAAAATCTTGAATTGCAATTTCTGAGAAGAAGCCTTTGGAGTGTGCTTTTTTATGCTGATGTTCTACTGGAATCTTATTCTTTTCCTCCAGATATATATTTATACCCTCTTGGTCCTGGCTTGAATCTATTAAGTCAAAATACTCTAAAACCCCTGCGGGTAATAGCATCTCTACAAGTTTACGAAAGTTCTGATCCATGTGCGTCGTTGGCTAATCTGCTGCAAAACAACTATTTTATACGCTATCCCCCAACTTTTCAACTTGATCCAATAACACCAGCCTTCACTGAGCTGCTGAACAATAAAAAAGTGAGCGTAAAAGTATGTGGCGCTACCATGAAGCGGAGTAATAAAGATGCCGGTGAATTGATCCCGGGTGTTGAAGTAGTACAGGATGCTATTTATGAAATAATCACCAAACAGAGAGAAGGGTGGGGGTATATCAAAGCGGCGCATTAATAAAATGGGATACGCCTGTGTGGCGTCAGTGCTCCTGGGCATAACAAATGCTAAAATCTTGCTGGATTGGCACTTCCGGGCATAAAAAAGGCAATCCTGAGATTGCCTTTTTTATTGTGGTGTGAGCCGGGATCGAACCGGCGACACAAGGATTTTCAGTCCTTTGCTCTACCAACTGAGCTACCGCACCATCCGTTTTTTGTTGCCCTCTCTCGTGAGGGGATTGCAAAAGTAATACATTCTTTTGAATTGCAAAATTTTTTTGAGAAAATTTTACTAAATCACTTTTTCATTGAGAATACTGCTCCAAAGTTCATGCCGCCAATGTAGCGACTGGCGGGCATATTCAGCGGCTTCGTCCCATTTATTTTTATCCGCGCCGCATAATTCATTGACCATTTGCATGGCCAGTTGACTATGGTGATCACCGTCTACTTCTATGTGTCTTTCCAGGTAATAAATGAAGGTATCCAGCTTGCCTGGAAACTTCTGACCGAGATCTTTTACCAGTGCGAGGAACATGTCAGGAATCAGGTCTTCCCTGCCGAAGGTAAATACTGCCGCCATAATATGTGCCTTACCGGTAGCAATTACCCTGAAGGTGAAGCTAAGAAAGCCCTTTACGGCCTCAGGAAGGGCAGCTGTAGTCAGAATGCCCTGAATGGATTTCCCGGCTTTTATATCGGCTATAATCGCCTCTATAGGGCTGGTGTCGGCGCCGGCCTGTTGCATGGCGCGTTCATACAGTTCAAAGTGGCTGCAACGGTTTCCTTCTTTATCCACGTCACTTTCTTCGCCGGTAACAATTTCATTGATCAGGTAACGGGTAGCAGCATTGCCCACGGGTACCCAGGGCACGTTTACACAGGTGAGTTGTTGCTGCAGGCCTTTCAATAAAGACATAAAGTCCCATACAGCATATACATGATACTGCATAAAGGTGCGAACATCATCCAATGTTTGCAATTCAGCGTATAACGGGTGTGTTACTACTTTCTCCCTGGCGGAGGCAATGGTTTCCTGTATTTGTTTGATACTCATTCGTTGTAAATATTGTCCTGGCAGGCGGCACTAGTTGCCGTATACTACCAGGAATTTTATACGCATCAGCTTTAGTTGCTCCAGCGAATAATCATTTTCAATCAGTTCTTCCCTGGCAAGGGCAAGACTGGACGTTTCACAGCCTTTGAAATACTCCATAATTTCATCCTGTGCATAGTCATCCAGTTCTTCATCCAGGCAGTAATCGATATTCAGTTTGGTACCACTGGCTACAATGGTTTCCATTTCATCGAGTAACTGGGAGAGGGAAAGCTCTTTATTTTTTGCAATGGTTTCGAGTGGTATTTTCTTATCGATATTCTGGATAATAAATACTTTCATCCCGCTTTTGTTCACCACGCTTTTCATGACGAAATCGTCCGGCTTGGTGATGTTATTTTCCTCTACGTATTTAGTGATCACATCCACAAACTGTTTGCCGTAGCGAACTGCTTTGCCTTTGCTCACGCCCTGGATTTTTTCCAGTTCCTGAACGGTGGTAGGGTATTGCGTTGCCATGTCTTCCAGGGAGGTTTCCAGGAAGATAACAAACGGGGGAAGGTTCTTTTCTTTGGATACTTTCTTGCGCAGTTCTTTCAGCATTTCAAACAATGCAGGATCTGCAGATGCCTGTGCTTCTGCTGCGGCCTCTTCATCTTCTTCCAATGTATCCTCATCAAACTGGTGATTCAGTGCAACCATGATGGAGTATGGCTTTTTGAGGAATTTGGCGCCCTTGTCGGTTACTTTGAGCAGGCCGTATTCTTCAATATCTTTTTCTATGAGTCCTTCCAGCATCATTTGGCGCATCAGGGAGTTCCAGAAGTGCGCGTCAAATTCTTTTCCTTCTCCAAACACTTCCAGTTTATCGTGGCGGTAGGTGCTGATCTGGGGGCTGGTTTTTCCAGTGATGATATTGATCACATATTCGCTGCCAAAGCGCTCTTCGAGGGCGCGGATGGCTTTCAGCATGATCACTACCCGGTTCTTGACTTCTATTTTTTCTTTCGGGTTACGGCAGTTGTCACACTGTCCGCAGTTTTCCGTTTCATAATGTTCTCCGAAATAATGCAGGATAACCCTGCGGCGGCATACGGCGCTTTCTGCATACGCAACGGTTTCGTTAATCAGTTGTGCGCCCATTTCCCGTTCGCTGAGCGATTTGTCGCGCATAAGGTGTTCCAGTTTTTGTACATCCTTATGGGAATAGTAGCAGATACAGTGTCCTTCCAGTCCATCCCTGCCGGCACGACCGGTTTCCTGGTAGTAATTTTCGAGGCTTTTCGGGATGTTGTAGTGGATCACGAATCGTACGTCGGGTTTGTCGATTCCCATTCCAAATGCAATGGTGGCCACAATTACCTCTGTATCTTCATGAAGGAACATATCCTGGCGCTGTGCCCTGGTGGTGGGATCCAGGCCGGCATGGTAGGCTACAGCCTTAACGCCGTTGGCTACCAGCATGTCTGCCAGTTCCTCGGTGGTTTTACGGTTCAGCGTATAAATAATACCGCTTTTGCCTTTATGCTGATGAATGAATTTAACAATATCCTTGATGGTTTGTTCCTTTTTGCGTTTAGGCCTGATTTCATAATACAGGTTTGGACGGTTAAAGGAAGAAATAAAGATATTGGCCTTATTCAGACACAGGTTTTTTACGATATCGCTTTGTACTTTGGGGGTAGCAGTAGCGGTCAGGGCAATAATGGGCAGGTTATCACTGATCTGGTCGATCATTTCCTTCAGGCGGCGGTATTCAGGTCTGAAGTCGTGTCCCCATTCAGAAATACAGTGTGCCTCATCTACTGCAATAAAGGAAATCTCCAGTTCCTTGAAGAAATCCAGGTTTTCCTGTTTGGTGAGGGTTTCCGGAGCTACATAGAGCAGCTTGGTTTTTCCCGCCGTCAGGTCGGCCCTCACTTTCTTGATCTGCGCCTTGGACAAAGTGGAGTTTAGAAAGTGTGCTACATTGTCCTTACTGCTGTAGCCTCGAACCAGGTCTACCTGGTTTTTCATCAGCGCAATAAGGGGTGAAACGATCAGCGCACAACCCGGTCTCATCAGCGCCGGTAGTTGATAGCATAATGATTTACCTCCGCCGGTTGGCATTATCACAAAAGTATCTTTGCCTGAGAGGATGCTATTTATAATTTTTTCCTGATTTCCCTTAAAGGAATCGAACCCGAAGTGTTCGCGTAATGCATCCATCAAACGTTCCTTAACAACAGCCATTGCATTCAAATTTTAACTCTAAAGAACTATCAAATGACGAAATATATTTATATGTTTTTTAGGGGACACGAAGTTACTTAAAAAAGCGCGGAGTATCAATATAAATTACTTGACCGCTCCAGTGCTGGTTAAAAAATGATAAATTTGTAAATCGTCATGAAAAGGAATCAAACTATCAATATAGGACAGGTAGCCAGGCGCACAATTGCGATGGAGGCATCAGCTATTAATGATTTGCAGCATTTTATAGATGCAGATTTTGAAAAAGTTGTTGAAAGGATAGCCCAATGCCAGGGGAGGCTCGTGGTAACCGGCATTGGTAAAAGCGCCATTATTGCCCAGAAAATAGTGGCTACATTTAATTCTACCGGTACGCCGGCCCTTTTCATGCATGCGGCAGATGCCATCCACGGAGATCTGGGGATGATCCGCGAAGAAGATGTGGTGATGTGCATCTCTAAAAGCGGCACTTCCGCCGAAATAAAGGTACTTGTTCCCCTGGTGAAGAATTTTGGCAACACTTTAATTGCGATGGTGGGGAATACCAGCTCGTTTTTAGCCCAGGAGGCCGATTTCATACTCAATACCACCGTTAGTAAGGAAGCCTGCCCTAATAACCTGGCACCCACTACCAGCACCACTGCCCAGCTGGTGATGGGAGACGCGCTGGCCGTTTGCCTCATAGAATGGCACGGATTTACTGCAGCAGACTTTGCAAAGTTCCATCCCGGAGGCGCTTTAGGAAAGAAATTGTACCTTAAGGTCGGGAATCTCAGCAAACAGCACAAGGCCCCGCAGGTATTATCAAACAGCTCATTAAGAGAGGTGATTGTGGAAATTTCATCTAAAATGCTGGGCGTTACTGCCGTAGTGGATGAAAATGGATTACTTCAGGGTATCATTACAGATGGTGACCTGCGCAGAATGCTGGAGAAAGACGTTCCTACAGCAGCTGTAACGGCAAAAGATATAATGTCGCTTCACCCGAAATTGATCCAGCAGGATCAGCTGGCCATCAACGCTTTAGAGATGATGCGCCAGCACGATATTACCCAACTGCTGGTAATGGACGGCGAACGGTATCAAGGTATTATTCACTTACATGATTTAATCAGAGAAGGAATTATTTAGAAATGACACAGCTGAACAGCCATTTTTATGTGGCAATAATGGCAGGGGGGATAGGCAGCCGGTTCTGGCCCCACAGCCGCACAGACAATCCCAAGCAGTTCCTGGATATCCTGAACACGGGAAAAACCCTGCTTCAATGGACTTATGAACGCTTCGCGCAGTTCATCCCAAAGGAAAATATATTCGTGGTAACCCACCACCAATATACCAGCAAGGTGAGTGATCAGTTACCTGAACTGCCCACAGCCAATATTGTGAGCGAACCATCCCGTAAAAATACAGCTCCCTGTGTTGCCTATATTTCCCACAAAATCCATAAACAGGACCCGCTGGCCAATATTATTTGCGCGCCGGCCGACCACCTGATCATGGATGGACCGGCGTTTACCAATGCCTGTTTAAATGCGTTGTTGTTTGTTCAGAAAAACAGCGCCCTGGTTACCCTGGGGGTAAAACCTACCCGGCCCGACACCGGTTACGGCTATATCCAGTTTGAACCGCAACACGTGGCAGATAATGTATACCAGGTAAAAACTTTCACAGAAAAGCCTAACCTGGAACTGGCCAAAACGTTTATGCAAAGCGGCGATTTTCTCTGGAACGCCGGCATCTTTGTATGGAATGTAAAAACTATCCTGGCAGCTTTTAAACAATATCTTCCGGAGATAGATGAACTCTTTGAACAGGCTACTCCCGCACTCAATACCCCACAGGAAAAAGAGGCCATGGAGAAAGTGTATCCGCAGTGTACCAACATCTCTATTGATTACGGTATTATGGAAAAGGCCAGCAATGTGTATGTAATCCCGTCCAATTTTGGATGGAGCGACCTGGGCACCTGGGCTTCCGCCTATGAGAACCTGGAGAAAGATTACCTCGGCAATGCGGTGCAGGGTAAGAACGTAGTAGTGATCGATGCTACCAAATGCATGGTGAAAGTACCAAACGAAAAGCTGGTACTCCTGCAGGGATTGGATGAGTTTATCGTAATAGATACAAACGACGTACTGCTCATCTGCAAAAAAGAAAATGAACAACAGATCAAGGAATATGTAGGAGAAATCAAGCGCAACAAAGGCGAGAAGTTCCTGTAAATATTTTTGTGATTTTTGATATTGAAATTCAGATATTTAGTGGCTGAAAAGATTTTCTTGTCAGCAGATATCTGAATTTCAATATCTAAAAATCCGGCAATGATCTCAAAACTGCCCAATGTAGGCACTACTATATTTACCGTCATGTCTGCCCTGGCGGCCTCCCACCAGGCAATTAACCTCTCCCAGGGATTTCCCGATTACGACTGCAGCGATGAGCTGAAAGCAATGGTAAATGAAGCCATGCAGCAAGGCCATAACCAGTATGCCCCCATGCCGGGCCTCCCGCAGTTACGCAATGCCATCGCCGCAAAAATCAGTAGTCTTTACCACGAGCAGGTACATCCCGATACGGAAATTACCATTACGCCCGGAGGTACTTACGCCATTTTTACCGCCATTGCTACGTGTATACATCCCGGTGATGAAGTGATCATTTTTGAACCGGCATATGACAGCTATATTCCAAATGTATTGGTAAACGGAGGAATACCCGTGCTGATTTCCCTTTCGTTTCCCGGCTACCGGATCAACTGGGACGAAGTAAGAAATAAAATCACACCCCGCACCAGGATGATTATGCTGAATACCCCGCATAATCCCACGGGAAGCATCTTACAGGAAAATGATATGCAGGAACTGGAAAAACTGGTGGATGAGTTTAACCTGATTGTACTGTCGGACGAAGTATATGAGCACCTGGTTTTTGACGGCGCACAGCATCACAGCGTATTGCGGTATCCGGCTATTTTCAGGAACAGCTTTGTTACTTTTTCTTTTGGAAAAGTATTCCATAATACCGGTTGGAAAATGGGTTATTGTGTAGCGCCCGAGCATCTGATGAAAGAGTACCGGAAGGTGCATCAATACTTGTGCTTTTCGGTAAATACCCCTATGCAGTATGGACTGGCCAAATTCCTGGAAACACCGTCACACTACCTGGAGCTGCCCGCATTTTACCAGCAGAAAAGAGACTATTTCCTTGAATTAATGAAAGGTACCCGGTTTACCCCGCTGGCCAGCCAGGGGAGTTATTTCCAACTAATGAAATACGACCGGATATCAGATGAAGGGGATAAGGATTTTGCGATCCGTATGACTAAAGAGTTTGGTGTGGCAGTTATCCCGGTATCGGCTTTTTACCAGGATGGAAAAGATGATCACGTGGTCCGTTTTTGCTTTGCTAAAAAGCAGGCTACACTGGAACAGGCCGCGGCGCGATTGCAACAGATATAAAAAAAGGAGGCTGCTGATAACAGTTTGATCAATGCCTTTAAATAATTGATCAAACGTGTCGTCAGCGCCTCCCTCTTTTTATGAAAAAGCAAATTTATTCTCTTCTATAAAAAGCAGGACGGATTAAACAGCTACGGCTGTTGCCCCTTCCGGTCTGTTATTTTCCAGGATCAGGGTCTGCTCCATAAAGCTCACAATTCCTGTTTCTACATCGTAAATGGCGCCGATAATACCCACTTCTCCTTTCTGGATCATTTCACGGAGAATATTGCTTTGTTCCATAATAGCCTGAACAGAGCGTTGTACATGGATAGCATTTACGGCTTCTACAAACTCGTTGTTATGGGAGTTGCGGTCCTCTTTAACCGTTTTCTCTGCAAATACAGCCGGGGCTATTTTATTTAACAGGCCGGTAAGGTTACCCATTTCAACCGAGTCGCAGGCTCCCTTGATAGCGCCGCATTTGGTGTGACCCAATACCACGATAAATTTGGAGCCAGCTATTTTGCAGGCATATTCGAGGCTGCCCAGTACATTATCAGAAATAACGGCGCCGGCTAAACGGATGCTAAAAATGTCGCCTAATCCCTGATCAAAGATCAGCTCTGCAGAGGTGCGGGAATCCATGCAGCTAACGATGGCAGCCATTGGCCACTGGCCGTCGGACGTATCGTTTATCATTTGCAGCAGGTTACGGTTCAGGCGAAGGTTATCCACAAACCGGGTGTTACCGGCTTGTAGTAATTCCAGTGCTTTTTTAGGAGATATATTGGCTTGAGATATTTTATTCAGCGTCTTCATTATTGTCATTTTTTGAGATTGAAAAATGAACGGACCTTAAGCATGGCATTCCGTTACGTTTTACATCAGAGGCATACATACCTTTAATTTAACTGTAGTTCTTTCAGCAACTCTTTATGGTTACCGGAAGAAATAGTGTGTACCTGCGGGGAGTTCAGTCTTGACTGTTCTTCAGCAGAAAGGTCTGGTGTGTTTTGAATGTTGTACACAGTTTTAAACCCCGTCAGGATTACTTTGATATTTTTTTGTGGCGCTTTAATGTCTTTGAATTCGCGGATAGTCTGTAATACATCAAAATCGATGTAAGCAGTTTTGTGCGCATCAATCACCAGGGTGATATTTTCAGGCATATGATCCAGTGTAAGCAGGATGCTGGCTTTGTTCAGGAAAGAAACTTCCTGTGCCAGCTCCAGGCGGATGCTGTCGCCGGAATGGTATTTTTCTTTGCGGAAATAGTAAGAGCTCTTCATATTACCACGTAAAATGGCGAGCACACTTACCATCATACCCAATGCAATACCAATCAGCAGATCGGTAAATACGATGGCTACTACGGTTACAGCGAAAGGCACCCATTGGTACTTACCGTTTTTGAACATTTCCTTAAAAATGGAAATTTTGCACAATTTGTAACCGGTTACCAGCAATACTGCCGCCAGGGTAGCCAATGGAATTTTATTTAACAACACCGGGATTAGTGCGGCGCAAATCAGTAGCAACGCACCGTGCGTCATTGATGCCAGTTTGGTTTTACCACCTGCATTGATATTGGCGCTGGACCGAACGATTACAGAGGTGATTGGTAAACCACCAATTAAGCCACTGATCATGTTACCAATACCTTGTGCTTTCAATTCCCGGTTAGGAGAAGTGTAGCGTTTCATCGGGTCCAGTTTATCGGTGGCTTCCACATTCAGCAGGGTTTCCACGGAAGCTACTATAGCAATAGTAACACCAGTGATCCATACATCCTTGTTAGTGATAGCGCTGAAATTCGGGAGCGTGAACTGATTTACGAAATCACCAAAACTACTGGCTACGGGTAAAGATACCAGGTGATTAGATCCCAGTGCCAGCAACTCACTGCCGGAAAATGCTGTATTCAGCAATATACCGGTAATTACTGCTACCAGTGGCGCTGGCACTACATTGAGCTTCGGGATCTTGCTCCAGTACAGAATAATGAAAATGGAGATTATAGTGATCAGTGTTGCGCCAAGGTTAATGTGATTAACTGCCGACAACAACGCACTGAAAGTATTTTCGCCATCTACCTGAAAAAAGTTGAAATCACCTTCTGAATTGGCATCATAGCCAAATGCGTGTGGTAATTGTTTCAGGATAATGATGATACCAATAGCGGTTAGCATGCCTGTGATTACGTTGGAGGGAAAGTAGTTGGCTACAGTTCCCGCTTTAATTGATCCCAGGATTAGCTGAATGGCGCCGCCTATTACCACGCTCAGGAGGAATATATCGAACGCGCCCAGTTTGGTGATAGCCACCAGTACAACAGCGGTAAGACCCGCTGCCGGGCCGCTTACACTCAATTGCGAGCCGCTTAAAAAGCCAATCACCAGGCCCCCGATGATACCGGAAATCATACCGGCAAACAAAGGGGCTCCGGAGGCCAGGGCTATACCCAGGCACAACGGCACCGCAATGAGGAAAACAACAAGGCCGGCTGAAAAATCGCCTTTTATATTAGAGAATAACGATGTTTGCTTGTTCATAAAATTTGCTTTTCCGTTGAGGGATCGCACTTCCGGATAGCAGCCAATGCTGCAACCGTGGAAGCTACAATGATAGAATAGTACTCCCGTTAACGGCTTACATACAGGTATCGCCTTAATGGATACACGTAGCCCGGGCAGTATTTGAAAAAATCAGTAATAAATAAATAGAAAAAACAGCTGTTGTAATTACAACTGCAAAACGAAATTATGCGATGTGCATATTGGGAGGAGGGGCATGTATTTCCTGAGCAGGGTTGCTGGGAATATCTTCCATTAAATGATATTGTAAAATACCAAGAATGAGCAATGGGTTAAATTGAATTTCATCAAACTGTTTACAGAACTTCAGCTCTTTCGCAATCTTTATATGATCGCCACCACAATCAACCGGGTGTTCTTCCACAATCTGATTATTAAACAGCAGCTTCCCTACTTCCTTGATTGGAAGCAGTTGTGACACCATCAGTGCCAGGAGGAATATGCCGATTAATTTCTTCATGTGTATAATACGCTTAATGCAAATGTAATAGAGGATAACCATAAATGGTAAATATTCCCAATTAAAAAAATGTTAAAGGATTTTAACATAAAAAGGCAGCGCCAGCTGCAATTTTCCGCTTATCCCGGCCTAAAACCGGTCATCATTATACTGTCACGCCCATTATAACCTGTTTTTTCAGGAAGAAGCATATCTGTATTGGGTTTTATAGGTTTTGCCGGGTAACGTTCTAAACAAGTTATTTTGCTTTCTATGGTATTGTGTATTGCATAGTAGTAAAAGTTTCCTATTTTTGTATCGTAAAGTTGAAAGAATAGCTATCAAATACTTTAATAACTGATCAGAAACCACCATTAGAAAAAAACATTAAAGCTCACTTGCCATGAACATTGATAACACACAATCGCAGATGAGGAAGGGAGTGCTGGAGTTTTGCATATTGTCCGTCATTAAGCAAGGAGAAGCTTACCCTTCAGATATCATCGAAAAGATGAAGGAAGCAAAGCTGGATATCCTGGAGGGCACTCTTTATCCTTTATTAACAAGATTGAAAAATGCGGAATTACTCACTTACCGTTGGGTAGAAAGCAGTTCAGGTCCCCCACGGAAATATTTTTCCATGACAGATAAAGGGGAAACCTTTTATAAAGAACTGGAAAGCACCTGGAATGAACTGGCTAATGCCGTGCATCAATTAACACAAAATAGTACACCCCTGTAAAGGAAGACTAACCTAAAACCTAAAATCAACTGGTAATGAAAAAGATAATCAACATAAACCTTTCGGGCCGCCTTATCCCCATCGAGGATAGCGCGTATGAGATACTGAACCAGTATCTCGGGAGCCTGAAAAAGTATTTCTCGAAAGAGGAAGGCGGGGATGAAATCGTGTCTGATATTGAAAGCCGCATTGCTGAAATATTCCAGGATAAATTAAAAAAGGGCGCTCATTGTATTACCGATGAAGATGTGATTGCAGTGAAAGCCTCTATGGGTACGCCTGAGCAGTTCGATAATGCTACCGGCGAAGGCACCCAGCAACAAAAAGAAGACGATCCTTATGCGGGATACATTCCCCGCCCCCGCAAACGCCTGTACCGCGATCCTGAAAACAAAGTGCTGAGTGGCGTATGTAGCGGTTTAGGCGCTTACTTCAACATCGATCCGGTGCTTTTCCGCGTCATATTCGCCCTGCTGGCGATTGGCGGCTTCGGTAGCGGTATCCTGGTATACTTCATTCTCTGGATAGCTACTCCGTCTGCCGACACGGCAGCGGAGAAGCTGGAAATGAGAGGAGAGAAGGTGGATCTGAATACCATCAGATCTACCATTCAGGATGAATTAAATCATATGAAAGGCCAGGTGAAAAATGTAGGAGATGATATCCGAAATTTTTCTCAGGGCCGCGGCAAGCAGGTAGGTAGCGATATCGAACGCTTTTTTGTGAGCCTGGCAAGTGGATTAGGTAAAGTGTTGGTAGCTGTTACCAAAGGGTTCTTTTACTTCTTCGCTGTAGTGATGCTTATCTGCCTGATAGTGGTAGGAATAGCCATTGCAGCCACTTCCGCGGCCCTTTTTCCCATCAAGGATCTGTTACTCGGCGCCCCGGTGCAAAGCGCATTGTTATGGCCTGCAGTTGGATTGCTGATAGGTATCCCGATTGTTGCACTGGTTATATTCATCATCCGTAAACTCACTGGTGTAAAGGAAAGCAGCCGCTATGCGGGTTACACCTTAACCTTCCTGTGGTTACTCGGACTGGTTTTCGCGGCCATCATTGCTACGTCTTTTGTAAAAGACTTCAGAAGACCGGCCACTGAAACCGAAACCGTGGCTATTCAACAGCCATCGAAAGGTAAGCTGGTACTGAAAAGAACACCCGGCATCCTGTCTGAAATCAATGGCGATGACATCAGTTTCTTTGACGACCACCTGCTGATCGCTGACGATACCGTACTGATTAACTACATCCGGATAAGGGTTGAAAAAAGCCTGACCGACAGTTTTTCTGTAGATGTATCCCGCTTCTCCAGGGGCCGTACTGTTCAACAGGCAAGAACACTGGCACATGATATAGCCTTCCACCTGAATCAGCAGGACTCTATATTGTATCTGCCGGAAGGGTTCTCCCTGCCGCCGCACTCAAAATACCGTGGCCAGCGCGTTACGGTAACCATTAAGGTACCGGTTGGAAAGAATATTGAAATAGACCGCGAAGTGTACCGTAACTATAGCTTCAGCCGGTATAACCATGATGATGACAACTGGGATAACGACTTCGATAATGATCAGCCCGGACCTCTGAATCTGAAAATGACGCCCGATGGCACCAATGATCTCAATGAAAAGAAGCCGGCTCCTGAAAAGGTAAATACCGACTCTTCCAGTGAGGGCTACCGCTACAAGGGACCAGCCGCTGAAAACGCAGTTAAAGCGGTAAAAAAGAACCAGCCCATCGAAGGCGATGTATCTTTCCTGGCTTACTCCCTCATTAACATGTTTCACAGTTAATCTATATAAATAATTAATTTTTAAAAAGATAAAGCGAAAACAAGCCATTGTTTTCGCTTTATCTTTTCCAGCAGATTACCTTTCTGAGATTTTCCCGATCGGATCATTCCACCGGCTGATTAATGTTTAACTTTGCACCTTCAGCAATTAATATTAATAAATAGGATAAGATAAGGAATGCAGGCTCCCATAAACATCGCGCTGGTAGGTAATCCGAATAGTGGTAAAAGTTCCCTTTTTAATGCGCTCACCGGCTTAAACCAGAAGGTGGGTAATTTTCCGGGTGTAACGGTAGATAAAAAAACCGGGATAGCTCAGATAGTACCCGGCGTAACCGCCAATATTATCGATCTGCCGGGAACTTACAGCCTGTACCCGAAAAGCGCCGATGAATATGTTACCTATGACGTGCTGATCAACCAGCAAAATGAAGACTCCCCCCGTCTCGTGATCATTGTGGCGGATGCCTCTAATCTGAAACGCAACTTATTATTCTGTTCCCAGATCATCGATCTCAAAATCCCGGTTATCATTGCCCTCACCATGATGGACATTGCCCGCAGGAAAGGAGTAGAGATAGACCTGGACGGACTGGAAAGAGAACTGGGGGTGCCCGTAGTATCCATCAATCCGAGAAAGAACAAAGGCGTTACGGAAATCAAGAAAGTAATAGACCTGGCAATGCGCTCCCATTACAGCACTCCGCCGAGGGATTTTATTAATAACAACGCGCTGGCCAAAGACGTGATTGATGAGGTACGTAAAACAGTACCGGTGAAAAGTGACTATGGCGCTTTACATATAGCCGTTAACGTAGACGACCTTCCTTTTGTAGACAATGCACAGAAAAAGGCCATCCACAACTCGCTGGAAAAACACCAGTTTAATAAAACAAAGATCCAGGCAGAGGAGATCATGCAGCGGTACAGCCGGATCAAACATATCATGAAAGCCACGGTAGTGGAAAACGATCCGTTGCAGAAGCAATTGCGTTCTGAGAAAATAGACGACCTCCTGCTGCACCGCTTCTGGGGATACGTAATTTTACTGGTGGTGATGTTCCTCCTGTTTCAAAGCATTTTCTGGCTGGCCTCTTACCCGATGGACTGGATCGAAGGCGGCTTTGGGGCGCTGAGCGGATGGCTGAGCAGTACCCTCCCCGATAATAAAGTCACCGACTTCTTCATCAACGGAATCCTGGCTGGTATCAGCGGTTTTGCCGTGTTTATCCCCCAGATCATGATCCTGTTTGGTTTGATCACGATACTGGAAGATACCGGCTATATGGCCCGTATCAGTTTTCTGACCGACCGTCTGATGCGGCAGGTTGGATTAAACGGAAAATCTGTGATGCCGCTGATCAGCGGAGTGGCCTGCGCGGTACCTGCTATTATGGCTACACGTACCATCGAGAATAAAAAGGAACGGCTTATTACTATCATGGTAACGCCTTTGATGAGTTGTTCTGCGAGGTTGCCTATTTATACTATGATGATTGCGCTGATCATCCCCGACAAGCGGATCTTTGGCATACTGGGTTTGCAGGGACTCATCATGATGGGGCTTTACCTGTTGGGCTTCTTCATGGCTATCTTTATTGCGGCCATCATGAAGCTGTTTGTGCGCATTAAGGAAAAGAGTTACTTCATCATGGAGTTGCCGGTGTACCGCTCCCCGCGTTGGGCCAATGTGGGAACTACGATGGTGGAGAAAGCGAAAATATTTGTGAAAGACGCCGGTAAGGTGATTGTGGTAATATCTGTGATCCTCTGGTTCCTGGCTTCTTATGGCCCTGCCAGCAAAATGGAGCCGGTACATGCAAAATATGAACAACTCCTGGCAAAAGTGCCGGCAGAATCTCCCGAAGCTGCGGTGCTCAATAAAGAGTTTCAATCTGCCAAATTATCCAATTCCTACGCAGGAGTGCTCGGTCATGCAATTGAGCCGGCTATCCGTCCGCTGGGGTTTGACTGGAAAATAGGCATTGCACTGATCACCTCTTTTGCCGCCCGTGAAGTATTTGTGGGTACTATGGCTACCCTTTATAGTGTGGGAGAAGATCCTGACAATAATAACGCCACCCTCCGGGAAAAACTGTCATCGGCTACCTGGCCTGATGGGGCGCCGGTATACACATTGGCCTCCGGGTTGTCCTTAATGATTTTTTATGCATTCGCCATGCAGTGTATGAGTACGATGGCCATTGTAAAACGTGAAACAAAATCATGGAAATACCCGCTGATACAGCTTGTTTATATGACCGCACTGGCCTATGTATGCAGTTTGATCATCTTTAATATCTTCAAATAAATATCTTGTACATTGCAGGTATAGTTAACCATAAATGCAATGTTTATGAAATGGCTTTGTTACAGCTTTTGCCTGCTTTTTGCGCTGCCTGTGATGGCGCAAACTTCCGTTGATTCAACGCAATTGATGAAGGATGTTAAAACGTTATCTGCGGATAAGATGGAAGGCCGGAAAACCGGCTCCCGCGGCAGCCGTATGGCGCAGTTTTATCTCCTCGACCGCTTCAAAAAAATTGGTTTATCCGCTTATCACGATACCTACGAGTATCCTTTTTATTTCCAGGAAGGAAATAAAAAAATTATGGGTACTAACCTGTACGGCTATATTCCCGGTAAGCTGAGCACGGTGATTGTTATTTCTGCCCATTATGATCATCTTGGTATTACCTCCAAAACCAATGGTGCAGACACTGTGTACAACGGCGCAGATGACAATGCGTCCGGCATCGGTGGACTGCTGGCAATGGCTACTTATTTTAAAAAGCACCCGCCCCGTTATACCCTCATTTTCGCTGCTTTTGATGGAGAAGAAGAAGGTCTGCAGGGGGCCAAAGCCTTTGTAGCACAGCCACCGGTATCACTTACACAGATCCGGCAGAATATTAACATGGATATGATTGCCCATAACGGCAAAAACGAACTGTATGTATGTGGCACTTTCCAGTTCCCTGGTTTGAAGAAGTATACGGATGATGTGGCTGCCCGCAGTAGCGTGAAGCTGATCGCCGGTCATGACAAACCGGAAAGTGGGACGGACGACTGGACGAAACAGAGCGATCAGTATGAATTTTTTAAGCAGAAAATTCCGTTCCTGTACTTTGGTGTGGAAGATCACCCCGATTACCATCGTCTTTCCGACGAATATTCCCGCATTAATCATTCTTTCTATTACAGGGCGGTACAGGCGGTGCTGGAAGTTGTGAAGAAGCTGGACAGCGATATGCCGGAGAACAAATACAGCGGCGCAAAAACGATGTAGAGAAGAGGGCCGGTAGTTTCTTTTCGGAGCTACCGGCTGTAAATATTATTGCCGGATGGTTTGTATCATTCCTTTAAACTTAGTGGATTCCAGCCTGTTGGCAGGTGTTATAGCCAGCCTGTTTCCGTTTAATTTTGCCATGCGGCCCAGTGAACCGGCGTCAACACCCATATCGGTGAGTGCTGCGCGTAACAGTGGATCGCTGAGAGAGCCCCAATCGAGAGAGAAATCGTCATCTGCTTTTATATCTGCCGGAAGGCCGCCGAAATAATCGCCTTCGTTAGCCGAATTTTTTGTCTGGAAGTTTACCGCATACATATCGTATTTGCCAAAAGAGATATTAATAAAACCAACCGGTTTGCCATAAGTGTTGCTTCCTACCAGTTTGGTGGTCATTACCGGTTTCAGCACATTGTACAGCAGTTCGCTGGCAGATACGGTGTTACGAGTTCCGAGGAAGGTGACCTTGTTTAAGGCAAGGGCGCCGCTTTTCTGGAACTTCGCTGTTTTATAAGTGGTGGCTTCACTGTAGAAGATATCCGACCAGTTTACGCTGGGGTAATAAGGCACGGCCTTCATGTATTTGAAGTAGGCGCCATAATTATTGGTATTCACGTTATTATTGAAATACTGGGAATACATAGTGGTATTGGTTTTGGCCGCAGGTGCCAGTATGTTGGCAAGATATTCTGCCGTTTCAATAAGTCCGCCGCCATTATATCGCAGATCGATGATTACCTGCTTTACGCCGGCCTTTGTATAAACGTCGAAGATGGAGTCAATCTGCGCTTTAACGTCCGATAATGCTACAAAGTTATTAAAGACAAAGTAGCCGATTTTATTGCCGTTGAAGTCGTATAAATGTGAATAAAGAATAGGATTCAGTTTATAGTCTATGCTGGTCAGATTATATTGCCCGGTGGTGTTGTCTGGTTTACGGAAACCCCAGGAGGCACTGGCGCTGCTGAAGGCGGTATTCAGCATGTTATCGGTAGTGCCGTCATTCACCCTGAAGCGGGTAACACCATTTACGGCAATTAATTCCCATCCTCTTTTAATACCGGCTTTGTCGGCCGGTGAGCCGGGATATACGTATACTACAAATAAGGTTGAATCTGTTTGATATCCTACTTCAAAGCCCATATCGCCTGCAATGCCTTCCTGCAGGGCCCTGGAGGTGCCGCCATTGTCTACAAAGCTGTACCTGTCGAGGTTATTGCCGGAGGCGTCTTTTTTATAAGTTCTCAGTGCGTTAAACAGCACGATGGGGTTTGCATATTGATTAGGCTTGAACGTTGCAGAGTCGGGTAGCACGTCGTTCCAGAGGTAAATATCTTTTGCGATAAAAAAGACGCTGTCGTTGACGGAGCCGGTTACGCCGTTATCTCCCCGGTTTCGCGGGGAGTTACTATCTTTTTTATTACAGGCAGACATCAAAAAAATGAGCGCCAAGCCAGTGAGCAGTGAGTGGTAGAAATTATTTGGTTGCATAGATCCTTTTTTATGCTGTATAACCGCTATGAATAAACGTTAAAACGGGTTGTTATTGTATGGGTGTAAAGTTAATGCCTTCAATACCCAGTTCTTCCGGAAGCACCCCGTTATTTTTCAGTCCTACATTTACTTTATCCCGCCAGCGGATCTGTTCCACGGCGTTTAGTCCGTGGTGGGTTTCCTGGTCGAAACGGTATTGGAGGCGGTTCATTTCCCGGAAAGACTGAAGGTACTGATATTGTATGATACTATCGTAGTCATCGCGGTTTAACGCGGTTTGCCGGAGCTTCTGTTTAAACCGTTCCACTACCAGGCGGGTAATATCGAAATGAAGCTGTTCATGCGCCAGGGCATAGCTGTTTCTTGCTTCGGGTCTTACCCAGGATGCGCTTTTTATAAAGAATACTTGCAGTCTTAATGTGATCCGGAGGGTATCGTTTACCAGGTTGCTGTTGCCTTCATAGGCGAAGCTGGTGTAGGAAACTGCCGCGCTTGGGCCGTTAGGCGACGGTTTAGCCTGAAAATCCTTCCATTGCAGCTTTCTTTCGAAGTCATAATAAATAGTATCGGATCCGGGTGGCGCCGGGGCTTGTCTTTCTTCAAAATTCAGCTGAATAACGGTAAAATGCCGGTTCTCCGGACACGGTTTTTTATGCCCGTGGGGCAACAACAGAAAGCTCAGTATGGTAGCAGCAAACAGCATTTATCGGTTAGAAGTTAATAAAATTAAGGGAATGGCCGGCTATCTGTTTCATGCCGGGAAAATTTGGCGATTCTATAACATTTGAGTACTGGTGTTTTAACAATCTATTCCTGCTGAAACGGTGTTTTTTCCGTAATTTACTACCGACCAAAACAATCGCACTATGTACGGCGGTGGATATATTTTCGATGAACCCAACAGAAATCAGTTGCGGGAAGAACAACAGCATGATGAGCCGGAAAAGCTCGCTGCTTTTGAGGAACGTATTGCCAAAGGGGAAAAGATAGAACCCGGCGACTGGATGCCGGTAGAATACCGGAGGCAGTTAATACGCCTTATTGAACAACACGCTCACTCAGAAATTATCGGCGCATTACCGGAAGGGACCTGGATTACCAGGGCGCCGGGCTTTAAGCGCAAACTGGCGCTGATCGCCAAAGTACAGGACGAAATAGGCCACGGGCAATTACTTTACAATGCGGCTGAAACACTTGGTAAGTCGAGGGAGGCCATGATCAACGATCTCCTCAGCGGTAAATCCAAGTACTCCAATGTGTTTAATTATCCTGCTGAAACCTGGGCAGATGTGGCAGTTATCGGATTCCTGATTGATGCGGCGGCGATTGTAAACCAGGTTGCCAATGCCAAAGGTTCCTACGGCCCTTATTGCAGGGCATTGGAGCGTATTTGTTACGAGGAAAGTTTCCATCTCAAACAGGGCCATGATGCTTTTATTGAACTGGCAACGGGTACGCCGGCGCAGAAGGAAATGCTGCAGGATGCCCTTAACCGTTGGTGGCAGCCGATCATGCATTTCTTTGGGCCCCCGGATAAAAGTTCGAGTCACAGCGAAAAACTGATGCAGTGGAAAGTGAAAATGGCAAGCAATGATGATATGCGGAATCAATTCCTGGAATCCTATGTGCCCAAGATCTGGGAACTGGGGCTCACCCTGCCGGATCCGGCGCTGCGCAAGAATGCAGAAACCGGTCGTTGGGAATATACAGATCCCGACTGGGATGAGTTTTTCAGGGTGATTAACGGCGGCGGACCCTGTAATATGGAACGTTTGCAAGTGCGCAAGTGGGCAGAAGAAAAGGGTCGCTGGGTACGTAAAGCGCTCATGAAACCAACGGAAAAGCGGGTATTGCCGGTGGCATAGGATGTGCGGGTAGAAACAGCTGCGTCAAAACTTTATCATTAAAACTATTCAAATATTCATGTCTAACGATTCTTTAGATCCCCGTGTAAACAGGCTGCAACTGGGGCCGGCCGGGGAAGTAGTGAAAGTGGAGGAGGGCGAGAACTGGAATATATACGAGGTGTTTCACCAGGAAAAAAGAGGCGCTCACCATGAGCATGTGGGTTGTGTGCATGCTCCAGACCCTCAGCTGGCGCTGGT
The DNA here is from genome assembly GCF_057126945.1 of Chitinophaga sp. G7 BAM 1005. Classification (NCBI taxonomy): domain Bacteria; kingdom Pseudomonadati; phylum Bacteroidota; class Chitinophagia; order Chitinophagales; family Chitinophagaceae; genus Chitinophaga; species Chitinophaga sp. G7 BAM 1005. The sequence goes on along the minus strand of NZ_CP181478.1, from coordinate 6,925,501 downwards.
ATTTGCGAAGGAGCAGTTTGCCCGGCGGAAAAAATGCGTAAACCTGTGGGTAGTGAAAAGCGCGGACATCCTGGCTTTTGATGTGGAAGATGAAGATATATTTGCCAACAACATGGAGAAAACCTATCGGGATGCCAGTGGCTTTAAAGTGATGGAGAAGATCAATAAATTCAAACAATCCAAATGATGAACAACGCAGCACTAACAGATCTGATTATAAAAATGGCAGACGATGAGTTGATTCAGGGGCATCGCAATTCTGAGTGGACCGGATTGGGACCTGTGATGGAAGAAGACATCGCCTTCTCTTCTATGGCACAGGACAAAATAGGCCATGCGTGGGCGTTGTACCGCATCCTTCATGAAGATCTCGGGGGAAAACATCCGGATACATTTGCTTTTCTGCGGCCGGAGAAAGAATTCAAATCATCACACCTGGTGGAAATGCCTAATGGCGAATATGATTTCAGCCTGATGCGGCATTTTTTATTCGATCTGGCGGAGGCCGTCCGGTATGAAAGTTTGCAGGACAGCAGTTATGAGCCTTTCCGGTTGCTGAGTAAAAAAGTGAAGGGGGAGTTGAAATATCATACGCTGCATGCGAATGCCTGGATCATGCAACTGAGCAGGGCAGGAGAAGAGAGCTACGACCGGATGCAGCAGGCGCTGAACCAGACCATTGCGCTGGCAGCAGGAATTTTTGAACCCTCACAGCACTATGAAGAAACATTGATTGAAGATAAAGTGTATCCTGGTGAAGAGGAGCTGTATCATCGCTGGCTGGATCGTATTTACCCGGTGTTGGTGAAGGCTTCCCTGAACCTGCCGGAGATGAACGCTATTGTGCCGGTGTATGGCGGTCGTCATGGACTTCATACTCCGCACCTGCAACCGTTGCTGAAAGAAATGAGTGAGGTGTTTAACCTGGATGCGGAGGCCAGCTGGTAAATGATGTCTTCCCAAACAATTACGATAGCTAAAGTATATGCGTCACTGGAACATGTGATGGACCCGGAAATCCCGGTATTGAGCGTGGTGGATCTGGGCATGATCACGGGGGTGGAGCTGGGTGAGGCGGCGGTACATATTAAAATGATCCCCACCTTTGCGGCATGTCCGGCGGTGAGTTATATACAGCATAATATTAAAACGGCGCTGGAAAGTGAACTTGGTGTAGCCGTTAGCGTTGAAGTGGACAAACAGGAACATTGGCATAGCAACCGGATGACGCCAGCCGCCAGGGAAAAGCTGAAAGCCTTTGGGATAGCCCCTCCTAAGGTATTGTCCGGCGAGGTAAGCACAGAAATTATGCTGGAAGTTCCTTGCCCGCATTGTGGCAGCGAACAAACTTATTTACGTTCTCCTTTCGGCTCTACGTTGTGCCGTGCCATTCATTTTTGCAAGGCCTGCGGCCAGGTGTTTGAGCAATTCAAACCATTGGAATAAGCCTTATTTCCATGTTCCCGCTATAAATACCTATTTTTACACGCATTATGAAGTAGCCATTGGTAATTTATACGATGAAAACATGAGAATAGGCTTGTATTTTGGGTCTTTTAATCCTATACACACAGGGCATTTGATCATTGCCAATTACGTAGCGTACAATACTGATCTTGATAAAGTATGGCTGGTGGTTTCGCCGCATAACCCGCTGAAACCACAGTCGGCCTTATTGAATGAGCACGACCGCTTTCACCTGGTGGAGCTGGCCATCAAGGACGAGGTGCGGCTGCGCGCCAGTAACATTGAGTTCTCGTTACCCCGGCCTTCCTATACTGTGGACACGCTCACCTATTTACAGGAGAAATTTCCCACGCAGGAATTTGCCATCATTATGGGAAGCGACAGCTTTCAGAATTTACCGCGCTGGAAAAATTATGAGCAGATTGTGAAAAACTATCCGATCTATGTTTACCGCCGGCCGGGACACGAAATAACAGACACCTTTGGCGCCAGGATTGAAATACTGGACGCGCCTATGCTGGACATCTCTGCTACAGATATCCGTAAATGGCTGAAAGAAGGAAAATCTGTACGTTTTATGGTACCTGATAATGTGATTAATTATATCTCCGAGAATAATTATTACCGCTGATCATCTTGTTCCGGGCGTGTCACGGATATCTGTATCAGGGGAGGATTTTTTCCGGGCGATATCCCTTCTTCGTATCACAAATTCATTCCCATAGATATCAAGCAAAAGAATAAACATGGAGATGAGCAACGGCCCGAAAATAAGACCGATGAAGCCAAAGAGACTAACGCCAATGATTACACCGAAGATAGTGATGAGGGGATGTACGTCTGCAATTCTTTTAGCCAGCAACATCCGCGCGATATTATCGGAGGTGCCTACTACGCCGAATCCATACGCCAGTACAGCAATGCCCTGCCAGATACTGCCGGACGCCAGTAAATAAATACCCAGGGGCACGTATACCGCGGCGGCGCCTATTACCGGCAGCATTGCCGTGAAACAGGTGATGACAAACCAGAAGAATGGCTGGGGGATTCCAAAAATTAAATAGCCGATCAAAGAAATGATACCCTGTACCACCGCAATGAGGGGGATACCTACGGCATTGGCAATTACCAAAGTGTTGAACTCTTTACCCAGTCTTTCCACATTTTTATCTTTCAGGGGAATATATTCATACAAGGTTTCTTCCATTTTCCGGCCGCTTACCAGCATAAAATACAGCATAAAGTACATGAGGGCAATAGTGGTAAGCGTGTTAAAAGTGGCGCCCAGGAATCCCGGCAGGAAACCAGTGATACCTTCCTGTATTTTTTGCAGCCGTTCTGCGGTGAGAAGGCCGAACCCCAGGCTCTCTTCCAGCCGGGTATTGGTTTGTTTCAGGCTGTTAATGAGTTCTGTAGAGTGGTTGGCGGCATATGCGGCTTTAGCTCCGAGCATGTTTATCAGCATGCCTACGGGCAGCAGGATTATGAGAAAAGACAGCACCATCATCAGTGCAGCAGCGAGGCTCTTCCTCCACCGGTGTTGTTCTACAAGGCTGAACATCCATTTCCTGCAGATCACATATAGTGTAATGGCCCCGAGGAAGCCGGGAAAAAAGGTAAACATCTCCATAAACAGGAGCACCGCAAGAAAAAGGATCAGGAGTAAAAAGCCAATTTGTTTAAGATGGTCGTTGTCAAGATAGCTCATAGTACATAATATCGTATAATTATTTGGTATGTCAAAAAGCAGACCGGGAGGGTTGTGATACTTTTATAAACCCTAAACAAAATTGCGGAGAGCTTGTTCTTATTTGGCGGAGGTTTAACACCCCTTTTTATTCAATTGTTATTTATGGAATAATGTTTGTTGCTCCTCTGTTACCAAAAAAGAAAACCTAATTTATAACATCTTAAAAACCTTTAGTTATGAGTAACAGTTCCAAAGCCGTGGTTTCATTTATTGTAGGTGCAGCCGTGGGCGTTGCAGTAGGGTATTTCCTCAATTCAGACAAAAAAGATGAACTGGTAGAAAAATTAAGAGATCAGTCTGAAAAGCTGAAAGAAAAATGGAGAAAGAAAAAAGATCAATTCCAGGATGAGTTAGAAAATGAGTTGGCATAACCCCAGTTGAATAAATTGATTTGCATGGAAGATAATTTCAGCAACTATTTTTCCCAAACGGGTAAAGTAGCCAGGGAATACCTGGAAACCAGACTGGACCTGATTAAGCTCCAGGCAGCAGGAAAGCTGTCAAAAGCGTTGGGATTGTTCTTCTCGCTTTTGATGGCTTTCCTGTTGTTCTTTTTTGTGATTGTGTTCCTGGGCATGGTAGTGGGCTTCTGGATCGGAGAAATGACCAATAGTTTTACGATTGGTTTCAGCTGTGCCGCGGGATTATTTATTTTGTTATTTCTTGTTATTTTGTTGTTCCGTAAGCAGCTGATACAGCGGCCGCTGGCTAAATTGCTGATAACTGAGCTGGTAGATGAAATCACTGACCAGGATGAGCATTCCAATCATATTCACAATCAGCGGGCGAAGGAGTATCCTGAGCAACCTGTGGATCCCGGGTATGTTCCGGATGAAGAGGCCACCGAAAACACCATGAAAGGATAAACAATGATAAATGTTTACACATGAGTAAGAAAATAAACAGCTTCGAATCGCTGGAGCTGGAAATTGAACGGTTAAAAATGAAGTCGAGGCGGCTGGAAAATGAGATGGGTAACAGGGTGGATTATTTCAGGGACAACTACAAAAAGATGGCCCTGAATGCTGTTATCCCCGGTAGCGCAAAACATAGCGGCGCCCTGAACGTAGCCATGAGTGTGGCTAAGATTGCCTGGGGAAGTGGTAAATTTAAGAATTTTGCTACCGGGGCATTAATGACAGCACTTGAGTTTATAGGCGTTCAATTAGGCATCAACCTGTTTAACAAGGTGACGAAGGGTCGTCGAAAAAAGAAAGAGACAACGGCTGAATAAAGGAAATAGGTTTTGGTAAAAATCCCACTACAACGATATCTGCATGGTCTGCATCGGGTCCTTTAATATATCCACCTGCGCCATTATCCAGCATATATGATATGCGCAGGGAAACGGTAACAGTTTTCCCCGAGGGATCTGCTGCAAAGGCAGGAAGCAGTCCTGTAACACGTTTTACCTCATCACCCAGTGCTTTATCCGGACTTTGCAATACTTCTATATCACTGATGGTTCCGTTGGGTTGAATTTTATATTGTAACGTAACCACACCAGCCGTTTTGCTTTGCTGGCTTGCCCTCGGATAGCGGACATTTTTTGCAAACGTTTTGCGGTATGCACTTTCCCCGCCGGGAAAACGATTCAAAAAAGTAGAGTCAGTGGTAATTCCTTTAACGGCACCATTGCTTTCTGCCAGTGCCAGGTCCAGCAACGGTTGCGGGCAACTCTTCGCAGGGATAGGTCCTATTCCGCCTTCTTTCGGAAAACAATAGAAGAAATAAGTGCCAAACGGATTTTCCGATGTTTCCTTCATTGACCACCTTTCAGACGTCAATATGAATTCAATTGTTGTGATTTCCCCGTTCCCATTACGTTTGAGGGTTGGAATGGTCAGCGTTATTCCTTTTTTTTGCAGCACTTTTTTCATCTCTGCAAAATCTTTATCAGAAGTTAAGCGGGTAACCACTCCATAAAGCTGGTCTTTTTCTGTGGCCAGGTATTTAGTACCCGCGTCACTTTTTGTAGAAGAGGGAGCGGTAGCGGCCAGGAGTCCGGCTGCCAGCGCCAATACCGGTAGTAGCAGCAGGTACCGCCAGGTGCGTAACCGGGGTGATTGGGTTTTGTTGATCATGAGTATTCTATTTTTAATGAACGATTTACTGAAATGATTCACGATTGTTACGCGGTTGCCGGCAAGTCCTATCTTCAGTAAACTATACTGGTAGGCATCCGGCGCATCTGTAGTTTGGATAACGGCTTCATCTGCCAGGAATTCCAGGTTCAGCTGCAGTGCCCTTTTGCAACGCCATGCGAATGGATTGATCCAGCAAATGCAACAGTAAAAGGCGGATAACAGCATATCGGCAGAGTGGTGTTGCTGCACATGCGCTTCTTCATGTTTGAGAATATGTTGCAATTCCGTGTGTGCGTGTGCGTTAGGATCAAAGAAGATGGTTCGCAGAAAAGAGAAGGGCGCCGTTATTCCCGGGAGTTGCACATAGCGTATGTTGTTGTGCATATACACGTTGCCTGCCCGCACCAGCCGCCTGATCTTTAAGAGCTGCAGAGCATGCAGCAGCAACAGCAGGATGGCTACTGCTATATATGCAGCAACCAGGATGGTGGCGGCATGTTGTGTCAGCGGATCCCACCAGTGGCTTACGACTGCCGTGTTGGTCGCTGGTGTAGATGCGTGCGAATTATCGCTGAAGTAAACGTTTACCGGGGAAGCGTTTACTGTTGGCTCTTGCGTCCAGCGCAGTGCCGGAAGCGGGAGCAGTGGTAATGCGGCGGAGAAGATGAAAGCACTCAGCAGGACCATCCTGTTATACCTGTAAAATGTTTCTTTTTTAAAACAGCTGATATACAGGAGATAAAAAAGCGTCATCGCGCAGGATGCTTGCAGAATGTATATAAACAGGGTAGGCATACACGTTATTTTTTATCTTTTTCAATCATCTTTACCAGTGTCTTCATTTCTTCCGCACTTATTTTTTCTTCCTTAGCGAAATAGGCCAGCATGTTGAGATAGGAGTTGTCGAAGAAAGTGTTGAGTACTTTTTTCATAAAAGTATCTTTATAACTTTCCTTTGCAATGGTGGGATAATACTCGAAGGAGCCACCATATTCATGATGGGCGAGATATCCTTTCTCTTCCAGTCGCTTCATGAGTGTGGCGATGGTGTTGTAATGAGGTTTCGGGTCCGGGAGCTGTTCTATCGCATCCTTTACAAATGCTTTTTCGAGATCCCACATTACCTGCATTAATTCTTCTTCTTTACGGGATAGCTTTTTCATAACACTAATCTATAACTATTTTTGTAGTTTAAAAACTATTTTTGTAGTATTAAACTACAAACGTAGTTAATAGATTGAATGTCAATGAGAAAAAATCAGCGGAAGGGAATTATCCCCAGACTTTGGTGCCTTCGCTGCAATTGGCGCAGATATCTATGTTTTTGCGGGTTTCGAGGATTTCACTACGGAAACGGATATACTCTTTATTATGCCATAGTGCCTTAAAGGATTCTTTCTTCAGATCGCCCAGCCGGTGCTGTGCGTCTTTGTCGAAGCAGCAGGGCACTACGAGGCCGTCCCAGGTAACCACCGGGGAGTGCCACAGGCGCCAGCAATGGTTGCCCAGTTTGTTTTTTATGGCGTAGGTACCGTCCTCATTGCGGTGGTAGCGTGAGTATTTATCAATGGTAGGGATTAAGCGGTTGCCTTCTTCATAATCGTATACCTGCGCAGTTTTAAACCGCACCTGGTCTACGCCTATTTCCTTAGCCAGCCGTTTAATATCTTCTATCTGGTGTTCGTTGGGTTTTACTACGAGGAACTGAAAGAAAACAAAGGGTTTAGATGAATTCAGCTCTTTTTTCCATTTTACGATGTTTTTTGCACCTTGTATCACTTTATCGAGATGGCCACCTACACGGTACTGCGTATATACGTCCTGGGTAGTGCCGTCGATAGAGATGATAAGCCTGTCCAGTCCACTTTCCACCGTTTTCCTTGCATTGGCGTCTGTAAGGTAGTGGGCGTTGGTGGAGGTTGCGGTATAAATTCCTTTGTCTGCTGCGTATTTCACCATGTCCAGGAAACCGGTATTGAGATAAGGTTCTCCCTGGAAGTAAAAGATCAGGTATAGCAGCTCTTTGGAAATTTCATCGATCGTTTTCCTGAAAAAATCCTGTTCCAGCATGCCGGTAGGGCGGGTAAACGCCCTGAGTCCACTGGGACATTCGGGGCAACGGAGATTGCAGGAAGTGGTGGGCTCAAAAGATATAGAGATAGGGTAGCCCCACTGAACCGGCTTGCCGGTCCACTTGCTCATAAAATAGCTCCCAAGTACTTTGCCGGCATTTAAACCGCGGCGCAGCGTGAACTTGGAAAACAAATTAAGGGTATCCTTCAGGTTAAAATCGGGCATAAAAATTCACTTGACCATTGTAAAAGTAGCTCCTTTAAACAAATTATAACCTATACTTGCTGTAAAAAATAGGACTGCCGGCATTTATTACAGCATCCTTACCCAATTACCCTGCAACTAACAGAAGCAAAAGTGAAAAGCATCCGGATCCGATTATTATTAATATTACTGGTAGTATTAGCCGCAGTGGCTTATTTATGGTGGCGCGAGCGGGAAAAGCAAGTGAAATTTGTACGGTATGAAGAATTTGGAATTGACATGCCGGTGAATTATAAGATACATGGTATAGATGTTTCTAAATTCCAGAAAGACATCAACTGGGCAGCGGTAAAGCAAATGCAGGTGGATAAAATTCGTATATCCTTTGCATTTATAAAAGCAACAGAAGGTATTACACGGCAGGATGCGGCCTTCAAACAAAACTGGGACAAGGCCGGAAAGGCCGGCTTAATCCGGGGAGCCTACCATTTCTTCTATGCCACCCGTGACCCGTTGAAACAGGCCATTAACTTTCATAATGTGGCCGACCTGCAAACCGGCGACCTTCCGCCGGTGCTGGATATAGAAACCAGCAACAACCAGCCTCCGGCGGTTATCCGCAGCACTGCAAAGATCTGGCTGGAAGAAATGGAGAAAGTATACAAAGTGAAACCCATCATCTACACCAATATACATTTTTACGAAACTTATCTTGGCAGCGAATTTGACCGTTATCCTTTATGGATCGCACATTACTATCAGAAAGAACGGCCACGTTCCGACAGGGCCTGGTTGTTCTGGCAGCACAGCGATATCGGCCGGGTAAATGGTATCCGGACCACGGTGGATTTTAATGTATTTAAGGGCGACAGTACAGACCTTGCCAAACTGTGCATACCTTAGTATGGCTGATATAAAAGATTATGGAAGAAGAACAGGAAAAACCGGCGCCGGATCCCAATAAGATGGATTATGAGTTGTTTCATTTCCTCATAAAAATTATGCGGACCATCTTTATTGGCTTTTTCTGGTTAATGATCAATGTATTCCTGGGCTTGTACCTGGGATTTGCTGTGCCGGAGGAGTCTACCCCCGGCAGGATGATCTTTTTCTATAGCTGGTTTGGGATTTCTATGGCAGCATATCTTTATTTTGTGTGGCGCATGTGGCGCAAAAAGATGAGCGCTCCCTGATTAGTTGGCAACGGACCTTCTGCCCAATTCCATTGTCCAGTCGTTGTTGTAGCGGCCGATACCGATCTCTGTAAATTTAGCATCCATCATATTATGACAGTGTTTCGGGCTGTTTAGCCAGCCGAGTATAACGGCCTGTTCGTCCAGGCTGCCGGTGGCAATATTTTCCCCGTAGTAGTTCCATTTGTACCCGGCGGCATCAAGACGGGCGCCTGGTGTAGAGCCATTGAGCCCGGTATGGTCGAAATATTTATTCAGCACCATGTCTTTGCTATGATCATAGGCTGCTCTTTCCAGCAGGCCGTTCCAGGTAACAGGGCTCACGGCGGGCATCTGTTCTGTGCCGCAGTTACAGCCGCGGCTGCGTAAGCCGTTTACCAGCAACAACAGGGCGCTGCGATCCACTTTGTTTTCGGGCACCACCAACGTATCTGCAGGAGGTGTTTTTTCCGGCTCGTCCAGGGCCAGGTCTGTCTTTTTAGTACAACTGCAATAAATAATAACAGCCATCAGTGCGGTGGCAATACGCATAATTTTCCCGGGCATAACCAGTAATAAGTTATAGTAAATAGATACCGGGTTCTAAACAGGACTTGGATTAAAACTAAAATCGGCTTTAGGAGGAACTTGATTAAAACTACTCGTGGTTGATCAGAGGTTACGGGTTAAAACTTGTTTAAGGCACCGAAGATATGAGATAATGATCATAGTTTTTGTAAATCTAATGTTAATCATAACTGCAATATTTCCGCACCCGTTGTGTTGTTATTCTTTCTCACTGTGCATCAGGGTTTTGTGGAACGGATGCCCCGGACACAGTTCGCTAAGTGCCCAAAAGCGGCCTGTTTTGCAGGTGGAATAGTGTTTGTGATTCCCTATGTAAAGCATTGAACATTTTACCATATCACATGAAAACTTTCAAACTTTATTTCTAAAGATAAAGAAGTCCAAAACTTCTTTAATGTTGTGGTGTATAGCGGCCATCCTATTCCTGGGATGGTTTTTTTAGCTGCTATGGTCAGCAATAATTTTCCACTGTCCTTTTATTTTTTGTAAGATGAGGCTGAAGTGGCCCTGTAGGTCTCCTATAGTCCTTTCCAGGTGCCATTTCCCGATTAAGAGGTAGGTATCTGAAGCCAGGGGTTTGAATTCCAGCAGTTTAAAATCCAGTTTACCCATTGCGGCGGCATCCGGATATGTTTTCTTATAGCGGTCCAGCGTGGCCTGCCAGCCATAGGTTACCCCGTTTTTCCCAATAAACAGCAGGGAATCGGAGTGCCAGTAGGTAGCCATGAAGCCCCCGATGTCCCCTTTATTCCAGGCAGACGTTTGTGTGGCCATGAGTGCAGCAATCTGTTGCTGATCGGTGGGCCGGGTTTCCTGTGCGTAGGTGGACATTCCGGCTAAAACACCCAACAGGGTAAGGAACAATATAAAACGCATGGTGAATTTTTAGCAAAAGATAAACAGTTTTTCCGATGTAACGCAATGCCTATTATAGTAACTTTGCAGCACTATTTAAAAAGCACTCATTCAAATTATATTTTAAAATCAACAGTTTATGCCCGGATATGAACTATTTGGAGCCGAGGAAAGGAAAGAAGTAAACGACGTACTGGAAACAGGAATAATGATGCGTTACGGATTCGACGGTCCGCGTAAAGGCATCTGGAAAGCAAAGGAGCTGGAACAGGCTATTTGCGATAAACTGAATGTACAGTATACCCAGCTGGCCTCCAGTGGTACAGCTGCGTTAACTACCGCTATGGCAGCCCTGGGATTGGGCGCCGGCGATGAAATCATTATGCCCACCTTTACTTTTGTGGCCAGCTTTGAATCGGTATTTTCCGTAGGCGCAACACCGGTACTGGTAGATGTGGATGATACCCTTACCCTGGACCCCAAAGCAGTAGAAGCCGCCATCACTCCCCGTACAAAGGCGGTAATGCCGGTGCATATGTGTGGTGCAATGGCCGATCTGGACGCGTTGCAGGCCATTTGCAAAAAGCATAACCTGTTCCTGCTGGAAGATGCCTGCCAGAGCTTCGGCGCTTCCTATAAAGGGAAAGCGCTGGGTTCTATCGGTGATGCCGGTACGTTTTCTTTTGATTTCGTAAAAACAATCACCTGCGCAGAAGGCGGAGCCATCATTACCAATAATAAAGACATTTATACTAAATGTGACGGCTATACGGATCATGGCCATGATCATCTGGGGGTAGACCGCGGTGCTGACCTTCATCCGTTTATCGGTTACAACTACCGTATTTCTGAACTGCATGCTGCAGTGGGACTGGCGCAGATCCGCAAACTGGATACCTTCCTGGAAATACAGCGTAAAACCAAGAAGATATTTAAAGATGTACTGGCTGCCGTGCCGGGTGTAACCTTCCGCCGTTTGCCCGATGAAGCCGGCGACAGCGCTACCTTCCTGTCGTTTTTCCTGCCGGAAACAGCCCTGGCAGCCAAAGCGGCTGCCGCGATGAAAGCCGCAGGACTGGCCGCCTTCCATTACTATGATAACAACTGGCACTACATCCGCCAGTGGCAACATTTTAAAGAAGGAAGTGTGTTAACTCCCTTTGCAAAAGAACTGAAACAGGCGATGGCCGTTTACAAAACCAAAGAATTCCCTGCTTCAGATGCTATTATCGGCAGAAACATTTCCACCCCGATTAACCTGGGCTGGAGCGATGAGGAAATCCGCGAAAGAGCAGATAAACTCGTGAAGGCGGTTAAAAGCGCATTATAATTGACCTGGTAAAGGCGCCTGGCAGCAATGTATATTTGTTGTCTGCGCCTTTGCAGTTAAACCAATACTACATGAGAAAAATAGCGTTGATACCTGCCCGTTATGGAGCATCCCGCTTTCCAGGTAAGATGATGGCTAAGCTGGGTGATAAAACGGTGATACTCAGAACTTATGAATCTGCTGTAAACACCGGGGTTTTTGACGATGTAATGGTAGTGACAGACAGTGATCTTATCTATAATGAAATTGTAAATAACGGAGGCAAGGCCGTTATGAGCAAAAAGGAACATGAATGCGGCACCGATCGTATCGCCGAAGCCGTTGTAGATATGGATGTGGATATTGTGGTGAATGTGCAGGGAGACGAGCCTTTTACACAGAAAGAGCCGCTGGAAAAGCTGTTGAAGGTATTTGAAGGAGAAGAAGGAAAAAAAGTACAGGTGGCTTCACTGATGCAGGAACTGAAAGAACCCGCATCCATAGAAGATCCTAATTACGTGAAAGTGGCGGTAGATAAGAACTTCAACGCATTATTCTTCTCCCGTTCCGTTATTCCCTACCCGCGGAATAAAGATGTCAAAAGCATCTACTATGAGCATATCGGTATTTACGCTTTCCGTAAGCAAACCCTGCTGGATTTCACACAGCTGGCGATGACTCCGCTGGAGGCCGCCGAAAAAATTGAATGTTTGCGTTACCTGGAGAATGGCATTCCCATGAAAATGGTGGTGACTTCCTACATGGGCGTGGAAATAGATACTCCGGAAGACCTGGAGAAGGCTGCAAAACTTTTATAATACCTAACTAACACGGATATATGAAATTCAGGAATTTTAAAATGGTGGACTATGTAGTTTACGGCAGCGGATGTTTTGATCAGCTGGGTGAAATACTGGCCCCCAGGCGCATAGGTGATGCTCCCATGATATTCTTCGTGGATGAGTACTTCCAGGATAAGAACGAATTTTTGGCCCGTCTTCCGTTGGAAGGTAAGGACAAAATTGTGGTGATTGATGTGACCGATGAGCCCAAAACGAAAACGGTAGATAAGATCCGTGATGAACTAAAAGCAGAATTCGGTACGGTATCCGGTATCATTGGTATTGGCGGCGGCTCTGTGATGGATATGGCTAAAGCAGTATCCCTGATGATGACCAATACGGGTTCTTCTGCTGATTACCAGGGATGGGATCTTGTGAAAGTAGCCGGCGTATATAAAGTGGGTATCCCTACTATTTCCGGTACAGGAGCCGAAGTTAGCCGTACCTGTGTATTAACAGGACCCACCCGTAAGCTGGGTATGAACTCCGACTTTACGCCGTTTGACCAGATTGTGCTGGACCCGGCGCTGACCAGGACCGTAGAGGCAAACCAGCGTTTTTATACTGCTATGGACTGCTTTATTCATTGTGTGGAATCGTTGGAAGGTACTTACCTGAACGCATTCAGTAAATCATATGGTGAAAAGGCACAGGAACTGTGTGAAGAAATTTTCCTCCAAAAGAATGAGTGGGATGATGATGCCGATGAAAAGCTGATGATGGCTTCCTATGCAGGGGGGATGAGCATAGCGTATTCCCAGGTGGGAGTGGCGCATGCGGTGAGTTATGGCCTGGCGTACCTGCTCGGTACCAAGCATGGTATTGGTAACTGTATAGTGTTCGATAAGCTGGAAGAATTTTATCCCGAAGGAGTGATAAAGTTTAAGCAGATGGTGAAAAAGCACAAGATTGATATCCCCCAGGGTATCACCAAAGGGTTAACAGATGAGCAGTTTGAAACGATGATCAATGTGTCGCTGGGTATGGCCCCGTTGTGGGAAAATGCGTTGGGCAAAGACTGGCAGCAGATTATGACCCGCGAAAGACTGCGTAAGCTGTACGAGCGTTTATAACAGGGTTAACTATATTTAAAGCAGGAACGGGCGGAACAATTTCCGGTTGTTCCTGCTTTTTTAATGATTTTTGAAGAAGTTTATCCATCCACCGCCACGCAGATTCAATGCGTAGTAACAAGTTATTTTGCATTCAGAAGAAATTATCATGATCACATTAATAGTCATTTCGGGAATTGTGATACTGGTGTTCGGCTACCTTTTGTTCGCTGCTAAACAACAGCAGCGCGCCCAGGAGGCGGTGCTAACGCAGCAGCAGGGTATTTGGCAGGCCAGCCAGGCCGCCCTGCAGGAAAGGTATAACCTGCTGGAGGCCCGGCAGCAGTACCTGCAGAACATGCTGGATGATAAAGGGACATTGGTGAAAGAGAAGCAGGAGCAACTGGAACGGATAAACAAAGAGTTTTCGGCGCTGATGTCTGAACAGGGCCGTATCATGGAGCAGAATAAGTATTTCCAGTTGCAATTGAGCGGGGAGAAGGAGCGGCTGCAACAGGTGCAGCAGGATTTTAAAATCCAGTTTGAGAATATTGCCCAGCAGCTGTTACACCGTATTTCCGGTACGTTCATGGAGCAGAACAAGGTGAAAATGGATGATGTACTGAAGCCACTGGCCGAGAAGATTGACAACTTCCGCAGTAGTGTGCAGCAGTCACTGGTGGCGGAAACGGCGCAGCGCACCGAGTTAAAGAATGAGTTGCAGCGGTTGTTACTGCTCAATCAAACGCTGTCTAAAGAAGCGAATAACTTAACAAATGCACTGAAGGCAGATACAAAGAAGCAGGGAAACTGGGGGGAAATGATCCTGGAGAGGGTATTGGAGGCTTCCGGGCTGGAAAAAGGAGTGCATTATTTTACCCAGGATGCGCAACGTGATGAAACCGGACAACTGAGAAAACCTGACCTGGTATTGCAGTTGCCGGAAAACCGGCAACTGGTGATCGACTCCAAAGTGTCGCTGAAAGCATATGAACAGTATTGCAGCGCCACTAATGAAGAAGAAAAGAAGCATGCACTCAGGATGCATCTGCAGTCGGTGAAAAACCATGTAACTGAACTAAGTGCCAAAGCCTATCATACGCTGTATAAAAACACCACCGACTTTGTGATGTTGTTTATTCCCATTGAGCCGGCTTATGCACTGGCCATTATGCAGGTGGATGAAGACTTGTATGATTTCGCTTTCCGTAAAAGGATCATACTGGTGAGTGTACCGTCTTTACTGGCCACACTTCGCGTGATTGATAATATGTGGCGACTGGATAAACAAAATAAGAACGCGGAAGAAATTGTGAGACAGGGAAGCGCCCTGTATGATAAGTTTGTGGGCTTCGCAGAAGATATGGGCTTGATCGGTGAACACCTGAAACGCAGCCAGAATGTTTATGAAAGCGCCATGACTAAGCTGTCCACCGGGAACGGCAATCTTGTGGGCCGTGCGGAAAGAATGCGCAAATTGGGTCTTGACAATAAGAAGGTACTGCCAAAAGATTTGAAAGCAGATCCGGCTGCAGACCTGTCATTACCTGATGAAGAGCAGGTTACTGTAATTCCTGCAAAAGGGATTACTGACGCGGATGTTGTGGAATAGTATGCGGGAAAAGCGGGGGCATCAATGACCCCGGAGGGAGGGCGTAATTTACTACACCTGCTGAGGGGCGGCATCAACTGTCTTCCGGGGTTTATAAATAAAACTGAGATATAAAGTAGCCATTATCGTGATACCGGCAAATACATAGAACGTAACCGGGAAATTGGTGGCGTGATTGTTATAAATGAATGCCGAAAAGTAAGCCCCCAGGCCAATACCGGCTTCCATAGCAATATACATGCTGGCCAGTGCACGCCCACGGTGTTCAGGCCGGCCCAAATCAACCGTCCATGCGGTAACGGCAGGGGAGTTGAGCCCCACAGAAATTCCGTATACCACCGCAGAGGAAAGAAGTAATATACTATTGTGGGCCAGCGCCATCATCAGCATGGAGCCAGCCATCATCAGCGCGGAGATCTTTAAAACAGGTACACGGCCAAACTGATCTGATACCCTGCCCGCCAATAACCGGATACCGATAGAGCTGGCAGTGAAGAAAGTAAAGAAGAGTCCTTTATTGCTTATTCCCAGGTAAGCGCTAAAATCCGGGATGATAGTAAGAATAGCGCCATAGCTGAAATAGGTGAGGAAAGTAATGATCACTGGCGACCATACCAACGGTTCAAAAATCTCACTACCGGAGATCTTTAGCAGGGAAAACCGGAAAGGCTGCTTATTGGTAAGGGTTTCTTTCATTCCAATGAGAATAACCACCGACAACAACGCAAATACTGCGGACAACTGGAACATAATGTTAATATTCCATCGTACCGCCACATATCCACCAATAGCCGGCCCCATAGCCATACCAATGGTACTGAATAGTCCCACCATCCCCATTGCTTCGCCACGCCGCGTAACCGGTACCATATCAGACACGTAGGCAGAAGTACCCGTAGGCTTAAACCCCGTAGAAAACCCGTGAAAGAACCGCAGTAACAGAAATGCACCCACAGAACTGATCAGCGGATATATCAGGCTGCACACCACACATACCAGCGACCCGAAAATCATAACAGGCACACGTCCTATGGTGTCTGTAAGTTTCCCGCTGAATGGCCTCGACAGCCCCGCCATTAAGGTGAACAGACCAATAATATATCCTTTGTAGTCGGCGCCGCCCATCCGGGTAAGATAAGCTGGCAGCTCAGGGATCATCATATTGAAGCTGGCAGAAAAGAGCGCATTACTAAGACAAAGTAGTATAAAATGCAGGGTGTAAATTCTTTCCTTCGACTGATACATGCACACAAAATTAGGAACTATGGTACAATTTTAGCAAAGTAATTGCCATCCCGGCGATCTTATGAACAAAAATCAGCAGTGGTCTGTTTATATTAACCGGTTGTTAAATTATGACAATCATCATAGTCCGCTAACCAGGGAAATATTAAATTTATAATAACCAAAAAACTTGATGATATGAAAGCAAACATTGGTGTTTCAGCAGAAAACACAAAGAAAATAGCACTAGAACTGAATAAAGTATTGGCTGATGAATTACTGATTTATGCTAAAACACGCAATTCTCATTGGAATATCGAAGGAAGTAATTTCATGGAAATGCATAAGTTTTATGAAGCGCAATATGAAGAGCTGCAGGATTTTGGTGATGAGGTAGCAGAATACATCCGTTCACTGGGACACTACGCAGAAGGCCGCTACGCCGATGTATTGAAACTGACCAACCTGCTCGAATCAGAGTATTCCAACGACCAGAAAAAACAACTCAAAGAATTACTGGATGATCATGAAACAATTATCCGCAACCTGCGCAGGCTCATCGATGAATTTGATGAGAAATACAAAGATAAAGGCGCTGCAGATTTTGCCACACAAATGCTGCAAAAGCACATGAAGCTGGCCTGGATGATCCGCGCATACCTGAGCTAAACAAAGCATTTAAAATAACTAACGTGCTGGCGGCAGTAAATAACTGTGGCCGGCACGTTTTTAGTTTTCAGTAATTGGCTACATTTGTTGGTGTTCCCCTTCAACCCAAAAATTAAAATAATGGATAATACCACGAAAGATCTCCGCCTGGCAGTGCTGATAGACGCTGATAACATCCCGTATCACAATATTAAAGGTATGCTGGAAGAGATAGCCAAGTATGGTAATCCTACCTTTAAAAGAATTTACGGCGACTGGACGAAGCCCACGGTAGTAGGATGGAAGGGGGTACTCCTCGATTATGCCATCACTCCCATCCAGCAATACAGTTATACCTCCGGTAAAAATGCCACCGATTCCGCGATGATCATTGACGCGATGGATATACTGTATACCGGCAGGGTGGATGGCTTTTGCCTCGTATCCAGCGACAGCGATTTTACCCGATTGGCTACCCGCCTGCGCGAGGCCGGGATGATTGTATACGGTATGGGGGAACAAAAAACACCCAGTGCCTTCAGGGCAGCCTGCGACAAATTTATTTACCTGGAAATTTTACAGGTCAGGGAAAAGAAAACAGATACCGAAAAAACAACCAAGACCACCAAAGATAAACGGAACAGCATCAGTAAAGCGGATAAGCAACTGGTATCTTTAATATCCACCAGCATCAATGATATTGCAGATGAAGACGGATGGGCCTACCTGGGAGAACTTGGTAACCTGTTGCTAAAGAAACAACCGGATTTTGACTCCCGTAACTTTGG
This sequence comes from Chitinophaga sp. G7 BAM 1005, assembly GCF_057126945.1. NCBI lineage: Bacteria > Pseudomonadati > Bacteroidota > Chitinophagia > Chitinophagales > Chitinophagaceae > Chitinophaga > Chitinophaga sp. G7 BAM 1005. The sequence continues at coordinate 6,907,830 of NZ_CP181478.1, read as the reverse complement.
ATTCAATAAACTGGTGCAATTGCTGAAAAGTTTTCCGGACTTTGAAATAGATATCAGGGACAGTGGAAAGAAAACCGGGAAGCTGGTGTACGTAAGAACTGTATAATCCTATGGCATATAGAAAGATCAGCGTAATTAAAGGCGACATCACAAAAGTAAAGGCCGATGCCATCGTCAACGCGGCCAACTCTTCACTTTTGGGTGGAGGTGGTGTGGATGGAGCCATTCATCGCGCCGGCGGGCCGGATATACTCAATGATTGCAGGGCCATTGTTGCCCGGCAGGGAGGATGTAAAACCGGCGAAGCAGTAATTACCACTGCCGGTCGTTTACCGGCAAAACATGTTATTCATACGGTAGGCCCGGTTTGGAACAACGGCGCCCGTGAAGAAGATCTCCTGTTGGCCAATTGCTACAGGCACTCACTGGAGCTGGCCACCCGCCATCATTTGAAAAGTATTGCCTTCCCTAATATCAGCACAGGCATCTACCATTTTCCTAAAGACCTTGCCGCAAAAATAGCGATGGATAGCATCGTGGAGTACCTGGAGAAAAATACTGAAATAAAAGAAGTGATCCTGGTATGTTTTGACGAAGAGAATTTACGTTACACGGAGCACTATTATAATCAGTACATACGACCGGAGGAGTAATCTGGCGTTGTTGCTGCGTGGCAGCAGTTTACCATCAGAAGCTGGAAGTTTAAACACACTTTATAGTATGCCAAACATAGAAGGGGCCATCTCATTGAGATGGCCCCTTTTTATAATGCGATGTAAAAACTATTACAATTAGAGTTTTGCATATTTAACCCATGCATAAATGAACATGGCAGCAAAAATGATAATGGCCACAGGTGCCAGAAAACCTCCGATACTATCGCCAACTTTATAAAAATTGGTGGTGTGTACTACTGTTAAAAGATTCATCAACATTGTATAATGATTTTATATTATTCCGGATGCAAATTAAAACTTTCAATGCATATTCCCAATCAAACGGCCGGTTACCAGTTGGTTAATTGCTGAATGTACTTGTCCAGCCTTGATTTGGCGAGAAAATTTTTTTCCAGGGCGCCGGCAAAAGGCACGGGGGTATCCAGGCTGGCACACCGCATCACCGGGGCGTCCAGGAGGGGAAAGCAATGTTCGGCGATCCAGGCGCTGATTTCCGCGCCAAAGCCGCCTGTCAGGGTGGCTTCATGCAGGATCAGCACTTTACCGGTTGCCGCTACTATTTCGCGGATAGCGGCGTAATCGAGTGGCAGCAGGGTACGCAGATCCAGTACAGCGATAGAAAGCGCGGGGTGTTGTTGGGCGTAGTCCAGCGCCCAGTGTACGCCGCTGCCCCAGGTAATGATGCCGATATCTTCTCCGGGCTGTACCAGTGCTGCTTTTCCTATTTCCAGGGTGTAATAATTATCAGGTACCTGTCCGCTGATACTGCGGTAAAGCGCCTTATGTTCGAAATACATGATGGGGTTGGGATCGGCGAAAGCCGCGGTCAGCAAACCTTTGGCATCTGCCGGGTTGGAAGGGTATACCACTTTCAGGCCGGGTACATGGGTAAGCCAGGCTTCATTGGTTTGTGAGTGAAAAGGACCTGCGCCAACGCCGCCACCGGCGGGCATCCTGATCACCACATCGGCCGGTTGGCCCCAGCGGTAATGTATTTTCGCCAGGTTGTTTACAATCTGGTTGAAGCCACAGGTCACAAAATCGGCGAACTGCATTTCCACCATGCTCTTGAATCCCCCGATGGAGAGGCCCAGCGCAGCGCCAATCACCGCGCTTTCACACAGCGGGGTATTCCGCACCCTGTTTGCGCCAAACTGTTCCAGGAAGCCTTCCGTGATTTTAAAAGCGCCGCCATAGGCAGCAATGTCCTGCCCCATCAGGATCAGCTCCGGGTGTTGTTCCATCGCCTGTTTAAGGCCGTCGGACAAGGCATTGATAAAACGCTTTTCTGAAGATGGGCCCGAAGCGGCTACAGGAGGAGGAGCCGGGGCATAAAGGTCATTTAGTTCTGTTTGTGTATTGGCATTAAACGGGGTATCGGTAAGGCCTCTGGCCACTTGTACTTCTATTTCATGTTTCAGCTCTTCCCGGATGGCGGCCATACTTTCTGCAGAAAGTATGTTTGTCTTTACCAGGAAAGATTCATATTGTGTGACGGGATCTTTTTTACCCCACTCCTCAAACAGGGCCGGAGGCACATATTTCACGCCGCTGGCTTCTTCATGGCCGCGCATGCGGAAGGTCATGGCTTCTATGAGTACTGGTTTCTGTTCTTTGATGGCATAAGCTCTTGCGGTTCGTATGGTTTGATACACTTCCAGCAGGTTGTTGCCGTCTATTTGTACGCCTTCCATGCCGTAACCGATGGCTTTATCCACCAGGTTGGCGCAGTGATATTGTTCACTGACAGGGGTACTTAGTCCGTAGCCATTATTTTCTATCAGGAAGATGACCGGCAGGCCCCATACTGCGGCCACATTGAGCGCTTCATGAAATTCTCCTTCGCTGGTACCGCCTTCACCGGTAAAAGTGAGGGATACTTTTTCTTCTTTTTTCAGCTGATGTGCCAGCGCGATGCCATCGGCAATGGAGAGCTGGGGCCCGAGATGGGAGATCATACCACATATATGATGTGGCTTGCTGCCAAAGTGAAAGGAGCGTTCGCGGCCTTTACTGTAGCCGTCTTCGCTTCCCTGCCATTGCTGCAGTAGTTTGTGGAGCGGCATTTCGCGGGTGGTAAACACGCCGAGGTTACGGTGCAGCGGAAGTATCCACTCGTCTGCTTCCAGCGCCAGGGTAGCGCCTACGGCAATAGCCTCCTGCCCGATGCCTGAAAACCATTTACTTATTTTACCCTGTCGAAGTAACAACAGCATTTTTTCTTCTATAAGCCGTGGGTATACCAGTGCTTTATAGAAAGACAGTAATTGCGCATCGCTAAGGTCTGACCGGTCAAAGTGCATGAATTGGCTTTTTAACAGGCAGTAAAGGTAAGGGCTAATCGTTGTTACCGCCGGCAAGGCTGATCATGACGCTGTTGATTACGGTCATGACTATACTGAAAAGCAGGGCCCACCAAAAACCGTCCACTTTAAAACCGGGTACCAGTTTAGCGGCGAGCAGGATAATCAGGGCATTGATAACAAAGAGAAAAAGCCCGAGGGTAACGATAGTTACCGGGAACGTCAGTAAAATGAGCAGGGGTTTAACCAGGGCATTTAACAGCGCTAATACCAGCGCCAGTATCAGCGCGGTAATAAAGCTATCTACTTTTACTGCCGGTTTCAGCAGGTAAGCGGTTAACATGGCAGCTAAAGCACTAACTAGTATACGAAGCAGGAAACCCATTGTACGTCATTTTACTAGTTAAGGTAATGAAAAAAAAAGTGAATGGCAAAGTTTAACTGTTGGTAGCAGATCATCTGCCTGCTGCCAACAGTTAAATATCAGTTGTTATATAAAGCTGTCGGCTTCGCGGTATGCTTTTATCAGTGCGTCTTCGCCTTCTTTTCCTTTTCCGGCTATCCCGTGTTCCATGCCCAGTACACCTTTATATCCTTTGTTGTGGAGATGTTTAAAGATGTTTTTATAATTGATTTCACCGGTGCCTGGCTCCTTACGACCGGGGTTGTCGCCGATCTGGATATAGGCAATTTCATCCCAGCACCAGTCCATTACAGGAATGAGGTTGCCGGTATTGCGCTGCATATGGTAGATATCGTATAAAATTTTGCAGGAAGGACTTTTAACGGCTTTGCATATTTCAAAGCTTTGTTCGGCGGTACGGAGAAACAGGTCGGGGTTATCGCTCAGGGGTTCCAGCACCATGATCAGGCCATGCGGTTCAAAGATTTCCGCGCCGCTGCGTAGTGCATCGATAACGTGTGCCGTTTGTACGCCGATCGGGAGTGTTCGTTCAAAGTAGCCGGGTACAACGGTGGCCCATTTGGCGTTACAACGTTTGGCTGTTTCCAGACTGGCTTTGCAGGTTTTAATAAAGGCATCTTTAAATTCCTGTTTGCCTGTGGCCAGGGAGGGTTTCCAGTTGTTGCCGGTATCTACTACAAACACGCCCATTGTCATGCCCAATTTATTCAGGAGGTCGCCTATTTTGGATTGTTCCTCTGGTGAGCGCCCCAGCATGCCGTTGTCTTCAATAGACCGGAATCCCTGGTCGTGCATATATTTTATCTGGTCCAGGAAGTTGCCGCCATTGGTACTGTTTTTAAACATGCCATCATGAGGACCATAGTTCATGTTAAACGGCTTTCCGGCCACGCTGGCGTTGTTGGCGCCGGCAGCCTGCGCAGCGTTGCTGACGCCTCCCAGTGCCAGTGCTGAAATACCGGCCAGGGCGCCGTTTTGCAGGAATTTTCTTCTTTCCATAACGTTTGATTGATTGTATAATTGACAGGGAGCTAAATTTAATCGCTTTTCTAAGGAAATACTAATATTGATGAAAAATTTTCAATTCATCAGCCCATTTTCGCATTCATAAAAAAATATTGCTTTCCAGATTAGTTTTTTTTAGATTCACCCACTTATATATTTTCAAACACGTTAGATGATTAAACAGTATGTGACCTTAGTGTTGGGCGGATTGTTCAGCCAGGTTGTTGTTGTAGCACAATCCAAACAGGCATTCGAAGCGTATAGCCAGCAAATCCCCGGAACCGATGTCAGTTTCAAAATGGTACCAGTAAAAGGAGGCAGCTTTCAATTAGGAAGCCCCGACAGTGAAAAAGGAAGGAATAAAGATGAAGGTCCGGCAAAGAAGGTGGAAATTTCCGATTTCTGGATGGGCGCCACTGAAGTTACTTTTGACCAATACGATATATATGCCGATGCGGAAAAGGATAAAACCCCCACACCGGATGGAATGACCCGCCCCAGTCCGCCATATATTGACCTAACTTTGGGAATGGGTAAATCCGGTGGATTCCCGGCCAACAGCATGAGCCAGTATGCGGCCCTGATGTATTGCCAGTGGCTGTATATAAAAACAGGCGTTTTTTATCGCCTGCCAACAGCAGCAGAATGGGAATATGCCTGCAGGGCAGGTTCCGCTACAGCGTATCCTTTTGGCGCCGATGCCGGTCAGCTGAAAGAGTATGCCTGGTTCCAGGGCAACAGCGATAATAAATACCATAAGGTGGGACAGCTGAAACCCAATGCCTGGGGATTATACGATATGCTGGGCAATGTGGAAGAATGGACGCTGGACCAATATGATGAAAACGGCGTAGCCAATGCGGCTGCTACTGATCCCTGGACACAGCCTACCGCTAAAACTCCTCGGCTGCTGAAAGGCGGCAGTTTCCAGGATGAAGCCCCGCTGCTCCGCAGCGCCGCACGCCTGAAGTCGGATCCCATCTGGAACCGCCGGGACCCGCAGATCCCTAAAAGCTCCTGGTGGAATGCAGACGCCCCCTTTGTTGGCTTCAGGATAGTAAGACCGGTGAAACAACCAACAGCAGCAGAAGCCACAACATTTTTTGAAGAGATGATCGCAAAATATAAAGGAGCACGCTAGAAAGATTCAACATCCAAAAATCTAAAAATCTTATTCATTTATGGACAACGAAAAGAAATTCCACGGTGAAGGCCGCCGCGAGTTCGTAAAGCAAACTACCTTGCTTGCGGGCGGTTTGCTGGCTATGCCTATTTTATCAAAAGCAAATTATTTCTCAGGATCTACCGGTGTTATCAAAATAGCACTGATAGGCTGCGGTGGCCGTGGTACAGGTGCTGCCACACAGGCGCTCAGCACAAAAGAAAATGTGGAGCTGGTAGCGATGGCTGATGCCTTCCCCGACAGGCTGAGTAACAGCTTCAACGATATTAAAGAAGCACTGGGCGATAAAGCCAGCCGGGTGAACGTTCCGGAAAGCAATAAATTTATTGGCTTCGACGCATACAAACAAGCCATTGCACTGGCAGATGTAGTGATCCTCGCCACCCCTCCGGGTTTCAGACCCATTCATTTTGAAGAAGCGGTTAAACAGGGGAAACACATCTTCATGGAAAAACCGGTAGCAACAGATCCCGCCGGTATTAAAAAGGTATTGGAAGCTGCTGCGGTGGCTAAAACCAAGAAACTGAACGTAGTAGTAGGTTTACAACGCCGCTACCAGAACTCTTACCGCGAGCTATACAAACGCTTCCAGGATGGGATGATCGGCGATATGCTGTCGGCGCAGGTGTGGTGGAACCAGGGCGCGCTGTGGGTAAAACCCCGCAAGCCTGAATATACAGAAATGGAATACCAGATGCGTAACTGGTATTATTTCAACTGGCTCTGCGGCGATCATATCGTAGAACAGCATATCCACAATATTGACGTCGGCAACTGGTTCATGGGCGCTACCCCTGTTACCGCAGGTGGTATGGGCGGCCGTGCTGTGCGTACCGGCAAAGAGTTTGGTGAAATATTTGACCACCACTTTGTGGAATACCGCTATGCCAACGGCGTTGTGATGAACAGCCAGTGCCGCCACTGGAAAGACGCTCCCAGCAAAGTAGACGAGGAAATTGTAGGAACAAAGGGCCGTATCTTCTGTGATAAAGCCCAGATAGTAGATCATAAAGGTAAAGTGTTGTACCAGTTTGATAAGAAGAAAGAAAACAATCCTTACCAGACGGAACACGACGAACTGTTTGCCGCCATTGCCAAAGGCGAATACAAATTTGCAGATGCGGAAAGAGGCGCACAGGCTAGCCTTTCTGCGATCATAGGCCGTTTGGCTACTTATTCCGGTCAGGTGATCGACTGGAATGTAGCGCTGAACTCTGGTCTGGATCTGCATCCTAAGTCATATTCATTTGATGCGCAGCCGCCGGTAATGCCGGACGCATCTGGTAATTATGCTTACGCAAAACCAGGGATTACCAAATACTTTACCTGATAAAAGTTACCAGGCATAAAAAACGTAGCAGGGATTTATGGGAAGATCATTTATTGGTCTTCTCATAAATCCCTGTTTCATAATGCACAATTCGTAATTTCCATCTATGAAAAAATTACTGGTAGTAATTATATCCATATTAACCGGGGGAAGTGTAACCGCCCAGGTAGCGGCGATAAAGAAATGGGCAGCAGCAGAACTGCTCCATAAAATACCAATGGAGCAGGCGCATGTGGGCATCTGTATTTATGAACCGGCTACCGGGAAATACTGGTATCAATACCAGGACAATAAGTTTTTTACGCCCGCATCCAATATCAAGATCTTCTCGTTGTACGCAGGATTGAAGTTGCTGGGGGATTCTCTTCCGGCGGCGCGGTATTATGAAAATGATACGGCCCTCTTTGTAAAAGGAATGGGCGACCCGGCTTTTCTTCACCCGGACTATAACTACCAACCCCTGCTGCAGCTGTTGCAGCAAACCGCTAAAAAGATCTACCTGGTGCCAGGTGTGAATGCCAATCAACGCTTCGGGCCGGGCTGGGGCTGGGGCGACTATGCCGACGACTATCAGCCGGAGCTGAACGAATGGCCCATGTATGGCAATGTAGTACGTATCTATCACCAGGGGAACAATAACAGTATCGCGCCAGCCTTCTATGACCTGGATATTATGGAAGATGATACCCTGAGCGAAACTATCACGTCGAGGGACGAACGAAATAATTTATTCTACCTGAAATACAATCCGAAAGATCAGGCATTGAAAAAAGCGGAAGTGCCTTTCATCACCGGATCTGTGCAGGAGCTGCGGCAACGGCTGGAAGACACTTTGCATAAACGTATAGGGCTGGCCGTTATACCGCCGGCGGGAAACTACAGGGTGCTGAAAAGCATCCCGGCAGATTCGTTGTTTATCCCGATGATGGAGCGCAGCGATAACTTCTTTGCAGAACAAACACTGATGATGGCTTCTTCCGCTTTATGGGATACCATCAGCAGCGCCCGCACCATTAAGTACCTGCTCGCCGGCGACCTCAAAAGCCTGCCGCATCCGCCGCAGTGGGAGGATGGTTCCGGTCTTTCCCGGTATAACCTGTTTACGCCCCGCGACTTTGTAACCGTGCTCACCCTGATGCGGGAACAGTTTCCGCAGGAACGTCTCTGGCAGATTTTTCCCGCCGGTGGCAGGGGCACATTAAAGAACTACTATCAGCAACAGAAGATACACGCCAAAACGGGTACGCTGAATGGCGTGGTAGCGTTAAGCGGTTACCTGGAAACAAAGAAAAAGAGAACACTGGTATTCAGTGTACTGGTGAATAATCATCATGAATCGGCTACCAGTGTAAGAAGAGCGGTAGAGCGGTTGCTTTCGATGGTGAGTGCGGCCTACTAAGGCTTTATAGTATAAGAAACGATGGTGGTGGTGTCTTGCAGCTGATCAGCTTCTATCAGTCCTACTCCTTTGCCGTAATAGCTGGTGGAGATGGTGCCCACAGAAACCGGGTTGCCAAAAACAATGGCATAGGCATCCATTTTTACTGCGATTACGGAGGCGTAGTTTTTGCCGTTCACCGTTTTGGTGATATCTTTTTCTGTAATGGTAAATTCCAGGATGCCGGAGGTGGTTACACCGCCGTTGTTCACGGTAATGGTATCTTTCCAGCTGGTGCCGGCAGGTACATTATCTTTCAGGTAGGTAAGCTCCAGGCTATCTGCGCTGTAACCCTGGAAAGTAAGGATGCTGGCCACCTGCGTATAGATGCCGTCTTTACAGTTGGAGCAGGTAAATACGCTGTCGTTCCCCACTTTTTTATACACAACGCCGTTGATGGTAGTATCTTCTGAAACAGTGAGGGTATAGGTAATCGTGTCTTTAGCGCTATTTACGTTAATGTAGGAAAAGGAGGAGCCGTTCGTGTATGGAGCATATTCGCAGTTACTGTTGGAGGGTTGTGTACCTTCTCCTTCATCGCTCATTTCCTTACTGCAGGAAAACAGCAATGTTACCATTGAAAGGATAGCTATGAGAAAGTAACGTTTTGTCATAAAACCATATGGTTGATGTTACTATAACGTTCAAATAACGCTTAAGGGTATAAAATTATGCAAAAAAAAACCACCAGCGGATAAGCTGGTGGTTTTTTAATAATATAATAATCAGGATTTGCCGGCTGATCCTGAACCGAAAACGCAGCGGGCTGGCCGGATACCTACTTTTTGAACCTGCAACGGTAAAATGCTGCCGGAACCGGGCACAGAACTTTTTACACAAGAAAAGTTAGCGGCTCAGATACTTATACTAGTAGAAATTACATTTCCTCTTTTTTTAAGGAAGAATTTTTAAAATAATTGTATTTGCGACATTTATTTTTAGAAAATAATTAAACCTTTCATGTTTATCTTACATAGACATGAATACCCGTTTTGTCGTTATGAAAAGCTAGTTAAGAGACAAATTTCATCATCTTCCAAAATCACTTGTAGCATGAACCCACGTTATGCAAAGGCTATGCTATTGCTATGCCTTTTTGCAACCACCAGCAGCGCCATTACTGCGCGCGCGCCATTACCCAGTGTATGGCAACAAGGAAATCTCACAGTTAAGGGAAAGGTAAAAGACATCAACGGTAACCCGCTGCCCGGGGTTACGGTGTTGGTGAAAGACACTAAAAAAGGAGCCACCTCCGATGAAAAAGGCAACTATGTACTAACCGATGTTAAAAAAGATGCGATACTCGTATTCCAATACATCGGCTTTGATGCACAGGAACTGAAAGTAGAAGGAAAGGCGGCCCAGAATGTTGTATTAAAAGAAAACCAGAAAACACTGGACGAGTACGTAGTAGTTGGTTATGGTACACAGAAAAAAGTTACCAAAACCGGCGCCGTATCTTCTGTAAAAGGCGCCGAGTTACAGCAGTCGCCAAACGTTAATATCTCTAATTCGCTTGTTGGACGTATTCCCGGCATTATTGCCGTTAACAACAGTGGAGAGCCCGGTTACGATGGCTCCCGTATTTTTATCCGTGGCCGCAGTACTTTAGGCAATAGTAACCCACTCGTTGTAATTGATGGTTTCCCGCGCGATGGTTTTGAGCGCATGAACCCCAACGACATCGAAAGTGTTTCCATTCTGAAAGACGCTGCCGCTGCCATTTATGGTTCCCGTGCAGCCAACGGCGTTATCCTCGTTACCACCAAACGTGGCAAGGGAGGTAAACCTACACTGAGTTACGGCTTTAACCAATCTTTTGTAACACCCACCAGGCTGCCGGAAATGGCTGATGCGCCTACGTATGCTAAAGTGGTGAACGAAATTTTAAAGTACGGAGGAGACGCTCCGAAGTATACAGATGAACAGATCAAGAAATTTGGAGATGGCTCCGATCCGTGGCTGTACCCCAATACCAACTGGTATGATGCCGCGATTAAAAAATACTCGTTGCAGAACAGGCACGACCTGTCGCTCAGCGGAGGTACAGAAAAAATGTCTTACTTCGTTTCCCTGGGTTCGTTATTCCAGGATGGTATTTATAAAAGCAGTGCCACCAATTACAAACAACAGAACGTAAGAGCCAACCTGGATGCAGTAGTAAGCGATTACATCCGCCTGCGTTTCGACCTGGCAGGGCGCCTGGAAAACAGGAACTTTCCTCCACGCAGTGCCGGCTCTATTTTCAGATCCCTCATGCGCGGCCGCCCTACAGAAAACGCTATCTGGCCAAACGGCTTGCCCGGGCCTGATATTGAATACGGCGATAACCCCGTTGTTACAGGAACAAATGCAATCGGTTACACCAACGATAAGAACTATGTGATCAACACCAACATGTCTGCCGTTGTAAATATTCCGGGAGTAGAAGGATTGTTTGTAGATGGTAGTTTTGCGTACGATCAGAATTTCGACTTCTACAAATCCTACATCAAACCCTGGACGCTATACACGCTGGCAGATGCCAATGATCCTACGCATAAGCTGAATGCGGGTTCCAGGGGAGTAAGCGCACCGGAGTTAACGGAACAGTTCAGTACAACACGGCAAATCACCGTCAACTTCAAAGTGAACTATGTACGTTCTTTCGGAAAGCATAATCTCAGCAGCTTCATCGCCTTTGAACAGGCCACGCTGAAAAATGACGGCTTCTCTGCTAACCGCAGGTACTTCATCAGTGATAAGCTGGACCAGTTGAATTTGGGCGGCGATAAAGAAAAGAACAATGCCGGCAGCGGTTTTGAATATGCCCGCCGTAATTACTTCGGACGTATTTCCTATAACTACAAGGAAACCTACCTGTTTGATTACAACATGCGTTACGACGGCTCCCAGAATTTCCCGGAAGGCCGCCGCATGGGACTGTTCCCCGGCGCTTCAGCTGGTTGGATATTGTCTAACGAAGCCTTCTGGAAAAAGAGCATCCGTACGCTCGACTACTTTAAACTGCGCGCATCCTGGGGCCAAATGGGTAACGACCAGATTGATCCGTTCCAATACCTGAGCACCTATGGCTTCAGCGCCGGCGGTGTGATGCTGGGCGGCGATCTGAATAAAGGACTTTACCAGCTGCGGTCACCCAACGAGTCCATCACCTGGGAAGTAGCCAATAACTATGATGTTGGTATCGAAGCAAAAATACTGGGAGATAAACTGGCCTTTGAAGGAGATTACTTCCTGACTAAAAGATCCAACATCCTCGCCAGCCGCAGCCAGTCGATGCCCGGTTATACCGGTATGACCCTGCCACAGGAAAATATCGCCAAAGTGGAAAACAAAGGATTTGAACTGGTATTGAGCCACAAAAACGACATCAAAAAATTCCATTATGAAATTATAGGAACCGTTACTCACGCAGAAAATAAAGTATTGTTCTTCGATGAAACGCCGAATCTTCCGGCATATCAGCAGGCTACCGGCAAACAGATAGGCGCGCCGCTGTATTACCAGGCCATTGGCATTTACAAAACCCAGGATGAAGTAGACAAAAGCGCACACGTAGGCGGGGCAAGAGCCGGCGATGTTATTTTCCTGGATAAAAACGGCGACGGCGCCATTGATGATCTGGACCGTGTTCGTATGGACCGTACTGAAAATCCTACCTGGATCTTCGGGTTAACCATGACCGCCAAGTTCAAAAACTTCGACTTCACCATGCTGTGGCAGGGCGCTACCGGCGCAAGCCAGTACCTGCGTACAGAATCCGGGTTGATCGGTAATTTCCCGATGGCATATGTAAAAGACCGCTGGACAGAAGACAATATCAACGGATCATGGCCAAGGGCGTACGACCGTGACCGTGAGTACTGGGTAAACCGTCAGAATACTTTCTGGTATTGGAATACCAACTATGTCCGTTTAAAAACCCTGGATCTTGGTTACAATATACCTACCGCCCTTTGCAAACGGGTTGGACTGCAAAACCTCCGGGTATATGTAAGTGGTCAGAACCTGGTCACCATCGACAAAGTGAAGATTTTTGACCCCGAAGCGCCAAGTGGCAGCGGACAATTCTATCCGCAAACCAAGATTTACAATGTGGGATTAAACGTAACCTTTTAATTAATGTGCCATGAAGAAAACAACAATCATCAGATATATAGCGGGAGCGTTTTTACTATGCGCGGTTTCCGCAGGTTGTAATAAAGACTTCCTCGAAAAGAAGCCGTTAACCGAATATGAAGAAAACGACGTGTGGAAAGATGTGGGCCTGGTACAGGCATTTGTAAACGACCTGTATGTACAGATGCGCCCCGGCTTCCTGGAAGTAATGCTTTCCTCCATGACAGACGAAAGCCGGTTTATCCACGACTACAATACCTCCAGGGTGGTACAGGGGAATGCCTCCGCCGACGATGTAGGCGCCATCAATGATTTTGCCAGATGGGATCTTCACTACAAGGCTATCCGTAACTGTAATATGTTCCTGGAAAAGATTGCAGAAGTGCCCTTTACTGATGAAGCGGTTCGTACCCGCATGACCGGCGAAGTGCATTTTATGCGGGCCTGGTACTATCACCTGTTGGTGAAATACTATGGCGGTGTTCCGTTGATCACCAAAACCTTCAGTATTAAGGGAGATGAACAGGAGATCCTGAGTGTGAAGAGAGCCACTTTCGACGAATGCGTTAAGTTCATTGCAGCAGAATGCGACCTGGCCACACAACAACTCCCGGCTGCTTATGAAGCCGTTGGAAGCAAAGGAAGGGTGACCAAAGGAGCCGCTATGGCCCTGAAGTCCAGGATCCTGCTTTTTGCCGCCAGCGATCTGTTCAATGATGCAAAAGTACCGAACGACTTAATGGGATATAAATCCGGCGCACAGAAAGACCGCTACAAACTGGCGATGGATGCGGCTAAAGCGGTGATGGATCTTAACGCTTATAGTCTTTACCAGCCTACTGCCAACCCGGTAGAAAATTATACCCGTGTGTTCCTCGATAAAGATAACCCGGAACTGATCTTTATCAAGCAATATGACAAAGCATTACTGGGTACTTCGCACGACCTGTACAACGGTCCTAACGGGTATCATAACTGGGGCGGAAATGTGCCTATCGAAAACTTTGTAACGGGCTATCAAATGAAGGACGGTACTGCTTTTTCCTGGAGTAATGTTGCCCAGGCAAAGGCGCCGTACGAAAACCGTGATCCCCGCTTTTACGCCACCATCCTGTATGATGGCGCTAAATGGAAACCACGTCCTTCCGATGCGGCCAAAACTGACCCGGTGGGAGTGATACAAACAGGAAAATATGAAGCCGCCAATGGCAGGGATAGCGTTTGGGGACTTGATACCCGTAACAGTACTATCGAAAACTGGAATGGTACGTACTCCGGGTACTACCTGCGTAAGTTTATGGACAAAAACCTGGATGCTCAATTCTTCCGTGGCGACCAGTCCTGGATCTTCATCCGTTATGCAGAAATTTTGCTGAACTATGCAGAAGCAGCCATCGGGTTTGGCGATGAGGCGAATGGCCGTATTATATTGAACAAGGTACGTGAGCGTGCCGGGATGCCTGCTACTACTGCATCCGGCGCTGCTTTATGGGCCGTGTTGAAATATGAAAGACGATACGAGCTGGCTTATGAAGAACAACGTTTCTTTGATGCCCGCAGGTGGAGAGATGCTGAAACGGCTTTCAATGAAAATGCCAAAGGTATTGAAGTGTTAGGGTCCATGATTGCCGGGCATCCGTTTGTATACCATGTATACAGTATCCAGGACCGTAAATTTAATAAAGCGAAGAATTACTTATTGCCCATTCCTGCCAATGAAATCAGGAAGAACAGTAACCTGAAACAACAGGAGGATTATAAATAGCAGTATTCATGCACTAGCTTTTCATAAAAAGAAAATGCCGCGAGATCATCGCGGCATTTTCTTTTTATAACAGGTATAATCATTTATACACCCAGTGACCAGCCATCGCGGTAAGTGCGTTTCACAAACTGGTTGGCTTCGTCGAAGTTGGTAATCTTCATATTGTTACCATCCCACAGCAGCTTGATATAACGGCCCGGATAATCAAAGCCTTTACCATTTGCTTTCGCCTTACGGATATCAAAGCTACGGATAGCCAGGTTCGCCATCAGGATGGTTTCAGTGAGCGGACCGGCAATATCGAACGGAGAGCTGAGCGCTTTCTGTTGTTTGCTGCCGTAACCGGCAATAGCCGCGTTCACCCATTGTACGTAGTGACCTTCCGGTACGCGTGCAATAGTTTGCGGAACATTAGCTTCCGTAGTGCGGGAAGTAGGCAGCAACTTAGGATACATACCGTAAGTACCGCACATCATTTTGCCTTTATCACCGATAAACAGGGCGCCATTACCACCGTCGCCCATTGTTTCGTTAGGGCCCAGTTCTTCCGGACGTTCCGGTTGAATGCCGCCGTCCATCCAGTGAAGGGTTACTTCTTTACCATTCTTTCCAGGGAACTTCATAATTACGTGGGAAGAAGGAGGGCAGCTTTCCGGGAAATATCCGCGGGTGAATTCTCCTACGTATACGCTGCCAACGCTGCACTCTACAGAAGTAGGGTAGCCCAGGCCCAATACACGGAAAGGAGGTTCAATGATATGACAGCCCATGTCGCCGATAGCGCCGGTACCGTAATCCCACCAGCCGCGCCAGTTGAATGGTACCAGGTTACCTACGTAATCTTTTTTAGGAGCGGTACCTAACCACAGGTCCCAGTTCAGTTCTGCGGGTACTTCCTCGCGGGTGGTTGGCCAGGGAACGCCCTGTGGCCATACCGGACGATCTGTCCAGCAGTAGATGGTGTGTACATCTCCAACAAGGCCGGCATTGTACCATTCCATCAGCTGACGAACGCCATCACCGGAAGAGCCCTGGTTACCCATCTGGCTTACCACCTTGTATTTGTTGGCGCCCTGCGTAAGCATACGTGCTTCGTAGATGTCGTGGGTTAATGGTTTCTGCACATATACATCCTTCTTCAGCTGCATAGCGCCCATTGTTGCTACGGCGTGTGTGTGATCCGGAGTGGATACGGAAACGGCGTCGAAGTTTTTGTGTTCCTTGTCAAACATTTCCCGGAAATCAGTATAGAACTTCGCCTTAGGGAATTTCTTCACGGCTTCGGCTGCACGACGTTTGTCTACATCACACAGGAAAGTAATATCAGCCGGACCTTTAGCAAATTCAGATATATCGCTGAAGCCTTTTCCGCCTACACCGATACCTGCTACCCGCAGGCGATCACTTGGCGCTACAAAGCCCCTGCCTAATACATGACGTGGAACTATCATGAAACCGGCGGCGGCGAGCGCACCGTTTCTCAGGAATGATCTGCGGGAAACACCGTTTTCTCCCTCATTCTTTTTTTCTGGAATCATTGATGTGAAGTTTTCTGGATTTAAATTATGAAATAGCAAGTTAGGTCGTTATTCCCAGGTCATCAGCTTGCCCCTGTCTTCGATTTTCAGGCAGGTAGCCAATGTTTTTTCATCATAGGCATAGCCGTACTGCTTTAATACATCTGCAGGTACGCCATCCCATTCGTTGGGCGTATTGCCGATGTAGTTCAGGTCCTTGATGCCCATTTTACTGGTGAAAAATCCTGTGGCAGTGAGATTACGCATCCTGTTGAAGAAGGCCACGCCCTGGCTGTTTTCCGGAGATGCTTTTCCCGGGTAGGCTATCTGATCTACCACGGCGATACGTTGTTCTGCACTGCTTTCTGCAAAAGATTTATTATACCGTTTGGCGCATTGCATATCCAGCCAGCGTAATCCGCCCCGCATAGGCAACTGGTGTTCCGGTATGTCTTTTACAATGAATTCTATAAACTCCGGCACTTTTGCATCGGAGGCGCTGCCGGAATGTTCATCTGCCGGGATAATG
The DNA here is from genome assembly GCF_057126945.1 of Chitinophaga sp. G7 BAM 1005. NCBI lineage: Bacteria > Pseudomonadati > Bacteroidota > Chitinophagia > Chitinophagales > Chitinophagaceae > Chitinophaga > Chitinophaga sp. G7 BAM 1005. Next base: position 6,891,537 of record NZ_CP181478.1, on the reverse strand, counting down.
ATATCCGCCAGGATGGTGATGGTTTTCATTTCAGCGTCTGTGAAAAATTTCTCCTCCATCAGCTTTTTATCCCGCGACACTTCATCCGGAGTACGGCCATAACCGGCTGTTTTCACATTGGGATGATCATTTTTATCAGCCGTTGTTTTTTTATCTTCACAACCAGTGGCAGATAAAATGGTACCAACTGATAACGTTCCCAGTGCAAGCGCTTTGAGTGATTCTCTTCTATCCATGAAAAAAACTTAAAAAGATTAGAGATTCTGTTTTTTCAATTGATCCACGATATATTCAGATGCCCGCATAGACAGAGCCAGTATGGTCCAGGTAGGATTTTTATCTGCCTGCGACACAAATGCGCCACCATCTACTACGAAGAGATTTTTTACTTCGTGTGCCTGGTTAAATTTATTCAGCACGGATTTGTCAGGATCGTCGCCCATGCGGGTGGTTCCTACTTCATGAATAATGCGGCCCGGATTTTCCAGTCCGTATTTGGTATCGGCTCCCGGCTTGTTGCCAAAGGCAATGCCGCCCATTTCATGAATAATTTGTTCAAACGTGTCCTGCATGTGTTTGGCCTGTTTGATTTCATGATCGCTCCAGGTGTAGTTGAAGCGCAGTACCGGAATCCCGAATTTATCTACCACGTTCGGGTCTATCTCACAGTAATTATCTTCCCGCGCAATACATTCGCCCCTGCCGGCAAAGCCGATCTGGGAGCCGTAAAAGCGGCGGTAGTCATCTTTCAGAGAAGCGCCGTAGCCGCCGGCTGCTTTGGTTTGGCCATCACGACCGGGTACCCGGCCGTTCATATTTTCCATACCAAAGCCGAAGCCATAGCCCGGCATGTGCATGCCGCCACCAAATTCAATGTGGTAGCCGCGTGCAAAATCCAGTTTTTTGTTATCGCCCCACCAGGGAACATACATGTGCATGCCGCCAACGCCATCTTCATTATATCTTTTGCGGTCCATCAGCTGGGGGAGAAAACCTCCGCGTGAGGAGCCGGTAGAATCGTGGAGGTATTTACCTACTACGCCGCTGGAGTTGGCCAGTCCGTTCGGGTGTTTGGCTGATTTTGAGTTCAGCAGCAAACGGGCCGATTCGCAGGCGCTGGCTGCCAGCACTACTACCCGTGCGTTCACGGAGTATTCCTGCAGGTCTGTTTTATCTACGTAAGCTACGCCGGTGGCTTTGCCGTTGCCATCTGTTAATACTTCCCGCACCATTGCGTTGGTATACAGGTCCACATGTCCGCTTTTCATGGCTGGTTTCACCAGTACAGAAGAGGCGGAGAAGTCGCCGTACACGGTACAGCCGCGGTTACACTGGCTGCAATAGAAGCATGGGCTGCGGTCTTTATTTACCGAGCGGGTTAATATGGAGAGGCGCGCCGGGATAACGGGGATGCCTAAACGATCGCCTGCTTTCTTCACCATCAGTTCATGAAGCCTGGGTTTGGGCGGCGGGAGGAAGAAGCCATCCGGTTCGTTGGGCAGGTTTTCTTTGGTGCCGAATACGCCGACCATCTTATCTACCCGGTCGTAAAAGGGCGCTACCTCATCGTAAGTGATGGGCCAGTCGTCGCCGAGGCCATCATAACTTTTGTGTTTAAAGTCGCGTGGGCCAAATCGCAGTGAAATGCGGCCCCAATGGTTAGTTCTGCCTCCTAACATGCGGGAGCGGAACCAGTCGAATTCAGTTCCGTTTTTTTTCGTGTAAGGTTCACCGTTGAGTTCCCATCCGCCGTAGGATGCGTCGAAGTCGCCGAAAGGGCGGGTAGTACTGGCGCCTCTTCTGGGCGATTCATATGACCATTTCAGCTGTGTTGCCTGCTCGGGGTCGGCCGGGTCGTATTTAGGGCCCGCTTCCAGGAGGGCTACTTTGAGGCCTGCATCCGACAGGATTTTTGCAGCCATGCCTCCCCCGGCGCCGGAACCAACAATACAAACGTCATAAACCTTCCCCTGTTTTTTGATTTCGAAAGCCATTTGCGTGGATATTTTAGACTTTTTAGAAGAACACCGGTTTTAAATCTATAAATTAAATGCGGAAAAAGAACGGTTTTTTTTATGAGTGATCATCCAGCGTATATTATTGGTGTAGATATAGGCACCAGCAGTACAAAATCGATTGTGCAAGGAATGGACGGGAAAATCCGGGCGGTATTTCAGCAGGCATATGCTACCAGTCACCCGCAGCCGGGATACAGCGAGCAAAAGCCGGAGGTGATCCTGGAGGCGGTCATAGCCGGCATCCGGGAGGTGGTGGCCCAGGTTGGGGGGGCGCCCGCGGCTATTTCCTTTAGCAGCGCCATGCACAGTATGATGGCGGTGAGCCGCGATGGGACGGCGCTTACGCCGCTGATTATCTGGGCCGATAACCGGAGCGAGTCCAATGCGCTGGCATTACGCGACACCCCGGAGGGCCGGTTAATTTACCGGCAAACCGGCACCCCGGTACATGCCATGTCGCCATTGTGCAAAATCATGTGGCTGCGGGAGCAGCAACCGGCTGTATTTGCAGCTGCGGCGATATTCCCGGGCATTAAGGAATACATCTTTCATCATTTCTTCGGGCGCTGGATAACAGATCACTCTGTTGCCTCCGCCACGGGTTTGTTTGATATTCATACGTTTCAATGGAACGAAGCGGCTTTAAGTGTGGCGGGGATTACCGCTGCGCAGCTGCCTCAGCCTGTACCGGCCAATCATGTGGTTAGCGGGCTATCGGCCGTTATGGCGGCCATACTGGGTATTCCGGCAAACACGCCGTTTGTGATCGGGGGCAGCGATGGCTGCCTGGCCCAGCTGGGCAGTGGTGCGCTGGACGCAGGGCATGCCACGCTTACCATTGGCACCAGCGGGGCCGTAAGAATGGCGGGCGCCAAACCGCTTACTGATGCCCGTGGCCGGTTGTTCACGTACCTCTTAACAGATGACATTTATATTACCGGTGGCGCCTCCAACAATGGAGGCGTGGTGCTGCAATGGCTGGTGAGGGATTTTCTGCGGCAGCCACTGAGCACCCTCAATAGCCTGGTGGAGGCCGCATTGGTTACGGACCCGGGTAAACTCCTTTGTTTGCCTTACCTGCTGGGAGAAAGGGCGCCGGTGTGGAATAGTCATGCCACAGCTGCCTTTATAGGCATTCAGCCCCAGCACACGCCGGCGCATTTCACCCGTGCTGTGCTGGAAGGGATCTGTTTTGCGTTGCTGAGCATCAGGGAGGCCCTGGAGGAAACTGCCGGGCCGGTGCGGAAGATTTCTGTGAGTGGTGGTTTTACCAATGCGCCGGGGTGGATTCAGCTGCTGGCAGATATTTTTGGCCAGGAAATGCACTTGCAGCAGGAAAGCGACGCTTCTGCACTCGGTGCTGTCCTGTTGGCCGCTGAAGTGCTTGGATGGCCGCAGAGGGCCCCGGAACCCGCGCAAACGGTATTTACGCCGGATGCCGCCAAATTTGAAGCGTATCGTAAAAAGTATAGGATGTTCCTGCAATTGTACGGGCAGATTGAAGCTATTCTTACAGCGGAATGATGGTATGGGACAGCCTTAGCAGTGGGGTTGCACATGGATAGGACCTGCATTACACATGGACTAAACGCGGAGGGATGGTGGAGGTGATGTGGACTTGATCTGGAGATCCTTTGCTGTAAAGGGTTTGGAGGTTATCGGAAGAGTGGCGTTATGTGGGTAGAGCCCCTGTTTAAAGATCCGGGGAGAAAAGGGAGGCGTGCCTGCTTTATCTCCCCGGATTTCTTAATATCCTGAAAATCAGTTCCCGCGTTCAAACATGCGTGCGAGATCTGTGAGTTTGAACGATATAAACGTGAACTTACCGCCGGGTGCTACATTGGGCATGCTGCAGGCGAAGAGTTCATCGATAATATTCTGCATTTCGCGGGCAGCCAGTACTTTGCCGGCCGGTATGGCGTTATTACGCGCCATTGAGCGGATTAGTTGCTCGCGGTTATTTACTTTCAGTTCGTGGCTGAAGTTTTTGAATTGCTCCAGCAGGTTCTGGATGGTGGCATGGTCGTTACCATTCTGGATATCGGCGGGGGTACCGCGAACGATGAAGGTATTGTTGCCAAACGGTTCCAGGTCGTAGCCCAGTGTTTGCAGATCGCCCAGCATTTCGCTGATCAGGGCTGCATCTGCCGGGGGCAGCTGCAGGGTTTGCGGGAACAGGCTTTGCTGGGTGGCCATCGGGGCTTCCTGTAAGGCGCGTTGGTAGCGTTCATAGAGGATCCTTTCATGGGCTGCCTGCTGGTCTATTAATATGAAGCCCGACTTTATTTGTGACAGGATATATTGCTGGTGCACCTGTACCGGTACTTTTTGATCGGTGGCGGTATCCTGCCAGCGTTCATCGATCACGGAGGCGGTGGCGTGCGGCTGACTTTCGTAAGTCACGGCCGGGTGAGTTTCCGGTTCCGGGGCGATGGTATAAGTGCTTTCGTTGTTGCTGTTGGTTTCGTACAGATCTTTCCAGTGCTTCAGGTTGCTGTTGTTGCTGCTTTTATCGATCATGTGCGCCTGGTTGGCCTGTGTAAATGATTTATACAGGGGACTCCGGGTAGATTCATTCTGTTGCTGGGCGGTGAAGGGTTTGCTTACCGCATCCAGGGCCTGAATGCTTGGGTCCAGGTCGAAATCCAGTGTAGCAGTGATGCTGAACTGGGCCAGGGAGTGTTTTACGGCCGATTGCACGAAGGCGTACATGAGTTTTTCATCATCGAACTTGATTTCCTGTTTGGTGGGATGTACGTTGATGTCTACATGTTCGGGGTTTACGTCAATAAACAGTACATAGAGAGGGAAGCTGTCGGCCGGGATGATGTCTGCAAAGGCGTTCATCACGGCGTGGTTCAGGTATGAGCTCTTGATAAAGCGGTTATTGACGAAGAAGAACTGGTCGCCCCTGGTTTTTTTAGCGGTTTCGGGTTTTCCTACAAATCCGTACACATTCATGTAGTCGGTAGTTTCCTTTACGCTTACGAGCCGGGCGTTATAATGTTGTCCCAGGATGGCCACGATGCGCTGTTTAAGCGATCCTTTGTCCAGGTGGAACAGCTGTTGATTATTATTTGTCAGGGAGAACTGCAGTTGCGGGAACGACATGGCCACGCGGATGAACTCGTCTACAATGTGTCTCATTTCCGCGGCGTTACTTTTCAGGAAGTTTCTGCGTGCGGGCACATTGAAGAACAGGTTTTTCATGGCAATGCTGGTTCCTTCAGCGGTTTGACAGGGTTCCTGTTTATTTACAAAGCTGTTGTCAATTTCCACGTAGGTGCCTACCTCTGTGCCTTTTTTCCGGGTTTTGAGTTCTACCTGGGAAACTGCGGCAATGGAGGCGAGCGCTTCTCCTCTGAATCCCATTGTAGTGATCTGGAAGAGATCTTCTATGGATTGTATTTTAGAGGTAGCATGGCGTTCAAAGCACATCCTGGCATCTGTTTCGCTCATACCGCCGCCGTTATCAATTACCTGCACTAACTCTTTGCCTGCATCTTTAATGATCAGTTGAATATCGGTAGCACCTGCATCCACTGCATTTTCCAGTAATTCTTTTACCGCTGATGCCGGTCTTTGTATCACTTCTCCTGCAGCTATCTGGTTCGCTATATTGTCTGGTAATAAATTGATGATATCCGCCACTTACTAGCCTTTTGCTGTAAAGTTAACAATTTATATGCAGTTGCTCACCGGTGATTATCAGACAGTTTTAAACAAAAAACTAACTGTTTTGTTAAATACCCCCTTGATTTGCAGGAAATAACAATCCATTATGCTTGTTCATACGTAATTTAGGTAGAGATAAAAAAAGAATCCGGCCAACGACCCAACAATCACAATGATAGTGTTAATGAGAAGTTAACGAATCAAAACTTTACATATGTACCTATTGAAACTGATATTTTTGACTATCTATCAGGGTTACCAACTATACTTATCCCTAAAAACGGGGAAAAAATGAAATCAATGGAAGATGGAAAAAAGAAGGGAGAGATTTACTCCCACACAGACGCCACTAAAGTAAATCTGACAGACGAGGAATGGAAGAAAGTATTGCCAACGGATGTGTATCATATTGCCAGGGAAAAGGGAACAGAGTGGGCTTTTACTGGAAGATACTGGAATAGCAGCGAGCAGGGAGCCTACTACTGTGCCGCCTGCGGTAACCCATTGTTTGTTTCCGATGCCAAGTTTGAAAGCAGCTGCGGCTGGCCCAGTTTTTTTCAGCCACTTACCAAAACCAGTGTGATGTATTCTCCGGACAACAGTCATGGGATGCATCGGACGGAAGTATTATGTGGCCGCTGTAAATCCCACCTGGGGCATGTATTCGACGATGGCCCGCCGCCAACCGGACTCCGTTACTGTATCAATTCCGTGATCCTGGACTTTGAGAAAGCAAAGGAAGCGGATGAGCATTACCAGCAAGACAATAAACCCAATGACCAAGAACTAGAGTAGCCAACATTCTTCTGCCCGATTGCCTGTATCACCTGTCGGTTGAACAATAAAAAGATGTATTTTTATTATCATCAACCCCCGACAGTCATGAAAGTACTTAAAACGCTCGCCTGGATCATAGGAATCATCCTGTTCATTGCAATTGTGCTGATCTTTTTTGCGCCCACCACTATGCATGTGGAGCGTTCGGTGGAAATTAATGCCCCCGCGACAATTGTATGGAATGATATTGTGAAATTCGAGAAATTTAACGAGTGGAGTACCTGGAAACAGATGGACTCTACCGCCAGGTATACTATTACCGGTGAAGATGGTTCGATTGGGGCTGTTGACTCCTGGAAAGGCAGCAAGATCGGCGAGGGAAAGCTGCAGCACCTCTCTATGGACCCTTATAAGTCGGTTACCCAGAAGCTAACCTTTATTACTCCGTTTGCCTCCGAGTCGGATGTGTTTTTCCGTTTGTCGGAAGCAGCGGGGAAAACAAAGGTAACCTGGGGATTTGACACCCATTATGACCGGCCACAGAATGTAATGACCCTTTTTATGAAAGGCGCGCTGGAAAAGGATTTTGAACAGGGACTCAACAACCTGAAAAGCATGGCAGAGGCAGAAGTAAGAGGACCGGATGCGCCTAATGGCATTGATGTGACTGTAAGAGAGATGAATTTCCCGGCAACAACGTATGCGGCTGTACGAAAAACCATCCCGATCAGCAAGATCAGCGACTATTACCGTTCCAACCTCCGGACTATTTATAATGCGGCCTCCGCTGCCAAATTACAGCCAGGGGCGCCCTGCGGTATCTTTTTCAGCTGGGACAGGAAGCTGGGGCAAACAGACATGGCGGCGGCCATCCCGGTACCGGAAGGAAGCAAGCCCGCACCAGGATATGAAATCATTACCCTCCCGGCTGCACAAGCGGCGTATGCCGACTATGTAGGGCCTCATGGCAAAATAGCCAACGCGCATGTGGCGATCAGAAACTTTATTACCGATAAAGGGAGGACCATTGTTCCACCCACTATAGAAATGTATGTGATTGGTCCGGGCAAAGAAATGGACAGTAGCAAATGGCTTACGAAGGTCATTTACTTTATGAAGTAGTTATCCGGAAGTAAAGAAGCAAAAACGATTGGCACGGCATTACAGGAGGGAAATACTATTTTCCCAGTGTGTTGGCATACTTGGTTGGTTCAAACTCTATGATCTCATAAAGTGCCAGCTGGAACCTTTCCAACGGATCTTCACTCATAATCTCTTCTACCTCCCTGCGGCTGGCGGCATTACACAGGATAACAGACCCGGACTTCGGCTTTCGCCTGCCTGATAAGATGAACCGGCCACTGTCGAAGTGCTTTTGCAGGAAGGCAGTATGCGCTTCCATGTAGTGTTCTACAGCCGCAACGGGCCGTATGTATTGTAGCATAATCAGGAACATAACGGTTTTTCTATGGTAATTGGTAATAGTTTCATAGTTAGTAGCAAAGGTATAAACTTAATCAGTATTGAAATATTGTATGTACCAGGGAAAAATGAGACATATGCGCTACAAAAATATACGTACTTTTGCACGAATGAAATACCACGATAGTGGGAATGTACTGTTTGATATAGTGTTGCTCCGAATAATTTTTCTTAATTTTTAATGCTTTTATGAAAAAATCAATTTCCAAAGTTTTGTTAGCCGCTGTGACGTCAGCGGTTATGCTGTCTTCCTGCTCCAAGACCCCCAATGAGAGCCGGTACATCCCGAAAACAGCCGGTGTGGTAGTAGACCTGAATGCCAAACAACTGACCACCAAACTGGTGACAAACGGTATCACAATGGATAAGCTGTTTGAAGCCACTCAAAGTAAAGACACTTCCAACGAAGTGATGAAGGCATGGAAAGATGCTGAAAACTCAGGTATCGACATGCAAAGCCACTTCTTTGCCTCTTTCGTATTCCAGGGCCAGCCGGCAGAACACAAATCTTATATCAGTCTTACCGCAAGCCTGAAAGATGCCGACAAATTTGAGGCCTATCTCAAAAAGAACATCGCCAACTTCTCCCTGAAAACACAGAATGATTTCAAATATATCTGGGAAGAAAAGCAACATGCCGTAATCGGATGGAATAAATCTGCCGTTATCTATATCAGTGCCGTAGATCCAAGCAGCCTGGAAAAGTATAATCCGGGCGGTTCTTCATCTCCTGATTATGGAGATCCCATCATAGATTCTGCAACAGCGGTAGTAGATTCCGCAGTAGCCGTTCCTGCTGCCCTGATGACCACAGAAGACGATGCGCAGATCAAAACCTGGGTAGCAGAAGTGGATCATCTCTTTCACCTGAAAAAGGATGAAACAGCAGGTTCTATTGCGCCATTTGCCAAATTACTGAAAGAAGATGCCGACGCCGGTATCTTTGTAAACCCGGAAGCTATTTACAACAGCGGTCAGTTCACCATGATCCCTGCCAACGTAAAGAAACTGATGGAAGGTTCTTTCTATACCGGTACAGTTAACTTCGAAAACGGTAAAATCGTTTTCAACGGTCACTCTTATATGGGTAAAGAAATGGCGGCTATCTATAAAAAATATGGTAAGAAAGAGATCGATATGGATATGCTGAAGAAGTATCCTTCCCAGAATATCACCGGTTTCATTTCTTACGCCTTTGATTTCCGTATGATCGGCGATATCGTGAAAGCGACCGGTATGGACGGTATGGTGAACCTGATGATGGGCAAATCCGGCCTGTCTATGGATGATGTGCTGAACGCATTTGAAGGCCAGTTAACTTATGTGGCTTCCGACTTCGCTATCACCAAAAAAGAATCTCCTTATTTCCCCGGCGAATTCACAGAGAAACCAGATGCCAAATGGATCTTCAGCCTGAAAGTAGGTAACAAAGACGCATTCAATAAAGTGATGACTTCCCCTATGCTGAAAGAAGTATTCACGCGGGAAGGCGATCATTATACCGTGGTAAATCCAATGGCAGCGGCTACGATGCCGGCGATGTCCATCAACGAGAAGTTTGTAACATTGGGTTCCGACAGTGTATTGCTGGAGCAATACCTCGGTGGTAAAGGCCACATTAAATTACCTGATGGTATTGAAGGAAAAGTAAAAGGCAGCATGCTGGGCGGTTATGTAGACCTGGAAAAGATAACCAGCGTGATCCCCGAAGATAAAATGGAGGAAGACGAAAAACCAGTGGCGAAGAAAGCAAAGGAACTGCTGAAAGATGTAACCTTTGTAAGCAAAGCCGATGGTGGTGATGTACAACATGGAGAAGCAGTGCTGACCTTTAAAAATAAAGATCAGAACAGCCTGGTACAGCTGATTAACCTGGGCACCGAAGCTGCAAAAGTAATGCAGGCAAGGAAAGCGAAGGAGAAAGCGTATGAAGACAGCCTCTTTGCTGCACCGGTAGATACTACCGTTGCACCACAGTAATTTATAACCTTACCAGGAAAAGGGCGCCGGAACATCTCCGTTGCGCCCTTTTCTTTTGCGAAAAATATATCATTTATATTCGCTACTGTTAACAGTAAATGCCACTATGCAGATTCAGCTCAATCAGCTCATGCCCATACCATTGCAGGATAAACTCCGGCAACGGTCGTCGGACATCTGGAACCAGGATGTAACTTTTCAACCAGGCAGTTTGGTAAAAATCAAGGCGCCTTCCGGCACGGGCAAAACTACCCTGATCCATTACCTGTATCATATCCGCTACGACTATACCGGGAAAGTGCAGGTGAATGGCCGGCCGTGGCAGGCATATAACAGGAATGAAATAGCCGCGATGCGGCAGCGGGATATCAGTATTGTATTCCAGGATCTTCGCCTTTTTGAACAGCTCAGCGCCCGGGAAAACATATCGCTGAAGCGGGTAATGGAGCCAAAGCCTTATTACCCTGCGGAGAAGATTGATGAAATGGCGGCCCGGCTCAATGTGTCGCATATCCTGGAGCAAAGCGGCAAAACCCTTTCGTATGGCGAAAGACAGCGTATTGCCATTATCCGGGCGCTGGTACAACCTTTTCAGTGGCTCCTGATGGATGAACCCTTCAGCCACCTGGATGAAGAAAACACACAGCGCGCCGCCGCACTGATTGCTGATGAATGTAAAGCCCGCAATGCCGGGTTCATTTTAACAGACCTGGATAATGACCAGCACTTCCCTTATGATGTGCATTATCATCTTTAATGTTATTTCATGCGTCCATTTTTTGAATTACTGAAGAAAATTATTCAAACCGGTGTGGGAAAAACCCGGTTCCTGATGGCGGCAGTTGGTTTGGGCATTGCTATGTTGCTGATCCTCATTGCTATCCAGGCGCATTCCAACTTCAGCCAACTGCTGTACAGCAGCAAAAACCAGAACGAAACGGCCGATTTCCTGGTGATCAACAAAACCATCACCAATGCCATGATGGGACAGTCGGCCAAGAGTATTTTTACCCCGGAAGAAATTGCCACTATAAAAAAGCAGTCATTCGTACAGTCGTTTGGGTTAGTAACTTCCAGCCAGTATAAGGTAGTGGTTCAGGCGCCCGGCGACCTGCATTTTGCTACCGATATGTTTTTTGAAGCAGTACCGGATAGCTTCCTGGATGTGAAAGGACAGGACTGGAAATGGAGTGAAGGCGACCGCACCATTCCTATTATTTTGCCTAACGACTTCCTGAATCTTTACAACTTCGGTTTTTCCCTGAGCCAGGACCTGCCGCAGATTTCACAGGAAACCGTGAAAGCATTGCCGCTGCAGGTGAATATTTCCAATAACCAGGTATCGGACCAATATATGGGGCATATTGTTGGCTTCTCTGACCGGATTTCCTCCTTCCTGGTGCCGGCGTCTTTTATGGCCTGGGCCAATGAGAAATACGGCATGACCACTGCTGCGGGTACTTCCCGCGTGATCATTAAAACGCCGGACCCTTCTAACCCCGACCTGGTAAAGTTCCTGGAGGATAATGGCTATACTACCAACCAGGATAAGCTGAAGTTCAGCAAAACAAGACTGATTGTACAAACGATTGTATCGGTGGTGGGATTTTTTGGATTGATCTTATTGTTTTTTGCATTGCTGGTTTTCAGCATGTTTATACAACTGGTGATTGCTTCCTGCAAGCGGGAAATTCAGTTGCTGGTGATACTGGGTACTGCTCCCAAACAACTGCAGCGATACCTGCTGCGGCAGTTTGTACCCCTGTATATCGTTATCGGAATATTGTCGTTGTTACTGGTAGCCGGACTGCAATACTGGGCGGCACGGGAGCTGGCGCAACATGAAATGCTGGTGAGCGCCTGGCCGGGCGTGCCTGTGTTTGCGGGTATTGCGCTGGTGTTAGGACTGGTATATATTGTAAACCTCCTCACGGTGAGAAAGTATGTAAATAATATTTAGCCCTGTGGTGGCCGGTATGGCATGGTAAAAGTATTTTTGCCTCTTTGTGAAATGAGCAGATAAGGCACCCAGATAGCCATGCGCACCAATGGCCAGAGGATGGAATTAATGTTGAAGATATCCTGTGGCTTTTCTGTTTTGAAGAAATAATGATTCAGGGAATTATCTGCATAAATAAAAACAGTAGCCATAAAATAAAAGGTAGCCAGTGCAAAAGGGAAGGTATCCCGACGTTGGAAAAACAGCGCCGCCAGCAGGATACTGTATGCCAGCATAAATACATTGATCATCATTTCCATGATGAGGAAAAGTTGCACCACGGTAATATTTCCCAGATCCTGCCGGTCGGAAATATTGATCCAGTACGAGTAATCGAATACTGCCATTTTACAGATGCCCGTAATTTCTCCCATTGGCGTAAACAATAACCCGATGGCGAGAAGTATCAGTCCGCCGCCAATTGGCTGTGACTCCGGTGTTTCCCCGGCCGGGGTAACGGAGTGTTTATAAAAAACAAATGCAAGGCTGGCAAATACCCCGGCAAACAACACGGCCAGTACAATAGCCAGCCAGTTTCCTTTTCCTTCCGGATGACGTGCAGCAGCGGCGCCGGGATTCCAGGTAAGGTCCATAGAAGTTATTTCATTCATCTTCTTCAGGTCCTTTACATATTGTGGTATAAACTTTACCGGGATATGATCGGCGAGGGTTTTGAAATGATAGGATAATATGACCTGTTGATCTTTGATGGTAGCAGTATAGTCGAACGTGTAATATTCATTTTGTAAGTGCAGTGGCGTTTGATCCAGCGACCATTTAACGGGTGTGTGTAATATGATCTGGTAATCGAGGTCGTATGGATAGCGGATGCTGACAGGTATTTTACGTTTATCATCAGAGATAAAGGAAAGCGCATCATAAAAAGACTGCGCATTGGTAGTAAACAGCAGTTTATTGCTGCTGCTGTCATTTTTCCAGATATCGTGTACCAGGTAGCTTTCGTTTACATATATGGTATTGCCGGCGGTGCTGTCGCGGGTGGTGATGGAGTCCCTGATCACGACATCTCCATAGAGCTTTTTATAAAAGGCGAGGTAAGATTTCTCTTTGTCCTTCATACTGGTACCTGCCAGTTCTGCGCGTTGTGCGTCTGCATCATCGCGGTGGTAGGTAGTTACCACTTCCAGTTTTCCATCTTTATTTGCATCGTCGGGGAGTGTGAAAATTTCGCGGACGGCGATTTTACCACGGGTAGTGGGTATAACAGGAGTGAGCTGTGTGGTGGTATCGGTTACCACCAGCGCCTGCCGGTAGTCTGGTTCGCATAAATCGGCGAGGCTTCCCCGTTGGTACGACATGGTACCATCCAGCCAGTATACTTTATTGTTCAGCACTGCATGTACAATGGCATGGTTAAAGGCGTTGGGGGAAGGGAGTATTTCGCAGACGGCTTCCCGCAGGTCGGTATTCACATAAGCCATATCGGCCACGATGTTATTAGCGCGCAGGATGGTGCAGAGCAGCAGGGCTTTGTCTTTACAATCCCCGAAGCGTTGCGCCAGCACCCTGTCGGGGTTATTGGGGCGATGGGAATATTCTCCCATTTCGATGCCCATGTACCGGATGTCGTCCTGAACAAACCGTAGTGCCTGCAGCAGGTAAGTGGCGGGGTTGCCATTGGCTGTCTTTTTAAACGCGGCGATTTTGCCGGCCAGCAACGGGCCGGGAGCCGGTGTTTGGTTCACCTTCATGCCCCATTGGGCCACCTCTTTCCAGGAAGGATATTCGCTTACCTGTACGTATGTAAAAGGATTATACCAGGAAGGAACATAGTTGGTGTTATCGGTTTCCCTTACGTCTACTTTATTCCATTCGTATACGGTGAGGCCGTTCCATGATTTCTGGACAGGCGCTGCAGCATTATTATATTGTTTAAACCGGATTTGCCTTTGCGGGCTAACGATCAGGTTTTTATAGTAGTTAACAATAGGTTCGTAGGCAACGAAATAGATGCGGCTATCCAGTTTCCCGTTGAAGATGGGGTTGTTGCCGTTAATGGAATAGGCGTATTCTATCTGATCGCCTTTCCGCACATCTTCGAGGATCAGGTAAGCGGTGTAGGTGCCGCTGTAGATGAAGCGCGACAGGTCCTGTTCTTTCTGAAGCAGTTTGAATGCGGCGCCGGGCAGGCGGTTGATTTCCTTTCCATCGCGGTGGATCACTATTTTATGAAACGTGAGTTTTTCGTATTGGGGGTCGTAGTCCACCGAAATTTCCGAACCGTTTTGGATGCCTGCTTCCGAGATAATTTGCCGGATGAAGTGTTGGTAGTTGCTTTTCAGTTCTGCATGTCTTTGTTCTTCCAGCAGCAGGAGATAATAGCCATCGCTGATATTTTTGGCATTGGGTTTTTTGGAGAGATCGGGCGTAAAGGGCACGAGCCATGCCGGGGCCGGGCTGGTGTTTACTTTTTGGGCGGGTGCAATGGCGGGGATTAGTATCAGCAGCAGGGATAATACTAACTTCCAGGCACGGGAATTTATGACGTGCATAGTATAGTTATGTTGATTGATCCCCCTTTTTTGGGCGGCCGGGTATAGGGGAATAAAAATTTTTGTTGATGAATTTACGGTTGTTTTCCGATAGTTAACATATAAACTGCAAAAGATGCGAGCCAGTGTTCGCCGGCATAGCTACCGCTGAAAACCTGTTTTAGTCCGGCTTCCATGTGTGCGAGTGCCAGTTGCTGAATGGCCTGCTGGTTTTTGCCGCCGTGTTCAGCGATGGCTTCCAGGCACCAGGTGCGGCTGAGGTTTAACCCATCGAGGTGAACGAGTTTCCCGTCGGTTCTGTCTTTTACCTGTGCCACCTGCAGGATACTTATCTTGTTTTCAAAGAGGCCGGGTAAAAAAGCGTATAGCCATTTGCGGTAGTCGGCTTCCGGCATCACCCTGCGCATCAGGTCTGCTTCTTCGAGGGAGGGGGAGAGGAAGTCGTAGCCACCGGGCTCCCATTGTATAGGCGCATTTTTATCGGCGGCGTAGAAGCGCATGGCGGCGTTGTGTATGGCTTTTTGCAGGGCTTCGTCTTTCGCGGTAACGGCATAGTCCCAGGCGAGGCATAATCCGAAGGCGAGGTTGGTATGTTCTCCAACGCGGATCGGGTACATGATTTTATCGAGGAAC
This sequence comes from Chitinophaga sp. G7 BAM 1005, assembly GCF_057126945.1. Lineage (NCBI taxonomy): Bacteria > Pseudomonadati > Bacteroidota > Chitinophagia > Chitinophagales > Chitinophagaceae > Chitinophaga > Chitinophaga sp. G7 BAM 1005. The sequence goes on along the minus strand of NZ_CP181478.1, from coordinate 6,876,460 downwards.
TGGATATAGGCCGTGGAAAACTGGGAGGCAAGCGGCTGCAGGTGCTGGCTCATGGTTTTGCCCAGGGGGTCGTTCCAGGTGAGCAGTTCGTTTTGCAGTTGCAGGAGCCAGCTCCAGCCATAGATGCGTTCAAAGCTTTTGTTTTCTGCGCTGTTGAACAGTTGCTGTTCAACTTTTATATTTTCGGGAGATAGATGGGCAGCCAGTTTACTTCTGATGATGGAGGCTTTGGCCAGGTCGGGGTAAGACTTCAGCAGGCGCACCAGCATCCAGTGTCCGTGTACGCTGCTGTGCCAGTCGAAGCAACCATAAAAAGCGGGGTGATAATTTTTCGGCGCCGTCAGCAATGAGCTGTCGGTGAATACGATCCCTGTTTTATAGGGGAATTCCAGGTCCAGGCATTTCAGGGGCAGTTCTGCCAGTTGATTGGCGATGTCCCGTGTTAAGCGGGTGGCTGGTGCCGGATTGGAAGAGGGTACCTGTGCGCTCATGTTGAATGAGAAAAGGAGGATGACGGATAATTGGCCTAAAAATTTCACGATGGAAGGATGCTTTTATCTGTTAAATAACAATTTTACGTAGAACATGGGCCGGCCCAGTTTCTTGCGGAGGTCTACCTCATGGAACATGCAGGACATCAGGTCTTTCAGCTGTTTATTGCGGGAGCCCATTTTCATCAGCATGTTAAACAGCCACGGGTATTTGATGAGTTTCTGCAATTTGGTGCTCACCTGTAATTCCGGCCCCAGGATGCGGTATACGTTTTCGTCGTATGCGTTGAAGAAGGTATCGGAATAGTCGTTGGCGGCGATGGCTGCGGCGGCCTGTTGGGCGGCTATTCTGCCGGAGTACAGGGCGTTGCCGATGCCTTCCCCGGTGAAGGGATCTATAAGAAATCCGGCGTCGCCAACCAGCATGTAGCGTTCCCCGTGGAGTTTTCGTTTTTTGCTGCCGAGGGGGAGGCCGTATCCGTCGATGCTACCGGTGAGTTCTGCGTTTTTGAAGCGATCCTTCATTACGGGATCGGTGGCAATTGTATCCAGCATCAGCTGTTTCAGGTTTACCTTTTTGTTGCGGGCGGAGTTGCTGAGCATTCCTACGCCTACGTTGGCTTCTCCATTGGGGAGCGGGAATATCCAGATATAGCCCGGGAGCATATTTTTCAGGAAGTGCAGTTCAATGAAGTTGTCTTTATGCAGGCCGGTGATGCCTTTATAATAGGCGCGGATACCGGCTACATAGTGTTTAGGTTCCATTTTGATACCGGCCACATCGCGGGTAAAGCCGGAATGGGCGCCATTGGCTACTATTACCACATCGGCTTTTACTTTGAAGGAGCCGTCTTTACTGGACAGGTGGTATCCGTCTGGTTTGAGTTCATATTTATCGATGCCTGTGCCTTCGAACAAACGGATTTCGGAGCGGCGTTTCATTTCATCTACGAGGAAGTTATCAAAGTGGATACGTTTGCAAACGAAACCCCGCGGGTTGCTCATATCCTGCTGATAACCCAGCCGGTAGGGGATGTCCATTCCGATGCGGTTGGGTGCTATGAAGGTAACGCCCCAGCTGTCTGCTTTAAACATGGCTTCCTGGAGGCGTTGTCCGATACCTTTGTCGATACGTTCCAGGAGGGTGAGTACTTTTCCGCTTAGTCCGTCTCCACATACTTTATCCCGTGGGAAAACGGCTTTATCTACTACGATACATTCAATGCCAAGTTGGGCGAGCTGCAGTGCTGCGGTGGCTCCGCCGGGCCCTGCGCCTATGATACAAACTTTTGTTTCCATTATTAATGATGCTGTTACGTGCTGGTAAGATACGGAATAGTGTGGATTTAGCAGAGGGGATTGCCTCCATTAAAAATCCGCTATATTTGCCGTTCTTAAAAACACACGAAACATGTTTGGTGATTTATTTGGAAAGCTGACGCAGATCAAGCAGAAAATGCAGGAAGGCAAAGAGCGTCTGGCTACAGTAACGTTATCCGGCGAGGCCGGTGATGGCGCCGTAAAAGTAACCGTGGATGGTAACCGTCAGGTGAAAAGCATTGATATTGCGGAGCGTTTTTTTGCACCGGAGCATAAGGAAGAAATGGAAGACCTGTTGCTTACTGCATTGAACCGTGCCCTGAAAGATGCAGAGAATTCCTGGGAAGCAGAAATGAAGAGCGCTGCCGGCGGAATGCTGGGTGGGTTGATGTAATATATTTTCAATGCAGGGAATTGCCATATGTACCTTTGGTGTATATGGCAATTTTGTTTTATGGGAATACTGAATAAATTCTGCATTGCGTAAATAATATTCCGTTTCCGATACCATAATACCCCGCGCGTGGGTTTTCTTTGCAAGTACGATCGATTCTGATATGAAAGTTTTTTTCCGGCGCATTCACTTATACCTGGGCCTTACTGCAGGCCTGGTAATTACTATCAGCTGTTTAACAGGTGCCTTACTGGTATTTGAGAAGGAGCTGACAGAGGCGTTTAACCACGACCGTTATTTTGTGAAGCCCGGAGGAGCGCGTTTACCGCTGGATAAGGTAGCCACATTGGTAAAGGAGGCCGTTCCCGGCGCAGGCATTTCGAGGGTACAGGTATTTGCAGATCCCACCCGGACCTTACAGGTGCAACTGGAAGAAGGTAAAAAGGGCGGGCAGAAAGAAGCCCGAGCAGGTAAGGCGGGGGGGAAAAAAGGAACTGCAAAGGCCGGTGAAAAAGAAGGCGCAGTACCCAAAAAAGAAAAAGGGCGTACCGCGTTTGTAAATCCCTACACCGGTAAAATAATTGAACTATACAGTTATCAGCAAACATTTTACTACCAGGTATTTTCCCTGCACCGTTGGCTGCTGGCTGGTGCTGTGGGCAAGCTTATTACCGGTATCAGCACCCTCATCTTTTTCTTTATCCTGGTTACTGGCATCATTCTCTGGTGGCCCAAAACGCGTAATATTTTCAGGCAGCGGATCAAAATTAAGTGGGATGGCAACTGGAAACGGGTAAATAATGATTTGCACATTGTGTTGGGGTTTTATACTTCCATCTTTCTTTTTGTAACTGTTTTCACTGGTTTAACCTGGTCGTTTGAATGGTTTAACAGGGCGTTGTATGCATCATTGGGTACTTCCCCGAAGCCCACTGCGGCACCGCTATCGGCTCCCGCAGTGGAGACCGGTGGCAAAAGTATTTCTTATGAAACCGCGATGGCAGTAGTAAGACATGCCGTTCCCGATGCGCTGTTTTATTCCTTTACTGCGCCGAAAGACAGTTCCGCGGCCTTTATGGTAAGCCTGCTTCCGGCGGATGCCTTACATGAAGCGGCTACCACTACTTATTACCTGGATCAGTTCAACGGGAGCGTACTGGCGTCGCAAACTTTTGCGCAAAGGAGCCTGGGACAGCAGATCCGGGGAACCATAAAGCCACTGCACACCGGCGCTATTTTTGGTACGGCTTCCAAAATATTTGCTTTGATCCTCGCGTTGCTGGGCGCTATTTTTCCTACAACAGGCACACTGATGTGGCTGAACAGAACCCGGAAGAAGAAAAAGAAAGTAGCATCTCCGGTTGTATCCAAAGAGACTACTGCGCAGGTAGCATAAAACAGGCTCATCTCTCTGTTTTCCGTTTCTGAAAACACCCTTCAGAAACGGAAGGTTTTTTACCACATTTTCTGCCGCCTGCTTTTAACAATTTCTTTGCAAACCCTTACTCCTGCTAAGTTTTAACATTCCTACACAGAATATGGAATAGCATTTGGCATATACCTGCAAAATGATATAACCTATATGATTAATCAGTATGAAGTGCCAGCTTGTATTGAAGACACAATACCGGCACTAAGAAAAGCGCTGCACCAGTTTCCGGCGGTATATCATATTTACGAAACCATCGGCTGTTTTACAGCGTATACCGACAAGCAGCTGAGGGAGCAGAATTTCCCGGTAGCGGGCAAGTGTTTGCAACTGGCCGGCCGCTTATATGAACGGGGTAATACGGTTGTGAAAGAAGCGATTACCCGTATTTTTTTACCGGTACTTTGCCGGGTTCCCCTGGCAGATGCCGTGAGCAGGATCCGGATGTATTCACTGATACCGGATTCAATATATCCGCTTTACATACAACATCAACTTACTGGTAATGGAAACAGATGAGGAGATTGTCGTCCGGTTGGCTACGGCTATGGACGTTGATTTTGCCCTGCCTATAGTGGCAGAGATGGAAGCCTCCGCAAAGGCAAGGGGTACCGGGATTGCGAAAAGAAATCCTTTTACTATTAAAGAAAAGATCCTGGAAGGGAAGGCTGTTATTGCTTTTACGGCGAAAGGAATATGGGCGGGATTTTCCTATATACAATCCTGGGAAGAAAACAGGTTTGTATCCAATAGTGGTTTAATTGTGGCGCCGGCATTCCGTGGATTGAAAGTGGCGCAGGCCATTAAGCAGAAAATATTTGAGTTGAGCCGGCTGCTTTATCCACAGTCAAAAATATTCAGCATCACCACCGGATTACCTGTGATGAAACTAAATACCCGGTTGGGTTTTGAACCGGTTACTTATAATGAAATTACACATGACCCTCATTTTTGGGAGGGATGTAAAAGTTGCGTGAACTATCCTATCCTGGCAGGCAAAAATTACAGGAATTGTTTGTGCACTGCCATGTTGTTTCAGCCGTTTCGATAGTTGAGACAAGAGACCCCCCTTACGGTGAAATTACAGCCAATGAATCAACCGGCGATGCTTTTGCATTGCCGGTTTTTCGCGTGCTTATCAGCCATTAAAGTTCACATCAATAATGAGTAGTTTATTGATCTTGTCTGTTGTTTTCTGGTAACATCCCTCCAGCCGGATGTAGTACCGGCTGATTTCGATTTGTACGGGTGGTTCGGGGAAGTTGTTCATCTGTGCAACCCGTGCATAAGTGCCGGGGGAGCCATGTTGTTTTACATGTTGCTGTAAAGACTGCAAGCTGGCAGGAGGAAAGCGGCTTCTTTCGGCGGTGGTATATTTTTTACAGATGAAGAAGTTGCTGGCTTCGGGGAGCAGTGTTTCCCAGGGAGAGCGGTAATGTTTCCACTGGAGCAGTGGTGTTTGTTCAATCACGGCGCTGGTTTCGTAGCACTGTGATACTTTTATCCTGTTTGTTTCACCGGTTGTAACGGCCAGCATCTGGCCTTCGATGGTATGGAGGTGTGCCAGCCGGAAGTAGAGGGTATCCGGGCGCAGTTCAAAGTCGTTGAGCTGTGCATCTGGTGTGATCCAGTCCAGCGAAAAGTAGCAGTCACCGAAACGGATATACGTAGTAGAGTCGCGGCACACTATATATACTTCGTTGGAGGCAACTTTCATTGTTGGAGCAGGCATGGCTATTAACCGCATGGTATCGATCTGCACAGGTTTATCCTTCACGGACTTTACGGTTCGATGGCAGGCAGGGAGCAAGAGCAACGCGATTGCGGGGAGTAAAAATATCTTCATGGTATACGGGATACTGTAACGAACATTAACGTCAGGAATAGTCCCCTCTTGCGTCCGGGAACAGTTAGTCTGCGTCTACTGCGTCGGTAGTATCTACTTTCCTGTTAAGGGCCTCCCACAAAATATCTTTTAGTTCACTGAGGCCCTGGTTTGTAACAGAGGAAATAAATACATGTGGAACATCTTCCGGCAGCTCCGCGGATATAGCGGTTTTCAGCTCATCATCCAGCATATCGCTTTTACTGATGGCCAGCAGAAACTGTTTATCCAGTAATTCGGGATTATATTGTTCCAGTTCATTTACCAATACTTCAAAATCTTTGCGGTGGTCTGCACTGTCAGCTGGAATAAGGAATAATAATACGGCGTTTCTTTCAATATGTCGTAAAAAACGGTGGCCTAAACCTTTTCCTTCGTGGGCGCCTTCGATGATACCGGGGAGATCGGCGATGCAAAACGATTTATTGTCGCGGTATTCCACCATTCCGAGTTGTGGGGTTAGCGTAGTAAAGGCGTAGTCGGCCACTTTAGGTTTAGCTGCAGTGATAGTAGACAGCAGGGTGGATTTGCCGGCATTGGGGAAACCAACGAGTCCCACATCTGCCAAAACTTTTAACTCCACTACTTTCCAGCCTTCCCTTCCGGGCATACCGGGTTGTGCATATTCGGGTGTTTGGTTGGTAGCAGATTTAAAGTAGGCGTTGCCTTTACCGCCTTGTCCGCCGGGGATCCAGATAACTTCCTGGCCATCGTGGAGGATTTCGGCTTCTACCTGGCCGGTTTCTTCGTCTTTGGCCTGTGTGCCCAGTGGAACTTCAATGATAATATCCTTACCGAAACGGCCGGTACAGTTGTCGCCACTGCCGTTTTCCCCATCTTCTGCGAGCAGGTTTTTATGCCAGCGGAGGTGCAGGAGGGTCCACAGCTGTGAATTGCCTCTTAAAATCACATGTCCGCCTCTGCCACCATCGCCGCCATCAGGGCCGGCCTGCGCATTAAACTTGGTACGCATAAAGTGCATACTGCCTGCGCCACCTTTCCCGGACTTACAAAATACACGGATATAATCTACGAAGTTTGCTTTTTCCACTAGTTCTCAATTTTTAATACTCTGGGGTCCCTTACCACAGAAAAACAAAACGCAAAGATCGTGAAGTTTGAGCTAATTAGCACCATCATGTGCCAGGAGCTCTTTACTTACAATCTTTGCGTTGTATAATAAGATGCTAAAAGTCTTTATCACAGCGGGATTCCGCTTACTGCACTTTTTCTCCTACCAGTTCATCCAGTTCTTTGGAGAGCAGTTCGAATACTTCTTCTTCGGTGCCGTCGCCTTTCACTTTTTTGAATTTGCCGAATTTGGCATAGTGATCAGCCACAGGAGCCGTTTTATTATGGTATTCCACGATACGTGCTTTCACTACATCTTCAGAGGCATCATCGCTGCGGCCGGAGGTTAAGCCTCGGTTCAGCAGGCGTTTAATCAGCGCATCTTCCGGTACTTCCAGTGAAAGAACGGTAGAAATAGAAGTTTTTTTCAGTGCGAGCAGTTTGTCCAGCGCCTCTGCCTGTGCAGTGGTACGGGGAAAACCGTCGAAAATGAAACCACGTGTATCGGGATTGGCGTCCAGTTTGGAACTGATCATGCCAATCACTACTTCATCCGGTACCAGCTGGCCCTGATCCATAAACTTCTTGGCTTCCAGGCCCAATGGCGTTTTATCACCGATCTCGCTGCGGAGCAAATCGCCCGTGGAAAGATGAATAAGTCCGTACTTCTGGATAATGTTAGCACTTTGTGTACCCTTGCCGCTACCGGGAGGGCCAAATAAAATGAGATTGACCATGTTTTATTAAAATCTACTTTACTCGCAAGGTTGCAAATATAAGAAACAGATGAATGTATTGGTAATTAAAATTACGATTGATTAAACTAAATGTAAATATTCTGACAAAATAGTAAACACATTTTAATTTTTTACCAGAATTCCTAAAATATCTTCAACAGGGTATTCTAATTTAATAAAATACTTTGGATCTGACAAAATCATATGATTATTATTAGTAATTCTTTGATATTCAGGGCTGTCTGGCTGGATTTACGCATGAATATTTGTAAGTTTATGATATGAGGAAACAATTATTGGTTGCAGGACTTACAGGCCTAATGATGACAGGCAGCGCCATCTCAGCGCCCCTGGTGTTTAAGGAAAAGAAGAAGCATAAAAAAGTGACCGCACAAAAGGTAGCGCCACAACAGGACAAAGCCTCTCAGTGGGCAGATAGTGTGTTTCAGTCGCTTACCCCCGAAGAACGTATTGCCCAGCTTATTATGATCCGGGCGCATTCCAATCTCGGGCAGGACCATATTAATGCCGTCATTAAAGATATACAGGATAATAAAGTAGGAGGCGTCATCTTTTTCCAGGGCGGCCCGGTGAGGCAGGCCAATCTTACCAACTACTATCAATCTATTTCCAAAGTACCCTTGCTGGTAGCCATTGATGGCGAATGGGGCCTCGGCATGCGCCTCGACAGCGTTATTTCGCTGCCACGGAACATGATGATAGGCGCCATGCGGGATACCGCACTGGCCTACGATGCCGGAAAGCTCATGGGAGAACAATGCCGCCGCCTCGGGATTCATATCGACTTTGCGCCGGACATGGATGTGAATAACAACCCATCCAACCCCGTAATCAACGACCGCTCCTTTGGAGAAAATAAATACCAGGTGGCCCGCATGGGAGTAGCTACCATAAGAGGTATGCAGGACGCCGGCATTATGGCCTGTGCCAAACACTTCCCCGGTCACGGCGATACCAACGTGGATTCACACCTGGACCTGCCCACTATCAATAAAACAAGGGCGCAGCTGGATTCGCTGGAGCTGTATCCTTTCCGTGAAGCCATTGCCGCCGGTGTGCAATCTGTGATGATCGGCCATCTTTATATTCCATCTATCGATAAAAAACGAAATACGCCTACTTCCATTTCTTATAATGCTGTTACCAAATTGCTGAAAGAGGAAATGGGTTTTAAAGGACTGATCGTAACCGATGCACTTGAAATGAAAGGCATCGCAAAATTTTATACCAACGGACAGGAGTCCTTACAGTCGCTGCTTGCGGGCAATGACCTGATGATCCTTCCTTCCACTGCAGCCGGCAGTGTAGCGGCTATCAAAAAAGCGATCAAAGCAGGTAAGATCAGCCAGGGAGAAGTAGACGGACGTGTGAAAAAAGTATTGCGCGCCAAATACAACCTCGGACTGTGGCAGCCGCAGCATATTAATACCGATCATCTGGCAGAAGATATCAATGCTAAAACGGATCTTTTACGTAAACGTATTGCGGAAAATGCGATCACCCTGGTACGCAACGATAAAAAACTCGTTCCTTTTTCACCGGCCATGACCCAGCAAAAGCTGGCGGTGATTGCCGTAGGAGTAGATGCCAGCAACACTTTCGTGGAGGCAGTAAAGAACTATAAACCCGGTACCGATGCGTTTATTTTCACTTCGCGTCAAACTGTACAACAGATTGCACCTATTGTATCCCGCATCCAGCGCGACTACAGGGCGGTTATTATCAGTTTGCATGACTACAGCCGCCGGCCCGCCGGAAACTTCGGGTTGTCTATGGCGGAACGGCTGATTATCCGCCAGCTGCAATCGGAAATGCCTTCGGTAACCGCTGTTTTTGGTAACCCGTATGCGATCCAGTATTTCTGTGATGCCCCTCACCTGGTGGCTGCCTATGAAGATGACAGCACCACCCAGAGAGCCGCTGCAGATCTGCTTTTCGGGCAGCTGGGCCCCTCCGGGAAATTACCGGTAACCGTTTGTCCGGATTTGCCCTCCGGTACCGGTATCACTTATGAAGTGAGCAAATTTCATTTATTGCCCACGGCTACTGCAAAGGAAGCTGGCATTAATGAGCAGGCGTTGCTGCAGATCGATGGTTTGGCCAACGATATGATTGCCCGCGGCGCAGCGCCGGGAGCGCAGGTGCTGGCCCTGAAAGACGGGAAGATCATTTATAACCGCTGCTTCGGTCATTACGAATACAACAAACAGGAACCCGTGTCGCCAACAGCTATTTATGACCTGGCCTCTGTAACCAAAGTATGTGCTACCACGTTATCGGTGATGCGGTTATATGATGAAGGGAAACTTAACCTGGACGCCACATTGGGCGTATACCTGCCGCAGGTGCTGGGTACCGATAAAGCAGGCTTGCGGATCCGTGATATTCTTCTGCACCAGGCAGGCCTGGTGGCTTTTATACCGTTTTATAAAGAAACTCTTTACAACAATGCGCAGCCCGACACGGTGCTGTATCACACCAGTCCGGATGCTACTCACGGCATCCGTGTGGCAGAGCGGATGTACATGGAAAACAGCTATGTAGATACTATGTGGCAAAGGATCTTAGACAGTAAGTTGTCGCCCGGGCAGGGTTATGTTTACAGCGACTGTGATTTTATTTTCCTGGGAAAAATTGTAGAGCAATTAACGGGTAAGAAGCTGAATGAATATGTGAGTGAAACTTTTTATGTACCGCTGGGATTGGCTACCACCGGCTTTTTGCCGAGAACGCGTTTCCCTTTGCCGGAGATTGTTCCTACAGAGCGCGAGTACTCTTTCCGTATGCAGTTATTGCGGGGGGATGTGCATGACCCGGGCGCTGCTATGTTTGGCGGGGTGGCGGGTCATGCAGGATTATTTTCCGATGCGCACGATGTGGCGGTAATTATGCAGATGTTGCTGAATAAAGGATCTTTCAATGGCGTGCAATATATTAAGCCGGAAACGGTACAATTGTTTACGGCGTATAATAGCAATATCAGCCGCCGTGGCCTCGGGTTTGACAAGCCGGAAAAAGACAATGCCACCCGGCGGGAGCCATACCCGGCCAGGAGCGCTTCTGCGGCTACTTTCGGGCATACCGGCTATACCGGTACCTGTGTATGGGCCGACCCAACATCGGGGTTGGTATTTATTTTCCTGAGCAACCGGGTGTATCCTAACGGTGGCGTTAATACGAAAATAGTGGCATTGCATACGCGGGAGAAAATGTTTGAAGCGGTGTATGAGTCTGCCCGTAAATAAGAGATAACGGATAATAAAATAAGAGGTGGTATCGTTTAACGGATACCACCTCTTTTCATTTTTCAATTATGCGATGCGGGACTACTCTGATACGGAAACGCTCCTGTTGATCAGGGTTTGCGTTTTTATGGCAATAGCTTTCTCTGCCAGTTTGTTTTTGCCGCTTCTGATTTCGAAGGTGTAGTCTCCATCCTCGAGAGAACCGAGATTGTAGCGTGCTTCAAAGCGCAGAGTGGCGGGCAGTGTTTCACGGTGCAGCGTGTTATTGAAATTGTCTTTTATGTAGAGCGTCAGCTTTTCGTTGGAAGGATTATCCACAGAAAGCTGGAATAACAGCTGATCCTTTTGCAATTGTGTGATGTGTACGTTGAAAGCCTCGATGGGAGCTTCCGGTACAGGTTTTTCTTTTGCCAGTCGTGCTGCATTATAAGCAAAGGTTTTTGACTGTGCCGCAGCGTGTAAAATTGGAAAAAGGATAGTTACAAATACCAACAAAGCTACTTTGGGTGCTAAAACAACAAAACGTAAGTGTTTCATGACATTATTTTTTTAATGTGTTCGTCTTTTTTTAGTTAGGGCGGTATATTAGCTAATACAATGGTGCCGTTTAAAATTTCAATGCAAAGCTCCGATCTGCGGATTAACAGAACATTACGCCTTTGTTAAAATAATGTGAGTATTTAACCCGCTTGTTCGGCATTCATTCCCTATTTTTGCAGCGTTTATGGAAGCAGTTACAATAAAAAATAACCGCCCCGTGGCTATCTGGTTATATATAGGCGTGGGCATGTTGATAGTTCAGGTATTGCTGGGAGGAATCACCCGTTTAACCGGCTCGGGCCTGTCCATTACTGAATGGCAGCCGTTGCTGGGCGCTTTCCCTCCTATGAATGAAGCAGCCTGGCAGAAAGCATTTGATGGCTATAAACAGATAGCACAGTATAAGTACGTTAATAATCACTTTACCTTATCAGATTTTAAGTTCATTTTCTTCTGGGAGTGGCTGCATCGTGACTGGGCGAGGCTGATGGGCTTTGTGTTTATCATTCCGTTTGTTTACTTTGTTATTAAGAAGAAGATTAACAGGAGTATGATTAACCCGATGATCATCCTGTTTGTATTGGGGGGCTTGCAGGGCTTGATAGGATGGATTATGGTGAAGAGTGGCCTGAATGAAGAAAATTTGTACGTTAACCATATCCGTTTGGCCATTCATTTTATATCTGCACTGGTATTGCTGGCATATGTATTCTGGTTTGCGCTGAAACTGAGCGTGCATCCGATAGAGATATTAAAAGTTCCCGCTTTATACAAACTGAATATCTGGTTGCTGGTAGTGTTGGTAGTGCAGCTGGTATACGGCGCCTTCATGGCCGGATTGCATACAGCGCTGGTGGCGAATACCTGGCCGGATATCAATGGTTCCTGGGTGCCTGCCGGTATGTTTTCCCAGGGCGGATTTGCTACAGATATTGCACATAACCCGATTACCATTCAATTCATACATCGCGGACTGGCTTACCTGATCACTATCCTCATCGCCGTTTGGTGGTGGAAAGCGGCGCAAACGCCGGCAAACAGCCTGTTACACACCATCCGTTACCTGCCTTTGCTGTTGGTATTGCTGCAGGTGCTGCTGGGCGTGCTGACCCTGTTAAACAGCCAGGTGAAGATTCCTGTCAGTTATGGAATTTTGCACCAGGGCGTGGGAATGTTGCTGATGCTGTCGCTGATCTGGACCCTGTTCCTTAGCAGGGGTGTTAGAAACGGGAATTGATTTTCCGCCGGAACAAACTCCTGCAGCCATAAATCCGTAAATTTTCCGTAGGTTTATTCGTAATAATCGTCTGATGAAGGTGAAGTTATTATTGATAAAAATTTACTATTCTTTCCCTATACAGTTGCTGCTCCTGCATTTCAGGAAGTACCAGGTATTACTTATTTTTTGGGTGATCCTGTTCAGCACCATCAACGGCGGTTTTGCCAAGGTGTTTGGCGGCGATGCACTTTACCTGGCGCCGGAATACCTGGGCAAAGTAAATTTCTACAGCACTACTATCCTGGGACTGGCTACCGGGATGTTTATCATGAGTTGGCAAATTACCACCTTCATTTTGCATACAGGACGGTTTAAGTTCCTGGCCACCACTTCCCAGCCATTTTTCAGGTATTGCCTTAATAATGCTATCATCCCGCTGATATTCATTTTCAGCATGCTTTACCGCGGATGGGAATACCAGCGTTATGAACAGCTCAACACCGTGCCGGATATTATGTTGCTGGGGGAAGGGTTTATTTGTGGGGTGTTGTTTATCTTCTTCTTCTGTTTTTTTTATTTTTTTAATGCAGATAAAAATATTGGCCGCCGACTGGAAAAGCGTTTCGGTAATCCACGTAATTTCCTGCGGATGATCCTGAAGCCCAACCAGGACCCCGATGAAAATGCACTATCCGTTCACAATTATTTTTCCACGCCCTGGCGTATCAGAAGGGCGAGGAATGTAGATCACTACAATAAGCATTACCTCGACAGTATCCTTAAACAGCATCACTTTGCTGCCATGATCACCGTGGGCTGCTCGTTGGTTTTCCTGGTAATACTGGCTTACATGATGGATTATGATATGTTCAGAATTCCTGCCGGCGCCAGTGTGCTGATCTTTTTTGCGTTTCTCATTGGAGTGGCCGGCGCCTTTTCCTATATGTTACAAACCTGGTCTATTCCCATATTGCTGGTGATGTTGTTTGGCTTGAACTGGATGGTGGAACATAACTGGGTAGATAACCGCAATAAGGCTTACGGCCTGAATTACCGGGACAAAAAAGCGCGTCCCGAATACAGTGTGGCGGCTTTGCAACAATTTTTTACCCGGGAGAAATATGAAGCGGATAAGAAACAAACCTTACTGATATTAGAGAACTGGAGAAAGAAATTTCCGGCGGGGAAAAAGCCGCCGCTGATTGTAATGAATTTCAGCGGTGGCGGCAGCCGTTCGGCCACCTGGAGCGTAAATGTATTACAACGGCTGGACAGCATGCTGAAAGGCAGGCTGATGAAACATACCGTGCTCATGACCGGCGCCTCCGGTGGTATGCTGGGCGCCAGTTATTTCCGGGAGCTGTATTATGAACAGCAGCAAGGTAAGCCTATCCGCCTGTCTGATAATATCTATGCCGAGAAGGTGTCGCAGGATTTACTCAATTCTGTGTTTTCTGCTATGGCAGTGAATGATTTTATTACGCCCTGGAGGAGTTTCAGCATCGGGAAAAATCATTACGCAAAGGACAGGGGCTATGCGTTTGAAATGCAGCTGAATGAACATACAGACAGCGCTTTGGATAAAACGCTGAAAGATTACCGGGCGCCGGAAGCCAATGCGGAAATCCCTATGCTGATATGGAATGCTACCATCAATGCAGACGGGCGCCGGTTAATGATTTCCCCGCAGCCGGTCAGTTATTTATGCAGCCCGCAGTATCAGTATCCCACACGGCAGGTAAGGGATATTGATGGTGTGGATTTCGGGCAATATTTTGCGGCGCAGGATGCGATGGACCTGCGTGTAACCAGCGCGATCCGTATGTGTGCAACCTTTCCTTATGTGCTGCCGAATGCGTTCCTGCCCAGTAATCCTATTGTGGATGTGATGGACGCCGGTATCCGCGATAATTTTGGTCAGCAAACCACGTTGCGTTATTTGTATACATTTAATAAATGGATCAATGAAAATACCAGTGGGGTGATATATATCCAGATCCGTGACACCCGCAAAAATGATATTTCCCCTATCAAGAAAACAAAGGATCTGAGCGACCTGTTGTTTGAGCCGTTATTTACTATGCAACAGCACTGGAGTGCCATGCAGGATTTTGACCAGGATGATTTACTGAACTACATGGAAGGATATTTCCCGGAGAAGTTTCACCGGGTGATTTTCCAGTATGTGCCGCAAAAGCAGGACAAGGCGGCGGCTTTATCGTGGCATCTTACCTCCCGGGAAAAGCTGGACATTGCGCATGCGCTGGACAATCCTGCCAATCAGAGTGCGTTGGAGTATGTAGTGAAGTTGCTGGAAGAATAGCATTATTCATGGGGTTTATTCCTGCAAAAACTTCAGCAGCGGAGCAATGAATTTCGTATAGGCTTCAATGTGGGGAAGATGTCCTACACCTTCGATGGGTACCAGTGTGGCGTGTGGAATTTTTTTCGCAGCATTGTTTCCCAGTTCAGGGTAATTCCCCATTGTTTTGCGCACTTCTTCCGGGACATTGGCTTTGCCTAAAGCGGTGCGGTCGCGTTGTCCTATAATGAGGAGAGTTGGGGCGGTAACATTTTGAAACTCATATAATACCGGTTGGGTAAAAATCATATCGTAGGTGAGGGCAGAGTTCCAGGCTACCAGCGAGTAGTCCGGGCTGCTGGTCCAGCTGGCTTGTAGCTGTGCCCATTTATCATAGGCGGGCGACCACTTGCCGGCGTAGTAGCTGTCCATCATATATTGTTTGATCTTCTCATAGTTTTGTTGCAGTTCTGCTTTATACCATTTATCTATTGACTGGTAGGGCACTTTCACTTTCCAGTCTTCCAGTCCGATAGGGTTTTCCAGGATCAGTTTTTCGGTTACTTCCGGATACATCAGGGCGAACCTGGTGGCCAGCATACCGCCCATTGAATGGCCGAGCACTGCTGTTTTTGTGATGTGCAGGGAGTCGAGCAGTGTTTTGGTGTTTTGTGCCAGCAGCTGAAAGCTGTATTGAAGGTGTTCGGGTTTGGATGATTTGCCAAAGCCGATCTGATCCGGGATGACAACGCGGTATCCGTTATTGCTGAGGTCTGCTGCGGTACTGTCCCAATAGGCGCCGCAGAAATTTTTGCCGTGGAGGAGTACAATTGTTTTGCCATTGGGGTGGGAGGGTTGAACATCCATGTAAGCCATTTGAACGGCCTGACCCTGTATTTGTAATTTCAGGAAATGCACCGGGAACGGGTATTTATATTCGGAGAGGGTGATATTCTGGGCTGGTATTTGTGCGTATATCCGGGAGAAGATGAGGGAGAGACAGCTGATGGCGAGGATATATAATTTCTTTTTCATGAAGGCGGTGTTAAGCAGTTAGAACGCAGTGGGGTGGGACAAAATTGACGCCATAAAACTATTTGTTTGCAATATTTGGATATAATTAATTGTAAATCAATGATAACCAACCTATTGCAAGGACGATTTTCGAGCTGATCAAATGATTACATTTATTTAAAACGTGACACCCTCATTCTCGCTATGTTTTCGTACCTTTGCGCCTTCTTTTTGTAGCTATTAGCGTAAATTTAGTTAATGGCTGATAGCTAAAGATTTAAGTATATGAACATTCGTAATATCGCAATTATTGCACACGTAGACCACGGTAAAACTACTTTGGTTGACAAAATCCTTCATCAGGCTAATGTATTCCGGGCTAACCAGGAATCAGGCGAACTGATCATGGATAGTAACGATCTTGAAAGAGAGCGTGGTATCACCATATTCAGCAAGAACGCATCTGTTGAGTACAAGGGAACCAAGATCAATGTGATTGATACTCCGGGCCACGCCGACTTTGGTGGTGAGGTAGAAAGAGTATTGAAAATGGCTGATGGTGTTATCCTGCTGGTAGATGCTTTTGAAGGCCCTATGCCACAAACCCGTTTTGTGTTGCAGAAGGCTTTGCAGCTGAATCTGAAACCTATTGTTGTTATCAACAAGGTGGATAAAGCTAACTGTCGTCCTGATGAAGTACACGATGCAGTTTTTGAATTGTTCTTTAATCTGGATGCTACAGAGGAACAACTGAACTTCCCGACATTTTATGGCTCTGGTAAAAATGGCTGGTTCAACAGTACATTAGAGCAGAGTGAAGATATTTCACCGTTGATGGATGGCATCCTGGAGTATGTTCCACAGCCAAAAACTCCGGAAGGTAACCTGCAGATGCAGATCACTTCACTGGATTACTCTTCTTTCCTGGGACGTATTGCTGTAGGTAAAGTGGCCCGTGCTTCTATCGAAGAAGGACAGTGGGTTACTTTGATGCAGACAGATGGTACCAGCAAGAAGCAGAAAGTGCGTGAGCTGTATATTTTTGAAGCGTTAGGTAAGAGAAAAGTAACTAAGGTATTTGCCGGCGATATTTGCGCGGTAGTTGGTATTGAAGGGTTCAACATTGGTGATACCATCGCAGATGCAGAAGAGCCGGAAGCATTACCAATCATCAGTGTGGACGAGCCTACCATGAACATGTTGTTTGGTATTAACAACTCTCCGTTCTTTGGTAAAGATGGTAAGTTTGTTACTTCCCGTCACCTGCGTGACCGTTTGATGAAGGAAACGGAAAAGAATCTGGCACTGCGTGTAATGGATTCTGACAGTGCTGATAGCTTCATGGTGTATGGTCGTGGTATCCTGCATTTAGGGGTATTAATTGAAACCATGCGTCGTGAAGGTTATGAGTTGACTGTTGGTCAGCCTCAGGTAATTGTGAAGCATGTGGATGGTAAGAAATGCGAACCGTACGAAACCCTGGTGGTAGATGTTCCGCAGGATTTTGCCAGCAAGGTAATTGATCTGGTAACCCGTCGTAAAGGAGAGATGCTGATCATGGAAACCAAGGGTGAAATGCAACACCTGGAGTTTGAAATTCCTTCCCGTGGTTTGATTGGTTTGCGTACACAGATGCTTACTGCTACCGCAGGTGAAGCAGTAATGGCGCACCGTTTCAATGATTACAAACCGTGGAAAGGTGCTATCCCAGGCCGTAACAACGGTGTGCTGATTGCCAAGGAAGCTGGTACTACTACCGGTTATTCCCTGGATAAGCTGCAGGATAGAGGATCTTTCTTCGTTGATCCGGGAGAAGAGGTATACAAGGGTATGATCATTGGTGAAACCAACAAACCGGGTGACCTGGTGGTGAATCCGAATGAAGGTAAGAAACTGACCAACATGCGTGCGAGCGGAACCGATGGCGCTGCTAACATTGCACCTAAAATACTGATGACACTGGAAGAATGTATGGAGTACATCCAGCATGACGAGTGTATTGAAGTTACTCCTAACTTTATCCGTATGCGTAAGGTTATACTGGATGAGGAAGAACGTAAGAGAACAGCCAAGAGCATGAAAGCAGAAGCTTAATTGTTTTTGTTAGTAAGATAATAGTGAAAAACAAAGCCGCTCCGTTTTACGGGGCGGCTTTGTTTTTGGAGGAAGTAGAGGGGAGACTTCACTCCCGGGCAAAAAAATCCCCGCCCAGGATAAGGCAGGGATGTGCATACTAACCCAATGCTTACTAAAACTAAAACTAACTTTTATGTATGTTTAATACTAAGTTTCAATTCAATGTTTATTCAATTCAATAGCAGCCAATATTAAGCGGCATCTTGCTTTTCCTGGATCTTCACTTTAATCTTTGCTTCGATTTCTGCTGCCAGTTCAGGGTTATCATTCAGCAGTTGTTTCACTGCATCACGGCCCTGGCCTAATTTATTGGTGTCATAGCTGAACCAGCTACCACTTTTCTGAACAACGCCATATTCAACACCCATGTCGATGATTTCTCCCGTTTTGGAGATACCCTGACCGTAAACGATATCGAATTCTGCCTGGCGGAACGGAGGTGCTACCTTATTCTTTACTACTTTCACTTTCACGCGGTTACCGATTGCTTCGTCGCCATCTTTAATCTGGCTCATGCGGCGGATATCCAGCCTTACAGATGCGTAGAATTTCAACGCATTACCACCGGTGGTAGTTTCAGGGTTACCGAACATAACGCCTATCTTTTCACGCAGCTGGTTGATAAAGATGCAGCAGCAGTTTGTTTTGGAGATGGTGGCCGTTAATTTACGCAGTGCCTGTGACATCAAACGGGCCTGTAATCCCATCTTACTTTCACCCATTTCACCTTCCAGTTCACTTTTTGGTACCAGGGCGGCAACAGAGTCAATTACGACTACATCTACTGCTCCGGAAAGGATCAGGCGATCTGCTATTTCCAGTGCCTGCTCACCATGATCCGGCTGTGAAATCAACAGGGAATCCACGTCAACTCCCAGCCTTCTTGCGTAGCTGCTGTCAAAAGCATGCTCCGCATCTATAATGGCGCAAATGCCGCCTTTTTTCTGTGCTTCAGCGATTGTATGGATGGCAATGGTTGTTTTACCGGAAGACTCTGGTCCATATATTTCAATGATCCTTCCCTTTGGTAAACCGCCAATTCCAAGTGCGATATCAAGGCCCAGGGAACCTGTGGAAATGATTTCCATCGGCGCTTCTGCTTTTTCCCCCATCATCATCACAGATCCCTTACCGAAATCTTTCTCAATCTTGTCCATTGTGAGGCGCAGGGCCTTCAGTTTTTCTGCATTGGCTGTAGACATATAAGTAATGTTTTTACAAATTTAATAGATAGCTGATCACAATTAGAAAGCAAATTAATTGGATTGCTAAGTTATGATCTAATTTTTTATTTTCCTAAATATTTTAGCAATTTCTTTTAATTGCTAAATAAAATAGTAATCTTTTTCCGTGCTGTTCAAGAACTTCCTGTCAAAAAAATTTATTCTTAAGATCTTAAAAGGGTTAACCCGCAATGGCATAACAAAGATGCGAACCCATTACGCATTGAATATGCGTAACAACAAAACCTCAAAAAAATAATTATCCGCAGGAAGTGGGAATTCTACTGCATTTTTAAAAAGCGTAGTTATACGCTTGAGTATCAGCGCAGAAAGTTTCACTTTTGTACTGTCAAGTTTAGTTGTTGAAGTTAATCCCCTACTGTTTGTTAAAGTTGTTTGTTAGCCTGCCTTGCGGCCTTGCATCCATGTGAAGAAGAAACGGTGAAGCGGTCAAGGTTAAACCCCAAAAATTTTTTTATCGCCATTCTAATATGTTGTTCTCCCTGATCCCTGGCTGGTGGCTGACTTGTTTCAGCATTTACCGGCAGGGGAGCAGGGATAGAATGGTGAAATGCCTATTTTACAAGTATCCAGCACGCTGCCAGCTGAGAAACGATCCCAATCAGGAAACCGATATAGATTTCACGTGGTTCATGCGCTTCCAGTACCAGGCGGGATGTGGCCACTATGCCTGCTACAAAGAAAGTAATGACCAGTGGTATGGAGACATTCATATGCATTCCCCACATCAGCGACAGTAAAAGACCTATTACGCCGCCCCAGCCTACGGTATGCATGCTGGTTTTTATAAAGTTATTGGTAACAAAAGCGATGGAGACACTCAGGAACACCCCCAGGAAAAACGCCGTGTAGAACTTTGGCGCCCTGCCTTCCTGCTGAAAAGTATAAAACGCCCAGAAGTAATAGGTGATCATGGCCACATAAGGAATGATCCTGTCGCGCTGGGTTTTCATATGAATGGAAGAAACAAATTTCAGCGCCTTCGCCAGTAAAAGCGTGAGCACCGGAAACCCGATACTGATAATAGCTACCCTGAAATACAGCATATCGAAGGCAAACCTTTTGCTCAGGGGCTTAAAGGCTACCATGTATTCCGGAATGGATTCCAGCACCAGGAATGTTACCAGCAGGGGAATGAACAGCGGATGTGAGAGATAGGAAATGATCAGTGCCAGGGATTTCATTGCCTTTGGAAACTCCGGCTCCAAACGTATATTTCCGTTCCGGTCTAAAACAGCTTGTTCTTGCATGGTGTGGTTCTTATAATTCTTTACGTAAACGGGCTACCGGAATATTCAGCTGCTCCCGGTATTTGGCCACCGTACGGCGGGCAATGTTATATCCTTTATCCTGCAGCATCTTCGTGAGATTTTCATCACTGAGCGGTTTACGTTTGTTTTCTGCTTCAATGAGGTCTGACAGGATCTTTTTTACTTCCCGGGTGGATACTTCCTCGCCGCTGTCGGTAGACAGGGATTCAGAGAAGAAGAATTTCAGTTTGAAGGTACCGAACTCGGTTTGTACATATTTGCTGTTGGCCACGCGGCTTACGGTAGAAATATCCAGTTGCGTACGATCCGCGATATCTTTCAGGATCATAGGCTTCATGGTGGTTTCATCTCCGGTAAGGAAAAATTCGCGCTGGTAATCCATGATAGATTCCATAGTGGATAACAACGTATGTTGCCGCTGCTTGATGGCGTCTATAAACCATTTGGCAGCATCAATTTTTTGTTTGATAAACAGTACGGCTTCTTTCTGGCGTTTATCTTTCTTGTCGCCCCGGTCGTACTCCTTCAGCATTTCGCGGTAACCACCGGAAATGCGCAGATCGGGAGCATTACGCGAATTCAGGGTAAGTTCCAGTTTACCGGCGTTGTTTAAAATAAAGAAGTCGGGTAGTACGTAGCTTTCTGCTTTATTCAGCGTAGCGAAATTGCCGCCTGGTTTGGGAGTAAGCTTGATGATCTGGGTAATGGCTTCTTTCAGTCCTTCATCAGAAAGGCCCAATGCTTTCTGGATTTTCTCGTAGTGCTTCTTGGTAAATTCGTCGAAGTAGTTTTCGAGGATGAGGTAGGCGTTGTGTACGCCGGGATCGTCCTGTGCTTTACGTTTCAGCTGGAGTAAGAGGCATTCTTTCAGATCGGTGGCGCATACGCCTGCCGGATCAAAGTCCTGGATCTTTTTGATCAGGGAGTTGATTTCTTCTTCGGTGGTGTCAATATTCTGCGAAAAGGAGAGATCGTCTACCATAGAGGCGATTTCCCTGCGCAGGTAGCCGTCGTCGTCGATGCTGCCGATGATATGTTCGGCGATAGCGTTCTGGTGGTCGTCCAGCTCGAGCATGCCCAGCTGGCTCAATAAGTGTTCATGGAAAGATGTTTCCACCCGGATGGGGATGGTTTTATTGCTTTCGTCCGGATCGGGATAGTTATCATCACGCAGCTTGTAATCCGCCACATCATCATCTCCTTCACTTACATATTCAGAAATATCGATATTGTCGTACTCATTTTCACTGCCATCGGGTTCAAATTCATCTTCTTCCGCCGGTGCTTCGTACTCTTCCTGTTCTTTGAATTCGTCTTCACCTGCCTCTTCGCCATATTCCAATGCAGGATTTTCTTCCAGTTCCTCTTTGATCCTTTCTTCCAGGTTCACAGTAGGTACCTGCAGCAATTTCATGAGCTGAATTTGCTGGGGTGAAAGTTTCTGTAATAATTTCTGCTGTTGTGTCTGCTTTAACATAATTATTCCCTGTCAGGGCAAAATTAATAAGTATAAGGTTAACAGAGCGACTCGCTGTCAGCATTTAGCTTTTAGATAACGAATAGCTATAAATCCAGTTCCAGCTGCTCCGGCAACAAACGGAATGTTTTGCGGTGAAATGGCGTATCGCCAAATTCCCGGATGGCATCCCGGTGTTGCCTGGTAGGGTATCCTTTGTTCTCATTCCAGCCAAAGTGTGGATATACAGCATGTAACTGCTGCATATATTCATCACGATAGGTTTTGGCCAGGATGGAGGCAGCTGCAATAGAGGCATATATGCCATCTCCCTGTATAATGCAGGCGTGTGGTGTATTGCCGTATGCATAAAAGCGGTTACCATCTACCAGTATAAATTCAGGTTGCTGCTGTAACTTCTCCAATGCCAGGTGCATAGCTTTGAAAGAAGCTTTCAGTATATTTATCTTGTCTATTTCCACATTATCTACACTTGCCACGGCATAACATACTGCTTTTTTTTCAATCACCTTTCTCAGCTTTTCCCGGTCTGCCGGTTTCATCTGCTTGGAATCGTTCAGCAACGGGTGTCTGAATTTTTTCGGCAGAATGACGGCCGCAGCAAACACAGGACCCGCCAGGCATCCCCTTCCGGCTTCATCGCAGCCGGCTTCTGTTAATAATTCCTGATAGTAAGAAAGTAGCAAATCCAAATCTATTAAGCCGGGTAAAATTACAAGATTAATGTTCAAGGAACAAGGATTGTGGATTTTTGAACTAATACCGCAGCCTTCTATTCATCTTTCTTAAAGAGATCTTTAAAGTCCTGTTTGAAATCTGTCCATTCTTTATCGGATTTTTTCATCAGCTGATCGGCGGCTTCCCGGGTGCTGTCCCATTTATCGGCGCTGCTGTTTTTTACATCTTCCAGCTTTTTGTTCATTTGTGCTTTCATCATTTCCAGTTTTTTACGGGCAGCCACGCTTTTCTCGTCTCCTTCTTTCTTTAACTCCTCCGTGGTTTTGTCTATTTCCCTGATACGCTCCTGGATAGCTTCTTCCGCCTGTTTCTTTTGCTCAGATAAATAATCGCCCGTGCTGTTGGCGGCAGATTTTATATCCTGCCCGGCTTCTTTAATGTCTTCCTTTATTTCTTCTTTCTTTTCCTGTTGAGTGCTACTCTCGTTACAGGCAAATAGAGCGGTAATGCCCGCCAGTAAGAATATCTTTTTCATGTTCCGACGATTTTTTTGTGTTTTTAAATACTGGCACAGCCTTCCGGCCGTACCCCTTTATCAAAACATATTCCAGTTTTTTTGTTCACTCCCGGATCATATTTTAATATTTGTCAGATGTTTGAGGCCATTGATCCTTATACCTGCGCCCGGTAACAAAAAATTAGCTAGGTTTGAGGTCCTTAAAAACAAAACCTGACTTAATATGAGAAAAAAATTACTGGTTTTGCTCTTATTGCTTAGCGTAAGTATCAAATGGGCTAAAGCAGATGAGGGCATGTGGTTGCCTTATTTACTGGGGCAGCAAACGTACAACGACATGGTGAAGAAAGGATTGAAGCTGACTAAAGAACAGTTGTACAGTATTAATAAAGCATCACTGAAAGACGCCATCGTTATTTTTGGTGGTGGCTGTACCGGTGAAATTGTAAGTAATGAGGGCCTCATTTTTACTAACCACCACTGCGGTTATGGCGCTATTGCCGCCGCCAGTTCAGTAGAACACAACTACCTGAAAAACGGTTTCTACGCAAAAAATAAACAGGAAGAAATAGCTTCTTCCCAGTTGTCTGTACAATTCCTGGTAAGAGTGGAAGATGTGAGCAAGGAGGTGGAAGAAGCCCTGAAAGGACTTGATGGAGCTGGAAGAGCCCAGAAAGAACAACAGGTATATGGCGAAATTATCGCTAAAACTATTACCAACACCGGTTATGAAGCGAAGGTGGTGCCTATGTTCAAAGGCAATCAATACCTGCTGTTTGTATACGAGCGCTATAAAGATATCCGCCTGGTAGGTACGCCTCCTGAAAGCGTGGGTAAATTTGGCGGAGATACTGACAACTGGGAATGGCCCCGCCACACCGGCGACTTCTCCGTGTTCCGTGTATATACCGGTAAAGACGGCAAACCTGCTGCCTATGCCGCTGATAATGTGCCTTTAAAGCCAAAACACTTCCTCCCCGTATCTATTAAGGGTGTAAAGGAAAATGATTATGCCATGATCTTCGGTTACCCTGGTGGCACCAACCGTTATGAAACTTCTTACGGCATACAGCTGAAAACAGCTATCGAAAACCCTTCCGTGGTAAATCTCCGTGATGTAAGACTGAAGGCCATGTTTGAGCAGATGAAGAAAGATCCTGCGGTAAAGCTGCAGTTAGCATCATCTTATGCCGGGATCGCCAACTATTGGAAATTTTTTGACGGCGAAACAAAGCAACTCCAGAAACACGGTGTGCTGGCCGACAAACAAAAACAGGAAGCTGCTTTTGCCAAATGGGCACAAGGCAAACCTGAATTTGCCAATATCCTTTCCGACTACGAGGCAGCTTATAAAGCATGGACTCCCTACGCCAAACAACGCACTTACCTGAATGAAGGTATCATGGGCTCCCCGGTAGCGGCTTTTGCGGCTTCTTTAACAGGCGTGGAAAGAGCATTGGTAACACCTGGCGCTCCCAAAGAAGCCGTTAAACAAGCAGTAGATGCAGCTGATAAAGCGCGTAAAGCATTCCTGGAAGGAGAAAACAAACCATCCGATCAGAAAATCCTTGCAGCTACCTGTCATATGTTCTACACAGACATCTCCAAAGATCAACAGCCTATTGGTTTTTATGATGCGCTGAAAGCAAAATACGGCCCTCTTGATGAAGATAAAACATACAATACCTGGGCTGCTTCCTTAATGGCCAACACGTTTATTTTTGATGATGCCAAATGGAACGCATTTGTAGCAAACCCGGATGCAGTAACCCTGCAGAATGATCCTGTATTTGCCTATTCCAGCACATTCATCAAAAACTATGTAGGTAAATACCTGCCGTTATACAACCAGTTCAATACAAAGAATAACGATCTTGGCCGCGCTTACCTGAAAGGTGTTATGCAGATGAATCCTAACGCCAACAGGTATCCCGATGCAAACTTTACCATGCGCTTATCTTATGGCCAGGTAAAGCCATATTCTCCGCGTGATGCCGTGCACTACGACTATGTAACCACTATGAAAGGTGTGATAGAGAAGTATGTGCCGGGTGATTATGAATTTGACCTGCCTGAAAATTATGTTAACCTGTACAACAAAAAAGATTTCGGTCAGTACAAAGATGCTAAACGCAATGATATTGTAGTTGGCTTTATCACTACTAACGATATCACCGGTGGTAACTCCGGTTCTCCTGTTATCAACGCCAACGGCGAGCTGATTGGGCTTGCTTTTGATGGTAACTACGAAGCGCTGAGCCACAAAATTCAGTTTGATTCCGAGTACAATCGTACTATCTGTGTAGATGTACGTTATGTACTGTGGTGTATTGATAAACTGGGTGGTGCAAAAAATATTATCAATGAGCTGAAACTGGTGAAATAATCTGCTGGTAAGCATTTCATCAGAAAGTCCCGTACCGGTAATTCCGGTGCGGGACTTTTTATTGCGGGTTAATGTTGTTTTAGTGCAAACATTTTTTGCATGATGTTGAAAGAATAAAATCATATACCCGTATACGTAATTCTACGTGTTTTTTTGATGGATTGTTTTTTTATTGGAGGAATGATTGTACCTTTGCGTCCGTTTGAATACCGAATATATACTGTTGACGATAAGAGTTGCAATTGCAATAGTGTTAACCCCGGTGAATTATTTGTAACAGGGTTATGATCCCCCAAAAAGAAGAAAAAAAAGATGACACAGTTTAAATTGTTTGTGACAGCCCTTATGCTGTTAATTATGGCCATGACGGCTTGTTCCCCGAATTCAACAGAAAACACCGCTGAAGTAGTAACTGTAGAAGGACATGCAGGAAATTTCCTCCTGATCAAAGGACACGGTTTTAGTGAAGATTTGCATGAAAATAAAGTGAATTTTGGTAACATACCTGCGCAAATTCTGCGTGCAGATGGTAACACCCTTTTGGTGCAGGTACCTGTGCAGAAAGCCACCACAGTACCTGTAGTGGTTGCGGTAGGAGGTAATGTATCCAACGCGATGTTGTTTGCATATCATCCCAAGCTCGTAGCAGCGAAGTAAGCGTGATGAATTAGAAATTGCGAATGGTGGTTTTATACACAGATAGGAATGCGAAGAATTTCTTGCATTGGCGGAGCTGTGTATAAAACCACCATTCGCAATAATGTTTCAATTTGCAGGCTATGTATAAAGAGTTCCGGCCACATCCGCTATTGACTACATATGTTGACGTCTGCCGGGTAGGAGGTGGACCGCATTTTACCCTTCACGCAAATACCTATTTGTTGGAGTAGCGTGCCTGGTGCTTTTTATATAATGGATTATCTGCCAATAATGTCACAATGTTTTATCCTGCATACCAAACATCACCACAATTTTCCCGTCTTTATAGAGGTTTAATGTTTGGTCAGCCACGTCATACCGGAAGGTGTTATCACTGATGAGTTTCAGGAATTCAGTTTCGCGGCGCATTACATCTGCGTCCGGGCAGGCCATGCGGGTGCTGATACCCTGTGTGAATTTTATTTCATTGCCGGCGGCGTTGTATCCACCGGAAATATTGTTACAGCCGCCTTTGCCGTTGAAGCGTTTTTTGCTTTCATCAAACTGCAGCCAGATACCGGAGTTGCTGATTACTTCGTCATTGATCATTTTCAAGGTCCATTTTTTATTGGCAACAGCTGCCCAGTTGTTATTGGAAGCGCTGCCATCTTTTTCTTCCAGGCGGAACTGCAGTACGGTATTGCCGTTTTGGAGGAGCTTCAGGGTTTGCCCGGATACCGCATATTGAAATGTTTGATCGCCTAATTGTTTCATGAAGGTGGTTTCACGGCGCATCATGTCTCTGTCGGGGCAAGCCATCAGGGTGCCGGCGGTTTTGGAAAGGGTGATATTGCTGCCGGAGGTGGTATATGCGCCCATCATACTGTTGCAACCACTTTTACCGTGAATACGTTTCTTACCGGCGTCGAACTCCATCCAGATGGCGCCATCGGAAATATCTTCGTTATCCATTTTCACCAATACCCATTTCTTTCCGGCGATGGCAGATGAAGCTGCGTTGCTGATCTTCTTTTTTTCCAATACTTTGGAGAGGGTATATTTCAGGGAAGAGCCATCTGCCGGCGGGTTCTTTACCTGGGTAATTTTTACCCTGAGCTTATAGCGGTAGCCGGGGGTGTATTTAAAGCCGTTGATATTGGTATATAAGTTGGACCAGTCTGTATCATTTACTCCCTTTATCTGCAAACACTCCATAGGAGCCACGCCAGTACAGGGTTCCTTTGATTCTTTTACATAGATAACCTGTGTTTTGGCGGGTGGTTGTTTGCTTTGTACCGGGGGCATAAAGGTGGTGGCGAGGGTGATTGCTAATTCAAGTAACATAAAACATGGATTTTAATAATTAACAACAAAAGGAGTCATGAGGTTGTCTCTTTTGAAGGATTGCTCCATATTTTGCAAAAACGCTGCCAGTCTCACTTTTAGGCCCTGGTATTACCTGCTGCTATGATGGGCAGTTTGACGGGCCTTCCCGATTTGTTTGATAATAGAGTCATAGTAACCCAGTTTATCTTTGCCGGGCAGGCTTACGATGGTTACATCATTTGCGGTGAGCAGGTCCAGTTTGAATTTAGATGATGTCACATATTCTTCCGGAATATAGTAGAAGATGTGATTGGGAACCGGCACATTTTTATGATGGAACTTTTGCCTTGCCCTGTACGTGAGCAGCCACCAGAGATCCGTTTCCACAAAGTCCAGTGACAGGCCAAAGATGTGTATATCATCTGTAAAGAAGAGATCTATCCAGGAGTGAAAATACACTTCCCTGGCATGAATACGCCGGAGCAGCGAAGGCTTGGGTACTTCTTTGGAAGAATACACGGTGCCGCTCACCACGTAGTTGCGCATCAGTTGTAACTGGCCGCCATAGTGTTCAAATCCCAGGTTGATACTCATGGGGTTGAGACAATCGCCATGAATATGCCAGTAATGGATATCATCTACTTCATATCTTCTGAAAATGCTGTAAAACTTTTCCTTGATGACACTGGTGTTTTCCAGTGGTATCTGTCCTTCCAGCGTAAATTCATAGTTGGTAGTGAGGATATGTGCCGGCTTCAGCTCCCGGATGGCACTGTGCAGCGGGTTGGCTTTTATTTCTGCTGCTTTGATAGCGATGAATGATTTGAGATCTTTTTCTCTTATCCGGTGATTTTTGCTGGCTGTTAAAAAGATTTCTTCATACAGGAGCGGGAATGGTTTTTTGTCGTCCAGTTCCACGCAATCTCCGGCGTGGCAGAAGGTGATAATATCTTGCAGCAGGTCTTTCCAGCTTTGGCCGCGGGAGATGTTATTGATGTCATTTCCGATTAATAATACAAGGTTTTTCATAGTATATGCCATCTTTTAGGGGTGGATAAACCGGAAGGTGAGGTTAATTCTTCCGTTTGATATTTTAGTGGTTTTGGGAACCTGGTGTTCCCAGTATTCCTGTAGTGGCCCTTTCATAACGAGCAAGGAGCCGTGTTGCAGTGATAGTTCGTATTTCCGTTGGTGATCACTTTTATAGCGCAGCTGGAAGCGGCGGGTAGCGCCAAAATTTACAGAGGCAATTACCGGGTTACGTCCCAGTTCCGGCTCATCATCTGCATGCCAGCCCATAGCGTCATTGCCATTGCGGTAAAAGTTCAGTAATACGCTGTTGAACGCCTGGCCACTCAGTGGTGTAATGCGGTCGCGTATCAGTTGTAATTCGGCTGTCCATGCTTCCGGGGAAAAGATATTTCCGGAGAATCCATAGGAGGCGGCAGTGTCGCCATACCAGGCCATTAAGCGTGGAAATAATACCTCTTTGCCATATATTTTCATGGATTCCTGTTTCCAGGTGATGGATCCCTGCAGGACCCGCATGAAATGATCGCTTTCCGACAGGTTAAAAAACTGCGGATAGTAAGCCAGCTCTCCATTCAGTAATGAAATCTTCCCGGCATCCTCCTCATTGAAAAAACTTCCCTGCACATTCATAACACAAATTTACAACCATGCTACGCACTGTATATGTCAAGTTATTTATCCGGGGTATTATCTTTCCACGACCAAAGGTAGCGACAGGCATGTGTACGGTAAGGCGCCCATTTTTCGGAGATTTTGACCAGTTTATCCCGGAATGCTTTTTTGTCTTCCCGGTCCAGTTTATAGAGTTTGATCATGGCCTGTTGTAATCCCCAGTCGTCCATTGCAAATATGTCTTCGCGGCACAGGTGAAACATCAGCAGCATTTCTACTGTCCAGCGGCCAACGCCTTTGATTTGTGTGAGGTAGGCAATCACTTCGTCGTTGCCCATTTTTTTCAGCTTGCTGTCGGTCAGTTTTTCAGCGATAACGAATGCCGCCACATTTTGCACGTAGGTAACCTTAGCGTTGGATAAACCAATACCACGAAGCGTTAACGGCGGGGTATCCAGTATTTGCTGCGCTGTTGGTTCCCGTCGTCCATAGAGATCAAGAAACCGGGAATAGATGACATCTGCCACTTTGGTGGATAGCTGCTGACTCATAATGGAGCCAATCAGTTTCAGGCAGATGTTTTTTCGTATAGTCAGCTCCGTTAACGGGCCGGTGATAATTTTCTGTAGCTTTTTATCCTTGCTGAGATGGGCCACATAATGTACCGGAACGGCGTCCGGGGTGCTTTTTGACCTGGGCATAAACTGTTTTTTAAAGTTAATACGTCACATCATCCTTCACCCCGGGCCGTCTTTATTAATAACTAAACGGCTGTGTATAGATTACCTGCAGCAGTGTTTGTCCTACTGCCTGCAACGTTTTCCGGTCAATCACATCCATATTGTCGTTTTGTGTATGCCAGTGAGGGGCAAAGTCGTTGTTCGACTGTAACGCAATGATATCGAATGTCGGGATATTGGCGATGGTATTTACCGCGATATGATCATCTGTGATAAATGCACCGTTATTTTCATAGCGGAATATATCAGAATAGCCGAGTTTGTTGGCCACATCCCAGAACATTTTCATTTGTGCGCCTGCGTATTGTTTGGAGGAGCCTTCCATGTAGAACTGGGTGCCGCGTCCGCCTACCATATCCAGGAGGATCCCGTAGTTTGCCTTATAGCCGGGAATATGCGGGTTTTTAGCCCAGTACTGGGTACCGAGACAAAATGAGTTTTCATCATTTTTAGCGCCGTAGTCTTCCACGTCTACCAGCAGAATGTCTATGCCGGTTTCCGGTTTTTGTTTGTGGAATTGCCGGGCGGCTTCCATCAGTACGGCTACGCCGCTGGCGCCATCATCTGCACCGTCCAGTTTCTTTGTTTTATCAAAGGCATCTTCATCTGCCCAGGGACGGGTATCCCAGTGAGCCAGCAGCAAAACGCGCTGTTTAGCGGCAGGGTTGAAACTGGCGATAATATTGATACAAGGCAGTTTTTCGTTTTTCGGCCCGGTAACAGTAGTGCGTTGTACATACACGGTATCCGCCCAATTGCGGAAGTTGCCGATCAGCCAGCCGGCACATTTCTCCTGTGCGGGCGTATCAGGTATCCTGGGTCCAAAACTTACCTGCCGTGCGGTGTACGCATAGGCAGAATCTGCCTGGAAAACAGGTACCGGTACATCCACTTTAGCCACTTTGCTATCGCCGGTACTGTCGGTAGTGTTATCGGTTGTCTGACTATTCTGCTGGCAGGCGCCGGCCAGTAAGGCCAGCGCTGTCAGCGTAAAAAGAGCTTTACGCATTATCTTCCGGAGTATTTATTTTATTGAAGACTGTAAGAAACGGTACCGTCTTTCTCATCTTTCAGCTGAATGCCTACAGATAATAATTCGTTACGGATTTTATCGGAGGTGGCGTAGTCCTTGCGGCTTTTGGCTTCCTTCCGCATTTCAATCAGCATCTGTAATACGCCATCCAGTTTATTATCTTCCCCGGCGATGGATTCCTGTTGTATGCCGAGAATATCCACCAGATAGGTTTTCCAGGTTTGTTGTAACAGCTGGAAAGTATCTTCACTGATTTCGTGCATTTTTATTTGTCCGCCTTTCAGTGAATTGATCACCGGTGTAAGTTCAAACAGGTTGGCCAATACTTTCGCTGTATTGAAATCGTCGTTCATGAATTCCGGGCATTCCAGGCACCACTGACGTACCTGTTTGTCCAGCTCTTCATTGATGCCCTGGCCGTTGGCTGCGATATACGTCAGCTTCTGCAATGTTTCATAAGCAGCCCATAGGCGCTGAAGTCCTTTTTCCGTTGCCTGCAGGGCCTCGTTGGAGAAATCCAGTGTACCGCGGTAGTGTGTCTGCAACACAAAAAAGCGGATGGTCATGGGGCTGTATGGCTTTTCCAGCTGCGGGTTTTCACCGGTAAACATTTCGGTGAGCTTTATGGTGTTGCCATAAGACTTACCCATTTTACGGCCGTTGATGGTGATCATGTTATTATGCATCCAGTAACGGGCCATCATATCGCCGTGTGCAATTTCGCTTTGTGCAATTTCGCACTCGTGGTGTGGAAACTGGAGGTCCATGCCGCCGCCGTGAATATCGAACTGGGCGCCCAGGTATTTGGCGCTCATGGCAGAGCATTCAATATGCCATCCGGGGAAGCCTTCGCCCCACGGGCTTGGCCAGCGCATAATATGCTCCGGCGGCGCTTTTTTCCAGAGGGCAAAATCTGCTTTGTTATGTTTATCGTCCTGGCCTTCCAGTTCCCTGGTGGTTTCCAGCATATCTTCCAGTACGCGGCCGCTGAGGATGCCGTAATCGTAGTTAGCGGCATATTTTTTAACATCGAAATACACGCTACCGTCTACTTCATAGGCATAGCCTTTTTCCATGATCGTTTTGATCATTTCTATCTGTTCAATGATATGCCCGGTGGCGGTAGGTTCTATGCTTGGTTCAAGGCAGCCAAACTGCAGCATGGCCCAGTGGTACAGGTTGGTGTATTTCTGTACCAGTTCCATTGGTTCCAGCTTTTCGAGTATAGCAAATTTGGATATTTTATCTTCCGCTGCGCGTCCTTCTTCTTCAAAGTGGCCGGCGTCGGTGATATTACGAACATAGCGTACTTTATATCCCAGGTGTTTTAAATAGCGGAATACTACATCAAACGTAATATAGGGGCGGGCGTGGCCGAGGTGTGATTCGCCGGATACGGTGGGTCCGCACACGTACATACCAACGTGGCCCGGGTGTAAAGGTGTAAATACTTCTTTCTGACGGTGTAATGAATTATATATCCTTAGTTCTGACATATGCTGTAAATGACAGATGCCATATAGCTGACATCTTATTTTTTGTTGATGGATGGCAAAGATAAAAATTGTTTTCCTGGTACAAGCAGGCAACAACATCGGTCAGCCCTAAAAATATTATATATTTTCATAATTGATTACGGTTATTTATTTACTTCTACTGCTGTTTTTCCGCTACCGATCAGGCTAAGATTGGTAATTACAGGATAATGGTCAGACAGGTCTGAGTTTATTTTCCGGAAGCTGTTTACCTTAAAATGGTTACTGACAAAAACATAGTCAATACGCAAGGTAGGCGCCAGCCCTGTAAAAGTACGGCCAATTCCGAAACCTTTTTGCAGAAAAGCGTCCTGGAGATCGCCTTTAATGGTAAAGTAGGTATAGGATGCCGGGGTATCGTTAAAATCGCCGCAAACGATCACTGGATATGGGCTTTGCCGGATAAAATTGCCTACAATATCGGCTTGTTGACTGCGGCGGATATACGCTTCCCGCATTTTCTGGATAATGCTTTTGGTGGCCTTCAGCCCGGTGTCTTCCTGGTTTTTGATCTTCCGGATGGCGGAATAATCTTTTTCATTGAAGCGATAGGATTCCAGGTGCATATTAATGATCCGCAAGGTATCCCGGTTTTTTACGATATCAGCATAGATCAGGCTTTCGCTTCTGGGGCCCACGCTCATTTTCACTTTATCGGATGCGATGATGGGAAAACGGGAATAGATGATAGATCCCCAGTGCTGCATGCCGTCGCGGTTAAAATCGCTGGAAAAATAGCGGTAAGGCAGTTCCATTTCGCGGGAAATATCCTCGCGGTTATTAAAGTCGTTTTTCTTTTCGGAGGTATAAAAATCCTGGAAGCAGGCGATATCCAGCTCCTGTTTTTTGATCATGGCAAACATGGCCTGCCGGTTGTATTTACTGTCTCTTTCGCGGTATAGTCCGAACTGGCTTACATTGTAGCTCATTACGGTAAGGGTATTGCCACTGGTGGCTACTTTATTCCCGGCGGGCATTTTAAAGGCCACAAAAGCGCTGATAGATTTCCAGCCAAGCAGCAGCGCGATCAGTGATAGCAGGGTATAGCGATAATTAAAGAACAGCCACCCGATCAGGAATATCACTAATAGCGCCAACAGGAACGGGAACGCCAGCGTAATAAAACTGATGGGCCAGAACCAGGCCGGTGAAATATATGGCGCCATGCAGGCTGCCAGGAAAAGTAATACCACGGCGAAATTGATGATCAGAAAAAATCCTTTCGTAAATAGTCTTAAAAAGCGCACCGCGTCATACTTTGTTGAAGTACTAAAGTTAGTTTTTTTTCAACGAAAGACAGGCCATAACCGGGAAATGCTCTGATGGCCGGGGATGAAAAACCTTGCTTCCGTGTATGGCCAGCGGGGGCTGTGCCAGGATGTAGTCGATCCGCAGTGAAGGCGACAAATAGGAGAGCGTGCGGCCCCAGCCCACACCGGTTTTGAGGAACGCATCCTGCATATTGCGGCTGATGGTTTTATAGGTAAATGAAACCGGCGTGTCATTGAAATCGCCGCAAACAATGGCGGGATAGGGGCTTTCGGCAACCAGTGCTGCCAGTTGAAGCGCCTGCGTGGATCTTGTCCGGAAAGTGCTCCTCATTTTATAAACCAGGCCGGTTCCTTTCGGCGTTTTCATGTTCCTGTAATCCTCACCCTTAAACATATACGAAATGAGGTGAACCGCAAACACCCGGACGGTATCTCCTTTTATGGCAATATCTGCCTGGAGGAAAGTGCTGCCGCTGCCCGTTCCGCTTTCCCCGCAGGGGATTGCCGAGGCTGAGATCACAGGGTAGCGGGAAAACAGCACAATGCCGTAATGCCAGCTTTCCCAGTGGATTTTGTCGCCGGTGAAGTAATGGTATGGGTAGTTCCCGGCGGATTTGATGCGTTGCATATGCTGTTCCTTGCCGGGTTTATCGTTGGTGTAAAACTCCTGCATACAAAGAATGTCCGGGCTGCCGGACGCAATGGCGTTGTAGATCGCCGCTTCCTTGTCCTTATCCGTTACATATCTCTCTAAACCCATACTGCTGGTATTATAGGTCATCAGCGTAAACTGCCTGCTGTTGGTTTGTTTGCTGATTATATTTTCCCGGAAGAGGTGAACGCCCCAGGTGGTTAGTGCTGCGGGCATTGCACAGAGTATGGCCATTATATTCATCAGCAAATATTTCCATTTTTTATACCATGCCCATACGCCGGTATATAAAAAGCAAAGCGGGAAGAGAACAGGAAAGAAGAATCCCGAAAAGCCGGCGGGCCAGCATTTACCGGGGTTGATACCCAGAAGAAAGGTACCGAGGAGAAGGGCCGCCACTAAACAAATGTTACTCCAGAGCAGGATACGGCGTACAATGATTTTCAGCATAGGGGGACCAGCAATTGCGAATTAATATTTTCAAAGTACAAAAAAAGGAAGATGCGTGCTGTTTTATAGTGCCTGCATCTTCCCTGTTATTTGTGAAAGTATTTTCTAATCCGTAATACTTTTATTCTGTTTTACTTGCTCTTAACAGGGTGTCTCTTTCTTCTGCAGAAAGGGATGACAGCCCGTTTTCGTTGATCTTATCAAGGATCTCGTTCAGTTTCTGCTCAGGCACTTTGCCAATGCGTCTGTACGGTTGTTGTTCGGGATCCGGCTGGGAAATATTTTTTCTTTTAAAATCGTCCGGGTTTATACGTTGTGATGCCGGGTGAAATACATGGGTGAGTTTAAAAGCCAGTTTGTTGAAGCCTGCGCCCATATCCCTGCCTTTTTTCCACTGGTACATATAGAACCAGCCTGCCAGCGCACCGCCAGCCAGTACCGGAATATAGGTATATCCGTAGCTGGAGGATGCCATTAATGCTCCGACAGAAAGCGCTACAAAAACCAGGGTGATGATCCAGAGGGAAATACCTCCTGCCAGTAAAGGGAATATGCGGTAGCGCGGAGCGATAGTGGTAACGCCAACAGCTATTGCCATAATACTGCCGGCAGCGCCCAGTGTATATTCATTGGCGGCGAGTGCATGAAAAGACGGGATCAGCTGCATAGCTGCTACATACAAGAGGTTACCGCAGAGACCTCCAAAGAGATACAACGGCAAAATCCGCTGGTAGCCTGCCAGATGTTGCATGAAGGCGCCAAAGCACCACAGCCACACCATATTGGAGAAGATCTGCCAGAAGCTGATGTGTGTAAATAAGGAGGTGACCAGCGTCCAGGGACGAGTCAGTAATTTGGATGGATCTGCCGGAAGCCTCAGCCAGGTCATAATATCCTGGTGAAACCGGGGCTCACCCACCTGTTCCATCTGGTATATTACAAGCGTAAAAAACAGGAAAACGAAAATCGTAAGATTAACAACCATCAGGTGTGTCACCATATTTCTTCCTTCTCCTAAAGAGAGGCGGGGCAATTTCTCTTTTTCCAACGCATGCATGGTACAAATATTTTTCAATACAAAAATACGTCAATAATATAGTTGTCTTAATAAAAATCTGTTCTCTTCTTACTCCACCCTCTCAGCAGCAGGTAAGCAAATAGCGCGCCACCGAGGTGGGCAAAGTGGGCTACATTATCGCCTGCTGAATTCTGGATACCGGAATACAGTTCCCCCAGGATCATGAAGCCTACTACAAATTTGGCCCTGATGGGGATCATTGCAAAGAAATACAGGTACCGGTTGGGGAACAGGTACCCAAATGCAAACAGGATGCCGTATACCGCTCCGGATGCGCCCAGTGTGGCGCCATTCCGGTAATAGTTAACGTAGTTTTTAACATAGAGACTTGCCATTTCCATAGCCGCAGGATCGCGGGCCGCCAATGCACTTTTCAGGCTTTCCATGTTAAAGTTGGCAAGGTTGCCGATATCGAACTTATTATCCAGCGCCACAAAATTGGAGAAACTGGGATCATTCAGGAATTGCGCTGCGTACCTGTTAAGGCTCACATTTTCATAAGTGAGCACGCCCATGTGGCACAGGGCAGCGCCCAAACCGCATATCATATAAAAAATGAGGAAACGCTTGGGCCCCCAAAGGTTTTCCAGGGTAGCGCCAAACATCCACAGGGTAAACATATTGAAGAGCACATGCATTATGTTCTTCGGATCGTGCAGGAACAGATGCGTAATGAACTGATGTGGTTTGAATAGTTCGGAGCCCCAGTAGTGGAGGGCAAACAAACGACTCAGATCATAATCGAATTTGCTCAGCAGCGTAATCTGCACTAACCAAACCAAACCATTAATGATCATCAGATTTTTGATCACCATCGGCAGGTACTGAAATTTTCCGGGCCTGTACTCGTTCATTGTTGCTAGTTATTATCTCTTTTTTTCAACAACACCACATTTTCGATGTGATGGGTGTGCGGGAACATATCTACCGGTTGTACCTTTTCCACTGTATAGAGCGAATCCAGCAAAGCCAGATCCCTGGCTTGTGTAGCGGGGTTGCAACTAACATATACAATCTTAGGGGCACCGATTTCCAGCAGTTTATTGACCAGTTTTTCGTGCATGCCTGCCCGTGGGGGATCAGTAATGATCACATCCGGCTGGCCATGTTGTGCAAAAAACTCATTATTACAAATATCCACTACATCGCCTGCAAAAAAGGTGGCATTATCCACATTATTACGGGCGGCATTTTCCTTTGCATCATCTATGGCTTCCTTTATCAGCTCAATACCCACCACTTTGCGGGCATTGCGCGATACAAAGATGCCGATGCTACCGGTACCGCAATATAGGTCATATACGATCTCGGATCCGGTTAATCCTGCAAAATCCCTTGTTACCTTGTACAACACTTCTCCCTGGTAAGTGTTGGTCTGGAAAAATGACTTAGGACCTATCTTAAAAACAAAATCTTCCAGTTTCTCTTCCGCATATCCTTTACCAAAATAAATCTTCGGTTCCAGGTCGAAGATAGTATCGTTTCCTTTCGGATTAATGGTATACAGCACCGTGGTAATGGCCGGTACCGTTTTCAGCAAATGCTCCAGCAGGGCAATCCTGTTGGGCTTGTCTTCATGATGGATCACCAGGTTTACCATGATTTCCCCGGTAGTGCAAAGGCGGATCACCAGGTTACGCAACCATCCCTGCTGTGCACGGATATCGTAGAATGTGAGGTCGTGGGAAACCGCAAATTCACGGATGGTGTTGCGGATCAGGTTTACCGGCTCCTGCATCAGGTAGCAGGTATCTATATTCAGTACTTTATCGAACAGTTTAGGTACATGGAAGCCCAGCGCGGGTCTTACAGGTATCTCACCATCGTTGGCCCTGATTTCTTCGTTAGTAAGATATGCCTTGTTGCTGAAGGTAAACTCCAGTTTATTGCGGTAATGTTCGGTATGAGCGCTGCCCAGAATCGGTTCCATTGGCGGCAGCGCCAACTTTCCAATGCGTTGCAGGTGGTCGGCCACCTGTTGTTGTTTGTACTCCAGCTGCAGGGCATAAGGCAGCATTTGCCATTTACATCCGCCGCAGGTGCCAAAATGCTGGCAAAAAGGAGTGACTCTTTTATCCGAATAGCTGTGAAAGTGAACTACTTTCCCTTCTGCCCAGTCTTTTTTGTTTTTACCAAGACGAACATCCACCACATCGCCAGGCACTACTCCGCCTTCAATAAATATCACTTTCCCGTCATGACGGGCCAGGGCTTTACCTTCTGCCGCATAAGCAGTAACCGGTACATTTTCTAAAACAACGTTTTTTTTCCTCACGGCTGCAAAGGTAATTGAAATGCTGAATCCTGCATCGTAATTCATACGAATTACCACTCAGCACACCGCTTTCCTTTTTCACTTTTTTCCGCTTACATTTACATATTGCTTTCAAATATTATGCGTAAACTTTTTTCATTACTGATAGCGGCCCTCCTGGTGCAATTTACCCTGCAGGCGCAGGGTTACCAGATTTCTGTAAAGCTGAAAAACTTTACCAGCGGGAAGTTTTTCCTGGCCCATTACATGGGTAGATCCACCTACCTGGCCGACTCTGCAGAAGTAAGCCCTGCGGGAGAAGTGATACTGAAAGGCAGAGAAAAACTGC
Source organism: Chitinophaga sp. G7 BAM 1005 (assembly GCF_057126945.1). Taxonomy (NCBI): domain Bacteria; kingdom Pseudomonadati; phylum Bacteroidota; class Chitinophagia; order Chitinophagales; family Chitinophagaceae; genus Chitinophaga; species Chitinophaga sp. G7 BAM 1005. The sequence continues at coordinate 6,838,112 of NZ_CP181478.1, read as the reverse complement.
TGCCAGGCATTTACCTGCTGGTACTGCCCGGTAAACAGCAGTATATAGAAACCCTGATAGATAAGCAACAGGTTTTCAGCGTAGCCATCGACACCAGCGATCTTGTTAATAAAACAGTATACAAAGGCAGCTCCGATAACGACGGGTTCCTGGCCTACAACAAATTTCTTTTCCGGCAGGAAACATTGAGCCGCAGTATCCAGCAACAGCTACAAACAGCCCGCACGGCCGCGGACTCTGCCAAAGTACAGCCTTTGCAACAGGAACTGGGAAAGAAGATCCAGGAATTCAGGACGGACTTTATTGCCCAACATCCCGGCAATATTCTCAGTACCATCTTCCTGGCAATGAAAGAACCACTGGTACCACCGCCACCGGCGGGAGCAGATTCTTTATTTGCCTATCATTATTTTAAAGATCATTACTGGGATGAGGTTGATCTTGCAAGCGATCGCCTGGTAAGAACGCCTATCCTGGAAGGGAAACTGAAGAAATATTTTACCCAGCTGGTCCCGGTACACCCCGATTCTATTATTGTTGACTGCGATGCCATGATTGCCCGTACCCGCAAAAGCAAAGAGGTTTTCAAGTTTGTGTTGTGGTGGCTTACCTATAATTACGAGAGCTCGCCTTACATGGGTATGGATGCGGTTTTTGTACACCTTGTGGAAAAATATTACGTTCCAGGGGAAGCGTTCTGGCTGAATGATGAACAACTCAATAAAATTGTGGACAGGGCGTATACGATGGCGCCTAACCTGATTGGCCGCCAGGCGGCCCCGCTGCAATATAAAGACACTGCTGCCAGGTCGCTTTCCCTGTATAAAACCCCTGCGAAGTTCACGGTGCTCGTTTTCTGGGACCCCACCTGCGGACACTGCAAAACTGAGATCCCCCGTTTGGATTCTGCCTGGAATGCAGGCTGGAAGAGTAAAGGAGTGGCTATGATAGGCATTAAAACGGAAGGTACCCGTGAGGAATGGCTGCAATTTATTCATGAGCATCATCTAAATGGGTGGATACATGGCTCAGATCCGCAGGGAGAAACAAATTACCGCAGGTTGTACGATGTTTACAGCACACCGATGGTTTATTTACTGGATGAAAGGAAAAAAATTGTGGCAAAAAGATTGGGCGTGGAGCAATTGCAGGAGTTTCTGGACCGGGTTGCCCCAAAAGCTTCCGGGGGTAAGTTGTAGAAACAGGGATGTAGAACGTAGAATATACGCCTCGGTATATATTGAAAATCAACTAGTTGATAGATTTTAACATTCCTTTGGCATAGTCTTTGGCTCTGTGGTACCGGACCATAAAACCAAAGATCATGAAGAAGATGTTATTATCATTCGCAGTGTTAACTATTTCGGTAGCGGCGATGTCTCAGGCGAGAGTTGGGATTAAGGCTGGCTGGAACCTCTCCAACATTACTTATGATAACTCCGGCAATACAAAAGACAGTCGTTCATTATCCGGTTTTAATGTGGGAGCCATTGCAGATCTACCCTTAGTTCCAAAGATTTTATCTTTTCAGCCCGGTGTATTTTATACCACCAAAGGTACAAAGCTCGAAACGGGAGATAAGAATAACCCCACCACTAATCCATACGCAAAGTACACGATTAACCCATCCTACATTGAGATTCCTCTGAACTTTGTGGCTAAGTTGCCAATCGGAGAAAGTTCAAGTCTCTTTGCGGGTGTTGGCCCTTATTTTGCATTTGGGGTTGCCGGAAAGCAGAAGTTTGAAACAACTTCTATTGCTGGTGTACATGTCAGTGGATCGGAAAGCATTAAGTGGGATGATGATACTCCGTTTAATAGCGACCCAAGCACTGCATATGATAAAATGAAGCGTTTCGACTGGGGTGGTAACGTACAGATTGGTGCGGAACTCAGCAATTTCCTGGTTTCTGCCCAGTATGGTATTGGCTTTGCCAAGGTGAGGTCCGGTGAGGACAACAGCACAGATGACAAGGGTAAAAACCGTGTATTCAGTGTTTCTGTAGGTTATTTGTTTGGTGGAAAATAACTGGTTAACAAACAATTACGGAATTAAATTGTAATAACTGCAAGCAAGCAAAAAACAGGTTCATTCATTAGTTGGCAATCAAAAAATTAGGGAAGCGATACCTGACCTGTGGGTATCGCTTTTTTTAATCATTCAAATTACATCACACATGAAAAAAGTATTATTATCTGCAGCCGCATTACTGGTAGCCAGTCTTTCTTTTGGTCAGGCTAAATGGGGTATTGTTGCAGGACCTCAGTTTTCCAGCATGACTGCAAAAAATGTTATTCTAAGCAGTGGAAAGGAAACCAGTTCAATCCTTACCGGTATAAGGGCAGGGGTTACGGTAGACATTCCGCTGGCAGATGAATTTTATATCGGAACAGGATTACTTTATTCCGGTAAAGGAGGTAAAGACAAGGATACTGATGTGAAAACTACTTTGTCTTACCTGGAGTTGCCCGTTCACTTTATGTTTAAGCCAGAAGTAGGTACCGGCAGGCTGGTATTATCCGCAGGACCTTATTTAGCTTATGGTTTGGGCGGAAAGATCAAGGATACCGGAGCGGGCGATCTGGATGTATATGATGATGAAGCCACCGTGCTGAAACAGAAAAGATTTGACGCTGGTTTGGGTATCAATGTAGGCTATGAACTGCCAGTAGGATTGTATTTCGGTCTGAATACCGGTCTGGGTCTGGTAAATACGGCTGATAATACAGATAATGACCGTAGCTTTAAAAATACGTCCTTTGGCGTGTCTGTTGGCTATAAGTTTGGAGGCAGGTAAGTATGCTCTGCATGAACTTTTTATTAACCACCCGCTAATTTCGGGTGGTTTTTTATTTTTATGAAAACCTTTGTTTAATTTCGCGTACAGTAACCGACTGAGCATTAAGACTTTTCCCCCAAAATGATGTCACTGTGATATTCTTAATCCTTTTATTACCGAACCACTGATGAAAATTTTTACTCCTCTTTTTGTAACAGTTTTTTTTGTTACAGTTACCTCACATGCACAGGTTAGTTTGGGTATTCGCGGCGGCTATATCAATACCGGGCTGGAGTCGTCCGGGAATGAATATGCGCCAGGCGCCAAAAAAACAGATAGCTGGCAGGCGGGTATCTATACAAACATACCCCTGTTTAAAAATGGTTATCTGCAGTCAGGCGTCAGTTATATAGAAAAAGGTGCAGGGCTGGATTACGCGGTATCTCATCCTGTTAATCTGTTTACATCGGGAGCAACAAAGCTGAAACTGCAATACCTGGAACTGCCGGTTCACCTGGTATACAAAGTGCCGGTAGGCTTTGGCAAACTGCTGGTAGGTGCTGGTCCCTATGCGGCTTATTGTATGCGCGGGGATTACAGTGTATCTGCTTATAGCGACCATAAACTGGTTCAATCGGGGTCCAAGCGGGTGGATTTTAAAGCATCTCCCAATATTTTTGGTACTAACATGAACCTGCAGCGCTGGGATGCAGGTCTTAATTTTATAGCCGGAATAGAGTTGAATTGCTGTCTTTCATTGAGTGCCCAATATGGCTACGGCATGGTGGATATCGATCAATCAACGGAGAACAATTATAAAAACAGGTATTGGGGCGTAAGCCTCGGTTTCTTCTTTGACCGGGAAGACTGGTAGTCGTTTTTTATGAAGGGAATGGTTTTTGTTAACAGGGACCGGATTTATATTTAAAGTACATGAAAAGAAATATTCTGATTGTTGTAGCCCTGCTGGTTGTTCAGATTGCAACAGCACAAGTTAGATTTGGATTAAAGGCCGGCTTTACCGGCGCCAGTATGAAGTTAACCGACCCTGCTGATGTTCCGGACCGTAATGAGTTCATGTTGCCTGCTTTTCATGCAGGCATTTTAGCAGATATCCCCCTGGCAAAATGGTTTTCGGTACAGCCGGCGCTGTATTATAGCGTTGCTGGTTACAGAACACGCCCGGAGCAGTCAACCGGTAACTATTACTATATCGCCAAGTTCAGGTATAACTACCTGGAATTACCGGTTAACTTTCTGTTTAAGCAAAGATTGGGGCAAGGTAAAGTAATAGCAGGATTTGGTCCGGGCCTGTGTTATGGTATTGGCGGGAAAGCCACTTATATCAGGGAAGGCACTAAAGAAGAAAGAAAACGGGTAAAGTTCGACGGAGACGAAGTTGTTCCCGGAAACGCTAATGAAATACACGCCAACCCGGTAGACGTTTCAGCTAATTTCCTGCTGGGCTATGAATTTAATGAAGGATTTATGCTCACAGCAGGTTATTCTTCAGGCTTTATAAATGTAACCACCCGGGAAAATGCGGAAGAGCTAAACCGTAGCTTCCGTATTTCTTTTGGGTATTTGTTTCCCCGCACCCGCCGGTAATAATTGACAGACAACATTCCTTAATCCTATATGAAAAAGAACATCCTGATTATTGTAGCCTTGTTAAGTTCGTTAACCTTATGCGCCCAGGTAAGATGGGGAATAAAAGCCGGCTTTTCAGGCGGAAACATGAAACTGAAAGACAAAACCCAGGAGGCATTATTCCATGACCGGATGCTGCCTGCTTACCATGCCGGGATTTTGGCCGACATTCCTCTTGCAGAGAGTTTTGCCGTACAGCCGGCACTGTTATACAGTGTTAAAGGCACCAAAACCATTAATACTTTCATGACGGGTATGGGCGGTAACGAAGAAGCAACCACCAGTTACCGGTATAATTACCTGGAACTGCCTGTTAACTTTTTGTATAAAGGGGAAGCTGGCCGGGGCAAAGTTTTTGCCGGGCTGGGGCCTTATGTAGCGTATGGTATCGGCGGAAAAGTTACTTATAAGGGATATAATTCAGCAGCAAAAAAATCCCGGCAGATCAAATTTGACGGCGATGATGTTACAAACCTGGAGGAATTACATGCCAATGCCATAGATGCGGGCGTGAATCTGCTGGCCGGTTATGAGTTTAAAAACGGGCTGTTGTTTAGTATAAACTATACCTCCGGCTTTTTGGACGTTAGCGCCAGTAACAGAACAGAGGAGAAGCACCGTTATTTCGGCTTATCTGTTGGATATCTTTTTACGGGAAAATAATTGCTATACTATACAAGCAATAGAAAGACTGCCCCTGCGGCGGTCTTTTTTATTTTTTTTAAAAGAAGATAGGGGTCATTCCTTTTTACCGCGTCTTATTAACGAAAGATACCATCGGAAGATGGTTTCAATCATTGGACAGTTATAATTAAAAGTGTGACAGTTATAGGGATATGCCACTACGTATCTACGTGATGGCATTTTTTATATGAAAGACAGCAAAAAAGGGAAAGACTTTTGTCCTTCCCTTCTGCTATATAAGGAGTTAGGATAAGCTACATAATTGCTTCCACCGCCTGACGCACCACCTTAGGTTTACCCAACGTATAGTAGTGCAATACCGGCACACCAAAGGCTTTCAGTTCTTTCGACTGTGCAATGAGCCACTCGGTACCTACCTGTTCCACATCCTTGTCTGTTTTGCATTTCAGGATTTCTGTAGAGAGGTCTGTAGGGAGATCCACATGGAAAATACGTGGCAGCATCGTCATTTGCTTCCTGGAAGTTAATGGCTTCAATCCCGGGATGATAGGCACGGTGATACCCATTTCACGGCATTTGTTCACGAAGTCGAAGAACTTCTGGTTGTCGAAGAACATTTGTGTAACAATATAATCAGCCCCGTTTTCCACTTTACGTTTCAGGTGCGACAGGTCTGTTTGCATATTGGGTGCTTCAAAGTGTTTTTCGGGGTAACCGGCTACGCCGATACAGAAATTGGTTTTTACACCGCTTTGCAGATCGTCTTCCAGGTAAACGCCGTTGTTCATATGTGCCACCTGGTCCAGCAATTCAATAGCATAGCTGTGACCGTGTGGGTCGGGTTCAAAGAAAGTTTCATTTTTGGGTGCATCTCCGCGTAAAACCAGTACATTGTCGATACCCAGGAAGTTGAGGTCTATCAGGGCATTTTCTGTTTCTTCCCGGCTAAAACCGCCGCAAATGAGGTGTGGTACCGCATCTACGGTATAATGGTTCATAATGGCCGCACAAATGCCCACGGTACCGGGGCGTTTACGGATTTCCACCTTTTCAAAGGAACCGTCCGCCTTTTTCTTGAACATATGCTCGCTGCGGTGATAGGTCACATTGATAAATGCGGGCTTGAATTCCATCAGCGGATCCAGGTGGTCATAGATAGACTCAATACTCTTTCCTTTAAGCGGAGGGAGGATTTCAAAAGAAATCAGGGTGTCTTTGGCCTTGGCAATATGTTCAGTTACTTTCATAAAGTTATAAGCTTTGAGGAAGGCGGCTGGATATAAAGCCGGCTTTCTGCTAAAATTACGCGGGCAAAAATAAGATATCCCCTTATTATTATCAGATCATTTTTAATCTTAGGATAACTATAACTAGGCTAACTGAATGAATTGTTTATTTTTGCTAAGTTTGATCATATGACATTAAGAATACATACAGACCAGCTGGTAAAGCGTTACGGCAACAGAACGGTGGTAAACCATGTATCTGTGGAAGTGTCTCAGGGGGAGATTGTAGGGCTGCTGGGGCCTAACGGAGCGGGTAAAACCACCTCCTTTTACATGGTAGTGGGGCTTATTAAGCCCGACGAAGGGAATGTGTACCTGGATGGCCAGAACATTACCAAGCTGCCCATGTACAAGCGGGCGCAGATGGGCATTGGTTATTTGCCGCAGGAGGCTTCCGTATTCCGGAAGCTGAGCGTGGAGGATAATATTGCCGCCGTGCTGGAGATGACCACCCTGAAAAAAGCGGAGCAGAAGGAGAAGCTGGAAAGTCTTTTGTCTGAATTCCGGCTTACACATGTAAGAAAAAGCCCCGGTGATGTATTGAGCGGAGGAGAACGCCGTCGTACCGAAATCGCCCGCGCACTGGCTGTAGATCCGAAGTTTATCTTGCTGGATGAGCCTTTTGCCGGTATCGACCCCATTGCCGTGGAGGATATCCAGGGAATCGTAGCCAAACTGAAATACAAAAATATAGGTATCCTGATCACCGACCACAACGTTCAGGAAACATTGTCCATTACTGACCGGGCTTATTTATTGTTTGAAGGTAAAATCCTGAAATCAGGATCCGCCGAAGAGCTGGCAGCCGATGAACAGGTAAGAAAAGTGTATCTTGGCCAGAATTTTATTCTTCGCCGTAAAGATTACCTGGACGAAGCAGCTAAACAATAAAAATAATTCTACAGCATCCTATATGAGAATTTTAAGTCCTGCAATATCACAACTGGCAAGATTGCGAATGGGGCGTATTGCGTATTTCATGCAGTATCCCGTTCAGGTGCAGCAGCAGGTATTCCAAAACCTTATCAGTGCCGCCCAGTATACCGAATTCGGTAAACAGTACGGCTTTTCAAAGATTTACAAGATAGACGAATATAAACAGCGTGTTCCTATTCATACCTATGATACCATCAAGCCTTATATACAGCGCACGATGGAGGGACAGCAGAATGTACTCTGGAATACACCTATCAAATGGTTTGCAAAATCCAGCGGTACCACCGCGGATAAGAGCAAATTTATCCCCGTAACAGTGGAAAGCCTGGATGAATGTCACTACCGTTCCGGCAGGGATGTGATCTCCCTTTACTACAATAATTTCCCGGACTCCGACGTATTTACCGGTAAATCATTAGTAATAGGAGGCAGCCACCAGGTGAACAAACTTTCTGAAAACAGCGATTCCTATTTCGGCGACCTGAGTGCCGTAATGCTCCAGAATATGCCGTTTTACGGCAATATGATCCGTACACCGGACCTGGAAATAGCGCTCATGGACGAGTGGGAAGAAAAGATAGAACGCATGGCCAACGCCGTGATCCATGAAAATGTAACCTCTATTGCAGGGGTGCCTACCTGGACCATTGTGCTGATCAAACGTATTTTTGAACTCACCGGTACCGACAACCTGGCCGATGTATGGCCCAACCTGGAGCTTTATATGCATGGCGGCGTAAGCTTTACTCCTTACCGCGAACAGTTTAAAAAACTGATCCGTACGCCTTTAATGCATTACCAGGAAACCTATAATGCTTCCGAAGGCTTCTTTGCAGCCCAGGACGTGATAGGGGAAGAAGGCCTGTTGTTGTTCCTTAACCACGGCATCTTTTATGAGTTTATGCCAATGGAGGAATTAGACAAGGAAAATCCGCAAACCCTGCAACTGCAGGAGGTGGAGCTGGGTAAAAACTATGCCCTGGTTATCAGTACCAATGGCGGCTTATGGCGCTATATGGTAGGAGATACCATCCAGTTTACCTCCCTGATTCCTTACCGTATCAAAATCAGTGGCAGAACAAAGTCGTTTATTAATGCCTTTGGGGAAGAAGTGATTGTAGAGAATTCGGATACCGCGGTTGCAAAAGCCTGTGAAGCTACCGGCGCAGTGGTAAATGACTACACCGCAGCTCCCGTTTATTTCAGTGATCATGGCAACGGCGGACACGAATGGCTGGTGGAATTTGAAGTAGCTCCGGATGACCTGAACCGCTTTACCGCTGTATTGGACAGTACTTTAAAAGCAATCAACTCAGATTACGAGGCTAAAAGATATAAAGATATTGCCTTGCACATGCCGGTAGTGCGCGTACTGCCAGAAGGAACTTTTTGCGAGTTCCTGAAGAGCAAAGGCAAGCTGGGCGGACAACATAAAGTTCCCCGGTTGAATAACGACCGCAAGTACCTGGAAGAAATTCTGCAATTTGCGGCAGATCATATGAATGCTTAAAACCTATCAACTATAACATGAAATTACTGGAGAACAAAGTAGCCATAGTAACAGGCGCCAGCCGTGGTATCGGGGAAGCAATTGCTTTGAAATTTGCAGCACAGGGAGCAAACGTAGCTTTTACATACGTTAGCTCCGATGAAAAAGCCCAGGCACTGGAAGCAAAGCTGACCGCTTTGGGTGTAAAAGCAAAAGCTTATAAATCCAATGCAGGCGTTTACGAGGAAACTGAAACGCTGGTGGCGGATGTATTGAAAGAATTCGGTAAAATTGATATTTGTGTGAACAATGCAGGTATCTCCAAAGATAACCTGCTGTTGCGTATGAGCCCTGATCAGTGGGATGATGTTATGAACGTCAACCTGAAGAGCGTGTATAACATGACCAAGCATGTAATACGCCCTATGATGAAGGCGAAAAGCGGTAGCATTATTAATATGAGCTCCGTGATCGGTATCATGGGCAACGCCGGCCAAAGCAGCTATGCCGCTTCCAAAGCTGGTATCATCGGTTTTACCAAGTCCATTGCACAGGAACTGGGCAGCCGTAACATCCGTTGCAACGCCGTGGCTCCGGGTTTTGTAGAAACAGACATGACCAGCTACCTCAAAGAAGGAGAGGGCGCTGCCAATTATATTGCTCAGATTCCGCTGGCCCGCTTCGGTACACCGGAAGACATTGCCAACGTTTGCCTGTTCCTGGCGTCTGATATGAGCGGTTATGTAACCGGTCAGACAATCAGCACCTGTGGCGGTTTGTGTATGTAATTCAACGAGTTAAAGATGGTAAAACGCGGGCCTATGACCCGCGTTTTTTTATTGAACCTACTTTACGTATCTTTTCGCCGCAGTGAACAATCTTGTGGACGAAGGAATACTTTGGAGGAAGTAAGCAAAAATATTAACCGGAAACAACGTCAACTACCCGCTTTTGAATCATTATTCAAAGAGTATTATCCCGCGCTCTGTACATTCGCTTTTGATTTTGTAAACAGACATGAACTGGCAGAAGAAATTGTGCAGGATACTTTTTTGAAGATATGGGAAAAGTACAGGGAACTGGACATCCAGGTATCTGAAAAAGCATACCTGTACCGCGCTGTTCAGAATAATTGCCTCAACTACATCAAACAAAACAAAGTGAAGGCACAATATGGCAGCGAACAACTCCAGCAGCTGGAGTCCCGCATTGCTCTCTTCAGCATCGCCTCCGGGCATTCACCGGCCGAAAAACTGGAGCAATCCGAACTGGAGCTGATAGCAGAAAAGGCGATCCGCAAATTACCACCCCAATGCCAGGACGTATTCCGGCTTAGCCGCTTTGAAGAATTGAGTTACCCCGAAATTTCCCGCCACCTCGGCATTTCCATCAACACTGTGAAAACGCAGATGACCCGCGCCCTGCAAAGGTTACGCGACGAACTACTCCCGCTTCTGAAGTAAATAAAAAGTTTTTTTTCTTCTCTTGTCACCCTACCTGGTATTAAATGTTGTCTTACTACTTGTTTTCTATATGATGGGTCCTAACTATACACAGGAGCAGGCAGATGACCTGATCGCACGTTTTTTATCCGGCAATATTTCCCCGGATGAACAAGCAGCGCTAACGCACTGGATCAATGCTACAGCGGAGAACCAGTCTTATTTCATGCAGCTCCGGGATGCCTGGCAGGCAACGGCACGGGAAGGAAATTACGATGCCGGCGCCGCCTGGAATAGTTTGCAGTATGAAACGGCCATAGAACCGCCATTGGTGGTAAACAAATGGAGCTATTATTTCCGCGTGGCGGCCTCTTACACCTTGCCTTTTTTAATCGGCGGCGGCCTGGTATATACCTGGGCTTCCGGTAAGAAAGACAACAGCAGTAATGCGCTGGTAACGGTAACCAGCCCGAAAGGGGCCACCACCAAAATTGAATTGTCTGACGGTACGGAAGTATGGCTGAATGCAGGTAGTAAACTACAATATGCACAGTCCTACAACCTCCGCGGCCGCGAAGTAAAACTGGAAGGAGAGGCATTCTTTAAAGTGCATACCAACGCACAAAAGCCTTTTACCGTAAGGGCCTCCGACCTGAGCATACTCGCGCTGGGTACATCTTTCAATGTAAAAGCATACCCGGAAGATAAAACGGTAGTGACCACCCTCGTAGACGGAGAAGTGAAGATAGATGGCAGCAAAACCACTACGCCTTTCGGACTCATGATGAAACCACATCAACATGTTGTGTATAAAAAACCGTTATCAACAAACGGCAGTGAACAATTGAAAACGCCTGTATCTAGCGGAGACAGCTCCACAGCTGCCCCGATAGAAAGCAGGGAAGTGAACAATACAGAAATATATACCGCCTGGAAAGACGGCAACTGGATAGTGGCCGCTCAAACAATGGACGAACTGGCGGTTACAATGGAACGCAGGTTTAATGTAAAGGTGATCTTTAAAGAACAGGAACTGAAAGAATACCGCTTCAGCGGCACTTTCCGTCAGGAAACGCTGGAACAGGTACTGAACATTCTAATGCTCACGGCGCCGCTGAAATACACCATAGACAAAGGTGTAGTTACCCTGGCGCTGGATGAGGAGCTGAAAGAAAAATACAATAAAGCATTTAAGACCCGGTAACGACCGGAGAGAAGAGAGAACCATCATTCTATCACCTGTAAAACCAACTTACATGCCCGACATGAAGGACTAAAAAAATTGGGGTAATGCGACTTACCCCAATCAACGAAAATCACTTAATGGTGAATTGCCTTTGCGACGGGCAGTCACCGTAATTATCGTTTAACTAAAATCTATACAAGTTTATGAAATCCACTGCAAACCTGGCGGCATTATTTTGCCCCGGGCGAAAATTATTGCTCATGATGAAATTGACGGGTCTGCTGATTTTCGGAGGTTTTTTACAGGTATCCGCTAATGCTTACGCGCAGGATAAAATAAAAGAACTGCATGCTGAAAATAAAAGCGTGAAAGATGTATTTAAACTCATCGAAAACAGCAGCAATTATCGCTTCTTCTACAACGAGAACTTTACTGATCTGAATAAGGCAGTGACCATTGATGTGAAAGATAAAAAGATCAGTGAAGTGCTGAAGGAACTCTTCAACAATTCCAATGTTACTTTCCGCGTACTGGAAAACAACCTGGTGGTGATCACTCCCACCGGTACGGCACAGGTAAAAGTAACAGGATACGTAACAGACGCCACTACCAAAGATCCGTTGCCCGGCGTAACCATCACGGTTGAAGGCGCCAGCACCGGCGCAGTAACGGATGCCACCGGTAAGTTTACCATCCAGGCTCCTTCAGAAAACAGCGTACTGATATTTTCCTACATCGGCTACCTGCAACAGAAAATAACATTGGGCGGCCGTTCCGAACTCAACGTTAAACTGGAACCGGATACCAGGAAACTGGAAGAAGTAGTAGTAATGGGTTACACCACCACTACCACCAAAAACCTCACCGGTGCAGCGCAGGCGGTAAGCGGCGCAAAACTGAAAGACGTAACTGCCAGCAGCATGGACAAAATGTTGCAGGGTAAAGTAAGCGGCGTATTTGTAGGTAATACTTCCGGTGACCCGGCTTCGGCGCCCGTTATCCGCATCCGTGGTAACGGAACACTTACTGCGGGCAACTCTCCGCTGGTAGTGGTAGATGGTATCATTGGCGGTTTACCCAACCCAAGCGATATTGAAAGCGTTACCATCCTGAAAGATGCCGCCGCCACTACGTTGTACGGCGCCCGCGCTGCCAACGGCGTAATGGTAATTACCACCAAAAGAGGTAAGGCCGGCAAAACACAGGTAAACTTCCGCACCAATGTAGGAACCGCCCAGCTCAATACCGGCCGTTTCCACCTGATGAACGGAACAGAACTGTACGACCTGCAGAAAGCCGCAGGAGCCACGCTGGACCCATCTCAACGTAATATCAACACCAACTGGCAGAAGCTGGCCTTCCAGAATGCCACCAACCAGAACTACGAATTATCTACCAGCGGGGGTAACGAAAAAACAAAGTTCTACCTGGGCGGTAACTATTATAAAGAAGATGGTATCCTGAAAGGTACCGGTGTAGAGCGTTTCAGCGCCCGCCTAAACCTTGATCATAACATCACCGATAAGTTCCGTATCAGCGCCAACTTTGCCGGAACCCAAACTTCCGATCACGATAATTCAAACGGTTCGCTGTATCAGTATTACACCAACCTCCCGTGGGATAAGGCATACGACGAACAAGGCAAGCCGGTAAATCCACTCACCGCCGCCACCTGGTATGGCAGGGATATGAGCAACTTCCTCTACGACCAGCAGTATAACTATATTAAAAATAAAAGGCAGTCGCTCGAAGCCCTGGTAAAACTGGAATACGATATCACCAAATGGTTGTCTTTCAGCTCCACCAACCGCGCGCAATATTACCACTTCAACCAGGAGAGCAATGGGGACGTGCGGACTTCCTCCGGTACCGATGACCGTGGTAACCTGTATAACTACTACCAGGATTCTGCGAGCTATATCAGCTCCAACCTGTTGAAAGCAAGATATACCATTAATAAAGTGCATAACATAGATGGGTTGGTGGGCGCTGAGTTCCAGCAGGCCAATCTCAATGATATCAATGCAAAAGGTAAAGGCATCCTGCAGGGGGTAGAGGTGCTGGATGGTACTTCTTCGCCGATGTCTATTGGGGGTACAAAAATAGCCCGCGCTTTTAATTCCTATTTTGTACAGGCCAATTATAACTATAATTATAAATACTACTTCACTTCTTCCTTCAGAAGAGATGGATCTTCCAAGTTTGGCGCCAACCAGCAGTATGGTAACTTCTATGCCTTTGGCGCATCATGGGCAGCATCTGAAGAAAATTTTATCAAACAGATAAAAGCCATTACCAACCTGAAGTTAAGGGCCAGCTACGGAACTACCGGTAATGCGGAAATCGGCGACTACAGCGCTATCGGGGCATATTCTATCAATACGCAGTACAACGGTTTCCCCGGCGCTTACCAAAGCGTGTACAATGTGCCTAACCTCTCCTGGGAGAAAGCATATAATACCAACATTGGTATCGATCTCGGATTATTTAACCGGATTAACCTGACGATAGAATTATACCAGAAAGATAACAAAGACCTCCTGTTCAATGTGCCGCTGCCTGCTACTGCCGGCTACAGCTACATTTCACAGAACGTAGGATCTGTGCGCAACAAAGGACTTGAAATTAACCTGAGTACAGATAACCTGGTAGGCGCCTTTAAATGGAGCACCGACTTTAACATCGGCTTCAATAAAAACAGGGTAACAGAACTGTATACCGGGAAGAACCAGATCGTAGATCCGATCAGTGGTTACTTCATCCTGCAACAGGGCCAGGATATGCGTAGTTTCTATATGCGCAAATGGGCTGGTGTAGATCCTGCCAATGGTGATCCGCTGTGGGAAAAACTCGTAACTGATGCCAATGGCAACGTAACCGGCAAAACCACCACCAACAACTATAACGATGCATCTTTGCAGATTGTGGGTTCTGCCACGCCAAAATTCTTTGGTGGTATGCGTAATACCTTCTCTTATAAAAACTTCCAGCTGAGCGCCTTCCTGGCTTTTGTTTCCGGTAATGATGTGTATAACAGTACCCGCGAACTGATGGACAACGACGGTGCGTATTATACTTATAATATGATGCAGCTGGATAAAGACTGGAGCCGCTGGGAAAAACCGGGCGATGTAGCTACCCATCCGAAGTATACTATCAAAGGAAATAAAAACTCACATAAACCATCTTCCCGTTTCCTGGAAGACGGAAGCTACCTGCGTCTGAGAAACGTAAATCTGAGCTATGCGTTGCCCAAAGCCTGGCTGGACCGTGCGCATATTGGAAACGCCAGAATTTCTATTGGCGGTGATAACCTGTGGACATTAACCAAATTCTCCGGTCTGGATCCGGAAGTAGATGATCGGGGTATCAACTACATCAAGTATCCGTCCAGCACCAAATGGTTTGCAGGTCTTGAAATTAATTTTTAACAGGAGCTAAAAAGAGATGATCATGAAACACATGTCGAAATATTTTGCAGGGCTGTTGCTGTTATCAGTGGCTACTTCCTGTTCATTGAAGAAAGACCCGTATAGTGCTGTTCCGGATGATAATATCCTGAAAGATGAAACCAAATGGCCGGCGGCTACTGTGGGTAATTATGCGTTACTGAAAGAAGAAAATTTTACGCGCAACTATTTCCAGATGGGAGAGTTCCCAAGTGATGATGTAGCGTTGAGCGGCGCCACTACCGATGCGCTTTTCTACTCCTATACTTACGGACACCTCACCAACCAGGCCAATGCATTGCAGATCTGGCGCGCAGGATATAAGGCTATCAACGGCTGTAATAAGCTGCTGGAAGTAATGACAGAAGGTAAGTCGGACGCTGTGAATAAAATGATCGGGGAAAACCTGTTCATCCGCGCCTTTGTGCATTTCAGCCTGGTAAGGTCTTTCGGCCGTCCTTATACGCAGAGTCCTGCAACCAACGCAGGGGTACCGGTGGTAACGAAGTTCGATATAACTGCTATGCCTAAACGTAGCACCGTAAAAGATGTATATGCACAGGTAGTAGCAGATCTGAAGAAAGGAAAAGACCTGATGGATAACTCCAATACCAACAGCTATGTCACCAAATACGGTGCTATGGCTTTACTGGCAAGGGTATATCTCTACATGGGAAAAAACGATTCTGCCCGTATTTATGCAGATTCTGTGATCACTTCGGGGCAATATTCCCTGGTGAATACTTCTGATCTTCCCGGCTACTATACCAAAACCAATGAAAATAATAAGGAAACCATCTTCGCTATTCATCATACCCTGCAGGACGACCGTACCTGGGGCTCTATCGGCTCTATGTATTATATGTCGCCCGGCGGTATGGGTTATGGCGAAATGTATGCTTCCCAGTCGTACCTCGACCTGCTGCACAAATATCCGGCAGATGCCCGTAACTCGTTTGTGCAGGCAGTTTACCTGAAAGGCGCCGATGGCCGGGATTCCGTGAATGCCGGCGGCCAGAAAGTAATGGCTTCCCGTAACGGCGTACCAAAGTGGTACGTGCTGAAATATTCCAACCAGGATAATGTGCCTACCCTCAGTTCACCGGTGGTATTGCGCCTGGCTGAAATGTACCTGATCCGTGCAGAAGCCAATGCGAAGCTGAACAACAGCGCGGCCGCCATCGACGATGTGAACACCATCCGTAAAAGAGCCGGCTTAAGCGGCGCAGCACTGTTTACGGTATCAGACCTGCATGGCTATACTTCCGTGCTGGATGTAGTACTGGACGAACGCCGCCTGGAACTGGCCTTTGAAACACATCGTGTATTTGACCTGTTCCGCAACAACCGGAATGTATACCGGAACTATCCCGGCGTACAAACCAATCCGCAAACAGTTTCCTATACAGATGCAAGGGTGGTACACTTTATTCCCGAGCAGGAAATATTGCTTGATCCTAACCTGGTGCAAAACCCGATTCAATAGAAATACCGGTAAAAGCCCCGTTCACCGGGGCTTTTGCTTTTATAAAATAATCGGGAAAAGAAACCGCAACAATAGTAAATTTATAACCGGTGAACATTTAAAAAATTGATTATCCTTCATGTATCAGACAAACCACCCTTCCCGCAATTTCAGGAAAGGATTGCTGCTGGCAGGACTTATTTTCAGCTTCCTTACCACGGCACTCGCCCAGGAATTGAAGTATACCAATGGCAACAACAACTGGAATGCAGACTCGCTCGGTAACCACCGTGCGGTAGTTACTTTTAACGGCGCCACCGGCGTAGCCCGCGTAGTAATCCCCTGGCGCCGCCGCGATGAACATCCGGAGCTGAAACGTATCATTATTGAAGATGCCAGAACAAAACAAAAGGTTACCAATGTAAAAACGTTGGCGCTTACCCGTGAGCAGGGCGATATCTGCTTTGAACCCACCTCCGGTAAAGGGGACTACTATATTTATTACCTGCCCTCCAAAAATGAGGGCCGTGATAACTATCCGAAAGGCGTATACCTGGCGCCGGAACAAACCGCTGATAACAACTGGCTGCAAGCCATACCAGCGGGCATAAAGCCCAATACCACCGTGAAGCAGCTGGAAGCTATCGACAGCTTCAATACGTTTTACCCGATGGAAGTAATTGCTACGGAAGCAGAAAGAAAGCAACTGCTGCTGAAAAATCCGGGTGGCGGCTATATGCTGTTCCCCGAAGACCGGCAGTTTCCCATTAAAATGACGGATGACCTGCCACAGCGCTGGATAAAGAAAGGACCTTCGCAGTCTTTCTCCGGCGAAGCCGGTAAAGGAGAATACTACGCATTTCAGCTGGGCATTTATGCCCGTCATAAAATGAAGGAGGTACAGATCTCTTTTGCAGACCTGAAAACGGCCGCTGGTCAAACTATTCCGGCAACACAACTCAACTGTATCAATACCACCGGTACCACTTATGATGCAAAACCTTTTTCAGCAACGGTGAATATCCCGGAAGGAAAAGTACAGGCCATGTGGTGCGGCATAGATGTTCCGGAAAACGCTGCAGCAGGTATCTATAAAGGGATTGCCACTGTAAAGGCAGCCGGTATGCCTGCTATGCCGGTAAGGATCGCCCTAACGGTAACGAATAAACTGGTAGTGAACAGCGGCTTTAACGAGCCCTGGAAACAAACCCGCCTGAAATGGCTGAATTCCACGCTGGCACAGGACGACGCCGTGATCGCCCCTTATACGCCACTGGAAATGAAAGACAGCGTAATCAGTTTACTGGGCCGTAAAGTAAGCATCAATAAAGATGGCTTCCCTGCCCAGATCCAGACTTTTTTTACGCCTGAAATGACGTCGCTGGCTACACAGCCTAAGAATATTTTCACCGAACCGGTACATTTCCATTTCATCAACGCCGCTACCGGAAAGGATCTTCGCTGGCAAAGCAATGGCTGGCAAGTTACTAAGCAAACGCCGGGCAAAATCAGCTGGAAAGCGATGAACACCGCTACTGGCCTGGAAATGGAAGTAAATGCCTCCCTTGAGTTTGACGGCTTCCTCGACTATACCGTGAAAGTAACTGCACTGGAAGACGTATCCCTGAAGGATATCACGATGCACCTGCCATTTGATAAAGGCGCCGCAAAGTATATGATGGGTCTGAACCAGAAGGGCGGGCTGCGCCCGGAAAAGATCGACTGGAAGTGGGACGTGAAAAGTAAAAACCAGGACGGCGCCTGGATTGGTGAGGTGAATGCAGGTATCCAGTTTAACCTGCGGGATGAAAATTATGTACGCCCGCTGAATACAAACTTCTATCTGCAGAAACCTTTACTGCTGCCCACTTCCTGGGGTAACGGCAATAAAGGTGGTATCACCATCGGTGAAAAAGGAAAGGCGATACTGGTAAACAACTACAGTGGTGAAAGAACCCTGCATAAAGGAGAGGTACTGTATTACAACTTCCACCTGATCATTACGCCGTTCCACCCGGTTAACACCGATTTCCAGTGGTCCACCCGTTTCTACCACCGATATAATAACCTCGACAGCATTAAAGCTACCGGGGCTACAGTGGTAAACATTCACCACGGTAACGACATCAATCCCTGGATCAATTATCCGTTCATTGAATGGAGCGCGATGAAGGATTACATTACAGCCGCGCATCAGAAAGGGCTGAAAGTGAAGATCTATAATACTGTAAGGGAGTTGTCGAACCATGCCTGGGAAACCTTCCCGCTGCGCAGTTTGGGGCATGAAGTATATACTTCCGGTAATGGCGGCGGCTTCTCCTGGCTGCAGGAGCATGTGGGAAAAGATTACATCGCGGCGTGGTTTGTACCGGAGTTTAAGGATGCCGCTATTATTAACAGTGGCATGAACCGCTGGCATAACTATTATGTGGAGGGGATGAACTGGCTGGTGCAGAACGTAGGGATCGATGGTATTTACCTGGACGATGTGGCTTTTGACCGGGTAACCATGAAGCGGGTGAAACGTGTGCTGACAAAGGATAATCATCCGGGTATCATTGATCTGCATTCTGCCAACCAGTATAATAAATCCGATGGGTTTATTAACAGTGCGGTACTTTATATGGAGCACTTTCCTTACCTCAATAGGCTTTGGTTTGGGGAATATTTTGATTATGAGAAGAATGATCCGGATTTCTTCCTCACGGAAGTAAGCGGTATTCCCTTTGGCCTGATGGGTGAAATGCTCCAGGATGGCGGTAACCAGTGGCGTGGTATGGTGTACGGTATGACTAACCGCATGCCGTGGACTGCTACTTCTGATCCCCGTCCCATCTGGAAAGTGTGGGATGATTTTGGTATGCAGGGAACAAAAATGATTGGTTACTGGGTAGAGAACAACCCGGTTAAAACCAATAACCCGTTGGTGCCGGCTACTATTTACCGGAAAGATGGCGCGGTACTGGTTGCCCTTGCCAGCTGGGCGCCGGAAAACACAACGGTTAAACTCAGTATCGACTGGAAAGCGCTGGGTATAAACCCTGCGAAGGCAGTGATAACGGCGCCGGATATACGCAACTTTCAGCAGGGGCATGTATTTGATAAAAACGCCAGCATCCCCGTAGAGAAAAACAAGGGCTGGCTACTGATTATTAAGTAGCGGAGGATCGCCTTCGGCGATTTTAAATTGTCTTGGAGCAGGATTACGCTGATTATACTGATTTTGGTGATTTGATTATTTTTGATTTTAAATGATTAGGGGAGACATAAGCGGATATACTCGCTTATGTCTCCCCTAATCATTTAAAAATCTTTTTAAAAAATCCGAAAAATAAAATCCGAAAAATCAGTATAATCAGCGTAATCCTGCTCCAAGACAATTTAAAATCGCCGAAGGCGATCCCTCCGCTAAAAGCGTTTACCCGGTATCGTTACCCGGAATGTTTCCACGCATTTCCGGTCCTGCAGGGTTACATACACGGTTTTGCCGTCTTTGTCCCCAAACACAAGGTTGCTGCATTGTTTTCCTTTGAGGGGTACTTCCTGGATCAGCTTTCCTTTCGGCGACAGCACGGCGATCACGCCTTTCCCCCACCTGGCCACATAGAGGTTTCCTACTTTATCGCATTTCATTCCGTCGAAGCCGAAGTCGGGGAAGGTAGCGAATAAGGTTTTCCGGGAGATGTTACCGGCTTTATCCACCTTGTATTTCCAGATCTTCCGTTGCACGCTTTCGTTTACATACAGTGTTTTTTCGTCGGGGCTGAGTTCAATACCGTTGGTGGTGCCCATATTGCTTTCGAGTAGTATGGGGGTATGGTTGCCGGGGTCTATACGCCAGATCTGGCCGGTGTTGCTGGCCCATTTGGGGTCGCTGACAAAGATCTGGTCTTTGCTGTTAATACAGAGATCATTAGGTTGATTGAACTGATCAGAGTGAATGTATACGCCTACCTTTTTGGTTTTCATATCAATGGTGAGCACATTATGCCGGATGAAATCCGGAAGGAACATGGTTCCTTTGCTGTTGAAATGAACGCCATTGGCTATGCTGCTATCGGGGAGTGTTACGAATATTTCGCCTGCGCCGGTTTTGGTATTTATCTTACCAATGGTACCATCCTGTTGGAAATTTACCACGTAGAAATTGCCTGCTTTGTCAAAGTTGGGTCCTTCGATATTTACGGAAAACATATTTTCTGCTGTCAGGTCGCGGGTTTCGTATACAGGTCTGCTTGTGTTTTTTTGCTGCGCCATCAGCGGGAGGCCGTATCCGGCCGTCATTGCCAGCAGGCAGATATATTTTCTCATGTTCGTTTTGTTTTGAAACTTTAAATTAAGGAACTATTCCAGATTTTTCAGCGTATAAGGATGGGAGGGAAGGTATGTAATGAAATTATCAAGAAATAATTACCGGGGAAAACGGATCTGTTGCCTGTCAACTAATTTATTAATTTTGCGCCCATGATCCATGTTTCGGAGTTTAAAGATTTGGCGCAATTAACGATACACAAGGTAGGGAATCCCACTAACGACGAGGCCCTGCTCTGTTCCAAAGCGCCTTTGCAGCTGGAGGATGAAACGATCAGCCAGTTATTGGTAACATATTTTATTCAGCCGTTTGCCAATGCAGCAGAGTATTTCAGATTCCGTCATGACGCAGATCTGCAATTGAATGAAATATTTCAATATTGTCGACGTATATTTACTGACCAAAATGAATTCCAGGAGCAGTCGGTCAATATTGCCAAACATCTATATAAACATTCCACCCATCCTAAAATAAAAGGGGGAGAGCTTTATATAGCCTACTTTAGCAAGTGTCAGGTGGATGGTGAAGAGGTAGAAGCCATAGGCATTTTTAAGTCGGAGAACCGCGATACCTATTTGAAAGTTTTTCTGGCAGACGAGAATTACCAGGTAAATTACGAGGACGGTATAAATATTAATAAGCTGGATAAAGGTTGTCTGGTATTTAATACGGAAGAAACCGAGGGCTTTAAGGTAAGTATTATAGACAGCAACAGCAAACAAACCGAGGCGGTGTATTGGAAGGATGCCTTTTTACAGGTACAGCGCCGGGAGGATAGTTACCATCAGACAGAAACCGCGGTGGACATGTGTAAACAGTTTATACACAATAAATTGCCAACGGAGTATGAGATGGACAGAGTGGATCAGGTAGATCTGTTAAATAAATCAGCCGCTTATTTCAAGGAAAAAGAACAATTCCAACTGGACGATTTTGCGAAAGAAGTATTAGGTCATCCCGACGCTATAGCTTCTTTTAAGGAGTACCGAAATGAATATGCGAATCATTTTCAACAAGATATCCCTGACGAGTTTGAAATATCTGCGCCTGCTGTAAAGAAACAGCAGAAAGTATTTAAGAGCATTCTGAAATTGGATCGTAACTTTCATGTATATATTCATGGCAACCGTGAGATGATTGAACGCGGTTTCGACGAAGCCACTAACATGAACTATTATAAGCTACTGTTTGAAAATGAAGCGTAAGACCGTGTGACAGACAGTAGAGGCGCCTGTGTGATTGATATTGTGAAGAGATATAAATAGCATTTTTTTAAGTTTTCTCATAAGCAAAAACCAATTGTTAACAAAGGCTGCCTCGTCTGGGCGGCCTTTTATTTGGTTTTCTCTGACAATATTTCCCACCATCTGGTATTCCAAAAATATGCTGTCCCGGAGGGGGCATAGTGCATGGTGAGTGCATTGATAGTGCATTGATAGTGCATTAACAGTGCATTAATAGTGCATGAGGAGTGCATGCTAACTGTATTGATAGTGCATGGATAGTCCATGACATACGCAAGCCCGAAGCATTGGCGAGGCATCTGAGAGGTAATGGTAATAGGAGATGGGGCTTCATGTGTCTGTTTTGCATTACGCCAACAAAAAAGACAACCAGCTGGTTGTCTTTTTTGTTTTTATTTATTGTCCTTTTTCAGGATTATTGTTCTTGTTAGGATTGGGCGGCCGGTGTTTATGTCTTGGCGGGCGCCTGTCTTGCCGGGGAGCGCCTCCCTGCCCGGGTTGCGCCGGTTGTTGCCCGGGTTGTTTGGGAGCAGCTGGTTGTCTTTGTCCCTGCTGTTGTTCCGGACGAGGTGGCTGTTGCTCGTTACGGGGTTGTTGTTCACGCCCCTGTTTTGGCTGGCCTCCACCTTGCCGCTGGCGGTTGTCCGGTTTCGGTTTGCGCTCTGAGTTCTGGCGGTTATCGGGTCTTTGACCAGCTTTGGGGGAATCAGTTCTTGGCTGACCCTGGCCCTGGGCTTGTTTTGGTTCCCCGCGTTCCGGGCGTTCTCCACGCTCGCCGCGTTCTCCGCCTCTTTGTTGTTTTTGTTTGTCTTTATCTTTCTGTTTACGCTTTTGTGCTGTTTTTTCGAGAGATTTCAGACTGATTAACCCAACCACATCTGCGTATCCGAGATCCGCTTCTTTTGGTTTGGCGGTTACTACTTCTACCGGTTTCAGGTCGTCCGGTTTAATACCCTGCCTATTCAGGAGGCGTATTTCCTTAGCCCTGGAAATGGTGAGTGGATACTGTTTGTTACTGCCTTCATAAGAATACCACATGAGGCTTTTGAAGATATCCCGTTTCTGCAGGTGGGCAACGCCGCCGGCAGTTTCAATGTTATCCGCATCGTCGGGGAAGTCTTTCAGGGCATCGAGGTAGGTATCGAGCTCATAGTTGAGGCAGCATTTCAAACGGCCGCATTGTCCGGATAACTTGGCCTGGTTGATAGACAGGTTCTGGTACCGGGCAGCGGTAGTATTCACGCTTTTGAAATCAGACAGCCACGTGGAGCAGCATAGCTCCCTGCCGCAACTGCCGATGCCACCTACTTTTCCGGCTTCCTGGCGGGCGCCTATCTGGCGCATTTCCACCTTGGCCCTGAATTCAGAGGCATATACTTTGATCAATTCTCTAAAATCAACGCGATCATCTGCTGTGTAGAAGAAAGTGGCTTTACGGCCATCGGCCTGTATTTCCACTTCTGCCAGCTTCATTTCAAGCCCGAGGTTGCGGGCAAGGGCTCTGGATTTTATGAGCGCCTCTTTCTCGCGGGACTTGTTGTCATTCATTCGCTGCAGGTCGTCGTTAGTTGAACGGCGCAGCACTTTTTTTACTTCGGGTGTGTCTTCAGCGCGTCGCTTCTTCATCTGTAGTTTTACCAGTTCGCCCGTCAGGCTTACTGTGCCAACGTCAAATCCGCTAACTCCTTCTACGGTCACCATTTCTCCTTTATCAAAGAATTGTTTGGTTACGTTACGGAAAAAGTCCTTGCGGCTGCCATTGTTAAAACTCACTTCTATAATGTCAAATGGTGCTAAGCTATCACCAAGGGGAATATTGGACAGCCAGTCAAACACATTCAGTCTGTTACAACCTCCCGTGCTGCATCCTCCATTACTCTTGCATCCTGACGGCTTCCCTTCCACACCCGTACCACATCCGGCACAAGCCATATTATTAATTAGTTTAAATTTTATAAATAAGCATTTCAGGTTATTCCAGTTCTTCAAAATACGTTTTTCCTTTCAGAAAAACAAAAGGCCGGAAGCAACAAAGATAGGGAAAAGCAGCTTATAAGCTCCGCAGGATGCCGGTGGTTATTACATAACCGGTAAAGGTTTCTTTTTAAATATATATTGCAGCTTGATGGACAGGGCATGAAATAGCATCTTTCCGTTGGCGTTGCGTTCTATATAGTAGCTGGCGTTGTTCAGAGCTTCCGTGATCTCCTGCATCTGATCCAGGTTGGCCAGTTTGGCCAGCTTGGCGGCAAAGTCCATTTCTTCTGTGGAAAAAGCCAGCTGGCTTTTATCCAGGTATTGCAGGCGGAGCGTGTGTTCCAGCAGGTTGATGAAGTAGCGGAGGAACTGCTTTTGGTTTTCCCTGCCTGTTTTTGCGCTGGAGATGCCTTCGATCCATTCCTGGAGGGCTACCCGGTTACCGGTAAACAGGTGATTGAGCCAGCTGCGGAGCAATTCATGATAGTCGTCATCTGAATGCTGCAACAGGTACAGGGCTTCGCGGTAATTGCCTGCCGTAATGGTAGCCATCTGTTGGGCCTTTGCAGCAGGAACATGGCTTTTCTGGATCAACGCTGTCACCAGGTCTTCTTTTGCCAGCGGATTTATTTTGATAAGATGTGTTCTTGATAAGATGGTGGCCAGTATCTGTTCCTGGTTTTCCGCGATCAGGATAAACAGGGTATTCTGAGGCGGTTCTTCAATCAGTTTCAACAGGCGGTTACCTTCATTGCCCAGGTATTCAGGCATCCACATCACCAGTATTTTATAACCACTCTCAAAACTTTTCAGGTTTAGTTTATGGATAATGTCCTGGCACTCAGTAGCAGTAATGTTACCCTGTTTGTTTTCGGCGCCTATAAACTGCAGCCAGTCGTACGCATTGCCATAAGCATGTGTAGTTACAAATTCCCGCCATTCGGTGATATAGTCTGTGCTCACAGGTTTGTCGCCTGTTTTACGTGGAATAACCGGGTAGGAGTAATGAATATCCGGGTGTACAAATTGGGAGGCTTTGGTACATGCGGCGCATTGGCCGCAGGCATCATGTGTTTGTTTGTTTTCGCAAACCAGGTATTGTGTAAATGCCAGTCCAAGCGGAAGGCCGCCTGCACCTTCGGGAGCAAGCAGTATCATGGCATGACTTAGCCGGTTATGCTGTACGGATTGAACGAGCTGTTGCTTTACATCCCCTTGTCCTATGATATCAGAAAAAAGCATGGGCGCAAGATAACGAAAAGGGGTTTATTGAAGAGATACATAACAGGCATTTTCAAAGGTGCCGGTACCGTTGATCTGCTTCTCATTATCTGTAAAATAAAAGGCGCCGGAAATTGTTTGTGTCCGGAGATTCATTTTACGGACTGTTACGCTGGAAGAATCTGTGGTCAGGTAAGTGAATTCGCCATTGCTGTTTTTAATGGCTACAGCCACCAGTCCGCCGGTTTGCACTCCCTGCCGGGTATAGGTATAAGTTTTAAGGTGCAAACTATCATTCTTCAGCCCGGCTTCGTCGTACATACCATCGGTGAGGTTAAATACCACCCTGCAGGAATCAGATACGGTTTCCACGCTCAGGAATTTTAGCCCGCCGGTGTCGGTCCGTTCACGGAACAGGAGGCTGCGGCTAAAGGTCATGGTGTTGTTGCTGGTTCCTATGGTGGTAACCATTTGCATTTCCGGACATGAAAGCGAAGGGGGATCTACGTCGTGCTGGCACGCAGAAAGCATCACTAAAAAGCAAAGCAATGCCACTAGCGGCAAGGCGTTATTTGCAGGAACAAGGTAGTGTTTCATGAATATGGTTGCGCGTTGTATAATGAATAACAGGAAACTTACGTAAACGGATATACGTTTACGCAAGTTTCTGCAAAATTTCTTTTATACACAAAAGTTGGCTACAGGTAATAAAGAGCTACTTCTCAATTGCAGCAATCACTTCCGCTGACTCGGGCTGTGTTTTGGGAGAAAATACAGCTACCAGGTTACCTTTTTCATCCAGCAGATATTTCTGGAAGTTCCAGGTAACTTCAGCAGGCTCCATGTGTTTGGCTTTACTTTCATCCAGTAACCATTTGTACAGGGGATGAATGTCTGCGCCCTTTACGGAAATTTTGGCTGCCATCGGGAAGGTTACTGCATACTGCTTGGTGCAGAATTGTTGTATTTCCTTGTTGCTGCCGGGTTCCTGTGAACCGAAGTTATTGGCAGGGAAACCAACGATGACCAGCTTGTCGTGGTACTTCTTATAGAGTTTTTCCAGGCCTTCGTATTGAGGGGTGTTACCGCACAGGGAGGCGGTATTTACGATCAATACTTTCTTTCCCTTGTATTTGGAGAAATCGATTTTTCCTCCGTCAACGGCATCTACTTTGAAATCATAAAGATGGGAGGAGGCAAAAAGCATAACAACTGATAGTATAGCTAATCTGAACATATAGATTTTTTTTAAAGACAGATTAAAATGCAGCGTAGGGCTGTATTTGTAAAGTTAGCATTCCCGTGATAAAAAAAGAGAAGAATTTAGCCTGCTTATTTCCAGGCATAGGCAAGACAACAAACGCTTACCCGGGCGCCTGCCTGTTGAAGGGCTCTGCAGCAGGCTTCGGTGGTGGCGCCTGTGGTAATTACATCGTCGATCAGTAATACGTGTGAGCCATCTGGAAGGTTGCCATTGGCCTGGAAAGCGCTGGCTACGTTCTGCCACCGGTCTGTTCGTCCCTTTTTTGTTTGGGTGGCGGTGAATTGTTCCCTGCGGAGGGTGGCCGGGTATACCGGGAGCTGTACTACCTGTGCAATGCCATTGGCCAGGAGAGTGGCCTGGTTATAGCCGCGCTTCTTTTCCTTACGCGGATTCAGAGGTACCGGCGCCAGGAAATCTACATTGCTGATCCAGGAACTTTCCTGTAGCTGGTAACCGGTTTGTTTACCAAGCCAGGTAGCGATATCCGGACGTTGCCCGTATTTAAACCGGTGGATAAGGTGTTGCAGGCCGGACGACTGGTTATAATAATACGTGGCAGTGGCCTGTTGTACGGGAACCCTTCCGCTGAATACCTGCGCTACCGGGTTGTTGGGATAACGCTGGAAATGGGTAAGGGGTAGCGCCTGCATACAACGCAGGCATAATAGTTCATCCGTCTGATGCAGATCAGTGCCGCACAGCTCACAGCAATGCGGATAGAACAGATGAACCAGTGGGGAAAACAAACTGGTGAGCATCGAAAATTTTTTAAAGATATGGTAATCAGAATAACCGCTGATACACTTCTTCCACTCTTCCTACAGCAATTACTTCGATATGGAATTTACTGAAATCAATTCCTTTTTTGTTGTAACGGGAGATAAATATTTTCTCGAAGCCAAGTTTTTCTGCTTCTGCAATGCGTTGTTCAATGCGGTTTACGGCTCTTATTTCACCGCTAAGACCCACTTCTCCCGAAAAACAAATTTTGGGTGAAATGGCATTGTCTTCATAGGATGAAAGCAGGGCGCACAATACTGCCAGGTCAATGGCCGGGTCTTCCACGCGAATGCCGCCGGCAATGTTGAGAAACACGTCTTTTACACCGAAGTGGAAGCCGCCGCGTTTTTCGAGTACGGCCAGCAGCAGTTGCAGCCTGCGCAGGTCGAAGCCGGTGGCAGTACGTTGTGGTGTGCCATAAACGGATTGTGTAACGAGCGCCTGTACTTCTACGAGGAGCGGACGCATTCCTTCCATTGTGGCAGAAATGGCTACGCCGCTGAGGAGATCTTCCCGTTGTGAAATGAGGATCTCTGAAGGGTTAGTCACCTGTCTGAGTCCTGTGCCGGTCATTTCATAAATGCCCAGTTCTGCAGTAGAACCGAACCTGTTTTTGATGGTACGGAGAATGCGATAGGCATAATGTTGGTCGCCTTCGAACTGTAAAACCGTATCCACCATATGTTCCAGCACTTTTGGGCCGGCAATGGAGCCATCTTTGGTAATGTGTCCGATGAGAAATACGGGGGTATTACTTTCTTTGGCAAAGCGTTGTAATTCGGCGGTTGTTTCTCTGATTTGCGATACGCTTCCCGGTGCAGATTCTATAAATGGTGAATGCAGTGTTTGAATAGAATCGACAATGACCAGTTGTGGTTGTAATTTTTTTATTTCCTGGAAGATGGTTTGTGTAGAAGTTTCTGTAAGCAGATAGAATTGTTCATTGGAATTCTGGATGCGGTCGGCCCGCATTTTTATCTGTTGCTCACTTTCTTCACCGCTGATGTAAAGTGTTTTGATATGCTTCAGCTGTAGTGCGTTCTGGAGGAAGAGTGTTGATTTTCCGATGCCGGGTTCTCCGCCCACCAATACCAGCGAACCCGCTACTATGCCGCCTCCCAGCACACGGTTCAATTCATTGTCGGGTGTTAATATCCTTTCTTCATCTTTCGTAACTACTTCGGCGAGGTTAATTATTTTGTGTGTCCGGGAGGCTGGGGTATCGTTGTTTTTCCACTCGGCTTGTTTGAGTGGAATATCTTTTTGCACTCTTTCTTCTACAAACGTATTCCATTCTCCGCAACTCGGACATTTTCCATTCCATTTCGCTGATTCATATCCACAATTCTGACAGAAAAAAGCGGTTTTAATTTTACTCATAATTTTCATAAAAAGGATGCGTTACAAAGTAACGTTTTTACGTTTATTGAACCGAAATGATAAGAAGAGAAGTGTTAAAAAAGGAGATGAAGCCGTATAAAAAGAGAAAAGAGCCAAACGGAAGATTCCGCTGACTCTTTCTACTTACTAACCCATTAAATTCAGGTCTAAATTACAAAATGGCTTCAGAATAAAAAAGTTTATTTAATTGATGTGAATAACTTTTGAGGTATTGGCAGGACATGAGAAAGTGGCTGCCATCGCTTGTTTCAGGGGTTGTTTTTATCTAATATTACTTTCATTGGGGGCTCGTAAAATGTTGATAAATAGGGTTGATGTTGATGATTTTTGTATATGAA
Organism: Chitinophaga sp. G7 BAM 1005; assembly: GCF_057126945.1. Taxonomy (NCBI): domain Bacteria; kingdom Pseudomonadati; phylum Bacteroidota; class Chitinophagia; order Chitinophagales; family Chitinophagaceae; genus Chitinophaga; species Chitinophaga sp. G7 BAM 1005. The sequence goes on along the minus strand of NZ_CP181478.1, from coordinate 6,809,247 downwards.
TAAATGTTAATAAAACACATTTTTATAAATGACAAACAGGCGCTTTTTTGCGTTAAAAAATAATTTTAACGCCATAATGACAGTGTTAAATTTATAATTTCCAGACAAAAAGCAGGGATGGCAGTCAAGTGCTAAATAAAACTTAAAAGGGGGGATCTGGTGAGATATTTGTGCCATAAGATCATCTAACTTTATATCATTATGACACCTGGAATCATGTTTTTATCGCTGATTTTTGTGGGGATCAGCCTGCTGGTAAGCTTCGTGCTCAAAAGTAAGTTCCGGGCTTACAGCGAAATACCCACCTCTTCCGGTTTAACCGGTAAGCAGATTGCAGAGAAGATGCTGAAAGACAATCAGATATACGGCGTTCAGGTACGTGAATCGCAAGGATTTCTGTCCGATCACTATAACCCGGCCGATAAAACCGTAAATCTGAGTCCCGACGTATACAATGGCGCCAATGTGGCCGCTGCGGCAGTGGCGGCCCATGAGTGCGGACACGCGGTGCAGCACGCAGCAGCCTATCCCTGGCTGGGCCTCCGGTCCAGGCTGGTACCTATTGTGCAGGTCAGCTCCAATATCGTTTCGTGGGTATTGTTGGCCGGTATCCTCCTCATAAACACCTTCCCGCAGCTGTTACTGGCCGGTATTATTCTTTTTGGGCTTACTACCTTATTTTCCGTGGTAACGCTGCCAGTGGAGTTCGACGCTTCCCGCAGGGCCCTTGCCTGGCTGGATAACACCACCATTATGCGCAGAGAGGAACACGACAAGGCAAAAAATGCCCTCTGGTGGGCTGCTATGACTTATGTAGTAGCGGCACTCGCTTCTATCGCCACGCTGGTATATTATGTATTAATATATACAGGCGCAAGGAGCAGGAACAACTAATTAAATAAGATTGTTATATTATTGAAGGCGACCATTAGGGTCGCCTTTTTTATTTAATCCCTTGTAGATTTACTTATTTAACATTTTTTTAAGAAAAGTAGAAATTTTTTTTTAGTTTTACTCCACGGAAAAGGTCAACCAATTTTCCGGTGTTTTTTGCTTATATGGGAATTAAGCCCAATGTATCACTTGTTCAACCAAATCATTCAACCAAATAGTTCAGCCTGCTGACATTAAATCTAAATCTAAACTTAGAACCATGATGCGATTCTTCTCGTTTATGGGCATCCTATTGCTATTTTGCATGCTTTCGTTTGCCCAATCCAAACAAGTTACCGGTAAAGTTACCGACCAGAGAGATGGTAGTCCCTTGCCTGGTGTAACCGTTAAGGTGAAAGGTCTTAAAGAAGGGACCATTACCAACGCCGACGGTGTATTTAAACTGAATGTGGAACCTGAGGCTTCTACACTCGTATTCTCATTTATTGGGTATACTGACCAGGAAGTGCCCGTTTCAGGCAGAAGTACTATTAATGTTGCACTGGGTAGCAGTAGCAAGGATATTTCCGAAGTAGTGGTAGTCGGTTACGGAACCCAGCTTAAACGCGATGTAACCGGATCCATTGCCAAAATCAACGCTAAAGAAATAGAAGATATTCCTGTTCCAAGCTTTGAACAGGCTATTCAGGGTAAGGCTGCCGGTGTGGTAATCGAATCCGGTAGTGGTAAAGTAGGGCAGGGTATCAAAGTAAGAATTCGTGGTACATCTTCTATCTCTGCCAGCAGTCAGCCATTATACATTGTGGATGGGATGCCGGTTGAAAGCAGCCTCCAGTCAGATGCCAATAATGAAGTTACCAACCCCCTCGTTGATATTAACCCAAATGATATTGAATCGGTGGAAGTACTGAAAGACGCGTCTGCATCGGCTATTTACGGAGCCCGCGCCTCCAATGGCGTAGTACTGGTAACTACCAAAAAAGGTAAGCTCAACCAGAAAACAATTTTTAACCTGGATGTAAACACAAGCTGGGCCAAGCCAACAAAAAAGCGCGGATTCCTGGATGCAAAAGAATATATAGATCTGATCCATGAGGCAGCAGTAAATGATGGTAAAACAGATTTCGCCAATGGCGATACCGGTTATGATACCGAGCAGGAAGCTATAGAAGACTATACAAAATTGTATGACTCTGATATCCTGGACTATTATTCATTAGGCACCGACTGGCGGAACCTGGCCGTAAATACCAACTGGGAAGACCAGGTATATCGTGATGTGGCAAGATCCAACCAGGTAAACCTTTCCGCTACAGGTGGTAACGAAAAGACAAGATTTTTTGTTTCCGGTTTCTACAGCGGTCAGGATGCGATAGTGATCAATAACAGGTTTACCCGTTATGGTGCGCGTTTGAGCCTTGATCACCAGGCTACCGATAAACTGAACATCGGCATCAATATGAGCGTAAACCGTTCACAGCTCGACAGGGTTACGGACGACAACTCCTTCTCTACTCCAGGTCAGCTGGTGGCACAAGTACCTATTTCTCCATTAATCGATCCTGAAACGGGAAAGCCCAATGCAAGAACTTTGTACGACAACGGTTTGCTGGATGCATTATACGATACCGATAAACAGATCACTTTCCGCACCCTCGGGAATGTTTATGCAAGCTACCAATTTCTGCCCTGGCTGAACTTCCGCTCTGAAGTAGGAACGGATATCGTTAATATGAACGAAGATTACTTCAAAAGTAAACTATCGCAGGATGGAGCCGGCATTGGTAAAGGGCAATCCATCAATGCACAGAGTATATCCCTGAACACCAATAATTTCTTTACCATTAATCCTGAGCTGGGTGGCAAGCATAAATTGTCTATGGTGTTAGGTATGAGTTACCTGCAGAATGATAACCGATCTTCAAGTATTCAGGCAGAAGGTTACCCGTCAGATGCGGTGAAAAACCTGTCAGGAGCTACCACGGTAACTTTCGGTAGTTCTGAAAACTACAAGTATACTTTCCTTTCTTATTTCTTCAGAGCTAATTATAGCTATGACGAAAAATATCTTGCAGGATTTAGTATAAGGGCAGACGGTTCTTCCCGTTTCGGCCCGGATAACAAATACGGTGTGTTTCCTGCCGGTTCATTGGGCTGGATAATTTCGCAGGAAGATTTCCTGAAAAATTCAAAAGCAATCAGTTTCCTGAAATTGAGAGCCAGTGCAGGTTTGACAGGTAACGCCGAAATAGGTGAAAGCCGCTTCCTATCCCTCTACAATATTACCAACTATCCAAATCTACCAGGTTTTCAGCCAAGAACCATTGGTAACCCTGATCTGAAATGGGAAAAAACAGTTCAGGTAGACGCGGGTCTTGAGTTTGGATTTTTAAATAACAGGATTTCCGGTGAAATAGATGTCTATAAAAAGAATACAACAGACCTGTTACTAAGTGTAAATATTCCGCTTACCACTGGTTATGCCAGCATCTACCGTAACCTCGGGAAAATGGAAAACAAAGGGATAGAATTTTCCCTGACTACCCGTAACCTGGAAGGTGAATTTAAATGGAATACTACTTTCAACATCGCATACAATAAGAATAAAATCACCGATCTCCAGGGACAGATCATCAATACCGGTTCACAACGTGCAGTTGAAGGAGAGGCGATTGGCTCTTTTTATTTACCGAAGTTTGCCGGTGCAGATCCCGAAACAGGCGTAGCACTGTATCTCGATTCAAGCGGCAAAACAACAACAGATTTCAGTCAAGCGCCTAAAATGGTGGTGGGTAATTCTAATCCTGATTTTACCGGTGGTTTCACGAATAATTTCTCCTACAAAGGATTTGACCTGAGTGTTTTCTTCACATTTGTAAATGGTAATTCCATCTACAACGGTGCAGGTATCTATCAAACCACAGGATTTGCAAACGGACTGGATAACCAGACAAGGGACATCCTTAACAGATGGCAGAAACCTGGCGATATTACCAATGTTCCTAAGGTGGGCTACTATTATGGTACTGGTGCAGAAGCAACTTCCCGCTATATTTATAATGGTTCTTATATACGTTTGAAGAATGTAACACTGAGCTACAATCTGCCTAAAAGGGCTATCTCTGCTTTGAAGATTCAGGGCATTAAAGTATATGTGGCAGGTTACAATCTCTGGACTAAAACCGATTATCTGAGCGATCCGGAAGTGAATACAGCTCCTTTGGCATCGGAAACAAATACTTCTACCAATACTTCCGGTGGGGTTGACTTTTATACCATTCCTCAGGCAAGAACATTTACAGCAGGAGTGAATATCCGTTTTTGATGGACCAGCTGTAATTAAAGGTTCTGTTATCGTAAATTAAAAACACTCAAAACATGAAAATCACAAAATATATAATCCATGCATCGTTAGGGCTTATGCTGATAGCGGGTAATGGTTGCAATAAAAAACTGGATGTACTTCCCCAACAGCAGATAACGCCTGAGCAAATCACTACCGGAGAGGACGTAAAGGCGGTTCTCTTTGGAAGTTACAGTGCGTTGCAGCATTTTAACTCTTTCGGAGAACGTAACCTGTTTGTGGCTGATTTGCTGGCGGGCGATGAACAACTGAAATGGGTAGGTACCTTTGTTAACTACAGACAGGTATTCCAGAAAAGACAGGATAAAACGCTCAGCATTGCAGAAGGCATGTGGGGGCGCGCCTATATTGCCATTGCAGGCGTAAACACCGTGCTGGAAAAAATCAGTGTGGTAGATACAAGTGAGCAAAAGAGTATTGCAGCAGAAGCGAAATTCATCAGGGGCATCGTTTATTTTGACCTGGTAAATTTCTTTGGACAGCCTTATTCTGCCGGTAGTACTTCCACCAACGAAGCCGTACCGTTGATACTGGAATCTGTGGGAACCTATGTACCTGACCGGGATAACAAACCACGAGCCTCTGTTGAAAACGTATATAAACAGGTGATACAAGACCTCACAGATGCGGCTGCAGCGTTACCGGAATCCAATGATGATGGCCGTGCCACAAAATATTCCGCGCTGGCTTTCCTGGCCCGTGTGTATATGAACCAGGGAAAATATGCAGAAGCGGCTACCGCAGCCAATGATGTGATCACCAATGGCGGTTTCAACCTGGAAAACAGCATCGAAAAGGCATTTAATAATATTGCCGCTTCCTCTGAAGACATTTTCACTATCCAGCAAACTACGCAAAGTAATGCCGGTACATCTAATAATGGTATGACCACCTTCTATGCTGCAAAGCCTGTTGGAAGGGGAGATGCACAGATCTTGCCTGCGTTCCTGGATCGTTATGAAGACAGCGATACACGTAAGGCTTTTGTATATAGCGGGGTGAGCATTACCGGTGCGCCTGGTACTTACACCGGCAAATTCAGTGATTTGTATAAGGCGATCCCTATTGTTCGTCTTTCTGAAGTAATCCTGACAAGAGGGGAAGCTAACTTCCGCAAGGGAGGCGCTCCTGTTGGAGGTGTAACGCCGCTGGAAGATATAAACGAGGTGAGAAGCAGGGCAAAAGCGACTCCGTTGCTGGTAGTTACTGCTAATGACTTTGCGGATGAGCGGTTCAGGGAGCTTGCCTTTGAAGGCGACCGTTTGTGGACGGTTAAGCGTTTGAAGCTGAAGGTGGGTAACCTGAACTACAATGATCCTAAACTGGTTTTACCGGTGCCGCAATCTGAAAGAGATGTAAATCCCAACCTGAGTCAGAATCAGGGGTATTGAACATCTACTGCTGTTAAAAAAAAGCACCTGGTTGTTTGACCAGGTGCTTTTTTTATGCGTTTATATAATAAAAAAAGTAGTTATCAACCGTGCAGGTAGCTGCTGTTAATAACTTTTATACAAATTCTTTATTGAAAATCAATCAATTGCAAAGGTGCCCTGTAAAAAAGTGCCCAAAATGTATGGTTATTAAGAATGGGCAATGTACCTTTGCACTCCCCATAATCGGGGAATTGTTTACAAGACGTAATTTTTATCGTATACAACAATGAATACATTAAGTTTCAGAACTAAATCGGCTAACGACGCTTACGTAAAGCGTGACTGGCATATAGTAGATGCTACCAACCTGACACTGGGAAGAGTAGCTGCTAAGATGGCTGCTATCCTGAGAGGTAAAAACAAGCCTTACTATACGCCTCATACTGATTGTGGTGATTATATCATCGTGATCAATGCAGAGAAGATTGCCCTGACCGGCAACAAAATGCAGGAAAAAGAATACATGCACTACACTGGTTTTCCAGGTGGTCAGAGAATCGAATTAGCAAAGGACCTGATCCGTCGCCGTCCTGAAGTGTTGATCGAAAAGGCTGTTAAAGGTATGTTGCCTAAAAACCGTCTGGGCCGTGCGATGTACAAAAAATTATTTGTATATGCTGGTGCTGAACATCCTCATGCTGCGCAGAAACCACAACCATTAACTTTCTAATTTTTCTCTGATACATGGAAAAGCAAAAAAATACAATAGGTCGTCGTAAGGAAGCTGTTGCCCGTGTTTACATCAACAAGGGTACCGGTAACATTACTGTTAACGACAAAGATTATAAAAACTACTTTTCTTTGATCTACCTGCAGAACCAGGTGGAACTGCCTTTCAAAACTATCGAGGCGCTCGATAAATTTGATGTGAAAGTGAATGCACAGGGTGGTGGTATCAAAGGTCAGGCAGAAGCTATTAAGCTGGGTATTGCCCGTGCTTTATGCGAAGTGAACATTGAGTTCCGTCCTGCATTGAAAGCTGCAGGTTTGCTGAAACGTGATCCACGTGGAGTTGAACGTAAGAAACCAGGTAAAGCGAAAGCAAGAAGAAGCTTCCAGTTCTCTAAACGCTAATATTTTTGAGCTATTGGCCGTTAGCTCCGGGCTAATTCGCCGGATGCTAAAAGCTAAACATTATTTGATCCTTTTAATTGAGCAATATAAACATGGAAAATAATACCTCATTGCAGCAGCAGTTACTGGAGGCAGGTGTTCACTTCGGTCACCTGAAGAAAAAGTGGAATCCCAAGATGCTGCCTTATATTTTCGCAGAAAAGAAAGGTATTCATATCATTGATCTGAACAAAACCGTAGAAGGATTACAGGAAGCAGCAGCTGCCCTGAAATCTATCGCAAAGAGCGGTAAGAAGATCATGTTCGTTGCTACTAAAAAGCAGGCGAAAGAAATCGTGGCAGATGCTGCGCGTAACATCAATATGCCTTTCGTAACTGAAAGATGGTTGGGTGGTATGCTCACTAACTTCTCTACGATCCGTAAGAGTGTAAAGAAAATGCAGAGCATTGAAAAAATGCTGCAGGACGGTACATTCGATAACATTACCAAGAAAGAACGTCTTACTTTAAGCCGCGATAAAGAGAAAATGGAGAAAGTGCTGGGTGGTATTGCCCAACTGGCACGTGTACCGGCAGCGTTGTTTATGGTTGATATCAGCCACGAACACATTGCACTGGCAGAAGCTAAGCGTCTGGGTATTTCTACTTTCGGTATGGTGGATACCAACTCTGATCCTACCAAAGTAGATTTCGCTATCCCTGCGAATGACGATGCTACTAAATCTATCGCTATCATCACCAGCTACATCTGCGCAGCTATCGCTGAAGGTCTTTCTGAAAGAGCTACAGAGAAATCTGAAGAAGTAGAGGAAGAAGAAGAAGCAGACGATAAGGCACGCAAATTTGAAGTTGAAGGTGGTGAAGACCGTGAAAGAGGTCGCAAACCAGGAGCACCAGGTGGTGGTCGTGGTCCGGGCGGTCCTGGTGGTGCTAACCGTGGTGGCGGCGGCCGTGGTCCTGGTGGCCAGGGCGGTGGCGCTAACCGTGGCGGCGGCGGTCCTAACCGTGGTGGTGGTGCAGCAGGCGGACAACGTCGTCCATCTGGCGCCGGCAGCAGCGGTCCAAGAAAACCAGGCGGCGGAAGATAATATTTTAAGCTTTTAGCTATTAGCCTTTAGCAGTTAGTTCAACCATCATGGTCTCTAACAGCTAAAGGCTAATAGCTGAAAGCAGATTTAGTACTTGCAATAATTTTTACAACATAAAACTAATTATAGCTCATGGCAACAATTACAGCAGCTGATGTAAATAAACTGCGTCAGCAAACTGGTGCTGGTATGATGGATTGCAGAAAGGCACTGGTAGAAAGTGATGGCGATTTTGAAAAAGCAGTAGACTACCTGCGTAAGAAAGGTCAGAAAGTGGCCGCTTTACGTTCCGATCGTGAAACCAAAGAAGGCGTTATCATCGCTAAAACAGCTGCAGATGGTAAATCCGGCGTTATCGTGGGTCTGGGTTGTGAAACTGACTTCGTTGCTAAAAACGAAGACTTCGTAAAATTTGCACAGTCAATCGTTGATCTGGCACTGGCTAGCGGTATCAAAACCGTTGAAGACCTGAATGCTGCTCAACTGGATGGCGCAAGCGTTGCTGATAAAGTAAACGACCAGGTGGCAAAAATCGGTGAAAAAATCACCCTCAATAAATTCGAATTCGTTGAAGCTGGTGGCGTAACCTCTTACATTCACGGTAACTACCGTATGGGTGTACTGGTTGCTTTCTCTAAGCCTGTTTCTGAAGAAGTAGGTAAAGATATCGCTATGCAGATCGCAGCAATGAGCCCGATCGCAGTTGATGCGGATAGCGTTCCTGCTGAACTGATCGCCCGCGAAAAAGAAATCGCTGTTGAACAGGTGAAAGCTGAAGGTAAACCTGCTGAAATGGCTGAAAAGATCGCTGCCGGTAAAGTAAATAAATTCTTCAAAGAAAGCACCCTGCTGCAACAGGCTTTCGTTAAGGACAATAACAAGTCCGTAGCGGATTACCTGAAGTCCGTAGATGCTGACCTGAAAGTAACCAGCTTTAAGCGAGTTGCTTTAGGTTAAGAAAAATAGATCAAAAAAAAGGAGAGAATTCGTTTCTCTCCTTTTTTTTGCGCATAACTAATCATACACATAGAAGGACAGTAAACAGGTATCAGAAAAGGCATTTTTTTCTTCCTTTCCTCCTTTCTGCATTTAAGTTGTATATTAGAATACCGTAATCAGTATTAGGAAAATCACAATCTTACAATATTTTATAGCGTCATGTTGCCAAAGTATAAGCGTATTTTACTCAAATTGAGCGGGGAGGCCCTCATGGGAGATGCAAATTATGGTATTGATCCGAAGGTGATATCTCAGTATGCCTACGATATTAAGGCAGTTACCGATCTGGGAGTTCAGGTAGCCATCGTTATTGGCGGAGGTAATATCTACCGCGGAATGAACGAAGCCGATACCGGTATTGAAAGAGCCCAGGGAGATTACATGGGAATGCTCGCCACCGTGATCAATGGTATGGCTCTCCAAAGCGGTCTGGAAAGAGTTGGACTTTATACCCGCCTCCAGTCTGCCATCAAAATGGAACAGATCGCGGAACCTTATATCCGTCGCCGCGCTATCCGCCACGTGGAAAAAGGTCGCGTAGTAATATTCGGAGGTGGTACCGGTAACCCGTACTTCACCACTGACACCGCCGCCTCCTTACGCGCTATAGAAATTCAGGCCGATGTAATCCTCAAAGGAACCCGTGTAGATGGAATCTATACTGCTGATCCTGAAAAAGATAAAACAGCTACCCGCTACGAAACCATTACTTTCTCAGAAGTATACCAGAAATCCCTCAACGTGATGGATATGACAGCCTTTACCCTTTGCCAGGAAAATAAGCTGCCTATTATCGTGTTTGATATGAACCGTCAGGGTAACCTCCTGAATGTGATCATGGGTAAAAATGTGGGTACTTTAGTAAAGGGATAAGTAAACGCATAAAAAAAGCAGCGGAGAGTAATTTGTCTTCGCTGCTTTTTTATGCCCTCACCCGGCGGTTATTTTAATATACTCTTCATCTCCCCAAGCGGTATGTAGAGGGTTACCTGGCCCAGTGCATACGGCCCAATCTCGTAAGGTACATAACTAAATGCTACTCCTTTGCCGGTAACGATCATATTGTTATTCGGGGGGATGTTCTTTACCAGCAGGTTCTGATCCAATGCATCTTCTTCACTCATATTGAACCGTCTCCTGAAAGCTTTATCCAGCAACGCGCTCAGCGCTTCTTTATAACCCTGTTTAAAAATATCGTCGGGGGTAAGCACTTTACGTTTAGACAGATCCAGCGTGTAATAGGTGGCGCCCCAGTTACCATGCGCTCCACCGGTAAAGTCGTATGCATACTTTTCTATCACCAGTAAAGGCCAGGTGTTATACACTACTTTCATGTCGCTATCTGTAGTCCAGTTCCACGACGCGGTAGTGGTATTATCGTTAAACTCCGTGCTGTCGGCATCTTTAGCCGAATACCGGTAGCTCAGGATAAAGGAGTCGATCCCTTTTCGCAGGAATTTCTGCGGATCGGTAGCGCGACTGTTTCCTGTTACCTGGCCGATAATAAACCGGGCGGTGGTGCTATCCACCAGGGAGTCGGGCCATATGATACTGTTGGACACCGTGCCTACCGGCGATTTGGATATGGAAGGCGCCAGCCGTGCAGAATCGATCTGGTAGAATACTTTCAGGGGTACGGCGTTTTTCAGATCGGTATGCAGTTCAAAATGATAAGAGGTACCGTCGCCATGCCATACGCCTTTAAAATTCCCGTCGTCAGAAAGATAACCGCTGAAGAGGCGATCTTCCGAGCTGTTATTGGTTTCTTCATAAATATTCACCAGGGTAGAATCCAGGGTACCCCATAAAGAAATGGGTTGCCCGGTGCTATCATCGCAATAGTAGCCGCGGAACAGGTGGGGGGCGGTTTTCAGCAATTGCATGGTAATTTCCTTATTGCCCAGTTTTCCTTTGAGCTGGGTATAAAACAGGGGGGTAGAAGCCAGTGGTACAATGATGTTGGCAGTGTTGGCCGGCGCCTTGCCATTGTTGTTATTTCGTGTGTGACAGGAGAGTAGTGCAGCAGCTATCAGCAGTACCAGTAGAGAAACTCTTTTCATAGTATGATTTATATCAGGTACCTCAAAATTACTATTATCCTTCCATACCTTTGAGGACCCATTTGAATCATAAAAATAACAGACCATGTTGAACCAGAAAATAGCTGATTTACGAAAAGATTATAAGCTGGCTTCCCTGGATGAAAGTGAGGTAGCGCCTTATCCCTTGTCCCAGTTTGGGAGATGGTGGGAGGATACTATCAGCAGTGAAATTGATGAAGCTAATGCCATGACGCTGGCCACCAGTACACCGGATGGCCGTCCGTCTGCAAGGATTGTATTATTAAAGAGCTTTGATGACGATGGCTTTTTGTTTTTTACCAACTACGAAAGCCGCAAAGGGCAGGAACTGGCGTTGAATCCGCATGTTAGTCTGTTGTTCTTCTGGCGGGAGCTGGAGCGGCAGGTTCGTATAGAGGGTACCGTTAGTAAGGCGCCGGTATCGGTGAGTAATGAGTATTACAACAGCCGGCCGGAAGGTAGCCGGATAGGTGCCATTGCCTCGCCACAAAGCAAGGTCATTCCGGGCCGATCTTTCCTGGAGGAACAGGTAGAACAGGTAGCGGTAAAATATCAGCAGCAGGCCCCCCAGAGACCTGATTACTGGGGAGGTTATATAGTGAAGCCACAGGTGATGGAATTCTGGCAGGGGAGAAGCAGCCGGTTGCACGACAGGATACTGTATACGTTAACGCCGGAAGGTGGCTGGAAAATTGAGCGCCTGGCGCCTTGACCTCGTCTTCTAAATAAAAATGCCGCTAAGATCATGTGAATAATCTTAGCGGCATTTTATTAAAAGCGTAAAATTAAGCTTTTGGTGCAGCAGCTTTTGCGGCAGTATTTTTTCTGGTCTTTGCAGATCTAACCTTACCGAAAGATTTACTGAAGATCTTACCTTTTTTGGTTTTAATATCTCCTCTACCCATAACGAATAATTTGAAGTTTGTTGTTGTTAAATATGATGTTATCAGGCTGCAAAATACTGCAATTCGATGAAATAGCGTAGTACTGGCCGTTTGATATAAAAAAAAAGCAAGAAACATAACTGTTCCTTGCTTGAATAAGTTGTGTTAACTGATTAGAGCTTGTCGGATAAAGCTTTACCAGCCTTGAACTTAGCAACTTTCTTAGCCTTGATCTTGATGATCTGACCGGTTTGTGGGTTTCTACCGTTACGTGCTGCACGTTTAGAAACGGAGAAAGTACCGAAACCAACCAAAGTTACTTTACCACCTTTTTTCAGGGTATCAGCAACAGCTTTGGTGAAAGAGTCCAGAGCTTCGTTAGCCTGGGTTTTGGTAATAGCTGCATCTTTAGCAAGCTTGTCGATTAATTCGGCTTTGTTCATAGTTAGTAAGATTTAACTAGTGAAAAAATGTTTGATGTGAGCAAATATAGCGCGTTTTATCAGATTACCAAATTTTTTACAGCTTTTTTACAGAAAATTTTATCGGCTGAAAAACGCTACTGGTAACGGTTACAGCTGATTGGTCTTTTGCGTGCTAAAGGACTACCTTTTAGCAGGATCGCATAGAACCCTGTACCGTGGCATGTTTGCCTGCCTTTTTACTATTAACGCGGGATTGAACCAACTATTGTACCAAAGTCCGGATGCCCCGAAAATAGTGGATTTCCTGTGGATAAGTTTAGTAAAGATCCCTTACTTAAACCACCTCCATTACGGTTGTAAACGCAATAAAACGATCACCGAAAAGCTCGTATCCTCTTTGCCGCAGGGCCTGTTGGTGCTGGTCTGCGAAGGATTGGTAGTCGTTCAGGCTGTCTGCAAAATATTGCACAACATAGGTTGGGCCCTCTTCATCATCCTGCTCCAGCAGGCGGCTGATGCGGTAATCACGGAATAACCCCGTAGCCAGCATCGCCGGAATATGTTCTTCCCGCAACCATTGCAACCACCGTAAAGATGTATCTGTGGCCACTTTGGTGGTTACATTATATATGATCATACGTCTCTTTATTTATACTGCCAGTTCCACGAATACCGGACAATGATCTGAGTGTTTTACCTGTTGGTAAATAGTGGCATGTTTCAGCTGCTCTTTCAATGGTGCTGACACGTTGATATAGTCGATACGCCAGCCCTTGTTATTATTCCTCGCATTGGCCCGGAAGCTCCACCAGCTGTACTGATGTGGATCTGTATTGAAATGACGGAAGCTGTCTACAAAGCCACTTTCAAAGAAACGGTCCATCCATGCCCGTTCTTCAGGCAGGAAACCGGTGGAGTTTTTATTGCTCACGGGGTCATGGATATCTATGGGCTTGTGGCAAATATTGTAATCGCCGCATACAACCAGGTTCGGACGGGTTGTCTTCAATTCTTCGAGGTACTGAAAGAACTCTTCCAGCCACTGGTATTTATAGGTCTGCCGAAGGTCGCCACTGGTGCCGGAAGGGAAGTAAGTATTGATCAGGGTAATATTGCCGAAATCGAGCCTTATAAAGCGACCTTCGAGGTCGCTCTGGCCGTGGCCACTACCATATTGTACAAAATCGGGTTTAATGCGGGTGAGTACTGCTACACCGCTGTATCCTTTCTTTTGCGCAGGGTACCAGTAATGCGCATAGCCGAGATTGTCGAATTGCTGAAAGTCGATATTTTCCTGGTGGGCTTTTATTTCCTGCAGGCAGATAATATCAGCGGGATCTGTTTGTAACCATTCTGTAAAACCTTTAGTCATGGCTGACCTCAGGCCATTCACATTGTAAGATATGATTCTCATGTTGGGTGTTATCCGTAATAATTTAGTCTGTAATGCTTTTAGATATCGTATTCGAGGTTCGGACGGAGCCACTGTTCGGCTTCTTCCACTGTCCAGTTCTTACGGGCAGCATAGTCTGTTACCTGGTCTTTTTCAATTTTTCCGAGACCGAAATATTTACCTTCCGGGTTGGCAAAATACCAGCCGCTCACGCTGGAAGCCGGATACATGGCCAGTGATTCGGTAAGCGTAATACCTGTATTCCCGGTGGCGTTCAGCAGATCAAACAATTTCCATTTTTCAGTATGGTCAGGGCAGGCGGGATATCCCGGCGCCGGACGGATACCTGCGTAAGCTTCTTTGATAAGGTCTTCGTTGCTCAGGTGTTCTTCTGTAGCATATCCCCAGAACTCTTTACGTACCCGTTCGTGCATCAGTTCTGCAAAGGCTTCGGCGAGCCTGTCGGCCAGTGCTTTCAGCATGATGCTGTTATAGTCGTCGTGTTCTGCCTTGAATTTATCGAGCCACTTTTCAATGCCTACGCCGGTGGTTACCGCAAAGCCGCCGATATAGTCGGTTTTGCCGGATTCGGCAGGAGCAATGAAATCAGCGAGGGAAAGGTTCGGCTGCCCCGGCGCTTTCTTTACCTGCTGACGCAGGAACTCCAGCTGTACCGGCTTAATGTCCGGTTGTTCGGGTGTTACCATCACGGAATCTGCGGCCACTCTGCTGGCGGGATAGAGACCAATAACAGCATTGGCGCCCAGCCATTTTTCTTCAATCACTTTGTTTAATAATTCCTTTGCATCATTAAACAGGCGGGTGGCTTCTACGCCTACTACTTCATCGGTAAGGATCTGCGGGAATTTACCATGCAGTTCCCAGGCAATGAAGAATGGCTGCCAGTCGATATACTTCGCAATTTCCCCGAGGTCGTAGTTCTCAAACTTCATCACGCCGGTCATTTTAGGCTTTACCGGGGTAAAGGTATCCCAGTTGATAACGGTTTTATTGGCCTGTGCCGCAGCGATCGGGAGGAATTGTTTGGTTTGTTTTTTATTCTTGAAAGCTTCGTTCAGCTTCAGATATTCTGTTTGTATACCGGCCAGGAATCCGGGTTTCAGCGCTTTATTGAGCAGGCTGCCGGTAACGGTTACGCTGCGGGACGCGTCCAGTACGTGTACTACGCCATGCGCATATTCCTGGGCTATTTTAACCGCGGTGTGTGTACGGCTGGTGGTGGCGCCTCCGATGATCAGCGGGATATTGAAATCCTGCCGTTTCAGTTCGCGGGCCACGTGTACCATTTCATCTAAACTAGGTGTGATCAGGCCACTCAAACCGATGATATCCACCTTTTCCTGGCGGGCGGTCTGGAGGATCTTTTCAGCCGGTACCATTACACCGAGGTCAATGATTTCATAGCCGTTGCAGGCCAGTACCACGCCTACAATGTTTTTACCGATATCGTGTACATCGCCTTTTACGGTAGCCAGCAAAATTTTACCGGCGGCTTTTATTTCTCCGCCATGTTCGGCTTGTATGCGTAATTTCTCTTCTTCAATGTATGGAGTGAGGATGGCCACGGATTTTTTCATCACGCGGGCGCTTTTTACCACCTGCGGGAGGAACATTTTACCGCTGCCAAACAGGTCACCCACGATGTTCATGCCAGCCATCAGCGGGCCTTCAATCACATCCAGCGGACGCGGGTATTTCTGGCGCGCTTCTTCTGTATCTCCATCTATATAATCTGTGATACCATTTACGAGAGCGTGGCTCAAACGATCTTCCACAGAACCCAGTCGCCAGGTTTCATCCTTCTCTACTACTTTTCCTTTGGCCTTTACGGTTTCTGCGAACTGAATGAGCCTTTCGGTAGCATCGTCTCTTCTGTTTAGTATGGCGTCCTCACAAAGTTCGCGGAGGGTTGGTTCAATGTCGTCATAAATCTGCAGCATCCCGGCATTCACAATACCCATATCCATTCCTGCTTTGATGGCATGGAACAGGAATACGGAGTGCATGGCTTCTCTCACGGTTTCGTTACCGCGGAAAGAGAAGGATACATTACTTACGCCGCCGCTGATTTTTGCCAGGGGCATCAGTTGTTTGATGCGGCGGGTAGCGTTAATGAACTCTACAGCGTAGTTATTATGTTCTTCGATACCGGTGGCGATGGCGAAGATATTGGGATCGAAGATGATATCCTGGGGATCGTATCCCACTACTTCGGTAAGTATTTTATAGGCGCGGTGACTGAAGCTCACCCTTTTTTCTTCGGTATCGGCCTGGCCGTGTTCATCGAAAGCCATTACAACCACGGCAGCGCCGTAGCTTTTGCAGATATGCGCCTGTTCAATGAATTTGGCTTCTCCTTCCTTTAAGCTGATGGAGTTCACAATACATTTACCCTGTACGCATTTCAGGCCGGCTTCAATTACGGAAAACTTACTGGAGTCGATCATCACCGGGATACGGGAAATATCCGGTTCTCCTGCCAGGAGGTTCAGGAAGGTAGACATGGCGGTTTCCCCGTCGAGCAGGGCATCGTCCATGTTTACATCGAGGATCTGCGCACCGCTTTCTACCTGTTGACGGGCAACAGACAGGGCTTCTTCAAACAGTCCTTCTCTTACGAGACGGGCAAATTTTTTGGAGCCGGTTACGTTGGTACGTTCCCCTACGTTAATGAAGTTGGTTTCAGGCCTTACCACCAAAGGTTCCAGTCCGCTCAGGCGCATAAAGGGTTTGATTACCCTGCGTTCTTCGCTGACAATAGGTTCGTTGACGGTATCTGTATTATTTATAGTTGTTTCGCTCATTTCTGCTGTAAGTGATGTTTGAATAGAAAACCTGCCACGGTTTGATCAGGCGAGTGTTTCGGCTAATACGGGTTTGAGGCGTGGTTTGATATGTTTCACATGTTCTGCAATGTGGCGTATATGATCGGGAGTAGTACCGCAGCAGCCACCTACTATGTTAACAAAGCCGGAGGCGGCAAAGTCTTCAATGATGCAGGCGGTATCTTCCGGTTCCTCATCATATTCCCCGAAGGCATTTGGTAAGCCGGCGTTGGGGTAGCAGCTAACATAGCAGCTGGCTATGTTGGAAAGCTCCTCTATGTAGGGGCGCATCTGCTGACCGCCTAAAGCGCAGTTTAAACCGATGGAGAACGGATTGGCGTGCATCACAGAGATATAAAATGCTTCCAGGGTTTGCCCGCTGAGAGTTCTGCCGGAGGCGTCTGTGATGGTACCGGAAATCATTACCGGGATCTGGGGTTTCCCTGATTCGCGGTAGTATTTCTTGATGGCATAGATCGCTGCTTTGCAGTTCAGCGTATCAAAAATGGTTTCTATCAGGAGGATATCCACACCGCCTTCAGAGAGGCCACGCACCTGTTCTTCGTAGGCTGCAGCCACCTCGTCGAAGTATACGGAGCGGAACCCGGGATTATTTACATCCGGCGACAGCGACAGGGTTTTGTTCATGGGGCCGATGGCGCCAGCCACAAAACGGGGCTTGTCGGGGTTTTTAGCGGTATACTCTGCAGTGGCTCTTTTGGCTATCTGCGCAGCGGCTACATTCAGCTCATAGGCCAGTGCCTGCATATCGTAGTCGGCCATAGCAATGGAGGTGCTGCTGAAAGTATTGGTTTCAATAATGTCAGCGCCGGCTTCCAGGTACTCCTTGTGAATGGCTTCAATAATCTGAGGCTGTGTAAGATTAAGGAGGTCGTTATTGCCTTTAAGATCACTGGGATAGTTAGCAAAGCGGGTGCCCCTGTAGTCGGATTCCTGGAGTTGATATCGTTGAATCATGGTGCCCATTGCACCATCGATGATAAGTATGCGCTCATTGGCGCAGTCTTGTAAAGATTTCATATTTATCAAGGCGTTTATTAGTTACAGTTAAGAAAAGAACAGGGTCGAACAATAAACAAATCCACCCTGAACGAGTCCACAAATATAACCTTTTCCCGGCTATTTTATTGTTTTGTGATTTGCGTGGATTCCGGGATCTGCCCGGCTTTGATCTGTTCTTTTTAAGACTATATATCTCTATAAATAAATATAGATTTTGTTTATACCTATAAATTTAATTTGGAAGTAGCCTATAAAGTCTACTATATTTGTAGGGTAATAGAAAGGTACAATGCAACAAAATGATAGAAATATAGTGATTTACCCGGTTATGGCCTCCCACCAGCCCTTCACCTGCACTCCTTGTAATTGCCGTTGCTGCAATTAACAGATTCATCATTAGTTCTTCTCAAATATTTTATTACAACAAAACTAACGTCAGTCATGACTATATCAGAACATATTCATACCCTGCATCAGCACCTGGCAAGCCTGGGATTACAACCAGTGCCACAACCCGGCAACGGAAACCAGTCTGAAGTGTTTAAGGTATGCTTCTTGAATAAATATGAAATGCAGCGGTGGAAAGAACTGCAACAACAACAGGAATCAGAAACCAATCATACATTATTCACAGACCATCCTTCAAAGGGTGCAGTCTGACAACTTTTCATAACGTGGAATTACAGGTTAAACGAAGACGGGTGCTATTGAGCACCCGTATTTTTTTATATAACCACCCGTAGTTATTTATTCTGTACATAGCTTTCCAGCGGTAACCGGTTACTGATAGACCTGGCCAGCGTCATCTCATCTGCATATTCCAACTCTCCCCCAAAGGCAATACCACGGGCAATAGTGGTGATTTTTACCGGGAACTCTTTTAATTTTTTAGAGAGATAGTAGATGGTAGTATCTCCTTCAATAGTAGGACTTACCGCCATGATCACCTCTTCTACACCCTGATACTGAACTCTTTCTACCAGGGAGTGAATATTCAGCTGATCGGGACCAATGCCATCAATAGGGGAAATGATCCCGCCCAGTACATGGTATAAGCCATTGAACTGCTGCGTGTTTTCGATGGCCATCACATCGCGGATGCTCTCCACCACACACACCACCTGCTTTTGCCGGGAATGACTGCTGCAGATGCTGCATACTTCCGCATCCGACACGTTATGACAAACCTTGCAGAACTGTATCTGTTGCCGCATCCGTGCTATCACGTCACCAAACTGTTCCACCTGGGCTGTTTCCTGCTTCAGCAGGTGCAGCACCAGCCGCAGGGCTGTTTTTTTACCGATGCCCGGCAGTTTGGCAAATTCATTTACCGCGTTTTCTATCAGCGCAGAGGAAAATATCATAGTGCAAAGTTAGGAATATTGGAGCGGAGGGAGCAGCACTGTTCCCTCCGCAACGATTATTTAGATGCTTATCTTTTTGGGTACCGTCCAGTACGCCTTCAGGTTTACCTTTTCAATATTGATTACCCGCTCCGGCTGTTTTTTAGGCTTGGTATAGTAGTTACCCCGGTCCCATTTGCCATTACCATTAGTATCAAGCAACACACGTATGTCGTATTCGCCGGGTGTAATAAACCGCTGGCTCCATTTGCCATTTACAACGGTACCAGAGTATTTAATGGTTTTATCCTGTACCAGCTGCACTACGTAGTGCATGGCAGTATCATTGATGGAATTTTTTGTACTATCGCTGATATTGAGTTCTGTAACCGTGAAAATGGCGTAATCCGCTACCTTTTTGGTCCGGAAATTAATGGTATCCGGCCTGGCCAGTTGCTGCCCGGCAGTATCGGTAGGTGCATCTTTAGGAATAATGAACCGGTATGGAGTGCCTTCTTTCCAGGCATAACCGATTGTTAACTGGGTACGGGTAGAGTCCATCGTGCTGGTAAAGGTAACCGGTGTATAGGCGCTGTCTTCCCCGAGAATGGTTCTGGCGCTGTCCAGGTTCCTCAGTGGCAGCGAAAATGTGATCTTCAGCGGCGCCGGCAATTCCTGCATCCCCCCATCAAGCGTAGGAGTAGCGGTTAATTTAGGCAGCTTCTTCTTTTTCTTTTCTTCCTCTTCCTGTTCAAGCATAGAAGAATCAACGGGTTCCGGTGGCGGCTTGATGGTACTATCAGCTTCCATAAACAGCAGCAGGTTCACATCAGCCAGGTTGCTTTCTGTTAATACAATCGGCGCTTCCACAAAGGCGATCATTTCCGTAGGCTGGCTATACTGCAGGTCACGGTCTTCTTCTTTCAGGGCGAAAATTTTATACGAGCCGGGTGCAATGTTCTTAAAGCGGAACGAGCCATCTCCTTTGGTTTTAGCGTAATACACCGGTTTTTCCTTCGACACAATGGAGTCGGTCAGATCGCGGTACAGCATAACGGCCACGTTACTGTCTACCCGGCCGTTTTCCGCATCTATCAGGTGACCGGACACCTGGAGGCTGTCGAGATAGTCGCCGGTAGATACTACATACTGGAAATCAGCCGAAATATTACGTTCGTTGATATCCCGGATAGCGTCCGCGAAATTGAAGGTATAGGTGGTATTGGGTTTCAGGGTGTCCTTTATTTCAAGGGTTACCGTGTGCAGCTTGGCCGTGACAATCGGCGTGCGTTTCAGCGTTGGCGACACAATCAGTTTATCGTTCACATTATCCAGTTCCACATATTCATCAAAGATAAACGTCACTTTTTTGCTGTTGAAGTGAAGGGTGGAATCCCTGGGAGTAGCCTGCAGCAATACGGGAGGTACACTGTCCCTCGGTCCGCCGCTGGGTGGCACAATGTTGGCGCATCGCGTAAATGAAATGGAAACGAGTATAAACATCAGCCAGAAAACCCAGCTCCTGATATATTGATTCATGTACCTGATCGGATTAATCAGGCACAAACTTACGAACTCATTTCAAAGAAATACGAATTTGGCAGTTGCGAATGACCAGAACCATATTTTTTCCTTAATCTTATATATGGCAAGTATTTATTTAATGCAACACACCCAGGTGATCCCGGCCCCACCGGAGGAGGTTTGGAACTATTTTTCCAATCCCAATAACCTGGCGCATATTACGCCGCCGGCTATGCGGTTCATCGTTACATCGCCGCCCTATACCGGCCAGGTGTACCCTGGACAGATCATCACCTATTTTGTATCACCGGTAGTGGGCATTCCGCTGGAATGGATGACCGAGATCACCCATGTAGCATACCTGGATTATTTTGTAGATGAGCAACGGGTAGGCCCCTACAATATCTGGCACCACGAACATCATTTCCAGGCAGTGCCCGGCGGCGTAAAAATGACGGACCTGGTTCATTACCGGCTGCCTTTTGGCTGGCTGGGAAAACTGGCCCACCGGCTGTTTGTAAAGAAACAGCTGGAAGCCCTGTTTGCATACCGGTTTCAGGCCGTTGAAAAAATATTTGGCCGGCCTACTGCGGAGTAGTAATGGTTTTTGTTAAATGATCGCCGGTGTAAAACTGGAAGGTGCTTTTGCCGGTTTTGGGAACGGCGCCCAGCCATAAAGGAACGGTGCTGGCGCTGCCTTTATTGGGATTGGATGTAGCCACAAAATGCAGTGCGGCGTTGTTGTTTACATTGTCTGATATAGCGGATTCCAATTGAATCTGCGTACTATAATAAGTAGGCGGCATAGTGGCGGCCACTACGATCTGTGTGCCAAAGTCGGGCTTATCGATGGTATTGTTCATGGTTTTAGCCATTCCAAACAGGCTGTCGAAAGATACCTGGTTATCAATAAGCCAGAAAGTGAGGCTGTCATTCACCGTAATCGTGTTTTTCAGGAAGTAGCCGGAAATGGGTTTTACCTCCAGCTGGCTGTTGGGATTTGGCGCTACGTTCAGCGTGGTATCACTGCCGGCGGCAGTGCTATCGCTCTCCGTTTTTGTGCCGCTGCTGGCGCAGGAAACAATGGCCATTGTACAAACAGCAAATACTATCAGTTTAGCATGCATGGGAAATAAATTTTGATAGATAACATTAATTGCCGGGAATAGTTTTACGGGAGATAGGGATGAGGAGCGTAATATTGCCCACGGAATGTTTCCCGGTGCCGCTCATCCATTCAGTGCGGGTTTTCTGTGTATAGCTGATGGAGGCGCGGTTAATAACAATCCCGATACCATAGTCAATGCCAATGCTGAAGTGCCGCATCCGCGTTTGCTGGTAATTGGATAATTCTTCAAAATTGGTATCCCTCGACTTGAAAATACCTCCCTGCAGCAGCGCGTTGTATCCTGTAAAAGTAAATTGTGGCCGGGCTATCACATACAGCTGTAATCTTCTTTTAACGGCCACCGGTAAACTGCGGTTGCCGAAGTAAGGATTGAAAAGCCCCATCCGGATATAGGTGAGGGCGCTTACGGCGGTGGTCATAGTACCCAGCTTAGCATTGGCGCTGCCAATAATTTCGAGGTAATCAACGGGGCTCCACAACATTTTTTCATAGGTGAAACTATAGTTGATCAGCGGTGCGTTGGGCACCTGGTATTCCCAGCCCCTGGGTGGCTGGTAGCCAATCAGCTTATGGAAGAAGGTTTGTGTTTCTTTGGCGCCCGACCACGGACCCAGCACACCGAATACAAATTCCGAGTGGAAGCTGTACTTTTTTTCGGGATTGTAAGAGGTGAGTCCGTGGGTAGCATACAAAGCGCCGGCATAGTAATAGTCTTTTGGAATAAAGTTAGTATCTGCAATCTGGTTAGGGGTGATCATGACCTGCATGGCACTCCATTCAAATACGTTAATGGCGTTCCTGCCAGCTGTGGGAAGTATCCATTTATCGAGGAATACCGATTTCTTTTCTTTCATATAGAGATAACCTATGCTGCTGCCGTTGCTGTAGCCGCGGTCTGTTCCCCGTCCCCACACATTAAAATAGTCGTCGTCTTCGTATATCCTTAATTGTTTGGTGGCGTCCTGCGTGATTTGCGCGGATGCGGTTGGCGCCATGATGCAAAGCAATATGACCGGAAGAAATTCCTTCATAAAATTGGCATTAATATCAGAATACCCTGAATATCTCAAATGCTTTTTTTTCCAGTGCTTCCCGGTGATCTGGATGAGCAATATCGATGAGGGCCTGTGCCCTTTGTCGCAGGTTTTTCCCGCGCAGATGGGCGATGCCGAATTCTGTGACCACATAATGCACATGCGCCCGGGTGGTAACTACACTGGCGCCGGGTTGCAGCTGTGATACGATGCGGGAAATACCTTTGGAGGTGGTAGACGGAATGGCGATAATGGGCTTGCCTCCTTCGGAGAGAGCCGCTCCACGCATGAAATCCATTTGTCCGCCTACGCCGCTGTACTGTCTGAATCCGATAGAGTCGGCACATACCTGTCCGAAGATATCTATTTCTATGGCACTGTTGATGGAAGTAACCCTGGGGTTTTTGCGGATGGTGGTGGGGTTGTTGACATATTCCACATCCATGAGCCGCATGATGAGATTGGTATCCATAAAGTCGTACAGCCGCTGGCTCCCGATGGCGAAACTGGAGATGAGCAGGCCGGGATGTACGGCTTTGTATTTGCCTGTGATCACGCCTCTTTCCACGAGGTCGATGATGCCATCGGAAAACATTTCGGTGTGGATGCCGAGATCTTTGTGATTGGAGAGGCATTGCAAAACGGCGTTGGGAATACCGCCGATGCCCATCTGCAAGGTGGCGCGGTCATCAATAAGGGAGGCTACGTGGCGTCCTATTGCCAGTTCTACAGGGGTAGATGGCCGGATGGTTTGGGCATAGATGGGGTAATCTACTTCCACGGCGGCGTTTATCCTGGAAATATGAATAACGCCATCACCCAGTACGCGTGGCATGCAGGGGTTTACCTCCGCGATGATAATTTTAGCGGTGTCTACGGCGGCTTTGGAAACATCGCAGGATACGCCCAGGGTGCAGTAGCCGTTTTTATCAGGCGGGGAAACAGAGATGAGCGCCACGTCTATAGGTTGTTCGCAGGTGCGGAAATACCTGGGTATTTCGCTGAGGAACATGGGAACGTAGTTGGCCCGGCCTTCATTTACGGCCTGCCGGATATTTTTGCCTACAAAAAAAGCATCTATTTCAAATGCGTGCGCGTGTTCAGGGGATGCGTAGGGCGCTTCCCATTCGGTATGGATGCTTACCAGGTGTACCTTTTTCAGTTCATGGCTGCGGGCGGTCATGGCATTGACCAGCTCCCGCGGAGTGGCTGCTGCGGTATGGATAAATACGGTTTGGCCGGACTGGATCAGCTGTACGGCGGCTGTAATCGATGTGTAAGACATGAAGTGATATTTTCTCTAAAATTATCGTGCGGCAAAAAAAATAAATATGAGCATTATCATGTTGTATTTTTGAACTTCTCAGTGCTGATAACATTCAACAACCCAGATGACAAATTGTTGGGGTCAGGCGGTTAAGTAACGGTAATGGGTACACTGAATTGCAGGCAATGCCGGCTGTACCAGCCGGATTCGCGGACCTAGTTATCCATTTTAGCTAGGCATGTTGATAAATTCATATAGGTGTTATGACCTACACCCTATTTTATTTCTATATATTAGCATTCTAAACCTGGTACACAACTTCTTCTTTGCGGCGAGATTTGGCAAATATAAGTGAGCAGAGGCTCATTGAGCGGTTAATAATTGGAGATCCTGCGGCAAAAGAGTTGTTATACGACCGTTACGCCGGGGCTCTTTATAACATTGTATTGCAGCTGGTACCGGTAAAAGAACGTGCAAATGAAGTCATAGTAAAGGTATTTCTCTGGTCATTCCAAAACATTGGAACATTCCGGACCTCAGGTCATCGTATTTTGTTTACCTGGTTACTACGTAAAGCGAGAGAATTCGCCATCAAGGAGGCCCTGCCGGAAACCGCATTAACCGGTACGGGGCTGATGAAGAAGGAAGATGGCTTATTGCAGCAATTCTACCTGATGCTGCCAGCCGATCAACAACAGGTGTTCCGGCTTAGTTATTTTAAAGGATTATCAATCACAACGATAGCCCGCTTACTGGCTTTGCCGGAGGGGCAGATAAATGAAATCCTGAAAGAAGCGATGAAGTCTTTCAGACAATTCCTAAAAAAGACTTGGAACTAAAATTTTACATAGAAAGCGGTATTATCGAGTCCTTCGTGCTGGGCCTGGCTTCTGAAGAAGAAGTAGAAGAGCTGCAGCACATGAGAAGGCTGTATCCGGAACTGGATACGGAAGTCGAATACGTTGAACGCCGCCTGGAAAGAGCCGCGTTTGATGAGCCTGCCATGCCGCCCGCGGAAATACGCGACCGGGTGTTGCAGAAGATCAGATGGGAAGATGGACATGCCTATTCAAATCCTTCTTCCAATTATACGTTTATCAATATCCAGCCGAAAGATGGTAGTCATATCACTGTTCACCGCTGGTGGAAGATCTTCTTTATTATCTTCTTCATAATGTCCAAGGTTTTTCTTTTCCTGGCCATTTTTTATTACCTCAAGTACCGTATGTCGCAGGAAAAGCAACGCAGCGACAACCTGCACCAAATGATCCGGCAGGAACAAACACAAAGCCCCTTGTTATAATTTTCTATCCGGTTTGTCGTTATTTTAAAGATTTTACCATTTTGAGAATCCACCAGAAGTGGGTTGACGTATCTATAGATATAGTATTTATTATTTATGTTTTATATCGTTGGTTAATTTAAACGGGCAGTTTGAACATCAGTAACTATATAGAAAGCGGCATTATTGAGCGTTATCTGCTGGGGCTCGCCTCTCCTGAACAGGAAGATGAGCTGCTGTACCTGCGCCGGATCTACCCGTTGCTGGACCTGGAATTTGCTGCCGCAGAACTGCGGATAGAAGACAAACTGATGGAAGAAGGTTCCCTGCCACCGGTAAAAATAAAAAATGCCGTTTTACAACGGATTAAACCGGATAAGGATTGGGAACACCGGCCCCGGAGCGGGTATAACCCCTATGAGCATACGAATTTTCATCATACATATATCCCCATCGACTCTTTCTGGAACCGCCGGATCACAGTAAGCGTATGGTGGCGTTGCGCTTTTATTGCCCTCGCGGTAATGGCTATGTCGCTGGCCGCCAGTACCTGGTATTTCTACCACCGCGCCCAGATGCTGGAAGATATCCTGTTTAAGCTCAAAGTCCCGCCTGTAACCTATCGGGCCCCTGTGCCCCGTTAAGCGGGCACACTTTCATTTGGTACGTTTATTGCAAATGCTGAAATTGCCCCTGTATTCCGGCTGTTATAAAACCTTATTTGATAGCTGCGTGTTGAATACATTGGCATTTAAACACACAAACTAATTTCCCATGAGAAAATTTTCATTTGCAGCGTTACTAATGGCGATAGTTGCCGTTTTTGCATCTTCCTGCTCCCCAAAACAAGGCGTCACTCAAGACATTAATAAAGGCGCCGTAAAAGGTAACTGGGTTTTAACTGATATTAAATACGAAGGAATTCCTGAAAACGCCAAAGTAACTGTATTTGATGAAGCCAACGCCAGGTGCTTTATCGGCAGCCAGTGGATCCTGCCGGATAACTATGCGATGGGTTCTTACACGCTCACCTCTACAGAAAATGGTTGCAGCGCCGTTACCCAGAACATTGCGTGGTCGCTGACCAAAAGTGGCGGCGTAAGCATGTTCGGCTTCAAAAAGCTGTACAGCGGCGATAAAGCAAAGAATGTAACCGAAGGTTACCGCATGGAAATCACCGGTGCCGGTAGTGTTATGACCTGGAGAGCAAACATCAGCTTCGAGAATAAAAGTGCAGCCATTATATATACCCTGCAACGTAAATAACCGCTATCGCTCAAAGTGTTAGCTTATTAAATGCAGCGGAGATCATGTTCTTTGATCTCCGCTGTCTTTTTTCCAAAAGACGTATATTTAGATCAATAAGCACCATTCCTATGAGCGCGCAACAGTCACAGATTCAGTTCCTGGCGCATGGTAAAATCGGTTACCCGCACGCCACCAATGGTTTCATTGTTTGGATGAGGGACGACATCTCTGTACATTATTCCGGAGATACGTCTGTATTCTTACCGAACAATGCCTGCGCTCACAGGAACCGAAATACTGGATACCGCTATTGTGAAGGCCAGCCATCATTGTGAACTAATATGCCTTAAATCCCGACATATGTTACCCCTGAATACCAACCGACTGTTCATATATCCCTGCCGTTTGCCGCTGCTTACGCAGATATTCCTGGAACATCCGCATGCCCGGGAAACATTGCAGGCAAACATCCCGGAAAACTGGCCGCAACCAGATCTGAAAGAACAATTGCCTTATTTTATTGAACTGCTCCAGCATGATCCCCGGTCGTTTCCCTGGATGCTCTGGATCATTGTAAATAAAGAAGAAGGGACCGTGATCGGCGATATCGGCTTTAAAGGACGTCCCGATAAAAATGGTGTGATAGAAATAGGCTATACCCTGCTGCCTTCCTGGCGCAAAAAAGGGTATATGCGCGAAGCTGCCACCGCGTTGGTGCAATGGGCTTTCCGGCAACCACATGTGAAAAAGCTGATCGCCGAGTGCGACGTTACCAACACCGCTTCGATGAAGGTGCTGCAACACCTGGGGATGGAGGAAGTGAAATCGCCTGGGGAGATGCTGCACTGGCAGCTATTGAATAAATAGCGTAGATACGTGATCGTTATTCCACCATGTTCTGTTTTGCAAAACGGATGAAAAGCTGGCAAAGCTTATCCTGTAAGCCTTGCAGGTAGGTGAAGTGAAGTTTTCTTACCAGTTTGAAATTCTTAACGGGTAATATCCTGAACTCTCCCAGCTCCAGTTCACGCTGCACAGCCTGTGAAGAAATAAAGGCTGCACAGGGCGAATGGTGCAGGTATGATTTGATGCTTTCTGTACTGCCCATATACATGGCCACGTTGAGATCGGTGATCTTTAACTTCAGGCGTTTCAGTTCCTCGGTAATCACTTCCAGCGTGCCGGAACCGTGTTCCCTCATCAGCAGGGGAATGGTTTTAAGATCGGTGGCGCTAAGCGGTTCGCCATTGCCATACTGATGCTTCATATTGCCCACCAGCACAATTTCATCTTTTGCAAACTCCACATATTTCAGCAAAGGATTTTTGGAACTACCTTCAATGATACCCAGCTGAATACTTTTTTCAAATAGTGCCTGTTCTATCTGTTCGGTATTTCCGCTGGTGAGCGATGTTTTTACATCGGGGTACCGCTGGTTGAATTTAGCCAGCAGCGGAGGGATCAGGTATTGCGCAATAGTAGTGCTGGCGCCTATGGGCAGCAGTCCGCCCTGCATGTGTTTCAGCTGATTTACATCATACTCCAGGTTACGGTAATCGGTAAAAATAATTTCTGCGTGATGCATCACCAGCACTCCCGTACGGGTAAGTTTTATTTTATTCCCGATCCTTTCAAACAACGCCATGCCCAGCTGTTGCTCCAGTTCATGTATATGTTTGGTAACAGCCGGTTGTGAAATATATAATTCCTCTGCAGCTTTGGTGAAGCTGAGACGCTTGGCGACGGTGTGAAATACCTTGAGTCTGAAATCGAACATGTACTAAAAATACAAAAATACCTTACAACTCAGGCGGCGTAAAGCCAAAGTGTTTATAAATACCTTGTCCGGCGGGGCCCATGAGGAAGTCTATGAAATCCCTGGCGGCCAGCGGATGTGGTGCGCTTTTCAATATGCCGGCCCAGTAAGACGCTTTAATGTTTTCCTTTTCAGGGATGTTTACCACGCTTACCGGGTGATGGATCATTTGCTGGTAGTATGCTTCCGTAAACCATACGGGGCCTGCATCCGACTGTTGCCGGAGAATGCGCAGCGGTGTTTCCCGGTGATGTATTTTAGTAAGCCAGGTACTGCCTTTTGCCACTTTTTCTTTCATGATGGCCCGTTGTAAAGTGGCGCCGCCGGCCTTTACATAGGCTTCTTCTATGCGTTTGCCAATGCCTTCCCAGGCAGGGTTGGGCATACTTACCTGCACATCTTTGCGCGCGAGATCTGCCAGGCCGCGGATTTTTTTGGGATTATCCCGTTGCACCATGATAGCGAGGGTATTTCCTGCGTAGTTTTTTATCAGGGAGAAGCTATCCCGCAGCTGATCTATACGGCCTTTCCCGGCGGTATAGATATCGGGTGTTACGGCTATACGAAGATTCCCCAATACCAACGACCCGGTGATGATTTGCTGCGCCAGGATACCCGGTGGCAATGTTTCCGCAAACACGCGTTGATATTGCGGGTATGTCTTTTTAAAATCAGAGATCAGGGAATCGATCACCATGAACTGGTTACCTGCAAAGAAGATGACCAGCTGCGGATCTGTAATGTCGCCATAAAGGTCGGGTACATTGTCGATGCCAGGTACCGTAAAAGCTACACCGCCGGATGGTGGCGTATTCCAGGGAGGGTCGAAACGGTGGTCCTGGGCATGCAGTGTTTGTACTGATAGTAGTGTTACTATCAGCGTAGTGATAAATTGTTTCATGATGTATGGTTTATGGGTGTATGTAACTCCAGCCTTCTGCCTGTTTTATAATCAGTTCACCATTACCGCTGGGGGTATATTGAATGAAGGGAAATAATTCTTCTTTTGAGATTTTCCTTTCCCGCAGGGTGTTTTCGCATTCTACCAGCAGCACGCCTTTTGATTGCAGTTCCTGTAGCAGGGATTCATAGGGATGATCTTTTTTGTAGGCCGTTACACCGCCTCCGTGGACCACCAGTTCAATGATTACCTGGTTTTGCAGCCGCGGATCTTCCAGCGCATTTTTGATATTGCGGAGGGTATTGCGGATCACTTTATCATCGTCGCTGTTTAGCTGGTAAACAGCCCTGTATTTGGGTTTACGCTGGCTCATGGCGTATTGGGCGCTTAGCAGGGTAAAAAGGCAGAGCAGGAGTGTTATTTTTTTCATGGTGTGCGTTTTTGATTACCGTTAATGTTGCATGGGTTTAAAAGGTCCGTATTTATGTTGTTCTGCGGAAAAAGCATCTGCGTAGGGACCAAAAGGAAAGTCGATGGGTTTCCTTTTAATGTCCTGCCAGTCGGCCGACTGGTCTTTATGCGGCCGGGGTTGTGAGTTGATAAATGCGGCTACATCCCAGGCTTCTTCATCGGAAAGAACGGGCGTGTTATAATCTACGCCGAAAGGCATGTTATTTTTCACATAGCCGGCAAAGTTAGAGAGGCGGTAAAGCCCGGCGGCATCGTTGTAGCTTTGCGGGCCCCATAGCGGAGGATAAATAAAAGCAATGCTGTCAGCATCCTTTACGCCTTCGCCATTGGCGCCGTGGCAGCTTTTACATTGTTGTGTATATATGTGCGCGCCTTTGTTTGGATCGGCAGCACGCGATAAATACGCCGGCTTCCGGAGACCGCTGCCATCGGGCTTTTCATGCGGCGGTACTTCACTGCCCAGCCATTCTATATAACATTTTATAGCCATCATTTCTTTGCTGTTGCTATCCGGCGCCACACCGTTTAAACTGCGTTCAAAACAATCACTGATACGCTTGTTCAGCGTTTCCGAGCTGTTGGATCTGGCCCTGAATTTAGGGTAGGATGCGGCGGTAAAACTATAGTTATTACCAAAGGGTTTGGTGCCTGCCTGCAGGTGACAGTTCTGGCAGTTCATACCGTTGGTGATTTGCAGCACGCTGCCTTTTGGACCGAGGTACCGCGCCGTTTCGCGGATCAGTGTTTGTCCGTAAACAATGGCGGCGGCTTTTTCACCGGAAGGCAACGTGGTTACAGCCGGAGGTTGCCAGCCTTTTGCAGGAGTAGCCCGCAATGCAGGCATAGGCGCCGCAGCTGGTACCAGGTAACGTGTCCAGAGATAAAATGTTTCAAAGCCTGCCAGCAGTATTAACATCAACAGGCATGCAAATGACCCGGAAAGGATCCGCTTATAACGCTGGATTTTATTGGTTTCCATTAAAATTACAGGTTGGTGGATTACGCTACAAAAGTAACGTGCCACCAGAGCGAAGTCAAATAACTAATAACTATCAGTGATAACCAATCGTTATTGATAACCATATAAAAAAGTAAAACGATAAAAGTAGAAAAATATAACGGAAAAAGAAAACCCCGTACAGTATTGACTGTGCGGGGTTTCTTGAAATTATTATTCAGTAACAGGTAGCGGTTATGCTTTTTTCTTACCTGCGCTTTTGTTGTTTGATTTGTAACGCATGTCAGGTGTTCCGTCTTTTTTAGTTGGTCCTGGAGCTGCGGCTGTTTTGTTTTCTTTATAGCGTTTATCCGGTGTGCCGTCTTTCTTTGTTTTAGTAGTGGCGGCGGGGGTAGCAGGAGTAGCGGGTGTTGCTTTTTCTGCTTTCTTTTCTGTTTTTGGTTTTGCTTCTTTTTTCGCGGTGGCGGGTGTTTGAGCCATTGCTACGGTTAAACCCATAAACATGGCGAGCAATCCGGTGAGGAGCTTTTTCATATCAAATATGTTTTACGAAAAATTAAGCTATTTCCCGCATTGCTGTATCCGCTGTTGCTGTTTTTAAGCCAGATTTAATAATCAGTTTTTTTCCACCCACATGCCATTTTCACGGATCAGGTTTATCAGTTCGTTTACGGCTACATCACTATTGAGGCCGCGTTTCACAATTTCCTTACCGCGGTAGAGTGTAATTTTGCCTACGCCGCTGCCCACATAGCCAAAGTCGGCGTCGGCCATTTCGCCGGGACCGTTTACAATGCAACCCATGATGGCAATTTTCACGCCTTTCAGGTGATGGGTAACGGCGCGGATGCGGGCAGTGGTTTCCTGGAGGTCGAACAGTGTGCGGCCACACGACGGGCAGGAGATATATTCTGTTTTGGAGATGCGGGTACGTGTTGCCTGCAGGATGCCAAAGGAAATATTGTTCAGTGTAGCATGCTGGCGGGGTTGTGTGGGCTGGTTACTTAACCATAATCCATCGCCGAAGCCATCGAGCAGCAGTGCGCCGGCTTCCGTGGCATGGTGGATCAGGTGTTCATCTGCCGAAGGTTGATTACTGATACTATGGATAATGACAGGTACCGTAATATTTTTGTTGAGCAGTAAGATGAACAGGCGCCTGATAGCCGCCATCGCATTGCTGCCGGAAGCGGTGGCCACCAGTACGGTGCTGGCTGCTGTAGCCGGGTTAGCCAGTTGCAGCAGCAGTTGTTCATGATGTTCTGTATCCAGGTGATTGCAGTCGAATTGTACAAAGTTGATCCGGCCGGTTTCATTTTGTTCGCAGGCCGTTACATAATGGCGGGCATCAAAGTAAGGTACCAGTTCCTGTTTATTGGCGATGCTCTGCCAGTATTCTGCATCTATCACAACGCGCAATGTGCCGGGAAGACCAAAAGCAGGCAACTGTTTGCCGGTGTAGATGTAATCTGCTGCGGCATCCCCGATATTCCATTTATCGCTGGGCTCATCGTAAGTATAACCGATGGCATTCAGATCGGCAGGCTGCAAGCCGTTATTGTCGCTGAAATCTGCCACTACCACTGGTACCTGCTTTTCGCCGGTATTCTCCACAGGCGCGCTTTCACGGCGTTTGTATTCAAAAGGCGAGTAGGGGACAGTGGTTACCGGCGGAATAGCCGTATAGTCGTTACGGTTAGTATATCTTTTCACGATATCCTTACAAACCGGGAGTTCAAATTCAGGATCTTCTGTGAGGGAAACGCGGATGGTATCACCTACGCCATCTTCCAGGAGGGCGCCGATGCCGATGGCAGATTTAATACGGCCATCTTCTCCGTCGCCGGCTTCTGTAACGCCCAGGTGCAGGGGGTAACAGTGGCCCAGTTCCTGTTCCATTGTTTGTACCAGCAGGCGGTACGCCTGTACCATTACCTGTGGGTTACTGGCTTTCATGCTCAACACAATATTGCGGTATTGCAGGTCTTCCGCAATACGTAAAAATTCCATTGCACTTTCCACCATGCCCATCGGCGTATCGCCGTAGCGGCTCATGATACGGTCGCTGAGGGAGCCGTGGTTGGTGCCTATCCGCATGGCAGTGCCATACTCTTTACAGATCTTTACCAACGGGGAAAAGCGTTCGCGGATGCGGTCTATTTCTTCCAGGTATTCGCTGTCGGTATAGTCGATTTGTTCAAATTTCTTTTTATCTACATAATTCCCCGGGTTTACCCGTACTTTTTCCACGATGCGGGCCGCTATTTCGGCAGCATTGGGCGTAAAATGGATATCGGCAACAAGGGGAGTGGTATATCCCTGTTTACGTAATTCTTTTTTGATGACCAGCAGGTTATCGGCCTCCTTTTTACTGGGGGCGGTGATGCGCACCAGTTCTGCACCGGCTTCAATACAACGGATGGTTTGCGCCACGGTAGCAGCAGTATCCAGGGTATCGGTGGTGGTCATGGTTTGAATGCGGACCGGGTTAAAATTTCCAATGATAAGATCTCCCACCTTTACTTCCAGAGTGGCTAGTCGTTTGTATTCTGTCAGAGAGTTGCAATAAAGCTGCATACGTAGTTTTTGTTTTCCTGCGGAAGCAAAGTTAGTAAACCTGTGGTATTATTGAACCGCAACTTAAAGCTACATTAAATTCCACGAACGGCAGGCGCAGGGCTACCTAAATAGGGGATGAAGCCGTATTTTCGAGCCACTTTATGTTGCTGAATAAAAGCATAGATATACCTTACCAGCAATTACCCTTTTCCGGGCAGTTTAATGTAGCTCCCCTGGGTATGTTCCGTAACAAACTAACCGATCTGTCTCGTCCTATGCCCCTAAAAAAATCCCAAAGCGGGATGAGCCTGCTTTGGGATGTATGATATGTGGAGGATGAAAATACTACCAGTCTTTTTCTTTTGGTACTATCTGGCCTTTTACTTTCTTTGCTTTGTCCTGTAGTTTCTTTTCTTCCTGTGATAAAGCTTGCAACAGGCGTTCTGCTTCCTGCTTGCTCATCTTGCTGGGTTGTGGTTCCGGCTTCTGCTGATCCTGTTTGTCTTTGTCGCCTTTGTCCTGGTCTTTATTCTGTTGATCCTTGTTCTGGTCTTTGTTTTGATCCTTGTCTTTATCCTGCTGGTCTTTGTTCTGATCTTTATTTTTGTCTTTATTCTGATCGTTTTTGTTCTTGTCTTTATTCTTGTCCTTGTCTTTGTTATCCTTTTTATTATTGCCACCGCCGCCTTGCTGTTGTTTCTTCAACATGGCCTGGGCGTAGGCGAGGTTATACCGGGCATCTTCATCGGAGGGATTGATTTTCAATGCCTGTTTGTAGGATTTGATGCTTTCTTCCCATTTTTTGCCTTCCATGAAGGTATTGCCGATATTATAATCTGCGTCGGATTTGATAGCTGGTTTGCCGCCCAGTTTCAGGCTGTTGGCATATTGTGCGCGTGCGTCGTCGTAACGTTTTTGCTGATAAAGGGAGTTGCCGAGGTTATAGCTGCCTTCGGCAGATAAGGCATTTTGTTCCAGTGCTTTTTTGTAATTGGCTTCCGCATCGGTGTATTGTTGTTTTTTGTACAGTTCGTTGCCTTTGCGGATATACTTGTTGGAGCCGTTCTGCGCGAAGCCGGTAAGGCTCGCGAGCATCACTGCAGTAATAAGGGAACAGTATTTTATAAAAATGATTTTCATGAGTAATGAATTAAACTGCCGGTGATTCAGGAGTGCGCTTGTGGCGAACTTCAGGAATAAAAAATTCAATCAGCAGCAGTGCCAGGCATACGCCCAGGAAATACTGAAAATAGCTGTTATAGTCTGTGAATACGTTCTCTCCAAATTCTTTCTGCTCCATGCCATCTATTTTACTAACGAGGGTATTCACAACGTCGTCTGTATTGTTATCCAGGTGTTGGTAAATGCCTTTGCCGGCGGCGGCAATGCCCCTCAGCTCTGCTTCATTCAGTTTGGAAATAACGGTATTGCCTTCCCGGTCTTTTTTATAGGTGCCGGTTTCCGGGTCGGGCAGAGGCGAACCCGCTACAGAGCCGATACCGATGGTGTTGGTAACAGCGCCGTTTTCAAATGCGGCTCTGGTGCGCTGGATAGCGGTTTCATCGTGATCTTCCCCGTCGGAAATAATGATGAGGGCTTTATGTTTACGTTCTTTTTTGTTGAAAGCGTTGTCAGATACCTGTATTGCCTGTCCAATGGCGGTACCCTGCGTAGGGATCATATCCGGGGATACGGTGCTGAGGTACATTTTGGCGGCGGAATAATCAACGGTGAGGGGCATTTGGAGGTAAGCGTTACCGGCAAATACCACCAGGCCTACGCGGTCATTATCCAGTTTGTCCATCAGTTTACTGATCAGCTGACGGGCGCGGGTAAGGCGGTCCGGCTGCACATCGGTAGCCAGCATACTTTTACTTACATCCAGCGCTATCATCACATCCACGCCTTTACGGGTGATCTTTTCCATGCGGCTGCCTTTCTGGAGGTTGGCTAAGCCAATTACGCCAAAGAAGAAGGCCAGGAAAATAAGCAGGAACTTTAATATAAACAGTTTGCGGGAGTAGCCGGTAAAGAGTTTTTCTACCAGCGCCTGGTCCCCGATGCGGCGTATAGAGCGGCGTTTCCACCAGGATACGCCCAGGAAGGCCACCTGTAAAACCAACAGGAGCACCAGTGCCCATAAATATTCACTATGCTGAAATCGTAACATATTCGATTTTAAGATATCCGTTACCGGTAGTAAACCAGGTAAGATATCAAAAATAATTTTTTTGTCACGTATTGCAAGCCTCAGGGGTGGGGTTTTATCGTTTTTTTAACGATCCCGGAGAGTTGGCGGAGCCCGAAAAGGCGAATTACTACATTTCGCCTTTAAAGTAACCGGCATCTGTAAGGATGCTTCTCAGGATGGCCATGCGTACTTTAGGAATATCTACTTTAGGATCTTCTGTTTCAATATTCAGCACAAAAAAAGTAGGGTGCCTGTTTTCTTCGATCCATCCTACTACCCAGCCTAATTTTTTCACATCGTTATAGTCCCAGCCTGTTTTGTAAGACAGTTCATATTTCGGTGTTTTTTCCATGAGCATTACATCCCGTACGGTTTTCATGGTTGTTTTGGCGAAAGGCAGCTGGTCGAAGTAAAGTTTCTTTACAAAGCCCAGTTCCTCGTCCGGGGAAATGAGGAGGGAATTATCCAGCCAGAAGGTATCCAGGCGGCTGATTTTCATATTGCCATACTTAATGGAATCGAGCCACAGTTGCATGGTTGGCTGACCGATACGCCGTGCCACTTCCTGGAAGTAAGGCACCGCCGACTGTTTAAATGCCTGGGCCATGCTGAGGTCCTGGTTCCACGCAGGAAACTGTCGGGTTACGCTGTCCCAGCGGATCACCATGCTGGTATCTTTAATAACGCCGGTATGCAGGCCCACGAGTGAATTGAATATTTTGAAGGTAGATGCAGGCTGAAAGCGTTTTTTAGCCCTGTCGAGGTTATATACTTTAAAGACGCCCTGGCTGTTGTTGAATAACATGAAAGTGCCTTCTACTTTGTATTCGGCAAAATACTTTTCCCAGTCTTGTTCTTCTTTTACATTATTCGGTGCGCAGGCAGCGAGGAACAGGCCAACCGCCAGCAACATCCAGCCAAATCGTTTCATCTGCATAATGATTGAGTAGTTATGAGGTGCAAAAGTAAGAATTACGGCGTAAGAAAAACGATTACGGGTTAGCAGGGAGATAGTAACCGTAATTATTCCGGCGTCTATCTCCCCACTAACCCGCAGCCTTATTTAATCATACTCAGTCTTTATGCACCGGGTACAGCGGCAAATCTTATTTAATCACGCCCAGTTCCTTGCCTACTTTGGTAAAGGCGGCAATGGCCCTGTCGAGATGCTCCTGTTCGTGGCCGGCGCTCAGCTGTACGCGGATGCGGGCCTGGCCTTTCGGTACCACCGGGAAGAAGAACCCGATTACGTAGATGCCTTCCTGGAGCAGTTTATCGGCAAACTGGGCGCTCAATACTGCATCATAAAGCATTACCGGAACAATCGGATGGTCGCCTGGTTTGATGTCAAATCCAGCTTCCGTCATTTTGCTGCGGAAGTATTTGGTATTGTATTCCAGCTTGTCGCGCAGGGTGGTGGTTTCGCTCAGCATATCCAGTACGGCGATGGAAGCGCCTACGATACTGGGGGCCACGGAGTTGGAAAACAGGTAAGGGCGGCTGCGCTGGCGCAGGATGTCGACTACTTCCTTTGGTCCGCTCGTAAATCCGCCGGAGGCGCCACCCAGTGCTTTACCGAGGGTACCGGTGATGATATCCACGCGGCCCATTACGCCACGGTATTCGTGGGTGCCGCGACCGGTTTTGCCCAGGAATCCGGAGGAATGACTTTCGTCGGACATTACGATGGCATTGTACTTATCGGCCAGATCACAGATCTTATCCAGCTGGGCAATGGTGCCATCCATGCTGAATGAACCGTCTGTAACGATGATCCGGCTGCGGCAGTCTTTGGCTTCCTGTAGTTTTACCTCCAGGTCGGCCATATTGTTATGTTCGTAGCGGAAGCGTTGTGCCTTGCAGAGACGAACGCCATCGATAATGGAGGCGTGGTTCAGGGCATCAGAAATGATGGCGTCCTGTTCATTGAACAAAGGCTCAAATACGCCACCATTGGCGTCGAAGGCCGCTACGTATAAAATAGTATCTTCTGTACCCAGGAATTTGGAGATCTTTTCCTCCAGTTCCCGGTGAATATCCTGTGTGCCGCAGATAAAGCGAACACTGCTCATGCCATAGCCGTGGGTATCAATTGCATCTTTGGCAGCTTTCACCACTGCAGGGTGAGACGACAGGCCCAGGTAATTATTTGCACAAAAATTAAGTACGGTTTCGCCACCCACCTGTATTTCAGCTCCCTGCTCAGATGTAATAATGCGCTCTCTCTTGTACAGGCCGGCTTTATTGATATCGCCGAGTTCCTCCCGTAAACGGGTTATAAACTTCTCATTCATAAAAATTGCAATATTTAAAGTGGATCTACCAAAGTTATGGGCAATAAATGTATTACGATTATTTATCGCGTAAATCAGTAACGACCGGATATGCAAAAAGTTTGACCCAGGTGTAACATTTGCCCGCCGCCCTCCGTCATAGTACTATCATGATTATTAATACCATGAAGTGGAAAACTGATAATTCACCCCCTTGTTAAAAGATGCTAAAAGAGCATACTTGATAAGAGGTTGATGCTCAGTTTGAAAGGAACTGTTACTACAACTGTGCGGGATGAATGTACCAGCTTTAGAGTAGGTGTGGGTAACAAATATGGATTTGGTCAATGATGGGTATTAAAGTATTTGTCGGAACTTAGCACTAAAATCCCGCACCACCGGAATGACGGAAAAGGAGTACAATAAATGCGTGGATCTGTATTCGGACAATTTATTCCGCTTTATAGTAAAGAATCTGGAGCATGCGGAAGACGCCAGGGACGTAGTACAGAATTCATTCGAAATATTGTGGAAACACTGCCAGGATGTGCCTTTTGAAAAGGCTAAGTCATACCTGTTTACAGTTGGTTACCACAATATGATCGATCATGTACGTAAGGTAAAGCGGATCACACTTGTAGACCAGTTTAAAGACGAGGACAAAGTTTCGGATCATAAGATACATAATGCGAAGGAAGTGATAGAAAAGGCATTATCCAAGCTCAGTGAAGTACAGCGCTCCCTAATTATGCTCAAGGACTATGAAGGATATTCCTACGAGGAAATAGGTGAAATGATGGAGTTGAATCCTTCCCAGGTAAAGGTTTACCTGCACAGAGCCAGGATACATCTGAAGAATTACCTGGTGAAAATGGAGAATGTTATATGATATTTTTGTAATAAATTAGATTTTTGTCGATAGAAATTAACATATCAAACTACGAGTCCTATCTCCTCAGCTACATCGATGGTGAGCTGAATGAGACAGAACAGGCCGCGCTCGAACTTTTCCTGCAAAAGCATCCTCAGTTTCGCCAGGAACTGGAATTGCTGGAAGGAACAAAGCTGACGCCGGATAAACATATCGTTTTTGATCAAAAAGCTGCTTTATACAAAACAGCTGCCGTTGACTACGAAGTATTGATGCTGGGTTATATCGACGGGGAGCTGACTGCCGCTGAGGAAGCCATTTTGCAGGAATACCTGCAACTACACCCGGCTGCCCGGCGGGAACTGGCCTTATTACAGGCTACCAGGCTCACGCCTGACACAACTTTGGTATTTACTGATAAAGCATCTCTGTACAGAAGCAGCAAACGCCGGGTTGCCCCGGTGTATCGCCGTATGATATGGGGAGCTGCTGCTGCCGCAGTAGTAGCGGGCCTGTTTATATGGTTATTACCGGCAGGCGATCAACCGGTACAAAAACCAGCTATTGCGGTAAACACGCCACCGGCTGCCACCGTACCAGCGCCGGCCGTTGCTCCTGCAATAACCACCCCTGCTACCCCGGACCAATCTGCAAACGCAACAGCGGAAGTACCTACTGTTACACCGCACACCAATCAGCCGGTACTGGCGAAGAGCAGCAAGGCAGTAACGCCACGCAACAGCAAACCCGCTGCCACTCCGGTAAATGAACCCGTACTGGCTGCTGCAGACGCCCCCAAAGCAGAAGCGCCGGTTATTTCCCAGTTGCCTCCACAGCGCAACTCTATGAGCGAGGTAGTGGAAGAGCACCTGCAACAGGCGGGTAACGCCCATGTTGCGGCTGTTCGCCCGGAAGTGAATAAGGAAACGGTATTGGCTGCGAATACAGCCAACACAAATGATCATTTAAATAATAAGGTAGTCCCTGTAACCGAACAGCCCGGCGCTCCCGGTGAGCTGATCATGTCTGTTAGTGGCAGCGACAGCCGGATTTTGGATAAGGTAACCAATGTTGCGAAGTTTTTTTCCCGTAAAAGGAATAAATAATAAATCATGGTCATAGCATATGAAGCATAAATTTTTACTCATTTTGTTACTGGTATTATGTGGCGGGTGGGCTCATGCGCAAAAGGCAGATAAAAATACACCGGCACCACCGGACACCATACAGATCAAAGGATTGATCATTATCAAAGGAAAGAATGATAAGGGTCGTACCAGTTATAAGTTCTATAACGACACTGCCTATGCACGCCAGAAGCTCAAAAAGAACCTGCAAACCAAGTGGTTCGTTTTTGACCTGGGATTCAATAACTATATTGATCACAGCGACTATAACGGCGCCAGCTTTATAAATTATTACCCCAACAACAGCGCTTATTATAACGGAGCGCCTGCCCCGGTATCTAAATCATATGATTACTCTGCCGTAGGGCTTGCCACCTTTGCCCCCAGGGATGCAAGTGAGCCGTTAACGCCTTCAGAATTTAAGTTAATTACCGGAAAATCAATCAATTTTAATATTTGGTTATTTCAACAGCGACTTAATATAACAAAACACAAACTTAACTTGTTATATGCTTTAGGATTAGAAATGAATAACTATAGGTATGCCCGGAGCATTACGTATTTACCGGGTTATCCTACACAAATAATCAGAGATTCCG
Organism: Chitinophaga sp. G7 BAM 1005; assembly: GCF_057126945.1. Lineage (NCBI taxonomy): Bacteria > Pseudomonadati > Bacteroidota > Chitinophagia > Chitinophagales > Chitinophagaceae > Chitinophaga > Chitinophaga sp. G7 BAM 1005. The sequence continues at coordinate 6,769,150 of NZ_CP181478.1, read as the reverse complement.
TAGAATTTTCAAAGAATAAGCTGTTTGCCGAGTATATATCGATCCCGGTAATGCTTAATTTTAATTCTAACCCTGCCCGCCCGAGCCGTGCGTTCCAGGCGAGCTTCGGTGTCTCCGGTGGTTATCTCCTCAAATCCAGAACCAAGCAGGTAAGTGAAGAAAGAGGCAAGGTTAGAAAAACGGACGACTTCAATCTCAACAAGTGGCGTTTTGGCCTTACCAGCGAACTGGGCTATGGACCTGTAAAGTTGTATGCAAACTTTGCCCTTACGGCATTACATGACTATGGGTTACAACAATATCCATTTTCAATAGGTATCCGGTTAAACGGATTCTAAGATTTATTAGCCAGTCCTAAATTGTGTTTATGCGTTCTTTTGTTGCTTTGATGACATGTATTGGTTGCATTGCATGGATTCACTCCTGTGAGAAACGTTTGCTAGGCGTTAGACTCGAAAAAAATAATTTACTTATTGATCAGCCAGAGCAGTTGCCGTTAGCGGTTGCACCAGGCGGCATCCCTGCTGCCAGGTACATTTCCCAGGTAATTCCTGCTTCCAATACCACAGCCGTTCCGGTTAGCCGTAACAGGAGCCGGCCAAAGGCGAAAAAAACAACCGGCAATAACAGCAAGGCCATAGATTCCCTGCTTTTTAACCAGGTTTTTGTAAGAGGAAAGTATACCATTTATAATAATCAGAATCCCTGAGATCACCCCGTTATCTTGTTAAGTTGATCACCGGCCCGGCAACCGGTTGCAACTCCTATGCATCTACCGCTCATACAATTCTCCTCTTTTTTCCCGCTTTATAATTTGGACTTCCGGTATATTTGACAGACTAATTTCAAAAAACCAACTATTTGTATGAGTCTTAAAAGAGTCGTATTACTATTCCTGTTTGCCTGCTCGCTGAAAGTAGCGGGAGCCCAGGGAAAATATCAATGGAAGGAGGCTACTGCTGGCGGTTATACCTATAAGTATGTTTCCGATGATCCCATGAAGGCACGTTTCTACACACTGAAAAACGGCCTGACAGTTATCCTGAGTGTCAATAAAAAAGATCCCCGCATCCAGACACTGATTGGTACCCGCGCCGGTAGCGATAACGATCCAAAAGACCACACCGGCCTGGCGCACTACCTGGAACACCTCCTGTTTAAAGGCACCGAAAAGTATGGTTCGCTCAACTGGGCAAAGGAAAAACCACTGATCGACGAGATCTCCAATTTGTATGATAAATACAATAAAACAGCGGACCCGGCTGCCCGCAAAGCGGTTTATCATGCAATAGACAGCGTTTCCGGAGTAGCTGCCAAATATGCGATTGCCAATGAATATGACAAAATGATGTCGGGCATGGGCGCGCAGGGCACCAACGCGCATACCTGGGTGGAAGAAACCATCTATGAGGAAGATATTCCTTCCAATGCTATAGACAAATACCTGACCGTACAAGCCGAGCGCTTCCGCGACCCGGTTTTCCGCCTGTTCCACACCGAACTGGAAGCGGTATACGAAGAAAAGAACCGCGGACTGGATAACGATGGCCGTAAAGTGTACGAAACTATGCTCGCAGCCCTGTTTCCCACACACAACTATGGTCAGCAATCTACCATCGGTACCGTTGAACATCTCAAAAATCCAAACCTGAAAGTAATCCGCGAGTTCTACAATGAGTACTACGTGCCTAATAACATGGCTATCGTAATGGCGGGTGATTTTGATCCGGATTATGTGATCAAATCTATCGATCAGAAATTCAGTTACATGAAAGCCAAACCGGTAAAGGAATACAAGCCTGCTCCGGAAGCCCCGATCAAATCGCCGGTAATGAAAGAAGTACTGGGCCCCGATGCTGAAAGCGTAGATATCGCCTTCAGAATGCCCGGCGCGCTCGATACCAAATCCAATCTGGTACTGGGTGTACTCTCTTCCATTCTCCAGAATGGTAAAGCCGGTTTGATGGATCTCAATATCAACAAACAGCAGAAAGTACTGAACGCCAGCGTAAGTGTACTTGGCCTGAAAGACTATTCCATCTTCTCCCTGAGCGGTAAAGCCAAACAAGGCCAGACCCTGGAAGAAGTAAAAGCACTTTTACTGGGTCAGCTGGATATCCTGAAGAAAGGAGATTTTGATGAAACCCTGGTGAAAGCCATCGTTAATAACGCCAAACTGAGCGAACTGCAGGGCCTGGAAAACAATAACAACCGCGCTACCGCCCTGATGGATGGTTTTATCAAAAGCAGGGGCAAAAACTGGTCATTTGATGTGGCCTATGTGGATGATATGGGTACGGTTAACAAAAAACAGATTGTTGACTACGCCAATAAATTCCTCAACGATAACTATGTAATTGTTTACAAACGCAAGGGCGAAGACAAGAACATCGAAAAAGTGGAGAAGCCCGCCATTACCCCGGTAGAGGTAAACAGGGAAGCACAATCGTCTTTCCTGCAGGAGGTGGCCGCTATACCTGCTACACCAGTAAAACCACAATGGCTGGATTATGAAAAAGATATCCAGAAAACGGCGGTGGGCAACACCGATATGATGTATGTGCAGAACAAAGACAATGGCCTTTTCCACCTGTACTACCGCTTCGATATGGGTACCTGGAGCAATAAGAAACTGGCCCTGGCAGCGCAATACCTGCAATACCTGAGCACCGACAAATATACTTCTGAGCAGATCAGCAAGGAGTTTTATAACATTGCCTGTAACTTCAGCGTATCCGCATCCACTGAAAACACCACAATAGTGATCAGTGGTTTACAGGAAAACTTTGATAAGGCGGTTACCTTATTTGAACATGTGATTGCCAATTGCAAGCCTAACGAAGACGCACTGGCAGCGCTGAAAGGCCGTATCCAGAAAGGCCGGTCCGACAGTAAACTGAATAAGGGCGCTATCATGAAAGGTGTGGTAAATTACGCGATGTATGGCGCTAAAAATCCGTTTAACAACCAGTTAAGCCAGGCTGAACTGGACGGTATTTCCGCATCAGAACTTGTTACTATTTTACATGAACTGCCGGCTTATAAACATACCATCATTTACTGGGGACCTCAGCCACTGGCCACTGCCGCAGCTGATGTGAAAAAACTGCATCCGTTGCCAGCCACCTTTAAAGCTACACCGGAAGCCATGAAATTTGCGAAAGATAACCAGGACAAAAACCAGGTGCTGTTTGCAGATTATGATATGGTACAGACGGAAGTAAACTGGCTGAGAAATTCAACGGTATACAATCCGGCCAATACAGGTGTAGTTACCCTGTTCAACAGTTATTTCGGTGGCGGTATGGGATCTGTGGTATTCCAAACCATCCGTGAATCCAAAGCACTGGCTTATTCTACCTATGCTTACTACGCATCTCCTGATAAAAAAGACGAGCGTTATTCTGTAGTGGCTTACGTAGGCAGCCAGGCAGACAAAATGAATGACGCTATTGTAGGGATGAACGAATTGCTGAACGATATTCCCCGTGCAGATAAACTGCTGCAAACCGCCAAGGAAGGTATGAAGCAGGATATTGAAACAGAACGTATCACCAACGATGGCATCATTTTCAGTTACCTGGCCGCACAGAAGCTGGGGTTAAATACGGATATCCGCAAACAGGTGTACGAGTCTATCGACAAAATGAACTTTGACGAAGTGAAGAAGTTCCACGATGAGAACCTGGCGCATAAACCATATACTTATTGCATTGTTGCTTCTGAAAAGAAGATCAGCATGGACGATCTGAAAAAATATGGCGATGTGAAGAAACTCACGCTGGAAGAGATCTTCGGCTACTGATTACGGTAAGAAAAAATCAGATAAAATAGAAAGGCACAAAGTTTTACGCTTTGTGCCTTTCTATTTTCTACCCATCTCCCAAACAATAAATTATTCTTCTGCTACGTTATCTGCATATTTATTACTCCTATGAAGAAGTGCTGTCATTACTGGTTGGTAGCTGTTCTGTTGCTGCTGCCGCTAAGTGGATTTATCAACGAATCTGATTTGTATAGTGTAAGGTTAAATGCTGCCAACATTGATCCTGATAAAATTTTCCTACTGATAGATAAAAGCGATTACCGGTTGTATGTATACGAAGACGTAACGTTGAGAAAAATCTACAAGGTGGTATTTGGTAACCGCGACCAAACCGATAAACAAGTTGAAGGTGATCGCAGAACACCGGAAGGAACCTTCCATGTTTTAACCAAAAGAGTGGATAAAAGCTGGAGCCGGTTCATGCTCCTGGACTATCCCAACGAGGTGTCCTGGCAGAAATTCCGTGACCGTCAGTCACAGGGTATGGTATCGTCCAGCGCCAGTATTGGCGGGGCTATCGGTATCCACGGGGTGGAATATAATTCCGGGATCCGGGATAGTTATGTGGAAGGACGTATTAACTGGACACTGGGTTGTATCAGTATGAAAAACTCAGATGTCAATGAATTGTACGAGGTAATCAAAGTAGGTACCCCGGTGGTTATTCGCCGGTAAGGTTTTTGCTGATTATTTTGGAGTGACTTCCGGCGGCAGTTGCACGTTGTAATTTAGCCCCCACTATAAACAGGTACGGCATCTAGTGATGCAGTAATACTGCATCATGACTCAAATATAAACGGCGGGTCAGATCCTGTGAAGAGCGCGCTCCACTCGTATGGTGCGCGCTTTTTTATTGTTGCAGAAAAGCGGTGACTTCCCTCATCCAGGCTGTGGAATCTTTGCCGCAAAACGACTGGTGTCCGGCATCAGGGAAGATATACAGCTTTTTTTGCCGGGTACCCAGGTGGGAAAATACCTTCTGTGTTTCTTGTGGCATTACCCGGATATCCTGTTTCCCGTAGAAATATAATACCGGCATATGTATTTGACGGGCGTAGCTTTCCGGCTTAAAGCCCGCGCCCCGGAAGCCTTGTTCTATTCCTCCCCAGAAGGTAAGGATCTGTGAAAATGGAAATGCCGGCAGGTGAACGGAGCGCATCCTGCTTTTTACGGCGTCTGTAAGCGTGGCAAACGGGCACTGGAGGATCAGTTGCTTTGGGGTGAGTCCGTATTCAGGAACAGCCTTTAAAATAGCGGCAGCGCCCATACTTACGCCCCAGAGGATGATGGGCTGGTTGCCTTTTTCTTTTACGTAGTCCCAGGCCAGTTTTACATCTTCTGCTTCTTTGTAGCCCACGCTGCAGGTATATCCTTCGCTATTGCCGTGGGCGCGGAAATCCAGTAAAAAAGTATGGTAGCCCAGTGAGCGGAAACGGTCCGCCTCCGGAAACAGCGAACCTTTATTACCGTTATAACCATGAAACAGGATGACGGTGCCTTTAGCTGCTTTGGCCGGGATCCACCAGCCTTCCAGCCGGAGTCCGCCGGCGGTGTGCAGCAGCACGGTTTCATAAGGTACCGATGGAAAACTGGTAGTAGCGGATTTGGCGATGCGTACGCCAAACAGGATGGTTTTTATTTTTTCACCGGTGCTCATTTGTTCCGGGAGCTTGTTCCTGCGGCCGCCGTCTTCATAAAAGTGGGTGAACTTCCAGGCGTGAAAGGCCCCGATGATATTGAGTAATATGAAAAGAACCACGCAGGTCCAGGCCAGCCTTTTGAAGAAACGCTTCATTGTATAATCATGTATAACAAAGGGATGCGGAGTTATCCTGCATCCCTTTATTTTTAAATAGCTCCGGAATATGTTACAGTTTTCCTTTCTTGATTTCGTCTACCACACCAGGATCCAGCAGGGTAGAGGTGTCGCCTAAGTTGTCCATATCGTTTTCAGCAATTTTGCGCAGAATGCGGCGCATGATTTTGCCGGAACGGGTTTTAGGCAAACCGCTTACGATCTGTATCTTATCTGGTTTTGCAATGGGGCCAATGATGCGGGCCACTGTTTGCGCGATATCTTTTTTAGTCAGTTCGGGATCATGTGTGAGCCGTTCGGTGATCACATAAGCATAAATGCCCTGGCCTTTAATATCGTGAGGATACCCAACCACGGCGCTTTCCACTACGCCGGCGTGCATATTGATGGCGTTTTCCACTTCTGCGGTACCGATACGGTGACCGCTTACATTGAGTACGTCGTCCACGCGGCCGGTAATTTTGTAGTAGCCGTCTTCATCTCTCATACAGCCGTCGCCGGTGAAGTAGAGATTTTCGTAGGTAGAGAAATAGGTTTTGCGGAAGCGTTCGTGGTCGCCGTAGGTGCTGCGCAGCATACCGGGCCACGGGAACTTGATGCAGAGGTTACCGCTTACGCCGTTGCCTTTGAGTTCTTTCCCGTTTTCGTCTACCAGGATAGGTTGTACACCCGGCAGTGGCAGGGTGGCGTATCCTGGTTTTTCTTTGGTGATGCCGGCAATCGGGGTGATCATAATACCACCGGTTTCCGTTTGCCACCAGGTATCCACAATGGGGCATTTACCCTTGCCGATATTATCTTTAAACCAATGCCATGCTTCTTCGTTGATCGGTTCTCCTACGCTGCCCAGTTTTTTGAGTGAGCTGAGGTCTTTATGATTAACGGGGCCGAGGCCATAGCTCATTAAGCTGCGGATGGCTGTTGGTGCGGTATATAAGGTGTTTACACGGAATTTATCTACAATTTCCCACAGCCTGCCAGCATCCGGATAGGTAGGCACCCCTTCAAACATGAGGGTGGTGGCGCCTGCGCTGAGCGGACCGTAGGCAATGTAACTGTGACCGGTGATCCAGCCGATATCTGCGGTACAGAAATATACTTCGCCGCGCTGGTACTGGAAGGTATTTACAAAGGTGTAGTTGGCATATACCATGTAGCCGGCGCAGGTGTGTACCACGCCTTTGGGTTTGCCGGTGGAGCCGGAAGTATAGAGGATGAAGAGGAGATCTTCTGCATCCATTTCTTCAGCCGGGCAGGGCGGGTTGCCCATTGTTTCCACCTGTTTTATTTCATCTTCCCACCACAGGTCTCTGCCTTTCAGCATACTTACCGGGGTGCGGGTGCGGGTACATACAATTACTTTTTTTACAGATGGACATGCCATCAGTGCATCGTCCATAACGGATTTCAGCGGGATATCCTTTGCGCCGCGATAGGCGCCGTCGCAGGTAATCACCAGGCTGCACTGTGCATCCTGTATCCGGTCGGCGATAGATTGTGCACTGAATCCTCCGAATACTACCGAGTGAATGGCGCCAATACGGGCGCAGGCCAGGATGGCGATAGCCAGTTCCGGGATCATGCCCATGTAAATGCATACGCGGTCGCCTTTTTTAACGCCGTTGTTTTTCAGCACATTCGCAAACTGGCAAACTTTGTTGTACAAGTCGCGGTACGTAATAATGCGGTGGTGTTCTTCCGGATCATTGGGCTCCCAGATAATGGCGGGAGTATTGCCCAGTGTGCCCAGATGGCGATCCAGGCAATTTTCTGTAATGTTTAGTTTTGCGCCGGTAAACCATTTGATTTCCGGGTCTTTAAAATTCCAGTCCAATACCTTGTCCCATTTGCGACGCCAGTAAAAATGGTCTGCTACATTGGCCCAGAAGCCTTCCGGGTCAATAACACTCTGTTGATAAGCCTGCTGATAATCTTCGATACTCTTGATCTGGTATGGGTACGACATAGCACCGTAATTGTTTATTGGTTAAGTACAAGCATTTTCCTAACGGGCTTTAAATTTAAGAAAAACCAGATGGTTTGGTAGAAATAATCTAAAAAATCATATAAAAAGCAGATTATTTTTCAACATAGGAGCGGAGGTATTTGTAAACAGCTGCTTCCTGGGGGTTGGTGGGGTCGCCCAGTTGCAGGTAGCGTTTATAGTAACGGGTAGCAAGGGGTTTATTGTGGAGATGTACCTCGTAAATGCGGCCAATACTGTATTGGCGCAGGGGTTGGTGAAAAAAGTAGTAAGCCGTATCCAGGTTAGCGACGGCTGATTTGTATTGGCGGAGTCCTTCGTAGTTGGTGGATTTTCCACTATAGTAGCTATCCAGGCTTTTCGGGGTGGCCATGTCGATGCAGGTTTGCAGCAGTTCATTGCTGGCAGTATAGTTTTTTAATGCTGTGTATGCGAGGGCTGCGTAATACATAATGGTTTCAGACTGGCTTTTATTGGCCAGGAGGTATTCATATACGCCGATGCATTGCCGGTATTGTTTGAGCGTATACCAGGCGGCAGCAACAATGCTGAAGGTATTGGGCGACAGGATATTCATGCGCATCAGTTGCGTACCGAGGTCGGTGCAGCGGGTATAGTTTTTCAGGAACCAGGCCGATCTGATGGCAGTCATGATAACGGTGGGCTGAAGGGAATCTGTTTTCAGAAAGGTGCGCAGGATGCTGTCTGCCAGCGGATATTGTTGTTTTTCGATCAGTTCTTCCCCGAGGCGTGCGGTTACCCTGGGATCTGCCGGATTGAGCGTATATGCTTTTTGCAGGTAGATAAAGGCGGTATCCGGCTGTTGTGCTGCAAAGCAGGCGAAGCTGAGTTGTTTGTATGCGGTGGCATTGGCGGGTTGCAGCCGTACAATTTGCCGGTAGTGAAAAATGGCGGGCAGGGGGCTTTCCAGTTGCATGCTGATACTGGCAAGGTACTGATGTGCCGGTATATTATTACTGTCCAGCGCCAATACCTTTTCATAGTGGATCATGGCGTCTCTTGTTTTTCCTGACAGGTAATACGTATATGCCAGGAGAGACAGCTGCGCGATATTATTTTCCTGTACACGTGGCTGCAGGTAGCCGATGGCGGCATCATACTGCTGGTTCTGGAGATATTCCATCAGCTGTGTGCGGTCGATAGATTCCTGTGCCGGTGCGGCAGAAGGAATAGTAATTAGTAGAAGCAGGCTGATTAACCACTGTGTCGTCCGTTGCATAAGAAGTTGTATTTATCTTTAAAACTAAGAATTTAGTTTTAAAAAGAAAAACTTAGTTGATAAAAACCGGCAGCACCAGCGAATGCTAAAATCCTAAAAAGTAAAATCAATAAAATCAGCGTAATCCTGAGAAAGACAAAATCCGCCATCGCCGGAGGCGATGCTATTAAAAGTAAAGCCTTGTTTGCCCGGGGTGGGGAACAAGGCTTTACGGCGCTTGATTACTTTTACGGAAGATGTTTCTACAAACGGCGGGATGAAAGGCAACAGTGATCATTTGGAAGGTTTCCGGTATTTTTCCAGGTCATCTTCGCCGGATGCAAATACTTCTTCCATAATTTCAATGATTCGTTGCTTTTCCGCATTGCTGAGTGCCGGAATGATTTTTCCTTTCTCATTTGGATTTGGCTTATCTCTTCCGCGCATCTTGCGATAAAATGTGGGTGTACTCCAGTTGCATTCTTCACATACTTTCTCCCTGAACAGTACAGGAAGACTGGAAAGTTTGGTATGAATGTCAAGTAGCACATTTATTGGTTCTTTGCTCATAGTGGGTATTGTTTTCAGAATGATTGGATATGGTTAACAAATGAATTGTCGGAATAGTAGAACATGTTTTAAAGTTACTTTAAGGTGTAAGCAAATATATTTATAATCATGCAATTTATAATTATAAAACTTTACTTTCTTTAAAAAAAATATGGAATGATGTAACTGTTTATAGTAGCGGGTTTGAGAGAATTATTACCCTTTTGTTTATGATTCGTTATTCTATAAATGCTGTGTATCGTTTACACAATAATCCTGCTTATTATCATTCTGATTTCAGCGCTGTTAAATCGATAAATATTTCTTGTTATCTTTTTGCGTATACCCTTTATAGTTAGTACGGGTATTTGTTGGCCAGGGCTACTTACGGACTTATATTTTTTTCGTTAAATTGATATTTTTATTTACAGAATGAAATATTAATTGTTAAATTATACGATAATACAACAGGTCATCCTGTATGTAGCATCATAATTTAAAATGAAAAGGGATGCAGTCGAGCCTGATACACATGGGACACCGGTTGAAACAGATCTTGAAGCAGAAGAAAATAAAGATTGTTGATTTCGCCACTATGGCCGGTTTTACAAATCAAATCGCTCATTATCACTTGCGGAAAAGTGACATGAAACGCGCCACGATGGAACGTTTTTGCGCCCTTATTGGTATAACCCCCGAGGAGTTTATGAGATGGAACGGCGCCATGCAATTAACGAATGGTAAAAGTATACATTACGGGGAACGTTTGCAGCATATTATTGCAGAGAAAGGGCTGAATAAAAGTAAGCTGGCCGGCCGTTTGGATATGAGTCGCCGCACGATGTATAATTTATTTGAGAAAGAAAACTTTTCACCTGATGAGCTGGACAGGGTAGTGAAAGGGTTGGATATGAGTGTGGATGGCTTTCTTAATCCGGGTACCGTGCAGGAAGCCCGGAATACGGATAGCGAGGAAATGATGTTGTTGAGGGAAAAATATTATAAACAGCTGGAAGAATATACACAATTGCTGAAAAGTCATGCTGCGCTGAAAGATGAGTTGTTACAGATAAAGAAAGAACTGGCAGCTTTCCGCAAACAAAACAATTAAAAATTGCCGCCCTGTTTGTTATAATGATATTTGTTGATAGTTTTTAACCGGTTTGCTTTAAAATTCAAGAGGTAAACCCCTGTTTTGAGAATAGAAAAGTATTATATTTGTATACACCCCATTCTTCATCAAAACAGGAGTTGTATAAATGTCAGTTCCATATTATGTTCACGCAGGCGCCAGGTTGCGGCGTATATTAAGGCATAAGGAAATTGTGATTCTGCATTATGCCAGGAAAGTTAAACTAACCCCGCAGGGTTTGTATCGTTATTTTTCACAGGCGTCTATCAAAAGAGAAAAGCTGGATCTTTTGCTGGAAGCCGTTCCTGTTACACTGGAGGATTTTTACCACTGGAATTCACTGGAAGGAAATACGTGGCATCAGGGCGAGTTGCTGCAGTTATATCTTGCGAAGCAGAAAATAAAAGATAAGCAACTGGCAGCGCTGCTGCATTTATCATCAGATGAAATACATGAATGGCTGGACACCGCACAATTCAGCCATGCGCAGCTGGAACTGTTGAAGGAGCACCTGCAATTATCCCCCGGCTGCTTCACAGACCCACAAGCCCTGAAGCAGGGAGTTAACTGGGTAGAAGCCTACCTGGACAAATGTATGGAGGTGCAACAATATGCCCGTAAAGTAAATACCCTTGAAAAAAAGATCAATACCCTGGAAGCCAGGTAAGCCCGGATAATTGCCGGCTTTTAGTTGACAGCCAGCAATTGGTTTTCGTTTTTTACAGGACTGAGCGCAAAATATTCAGCTACTTCTTCCCAGTTATTTACCCGTTTGTAATCTGTAAGGGGTAAGTTGTGCGGTGCTGTAAACAGCAGTGGTGTTCCTTTAAAGGAACACAGGTTTTTATCGTGATCATCAATCATGTAGTCTGCTTCCACAATGGTTTTGGAGCCGCAGAATACGACGTTTTTCCAACTGATAAAAGGGAAATGTTCATTCAGCCACGCATGTTTTTCCGCCAGTGACAGGGGGAATTCCATAGCTGCAGATACCACGAAAACCTCGTGTTGTTCTGCCAGCGCTTTTACTACTTCCTGGCTGCCGGCCATTACCGGTATCCCCCTGAAAAATCCCGGGGCACTCAGTATTTTCATGGCTACACCTTCCGGGAAAGCGCTGCCTTCCGGGATGTTGTTCAAACGCTCCGGATCTATTACTTCGCCATATTCCTTTGCGTATACGTCCAGCAGATGTTGGGTAAGGTCTGCCATTACATTGTCCATGTCGATTGCTATTCTTGCCATATTTTGCTGTTTTTTGCAAAGTTATGCGATATTTTGCAAATTATTGCATAATCTTTCATAATATTGCATAAAATAGCATGAGCATGTTGAGAGAGGAAAGGCTGGATTATATTCTCAAAAAGCTGCAAACAGATCATAAAGTGCTGCAAACAGAGCTTAGCAGCGACTTACAGGTATCGGAAGACACGGTGCGGAGGGACCTCGAATCCCTGGCGCAAAACGGGCAGCTGATCAAAGTAAGGGGAGGCGCCATTCCACATTCACCAAATCCTTATTCTTTTAAGGAGCGTATCGTATATCATGAGGATGATAAGAAACATATTGCCACCAAGGCCCTGGCCTACCTGCATAACGGGCAAACCATTATTCTCGATGGAGGTACTTCTACTTTAATGCTGGCCAAACTCTTTCCTTCCAATCTTCATATTACCGTTATTACGAACAGCGTACCTATAGTGGCGCAGCTGATAGAGCATCCCGTGATTGAAGTAATTTTCACCGGCGGGCTCATTGGTAAGGATTCCCAAACAGCCGGTGGAATGGATACCATCCGTATGCTGGAGAAAATGCGGGCGGATATCTGCTTCCTGGGCATCTGCAGTTTACATCCGGATGCAGGCGTAACAGGGTTGGATCTTGGCGAAGCCGATGTGAAAAGCGTCATGGTGGAATCTGCCAACAAAACCATTGCACTGGCTACCAGTGATAAAATGGGTACGGCAGAACCTTTTAAAGTATGCGATATTACAGGCCTGGATACCATTATTACAGACGATCCGGATCTGCCATCGCTGAAACCGTATATTAACCTGGGAATACAGGTAATCTGATCAATTTAACTTTTATCTGACCGAAGATGTTACACGATCTATCGATAGTAATGATTAATAAAAGAGCTACACGCATTGCAGTGAGCGCCTTGTTTTTTTTAACCGGACTATGTTTTTCCAGTTGGGCCTCCCGCATTCCGGATATTCAGCTGGCATTAAACCTAAATGACGCCGGGCTGGGAAGCGTGCTGCTGGCACTTCCGGTAGGTTCTATTATTTCCCTTCCGGTTGCCGGCATCCTGGTATCGAAATACGGCAGCCGCCAGATACTGCTGATTGCAGCTGTAGCGTATGCGGCGGTGCTGCCGGTGCTCGGACTGGCGCATACTTCCTGGGAGTTAAGCGTATTCCTGGTATTCTTTGGCTTTTTCGGTAATCTCGCCAACATTGCGGTGAACACACAGGCAGTAGGCGTGGAAGCCATGTATGGCCGTTCTATTATGGCTTCATTTCACGGATTGTGGAGTGTAGCGGGTTTTACCGGGGCGGCTTTTGGTACCTGGATGACAGGTTTGCACCTGGCCCCGGTGTATCACTTTTTAATTATTACCGCAGTTTCCTGGATACTTATTGTCATTACCATGAACCGGCTGGTAGTACGCGTAACCAATGAAAACAATGCCCCTTCTTTATTTGGCAAACCGGATGCCTTCCTGTTTACACTTGGAATTATTGCGATGTGCTCTATGATTTGCGAGGGTACAATGTTTGACTGGAGCGGGGTATATTTCCGCAGGGTGATACAGGTAAGGGAAGGATGGTCCGGCGCCGGCTATGCGGCCTTCATGAGTACAATGGCATCCGGACGTTTTGTGGCCGATTACCTGACTACACGGCTGGGCGTTAAAAAGATGTTGCTGATAAGCGGCGGCCTTACTGCCAGCGGCTTATTGGTAGCCGTTATTTTCCCATACTTCGTTCCGGCTATGCTGGGCTTCATGCTGGTAGGTGCGGGCGTGTCTGCAGTAGTACCGTTGGTATACAGTGCTGCGGGCAGATCTACTAAACTGCCACCGGGAATGGCGTTAGCCACCGTATCTACTATCGGTTATTTCGGATTTCTTTTTGGTCCTCCGTTGATTGGGTTTGTAGCGCAGGCTACCAATCTTGGCGTGGCCTTTACGATGATTGCCGTAATGGGCGCCGCTATAGCGGTCATGTCGTCCAGGATCAAATTATAATCCTGCTACCGCCGCTGCGCCGTTTTTGCGGGGCAGCGCGCGGAAAGAAAGTTCTTCTTCCCGGTGATCGAGCATCAGCCAGTATTCGCCGGTATCTTCTTCCCGCTCAGGTAATTTCATGCCGGCAAGGGCCGTGAGCAAGGGTTCCGGCGGATGATCAAATGGTACCAGCCGCACCAGCGGATGTATACTTGTTTCATCATCTCCTGTTTCCATCAATAACTCCCGCGGTAAAAATTTCAATTCATTCATCGCCAGTTCCATCACTACAATTTCCCGCAGGTAAGGATTTACAATCTCCCCGTTTAGTAATTTCTGTAACAGGAATTCACCAAAGATGTTGATCTCCCTTTTGAATTGCAGATCTGAACGGTTGTCGATGGCCCAAAACACTTCAATTACCGGCATCAGTTGTTCACCCAATAAAAAGCAGGTATACGGAAGCATGGTATAAATGGGCGTGATCCTGTTTACCCTGTACAGGGTACAGCTTACCGACATGCCCTGCTGGTATACTACTGTTTGCAACCGTCGTTGTTCGCGGCTGGTAAGATCGTACCGTGATAATACTGTTGGCGGATCATTCCGCAGCTGCAGGCATAATTGCGGGGAGGCAATCAGGTCTGTGAGTGCTTTCTGAAAAGATAAGAGTGACATAGTTTCAGGTATGATAAAGGTTCCAGGCTGCTTTTGCCCTGTTCAACTCACGGGTAACGCCTTCAAATTGCAGCAGGTGAAAATAAGATTCATGAAACTCAAAAGTGATACCGCATAAGTTGGGTACTAACGGTAACGTATAATCGAGTAATTCCCATACTTCCGGCGGGCAGGGCCCTGCATGGGAGTCGGTGTACATGCCGGCCATTTCGTTTCCGCCGGCAATGTGGATTTCGATGACTTTATCCAGTTCCAGCTGTGCAATAAATGCTTTTGCATCGAAATGATGATTCACCGCATTCGTATATACGTTATGGATATCCAGCAGCAGGCCGCAGGAAGTATCGCTTGACAGCTCATTGAGAAAGGCTGTTTCGCTGAGTTCCTGTTCGGGCAGGTCGATGAAGTACACATTGTTTTCTACCAGGAAAGGCGTGTTGATGGAGCGTTTGATAGCATTGATGCGGCCACCGATCATATCCAGCACTTCATAATCATATGGTACCGGTACGGCGAGTCCGGCATTGTGTTCTTCCTGTTGTTCGTTATGCACTTTCACGAATGAGAGGTGATCACTATGCCATTTGAAGCGATAGCGTTCGTGCCATTCTTTCATTTTATGGAGATAGGTTTTATCGAAGATGCCCGCACTGCCGAGAGAGTAGGAGATATTGTGAGAAGTTAAAGGATATGTGGCAGCTATTTTATCCAGCACTTTCATCCACGATTCAATTTCTTCAAACCGTTGCGGTGCATTGTTCCCGTGATCCGTCCAGAACATATCAGGGATGATTTCAACGTAATCGCAAATACCTGGGCATGCGTCCAGGTATAGTTCCAGCGAAGGGTTGTAGAGGAGCCCTACGCCCAGCTGCGGAATAGTTTGCTGATAAAGATGGCCCACCCTGGCTATTGATAATACTTGTGACATGGTGAGGAGGTTTTAAGAGCCGTCCCGGCGTTACCGGGACGGCATCCTGCATTAATGTTGTTTGACAGCAATGTCTTTGATGACAGCCATTTTATCCAGATCCACTTTGATCACCTGTTCCAGTTTTTCCCGGATGTTAAAGTGAACGCCGGATAAGCATGCCTGGCATCCGCGGGGATTGATTTGTTTGATCACCATAGATTGCAGTTTGGCGATATCTTCCATTTTGGTGCCTTTAGGAACGGCAACATCTACGTGGCCATTGTCGCCATAATGAATTTCAGCTGTACGCATGACGTTTGATTTTTTTGGGTGTTTAAATATAAAATAAAAGAAGAATTCCCTGCGGGCAGGGCTGATGTAGGATTTAGTACCAGTCTTTTTGGGGTTGCTGCGCAGTATTTTTAACTGCGGATGATAAAGTTAGGAGAATAAGATGAGATCATGATAAGTATTTATACGGGAAATTATAAGACCGTTTTTTTGCTGTTAGCTCAGCTCCAGATAGGTTGATTTCTATCGCCGGAAATAAAATTCATGATCCCTCTGCCATACTTCCGGTAAATTTTTACCGGAGCATCTTCTTCCTCTCTTCGATCTTCTTCTGTTTCATCATACCTGTCATCTGGTGTTTCCATAACATCGGTATTTGGGTATTGAATAATATAAAATCAACATATAAAACTACCTATATTTATTCGTCTCCAAAAAAAATCTTCTCCCCAAACAAAATTTATTTCCGTTTATAAACTTCAAATCCCGTAACTTTGCACGATTTTTTTGTTCCCTCATACGGCAGAAAGATCAATTTGGTTTTTCATTTTCAATAGATTACACAAATGCCAAAAGACTCATCTATCAAATCTGTACTCATTATCGGTTCTGGACCCATTATTATTGGTCAGGCTTGCGAATTTGATTATTCCGGTTCCCAGGCAGCACGTTCGCTGCGGGAAGAAGGGATTAAAGTGATTTTGATTAATTCCAACCCGGCTACCATCATGACGGATCCTATGATGGCCGATAAGGTTTATTTGCTGCCGCTGACCGTGGAAAGCATTGAGCAGATTCTGGAAGAAAACCAGATAGATGCCGTATTACCTACTATGGGAGGCCAAACTGCGCTGAACCTTTGTAAGGAAGTAGACGAACTGGGAATATGGGAAAAAAATAACGTTCGCCTGATTGGAGTAGACATCAAAGCCATTGATAAGGCGGAAGACCGCGAACAGTTCCGTCAGTGGATGATCCAGCTGGGAATACCAGTAGCGCCTGCCAGAACAGCCAACTCCTTCCTGGAAGGGAAAGAGTTCGCCCAGGAAATCGGATTTCCGCTGGTAATCCGTCCTTCTTTCACACTGGGTGGTACCGGTGGTGGTTTTGTACACAGCAAGGAAGACCTGGATGAAGCACTGGACCGTGGTTTGAAAGCGTCTCCGATCCATGAGGTACTGGTGGAAAAAGCCGTACTGGGATGGAAAGAATATGAACTGGAATTGTTGCGTGATAAGAATGATAATGTTGTTATCATTTGTACCGTGGAAAACCTCGACCCGATGGGGATCCACACAGGTGATTCCATTACGGTGGCACCTGCCATGACCCTGAGCGACACTGCTTTCCAGGACATGCGTAACAAAGCGATGGTGATGATGCGCGACCTCGGCAACTTTGCCGGTGGTTGTAACGTGCAGTTCTCCCTCAATCCTGAAAACGAAGAGCTGATTGCCATTGAGATCAATCCCCGCGTAAGCCGTTCTTCTGCACTGGCTTCCAAAGCAACCGGTTACCCGATTGCAAAAATTGCTGCGAAACTCGCTATTGGTTATACATTGGATGAACTGGAAAACCAGATCACCAAAACTACTTCTGCCTTCTTTGAACCAGCACTGGATTATGTGATCGTTAAAATGCCGCGCTGGAACTTCGATAAATTCAAAGGAGCTGATGATACTTTAGGATTGCAGATGAAGTCAGTAGGAGAAGTAATGTCTATAGGACGTACTTTCCCTGAAGCCCTGCAGAAAGCCTGTCAGAGCCTCGAAAACGATGCACTGGGACTGGGTTACTACGGTAAATCACTCATGAAGAGCGAGCAGCTGATCGAGAAACTAAAACGTCCAACCTGGGATCGTATCTTCCGTATCAAAGATGCTTTGATGGCGGGAGTATCGGTAAAACATATTCACCAGCTCACCTTTATTGATCGCTGGTTCCTGCACCAGATCCAGGATATCGTTAACCTGGAAAAACAATTGCTGGAGCTTGATCTGCAGACTGTTTCCGCTGATATGCTGAGAGACGCCAAGAAAATGGGCTTCTCTGATGCGCAGCTGGCTATCCTGTTTGGCGATTGCGATGAAGATGAAGTATACGCTAAACGTAAGGAGCTTGGTATCCGCCGTACCTTTAAAATGGTAGATACCTGCAGCGCTGAGTTTGAAGCAAAAACGCCTTACTTCTATTCTACTTTCGATACAGAAAACGAAAGTATTTCTTCCGATAAGAAAAAGATCATTGTACTCGGTTCCGGTCCCAACAGGATTGGTCAGGGTATTGAGTTTGATTACTGCTGTACGCATGGTTTGCAGGCCATCCAGGATTGCGGGTATGAGGCGATCATGGTGAACTGTAACCCGGAAACGGTATCAACCGATTTCGATATGGCGGATAAGCTTTACTTCGAGCCGGTGTTCTGGGAAAACCTCTGGGAAATTGTGGAGCTGGAAAAACCGGAAGGCGTGATTGTTCAGCTGGGCGGGCAAACTGCGCTGAAACTGGCGAAGCGCCTGGAAGCAAACGGTGTGAAGATCATAGGTACATCCTTTGACAACATGGATATTGCGGAAGACCGCGGCCGTTTCTCCGACATGCTGAAAGAACTGGGTATTCCTTATCCTAAGTATGGTACCGCCTACAACACAGACGACGCTATTGATGTGGCGAAAGAAGTGGGTTACCCGGTGCTGGTACGTCCTTCCTATGTATTAGGTGGTCAGCGTATGAGGATTGTTATCAATGAAGAAGAACTGGAAGAATCTGTACTGAGCCTGCTCAGACATCTTCCAGGTAACAAGATATTGATTGATCACTTCCTGGATCGTTGCCAGGAGGCGGAGATAGATGGTATTTTTGATGGTACTGACTTCCATGTAATGGGTGTGATGGAGCATATTGAACCAGCGGGTATCCACAGTGGCGATAGCCATGCGTTGCTGCCGGCTTTCAACCTGTCGCCCATCGAAGTAACCACTATGGAGTATTATGCGGAAAAGATTGCACGTGCACTTGATATCCGTGGTTTGATCAACATTCAGTTTGCCATTAAAGATGGTAATGTATTTGTGATAGAAGCCAATCCGCGTGCATCCCGTACTACACCGTTTATTGCCAAAGCTTACCAGGTACCTTACCTGAACATTGCCACTAAGGTGATGATAGGCGCCAATAAGCTGAAGGACTTTACCATTGTAAAGAACCTCACAGGTTTTGCCATCAAGGAGCCGGTGTTTTCTTTCAATAAGTTCCCGGGTGTAAATAAGGAGCTCGGACCTGAAATGAAATCTACAGGAGAAGCGATCCGCTTTATCAAGGATCTGCGTGATCCATATTTCAGGCAGCTGTTCAAGGAAAAGAGTATGTATCTGAGCAAATAGCTTCCTGTGAAGGAACCAAATAAAAAAAGCCCTTCCGGTGTACGCCGGAAGGGCTTTTTTATGTATAAATCGATTTATCTGCTAAATGAACAGAGCCTGATAAAAATCAGGCTCCTTCTTTTCCCTCAAAATAACCATTAAAGACACGACTATTGAATCTTGATACAATTCATATAGCGTGACCGGTAATGCAGTTTACAAATAATATTATATTTAAAAGAGATGTTAACTAATCAATAACAGATGATATTATATATAATATAATAAATATTGATTATTAATACTTTAAAAAGAAGTTAATCTTGTGTGATTTGCCGGGATTTATTTGTGTAAAGTGAAAGTTCTCATGTTATCATATATAAATATTATCGGCTAAAATATCCTCCTTTTTAACATTTCCAAAACGCTTTTGCTGCATATAAATGCGAGGTTTGTTTACCCGATAAAGTTAACCCTTACATGGAATTTGAATCTACATTGTTTGTTGTGATGTGCTGGAAGCGTGCGCCTTTTCTGCGTATCGTTATACCGTTACTGGCTGGGATAACCCTTCAGCTGTATGTCCCGGTGTATCCTGTTTTGTATATGGTATTGATCTGCTGTTGTATGACAGGTATATCAGCGTTTCGTTTTCTACCGCTGCAATGGCGGTTTGCCGCCGCCTGGCTACCGGGAATACTTCTTTTTATGTTGATCGGCTGTTGCGGCGGTCTGTTGTTATGTAATGCTGATATCCGCCACAGTAAAGGGTTTTATGATAGATGTACTACAGACACGCCGTTTTACCTGTTGCGTATAAATGAACCTCCACAGGAAAAGCCCCATTCCTTTAAAACCACAGCACAGGTAATAGCTATCTGCAGAAAGGGCGAATGGATGCCCGTAAAGGGCTGTTTATTGCTTTATACGGGCAAGGACAGTCTTACGCCTGCTCTTCACTATGGAGATGAATTAATTGCCCGGAAACGGCCTGAATCTATCAAGTCAAACGGCAACCCCGGTGCATTTAATTATCAGCAATACATGGTAACGCAACAGGTTTACCAGCAGCTGTATCTCCGTACCGGAGATTTTTACCGGTTACCGCATAATCGCGGGCACCCGGTACGCAGGTTATTGCTGCGGGCAAGGGATTATTGCCTGCATAACCTGAAGAAATATATCGGAAACGGACCAGAAGCCGGTATGGCGGAAGCGTTGCTTATTGGCTACCGCCAGGACCTCGACCGGGATGTAGTGCAGAGCTACAGTAATACCGGCATTGTACACGTTATTGCCATTTCGGGGATGCATCTTGCCCTGTTGTATGGTACCTTATTATGGTTGCTGCAATGGCTGCCGGCACATCGCTGGCTGCATATTACCAAAGCTGTGATCATTTTGATGGTGCTGTGGGGATTTGCATTACTCACCGGCGCATCTGCCTCTGTACTTCGTTCTGCGGTGATGTTTACAGGCATTACCATCGGGCGTTTTGTATTGCACCGGCATAGCAGCATTTATAACACATTGGCAGCTTCGGCTACCTTATTACTATGCTTTAATCCCTACCTTGTTGTAGACGCAGGGTTTCAGTTGTCGTACCTCGCGGTACTCAGTATCCTGCTTTTTTACCAGCCCATTTACCACCTGTTCCAATGGAAACGCAGATGGGCAGATTGGCTCTGGCAAATGGTAGCGGTATCGCTGGCGGCGCAACTGATCACCACACCGGTGAGCCTATTTTACTTTCACCAGTTTCCCAATTACTTTTTGCCGGCTAACCTGATCGCGGTGCCCTTATCTACCGTAATTATTTACGGAGAAGTAGTGCTGCTGTTGCTGGCACCCTTCGGGGTTCCGGCCGTTTGGCTGGGAAGTGCATTGAAATATATGATCCTCGGAATGAACAGCTGTATCAGGTGGATCGGAGAGTTGCCTGGCGCAGTGATCAGGGATATCCACTGTTCACTGGCTCAAACCGTACTGCTTTATCTGCTCATCGCGGCACTGGCGCTGTGGCTAATGGTAAAATTCCGGCCTGGCTTGTGGATGGGGCTTCTTTGTATATGGGGATTGCTGATTGCCCGTGTTAGCTGGATAGTGGCTTGTCGCTCGCAATGCAGTATTATTATTTATAACGTGCCCGCCTATACGGCAATTGATTGTATTAAAGGCAACCTGGCACAATTTACCGGTAATGATAGTGTGTGGCAATTACCTGTAGCACAGCAACTCCTGAATACACGCGCAAACCTCCGCGCTTATCCAGGCAAACCTGCTTCTTTTCAGCAATATGGCCGCTTTCTGGGCTTTGAGGGGAAACGGATACTGATCATAGACAGCGCGTTGCCGGATCGGGCGCCACCTGAAAAATTTAAGACCAATTATATTTTATTAATACGTAATCCACCTGTGGATATCAGGAAATTGTGTGATTTTTATACGTTTGAAACACTCATTTTTGCTGCTTCAAATAGTTTGTGGAGGATTGAGAAATGGAAAAGTGATTGCGAAAACACCGGGATGCAGTATTACTCTGTTGGAGAGCAGGGTGCGTTTGTTTTGAAGTTCAGATAAAATTGAGAACCTGTATAGTGAGGATAGCCTGCGTTTGGGATAATCATTGCCCGGCTGCTGCTCATTTAGCAGAACAACCAATCTGCCGCCATCAGCGTAATGTATGCTGATGGCGGGGGCTATGAATTGAGCAACCTATAATGACCGGAGCTATGACCTCCGGGGCCGGGGAAAGAAATTAGGCTGTGGTATGGTTAGCGAGTCTGTTTAATCTGACTTTCCAGCTGATCAATTTTCTTTTGCATCCGGATCATATGCAATGTCATCTCTTCCATTTTTTCCAGCAGCTTTCTGTTTATCTCACCCAGATCCTGACCGTTTTCGGCAACATCTTTAGCCGAAGGCATATCTGGTAGATGTTTATGCTCTTTTATAAACTTTTCGGTTTCGTAAAGCGGCATTATAGTGTAGTTGTCGGCAAACACATAATCCGGCCAGGGATTAGCCTGGGTTACTTTTACCCTTCTGGCGGCAATTGTGCCTTCCACAGCCAATTTGTTGCTTTTGGGATCAGCGGTACCTATACCTACGTTGCCTCCGCCAACGGCCATGATTATATTACCCGGAGAATTGGCATTTAGATACAATCTTTTATCAGAGCCGGATGGATTAGATTCCAGCACCAGATAACCCTCGCTGCTACCACGAATCCTTCCGGCAGTAATCCCACCAAATGTAGTCCATTCATTATAGGCATTGCCAAGGATAGCTGCTATTCTGGTATTTGAGGTAAGAGTATCTGCAGCAGTCGCTATTACATGCAACGGAGCCTGCGGGGCAGTAAGATTAATGCCAACCCGTCCGGTATTTTTCCAGGTGCCGTTACCAGGAAATAATACAGTACCTGCATATTTATTCAGATAGTTAATTTCTGTTTTTTGCGTAGCAGTGGCCAAAATAGCCTCATCAATAACGTTCCATCCCTGATAACTCGAGGGAATATCCAGGGGAAGCCCCTTGGCAAACGCTCTGATGGAAAAACGTTGATAGTAATCTTTACTATCAAGAAAAATAATTATTTTACCAGCCTCATTTGCCAGGTATATACGCGGTGTATAAGCCCCAAAGGAAGAAACTCGGGTATTCTGAAATACACCGGCATACACATAAAAATTAATGATTAGCCCAATAGGTTCGGCAGTTACATAATTATAGCCTTCCAAAATGATCGTAGGCATTTCTACTCCGTTACTGAAAGGCAGATTAGTCCTGATTTTTGTTCCGTTTATAGGTGCGGCACTTCTGGCAAAGGTCATTACCGTATCACAAAAAACCTGCGCCTTTGCGCTGCCAAGCAGGCAAACCAGGGAAACCAGGGAAAACAACAAAATAATTCTTTTCATATAGGGATTTAATTTAAACGGGTAAAACTATTGATTAACAATTCAGGGCTGACAAAATAAGGGATTTTTATAAATTTAAATGGTTATTTCACAGCCGTTTACACTCCTTTGCACCTATTCAAGAAACACTCGTTTTTATATTCTCAGGATTGAGAAATGGAAAAGTGATTGTTACGTGTTAACTTTGCGCTTCTTTTCGGTTCCGGACCAGGGAGCCTATGTTATTAATTTCTAATGTTTTCCATTCATGCAAAAGCAAATTAAATCAGCGCTGATCTCCGTTTTCTATAAAGATAACCTGGAGAACATTGTTAAAAAATTAGGTGAACAAGGTGTTACCATCTATTCCACCGGCGGTACCCAAAAATTTATTGAGGACCTGGGTGTGAAATGTGTAGCTGTTGAAGACCTGACTGCTTACCCTTCTATTTTGGGTGGACGTGTTAAAACCCTGCATCCTAAAGTGTTTGGTGGTATTCTGGCCCGCCGCGATAATCCACAGGATCTGGAACAACTGAAGGAATACCAGATTCCGGAAATAGACCTGGTAATTGTTGACCTGTATCCATTTGAGGAAACAGTGAAAAGTACCACGGTAGAACAAACCATCATCGAAAAAATTGATATTGGCGGAGTATCACTGATCCGTGCAGCCGGCAAAAACTACAAAGATGTGGTGATTGTTGCTTCTAAAGATCAATACGCTGACCTCGAAAAAGTACTGACCGATAACAACGGCGCTACTACCATTGAAGATCGCAGAACCT
Source organism: Chitinophaga sp. G7 BAM 1005 (assembly GCF_057126945.1). NCBI lineage: Bacteria > Pseudomonadati > Bacteroidota > Chitinophagia > Chitinophagales > Chitinophagaceae > Chitinophaga > Chitinophaga sp. G7 BAM 1005. The sequence continues at coordinate 6,745,455 of NZ_CP181478.1, read as the reverse complement.
TTGCTGCTAAAGCATTTGAAGTTTGCGCCCACTATGATGTGGCGATCTCCCAATATTTCCTGAACAATGAGCCTGGCGTAAACTTCCAGCTCTCTATTCCGGAAGGACAAGTGAACCGTTATGGTGAAAACCCACATCAGCGCGGCGTTTTCTATGGTAACCTCAACGAAATCTTCAACAAATTACATGGCAAGGAATTATCCTTCAACAACCTGGTGGATGTAGACGGCGCGTGCCAGCTGATCCAGGAATTTGAAGCCACCACCTTCGCTGTGATCAAGCATACCAACGTTTGCGGTATTGCTTCCCGCTCTACGCTGAAAGAAGCCTGGGACGCAGCACTGGCAGGCGATAAGGAAAGCGCTTTTGGCGGCGTACTGGTAACCAACAAGGTAATCGACAAAGCCACTGCTGAATCCATCAGCGAAATTTTCTTTGAAATCCTGATCGCTCCGGGCTTTGACGCCGATGCACTTACTGTATTACAGGCCAAAAAGAACCGCATCCTCCTGGAACAGAAACATCCGGTAAAGAGCAAATACATGTTTAAAAATGTATTGAACGGCGTTTTACTGCAGGACAGCGATAATGGTAACTACAAAGAATGGAATGAAGTAGGAGCCCGCCCGGCCACGCCGGCTGAAAAATCTGATCTGGAATTTGCCAACATCGTTTGCAAACACCTGAAATCAAATGCTATCGCATTAGTAAAGGATCAGCAGCTGATTGGTAAAGGTTGTGGTCAGACTTCCCGCATCGATGCACTGCGCCACGCTATTGAGAAGGCCGGCCAGTTTAGCTTCGATCTGAAAGGCGCAGCAATGGCTTCTGACGCATTCTTCCCCTTCAACGATTGTGTAAGCATTGCACACGAACATGGCATTACCGCGGTGATCCAGCCCGGTGGCTCTATGAGGGATAATGACTCCATCGAATTCTGTAAAGAACATGATATGGCAATGGTAATGACCGGTATGCGTCACTTCAGACACTAACAGTAATTATGAGAATTTATAAGAGAAAGCACCGGAATTTCCCGGTGCTTTCTTATTTTCATCTTATAATATTCAAATAATAATAATAGTATTGTTGACTTGATAAATCAATATCATCCTAAAAGCTAAGACCACAAGCGAATAGCAGCTGCAAATGTCTTTTATCCAACAAAATATCATGCAGGATGCAGATGATACCTGGTTGATCGGGGAGTTTAAAACCACCGGCAAACTGGATTTTCTTGCAGCCCTTTACCAGCGTTATATGAACCTGGTATATGGCGTATGCCTGAGATATTTTGATGAAGAAGCCAGCAAAGATGCAGTAATGCAGATCTTTGAAGAGTTAATTATAAAACTGAAGCAACATGAAGTCCAGAATTTTAAAAGCTGGCTGCATGTACTTGCCCGCAATCATTGCTTAATGAAGCTGCGGGCGATGAAAAATAAGGAATCCCGCCAGGTGTCTATTGATGATCACCCTATTGTGGAAAACGGGGAAAACGGGCATCATGAAAACGGCGTATCACTGGAAGATAACCTGCAGAGCATGGAAAAATGCCTGGAAACCTTGCCGGAAGAACAAAAACGCAGCGTAGACCTGTTTTACCTGAAGGAAAAGAGCTACCGGGAAGTGAGCGTTATCACCGGATACGAAATGAATAAGGTGAAAAGCTACATCCAGAACGGAAAGCGAAACCTGAAAATATGTATGGAACAACAAGATGACTGACAAGCGGCCACATATTAAACCGGAAGAACTCGCCGGACTCATCCGCCAATACCTGGCGGGAGAGCTGGACGATAAAGCCATGCATGCCCTGGAACGTCAGGCCCTGGACGACCCGTTCCTGGCTGATGCGCTGGAAGGCTATGCCTTGCACCCGCCGGCACAAACCACTCACCAGGAAGACCTTGCCGCCAGATTGTCTGAAAGAATTGCCTCCAGAGGCAGCATCCGCCCTATGTTTTATCGCATAGCTGCTGCGGCAGCCATTTTGCTGCTGATGTTTTCTGCAGGCTGGTTCCTGTGGGAGCAGCAACAGAAAACACCCATTGCCAGCGTAAATACATCCAATTCTGCGAAGGAAGCAGCACCCGCATTCTCCGAACATGGAGACACCGCACCGTCGCCGGCAAATGCCGATCATCTTGCCCAAAAAATTACTCCTCCAACACCCGCTAAACCTGTAACTGTCGAAAAGCAAATGGCAAAACAGGAGCCGGCAACTGAAGCAGCGGATAAAATAGTACCCTACGCCAAAAACCAGGCGGCAGATAAAACAGTTCCTTCCGTCAGCAGAAGAGTACCCGATATGGATAGTAGCATTCCCGCTGCTGCACCGGTCATACAGGCTGAGCGCACCGAACACCATCGGAATTTTGCAGCCCCGCCTGCAGCAAATAAAGAGAAACAGATAATGATAAGGGGGCAAAATAACAACACACTGGGTAAACCGGACAGCCAGCATAATGCCTTAAGTGAAGTAGTAGTGATAGGTTACGGTATACAAAAGAAACAAAATGTCACAGGTTCAGTAAGTGAAAGCGCAATTTCCGATTCCGGCACCGGGGCACTATTACAGGGAAAAGTGGCAGGGGTAGAGGCGTCATCCGACGATACTGATAGCAATGCTTACCGGGTGCCCGCTCCTGTAACCGGGGAAACCGCCTTTCAAAATTATCTTAAAACTAAAACCGTTAATCCGGATAATCAATACCACGGTACGGTACGTGTATCCTTTACCGTTATGCCGGATGGTAGTCTGCAGGACTTTAAAATTATCCGTCACCTGAATGATGCGTGTGATGCAGAAGCCATCCGGGTGATTAAAGAAGGCCCGGCATGGATACCCGCTTCAGATGGAAAGCCCGCTAAAGCAAAAGTCAGGGTAAAATTTAATGTGCAAAAAGATAAGTAGCTATTTCCGCTCTTTCCATTGCTGGTTAAAGGATTTGGAGGCGAATACAGGTAGTTCGCGGTTATCTCCCCAGCTTTTGGCAAAGAATCTTCGCAGCAGGAAATTTTTCATTTTGCCACTGGCCATGTTCATCATTTTGCGGCTGCTACAGCCTTGTTTCCACATAAACCAGGCAAATTTCTCTCCCCCGGAAGTATAGTTTTCCTCTACTGCTTTCTGACGGTTATGCAGCAACAGTTCATGCAGGTTAATGCGTACCGGGCATACCTCCGTACAGTTACCACACAACGAAGAGGCAAAGCTCAGGTGCATGTAAGAGTCCATCCCTTTCAGATGAGGAGTAATTACAGCGCCGATAGGACCGCTGTAGGTGGCGGCATATGAGTGGCCGCCAATGTTTTTATAAACGGGGCAGGCATTGAGGCAGGAGCCGCAACGGATGCAGTATAAGCTTTCACGTGCAGTAGTGTCCTGCAGAATGTTGGTGCGGCCGTTGTCCATCAGGATCACATACATTTCTTCCGGGCCGTCTATTTCTCCTTCCTGCCGGGGACCGCTGAAAATGCTGTTGTAAGCGGTGATCTGCTGACCGGTACCATAGGTAGCCAGCAAAGGCCAGAACAGGCCGAGGTCTGTAATAGAAGGGAGTACTTTTTCAATACCCACCAATACGATATGAGTTTTGGGAAATGCCGTGGTTAAACGTGCATTGCCTTCATTTTCTGTAACAGCTATGGAGCCGGTATCAGCTATGATGAAGTTGGCGCCGGTGATGCCGATTTCCGCCTGGAGATATTTGTGACGGAGCTTTTCGCGGGCAACCAGGGTTAATTGCTCTGGTGTAAGCCCTGGATCAGTACCAAGTTTTTCCGCAAACAAGCGGGCCACATCTTCTTTGCTTTTGTGCATGGCCGGGGTAACGATGTGGTATGGCGGTTCTCCGTCGAGTTGTTGTATATATTCCCCGAGGTCAGTTTCAACACACTCGATGCCATTACTTTCCATAAAGGCGTTCAGGTGTACTTCCTCGGTTGCCATCGACTTACTTTTTACAATGCTTTTGCATTGTTTGGCCTGGCAAATGGCCAGTATTTCCTGTTGTACCTGTTCTGCGGTTTCGGCCCAGATGACCTTGCCGCCGCGACGGGTAAAGTTTTGTTCAAATTCTTCCAGGTGATTATCCAGGTGCTCAATAGCTCTCCACTTGATGTTCTTGGCTCTTTCCCTTGCGCCGGGTAAATCCGTAAACTGTTGTTTACCGGCTTTTACAGCGGTATTGTATTTACCTATATTGAAGTTGATCGTCTGCCGGTGGCCGAGATCAGACGCTTTCTTTTCACTTTCTTCCAGAAAAGTAGATGCTGTTTGATGCATAAGCAAGCAATATTCCTAATTAAAGATAGTTAAATCCGAAAATGATTTACCCGTGTTCTTTTCTTGCGATGTTATCCAGCACCTCATAAAATTCCGTGCCGTATTTTCTGATCAAAGCATCTTTAAGGAAACGATACACTGGCACCTGAAGGGTTTTACCGTTCTTGCAGGCGGGTTTACAAACCTCCCAACGGTCATAATTTACCGCTTCAAATGTTTCGTACTTTTTAATACGGATAGGGTAGAGATGACAGGAAATAGGTTTTTTGAAATCAACCACCCCATCATTGTATGCTTTCTCGATGCCGCAACCTACTACTCCGTGGTCGTCTATAGTGGCGTATGCACAAATGCCTTTGTTTACAATGGGGGTAACATATCCATACTCATCGTCGGTGGTATTGGTACCGGTTTGCTCAATTTCTTTGATACCATCTTCCCGGAGGTAAGATTTAATCTTCGGATAAATTTTCTTCAGGGTTTTAACTTCTGTTTTATCCAGTGGAGCGCCACAATCGCCCGCTACGCAACACGCGCCTTTACAGGCCGACAGATTGCACACGAATTGCTCCTCAATTACTTCGTCACTTATGTATTTATCGTCAATGATAATCATCGGGAATGGTCTTTTGCCTGAAATAGTAGACAGACAATCTTAGTTAAGACCACAAAGTTACAGCATTCAGGGCTTATCTCCAGCGCAGGGTTTCCACCATATGCCACATATCCTGTTCCAGGAACCGGTAAACGGGTGCGAGGGAGTCTGCGTTGGGTGTAACATCAAAATAGAGGGCGCCGCGGAGGAAGTGTTTTACCGAATCGGTGGCAAAGAACTGCTTCGAGGAGGCGGCATTACCACCCACTTCATAGAAGGTACCGCTTACGTTGTTTGCCGTATGGATCTTGTTTTCGTCAATATATTCTGCCTTATAGGTATGCTTGTAGGTCATTTTAAAGGCGTCGTCCACCAGTTTGCGGAAGCTGTTGTTACCGGGACCGATGATCTTGTAGCTCATATAAATTTTCCCGTTCAGGGAGGGGAAGTCTATATTGATCCAGTAAGGGTTTTCGGGTGCTGCGCCAAAAAAGGAGGTGTCTTTAATGATATTGGCATACGCCGGGTATTCAAATGTGTAAGGATATCCGGGCATATCGAAGGTGCGGTATTTTCTCTCCGGAAATTTTACCTGGAAATAGCCTCTGGGCTTCGGTGTGGGTACGTTTTCACAGGCGGCAAATATACACATCAGCCCGATGATCAGGGCGAGGGCCTTTCCTTTAATCGCTGGCATTTTACGCTTATTTAACAGGCAGTTACACTTTTTCAGCGGCGTCCGGCCTGATGGTTACCTGTACTTTCTGGATCCTCATTTTATTGACTTCCAGTACAGTGAAATCGAAGTTATTGTAGTTAATAACGCTGTTTTCTTCAGGAAATTTTCCGGCCAGTTCCAGTATAAGACCACCGAGGGAGTCACTTTCGCCCTTTACGGGTTCAAATGTTTCAGGAGAGATGTTCATGATGCGGCAAACGTCGTTCAGCATGGTTTTGCCTTCAAATACGTAGGTGAAGTTATCTACTTTGTTGTAGTTAAATTCTTCTTCATCAAATTCGTCCTTGATATCGCCGATCACTTCTTCCATGATATCTTCCAGGGTTACAATGCCGGAGGTACCACCAAATTCGTCCACTACTACGGCAAAGTGCATCCGTCTGCTCTGGAATTCAGAGAGCAGGTCTTCGATCAGTTTATGGCCATGCACAAAGAAAGGCTGGCGCATTACTTCGTGCCAGTCAAAGGTGTTGCCTTTGTCGAGGTGGGGCAGCAGGTCTTTGGTATGGATAACACCCACGATATTGTCCAGGTTGTCCTTATAAACAGGTAAACGGGAATAGTGCAGTTCGGCTACGCTTTTCACAATATCGCTGAAAGTGCTGTCGTATTCCACGCCATTTACGTCCAAACGGCCGCGCATGATCTGTTTTACGGTGATATTGCCAAATTTAAGGATGCCTTTAAGGATATTTTTTTCTTCCTGGGAGGCGGTGGCGTCCACGCTCATTTCGATGGCTTCATCGATTTCATGGTAATTTACCGGGCCGCTGCCGCGGTGAAAGAAGCGGTCTTCGATGCTGGTGCTGAGGCCAACAAAAAAATCGCTGATGGGTTCCATCGTGGCATGGATGCCGCTTACGAACCAGGCGAAATAGGTGGCAAAACGGATATTGTTTTGAGCGGCCCATACCCGGGGGAGTATCTGGCCGAAGAACAGTAAAATGAGGCAGATCGCGGAAATCCTTACCAGGAGGGATACTACCGGCAGTGTTTGCAGGTCTTCCATCTGGGTAATGAGGTAATTGGTGATCATGATAAATGCGATCATGAGCAATACACCTGCAATTTGTAAGGAAGCGAGCAGTGATTTTGGCTTTTCCAGCAGCCTGGTGATCAGTTTACCGGAGGCGTTCTGGCGTGTTTTAAGCACATTCAGATCCTTGTGATTAAGGGAAAAGAAGGCTACTTCCGCACCGGAAACAATAAAGGTTAGCAGCAGCAGAATAAAGATAACAAGCAGAAATACCACCACGTTAGGGGCACCAATTGGTGCGCTGGCTTGTAAAAAATAGGATATGTAGCTTGCCGGAAGGATGCCCAAGATGTTCAACTTTGATGTAATTAATCAAAAAATAGGGGAAAGTAATTCATGGAATTGCTTTCCCTGCACGCAAATATAAGTAATGTCCCTATATGGGATTACGTACATCCAAAACTTAATATTTTTTGCAACTAAAAAGGCAGATCGTCTGCTGGTTCGTTCAGAGAAGGGGGGATTTCCAGTCCCGGAAAGCTTTCTCCACTGCCTGAACCTGTACTGCTATGGTGAGGTATGGGGTGATCTTGGTTGTTGAGGTCCATGCGTTTATCCAGCATAACCAGGTTATCTCCTACAACTTCGGTGGCAAATTTCTTGTTGCCCTCTTTGTCTTCCCAGCTGCGGGTGCGCAAGCGGCCTTCAATGTAAACAAGACTACCCTTGTGCAGGTATTTCTGCGCCAGTTCGGCCAGCCCCCGCCATAGCACCACCGTATGCCACTCTGTTTGTGAAATGAGCTTGCCGGCTCTGTCTTTGAATGTTTCAGTGGTAGCCAGTGAAAATTTAGCTACTGCAATATTCCCTTCCAGAAACTGTACATCCGGATCTCTGCCCAAATTGCCTATCAGGATTACTTTATTAACACCTCTCATAGTTGTAGGTTTTTTTAGTCTATTGTTAAAAAGTTCTTCTTTTAATAAATAAACAACCTTCTTAAAGTTAATATTTTTTTCCAATCGATAGGGAAAAATTTCTTACTGGCAGCAGGTTAAGCCGGATTTCGTTATCGGGTACTATTCATGAAGTGGCTTAGTACTTAATGTATATTTTTATTCTCTATGCGTGTTCATTAGAATAATTGCAGGTGATTACTTTCCAGAAAAGTTGTAATGGTCTTTGGAAATGCGTAGTTATTCAGGCTGTTGCGGGGTACCAGGGTATACCCCGGGATAGCCGGCGCCTTCTTCACGGTGATGCTGATAAACTGGCTGTGAATGGTTTGATGGGTGAGCTGTTGTTTAAACGGAGCCGACACCCCGTCAATTTCAAAAGGCGTTTTCCCCAGGATGGGGTCAAAAGCTCCTGACGATTGCAGCGCAGTTATGTCTGAAGGGGCTGCTGTTTCGATAAGAACAAACTCATGCAGGTTCTGCCAGATATCGCTGTCTGTTCTCTTACGGATATATATATTTTCCTTATAATGAACAAGGAGATAATTGAAATATCTTTTTTTGATAAGGAGTTTTTTTGTTTTTACCGGGAGATGTGGAACGAGTTGTTCGTGCAGGGCCACGCATTTTTTGCGGAGCACACATTCCCCGCAGAGGGGTTGCTGAGGCTTACATACCACTGCGCCAAAGTCCATGATACTCTGGTTGTATTCGGCAGAGAGCCCCTGTGGCAGGAGTTCCTGGGCGAGCGTATCAAACTGCTTTTTTCCGGCAGTGCTGTCGATAGGCGTTTCGATGCCAAAATAGCGGGAGAGGACCCTGAAAACGTTACCATCGAGCACGGCGTAGGGAAGATTGAAGGCAAAGGAGGCGATGGCGGCGGCGGTATAAGGACCTATTCCTTTGAGCGCTTTGATCTGTTCATACTGGTCGGGGAAATTACCTTGATAGGTAGCCGTAATTTCCCGCGCGGCTGCCAGCATATTTTTACAGCGGGCATAATACCCTAATCCCTGCCATAAACGGAACACTTCTTCATCGGGTGCGGCGGCCAGTTTTTTAACGGAGGGATAGTGCTGAATAAATCTTTCATAGTACGGCCAGCCTTGCTCCACGCGGGTTTGCTGGAGAATGATTTCAGACAGCCAGACCCGGTAGGGATTTTTTTCACCCTTCCAGGGCATGTTGCGGGTGTTCGTTTCCCGGTTCCATTCCAGTAATTCTTCGGTAAAAAATTGTCGGGGGGATATCATTTATATATTATTTTAATAAAATTATTTAGTATATTGATATGGCAAATGCTGTACAAAAACCCTATAAGGTACAACGGATACCCATTTCCGGGCCTGCAAATAAATATAATTTATCGCCAATACCAGTTATAAGAAAAAATGATAAAATTTATTTACTTAAAATTCAGCAATTAGAATTTTTAAATTAACTTTGAGAGTAAAGTAATCCTCTCGCTTTCATATGAGAAAAGCTGATTTAATTAACAACATTGCTGAAAAAACCGGCATCCCCAAAGTTGATGTGTTAGTCACACTTGAGGCCATGTTTAAAGAGGTGAAAGAAGCTCTTGCTAACGGAGAACACATTTATATCCGTGGGTTTGGAAGTTTTATCACAAAAAAACGGGCCGCCAAGATTGGGCGTAACATCAAGAAGAACGTAGCTGTGGAGATCCCCGAGCACTTTATTCCGGCATTTAAACCTTCGAAAGAATTTGTTGCTGAAGTAAAGAAGCTCAAAAGTTCTTAATTTTGCAGCCTAATAATTTAGGCGATGCAAAAATCACAAGTTCTTCTGGTGGGTGCTGCGGTAGCACTATTGGTGATATTATTCGCCTTTGGCCGTACTGTGCCCCGGTCGGAAAAGAAACCTATGTCATCTGCCGCCCCTATGCAGGGTGGACAGGATGTAGCACCTATTGCCTTCTCTGAACTGCTGGAAACAGCTAAAGGGAAAATTCCTGCTGAAAAACTTTTACAGGTAAATACTATTGAAACAAATGTTGTCCGCGGGGATGTGAAAACCCAACAGATAGCCGCGTACCATCAATTGTACAACACCTGGGACAGCCTCAACCAGCTGCCCGTAGCCGCATATTATCTTGGCGAAGCCGCTAAGTTGGAAAATTCCGAAAAAAGCCTCACCTTTGCAGCCAATTTATTTTTGGCCCATTTGCAACATGCAGAAGATCCGCGTGTAGCAAAATGGGAAGCCCAGCAGGCAATTACTTTGTTTGATCAGGCAATACAATTGAATCCGGCAAATGATACGCTGAAAATATCACAGGCTATGGTGTACATGAACACTGGTGAACCTATGACCGGCGTAGCCAAGCTGAGAGAAGTCGTTGCAGCACACCCTGATAATATCGACGCACAGGTTACTTTAGCTAACCTTGCTATTACATCAGGGCAGTACGATAAAGCTATCGAAAGACTGGAAGGCGTTGCGAAGAACCACCCGGATAATGCAAAAGTGTTATTTGTACTGGCAGAATCGTACAGGAGCAAGGGAGATAAGAAGAAAGCGATTGAACTGTTTGAAAAAAGCAAACAACTCATGACCGATCCGGAACTGAAGAAGGAAGTAGATAGTTACATTAAAAGTATTCAATAATATTATTTTTCAATCATTTAAAAAAGTATCAGCGTATGCCTTGCGGTAAGAAAAGAAAAAGACATAAAATTGCCACTCACAAGCGTAAAAAAAGACTGAGAAAGAACCGGCATAAAAGTAAGAAGAAATAATTACTCCAGTTTCCCGCCATTTATACTAACAAGGTATGCTCCCGGCGCGGCGGTCGGATAAAAATTTTCATATATCCTGCATGATTCTAGCATTTACTTCTTAAATTGCTATAGTCATGCAGGTTGTTTCCATAGATCCCGCAATTGAATTCTCCGGACATTACCTGCAGTGATCGCTGAACCCTTAAGCAATCCATTCATCACGAACGTGAAGAAATACGCTAACTTTATAGGTGAGCTATTGTTTTGGTATGCAGTAAGCTGTTCTTAAATAGCCGTGTGCATAGCATAAAGGTGAAGTTTTAAAGGTTAAAATTTTGGACGCTTGAATAAGGAACTTATTATAAATGCGGCTCCCACAGGGGTGGAAATTGCGTTACTGGAAGATAAGAAGCTAGTGGAGTTACATCACGAAAGTGGCAATCCTAACTTCTCAGTAGGCGATTTGTACCTGGGTAAGGTGAAAAAGCTGATACCCGGCTTAAATGCTGCATTTGTCGACGTAGGCTTTGAAAAAGATGCCTTTTTACATTACACGGATCTCAGCCCCTATATCCGCTCCATTCTTAAATTTACTTCAATGGCCATCAGCGATAAAACGCCCGATGGATTTGATTTTACCAAATTTAAAAATGAACCGGAAATAGTCAAGACCGGTAAAATTACGGATGTACTGGGCGGAAAACCCAATATCCTCGTACAAATTCTGAAAGAACCCATTTCTTCTAAAGGCCCACGCCTTAGCTGCGAAATTTCTTTACCCGGAAGATTTATAGTGTTAACACCCTTTAATGATATTGTTGCGGTTTCTAAAAAAATCCACTCCTCCGAAGAAAGAAAAAGATTGCAGAAAATCGTGGAAGCCATCAAAACGCCCAACTTTGGCGTTATTGTACGCACCGCCGCTGAAGGAAAGAAAACTGCAGAATTACACGAAGATCTGACTACACTCGTTCAAACCTGGAAAAATATCCAGGCAAATCTCAGTGGAGGCGTAGCCCCGCAAAAGATCCTGAGCGAGCAAACCAAAACTGCCAGCATCCTCCGTGATCTGCTCAATGAGAGCTTTAACCGCATCGTTGTAAACGATAAAAATATCTACACTGACACCAAAACGTACATCCAGAAGATTGCGCCGGAAAAGTCTGATATCGTTAACTATTACAACAACGGTTCCCCTATCTTCGACAACTTCGGGATTACCCGGCAGGTGAAAGCCTCCTTCGGTAAAACCGTGAATCTCGACAGCGGGGTATACCTCATCATCGAAGCCACAGAAGCACTGCACGTGGTAGACGTGAACAGCGGATACAAAAGCTCCAGCAACAACCAGGAACAAAATGCCCTCGCATCCAACCTGGAAGCCGCTGCTGAAATTGCCCGGCAACTAAGACTGCGTGATCTGGGCGGTATCATTATCATTGACTTCATTGATATGAAACTGCCGGAAAACAAGAAAGCTATCTTTGAAGCTATGGAGAAATTCATGGCCCAGGACAGAGCTAAACACACCATCCTGCCTATCTCGAAGTTTGGACTCATGCAAATTACCCGCCAACGGGTAAAACCTGAGATCACCATCTCCGTGGCAGAAGATTGTCCTACCTGCAGAGGAACCGGCAAAATCGGTGCATCCATGCTGATCCTCGAAGACATTGAAAAGAACCTGCAATACCTGCTCAATCACCAACACAAAGGTCTTACCATCCGCGTTCACCCTATATTGCATGCCTTCCTTACCAAAGGATTCCTGGCATCCAAACAATGGAAATGGTACTTCCAATATAAGAAATGGATAAAACTCAAAGCAGACTCCAATTACCATCTTACTGAATATCGCTTCTTTGACGCTAACGACGAAGAAATTAAATTATAAAAGAAAGGTCCTGGTTTAATCAGGACCTTTCTTTTTAATATCTGTAATCATCACGGGCCGGACTAAAACTGTCGATGATCTTACAATCCTCCAGCGCCCGTCCGCCATGCGGCGTATCCGGCGGAATTACCAGCGTATCATGCTGCTTCAGCGTATACTTCCGGCCATCAAGGCTCATCTCAAAAGTACCTTCGGCTATATAAGTGATCTGCTCATGCGGATGCTGATGTACCGGCGATTCAAATCCCGCCTTGATCTCCCAGAAAGCCAATGTACTCTTACTGCCATGCACAAACCGGCCATAATGCCCGGCAATCGTATTTTTTACAGGAATAGTATCCAAAGGAACAGGTTTGTTCATTTTTTTGATCTTTTAGAGATTAAATATAACTTATTTCAACAACGGTCTGAAGCGATAAGTATATATATTTCATACATTTACCGCCATAATATCCTTCTAATCCCAACAGTTTGATTGTCATGTTTGTTTTAAATATATAATTTAACATCCATTACGCTTATGACTATACGTTTTTACTCCTCACTGGCCTTACTGACACTGATTATTCTTGCTGCCTGTCAGCAGCAGGGCGGCTCCCGGAAAAAAACAAAAGCTAGAGATACTACTCACTATACCAAACAGGAGTATATTGAACAAACTATCGACAGCAACTACGTAAATAATTTCCTGCAGTCACATACCTCGTACGACGCCTATGACGAATATATCCGCAACTTTTACCGTAAACGCGATTACCATTTTGCCTGGATCAATAAAGATGGTCTTACTGAACAGGCAGGTAACTTCATCAACATGATGAAGAATGACGCGGCCTATGGTATTAAAGACAGCAGCCTGATGAACCCTGATCTGCAGCGGCTCACAGATACCCTGCTGGTGAGCGATGTGGGCCTGAAACCCGGCGATACCGCTATTCCACGCATTGAAATGCTGCTTACTGCACAATTCTTTGCCTATGGAAATAAAGTATGGGGCGGACTTACCGCTGATTCTGCCAAAGACCTGGAATGGTTTATCCCCCGCAAGAAAGTAGATATGGAGAGCCTGCTGGACTCTATGGTGAATAAAAAGAATAATGCTTTTGAAGATGATGAACCGGTGAACAGGCACTATATCATGCTGCGTCAGCAATTGAAAAAACTGGCGCAGATTGAATCTTCCACCAAATGGGATTCCATCCGAACCACCCGAAAGAGTTTCAAAAAAGGAGATTCTTCTGAAGTAATTGCGGCAGTGAAAACCAGGCTGGAAGCCTATGGCGACCTGAAAGGAACAGATACCAGCCGCCAGTTTACAGTAGCACTGGATTCCGCGCTGCGTAATTTCCAGCTGAGGATGGGACTGAAAGAAGATGGCCTCATTACCAAAGGCGTACTGGATGCACTGAATACGCCCGTACAGGATCGTATTCAAAAGATCCTGCTCAATATGGAACGTTTACGCTGGGTGCCTTTAGAGCCTACTACGGATTATATCCTCGTAAATATCCCGCAGTTTAAAATGCATGTATATGATAAAGGAAAATTATCATGGAGCTGTAATGTAGTAGTGGGTAAGCCGGGCGCGAGCACGGTTATTTTCACAAAAGACCTGCGTTATGTAGTGTTCAGTCCTTACTGGAATGTACCTCCGGGCATCCTGGGCGGCGAAGTGCTGCCGGGTCTTAAACGTAGCGGCAGCAGGTATCTTGCCCGTCAGAATATGGAGATAGTGGGCGCCAGCGGTAAAGTTATTTCCCCAGGCGCTATCAATTTTGCGAGATATTCGGGAGCGAATTTTCCATACATCGTAAGGCAGAAACCTGGTGGTAAAAACTCACTTGGCAAAGTGAAGTTCCTGTTCCCTAACGAGTATAATATTTACCTCCACGATACGCCTGCGCGTTACCTCTTTGGAGAAAACAAGCGCTCCTTCAGCCACGGCTGTATCAGGATTGCGGAGCCCAAACATCTCGCGGAATGGCTGCTGCGTGGCGATTCTTCCTGGACAGAAAAGAAAATTGATGACGCCATGAATGGCGGTAAAGAAAAGTATGTGACAATAAAAGATAAAGTACCCGTTTTCATTGTGTACTTCACCGCCTTTGTAGATAGCGAAGGTCGGCTGAATTTCAGGGATGACGTGTATGGCCATGATAAGAAACTGGCGGCCTCTTTATTCGGTAAATAATATGAAATACAGCGGAGGGAAGGGCTTTCCCCTCCGCTGTATTGCTGTAAAGTTAAGCCCCTACTGCGATTACAGAAATTTCTACGTTCACACCTTTAGGTAACCCTGAAACCTCTACAGTTTCCCTGGCCGGGAAGTCGCTGGTGAAATAACTGCCATATACTTCGTTCACCTGCGGGAAAGTTTTCATATCTGTTATAAAAATAGTGGTTTTTACGATGTGCTCAAACCCCAGCCCGGCAGCAGTAAGAACGGCCTGTAAATTCTTCATTGCCTGGTGGGTTTCATCCACGATACCGGATTTGATCAATTCGCCGGAAACCGGGTCCAGGGCTATCTGGCCGGATACATACAGGGTATTACCTGCTTTCACAGATTGGTTATAAGGCCCTATAGGAGCGGGCGCATTGTTGGTGTTAATGATTTGCTTTTCCATGAAAACGAAAGTAAATAATAATTGAGAACGTACCAATGTATGCGAAGCAGATGCACTATAATTAATGATTCTTTATTAGGTTTGCCGAAATTTAACGCATGAATATCCTGGTAATAGCAGATGCGCAGCGCTTTGATGAATTGCAGGAGAAGGGAATGGCGAAGCATCATGATGTACAATGGAAAACAAGCCTGGAAGAGGTCTTATCTCTCAAAGCATTTGACCTGGTACTGGATCTTATTTTCGACGACCGGCCGGATCATGCGATGGTGTATGCCAAAAATCCGGGAATCCCGGTGCTGGCAGGAATAGTGAAAACGTCTTTGACGGAAATCATTGGCCAGTACGCGTTCGAGCAGGGATTCAATATCATGGGCTGTAACTTTTTGACCGGGCTGGTGAATATGCCGTTACTGGAAGTAACGGTGCTGGATGAAGGACAAAAGGAAACACTGGATACGCTCATGTATAAGTTGGGTTGGGAATACCTGCTGGTGGCGGATGCTGTGGGGCTGGTAACGCCGCGGGTGATATGCATGATCATTAACGAGGCTTTTCTTACAGCACAGGAAGGCACTGCAACACCGGAGGATATTGATACTTCCATGCGTTTGGGCACTAACTATCCTTACGGACCCTTCGAATGGAGCGAACGGATAGGCATAAAGCAGGTGTATGAAGTATTAAAGGCGGTACATGATGCTACCGGCGACGATCGGTACCAGGTAGCGGCCTCATTACAAACCGCCTACGAAGCGATTTAATTTTTTACATGGCACTTATACTGAATATAGATACCGCAACAACAATGGGCTCTGTGAGCCTTTCCCGCGATGGGCAGGTGATTCAAACGCTGGTGAACGAAAAGCAGCAGGACCACGCAGCCACTATGATTGTGTTTGTTCAGCAGATATTAAAAGAGCAGGGTATTGTTCCTGCACAGCTGGACGCGGTAGCAGTAAGTGCCGGACCGGGTTCTTATACCGGGCTACGTGTAGGCGTGGCTACTGCAAAAGGATTATGTTATGCCTGGAGTAAGCCGCTGCTGGCCATTTCCACGCTTCAGATGATGGCGCAGGGTTTAATCTCCGAAGTAAAAAATGAACAGGCGTTATATTGTCCTATGCTGGATGCCCGCAGGCAGGAAGTGTTTATGGGCTTGTATGATGCCCGATTACAGGAGATCATGCCGCCACAGGCAATGATCCTGGAGCCAGGTTCTCTTGATGAACAGTTGGCAGCGCACCAGATCTACTTTTTCGGGGATGGCAGCCCCAAATGGCAGCTGATGGTATCTTCGCATAAAAATGCTATTTTCGCGGAATATGTGATAAGTGCAGCACATATGGCGCCTCTGTCGGCACAGGCTTATGAAAAAAAGCTATTCGTTGACCTGGCTTATTTCAGTCCATTCTACCTCAAGCCCTTTTATTCTCCCCCAAAGCCCTGACATATATCTTAGTTTTGTCATGGAATAGTCAAATTACATCTAATTTGCAAGTATCCGGGGCATATATATGATAAATTAAGGTATGGAAATTTTTTTTATTGTGATAGATATTATATTTTTGTATAAATCGATTACCGCAGTTGTTGTCTAACTGTTTGCGAGTACTGTCCGTTGATCCCTTTCATTTCATCATTTTTTTAAAACTATTATGCGATGGAAAAAACATTATTAACTACCTCTTCTAATACTCTTATTATTTCTAGAGGTACCAATGAAAAAGACCAGATCAAATTGGATTACATTGCCGTAAAGAAAGCTGCTATGGTTTTACGCGCTATCAACCATAAGCTGCGCCAGCAGATGATTAAGCTGCTGGAAGATCACAAGAAAATGACCGTGACGGAGATTTACGTGAAATTGCGTCTGGAACAATCGGTAGCATCGCAACATCTCGCCATATTAAGGCGTGCTGGCATTGTAATTACAGAAAGAGATGGTAAGTTTATTCACTACACCATCAACAAGCAACGTATTGCTGAAGTGGCGAAGTTTGTGGAAGAACTTGTTGGTTAAAAGCATTGATCCGTGTATCACTACGGGAAAGTATTATATAAAAAAGTAGCCATACGGCTACTTTTTTATTTTGGTATAGATTTTATCCATAAGTGTACAGCTTCAGAAGTTGTAAATTTGTAAAAATCAAAAACCATGTACGTAAAACAATTGTACACCAGCTGTTTGTCGGAAGCGGCATACTTCATAGAATCCAACGGGGTCGCAGTAGTGATTGACCCGCTGCGTGATATCGAAGTATACCTGGATCTGGCAAGAGAACGCAACGCTACCATTAAATACATTTTTGAAACTCATTTTCACGCTGATTTTGTTTCGGGACACCTGGAACTGGCAGAAGCTACCGGCGCAAAAATCGTATATGGCCCGGACGCAGAAACCAGCTTCGACTCATACATAGCAAAAGATAATGAAGTATTCGGGATCGGTGCAGTAACCCTTCAAGTGCTGCATACACCCGGGCATACCCTGGAATCCTCCTGCTACCTCCTGTCGGACGAACAGCAACAGCCATACGCTGTATTTACCGGAGACACTTTATTCGTTGGAGATGTAGGCCGCCCCGATCTTTTCAGCGGCAACCTCACTAAAGAAGAACTGGCCGGATACCTGTTCGATTCGCTCAACAACCGGATTAAAACATTACCAGACGCTGTAATCGTATACCCCGCACATGGCCCCGGCTCCGCCTGTGGCAAAAACCTGGGACCAAATACCCACAGTACCATCGGTGAGGAAAAAGCCACTAACTACGCATTACTGGCTACAGATAAAGATAAATTTATAGAAGAAGTGACCAGCGGCCTGACTACACCGCCATCTTACTTCCCTATCAACGCAAAAATAAACAAGGAAGGATACGATGCGTTGAAAGCGGTAATGGAAAAGGCTATGCAGCCACTTTCCCCTGCTGAATTCAAGGCAAAAGGTAAAGCAGGAGCACTGATCCTCGATACACGTCCGGCTACTGAATTTGGCGAGGGATATGTACCCGGCGCTATCAGCATAGGTTTGGAAGGACGCTTTGCGGAATGGGCCGGCAGCCTTTTACCGTTTGACCAGGACATTATCCTGGTTACCCCCATCGGTAAAGAAGAAGAAACCGTGGTAAGAATGGCCCGCGTAGGTTTTGATAACGTTGTCGGCTATCTGAATGGAGGCTATCCTGCATGGGAAGCTGCCGGCGAAGCAAAAGATATGATCATCACCGTGGAAGCAGATGAACTGGCAATGGACATTCCGCATGATCCCAACCTGGTGATCATCGACGTTCGTAAGCCTATTGAATTTGCTGATGGCCACATCAAAAATGCGCTCAACATTACGCTCGGTGATATGATGGACCCGGGAAAATTAGCAGACCTGGAAGATAACCACAACCTGTATGTACATTGCCAGGGTGGTTACCGCAGCATCATTGCCTGCTCTATCATGAAAAGAGAAGGGATCCACAATTTGCGTAATATAGATGGTGGCTTCGCCAAAATGAAGGACCAGAAAGGATTACAGGTAGTTCAGGAGAAAACGGTACTGAACTAATTTCCGCTATATTTTTAAACGGGAGCGATCAAAAGAAGCCAGATCTTCTTTTGATCGCTCCCGTTTTCTTTTGGCTATTCCCGGTGTATTTGTTAACTTCTTGCTACAAAATTGTTTGGGCATGACAATCAAAACCCTGGCAATAGCCTCACTGATGTTTATGAACATGCTGATGTTCGCCTGTAAACCTTCGGATGCGGAGTTGAAAGAAGAGGTGAATGAAAAGCTGAGTCTTATTCCCGGTATCACAGCAGATGTGAAAAATGGAGTAGTGATCCTTAGCGGAGAAGTAAGCGATGAAGTGGCCAAATCGACCGCTGAAGAAGCGTTGAAAGGATTGAAAGGAGTGAGGTCGGTGCAGGATAATATCACCGTGAAAACAGCCGTAGTTGCCCCACCGGCGCCGGCTGTATCTGCTACACCTGCTGCTCCCGATACTGATGATATCCTGAAACGCGTCCTGGATTCTGTTTATGCTGCCCGCAGGTTTAATAACGTTACCGTTACTGTTTCAAATGGGGAAATCACACTCGGAGGAGCTGTTAAAAAGAAAAACGTTCGTAATATGCTGCAAATCGCACAACGGTATTCCACAAAAAAAGTAACGAATAACGTACAGGTTAAATAAGAAAGCGTGGTAAAAGAATGAGGCAACACAGGAGATAATAAGGTATCCATCTCCTGTAAAAAGCTTTTTTTTACTTCCCTTTATATTCATGTTTCCAGCGCCGGTGGCTCCACACCCATACTTCAGGCTGTTCATGAATATTTTTTTCGAGATATTTTACAAAAGCTTCTGTGATAGCGCCATCGGGCTCCTGTTGCGGATTTTCAAAGGCCAGCTTCAGTGAAGCATGATAATAACCTCTTTTTACCTTACGGATGTCCACAAACACTACGGGAATATTACTTCTCTTGGCGCCCATTTCCGGACCTTTGTAGAACGGCGTCATTTTATTGAGGAAGGGGTACCAGTAGCAGCTGCGCGGGTTTCCGGGATTCTGATCTGCCACCAGCGCAATTAAATATTGTTTGTTGGTCCATGCCCGCATGCTGTTGCCCATATCGTTTGCAGGAATGAGGATGGTGCCAAATTTTTCCCTGAAATGACGGAACATCCGGTCGGCCGGCCTGCTCGTAAGCGGCATATATACTACCAGGAATGGAAATGCCACGCCCTGCATACAAAACAGGTTTGCCCACTCCCAGTTAAAGTTATGCCCGAGGTGCAGCTGGCAGCTCTTACCCTGTGCATATAGATCATGCAATACTGTGAGGTCGCACTGGAAGCGCTTTTGCAGCTGTGCTTTGCTCATGGTGAGCAGTTTGATGGTTTCCACCATCATATCAGTGAGGTTGTGATAATATTTTTTAGCGAGAAGAGTGAGTTCTTCCTTTGACTTATCCGGAAAGGCCTGGGTCAGATTCTCCATCACTACTTTCCTGCGATATCCGATTACATAGTACACCAGCACGTATAATACGTCGCTGATGAAGTAAAGTACCGGGAATGGCAATATGGAAAGGCTATAGCAAAAAGCAAGCAGCAGATAATACATATTCCTGATTGTTGTAAATCCAACGCAAAGGTAATGAAAGACAGCCGTTTAGCTTACAGTACAATGTTTTGTACCAGTTCGCTCTTAAACGGATAATCGGTGTTGAAATGAAGTCCCCTGCTTTCTTTGCGGAAGGCGGCTCCTTTTACGATCAGGTATCCTGCCGTAATGAGGTTACGCAGTTCGCATAGTTGCGGCGATACCATTGTTTTTTCGTAGAGGTCTTCCGTTTCTTCATGCAGGATATCCATCCTGCGGAGGGCGCGTTGCAAACGTACGTCTGTTCTTACAATCCCTACGTAATCGCTCATGATCTGCTTCAGCTCTTTCAAACTTTGAGTGATCAGGATCATTTCTTTGGGTGCGCTGGTGCCGGTGGCATCCCAGTCGGGTACATTTTCCTTAAAGTCCAGCAAATCTATTTTGCTGGTAGCATCCATGTAGCAGCGATGGGCAAATACCATTGCTTCCAGCAGTGAGTTGGATGCAAGACGGTTGGCGCCATGAAGCCCGGTGCTGGCGCATTCGCCACAGGCATACAAGTTACGGATAGAGGTGAGGCCCCATTCATTGGTTTTAATACCGCCACAGCTGTAATGCGCGGCAGGCGATACCGGGATCATCTGATGGGCCACATCGATTCCTGCGGCTTTACAGGTTTCATAGATATTGGGGAAATGATGAATAAATTTCTCCAGGTCCATGTGCCGGCAATCAAGATATACATGTTCTGTACCGGTGATCTTCATTTCGCTGTCGATGGCGCGGGCTACAATGTCGCGCGGCGCCAGCGACAGGCGCGGATCGTATTTGTGCATAAAGTCTTCCCCGTGGATATTCCGGAGAATACCGCCATCGCCTCTCACCGCCTCGGTGATGAGAAAGGAAGGGCTAACGCCGGGCTGGTAGAGGGCTGTAGGGTGAAACTGGATGAACTCCATGTTTTCGATACGGCCCTTTGCGCGGTACACCATTGCCACGCCATCGCCGGTTGCGATGTTGGGATTGGTGGTACTGCGGTATACCTGGCCATTGCCGCCTGTAGCCAGCAGGGTTACTTTAGACAGGATTTTTTCTATTTTATTGGTAGCGAGGTTGAGTACATATACCCCGTAGCATTCTATATCGGGCGTGGATTTGGTGACCAGGTATCCCAGGTGGTGCTGGGTGATGAGATCTACCACGAAGCAGTGGGTGATCAGTTCTATATTCGGACGGCGGTGGATGGCGTCCAGCAGCGCGCGTTCAATTTCCTTGCCGGTAATATCCTTGTGGTGAATCACCCTGAAAACGGAGTGCCCGCCTTCGCGGCCGAGAGAGAAATCGCCATCGGCGTTTTTATCGAAGTTGGCGCCCCACTCGATGATCTCGTTTACTCTTTCCGGCCCTTCGGTTACCACGATCTCTACTATCTGTTCGTTACAGAGCCCGTCGCCGGCGATGAGCGTATCTTCTATATGTTTCTCGAAACTATCATTCTCCAGGTCATTTACTACCGCTACACCGCCCTGGGCGTATTTGGTGTTGGTTTCATCTTCCCGGCTTTTTGTGATGATGGTGATCTTTTTATCCGGGCACTGTTGTGACACCTTGAGCGCATAAGTGAGCCCTGCAATTCCTGAACCGATGACGAGAAAGTCTGTTTGCTGCATAGTTAGACAAAAGTAAGAATTACCGGCTAATTTTTACCCGGAAGTACTCCGTACTGCCATACACCAGTCCCCATTGCGCAAAACCATAGGTGAGCATCACCAAGACACCGCCACCTGGAAACGGATGATAGAATTTGCTCACTGCTATCATGGCATCTGAAATAACAAATAATATGGCGCCAACCAGGGAATACCAGCCGGCAGGCTGCCGCCGGAAATGAAAGGCATGCAGTACGCATTGCACCAGGAAGAAAAGGGTGATGGAATAGGCGATAACGGGTACGGCTAAACTGCCCAGGTAGGGCAGGAGGAAAAAAATAAACAGGATCATCACTGCAGCGTTCAGAAATATGTACGGATACCGGCACAGCGGTACCGGGAGGTTGCTGTATCTTATTTTCAGGAAGAAGATACAATACATCACCTGTGCAATAAAAAAGCTGCCGAGGCCCGGAAGGAAAAGGTTTTCAAACAACAGCAGGTCATCTCCCAGGGAAGAAAAGAATAATGCCAGCAATAAAAAAATACGGAATGAACGGGGCATTTTTACATTGGCATACAACACATACACCGCCAGGAAAATCATCAGCAGCGGCTTGGTGGCATACCGGTATTCTTCCCTGCCCAGGGCAATAAACAGTATATCAGCCAATAGTATAAAAAAATAAATAATCAAACGTTTTGGGCGGAACATGGAAAGGGATTGTATCAGGTAATTTACAAATATTTCTGCTAAGTATTCAACAGGATATAAAACGTAGTACCGTTACCGTTAATGCCCGGACTCATCACTTTTAGCTGTCCGCCATGCATTTGTATGATCTGTTGAGAAAGGCTCAGCCCAATGCCGGACCCTTTCTTTTTGGTGGTAAAGAAAGGAATGAATATTTTGTTCATGGCGTCTTTATCAATGCCGGGGCCGTTGTCTGTAATTTCAATACATATCTGCTGGATGTTGTTAAGATACAGCTTCATGCTGATAGTAGCTTCGGGCGTATGTTCCAGTGCATCCATCGCGTTTTTAACGAGATTGATCAACACCATTTGCAGCTGCGATATATCCGCATGGATCTCCATATTTTCGGCGTCTGTTTCCACTGAAAACCGGATACCTGCCTGCTTCATATCTGCCTGGAACAGGCTGCTCACGGAGTTTACCAGTGATCTTACATTCACCGTGGTAAATTGGGGTTGCGGAAGAGTAGTATAATCGCGGTAGGCATTTACAAAGTTCATGATGCCTTTGCTGCGGCTTTCTACTGTTTGCAGGGCTTCACGTAAGTCGGAGATCCCTTCCTGGTGTTGTGAGCCGGGAGCTATATCCAGGTCTACAATTTCCTGCATGGTACCAATCAGCGATACAATGGGCGTTACAGAATTCATGATTTCATGGCGCAATATTTTGGTAAGGTTTTGCCATGCTTCGAGCTCTTTTTTCTGCAGTTCCGAGTGGATATTCTGGATGGAAATGAGTTTTATGAGCCGTCCCTGTAAACGCACGGTAGCAGCGTGAATAGACAGTTGTTGTTCCTGCCTTGTGGCATACAGTGTTTTATTGCCCGACGACAATTCCATCAGTAATTCCGACAAGCCCGGATGAACTGTTTTCAGCTCATGGATATTACGTAGCCGGTAGATGCCCATCAGGCGGAATGCTGCGGGGTTAATGAGTTCTATTTTTCCTTCTACATCAAACGACAATACCCCGATGCTGATGTGTTGCACAATGGTATCGATATATTTCAGGTTGGCTTCTTTTTCTGCCCGGGTTTGCCGGAAGGCCTCCAGTACTTCATTGAACTGGTGGTTGAGCATACTGAAACTTTTGCCGAGTTTATTGTCGGCGCTAAAGCGGATGGAGAAATCTTCGTAACGGATAGACTCGAGGAACAGGGTGAGTTTACGGTTAATCCGGTTGAGGTAATGATAGATACCGTACAGCTGTATTAATACCAGCGGGATCAGCAGGAATGTGAGTGGCTGCATACCGTGCATGAACAGCCAGATAGCGGCTGTGAGCGTGGCGGCCAGCAGGATGACCCGTAAGCTGATATTAATGCTGAAACGATTCATTGGAGCGCTTTTAGCGGTTGGCTTTCAGTGATTATTTAACCGCTGAAGCCAATGGCTATATGTTATATTTTTCCAGTCTTCTGTAAAGGGCGGCCCTGCTAAGGCCCAGTTCTTTGGCGGCTTCGGTGATGTTGCCGTTGCATTTTTTCATAGCCTGGGAAATGATGTTGCGTTCCATTTCTTCCAGGTTATAGCCGGTGTCCATTGCCTGGTCGGCGCTGTTATTGCTTTTCACAAACACGTCTTTGGGCTGGAGTGTTTTTCCCTGTGAGAGGATGACGGCTCTTTCCAGCGCATGTTGCAGTTCGCGGATGTTGCCGGGCCAGTCGTACCGCTGCAGCTGGGTAATGAGTGATTCGTGCATACTGTTTACCGGGCGTTTATATTTATCGCGGTACAGTTGCAGGAAATGTTCTGCCAGCGGGATGATATCTTCCACACGTTCACGCAGCGGCGGCAGGTGTATTTCGATGGTATTGATACGATAGAGCAGATCCTGTCTGAACAGGTGTTGCGCGGCCATGTGCGAGATGTTGCGGTTGGTGGCGCAGATCAGTCTAACGTCGATGGGTATACTTTTATTGGAGCCTACTTTTGTAACCGACCTGTTTTGCAATACGGTAAGCAGTTTTGCCTGGAAGGGGATGGAGATGTTTCCAATTTCGTCCAGGAAGATGGTGCCGCCGTTGGCTTCTTCAAAGCGGCCGGCGCGGTCTTCGCGGGCATCGGTGAAGGCGCCTTTTACATGGCCGAACAGTTCACTTTCAAAGAGAGTTTCACTGATGGCGCCGAGGTCTACGCTTACGAAGGGTTTGCTGCTCCGGTTCGACTGCGCGTGTATCTGGCGGGCCAGCATATCCTTGCCGGTACCATTTTCACCGAGGATGAGGATATTGGCATCCGTGGCGGCTACTTTGGATACGGTATCAAATACGGCCAGCATACCGGGGCTTTTACCGATTACCTGGTTGCCGGGATGATGTACCGCAGCCGGTGGTTTATCCTGTTGGGCGGCGCGTTTGTTATAGGCAGTCTGAATGGTGGCGAGGAGCTTTTCGTTTTCCCAGGGTTTGAGCACAAAGTCAACTGCACCGGCCTTGATGGCCCTTACCGCCATTTCCACATCGCCATAAGCAGTGAATAATACAACGGCTGTTTCCGGTTTTATATCCAGGATCCGATCGAGCCATTCAAAGCCTTCTTTTCCGCTGCTAAGGTCGCGCGTAAAGTTCATATCCAGCAGGATTACATCGTAATCGAAGTTGGATACGAGATAGGGAATTTTTTGCGGATTCTTCTCAAAATCAACCTGTTCGAAATGTCTTTTAAGTAACAGGCGGGCAGCACGTAAAACATCTACATCATCATCAACAATTAAAATCTTTCCTGGTTGCATGGTAGTCATATGCGAATGGTGAATAGGTGACAATATTAAACAAAGATTCTTTCAAACCCACAGCTAATTTCAGGAACTTTTAAAAGTGTCCGATTATGGACACCGCTTGTCCGGCAAAGGACGTTTTTTTAAACCATTTTTCCCTGAAAACGTTGCTGGTAATAGGTTTTCAGCTTTGGCATGTGGATTGACTTTCTCCGGTCAGCAAACTTTTCGCTAAAAAACATGGACAGAAAATTAGAAAAGAAGTTTTGGAATAAAAAGCGCATCCTGATGATAGGTGGTGGCGCGGCAGTAGCAATGCTGCTGTTGTATACATTGCTTTTTGCGGATCACCGGGCCACCCTGAATGTAGAAAAGGACAAGATCACTATCTCTACAGTAAAGAAAGGAACCTTTGACGTATATATTGCCGTTACCGCTGTGGTAATGCCCCTGAAAACCATCCGCCTGGATGCCATTGAAGGCGGATATGTAAGCCGCAAGTACCTGGATGGAGGTAGCATGGTAAAGGAAGGCGACTCTATCCTGCGGCTGGATAACCAGCACATGATGATGGACTTTGTAAACCATGAAACAGAGATCTACCGTTTACGCAATGAACTGCAGAATACCCGCCTGAGCATCCGCCAGCAGGAATTTACCATGCAGCAAACCATTTCAGATATCGACGCCAAAATAGCCGCTGCACAGGACTTGTACGACCGGAACAAGCAACTGGTAGAAGAAAAGATCGTTGCCCGCCAGGACTTCAACAAAAACAAATTTGAACTGGAAGGACTCCTGCGTCAGAAAGATATCCAGCTGCAATCCCAGAAATATCAGCAGGACAATGCCAAAATGCAGATTGCCCAGCTGGAAGGCACCCTGGCCAGAACCCAGCGCAACCTGGACCTGATGCGGGAAAACCTGAACAGCCTGATTGTTCGCGCCCCGGTATCCGGACAGCTCTCTTCCATCGACGTGGAAGTTGGTTCCAGTATCACCGCCGGCCAGAATATCGGTCAGATCGACGACCTGAACGGATTTAAATTACGCGCAGATATAGACGAACATTATGTTTCCCAGGTATTTGCCGGGTTGAAAGCCACCTTTGAGTTCGATGGAAAATCTTACGAAATGCTGGTTACAAAGGTATATCCTGAAGTGAAAAGCGGCCGTTTCCAGGCCGATATGACGTTTGAAAAGAATACGCCGGAAGGCATCCGCCGTGGACAATCCTCTCCCATCCGCCTTGTATTGGGTAAGTCCGCTGAAGCCATCCTTTTACCACTCGGCGGATTTTTCTCCGACACCGGTGGTAACTGGGTATATGTAGTGGATAAAAGTGGCAACCGCGCAGTAAAACGTAATATTTCGCTGGGCCGCAAAAATCCGCTATATTTTGAAGTACTGGAGGGCCTGCAGCCAGGCGACCAGGTGATCACTTCTTCTTATGAGAATTTCGGGAATAAAGATGTTTTATCCTTTTAGGTCATCCATTTTTTTATATAAACTAGCATTTAAAATAAAATACACTTATGATACGCACTGTTAACTTACAGAAGTTGTTTACAACAGAAGAGGTAGAAACCACTGCTCTCAATGGTATTAACATGGAAGTGCAGGATGGGGAATTTGTGGCGATCATGGGACCCTCCGGTTGCGGCAAATCCACTTTGCTGAACATATTGGGCCTGCTGGATAACCCCAGCGATGGCGAGTATCACTTCTGGGATAAGGAAGTAGCGCGTATGAGTGAAAGACAAAGAGCACAGCTCCGCAAAGGTTCCATTGGCTTCGTATTCCAGAGCTTTAACCTCATTGATGAACTCACCGTTTTCGAGAATGTGGAATTACCCTTGCTCTACCTGAAAGTGCCTGCCGCTGAAAGAAAGGTGAAGGTAGAAGAGGTGCTGGAACGCATGAACATTATGCACCGCCGCAACCACTTCCCACAGCAGCTGTCCGGTGGTCAGCAACAAAGGGTAGCCATCGCCCGCGCCGTGGTAGCCAAGCCCAACCTGATACTGGCGGATGAGCCCACCGGTAACCTGGACTCTACCAACGGAGAAGAAGTGATGAAGTTATTACAGGAGCTGAACAACTCCGGTACCACCCTGATCATGGTAACACACTCCCCATACGATGCCGGGTTTGCACACCGTATTGTCAACCTGTTTGATGGTCGCGTGGTGACAGAGAATATCAAGGAGCAGTTTCATGTGTGATTTTTTTTCGCCATTCTAAAACCACATCATGATGTTTCGGAACTATTTCAAAATTGCTGTCCGTCATTTACAGCGTCATAAGTTTATTACAGTAATCAACATCTCCGGGCTGGCTGTGGGTATGGCCTGCTGCATACTGATTACGCTGTATGTGCGCGATGAGCTGAGTTTTGACAGGTTCCACCGTAATGCGGATAACCTTTACCGCGTTACTACTCAAACCATCCGCCCGGAAGGCAGCACGGATCATAGTTCCGCTACCCAGTTTCCTATTGGTCCCAACCTGCAAAAAGATATCAGCAGTATAAAAGAATCCGTGCGCATTTTCGCACTAGGGAATACGCTTTATACTGCAGGAGATAAAAGAATATGGGAAGAAAATACTGCCTTTGCAGATGAGCCTTTCTTCCGGGTATTCAATTTTCCTTTACTGGAAGGGAATCCTGCTACTGTTTTAAAAGAACCCTATTCCATTGTATTAACCGAGTCTGCTGCAAAAAAATACTTCGGAAATGAATCGCCCATTGGTAAACTGATAAAGGTAGGGAATGGCTACAGCTGCGCGGTAACCGGCGTGGCGAAGGACTTTCCGGCTAATACAGATCTCCGCATGACGATGATCATGTCGTACTCCACGATGCTTAAAGAAGGATTAAAAGCGGGAAACGACGTGGAAAACCAGTGGTTCATGTTCAGCAACAATGTTACCTATGTGCAGCTGGCCGATCATACGGATCCTGCTAAACTCACCAAAGAATTAAAAACTTTTGTATCTACTCATATTGGTGGAATATTGAAGCGGCATAATATACAGTTTGCATTGGAACTACAGCCCGTTCAAAACGTACACCTGCACCCGGAAGGCGACAAAGGAGTGGATAATTCCCCGTTGATCTGGTTATATATTGCTATTGCCGTTTTCCTGATCCTGATTGCCTGTATCAACTTTATGAACCTTACCACTGCACGGGCCCATGAAAGAGCGAAGGAAGTAGGATTGCGTAAAGTGCTGGGCGCTGAAAGAAAGAGCCTTATCACCCAATTTCTGACTGAATCACTGGTGATCAGTATCATTTCTTTTGTGCTGGCTGTTTTGCTGGTAGGGCTGGTGATGCCGCTGTTTAATACTATTACCGGCAAAGAGCTGCGGTTACTTTCTGCTGCAGACAGTTTTTTATATGCCGGCTTATTATTGCTGGTACTGGTTGTTGGCCTGGTGGCCGGCAGCTATCCCGCGCTTTACCTGTCTGGTTTGATACCGGTGCGCGTATTGAAAGGCAATTTTATTACTTCCGGTTCCCGCGTGCTGATACGCCGCGGATTGGTGGTAGCCCAATTTGCCGTAGCCGTAGCCCTGATCATTTCCACGGTGGTGGTATTTTCTCAGCTCCGCTACTGGCAAACAAAGAACCTCGGATTCGACAAGGAACACCTCGTAAATATATACCTGTCCGGCGTAGATGGCAGCGCTAAAGTAGCCTTGCTGAAATCTTCTTTCTTAAACCAGTCGGGTGTGCAGCAGGCTTCCATGCATAACTTTTTAATGGGCAGTGGCGTGTTTAACAATAACCCGGTAGTACGTGAGGGGGAAGATGATAAAGAAGGCTTTGTAGCAGGGATCATTCAATCGGATTTTGACCTGCTTAAAACAACCGGTATCAAACTGGTGGCCGGACGTGATTTTAATCCTGCGCTGGCTACTGATTCTTCCGATGCCTATATCGTTAACCAGGCCGCTGCACGGCAGTTAGGCTTTAAGGATGATGCAGTGGGCAAACGGATTGAGTGGAGACCCGGGTATATGCAAAGACATGGAACCATTATAGGGGTGGTAGAAGACTTCAACCTTCGCTCCCTGCAAATGCCGGTAGAGCCTATCATCTACATGGTAAGGCAGGAAGATGTAGCGATCATTACCCTGCGGCTTGCCGCCGGCGATCAGAAGGCGATATTAAAACGTGTGGAAGCCGCATGGAACAGTATCATCCCGGATGTACCATTTAATTTCACTTTTGTGGAAGCTGATATACAGTCAAAGTATGCTTCTGAACGCACACTGGGCAAATTATTCGGTATCTTCTCCGGTCTCGCCATCTTTATAGCCTGTATGGGCCTGCTGGGATTGTCTATGCTCATTTCCCGGCAGCGTACAAAGGAGATCGGCATCCGCAAAGTGTTGGGTGCTTCTATTGCCAATATTTCACTGTTATTATCAAAAGACTTTCTCAAACTGGTTCTGATAGGCATCTGTATCGCTTCCCCCATAGCCTGGTACGGTATGGAAAAATGGCTGCAAAACTTTGCTTTCAGGGTACATATTGAGTGGTGGGTGTTTTTACTCACAGCCTTTGTGGTAGTACTGATTGCATTGGGTACCGTCAGCTTGCAATCTGTAAAAGCGGCATTAATGAATCCGGTTAAATCACTTAGATCTGAATAAACATGATTAAGAACTATTTCCGCATTGCCTGGAGGAGTCTGAAAAGAAGCCGGTTTTTCGCTGCCGTGAATATCGCAGGATTGGCCTTTGGCATGGCGGTGTGCATGTTTATACTCTGCTGGGTATTGGATGAATACAGTATTGATAAGTTCCATTCAAATGGAAAGAATATATACCGGTTGCAGGCGAATGTTGATTGGGGCGGTATACGCACCATGACTACCACGCCTGTTGTACTGGCAGATGATCTGAAAAATAACTTCCCGGAGATAATGGCTAATGTGAAAGTCCGCGTGACCAACAGCAATATGCTGTTTAAAACAGCACAGAAATCCGGCCTGGAAAAAAATTACATATTCGCCACTTCTAACCTGCTGGAAGAAATGGACTTCTCGGTAGTGGCCGGAGACAGGCATGCTGCGCTGACGCAACCCAAATCTATTGTACTGACCGAATCATTTGCAAAAAAATATTACGGCACCACCGACCTTATCGGGAAGATCATTAGTGTAGAAAATAACAAAGCGTTGCAGGTAACCGCTATCGTAAAAGATGTACCCGCTGCATCATCCATTCAGTTTGACTTTATACTGCCCTTTGCGCTTTCCCTGCAGGAAGAACCCTGGCTGCTGAAGCCCGGTAGCTACAGCATTTATAATTACATGGTGGTAAAAGCAGGTACAGATATTTCCCGCCTCACCGCAAAGATGCAGCAACACTACGCTAAACTTAACCCCGGCAATAAGAACGAAGTATGGCTCCAACCTTTTGAAGACATCTACCTGCATGAAAAATATGAAAATGGAAAAGTAGCCGGTGGAAGAATTGAATATGTACGTTTGTTTTTTATCACGGCACTTATTGTACTGGCCATTGCATGTATCAATTTCATGAACCTTTCCACTGCACAGGCATCCAAAAGGGCCCGTGAAGTGGGTGTACGTAAATCGATGGGCGCTTCCAGGCTTTCCCTGATGTTGCAGTTTACCGGGGAAGCGATCCTGATGTGTGCTATAGCCGCTGTTGCCGCGGCAGTAGTGGTGTACTTACTGATGCCGGTATTCAATAATTTTACAGGCAAACATATTACGTTTACACTGTCTGTTACTGTTAAATACCTGTTGGGGCTGTTGGGTGTGATATTGATCACAGGCTTGCTGGCTGGCAGTTATCCTGCTTTTGTATTATCACGTTTTCTGCCGGTGAAGGTATTGAAAGGTGATCTTAGCAGCGGGAGCGGCGCTTCCCTGTTCCGGAAAAATCTGGTGGTATTGCAGTTTGTACTCTCTTTCATTTTTATTGTGAGCAGCGTAGTGATCTGCAACCAGATGCAGTATATCTACCACCGTAACCTGGGGGTTGACAAGGAAAATGTAATGTATATAGAGCTGGATGAAGGGTTTTCTGCCCACCAGGACGCAATTGAACAATCGTTGGCACAGCTGCCGCAGGTAAAGTCGTTTACCTATAACAGTTTCCTGCCATTGTCTGTCAGCGGTACGAGCGCCGACCTGAGCTGGGAAGGAAAGCCGGATAAGCTGATTGTAAATACCGCGCCGCAGCAGGTGGGATACGATTATGTTTCCACGATGGGAATGACGATGAAGGAAGGCCGTGATTTTTCCCGTGATTTCGCTTCAGACTCCGGCGCTTATATCATCAATGAAGCAGCAGCCCGTGTAATGGGAATGACAAATCCCATAGGAAAACAAATCAGCTTCTGGAAGGGAAAGGGCACGATCATCGGCGTGGTAAAGGATTATCATTTTGCTTCTATGCGGGAAAACATTTCATCGATGGTGATGATGCTGGAACCGAAGGATAACGGCTATATGATGATCCGCCTGGCAAAGGGAGAGGTCTCCGGCCAGGTGGCCGCAGTGGAAAAAGTGTTCACTACCCTGAATGCCGGTTACCCCGTAGATTATCATTTCCTTGATGAAACTTTTGATAACATGTACAGGTCGGAAACTATGCTGCGTAAACTGGCGCAGGTATTTGCAGTGGTAGCGGTCCTGATTTCCTGCCTGGGGCTGTTCGGATTATCCGTTTTTACTGCGGAACAGCGCAAAAAGGAAATTGGTATCCGCAAAGTTTTGGGCGCCTCTGTAATGAACGTTACCCGTTTGCTTTCAAAAGAATTCCTGACCCTGGTGATCATTGGTATTTTACTGGCCACGCCCATCAGCTGGTACATGATGAATAACTGGTTATCCGGGTTTGCGTATCATACAAATTTATCTGCCTGGATCTTTATCATTGCCGGCGTACTGGCAGTGGTGATAGCGCTGGCAACGGTGAGTTTCCAGTCGGTGAAAGCCGCTATGGCCAATCCTGTTAAATCTTTAAAAGCCGAATAATTTATGTTTCAGCGTTATATCATCATAACATTCAGAAATCTGCAGCGGCAAAGGTTGTTTACCTTTATCAACATCGCCGGGCTGGCTGTGAGTATGACGGTATGCCTGATAGTATTGATATCTGTCAGGGAAAACTTCAGTTATGATAATTTTCATCCTGCAGCTTCGCGTACCTGGAGAATAACCACCCATGCGCAAACGCCGGATGGTAGAAAGTATCATATGGCCAGTGTGCCATTGCCGATGGGAGCGGCCTTAAAAAATAATTATGCTGCCGTTGAAAATGAGGCCACCTTATATGGTGTTTTAAATGGAGATGGGAAAATAGATAAGAAGAAGATCCATATCAATGGGGCATTTGCTACCTCTTCTTTTTTTGAGGTGTTTGGCTTTAAACTGGCTGCAGGTAATCCCCGTACAGCCCTGGTTACGCCCAACAGCATTGTGCTTACTGCAGAAACCGCCCAGCGCTTTTTTGGTACCAGTGATCCGATGGGAAAGGTAATCCTGTTCGATCGCTTTGGCAGTTTTATCGTTAGTGGCGTAATGGAACCTGCTCCGGCCAAATCACATATCGATTACGAAGCCTTTGCGGCGATGTCGTCTGTGCCTTCACTGGAACAAAGCAAAGTACTGCCGGATAAGCTGAATAACTGGGATCAGGTACAGAGCAGCTATACTTATGTGGTGCTGCGCCGCGGCGAAAAGGTATCCGCCCTGGAGTCGGCGCTGAGGGACCAGGCCCATCGCTACGACGGGCTGGTGCAGAAAGGGCAGGGCAGCATGGCTTTCGAACCGCAGGCACTTGGCAAAATCACGCCGTCGCAGGAACTGGTGGACGATATTACCAGTACGCCGCCCTGGGGCAAAATACTCGCGGAAATAGGCGTAGCACTGGGGCTGATTATCTGCGCCTGCTTTAACTATACCAACTTATCCATTGTACGTTCCCTGCAGCGGGCTAAAGAAGTAGGCGTGCGAAAGGTAAACGGTGCGCAACGCTGGCAGATATTCTTACAGTTTATTACGGAATCTGTGATCATGTGCATATTGTCGCTGATCATGGCGGTTTTACTGCTGCTGCTGATGCAGTCCACCCATTTCAGCGGTTTACCGGTACCCGATAACAATCTCCTGGAACCCAGGCTGCTCCTGCTGTTCCTGTTGTTCAGCATCGTCATTGGCATAGTGGCCGGGGCTATCCCGGCATGGGCTTTATCTGCATTTCAGCCGGCTAAAGTGTTAAAGAACCTCATCGACATTAAACTGTTTGGAGGATTAGGATTGAGGAAAACGCTCATCGTTATCCAGTTTTCCCTTTCGTTAACCGCAATCATTTTCCTGGTAACAGTTTATCGCCAGTTTCATTATAAAGCCATTAAGGACATGGGCTTCTACCGCAAAGATATCCTCAATGTTCCGCTGGCAGATGTGGATTTTCAACGGATGAAAGAACGGATGATGCAATTAAAAGAAGTGGCAACGGCAACGGCCAGCTCCGGAACGCTGGGCATGCCAAGACACTGTAACTTCTGCGTTATCCGTACCGGCGAGAGCAAGGATAGAATGGAATTTGGTTACTACGCCGGGGATGCGGACTTCCTCAAAGTAATGCACCTGAAACTATTGGCGGGCACTACTTTCCCCGAATCCGCTTCTGTTGAAAAGGAGCAATATATCATCATCAATGAAAAGGCGGTTAGTGTAATGGGGATAAAATCGCCTGCAGATGCTATCGGAAGAACGCTGTTCCTGTCGGATTCCCTGTCCGTAAGTATCGTTGGCGTAGTAAAAGATTTTAACTATCAGCCTATAGAAGTGAATATCCGCCCTATGGCGATCCGTTTTGTACCTGCTGAATTCCATCAGTTGCAGCTGGCGATGCTGAAAGGAGACAAAGAGCAGCAGGTAGCGGACGTGAAAAAAATATGGGCAGCTATGCATCCCGGAGAAGTATTCACCTCGGAATGGATGGATGAGCAGCTACGTAGCCGCAACGGGCAGGAAGTAATTTCCATGCTGGGTTTCCTGGTGTTCATTACTACTTTGATAGCTGCATTAGGGCTGCTGGGAATTGTGGCATACACCTCTTTTACCCGCAGAAAGGAAATCGCTATCCGCAAAGTACTGGGCGCCAGCGCGGCGGGGCTATTAATGCTGTTGTCTAAAAACTATATAAAATTAATCGTCATAGCGGGATGTATTGCCCTGCCACTGGGATATATAGGCAGCCTGCTTTTCCTGCAGATATTTGCTTACCGGGTAAGCACAGGCATTTTGGCAATGTTGGGAAGTTTCCTGTTCCTGGTATTCCTGGCACTGATCACCATTTTTTCACAAACCTGGAGAGCTATTGACGTGAATCCGGCAGATAATCTGAGAAACGATTGACTATGCTACTATTCAACTACATAAAACTTGCCTGGCGCAATCTTGCAAAAAGAAAGCTGTACAGCTTCATCAATATCGGTGGGCTGGCAGCGGGTTTGTGCGCATGCATGCTGATTATGTTGTATGTAGTGCATGAGTTGAGTTATGATCGTTTTCATAAAGATAGTTCCAGGATTTATTCACTGTTTGAGAAGATCAGACTGGAAAAAGATACGATGCAGCTGGAGCGTTTTAATGCAACCACTGCACCATCTATCCAGCAACAGAATGCAGCCGTGGAGAGTTTTGTCCGCATGGGTAACCTGGCCAGTGAATCCATTATTATGCAGAATGTTGCCAACCCCAATATTAAAAGCGAAGAGCCGGATACCTGGTTTACAGATGCCAATTACTTCAGCTTTTTCTCTTTTCCCTTGCTGGCAGGAGATAAGAATGAGGTATTGAAGCAGCCTTTTACGGCGGTTATTTCGACCTCTGCTGCCAGGAAATATTTTGGAACTACGGATGTAATAGGAAAACAGCTGCGGTATAACGGGAAGTATATTTTCCAGGTATCCGGGGTAATGGCGGATGCGCCTTCCAATTCCAGTATCCAGGCTAATATACTGTTGTCGTATTCCAGTATGGCCGGCATCGAATCAATGAGGGAAATTATTTCCGGCGAACGTGGATTTGCCGGCATCTTTTTTAAAGTGTTCCTGAAGCTGGATGATCCCGCCCATGCAGCCACGGTAGTTCAGAATATCGACCGGCTGGTAGCTGAGGATCATGGAAAAGCGGTGCTGGTGCCCATCACCCGGATCCATACCGATGCTAATTTTAGCCCGGGGTTTAACCTTCGGTATCTGAAGTTGTTCCCGCTGGTAGCGGCGCTGATTCTGCTGATGGCATTGATCAACTATATGAGTCTTTCTACCGCCCGGGCAACGGTGCGCGCCCGTGAAATAGGCGTGCGGAAATCGCTGGGCGCCGATCACAAAAGCATTGCCAAACAATTTTATGTAGAATCAGCCGTCTATGCTTTCCTGGCATTTTGCCTGGCGCTGTTGTTGTGCCAGTTACTGCGTCCCTGGTTCTTCAACCTGCTGCAACTGAAGGTAGATGTAAGCTTTCTTTACCACCCGGTAGTGCTGATGATTTATGTGTTGTTATTACTGATCACTATTTTACTGGCAGGCAGTTACCCTTCGTTTGTTCTTTCCCGTTATAACCCTGTTTATATTTTGTCGGGAAAGATGAGCCGCGTAAGCGGGGGTGCTTCTGTAAGAAAAATATTAACGGTATTACAGTTCGGAACAGCGGCGGTGCTTATCATTTGCAGCATTGTTATTAACCGGCAGTTGTATTTCTTCCGTCATGCGGCCACGGGTATTAATAAGGAGAATGTGGTGATGCTGCCATTTCAGGGATCTATGGGGAATCACTACCAGGCTTACCGGCAGCAGGTGGCTGCTTTAAATGGGGTACAGCAAACGGCTACAGCCCGTTATCCGTTATATACCGGTTATGATATGTGGTTTGTGATGGGGGAAGGTAACCGTCCGCCGATGGCTTTGTCTATGCTCTGTATGGATCGTTCGTTGTTTGGATTAACGGGGCTGCAATGGAAAATTCCGCCGGCAGATATGACGCAGCTGGGCATGCCGGACAAAATGGTGCTGAATGAATCTGCGGTGGAAAGCTTTGGCTTTTCAGGATCTCCATTGGGAAAGTATATAAATATGGGTGATAAGAAGGCAGAAGTGATTGGTGTAGTAAAGAACTTTCACTATAAATCCCTGCATTCGGCTATCACGCCACTGGGCATAAAGGTGGAGAAAGATAATTCCGCTTTATGGGGGACTAACAGTCCTGGCTGCCTGTTTGTAAAAGTGGCGCCCAAACAGAATATGCCCGCGCTGATAGCGAAAATACAGAAGATATATGCTGCATACGATCTGCAGGAACCTTTTGAGTATACATTCCTGGATGACACGTTCGGAAAACTATATACTGCGGAAGACCGTCTGGCCGGGATTTTCGGCTGGTTTACCGTACTCACGGTGCTGATATCGGCGCTGGGATTACTTGGACTGGCGGCATTTTCGGCAGAACAGCGTACACGTGAAATTGGTGTACGTAAAGTATTAGGCGCCAGTGTGGCACAGATCACCACATTGCTGTCGAAAGAGTTTATCCGGTTAGTGGTGATTGCATTGGTGATTGCTTCACCGGTGGCGTGGTACCTGATGCAGCAGTGGTTACAGCAATTTGCTTACCGTATCCACCTGCAACCCTGGATGTTTGTATTGTCTGCCTTTATCGCAGTAATAACCGCATTACTGGCCGTCGGTTTGCAAACCGTAAAAGCTGCCATCAGGAACCCGGTAAACGCATTAAAGATAGAATAACAAGTGAACAGCAAATCAGAGTGTGTGTCTACACGCCCTGCTTTTTATTTTTTATCACTTTAAATATAGCCGTATGTTAAAGAGTTACTTAAAGATTGCCTGGAGAAATTTGCGGAAACAAAAAGTGTTCGCCGCCGTTAACATTGTGGGGATGAGTACCTCATTGTGCGCCGCATTACTTTTGTCTCTCACTGCATACCGGGAATGGACCTACGATAATTTTCATGAGAACGGGGAAGATATATACCAGCTGATTGGTATTGAAGACACAGGCGGCCAGGTGAGAAAAGGCGCCAGTATGTCGAAACCATTGGCAGCGGCTTTGCAGAAAGAAGTACCGGGCGTAAAAGGTATCACTTTTATAGCCGGGTATAATGTGCCGGTAAGATATGGCGCCAATCACTACTACCTGGGTGCGCAAATGGTAGACAGGGATTTTCTGAAGATGTTCACCTTCCCGCTGGTTAAGGGAGATAAGAATAGCGCATTACAGCAGCTGAACCAGGTAGTGCTCACAAAGCGCGCTTCGGGCATCCTGTTTAAAGATACTGATGGGGTAGGCAAAACCGTGGAATTGAACCTGAACGGTAAATGGCAGCCTTTCATTGTAAGTGCAATAACTGCGGATATTCCCGATAACTCAGGAATGTATTTCGAGTTGCTCACCCGGTTTGAAAATGAACCCGAATATAATACCACCAAAAACGATTGGAGCGCTTCAAATTATCCTTTGTTTGTTCAGCTGGAACCAGGCGTTAGTAAAACTTCTTTCGAGAAAAATATGAACATGGTGGTGGGCAAATATTATAAAGGGAAGATAGAAGACCTGCAAAAGAACGCAGGGGGCGTTAAAAACGCGTTTTACCTGAAAGGACTTCCGCTGAAAGATTTCCACCTCGATGCAGACAGCACTTTCTACAGTGGCCTGAATAAATTTTACCCCTGGCTGATGATCATCCTTGCAACGCTGATCATCGGTATCGCCGCTATCAACTTTATAAATCTCTCCATAGCCAGATCCTTTGCCCGTAGTGGAGAAATAGGTTTGAGGAAATCACTCGGGGCACAGAATGGTCAGCTGTTACTGCAGTTCTGGGCCGAAGCGTTCCTGTTGTGCTGCTTTGCGCTGGTACTTAGCCTGGGCCTGATGATCCTCCTGTTGCCTTATTACAACCAGGTGTTTGGGCATCATATCGCACTGAGTGTATTCCGTAATATATGGGTAGTAACCGGCGCCGTTGCCGGCTTCTTCGGGATCACGTTACTGGCGGGTGGTTATCCGGCCTGGAAAGTAGCACGGCTCAATATCCTGCAGGTGCTGAAAGGCAAGCTGGGCATGGGCAAAAGCAGTGGTGTCCGCAACGGGCTCATTATTGTACAATTTATGGTGGCGGTAGTGCTGATCAGTTGTACGTCCATCATCTGGCAACAACTTAATTTCATACAGTCGGCCCCGTTAGGGTACAATTCTTCCCAGGTGATCAGTATCCCGATCGATAATGCTACGCCTTCAGATATCACTACCATGAAAAACAGGCTGGCCGAAATGGGAGAGGTAAAAAGCGTGAGCTGCAGCATGTTAAACCTGGGCATGGGAAAAGACGGATCTTCCGGCAACTGGACCAGGGGCTTCACCTATAAAGACCGCCACGTTTCCACGCAATGCCTCGCCGTAGATTACGACTACGCCAAAACACTGGATCTCAAAATATTATCCGGCCGCGATTTCTCCCGGGAATATGGAACGGACAGCAACGCCGTAGTGGTTAATGAACTGATGGCGAAACAACTGGGCGTAACAGACCCGGTAGGCATAACCTTCCGGATGAGCGACGACGAGCCGCCGGTACATGTGATCGGCATGGTGAAAGATTATCACTTTGAATCATTGCATAAGAAAATTGATCCGCTGGTGATGATCATGAACGCTCCCCTGAGCTATATCTTCGTAAAAGTGGAAACCCCCAACCCGGTTTCCTCACTGAAAAAAATCACTACGCTGTGGAAGGGCATTAATGAGCTGGCAGAAAGCGACCCTTCTTTCCTCGATGAAAATGCACAACGGTTATACCGGCAGGAACAACGGTTTTCAAAGATATTTATGAGTGGCGCTGTCCTCGCCGTGATCATTTCCTGCATGGGATTGTTTGCGATTGCCGTGCTGGTGATGGCGCACCGTAAAAAAGAAATTGGTATCCGTAAAGTACTGGGTGCATCTGTGAGTGGTATTGTGTTGTTGTTGTCGAAAGATTTTCTTCGCCTGGTACTCGTGGCAGTATTGATAGCCACCCCGGCAGCCTGGTATTTCATGCACCGCTGGCTGGAAGGATTTGAGTACCATACTACCATTCATTGGTGGGTATTCGGGGTAGCAGGGCTGCTGGCGGTGTGCATCGCTTTTTTAACCGTAAGCTTGCAGTCGGTGAAAGCTGCGCTGGCAAACCCGGTAAACAGTTTAACCAGGGATTAACGTTAAAAATATCACCTATGATGTGGCGTAATTATTTGAAAACAGCCGTAAGAAATCTGATGAAACGTAAGCTGTA
Source organism: Chitinophaga sp. G7 BAM 1005 (assembly GCF_057126945.1). Classification (NCBI taxonomy): domain Bacteria; kingdom Pseudomonadati; phylum Bacteroidota; class Chitinophagia; order Chitinophagales; family Chitinophagaceae; genus Chitinophaga; species Chitinophaga sp. G7 BAM 1005. The sequence goes on along the minus strand of NZ_CP181478.1, from coordinate 6,706,057 downwards.
TTCGGCGATCAATATCGCCGGGCTTTCTGCGGGCATTGCCTGTTTCATACTGCTGGCGCTGTACCTCCGGAACGAATGGACGTATGATCAGTTTCATACGCATGCTGCGGAGTTGTACCGTATCCGTCTCGACTATGGCGAAAAGGACCAGGAGGTAACCCACACCGCTCTCACGCCTGGCGGACTGGCGCCGGTGATGAAAGATTTTCCAGAGGTGAAATACATCTCCAGGGCCTATCCTTCGGCTACCACGGTGGCCTATGGGGACAAGGTAATGAATGAGAAAAGGTTTTTTTATGCAGATCCCGCTTTTTTCAGCATGTTCTCTTTCCCGCTGATAGCGGGAAATGCAGCCACCGTGTTGAGCGGCCCCCATATGATAGTACTGTCTGAAACGATGGCCAGGAAGTACTTTGGCACTACCGATATAGTAGGTAAAACGCTAAAGATTAATAACAGGAATGAATACCAGGTAACCGGTGTGGCAATAGACCCTCCTGCGAACACGCACCTGAAATTTGATTTTGTAGCCAGTTATGCCTCGCTGGGTACAAAAGACGCCTGGAATTCGGCCAATGATTATACATACATACAGCTGGCAAGCAACGCTACTGCCAGCGCGTTACACGGCAGGTTAGCCAACCTGGTAAAAGAACAGATGGGCAACGCTACCAGGAGCGGTGCTACGCTCAATTTTGTGCCGGAATCTGTACCGGGAATCCATCTCTATTCTATTGCCCAAAATTCAACAGAACCAGGCGGGGATATCCGCTATAATTATATTCTCACCATCATCGCTGCGCTGTTGTTGCTGATTGCGTGCATCAACTTTATGAACCTGGCCACGGCCCGTTCTGCGGAAAGAGGTCGCGAAATCGGTGTAAGGAAAGCCCTGGGCGCAGTACGCGGACAGCTGTTCTGGCAGTTCATTGCCGAGTCCACGCTGATCTCCCTTTGCGCTATGATACTGGGAATAATGATTGCTTTGGTATTACTGCCGGTATTTAACAACGTGGCCGGTACTACCCTGAAGCTCGGACTGGGCAGTTACCACATCTACCTATGGCTGGCCGGTATTTTTCTTTGTACTACTTTTTTTGCGGGTACCTATCCGGCCCTGTTCCTCTCCGGTTTCCGGCCGGTACAGGTATTGAAGGGAAGGGTGATGCATACTTCAGGTGGCAGCATCCGTAAAAGCCTGGTAGTGTTTCAGTTTGCAGCTTCAGTGTTTTTTATTATCTGCACACTGGTGGTGAGCAACCAGTTAAAATATATCCAGCATAAGAAATTAGGATTGGACAGGTCGCAGGTATTGGTGCTGTCGGGCCAAAACTTTAACGCGCGGATGCTGGAAACGTTTAAAGGCAGGCTTTTACAGCAATCAGGTATAAAATATGTAAGCGCATCCTACGACTCGCCGGTATCAGTAGGCGGTGGCTATACTATTGGCAACCTGGAAGGAAAACCGGCGGACTACAGTATGAGTATTACCGCTATCCCTGTAGAGAAAGATTACCTGCAAACAATGGGGATTTCATTACTGGCCGGCGCAAACTTAACCAATGCGGATATACAGGATGTTCTGAGAGAAGATAAAGACCGGGTATACCACTTCTTTCTCAACGAAACCGCGGTAAAGCAACTGGGCTGGACAGCCGAAACCGCAACAGGAAAGCGGATGGTGATGAATGGCCGCGCCGGAACAATTAAAGGCGTGATGAAAGATTTTCACTTTGCTTCTATGAAAAGTAAAATTGAACCCATCGTCGTTTTTCCGGAATATGAATGGTTCGGGGAAATCCTCATCAAAACTTCCGGGGATAACCAGCAACAGGTAATAGCAGGAATAGAAGGCATCTGGAAAGAATACCTGCCTGCAGTGCCTTTCGGGTATCATTTTATGGATGAAGACTTTAACGGATTATATAAATCGGAATTCAGAACCGGTACCATTTTATCAATCTTTTCTATCGTTATTATCCTTGTTTCCTGTCTTGGTTTACTGGGACTGGCCGCGTTTACCGCAGAACAACGTACCCGCGAAGTGGGCATCCGCAAGGTATTGGGCGCTTCTGCCACCAGTGTGGTGGCATTGCTGTCGAAAGATTTTATTAAGCTGGTGCTGATATCGCTTTGTATAGCTTCCCCGTTTGCCTGGTATGCCATGCATAAATGGCTGGAAGGCTTTGCCTATCATACCCCTTTACATGCAGGTACTTTCCTGCTGGCAGGCGCTATCGCTATTGTAATAGCCTTGCTCACGGTAAGCTTGCAGTCGGTGAAAGCAGCATTAATGAACCCGGTTAAAAGTCTGAGATCAGAATAAACAATTGTATCATGCTAAAGAATTTTCTACTGGTATCTTTCAGAAGCATCTGGCGCAACAAAGCCTTCTCCCTGATCAATATTATGGGGCTGGTAGTGGGTATCAGCGCGGCGTTGATGGTGTACCTGGTGGTACATTATGAAAACAGCTTCGACCGGTTTGAAAAGGATAGCGACCGTATCTACCGGGTGGTTACGGAAATTGATTTCAATGGCGATATCATTAAAAATTCGGGCATTGCCGCGCCGGTAGCAGGCATGGTGGCAAATTATGTTCCTGCCGCCGAAACAGTAGCGCCGTTTTTTGAGAATGACATCACCGGCAGGATTACCGTTAACGGAAAGGATTTTAAGAACGGGAAGGATATTATTTATGCAGATAAGAATTACTTCCGTCTTATCCCGCATCAGTGGGTGGCAGGATCTCCTGAAACCTCGCTGCAGCAACCATTTAAAGTGGTGTTAACCTCGGAGAAGGCGGCGGCCTATTTCCCGGGGGTGCCCGCCGAAGCAGTACTGGGGAAGGAAATTATTTATGACGATACCATTCGTACAACAGTAAGCGGCATAGTGGCCGGGCTGCAATATCCCTCTGATTTTGCCAACGGGGAATTCATTTCACTGGCCACCCTGCAGAGCAGCGGGTTAAAAGAAATGTATAGCCTCGACGAGTGGAACAATGTGAATGCCAGCTCACAGCTACTTGTAAAACTGAATGCATCGGCCAGTGTACCAAAGTTAACAGCACTGCTCACAAAACTGAAAGATGAGCACCGGGTAGACGATTATACCAAAACCACCCTGCACTTGCAGGCGTTACGCGATATTCATTTCAATAAAGATTATATGGCGCAGGGCCGGCCCGCCAGTTTAACCCGGTTGTATGCATTGGGTGGTGTGGCATTGGCGTTGTTGCTGCTGGCGGCGATTAACTTTATTAACCTTACTACCGCCCAGGCGGCCCGCAGGGCAAGGGAAACCGGTATCCGCAAATCGCTGGGAAGCAGTTTTCCCCAGCTGATCACCCAGTTCCTCAGTGAAACGCTGCTGCTTACACTGCTGGGATGTATCCTGTCTGCGCTGATCACGCCTTTGCTGATAGTGGCATTCCACTCTTTTTTACCCGTTGGGTTAACCGCTATGGCCCTGTACAGCTGGCAAACAGCATTGTTCCTGGCCGGACTGTGTATCGCCATTACGCTGCTGGCAGGCATTTACCCGGCAATGGTGCTGGCCAGGTTTGAGCCGGTAGCGGTATTAAAAACACAGGTGCAATCGGCCGCAGGAAAATTGTGGCTGCGTAAAACCTTAACGGTATCACAGTTTGTGGTAGCGCAGGTGTTTATCATAGCTACCATCATAGTGAGCAAACAGGTTCACTTTTCGCTGAGCCGCGATCCCGGCTTCCGGAAAGATGCCGTGGTAACCGTACGTACTCCTTTTCGCGGGTACGAGGCCCGTGAGCGCAATACGCTCCAGGAAAAATGGTCGGCCATTCCGGAAATCGCCCTGGTAAGCCAGGGAGGAATGCCGCCCTTATTCAGGGGATTTATAAGCAGCACCTTCCGGTATCATAAAGGAGATAAAGAGATTAATAAGAATGTGGAGGTCCGGTATGGGGATAGCACCTATGCAAAACTGTATGACCTGAAATTTGTGGCGGGCAGAAACCTGCGCACCAGCGATACCATTACGGAATGGGTGTTAAATGAAAAAGCGGTAACTGCACTGGGATTCCGTAATCCGCAGGATGTGATCGGAGAAATAGTGCAGAATCACCCGGTAGTAGGCGTAGTGAAGAATTTTTACACCAGCAGCACCCGCAGGGAAATACCCGCGCTGGCCATAGCCAGTGATGCATTAAGACAACACCGCACCATGCACGTGCTTTTGCGGGCGCCCGGCGAAAACAGTATCGTCTGGAAGCACGCACTTGAAAAAATGGAGAAAGCCTGGAAAGAAGTGTACCCCCGGGAAACTTTCAGCTATAATTTTCTTGATAAAAGTATAGCAGCTTTATATGAAGAAGAACAACGTACAGGACAACTCTTAAACTGGTGTGCGGGACTGGCATTTTTTATCAGCGCCCTGGGGTTATTGGGGTTGGTTATTTTTACCACAAACCAGCGTACCCGGGAAATTGGCATCCGTAAAGTATTGGGCGCTTCCGTATGGCAGATGGTAACGCTGCTCACCAGCGACTTTATGAAGCTGGTAGGTATTGCTTTCATATTGGCCATTCCACTGTCGTGGTGGGCCATGCAGCATTGGCTGTCATCCTATGCTTACCGTACTCCCCTCAGCTGGTGGGTGTTTGCGGCCGGCGGTGGGTTAATGGCTATACTGGCACTGGCTACTATGAGCATAAAAACGATCCGGGCGGCTTTGAGCAACCCGGTCAACGCTCTAAAATCTGAATAACCGGAGCAGCTACTTTTAATTATATTGCTGAGCCGATATGCAGAAAATATCAACGTAAATTAAAAAACAAATTACCGATCATGATACAATTGCAGAAAATTTCCAGGCATTACCCGGTAGGATTCGGAAAAAATTACATCCTGAAAGATATTGACCTCACGATCAATGAAGGCGAGTTTGTATCTATTATGGGACCTTCCGGCTCCGGGAAATCCACGTTACTGCATATTTTGGGTTTACTGGAAGAACCATCCGAAGGACAATACTTGTTTGAGGGAGAGCGTGTAGACAAGATGAATGAGAAAAAACGGACCCAACTGCACCGCGGCTCCATTGGATTTGTGTTCCAGGCCTATCACCTGATAGACGAGCTAACTGTGTACGAAAATATTGAAACGCCGTTACTGTACAAGAATATACCTGCTTCAGAAAGAAAAAGCCGGGTGGCAGATGTGCTGGACCGCTTTAACATGGTGGCCAAAAAAGATCTGTTCCCCAACCAGTTATCCGGCGGACAACAACAGCTGGTAGGTATTGCCCGTGCTATTGTAGCGGAACCCCGGGTGATCCTGGCCGATGAACCCACCGGTAACCTGCATTCCGATCAGGCAAAAGTGATCATGCAGCTGTTTAAACATTTGAATGAACAGGATAAAATTACGATCATACAGGTAACCCACTCAGACGTGAATGCCACCTATGGCAACCGCGTTATCCAGATCCGCGATGGGCATATTCAACCATAATAAAGGCGGATCAGTTTTAAGAATTCTGTAAAAAAAAGATTATGTTGTACACTCAATTAGTGGGGTATACTGCCATACCTACTAAATTTTTGCCTTCTATCAAGAAGGGTAGAAAAGTATCATCACAATTATTATATTTTTGGAATGTTATGAGAATATCCCGAATCGCAGGAGCAATCCTGATTTTATTGTTTGCTAACATAACATCCGCTGATGCGCAGGATACGTGGAGTTTACAACGTTGTGTGGATTATGCACTGCAAAATAACCTGACGGTTAAACAACAGGAAGTACAGAAACGGCTGGCAGATCTCACTTTACAGCAAAGCCGCCTGCAAATGATTCCCGGTTTCAGCGGATCAGTAACAGGAGGGTATACGGATGGTAGAAGTGCCAGCCTGGGAGATAACCAGTATGTTAACCAAACCGTGTTTAACTCCAGCGGTAACCTGAATATGCAGGCAAACCTTTTCAGCTGGTTTTATCAGCAAAAAACAATTGCCGCTAACAAACTGGATGCACAGGCTAACAGTTTCCTGCTGGAAAAAGCAAGGAACGATCTCGCTTTTAACGTGGCCACCGCCTTCCTGCAGATACTGCTCAATATCCAAACGGAGAAAGTAAACGAAGAAAATGTAAGGCTTACCAACTCCAACCTGGATAATACCAAAAAACTGGTGATAGCGGGTTCCGTACCGGAAAGCAACCAGGCCGACCTCGAAGCACAGCTGGCACTGGACAGCAGCAACCTGGTTACCGCCCAGAATAATGTGACCCTGGCTATTCTCCAGATGAAGGCATATCTTAATCTCGGGTTTGAAATTCCTTTTACACCGGATGTACCCGAAAATATTGCTTCCCTGCCATTAGCTGCCTTGCAGGAAATGGCCCCGGAAATGGTGTATAGTGCCGCTTTAACCAACTACCCGCTGGTAAAATCGGATGAACTGAAGATCCAGAGCGCCACCAAAGCATACCAGGCGGCCAAAGCGCAGTTGTATCCCAACCTGAGCATCGGGGGCGGCCTCAGTACTTACTACGCCAATAACTATTATGAAGATATTGCGCAAACGAAAGTGCTGCCGTTTCATGATCAGATCAGCAATACCTACAGGAAAAATCTTGGGTTAACACTTAACATTCCTATTTTTAATGGCTGGCAGCAACGTACTACCGTTGCCAAAGCAAAAGTAAATGTATACAGCCAGGAGCTGATCCGCGATCAGGATCACCAAAAGCTCAGACAGGATATTTATACCGCCCATGCCAATGCAGTAGCTGCTTTACAGAAATATAACGCATCTACCACAGGGGTAATGGCCGCCCAGAAAGCGTACGATTTTGCCACCAAACGCTTCAATCTCGGATTAATGAACACCATTGATTATATCACAACGCAAAGTAAATTGTATAATGCGCAGGTAAACAAGGTGCTTGCACAATACGATTACATATTTAAAATGAAATTGCTGGAATTCTACAGGGACCAGAAAATATCACTGTAGCCACCCCTGGAAATTAAATTGCTTTATGAAGAAGAAAAAACTTTACTGGTTCATAGGCATACTTTGTTCACTCGTTATTTTGTTCCTGGTGCTTAAAACATCCGGGGTTATTGGTAAGGAAGAAGGAATTAAAGTTGCTGTAGACAATGCTTCTAATAGAAATATTATAGAAGTAGTTACCGCCAGCGGTAAAATTTATCCTGAAATAGAAGTAAAAGTAAGCTCCGACGTTTCGGGTGAAATCACAGACCTGCCCATCCTGGAAGGTGATTCCGTGAAAAAAGGACAGGTACTGGCACGGATATACGCAGATATTTACGGATCGATGGTAGACAAGGCCGCGGCTTCCATGAGCCAGTCGCAGGCCCAGCTGGCCAATTCGGCTGCGGCGCTTAACTCCTTTAAAGCCCGGCTTGATCAAAACAAGGCAGCCTTTAACAGGAACAAAGAACTCCTTGCCCAGAAAGTGATCTCCAGGTCAGAGTTTGAAACAGCGGAAGCTACCTATCTCGCCTCCCTGGCAGATTATAACGCCGCCGTGCAACAGATCAACGGGAATAAATTTGCCGTTGCCAGTGCGCAGGCCAACCTGAATGAAGCCAATAAAAACCTGGGTCGTACCACCATTTCCGCTCCTATGGGCGGTATCGTTTCCCTGCTCTCCGTAAAGAAAGGAGAGCGCGTGGTGGGTACCGCACAAATGACCGGTACCGAAATGCTGCGTATCGCTGATATGAACACAATGGAAGTACAGGTAGACGTAGGTGAAAACGATATTCCAAAAGTAAAATATGGTGACACCGCCATCATTGAAGTGGATGCGTATAACAGCCGTCAGTTTAAAGGCATTGTAACACAAATTGCCAGCTCCAGTAAGGGCGCCGCTACCGCTACGGTAAGTACAGCCTCCTCTGCAGAGCAGGTAACCAGCTACATTGTACATATCCGCATCCTGCAGGAAAGCTACCAGGATCTCCTTGATAAAAACAAGAAAACCTTTCCTTTCCGTCCCGGTATGAGTGCCAGCGTGGATATTCAAACCAGGCACGTAAATAATGTACTGGCCATTCCAATTAACTCCGTTACTACCCGCGACGGCGACTCTACGAATGCAAAAGGCGACAAAAAGAAAGAAGCGCCGGTACAGGACAACACTACTCCGGGTTCTTCTGCCGATACCAAACCCGTGTTAAACGAGGTGGTATTTGTATTGCAGAAAGATGGCAGCGTTAAAATGGTACCCGTTAAAACCGGTGTGCAGGACGATGCCTGGATCCAGATCACTTCCGGCCTCAATGCCGGCGACCAGGTGATCAGCGCTCCTTATACGGCCATTTCCCGTACCCTCGAAAACGGCAAAAAAGTAAAAGTGGTACCGAAGGCCGAGCTGTTTGAAGGTCAGGCAAAATAACTCAGTTACACAACTTCATATAAAAAAAGAGGTCGTTTTTCAACATAGAAAAACGACCTCTTTTTTTTGGTATTTCCGCTGATCAGGTTTATCTTTGAAAGATGTATAAAGCATTGATATACAATACATCTCTTCTTGAAATGCGCATAAGCAGCACACTAAAACCCTGTGCAACGAATTGATCACCAATACGTTACCGATCAAGTCCACGTCACCTCCACATCAAGTCCATGTTCTCTCCACATCAAAAGCATGTCCAAAGTATCTCCTAAGCATGTTAAAGGTAACTGCAAAGCATCGCTTATGTCATGTTCCTGCACATCTTTAAATATCCTATCTCCAAAAGAAAAAGTAAAATCAGCAAAATCATCGTAATCCTGAGAAAGACAAAATACGCTTATATCCCCGCTCGCAAACCCTTTTTAATTACATTGCATAAAAATTTGCATTGTGAGCAAGAGCATTGGAATTATAGGCAGTGGCAGCTGGGCTACTGCCCTGGCTAAAATCCTGACAGATAACGGACATCATATACATTGGTGGATAAGGAACGATGACACCATCCGCCATATGCAGCTACGGCATCATAACAAACATTATCTCACCTCCGTATATTTCGATACCAGCCTGCTGAGCCTCAGTAGCGACGTAAAAGCAGTAGTGGCCGCCTGTGATGAGCTGGTATTGGCTGTTCCCAGTGCTTTTTTGGAAGATGTGTTAAGCATGTTGCCCGCAGATGCGCTGGTCAGTAAAAAGGTCATTTCTGCTATTAAAGGGCTGGTACCCAGTACCAACGACCTGATTGGAGAATATCTTCTTAAACAATTCAATTTACCGGCCAGCCGGTATTTCACCATTACAGGCCCCTGTCATGCAGAAGAAGTAGCCAGCGAAAAACTGTCATACCTTACCTTTTCAGGCGCCCACCTGGGCACTACCCAGTCTATCGCCGACAAATTCACCGGCAGCTACCTGCAAACAATTGTAAACACAGATGTAATAGGTGTACAGCTGGCAGCGGTACTCAAAAATATTTATGCAATGGGCGCCGGTATTGCACACGGACAGGAATACGGAGATAACTTCCTGAGCGTATTTATTACCAACTGCTTCCGGGAAATGCAAAGTTTTCTCGAAAAATATGAAGAACAGAAAGCTGCAGTAGCCGGAACGGCGCCGTTGGTACATAACTATAGCGCCAGCGCCTACCTGGGCGATTTGCTGGTTACCTGTTATTCACTGCACAGCCGTAACCGTACTTTTGGTAATATGATCGGGAAAGGGTACAGCGTAAAAGCTGCCCAGCTGGAACTGAATATGATTGCAGAAGGTTATTACGCCAGTAAATGCATGCATGAAATGAACAGGAGTATCGGGGCGTATATGCCGGTTGCACAGGCCGTATATGCTATTTTATGGCAGCAGGTGCATCCCTCAGAGGCATTCCTGTCTCTCGAAAAAGGATTCATATAAAACGGCCGGCTGTTAGTCTTTCCAGGCTAACAGCCGCCTGTCAGGTGCCTAAAAATCGTCGTAGTCTTCATAATTATCTTCCCCAATCTTCATAATTGCCCGCACATTCGGGAAATACTGTTTAATAAGACTGGCAATCCGGGTAAACAGGTATTCGCTTAACACCGGTCCCTCATAATACTCAATCTCATTGGTCTCGTCTGAGATGATATATTCCGTGATATTACGGTCAATAATGGCTTGAAAGCGCCTTTGCCGGGGAAGTTTCCTCAAACTGATTTTGGTAGGAACACCATCTACATTAAATGTACATGCAATGTTTCGCATAACGGCGATTGGGTTTAAATGAGAAAAATGGAATGGTTAAAATTTGCTCTTCACATGATAGCTAGGGTACTTCTTGCAGCTAAAATAAGCTGAAATGGACAAAGAAGCATTATTGTTTACCTGTTATGGTAATAATATTGCTATTTGTGTCTTATTTAACCATGTAATCAGCAAATTACATTACAAGTGTAAATAATTATGTTTATATGGACTGTTAATAGAATGTAAATGGTCCGCTTTTATTTTATTCGCAAACCTTAGCTGTGGATACGGGATAAAATGTGTGGAATTATCTCCACACTTTCCTGTGGCCAAATCCGGCGAAACTCAATACCGCAGGCATTGGATTGATATTTGAAACAACCTATGTCCCGATCCGCAAAATTGAGGACCCGGTTACTTGTTAACTGCGTAGTATAAAATTTTTGCCATGAAGATTAGAACCTTGCTTTTTGTTACTTCTTACCCGCCCCGTGAATGTGGGATCGCAACTTTTGCACAGGACCTGGTAAACGCCATGAATAAGAACTTTGCCGGTAACCTGAATATTGAGGTGGCAGCGCTGGAAGAATCAGGAAAACCTGCCAATGTAAAAGAAACACCTGTTACTTACTCGGTTAACCCGTTTGATATTGATAATTGTATTGATTTTGCACAGAAAATAAATGAGAACGATAAAATAGACCTGGTTTGCTTTGAACATGAATTTGGCCTGTATGGCGGAGAATACGGTCATAACCTCCTGGCCATGCTTTCCTTACTGGATAAGCCTTTCGTGGTCCGTTTTCATACCGTACTGCCTTACCCTGATCATAAATGCACCAAAGTAGTAAGCCTGATCAGCGCGCTGGCGGCAAAAGTGATTGTAATGACCCGCTCATCCGCCGACTTACTGCAAAATGTATATCAGGTGCCTGCAGAAAAAATTGTGCATATCCCGCATGGTACACACGCCCACATTGTAGAAGAGGTAGATACACTGAAAAGACAATACAACCTGGAAAACAGGATGGTACTGAGCACATTTGGCCTTCTCAGCGAAAACAAAGGCATTGAAACAGGTATCAGGGCTATGAAGGATATTGTAAAGCAATATCCCGATGCCATCTACCTGGTGCTGGGAAAAACCCATCCCGTAGTATGTTCCCGCGAAGGAGAAAAATACCGTGAATCACTGGAACAACTGGTAAAGGAACTTGGCCTGGAAAACAACGTGAGATTCGTAAATAATTATCTTTCCCTGAAAACATTACTCGATTATTTATCTCTTACAGATATATACCTCTTTACGTCAAAAGATCCGCATCAGGCAGTAAGCGGTACTTTCGTATATGCCATGAGCGCCGGCTGCGCGGTGATCTCCACTTCCTTTGTGCAGGCCCGCGAAATGCTGGAAGACGGAGCCGGTTGCCTGGTCGATTTCAATAACCCGGAACAAATTGCTGCAAGCGCATTACAGCTGCTCGGTGATCCGGAACTGCGCGCACAAATGAGCCAGTCGGCCATCGAAAAAACACGCAACTCCATCTGGGAAAACGTAGCGATCGCACATATGAGCGTAATCAGCGAAGCACTCGCAGAAGATAAAATCCTGCCTAACCTGCCACCGCCTTACCTCGATCACATCGATCGCATGACCGATGAAACAGCGATGCTGCAATTCTCCAAACATGATATTCCCGACCCTGCGTTCGGATATACGCTCGACGACAATGCACGCGCACTTATTGTTACCTGTATGTACAGCAGCGAATTAAAATCCAGCAGCTTCGTTAATTCACTGACCCGTAAATACATCGATTTTATTGCCTACTGTCAGCAGCCCTCCGGCAAATTCCTGAACTATGTGGATATCGATTGCCAATTCAATAAAATGAATGACGAAGTAAACCTGGAAGACGCCAATGGCCGCGCTGTTTGGGCGCTGGGCTACGCCCTCGCTTCGTACCGTCACCTGCCTTTTGATGCGGTGAAGGATGTAGCAGCCATATTCACAAAATGCTTCAACTGGATGGAATCACTGAACTCGCCCAGGGCAATGGCTTTCACCATCAAAGGGCTGTATTATTTCCTCGCCTATAAGCCCGGTGGCAAAGCAGTGGAAGTTTTACAACACCTGGCTGCAAAATTGTATGAGCATTACAAACAGGAAGCAGATGAAACCTGGCATTGGTACGAATCCTACCTTACCTACGGCAACGCCGTATTGCCCGACGCAATGATGATGGCTTACCAGGTAACAGGGATAGATGCCTACCGCAGCACCGCGGAAAACAGCCTCGCTTTCCTTTGTGGCAAAACCTTTACAGACAGCCATATGAAGGTGATCAGCAATAAAACATGGTACCATAGGAATAGCGCCCGGCAACAGGAAGATGGTGGCGAACAATCTATAGAAGTAGCCTATACCATGCTGGCATTGAATACGTTTTACAATATCACAAACAATAAATCATATCTGGAAAAGATGCGTTTGGCATTCAGTTGGTATTTAGGTAATAATCACCTGAAACAACTTGTTTATAATCCATTAACTTACGGTTGCTACGATGGCCTTGAAAAAAACAATATAAACCAAAACCAGGGCGCCGAATCTACTGTATGTTACCTGATTGCCAGATTATTAATGGAACAATGGAATAAACATAAGTATGTTACACCGACACAAAACAGCCTGGCGCCAGTCAGACTTGGCTACAACTGAGAATAACATGAAATATCCCAGCATATTGATCATAGATGACGAGCCGGATATATGCAGACTATTGCAACTTACGCTTGTACGTCACGGATACAATGTGAAGTACGTACACGAACTGGGAGAAGGAATGAAGTCTATTTTCAGACATCAGCCCGATCTCCTTTTCCTGGACATCCACCTGCCCGATGGATCGGGCCTTGAAGCTTTGCCAATGATTAAGGAACGTTGTCCTACGTTACCTGTAATCACCATCAGCGCCTATGATAATGCGATGGAAAAGCAAACCGCACTGAAAGCCGGCGCCGCCTTTTTCCTGGCTAAACCTTTCAGTCTCAAGAATGTAGATGAACTGATCGGCAGTATCAAAATGAAAAGTTGATAACAGCCCTCTAGGTTATAATCAGTAATTTTGGATAGCTATCCTGTTGCCAATTACCACTATATTAAAGAAGTATGAAAAATATTCTCATAATAGACGACGAAATTAATATCTGTACACTCCTGAGTAAATTCCTCGGGAAACATGGTTTTGATGTAGATTCCACCATGACGGGTGGCGCTGCACTTAAAATGTTGAAAGAGAAAACCTATGACCTTGTACTCTGTGATTACAGGCTGAAAGATACAGATGGTGCACAACTGCTGCAGGATATCCATCAGATCAATTCTTCCATCATTGTGATCATTATTACAGGTTATACAGATGTAAGAGTAGCTGTGGAAATGGTGAAAAATGGCGCATACGATTATCTTTCCAAACCGCTGTACCCGGATGAAATCCTGAATCTCGTGCATAAAGCCTTTACCCATAAAGACGCAGAACTGGAACGACGCGCATCCAGACCCGTGGAGTCGGGCAGTGAACCCGAAGAAGTACGGGAAACATTATTATCACGTAACCAGGACGACAAGAATAATAAATACGTATACGGTGAAAGCGAAGGAGCGAAAGAATTAATAAGACAGATTAAACTGGTGGCGCCTACCGATTACAGCGTTATCATCTTTGGCGAAACAGGTACCGGCAAGGAATCCGTAGCACATCTTATTCACCATCACAGTAAAAGAAACCAGCAACCATTTGTTGCGCTGGATTGCGGCAGCCTCTCCAAGGAACTGGCCGCCAGTGAATTATTCGGTCATGAAAAAGGCTCTTTTACCGGGGCTATCAATACCAAAATAGGCGCCTTTGAACAGGCACAGGGCGGTACCCTGTTCCTGGATGAAATCTCCAATTTATCATACGATATACAGGTTGCCCTGTTGCGCGTACTACAGGAAAAATTAATTCGCCGGGTAGGAAGTTTAAAAGAAATACCAATTGATGTACGCATCATTGTAGCGTCCAACGAAAAGCTCTCTGAATCAGTACAGCGTGGTAAATTCAGGGAAGACCTCTTCCATCGCCTCAATGAGTTCACCATTTATATTCCGCCTTTGCGGGAACGCCGCGAAGATTTGCCACTGTTCACTACCGCCTTTGTAAACCAGGTGGAAAGAGAACTGGATAAATCATGTGGTAAAATTTCTTCTGAAGTGTGGGATTGTTTCCAGCAATATAACTGGCCCGGTAATATCCGCGAACTGAAAAATGTGATCAGGAGAGCCTGTTTGCTTACGCCTGAAATGGAAGATATTACTATGATCGCACTGCCACTGGAAATGAAAGAATCATTTAGCCAGATTCCGGAAGAAGTACACGTTTCCGGCGAACTGGCGCTGCTTTCCAACGACAATGATCTTAAAACAGTAGCCCTGCAGGCAGAGTACAACAAGATTATAAATGTGCTGAAAGAAGTGAAGTATAATAAAACAAAAGCAGCGCAGGTATTGAATATCGACCGTAAAACACTGTATAATAAATTACGGTTGCTGAATATAAATTATTAGCTATTTATTCCCTGGCAGACACCCGTCTCCAGGGAATAAATTATCCTATTACAGGTATCGCAATCGTAAACACCGCTCCCTTTCCGGGTTCACTATCTACGTGTATAGTTCCTTTGTGATTTACTAAAATATTCTGCGTGCTGGTTAAGCCAAGACCAGTGCCTTTCGCCTTACTGGTATAGAAAGGATCAAACAAACGCGCCAGCTTGTCTTCCGCAATACCAGCGCCATTATCACGGATCATCAGTTTCGCCTTATCCTGGTTAAGCATCGTACTGATGGAGAGTACGCCTTTCCCCGGTACCATCGCCTCAATGGCATTGATGATAATATTCAGAAAAGCAATTACTACTTTCTCTTCATCTGCATTAATCATCACATCCGGCGATACCAGGTTTCTTTCCACACGGATTTCATTCAGTTGCAGCCGGTCGCCGGATAGCTGCAGCGCTTTCTCTATCAGCTCGTTGATGCCTACCGGTTCCATATGCAGTTCAATCAAACGGGTGCTGTGCAGCAGCTCTGTAATCAACTGGTTAATACGGGTGCAGTTGCGTTCAATGATATCAGTATACATCAGCGTATCATCATTGGCGGCCACTTCTTCTTCTTCCTTAAACTGGCTTACGGCCAGCAGTATATTGGTCAGCGGGTTTCTTACTTCATGTGCAATTACCCTGGCAATACGCCCGGTGATCACAAATTTTTCCTGGTGTTGCTTTTCCTGTTCTTCTCTCTTTTTGTCGGTGATATCCTGGATTACACAAAGGAATATCTGCGCCGCTTCGTCCAGCATAACGGCATTGATCAGTACCACCAGCTTTTTGTTATCGGCAGTTTTGAAATCATATTCCTGTAAATTGGCAATACCACTGTTACAGATGTTATTCAGGAAATTCTCGCTTTGATCTTTGGAGATAAAGAGATCGCGCAGATGTAACTTCAGTATCTGTTCCCGGTTGTAATGGAGTGTTTTTAATGCCGCGGGATTGGCGTCAATAATATTCCGGTCGCAATCGGTCAATACAATCAGGTCGTGCGCTTTTTCGAAGATGCCATAATATTTCTTCTCGCTTTCCTCAATAGACCGGCGATGGTTAAATTCATCCAGCGCGTAGCGGATGGATCTTTCCAGCAGGTCGGCAGTCATTTCTCCTTTCACCAGGTAATCATAAGCACCGGCCTGCATCGCTTCCCGGTCAATATTATAATCGCCTTTACCGGTAAGCATAATTACCGGCGGCTGATGACGCATCTGGTGTAACCTGCGAAGGATATCAATACCTGTATTGGGTCCCAGCCGGTAATCTACCAGGAATACATCATGCGTATTGTCGGCTATGGCAGCCAGTCCCTTCTGATAGGTAGAAGCCCATTCAAGCACATATTGACCTGGTGAAATATCATGCAGTAGTTCTGTTACGAGAAAGAAATCGTCTTCATCATCGTCTATCATTAAAATGTGTATCGGTCGCTCGCTCATCGCAATAGAATAGATTAGGAGTTTTGGCAATTAATGACAAATTCCACAGCAATAAAGGTGCTAACCTTTTATTAATCTGCAGGTGCATCATTCCTGTTTCTCTGTCGAAGAGGTAGAATAATCACAAAGGAGGCTCCTTTTCCGGGGGTTCCGTGGGCTTGTATGAAACCATTATGGCTGTCTACAATTTTTTTGCAGATGGCAAGTCCTATCCCCGTACCGGAATATTCGCTGATGCCATGCAGCCGCTGGAAAATAAGAAAAATGCGGTCGGCATAAGCCTGCTCAAACCCAATACCATTGTCGTCCAGGCTGATGCGGCAGTAGGGCTCGTTCCACCGGCTTTCTTTTACAATACCCAATTCCTTTCCAAGCAGTAACTGGTGATGGATATTGATTTCCAGGCGCCTGTCCGGGCTGGCAAACTTAATAGAATTGGCCAGCAGGTTCTGGAACAACTGGTGAAAAGAAGTATCGCTGCCTTCTATAACCGGCAGCTGGTCATATTTGACCTGTACATTTTTCTCTTCCAGGGTAACCTCCAGGTCGCTGAGCACTTCCTGCAACAGCTTGTTCATATCCACGGGGGTAATGCTTTCCGGCGTAATACGGCCTGCCCTGGAAAAAATGAGGAGGTCGTTGATCAGCACCCGCATACGGGAAACGGCCGACACCATACGGTCTATCAGCTGCGTGGCATCCGGCGGCAGCTGGTCTTTATATTTCATCTGTAGCCGGTCGCTGAAGGTAGATATCTTGCGTAAGGGCTCCTGCAGATCATGCGAAGCCACATAGGCAAACTGCTCCAGCTCCTGGTTGGTTTTATTCAGAAGGGAGATATTCTGTTGCAGATCACGCTGATAGGATTTCATCCGGCTTTCAATATGTAACTGTAGTTTGAATTCCCTGGTGAGGGTAATATAAGAATAGATGCCTATCAGGATGGCTACCAGCGACGATATAAAGATCATGGGTACCCACATCACCGCAAAGAAATGGAACAGTTCCGATTTTTCCTGTACCAGGCTTTCTTCAATCCGGATCATGTCCCGTACTTTATTGTCGATAATATCCATTGATCTTTCCCCTTCCTTAACATTGGAGAGCTCCTTCACCTCGGTAGACTCTTCCCCGCCCAGTTGCAGTTGCTGGTATTTGATGGCCAGTAACTGGCGAAGGGTGTCCAGGTGTTTTTGCTGAACCGGGTTTTCAGCCGTTATTTTCCGGAGCAGGAGATATTCCCGCTCTATCCTGTTGCTGCGTTCCTGCATGCTGGGGTCCAGGAAGGAGCTGTCTTTGGTAAGCGTATACCCCCTGATCGCCGCTTCCGCTTCCTTGAGTTGCCGGGTAATTACCTCCAGCCGTTTGGATACTTCAATGGCGTGATTCAGCCTGCCGGCGTTATCCAGCAGGTTTTTGGCCACCAGGTAC
The DNA here is from genome assembly GCF_057126945.1 of Chitinophaga sp. G7 BAM 1005. Taxonomy (NCBI): domain Bacteria; kingdom Pseudomonadati; phylum Bacteroidota; class Chitinophagia; order Chitinophagales; family Chitinophagaceae; genus Chitinophaga; species Chitinophaga sp. G7 BAM 1005. The sequence goes on along the minus strand of NZ_CP181478.1, from coordinate 6,688,344 downwards.
GAGAACACGGAGGCTGCCACGATAACGGTAAATGCAATGAAAAAGCCAAGTCGTATTTTTTTGTGTACTGAAAAATGCATCTGTATGTATGAGATCTTGAGAAAGCATTTCAAGTTACTATTTCTGCCTGAATTTCGCTATTAAAAAGTACCCTTTTCCCACGAAGGGCTTTCTGAGCAACATATTCCACAGAATGCCGGTAAATTCTACAAGCACCGGAAGCATCGTCGCTTTACTGTTACCGCAGAGACACAGAGGTCCTGAAATGCCTTCCGGTAGCGGGTTTGGGAAACGTATTTTTGTGGTAAAAACAACAGATCTAACTAGTGGAATGAACTTTGAACAACTAACTATAGTTCTTAACCAATAAACTTGTGAGGTATGAATAATCCGGATAGAAATAAGCAGCCGATTCCTGATCCAACTCCAGATAAACAACAGCCGGGAAAAGAAGACCCAATACCCGTTCAACCGCCGCCGGACAAGCCGGAAATTGAGCCCATCCCGCAGGAAATACCGGACAGGGATACTCCTCATACCCCCGCCAATCCGCAGGCCGTAGAGGAAAAAGAAGAAGCGTTTAAAAGACAATCACCTGATAAACATTAACCATTCTTTCATCTAAAAAAACCTGTTACAATGCCTACCACTAAATCAGCCGGCAACGGCGCCGCAAGAAAAGCAGGCAGCGAAAAAATGCCGGACTCCAGATTCCATGAACTGTTTATGGAAGAATTAAAAGACATCTACTGGGCAGAAAAAAACCTGGTAAAAGCACTGCCCAAAATGCAGAAAGCTGCTACCTCGGATGAGTTGAGTACCTGCATAGGAAATCACCTGGAAGAAACAAAAGAGCATGTAGCCAGACTGGAACAGGTATTTGAATTACTCGGCAGAAAACCACAGGCAAAAAAATGCGAAGCAATGGAAGGATTGATTGCCGAAGGACAGGAAGTTGTAGCAGATACCGACGAAGACACCGCCGTGAGAGACGCTGGTATTATCATTGCTTCCCAGAAAATTGAGCACTACGAAATATCCGCCTATGGCAGTTTACGCACACTCGCCAATGTAATGGGCCATTCACAGGTTGCGAAATTACTGGAGCAAACTTTGAAAGAAGAAAAGAATGCCGACAGCTTACTTACAGAAGTAGCTGAATCTACTGTAAACGAGGAAGCTGCGGCAGAATAGGTTAACGATGATTTGTATAATTGTGTTTAATGAAAACTGCAAAAGTCCCTGCATAAACAGGGACTTTTTTTAACCCGGTGATATGCAAAAATCCAATCCCAAAAAACCAGTGAGGCCAGCCCGGAAACAATCCGTGCAACCCGGACTGGAAGACGTGATGAACCCGGCTCCCGTGTTCGAGAAAAGCAACACAAAAAATGGTAAACTGCATAACAAGGTGGCCGTTATTACCGGCGGCGACAGTGGTATTGGCCGCGCTGTAGCAGTGGCCTTTGCCAAAGAAGGCGCGGATGTAGCCATTGCTTATTTTAATGAGCATACAGACGCAGAAATTACCTGTGAACACATTACCCTCACCGGCCGGGAATGTATGCTCATTGCGGGCGATATCAGCAATGAAAAGCATTGTAACGATATTGTTAAAAAGGTAATAAAGAAGTTTAAAAAGATAGATATACTGGTAAATAATGCGGCGGTACAATACCCGCAGGAAAGTATCGGGGATATCAGCGCCGCCCAGTTGCATAAAACTTTTGAAACTAATATTTATCCGCACTTTTATCTTACGAAAGCGGCCCTGCCATACATTCCCAAAGGCGGAAGTATTATTTGTACCACTTCTGTAACCGCTTACCGGGGCAGTAGTCATCTTATTGATTACAGTTCCACTAAAGGCGCCATCGTTGCTTTTGTAAGGTCTTTATCCGCCTCCCTGTCTGAAAAAGGAATCCGGGTAAACGGCGTGGCGCCCGGCCCCATCTGGACCCCGCTCATCCCCGCCACTTTTACTGCGGAGGAAGTGGCAAAGTTTGGTACAGATGTGCCGCTGAAACGCGCTGGTCAGCCAGTGGAAGTAGCCCCCTGCTATGTATTCCTGGCCAGCAATGAAGCCAGTTATCTCACCGGTCAGATCCTGCATCCCAATGGAGGGGAAATCATAAATGGTTAGCATAGAGCTGATAACAGACCCCGTGGCCGTAGCCCGGTCAGTGAAACTACGGTACGTTACAGCAAATGCGCCCGGGTATACACGCGTCCGCAAAGGGAAGGACTTTATCTACCTCGACTCCGCCGGCAAAAGAGTGAAAGACACTGAAGTACTGGACCGTATCCGGAAACTGGTGCTGCCGCCCGCCTGGGAAAATGTATGGATCTGCACCTGGGCCAATGGCCACCTGCAGGCCACCGGCACCGATGTGAAAGGACGCAAACAGTACCGTTATCATCTTGAATGGGGCAAAGCCCGCAATGAAACCAAGTACTACCGCCTCCGGCAGTTCGGCGAAAAATTACCGGAAATACGGAAACGTATACACGAAGATTTAAAACGAACATCACTGGATAAAAATAAGGTGATTGCCATTGCTTTGTCCGTGATGGAGGAAACACTGATCCGCGTGGGCAATGCCTCCTATGAAAGGTTATACGGCTCACACGGACTTACCACCCTGCGGAATAAACATGTGAAGATCAACGGTAACAAAGCATTCTTTCAGTTCCGGGGAAAAAAAGGAGTGGAGCATAAAATAGCACTTCATGACGCCGCACCTGCAAAACTGCTGAAAAAAGTACAGGACATTCCCGGCCAGGTATTGTTTCAGTATTATGATGAAAACGGCGAACACAAAGCCCTCGATTCCGGAGAAGTAAATGAATATATAAAGCAGTGCTGCGCAGAAAATGAATTTACCTGTAAAGACTTCCGCACCTGGGCCGGTACGGTAAACGCACTAAATCTCCTGGCAGACCTCACACCGTTTGAATCCGTTACAGAATGCCGCCGGAACATTGTAGCGATAATCGACGGTGTGGCGGGCAAATTGGGGAATACCCGCGCCGTGTGCAGGAAATATTACATCCATCCGCAAATTCTTAACAGCTACGAAACCGGCGAATTGGAACCCTGGCTGCAACAACTGAGGGCTAAACGCAGTAAACCCGCCAGTGGCGGGTTTACTGCGGATGAAAAGTTGCTCATGCAATTCTGAAGGAAGCCCTGTAGCAGGTAAAGCCGCCTGCTATGCCGGCTACCCGAATATCAGCTGATCTTCTCTGTCTTCTACTTTGATCTTCTGGATAAATTCGTCAAAACCTGCCTCTTCGTGTGAACTGTAAGCGCCGTAAGCGTCCAGTATGTAGCCCTTATTGCCATCCTGGTCTTCCATTACATACAAAATGGAGGAATCTGAAGGATCTGACTCTCCCTCAAAACGATAGGTTTTAATGATAGTCAGGTCTTCCGGGTTATAGATCTTCTGCTCATCCGTATTCTGTAACCTGCCGTGATCACTCATCTTTAACTCATGATCAAACCCTTTCTCATGCAGCTTTTCCAATACCCTTGATAAAGTTGTCATTTCGCCTGGCTTTTCCATAAAATAAGGTTTTAGTTAAACTCCAAAAACCAAAAGTTATGCCGCGATGTTTTAAGATCATGGTACCATTTGTGTTAACTTTATTTAATACCAAAACTATCATTTTATGCGAGCTATATGGTCAGGATCCATCGGATTCGGGTTGGTAAATATCCCGGTAAAACTATTCAGCGCCACACAGGACAGCCGCCTGGACCTGGACATGCTGGACAGCAAAAACGGGGCGCATATAAAATACCAGCGTATCAATGAAAATACAGGTAAAGAGGTACCCTGGGAACAGATTGTAAAAGGCTATCTGTATAAAGATGAGTATGTTATACTGGAAGATGAAGATTTTGAAGCAGCCAGCCCTAAAAAAAGTAAGATCATCGAAATAGAATCTTTTGTGGAAGAAACAGAAATCGATGATATCTATTTTGAAAATCCTTATTTCATTGAACCCGCCAAAGGAGGCGAAAAGGCCTATGCCTTACTGCAACAAACCCTGGAAAAAACGGGTAAGGCGGGCATCAGCAGGTTTGTGCTGCGTACCCAGGAACACCTGGCCGTAATCCGGCCAAGGGAAAATTACCTGCTGCTGCAACAACTCCGCTTTGCGGAAGAAATCCGCCCCTCCGGCGATCTTGCCCTGCCAACACAGGTGAAACTGGCAAAGAAAGAGCTGGATATGGCCATAGAACTGGTAAAACAATACACGACCGAATTTGATATCAGTCAGTATAAAGATGAATATAAAGCGGAACTCCTGAAAATTATCAAGGCTAAAGCCGGTGGTAAAAAGTCCGTAGTGAAGAAAATGCGTGTGGTACACACCAAGAGCGATAACCTGTTCGATCAGCTGAAAGCCAGCCTGGGAGGTAAACCCGCCACTAAAAAACGCGCATCATGAGCCTGTCGGAATACAAAAAGAAACGAAACTTCACGGAAACCACCGAACCTGCTACCGGTAAACCGGTGGCGGGGAAACACATTTTTGTGGTACAGCGCCATCATGCTTCCCGGCTGCACTATGATTTCAGACTGGAAGTAAATGGCGTGCTGAAAAGCTGGGCAATACCCAAAGGTCCGTCCATGAACCCGGCAGATAAACGGCTGGCAATGGAAGTAGAAGACCATCCCTACGATTACAAGGATTTTGAAGGCACCATCCCGGCAGGTAACTATGGCGCGGGTACGGTGTACATCTGGGACAAAGGCACCTTTGAACTGATGAATCCCGATGGGAAAAGTTTTGATAAAGAAGCCCTCCGGGAACTGAAATCCGGCGATCTTAAAATTGTAATGAAAGGGAAGAAACTAAAGGGCGAATTTGCCCTTGTGAAGATGAAAGGACGCGAAGAGAATGCCTGGCTGCTCATCAAACATAAAGATAAGTACGCAGTAGATGAATATAACAGCGAAGACTATACGCCGGAAAGAATAAAAGCACAGGGAGAAAAGAATAAAGCGGCCACGAAGGTGGCAAAAAAAAAAGTAACAGGTGAGTCAAAAAACAAAACAACCCGGGCTGTTCAGCGGATAAAGAAAGTATATAAGCCCATGCTGACAACCCTTGTCAGTGAACCATTTGATGGGAACGACTGGCTCTTTGAAACAAAGTGGGATGGCTACCGGGCCATTGCCAGCGTGGAAAACCACAAGGCAACTTTATATTCGCGCAACGAGAAATCATTCAACAATGACTATCCCGCGGTAGTGGCTGCCGTAGAGAAAATTTCGCACAATGTGGTGCTGGACGGAGAGATTATTGTACTGGATAATAAAGGCAGATCCCACTTTCAAGCCCTGCAGAATTACCGGACTACAGGTAAAGGAAAACTGGTATACGTGGTGTTCGACCTGCTTCATCTCGATGGGAATGAACTGCAGCACCTGAGCCTGCTGGAACGGAAAAGCCTGTTGAAAGATGTAATAACGGAATTAAATGATAAAATAGTCCGTTTCTCTTCTCATGTGCTAAAAAAGGGGACTAGCTTTTTTGAGAAAGCCCGGAAGCAACAGTGGGAGGGCATCATTGCCAAGAAAACAGACAGCGTGTATGAAGAGGGAAGAAGAGGGATGTCGTGGCTGAAGATAAAAATTGTGAACGAACAGGAAGCGCTGATCTGCGGGTATACTGCTCCCCGCGGCAGCAGGAAAGAGATAGGCGCCCTGGTACTGGGCATGTATGAAAATAAGAAACTGAAATACATCGGGCACTGCGGAGGCGGATTAAACGAAGCTACTATCGGTGAACTATACAACCGGCTGCAGCCACTGATCAGCAAAACGTCGCCCTTCTCAGAAAAAGTAGGCACCAATATGCCCGTTACCTGGGTAAAGCCGAAGCTGGTATGTGAAGTGAAATTCCAGGAATGGACAGGCGACGGACATCTGAGGCAACCTGTTTTCCTCGGCCTCCGGGAAGATAAACCGGCAAAAGAAGTACATCCTGAAACCGCAAAAAAAATAAACATGGCTACCACTATTGAAAAAGAACGCACCCTGACGCTCAACAGCAAGAAAGTATCCCTCACCAATCAAACGAAATTATACTGGCCGGATGAGCAAATCTCAAAGGGACAACTGATCGATTATTACCTGTCGGTGGCAAAATATATTCTGCCTCACCTGAAAGACAGGCCCCTGTCGCTGCACCGTTTTCCCAACGGTATCAAAGGACCTTCTTTTTACCAGAAAGATCTCGACCTGGATCAAACCCCGGCATGGATCAGGAGCGTGCCGCTGCGTGCAGATTCTACCGGTAAGGACGTAGACTATCTCGTGTGTAACAACGAAGCCACGCTGGCTTATATGATAAACCTCGGCTGTATAGAAATAAATCCCTGGCTGTCGAGGCTAAACAGCCTCGATAAACCGGACTTTATGATACTGGACCTTGATCCGGAAGACATTGATTTTAAATACGTGGTAGAAACAGCCTTGCATATCAAAAACAGGCTGGACAATTTCAACATCACCTCTTTTTGTAAAACCTCCGGCTCTACCGGTTTACATATCTACGTACCTGTGGGGGCAAAGCATCCTTATGATACCACCCGGCTGCTTGCGGAATACATTGCACGCCATGTTAATGAGGAGTTGCCGAAAAGCACCAGTGTGGTTCGCGCCAAATCTGCCCGGAATAAAAAAGTATATATCGACTTTTTGCAGAACAGTAGGGGACAAACGGTAGCATCTCCTTATTCCGCCCGTCCTAAACCCGGTGCTACAGTGTCTATGCCGCTCCTGTGGGAAGAAGTGAATGAAAAACTCCGTATCAGCGATTTTAATATTCATAACTCACTGGAAAGAATAAACGAAGTTGGCGACTTGTGGCACGATATTAAAAGTGTTAAAAATGACTTGCGTAAAGTGATCCGTGAAGTAGAAAGCAATGCGCACGCCTGATCATTTTGTTCATTTAAATACGGATGTTATGGAAAAGCCTTTATCTTCAAAAGCATTACCGGCGTATGGTTTCATTCTTGGAGCGATATGCATCGTTTTTACCCTCCTCTTTTATGTAACAAAGTTGTACGGTAATTTGTGGATGGGATATTTCGGTAACCTCATCATGTTCCTCGGTGTGCTGATCTCCATTGTTCATTATAACAGGGTACATAAAGATAAAAACTCTGCTATGACGTCTTTTAATATGGGTTTACGCACCACTATCATAGCCACTATTATGTACGCTATATTTCTGCTCATTTTTCACCTGGTAGTGGGTGGAAACCCATCGCACGCCCTGCAGGAGGAAGACACGGTAAAAAGTAGTTTCTGGATCTACTTCCTGGGGAATGCTTTATTTGTAAATATTTTTGTTGGCGTAGTGGCAGCCCTGCTGGGTGCTATGGTTTTTAAACCCAATCAGAAAACAGATAGATCACGGAAGCCATAGGAACTATTATCTTTGCATGGCTATGTCTAAAGGCCATATTTTAATAATCGATGATGAGGACCAGCTCCGCAAGCTTTTGAGCCGCCTGCTGGCCCTGGAAGGATATACACTTCATGAGGCGGGCAATATAAGGTCTGCCTTAAAGATCCTGGAAAAAGAAGAAATACAGGTGATCCTGTCGGATGTAAAGCTGCCGGATGGCAACGGGGTGGAACTGGTACAGCAGATACGCGCCAGGTACCCCGAAATTGAAACCATTGTGCTCACCGCATATGGTAACATCGCCGATGGGGTACAGGCCATTAAAAACGGCGCTTTTGATTATATCACCAAAGGAGACGATAACAACCGGATCCTCCCGCTGGTGAACAAAGCGTTGGATAAGGCACACCTGCAGTTCCGTATCCGCGACCTGGAAAAGAAGATCGGGGGTAAATATAATTTCGGCAGCATCCTGGGAGAATCCTCTGAAATACGCGCCGCCATTGCTTTGGCGGAAAAAGTGGCGCCGTCAGATATGACTGTGCTGTTGCTGGGAGAAACCGGCGCCGGTAAGGAAGTATTTGCACAGGCCATTCACCAGGGAAGCCAGCGGCGGCAACAACCCTTTGTTGCCGTTAACTGCAGCGCCTTTGGAAAAGAGATCCTCGAAAGTGAGTTATTCGGGCATGTAGCCGGCGCCTTTACCGGCGCCGTAAAAGATAAAAAAGGTTTTTTTGAAGAAGCCCGTGGCGGTACCATTTTTCTTGATGAAATAGGAGAGATGGCCATAGAGCTGCAGGCCAAAATGCTCCGCGTGCTGGAAACGCAGGAGTTTTATAAAGTAGGGGAAACAAAACCCACTAAAACAAATGTACGGATCATCGCCGCCACCAACCGGCAACTGGACCAGGAAATCGCGGCGGGGCATTTCCGGTCCGATCTCTACTACCGGCTGTCTGCCTTCCAGATTTCCCTGCCATCACTAAACGAACGCCGGAAAGATATCCCGCTGCTGGCCACCTGGTTTCTTCAGCAGATAGCGCCTAAAATGAATAAACGCATCACCGGGATGACGCCCGCTTTCCTGCAGGCACTGCAACAACACAGCTGGAAGGGAAATATCCGCGAACTGCGTAATGTAATCGAAAGGGCCGCCATTTTAACGGACACGGACATACTGGATACCCCCGTGCTGCCGTTTGATTTTCAACAGGGGAACGCAGAAGACGCATCTTCCCTTAAACTGGCAGATATGGAAAAAGCACACATTATCCGGGTGCTGGCTCACGCCAAAGGCAATAAAACCAGGGCCGCAGAACTGATGGGCATCGGGTTAACCACGCTTTACAATAAAATTAAAGAATACAATATCAGCGCATCATAACAGCCAGCCCAGTAACAGGCACGCCAGTACGATAAAAGGTGACGGCACCTTGGTAAGATACAGTAATGCCAGGGTGCTGGCCATGATCAGCAGGTTGTACCAGTTGATCGGGATCACAAAAAAGAGTATAAAAGTGGCAGCCCACATAATGCCCACTACTACCGCATTAATCCCCTCCAGGGCGCGGTATATCACCACGTATCTTTTCAGGTTATTCCAGATGGGGAAGAAAAATAATACCAGCAACAGGCTGGGCAGGAAGATGGCAATAGGCGCTATAATACACCCCAGGAACTGGTAACCCATACCCAGGTTACGCATGGCCATACCGCCTACATAGGCAGATATGGAAAAGGTAGGACCGGGGAGCGCCCGCATAATACCGGCGCCGGTAAGCAACTCTTCTGCGGAAAGGTATTGCGATTTGGCGCGGGTTACATACTGTTCCAGCATCATGGCAATCAGGATATCGCCTCCGCCAAATACAAGGCTGCCGAAACGGTAAAAGTTTTCAAAGAGGTTAAATGGCCGCCTGGTAATCCACTCGTGGGTACGTGCCAGCTCAGAAAGGAATCCGGCCAGTATAAACAACGACACAAATAACCAGATATTTCCCCATTGTATTTTACGGGGCTTTTCCGCCACCCCGGGTATACGTTTGTTACTGAAGTTGGAAACGATGCCCCCCAGGATGATCAGCGCAGGAAAGGTCCACGGCGATTTCAGGTAGAAGGCGGTGAACATAGATACCACCATGATGGCAAAAGTGGCCATACTGTTAATACTGATCCGGAAAGCACGGATGCCCCCGTATGCGAGGAAGCCTACCGCCATCGGCTGTACGTACTTAAAAATATCAGTGTGCAGGGCATTTTTGCCGAAATATTGCAACAGGAAACTCAGGGAGCCCATGATCAGGCAGGCCGGAGAAATCCAAATGAGCAGGGTAATAACAGCCAGTATTGCACCGCCGCGTTTATAGCCGATTAAGGTAAGGGTTTGGGAAGAAGAAGCGCCGGGAAGCAGCTGGCAGAAAGCATTGTATTCCATCAGTTCCTGTTCCGTTACATCCTTCCGTTGCTGTACAAATGTTTTCATCATCATGGCCAGATGACCCTGCGGGCCTCCGTAGGCAGTGATGCTATGTAATAGCACAGCTTTAAGAAAAGGTATATGACGTAGAAGCACAGTTATTTTAGTGTATGCCGATTGGACAGGTTATAAGGTAATCAAATATCCGGACAAAATACAACCGTGTTGCTAATATCGGTAATCCCCAAAATAATAAAGGCACAATACTTGTAATATCGGTGATTATTATAACGAATATGGCCTTTTGTCCGTTGTGATCAATTTGTCAGACAGGTTAATTCCCCACCAACATGTAAAATGTTCGGATCTAAAGAATAACCAAATCAGGAAGAACCGTTAAAGAAGAAACTTGCTTATACGCAGGATATTTACAAAGTCCCGGTAACAATTTTACCGGGACTTTGCTATGTATAGCCCTTATTTTTTCAAGCCTATTTCGCGTAAGCGCTCATCCAGGTACTCACCGGCAGTGATGGGTTCATATGCCAGCGGGTGCTCTGCAGTAACGCAGCTTTCCAGGCTGTCCAGTTTCATATTGGATTTTGGATGCAGGAAGAAAGGAATCGAATAACGGGAAGTATTCCACATTTCGCGGGGAGGATTCACCACCCGGTGTGTGGTAGATTTTAAACGGTTATTTGTTAACCGCTGCAGCATATCTCCCACATTTACCACAATCTGTTCCGGCAGGGATGTAACCGGTACCCAGTTATCTTGTTTATCCAGGATCTGCAAACCATCCGCAGAGGCGCCTACCAATAAAGTGATGAGATTGATATCTTCATGCTGCTCCGCACGGATGGCCGATTTAGGTTCCTGCGTAATAGGCGGATAATGGATGGCTCTCAGGATGGAATTACCATTATGGATTTTATCATCAAAATAGGTTTCCTCCAGTCCCAGGAACAGGGCGATGGCCTGTAACAGGTATTTACCGGATTTCTCAAACCCGCGGTATGCTTTAAAGAAAGTAGGCGTAAACTCCGGCACTTCTGCCACCTGTACGTTGGCTGGGTATTCCGAACTGATAGGATCTCTGTCTTCCACAGTTTGACCAAACTGGAAAAATTCCTTCAGGTCCGGGGCATCATAGCCTTTGGCATGTTCTTTACCAAAGGAAGTATAACCGCGTTGCCCGGCCAGTTCCGGAATTTCGTACTGATGTTTGGTGTCAGCAGGAAGCTTAAAGAATTGTTGTACGTATTTGTAGAGGTCAGCAATCAGTTCGTCAGGAATCCCATGATTCTTTACCGCTACAAAACCAACTTCTTCATAAGCCTTACCTAACTGTTGCACAAAGGCTGCCTTTCGTCCTGCATCTCCGGATGTGAAGTCTGCAAGATCCACTGAGGGGATAGAGTGGGTAGTTGCCATATTGAATAATTGTTTTGGAGCGATAAAGGTAGGGAAAAATAGCTCATTTGAAGTAGCCGGCCTCTTTATCGTTAATATCCACCATCGCGTAGCGGTCTACTTTATTGATGAGCATTTCATCCATCATATCCACCACATTCTTATAGTTCGCTGCTTTGTCTGCTTTGATCAGTACCATCAGCTCATTCTTATGGAAAGCTTCGTATACGGCGGCCTTTTTTGCTATGATCACATCCCGGATCCCGTTACGGTTGGCATAGGTGCTGTAGTGTACCTGCGGCGGCATGGCGGGGTCGTCGCAGGCGCCTTCATACCAGGCAATACGGTTGTCCGGACCGAGGATTACGGTCAGCGCTTTTTTGGCCGGCAACGACATCGGATCGCCCTCTTCTTTGGGCATAATGAGATCCATCGTTTTGGGTTTGGCCATTGTGGTGGTGAGCATGAAAAAAGTGATCAGCAGGAATCCCAGGTCTACCATAGGTGTCATATCCACACGTGTAGATTTTTTGTTGCTGTGGGCGCCTCTTTTACCTCCCTGCGTAGCGGTGTTTATTTCAGCCATAAATAACGGTTTAGGTTAAACGAAATTGTTGAAAGCGCTTTCAGTGTTATAGATGCGGGGATGGGAGTATTCCATAAATGCGGAGTGGGCGCCTTCGGCGCTTTTAAATTGTCTTGGTGCAGGATTACGCTGATTATGTTGATTTCGCTGATTTTCCCACCTTCTGTTGTTTGATTTTTTTGGGGGAGATGAAAGCGGAGTTTGTTTTTCTCAGGACTAGATGATTACGCTGATTTTATTTTTTAGATTTTAAAGATGATTAAAATAAGGAAGGGAGATAAAAGCAGCACGCTTCCATCTCCCTTCTTCATCTATAAAAATAAAATCCTATAAAATTTAAAAAATAAAGGGAGACAAAAGCATCACACTTTTATCTCCCCAAAAAAATCAAACAACAGAAGGTGGGAAAATCAGCGAAATCAACATAATCAGCGTAATCCTGCACCAAGACAATTTAAAGGCGCCGAAGGCGCCCCTCCGCTAAAACTCCGCACTCTTCGGTGTCCGCGGGAAGGCAATTACATCGCGGATGTTCGTCATACCGGTAACAAACAGCATCAGGCGTTCGAAGCCTAAGCCAAACCCGGCGTGCGGCGCAGTTCCAAAACGGCGGGTATCCAGGTACCAGCTTAGTTCTTCTACCGGCACATGCATTTCCTGCATACGTTTTACCAGTTTGTCGTAGTCTTCTTCACGCTGCGAACCGCCTACCATTTCACCAATGCCGGGGAACAGGATGTCCATTGCCCGTACGGTTTTATTGTCGTCGTTGAGCTTCATGTAGAAAGACTTGATCTCTTTAGGATAATCGGTTAAGATCACCGGTTTCTTAAAGTGTTTTTCTACCAGGTAGCGTTCGTGTTCGCTCTGCAGGTCGGCGCCCCAGCCTTCGATCAGGTACTGGAACTTTTTGTTTTTATTATGCTTGCTGTTTTTCAGGATGTCAATGGCTTCTGTATAGGTGATGCGTACAAACTCGTTGTGCAGCACAAATTCCAGCTTTTCAATCAGCCCCATTTCACTGCGTTCCTGCTGTGGTTTTTGTTTCTCTTCTTCCGCGAGGCGGTTTGCCAGGAAATCGAGGTCATCACGATTGTTATCAAGTATATAGCCGATAACAGACTTGATAAATGCTTCCGCGAGGTCCATGTTCTCGTCCAGCTCATAGAAGGCCATTTCCGGTTCAATCATCCAGAACTCTGCCAGGTGGCGGGCTGTGTTGGAGTTTTCAGCACGGAAAGTTGGGCCAAAGGTGTAGATGTCGCCAAAGGCCATAGCGCCCAGTTCTCCTTCCAGCTGCCCGGAAACCGTGAGGTTGGTGGATTTGCCGAAGAAATCTTCCTTGTAATCAATATCGCCGTTTTCGTTCAGTGGCGGTTTTTTCATGTCCAGGGTGGTTACACGGAACATTTCACCGGCGCCTTCTGCATCGGAAGCGGTAATAATAGGCGTGTGCAGGTATACAAATCCGCGCTCATTGAAGAAGCGGTGTACTGCAAATGCCAGTGAATGGCGTACACGGAAGATGGCGCCGAAGGTATTGGTACGGAAACGCAGATGCGCTATTTCACGCAGGTATTCCAGGCTGGGCTTGTTCTTCAGCTGCAGCGGGTATTTTTCCGGATCACAGTCGCCCAGTATTTCCAGGGTGGCAGCTTTTAATTCTACTTTCTGTCCTTTACCCAGGGAAGGAATAATTTCGCCGGTAGCGCTGATAGCCGCGCCGGTAGTGATACGCTTCAGCAGCGCGGCATCCGTATTCTCGGTATTAATTACTATTTGTAAATTATTATTGGTGGAGCCATCGTTCAAAGCTATAAACTGATTGTTGCGGAATGAACGCACCCAACCCTTAACTGTAACTTCGTAATGCGCCTTGTCGTCTGACAAGATTTGCTTGACTTTCACCCTTTGGCTCATAATATATATAATTTTAGGATTGCAAAAATAAGTGGAAAACTTCATAGTATGTAGTACGGGTTCCGGCCTTTTTCCGGGCGGCTACTGCAAAGGAAATGTTAAAAAAGAGGGGCAAACAGGCGCTACCCCAGTATAAACAAGGGTTTGAGCGTGCGGCTAACAGTAGGGTACAGCCCGGGGAAGAGCGGTTTTAGGGGCCACTTTGGGGCAATTTGCACTTAAATATTTTTGGATAATAGTAAAACTTGTTTTAATCTTGCGGTATATTCTGCCTGATTAAGTTCATTTTTCCATCTTCATCGGCAGTTCCTAAACTCAATCATTCCCTATCAAATTTAATAAGCTAATTAAATTTATTGACTCAAAAACAATTATTTGTAATTGGTGTATGTTGGTATGCAGTGGTACCCGCCTCACAACACTTCTAAAATTTGACAACACAGATGATGTACGACATCTTACAACTGAACGACATGCTCGTTCCTGAGCTGCTTGATATTGCAGAGAAACTGGACGTTCCCAACGCAAAAAAACTGAACAAACAGGACCTTATCTACAAAATTCTTGATAAACAAGCAGTATTAGCCTCAGAAGATAACCAAGCCAACGGAGACGAAAAGAAAGCACGGAAACGCAAACCTGTAAAGAAAGACGAAGCAAACAACGCTGCTGAAGAACCTGCTCACGCTGAAGAAAAACCAGCTGCTAAGAAACCTGCAGCAAAAAAAGCTACCGGTACTAAATCAAAAGATGAAGACGAAAAACCGGTAACTTCTGCCAAGCCTAAAATAAAAGATTTTGAAATAGACCTGGACAGTATCCCTTCCCTCACTTTCGATGATGATGACGATATCATTATCCCTTCTTTTACAGAAGATGAAGAGCCGGAAGAGGAAGAAGAAGAAGAAGTGGTAGTAATTCCTCCGGCAGAAGATGAGCTGGACGAAGACGACGATTTTGTAGTACCCGGAGAAATTCCGATAGTACCTGCAGCACAGAAGAACCGCTTCCCTACAAAGAAAGAACCCGTTTTCAATATAGAATTTGATGGTGTTATTGTAAGTGAAGGCGTACTGGAAATGATGCCCGACGGCTACGGTTTCCTCCGTTCTTCCGATTATAACTACCTCAGTTCCCCGGATGATATTTACGTATCTCCGTCGCAGATTAAACTCTTCGGCCTCAAAACCGGCGATACCGTGAAAGGCTCTGTGCGCCCGCCTAAAGAAGGGGAGAAGTACTTTGCTTTGCTGAAAGTGGAAACAATTAATAACAAGTCACCGGAAGAAGTACGCGACCGCGTACCTTTCGATTACCTGACGCCACTGTTTCCTTTCGAAAAACTGAGATTAACCACTACTTCCAATAACTACTCCACGCGTATCATGGATATGTTTACGCCTATCGGTAAAGGACAACGCGGACTGATTGTAGCGCAGCCTAAAGTAGGTAAAACCATGTTACTCAAAGAAGTAGCCAACGCCATCGCTACCAACCACCCCGAAATTTACCTCATGGTGGTGCTGATCGATGAACGTCCGGAAGAGGTAACAGATATGGAACGTAGCGTAAAGGCAGAAGTAATTGCCTCTACCTTCGATGAACCGGCTGAAAAACACGTGAAAGTATCTGCCATCGCACTGCAAAAAGCAAAACGCCTGGTAGAATGCGGTCATGATGTGGTGATCCTCCTCGATTCCATTACCCGTCTCGCCAGAGCGCACAATACCGTGGCACCTGCTTCCGGTAAAGTACTGAGCGGTGGTGTGGAAGCTAACGCCATGCAGAAACCAAAACAGTTCTTCGGTGCGGCACGTAAAATAGAACATGGTGGTTCACTGACCATCCTGGCTACCGCATTGATCGACACCGGTTCTAAAATGGATGAGGTGATCTTCGAAGAATTTAAAGGTACCGGTAACATGGAACTGTTGCTGGATCGTAAACTGGCTAACAAACGTATCTTCCCGGCAATCGATGTTTCTGCATCCTCTACCCGTCGCGATGATCTGTTGCTGGATAAAGATTCCCTGAAACGTATCCACATCCTGCGTAATCACCTGGGTGATATGAACACAGATGAGTCTATGCACTTCATGCTGCAACATATGCGCGGAACTAAGAACAATGAAGAATTCCTGATCTCTATGAACAGCTAGAAACAGGTTATTTTATAAAGGCAAAAACCCGTTACGGTTATCCGTAACGGGTTTTTGCCTTTATAAAATGCTATTGTTTTTTCTGTTGTCCGGGTGCAAATGGTTTGGCCGACTTCGTTCCATAGATCTTTTTTTGTTGTCCCGGTGGTAACCCATGTGGATTGCCTCCCGGATGAGTAGTTACACAACCGCTGTAAATGATAGCGGCGGTAAAAAGCGACAGTACTAACTTTAGGTTTCGCATAACAGTCATTTTAAACAGAATTACGGGTATAACGCAAAAATCCCGCCACAGTAGTACTGCGGCGGGATTATCCAATCTATCTAACCTTATAACTATCTTACATAAAACATCATACGATGCTTAGAATATCCAGTTTACACCAACCTGAAATTCTTTAGGGAAATCGAAGTTAAAAGTGCTGGTGTTGGTTTTAACACCTGTTGGTTCTGCTTTCTTCTGATCGTAAGCGTAGCTCAGACCACCGAATGCGCCTTCCAGCATGAAACGTTTTGTTACGAAGTAAGTGATACCAGGCAATACTTTAACGGAGAAACCATTGTAAGTAGCTGTTTTTGTATCATCGGTTTTGTCTGTACCAAAGTGGTAGCCGGCATTGGCTTCAGCGAAGAATGCAAATTTGCTTTCACCGATCATGTGGTAGTTACGAACAAAAACGCCCGGAGTGATATCGGATGATTTGGTTTTAACACCTGCAACATTTTTGTCGTTGCTGAATTCTGATCTCGCAAATACACCGATAACCCAGTTAGGAGTCAGTGCTACACCAACTTTCGGGCTGATGCCAAAGGAAGTGCTGGTGGTTTTGTTGTCTGTGTCTTTTACTTTTTGTGAGCTGGTCGTAACATTCAGATTACCTCCTAAAATTACATCGCCTTTCGAAAACTGAGCCTTTGCTACTTGTGTGCCGAACAGTGCTACTGCGGCCAATACAATCAACTTTTTCATCTGTCGTTAAATTTAAATATTCATTAAAACTATTCCTGTGTTATTGGTTCTTCTACATACATTCTTAGCAATCCTTGTTGATGTTTGGTCGATATCTTAAGCCATTAAAAAAAATGGTCAGTACTTGTTTTTCACGATCCATAAAGCATTTCAGGGCTTCCCGGTCGTGCGGATCAAAACCTGCCGCCTGCCACTTGCACCATATTACCCATAATCCGAATAATACATTTACAAGTAACTGCGCCGTGAGTGCTGTATCCGTATCCTTGTTGAGCTCCCCGCTGTTCACCCCTTTCGAGATAGTAGCAGCAAGAAAAGAGATTTCCACCTGCTGCAGTAACTCAATCGTTTGCCGCATCCTGCTGGAAGGAACATCCTTGATCCATTCGTTTACGCCAAACAGAAAATGGTATTCCAGCAACATTTTTTCCTTCAGCGCCAGGTAGCGATTCATGATATCCGCGGTACACGGCGCCTCTTCCACATATGCCGACATGTCAATAAAACAATCGGCTATCATGCGCTCTACCACCGCCACATAGATGGATTCTTTATCTGAAAAATAATAATACAAAGAGCCTTTGGAAATTTCCAGATCCCTGGCTATCTCCTCCATAGTAGTTTTAGACAACCCAAACCGCTTGAAGCGCTTTAACGCCGCTTCCAGAATCATTGTTCGTTTCAGGTCCTGTTCTGCCATAGTGTATTGCTAAACAAAACTGACTGTTTGACTATTTTGTTTTGCGGGTCAAATGTACGACCAAAACTAAAACCACCAAATTTTTTGTTAAGAAATTGTTACGTACCCTTCGCGCAATACATTAAAACGAACGGAAAGTCATAGAAATACTTACACATTCACAAAAACATTGGCAAATCGTTAACTAAATCGAAAACATGCCAGCGGAAAAATTGAAATTGTATAATTACCGGGAAGGAATACACGAAGCGGGAACTGCTAATGATGCGCCATTTTATGCAGCAGATCACGTTGCCTTTTTTCGGTAATATCCAGTGTGGTACCGCCTTTCAGTACTACCTTCCCGGAGGAACCATCGAGGTGGCTGATGTTGGATATCTGTATCATCTGGTTGTTGTTGATCTGGTAGAAGTGAAGGGAGGTAAAAAGATCGGCATAGTAGCGGAACGACTGCACCGCCGTAATCAGCTTACCTGAGTTTAAGCGGAACATACAATTATCGCCTTTTACCTCCAGGTATTCAATAGCAGGGATATTAATAGTATAGGCTTCCCCGTTAGTAGCAGGGATCAGCAGTTGCCAGGCCACAGGCTTGCTGTTATTGAAATTTTCCAGCAATACACGGTAACGGTCTTTACTGCCGCCGGTGTTAATCCGTTCTGTGATCAGTGCCACGGCCTGCAACAGGCTTTCTTTGTCAATAGGCTTCAATATCAGCTCCACATCACTGAAACGGATCACATGGAGGAACTTCTTTTCAAATGCAGTTACAAACACCGCTTCAAAAGGGATGTCTGGTAAAGTGCCGGCCAGCACATCAAAGCCGGTACCATCAGGCATTTCAAGGTCAAGAAATACCAGTTCGGGGCGATGCTTTCTTATTTTTTCTATGCCGCCCGCACAATCGGAGGCCATGTCAGCAATCGTAATTTCGGGGCAATATTTACCGAGCATTAACGCGATGATGTCCCGGCTGTTTCTCTCATCATCGATTATAATAGCCTTTATCATAAAAAGTAACATTAACGGATACACTAAATTATAACTGGGGGATCAGTATTTTAACGATCGTGCCGCTATCCGATTCATCCTCAGATGATCTGTCAATAATTTCTATATGGATTTCAGTATTATACATTTTGTTCAGTAACTCAGCGCGGTTCTGGCTTATTTCCATGCCGGACGACTGGTGATGCTTTGGCAGCATACGCAACGATTTGGAACGTGCAATGCCAATTCCGTTATCTGCAATCACGCACTCCAGCATATCTGAAGCCACCTGGTTAAAATAGATGGAAAGCTTTCCTGTTGGCTGTTTGGGATTCGTCATACCATGCTTTACGGCATTTTCCACATAAGGTTGCAACAGCATTGCGGGGATTTCCAGTTCGGCAGTGGCAATCACGGGGTCTACTACTATTTCATACTCCATCCGGTTTTCAAACCGCATCTTCTCTAACCCAAGATAAGTATTCAGATAGGTAATTTCATCTGCCAGGGATATAAAATTACGCCGGGAGAAGTCCAGCGTTTTGCGGATCAGGTAAGAAAAGTCGGAAAGATATTTCTGTGCATACTCATAATCCCGCTGCATCACAAATAATTGTATGGAATTCAGGCAGTTGAAAATAAAATGCGGATTGATCTGTGCCCGGATGGCTTTAAGCTCGATTTCAGTCAGCTTTTTATCATATTCTGTTTCCAGCTGCTTCTTTCGCTGCTCGTCCAGTTCCTGCTTTTTACGCAGGATCTCGGTGGTTTGCTCTTTTACCAGCTCTTCCAGTTGCTCATTCAGCTTCCGCTGCAGCTCTTTGTTTTTATTCAGCTGCTTAATCAGCAGCTCCTGGGTGCGGGTTCTTTCCAGGTGTACCAGTTTATTGCGGTAGCTCAACCCCGCAAGGAAAAACATGGCCTGCAACAGTACGCCGCCAATCAGCAGGATAGTGGGCGCTGCCAGTTCGCCCAGGGCGCTGAGTAAGCCCAGCGGCCGCACATGCATGAGGAAGGAGCCCAGGCAGGCAAGGTATAAACATACCGATCCATACAAAAAGAACCGGACCAGCGGATGGTGGCGGGAACGCCGCGCCAGTGCCACAAATACCGCCAGCAGCGGTACCAGCGTTACAAAATACACATAGCTGTATATGATGGTAGGCATATGGTACTGACCTATCCTGATAAAATACACGCATAAGATGATCAGCCCGCCCACTATCGCCGCTACCCAGGTAAACGCCCGCTCCATAAAAGGATATCGTTCGGTGAGGTTAAGAAAGGCGTTACCAAATAACAGGTACATCAGGTAAAAGCAAAACAGCAGGCCGGGGATATCCCAATAGTATTTCAGCATGGGCCAGCGGTGGAAAAACGATAACTGGTAAGGCTTATCCTCCAGCCGCAACGCAAAGAAGAGGATCAATCCAAGTATATAGGCTGCAAAATAGATATACGATTTGTCGGGTAGCTGGATATAGTTAATAATGGAAATACTAAAAAATACAAGCAGCATACCCAGCAGCACCTGGATTACCACGGCCTCTTTGCGGAAACCGTCCAGTTGTTTGTCCCGGAAGGCGCCATAGGCTTCGGTGCTGAAAAGTGCGGGCATCAGGGCGCCTTCATTGTAGGACTTATTGATGATATGAAGGTAAAATGTGCGGAGCTCTCCCGCTGGTACCTGTACAGCAAATGCGTAGTGGTTCCACCTTTCCACGCCTCCTTTGTCCAGCATTAAACCGGTTTGCATCAGCAGCCGGGGTTTATCGCCCGGAGATTGCGCGTACCAGTACATATAGTCGTGCCAGCCGGAAAACAGGTGGCACGAAAGCGGTTTGTTGCTTTTATTTTTTACAATAAGCCGCAGCCAGCAGTTATTAACCCGTCCGTTATTCTGGGGATTATTATGAAAGATGCTTTCCTGGCGGACAAACGGCATGGTGGCAGCCTGCTCCGGGATCAGGTGTTGCTCATCGGCTGTCAGCACATATAAAAAAGGCCGCAGGTCCAGATTCGCAGGGGCGAAAGCAGTATCAGTGATCAGTGTGTCTACTGGGGTACGATCTATAGTGGCAAAGGATTCTGCAGTGTAACAATACAACAGCAGCATTAGAATAATGCGCTTCACAAAGTGTAATATAAGTTTGGTTATAGCAATTTGTCAATAGCTTTTGCCATTGCTTCATCCTTACCGGTGATGATATCACCGGCATCATGTGTGCTCAGGAAAATTTCCACTTTATTATAAACGTTGCTCCAGTTGGGATGGTGGTCCATTTTCTCTGCGATCAGTGCAACCTTGGTCATAAATGCAAATGCATCCCGAAAGTCTTTGAATTCAAAAGCCCGGTAAAGCTGTTTATTTCTTTCTTCCCACATAAAAAATCAGGAATTTAAAAGGTAAAACATCGGGGTCTGTCATGGAATCTGGTCAAAATATTACCGCTAGTGCGTCGTGCCTCTCCTAAAAAATAAGGTTCATCTTATTCTTGATATCTCTGATATCAAGTAAAGATACTAATTGTACAAGCGGAACAAGGCGTAATTCTTCTAATAATTTTTTTACATCGCCGGGTTGGTAGTAATCACCCTTGATCATCCACAGAAAATTGATCTGTTTAAGTTCAGGCAGCAGGAATTCTGCCTGGCAACGGTTGTTATAAAGGTAGTGTGCTACTGAATTGGTAGGTTCGTGAAACTCAAATACGGGGAAATAGAAAGATCTTGTTTTTTTAGACAGGTTGATTTCCAGGTTGTTATTCACCCGGAAGTTGGTATGCAACTGCCGGTTAATATGCCAGCACAACTGATAATCCCGCGTAGTGGAAGCGATGCCGATTATGTAGGTGCTTTCAAAGAAGTCCTCTACCAATTGGTCGTTGTCCAGTTTGAGCTTGAGTATTGTCATATGGAAAAGTAGCGCTGCACCCTGCCCGGATGTTGAATTAATATTTTATCTTTTCTTTTTACTGCCCTTTTTTAAAGGTTGTCCCGGGTCCCAAAATACGGCTTTAAAATTTTCTATTTTATCTTCTTTTACAACTATTCCTTCCTGTTCCAGCAATTCCTGCATCAGGGTAGGAGTAGCAAAATGACTCCGGCCGCTGAGTTCCCCCTTGCTGTTTACCACGCGATGTGCGGGAACAGGCGGTTTGGCGCTGCCGGCTGCATTCATTGCCCAACCAACCATGCGGCCGGTGAGCTTTAAGCCGGAAGCGTCTGCAATGGCGCCGTAAGAGGTTACCCGGCCGCGTGGTATGGTACGTGCAATTTTAAAAACGGTTTCAAAAAAAGAAACCGGCTCAGCGGCCTTCTTTTCCTTCATCCCTGCGGCGGGCAAGGAGTGCTGATCTTTCGGGTTCGGGTACTTTTTCATAATTAAATGGACAGTGCTTACAGCCGTTGCCACAACAGAAGCCCCGGTCGAGGTGGAATTTTTCGGTAAATACCATATAGCCCTGGGCGTTATAGTAAAAATCAATCTTCTCCACCAACGGTTGCTTCATCGGAAGGCAGTTTAATGCTTTGCCAGTTCAGCGGTGCAGCAGGCAATTGAAATTTGAGATAACGGATCGTTCTGCCATCGGCCAGGTGCATGCCTTCATAAAAGGTCTGGATCCTCAGCAACGGCGGCACTTCCGGTAATGCGTATACATCAGGAATATCTTCTATCAACGTGCATCCGGCCGCGGCAATTACTTCCTGGGTGAAAGCATACAGCTGCGGGGAGTCTGTTTTCAGGTTAATAGTGGCGCCGGGCGCCAGCAAAGGCTGGAACAGCTGCAGGAACTTAGGATGTGTTAACCTTTTCTTCGACTTGGAATTGCGGAGGAAAGGGTCGGGGAAGGTAATCCAGATGTCCTTTATTTCTCCCGGCGCGAAGTAATTATTGAGCTTATCTATTTGCGTACGCAGGAAAGCTGCGTTTGGCAGCGGTTCTTCCATTGCGGTTTTAGCGCCTCTCCAGATGCGGTTGCCCTTGAGATCCACGCCTAAAAAGTTCTGATCAGGAAACAGCCGGGCCATACCCAGGGTATAGTCTCCTTTACCACAGGCCAGCTCTAATGTAACAGGGTGGCTGTTTTTGAAGAATTCATTCCATTTCCCCTGCATACCTTCCGGGTATATCAGTACATTAGGGAAGGTTTCGATTTCAGCAAATCGTTGTAATTTTTTTTGTCCCATTTGCCGCAAAAGTAAGCCGAAAGAAGAAAATATGGATGGATTAGGGGAGGGGGCCCCAAATAAAAAAGCCCGTAAGCATGATAACTTACGAGCTCTTTAAACCAATTAAGCTGTAGGAGGAGGAGTCGAACCTCCACGGGGCAGTTAGCTGTAGCACAAGTAAGATTAGTGGTCAACCCAATTATACTACGTTTATCCTGTGATCCCCACCCCCGAGACAAGAGGGCATGTCTGCCAATTTCATCATCCCACAATGTGTTTGAACCGTTACCAGCTATTGCTTTTCGTTAGCCGTTGTCGTAATGATTATGATGCAAATCTAAAGAGAAGGTGACTTTCTTGCAAATTTTTTAAGAAGAATTTTGGAATTTTCGATATTTTTTAAATATTTGCATATAACTTTAAAACATTCAAAAACAAATTGTAAAAATGAGCCACAATTTGAATATTGACAAACTAGATTTGCAGATTATCAGCGAGATGATGTCTAATGCTGAGATCTCCTACGCCGACCTGGGGAAGAAATTGTTCGTTTCCGGCGGGACTATCCACGTGAGAATGAAGAAATTACAAGAACTGGGTGTAGTTAAAGGTACTAAATTACATGTAGATTTAAAAATGATCGGCTATGATGTGATCGCTTTTATCGGCATTTACCTGGAAAAAAGCTCCATGTACGACACTGTCGCCAAGGAATTAAGGAAGATACCCGAAATGGTGCGCCTTAATTATACAACGGGCAGTTATAGCATGTTTGCTGAGATTATCTGTAAAGATATCACCCAGCTCCGCCGTATCCTCCACGATGAACTGCAGAAAATTAAAGGTATTGAGAGAACTGAAACCCTGATTTCCCTCGAAGAAAGCTTCTACAGAACAATTAACGTGGTGGAGTAATTGGTTTTTAAGAATGGAAAGTTTACCCCTGTTGCCATTTCATTCTTAATTATTAATTTTCATCATGGTTACAACAGAAATTGCTGAAAAAATTCAACGGCTGGAAGAAAAGTATGCCGCTATGGGGCAGAACCTGTCATCCTACCTGGATGGTCTTCTGTACGCGGACTACCTCACTTATTGGGACTATATTCAACTTGATGTACTGCTTAATCTGCAACATCCACGCACACCAATTCCTGATGAAAGGATTTTCATCATCTATCACCAGATCACGGAATTGTATCTGAAATTATCGTTGCAGGCAATCGAACAAATCAGCCTCGCACCCGTACTGTCAGCTGAGATATTTAAAACCCAGCTCAAAAGGATCAATAACTATTTCCACAGTCTTATCAGCTCATTTGAAATAATGGTGGATGGGATGGATAAGGAACAGTTCCTGCAATTCCGCATGGCGCTGTTACCTGCCAGTGGCTTCCAGAGCGGACAGTTCCGCATGATCGAAATCTGCTCTACCCGGTTAAATAACCTGGTATATGAATCCCAGCGCCCGGAAGTGGAAGGGCTGGAACTAAAAGACGTGCTGGACAAAATTTACTGGAGAAGCGGCGCCACTGAACTGGCTACCGGTAAAAAAACACTTACCCTCCGCCAGTTTGAACTGAAATATATGGATACCTTCCTCAAACTGGCTACTGAGTATAAAAACAATAACCTGCTCGCCAGCTATAAAAAGCTCGCCCCCGCAGAACAAACAGAATTAATCCCCCTGCTAAAGGAATACGATCTCAATGTAAACGTGCGCTGGCCGCTGATGCACTACAAATCTGCAGTAAGATACCTGCATAAAAAACCGGAAGACATCGCCGCCACAGGTGGTACCAACTGGCAACAATTCCTGCCTCCAAAAAATAAACGTATCGTTTTCTTTCCCGAACTATGGACGGATGAAGAACTCGGCAACTGGGGCAAAATTGCAATGGGCGAGTAACTAATATCAGATATCCTGCGTGGTAAATCTTCTTAAATAGTAAGCCAGTAACGGAACATCCGCTTTTTCCAGTGGATGTGGCGTATCCGGCATTACCGTTAGCTGCGCCAGCGGAAGGGCGTTGTATACCTCGATGGTTTCCTGGAAAGATACCATGTTGTCGCGGTCGCCCATCATCAGCATGCAAGGGGTTACCACCCGGGCGTAATCTGCCGGTTTCAGCAGCGACTGATGCCCCAGCTCCTCTATCAGCTGCGCCGTGCGCGTTACCACGGTTTTCCAGTCGCTGGCAGTATGCCTTGCCTCCAGCACCCGTGCAAAGGCGGGAACTTTCTCTTCAATTAAATCCGGATTCAGCTGCCGGATCTCTTTACCGGCAGTAGCCTCATTCCAGTTGAACTTGGTGGCCAGCGTAATCACACGCCCCGTTTTTTCCGGGTAATGCCTCGCCAGGTACATCGCCACATAGCCGCCCATGCTGTATCCGAAAATGTGTACAAAGTCGAGTTGATGGGTTTCAAGATAGGATAATACTTCCGCCGCAAATACCTGGATGCTGAACCCCTGCTCGGAAAAAGGCACATCGCCATGCCCGCTGAAATTAATCAGGTGCACATCGTAATGGTTGGACATTTCCTTAGCCAGTGGTTCAAATTGAGAAGAGGCGCCCAGTGCGCCGTGTAAAAAAAGTATGGGGAGTTTATGTGTTTGCATTGACTAAAACTAGCAAACATTTTGGATTTGCCTGTTTGATTGTTTGAATTTTTCAGGGAGATAACATTTTTTATCTCCCTGAAATACTCAAAAAACAGCATCACCAAATCATCTGGCCAGGTATGCTCCATCAATGGGATAGTAGCTGCCGGTTACGAAAGAGGATTGCGGAGAACTGAGCCATAATACCAGTTCTGCTACCTCTTCCGGCTTGCCTAGCCGGCCTATGGGATGCAAACCCACAAGTGCCTGCATCTCCTGCTGGCTCAGATGTTTGGTTAATAATGGGGTTTCAATAAAACCCGGCCCCACAGCGTTTACCCGGATGCCTTTGGCCGAATATTCTACCGCCGCTGCCTGCGTAAGGCCTACCACGCCATGTTTGGCGGCCACATAAGCGCAGGACCCGGCAAAGCCTACCGCTCCCAGTATAGACGCCATATTCACAATTGCGCCGCTCCCGGCCTTTTCCATCACAGGCAACTGGTAACGCATACCATAAAAAACGCCGTTGAGATTTATGTTAATAACTTTTTGCCACTCTTCCAGCTTGTATTCGCCGGTAGGCGCCGCCGCACCGCCAATACCGGCGTTATTGCAGGCAATGTCCAGCTGTTTGAACTCCGCCAGGGTTTTGGATACGAGTTGCTCACAATCCGACGGACTGCTGCTATCCGATTTTACAAAAATGGCCTTGCCACCCTTGCTCCTGATGCCATCCGCCACCGCGTTGCCGCCCTTTTCATCAATATCACTGAGCACCACAGCAGCGCCATTGGCGGCATACAGTTCGGCCACACATTTGCCGATGCCGGAACCTGCGCCTGTAACCAGCGCTACCTTGTTTTTCAATTGGTTCATAACAATGTTTTTTGCTCTAATAAACAATACAGCCCAATGAAATGTTCCTCATATTTTTTTATTATGTTTGCATAGATGTTGCCGATTAATTTTCTTCACTTAAGATGTCCCATCATCAAATCATGTTTTTTTAAATACTAGTAATGGAATACAATACCACGCGCAATTACCTGATAATGAAGGAATATGGCAGGAATATCCAGAAAATGGTGGAGTACCTGGTAACCATAGAAGACGACGAAGAGCGCCAGCGTAATGCTATGGCTGTAATAGAGCTGATGGGTACGCTGAACCCGCATTTACGTAATGTGGAAGACTTCAGGCATAAATTATGGGATCATATTTTTAATATCTCCGGCTTTACCCTGAAAGTGGAATCACCATATCCAATCCCCACGATTGAAAAGCTCAGAGCCAAACCCGACAGACTTCCTTATCCCAAAAAATATCCCAGGAACCGCCACTTCGGCAAAAACCTGGAAATGATCATTGATAAAGCCGTACATGAAGATAATCCTGAAAAAAAAGAAGGATTTACCCAGTGTATCGGTAATTATATGAAACTGGCCTACAGTAACTGGCATAAGGAAAGTGTACACGATGACGCCATCAAGGCTGAATTACTGGCCATTACAGATAACCAGCTGGAATACCACCCGGGCCATACTGCCCATATTCCAGGCCCTGTAAGCTTCGCACCAAGCGGTAACGTTGCAGGCGCGGGCGACCAGTTCCGCTCCAATAAGCGCAAAAACTTCCAGCAAAACAAGTTCAAAAGCAGCAACAGCGGCAGTGGCGGCAGCAAAAGCCGGGATAATAACAATAAGCACAATAACAAATACAACAAAAACAGGAACAAGTGAGTAGTGCTTTTGAAGTAAGAGGCGGCAACCGCTTAAAGGGGGAAATTGTACCCCAGGGCGCCAAAAACGAAGCTTTACAAATCATCAGTGCCGTGATGCTAACCCCCGAAAAGGTTACTATCACCAATATTCCGGATATAGTAGATGTAAATCTGCTGATAGAGTTGTTAGGAGATGCTGGCGTAAAATTGAATCGTATCAGCAGGGACACCTGCGAATTTCAGGCAGATGCAGTAGATCTGAAGTACCTGGAAAGCCCTGAATTTAAAAAGAAATCCGGCCGTCTCCGTGGTTCGGTGATGATTGCAGGTCCGCTGCTGGCAAGGTTCGGACGTGCCTTCATCCCAAAACCCGGCGGCGATAAAATAGGCCGTCGCAGACTGGATACCCATATTATCGGGTTCGAGAAACTGGGAGCCAGGTTTGTATATGACGCGGATGATAACTACTTCCGCCTGGAATCTTCCGGAGGGCTCAAAGGCGCCTATATGCTGCTGGATGAGCCAAGCGTTACCGGTACTGCCAATATTGTGATGGCAGCCGTAATGGCCGAAGGAACCACCACTATTTACAACGCTGCCTGCGAACCATACCTGCAGCAGCTATGTAAAATGCTGAACCGGATGGGCGCCCGCATCAGCGGAGTAGGCTCCAACCTCCTCACCATTGAAGGCGTAGAATACCTGGGCGGCTGCGAACACAGCATGCTCCCGGATATGATAGAAATAGGCTCCTTCATTGGCCTGGCCGCCATGACGCAAAGTGAAATCACGATTAAGGATGCAGGCGTAGATCACCTGGGTATCATCCCGGAGAAATTCCGTCAGTTAGGTATCCAACTGGAAATCAGGGGAAACGATATCTATATTCCTTCCCAGGACTCCTACGAAATCCAGACATTCCTTGATGGTTCCATTCTTACCATTTCTGATCATCCCTGGCCCGGATTTACACCGGATTTGCTGAGCATTGTGCTGGTAGTAGCCACGCAGGCAAAAGGCAGCGTGATGATCCATCAGAAAATGTTTGAAAGCCGCCTGTTTTTCGTAGATAAACTGATAGACATGGGCGCACAGATCGTATTATGCGA
Source organism: Chitinophaga sp. G7 BAM 1005 (assembly GCF_057126945.1). NCBI lineage: Bacteria > Pseudomonadati > Bacteroidota > Chitinophagia > Chitinophagales > Chitinophagaceae > Chitinophaga > Chitinophaga sp. G7 BAM 1005. The sequence continues at coordinate 6,660,143 of NZ_CP181478.1, read as the reverse complement.
TCCGCACCGTGCAGTGGTAATCGGTTTGGGCCGCCAGCACAACCTGCGCGGTATCACTATGTCGTCTCCCGATATCCGTGCCGGTGTATCCCTGCTGATCGCTGCACTCAGCGCAGAAGGAAAGAGCACCATTCAGAACATTGACCAGATAGACCGTGGCTACCAGTACATCGACGAGAGGTTGAGAAAACTGGGAGCAGACATAAAGAGAGTATAAACAGTTGTTCATACTTCATCAAAACCCAAATACCAGCAAAACATTTTACTGGTTTTTGGGTTTTGCATTTGGAGTAACCGCTACCTTGATTGTAATTAATAATGGAAAGAAAGATCATCATCGTTACCGCTCCTTCAGGCGCCGGTAAAACCACCATCGTAAAAAAGCTGCTGGCTAATATGCCCGTACTGTCCTTTTCTATTTCCGCCAGCACCCGCACCCCGCGTGCCAGCGAAGTACACGGAAAAGATTACTACTTCCTGTCTTCCGATGAATTTCATCAACGGATTGAAGAAAACGCCTTCGCAGAATATGAAATGGTGTATGCCGGTAAATATTACGGTACCCTGAAAAGTGAGCTGGAGCGTATCTGGAACAACAACCAGATCCCGATGGTGGATATTGATGTAAAAGGGGCTTTATCTATCAAAGAAAAATACCACAACAACGCACTCACCATTTTCATACAGCCCCCCTCGTTAGATGCCCTGCGTGTACGGCTTAGCGAAAGAGGTACGGAAACACAGTCTTCCCTGGACGAACGGCTCGCCAAAGCCCGCTATGAGCTGTCGTTTTCCCATGAATTCGACGAGATTGTAGTAAACGACGAACTGGAGCACGCCTACCAGGAAGTGAAAAGGCTGGTGACAGATTTTTTAAATATAAAATAGCGACGTGATCGTTGGTTTTCCTAATTCGTTATTTTTGTTAGGATGGACGGATACACAATAATTATTTTGGTTTTCCTGGTATTGCTGGCAGGCTTCTTTTCAGGCATCGAAGCTGCATTTGCCAATGTGAACAAACTTAGCATTGAGCTCAAAAAAAAGCAAGGCAGGGCTACTGGCAAAATATTGGCCAGTCTGAACGAAAACCCCAGTCGCTTCCTGGCTACCAGCCTGGTAGGATTCACAATTACCATAGTCGTTTATGGAATCCTCGTGGCAGGCGTATTTCAGCCGGCACTGGATACTATTATGCGGAAGCCTGATTCAGCCAGCATTCAGCCCTTTATTATTTTCGTTGAAATAATACTGGCTACCCTGTTGGTATTATTCCTGGGCTTTTTTATTCCACGGGCAATTTTCCGGTCAAGACCGGAAACATTACTCAGTTTCTTTGCGTTGCCCGTGTCTATAGTGGCCAAGCCACTGTATGTGATCGGTAATGTGCTGGCTTCCATCTCCGAATGGATGCTGAAATATTTGTTCAATGTCCGTATCGTGGAAAACGGTGAATCCTTTACCCGCGTGGATGTAGAGCATTTTATCCGGCAGTCGCAGCAGCATTTTGGAGAAAATAACCAGGAGCTGAATACAGAACTGTTTGAAAATGCCTTGTCACTTGCACATGTAAAAATCCGCGGCTGTCTTATTCCCCGCAAGGAAATAGAAGCGCTGGAAATACACCGGCCACTCAGCGACGCCCGGAGTAAATTTATGGATACCAAACTATCTAAGATCATTATTTACGAAGGTACTATCGATAATATCCTGGGCTACATCCACCAGCTGGATATGTTTAAAAACCCGCCGGATATCAAAAGCATCATTCATCCGATACTGGCCGTGCCCGAAACAATGAGCGCCATCGACCTCCTCAGCAAATTCAATAAAGAACGTAAAAGTATTGCCTGGGTAGTAGATGAGTTCGGAGGAACAGCAGGTATTGTAACTATTGAAGATGTACTGGAAGAAATTTTCGGGGAAATCAAAGATGAACATGATGAAGAAGAATTCGTAGAAAAGCAGATCGCCGAAAAGGAATATATTTTTTCAGGAAGATTGGAACTCGATTATTTGAATGAGAGATATGGATTGGATTTTCCGGAAGACGAAAGTGAAACCTTATCAGGCTACATCATCAACCATCACGAAACCATCCCGAAGATCAAAGAGCGTATTATAATCGACGATTATGAGTTTGATATTCTGAACGTTACGGATACCAGGATCGAAATGGTGAAGATGAAGATGTTAGTTTAAGATTCACCGTTAAGCTGGTTGACTTATCAGATATTAATATGATATAATTATTTCCTTAATGTAACGCTTAACGATACAATAACAATTTTACTAAAATGTTTTTAAAAAAAAGTAGTAGGAATTTAACACGGATTGTATACATTTGCTCCAGATGATGTAACACAATGATTTGATTTTTGTTAAAAGGTTGTAAAAAAAGTGTTCCAACATTGATAATAAAATAATTCTTGTTATTTTTGTATTACAATATAAAACGCAACCAGGGATTCTTACTTATTCTGAACGCTTGCCATCAATTAGGTAAGTAGTTTAACTGGAAGCTAAAGACATTCTCGAATTCAACTTTTTTGGGGTTAACAAACAATGGATGAAAGGCCGGCTCTTGATTCTTCTCGGGCTGGCTCTTTTTTTTCTCCCAACTGCTCTCACGCTTTTCTCCCTTTTTCTTCTTCCTGATTTTTTCTTTTTATGTTACATGCAGTGAGCATGAACACCACTCTGCTTAAAGCAATATTAAAATAGGGCACTTTATACGCGGTACACTGTAATTTGTAGTATGCAACCGCTATATTTGTGATCCTTAATAAGAAACTGTATTCAATATCGTTCGACCGTATAAAGTATGTTAAAGAAATTATTCGCAAGCAATGAGGATAAGGCAGAGATGTCCTTTTTCGATCACCTGGAAGATCTCAGGTGGCACCTTGTCAGATCGGCCCTGGCACTTGTTGCATTCAGCGTATTCGGCTTTTTATATACACAGGAAATTCTGGATAACGTAATTTTCGGACCTACCAATGCCGATTTCCCCTCTTATGTAGCATTATGTAAAATCAGTCATTGGGTAGGACTGGGAGATCAGCTCTGTATTACGCCTGTAAAGGTCCAGTTTTTGAATTATAAGATGGTGGGGCAGATCATGTTGCAATTTAAACTGGCGTTCATGATCGGCTTTATTTGCGCCTTCCCTTACATTTTCTGGGAGTTCTGGCGCTTCGTAAAACCGGCGCTGAAAGAAAAAGAACTGAAAGGAGCAAGAGGTGTGATCTTTTGGGTATCTTTTCAATTTTTCCTCGGGATCGGATTCGCCTATTTCCTGATGGCGCCTTTCACGATCAACTTCCTCGCTTCTTATACCGTTACGGCAAAAGCTGTAAACCAGTTTTTTATAGATGATTACTTTGATCTGATGACACAGATCGTATTGGGTATGGGCATCCTGTTTGAATTGCCTATCCTCGTATTTTTCCTTACCAAACTGGGCATCCTCACACCTGAATTCCTCAAATCTTACAGGCGCCATGCCATCGTGGTGATCCTGATCCTGGCTGCAGTAATCACACCGCCGGATCTCATAGATCAGCTGATTGTATTCGTTCCCCTGTACTGTCTGTATGAAATCAGTATCTTTATATCGAAAAAGGCGCTGAAAGACCGTGAAGAAAAGATGACTAAAACAGAGGTGGAAGAGTGGTCCTAGTTATCTCTAACAGTTAATAAGATATTGAAAATGGAAAATAACATATTTAACCTGACATTGCCAGTGGCTATCGGTTCTGATCATGCAGGATATGAATATAAAGAAGAAGTGATTTCTTTCCTGGAGTCGAAAGGCTTGCAGGTAAAGGATTACGGTACTCACTCGAAAGATTCCGTGGATTATCCTGATTATGCACACCCGGTATCTACAGCAGTGGAAAGGGAGCAAGCCGCCTTCGGGATCCTGATCTGTGGCAGCGCCAACGGAGTAGCCATTACTGCCAACAAACACCAGGGGATCCGCGCTGCGATCTGCTGGGGAGAAGAGCTGGCGCGACTGGCCCGTTCACACAACAACGCAAACGTGCTGTGTATCCCCGCCCGTTTTGTGGATATTCCCGCCGCCAATCAAATGGTAGAAGTGTTTATCGGTACACCGTTTGAAGGCGGCCGCCACCAGGACCGGGTACGTAAAATGGTTTGCCTGTAACGGTTTTAAGCCATATATCATTTTTTACTGTAACGAATACACGAAATTGTGGTAATATTAAAGAGCCGGCTTCCAACCGGCTCTTTTTTTTAATATACATGTGAATCTGACCATAAAAAAATACTCCATGAGAGTTCTCTCTGCAGTTACTTTTCTGTTACTGATGAATATTGCGCAGGCACAAACCAATAACGGGGTGGCTGCAGAATATGGTGAAACCATTACCGCCGGCGGTCTTAGCCGGCAACTGCACATCATTGCAGGACCGGAAATGGAAGGAAGGGAAACCGCCACAAGAGGGCAGGAGAGAGCTGCCGCTTATATTATCAGCCAGTTCTCAGCGGCAGGACTTCAACCCGGCGCCAATGGGAAATGGAAACAATATTATCCCATCTATTCAGATAGTTTGCTCAAAAGCACCATCACTGTTCGTAATAAAACGTATTCATTTGCCCAGGATTTTCTCGCTGATCTGCGCTCCGGCAACAAACAGGATTTGCGCGTATCCCGCGTATTTTATGCAGATGCAGGAATAGTAACTGCAGATCACAACGACTATCAGAACATGGATGTAGAAGGCCAGGTAGTGATGATCAGGGATGACGTCAGGAGAGGATTACAACGGGACCGCCGTAGTTTCGATGAAAGGATCAGTACCGCGAAAAACAAAGGCGTGGCCGCCTTGCTGATCATCAGCCCCGCCGCCGGCAGATACCGTTCCCTGGAGCAAAAAAAACTGCATACCACCGGACTTTACTGGCAGAAGGATACCTCCTTGAATCCGAATATCTACTACATCACACCCGCCCTTGCATCCGATATACTCAATACCGACAAAGGCGATAACCTCCTCGAAGAAATAGAAAGGGGCTGGAAACCAACCGCCGTAACGCAAACACCGGTTCATCTTGTTTTTGATAAAGCAGCCACCGTATTACAACCCTCCAACGTACTCGCCTACCTGGAAGGCACGGATAAAAAAGAAGAAATTGTTTTCGTTACCGCCCACTATGATCATCTCGGAAAAAAAGATGATGAGATTTTTTATGGTGCAGATGACGACGGATCAGGTACCAGTGCAGTGATAGAAATAGCCGCTGCATTCGCCCGCGCAAAAAAAGCCGGCAAAGGCCCCCGGAGAAGTATGGTATTTATGACCGTGTCTGGAGAGGAAAAAGGACTGCTTGGCTCCCGGTATTATACGGAACACCCCATTTACCCATTAGCCAACACCGTCACGGATCTGAATATTGATATGATAGGGCGTATTGACCCTGCACATGAAAGAGATACCAACTATGTGTATATAATCGGCGATAATAAACTCAGCTCCGAACTGCGGCCCATTAATGAAAAGGCCAATGATACCTTTACCCATCTTAAACTGGACTATAAATACAACGACCCCAACGATCCGGAAGGATTCTACTACCGTTCAGATCATTATATGTTTGCCCAACACGGCATTCCGATCATTTTTTATTTCAATGGCACGCACGCTGATTATCACGCCCCCACAGATACGGTTGAGAAAATCAGTTACAACCTCCTGGCAAAAAGAGCCCGACTGGTTTTCTACACCGCCTGGGAAATTGCCAACCGTGAACAGAAACTGGTAGCAGACCGGCACGAAAAATAACCCGGTAAGCTCCAATCTTCCAAAAATCTCCTATTTCCGGTATGGATGTACCGGTTAAATCCTTTTTGTTTTTTTTAACAAATTTTTTTAAATTGTGTATAGAGTCTCTTTTTTTTAGGAGCAATAAATAGATATTTCTTTTTTTGTATTTAAATAAACAGGTGAATCAAGGGTAGTTAAGGTGTTATAAGGCGATTATTTCACTGAGAGCCGGCCTCCCCATTAAACATTTTTAACTAAGCTGTTGTTGTTCAGTCGGTATTTATAGGATCAAGTTGGAATTTTAACGGTGATAATAAACAGCACCGGTTCCTGCTATCTGTAACTATATAAACTTACCAGTATGGAAGCACCTGCCACCTTTTCTTTTTTAAAAAAGTACTATCCCACAAGGAGAGCACCCTTGTGCCCTGATCGATGTTGCAACCGAAACACCTGGTTGCATGCATTGTAGTATTGTTATAAATTATCCTGGTTGTTCAGAATGTTGAGAAACGAAGATGCTTACAGCACACAATGGTATACCCTGCCATAAATAAGATACAGCACTCGTAGTGGAAACCTAAAACTGAGAATGCATGCCTGATTTTTATAACGCTTATTGGTGGCTCTTTTTGTTAAGAGGAATTTTCGCCCTGGTATTGGGAGTACTGGCCGTTGGTTGGCCTGGTGCTACTTTTGCCACATTGATCGTTTTCTTAGGCGCCTATCTTTTCATTGCCGGCCTTTTTGCTGTTGCCGGCGCAATAGCAGCCCGGAAAACGAACGAAAACTGGGGTATTTTCCTGCTCTCAGGGCTGTTAGGCGTTATATTAGGTATCCTCACTTTTTACAATCCTTTTGCCACCGGCGCAGCACTCATTTATGTGGTTGCTTTCTGGGCTATGCTGGCGGGCCTGTTTGAATTGATTATTGCCATCAGGTTAAGGAAAGTGATAACAGGCGAGGGCTGGTATATTGCAGGTGGTTTGCTGACTATCATCTTTGGGATTCTCCTGGTTGCAAACCCGGTAGCAGCGGCGGTTACACTTACGTGGATCTTTGGCATATATGCCATCTTCACAGGAATCATGCTCGTATTGCTTTCATTCAGATTGCGCAGCAGGAGCTAAACGATAGCTATATTGATATAACTGAAGAATACGGTACCCTGTTTTACTATTTTTTAAAGTACCCCATTATGCAAGCTTATTCTTTAACTAAAACCTTCTTTATGATTGTCGTAACACCTGATTAGGGCGCCTGTTGCCGCTATTTATCAGGGCGTTGATACCTCCCTTTTAAATTACGTGGCAGGCGCCGGCAGTACCCGGAAGGAGACCCGCGGCGTTACCACTACTGCCTCAAAATCTATTTCTCCCGGCCAAATTACAGGCTGTTGTTCTAGCTAATTGTGAATAATTTAAAGTTAACCGTTATGTCATCCACCGAATTTAATAACTTATTACTTGGAAACGCCGATTTCCTGCGGCCGTATGCAGTAACTTTAACTAAAGACTCTGAATCTGCAAAAGATCTCTACCAGGAAACCTTATTCAGAGCACTGTCTAATCGTGATAAGTACCTTGCCGGCACTAACATCCGCGCCTGGCTGTATACCATCATGAGGAACATCTTCATTAACAACTACCGTCGCGGTAACCGCCAGTACCGGCTACTGGATAATGCGGTAGGAGATTACCTGTTGAGCCACCAACCTTCTGCCATCGGAAATTTTGCAGAATCAGACCTGCGGGTGAAAGATGTGCAGATGGCAGTATACAATCTGCCGGTTATTTTTAAACAACCATTCCTGTTGTACTTTGAAGGCTATAAATATTATGAAATTGCAGCTATACTCAATGAACCATTGGGTACGGTAAAAAGCCGTATCCACTTTGCCCGGAAAATGCTGAAGACCCGTATTACAAGGCATTAACGGCTATTAACCCTGTCATACTATACTCAGACTTTTGGATAACAGAAGTCTGCAAACCCTCAATATGGCCATTGAAAGCCGCTATGAATACCCGGTAGCAGGCTAAAATTGTGATTGTTTGTACACCGTATTGCCTGTAATTACCCTGTCAGGTGAGCGGTTATTGTTATACGCCTGTTTGCAGACTTCCGTTATCCTTCTTCTCCTCCGATTGTCATCCCCTGTCCCGCCAATTGTCTTTATAAGCACAAATCTTTGTTAAATAACCATTTATTATCCTGGGAAATATATAAAAACCGGTTTAAAGCCGTTTATTAGCATAGACTTTTCAAATTTTTTCCCGGATTCTCTACAACTTACTGTACGCCCGGCAACAACAATGCTTATTTTTTTATGCCTAAAGTAACTTTCAACAACAAGAATGCACTATTCTTTCCGGCGCTCAAATCCGCTGTAGAGGACTATTTCAAATCAAACAACATTCAAAAAACAGGTAACTGGAAACTATATATTAAAACCGCCATCCTCATTCCGGTAGCGGTAGCCCTGTATGTTTCGGTATTATTTATATCGATGCCGGCCATCCTCTCGGTAACTTTATGCGCTTTACTGGGATTTGTACTGGCAAGTATCGGGTTCAATGTAATGCATGACGCATGTCATGGCAGCTATTCCACCAACAGTAAAGTGAACGATACCCTCGGTCTTACCCTTAACGCATTGGGTGGCAACGCTTTCATCTGGAAACAGAAGCACAATATCATTCACCACACCTACACAAACGTAGACGGCCTGGATGATGACATCGCCAAAAGCCCGCTCATGAGACAGTGCAGCTCCCAGAAATGGGTGCCCATGCACCGGATCCAGCATATTTATGTAGTACTGGTATACGCCATCTCCTCCTTTGCCTGGGTATTTATCATGGATTTTGTAAAATACCTGAGCCGGAAAGTATATACCACCCCGCTGCAGCCCATGAAATTAACCGATCATATGGTGTTCTGGGGTAGCAAAGTGCTGTACCTGGTGTTTTATATCGCACTTCCCATCGCATTGGTAGGCTGGCAGGCGTGGGCCATCGGCTTCGCAGTAATGCACGTGGTAATGGGCTTTACCCTGGCCATCGTATTCCAGCTGGCTCATGTAGTGGAAGAAACCGAATTTGAAGTAGTGGGCGAAGATGCCAAACTGATCGAAAACGAATGGGCCATTCACCAGATCAAAACCACCGCTAACTTCGCACCCGGACATAAAATCATCTCCTGGTTCGTAGGTGGCCTCAATTACCAGGTAGAACATCACCTGTTCCCGAGGATCAGCCATGTACATTACCCGGCCCTCAGCAAAATTGTGGCCGCCAAATGCGCAGAACACAATCTTACTTACAATTCCATCCCTACCATGCAGGGAGCAGTAATATCTCATTTCCGTTTCATGAAAGCGCTCGGCGCTAAACCGTAGCGGAAGATCGCCTTCGGCGATTGGAAATTGTCTTGGAGCAGGATTACGCTGATTATACTGATTTTTTGATTTGATCATATTTTATTTTTAATGATTAAGGGAGATAAAAGCGAATTATCCGCTTTTATCTCCCTTAATCATTTATAAAAATCCGAAAAGTAAAATCCGAAAAATCAGTATAATCAGCGTAATCCTGCTCCAAGACAATTTCCAATCGCCGAAGGCGATTCTATTCTCCTCCTTTTTCGTACTTTTACACCCTTCAGAAATACTACATCTTTTCTACATATAAAATATAAACAGCAGTCGTGATGAAGGCAAATTATTTAGACGAGCTTAACGAACAACAGCGGGAAGCAGTAATACATATCAACGGCCCTTTGATGATTGTAGCAGGCGCCGGTTCGGGAAAAACGAAGGTGCTTACCACCCGTATCGCACACCTGATGCGGAACGGCGTGGATGCGTTTAATATTTTATCCCTCACCTTTACCAATAAGGCTGCCCGTGAAATGAAAGAACGTGTGGAAAAGATCCTCGGTGGCAGCGAAGCCCGTAATCTCTACATCGGTACCTTCCACTCCGTATTTGCCCGCCTCCTGCGCGCAGAAGCACACCGCCTCGGCTATCCAAACGATTTTACCATCTACGATACCGACGACGCCAAAAGCGTTATCAAAACCATTATCAACGAACTGAATCTCGATGATAAACATTATAAACCCAACTTCGTTTACAACCGCATCTCCGCTGCCAAAAACAGCCTCATGGGACCGGACGAATACCAGTTGGATAACCTGGTGCAACAGGAAGATATGCGGGCCAACAGGCCACTGATCGGCAAAATCTACGACATGTACGCCAAACGCACGTTTAAAAACGGCGCAATGGACTTCGATGACCTGTTGTTTAAAATGTATATCCTCCTCAAAACATTCCCGGAAGTACTGCATAAATACCAGCACAAGTTCAAATACATTATGATCGATGAGTACCAGGATACCAACCCCGCCCAGTACGAAATCATCAAATTACTCGGTGCTGTCAATGAAAATATTTGCGTAGTAGGAGATGATGCCCAGAGTATCTATTCCTTCCGCGGCGCTACCATCGAAAATATCCTCCAGTTTGAAAAGGATTATGATGATGTGAAAGTGGTAAAACTGGAACAAAATTACCGCAGCACCAAGTCCATCCTGAATGTAGCCAATGAAGTAATTGCACACAATAAAGGACAGATAGAAAAGAACCTCTGGACAGATAACACCGAAGGCGATACCATCAAACTGGTACGCACCATGACCGACAACGAAGAAGGTAAATTCGTAGCCGACACTATTTCTGAACAAAAGCTGCGGAATCATTACGACAACCGCGACTTCGTTATCCTGTACCGCACCAACGCCCAAAGCCGCTCCTTTGAAGAAAGCCTGCGCCGTAAAGCCATTCCCTACCGCATCTTCGGGGGCCTGTCTTTCTACCAGCGCAAGGAAATCAAAGACTACGTGGCTTACCTGCGTATCACCATGAACACCCGCGATGAGGAAAGCCTGAAACGGATCATCAACTACCCCGTTCGCGGTATCGGTAAAACCACCATTGAGAAAACGATTGTGCTCAGCAATGATCACAATATCACCATGTGGGAAGTGCTGGAAAGGGCCCGGGAGTTTGGTTTCAAAGGTGGTACCGTGGAAGCCATCGAAGCGTTTGTGATTATGATCAAAAGCTTCCAGGCAATGCTAACCTCGCACAACGCCTATGATGTGGCCGTTGCAGTGGGTAAGTCTACCAACATTGTAAAAGAACTGTTTAACGATAAAACTACGGAGGGGCTTGCCCGTTACGAAAACGTACAGGAACTCTTAAACTCCATCAAAGAGTTTACAGAAACCCCCGACGAGGAAGGAGAACTGCTCGATAAAAGCATGGGCTCCTATCTCCAGCAAATTACCCTGCTCACTGATGCCGATCAGGGCACCGACGAAAACAGCGATGTGGTGAAACTGATGACTATCCACGCGGCAAAAGGACTGGAATTCCCCGTGGTATTCACCGTAGGACTGGAAGAAACATTGTTTCCCAGCGGTATGTCTATCAACACCCGGGAAGAGCTGGAAGAAGAAAGAAGACTGTTTTATGTAGCCATAACCCGCGCAAAAGCGCGCTTATGGCTCACCTACGCCAATAGCCGTTACCGCTTTGGTAACCTGGTACAGAATGAACCGAGCCGTTTCCTCGAAGAAATGCCGGAGAAATTCATTGACCGCAGCTATGCCGGCGGAGGCAGCGTACGCAACGCCTTTGGTAGTGGCAGCACCTCCGGATGGAGCAACAGCAACAATATGTTCGACCGGAAAAAGGCGCCATCGCAACCTTCCCAGCCGGTAACGCAGAAGCCTGCTGCCAAGCCAAGCTTTTCTCCTGCCACTACCCATGTACCCTCTGCCGATTTTGCCCCGGACGATCTGGCTGGCATGGAACCCGGCATGCAGGTAGAGCATCAGAAATTTGGATTCGGTATCATCGCAGCAATGGAAGGAGCGCCCAACAACAGGATTGCTACCATCAATTTCCCTAAAGGCGGTGGTGAAAAGAAAATTATGCTGAACTACGCCAAGCTGAGAATAGTAAGATAAGTGACATGAAAACCGCGATGTTAAAACTCCGGCAGTTTTGCGCCTACCAGGAACGGAGCCACCAGGAAACAAAATACAAATGCCTGGAGCTGGGCCTGCGGGGAGAGGAAGTAGACGAAGCCATTTCTGAACTCATCGCTGAAAATTTCCTCAACGAGGAAAGGTTTGCCAAAGCCTACGCCGGCGGTAAATTCAGGATCAAGCAATGGGGACGCAAAAAAATCAGGATGGAGCTGAAGCAGAAACAGGTGTCTGCCTACTGCATCAAAAAAGGAATGGAAGAAATTGATGAAGGTGATTATATCGCGGTACTCCATAGGCTGGCGGAGAAAAAATACCAGTCGCTAAAAGGAGAAACAGCCATGAAACGGAAGTACAAGGCCATACAATACCTCCTGCAAAGAGGCTTTGAATCTGAACTCATCAACGAAGCACTTGAACAAATCGCAAAGAATGAGGCTTAAGCGGGCAATAATTTGAAAAGTTTCTAACCCGTCAGGCCGTAATTTTGTGACCACAATAACCGATAATGTCAGATCTGAAAGTAACACTCATACAAACCCAATTGCACTGGGAAGATAAGGAAGCCAACCTCCGTATGTTTGATGAGAAAATCAACAGCATCAAGGAAAGGACTGAGGTGGTATTTTTACCGGAAATGTTCAGTACCGGCTTCAGTATGCAGTCAGCGCTCCTGGCTGAAACAATGGATGGAACCGCAGTGCAGTGGATGAAGAAGAAGGCGGCAGAGAAAAATATCATCATCACCGGCAGCCTGATCATTGAGGAAAACGGAGAATACCTGAACCGCCTGATCTGGATGTTGCCCAATGGCACCTATGGCACTTATGATAAGCGTCACCTGTTTGGTTATGCAGGAGAACACGAACACTACACACCCGGTAATAAACGCCTCATTGCACAGGTAAAGGGCTGGAAAATCAATCTGAACATCTGTTACGATATGCGTTTCCCGGTATGGGCGCGCAATACCATCCAGCCGGATACCAATGAAGCAGCTTACGACCTGCTCGTGTATGTAGCCAACTGGCCGGAAAGACGTAAAACCGCCTGGACCACGCTGCTACAGGCCCGCGCTATTGAAAACCAGGCATTTGCCATCGGCGTAAACCGGGTAGGCAATGATGGTAACAATATTTATCACAGCGGGGAAACCAGTATTATTGATCCGATGGGAGAGATCATCTACCGCAAATCGCACGATGAAGACGTATTTACGTATACCCTTCAACGTGAGCGGCTGGAGGAAGTGAGGAAAAACATTCCTTTCCTGAAGGATGCCGACGCATTTACAATTCTCCCAAAGGGATAACTAACTAAAAACAAATTTTGATATGTTGTTACAGGCAGTCCATCACATCGCGGTTATTTGTGCAGATTACTCCCGGAGTAAAGCATTTTATACCGGTGTGCTGGGGCTGCAGGTAATACGTGAAGTATACCGGGAAGAACGGAACTCCTGGAAACTGGATCTGGCACTGGGCAACCAGTACATTATTGAGCTTTTTTCTTTCCCGGACCCGCCGCCACGGCCCAGTCACCCGGAGGCCTGCGGGCTTCGCCACCTGGCTTTTGCGGTGGCTGATATCGAAGCCGCCATTGCACAACTACAGCAAAAAGGGGTGAGTACCGAACCCCTGCGCATTGATCCCCATACCCAACAACGATTTACCTTTTTTGCAGACCCCGACGGTTTGCCTTTAGAGTTATACGAAGTCATTTAACACCCGTAAAATTTTATTGCTATGTCTGTTGCCTACATCAATGCCCGGATCTTTACCGGGGAAGAGATATTGGATGATCATGCAGTGATTACGCAAGGAGGGAAAATTACCAGTATTGTTCCCGCCCCGGAATGGAAAAAAAACGGTAGTGAAACGGATCTGAAAGGAGGCTTGCTGGCTCCCGCTTTTATAGATCTGCAGATTTATGGCGGCAACAGCCACGTGTTTTCCATGTATCCTTCGGTTACTTCGCTGGCGGCTACCGTAGCTTACAGCAAAGGCGGCGGCGCGGCGTGGATCATGCCCACCGTGGCTACCATCAGCCCCGAAATTATGCAGGAAGCTATGAATGCAGTAAAGGCTTATTGGGAGCAGGGCGGACAAGGCGTGCTGGGATTACACCTGGAAGGGCCTTTTATCAACCCTAAGAAAAAAGGCGCACACCTCGAGCAATATATTCATGCCCCTACCCAGGAAGATATTAACTGGATCCTGGAAAACGGCCGTGATGTGGTGAAGATCATGACCCTGGCGCCGGAATGCTGTGATCCCGAACTGGTAAGACAGCTGGAAGCAGCCGGTATCGTGATATTTGCGGGGCATAGTAATGCTACTTACGCGCAGGCCTATACGTCGTTCGACAGTGGTATTCATCATGCCACGCATCTTTTTAATGCCATGTCACCGCTGGAAAGCCGCGCTCCCGGCCTGGTGGGCGCCATTTATGATCATCCGCGCGTATCCGCCAGCATTGTGGCAGATGGCGTACATGTAGACTTTGCCTCCATCAGGATCAGCAAAAAGATCATGAAAGAACGTTTGTTCCTGATTACAGATGCGGTAGAGGAAAATAAAGAAGGCGGGTATGTATATATTAAGGAGACAGACCGTTATGTAAGCGCCTCGGGTGTTTTGTCCGGCTCACGGCTCACAATGACCAAAGCCGTCCGCAACTGTGTGGAGCAGGTAGGCATTCCGCTGGAGGAAGCTTTACGCATGGCATCCCTGTATCCGGCCCGCGCAATTGGCCGTGAGCAGGCATTGGGCCGTATTGCCGTAGGCTACGACGCGGCATTGGTAGCCATCGACTCTAACTGGGAAACTACAGTATACTGTTAATACCCCTATCTTCGCAGGATTAATAATACTGTATATCCGCATGAGTGCACTAACTCGCTTCCTGAAAAAAGACCGGTATAAAAATCTGTTCCTGCTCTCCTGGCTGGTACTGGGCCTGCTACAGGCATGCTTCTCTGAACTATGGGATGATGAAGCCTACTATTGGGTGTATTCACGTCATATGGATTGGGGTTACTTTGATCATCCGCCCATGATTGCGCTGCTGATCAAAATAGGATACGGGATCTTTCATAATGAACTGGGAGTGAGGCTGCTCATCGTAGTGGTAAATACACTCACCCTGTGGATTACCGCAAAACTGATTGCTTCAAAAGACAACAAACTCTTTTACCTGCTCATAGGATCTATGGGCGCCATGCAGATCGGTGGTATACTGGCAGTGCCGGACGTTCCGCTGATCTTTTTTGCAGCCGTATTTTTCTGGGTTTACCGCAATTTTGTAAATGAGCAAACCTGGAGAAACACCTTGCTGCTGGGCATTTCAATGGCATTGATGTTTTACAGTAAATACCACGGCATTCTGCTGGTATTTTTCACGGTATTATCCAACGTGAACCTGTTAAAGGTATTCAAGTTTTATGTGGCCTGCATACTCACCACGGTGTTGTTCCTGCCGCATATCTACTGGCAATACACCCACGGCTTCCCTTCGCTGCAATATCACCTGGTAGACAGGAACGCATCTTCCTATAGCATTAATTACTCGCTCGATTATCTCGGCGGGCAACTATTATTATTCGGCCCTTTGCTGGGCTGGCTCATACTGTATTATGCGTTCCGCAGCCCGATCACCAACTCCTTTGAACGCGCCCTGAAATTTTGCGTGATAGGGGTGTTGTCCTTTTTCCTGCTCAGTACTTTCAAAGGCAGGGTAGAGGCCAACTGGACGGTGATGCTCTTTACACCAGTAGTAATACTGGCGCATCAGGCCATTGTACGGAAAGGGTGGTCGCAGAAATGGTTGCTGTATACCTTGCCGGTTACTTTGCTGCTGGTACTGGTAGTGCGGGTATACATGGTGTGGGATTTTATGCCGGGAGTGGAAATAAGACCTGAAATCCATCATAACAAAGAATGGACTTCACAGGTAGCCGCCCGTGCCCAGGGCAAACCAGTGGTTTTTGTGAACAGCTATCAGCGGCCTTCTAAGTACATGTTTTATACCGGGCAACTTTCCTATAGCCTCAATAGCCGCTATTCGCGCAGGAGCCAGTATAATTTCTGGGATACCGAAATACAGCTCTGGGGTAAGCCTGTAATGGTGGTATCCGATCCCGGTTCAGGAATACCTATCACGGATAGCCTGAAAACAGTTCATGGCACATGGGATTATTACATTCAATCTGATTATTACTCTTACTCACTGATACAGCTGAAACCCGCGCTGAAAAGCATCCGGGCAAAACGTGGCGAACATGTAAATGTGATCCTGCAACCTACTAATGGCTATCACCAGCCTATCCGGCTGGACAGGTCCAATGAGCCGGTGCTTGGTTACGGATTTATGGCGAAAGATGAAGCGCTGCCACCGGTGAAATCCTCCATGACCCTGGAAAGGGCCGTGCTGCGCCGTCTCATCAACCTGGAAGTAGTGATGCCCGACAAGCCGGGTAACTACCAGCTGAAGTTCTCGGTGTTTGCAGGCGATTTGCCACCCACCCACAACAGCCCGGTGATACCGGTGATTGTAGAGAAGTAGGGATCGCCTTCGGCGATGTAAATTGTCTTGGAACAGGATTACGCTGATTAAACTGATTACTAAGATTTGATCATATTGGATTTTAACAGATTAAGGGAGATATAAGCGAATAGATTCGCCTGTATCTCCCTTAATTATTATAATAAATCCCAAAAAATAAAATCAGTGAAATCGCGGTTAATCAGCGTAATCCTGTTCCAAGACAATTTACATCGCCGAAGGCGATCCGCTGAATTATTGCTGGAACGCGTTCCAGCCCTGCGCTACCAATTTATACTTGTTGCCGCCTTTGGTAAGGATATGCGCTCCTTCGGTAATATCGGTCATGTAGCCGATCACGCTGATCTGCTCATTGAGTACAATTTTGTCGTAGTCTGCCTGCTTCATGGTAAACAACAGCTCATAGTCTTCACCGCCGCTCAGCGCGCAGGCAGTGGGGTCCAGTCCAAACTTCATGGCTATTTCCTTGCTTTCCTGGGCAATGGGGATCTTGTCTTCGTACAGCACAACACCCAGGTTACTCTGTTTGGCGATATGCAGTATTTCAGAGCTGAGGCCATCGCTTACATCCATCATGGAGGTAGGTTTAATCTCTTCCTGTTGCAGGAAGTCGATGATATCCTTACGGGCTTCCGGTTTCAGCTGGCGGCCTATGATATAGGTCTGGTCTTCCAGGTCGGGCTTCACTTCCGGGCTTTCCAGGTAAATCTTTTTCTCTCTTTCCAGGAGGGTGAGGCCGAGGTAGGCCGCGCCCAGGTCGCCGGTAACGCAGAGCAGATCGCCCTTTTCAGCGGTGGATCGTTTTACGAACTGGTCGGGGGTTACTTCGCCGATGGCGGTAACACTGATGATAAAACCTTTCTGCGAGTTGCTGGTATCGCCGCCGATCAGGTCTACGCCATACTTTTCGCAGGCAGCGTACACGCCTTCGTAGAATTCGTTGAGCGCTTCCAGGGAGAAACGGTTAGAGAAGGCAATGCTGACTGTGATCTGCGTAGGCGTGGCATTCATCGCGTAGATGTCCGACAGGTTTACCACTACGGCTTTATACCCGAGGTGTTTCAGTGGCGTGTACATCAGGTCGAAGTGAATGCCTTCCACCAGCATGTCGGTGCTGATCACCGTTTGTTTGCCGAAGTGATCAATCACCGCGGCATCATCGCCCACACCTAATACGGTGCTGGCATTTTGTATTTCTATGTTCCTGGTGAGATAATCGATCAATCCGAACTCTCCCAGGTCCTGTATTTCAGTTCTTTCCTGTTCCATCTTCCCAATACTTATTTACCGTTAACAAGATCTTGTAATGCACTATGGATACGACCGTTGGTGGCCAGTATCTGTTTCTGATAGGGAGAGTAACGGTTGCCTGAAAAGTCTGTTACCTTTCCACCCGCTTCTTCTACAATGAGGTAACCGGCGGCGGAATCCCATGCCTGGAGATGGTGTTCATAAAATCCATCAAAGCGGCCGCAGGCCACCCAGCAAAGATCTATAGCTGCAGAACCCAGGCGGCGAACGGGAATGCCCTCCCTGATAACGCGCTCAAGTACCTGTAAGGGATTGTTGGGACTATCCTGCCATTGATAGGCAAAACCTGTTACCAGGCAGGAGGTTGATACATCGGCTTTGCCAGAAACATTGATCGGCTTGCCGTTCAGCGTAGCGCCCTGCCCTTTTTCTGCCACAAACAACTCGTTCATAAAAGGGTTGTATACGGCGCCCAGTATCATTTCTCCTTCTTTTTCCACGCCTATGGATACGCAACAGAGGGGAATACCATTGGCGTAGTTAACCGTACCGTCGATCGGGTCAATGATCCATTTCACGGAAGAATCCGTCTTCATCTCGCCTGCTTCTTCACTCAGGATAAAATGATCTGGATAAGTTTCCCTGATAATGTTGATGATAGCGGTTTCAGATTTTTTATCCACTTCTGTTACCAGGTCGTTAACCGTACTTTTACTGCTCACCTCGAAAGGACCGTTGAAATATTGTTGCAGTATTTTTCCGCTGGCTTCAGTAGCTTTGAGTAAAGTTGTTTTTAACATGCCGCAAAGGTAATTACGAATTGCGAATTATGAATTGCGAATTATAATCTACATGTTTTGGATATTTTATATGTATAGATGACTTAATGATATCACATAATCTGTAATTCCGAATTATCAGTCAACTTATATTCAATATTCCACTTATTTTTGTAGTTCAATTAAAGAGAGGGAAAGTTAATGGCCATCATAGGTAATCTTATTTCCAGGTCACTACGCATCAGGAAGAAGTTCACATTTAAATTAGGAACACCGCGCCAATACCAGATGCAGGTGTTGCATCGTTTGCTGGAGAGGGCCAAGGATACAGAGTTTGGCCGCCACTACCAATTTCAGGAAGTATTGGATGGCGCTAATTTTATTAGCCACTACCGCGAAAATGTTCCCGTGCATAACTATACTAAAATGCACGCGGAGTGGTGGTACCGCTGCCTGGAAGGCGAAGCAAACGTGAGCTGGCCCGAGAAGATCAAATACTTTGCATTGAGCTCAGGTACTTCTGAATCTGCCAGTAAACATATACCCGTTACCAAAGCCATGCTGAAAACAGTGAAGAAGGTGGGCGTGAAGCAGCTGTATTCTATGGCCAACTTTAACATCCCGCCCCGCTCTTTTGAAAAAGGCATCCTGATGCTGGGGGGTACTACTTCATTGTTTGAGAAAGGCGACTATTATGAAGGTGATATGAGCGGCATCCAGGCTAAGAATATCCCGAAATGGTTCCGCCGTTTTTATAAGCCGGGTGGTAAAATATCCCGCAAACCCAACTGGGAACAGCGTATCAAGTTAATCGTACGCAAAGCGAAGGAGTGGGACGTAGGTACTGTTTGCGGTGTACCTGCCTGGGTACAGATCGTACTGGAAGAAATCATCAAATATCACGCGGTTAAAAATATCCATGAAATATGGCCAAATCTGGCGGTATATATTCATGGGGGCGTATCTTTTGAACCGTACCGCGACAGCTTTGAGAAGCTGCTCGGAAAGCCCATTGCGTTCATTGAAACCTATATGGCTTCTGAAGGTTCTTTCGGCTTCCAGGCACGTCCGGGTACAAAAGGTATTAAGCTGGTTCTGAATGCAGGGATCTTTTATGAGTTTATTCCTTTTAATGAAGAAAACTTTGATGCTGAAGGAGAAGTAAAACCCAATCCTAAATCTTACATGATCCATGAGGTAGTGGAAGATGTGGAATATGCAGTGATGTTGTCTACCTGCGCAGGCGCATGGCGTTACCTGATCGGCGACGTGGTGAAATTTACTTCCGTAAAAGAACATGAAATAGTGATTGTTGGCCGTACCAAACAGTTTCTCAGCCTTTGCGGGGAGCACATGAGTATCGACAACATGAACAAAGCGATAGATAACGTTCAGAAAAAACTGGGTATAAACGTCCGTGAGTTTACTGTAGCCGGTTTCCCTTATCAGAACCTGTTTGCACACCGCTGGTATGTAGGTACGGATACACCAGGTGTGGATGCGGAAAAAGTGCGCGAAATCATCGATCAAACCCTCGCAGAGGTAAACGATGATTATGCCGTGGAACGTTCTGCTGCGCTGAAGGAAGTATTTGTGGAGATATTACCGAATGATGCGTTTATAGATTACCTCCGTTGCAAAGGCAAGGAAGGCGCCATGAATAAATTTCCCCGTGTAATGAAAGGTGAGAAACTGAAAGACTGGGAGAAATTTCTTGCGGGAAAAACCGTTAAGAGTTAAGTTGCACCTGTGACACGGAAATTATACGCATGATAGCATCAATTGTAGCGGGACTGGGACTGGGATTATTTCTTTCTTTATCAGTAGGCCCGGTAATATTCGCAATTATAAAATACAGCATCAATAACGGCTTTAAGGCAGGGATCAGCTTCGCACTGGGCGTGTCTTTCAGCGATATCATTTTTGTGTTGACAGGTAACCTGGCCACCTCTTTTATCAGCGGCCTGGAAGAATATAAGAGGTCCATAGGTATTGTAGGAGGTTGTTTGCTGATAGGTATGGGTGTATACGGACTGTTGTTTAAAAAAGTAAAGATCAGTACGGGAGAAGAAAAACCGGAAATGTTTCGCACCCACGACTACCTCAAAATATGGCTCGCCGGGTTTTTAATGAATACCCTGAATCCTGGTGTTATTATCTTCTGGTTAGGGGTTTGCGTGGCCAACAGCGCTACTACAGCCGGGCACCGGATCATCATGTACGCAGTTTGCCTAAGCCTGGTGTTATCGGCAGATATCCTGAAGGTATTTGTATCTGATAAGATCCGTCATAAACTAACGCTTGCCAATGTAGAATGGCTGAACCGTATTGCCGGGGCCAGCATGATCATTTTTGGCGTGGTGTTGCTTTATAAAGTATTGTTCGACGTAGGCGCAATGGGACACTAAAAACACTTACAATAAAAGAAAAAGCGTTCCGTGTATCACGGAAGGCTTTTTCTTTTATTGTAAGTGTTTATTATCCTTTGATAGTCCAGGTTTCACTGCCTGCCAGTAATTTATCCAGGTCGCCGGGGCCTTTCTTAGCCAGCGCTTCTGTTAACTGGAAGCCCATGATATCTTCGTAAGTAGGACGGAAAGCCTCATAGAAGATACCGAACGGACGGGGTAAATGTCCCTCAATACGTACATCGTCAAACATACGGGTGAGCAACTGCGCTTTGTAGAAATCATTTTCATCATGGATCCACAGGTCGCTTTCTGTATACCCGCTGCCCAGTTCCACTGCCACTGGTCTTAAACCATCGAGGCGGATTCCTTTGTTTTTGGCAGCACCAAATACCAGCGGTTTGCCGTGTTCCACAAAAAGGGTTTCATCGGCTTTGCTGCTTTTTTCTGTGAAGGCTTCAAAAGCGCCATCATTGAAGATGTTACAGTTCTGGTATATTTCCAGGAAGGAAGCGCCCTTATGTGCATGGCTGCGTTTCAGCATTTCCTGCAGGTGTTTGGGGTCGCGGTCCATACTGCGGGCAATAAAAGTAGCATCAGCACCCAGGGCCAGGGCCATTGGGTTAAACGGATGGTCAATACTACCCATCGGGGTAGATTTGGTTACTTTATTTTCTTCTGAAGTAGGAGAGTACTGTCCTTTTGTTAAACCGTAAATCTGGTTGTTGAACAACATGATGTTCACATCAAAGTTACGGCGCAACAGGTGAATGGTATGGTTACCGCCAATGGACAAGCCATCACCGTCGCCTGTTACAATCCATACGCTCAGTTCCGGGCGGGCTGCTTTCAAACCGGAAGCAATCGCCGTAGCACGGCCGTGGATAGAGTGCATACCATAGGTATTCATATAGTATGGAAAGCGCGAAGAACAACCGATACCGGAAACGATCACAATGTTTTCGCGGGGTACGCCCAGCCCGGGCATAATAGTTTGTACCTGCTTAAGTATAGAGTAGTCGCCGCAGCCAGGGCACCAGCGTACTTCCTGGTCCGTTGTAAAGTCTTTCGACGTAAGTGGCGCCTGCGGGGCTATAGTTGCTGTTGACATTAGTATGAGTTAAAATAAAATATTATAGAGTCCGTAAAGTTACGATAGATAGCTGTAATTATCAGCTCAGGGTGCCTGTAATTCTTCCCAAAATTCTGCCGCCCGGCGGGTATGCGGAATCACTATAGTGCCGCCTACTATATTGGCTACTGCAAAGATTTCATACATTTCTTCGGTGGTAACGCCCTGCTCAAACGACTTCTCCAGGTGATATTTGATACAATCATCGCAACGAAGTACCATAGAAGCCACCAATCCAAGCATCTCCTTCGTTTTGGTGCTCAACGCTCCCTCTGCATAGGTATTGGTGTCCAGGTTGAAAAGCCTGTTTATCACTTTGTTCTGCTTTCCAAGTATTACCTCGTTCATCTTAGCCCGGTAGTCGTTAAACTCCTGAATCGCATTGGCCATATAACTGCTGTTTATGTGTTATGTTTATCGTTTCACCCAATAAAGCTATGAAAGGATTTACAAATATAGATTAATCTACCGGTTAAGTAGACTATTTGGCCTATAACCTATATTTATGGATCATAACCAAAAGTTATTGCGCAAAAGGCATTCGTTAAATTAGTCTATTGATATAATAGACTATTTGTATATTGAGTAGATAAACCCTCTTTTTCAACAAGATCTGGATCGAAATTATGACAACAACCAACTTCTCCCTGCTCATGGCGCTGCTATTGTGCACAGGCGGGGCGGCACGGGCGCAGGATAAAAAGCTCACCGGGTATGCCGGCAGCGCCGCCACCCAACAGCTGGAACTGGAAAGCCGCTTCGATAAACAGTTAAGCAGCAGCCACATAGGCGAAACCATCAAAGCATTATCTTCCCAACCACATCACATTGGCTCCGCCCGCGGCAAAGCCGTAGCGGAAGATATCCTGCAACGCTTCAAAAGCTACGGCTGGGACGCGGAAATAGTAACCTACCAGGTACTTTTCCCCACCCCCAAAGAACGCCTGGTAGAACTCAAAGGCCCCACTACCTACAAAGCGCTGCTGAAAGAACCCGCCCTGAAAGAAGATGCCACCTCCGGCCAGGAAGGCCAATTGCCTACTTATAACGCCTGGAGTGCCGATGGCGACGTGGAAGGGGAACTGGTATATGTGAATTACGGCCTCCCGGAAGATTATGAATACCTCGACCGGGCCGGTATCAACGTAAAAGGCAAGATAGTAATCGCCAAATACGGCCGCTCCTGGCGTGGCAGCAAGCCAAAAGTAGCACAGGAACACGGCGCTGCCGGTTGCATCATCTACTCTGATCCGAAAGACGATGGCTATTACAGCGGCGATGTATACCCAAAAGGAGCGTTCAAAAATGAATATGGCGTGCAACGTGGCTCCGTAATGGATATCGTGATCTATCCCGGCGACCCGCTCACCCCCAACACCGGCGCTACCGCCAATGCACAACGGCTCGATCGCCTGCAGGCGCCCAATCTCCTGAAAATACCGGTACTGCCCATCAGCTACCATGATGCTACACCATTGCTGCAGTCCCTGGAAGGCCCCGTGGCGCCGGACGAATGGAAGGGCGCCCTGCCATTTACCTATCACATCGGCGGCGGTAAAGCCAGGGTGCACCTGAAGCTGTCGTTCGACTGGCAGATACGCCCCTGCTATAATGTAATCGCCAAACTGAAAGGAAGTGAACAACCCGATCAATGGGTGATTCGCGGCAACCACCATGATGCCTGGGTAAACGGCGCCGCCGACCCCATCAGCGGACTGGCCGCTCTCCTGGAAGAAGCCAAAGCCATCGGCGCACTGCATAAGCAAGGCTACCAGCCAAAACGCACACTGGTTTACTGCGCCTGGGACGGAGAAGAACCCGGCCTACTCGGTTCTACCGAATGGGTGGAAGACCATGCCGCCGAACTGAAAGAAAAAGCAGTGGTATACATCAATTCCGATAATAATGGCCGTGGTTTCCTCAATGCCAGCGGCTCTCATGCCCTGGAAACCCTCGTGAATGAAGTGGCGCGTGATATTACTGATCCGCAAACACAGGTCAGCATCCTTGCCCGTAAACAGGCGTCAGAGGTGTTAAAGGCCGCTACTCCCAGGCTGAAAAAGGAAAAGCTGGCCAAACAAGGCATCGCCATCGGCGCTATGGGCTCTGGTTCGGACTATTCTTCTTTTCTCCAGCACCTGGGTGTGCCCTCCCTTGATGTTGGTTTTGGGGGAGAAGATGCGGGCGGCGAATACCACTCCATCTACGATTCCTACGACGACTATACCCGGTTTAAAGATCCCGGCTTTAATTACGGGGTGGCACTTTCACAAACTGCCGGTCATACGGCTTTGCGTGTAGCCAATACCGTTACACTGCCATTCGATTACCGCAAGCTCTATGAAACCGTAAACGGTTATGTGAATGAGTTAACGGAACTCACCAGCAGCCTGCGCGAGTCCACCACTATCGAAAATCAACTGATCCGTGACCGCAAATACCAGATCACTACGGATACTGCCAAACATTTGTTACCCCCACTTCCCAAATCAGAAGTGCCATACCTGGATTTTTCTCCTTTGCAGAATGCCCTCACCGGTTTAGACACCGTTACCATATCGCTTGCGGCCAGGAAACAACTCTCTGCCGCGGCTAACAAAGCGCTGTACCAGGGCGAACAGCAACTGCTTAACGATGCCGGCCTGCCTGCGCGCAGCTGGTATAAGCATACCTTGTATGCTCCCGGATTTTATACCGGCTATGGCGTTAAAACCATTCCCGGTGTAAGAGAAGCCATTGAGCAACGCCGCTGGAAGGAGGCACAGGAACAGATTAGTGTGGCGGCGGCGGCAATCAATCGCTTGTCCGCCTACTTAGCGAAGATCCGATAATGCGGAGGGGATCGCCTTCGGCGATTGTAAATTGTCTTGGAGCAGGATTACGCTGATTATACTGATTACCAGGATTTGATCATATTGATTTTAATAGATGAAGGGAGATAGAAGCGAATGTTTCCGCTTTTACCTCCCTTCATCTATTCTTATATCTTCCTTCATCTATCTGTTAGAAATCCCGAAAATAAAATCAGTGAAATAAGCCTAATCAGTGTAATCCTGCGCCAAGACAATTTACCACCGCCGAAGGCGGTACTCCGCTATTTCACCGCTTCGTGGAGATAATCCTTCACGCCTTCCACAATGCCTGTAACCAGTTTCCGCTGAAACGCAGGGTCCAGCAATTTTTCTTCGTCGCCGGGATTGCTGAGGAAAAGTGTTTCCACTAAAGCATCCGGGAACTCGGTGGGATTGTTAAGGATGAAATTGAAGCCGGAGTTATTACCGAAATCATAAAGACCTGTTTGCAGCAAACGTTCATGGATGGCTGCGTTGAGCGGTTCGCAGAAAGGTTGTTTATAGTAAGTGGCAGTGCCATAAACATCAACAGGGTTGCCGGAAGCATTGAGGTGAATACTCAGCAACAGATCAGGGTTGGCCCTGCGGAAAAAAGAAAGCCGGTCTTCGTTGGCAACAAATTTCTCTGTAGTGCGCGACATGATTACGGTAGCTCCTTCTCTTTCCAGCAGCGCCTTCAGTTGCAGCGAAAGTACCAGGGTCATGTTTTTTTCCACGGCGCCGGTAAGACCGGTGGTACCCGGGTTGCCGCCACCGTGGCCGGGGTCCAGACCTATTACCATATTTTTCAGCGATAAGTTTTGTGGCACACGTTTAACCTTTACCGTTATACGGTTATTATCGTAGTACACCTGGTAGCCCCACGGCGCATGTTGCAGGGAAATTACCATGCGGCATACATCGGGCGATGGCTGCCCCCATGCTACAGACGTAATTTCTTTGGTGTTTTGCAGCACTGTATTCAATCCTTTTTCTGTATAAGCGCCATGTATATCGATAATGATCTTTTTGGAAGAAACCAGTTGCGTGGAAATGTACGGCAGTTTATCAGATAAGGCCACCGACACATAATCATATTTTTCATCTCCCCATATTTTGGCATCGTCTGCAATGCTTACGGGAAGCTCCTCCTGGGGAATCTCCGTGTCCACTAATGGCTCCGGAATAAAGGCGGTGGTGTGGGAGGATAGCCTTACTTTGTAATAGTCTCCCTGTCTGCCTACAATATGTAAAAGCACATCTTTATCCAGGTAACCGATTTTATCAGGCCCCAGCCGGTCGCCATTCGGACTGGCAGTGAGGTAGGTCATATTGTCGATGGTACGGCCGGTGAATGGTATTTCATTGTGCATTACGCTGTAGCGGTACGTGCTGCCCAGGATAGCAGTTTCGCCACTTTGTTTGCGGAGGCGCACCATAATTTTTCCATTCAGCAGGGAGTCGCGCGGTTGTATGATATAGCTGCCACTGTAATAGCCCGGTATTCCGCCTGTTTGTGAAACGGGCATTTCCTTCAGTGGTACGTCATTGAACCAGCTGGCGCTTTGGCCTGGATAGCCTTTCATCTTTATCCGCAGCGTATCTCCTTCTGAAAGCTGAAGGTTTCCGGCGGGCGATATCTCTATAAAATCTATCCGGAAAATACTGGTGGCAGCAGGCGCTGGTGGCCGGTTATAGTAATAGGTAATGTTTTTCGTATATGTTTCTCCGTTAGGTGCGGTGGTGGTAACGGAAAAGGAATTTCTGCCGGTGGTCAGTTCATATTTTGCGGCAAAAGTGCCGGTGTTATAAACGTGTACGGTATCGTTATTAATCCTCACCGTACAGCCAACACAGGTGCGGCCGGCAATAAATTGTCTGGGTGTATTTACATTATTCTGATCCCTTGAAGGCTGACTGATACGCAGTGTTGCCTGACTGCTTGCAAGAAAGGGGATAGCAATGGTAATAAGAAACGTAGAAAAAAACTTTACTGATAGCGTCATACCCTGTCATCAATATCTTTGAAAGATGGTAAAGATAAGCAGGTGAGGGGAATAGGAAAAAAGCATTTAGAAAAAATGCAGCGAAATAAGGTATTCCGCTGCATTTTTTTAAAGCGTTTTAAGCCGGTTGTTACCAGCTGTATTTATTATCTGCAATCAGTTTGTCCGCGATTCTTCTGCGGGCATCTTTTGCATTAAATGGTTCTGCTTTGGTAAAGCGTTTGAGGCCCAGCAGCATCATACGTTGTTCATCGCCTTCTGCAAAGGCATTGATGGCATCTTTACCGGATTTATTGATACGGTCGGCCGCATCGTAAATAAAGGTGCGTACAATATCTGCCTGGAGTGAAGCGGCGCTTTCGCCTTTGCTGTTGGTAAGCTTAATTAAGCGCAGCAGGGCGCTTTCAGCCACAAAGGTTTCAATGGCCATATCGGCAATATCCATCAGGATTTCCTGTTCGTTTTCCAGCTTCACCATCAGCTTCTGCGCAGCGGCGCCGGCAGCCATCAGGATGGCTTTTTTGAAGTTAACGATCATCTTCCTTTCCTTGCTGAAAGCACTTTCATCATCGTTGCCGAAGTCAGGAATGCTCATCAGCTCTTTCATTACATTCATGGCCGGCGTCATCAGGTCCAGTTTACCTTTCATGGCACGTTTCAGTGTCATATCCAGGGTCAGTAACCGGTTGATTTCATTGGTGCCTTCAAAGATGCGGTTGATACGGGAATCGCGGTAGGCTTTTGAAATGATGTATTCATCGCTGAAGCCGTTCCCACCGTGAATTTGTACACCTTCATCCACTACGTAGTCCAGCACTTCGGAGCCGTTTACTTTCAGGATGGCGCATTCCACTGCATATTCTTCCGCGGCGCCCAGCAAGGCTTCGTTGAAAGGTTTGCCTTCTGCCAGCAGTTCTTTTTCCTTTTCATCGATCAGTTGTGCCGTACGGAACAGTGCTGATTCTGATGTCCAGGTACGGATAGCCATTTCCGCCAGTTTATGTTTGATAGCGCCAAAGTTGGCGATCGGCTGTTTAAACTGTGTACGGGTATTGGCGTATTGTACGGAGGTATTGATACATTTTTTGGAGGCGCCCAGTGCGGCCGCGCAAAGTTTCAAACGGCCTATGTTCAGGATGTTGAAAGCAATGAGGTGGCCTTTGCCAATTACGCCCAGCACATTTTCTGCGGGTACTTTGGCGTCCTGGAAATAGATCTGGCGGGTAGAAGATCCTTTGATTCCCATTTTATGTTCTTCCGCGCCCAGCGTAAATCCGGGTGTTCCTTTGTCTACGATAAAGGCGGTGAACTTATCTCCGTCAATTTTTGCAAATACGGTAAACACGTCCGCGAAACCGGAGTTGGTGATCCAGCTTTTTTGCCCGTTTAAAATATAGTATTTACCATCGTCTGTTAATTTGGCGGTGGTTTTAGCACCCAGTGCATCGGAGCCGGAATCAGGCTCTGTAAGGGCATAAGCGCCTTTCATTTCACCGGTAGCCAGCTTAGGTATATACTTCTGTTTTTGTTCTGCAGTACCAAAATAAAGGATCGGTAAAGAGCCAATGCCCGTGTGGGCAGCCATAGCAACGGAGAAGGAATGACCGGCACCCAGTCCTTCGTTGATGATGGTTGCGGTCACAAAATCTTTACCTAAACCACCATATTCCTCCGGGAAAGAAGCGCCCAGTAGTCCCTGTTCGCCCGCTTTCTCCAACAACGAGGGCATCAATCCTTCTTCCAGCTTATCTATCCGCTCCACTATCGGTGTTACCTCTTTGCTGATAAACTGATCTGCCATGTCTTTAATCATCAGCTGTTCTTCCGAAAAATCTTCGGGAGTAAACACTTCCTCAGGAGCACTCTCCTTAACCAGGAACTCTGCGCCTTTTAACGCAGTCTTATTTTCAACTGTTGCGTCCATGTTACTGTATTTTTGGTAGTTCTGTAATTTACTGAAAAAAGCATTAAGCAAAACCGACCGCCCGGATGGCTAAACTGATTTTCCTGATACCTGCTGTATTAACTTACTGAATGTAAGTTAAATGCGGCACTCCTGTTGTGCGGCCGCTATTTTTAACAAAAAATAAATAGGCTGCCGGCCGGTTTGTTCCGGGTCACCCCAAAGGCAATCTGTATCACCCGCCATTTGGAGATAACCCATATATAAGCCATATATAAGCCATAGATGAGTCATATATAAGCCATATCTATTAAATACGGGTTATCTATGGCTGATCACCGTTTTTGTTACTGGTGCAATATGAATATAACCAGGGAAGTCACATAGTAGTTATCCCGGATGTAAGCCGCCTTATAGCCGGATCAATGTCTTTCCCAATAATCATATCTATCGTCATTAGGCATTTATTCTGTATCATTGCTACCCTTTATGCCTGATTTTTATCTGTCATATTTGAAAAGCCGGTTTCACGGCACCGTGGAAGGTGCCGGGGAGGAGCTATTGATCTGTTTACACGGCTTTGGCGAAAGTGCGGCTCATTTTCACCCGTTAACCGCCACGCTGGGCGATACCTTCACTTTAGTGGCGCTGGATATGCCCCTGCACGGCAGCACCCAATGGGAGGAAAACCGGGTGTTGGAGAAAGACGACCTGGTGGCGCTGGTGGAGTTAGTGCTGCAACAGCACGGGAAGGAGCGCTTTTCCCTGCTCGGCTACAGCATGGGCGGGCGCCTGTCGCTTTGCCTCGTGGAAAAGATGGCCAGCCGGATTAACCACCTGATCATCGCTGCCGGAGACGGCCTGAGAAATAACCCCTGGCATATGTTTGTAACCCAAACCACTGCCGGAAACAGGCTGTTTAAATATAATACCTACCATCCCCGGCTGTTTTTTACGTTATTGCATACCTGGAGAAGATTGGGGTTGCTGAACCAGAGCGTATACAAATTTGCGTTGCACCGCATGAATGAAACGGAAAAAAGGGAATTGGTGTACAATGTATGGACCAATTTGCGGAGGATGATGCCGGATAAAAAATTGTGTAAACAATTATTATCCAGATATAACGTTCTAACTCTCCTGATATTCGGGAAATACGACCGTGTAATTCCACCTGTGCTGGGTACCCGTTTTTCAGATGGTTCTTTTCCCTGCAAAATACTGGTAATGGAAAAAGGCCATCAGTTGATTTCTGCTCAACTGGGGCTTATCATCAAAACAAATCTTTAACACGGATGTATCTTTTTGTAATTATATTATTGGTGTTGGCTTTAGGGTATGGTATACTGATGTTATGGTATAGCCTGGGGTGGAAGCGCCTGAAAAGTTTTTCACCGGCAACGCCATCGGCCTGCAGCACCGCTGTTACTGTGATTATTCCTGCCAGGAATGAAGCCGCCAATTTGCCGGCCCTGTTGGCGGCGCTGAAGAAGCAAACCTATAATCCGGCCTTGCTGGAAATAATGGTAATAGATGATTTTTCTACAGATGAAACAGCGGCAGTAGTGCGTAATTTCCCCGCGGAAAATATTCACCTGCTGGAATTAAAACAATATCTCAATGAAGAAGAACGGCTGAATTCTTTCAAGAAAAAAGCCATAGAAATTGCGATCTTAAAAGCCACCGGCGACCTTATTGTAACCACCGACGCGGATTGTATAATGGGCCCGCGCTGGGTTGAAACACTGGTGCAGTTTTACGAACATCATCAACCTAAATTTATAGCCGCACCGGTCAGCTTCTATAAAGAGCATAACTTTTTTAAGCGGTTACAGTCGCTCGATTTCATGACCATGCAGGGCATTACCGGGGCTGCCGCGCAATTGGCCTCCGGTACCATGTGCAATGGGGCTAACCTGGCCTATGAGAAAAAAGCTTTCCTGGAAGTAGGCGGTTTCAATGGCATCGATAATATCGCCTCCGGCGATGACATGCTGCTGATGTATAAAATTTACAGCGCATATCCCGATAAGGTCAGCTACCTGAAGTGTGAAGATGCGGTGGTGCGTACGCTCGCTGTGGATACGCTGAGGGACTTTATGAACCAGCGGATCCGCTGGTCGTCAAAGGCAGATAAGTATGAAGATAAACGACTTACCTGGGTACTGCTGCTGGTATACCTGTTCAACGCCGGCTTGCTGGCGCTGGCGGTAATGGCCGTGTTCCTGCCGGTATGGTGGCCCTGGTTCCTCATCATCTTACTATTCAAAATAACCCTGGAGCTTTATTTCCTGCTTCCCGTAGCCAGGTTTTTTAATAAAACAGAACTGCTGTTATGGTTTATTCCGGGACAAATATTTCATATTCCTTATATTGTTGTTGCCGGGTGGCTTGGGAAGTTTGGTAGTTATCAGTGGAAAGGCCGGCAGGTAAATTAAATCGGGGTTCCTTTGTCAGAAATGCAGCCTTATTGGAAAAAGTTATACCGGAATAAAGGCGCCGTGGCCGGTTTACTGGTCATTGCGGTGGCGGTATTTGTCAGTATCACCGCCTATTTTATTGCGCCGGATCATACGCCCAATGCCAACAGGATGGTGCTGGAAATAGAGGGACAACACCCTGGTTTCCGGATCAATATGCTGGCGGTGTTTAAAGAGCAGCCTGTAAAAAAGGTCTCCTTTTACCAGCGGTTGTTGTATGGCCAGGAGTCTGATTTAAACTGGATACCTATCCGGTCGTGGCAATTCAGGGACAGCGTATTGGTGGTGCAGCGGTATGTAGATGAATCTACCAGCCGGGAAGAAACCTATTCTCCTGCAAAGGTCTGGTACGGCAATCCTCCGGACAATCCCCTGTCATCAAAAGCTTTACAGGAGAAGATACTGGCTGAACGGATTTTCTCCCGCACCTACTGGCTGGGCACCGACAAGTTTGGCCGGGATATCCTGAGCCGGTTGCTGATCGGCACGCGGGTAAGTTTAGGAGTAGGCTGTATTGCTGTAGTCATTTCCCTGAGCATTGGTGTGCTGCTGGGCGCCGTTGCCGGCTATTTCAAAGGACGTACCGACGATGTGGTGATGTGGCTGGTAAACGTGGTATGGTCCATGCCAACGCTGCTGCTGGTGTTTGCGCTTACGCTGGCGTTGGGAAAGGGATTCTGGCAGGTGTTCATTGCCGTGGGACTCACTATGTGGGTGGGCGTTGCCCGTATTATCCGCGGGCAGGTGCTGGGCATCCGGGAGCTGGAATACGTGGAAGCCGCGAGGGCATTGGGCTATGGACATGTGCGGATCATTGTAAAACATATCTTACCAAATATCATGGGGCCGGTGATGGTAGTAGCTGCCGGCAATTTTGCCACTGCTATTGTGGTGGAGGCGGGACTCAGCTTCCTGGGGGTGGGGGTGCAACCGCCACAGCCTTCGTGGGGGCTGATGATCAAAGAGAACTACAATTTTATTATCACCCATAATCCCCTGCTGGCATTGGCGCCGGGCGTTGCTATTATGCTACTGGTGTTGGCTTTCAACCTGTTAGGTAATGGATTGCGGGATGCGCTGGATGTAAGAAGTAAAATTTGATTTGCATATTAAAAAAAGCTAATTTCATGCTCCTATATAACTGGAAATATGTTATTGAAAACCTGTCTCCCTGCCTTCTTAGCTATTGCAATGCTTACTTTTTCTTCCTGTAAAAAGAAGAAGAAAGATAATCCTGCACCCAATGTACAGGAAGAAACACTGGCTTTCGAGCTGCCCGAAGTACAGGTAGGGAAGTATAATATGGCGCAGGACAGCACCTATACCCTGAAAGTAAATGTTACCAGCAAGCTGCCCGAAAAAGGGGTGAAGGTAACGCTGAATGTAGCCACAGAAACAGGTCTTATCCCGCTGCCGCAGGACGACATAGCGGATATCAGCACTACTCCCTTTACCATTACGCTTCGTCACCTGAAGCCGTTAAAAACATACGAGGTAACTATCAGGCTGGCGTCTTTGGGTAACACCGGCAATGTAACTCCTCCGCAGGTGTTTTTCCTTACCAACAAGTCTGCGGAATAGCCGGGCGATTAAAATCCATCCCTCCCGAATCTAAAATTGTGTAGGTTTGCAAGCTCGCAGACAAAGGAATCGTTTATGCAAATTGCTGTTAATGCCGCTTGTTTACGACAGGACATGCCTGCCGACACCGGGAATGTGGCAACGGAAATAATACTGGCGATGTGCCGGCAGCAGCCAGTCCATCAGTTCACATTTTTTTTTGACGGAAAAGTACCTGCCGGTCTGAAGGTACCGGCTAACGTGACCAATGTGGTGTTGCCCCTGAAAGGCAATAAGCCCTGGCATTTGTACTGGTGGCAGGAGTGGCAGCTGGTGCGGGCAATGAAGCCTTTCCGCCCGGACCTGTTCCTGGGGCTGGATGGCACGCTGCCTTTGCGTAGTGAAGTTCCCGCGGGCCTGTTGCTGAGAGACCTTTCGTTTTTACGCGATGCCGGCTTGCAGCCGGGTGTGCAACAGCGGTCCCTTAAAAATAATATCACGAAGTACCTTGGCCGGTCGCGGCGTATAGCCGTGCTGTCGGACGCTGCACAGGAAGAGGTGTTGCGTTATGCACCCGGCGTAAAAGATAAGCTGATCCGGCTGGAAACCGGTGTCAGTGAGCTGTATAAGCCCCTGGAGTGGGAGCAGCGCGAAACGGTAAAGCGGGCTTTTTCCGGTGGGGCGGAGTATTTCCTGGTAACGGGCAGTATGCATCCCCGGAACAATATCATACCGGTGCTGAAAGCATTTTCAGCGTTGAAGAAACGGCAGCGAAGTAATATCAAACTGGTGCTGGCGGGGAGTGTAACCCCGGCGGGAGCGGATATTGCCACTGCTTTGCAGAGTTATAAGTTCAGGCAGGATGTGGTGTGTATAGAAGATGCAGATGAAGATACCCTTGCCCGGCTCACCGGTGGCGCTTACGCTGTCGTGTATCCGGCGAGGTTGGAAGGGCTTGCCCTGCCGGTATATGCCGCTCAGCGGTGTGAAGTACCGGTAATTGCCCTGGAGGGGGCGGCTGCCCGGGAGGCGGGTGGAGACGCCGTATTATACGCCGATCCGGCGAGCCAGGACGATTTATCAGAAAAAATGAGTCTTTTATATAAAGATGAACAATTAAGATCCCGTTTACTGGCTAAGATCCCTGCGGCGAAGCCTTTCAGCAGCTGGGAGCATGCTGCGGAACAGCTGTGGAGTCATCTCACGGGGACGGGTTTTTCCAAAATCAGCAAATGATGGCTATTTTTGCGCTTTAATTGAAAATCATGAGTAAAGTATCTACCATAAAGATCCAGGTTGGGCTGGACGATCAGAAGGTGCCCGAGTCGATAGAGTGGAGCGCTACAGATAACAAAGAAGAAAGGATGATCAAGGCCAAAGGCATGATCGTATCTTTCTGGGATCCGGCTGAAAAGGTTGCGCTGCGTATTGACCTGTGGACAAAAGACATGATGGTGGATGAAATGGCGGATTTCTTTTTTCAGACCATGATGACAATGGCTGACACCTATGGAAGGGCCACCCCTTATAAAGATCAGGCAGACGATATGCGTGCTTTTGCAAAGGATTTCTTTAAGAAATTCCAGGACAGGCAGGCTGCCGAAGAAGCAGGTAAATAATCCATTAAACCTAACCATATGTCATTAGAACTGAATATCAACGCAGAAATTAAAGCTGCGATGCTGGGTAAAAAAGAAGCTGACCTGCGTGCACTGCGTGCTATCAAGGCGGCTATCCTGGTGGCCAAAACAGCAGAAGGCGCCCACGGCGACCTTACCGAAGCAGACGAGTCCAAACTGTTGCAGAAGCTCGCCAAGCAGAGAAAGGATTCTCTCGAAATTTTCCGCGCCCAGAACCGTGAAGACCTTGCCGTAAAAGAAGAAGAGGAACTGGTAGTGATTGAACGCTTCCTGCCCAAACAAATGGATGAAGCAGAACTACGTACAGCCATTACAGATATTATTGCTTCCACCGGCGCCAGCTCACCCGCTGATATGGGTAAAGTAATGGGCGTTGCCACCAAACAACTGGCCGGTAAAGCCGACGGAAAGGCCATTTCCGCCCTGGTGAAAGAACTGCTTACTAAATAGTGCTGTCTGGTATTTAACTGGCTGAAGAGCGGTAGCCGGGCAGGCAAACATCTCCCGGAAACTAAAAAATCAGGTAGTTAAATACCAGATTCCCTATATTTCTATCATGCCTATAGACATTATTTTTGCTATCATCATGGTTTTTGCCATCTACCGGGGATACACCCGGGGTTTGATAGTAGCCTTATTTTCTTTGGTAGCCGCCATATTGGGATTAGCGGCAGCCCTGAAACTAACAGCAATTACCGCCTTATATGTACAGGAACACTGGGAAATGCATTCCAGATGGGTACCTGTGATCTGCTTCGTGTGCCTTTTCCTGGGAGTAATATTACTCGTAAGGTTGGGAGCCGGGGCGTTGCAGAAGTTGGTAGAGCTGGTAATGTTGGGCTGGCTGAATAAACTGGGCGGAATACTGTTGTATAGCGTTATATTTATAATAATTTACAGTGTAGTGCTGTGGATGGCCAACCAGGTATATTGGCTGAGTCCTGAAACAAAGCTGCAATCTGTGGTGTATCCTTATATAGAGAATATTGGCCCGTGGGTATTGGATCATATAGGAAGTGTGATCCCGGTTTTTAAGAATATGTTCACTGAGTTACAATCTTTTTTTGAGCAGGCAGCCCGGCATATTCAACCTGGATAACTCGTTCCAAAGATTATTTAGATTAATAAAAAGAATTATTTTAGCGTAAAATTGACTTTCAAGATTTGGCAATGGATTACGAAATCAAAACACAGGGTAAGTTTAATTTTATAGAAGAAGGAGAAGGAGAACCACTGGTATTATTGCATGGACTTTTTGGTGCTTTGAGCAATTTCTCGCACATGATCGAATATTTCCGGCAATATAACAAGGTTGTGATTCCGATGTTACCCCTGTACGATTTAAACATCCTGGAAACATCGGTAGGCGGACTGGCCAAATATGTGCACAGGTTTATTGAGGCCAGGGGATATAAAGATGTACACCTGCTGGGCAATTCACTGGGAGGTCACGTAGCCATCGTATACCTGTTAAAACACCCTGAAGCACCCGTAAAATCCCTGATCCTTACCGGCAGCTCCGGCTTGTTCGAAAATGGAATGGGCGAAACCTATCCTAAACGCGGCGACTATGAATACATCCGCAAAAAAGCAGAACTTACTTTCTATGATCCGAAAATAGCTACCAAAGAACTGGTAGACGAAATGTTTGAGATAGTGAACAACCGCCTGAAAGTGATCAAGATCATCACACTGGCAAAATCAGCCATCCGCCACAACCTGGGAGATGAACTGAAAGATATCCAACAACCAACTTTACTGATCTGGGGCCAGAACGACACCGTTACTCCTCCTATGGTAGGCGAAGAATTTAAAAAGCTGATACCTAATTCTCAACTGCAGTTTATTGATAAATGCGGACATGCTCCCATGATGGAGGTGCCGGAAGAATTCAACAAAATTCTGCACGCTTTCCTGGAGAAACTGAAGTTTCAACCTGCCAGTTAAACCGGCACTTTTCCGGCAGCCCGGTAACTGCACCAACAGGTGCAGCGTTTTCGCGTACATGTAATTTCTTTTTCTGTTGGCATATTCTTTACTATTATTGTATCAGAATACACTAACATGATCGCCAGAGAACTCATATCTTCAGTACCTGTTCTGCATCCCTCGGATTCAGGAACAAAGGCGCTGCGCCTGATGAACGAGTATCATCTTACGCAGCTCCCAATGGTAGTAGATAGCAAATACCTGGCCCTGGTGGAAGAAGACGATATCATGGATCTCGAAGATCCGGATGTCCCCCTGGAATCTATGGAGTACAGCAGTACCCGCCCGGCTGTCATGGAATACGCTCATCTCTTTGAAGCACTCAAACTTTTTTACGACTTTAAATTGTCTGCCCTCCCGGTAGTAACCAGGGAAAATGAATACCTGGGTATCATTACCAAAGATAACCTGCTGGCAGCTTTAGCAAGATATAACGGGGTGAAGGAACCCGGTGGTATCATCGCGTTTGAAGTAGATCCGCGCGATTACGCCCTCAGCGAAATTGCCCGTATCGCTGAATCAAATGATGTTACCCTCCTGAGCGTAAACACCATCACCAACCCCGTTACCGGCAAACTCGAAGTAGTACTGAAAACAAACCGGCAGGAACTGCAAGGTCTGGTAGCCACTTTCGAACGCTTCAACTATGTGATCAAATACATCTTTGCAGAAGAGCCGGAAGAAGAATTGCTGAAGAAAAACTACGACCTGCTGATGAATTATATCGGCATGTAACGCACGCGGAGGTTGTCTTTCTCAGTATAATCAGGTTAATCCTGAGAAAGACAAAATCCGCATTGTCAACGTTTAAAATATTTTAAGGACCTACATGCTGAGATGCTGTTACTACCTGCTGGCCCTGACTTGCCTGTTGGGAATTGTGATACCGGAAAATGCTGAAGGACAGTCTGTGTCTGTAATGGATACCAGCTACCTGGTAGTGCGTAACATACTCGTTTCCGGTAATAGGAAAACCCGGACTTCCATCATTCTCCGGGAAATAAGTACCGTGCCCGGAGATACCATCTATCTCCGCGACCTCTCCGCTACCCTGGAAGAAAGAAGAAAACAATTAATTAACACCTCTCTCTTCCTCAATGTTACCGCCAACGTAAAAAACTGGACCGGTAACGAAGCCGACCTGGTATTTGAAGTATGGGAACGCTGGTACACCTTCGCCTATCCCATTTTCAAGCTGGCAGACCGTAACTTCAACCAGTGGTGGGTGGAAAAAAATCACAGCCTTAGCCGCATCAACCTCGGCGTAAGCGGCACCCAGGAAAACCTGACCGGCCGCAACGATGCGCTAAACGCCGCGCTGCAGTTCGGTTATACCCAGCGCTTCGCGCTCCAGTATAATATACCGTATATCGATAAAGGTTTCCGTCACGGCCTCGGTATCATCGCGTCCTATAACCGTAACCGTGAGGTGAACGACAGCACCAGCAATAATAAACAGCAGTTTTTCCGGAAAGATGATTTCCTGCGCCAGGTATACACCATCGGGCTTAACTACAGCTACCGCCGGGCCATTAATACCAGGCACCAGGTATTTGTAAATTATAATTATGAAAAAGTAGCGGATTCGGTGGCCATCATCAACCCCAACTACCTGGGAAAAGGCCGCACGAATGTACGTTTCATAGATATCACTTACCGTTTCACTTATATTAAGGCAGATAGCTGGGTATATCCCCTCAAAGGATTCCGGATACTGGCAGAAGCAGGTAAAAAAGGCATAGGCTCCCTCAATGATGTGGATGATGTTCACTTCCGGCTCAATATGGCCAAATACTGGCAGCTGAGGCCCAAAACCTTCGCAGCACTGGGTATCCGCAGTGCGGCCAA
Organism: Chitinophaga sp. G7 BAM 1005; assembly: GCF_057126945.1. Taxonomy (NCBI): domain Bacteria; kingdom Pseudomonadati; phylum Bacteroidota; class Chitinophagia; order Chitinophagales; family Chitinophagaceae; genus Chitinophaga; species Chitinophaga sp. G7 BAM 1005. The sequence goes on along the minus strand of NZ_CP181478.1, from coordinate 6,621,901 downwards.
GCTCTCCGGCGAACAACCGTATATTAACCTGCAGGCGCTGGGCTACCGCGATGATTACCTGCGCGGACTGGAATATTACGTGATAGACGGCACCAGCTTTGCCATTCTCAAATCAACGCTCCGGCAGGAACTCCTTTCTTTTAAAGTAAAGCTGCCCATTGTTCCAAAGAAATTTAATACCGTTCCGGTGCGCATCTTCGCCAAAGCCTTTGGCGACGCCGGTTACGCCTATAATAAATTCCCCGGCAACAGCTTCCTGAATAACCGTTTCCTGTATACCGGCGGCATCGGACTGGATATCGTTTCCTTCTATGATACCTGCCTGCGGATCGAATACAGCTTTAACCAGTTAGGGCAAAAAGGACTATTTTTACACACGAGCGTGGATATGTAGCACTTCAGAGCCGATCGTAAAAGCTTAAAAAATTATGCAGGTAGCACTTTATAGCAGGGGATTTATTACAGAAGACATTTCAAACATCCGCTTATTGCTGGAGGAATTAAAGCGGGCAGAGATAGAGGCCATCATTTATGAGCCTTTTTTTCATACGCTGCAGCAACACATTCCTTTCGACAACGTACCAACGCTGTTTTCCTCCGCAGAAGACCTGCCGGGAAAAATAGACTTCCTGGTGAGCCTCGGTGGAGACGGTACCCTGCTGGATACCGTTTGTTATGTACGCGATACCAATATTCCTGTAATAGGGATCAATTTTGGCCGCCTCGGCTTCCTGGCCAGCATCGGTAAGGAAGAAATCCATGCACTGGTGCAGGCGCTGCTGAACCGCACGTATGTGGTAGACCAGCGGTCGCTGCTCCACCTGGATGCCAACATCCCCTTATTTGGCGATGTACCTTACGCTCTTAATGAGTTTACCATCCACAAAAAGGATACTTCCGCAATGGTGAAGATCCATACTTACCTGAACGGCGAATTCCTGAACACCTATTGGGCCGATGGATTAATTGTAGCCACCCCCACGGGCTCCACCGGCTATTCCCTGAGCTGCGGCGGCCCTATCGTATTCCCTGATGCAGGTAACTTTGTGATCACGCCTGTGGCGCCCCATAACCTGAACGTACGGCCCATCGTTGTACCCAACAATAATATCATCTCCTTTGAAGTGGAAGGACGTAGTGATCAGTTTCTTTGTACCCTCGACAGCCGTATGGAAACCATCGATAACCGGGTGCAGCTGGCCGTTAAAAAAGAAGAGTTTAAACTGAGCCTGCTCCGGCTGGACGACAGCAATTTCCTGCACACCCTCCGCAACAAATTACTCTGGGGTATTGACGCCCGGAACACGATTAAAATATAGAAATGTAAAATATATTGTTACATTTACAAATACATTTCATGCTGATTGTAATAGAAATTATGCCCCGTGAGGAAAGCAAACGCCAAATAAATAAGCATAATCATCAGCTATACATTAAATAAATCCGGCATTTTAGCGTTTAAGTAGAACTGATTTATGCTGAAACCTATTCTATATTCCAAATACATCGTTTTTATATGGCTGGTATCGGCCGGTTGTTTGTTTGCGGAACGTGCTGCAGCACAAAATGAGCTGGAATATGTGGGCGAGCTGGGTTTTTCCGTGGGTGGCGCGCAATATTTCGGGGAACTGAACACCCGGGGGGCTTTAAACACCCTGAAGCCTGCTATTGGGATCTACTACCGCAAATACATGAACGACTATGTGGGCCTCCGCGCTCATGCCCGGTTTATGCAACTGGGCTATTCCGACGTTTACAATAAAAATGAGTTCCAGAACCGCCGGAATCTCAGTTTCAATACTAATTTATGGGAACTGTCGCTCCAGGGGGATTTTAATTTTTTCCGGTTTGAACCGGGCAGCTTATATGAGCGTTTTTCGCCCTATCTGACGGGCGGCGCCAGTATTTTTCATTATAACCCGTATGCCTATCTGAACGGGGTTAAATATTTTTTACAGCCCCTGGGCACGGAAGGGCAGGGCACTGCCTTGTATCCGGACCGCAAGCCGTATAGCCTGGTTTCTTATGCCTGGCTGATCGGGGGAGGGTTTAAATATAATATTTCCAAAAAAGTAAATGTGGGCCTGGAAGCTTTATACCGGTTCACCCAAACGGATTATCTGGACGATGTAAGCACTACTTATGCCGGTTCTGCGGCTTTCCCTGCGCTTCCCAACGGCCAGCCCACGGTGGCGGCTCAGTTGCAGGACAGGTCGTCTGTAAAAGGCAGCCCCATCGGGGTGATAGGACGGCAAAGAGGAAACAGCCGGGATAAGGATCAGTTCGTGACCATCGAATTAACGATCAGTATTCTTTTTACTTCTTACAACTGTAAATTTTAATTTACAATAAAAAATCCTTTCTGCGGGTGGCCTTTCCGTACCTGCCAACCGCCATGAAAAGTCTCCGAATTTGCCAAAATCCCCACTGGTATTGAATTCGCTGTTAAAACTACGTTAAAACAACTTCTTAGGCTTTGCCAAAAAAGTCATTACTCTATTTTTGTATCTTTGCACCCTTTTAGTTAATCTGTTATAATCTGTTATAATACGCCTGACACAAATGAGCTTGAAGGAAAAATTGGACTTACAACGGTTGCCGCGCCATATAGCCATTATTATGGACGGGAACGGCCGTTGGGCAAAGGAGCGGGGACAAGACAGGCTGTACGGGCACCACGAAGGGGTAGAAAGTGTGCGTAACATAGTGACGACCTGTGCAGAACTGGGAATAGGTTATCTAACCCTGTACGCGTTTTCTACCGAAAACTGGGACCGCCCGGTTTATGAAGTTAATGGCATCATGGAACTACTCGTAAACACTATCCGTATGGAAGTGAATACGTTATCAAAAAATAATATCCGGCTGAGCGTAATAGGCGACATGGAAATGTTACCTCCCCAATGCCAGCGGGAAATGGAGGAGGCCATTGCCCTTACCAGCCAGAATACCGGCCTCAATCTCATTATGGCTCTTAGCTACAGTGCAAGGTGGGAAATCGTGAATGCAGCCAGGAAAATAGCCCTGGATGTGAAAAGTGGAGCCCTGGACCCGGTAGCTGTGACGCCAGAGGTATGGGAAAAATATCTCTGTACCACCGGCCTGCCGGACCCTGAATTAATGATTCGTACCAGTGGAGAATGCAGGATCAGTAACTTCCTACTATATCAACTGGCCTATGCGGAGCTGTATTTTACAGATACCCGCTGGCCGGACTTCCGCAATGAACATCTTTACCAAGCCATCTTAAATTACCAAACCAGAGAACGGCGCTTTGGCAAAACAAGCGAACAAATTCAGCAGAATGAAGAAATTATTTCCTAAGGGCCTTCTGGCTATAGCATTATGTTGCAGTGCAGGCATTCGTGTATCCGCTCAGCAAAAAGATACCGTGCCTCCTACGCAGCCCCCTGCTAATCCGCCGGCCGTTTCTCCTATCAACACAGGTATTCCGCAACAGTACGAAATTGCCGATATCACCGTTGCCGGTACTCAATACCTGGATAAATCACTGCTGTTGTCGCTCTCCGGCCTCACTGTTGGCGATAAGGTTACTTATCCGGGCGGTGACCAGTTCACAAAGGCAATTCAGAGCCTCTGGTCACAAAGACTGTTTGCCGATGTAACCATTTATGTGACCAAAATAGAAGACAATAAGATCTGGCTGGAAATAGGATTAACGGAAATGCCCCGCATGTCCTCCTTCGTTTTCAGGGGAATCAAAAAAACAGAAGCAGACGATATTACCACCAAAGCCGGTTTACGTAAAGGAAATGTGATTACACAGGCCCTGAAACAAAACGTAATCGGGGTAGTACATAAATTTTATGCAGATAAAGGATTCGGAAATGCCACCGTTAAAATCGAGGAAAGAGGAGATACCGGCCAGGTAAACTCCAAACACCTGATCTTTAATGTTACCAAAGGCAGTAAGGTACGTATCCAGGATATCAACATTGTAGGTAACGAAAGCATAGCCGACTCCAGGATCAAGAAGAAGATGAAAGGAACCAAAGAACGTTCCCGCTTCACGCTTCACCCGGATCTGGAACACGTATATGTGGATTCCCTGGCCCAGACGGACGATTTCTGGCAAACCTATGGCTTCCTGCAGCCTACCCGCGCATTTGAGAAACTGGATCCTTATTTCCGCTTTAAACTGTTCAGCTCTGCCAAATTCAATGAAAACAAATACCTCGAAGATAAAGGTAAAGTGATCGGGCTCTATAACTCCAAAGGTTATCGTGACGCGGTGATTGTAAGAGATACCACCTATAAAACCCACTCACAGAATCTGAATGTAGACATGCAGATTTCTGAAGGTAAAAAATATTATTTCGGTGATATTACCTGGAAAGGAAATACCCGTTATTCCGACTCCGTACTGACCCGTATCCTCGGCATCAAAAAAGGAGATATCTATAACCTGGAACTGCTGGAAAAAAGAATCGGTAAACAAATGTCACAGGAAGGCGGCGATATCAGCGGCTACTACATGGACTATGGCTACCTCTTCTTCCAGATCGATCCGGTGGAAATTGGCATCCGTGGCGATACCATTGATTACGAAATACGTTTACGTGAAGGGCCGCAGGCAACCATCAAGGAAGTACGTATAGCCGGTAACGAAAAAACCAACGAACACGTTATCCGCCGTGAACTGCGTACCATTCCGGGGGAAAAATTCAGCCGCCAGGATCTGATCCGTTCTAACCGTGAAATTGCCAACCTCGGCTTCTTCAACCCGGAAAAGATCGGCATGAACCCCGTACCAAACGTACAGGATGGTACCGTGGATATTGATTATACCGTGGAAGAAAAAGCCAATGACCAGCTGGAACTATCAGCCGGTTGGGGTGGTTATATCGGTTTAACCGGTACCCTCGGCGTTACGTTCAACAACTTCTCCCTGCGTAATATCTTCAAAAAAGAAACCTGGGATCCATTGCCAAGCGGCGACGGACAGAAATTGTCTGTACGTGTATCTTCCAATGGTAAAGCATACCGCTCCTATAACTTCTCCTTCACGGAACCGTGGCTGGGAGGTAAAAAAAGGAACCAGTTTTCTGTGAGCTTCTACAGCAGCTATCAGAACCCATACGCATACAACGATTATTATAAACTGCCGGGCGATACCACCACCTCTACAGATGGTCACTTTAAAGTGCTGGGCGCTTCCGTATCACTGGGTAAACAGCTGAAATGGCCGGATGACTATTTCACTTTGATCTACTCCGTGAACTACCAGCAGTATAAGCTGAAGAACTATAACTACTTTGGTATTGCCGGTTTTGAAAACGGGACCTCCAATAACGTCAACATCAAACTCACGCTGTCACGTTCTTCTGTGGATCAGCAGATCTTCCCGCGCAGTGGTTCCAACTTCATGATTTCTGCGCAGTATACGCCGCCATACTCCCTGTTTAATCCCGACAAGGATTACTCCAAGGAGCCGGCTTCTGAGCAGTTTAAATTTATTGAGTACCAGAAATACCGCTTTAACGCAGAGTGGTACGTGCCTTTGAGCCGTCCGATGGGTAGCGATAACAAAACGTTTGTATTGAAAGTAGCTGCGAAATTTGGTTACATCGGCCGTTACAACAACCGTACAACCCTGTCGCCTTTCGGCCGGTTTGAAATGGGTGGTGATGGTTTGAGTAACTTCGCTATCTACGACCGTGATATCATCTCCCAGAGAGGTTACCCGGTGTATTACACCTCCGATCCGAGCATCAATCCTGAAAACGGCCAGCCTGCCAACTATTCCGGCTTCACCGTATTTAATAAGTATGTGATGGAACTGCGGTATCCGTTCAGTTTGAATCCCAGTTCCACCATCTTTGGTTTGGCGTTCCTGGAAGCTGCCAATGGTTATAAAGACCTGAACGAGTACAATCCTTTCAGATTACGCCGTTCGGCTGGTATTGGTATGCGTTTCTACCTGCCGATGTTTGGATTGCTTGGATTTGACTATGGTATCGGGTTTGACCGTCTCCAGCCGGGTGGTGGTTTAAAAGACGCTGCTAAGTTTACATTTATGCTTGGGTTTGAACCAGAATAATGTGGAAAATAATTATATATTGCAAGTTTAACCGTCATTTGGTTTTGCGAAAAATTATTGTAGCATGAAGAAATTATTTATTACAGCCGCCATTGTGCTGGCTATGGGCGGTGCAGCAAGTGCACAGCGCTATTGCGTGATAGATACAAAATATATCCTGGAAAGTATTCCGGAGTACAAGGAGTCACAGAAAAAGCTGGACGCAGTTGCGGAGCAATGGCAGAAGGAAATTGACGCTAAGTTCCAGGAAGTGGATAAGATGTATAAGTCTTACCAGGCAGAACAGGTTATGCTCACAGAGGAATTGAAACGTAAACGGGAGGATGAAATAGTAGCCCGGGAAAAAGAGGCAAAGGATTTGCAGAAGAAGCGTTTCGGTTACGAAGGTGATCTTTTCAAAAAAAGGGAAGAACTGGTAAAGCCCATTCAGGATAAGATTTACAATGCGGTGCAGAAGCTTTCTGCCGGCAGGATGTATGATTTTGTACTGGATAAGGCTGCAGGCGCCACCGTTATATTTTCTGATCCCAAGCTGGATAAAAGCGAAGAAATCCTGAAATCATTGGGTGTCAAGAAGTAAACCCGTACCTATTTTTTAACTATAAGTATTTAAATTTTTTTAAACACAGACAACATCATGAAGAAGTACGTAATTATTGCTTTTGTGGCGGTTACCGGTTTGTTCAGCGTGAATGCAATGGCACAATCCAAAGTAGCGCATATCAATGCACAGGCACTGGTAGCAAGCATGCCGGAAGCTAAAAAGGCAGAAACTGATCTGCAAACTTTTGCACAGGGACTGGAAGGTGATGGAAAAGCACTGGTAGATGAGTATACGAAGAAAATGAAGGAATTCGATGATAAAGCGGCCACTATGACCGACAACATGAAAGAAATCAAAGGCCGTGAAATCCAGGATGCCCAGAAACGTATCCAGGACTACCGTGAAGGCGCTGAACAGAAAGTACAGGCTAAACAGCAGGAACTGCTGAAACCCATCTACGATAAAGCCCGTAAGGCAATTGAAGATGTAGCAAAAGAAAAAGGTTACAACTACGTAATCGACAGCTCTGCCGGTATGCTGCTGGTTTCTCCTGCTGCAGACGATATCCTGGCTGCTGTAAAGACCAAATTGGGAGTTAAATAATTAAAATTCTTAATACTTAAAGGTGGAATGTGGTGAAAGCTGCATTCCACCTTTACATTTAAGAATTCGTATTTTAATTTTACTTTTCAAATATTTTCTGCTACCTTTGCCTTCCGTTTTAAAAACCACAATCCTTTAACACGGGAGTTTTAGTATAGTACAGGTAAAAACAAAAAAAAGAAATGAAACGTACTTTTCAACCGCATAACAGACGCAGAAAGAGCGTTCACGGCTTCAGAAAGAGAATGGAAACTGCTAATGGCCGTAAGGTATTGGCTTCCCGTAGAGCAAAAGGTCGTAAGAAGCTGACTGTTTCTGACGAGCGTAAGCTGAAATAATTGTAGTAGCTAAATACTATTTGCCATAAAAACTTATTCTTTTACAAAGGAAGAAAGGTTAAAAAGCAGAAAACTTATTGAAACGCTTTTTCGTGAAGGAAAAGCGTTTTCTGTTTTTCCCTACCGGGTTGTTTACATGCCGTTGAAAGAACCGGGTAAATACCCCGTGCAGGTAGGCTTTAGCGCCTCTACCCGCCGGTTTCCCCATGCGGTAGACCGGAACCGCATCAAACGCCTGGGCCGTGAAGCCTGGCGCCTGCAAAAGCAGGAACTCTACGACCATCTCCGGTCTGAATCAAGACAGATCGCCGTTTTCCTCATCTACACCGACAAAAAAATCGCCGGTTTTTCTACCCTGAAAGATAAAATTTCGGTAATTTTAAAAAAGCTGCAAACCAGCATTTAGTACTTAGTAGTTAGCTTTTAGCTGATTGCAGCAAAACCGGTATTTGACATTCCGTTAAATGACCCGCTTATTTTTTTACTGGCGAAAAGCTAACTGCTAAAAGCTGCTTATGAATCGTGTTGTGCGCTGGCTTAGTTTCCCTTTTATCTTCCTGATAAAAATTTATCAATGGTTTATCTCGCCCCTCCTGGGCAGTAAATGCCGTTATACCCCCACCTGCTCACAATACGGGCTGGAAGCATTTAAAAAATATGGCCCTTTCAAAGGCGGCTATCTAACCATAAAGCGTATCTTGTCATGCCACCCCTGGGGTGGACATGGATATGATCCGGTACCATAATTATTTATTACCGGTTGCCAACTAATATCATTCATCTTATACACTCGTTGCATGCGTGCGTTTTTTAATAAAAGAAGGAAACTGGCGGCAGCCCTGCTCCTGATCATTACAACAGCAGGGATCTTCGCTTTCAATGAAAACGATAAATATTTCCAGATTGCCAAAAACCTGGACATATTCGCCGCTTTCTACCGGGAACTGAATACGTATTACGTAGATGACCTCCCTCCTGAAAAAGTGATGCGGAAAGGCATTGAAGCTATGCTGGAGGAAACAGATCCCTTTACAGATTTTGTTTCCGAAGAAAACCTGGACGACCTTAAATTTATGGCCACCGGTAAATACGGCGGCGTAGGCGCCTCCATCAATACCAACGGCGAATGGACCGCCATCACCGATGTATACGAAGGCAGCCCTATGGACAGGGCCGGCGTAAAACCAGGCGATATCATCGTTAGCATGGATGGAAAATCCAGCAAAAATGTAGCCCAGGAAGAAATCAGCCGGCAGCTTAAAGGCGCTGCCGGCACCCCGCTGGACATGGTGTTCCGCAACCCGGTAACCGGTGTGGAAACTCCTAAAAAGATCATCCGCGAGGAAATTAATGTGAAGGCTGTCAGCTATGCCGGCATCCTGAAAAATGATATCGGCTACATCAAAATGACCCAGTTCACAGAGAACAGTGGCGCTATGGTACGCAAAGCGGTGGAACAACTGAAACAAACCAACCCCGCTTTAAAAGGAATGATCCTCGACCTGCGGGGCAACCCCGGCGGATTACTGGATGAAGCCGTTGTAGTAGCCAACATCTTTGTAGATAAAAATAAACTCATTGTAAGCACCAAGGGAAAAGTAAAGAACTGGGATCGCAACTACGAAACATCCGAACAACCGGTAGACCTGCACCTCCCGTTAACTGTACTCACCAATCACTCCTCGGCTTCTGCCGCTGAAATAGTGGCCGGCAGCGTACAGGATCTCGACCGCGGACTGGTGATAGGACAACGCTCCTACGGGAAAGGCCTGGTGCAAACCACCCGTCAGCTGCCCTACAATACCAAATTAAAAGTAACCACCGCTAAATATTATACGCCAAGCGGCCGCTGTATCCAGGCTATCGACTACTCGCACCGTAACGACGATGGCAGTGTAGACTATGTACCGGATTCCCTGCGTAAGTCGTTTACCACCGCAGGTGGCCGCGCCGTAAAAGATGGCGGCGGTATTGAACCGGATGCAAAGGTAGATCCTACCTACATCAGCCAGGTGGCCATTACCCTCATCCGCAAACAATTTATTTTTGATTACGCCACCAGCTACTACTATCGTCATCCGAAAATAGCCGCTGCCGGCTCTTTCGCACTCTCTGAAAGCGACTTTGAAGACTTTGAACGCTATCTCGACAACAAAGATTACAGCTATAAAACCCGTAGTGAAGAAGCCCTGGATTCTTTCAAAAGCACCGCAAAAAAAGAGAAGTATTATGATGCCATCGCCAAAGAGCTGGAAACACTCGAAGCGAAAATGAAACACGATAAAAAGCAGGACCTGCTGAAAAATAAAACAGAAATAAAACGATTACTGGAAGAAGAAATAGTGAACCGCTATTATTTGCAGAGAGGCCGTATTATCAGGTCGCTCGAATGGGATAATGAAGTAAATACCGCTATCGACTTATTACATAATTCATCAAAGTACAGGCAACTGCTTGCGGTAGCGAAGTAATCGCTCCCGTTGCCGATAACATTGAAGCCTGCAAACATGCACTGGTTGTCACCGGAGTTTGTTTGCAGGCTTCATTATTCCTCCTTTTCCAATTCTCATATAAATTATGAATTCCGGCAGAATAATTATATTTTGAGAGTCCAGTGAATAATAAACACATATCATTTCTCAATCTAAATGGGTTATCATGCCAGTAAATTCCAATGAAGACTCTCGCCGGAGTTTCATCAGTAAGTTTGCCAAAGGAGTAGTAGGAGCGTCACTGCTGCCAAGTATCCTGACCGCAGCTGATAAACAAAGAAACATTCAATCACTTTCCCGCCTGAAAGAAAAATACAGTGCAAACGACCAGATACAGATCGCGCTGATAGGTGCGGGTGGTATGGGAACAGCAGATGCCAATACGGCGATCACCGTACCCGGTGTAAAGCTGATAGCCGCCTGTGATTTGTACGATGGCCGTTTAGCTGATGCAAAAAAGAAATGGGGTAATGATATTTACACTACCCGCAGCTACCAGGATATCCTGGACAGAAAGGACATTGATGCCGTGATCATCGCTGTGCCGGACTTCTGGCACAAAGATATTTCCGTGGCAGCCATGAATAAAGGTAAATCCGTGTATTGCGAAAAACCGATGGTACATGATATCACCGAAGGCCCCGCAGTAGTGGAAGCGCAGCAACGCAACGGAAAGGTAGTATACCAGGTAGGCAGCCAGGGTATGAGCTCCCTGGGTAATGAAAAAGCCCGGCAGCTGCTCAAAGATGGCGCTATCGGTAAACTTAATTATGCAGAAGGCTTCTGGGCACGTATGTCGCCCACCGGCGCATGGCAATATCCTATTCCTGCGGATGCTTCCACTAAAACAGTAGATTGGACCGCTTACCTCAAAAACGCTCCCAAACGCGATTTTGACCCGTTACGTTTCTTCCGCTGGCGTAATTATAAAGACTATGGTACCGGTGTTTCCGGCGATTTGTTCGTTCACCTGTTTTCCAGTCTTCACCTGGTAACCGGTTCCCTCGGTCCCAACAAAGTAATGGCCACCGGCGGATTACGTTACTGGAAAGACGGCAGGGAAGTACCGGATATTATGCTGGGAATGTTTGACTATCCTGAAACAGAAATACATCCTGCATTTAACCTGTCGCTCCGCGTAAACTTTGTGGATGGTACCGGTGGTACCAACTACCTGCGTATGGTAGGTAGCGAAGGCTCCATGACGGTAGAATGGGATAAGGTAACCCTGTTCCGCAATAACGTAGAGGTAGATGAAAACGATCCGCTGGCTGCTGCCAATGCAGCTGCTTCCAACAATGGAAAATCGTATGCCTATCACCGTGCGAACATGCTGGATCCTGAAAAGATGATCTATGAAGCAGAGAAAGGATACAAAGGCGCGCACTTTGATCACTTCTACAACCTGTTTAATGCCATGCGTACCAATGGCAAAGTAGCGGAAGATCCTACATTTGGTTTCCGTGCTGCTGCACCGGCGCTGTTGTGTAACGAAAGCTATTTTGATAATAAGATCATCCACTGGGATCCGAAGAATCTGAAAGTGGTGAACAAGTAATCTCCTTTGGCGGATGCAGCCAATCCCATCGGTGAATGGAACACCACAGAGATCATTGTGAACAAAGGTTATGTGGAACATTGGCTGAACGGGAAGAAAACAGCCGGCTACGGGTTGTCTAAAAAAGGCCACATTGTGTTGCAGGATCACGGCAGCGAAATATGGTTCAAAAATTTAAAGATCAGGGAACTATAAACAATTGGTCAAGCATATAAAAAATCCCGTCAAGGTTTACCTGGCGGGATTTTTTTGTACAGTTTGATGAACTGGTGAGAGCTTATACAGCTGCTTCGTAGCGTTTGCTGATGGCGTTCCAGTCTATAACATTCCAGAATGCTTTCAGGTATTCCGGACGGCGGTTCTGGTATTTCAGGTAGTAAGCATGTTCCCATACGTCTACACCGAGGATAGGCGTACCTTTTACTTCAGCAACATCCATCAGTGGGTTGTCCTGGTTTGGCGTGGAAGAAACTTCCAGTTTGCCATCCTTTACGGTTAACCATGCCCAACCGGAGCCAAAACGGGTAGCGCCGGCAGTGTTGAATTTTTCCTGGAATGCTTCAAAAGATCCAAAAGTGCTGTTGATAGCATCTGCCAGTTTACCGGTTGGTGCACCGCCGGCGTTTGGCGCCAGGCTGGTCCAGAAGAAACTGTGATTCCAGTGACCACCGCCATTGTTTCTTACGGCCGGGCTGATTTTACCGGCGTTAGCTACCAGTTCTTCCAGCGATTTGTTCTCGTTTTCTGTGCCTGCTACTGCTTTGTTCAGATTGTCTACATAAGCCTGGTGGTGCTTACCATGATGAATTTCCATTGTCAGTTTATCGAAATTCGGCTCTAACGCATCGGTAGCGTAGGGTAAGCTCGGAAGTGTAAATGCCATAACTCTAATTTTTATGGGTTTTAAAATATGATTTCTTGATAGTCGCCAAATTTACTGCCAATCCGTTAAAATTTAGACATTTAATTATTAAGTTAATCAGATGCCCTGTTTACTTATCAGCCGGCGACTGTAAAAAGGGAACGGACAACCGGTTAATTAATGAAATCAATCAATACCCGGGCTTGATCATATGGAAAATTATTTTATATTTACGGGTACTCGGTTTAACAGGACGTAACATCAGGCATATTTTTCGGGTATGCCCGGTTGTTGTTTACCTATTGTTTGTTTAAAACTTATAGTATGCAGACAGGCTCGGACTCGGGGCTACATTTTTCCCTCAATGCCTTACAGAAGGAAAATGAGCATTTAAGAAATCGTATCCATTGGTTGGAGAGTGTTTTACATCATGTACCCGCCATGATTTACAGTTACGATAACAATAATAAATGTGTGACATGGTGCAACGACCGTCTCGCAGAAACGGTTGGTTTTTCTGCTGACGAGATGACCGGGATGGGAATGGAATTTTTCCGGCACATCATGCATCCTGAAGACTTTAAACTGGCGGCTGTAGCACAGCAATCCTTTATTAACAACAAAGCACAGTTTGGCGGCCTGGCCCGCATCCGCAAAAAAGGAGAAATTGACTACCGGTGGCTGCTTGGGCTGGAAGTGCCATTTACGCACGATAAGAACGGAAGGGTGGTGGAAATCATCTGTGCCTTTTTAGATCTCACCAATGCCATTGATACCAATGCTCAACTGTCTGAAGCGCTGGCCGCTATTATGCGCCGGCAAAATGAAACGCTTTTCAACAAACTCACCCCACGGGAGAAAGATGTATTAGGAATGGCCGTAAAAGGACTGAACAACAAAGAAATCGCCCAATCGTTGAACCTTAGCCGTTATACCGTAGAAACCCACCGGAAAAACATCCGGCTGAAACTGAAAGTGCGTAACACATCAGAACTGGTAGCAATAGCCCGTAAGATAGGATTTGAATAAAAATACCCAACATTGGGTATTTGCTCGTTTTTCAAACTCCACTAATTTAGTGAATTAAATATTACGTGTGTTTTTTAAACATCCGCTATGATTATTGGCTGAAACACCCCTATGACTATGATAACCGAGGAAAGAGCATTTGACATCTTACAACTGGAAGAATCTGCAACTGCGGACGAAATTGTGGCCCGGTACGAAATCCTTAAAGATCAATACAGGAAAATAAAAGATGAAACGGAAGACCTGAGAACGCGGTTGGCGTATCAGTTGAAACAAATAGAACTGGACGACGTATTTATATATTTCAGAAGGAAACAAAGAATATAGAGACTGCGACTAATCGCAGTTCCCATCCGCATCTGCCGTTGGCTTTAATTCGTTATATTTACCAGCCTAAACCCTACCTAAACAATCATTCTATGAATGTTATCTTGATCGTTTTGATAGTACTGGCTTTGGTCGTCATATTATCATCGTTTGTAACGGTGCAGCAGGGAAACATTGCTGTCACTACTATATTCGGAAAATACAACCGGGTGCTTTTCCCCGGACTGAACTGGAAAATACCCGTCATTGAAAAGGTATTTAAAAGGGTATCCATCCAGAACAGATCCGTGGAACTGGAATTCCAGGCTATCACCATTGACCAGGCCAATGTGTATTTCAAAGCCATGCTGCTATATGCCGTGTGGAACCAGGAAGAAGAAACAATTAAGAACGTGGCATTCAAATTTATGGATGAAAGAAGCTTCATGCAGGCGCTGGTTCGCACCATTGAAGGCTCTATCCGTGGATTTGTAGCTACTAAAAGGCAGGCAGAGGTATTAGGACTCCGTAAAGATATTACGGAACACGTAAAAGAACAGATCGACAAAACCCTGGAAGAATGGGGTTTCCACCTGCTGGATCTGCAGATGAATGACATCACTTTTGATGAAGTGATTATGAAGTCGATGGCGCAGGTAGTAGCTTCCAATAACCTGAAAGCAGCTGCTGAAAACGAAGGTCAGGCATTACTGATCACCAAAACAAAAGCGGCGGAAGCAGATGGTAATGCTATCAAGATTGCAGCAGAAGCAGAGCGCCAGGCCGCGCAGTTGCGTGGTATGGGGGTAGCCCTGTTCCGTGAAGAAGTAGCCAAGGGTATGAGTATGGCGGCCAAAGAAATGCAGCAGGCCAACCTGGATACCTCGGTGATCCTCTTCTCCATGTGGACAGAAGCCATTAAACACTTTGCCGAAAATTCAAAAGGAAACGTCATCTTCCTGGACGGTTCATCCGAAGGGATGGATCATACCATGAAGCAAATGATGGGCATGAATAAGCTGATGGATTCCACCAAAAAGTAATTATCTCCTTTGTTCAAAGAAGGTTTTCATCAGCTGTAAACTTTCTTCGCTGCACGGACCGGCCTCCAGTTTTGTTTTTGGATGAAACGGGGACCGGTCACCGGTAGCTCTCCGGTAGCTGTTTTTATCATCTGCCGCGGCATAAACAATCCTGCCTATCTTACTCCAATATAGCGCACCTGCACACATCAGGCAGGGTTCTACCGTTACATACAAAGTAGCTTCCATCAGGTATTTACTACCGAGGGTATTGAATGCGGCTGTCAGCGCAATCATTTCTGCGTGTGCGGTACAGTCGTTCAATCTTTCCACATGGTTATAGCCACGGCCAATAATGCGGTTGTTCAGCACTACTACCGCACCAATGGGCACTTCTCCGTCTTCAAAGGCTTTGCGTGCTTCCTGCATCGCCTGCCGCATAAAATGTTCGTCTGTCATAACTGTAGGTATTCAGCCTTTGATTGCAAAACAACCCGGGGCTAAAAATTATTTGTTGATCATTGCCAGAAACTCATCTTCCGACAGGATCTTAATGGTATTAATTTTCTTTGCCTTTTCCAGTTTGCTGCCGGCATCGTCGCCTACTACCAGGTAGTTGAGCTTACTGCTCACGCCGCTCATTATTTTACCGCCTTCCTGTTCTACCATTTCCTCTGCCTCGGTGCGTTTCAGCTTATGCAGGGTGCCGGTGAACAAAAACGTCTGCCCGTTGAGGTTACCTGATGTATGTGTTTCCTTTTTTGTATTCGTCATGCTGATACCTAAGGCTGCCAGCCTGTTCAGCATTTCGATATTATCATTGTTGGCAAAGAACAGCCGGATGGAGCCTGCTACTTTGGGCCCTATATCTTCCAGCGCGAGGATCTGTTCTTCTGTCCAGTTTTGCAGGTCCATAATATGATTCACTGCATTGGCCAGTGTTTTGGCGGTGGTTTCTCCTACATAACGGATGCCCAGGCCAAATATCAGGCGGTGCAGCGGCTGCGTTTTAGATTGCTCAATGGCCGATTGCAGGTTGGCCAGTGATTTTTTACCAAAGCCTTCCAGTGCGCCTATCTTCTCAAAATCCAGTTCATAAATACCGGGTATGTCTTTTAGTAGCCCTAATGAAAAGAATTTGCGCACATTGCTTTCGCCAAAGCTTTTGATATCCATTGCATCTTTGCTCACGAAGTGGATCATTCTTTCTACTACCTGTGCTTCACAGCTGATGTTGGCGCAGCGCCAAACGCTTTCCCCTTCCGGCTTTACGAGCTTATCGTGACATACGGGGCAGTGTGTCGGGAAAACGATTTCCTGCTCGCTGCCATTGCGGAGGTCGGCTACGGATTTCACGATGTAAGGGATCACGTCTCCTGCTCTTTCCACCAGCACAGTGTCTCCCAGTTTCAGGTCTTTCTCTTTAATCACTTCTTCATTAAAAAGGGAAATAGAACCTACGGTTACGCCGCCGATGGGCACAGGGTCGATCTTTGCCACGGGCGTGATGGAGCCGGTGCGGCCTACCTGGAACTCCACGCTGCGGAGTTTACTGGTGGCCTGCCTGGCCTTGAATTTATAGGCAATGGCCCAGCGCGGGTGATGGGTGGTCATACCCAGACGGTCCTGCAGGTTATAGTCGTTTACTTTGATCACCATGCCATCTATTTCATAAGGCAGGTTATCACGTTCTGTTTCAAATTTCAGCACGTAATCAATAACGCCCTGTATGCCTTTTATCACTTTCTTTTCCTTGGCAGGGCTGCGGAAACCGAGTGTAGATAACAGTTCCAGCGTACCGCTATGCGTTTTGAGCGCATCGGGTTCTGTTTTCCCCCGGTTCATGTTATGGTAGCTCATGTGATACAGGAAAGCTTCCAGTCCGCGTTTAGCTACTTCATTGGGATCTACCATCCGCAATGATCCGGAGGCGGCATTGCGCGGATTGGCCAGCGGGGGCTGGTTGTCGGCAATGCGTTTATCGTTAAAGGCTTTGAAGGTGTTTTTATTGATGAGTACTTCCCCGCGTATTTCTATCTGGTGAATGCCATATTTGGAGAAGGCGGCAGACAGGGGAATAGAGCGGATCTGTTTGATATTGGTGGTGATGTCTTCCCCTGCAACGCCATCGCCGCGGGTGGCGCCACGTGTCAGCCGGTCGTCTTCATAGATCAAGGAAATACTGGCGCCGTCGAACTTTGGTTCAATGCAGTATTCAATTTCAGCAAGGCCGGCGCTTTCGCGTGCTTTGCGGTCCCAGTCCAGCAGGTCGTCTGCATTGTAGGAGTTTTCCAGGCTGAGCATGGGCACCAGGTGCGGTACGGTGATGAATTCTTTGGTGAGTCCCTGTGCTACCCGCTGGGTGGGGGAGTCGGATGTAACGAGGTCCGGATGTTCCAGCTCGAGTTTTTTCAGCCAGGCAAACAACTGGTCGTATTCATAGTCGCTGATCACGGGTTCACTTTCCACGTAATAGCGCCAGTCGTTATAACTGATTACACGGCGAAGGGCATCCAGGGTTTCATCAATGGATTGCAGCAGTTTTTCCTGCTGTAAATGGCTGAGCAGCTTTTTGGCCAGCTGCGTCAGGGTTATTTCTATCTCCTTTGTGTACATAATTGGTATAACTGAGCCGTAAATTTAAACTTATCTTTCAGGTTAGGGATATCTGTTGAAAAAAATCCAGGCACTTTTGTTTTAAATGTGATATTTTTTTCTTTCATTTGAATATAGTTCCGCGCGTTATCGAATTAACTGAGTTTACTGTAATTCCACGTCTTTATGATGTCTATGTACACCAAGAACCTCAACACGCACCTGGTTGAAATAAAGGATTATTTCAAGGTAGCCATTTCGGTTGACTGCGTTATTTTCGGATTCAACAACGATGAGTTGAAAGTACTGTTGATAGAATCGGATCTCAAAGAGTTTAAGGGTAAGTGGTCATTGCTGGGCGACATTGTGCGGCCGGAAGAAGAGCTGGATGAAGCAGCTTACCGGGTGCTCAAAGCGCGCACCGGGCTGGATAATGTATACATGGAGCAGGTGCAAACCTTTGGCGCGGTGGAGCGCCATCCTGCTGGCCGGGTGATCACCGTGGCCTATTATTCACTGGTAAACATTGAGCATGTGGAACTGAAGATGAGTAATAATGAACTGCACTGGCACAGTGTGAAAGAGTTGCATGAAATGGCCTTTGATCATAAACAGATCCTGGATACCTGTCACGAGCGGCTTAAACAGCAGGTGCTGGTACAGCCTATCGGGTTTAACCTCTTGCCCCGCAAGTTTTCCCTCCGCGAATTACAGAACCTGTATGAAGCTATCCTGGATATGGAACTTGACCGACGTAATTTCAGAAAGAAGTTTTTGTCGATGGATTTACTGATGGATTTGAATGAAGAAGAGGAAGATGTGCCCCATCGTCCGGCAAAACTTTACAAATTTAATTTTGATAAATATGACCAAAGAAAGAAGCGTTATCTCGGGATAGGCTTCTAAAACTGCCCTTGTAATATTTTTTTCTCCTTCACTTTTACAATCTCTGCCATTTCTGTTAATTTAAATGATGCCAAAATCCTTTGCTACAAAGGATTTGATATTGCCTTCGCGTGCCAGAAAATTGTGGTGTTAATTTTCTATCTAAATAGAAAAAAAAGTTGGTTTTTAACAAAACTTTAAGTAAGATTGTGTAAGATATACACATCCTAAGAAGCAATAATAATCAGTTATAAAACCAAAATTTAACTTGTTCGCCAAAAGCATTTTTTTGTTTGTCTATTGCCATATGTAGAAAATTCCATTTAATAAGTTTGAAAGACTATAAATCATTTATCACTAGTTTGATTTTATAGTTCCACGTTATGAAACATAAGACTGCTAAGCATTAATGCCTTGTGTCTTACTTACGCTTTCCCTTGTACAGGTAATGTACAGGGGAAAGTTGTTTTAGGGAAATACTAACCCGATCCGGGATCAGTTAAATATTTTGCAATAAGATCCGGCGCCTGTTCAATCAATTCTATTTCTGGGTAAACCCGTGCTATACCGGCAGTTCAGCTGGTTTTTCCGTAACTTGCATTCTTCACGGATTTCATGCAGGAAGCATGAAATCCCTGGTCAAAAATCCGGTAATTGATATGTCTTATACACCACAACATAAGGTTCGCATTGTAACAGCGGCAGCTTTATTCGACGGGCATGATGCGGCCATCAATATCATGCGGCGCATTATGCAGGCAAAAGGAGCCGAGGTGATTCACCTGGGACATAACCGCTCTGCAGCAGAAATCGTAGACTGTGCCATCCAGGAAGATGCACAGGGCATAGCCGTAACCTCCTACCAGGGAGGCCACGTGGAATTCTTCAAATACATGTACGACCTGCTTCAGGAAAAAGGTTGCGGCCACATCAAAATCTTTGGTGGCGGCGGCGGTACCATTCTTCCGGTAGAAATAGCAGAACTGCATGCCTATGGTATTGCCCGCCTCTACTCACCGGACGATGGCCGGCAAATGGGATTGGAAGGCATGATTGAAGACCTGATCAGCCAGTGCGATATCGCCATCAAACCATTAACTGCCGGCGCCGGTGTGGAAGACATCCCGCAACTGCAGGCCGGCAAAAATCCTAAAATCATTGCCAGGGCCATCAGCCTGGCAGAAAACGATATGCCGGTGGCTATGCTCACCGGGCAAAAAACAAGAACTGCTGTTACGGTAGATGAAGCGGCCGGCACACACATTACCCACACCGCGGCAGACCCGGAAAGATCTCCTGTACTCGGTATCACCGGAACAGGCGGCGCCGGTAAAAGCAGCGTAACCGATGAACTGGTTCGCCGCTACCTCAATCATGCTACCAATAAAACCGTAGCCGTGATTTCGGTGGACCCTTCCAAGAAAAAGACCGGCGGTGCTTTGCTGGGCGACCGGATCCGGATGAATTCCATCCACCACCCACGCGCCTATATGCGCTCACTGGCCACCCGCGAAAGCGACAAAGCCATCAGCGAACATATCCAGGAGGCCATCGATATCTGCAAACTGGCAGCATACGATTTTATTATCCTGGAAACATCCGGTATTGGTCAGAGCGACACAGCCATCACCGACTACTGCGATGTATCGCTGTATGTGATGACACCGGAATATGGCGCGGCTTCCCAGCTGGAGAAGATCAACATGCTGGACTATGCCGACGTAATTGCCATCAACAAATTTGACAAAGCCGGCGCACTCGATGCCCTGCACGATGTGCGTAAACAATATAAGCGTAACCATAACCTCTGGAATGCCAAAGAAGATGAATTGCCGGTGGTAGGCTCTATTGCATCCCAGTTCAATGACGCAGGCATCAACCTGTTATTTGAAAAAGTAATGGAAAAAGTGGAAGAGAAAACCGGCGCCAGCTTCGGACCTATGGCGCATGAAAGCATCAAATCCACGTCTACCAAATCACAGATCATCCCCCCGGCCAGGGTACGTTACCTGGCGGAGATCACCGAAGCCATCGGCGATTACAGCAAGTGGGTGGATGAGCAATGTAAACTGGCTACACAACTATACCAGGTGGAAGGCGTAATGGCCCTGCAGCCAACATCCGCCGCCGCACTGGCCGACATTAAAGCCCACCTGGAAAAATCATTACACCCGGAATGTAAAAAACTGGTGGAAGACTGGCCTGCACTGGTGAAGAAATATACCGCAAACTTTTACGAGTTCCAGGTAAGAGACAAAGTGATCAAACTGCCGCTATACAGCGAAAGCCTTAGCCATAGCCGTATTCCAAAGGTATCGCTGCCTAAGTATAAAGACTGGGGCGATATTCTCCGCTGGCAGCTCACCGAAAACCTGCCCGGTGAATTTCCCTATGCAGCAGGCGTGTTCCCGTTGAAACGCGAAGGAGAAGATCCTACCCGCATGTTTGCCGGGGAAGGCGGTCCGGAAAGGACGAATAAACGTTTTCACTACGTATCACTCGACCAGCCGGCAAAGCGGCTGTCTACCGCGTTCGACAGCGTTACCCTTTACGGAGAAGATCCGGCAGTGCGTCCTGATATCTACGGTAAAGTAGGCAACTCCGGTGTGAGCATCGCCACTGTAGACGACGCCAAAAAGTTGTACAGCGGTTTCGATCTCTGCGATCCGAAAACGTCGGTATCCATGACCATCAACGGTCCTGCGCCCATACTGCTGGCGTTTTTCATGAATGCGGCCATTGATCAGCAATGCGAAAAATATATCAGAGAACAGGGACTCACCGAAAAAGTAAAGGCCCTCATCAAAACTAAATTCAAAGATCATCCGCTGCCACACTACAGCGGCGATCTGCCGGCAGGTAACGATGGCCTGGGTTTACAGCTGTTGGGAATTTCGGGAGAAGAAGTACTGGACAAAGACGTATATGAGAAGCTCAAGGCGCATGCCCTCAGCACCGTTCGTGGCACCGTGCAGGCAGATATCCTGAAGGAAGACCAGGCGCAAAATACCTGTATCTTCTCTACAGAATTTGCATTAAAACTGATGGGGGATGTACAGGAATATTTCATTACGCAAAAAGTCCGCAACTTCTATTCTGTCAGCATTTCCGGCTACCATATTGCAGAAGCCGGCGCCAATCCTATCACCCAGCTGGCATTTACACTGGCAAATGGTTTTACCTACGTAGAGTATTACCTGAGCCGCGGCATGAACATCGATGATTTTGCGCCTAACCTCTCGTTTTTCTTCAGCAATGGGATGGACCCAGAATATGCGGTGATCGGACGTGTGGCCCGCCGTATCTGGGCTAAGGCCATTAAGTATAAATACAAAGGAAACGACCGCTCCCAGAAACTGAAGTATCACATTCAAACTTCCGGTCGCAGTTTACACGCACAGGAAATTGATTTTAACGATATCCGCACCACGCTACAGGCGCTGTATGCTATTTACGATAACTGTAATTCCCTCCACACCAACGCATATGATGAAGCCATTACCACACCTACGGAAGAAAGTGTGAGAAGAGCAATGGCCATACAGCTCATCATTAATCGCGAACTGGGTACCGCTAAAAACGAAAACCCGGTACAGGGAGCGTTCTTCATTGAAGAACTTACCGACCTGGTGGAAGAAGCCGTGTTAACGGAATTCAACCGCATCACCGAACGTGGCGGCGTATTAGGCGCTATGGAAAGAATGTATCAGCGTAACAAAATTCAGGAAGAAAGCCTGTACTATGAATCGCTGAAACATACCGGCGAATTCCCGATCGTAGGTGTAAATACTTTCCTGAATAAAAACGGATCGCCTACTATTATCCCGGCAGAAGTGATCCGGTCTACCACAGAAGAAAAGGAATTCCAGATCCATACCCTCGAAGCTTTCCAGCAAAGGCATCAGCATAAGAGCGCTGCTGCACTTAAACAATTGCAACAGGTAGCTGTTAGCAATGGAAATCTTTTTGCGGAACTGATGGAAACGGTGAAGCATTGCTCATTAGGGCAGGTCACACATGCACTGTATGAAGTAGGAGGGCAGTACCGGAGAAATATGTAATCTTAACACTGTTATAAAAGCCTGTATCAGCTATTGATACAGGCTTTTTGTATTATATTAGTATTACCTTTTTGAGGGCCGTTATCAACGGGGTATGTCTGTCCTATTTTTACAGCTTCACTTATCGGAATTACTATGAAAAGAATACTTTTTGGTTTGGCTTTACTGGGTGCTCTGCAGGCAAATGCCCAAACAGCAGATACCGCGGCAAAGCGGGTGTTACTCCCTAATGGCTGGGCTTTAACGCCGGTGGGGCATTCGCTGCCACTGGGGGATTTACCCCTGAATATGGTGGTGTCTCCGTCAGAAAAGTTGATAGCGGTTACCAACAACGGTCAAAGTAAACAAACCATACAGCTGATAGACGCCGGAAAGGAGATCATACTCGATGAAGTGAACATCCCCAAAGCCTGGCTGGGTCTTGCATTCAGCAGGGACGAAAAGAAACTGTATGCTTCCGGCGCTAATGATAACGTGATATGGCAGTATAGCATCAGCAATAATAAATTACAGGTAACAGATAGTATCCGGCTGGGATTGTCGTGGCCCAAAGAAAAAATCTGTCCTACCGGGATGACTATCGACTACTCACGTAACCGGCTATACGTAGCAACCAAGGAAGACAACAGTTTGTATATTATCAACTTGCTCACCAATAAGGTAATAAGCAAAGTGGCGCTGGGGGCGGAAGCATACACAGTTGCGTTGTCTAAAAACAGGAACCTGTTGTATATCTCTCTTTGGGGAGGTGATGCGGTGGCGGTATTTGATGTTACCTCCAATAAAATTACTAATACCATCAAAACGGGCAGTCATCCTAACGAAATGATCTTGTCTGCCAACGGAAAATATTTGTACGTAGCCAACGCCAATGATAATTCGGTATCGGTGATCAGCACTGCCGGTCAACGGGTTATTGAATCGCTGCAAACGGCCTTGTATCCGGATGCCCCGGCGGGGTCTACCACTAATGGCCTGGCATTATCTGCCAATAACAACACGCTTTATATTGCCAATGCAGATAATAACTGCCTGGCTGTTTTTGATGTGGAAACACCGGGGAAGAGCAGATCGGAGGGGTTTATCCCGGTGGGCTGGTATCCTACCTGTGTAAGAAGGATCGGCAAAAAGTTATTTGTGGCCAATGGTAAAGGGTTTACTTCTATGGCCAACCCGGAAGGCCCCAACCCGGTGAGCAGGAAGGATGAAAGCGGATCGCACCTGGCTAATACCCGTAAAGACAGGCCCGTACAGTATATCGCCGGTTTATTCAAAGGCGCCCTGTCGGTGTTCAACGAACCCGGGGAAGCGCTGCTGGGCCGCTGGTCCAAACAGGTGTATGAGAATACGCCTTACACAAAAGAGAAAGAGCAGCATGCCGCCGGAGAAGCAGGGAATCCTATCCCACGTGCCGCAGGGCAATCGTCTCCCATTAAGTATGTATTTTATATCATCAAGGAAAACCGCACTTACGACCAGGTGTTAGGCGATATGCCACGGGGCAACGGCGATAGCAGTTTATGTATTTTCCCGGAACGCATTACGCCTAACCAGCATCGTTTATCCAATGATTTTGTATTGCTGGATAATTTTTATGTAGATGCAGAAGTAAGCGCCGACGGGCATAACTGGAGCATGGCAGCCTATGCCACCGATTATGTGGAAAAGACATGGCCCACCAGCTACGGTGGCCGTGGAGGGACTTATGACTATGAAGGCAGTCGTAAGGTGGCTTATCCCAAAAAAGGATTTATATGGGATTACTGTCAGCGAGCCGGCGTCAGCTACCGTACCTATGGCGAGTTTGCCGGGAAAGGAAAGGCCGCGCTGAAATCGCTGGACAATAATTTCTGCACCGATTATCCATCATTCGACCTTACCATACAGGATATTGCGCGGCAGCAGATCTGGCAGCGTGATTTCGATTCGTTGCTGGCGATAGATGCTGTGCCGCATTTTAACAGCATCCGTTTGGGAAATGATCATACCAGCGGCATGCGGAAGGGCGCCTATTCGCCCTATGCCTCTGTGGCCGACAATGATCTGGCGGTGGGCAGGTTGGTGGAATACATCTCCCATAGTAAAATATGGAAGGAGAGCGCCATTTTTATACTGGAAGATGATGCGCAGAATGGCCCTGATCATGTGGATGCACACCGTTCTCCTGCTTATGTGATCAGTCCGTATGTAAAAAGAAATACCGTAAATCATAACATGTATTCCACGTCCGGTATGCTGCGTACAATGGAGCTGATCTTAGGATTACCGCCTATGAGCCAGTATGACGCTGCTGCTACTCCTATGTGGGAATTATTTTCCGCTACGCCCGATCTCCGGCCGTACACGGCATTACCTGCGAATGTGGATATCAACGAAAGAAATACTGCCTGGAATGAAAGTGCCCGCCGGTCTGCCGGCTTCGACCTGGCGCATGAAGACAGGGTGCCGGATCTGGAGCTGAATGAGGTAGTGTGGAAGGCCATTCATGGAGAACAGGCAGTGATGCCGGCGCCCAGAAGAAGCGCTTTTGTGAAGTTGCCCGCTGCCGAAGAAGAGGACGATTGATAAATCGATTAAGCAAATCCACAAAACTTTTCTATTTTAGGGTTTCCTAAATTCAAAAAACGTTATGGTTGCAAGGAGAGATTTTCTTAAGAACAGCGCCCTGGTAGCAGGCGTTGTTGGGCTTGGATTGCCCAAAACAGTATTTGGCTGGAATGGGTATACCTCCCAACGTCCGCCCCTGGCAAAGCGGAAATTCACCAGTGAAGCGGTGGAAAAGACAATTATAAAGGTGAAATCCCAGATTGCGGATACCAAATTGGGATGGCTGTTCGAAAACTGTTTCCCTAATACGCTCGACACAACGGTTAATTTTAAGAAGGAAAATGGCCGGCCCGATACTTTCGTGATCACCGGCGATATCAACGCCATGTGGCTGCGCGACTCCTCTGCCCAGGTATGGCCTTACCTGCCACTGGTAAAGGATGATGCAAAACTGAAGGAAATGGTGGTGGGCGTCATCAACCGTCAAACAAAATGTATTCTCATTGATCCGTATGCCAACGCCTTTAATGAAGGCCCTACCGGCAGCGAATGGGATAAAGATCTGACCACCATGAAGCCGGAGCTGCATGAACGCAAATGGGAGATCGATTCCCTGTGTTACCCGGTCCGCCTGTCTTATAACTACTGGAAGATCAGCGGTGACAATACGCCCTTTGATGATAAATACAAGCAGGCAGCTCAGCTCATCGTGAAAACATTTAAGGAACAGCAACGTAAAGACGGCCACGGTCCTTATAAATTTCAGCGTAATTCCCCCGTACAGTCAGATACCGTTGCCAATGGAGGCTGGGGTAATCCCATTTCCCCGGTAGGACTGATCGTTTCTATTTTCCGTCCTTCTGATGATGCTACAGTTTTTCCTTTCCTGATTCCGTCCAACATGTTTGCCGTGGTATCTCTGCGTCAGCTGGCGGAAATCAGCGAAACTATTTATAAAGATGCGGCCTTTGCACACGAATGTATTGCGCTGGCAGATGAAGTAGACCGCGCCATTAAAGCCTATGCTATTGTGGAGCATCCCAAGCTGGGCATGATGTATGGTTTCGAGGTAGATGGTTTTGGCAACCGTTTATTCCTTGACGACACCAATGTGCCAAGTCTCCTGTCTATTCCTTACCTGGGCTATACCGGTATTGATGATCCGTTGTACCAGGCGTCCCGCCACTTTGTATGGAGCAATTTCCAGCCCTGGTTTTACAGAGGCAAATATGGCGACGGGGTAGGCAGCCCGCATACCGGTAACGACTATATCTGGCCAATGAGCATTATCATGAGAGCTTTAACCAGTCATGATAAGGAGGAAATAGCTTCCTGTATTAAAACCTTACGCAATACCGACGGTGAAACCGGGTTTATCCATGAATCCTATCATAAGGATGATCCGTCGAAGTTTACCCGTCCGTGGTTTGCCTGGGTGAATACCCTCTTTGGAGAGCTGATCCTGAAAGTAAGCCAGGAGTATCCTGATTTGCTGAAGAGACAATACGCATAAATAATCCGGAATGTCCATACCAGGGATTTTGTGGTTTATGTTCAATATATTGCGAACATACACCATGAAATCCCTGATTTTTTTGTTATAAATACCAGATAAAATGACACCAGCAGATACGTACCAGCATAGGATCCACCAGTTCCGGGAAGCGATAAAAAAAGAGAAGCGGTTAACCGCCAGCCTGTCGTGGGCCCGGCTGATCAGTTTCTTTGTGATAGTAACCGGCATCGTATTTTTTATCAGGAGTGGCTGGCAGGCGCCGTGGTTGCTGGTTACAGCCGCCGGTATGATTGCGTTTATTGTGTTGCTGGTGTTGTATTCCAAAGCACTGCAGAAGCTGCAGCTCTTCAAATCCCTGCTGGAGCTGAATGAGAAGGAATTGCAGGTGGTAACTACCGGGCAATCCGCCTTTGACGATGGGAATGAATTTGTAGACGACAGGCATGATTTCAGCAGCGACCTGGATGTTTTCGGACCGTCTTCTATTTTTCAGCATATCAACCGCACAGGTACTTTGTCAGGCAGGCGGCAGCTGGCGGCGGCATTGAGAAACCCGCTGGAAGATGCCCCCACTATCTTGGCCACACAGGAGGCTTTACAGGTGCTTACACCGGAACTGGAGTTCCGGCAACTGCTCACCGCCAACGCCACGCTGGCAAAAGAGGAAGAAAGTGATCGCCGGGAAATCAGCGCATGGCTGGAAATGCCTTTCCATTTTCTGCACAGCAAATTTATAAATACGGTTGTCTGGCTGAGTCCTTTACTGGTAACCGGCGCTATTGTATTGTATGCCACCACCGGGAAATATTACCTGTTGCTGATACTGGTTATGCTGAACTGGTTGCTGCTGGGCAGCAGTCAGAAAAAGATCATGGCGCAATATGTCCTGATTTCCCACAAGGAGCGGATACTGGATAAGTTTTCTATCTTATTACATCTTATAAAAAACGGCAGCTTCAAAAAATCCGCCTTATTGCAACAGCAGCAGGATATAGCCAAAGAGGCTGATGTAGCGCTGCGGCAGCTGTCTAAAGTATGCAATGCATTTGATCAGCGGCTGAACCTTTTGGTGGGGCTGGTGCTCAATTCCCTGATGCTGTACGACCTCCATTGCATCCTGCGTTTGGAACGATGGAAAAAGCAGCATAAGCAGCATATTATTGGGTGGTTTGATGTGATTACCCAGCTGGAGGTGTGGAATAGCCTGGCCACCTATGCCTTTAATCATCCGGAATTTTCGTGGCCTGCGCCGCAGGCGGAAGGCCGCATCCTGGAGGCCACGGCGCTGGGTCATCCCCTGATCCCGGCCGGCGAATGCGTGAAGAATGACGGCGCAGCCGGCAGCAAGGATCATTTCCTGATCATTACCGGATCCAATATGTCGGGTAAAAGTACTTTCCTGCGGAGCGTGGGGTCCAACCTGTTGCTGGCCATGTGCGGCGCCCCGGTGTGTGCTGATCGTTTTGTGTTCAGTCCTATGCGTATCATGACTTCCATGCGTATCAAGGATTCCATTGCCAGCCACACCTCTTATTTCCAGGCGGAGTTGCTACGGCTACAACATATTATCCATCACCTGAAAACCGGTGCGCGGGTATTTATTTTGTTAGATGAAATTCTCAAAGGCACCAATTCTGAAGATAAATTGTCAGGCTCACGCAGCCTGATAGAGCATTTCCTGCAATATAACTGCCTGGGCATGATTGCCACGCACGACCTGGAGCTGGGGCAACTGGAAACAGCTTATCCAGGCCAGATCAGGAACTATTGCTTTGAAAGCACCATACAGGACAACCACCTGTTCTTCGACTACCGCATCCGGGAAGGCATTGCCCGGAATAAAAACGCCACTTTCCTGATGAAGCAAATGGAAATTATTTAAATCCTAAATATTTTAGTATTTTTACTAAAATATTTAGTCTATGACTTTGCCATTCCAGGAGGGCGCACCGGAAAATCCATACTATAAAGGGCGCGGAGCACAGATTAATCCCAAAAATAAATACCTGGCAGACGAATATGCGCAGGAGCATGCAGAAGGTATTGATGAATGGTGGCAGGCGGATGTACCTACCCAGGTGTTTGAAGAACATGCTAAAAACCTGGTTAATAAGGTGGATAGTCCCGATGTGGGGATGTGGTACTCCATGAATCCCTACCAGGGCTGCGAGCATGGCTGCATTTACTGTTATGCCCGTAATACCCACCAGTATTGGGGTTTGAGCGCAGGTTTGGATTTTGAAAGAAAGATTATTGTAAAACATAATGCCCCGGAACTGCTGCGCAGGTTCCTGGATAATAAGAAATGGGACCCCAAGCCGATTTCTCTTTCGGGGAATACAGACTGCTATCAGCCGGTAGAGCGTAAGATGTGGCTCACCCGGCAGTTGCTGGAAGTGGCGCTGGAATACAAACAGCCGGTAGGCATCATCACTAAAAACTCACTGGTATTGCGGGATCGTTACCTGTTACAGCAGCTGGCGCAGGAGAACCTGGTGTGCGTGTACCTGTCTGTGACTACCCTCCAGGAAGACCTGCGGCAAAAAATGGAGCCCCGTACTGCTACGGCGGCGCAACGGTTAAAAGTAGTAAAGGAGCTGAGCGATCTTGGTATACCCGTTGGCGTTATGACGGCCCCGCTCATCCCCGGGCTCAACGACCATGAAATTCCCCGCCTGCTGGAAGCTGCAGCGGCCAATGGGGCTAAGTATGCGGGGTATACGGTAGTGAGGCTCAATGACGCAGTGAAGATCATTTTCAACGACTGGCTCTATAAAAACTTCCCCGACCGGGCAGATAAAGTATGGCATCATATAGAAAGTATGCACGGCGGAAAGGTGAATGACAGTGACTTTGGGCGGAGAATGAGGGGAGAAGGTAACATCGCCGACCTGATAAAACAGCAGTTTAAAATTCACACAAAGAAGAACGGGTTGAATCAGGAACGCTTCGAATTCAATACGGAGGCCTTCCGCCGGCCCAATTCACAATTAAGTCTGTTCTGATAATCAATGATATTTAGTTGCACTTTAAACTAATTGTTAAGTCTATGAAAAAAGTAGGGTGTTTTTTTGTGTAATAAAAAAAATAAAAATTACCTTTGCTACAAGAACAAAAATAACTGTGCAACTTATATCAACATACGAGATTTCAGCGATGGCCTGCCAACACAAGCAGGTCAAGGCCGGAATGCGGGCGTGTTGCACCGATTGTTAACGATAGAAAAAGTTATCAAACGATATAAACAAGAGTCCCGCACTAGAAAAAAGTGTGGGACTTTTTGCTTTTGAAGCAGTAACGAAATGACGACATTGAAAGAATTTCAAGCGATAACTGTAATGCAAAAAAAATACACCTCATGGTGTAAACGGAATGGCTTTGCCTTAAAAAGGCCATACGGACATGGTATGCGGTAATGTGAGATACTCCTCTACATTATTTATCCCGGTCCGTAAATACGGCCGGGTTTTTTTGTGGCCAAATCCGGCATAAAAATGGCAAACAAAGTATTTATTCAAAGATGTTATGCGCTAACCCGTTTGATTAGCAAAAAAGTAAAGTGCATAATCCCAAAAACGTTAGATGATGAGAAACGTTATTCAAGTTGTAAGAGAGGCCTTACTCACCAATTTCAGGGAGTTGGATCAGTGGTTTGAAAAAGAACCGGCATTACTGGATTTCAAACCAGACCGTGATCAATGGAGCATACGGGAAGTATTGGAGCATATTACGCTCACCAATTACTTTCTGCTGCTGATCATCAATAAGAGTACCCGCCGTGCGCTGGAACGTAAGAAAACCGGCCACTCCGTGATACTCCCGGCAGATTATGCCAATAAATTAGAACAGATAGACGTCATCGGCAGTAAATCCTTTGGTTGGGTACGACCAGAACATATGGAACCTACCGGGCTTAAAAATATGCAGGAAGTAAAAGCCCTCCTGAAGCAACAGTATGCACAGTGCATGTACAACCTGTCTTTACTGAAAAACGGCGAAGGGGTGCTGGTATTTACCAATATGTCTGTGAATCAGCTGGGTAAGCTGGATATCTATCAGTACATCTATTTCCTCACTAAGCATATTGAGCGGCATATCCGCCAGATGCAGCGTCTTCAGAAGGAATTCGAAGAAAGCGCGGTGTTAATATAACTTAGGTCGACCACCACCATCTGTTTTTGTTAATCCTGATCATAACTACAGCCGGAAGTTTTATCACTTCCGGCTTTTTAGTGCTTTTTTATTAAAATATATTTTACATTTATATATTACTGCTAACCAGTAACCTTTTATGACCCGGAATCCCCGATACCTATGCCTGCTGATAGCATTGCTATGCACTGCATATACGTCTTATGCGTTCTCTGAAGAAGATAAGAACGTTACCATCATCAACCAGAAAGAACGCTATGAGTTTGAAAAAGGAGATAAAGAGAATCCTGTGAACATCCGGCAAGCTTCCTCTACCACCTGGCGCTGCAACCAGTTCCGTACCACCGTTCCATTTGTGGAGTTTTACGACGACCGTAGCAGGATCGACGAAGTACGCGCTTTTGTAAATGGTAAACGTGCCAAACTGATCAAACCCGCTTTTCAGAACTATACCATCGACGATATATTTTATTCCGATGCAAAGGTGTGTACAATGGAAGTGCCGCTGGAAAAAAGTAATACAGAAAGCAGCGTGGAACTGGATAAAACAATCCTCGACCCCCGTTATTTTTCTGCCATCTATTTCTCCAATTCATACGCAACAGACCTTAAAGTGATAGAAGTAGTGATTCCCCGCTGGATGAAGGCCGAAATCAGGGAAATGAATTTTGATCGCTTCACGATAAAGAAAGAGGTGACATACGATGCCAAACGGGATGAGGATGTGTACCGCTACACTGCCGTGCATCTTCCGGCCAGGGTGGGCGAAAAAAATGCCCCTGGTCCTTCCTACGTGTATCCGCACCTGTTGGTGCTGAGCAAATATGCGGATCTTAAAACAGGCCGGGTGAATTATTTTAATCAAACAGCCGATCTCTATGCCTGGTACCACAGTTTGGTAAAAGAGATAGGCGATGATGAAACCATATTGAAAACCAAAGCGCTGGAAATCACGAAAGGCATCTCAACAGACACCGGTAAAATAAGCGCTGTGTATCACTGGATGCAGGATAATATCCGGTATATCGCTTTTGAAGATGGTATTGCAGGTTTCAAACCCGAAAAGGCCCAGAACGTGCTGCAACACAAGTACGGCGATTGTAAAGGGATGGCCAACCTGACCAGTGGGCTGCTGAAATCACTGGGTTTTGATGCCCGCCTGTGCTGGATCGGTACAGACCATATCGCCTATGATTACGCTATCCCTTCGCTGGCGGTAGATAATCACATGATCTGCGCACTCAACTACAAAGGGAAACGGTACTTCCTGGATGCCACCGAAACCTATATAGGACTGGACCAGTACGCACAACGCATCCAGGGACGGCAGGTGATGATCGAAAACGGGGAAACGTATATCCTTGACCGTGTGCCGCAACGTACCTGGCAGCAAAATTCCGCCGTGGAAAAACGGCTGCTGCATATTGATGGTACCACCTTAGCAGGTAAAGTACGGCAGCAGTGGGACGGCGAAAGTAAAGAGTTCCTGCTCACCCAGGTACATGGCATTAAGAAAGAAAAATTGCAGAATGCTTTAGTACAGTATCTCACAGAAGATAACAGCAAATATCAGATCAACAATCTCAAAACATCAGATATTCAGAATTGGGATAAACAACTGGATATTCAGTACGAACTGCAATATGGAGAAGCTATCACCGGCTTTGGAGACGATTTATACGCAGAACTGGACTTTAGGAAGGAGTTTTCCGGATATACTATTGATACCACTAAAAGAGAACACGACATGCTGTTCCAGTTTAAACATCATGTGGTAAACGAAACTATCCTGGATGTACCGGCCGGCTATAAAGTGGGCGATTTTCCCGAAGATCTGGAAATAGACCGGGAAGGATACTCTTTTAATATTTCTTACAAACTGGCCGGAGGAAAAATCACTTACCGTAAAGAACTGATCATCAAAAATACCTGGTTGCCCAAGGCAGGATTCCGTCAATGGAACGCAGATATAAAGGCACTTGATAAAGCCTATCTCCAGCAAATTACATTCAACAAGAAATAACATTCATTACCTATACCATGAAAGCAAAGTTTTTATTTTATACACTGATCGCCCTTTTATTCCAACAGTACGCTTTTGCCCAGAAGGCCAAAGATATACGCGCGTATAAAGAACGTGCCGATGCAGTAAGACAGGAAGTCTGGAACTGGGATATCCCGGCCTTTAAGAAAGTGCCCGCCTTGCCGGCAGATGATAAATCGTCTGCCATTGTAATTGCCCGCCATGTGGACGTGAAAGCCTCCAGCAGCAGGAAGATTAAGTATATTGGCATTGGATTCAAAGTACAGAAGGATATTTTTTACAGCAACACCGCCCGTGAAATGGTAAAGCTGAATGATAAAGCTGCACTGGATGAATACTCGCAGTTTAGTTTTTCAAAATTCCGTAGCCTCAACTCCTATTTCCATAAAGGATTATCCACTACCATTGTTGGGGTGCGTATTATAAAGCCGGATGGGGCCATGAAAGAAGTGAACGTGGATGAAGAGCTGGTAAATGAAGAAGAAGGCAAGCAACAGAAAAGTAAACTTGCGATCCCCGATCTTCAGGTTGGTGATGTGATTGATTATTTTGTAAGAGTGGAAGAGCTGAAAGACATCAATAGCCCGGTAGATGCACAAACTTTTGTACTGGGAGATGATAAACCCATTATGCAGTATTCCGTACACTGTGAGATCAGCGATAAGTATTTTGTGAGATACCGTACAGCCAACGGCGCGCCTGATTTTAAAGTAAAGAAAGATGACGACGGCGCGGTGTTCGACCTCCTGGTAAGAAATATTCCAAGTTTGCCTGTAGATCTCTGGATGTCGCCCTACCGGCAGATTCCGATGGTGCGCATGGATATCCTGTTTGGCACCCGTTTGGAAGAAGGACAAAAAGCAGGTGAAGTAAGACATAATCCTGTTCCTGCAGAAGCGAAAAATGTTGCTATAAAAAAATTAGTAGCAGAAGCTACTCCGTTCTGGCTGGCAAGCGGAGGATTGAAACATGGGGTGAAAGACCTGATGAAGCAATACAAAAGTGAAAATGGGCAGAAGATACCGGAAGACAGTCTTGCTGCTTATGTATATTATGCCTTCCGTTACCTGGCGTTTTATAAGGTAACTGAGGAAGATAAAATTATGGTTGGACAGGACCGGAACTACGCGAGGCCCGATAACCGGAAATTTTTGCAGTTTCTGCATGAAGTATTCCGTGGTCTGGATATTCGCGCTGAGTTTGTGTTGGTGACCTCCCGTTATGGTCCGGGGCAGGATGAGCTGCTTAATTCGGAGGATTATGAATATATGTTGAGAACACAATCTGCGAAGCCATTGTTTATGAGCGCCGACGGTGTGTTTACGAACTGCAATTATGTGCCGGCGGAATACGAAGGACAGGATGCGCCAATAGTTGACCTGAAAAACTATGGTCAGTTTAAAGGTAAAAGAGATATTCCTGCGGGTGTTGAAGTAAAGCTAAAAGAAACCACAGCGAATGAAAACACGCAGATAGAGCAGATGAAAATTTCGCTGAATGAAGATATGCAGCTGGTAAATATTAACCGGCACACTGTGTTGAAAGGCAACCTGCGACAGGGAGAACAGAAGCGCTTATTGCTGTTTGAAGATTATTATGAAGAAGAGAGAAAAGTACTGGGTATCCGCAAATCTATTTTTGAGCAGTTTAGTGATAGCCGTGGTAAAAATACATTACCCCAGGAATATAAGAATGCTTTTGCCAAGGCCCGCGAGGAGCAGAAGGTTCATTTTAATGAAGAGATCAAAGACCAGTTTGATATTTCCGCTAAGGAGCTGCAGTCATATAGCATTGAGAAGATGGGCTTACATCACACTGATCCGGATTTCGTATATAACACGAAGTTTACGCTGGAAGGTTTGGTGAAGCGGGCAGGTAATAACTACATTCTGGAAGCCGGTAAGCTGATTGGCAGCCAGTTGAAAGTGAAGCCTGAGCAGCGCAACAGAGAGGTGGATATCTACCAGCCGTTTGCACGCAGCTTTGAATACGATATAGAGCTGGCTATTCCGGAAGGATACAGCCTGGAGGGCGCAGATAACCTGAACAGGCAAGTAGATAACGAATGTGGTTCTTTTACAGTGAAGGCCGCGGTGGAAGCAGATAAACTGAAATTGCATATCAGGAAGGTGTACAAGAATAGTTTTGTATCAGTGGCTAAATGGGGAAACCTGCTCCAGGTCATTGATGCAGCCTCCGATTTTGAAAATCAGAAAGTGCTGTTTAAGAAAGCATAAATAAAATAGTTGAAAAAACTTTGTTAAAAATTTGCAAATTCAAAATATATGCTGTTATCTTTGCATCGTTAAAATTGATAATAAAAGAAATTGATAAACATGAAACGCATTAATCTACATATGGACAACGCAACACCTTGCCTCGGGCAAGATGGTCGCGGATTCCGGGCGTTTTATGGTTACAGGTAGATAAAAAATATTTGTAAATATAACAGCAGCCCGGGTCTATGGATCCGGGCTTTTTTGTTATCGATTTATTGAAATGATGAATTTACCGGGAATAACAGAACGGGTTCAAATCCGCCGCAGTAAATGGTTTAGAGATAGCATTAATTCAATTAATGCTAAACGGACGAGGTATGTCTTAACGTAGTGTATGCGTTAACGTTATATGACCCGGTCCGTTTTAAACAGACCGGGTTTTTTTATGCGGCAGTATAAAGATTATTTGAGGAGGTACATAAAAAACAGGCAGGCGGAGTAATCCTGCTCCGCTTTCATCTCCTTTCTAAGATATTTTTTTTCGTCTCTGTTTGCATTTTTAACCCCTTATCATCAGGTTATCAGAAGGATAACCTGTAATTTACCCCATGATAAATACGATTTACCCGGGACCGGCCTGGTTCCGGGAAATCTTTATCATCAGAAGGCAATCACATTAAAGAGATCAAGAAATATGGAGCATATAGTTAATAATAACATAGATATCACAGACGGCGAACATTTTGCCCCGAAGGGAGTGTATACTGTTAATTTTAGTGCTATTCCCGATATCAATAACATTTATGAAGTAGATGGTGATAAAGCCGCCGCTGCCTTTGCGAAGAAATATGAAAGTATAATTGTTCATACGCACCGCTATACTGATTACGATAGTAAAAAGAAAAAGTATAAGCATAACCAAACGCTGTTTGTACTGAATAATAACAGCGTGGTGGCGTTCTGGCAATCGTGGTGTGAGATATTGCACAACGGCACTATTCCTGCATTTGTATCTGAGGTAACGGAAATGGTTACACGTTATAAAGAGAAACAACGCAGGGAGCCTCATGAAATTAACCTCATCACCAGCGGACGTAAGGGACTGGAGCTGAAAAGCCTGGAAATAAAACGTACCAAGCTGGATATAGGTAAGTTTTATGAAGATGATTTTAAGGAGATAGATAAGATAATACAACAGCGGCTGAAGAAGGATAAAGACAAGGGGATCGTATTGCTGCATGGCTTGCCGGGAACAGGTAAAACCACCTACCTGCGTTACCTGATAGGCCGGATAAAGAAGCGGGTGCTTTTTGTTTCACCGGACCTGGCGAACAACATTATGAATCCTGAGTTCATGGAACTGCTGATTGATAATCCCAATTGTGTGGTGATCATTGAAGATGCCGAAAATGTAATTATGGATCGTAAGTTTTCCGGTAACTCTTCCGTTTCCAACCTGCTAAACCTATCGGATGGATTGCTGGCAGATTGTTTGAATATACAACTGGTATGTTCCTTCAACAGTGATTTATCCGCTATTGACAGTGCCTTGCTACGTAAGGGCCGGCTGATTGCAAAGTATGAGTTCAAACGCTTGTCTGCAGCTAAAGCACAGGCGTTATCAAAACACATGGGTTTTGATACGGTGATCAATAAGGCGATGACCATTGCAGAAATTGCAAATCAGCATGAGCCTTCATTTGAAACCAGGCAACATGTGATCGGGTTCAGACGGGAAATGCTGGAAGAGATCGCGTAATACTATTTATTCATCTTACAAAAACTAATAAAAATGAAAAGAAATCAATTGTCCATATATATCAGCAGCGTAAACAATATTGAAAATTTAATTACTGATTATGGACAATCAGGAGATCGAAAATTATATGGCTGCCTCACGGATAAGAACGTGGAGGCGCAGAAAGCGCGATGCGCTTAAACAATACGACAAACAACTACTTCAATACAACAGAAAGAAAAAGGAATTGTGGCAGGCATGGAATCGGCGGGGCTATACAGCGCTGGATCCACCGGTGATGAAAGGTTACAAGCGTTACTTTGTTTTACGGGAGGATGTGGCCAGAAGCCGGGACGGTGAATTTTTCCAGGAGCTGTTGAAGAAGATCAATACGTATGATTATAGTCACCGTAAAGATTTTAAGGTTAAAAAGCGAAGGAGAGGAAGAAAGATACAGGTGCTAAGAGAGCAGCAATTGTTGCAACCCGCGGATTATCATTTTAAAAAAATGAAACTCACCCCAAAGGAGATAAATTGTTTTGAAGAACGGGTACGTTATTGTAAAAACGGTATTGATCAGCTAAAGTATTTTGTTGTAAAAGAACCCTGGAGATTTGTATTACAGGTGCGTCCCAATATGATCACCAAACAGCGGGTAACGGCGCCGGAGCTGCGTTCGGAGATAGATCAGCTGGATAATTTCCTGAAGCGGAGTCAGCTGGAACCTAAGATCTGGAGCCTTACCAGGAGCAAGCAGTCCGGCCGGAGAAAATGGTTGCCGGAGCGTAAGATAAAATATCAATTTAAGCAGTATACCCTGCAGCAGCTGCTGCAGGAAGAATGGTACGAATAAAATTAACCCTTTATGTCAAGTTTAAAAATCAATGGTAAAAAATTACTGGAGATAGGTTACCCCCAAAGCCCTGTTTTTCGTATAGCTATGGATGTTATAGAAAAACATTACAGACACTATACGGAAGAAGAAGCCATTGAATTATTAACCAAAGTATTGGCCGATCCAGCTGCATATGCAGATGACGCCATGCTGGGTGAAATAGCCCGGGAACTGTTGGTTCCTGCCGCGCCGGCAGTCATTGCCTTGCGTGAAACGCCTGTGCCTTATTCCGTTTACGGAGCATCATATATAGAAGAAGGCGCTGTGAAGCAATTGAATAACGCTGTTCGTTTACCCGTTGCCGTTGCCGGTTCCTTAATGCCGGATGCCCGCCAGGGATATGGATTGCCGATAGGTGGTGTACTGGCGGCAGATAACGCGGTGATACCATATGGCGTTGGCGTGGATATTGGTTGCCGTATGTGTCTGAGCGTCCTGGATTTGCCGGTGCAAACGTTGTTGATGAATGAAACATCGTATACAAAGCAGCTGATGACCTTCACCAAATTCGGCGCCGGGGCGGAGTGGAAGAAACGGGAGGCGGACCCGGTGCTGGAGAGAAGTGAATTTAAGGAGATAAAGTTTGTCAAGAACCTGTTTGATAAGGCGGCGGGTCAGCTTGGAACATCTGGTTCCGGCAACCATTTCGTGGAATGGGGAATTGCAACGATTACCGATCCGCAGAATGAATGGCAGCTGGCGCCCGGCGAGTATGTGGCGTTATTATCCCACTCCGGTTCACGCGGAATGGGTGCGCAGATAGCGGGACATTATACGCAGCTTGCAAAAGAGATTTGTCCGTTGCCGGAACATGCAAAGCACCTGGCTTACCTGGATCTGGATACGGCGGAAGGGCAGGAGTACTGGCTGGCGATGAACCTGGCAGGTGACTATGCGTCTGCTTGTCACCACCTGATCCATAAACACCTGATTGCCGCTATGGGCGCTACTTTGCTGGCGAGGGTGGAGAATCATCATAATTTTGCCTGGAAAGAAATGTACCAGGGGAAAGAAGTGATTGTGCACCGGAAAGGGGCAACACCGGCGGGAAAGGGAGTACTGGGGGTAATCCCCGGATCCATGACAGCACCGGGATTCATTGTGCGCGGAAGGGGTGAAGCCGGTAGCTTACAATCTGCCTCGCATGGCGCCGGAAGATTAATGTCGCGTACGAAGGCAAAGTCATCTATCACCAACGAAGTGTTGAAACAACAGTTGCAGGAACACGGTGTAACACTGATCGGAGGTGGATTGGATGAAGCGCCTGGCGCGTATAAAAATATTGATACGGTAATGGCGGCGCAAACAGCGCTGGTGGAAGTGATTGGTCAGTTTGTGCCCAAAGTGGTGCGGATGGCTGATGGCGGACCTCCGGAAGACTGATAAAAATATATGCAATGAAGCGAAGGCGGATAACGACGGAAGTTGTTTCCGCCTTTCGTTTTTATTAGTCTAGTAAAATAGTAGGATAATTAAATTTTATTCCTTATCATTGTGGCAATTTACCACCACCAGTTTTTACCAATAAACCTATGCATGGGCGGGCGTCGTGTATTAGCCTATGTCTTACTATTTCGATTTCCGGATTTTAAATTATATCAAGTGCATTTAAACTACCTGGCATTGGCAGTTCCTTTTTTCCTGACTTTTATTGGGTTAGAATACCTGGTGGCGCGAAAAAACGGAAAGACTTATTTCAAGTTTAATGATTCTATTACCAACCTGAGTGTGGGTATTGCAGAGCGCTTACTGGATATGTTTACAGTAGGTCTTTTTTATTTTGTATACGATTACCTGTATCGTCATTTTGCCATTTTTGATATTAAATCCAGTGTATTGTTATGGGTGGCGTTGCTGATCTGTACGGATTTTATCTGGTACTGGTATCACCGGCTGGCGCATGAAGTGACCGTGTTCTGGTGTGCGCATGTGGTGCATCATCAGAGTGAGGAATTTAATTACACTGTATCTGCACGGATTACGGTGTTCCAGGCTTTCATACGTACCGGTTTCTGGGCCATACTTCCTGTGATCGGATTTCCTCCTGCCATGATCACCAGTATGCTGCTGGTGCATGGATTGTATCCTTTTTTTATTCACACGCGCACCATTGGCAAGCTGGGGATACTGGAATATATATTGGTAACGCCTTCGCATCACCGGATGCATCATGCGAGCAATCCGCAATACCTTGATAAGAATTACGGTGATGTATTTATAATATGGGATAAATTATTTGGCACTTTTGTAAAGGAAGAAGAGGAGCCGGTGTATGGTTTAACCAAGCCATTGGAAAGCAATAGCTTTTTGTGGCAGCATTTCCACTTCATCCTGGAGATGTTGTATTCCGCCCGGCAGGCGAAAGGCTGGAGGAACAAGTTGCGGATCGTTTTTGGCAAACCGGATAATGTAGATCCAGGGGCGCGGAAGATCCTGGAAGAAAAGTTCCTCCTGCGTAATCCTCATATCACGGAGGCGCCCAAATTGTTTAATTATGTGCTGTGGCAGATTGTGGCCACCTTGATTGTATTATTTTCCTTCTTGTTGCTGGAGCACTATGTGCCGGTATTTATACAGGTATGCGTAACCCTGCTGATCCTGCTTACACTGATCAACTGTGGAGCAATTATGGAGCAGAAGAAATGGGTCTTTTACCTGGAGTATGCACGTTACCTGGTATTGTGCCTGGCGGGTTATTATGTTTGGCCTCATCCTGCATTCCTCTGTGCAGCTGCTATTATAATGATTACTGCTTTCTATTTCCAGTCGCACCTCAAAGAGCATTATCTGCGCCTGGTGTACGGTTATCCCCGTTCATAGCAATGCTGTTCCGGCGTTTTGGGCTGGATAGCTGTGTGTTGGGATTTCCGGTACGGGTAGGGGATTATTGCCTGGGGACCTGTGATTTGAGAATTTTCCGGGCGAAGTGTATTCTGCTTTTGATGGTGCCCAGTGGTTCCTTCAGCATATTGGCAATTTCGAAGTATTTGTAACCCTCATAGTAAAGCATAAATGGCTTCTTGAAGATGCCCGGCAGATGGTAGACTGCCACATGGATATCTTTCATTTGTAAGTTAGAGGCCGCTTTATTGCTGACGATATTCTGGTGGTGGTTTATAAAGAATTCGCTGGCGCTGGGTTCTGCGACGGTGCGATGTTTCAATTTTTTCCGGTAATGATTTATGAAGATATTCCGCATAATGGTGAATAGCCAGGCGCGGATATTTGTGCCTTCCAGGTATTTTTCCCGGTTGGACAGGGCTCTGAAAAGGGTTTCCTGATAAAGATCTTTTGCCTGTTCGGCATCTTTGGTGAGTGTAAAAGCAAAGGGTTTCAGGAAATCAGCGTTTCCGACAAGCAAGGTGTTAAATTCAACAGACGACATAATGTTTAAGTTTTGCCTTAACTAATTTAAACAAAAAAGGGGGTAAAAGACGTTTTCTAAGGATGCCTTGGGGGCGGTTAATACATGACTTTTTTCCGTTATTTTAATTGATTTTCAAGCAATTTGTCTTATGCCAGTACTTAGATCGGTAAAACAGGTGGTAGTTTAAGTTGTGATCCAAATTTTCTAAAACAGGTAAATACAGGTGACTCTCTATTACATTAACGTAAAAGAGAGAAAAAAAGATTGGGTTATTGTATTAATAATATTCACATATTATAAATAACTTAAAATTAAGGGCCAGGTGATATTTGGATGCATATTTGCGTAAGGGTGAGTCCAACACCCGGAAAGATGTTTAAACGTATATCAGACAGCTCATAAGGTTTTCAGGTTAAAAGTGTTAGGAACTAACATTTATATGTTATTTTTAATAGATTTGCACCTTATTTGGCCGGCGCCGGATAAGATTGTTTCCAAAAAAGGTATTCGAGAAAGTTTAGATCCTATTATACATGTTAAGAAAAATACTGTTGGTCCAACTGTTCCTGTTTGTAGGGTTTTGTGTAATGGCACAGGTACCGTCCCCAGCTCAAATAAAGCAAGTAAACGTAGATAATTTATCAGATGATCAGATCAGGCGGATTGTTGCTGAGATGAAACAGAATAATATGTCTATGGATGATATTGACTCGTATGCGGAGCAAAAGGGTGTGCCTCCGGCTGAAGCAGAGAAGTTGAAGACAAGGATACAGATGATGGGGTTGGATAAGTCACTGGATAAAAAGAAGAGCACGGAGATCTTTCAGCAGGATAATCAATATTCAGGCAGGTCATTCAATGATTCGGATACCAGTCAGGTAGATCTATTCCGACAAAATGCGAGTCCCTCTGAAATTAAGCGGAAGAAGATATTTGGCGCGGAGTTATTTACAAACAAGAATCTGACTTTTGAGCCGAATCTGAGAATACCTACTCCCTCCAATTATAGACTGGCTGCAGATGACCAGGTAATGATTGACGTGTATGGTTATGCTGAGGTACAGCATAAACTTACAGTTACTTCGGAAGGGTATATCCGTATTCCGAACCTCGGACCTGTTTATGTAAATGGCTTGACAATTGAAGAGGCTAAAACACGGATTACTAAGCAACTGTCAACGATATATTCCACTATTTCCAATGGTCAAACTTTTGTTCAAATATCACTTGGTAATATCCGTAGTATAAGAGTATTACTTATAGGGGAAATTCAGCGGCCGGGAACGTATACTTTACCATCACTAGCCACAGTAGCCAATGCGTTATATGTATCCGGAGGGCCTGATGATAATGGTTCCTTTCGTAATATTCAAGTGATCCGCAACGGTCATGTAGCTACTACGTTTGACCTGTATGATTTTCTCACCCAGGGAGACCTTACTAATAATATTGTGTTACAGGATCAGGATATTGTAAAGGTGAATCCATATAAAACTCGGGTTGAGTTAATTGGAGAAGTTAAGCGACCAGCAATTTTCGAGGCAAAGGAAAATGAAACATTGCAGAATATATTGGATTATGCAGGCGGGTATACGGATGGCTCTTTCAAAGAAAATATAACGGGATACCGCATCAATAATAAAGAGCGGGAAGTGATTAATGTCTCGGCCGATCAGATCGCGACTTTTAAACTTAAGTCAGGAGATCAGTTTTTTATAGATTCTATTTTGAATCGTTTTAGTAACCGGGTAACTATCAGCGGAGCTGTTTTTCATCCGGGGAATTATGGGATGGAGCCAGGAATGACGGTGGCTGATTTGATTAAAAAAGCGGATGGCGTTAGAGAAGAAGCGTCCCTAAATCGTGGCATTATTCGCCGTTTACAGGATGACTTCACTCCGGCTATCATAAGCTTTAATGTACAGGATATTATCAGTGGTAAATCCAATATTCCGGTTAAGAAGGAAGATAGTGTGATTGTATTTTCTAAACTTGATCTGAGACAGCAATATTCAGTGAGCATTGGAGGAGAAGTGAACAGACCGGGTGTATTTCCTTATGCTGATAGTATGCGATTGGAAGATTTGGTGTTACTTTCCGGTGGGCTTAAGGATGCAGCATCATTGAAACATGTGGAAGTGTCCAGAAGGATAAGAAGAGGAGATTATAATAGTAAGGACAGTGCCAGGGCTATTATTAGGCAGTTTGACATTAATGCGGATTTAAGCAGCATTGCAGGAGAGCAGGTGTTGTTGGAACCATTTGATGAGATCGTTATTCGCAAGTCTCCCGCTTATAATGAACAGTCCAATATTCTCGTGGAAGGGCAGGTTGTTTATCCTGGTCAGTACACCATCGTAAATAAAACTGAACACATATCTGATTTAATTAAGAGGTCTGGAGGTCTTAAACCAGAGGCTTTTGCGGAAGGCGCGGTATTACTCCGTAAAACATACATCAATAGCAGTGATAGCGCATTATTGGATAGTAAACTGGCTTTATTCTATAATAAGCTAGAAGATAGTTCCAGCATATCAAGTGTGAGAAACATGATGGAACGAAAGTATCAATTACTCGGCATTAATCTCGATGATGTTCTTAAAAAGCCGGGATCCAAGTATGACATTTTATTGGAAGAAGGGGATGTACTGAAAATCCCTAAAAAGTTACAGACAGTGCAGATGCTTGGTGAAATATATTTTCCTAAAAAGATTCGCTATGATAACAGCTATTCTTTCAGAGATTATGTAAGAGGAGCAGGTGGGTTTACTTCCGCAGCCTTAAAAAGGCGTAGTTATATTGTTTATCCCAACGGAGAAGTAAAAAGCACAAGGAAAGTATTTTTCTTTAACAAGTATCCCAAAATAAAGCCTGGTG
Source organism: Chitinophaga sp. G7 BAM 1005 (assembly GCF_057126945.1). NCBI lineage: Bacteria > Pseudomonadati > Bacteroidota > Chitinophagia > Chitinophagales > Chitinophagaceae > Chitinophaga > Chitinophaga sp. G7 BAM 1005. The sequence goes on along the minus strand of NZ_CP181478.1, from coordinate 6,578,190 downwards.
CTGAAGTTTATATACCAAGCAGGAAGGAGAAAAAAGGTTTGTCGGGGCAGGAAATTATCGGGTTAAGTAGCAGTATAGCTTCTATTGCGTTGATTATAGTTACTATAATGACCCGTGTTAAGTAAGTGTTGACTTTGTCTAAGAAAAATAAAAGTAGTATTAATGGATTCACCCTATCAAGCCAGAAAATCAGAAGATTGGGAGCAGGAGCTTTCTTTGAAGGCTGTAATTTTAACAGTCCAGGGATGGATATCATATTTATGGAGCAAAAAGATTATCATTCTTTTGTTTGCACTTTTAGGTGGCGCTTTGGGTTTGACGTACGCCTATAAGAAAAAAACAACTTATAAGGCGGAGCTTACTTTTGTGATGGAGGACAATGCTTCTAATTCATTAGGGGCATATATGGGAATGGCCAGTCAGTTTGGAATTGATCTTTCCGGTGGTGGTGGAAGTGGTATTTTTGAGGGAGATAATATTATGGTGTTTTTAAAATCACGTTTAATGATTGAGAAGACGCTTCTTTCTTCTATTGTATCAGATGGTAAAAGAATAACATTAGCTGAGAAATATATTGACTTTAATGGACTGAGAAAAGGTTGGAACGACCCGGCCATGAAAGCGCTTCATTTTCCTCTGGGACAACAGAGGAGTTCTTTTACCCTCAAGCAGGATAGTATTTTACAAATCATTTATAATAACATTCTGAATGCCAATCTTAATATAGATAAAACCGCGAAGCAATATAATTTTATATCTGTTACCTGTACAACTTTAGATGAGGCTTTTTCTAAAACATTTACTGAATCTCTGGTGAATGAGGCTGTATCCTTTTATGTAAATACCAAAACAAAGAAAGTACGGGCAAACGTTGAAAGATTACAGATGCAGGCTGATTCATTAGAAATACTGTTGAACCGCAAAACATATTCCGCCGCAGCTACACAGGATCTCAATTTAAATCCTGCTAAACAGGTGGCGGGTGTAAATCTCGAATTTGCATTGAGGGATAAAATGGTATTGCAAACAATGTACGGAGAGGTTATTAAGAATCTGGAGTATACCAAAATATCAATGGAACAGGAAACGCCGGTAATTCAGATTGTTGATATTCCGATATACCCACTGCAAAAGATAAAGCTCAGTAAGCTTACCGGCATCATCTTAGGTGGCTTTATGGGAGGTGTAATAATTGTTTTTTATCTTATCTGCAGAAAGATATTGAATGATATTGTAAAAGAATAATGTGGTTAAAATATACGGTAAACAAACTAACTAGATTATAAGAACTGAACTGGTATATGGAAATTAGAAATAAAAGAATATTAGTGACTGGTGCGGATGGTTTTATCGGAAGCCACCTGGTGCAGCAGTTAATTAGCGAGGGGGCCCGGGTGAAAGCATTTGTTTATTATAATTCATTCAATAGCTGGGGATGGCTGGATACTTTATCCAAAGAAGAATTGTCTGCAATAGAGATATTTGCAGGCGACATAAGAGATCCAAATGGAGTGAGAACTGCCATGAAAGATGTAGATATTGTTTTTCATCTTGCAGCGCTCATAGCTATTCCATTCAGTTATCACTCTCCTGATTCTTATATTGATACCAATGTAAAGGGCACTTTAAATATTGTACAGGCTGCAAAAGATCTTGGGATAGAGCGTGTTCTGGTAACTTCTACTTCCGAAGTATACGGTACGGCGCAATATATTCCTATAGATGAGAAGCATTCCCGCCAGCCGCAGTCTCCTTATTCAGCTTCCAAAATTGGTGCGGATTGTATCGCTGAGTCCTTTTATCGTAGTTTTGATCTGCCACTTACTATTGTCAGACCATTTAATACCTATGGTCCGCGTCAATCTGCAAGGGCTGTTATTCCTACCATTATATCGCAGTTATTGAATGGCAAAACAGAAATTAAACTTGGAGATCTATCTCCGACACGAGATCTGCTTTATGTGAAAGATACGGTAAATGGGTTTATAGAAATAGCGAAATCAGATACGTTAATTGGTCAGGATTGTAATATTGCCACTCAGTCTGAGATCAGTATCGGAGAACTTGCAGACATGCTGATCAACATCATCAATCCTGCCGCAAAAATATTGCAGGATGACGAACGAATCCGGCCAGCCAAGAGTGAAGTATTCCGGTTGTACGGATCAAAAGAAAAGATCAGCAAGCATACTAATTGGCGGCAGCAGTATTCGTTTGAAGCTGGTTTAAAGGAAACAATTGAGTGGTTCCGCCAGGAAGATAATCTACGCAGTTATAAGGCTAATATTTATAATATATAGAATGGAAGATATGGAAAGAGGAAGAATAATAGATTTTATCAGATCTACATTCGGGCAGTCGCAAGATTTTATTCCTTTACATGCTCCTTATTTTGGAGGAAATGAAAAAAAATATCTTTCAGATACAATTGAATCCACTTTTGTTTCTTCTGTAGGTGCATACGTGGTCCGTTTTGAGGAAATGATGAAGGAAATAACGGGTGCCAGATTTGCCATTGCTACTGTGAATGGAACTACTGCTTTACATCTGGCGCTAATACTTGCGAATGTAAAGCATGGAGATGAAGTAATTACCCAACCACTTACTTTTGTTGCTACAGCTAATGCTATTAGTCATGCCGGAGGGATTCCGGTATTTGTGGATGTGGATATGGATACTATGGGAATGTCGCCGGTTGCTCTTGAAACATTTCTCCATGAATTTGCGGTGTTAAATGATGCGGGGGAATGTATAAATAAGCAGTCGGGCCGAAAAATCAGTGCTTGTTTACCAATGCATACTTTTGGATTTCCTTTAAGAATTGATGAAATCGCAGCTATTTGTTCAAAATATAATATTGTTTTGGTGGAAGATGCTGCAGAATCTCTTGGTAGCTACTATAAAGGAGTGCATACGGGTAATTTCGGTCAATTGGGTACTTTTAGTTTTAATGGTAATAAAACAGTTACTTGTGGTGGTGGTGGCGCCATTATAACTAACGATGAAACAATTGCCCAGCGAGCAAAGCATCTATCTACAACTGCCAAGGTGCCACATTCCTGGGAATTTATGCACGATGAAATTGGTTATAATTACCGGATGCCAAATTTAAATGCGGCACTTGCGTGCGCACAGTTAGAGCAATTAGATAAAATTCTTGCCAATAAAAGAGAATTAGCTGAGTTATATAATACATTTTTCAGGAGCTCTGATATAAAGTTTGTAAAGGAAATAGAGCAAGGTAAAGCAAACTATTGGCTGAATTCTATTATTTTCCCGGATACTGAACAACAGGAGTCATTTCTGGCTTTTAGTAATAACGCTAAGGTAATGACACGGCCCATATGGAAACTGATGAGTAAGTTACCAATGTATAAAGCTTGCCAGACAGGCACTCTGGATACGGCGATATGGTTGGAAGAGAGGGTAGTAAACCTACCGAGTAGTTTCAGGTCTTAATAAATGTCAGTAAAGTTTATAAATCTGTATTCAATTTTTCCTGGCACTAATTACTCAATTCAGCAACTCCCTGAAAAATCATAAATATTCCTGCGGATGAAAGCAAATCTTATATTGATAGGTGGAGGTGGACATGCAAAGTCATGTATTGATGTCATCGAACAGGAAGGACGGTTTAATATAAAAGGGATACTTGATCCTGCTCAATCTATTGGAACCAGGATTTTGAATTATGAGGTGATTGGTACAGATGAGAATATTTCAGATTGGTTATCCAACGATTGTTGGTTTGCCATTACGGTTGGTCAGGTTAAGAATGCGGTGCCCCGAAAACGCATTTTTGATTTGCTTAAAGGCTATAATGCAAATATTGCTACAGTTATTTCTCCTTTGGCATATGTTTCGCCTCATGCCAGAATTGGTACCGGTACATTTGTAATGCACGGTGCAAAAGTAAATGCAGCGGCACAGGTGGGCGATAACTGCATTATAAATACTAACGCAAATATTGAGCACGATGTTATTATCGGGAGTCATTCACATATCTCTACCGGGGCTATGGTAAATGGAAGCTGCAGGATTGGTGATAGCGTATTTGTAGGTAGTGGTGTTATTGTAAAACATGGAATTATAATCAATGACGATATAATTATCGGGTCTGGCGCAACGGTTTACAAAAATATTAATGAACAGGGGATGTACGTTGGAAATCCCATTAAACGAATTGGCTGATGTCAAAAGTAATCATTATAGCAGAGGCTGGAGTTAATCATAATGGAAGTATTGAACTTGCAAAACAACTAGTTGACAAGGCTGCTGAAGCAGGAGCCGACTATGTGAAGTTTCAGACATTTATCGCTGAGAAAATAATCTCCCGGCATGCTCCTAAAGCCACTTATCAGATTGAAAATACACAGTCGGCAGAAAGCCAGCTGGATATGGTAAAGAAGCTGGAGTTATCTGAAAAGGATCATTGGCTGCTCCAGGATTATTGTTTGCAAAGAGGAATAGGTTTTTTGTCTACCCCATTTGATTTTAAGAGTGTAGAGCTCATAAAGAGAATGGGAATTACGATAGGGAAAATTCCATCGGGTGAAATTGTTAATCTCCCTTATTTAAGGGAAATGGCGAAAAATTTCCCGGATCTTATAGTCTCAACTGGTATGGCAAGTTTGGAGGAAGTTGTTAACACCGTAAATATACTCGTTGAAAACGGGGCCGACAAGGATCGTATTACTATTCTGCATTGTAATACAGAGTATCCTACTCCTATGAAAGATGTAAACCTTCGGGCTATGATAACCATGCGGGATGAGCTTGGTGTAAGGGTAGGGTATTCAGATCATACACTGGGAATAGAAATACCGATCGCAGCAGTTGCCTTAGGAGCTACTGTGATAGAGAAGCACTTTACACTGGATAAACAGATGAAAGGGCCTGATCATGCTGCATCACTGGATCCGGAGGAGTTAAATAGCATGGTTGCTGCGATACGTAATATAGAACTGGCTTTGGGGGACGGAATTAAAAGGCCTTCTGAATCAGAGATGAAGAATATTGATATTGTACGTAAAAGTATTGTGGCAGGAAGAAATATCAGCAAGGGGGAAGTATTATCTGAAGATAATCTGGAAGTAAAGCGTCCGGGCACTGGGCTTAGTCCAATGGAATGGGACCGTGTGATAGGCACCGCAGCGAGCAGGGATTTTCAACCAGATGAGATCATTACTTTATGAGTAGTAAAAGAAAAATTTGTGTGGTAACGGGTACAAGGGCCGAATATGGTCTTTTGTACTGGACTATAAAGCAGCTTGCTGAAGATCATGAGGTAGCGTTACAATTGCTTGTTACAGGAATGCATCTGTCTCCGGAATTTGGCCTTACTTATCGTCAGATTGAAGCAGATGGTTTTAAGATAGACAAAAAAGTAGAAATGCTTTTGTCCTCTGATTCGACCATTGGCATCAATAAAAGTCTGGGGTTGGGGATTATAAGCATGGGAGAAGCGTTTTCAGAGTTGCAGCCCGACCTTGTGTTATTATTGGGTGACAGGTTTGAGATTCTGGCTGCTGCTACTGCTGCCATGATCAGTCGTATTCCTGTAGCTCATTGTCATGGAGGTGAAACCACAGAAGGTGTAATTGATGAATCGATAAGACATTCAATTACTAAAATGTCGCAATTGCATTTTACGGCTACTGAAGTTTATGCCAGAAGGGTTATTCAATTGGGGGAACAACCTGAGCGGGTTTTTAATGTAGGCGCCCTTGGAATAGAAAGCATTAACAAACTTAAACTTTTAGGCAGGTCTGAATTTGAACAACAGATAAACTGGAGCTTAGGAGAAAGAAATCTGCTGATCACTTTTCACCCGGTTACATTAGAGATCGCTTCGGCGGAATACCAGTTCCGTACATTATTACGTGTTTTGGACGAAGTTAAGGATGCAAAGCTGATTTTTACCAAGGCAAACGCAGATACGGATGGACGAATTATAAACCAGCTTATTGATGAGTATGTTTCAGCCAACGCAGGAAAAGCAATTGCCTTTACATCGCTGGGACAATTGAGATATCTTTCCGCCTTACAATTTATGGATGCGGTAGTGGGTAACTCCTCAAGCGGTATACTGGAAGTACCTTCTTTTAAGAAGCCAACAGTAAATATCGGTGACCGTCAGTTAGGCCGGATGAGGGCAGCCAGCATTATTGACTGTGAACCGAACTATGATAGCGTTAAGCAAGCTGTGAATCGGGCGCTAATGCCTGAGTTTATATCAGATATTAGTAATGTTGAAAACCCATACGGCAGTGGGAATGCTTCCGAAAAGATCATCAGGGTACTTAAAAGCGTTTCGTTACAAACCATACTTAAAAAAAGATTTTACGATTTGTAGTTTTTCGGATGTTTCAGTACAAAGTTGCTTAACAGACAATAACATTTCAAATTAACTAAATTTAAGGATAAAACATGTTGATGGATTATCGTAAGCATTTAATTCAGCATAGTGAGACGGTAAGAGATGCACTCTCGAGGCTCAATACTTTAGCTGCAGATGCTATATTATTTGTTATTGATGAGGAAGATCGTCTGATCGGGTCATTAACAGATGGAGATATAAGAAGAGGGTTTATCAGGGGGCTGGATCTGCACGCAATTCTCACAGATTTTATTCAACCCAACCCAACTTATATTGCCAGCGATAACTACTCCATTGAGCAACTTGAGTTATACAAAGAAAGAAATCTTAAGATAATCCCTATCTTAAATGAATCTCATCAGGTCATCACTATCCTTAATTTACGCCTCAAATCCTTCCTGTTACCACTAGAGGCGGTTTTAATGGCCGGCGGACGCGGGGAACGACTTATGCCTTTAACTGATAATTGTCCCAAACCTTTGTTAAAAGTAGGGGATAAGCCAATTATAGAGCATAATATCGACAGGTTAAACTTTTTTGGGATTGAGCGTATTGTTATATCAGTCAGATACCTTGGAGATCAGATTAAGTCCTATTTTGGAAACGGCAGTGAGAAGGGCATAAATATAGAGTATGTGGAGGAGGATAAGCCATTAGGTACTTTTGGCGCGCTTGGTTTGGTTGAGGAGTTTAAAAGAGAGCATATCCTGTTAATGAATTCTGATATCCTTACCAATATCGATCTGGTTGATTTTTATAAATCCTATCTCGCATCAGGAGCGGATCTCATGATTGCCAGTATTCCTTATCAGGTTAAAGTACCCTATGCGGTACTCCAGATTCAGGATGGCGATGTCATTTCATTTGATGAGAAACCAACCTACAGCTATTATTCGAATGGGGGAATATATCTGTTTAAAAAATCACTTTTATCTTTCCTGGTTAAAGGAACGTTTTTTAATGCAACAGATTTTATGGAGCTATTAATCCAGCAAAAGAGAAAAGTGGCCCATTATCCCATCCTTGGTTATTGGTTGGATATAGGGAAGCCTCAGGATTTTGCACAGGCTCAACAGGACATTAAGCATATTAAACTTTAATATGAAGCCATTATTTTTAATACCGGCAAGAGGTGGATCAAAAGGTATTCCGGGTAAAAATATAAAGCCTTTGAATAATAAGCCTTTGATTAATTATAGTATCGATATTGCCAGGACTTTTGTTAACGATGAAGATATTTGTGTGTCTACAGACGATGAGGGAATAATTCAAACAGTTACCAGCTATGGTTTAGCTGTACCTTTTGTAAGACCTGCTGAATTGGCTACTGATACGTCGGGCACTTATGAAGTGTGTTTGCATGCGCTTGATTATTATGCTGGGAAGGGCATATATTACGATACGCTGGTGATACTACAGCCCACCTCACCATTTAGAAAGGCCACAGATGTGAAAGCCGCGCTTGACTTGTATAATGATAGCATTGAAATGGTAGTGTCTGTAAAGGAAACTGCTGCCAATCCCTATTACGTTTTATTCGAAGAAAATGAGCGTGGTTTTCTGGAAAAGTCCAAGCCTGGGAATTATGTTAGAAGACAGGATTGTCCCATGGTTTGGCAGTATAACGGGGCTATATATGTAATAAACGTAGCGGAATTGAGAGGAAAATCATTGGCCGCTTTTTCGAGGGTAAAGAAAGTAGTAATGGATGAATACTCGTCTGTTGACCTGGACACGCCATTGGATTGGGAATGGGCTGAATTTCTAATAGCGAGCAAAAAGAATTATGAATAATAATATTCCAGATTATGGATAGTTTTAACTGGCAACGTTTTCAATCTTTTGAGTATAAGCATAAACTATTTGAGATCCGGAACAGGGAGGGAATATTCATTTGGGATGTTATCAGGTATGATATCTTCAATGTGATAAAGAACAAAAATGTCAAGTTTGCCGCGGTCGCTGAAGAAAGAAATTCAATACTCAGGAAAATTGATGCATTCGGACGTTTGCTTAGATTGCTTGTAATGTTTTTCTCGGGGAAGCATCAATTTTTGATGCTAACATCTTCGAGAAATAGAACCGCTGCCGGCAAATTTTATGATCAGAATATTAATGACGTATTAAGCCGATATCATAATGATAGCCTTATTCTTGAGGTTATAGAACCTGCGAGGTACAAACTTTTTTATTCCAATTCGGTCAGCGTATATAAAAATCCTATTTGTGCCTTATTGTCCAGGAGTTATCGGAGTGAGGATTATTCAGCACTTATCGATGTCATACAGCAGGAGTTTGGCGTTCTTCCAAAGTTAAATAATGAAATTATTAATAACGCAATTAAGATCTATAAAGCCGATCTCTTTTTTTATAATGCACTTTTCAGGAGGAAAAAGTTCAAAGCCATTTTTCTTACTCAAAGCGGCATACAAAAAGGACTATTCAAGGCTGCGAAGATTCATAACATACCGGTTACTGAATTTCAACATGGGTTGATTGAAAATGCCCATGTTGCATACAGCTATAATCCGAAGATTGACTACCCGTCGGACGCAATTATTCTGCCTGACTTTTTCTGTACTTTTTCTGATTACTGGACCCGCTCACTTTTTCTGCCGGTTAAAGAAATAATTCCAATTGGCAATACTGCGTTTTACCAAAGTGTTTTACATGAACCTAATGGAATGGTTGCTAATGGGTTACTGGTTGCCAGTGCAAATATTTATGGAGAAAAGCTTAAAGACCTGATATTGGATTTTGTAAAGGAGAATACAGCACTGCCAGTGTTCTTTAAGTTACATCCTAATCAGTGGTCGGAAGCTGCTTATTTTTCATCGATGTTCACGTCTTATAAGAATGTAAGAGTTATTACAAACGAATATTCAATCGGAGATTTGTTAAAAAAGGTGGAGGCCATACTTGTAATTAAATCGACTGCTATTTTTGAAGCATTACAGGCACAGCGCTGCGGAATTGTTTACGCAACATACGACTCTCTTTCAAAAGAAGAATTGGCAGGTTTGCCCAATGTACATTTTATAAATAATGCAGATGAGTTAAGAGCTGCGTTGAAGAAATGCGGGAGTAAAGAAAAGTATGAGGAAGGTTATTTTTTCAAAGCATTTGATGAGGTAATGTTTTCTGATTTTATGAGAAAGCTAAAAATAAATTAAGGTGAATTTACAAGGTAAGAAAGTTGTTTGGGCGACCATGTTTTACTCATTGGGAGAAATAATACCCCGTATTCTCGCCTTTCTTTTATTACCTATTCTGACCAGATATTTAACTACTGCAGAATATGGTATTAATAGTTATATCAATTCCGTGATGGCATTTATAATGATAATTGCCTCTCTTTCTCTTAATACCTATGTACTTAGACAATATTTTCTTGAGAAAGAAAATATGGATAAACAGAAATTGATCGGTGAAATATTTGCTATTATTTGTTTAGTAAATATAGTTTTACTACTTCTGGAGATTTTATTATTTCCCTGGCTTTTGGAGGTATTTAAAATTAAGATACCATTTTATCCTTATTTTTTACTGGGGATTATAAATAATTTTTTTGATGTAGTCTCAATTATCCCCTTGGCTCTGTATAGAGTAAGAAGTGAAACAAAGCGATTCTTTGTTTTAAGTGTTTCCCGTATTGTTCTACAATACATAGCAACCTATATATTCGTCGTTATTTTACACAAAGGCTTAATAGGTTCTTTTTATGCACGGTTATTAATAAACATTCCGTTTGGGATTATTTATTTTTTAATTATTTCCGGCTATGCACCAATAAGATTCAATTATAAGAGGTTTAGAGATGCTCTGTATTTTTCTTTGCCATTACTGCCAGGTAGCATTGCATATCTTATTTTTTCTATTAGTGACAGAATTATTCTGGAGAGATTTGTTTCTTTGGACATTATTGGTATTTATTCTGTAGCAGTTACCATCTCACTGGCATTGAATGTAATTATCCAGGCTCTTTATAAAACCATTGAGCCTATTCTCTTTAAAGCAAATGCTACGTCTGATTTTATAAACGTTAGAGATAAGTTGTATAAGTATTATTTATTACTTATATATTTAGGTGGGTTTGGGATTTCTATTTTTTCAACCGAGATTTTTCATTTTGTTGGATCAAAGGCATTCCAAACTGGTGCAACTATTGTCCCCACTATGGTTTTGTCAGTAATTGTTTCTGGCTCTTCCCTTTACCTAAATACAGTATTACTTGCAGAAAAAAAACAGAAAGTAATTTCAATAGCCATCATTATTTCAGCTGGTATTTCAATTACCCTGAATCTGCTATTTATACCTAAATTTGGTTATTATGCGGCAGTAGGGGCATCATTGTTGGCTAGTTTGACTTCAAATATTATAGCGCATGCTTATGCTAAAATGTCTGATAAGTTAATACTTTCACAGGTTTGCTTACTTATTATTGTGGGGTTAGTACCTTATTTATTCAATCACTTTAGATTCACAGATAATATAGTAATGATTTTTTTTGTAAAGATATTAACCAGTATTGTATTTATTTTTATTGAATTATTATTGTTAAAATGTAGTTTAAGGACGGATTGGCAATCGAGCTTATTACATAAGATATAAATATATAACTTTATAAATTACTGTTATTGAGATATGATAGGATAAACTGCTTTTGCAAAAAATTAATAAATGATGAGGACTACACTACAGAGAATATATAGTGGATTTCGAGGCTACCTGATAAAGAAAAGCTTTCAGAATAAATGTATTGGCAAGAATAGCTTTATTGCTGGAACTGTACAAACTTTTGGTTGGGCAAATGTTTCAATCGGGAAGAATACGTCCATTGGAGATGGAAGTTTGTTAATAGTGAATAATCGAACAAGTGAGCCAATCAAGAAATTGATTATATCAGACAATTGCATTATCGGCCGAAATAATTTTTTCTCAACTGGCAATAATATCAATGTGAAAGAATACGTAATGACAACTTATGGTTGCAGATTTTTAGGAGCAAATCATCATTTTAATGATCCTACGGTACCATATATTTTAAGTGGCATAAGTAACGATAATAATATTTATATAGGGGTAAATTGTTGGTTGGGTTTTGGCGTTACTGTTATAGGGAATGTAACCATTGGGCATGGGAGTGTTATTGGAGCCGATTGTTTAATAAACAAGGACATACCACCATTTAGTATTGTAATTGGAAATCCTCAGAAAATTATAAGAAGATATGATTTTAAAATTAAAAGTTGGGTAAAAGTTTCAGATAATATGAATGAGGATTTCGAACAACCGGGTGAAGAGGAGTATCTGAAAATGTTGGTTTCGAAGCATGGAAATATTCCGATTGCTTATCATGCCAGTTCCAGAGACTTTGGAGACTTGTAATAGACTTATTGGGGATAATCGATCTGAAGTAATAATGACTAAAAAATAAAGTTAATTAAATGAAAAGGATTCTAATAACAGGTACGTATGGTTTTTTAGGAAGGAATACAGCTTTGGCTTTCAAGAATGAAGGTCATCATGTTACAGGGATTGGACATGGGAAATGGTATGAATTTGAATATAAAAAATTTGGTGTCGACCGGTGGATAGAATCAACTATTACTTTCGAAAGTTTAATTAATATACGGGAGAAATTTGACGTAATTGTTCATTGCGGAGGGAGTGCTTCTGTAGCCTTCTCCTACGAAAATCCTTATGAAGATTTTCAGAAAAGTGTGCAAAGCACTTTAGCAATTATGGAGTTTATCCGGCTGGAAAATCCAACCTGCAAATTTATTTATCCGTCAAGTCCGGCTGTCCAGGGGAATGTAGGGGATTTCCCAATCAGGGAAAGTGATCCGATGTCTCCAATTTCTCCGTATGGTTTCCACAAAAAAATGGCAGAGGAAATTTGTTATTGTTATCACCGGAATTTCTCCTTAAATGCTGCAATTATCAGGTTTTTTTCGATCTATGGGGCAGGTTTAAAGAAACAACTGTTATGGGACGCATGTCATAAAGTTAAAAATGCAGGGGATGAGATCGTTTTTTTTGGTACTGGTGATGAAACAAGGGATTGGATTCATGTATCAGACGCAGCCAGATTAATTGTAGCAGTTGCGAATAGCCAAGAGACATTTGAAATTATAAATGGTGGAGGGGGGATTAGAACCACTATTAGTGAAGTGATCGGCTTATTGGTTAATAGCTATGGAAAAAAGGTTTCTGTTCGCTTTAATCAGGTTGTAAAAGAAGGGGATCCCAGGTTCTATCAGGCAGAAACTAGCAAAACATATTCGCTGGGATGGTCGCCGGAAGTAGATCTTGCTGCAGGAATAAATGAGTATGTTAAATTTTTTAAATCACTTGATCAATGACGAGGGTTGGATTTTTGTTAAACTTTCCGAAGGAATACAAAGGCGGAATTAATTATCTTAAGAATTTGTTTTATGCCCTGCAACAGGATAAGAATACGTCTCTAGAAATCTATTTATTTGTATCCACAGACATAGAAAAAGAGTATATAGATTTATTTCAGTCGTATGTAAGAATTGTGAAGACCAGGTTGCTGAAAAGAAAAGATCCACTTTGGATTTTTGATAAAGTTTGTAGTAAGTTATTTAATTATACGCCACTTGCCATCAATTTATTAAGGCGGTATAAGATTGACATCGTATCCCACTCGGATTTCTCCAGCAGATTCCATCCTTTTGGTATTGTAAATTGGATTCCCGATTTTCAATGGCTGCATTATCCTGAATTATGGGATGCCAAAGCCGTCAATTATTTGTCAGAACAAACCAGGAAAGTATTAAAACACAGCAGTACAGTTGTTGTAAGCAGCCATGATGCAAAAAAAGATCTGCTTACATTTAAGGAAGCAGCGGAAAAAAATATCCAGGTATTGCAGTTTGTTTCACAACCCAATCATAAAAAAGTTGGGGCTGCATCGGAATTAAGAAAGGACATTGAAGAGAAATACAAATTTGAGGGTAGTTTCTTTTATTTACCGAACCAGTTTTGGAGGCATAAAAATCACCTTATTGCGTTTAAGGCAATCCGGATCTTAAAGGAAAAAGGGCAGAATCCGTTACTGATAACAACCGGTTTAATGCATGATTTCAGGAATAATAATGATCATATTGATAATCTGTTAAAATACGTAAAAGATCATCAACTTGAAGATAATATAAAGTTTCTTGGATTAATTCCTTATCCGCATGTCTTATTTTTAATGGAAAACTGTCTGGCACTGATTAATCCTTCATTATTTGAAGGATGGAGCTCAACCGTAGAGGAAGCTAAAAGCATTGGTAAATTGACTATCTTGTCTGATATTTCTGTACATAAAGAGCAAAACCCGGCCAATGCCTTATACTTTAATCCTGCCAGTGAGTTTGAATTAGCAGAGAAAATGGAGTACGTGTGGGCTAACCAGCAACAAGTACACCTCCCGGATGAGACACAGATACAAATGGATCTACGCAAACGAACGAATCTTTTTGCGAAGAGGTACCAGGAGATTATTGCTGATGTCGTGAAAATGAAATCACAACTATAATTATTAAAACTCTTATATGAATTATAAGTTAAAAGCGTATACCCAAAAAATCCTGTCATCGATCCCTAATGGTTCCCATTTGAACTACTTTATGCAAACCCGGATCTTCAAAAGCCTACCCGCCAGTAATGATTACTTCAGATTTAAAATTGCGGATATTGTTGATCGGCACCTAGCGAAATTCAAAGAATATAATGGTAAACCGGTGGAAACAATAAAGTATTTTGAGTTTGGTGCAGGGTGGGATTTAATTATTCCGATTACATTAAGTTTGGTTGGCGTCAGAGATATTTACATCTGCGATATCAAAAAGTTGGTATTTCCGGAGCTAGTGATCAATACAATCAAGCGCCTTAAAGCGATGGAGGCCGAAATGCCTTTCCGTTATTCAATTGATCTCGCTAAGATAAATGAGAATATTCTTAATAGGGAGAATCTTATTGATTATTTGAAAGAGTGGTTTGGTATTAATTATCTTGCCCCAATGGATGCTGCTGCTACCAAATTTGAAGACGACTATTTTGATTTAATTGCCACTACAGCTGTTTTGGAACATGTTCCAAAGGATGCTATACAGAGAATATTTAAAGAGTGTAATCGTATTATAGCCCCAGATGGCATTTTCTCAAACCTGATTGACTACAAGGACCATTACGCTTATTTTGATGTGAATACAAGCGTATATAATTTCCTGACTTTTTCAGATAAGCAATGGAGCAAGTATAATTCAGATCTTCATTATCAGAATAGATTAAGACATTCTGAATATTTGGAATTACTAAAAAATGCGGGATTCAATTTAGTTTTTGAAAGTGTGCAAACTCCTACTGATAAGGAACTACAACAATATAAAGCGTTAATGCTGGATGAGAAGTTTCTTCGTTTCGAGGAGAAAGATTTGCTGGTTCAGAGCAGTCATGTCATTAGCAAAAGGAAATAATGATTGACATTAGATATTTTAGGCAAAGAAAATAATAATATGAGTGGAAGCACGTCTCATTTAATAGAGCATGATAAGAATAGTGGGGTGTCAGCTTTACTTATGGGCTTTTATTTTCTGTTTATTTTTTTCCTTACCAGGCATGTTCCCTTTACCAGATATTCTTTCATAATGAATATTTCCCTGATGGGAATATTCATGCTTTCATTTAGACAGATTTCGAGCGGAATAATCAGGCTAGGTAAACCGGACCAAATATTTCTGTTGATTACCATGGGATACTTTTTTGCTGGTATCTTTTATGCCCTATTCCTTCAAAATTCATTTGGACTTATATTCAGGTTCTTTCTGATAGTTTTTTTTATTAGTCTTGCTTATTTCATTGTTTTACCTAAAAAAGCAATCAATATTTTTTTATGGTTGAATGTTATACAAGCTATTTTAATTATTACCCTCGCCTTATACATAGCAATTTTTCTTACGCCCAAAGAGAGCCTGGCAATCAGGTTTTTCTTTATGGATAGAGAATGGGGGGATGTTTATTCTTATAACGGTTGGTTTTATAAAATACAGCTGAAAGGTAATGGTTTACTGCCAGTTGCTTTTTTTGTTACTTTTTTTTATGAATGCCGTTACAGAATTTTTATAAGGATAATACTTTTCATGGGATGTATCTTTGCCGGAAACTTTGCTTTTTATATTGCCATTGCATTTTTCAGTTTATTCTATTTTCTTAAAAGTAATAATGCAAAAGAGTTGATCCGGAAAGTTGTTTTTTTAATGACATTTATAACTCTTTTTTCTTATCCTGTATATGAATATTATTTAAAGGAAGTAATGGAACAAAAAAGTGAGGGCTCACTTGGTACCAGGGTAGATCAGGTGGCAGTATTAATGAGTAGCCTTAAGGAAACCCCAGGGACAATCATATTGGGGCAAGGTTTGGGTAAAACGATTGAGAAAACAACCTACAGCAGAGATTATCGTGGAAATGTTTATTTTGAGCTGCAGGCAGTTTATCTGCTTACTCAGATCGGAATTTTAGGATTTGCACTCTTCATTTGTTTCAATTTGAGAATGGTATGGGTTACATATCAATATTCATTTCTAATTTTGATATATCTTGCTTATGTGATTTATGCTGTCACAAATCCATATATTTTTGATTCAACACATATTGCGGTAATTCTTCTTTTAAATAGTTTAAATAATAATGAGAAATCAAAGAATCGGAGCTATAGTCATCCTATACAATCCGCGTTGGGATGAATTAAGTGCCAACATTACGGCAGTGATTGGGCAGGTTGATATTCTTGTTCTAGTAGATAACTCTTCGGAGAGGGTAGATGATTTCTTTTTGAGCTCTATTAATGATACAGAGCACAAAATTACCTATATTTTTAACAATGGGAATCTGGGTGTAGCAAAGGCGCAAAATATTGGCATAACTGAAGCAATTAAAATTGGTGCCGATTTTTTACTGATCCTGGATCAGGATAGTAAACCTGATCCTGATATGACACTGCATCTTTATAACGATTATCAGCTGTTGACAGGCAAAAATATAAAGCTTGGAGTTATTGGTCCTGTTCCGGTTAATAAACAAACCAACAAGGCTTACGAACCAAGGATTAAGAAGAAAAGAGCATACGAAGAGGCGCCTCATATACTTCATGTAACTGAATTGATAAGCTCAGGTTCACTTACTCATAAAGATACTTTTCAGGAAGTAGGGTTAATGGATGAAACACTATTCATTGATGGGGTAGATCATGAATGGTGCTGGAGAGCTAGAACCAAAGGCTTTGTTTGTGCTCTCACAAGTAAAGCGAAGCTGGTGCATATGCTGGGAGAAGGAGATGAGAAAATTTTGGGAATCAGAATCGCCATAACTTCTCCCTTCAGGGTATATTACCAGTACAGAAATTTCCTCTATTTGTGTAGAAGGAATTATGTACCGCTGTATTGGAAATGTAATAATCTTATAAAATATACCATTAAGTTATTTTATTATCCCCTATTCAGGACTCCAGGTAAGGTTTATTTTTCCAACATGTTGAGAGGAATAAGGGACGGTATAAACCAGCCGACCAAAATGCGCCGGCTGGTTGTATGTTTGTTATTGACCGGTTTTCATAGTTTTTGCCTGAATAGTTGTCATATCAGTCTTCCATTTTGAGTAAAACTGATATAAAGGAACATTATGTTCCGCGTATACTAAGCGCTTGATGGCAAATTTATGAATCAGCGACAGAAACTCATCGGCGTAGCTATTAAAAGCTTTTACGTTATCTGTATTTCGGAAAAAGTTATCAGGATCCTTTTTTGCCATTTTCAGATAAGCTTGTACTGCTGAATAGTCAACATTCATTTCTTCCTTTTGTACTCTCGCCAAGTAAACAGGATTATCTTTTATACTTTCTTTTGCCTTGCGGAATAAAGTTTTATAGTTCACTATCATGTCTTTTGTTAATAAATCAGCACCTCCGGTTAATTGCTTTGATATTAATTGAATATACTGATTTAGTATTGGTGCAGCATTTCCGTAAAAACCTATCAGGAATTCATTGATAATCTGATCATTGCTCATGTTATGAGTGAATAAAGATCTGGCGAGTATGTATGTTCGCAGTTCCGCAAATTCGCCGTCCGGATAATAGTTTCCTTCCGCATAGTATCCCTTAATACCTTTTTTTAGGAAGAAATCAAGATTGGGTTTTAACGCAAGTATATTTGGATAAATTGATTGTAGTTCGGTGTAATTAATAATATAATCCCAAACAAAAATATTACTGGTTAATTTTCTCCACCCATCCAATTGCGATTGCATATCAGCATATGCGCTAGTGGTATACAATCCGGCATAAGGTTGGATTTTTGCGCAATAAAAAATATTCAGATTGGGTTGGAGCTTCATATTCCTGGGTGGATTTCGGGAAAACGAATATGCCAATGTCGAAATGTTTTTATCCCAGTAGTCTTTCGCTATACTATTAACAAAAACGAATAATGGGCCTCCTGGTGTACCGGTAGAGTCCATCACCCGTTTGCAGTTATCACATTGGCAATAATTGCCATTATCTTCCTGAGAAACTGTCCAATATCTAAATTGAGGTGTTTTTCTCATCATTGAACTTAACCAGCCGGTTACCAGCCGGTATACGTCCTTGTTGGTATAATCTAATTGAAATGGTTGTCTTTTCCCGTTTACAAGGGAATAATACTCCGGATGATCCTTGAAGTAAATGGAGGGAGGCAGGATCTGAAAGCCGGTATGGGCATAGTTTTTAAACAGTGGCTGGTAGAAGGTGGTATAGCTCAATTTATGCCAGTTACCATAAAGGGTGTCTCGTGCAGGCCCATAAAATACTTCTCTCAGGATAAGGTCCGGTATTTCTGTCAAATTAATTCCAGGTACCTGATAACTTTTTAACTGAGGTGTTTTCATAACCCCTGGTGCAAATAATCTAAAACCCATATATCTGTCAAGAAAGGTATAAACAGCATATAAAGGTCCGTTTTTACTACCTCCGGCCAAGATCAGTTTAGTTCCTTTGGTAAGAATTGTGTATCCATCATCTCCTAGTTTTTGAGCATCTATATCACTGGATAAATCTTCAACGAATTTTCCCTGACCAATAATTATCTGGTTGGGAGTGCTGGCGCTAGTAACTATTGGAAGGGTTACTCCAATAGCCATTTTTATATACTTTTGCAACTCTGAGGCTGCTTTTTTTGTTATTGCCGGTGCGTTACCGGGAATTACGATGTTCGTATTAGTCGATGAACTTTTGTCCAGTTTTATGGATTGGCAAAAAACATTGCCTGCCGTAAGGCATAAAAGAAATAAAAATACATTTATTTTTTTCATATAATGTTTTTTTAAAATTATGCGTAAACGGGCTATAATTAAAATTTTGTAAGTAATTTGTGCACCGGATATGAAGTCGTAATTTACAAAGATTATAAGGATTATAGAGGAGATAAAGGTTTTTATTATCTAATGCTTATCTAACTTTATGAATTTATACCTACGTCGCCCTTTTTTGATAATACCCGAATTGAAAAACAGAATTTTCGGTGCTGATCCCAAAATGTTGTCACCTTATTCTTCATATTTCCAGGGAAGGATTGGACTTGAAATAGGTGGCCCAAGTAAAATATACCGTGGTAATAATTATTTGCCGGTATATAAATATGCAGAGAGAGTGGATGGTGTTAACTTTTCGGGGGAAACAATTTGGGAGGGGAGTATTACGGAAGGGCAAACGTACAGATATACGGCTACAAAAATGGGGATGCAGTATATTTGTGAGGGGAACGATCTCTCTAAAATTGCCGATAATACTTACGATTTTATATTAAGCTGTCATAATCTTGAGCATTTTGCTAATCCGTTGAAGGCTGTAGCAGAATGGAAAAGGGTGCTCAAAGATGGAGGGATGATGTTACTGATACTTCCTGATAAAAGATTTACTTTTGATCGCCGCAGATCAGTTACATCATTTGAGCATTTAAAGCAAGATTACCATAATAATGTTGGGGAAGACGATTTAAGTCATCTGGAAGAAATTCTACTTCTACATGATACGAAACTCGATCCACCAGCTAAGAATCCTGAATTTTTCAGAAAACGTTCATTGAAGAATTTTGAAAACAGGTGTTTGCACCACCATGTTTTTGATCATGCATTACTGAAGGAAATATTTTACTATTTTGAAATGGAACCGATATTTGCGGGGTTTGCTCAGCCATATCATCTGATTTCTATGGGACAGCTTAAAAAGAAATGAAATTAACGGTTAAGACCATTATAAACATATTTTTTGAATTAAATAGCTCAAATAAATAAATGAAAATCGCCCTTATTACCGGTGTTACCGGACAAGATGGTGCTTATCTTGCCCAGCTATTGCTGAAGAAAGGTTACGAAGTGCACGGAATTAAACGGAGAAGTTCGCTTTTCAATACTGATAGAATTGACCATCTTTATCAGGATCCACATGAAAAAAATGTGAGATTCAAGTTACATTATGGCGATCTGACAGACAGTACCAACCTTATCCGGATAATCCAGGAAGTACAGCCGGATGAAATTTATAATCTTGGCGCTATGAGCCATGTACAGGTAAGTTTTGAAGCTCCGGAATATACTGCTGATGCAGATGGTATCGGGACATTGAGAATATTGGAAGCCGTTAGACTACTTGGTCTTGCAAAAAAAACAAAAATATATCAAGCTTCTACATCTGAGTTGTACGGACTTGTTCAGGAAGTTCCCCAATCTGAAAAAACACCGTTTTATCCGCGATCCCCTTATGCCGTAGCTAAGATGTACGCTTTCTGGATAACCGTAAATTACAGGGAAGCTTATGATATGTTTGCCTGCAACGGTATTCTTTTCAATCATGAAAGCCCTTTACGCGGAGAGACTTTTGTGACCAGGAAAATTACCCGTGCTGTTGCCAAACTTTCTCTTGGCATGCAGGATAAATTATATATGGGTAACCTGGAAGCTAAACGTGACTGGGGGCACGCAAAAGATTATGTTGAGGCAATGTGGCTTATTCTGCAACAGGATAAACCGGAGGACTTTGTTATAGCAACTGGTATAACCACCACTGTACGTGACTTTATTAGAATGGCTTTTTCAGAGGTGGGAGTAGAGGTTGAATTTAAAGGAGAAGGAATTGATGAAAAGGGAATTGTTAAGAGCAATACAAATCCTGATTGCCCGTTGAAGGAAGGTCAGGAAATTGTAGGTATAGATCCGAGATATTTCAGACCAACGGAAGTTGAACTTTTAATTGGGGATCCTACTAAGTCAAAAACAAAACTGGGTTGGGTGCCTAAGTATGATTTACCCGCATTAGTGAAGGAGATGGTAGCTTCCGATGTGGAACTCTTTAGCCGCGAGAAATTGCTGAAAGAGGCAGGCTATAAAGTATTGAATCAATTCGAGTAAAATGGATCTGCAAGATAAAATATATGTGGCTGGCCATCGCGGAATGGTAGGCTCCGCAATAGTAAGGCGGCTCGAAAAAGAGGGATTTATTAATATTTTGCAAAGAACCTCAAAAGAACTTGATCTGCGCGATCAAAAAGCAGTTGCTGCTTTTTTTGAAGAAACAAAGCCGGATTATGTTTTTCTTGCCGCAGCAAAGGTTGGTGGCATAATGGCTAATAATACCTTTCGGGCTGATTTTATTTATGAGAACCTGATGATCCAGAATAATGTAATTCATCAGTCATATCAGAATAATGTTAAAAAGCTTATGTTTCTCGGTTCTTCCTGCATTTATCCTAAAATGGCTCCTCAGCCATTGAAGGAAGAGTATATGTTAACAGGCCCACTTGAACCTACCAATGAGCCCTATGCCATTGCTAAAATTGCAGGTATAGAAATGTGCGATGCTTACCGTGCGCAGTATGATTGCAATTATATTTCGGTAATGCCCACCAATCTATACGGTCCTAATGACAATTATGATCTGAACAATTCGCATGTATTGCCAGCTATGCTGCGGAAAATGCAGGAAGCCAAATTGAATAATCGTTCTGAAGTGATCATTTGGGGCACCGGCACGCCTAAACGCGAATTCCTGCATGCAGACGACATGGCAGACGCATGTTTTTATCTTATGCAACACTATAATGAAAAAGGACTGATAAATATAGGAGCAGGTGAAGATATCAGTATAAAGGAACTGGCACTGTTAATTAAGGAAATAACTGGTTATAAAGGTAACCTGGTTTTCGACACAACTAAACCTGATGGGACTCCGCGTAAGCTAATGGACGTGAGCAAACTTCGAAGCTATGGATGGAAATCTGCCATTGGCCTGGAAAGTGGCATCCGAAAAGTTTATGAGGAAGTGAAAAACATCAACTGGTCAGTTTACCATGAAAAATAATAATTACGTTTTTATAATGGCTGGCGGCGTTGGAAGCCGCTTCTGGCCTAAAAGCCGGAACAATTTCCCTAAACAGTTTATCGACATCCTGGGCATTGGGAAGTCATTGCTGCAGCTTACCTATTCCCGTTTTATCAAACTAGTGCCAGAACAGAATATATACATTGTTACTAATATCCAATATAAAGAATTGGTACAGCAGCAATTGCCAGACATATCCAATAATAATATTCTTTGTGAACCTGTCCGTAATAATACAGCGCCGTGTATTGCTTATGCCATCTTTAAACTGGCGGAAATTGATCCGGATGGCAATATGATTGTAGCTCCATCCGATCACTTCATTCTCCATGAAAATGTTTTTATTGAAAAGATAAAAGCTGGATTGGAGTATGTGGAACAGCATCCGGTACTACTAACACTTGGCATTACACCTACAAGACCGGATACTGGTTATGGTTATATCAGGTTTGACAAGGAAGATATCAATGGTATACATAAAGTGAACAAGTTCATCGAAAAACCTGTTTTAGAGAAGGCAAAACAGTTTTTAGATAGTGGAGACTATGTATGGAATGGCGGTATTTTTATGTGGAGCGTGCAAACTGCCTTGAGAGCCTTTGAAACTCACGCGAATGAAGTGTTCAATCTTTTTAAAAAAGGAATAGGATATTATAATACTTCCAGTGAACAGATATTTATAGACAGCAATTATCCTTTGGCTCCTAATATCTCTATTGATTATGCCATCATGGAGAAAGCAGACAATGTATATACCATTCCTGCCGATTTTGGATGGAGCGATTTGGGTACATGGGCTTCTCTTTATGAAGTTGCACAGAAGAATTCTACTAATAATGCTGTTTCCGGAAATAACATTCAGCTGGAAGCAACTGAAAATTGTATTATTCAACTGCCCGAAGGTAAGCTGGCGGTGATCAGGGGATTGAAAGAATATATAGTTGTAGATGATAATAATGTACTGTTGATCTATCCTAAACTAGAAGAACAGGAAATTAAAAAGGTAACAGCGTCCCTGAAAACCGATAATCAATTACACTATTTATAGCCAGCAATATATGAGGAGTTTAATCGGTCAGGATGATTACCGTTTTTCGGTTTTAATGTCTGTTTATTCAAAAGATGAGCCGTTATTTTTAGATGCAGCACTACAGTCAATAAAAACACAGACAGTTCCTGCAGACGAAATAGTATTGGTTAAAGATGGCAAATTAACAGACGATCTTGAAAAAGTATTGTACAGATATGAGACTGAATTTGAGGGCCGCTTGAAAATAGTGCAACTTGAAGAAAATGGTGGACTTGGACATGCACTGAACATAGGTCTGGAACATTGCAGTTATGAACTGGTTGCAAGAATGGATGCTGACGATATTTCCATAAGTGATAGGTTTGAAAAGCAACTGAATGTATTTCGGAAAGATAAAAGCATCAGTGTTACGAGTGGAAATATTTCTGAATTTGACAAAATACCAGGAGATCTGGACGTCTTTAGGAAGTTACCGGAAACCCATGAGGAGGTACTAAAGTTTTCCAAATCGCGCTGTCCCGTTAATCATCCATGTGTAATGTTCAAAAAAAAGGATATCCTGGCAGTTGGCTCATATATTATTATGGCCAGTTTTGAAGATTATTATCTATGGGTGAGGTTGCTTCATGCAGGGTATAGATTTTATAATTTGTCGGATGTTCTACTACATTTCCGGACCGGAAACAATATGATAGGACGAAGGAGCGGCTGGGTCTACCTCAAAAGAGAAAAAGCATTTCTGGGTAAAATGTATCGTATTGGATTTATAAATTTTAAGGAGTATATTTTTCTGGTAACAACGAGACTGCCGCTCAGGATCCTGCCGAAAAAGTTGTTGATTTTCCTTTACTCGAAGTTTTTGCGATAAACAAAGACTGTAATCCCTAACTGTCACCACAATATATTGAAAACGTTATATTTGCGTTCGACCAGCCAATGCATATAATGCGGCAAGCCGGTCAGATGTTTGTGAGTACTGTTTCCGTGGCTATTTTTACGCATTAAAAAAAGAATTAATGAAACGTCTCCTCGGGATCGCAGCATCCTTATTGTTATTCTGTGAAGCTTATGCGCAGGAAAAGTTACCCGTTTTACTACCATATAATAATCTGGATATCCGGGAACTTTATATTGATAGCAATAATCACCATACCGCATTCAAACCAATCGTACATGAGGATACCAGCGTGATGTATACGCATCCGGATACAACAAAGCGGAGCTGGTTCCATCGCAAACTGTTTAATGAACATTTGCTTGAGTTCAGGAACAAAGACTATAATGTATTCATTGACTTTTTACCAGACTTCCAGGTTGGCAAGTCCCGGAATGGAAGCAGAACAACCTGGTTGAATACCCGTGGGGCAAGTATTCAGGCAAATATTGGTACAAAGTTTTATTTTGAATCTTATTTTTTTGAGAATCAAGGAAAATTTCCGGAATACCTCGATCAGTATATTCGAAAAAATCAGATTGTTCCCGGGCAGGGAGGAATAAAGGACTATAGTGATGGGAAAGCTTTCGACTATAATTATGCCAGCGCATTGCTATCTTATACGCCCAATAAATACTTGAATGTAACAGCTGGGTATGGTCAAAATTTTATAGGGGATGGTTACCGTTCTCTGATATTATCAGACATTCAGTTCAGCTATCCTTATTTGAAGTTAACCGGAACAGTAGGGAATGTGCAGTATACCGCCATGTGGGCTCAGTTTATGGATAAACACAGTCAAAGCTTTGCAACTGCCTATGACGATCTTGGGTATTACAAAAAATGGGGGGTATTCCACTTTCTGGATTGGAACGTAAGTAAAAAATTAACAATTGGCCTTTTTGATGCCGTAATCTGGCCTGATGCAGATTCTTCCGGTCGTAAACGTGGTTTCGACTGGAGTTATATGAATCCGATCATCTTTCTCCGGTCTGCGGAATTTTCAGAAGGTTCTTCGGATAATGCACTGGTTGGAATGAATGCTAAATTTAAGTTGTTCCCTAAAACAACAATTTATGGACAGTTGGTGCTGGACGAATTTAAGCTGAAAGAAGTGTTTGGAGGCAAAGGATGGTGGGCTAATAAACAATCGGCACAACTAGGTTTCAGGTCATTTGATTTGTTTAAAGTTAATAAACTGGATCTTCAGGGAGAGTTCAATGTAGTTCGGCCATATACTTATTCCTACAAAAGTACTTTAATCAACTATGAACACTATAATCAGTCTCTGGCACATCCTTTAGGAGCTAACTTCTGGGAAGTCTTGGGAATTGCTACTTATCGGATCAAGCGCTGGTATGGCAGAGGAGAACTCATGTATTCAAAATATGGGGATGATCCTGATCAAAATACCAACTATGGACATGATATCTCAAAACCTTATACAACGCGTGTAAGCGACTATGGTAACTGGATAGGTCAAGGGGTTAAAACTAATCTCCTATATGCTCAGGGGACCGTTGCCTATGTATTAAATCCTAAATATAATCTCCGTCTAGAAGCCTCTGTTGCAGCCCGGAGGGTAAGTAACGATATTATCAGGAGTACAGACCTGATATTCAATTTTGGTATCAGAAGTACCTTCCGTCAGTTTTATTATGATTTTTAGTAACATCAATTTAATATACACAAGCCCTTACGCTGTCCGCGCAAGGGCTTTTATTTTTCTACGCAAAGAGGGGAGGATAATGGACAAAGGGCCGAATATGATATATACAAAAAAAACTAATAGGTGCAGAGAAACTCCCACTTATCCTAGCTGAATATACGAAAAAAATTGTAATATCACTATTATTCCTATCTGTTACAGTAGCATACCTGATAATTTATAACTTCTCGGGTATGCATTATGTTATAATAGAAAGACTTATCAAATCATTTGGAACTAAACCATTATTCAGAGACATTTCTTTTTACATTGAAGAAGGGAATAAAATTGCCTTGGAGGTGGTTAACGGTACTGGAAAATCTACTTTGTTTTTATGTGGTAAAGATATGGCTGATAACGATAAGGTCTGGATTTTTCCTTTGGCCGATGGAACAAAGGTTAATACAGCGCGGTTCCTGAAATTATTTTTCTTTCCAGACTGAGAAATGTAAGTACCCATTGGATATTACGGCCTATAGTGTACCACTCGTTTCAGTCCAAAGTTTACCAGCGATTTCAGTGCAAAGTGTACCAGTTTTAACTGTTCTAATTATGGTATTTCAGTGCAAAGTGTACCACTCGACTAGGGAATAAACTGACATTACGGCGCAAAGTGTACCACTTCTCAAAGACTTGTTGATAGCATTTTTTCACGGCCTTTCTTTGTAATAAAAGCATGGCCAATAAAGTGATTCAAATGCAACATATTCGTGCGCTCATGCAGTTGATTGAGAAGGGATACTCTTTAAGGTCTATCACTGCTCAATTAAAATTATCCCGACAGGCTGTAACCCTATATAGTATCAGGCTTAAGAATGCCACCACTGCCTTTGAATCTCTTCGACAGTTGCCGGATGCGGAGTTGGCCAAAATTGTTTACCCGGTAGAGGGACCAGCTGACTTTGACGATAATGTTCGAAGGCTGGAGTTCAATAAACAGATACCTTATTTTCAAGCGGAACTTAAGCGCACGGGAGTTACCCGCTTATTGCTGTGGGAAGAATACAGTAAGGAATTTGCATCCCATTATCGGTATACCCAATTTTGTATTCTGCTGAAAGAATCCAGTAAGATCTCGCAGGCTACTATGCACCTGGTGCATAAACCCGGAGAGATGGTGATGGTTGATTTTGCCGGAGACAAAATGAGCTATATTGATAAATCTACCGGTGAGATTGTTGATTGCCCAGTCCTGGTAGCTGTGCTACCGTTTAGTAATTATTCATTTGCTATGGCATTGCCTAATGCAACCATTCCCCAGGTAATCAAAGCTTTGAATGCCTGTCTTCAATATTATGATGGGGTTCCGTTAAGCCTGAAAACAGATAACATGAAACAGGTGGTCACCAAGCCATCCCGATATGAACCCCTTTTTAGTGAGGCCTTGCAACAATGGGCACTTCATTACAACATCACGTTGTTGGCAACCAGGCCCGTGAAGCCCAAAGACAAAGCGGCGGTAGAGAACCTTGTAAAGATTGCCTACCAGCGCATCTATGCACCCCTAAGAGATCAAACATTCTTCCATATCAATGAGATGAATACCGCCATTGCAGTGCAGTTGGAGATCCATAACCAGAAGCTATTCCAGTTAAAAGATCACAGCCGGGTTCAATTATACGCCAGCCAGGAAAAAGATTTGCTGCAGCAGCTACCAACAGATGTCTTTGTAATAAAGCACCGGGTGCTGGCTAAGGTCCAGAAGAACTATCATATTACCCTGGGGGAGAACTATCATCATTACAGCGTTCCATATCAGTTCATTGGAAAGAAAGTGAGTGCCGTTTACGACACTGATGTGGTAGAGATCTATTATCAGCATCAGCGCATTGCCATGCACATCCGGAGTTATAAGAAACATGGGTTCACGACAACAGGAATACATATGCCAGCTGGCCATCAGAACTATGCACAGCAACAAGGATGGACGCCCTCGTACTTTTTAAAACAGGCAATAGCCATCGGCCCCTCAGTCCAGTCTTACGTGGATGAGGTATTAAAAAGCAAGGCCTATACAGAACAAACCTATAACGCCTGTCGGGGCATCCTGCGGTTAAACCATGAATATGGACCGATAAGGTTACAAGCAGCTTGCAGCCGTGCTTTGAACGGCATCACTTTTAATTACAGAACCTTGCAAAATATCCTGATCAACAACCTGGATCAGTTAGATATCACAGAACCTCCGGATCTGTTCAAGCTTCCGGACCATGAAAACCTCCGTGGGGCAGGAACCTATCAATAAATATCTTCAATAATTAACTAAATAATCACCACATGAATCAGCAAAGCACACTAGATCAATTACAGGAACTCAAACTATCAGGTATGGCAAAAAGGTATGCAGCCATTTTAATGCAGCCCGTGCATCAACAACCAGAACCACATATGTTGATCGCTTCGCTGGCAGAAGCGGAAGCTGGTTACCGGGTACATCAGAGAACCCAACTTTACCTACGGCTTGCCAAACTCCGTTACAATGCAACACCTGAAGAAATTAATTGCACCCCGGCAAGGGGAATAACCAAAGAAGTGCTGATCACGTTATCTGATGGCATGTTCATTGAAAAATCAGAAAATCTATTGATCACAGGGGCGACCGGATGTGGTAAAAGTTATCTGGCCTGCGCTATGGGAAGGAATGCTTGTCTACTTGGCCATAGAACTTTGTATTACTCGATGAACAGGTTCGTTGAAGCACTGGCGGCTGCAAGGCTTGATGGAACTTACATACGGTGGCTAAATATGATTGCTAAAACACCATTGTTAATAATCGATGACTTTGGGTTGATGCCATTGAGTAATGATATGAAATTAACCCTACTCCAAATCCTGGAAGATCGCTTCGCTAAAGGCGCGACCATTATTACCTCTCAATTACCTGTCAATAAGTGGTATGAATATATCAATGAACCTACACTGGCTGATGCAATCTGTGACAGGCTGACAGCAAACGCCCATAAAGTGGAACTGAAAGGTGAATCCTTAAGAAAGAAGAAAAACAACTAAATTACATCAGCTACCACGAGTCTTTAAATGTGGTACACTTTGCGGTGAAATACTGGTACACTTTAACCGTAATATCCACCCATTTAGGTGACAGTGGTTATTTGGATTTTTTCCATATCTGAAGAAGAAAATGAGAAGGACCATAAATTATTTATTTGTATACCCACTTCATACTCAATCTCGTGATGTTCAGCACGGATAAGCCCGTTCTTCTTGACATGCTCCCTGCGGAATGAGATAACAAAAGATGATTGTCTATAAAATGTATAGCAGTATAGCAATACATACCATCGATGTTCCCCTCTATCATTTTAACTGAACTCCATGTTTGTCCTTCATCCTTTGATATGGCAAGGTTAAAAGGAGTGCGGTACTCTTTGGTTTCCTCATTTTCACCCTTATTATTATTCCATATAACGATCAGATCATTTGTAGAGGGAATTCTGGAAATGGAAGCTGGGGATACCGGTGACACAAGGGAGCTTCCCCTGATCGGACTCCAACTCTCACCCTTATCTTTCGAATAAGATAGAAATTGAAAGCGTTGATTAGTGCGTATAATCATTAGGATCTCACCATTTTTTAACTCAACAATTCCCGGTTCCTGCGTTAGGATCAAACGTGGATTAGGAACGGCTATACTCCGTTTCCAGGTTTTACCATTGTCATCAGAATAGTAACTATATAGTCTGCCAATGTAACTCCAGCTTTCATCAACTGTCTGATGTAGAGAAACTGGCATTATTAATCTTCCATTTTTTAATTGAATAACCCTATTGTTATTCAAAGCATAATATCCTATTTTATCATTAATGCAGGATATGGCATTTCCCCATGTTTCCCCTTCATCTTCAGAAATTCTCATAAAAGGTCTGCAATCTGTTATAGAGTTTTTTACCAAATAAAACATTGCAATTGTTCCATTTTGTAAACGCAGTAATGAAACAGACATGCAATTCAACCTGCCCTCGTTACTTATTATCTTTTTCTCCTCTTGCAGCCAGGTTTTGCCACTATCCAGTGAATACCTTCCTGCAAGATAGGCCGGGGCGTTATCGTCACTGGAGCCACCAGTAAAGTGGGTATATACAAAGAGAAGTTTCCCTCCTTTTAAAGTTATAAAGTCCCCCTCACTATTTCGGGGGTTGTTTTTGCCCGGGTTGAGTTGTAAAACGACATCCTTATCGTCATTGATGATCCGTGGTCTATCATTCGATTTTTTACAACAAAGATTGACCAGTAGAATAGAAATAAATAAGAGATACACGTTTGCTTTCATTCTCATTGTGGGTTGAAAAATTTTATCTCATAGCAATCTTGAACCAACCATGTTTAGTGAAGAATTCAACCAATAACAACTAACACAAAAGCTAGATTTAATTGTTTCATGTATTGAAACAGAATAAGATGATTATGGTAAAGGAATGTGCTATAGCTAATTAAGAATTTAAAAATAATCAAAATTTCGATCCTAAAGTTGAAAAACAGGGAATAAATAACCGTTTATTTAGAAAAATTGTTTTTGAATTCAAATTGTAAAATAATGCCATGTGTTATTGACTGATCTTTCCTCGTTATACTTTATAACTCCTTTCTTTTCATCACAATGTATAGACGTATAATTTTGAATTGCCCCCTATTAAAATGTAAGCATTCGGTGTGCCACTTTTTTTTAAGGGAGGATATTTTTTGTTATAGTGCCTTTTGCATCTTCCATCTGTGAGGCATAAGGTCGGCATAGGCGCCTTCCTATTCGGGATCATTTATTTCCGAAAAATATCCTCGAGCAATTGCAGATAAAGGAGGAAGTCTCACCGACAAACCGAAGGACCGAATGTTAGAATGGCAAAGGGATTAAGAGGTCTATAAAGGAGCGATAACAAGCGAAACACATACGAGAACTTTTATGTTGAACCAGAAGCCGAAAGAAGGAGTTAAGCTGTATAATGCGACCAATAAGGACAATGCTGATGTAAAGTTTTTTAGTGGTAGTATGCTGGAAGAAATATTAGACTTCGGAAATATTAAGAAAGCCTTGAAACAGGAACCCCTACAGTGCTAGGCTGATTAATCCTGCAGCCATTGCCCATGATCAAAACCATATTACTAGTCGACTTTTTCTTCATATAGTTATGGGTTTAGAATAGGGCACGATGCTTATCGTAAGGCAAAGGGCGTGGAGGATAATAATGGACAAAGGACCGAAATAGCTGGTTGTCAAAAAAATATGAGGTGCAGGAAGCTCTGTTACCCTGTATTAAATGTATAAAAAATAATATTATAAAACGCATAATCCATCTTCTGTCCTCAGTGTTGCCGATAATTTATAACTTCGCACCATGCATTACGTTACAGTAGAAGGGCTTACCAAATCTTTTGGCACAAAACCACTATTCAGAGACATTTCCTTTCATATCGAAGAAGGAGATAAAATAGCGCTAGTGGCGCTTAATGGAACAGGCAAGTCCACTCTGCTCCGCATTTTAAGCGGAAAGGATGTACCCGACAGTGGTAAAGTCTGGATTCACAAAGACGTAACCGTTGTAATGCTGGAGCAACAATCAGACTTTGATCTATCCAAAACCGTGATTGAAAACATCTTCAATCATAATAACCCGGTACTTAATGCCATCAAAGAATATGAGTTGCTTACCGAAGAAGGGCATGAACCCAATCTGGATAAGTTGACAGACTCCATTGCCAAAATGGACGAATTGAATGCTTGGCACTTTGATACCAAAGTGAAACAAATATTAAGCAAACTTAATATACATAATCTGGATCAACTTGTTGATTCCCTTTCGGGCGGCCAGCAGAAAAGGGTAGCACTGGCCAAAGTATTGATTGAAATTGGCTTTGAGCATAAACATGTATTACTTATCATGGATGAGCCCACCAACCACCTGGACGTATCTATGATTGAGTGGCTGGAAAATTATCTGGATCAGGAAAAGGTAACCCTGCTCCTCGTTACGCATGACCGGTATTTTCTCGACAGCGTTTGTAACGAAGTGATGGAACTGGATCAGGAACAACTTTTTATTTACAAAGGAGATTATGAGAATTATCTCGAAAGGAAGGCAGCCAGGGAAGAAAGCGAGAAATCAAGTGTGGATAAAGCCCGCAACCTTTACCGCAAAGAACTGGAATGGATGCGTAAGCAACCCAAGGCCCGTACCACCAAATCTAAATCCCGCCAAGATGCTTTCTATGAAGTGAAGGAAAAGGCCCGTACCAAAGTGGTCGATCAGCAACTGGAACTGAATGTGAAGATGACCCGCCTTGGCGGAAAAATCCTGGAGTTAAAAAAAGTATACAAAGCTTTCGGAGATCTGAAGATCCTCAAAGGAATGGATTATACCTTCAAAAAAGGAGAACGTGTAGGCATTGTTGGCAAAAACGGGGTCGGCAAATCTACTTTCTTGAATATGCTGTTAGGTATAGAACAACCAGACTCCGGTAAGATCAATATAGGAGAAACCATTGTGTTTGGTAATTACTCTCAGACAGGTCTAGTGGTAAAGGAAGATATGCGGGTGATAGAGTTCGTAAAGAATATTGCAGAAAATTTCCCATTAGCAGATGGTACCAAAGTAAGCGCCGCACAATTCTTGGAACTATTCCTGTTCTCGGCGGAAAAGCAATATACCTATATTTCAAAACTGAGTGGGGGGGAGAAAAGAAGATTGCACCTGTTATCTATATTATTCCGCAATCCCAATTTTCTGGTGTTGGATGAGCCCACCAATGATCTTGATTTGCCAACACTCAGCATCCTGGAAAGTTTTTTACAGGAGTTTCAGGGTTGCGTAATCATTGTGAGCCACGACCGCTACTTTATGGATAAACTGGTGGAACATTTGTTTGTTTTTGAGGGAGATGGAGAAATCCGCGACTACCCCGGTAACTATACACAATACCGTGAATGGCAGAAAGAAGAAGATAAAAAGAAGACGATTGTGCCTAAAAAAGAAGTAGTTCCGGAGCCTGCGACAATAGTAGTACCTGCGACGGAGAACAAAGGTCGCAAGATGTCCTTTAAAGAGAAGCGTGAACTAGAGCTACTGGAAAAAGAAATAGAGACACTGGAAAAAGAAAAGGAAAACATTGAAGCTACTTTGTCAAGTGGAGAACTGGCCTTTGATAAAATGGAACCGATGACACACCGGATTGGGGAAATTATCCAGTTATTGGATGATAAGGGAATGCGCTGGTTGGAATTAAGTGAAATGAATGGGTAGCTGTAAAAGTTCAGATTTGATCCGACAGTAGGATAAATTTTTAGGCAGCTGGTGGAAGATCATCCAGCTGTTTTTCTTTCGCCAAATGTAACGTTTCTTCAAAAGTCTGTAATGGCGTCCTGCCGAAGCAATATTTACCATTATGGGTGCGGTTAGTGTTATACTCATTGATCCATGCGTCTAAATCTTCCTGTATCTGCTCAATGGTAGAATAGATCCTCTTCCTAAATGCAATGGCATAAAACTCGTCCTGGATAGTTCGATTGAAGCGTTCACAGATACCATTTGTCTGAGGGCTACGGGCCTTGGTCTTGCTATGATCAATGTCTTCCAGGGCAAGATAAAGCTCATACTCGTGGTGTTCCCTGGCACCGCAGTATTCGGTTCCTCTGTCAGTGAGTATACGCAGCAACCTGATGCCCTGTTCTTCAAAGAATGGTAGCACTTTATCATTGAGCATATCAGCGGCTATGAGCGCATGCTTACGGTCATAGACCTTTGCAAAGGCCACTTTTGAATATGTTTCAATGAATGTTTGCTGATAAATTCGACCAACTCCTTTGATTGTGCCAACATAATAGGTATCCTGAGCTCCCAGATAACCCGGATGATGTGTTTCGATCTCTCCATGGGCTGTTTTCTCTTCTTTGGCCCGTTCCAGGGCGACAATCTGGGCTTCTGTGAGAACCAGGCCTTCTGTTCCGGATTTGGCTTCCAAGGCCTTTAAACGCTTCTTAAAGGTTTCGATGTCGTGGCGTAACCAGACACATCGTACACCTGCTGGTGAAATAAAAATACCATGTTTTTTCAGTTCATTGCTGGCTCTGAGCTGCCCATACTGTGGTTGTTCAATAGCCATTGATACAACTACCTCTTCGATTTGTGGTTCGATTCTGTTCTTGATAATAGCCTTTTTTCGACTTATCTCCTGTAGCGCTGATTCCCCGCCTTCATCGTATAATTCTTTGAATCTGTAGAAACTGTCTCTGCTATAACCAAATAGTTTGCATGCATGGGAGACATTGCCCAATTCTTCGGCTAATTTTAATAGCCCTACCTTGTTTTTAATTAACTTTACTGCTGTATTCATTTCTGACGGTTTATGGGTTAATGAATAAGTGTGGTTACTTAAAATTAACCCTAACTGTCAGTTCTTATGTTAAAAGGCATAGTAAGCAGAGGACTACCCTCTGCCGAGGAAATTTCTTAAATTTCTACAAATACTATGTCATGAATACAAATACATTAAGTACAGTTTCCTCTCCGGAGCAGGATAGTTTTTACATTGGTTTAGATGTACATAAAAAATCATGGACAGTAACAATTCGTACAGCTGGTATTGAAATAGCTCATTTCACTCAGCAACCGGATCCATTTCTTTTATACAAACACATTAAGCAAAAATACCCGGATGGAAAATTCTATAGTGCCTATGAAGCTGGCTTTTGTGGCACTACTCATCATTTCTCTTTATGTGAGTTAGGCATTCAAAACATAATTGTCAATGCCGCGGATATACCTCAAACAGATAAGCAGAAAAAGAATAAAACGGATTTACATGATAGCCGTTCAATTGCAAGATATCTTGAAAAAGGTCTACTATCCGGAATATACGTCATGTCTAAAGAGCAACAGGAAAGAAGATCCTTATATAGATGTCGTGAAGCTATAGTAAAAGACACGTCCAGAGCAATAAACAGGCTACGCTCTTTTCTATATTTCTTTGGAATCGATATCCCTGATACCTTTAAAGAAAAGTCTTACATTTCAAAACAGTTTCTGGCCTGGTTGTCTGGAATCAAACTTAATACAGCAGAGGGCGATGACACGCTCAGAGAATATATAAATGATGTTAATTACCATAGAAATCAAGTGCTACTGATTACCCGAAAATTAAAGAATTCAATTATAGGGTACTTCAAGGATAGTTATACCTGCATGCTTTCTGTTCCTGGAATAGGCCCTATAACAGCAATGGGGATTTTATCTGAAACAGGCGATTTACTGCGATTTAGCAATCCTGACGAATATGTTTCCTATTTAGGTTTAGTACCTGCGGAACAGAGATCAGGAGATACAATCTATGGCAACGCTATTCAACCTCGCTGTAATATTCATTTACGCCCACCATTGATTGAAGCTGCATGGTTTGCAATTAGAAAGTGTCCAACATTACTTGCTTACTACAAGCTTCATGTAGGAAAGAATAACAAGAAAGCCATTGTGAAGGTTGCTCGTAAGATTGCTTTAATTGCGAAATCAGTTTCCTTGAATAAAACACATTATGATTCTCTCTATTCTAAAACAGTGTGATTATGTATTGAGATTATTATTTATAAAAATATTGCAGACATAAATTATTTAACTCATTTATCAGAGAGGAAAGCGCATGATTTAATCGGTTACTAAGATAACTTGTAATAGCTACTACTTGATCTGACAGTACAGGGATTTTTTGTTGGTTAAGTAGTAGCTAAAGTTAACTCATTTATTTGTTTCTCTCTAGCCAGGTGTTTACTTGCAAGAAAAGTCTCCATGGGAGTTTTTCCATAACAATATTTTCCGCTGTGAGGTCTTTGATTATTGTAATATTCAAGCCATTCATCCAGATCAGCTTGTAGTTCTTCTAATGTTGTATAAAGACGTTTACGGAAGGCTACTACGTAAAATTCCTCTTTAATAGTCCGATTAAGCCTTTCGCATATGCCATTGGACTGAGGGCTTCGAACTTGGGTTTTAGTGTGTTCTATGCCCTCAATAGTTAAATACAGTTCATATTCATGATGTTCGTACTTCCCTTTATACTCGGATCCCCTATCCGTTAAAATACGCATCATTGGTACTTGCTGTTCCTCAAAAAATGGGAGAACCCGATCATTAAGTAGATCCGCAGCAGTAATAGCGTTTTTACGATCATAAACCTTGGCAAAAGCAATCCGGGAGTAGGTATCAATAAAGGCTTGCTGGTAGATTCTTCCAACTCCTTTGATGTTACCGACATAGTAAGTGTCCTGTGCTCCAAGGTAACCTGGATGTTCTGTTTCAATTTCGCCAAAGGCTTCCCGTTTCTCTTTCTTGCGCTCAATGGCCATCATCTGAGCTTCAGTAAGAATTACTCCATCCTGAGCTACTTTGACTTCCAGAGAATGTAGTCTTTTTTCAAATATCTCTAAATCATGTCTTTGCCACACACTCCGTACGCCTCCGGCGGAGATAAAAATTCCCTGCTTTCTTAATTCATTACTTACCCGTTGTTGACCAAAGGCAGGGTACTCGAAAGCGAGCTTAACTACAGCATCTTCAACTATAGGCTCAACCCGATTCTTCAATATCGGCTTGGATCTGCTAATCTCCTGTAGGGCTGTTTCTCCTCCAGTATCGTATAATTCCTTAATCCTGTAAAAGCTATCCCGGCTATAACCCATTACTTTGCAAGCTTGGGATACGTTACCCAAATTTTCTGCTAATTTGAGTAATCCTAATTTGGTTTTAATTAACTTGTCATTACTTTTCATTTCTGACAGTTTTAGGGGGATTAATTAATAAGTGTGGTTACTTAAAGTTAATCCCTTACTGTCAGATTAAGTCGTGACTATTTCAGATAACTCCTGTCAGTAGGCGTGCCTCTCTTTAATTATCACAAGAACTTGCAGCTTTCAGTCTATGGAATGACTGCTTATAGCAGATGGAGTTTTTTTTAAAAATGTCTGATTATTACTAATTTTGATACCGGATACAATCACCGAGATCAACAGCCTTTTACATAGCAGATTAAATCGGAACTATTCCAATTAAATCAAGTACTCAGCGCGCTTAACCATGATTGGGCTAAAAGATTTATTCCGTTTTGTGTAGGATGAAAACCGTCTGAAAGAAGCTCCGCACTGGTTAAAATTTCATTTGCTTTGACGAACTGCTGGTAGTAAGGAATGAAATTAGTTTTATACTCTATTACCAGCGTTCTTATTGCTTTCCTATATTCATTAAAATTCTTTTTCAAAACATCGTAGCTAGCAATATTTGGAAGTATAAATGGCTCGCAAATAATAATTTCCGAATTGGGTAGTCTATTTTTTGTTATTTTAAGGATTTCTTTATATCGGGTATAAAAATCATTAGGACTAACCTTGTTTCTAACGTCATTTACGCCAACTAAGATGCTAACCACATTAGGGGCCAACTGTATACAGTCGCTATCCCATCTGTTTAAAAGATCAAGAGAGCCATTGCCAGAATTACCACGATTGTAAATTAGAATGTTTTTAAATCTGTCCTGGCTTAGAAGGTTATTTGAAATATTTCTTACATAACCATTACCTAAGCCTTTTCCATCATTAGGCAGTAGTATAGTTCTGTCTCGCTTGGAATCAGTAATGGAATCACCGATAAATAAGATTTTGTAACTTGATTCTAATATAATTTTCGAACCAAGATCACTATTAAATATATCCTCATTATCATTATATAAAGGCGCTGAATTAAGCGTTGATTTTTTGCATGCATTTAAAGTTGTTGCAAGAAAAAAAGTGGCTTTAACAAATTTTCGGCGGGATATCATCATATAGCTATGACAGTGTTAGTGCCGCAATTTAATAAATTATCTTAAATACAATAATATTAAATGTCTAATTGAGCATTACTAATAAGATTTTATTGCTATTTTTGTTTTTATAGTATAGCACTTTTTCTATGAATACCAATCGTTTATATTCTTTAGACTACTTAAGAGGATTGTCTGCTTTGGGAATAGTGATTTATCATTACATAACATGGGCCTATGGACCGCCCGATCCAAATACCTTTATGGGAAAATTTGGAGTCTATGGAGTTGGTATTTTTTATATTCTTAGTGGTTTGACTTTGTATTTGGTTTATTCTAATAAGATGATTCCGGATGCAAATGATCTGAAAGAGTTTTACTTGAAAAGATTCTTCCGGATTTTCCCTCTGCTATGGCTTACCATTATACTAACACTCATACTTAATGGAATAGTACCGGGAGTTAAGAACCTGATCATTAATCTGACAGGTTTGTTCGGGCTATTGAGATGGGATGCTTATATAGGCACCGGTGTATGGTCTATTGGAAATGAACTGGTGTTTTACTTATTTTTCCCTGTTTTTGTTTTTCTGAATAAAAATAGCCTGTTTTTATTTTATTTATTATGCGCTGTCATTTTTTCAGTATCAATGTATTTTGCTTTTGCAAAATTTGACCCTCATCAGCCTTTATCGGTTCAATCACAATGGTCAATGTATGTAAATCCATTGAATCAGGTTTTTTTATTTTTAAGCGGGTATTTAATGGGCGTCTTTGGTTCAAAGATAAAAGTTTCAAATAGAATGATTGCAGTGATTTTCATGCTCTCATTTTTGTTGTTCTGCTTTTATCCTGTAATAACAGAAAATTTATCTGCAAGTATAAACAGGGTGGTACTTTCTCTTGCAAGCTTTTTCATATGCTTTTCATTTTATAAAAGTTCTGTACGCTATCCCGGTTTTTTGCATAAGGGATTTGTATTGTTGGGAGAAGGCAGTTATTCTTTATATCTGCTCCACCCAATCGTATGGCTGATTTGTCTGAAAGTTGTACCTAATGGAGGCAGTGTTCCGAAACCGCTACAGTTGGTTACTATTGTTTTTTTTGCACTGGGTATCAGTTATCTTAACTATAAATATTTTGAGGTCTTTTTTATGAACCTGGGCAAAGATATAATAAAGAAGGTAATCAAGGCTCCAAAGAAAGTTAAACCCAAACAGGATGCTTCGGAAATAGCGGCTGTTTAGATCCTAATATATAAACAAGAAGCCGGATCGGTATTTAGATCCGACCCTGGAAGATTGATTTTTATCTATAGAGGAGAATCAACATCTTCTTCTATTGTATCCATTATCTTATCATTGACGAACAATAAAGAGCTATATTATTATCGGTGGTACTTTGCCACATAAGAACTTAGTAGGTTACAATTGCCAATTTCGACATCACGCCGATGGTAGCGGCCAGGCATCAGCTGTTATCCCCAAAGCCTCTGATATTGTATTGGCTAATCTGTATAATTAAAAAGTAGTCTCCTATTACAAATACTCTGGCTCCTAAAATATAAATGTCTTTCATCGAGTAGAATTAAGAGGTAGTCAAATTGAATCAATAAGTTTTGAAAGAACATCCCCCAGTACTCTTATTCTTTGTGCTGTTTCTTCTTCCAGTTTATCAGCATCCAGCTGCCAATGGCTGCTTTTATGTTGTTCCAGCACCGCTTTCATCTTATCCGCCAGGTCTGCATGATTATTTACCTGGAAAAAAGTTACCAGCGGATCATTTATTTCTTTATTAATATCTATATCAGAAATGATGGCTGGCTTTGAAAAGGCGATAGCGTCATAAGTAGCGCCACCACCAGGTCCGCCCTCAAACAGGGTGGGCTGTATCAGTGCTACTGAATGCAATAATAACTGTATCTGATCCGGTTTTGAGATATACCCCAGGAAAAATACTTTGTCCTCAATTCCTAAATCCTGGATCTCTTTCTTCAGCGAATCAAAATAATCAGCGCGTCTGGAATCACCGGTGTCACCTGTACATACAATAGCCACCCGTTCATTTGATATGGAATGTAAAATTTGCAGGGCGCGGAAAGCCGTAATATGCGACTTATGTATCCAGAACTGATTGGAGATTATAAAATACTTATCGGGTAAGGCATATCTATTCTTTATCTCCGTAAAATTACTACTGAGTAATTGCCTGTTGAATAAAGGTGTAAAAGGAAGATTAGTGACTTTGGCAGTACTATCCGGATAAAATTTTTCAATATCTTTTTTTACTGCGTATGAGTTTACAATCACATTTTTGGCAGTGTGTACTGTGTTGCCAAATTGTATTTGCCGGTGTTTAATTTCTTCGGGAGTGAAGAACTGTGTAAGATATTCATGCTGGAAATCGTAGATATAGCCCACCCAGGGAATATCAATATCCGGATTTACTACTTCTATGCAGGGAATGAGCAGGTCGATATGATGTCGTTTTACTGCTTTCTTTAGACTTTTTTTATAGGAAACACTTACCGCTTCGGGGCTAAATTCCCTGAATAAATTCCGTTGATCGCTGAATTGCCGGGGAGTATTTTTATTTGCTGTTAAGCTGAAACGTGACAGGCTTCTTTTTATCTTATCCTTAAAAGTCAGACGGTCAGGTAATAGTACAATAACCTCATATTTTTTTGTGGAAAGAATGCCCCGGATGATCATCCTGAGAAAATCAATTCCGCCTCCCCATCCGATAAAGCCTGCGGCATGTATGCCTATTTTTCTTTTCTGCATAACCTCAGACAGTCTCCCTGTTTTTATAATAATTAAGAATGAGATGGGTGATGTATGTGATCTCTTCAAAAGTCAGCTCAGGGAAGCTCGGAAGATTAATGCCTCTCCAGCCTAAGTCTTCAGCTACGATATGTCTTTCATATTTACCCGAATACATAGGCATGGTATGGGCGGGATAGAAGAGTGGTCTTGTTTCAACGCCTGCTTTTTTAAGAACATCCCTTACCTCATCGCGTTCATCGGCGTTCTTCACCAGGATGGAACACATCCAATAGGAGTGAAAAGTATTTTCAGTTTCTGCATGAAAAGTAACACTGGAGCCTTTAAAGGCGTTTTGGTATGCTTTTGCAATCTCTCTTTTTTGGGCGATAATTTCTTCCACCCTTGATAGCTGAGCCACTCCGATAGCAGCACAGATATTTGTCATGCGGTAATTATAGCCGATCACATCATGCCAGTACTCCCGGTGCTTCGCCAGTCCCTGGCCTTTGAAATGCACCATACGGTCATAGAGGGTCTGGTCGTTTGTTACTACCATGCCGCCTTCGCCTGTAGTGATCGTTTTATTGCCAAAGAAGCTGAAGGTGGAGATATCGCCAAAGGTGCCGGCATATTTGTTTTTGTATTTGCTTCCAATGGCCTCTGCGCAGTCTTCTATCAGGAAAAGGTCATGTTCTTTACAGATAGCCGCCAGGGTATCCATTTCACAGGGGTGTCCGTATAAATGAACCGCAATGACTGCCTTGGTTTTGCTGGTGATCTTTTTCTTCACGTCTGCAGGGCTGATCTGCCACGTTTCCGCCACTGAATCAACAAAAACGGGTGTGGCGCCTGTATAGGCGATAGCGTTTACAGATGCGATATAGGTTAAAGTGGGTACTATCACCTCATCTCCGCTGCCAATACCCAATGCCACCAACGCGAGGTGCAGGGCAACTGTGCCGTTGCAAACAGCAGCTGCATGATCCATACCTAAATAATTGGCAAACCCTCTTTCAAATTCGGTAATAAACTTTCCTTTGGATGAAATCCATGTAGAGTCTAAACACTCCAATACATTTTTCTTTTCCAGTTCTCCTAAAGAAGGTCTGTAGACAGGTATTTTATAATTATTCATGGATAATAATTATCAAGATGAATGATTTTAACGGAAGCAGTTGTTTTATTATGGATTTCCACGGCTTAAGGAGTATATGTATTTACTTTTAAAAGTCCGGAAAATCGCTTGCAAAGCTAAACATTAACATACAAATAAACTCTTTCTCTATTATAAAAA
Source organism: Chitinophaga sp. G7 BAM 1005 (assembly GCF_057126945.1). Taxonomy (NCBI): domain Bacteria; kingdom Pseudomonadati; phylum Bacteroidota; class Chitinophagia; order Chitinophagales; family Chitinophagaceae; genus Chitinophaga; species Chitinophaga sp. G7 BAM 1005. The sequence continues at coordinate 6,536,866 of NZ_CP181478.1, read as the reverse complement.
GCACTTTATTGAATATATTTTTTGATTATGTGTAGCTGTCTGAGTGGCGGTTACCAGGAGCCTGATTTTTGAGAATCGGGCGTTGGGATATTTAAGATTTTCCGTTATCGAAAGGATTGTAAAAATAAAGTACCGGCAATCCTGGAGGGTGCCGGTACTTTACAGATTAATGGTATGTCCTTGTGACTAGGGATGAATGGAGAGTTTTTCCTGTTGTTTCTTCCACTCTTCCAATGCAGTGATCTTCTTATTCTGTTCAATCAGGTATAGCGTTAACTCCTCCACTTTTGCCAGCAACTTTTTATTCATTTCCCCCACATCAATACCTTCTTTTTCTACTTCTGCTGCAGAAGGAATTCCTTCCAGGTGCTGGTTGGCGCGCACATAAGCTTCTACCTCAGCTAAAGAAGGAAGTTGATAGTTTTTATGGAATACATAGTCTGCCCAGCCGGTTTGGGTTACTTTTACCCGTTGTGCGGTGATGGTGCCTTTCACGGAAAGTTCAGACTGGGGAGTTAAGGTTCCGATACCAACGTTGCCAGTATTTGTAATATTAATAACACCGGTAGATGGGGCGGTGCTACCGCCAGTACCGCCTATTTTTAAAACATTTCCTCCTTCACTTATCCAGAATCTGCTATCTACATTGGATTGAAATGTCATAGTTGCTTTGCCGTCGAGAGGATCGTAGACATTAAGTTTACCATAAAAAGAAGGTGACGGAGTTCCGATCCCGACGCCCACATTATTGATTAAAACAGGTGTTATATTAGTGGCACTTGTTCCTCCGATTAAGAGTAAGGGAATATAAGAGCCTGTTGTCCTATCGTAGCCTATCAGGTCTGCGTTGCCACCTGATACGCCGATTTCTGCAGCCGGACCGGTTGCTGCAGTGCCGGTAAGCCAGCCTTTAAATCTTCCCTGGCCTTCCCATTGATTATTACCAACGCCGTCAATTCTGGCAATTTGAGTAGTGCCACCGTAAAATTTAAAGCCTTGAGCGTTAGACGCAGAAGCAACCCCAAACCACATATGACTATTTTCCATCCCGATATCCCAACCGGAGTTAGTAGCACTCAATGCGGCATTCCACAAACTAACCTTACTGCCAATACTCCTCGTGGTAAAAGAAGGTCCGGCCAAACCCACTGCGTTGAAGCTTATATTATTAGAAGTAGCATTTGACATCAGGAAAGTACCGGTTGTATTTTGTACCTGTGCACTGGCTACCTGGAAGGCTCCTCCGCCGGGTTTGGGGTTCAGATTAATATTGCCATTATCACTGACAAGATAGATATCCTTATTAGCGCCACTCCCCATACCCACATATCCATCCCTGGTGATATTATCGCTTTGCATGAATTGCAGATAGGATTGGTTAGCAGCGGTACCAGTACCCTGTATTTTAGACGCATTAGCAGCAGTAAGATTATTAACGATAACATTACCGGTTGCCCTTTCTATGGCTAATCCGGTTCCTAAGAAAGCACCGGTATTTGAATACCGGAATATTCTGAAATCAGCTCCAGCATTGGAAGCTCCCTCCAGCCCAATAAAAGCCTGGGTCCATCTGAGATTAGCGGGGGTATTGCCGTCGCCGGTAAACATATGGAAGTGGGCTGTTCCTGTAGCACTTGTACCTGCCGTAGTTTTCAGGGTGTTAGACTGTGCCATTCCCGAAATGTAAAAATTCGACGAAGGCTGCAATGTAGTTTGATTGTTAATATAGGTGGTTTGCGCGTTACCTACCAATACGACACCTGTTAGCAATAACAGCGATGATAATGTTTTTTTCATAGATTAAATCAGGGATGGGTTAAGTATTAAATTCGACACTTAAATTCACCAGAATTACTGATATCGCCCAATTCCAGCAAAACTAAGATTGGCACGTCAATGATTTGGTAGCCTCATCAAAACTACCGCGTCCTTTAAAATAGATCTGCCTTAAATGCCTGTTTTAAAGGATGCGGATATTTTTTTTGATACTATTTTATTTAAAGAACGTAAAATGAATACAAAGCAAATAAAGGAAACGCGACAACCAAAATGACAATGTGCCCTATTGTCTGTTTTATTCCTGTAAAGACACTGCTTTATAAAACCAGTCATTGGGAGTCGCATGCCGATCTTTCGGTATATCATTGGTATCAAGGCGAGGCAATATAAGTCGGGAGTATTTGGTAGAGGAGGCAATATCTACCACTGTTGTAAATGCCAGTTTACACGCCTTAGCGGTTAATATGTCTAATGTATCTTGGTTATAATTTCCATATGGATAAGACATGGTCCAATCACTTTCAGAACCGCCAATTTGCTTAATAAATTCAATTGATTTGGTCACTTCATTTTCCTGAGCGGCTTTACTTAAAGACCCCAGCCAATAGTGATCGTTACCATGAGCTCCAATATGCATACCATTTCGCTGCATACAGGACACCTGCTCTTCGCTCATATACAGTTCTCTGCTAAAACTTTCCTGATCAGCACTAACGAATTTTTCAAATAAGGTATTCGTAAGTATATTTCTTAGCTCTTCAGGCAGTTCAACCTGCAACAAGCGTTTGATGAAGATAACTTCTTTGGTATCAAATCGATTGGCTATTGCTAGTTTATTAAAATAATAATCATTGCTCTGCAGGTGATATTGACTTCTGTATTTATTCAATTCGTTGTGGAGATGGGAGATAATTCTATTCTTATCCTCTACTGCAGCAAGAATAAAGTGAATTTTATTAACATCAAGGATAACGTGCTCTGTAACGGTTTTCACTGGTATATAAAATGCTCCTTGCAGTTTCTTTTTTTCAAGTATGGGGAAAACATTAGTGTAGTGATCAATATAGGCATCGTCGAATGTTAATAACGCAGCTCTGGGAGGAAGAGATGCCCGTTCCTCAATAGATTGAATCAGGTCAGTTATTTTTATAAGGTTGTAATTTTTTTCAAGATACTCTACTTGTTCCTTAAACAAGTTTGTATCTAGTCCCTTAATATCTGGGTAGCGGGAATGTTTAAGGTCCCGTACATAATGATACATAATTACAGTACAATTCGAAGACATATTAAGCTATTTTGTTAGGACGATCCTGGTCACCATCACCTTTGAAAATGTAGAAGTCATCCGTCGCCGTAGTGAAGTAATTGATTACTATGTTTTCCTGTGAGAATGGCTCAAAATAATTTGGAATTATGAGATCTCCATGGTGATCTTTTAGAGTAAATCCAGCTGCGTGAAGTATCTGATCGTTTATTCCATACTGGTAAAAATCTATATACTCCATTGTCGATTCATTTAATAATGCTCTAAGCCCGGCGCCGGCAAGCGAAAAGTCAGCCTGATCTCCAATAAAATCAACGATTCTCATCACGCTGCTGTCTACATGTTTTACAACCCTGGCAATAATAATACTATTTATAACGCCACTATTATTTCTGACCCCTAAAACTCGGTATTTGTAAACAGGATGGTTGAAATATCGCTTATTAATATACCATGGCGACTTATAAGGAATACGATTTTTATATTTCTCGATATAAAAATTACTAATAAGCTCCTCAAATGTTTTAAGTTCAATTAAATTGTTTTCACCAAATGGAAATGAATCCTCTGCTTTATATGCATTGGTATTAAGCGCAATTTTAAAGTTGTCGACATTGTTAAGCATATAATAATGTTTGAGCTGTCCCACCCGATACCCTGCATATTCATATAATGGTAAAGTTCTTGGGTTGGCCCCAACAGTCGAAACGATCCTGAAGCCGAAATCATTTATCAGGTTAGTCAGCAAACTAATGCCCAGCATAGGATCTCCATTTTTGGGCTTTACTTTCCATAAAACAGTGAAAATATCCGCACCTTTAAATTCAGGAGAATATAATATGAAGCCTAGCACACCGTCTATTTCATTGTTTGCATTAAGCGCAAGAATAAAATGGAGGTTTTGATTATATACCAGGTCATATTCAAATAGAGAAATATGTTTTATATAAATATGGTTTGGATTCCAATACTGTTCCAGGAAAGATAACACATAGGCTTTATCATTCTCTGTAGCCAATCTAAATACATGCAGATCAGTATTCATTTTTCAGAGCTTGTTTTAATTATCTGTACCAGCGTTCATAACAATGTTCACGCCGTTGATATGTAATGAGCTTTTACATAAAAAAGCGACTGTATCGGCGACTTCTGCTATTGTTAATAGCTTTTTAAGTGGATGATTCTCTATAATACCTTCAACAACACGGCTATCCACCTCCTGATTAAAATCGGTTTGCATGAATGAAGGAGAAACACAATTAGAGGAAATGTTAAAGCGGATGTTTTCAGTAGCCCAGGATTTAGCCAAGGAAAGCAAATAGTTTTTATTGGCAACATATTCAGACCACCCAACAGGAGGTGTACCAACAATGGCAGATGAAAGTATGGTGATAATTTTACCGGATTTTTTTCTCCGAAAAATGAGAAGCGCCGCCTGTGTCACTACAATTGTACTGATTACATTTACCTTAAAACTATCCAGGAAATTAGTAACAGCTAGCTTTTGAAAATGATTTTTAGTGAAATTTACGGCCGCATTGTTTATCAGGATATCAAGCTCCATTGTTGACATAGCAGCAATGAGTGATGTAAGGGAGGCTTCATCACTAAAGTCACAGTATATTTTATGAGCATTGTCATACTTGTCAGTAATCTCCGCTGCCAGTGATTCTGAATGACAATATGTAAAGTAAACCTGATTTGAGGCATCAGCAGAAAGCAATCTTACGATGCTGCTCCCTAGGCCTTTACTGCCACCTGTAACGAGTATATTCATATTATTCCAATGAGTATTTTTCCTTTTGCAACTGTATTGGAATCCCGGTTTTTGAAGTCAAACTTGAATTCTAATGCACTAACGGAGTCAAATTTTTCAGTGAGCTTTGCCTGGAAACTTAAAGTATCATTCATATAAACAGGAAGTGGATATTTAATTTCCTGGCGCATGATAATTACATTTTTATCGGGCAATAGTTCTCCGATAAAAAAGGAGACAAAACCGTTTAATATATTCCCATGCATAACAACATCCTTAAACCCCTTTGAAATAGCAAAAGATTTATTGGTATGTAACGGATTCAGATCTTTAAAGATGTCCAGAAACCCTTTATAGATATCTGGAGTTATGGTGAATTCATGTTTGAATTGATCTCCGGCTTCCATTAGTTATTTAGCTTTAACGCAATTGCATCACACATTTCTCCAACATTTTTCCAATTCCGGATTTCCTGTGAAGAGAATTTTAAATTGAAATGCTTTTCTATAGCTACAATTAATTGAATATGATTTAGGGAATCCCAGTCTTCTACATCTACAGAGGAAGTAATTCTTGTTATCACCAAATCATCATTTTCCAATACATCAATAAAAATAGCATTTACATCTTTCAAAATATCCATAACTTAATTGTTTTCGTCTTTAATATAATGTACACGTGGAGTAAAGTTATCTAAATCCAGGCTCCAGTAATTTTCATGATTGACAAAATTCAGGTTTTCATAATGCGCTTTTACCAATCCATTTTTCGGAGTAGGAATATACTCACCTATTAAACGTGTGAATTCATTGCTGCGTGCAATCTTAGCACAGTGGTTGAGTACGGCGCTTTCTACACCTCTGTTCAAAACACGGCAACTCATAATCCATGTGTCTATAAACATACTTTTATCTTGTTCTTTTTTAAGAATAAGGATGGAAATCAGACCATAGTCGCCAAATTTGTCACGCAGCTTTACAGCAAACGTCAAGTACTCATTGCTATTGTTGATCTCTAAAATATCGCTGTCTGAATATCTTACTGTTCTCAGATTAAACTGATTTGACCGTTGACTTAATTGAGCAATTCTTGGAATATCCTGAGGTTGAAAGCTCTCGATTTTTATGGACATTTCAAGACTCCGCAAATAATCCTCGATATTGGTTAATGAAAATTGTAATTGCTGCCTTGCTGATTCTTCCTGATATTGTCTGGTTCTGTCTTTGTCGGCTGCAGAGTAGGAGGCAGTCTCAAATAAATGCAAACTTTTAAGATAATCGAGGTATAAAGCAGGGTCTTCGGGTAACTCAGGAACAGTCACTTCCGGTAAGTTTTGGCGTATAATAGCTCTCTCAGCTGGATTATCATCTATAAAAACCATTGAATCAAACCCAATGTTTAATATATTTTGTATTGTTCTTATATTATCTGCTTTATTGTTCCAGTTCGCAACAAATACAGCAATATCATCTAATTTAAGTATCATTTCTGGATGCCGTTCAAATGGTTCCTTTGCGATTGATTCTGTATTTTTTGAACACACAGCCAATATAATTCCTCTTTCTTTTAACTGCTTGATCCATTGCTGTAGTTCTGAGTAGGATTTGCCAATCCCCAGTGTACCTATTTGAATTTCCTGCATGCCATCGTCTCCTATAATACCTCCCCACAGAGTATTGTCCAGGTCAAGAATTAGACATTTTTTAAAGCTACCGGTAAATGCGGCTATAAAATCTGCCAATCCTTCCGAAAAAATAGCATGAAAGTCCAATGAAAAATGCAAGTCTGCATTTACATATAAACTCCAATCGTGAACATTTTTGGAGCCATAATATTGAATCAATCCATTTAGATCAAACAAATAGAGTGATTCTATATTTCTCGATAACTGGATGAGTTCATAGTTTAGTTCATAAAGTTTGGTGGCTAGTGACTGGTCTACTTTAGAAAAGATACTTCCATATACTGTATCATTTAGAATCTCCAGATTATTGATAATTACCTTACTTTTCAAACGAAGACATACAGTTTGAATAAGATTGTTTAGTTCATTTATATAATCTTGGGTAAATGTTGCTTTTTTCTCAGCAGAAAGTCCGTAGTACTTACTTTTGATTTTTAGAGAAGACAGCGTGATTACAATATATTCCGGATTAAATAAGTATAATTGAGATCCGGCATTATATATTTCTGTCTCTATCTGATCATACTCCGCGTTATATATTTCAAAATCTAAGGACCTTTTTAAACCAGAATATCCGAGTGATTTTGATAGAAATTGTGTTGAATAATTGCCGAGTAATGCTATTTTTGATTTTTTGAAGGATGTTTTATCGATCTTCTTGGTTAAATTTTTTAGGGTATTAAAATCTATCATCTCGTAATCAAAATTTATAAAGTTTACATTTTGCAGAATGATTAACCGGTAAGTAAAGGATTATGACCCCGAACACAGTATCAATATACAAGATAGTAAAAATGCCCTAAAATAGGCTTACGTATACAATTAATTTATATACTTATAAATAATTCCTATCCTTGTTATCTAGGTTGAACAGACCCTGTTATCAAAAATGTTTTTTAAAGGGTAGTAATTCGTGTTACAGGTACTAAAATGCCCAAATTCGTTAAGATGAATTTGGGCGTTTTAATAACTTTTTGGTAGCCTCGTCAAGAATCGAACTTGAATCTGGAGCTTCGGAAACTCTTATACTATCCATTGTACTACGAGGCCATAAAACTCGCGCAAATCTACATTTTCTAATGTACAATCCCAAATTGCATTAAAGATTGATATTACTTTTAAAGATTTTTACTGCAATAGCCAGCAGGATCACCCCGAAAAATTTACGGAGCACCATCAGCCCGGCCTTGCCCAGCATGCGTTCTATGTAATTCAGGCTGCGGAGTACCAGGTATATGATCACCAGGTTCAGGCAGATACCGGCCAGTATATTATACTGTCCGAAGTTAGCTTTCAGAGACATGATGGTGGTCAGCGTACCGGAGCCGGCTATCAGCGGAAAGGCGATGGGTACCACGCTGCCGGCCTTGGCATCAGGGTCTGTTTTAAAAAACTCCAGTCCCAGGATCATTTCCAGCCCGATTACAAATATTACGATAGAACCCGCTACCGCAAAGGAATGTACGTCTACGCTCAGTAATTTAAGGAACGGTTCTCCCACCAGCAGGAACAAAATCATCAGGAAACCCGAAGCCAGTGTGGCTTTGCCGGCATCTATGTGGCCGAGCTTTTCTTTCAGTGATACCAGTACCGGGATGGAGCCAACAATATCAATAACCGCAAATAATGTAAAGGTAATGGCCAGAATTTGGTCGATGCTGAACATGAACGCTATTTTGTGTAAATATAGGGAGAATGATGAACGTTTTATCCTGGCCGGTTTTCTACTTATATTTGTTTTAACTACAATTAATATGACAGAGGATATCATCATACAGATCAGTAATAAGATCAAAGAGAAAAGAAAGGCAAAAGGAATTACCATCCAGGAGCTGGCCGACAGGGCCGAGGTGAGTAAAGGGCTGATATCCCAGATAGAGAATAACAGAACGGTACCCTCCCTGCTGGTACTCATCAATATTATCAAGGCCCTCCGGCTGGATATGAACGAGTTCTTTAACGAAATCGATCAGCAAACCCAGAGCGCGAAGGTCATCATCAAACAAAAAGCCGCCTACCAGGAGTTTGAAAAAGAACCTGCCAAAGGATTTGTTTATAAAAGAGTGCTCACCAAAAATGTAAAGAATTTCCCGGTAGATATCGTTTTGCTGGAGCTGAAAAAAGGCGCCCACCGGTCCCAGACAGTAAAAACAGATGCCTATGAGTATAAATACATTATCAAAGGCGCCGTTGAATACCTCATTGATAACGAAAAATATGTGCTGGAAGAAGGCGACTCCCTCTTCTTCGACGGCCGCCTCGGACACAAACCCCGCAACATAGGTCCGGATAATGCACAGATCCTGGTCGTATATTTCTTCCTCGACAGCGATAAATGAGGATTACAAATACTTAACATTAAATTTAGTATAGGTTAACATTCCGGTCACATAGAATCCTAAACTTTGCATGTAAATAATTTACCCAAACCTACTTTTACATGCAATCAAATCTACATCGGGCGCTCAAAAGGCAGCTATGCGCCATGTTATTGCTGCTGTTTATCACCCTATCTGTACATGCCCAGCAGGCAATTACGGGAAAGGTTATCGCGGGCGACGACCGCCAGCCGGTAATCGGAGCCACCGTTAAAGTAAAAGGCGCCAATCGCGGCGCTGTTACCGATGCCACCGGTAGCTTTGCTATCTCCGCAGCCAGTACCGACATCCTCCAGGTTAGTTTTATTGGCTTCCTGACCGAACAATACGCATTGAAAGGCGCTTCAGATGTGACCATTATCCTCCAGCCGGATAAAAAAGCCCTCGACGAAGTGGTGGTAACGGCACTGGGTATACGAAAAGAAGTAAAAAGGGTAGGTTATTCTGTACAGGAAGTAAAAGGAGCCGATCTGATCAAAGCCAGGGAACCCAACCCGGTAAACGGTTTGGCAGGTAAGGTGGCCGGCCTCACGGTGGGCGCTTCTGCAGAACTATTGTCTGCCCCGCTGGTATTGCTCCGCGGTAATAATATAGGTTTGTATGTAGTTGATGGCGTGCCCATTAACTCTGATACCTGGAACATTTCTCCCGATGATATTGAAAGCTATACCGTACTGAAAGGGGTAACTGCTTCCGCTTTGTATGGCTCCCGCGGCCTCAATGGCGCCATCATGATCACCACCAAAAAAGGAACCAAAGATAAGCGCGGCCTTTCTATTGATTTTAACTCCAGTACCATGTTCGAAAAAGGATTCAATGCCATCCCTGAAGTACAGGATGAATACGGTCCCGGCGATCATGGTAAATATGCTTTTGTAGATGGTAAAGGCGGTGGAACCAACGACGGCGACTATGATGTATGGGGCCCTAAATTTGAAGGTCAGCTCATCCCTCAGTACGATAGCCCGGTAGATCCGGCAACAGGTAAACGTACCGGCACCCCCTGGATCGCCCGCGGTAAAAACAACCTGCAACGCTTCCTGCAAACAGGTATGCTCAGCACCAATAACATCGCGGTATCTTCCCACACAGAGAAAGCCGATCTGCGCTTCTCCCTGTCGCACTCCTACCAGAAAGGAATTGTACCGAATACATCGCTGAACATCACCAACTTCAATATCTCCGCAGGTTATAACTTCAACTCCCGGCTACGACTGGATGCCTATATGAACTATAACCGCCAGTACTCCAACAATTTCCCGGACGTAACCTACGGCCCCAACAGTATTATTTATAACACCCTGATATGGGCAGGCGCCGACTGGAGCATGGATGACATGCGCAACTACTGGCAGCCGGGCAAAGAAGGTATCCAATCTATTTACGCGGAATACCAACGCTATCATAACCCCTGGTTCATGACCTATGAGTGGTTACGCGGACATTATAAAACAGACGTAAACGGCTATGCAAAACTGAACTATAAGTTCAGCGATAAACTGGAACTGCTGGCCCGCACACAGATCACTACCTACGACCTGATGAGGGATGAAAAAGTGCCTTTCTCCGCACACCCTTACGGCCGTGAGGAAGGAAAAGGCGATTACCGGGAAGACAAACGCAGCATGTTTGAGAATAACACCGACGTACTGTTGTCTTACACCAACACCTTCCCTCATAAGATAGGCATCCACGCTTCTGTAGGCGGTAATGCACGTTCTTACCGGTATAACTCCAGCTACGTGTCCACCGGCTACCTGAATGCACCAGGATGGTACGGATTTGCCAACAGCCGCGATCCATTATTTGCCACTAACTACTATGCACCGATGCTGGTATTGAGTGCCTATGGTTATATAGATATTGACCTGGGTAAATATGCCACCATCTCCTTAACAGACCGTATCGATAAGGCATCTAACCTGCCGATACAGAATAATGTATATTCCTACCCCTCTGTTGCTGTTAGCACCGTGTTGTCAGATTATATACAACTGCCGGAAGTGGTTTCCTTCCTGAAACTGCGCGGTTCCTATGCTAACGTAAAGGGTGGTTTTACACAGGCTACCATCGGCGCTACACCGCTGGCCACTTACCCGCTGGGATATGGCTCTGAATATCAGTCGTCTTATGATGGTCCTATTTACAATACTTCTTTCTATAATGTTGCCCCGGTTTATCAGAACCAGGCAGGATCATATATTTCACAAACTATCGCCAATCCCGACCTGAAGCCATTTGCCAGCAAGGTGGTGGAAACAGGAATCGATATCCGCTTTTTAAAGAATCGTATAGGCATTGACGGTACTTACTTTACCAGTCAGAATGGCCCGCAGATCTACGATGTAATTATTCCAAGCGCTACCGGTTATGCAAAGAACCGTATCAATGGGGTAAACACCCGTAAAACAGGCTACGAAGTATCTCTGAATGGCAGTCCTCTCAGAAATCCAAATGGTCTTAACTGGAACGTAACCGCCAACTGGTCTACCTTCCAGGAAAAATATACAAAGATCTACGACGGGGAAGATAAGCTGAATGCTTTTGTGGGCGTAGGCGACCGCGTAGATAAAATTTACGGTACCAAGTTCGTAAGAGCTGCCGACGGACAAATCATTAATGGTACAGATGGCCGCCCGGTGGTAAATCCAACGCAACAGTTTCTCGGTAATGCCAGCGCCGACTGGGTTTGGGGTATCAACAATAATTTCAGCTATAAAGGCGTTAGCCTCAGCTTCCAGTTCGACGGCCGTGTAGGTGGCAACATGATCGATTACATCCAGCAGCAAACTTTCCGTGGCGGACGTAACATCCTTACCACAGAAGGCGCGATGGGAGAAGCCCGCTACCAGGATTATAAAGGCGTGAAATCTTACCTGGGACAAGGCGTGGTGGTTAATAACAACGTGCCTATCCAGTATGATAACAACGGGAATGTTACCAACTACGATAAACTGCAGTATGAAGCCAATACCACTAAAACATTCCTGCAGGATTATATCAGCGTGTACTACCGGACCAATGAGGCAAACCTGATCAGTAAAACATTTGCAAAGCTGCGGGAGGTAACTATTGGTTATGCGCTGCCGCAAACCATACTGAGAGGTTCTTTTATCAGATCAGCCAATATATCTTTTGTAGGCAGGAACCTGCTCTATTTTGCAAAGAATAAAGATGTGGATCTCGACCAGTATCCGGGTGCGGACCAGGGCTCTTCTACCCTGCAAACGCCTACTACGAAGAGATATGGCTTTAATATCAACCTCAGCTTCTGATCTGTCACTTTAAAACAATGTATTGTATGAAATCTTTCAAAATATTAACCTTCATTGCTTTAACAGGTGCTGTACTCAGTAGCTGTAACAAGAAGTATGATGACTATGCCATCAACACCAACAAGCCTTCACAAACTCCTCCCAGCCTGGTACTGGGTGGCGTGCTGGCGGATATGAATACTGACAAACCCTGGAGCAATGTGATGCGCTGGAACCAGTTCGACTGCTGTAACTATAACTACTATGGCGATCAGCGTTACGACTGGGGCGGTGCAGACCTCAACAGTTATTACAGCATGACCAACGTGCAGAAAATGGAAGTGGAAGCCACCCGCTTAGGCGGACAGGCAGTGAACCCATATTCGGCATTGGGCAGGTTTTTCCGGGCCTGGTTCTTTTATCGTATGACCAACCTGGTAGGAGATTTACCAATGAAAGATGCACTACAGGGGAAAGATGATCTGACGCCGGCATATGATGCACAAAAGCAGGTTTTTGTTCAGATCCTGCAATGGCTGGATGAAGCCAACACACAGCTGGGACAGCAAATTGCCAATCCTGATAAAAGTAATACTGCAGAAGGACAGCTGTTGAAAGGCGATTTTTATTATGGAAATGATCTCGGCAAATGGCAGCGGGCTGTAAACACTTTCCGTTTGCGGGTGCTCATTACGTTAAGTAAAAAAACAGCCGATGCCGATCTGAAAGTTGCCCAACAGTTTAAAGATATTGTTAGCAATCCTGCTAAATATCCACTGATGGAATCATCTGATCAGAGCCTTCAGTTTATCTACAACAACATCAATAAATATCCATCCAACCCGGATAACCTGGGCTTTGATGCTACACGGTATAATATGTCCGCCACTTACCTCAACACCTTAGTGGCGCTGAATGATCCGCGTGCATACGTAACCGCGGAACCGGCTACTGAACAGGTGAATAAGCTGCGTAAATCGCCGGCAGATATTACTGCTTATGTAGGCGCTGCTTCCGGTGAAAGCCTGGATAATATGTCTTCAAAAATGTCTGACGTAAATAATGCTGTATATTCTGTTCGCAGCCGTAGCCGCTATTACAGCAGTTATGCAGCTGAGCCTGGCGTATTGCTTGGTTTCCCGGAGTTGTGCTTTAACCTGGCAGAAGCGGCTAACCGCGGCTGGATTACTGCAGATGCAGAAGCCTGGTATAAGAAAGGAATCAAGGCATCTCTCGTTTTTTATGGTATCCCGGCTGAAGTTGCGGGTGTCATCACTAAAACGTATAATGGTCAACGTTATGATGTGCCGTTCGACTTTGAAAACAGTTATTATAAGCAGGCGAACGTGCAGTATAAAGGTAACAATGCGCAGGGGCTTGCACAGATCCTCACGCAGAAGTACCTGGCCTTTTTTGAAAACTCCGGCTGGGAGGCTTATATCAACTGGCGAAGAACCGGTGTACCTACTTTCAGTGTAGGCTCAGGTACAGGTAACAGTGGTATTATTCCTAAACGTTTCAAATATCCGGATTCCGACCGCTCGTCCAATACTATCAACTGGACGGCTTCATTGAAGAGCCAGTTTGGCGGTACTACGGATGACATCAACGCGGATATGTGGTTGCTGAAGTAGGGGCGTGGCCTTCGGCCACTGAAATTGTCTTGGAGCAGGATTTTGGTGATTAACCGTGATTACCTTGATTTGATTACGTTTTGATTTTAATGATTAAGGGAGATAAAAGCGAAAAATATCCGCTTCTATCTCCCTTAATCCTTTATAAATCCCAGAAATCATAATCAAGGTAATCACGGTTAATCACCAAAATCCTGCTCCAAGACAATTTCAGTGGCCGAAGGCCACAAACATGTTTAATCATGCTTAATATTAAGTTCAGTATTTGTTAACATTGTGTTTACATAAGACCCGCACCTTTGTCCCAAACCATTTGCTTACGATGTTGAATATTACCTGGATACAGAAGCGGTTGCAGCAGGCACATCATCTTACATTTTCATTGTATGCTGCCCTGGTGGCCTTTGGTACTTATTCCTGCATGTATGCTTTTCGTAAACCCTTTACAGCGGGCATTTTCGAGGGAGTTACTTTCCTGGGGATTGATTACAAGATCTGGCTGGTAATTACACAAACAATTGGTTATGCATGCAGTAAATTTTACGGCATCCGCTTCATCGCGGAAATGAAAGGGAATAAGCGGGCGCAGAGCATTATAGTACTGATAGGAATTGCATGGCTGGCCCTGTTTTGTTTTGCGGTGGCGCCGGCGCCTTATAACATCGTGTTCCTTTTTCTTAACGGGTTTCCGCTGGGCATGATCTGGGGGCTGGTGTTTAGCTACCTGGAAGGCAGGCGCAGTACGGAATTCATGGGAGCGGTGTTGTCGGTAAGCTTTATTTTTTCTTCCGGATTTGTGAAGTCGGTCGGAAAAATGACGGTGGTGGACTGGCACGTCACAGAATACTGGATGCCTTTTATCACGGGGCTTGTATTTATAGTGCCTATCATCATCTGCATATTGTTACTGGAACAGATACCGCCTCCTACGGCGGCAGATGAGCAATTGAGAACACGCCGTGCGCCCATGAGTAAACCGGAAAGAAAAGCTTTTCTCCAGGCTTTCTTGCCCGGGCTGGTGTTATTGATCGCCAGCTATGTATTGCTCACGGTGTTAAGGGATATGCGTGATAATTTCGCGGCAGATATCTGGAAAGATCTCGGTTATGGTACCCAGGCAGGCATCTTCACCCAAACAGAAATTCCTGTGTCTTTGGCTATCATCGTGATTATGGGATTACTGGTATTTGTGAAGAATAATTTTCATGCCTTTATGCTGAATCACGTTATAGTGATCACGGGGTTCCTGCTGGCATTGATCAGCACCCTGTTATACAAGCAGCACCGGCTGGACCCGGTATGGTGGATGACTTTAACCGGACTAGGGTTGTATATGGGATATATTCCGTTTAACTGTATTTTCTTTGAACGTCTTATCGCAGTGTTTAAATACGTAAGCAATGTGGGCTTTGTAATTTATGTGGCGGATTCTTTTGGCTACCTGGGAAGTGTATTGGTGATGTTGTTTAAAAACTTCAGTGGTATGGCTTTGTCGTGGAGCCAGTTTTTTATGGATGCAGTACTGGGTGTATCCGTTACCGGTATAGTGATGATGATAGCATCCGCCTGGTATTTTAAAAAAAGATATGAATCAGTGAACAATAAAAGTGCTTCAAACCTCGAAGGAGAAGTACAGATCGCGGCCTGACCACCAACCGCAAAAGCATAAAAAAAGGCAAATCGTGCATGCTGAATGCGCAATTTGCCTTTTGTTTTTATAACAGGAATTTAGTTCGCTTTGGCGTCTGGCGCGTCAGCTTTAGTTCCTTTCTTTGATGGTTCATCTTTGGCATCTTTAAATTCACGTATGCCGCTACCCAAACCACGCATCAGCTCAGGTATCTTCTTACCACCAAACAATAACAATACTACCAATGCTATCAGCAGTAATTCTTTGATACCTATTTCCTGCAAAAACAAAAGCGGGATATTCAGAAAAGATGTTGTCATTATAACAGATTTTATTATGTGCTTTTATATAAGGTATATGCAAACATAAAGTTAGCACGAATTACCAGTTTTTTTGTTTTTTAGAGAGATATTTAAAAATATTAATATAATTGATTTAAAGACAGTTATTTACAGATTAGAAAATATCACTTTTACTTCCCCGTTTTCCACTTTTAAATGCGAAATATGCCCATAATCCACCGAAATATCGAACGCATCCACGAGTGGGGTATCCGTCACATGTGCCACAATACAGCGGATCACCCCGCCATGCGTAACCAGTACTGTGTCCTTTCCCGTGGCGGTTATTTCTTCCAAAACCTGGATACTCCGGTTATACAATTCTTCATAGCTTTCTCCACCCGGAATGTGCTCAAATACCACGTTATCCGCCCATTTGCTTAAAGCATTTTTGCTGATGTTATCCCAGGGCAGCATTTCCCAGGTACCAAAATTCATTTCCTTTAACCGGTCGTCTTTGATATAACTATTGCCAAATAAGGCGGCAGCGAGCTTCTCACAGCGCTGCAAAGGGCTGGTGTATACGGCAACAGGGCCGGAGGGCAGGAGCGGCTTTATACGGGCTGCTTCGGTATCAAAACTGCCTGCCACATCCACATCGGAAGCGCCATAGCAAATACCACTTTCTATTGCCGGCGTGGTATGCCGGATCAGATATATTTCCATGTGAGAATACAAAAGCATAAATAAATAACAGTTTCCGATACCTGCTGTACGGCGCCCAGGCAATCGCCGGTATAGCCGCCTATCCACTTTTGCATGAGCCGTACCATGTACCAGCGGGCCAGTATCAGGGTAGGAATGGTCAGCAGCAGGGTATAGTTTTGCAGGTAAATCATCGCTGCAATGAATGGAATAAAACCCCATATGGCGGCTATTCCCAGGTCAGGCAAAGAAATGCCCTGGGCGATGGGCTTTGCCTTACTGTCTTCGTTTTCACGGGCATATTTGTGGGTGTACACTACCGTTACCGCCACAAAACGGCTCAATGGCTGCGCACTGGCAATAGCCAGCATTACTTTATACAGCGGCAGTTCGCGCAGCGACAAGTATTTGAGCGTCATGATCAGCAACAGTCCCAGCATCCCGTAAGTGCCGATGCGACTGTCTTTCATGATCTCCAAAATTTTCCCTTTGGTCCATCCGCCGCCAAAACCATCACACATGTCTGCAAATCCGTCTTCATGAAAAGCGCCGGTTACCCATACGCCCACAATGATGGCCAGCAGGATACTCACCATTGGCGGGGCAATGCCGCCCAGGATGTATAATACGCCTGTCATAATCGCGCCGGTTATCCATCCTATCAGCGGAAGATACCGGGTTGCTTTGCTGAGCATCTCCGGGGAATAGGGGGTATTAACGGGAACGTGTATACGCGTATAGAACATGATAGCGGTTAGCAGTAACTGCCACTGTTTTTTCATATGGTACGGTTTGATACCTGTGCACTGTTAAAACTGGCCATTTCTTCCAGGAAGGCTACTGCGCTCCGGATTAACGGAATTGCCAGCGCGGCGCCGGTACCTTCTCCCAAACGCATATCCATTTGTAACAAAGGCGCTACTTCAAGATATTGCAGCATAGCTTTATGTCCTTTTTCTTCGGAGCAATGGGCGAAGACGCAATAGTCTTTCACCGCGGGTTGCATTTTCACGGCAGCCAGCAAGGCGGCAGTTACAATGAAGCCATCTATTACTACCAGCATCTTTAAAGCGGCGGCCTGTTGGATGGCGCCGCAGATCATGGCAATTTCAAAGCCGCCAAATGCGGCGAGGGCCTGTTCCGGCGATGCGGGTAATGCATGTTTGGTCATTACCTGCTGTAGAATGGCCTTTTTTTGCGCCAGTTGCTGCGCGTTGCTACCAGTGCCCGCACCGGTGCATTCGGCCACCGGTATGCCGGTAAAATGGCTCATCAGCAACGATGCCGCGGAGGTATTGCCGATACCCATTTCTCCAAAACCAATCACATTGCAATCTTTTTCGTGGAGCAGCTTTACTTCGGCGGCGCCCGCCAGCATGGCCAGTTTACACTGGTCCAGCGACATGGCCGGCATGTGCAGAAAGTTTTGCGTACCCATGCCCATTTTGCGGTCTTTCAGTTGCGGATGCGGCGCAAACTCGTGGTTTACACCGGCATCTACCACTGTCAGGTCTAGCTGATGCTGCCTGCAGAACACATTGATGGCTGCGCCGCCATTCAGGAAGTTATATACCATCTGCGCGGTAACGGCTTGTGGAAAAGGATTTACCTCCCCATCGGCGGCAATACCGTGATCGCCTGCAAATACAATGATAGCAGGGTTTTTCACGGAAGGCGTCAGTGTATTTTGTACCAGGCCAGCCTGTAAGGCAATTCCTTCCAGTCTTCCCAGCGATCCGGGGGGCTTGGTCTTCTGATCTATCTTATCCTGTAAGGCAGTTCTCAGCCCGGGTGATACAGGTGTTATCCGGATATCATTCATCATGAGGGATTTTTTACGCGTCTTTTTTAATTACAACCGGAATGCCGGACACCATTAGTGTAACGGTACCGGCTATACGTGCAATGTACTGGTTTACCCAGCCTTGTAAGTCTGTAAACTTGCGCCCTGCTTCGGTTTCGGCATGCACGCCCATTCCAATTTCATTGGTCACGATAATAAAAGTACCTGCTTTCTGGTGAAGTGCGTGTATTTCTGCCTGGATGGCCTGGAGGGTATTATCAGTATCATACTGATGTGCGGTAAAGAAATTGGTAAGCCACAGGGTGATGCAGTCGATCACTACGGTATGCCCGTCCAGCGGGAGGCGGCTTACATACAGTTCTTCTTCATAATTCACCCACACCGGTCCTCTTTCTTCCTTGTGCCGTTGTATGCGCTGTGCAAAATCGTCGTCCCATACTTTGGCGGTAGCCACGTATACCGGGTGAGCGCTTTGTGATAAGGCCAGCTCCTGTGCGTACCTGCTTTTACCCGAACGGGCGCCGCCTGTAATTAAATGAAGCATAGAAAAGCTTTTAGCCTTTTCCGGTAGTTGGCGTTTATAAAACGCCAACTACCGGAAGTTATTAGTTAAATAACGGCATTGCCGGGAAGAAGAAGCCCATGAAGTTTACGCTTTTCTTCAGGCTACCGCTGCTGGCATCATAGATGTACAGCGTGTTATCTTTATAATTATCGCCATAACCGGATTTTACATCTGTTACTACGATGGTATTGTTACCCGGATTATATCTTACTCCTGCACCGTACATTTCACGGCCGGCCGGAATGGTTACAAATGGGGTATTCAGGGAGGTGGGGTTACCTACTGCATATTTGTATACTTCCCTGCCACCAGCGCCCCAGGCATTGGTTTTACCAATGAATACCGCATTTTCAATAGTGGATGCACTCAGCATACCGGCATTCCATGCGCCCCATGCGCCATATACCGGGAATGGAACCGTAACGGTATCCATCTTCAGGTTGTTGGCATTAATGGCAAACAGCATGTTATTGCGGGCTGCCCAAACAGTACCATCGGGCGTGCGTGTAAAGCCTACATCTGCAGGTCCCAGTACTTTTGCCACGCTTAAATCGGTATTGTTCAATGCTACCATACCCTGGGATTCGGACATTACGATGATGTAGCCTTCTGCTGCTACCATACCGCCTACCTGTCCGGTTACGCCGGCCAGTTTACTACCCAGCGCCAGTGTTTGCAGGTTAACGGGATATACGCCATCGGCGGTGCCGATCAAACCGGTATTGCTGTTCACGCCGCAAAAGGAGTTGGCAAAAGCCGGCAGCTGATCAATACGGCCGGTTTCTTTCATGGTGCCGGGATCTGCTACCACAAAGGCGCCCTGTTTGGATACGAGGTATAATTTATTGTTGTAAATGGCGCCGTAGCCGGTAGTTTGACCGAGTTGTTTGCCGGGGTTATTACGTTTAAATACATACTGGTAAACGGAATCTTCTCCATTACGGTAGAAATTCACATCGCCGTTTTCCTTGCCATACTGACCTTCATTCACCAGGAAAAAACCATTTTCAAATTTGCCCAGTACTTTGATGCGGTAATAGTAGGTAGCGAGTGCGTTACCGGAAATTATTTTATAAGAGATGGTATAATCTCCTCTTTCTGCTGCGGTGAAAGTATAGGTAGAATCGGTACTTACCTGCACGCCATTTACCAGCCAGAGAAAAGTAGGATTTTTTACCTCTGCCAGCTGCGGACTTAACACCCGGCTGTCGCCGATATAGATCGTATCTTTCCCGTCTTTTAAGCCCGGAGCTATAATCTGTGGTACAATTACTTCTGCCTCATTATCTTTAGAACAGGAGGCTAATCCTGCAATAGCGAATACTGCTACAATAAAGGAAACCTGAAATTTGCGTGAAATGCTGCGCATGTGTTGTGATTTATTTTCGTATGTCTTGTTTTCGTATGGGTATTACAGTTAAACTGTAGCCAGGGTGCTAATACAGAAATGCTATGCAGAAGAGAGAAATAGTGAATCCCCTATAATAATTTAGAGATTTAGAGTCAGACAAATGTGTTCATCTGCCTGAGCCCCAAATCTCTAAAAAACAAATGTAAAAATATTATTGAGCAAAACGCAATCTGCGTTTTACCAGTTCAAAGCTGCCAAAGAAAATGCTGCTGTAAACGATATTACCTACCAGCACATACCACATGTAAGGAATAGCCTGGATATAGCAACTTGCTAATCCTGCTGCATCTTTGGTATACGGTAACCCGGTGAGCAGGTTGGTAGAACCGCTTACCCACACGCCGAAGTTGGATACCAGGAAATGCAGGAGCGCTGCGCCCGCAGAACCCATCAGGATATTGGCCACACTTGCTTTCCTGATTAACAGCTGACCCAGTAATACGATCAGTACGAAGCTGGCGTAGTTCCATACCCAACCCCTGTACAGCAATCCTTCTGCAAATTGTTTATGGAAAACCTGCATCAGGATAATGTCGCTAACAAACAGCGTCAATAAAGGAAAGGCGTATGATTTCCACTTCTGTGAAAAAGAAGCGCCGCCAAATAAAGCCATAGCGCCTACCGGCGTAAACATAGCGATTGGTTGCATCGTTGCATCTGATCCCAACACGATACGTATTACACCAGCTGCCAGTATAAACAGCAGCAGTACGCCAAACCGTGGATTAAGATTCTTTAAAGACATTATGTTGGTTTTAATGTTTACAAATTAAATACAATACCGGTATTAAAATTGAACCGGCGTGAATTATAACCCGAAATATCAAAATACTGATAATCTGTAATATTTCTGAAACCGGCGAAAATTTTAAGCAAGTTACCAAATTTATATTCACCATATAAATCCACAGTATAATAATCCCCCATTGGCCGGGTTCCCTCAAACCGTTTATCTATGTATTTGCAGGTGGCGGCCACGTACAGCGATTGGGTGGCCTGGTAGCCTAAAGTAGCATTCACCGCGTGTTTGGGCACCCTGTACAGGTTGTAGTAAGAAGAGTCCTTGCCGTTCTGGTTCACCGTAACACGGCCATCTACATAGGTATAATTGGCGGTTAGCTGCAGGGTCCTGGTAATTCTCCAGGTGGCTTCCACTTCAGCGCCATATGCCTTTTGTTTATTGGCATTGCGGTACTGGCTGAAAAAGGTGACAGGATCAAAGTAAAAGATCACCAGGTCGCGGGTATTGCGGGCAAAACCGGTTACCCGGAAGTCTATTTTGCCGTTAACCACATCAGCCTGGTAGCCGGCTTCATAGCTGGTAGTGGTTTCCGGTTTCAGATCCTGGTTGCCATAGCCTTTTGCATACAGCTGGTATAGCGTAGGAACGCTATAGGCAGAAGAAATATTGATAAATACCTTATGATGTGGATTGATCAGGTAAGATGGATTGATGGAGAAGGTTTGGTTATTACCATACCGGCTGTGATGATTAAACCGACCCCCCACTTCGAGATTAAAGCCCCCCATATTGTGCAGCAGGAACGAGGCATATACGCTGATCTGGCTGGTATGTGAGCTGTCGGGCGATAAGGTGGTAGTATCAATTCCGGGGCTGTAGGTACTTTGCAGGAAGTCCTTCTGGTCGGTGGCGGAGCGGTTAAAGGCAGCGCCTCCGATCAGCCTGATCCGGCTGCTCAGGTCCAGGTTCACATAGCTTTCCACCTGGTGGGTGTTGGCGGTAAACAGGGAGCTGTCGTACCGGGCATAAGCGCCTGCGCCTACATAGCCGGAATCGTTTAAAATATCCCGTTTGGTATGCTGGTAGCTGTATAATACATGCCAGGAGCCGTTTTTAAAGCGGTATTCACTGTTAAACCCGTTGAGCAGGTACTTTGATTTGCCGTTATAATCCGTTTCGTCTTTATAACCGCCTTCATCCAGGTCGTGGCGATAATTGCTGTAGTTCAGCAGGTAGCCGAAATTCCAGCGTTTTCCTGCTGCCAGCCCCAGTTTGGCAAAAACGCTGTTTTGCCGGAAGCCGTCTTTATCAAATCCTGCCTTGTAGGTGGAGTCGTAGGCATCGGAGAAGCCCCTGGTTTTTTCATGTTTATAACTTACCAGGTAAGAAAAGTGGTTTACATGGCCATGTACATTTACATTGCCCTGGAAATCGTGGTAGCTGCCATAGCTGGCAGTGGCGCCCGCACCAAACTTTTTATCACCGTTTTTACGGGTAATGATGTTGATCACGCCTGCTACGGCATTGGAGCCATAGAGGGTGGACTGGCTGCCCCGGAGTATTTCGATCCGTTCTACCTGGTCGGGTGAAATGAAGTTGAGATCAAAAGTATTATTGATCTGCGAGGCGTCGCTTACCGGCAGCCCGTCTACAAGGATCAGGGTGTTGCCGTTGGATGCTCCGCGCATGTATACGTTTGGTACTGTGCCCGGGTTGTTTTCGGCGCCATTGATGATCAGGCCGGTTTGCTGGTTGAGGATGCCGGCGATGCTCCTGCCGCTGTTCCGCTGCAGGTACTCATGTGAAAGGATGGTGACCACCTTACCGGTTTCCCCGGCTTTTTGGGGGCCTTTAACGGCGGTAACGGTAATTTCATTAAGCTGGCTGATACGGCTGGTATCCTGTGCGGTAGCAGCAGTGTACAGCACAGTAGATAAAAGTAAGGACGTGTAAAGTTTAAATTGCATCCGCGAAATATTAGTTGAAGGTTTATCAAAATAAAAATGCAGCAGGGACAAAGGTTAGGTTACTTTATCTCCACTGCATTTTCAAAGGCAAATTGCCAGGGGCAATTTACTTATCCCGGCATCCGGGAAATATATTTGTCCATTTCTTTGATCTGGCTTACGATCTGCGCAGTGGTAGGCTTCTGAGCTTTGGCCCTGCGGAAATATTCTTTGGCGGATTTGAAGTCGCGGCGGCTCATGGCAATGGAAGCCAGGGTTAACAGGGCTGCTGCCGTGTTTTCCTTGTCGGGCAAGCCTTTGCGCATCGCAATTTTCAGGTTCTGATCAGCTGTTTTCAGGTCGTTTTTCTGATAGGCGATAGTGCCCAGCTGAAAATACTGCATCCCCTCATATTCCTTCATCGGGCTGCCGGAGTTAATGCTCTGGCGGATGGTGGATTCAGCTTTATCAAGATCATTGGAATACATAGCCATGTTGCTTTGCATAAAATAATATACAGAGCGGATGGGTTTGTACAACAGTTTCGGGAACTTCACCTGGTTCATCAGGGCGGTGGCCCTTTCAATGTCACCGGCTTCCACGGCTTCCTGTACCATTCTCATGGGACCAAACATCACGTGTGTTACCAAACAAACCAGTGCCAGCACGAGCACAATGGTGGCTTCCCACCAGCCAACAGTCAGGCCCAGCGCAATACCACCTGCCAGTAATACAATACCGATCGGGAGGCGATATAGAATAAAAAAATTAAATGCTTTCATGAAAAAACAGTTCGTAAATCACTAATAGAGGGTGCAAAGATAGATAAAAAAAACACCTCATGGGTTTTCATTTCCGGCGTTTCAGATTCGCCATAGCAATAGCGCTTAATATGATGGCCACGCCGAAGAGCTGCAGCAACGATACGGATTCATGGAGAAAAATGGTAGCCGCCAGCATAGCCACCGGCAGCTCGGCGGCGCTGAGGATGGCGCCCAGCGCTACCCCCGTTTGCGGCATCCCCTTTGAAAAAAGGAAGGGCGGCAGCACGGTACCGAAAAGGGAGAGGGGAATCCCCCAGATCCACAGGCTGGTGCCCGTAAAACGGCCATTAAACAGGTACAATGGGGGGAAGATCAGGGTAATGAGCACAAATGCGCCGGTAACAATCCAGGCGCTCTTCAGCACAGGTCCCAGTGATGCGGCTACCCGGCCACTCACTACTATGAACACGGTGTAACATATCGCTGCCAGCAAACCAAAGCCGATGCCCTTCCAGTTCAGCGTGGTGTTGCTGTGGTTAAATACGCCTCCCGCCAGCAGGGTGCCGCCAAGAATAAAAAATACTGCCAGCCATTGTACCGGGGAGGGCCGCTTTTTATAGATGATCCATTCCGCCAGCATACTCATCCAGGTAAACTGCATCAGTAATATGATAGCAATACTGGCCGGGATATATTGTACACTCTGATAATAAGTAATACTTACCAGGCCCGTGGAACTGCCCAGGATAAAGCAGGTGCGGGCATCTTTATTGCCTAAGCCCACTGTTTTTTTACCGGAAAATGCCTGGATGATCCATAAGGCCAGCATCCCGAAACCCGCCTGCACACTGCATAATTCGCCTAATGTATATCCTTGCTGATAGCCCGATTTAACGATTGTTGATAATATCCCAAAGCTGCATGCGCCAAGCAGCACAAGCAGTATACCTTTCCACATAAGAATTGTTTTAGTGCTGCGAATGTAGGCGAATTTAGCGGAGGCCATCGCCTCCGCTAAATGTTGTTATTTCTTTTTTTCAAGGTTCGGTAACAAACCGGTAAGGAGCCCTATTAAAGGGAGGTAAGCGCAAACCTGGTATACGTAGGAGATACTGGTGGCATCCGCGAGACGGCCCAGCAGCGCGGAGCCTACGCCGGCCATACCAAAAGCAAGACCAAAAAATAATCCTGCAATCATCCCCACTTTACCCGGCACCAGTTCCTGTGCATAAACGAGAATGGCAGAGAAGGCGGAAGAGAGTATAACGCCAATGAATACACTGAGTACAGCTGTCCAGAACAAGGTAGCGTGTGGCAGCAGCAATGAAAACGGCGCCACACCCAGGATGGAGATCCAGATCACATACTTACGCCCGATACGGTCGCCAACAGGGCCGCCGATGAAGGTTCCCGCCGCTACGGCAAACAGGAAGATGAACAGGTATACCTGCGAAGCCTGCGTTGAAATATGGAAACGGTCCATCAGGTAAAAGGTATAGTAGCTGGTCATACTGGCCATGTAAAAGTATTTGGAGAAGATCAGTACCAGCAAAACACCCAGTGAAAAGATCACGGTGGAATTGGATAGTTTGGGCCTGTTCAGCTCCAGTGCTGCTTTTTTGGGTTTGATGCGGTGTGTGTTGGAAAGATACCATTTGCTGATGTTCAGCATTACCACAATCGCCAGCAATGCAGCTATAGAAAACCAGATCACATGAAACTGTCCGAAGGGAACAATCACCATCGCCGCCAGTAATGGTCCCAGTGAGCTGCCGGCGTTGCCACCTACCTGGAACAACGATTGTGCCATGCCGTGTTTTCCGCCGGAGGCCATGTGTGCCAGCCGGGAGGCTTCGGGATGAAATACTGCAGAACCAACGCCTACCAGGCCCACAGATACCAGTACCATCGGGAAGCTTTGCGACAAGGATAAACATACCAGTCCAAACAATGAGAAACTCATGCCAATAGCCAGTGAATAGGGCTGTGGCTTTTTATCGGTATACAGGCCCACCAGTGGCTGCAGCAGCGATGCCGACATCTGGAAGGTGAGGGTGATAAGCCCCACCTGTGTGAAATTTAGTTTCAGTGAATTTTTGAGTACCGGGTACATCGCAGGAATGAGCGATTGTAAGGTGTCGTTCAGGAAGTGGGTAAAACTTAACGCCAATAGGATAGACAGCACCGTTTGTTGTGCTGCCTGTTGTGCGGCGGCTTTGGGCTGTTCTGGTAATGTTGTTTCCATTTCTGTTCTTTTAAGATCAGATCATCTGATGTTTAAGGGTAAAAAAATTATTTGTGCTGGACACTGATTTTCGTTGCCCAAACCAGCGCCTTCTTTGGATCTTTATCTATAATGCTTTGCAGTAGCGCATCGTGATAATGCTGCGTGTCAACAAAAGAATCCGTGTTGGCGTAACGCAGCAGGAACGACTTTTTCAGATGCTCTGCCACTGTTCTGTACAGGTCCCGCATGATTTCATTTTTGCCTGCTTCCGCTATGGCGTTATGAAAGCAGATATCCGCCTGGATACAAAGTTCCAGCTGGTTATTGGACGCATAGTCAAAACGCTTTTTCAGGAAGCCCTTCATCTTTTCAATATCCTTATTATTGCGGTGCATGGCGGCTTTCTCCGCAATTTTTACTTCCAGCAGGAAGCGCACTTCATTCAGGTCTTTGAAATCGGCCCGCTGCAACCGCTGTGATAGCGCTTCCCCGGCGCCTGATTGCGATAATACAAAGGTGCCGAGCCCCTGTTGTACCCGCACCAGTTCCCGGTGAGCCAGTATTTTTACCGCTTCCCGGATGCTGGAACGACCTACGGAAAACTGTAGCATCAGCTCCGGTTCTGTAGGCAGCCGTTGCCCTACTGCATATTTGCCGGATGTAATCAGTTCCTGCAGTCGGGTTGCCACCTCCTCAGCCAGGCTGAGTCGCTTTAAAGGAGAAGTATTTGTAGTCATCATATCATCTGATGTTTGCAAAGGTAATGGAACTTTTTATTCTTTTTATCTTTTTTTGGGAGATGGGTAACGCTCATCATTTTCTGCTTTGCAGACTGTGGCAATAAGTTTATTTTGGCCGGATTGCTTATTAACATCAACTGCTATATGAGAAAATTAGTTCTGTTATTATCCTTATTCATCACTTTCCATGCCTATGCGCAAAACGCGCTGAAGTACCAGACTCCTCCAAAGAGTATCCTGGAACTGGCGATGGCAGCACCTTCGCCATCAACGGACTTTAACAGTAAAGGAGATGTGATGCTGATTATGGAGCGCACCAGTTACCCGACGATTGAAGAATTATCGCAACCGGAATACAAGCTGGCAGGAGCGCGTATCAACCCGGCTAACTTTGGTCCCAGCCGCGCAGGTTACATCACCGCTATCCGTATTAAAAATATTAAAGGCAACAACGAATACGCCGTAACCGGCTTGCCTGCCAATGCACGCATCGGCAATATCAGCTGGTCGCCATCACAGCAAAGCATTGCTTTCACCATCACAGACAACAGCCGTATTACTTTATGGAAAGCAGATGTCGCTACCGGAGCGGCTGCACAACAAAGCACCCGTGCGCTCAACGACATTGCAGGCCCGGCATTTACCTGGATCGATGATAACCGCATCCTGGCGCTGGCGGTACCTGCCGGCATTGGTAAAGCACCGGAAAAACCAGTGGCTCCCGCAGGCCCCACTGTGCAGCAAACCTCCGGCAAAGCCGCTCCGGCAGCCACTTACCAGGACATGCTGAAAAATCCATACGACGAGCAGCTGTTCGATTATTACTTTCAGTCTGAACCAGTGATTATCAGCGCTACCGGCGAACAGGTAATCGGCAAACCCGCTATTTATGTAACAGCTTCCCCATCGCCGGATAATCAATACCTGCTGATGGAAAGCCTGCACCGCCCATATTCCTACCTGGTAGGCGCCCACCGCTTCCCCACTGAAGTGGAAATATGGAAAATGAATGGCGAACTGGTAAAGAAACTCGCCAGCAACCCGCTGGATGAAGTGCGCCCCAAAGGCTTTGACGCTACCAGTAACTATCCCCGTTACTTCTCCTGGCGTAACGATGCCCCCGCCACTATCTGGTGGGTACAGGCCCTCGATGGCGGCGACCCTAAAAAGGAAGTGCCCTTCCGCGATGTGGTGAATACCCTGGCCGCTCCGTTCAGCGCAGCGCCACAGGAACTGGTGAAAACAGTGAACCGCTTTGCCGGCATCAGCTGGGCCAACAACCAGCTGGCGCTGGTATCCGATGCCAACAGCACGCAGCAGAAAATAAAGGTAAGCCGCATAAACCCTGCAAACCCTTCGCAGGCCCCGGTTACGCTGATCGATCGTTCTGAAAACGACCGCTACAACGATCCGGGTACACCCGTAACTATAAAGAACCAATACAACAGGTCTGTTTTATACGTGTCGCCTTCACATGAACTACTGATGACGGCGCCCGGGGCTTCCCCTGAAGGAGACCGTCCATTCCTGTCTTCCTTTAATTTAAATACCGGCAAACAAAATATCCTGTGGCGCTCTGCTGCGCCTTATTACGAACAGGTAGCCGATGTGATTGATCCTGCCAGGCTTGTGGTAGTGATAGCACGTGAATCGGTTTCATCTCCCGTAAACTACTACCTGCAAAATCTTAAAAAGAAAACATCCGTGGCACTCACGTCATTTCCTCATCCACAGCCGCAGTTGAAAGGCGTGCAGAAACAACTGCTGAAATACAAACGCAAAGATGGTGTGGACCTCACCGCTATGTTATACCTGCCGGAAGGCTATGACCCTGCTAAAGATGGTCGCCTGCCGGTGCTGATGTGGGCTTATCCGCGTGAGTATAAATCTGCCAGCGATGCAGCCCAGGTACGTGGTTCTGCCTATAGATTTACCCGCGTAAATTATGGCTCGCCCATCTTTTGGGTAACCCGCGGCTTTGCAGTAATGGATGCTACCGAAATGCCTATTGTAGGGGAGGGCGATAAAGAACCCAATGATACGTTCATCGACCAGCTGGTGATGAATGCCGAAGCCGCCGTAAACAAGATTACGGAAACGGGCGTGGGCGATAAGGACCGTATTGCAGTGGGCGGCCACTCTTACGGCGCTTTTATGACTTCTAACCTGCTGGCACATACGAACCTGTTCAAAGCAGGGATTTCCCGCAGCGGCGCTTATAACCGTACTTTAACGCCATTCGGATTCCAGAACGAACAACGCACCTACTGGCAGGCGCCGGAAGTGTATTATAAAATGTCGCCTTTCTCTTATGCAGATAAGCTGAAAACGCCTATCCTCCTGATTCACGGGGAAGCCGATAATAACTCCGGCACATTCCCTATCCAGAGCGAACGACTATACAACGCCATTAAAGGTAATGGCGGTACTGCGCGCCTGGTGTTCCTGCCACAGGAAAGCCACGGCTATGCCGCCCGGGAAAGTATCCTGCATATGCTGTGGGAAATGGACGAATGGCTGATGAAATATGTAAAGCAATAAAGAATACTCCTGTAATATCTGTGATGATCCCGGCAGATCATCACAGATATTATCATCATAAGTAAAAAATACCATTAAAGCCCCTAATACCACAACCCCTGTTCCCGCTTCCTTTGTACCTTTGCTGCATCATGTCAAAGGCGCTCATTCCAACATACGATATCTGTTCCCTGGCTATGGGAAAGCCTGCATCTGAGGATATACTGGTGGCCAGGTTTTCTGATTACCTGGCAGCGCACCGGGATATTCATTTCCCACACCGGCATTCATTTTATCATCTGGCATTTTTTACTGCCGGGAGTGGAAGCCATACGATCGACTTTGAGAGATTCCCGGTAAAGCCCGGGCAGTTATATTTTATGGTACCCGGCCAGGTACATAGCTGGTTTTTTTCCGGTGAGATAGAAGGTTACGTGATGAATGTATCTGCCGGGTTCTTTAATGCCTTCCTGCAGGATGCCGGCTACGTGGAACGGTTTCCTTTTTTCAGCGGGGTGAGTGCAGAAGGTGTGGTACAACTTCCTAAAGCCGCCATTCCCGTGGTAACCGCGCAGTTTGAAGGCATGCTGAAAGAAATAAAAGGAACGCAGGCTTACAGCCAGGATATGCTGCGGTTACACGTGCTGGGAATGTTTATAGCAGTAAGCCGCGCCAGCAGGCAGGGAGAATCCCGGCAGGAGCTCCCTCATAATTATGTGCTGCTGCGCAATTTCCGCAAGCTGGTGGAACAGCACTATATGCAGTTGCGGTTACCGAAAGAATACGCTGCCCTGCTATATGTAACGCCCAATTACCTCAATGCCTTTTGCCGGCACATGCTGGGAAAATCGGCTGGGGAAATTATCCGCGACCGCGTACTGCTGGAAGCAAAACGGTTATTGATCAATGTAGATATGAGTATTGCCACTATCGCCTACCAGCTCAATTTTGCGGACAATTCTTACTTCACCAAGTTTTTTAAAAAATACGCAGGAATAACACCGGAAGAGTTCCGGAAAAATATTTCCTGATAAATCTTTCATTATATGTGTGCCGATAAAAATAATGTAAAACCCAACCTGCTGAAAAGCCTGTTGGGGAACAAGTGTGCCCGTTGCAGAAGGGGTTCTATCTATACTACCCAAAATCCCTACGACCTGAAAAATTGTTTAAAGATGCCCGATGTTTGCCCGGTATGTGGTCAGCCGGTAGAAGTGGAAGTAGGGTTTTATTACGGCACCGGCTATGTGAGCTATGCACTGTCCATAGCGGTATGCGTGGCGAGCCTTATCGCCTGGTGGCTGTTCATTGGCTTCTCCATTTACGATAACCGGATTTTCTGGTGGCTTGGCGTAAACGCCCTGCTGCTGATAATACTGCAACCCCTGCTGATGCGATGGTCCCGTACCATCTGGATGGCCTTTTTTGTATACTACGACGAAAACTGGCACCAGGGCCCTCCGCAGGGTGCCGGCAGATCAAATGCTACATTTAAGAACGCGATATAGAACAGGCAAGGAAGTCGATAGGACGGAGATGGTAATTTACGGATCTATGGAGAGAACAAACGGACCAGTTATCCGTTATTATCTTTCTATAGATCCGCTTTTCATTTTTTTAACACCCTAATGTATGAGCAAACGCATTATTATGATGTATGAAGATGAATAATTTGTTATCTTGTATTGTCATTTGGCCCCTTATTCCAGTTGTAGCCTTTACTAACATCAATGATTATACGATGATGTTTTTCAGACAGCCCGGCAGATTTCTACTCATTTTTATTTTTCTATTGTTAGTGAAGCCCCGGCTGAACGCGCAGGACAGCACTATGCAGCAGCTCCCGGCACAATGGACTTTACAGCAGTGTTTCGACTATGCGCTGAAAAACAATATCCAGTTAAACAGCCTGCGCCTGAGCAAAATGAGCAGTGACCAGGACCTGTTGCTGTCACGCGCAGCAAAGCTGCCCAACCTTACCGGCTCGGTTTCGCAGGATCTTAATGGTGGTAAATCCATCACAGCCACCGGCAATTCTTCTTACCGGGTAAATACCACCGGCAATTACGGCGTTAACTCAAATGTGACCCTTTTCCAGGGAGGATACCTGAATAATGATATTAAGCAGAAGAACATGCTCACACAGGTAGCTGGACTAAATATTGCCCAGCAGGTGAATGATATCACTGTATTGATTACGCAAGCCTATCTGAATATCCTGCTGGCAAAGGAAAACATCGTATATGTGCAGGACGTGGTGGCTACCTCTGAAGCCCAGGTAAAACAGGGACAGCAACAATATGATGTGGGCAGCATCGCCCTGATAGGACTGGTGCAGTTAAAGGCGCAGTTGTCGAACGACCGTTACCTGCTGGTGACCGCCGAAAACCAGCACCGGCAAAACAAGCTGGTGCTGAAACAACTGTTGCAGTTGCCCAGCAGCTACAATTTTGAAATCCAGGAACCGGATACGTTAATCACCAATACCCGGTTGTATGCGTTGCAGGAAGTACAGGACTCCGCACTGGCCAACAGGCCGGAAGTAAAGAGCAGCGAGCTGGGCATCCAGGTATCGAACCTGGACCTGGCAAAGGCGCGGGCCGGGTATTTGCCCACACTTACAGCAGGAGGGGCATTGGGGTCTTCTTATGTTAGCGGAGGAGCCAACAGCGCTTATTTCAAACAAATGGACAATAATTTTTATCAGCAGATAGGGCTCACGTTATCTGTTCCCATCTTCACCCGGCGGGTCGTGAAAACCAATGTGGAGAAAGCAAAAATAGAGGTGGATCAGTCGAAGCTGGTTTTACAGGATACCAAAACAAATCTTACACAAACCATAGAGCAATCTTATATCAATGTGCTTAATGCGCAATCGCAGTACGATGCTGCTGTGGAGCAGCTGAAATATTCACAGGAAGGTTACCGGATTGCCAGCGAACAACTAAAAGTGGGCGCTGCCAATATCGTGGTTTTTCTTCAGCAGAAGAATTTATATATACAGGCATTACAATCTTATATACAGGCGAAATACAATGCTGCTCTGAACATCAGGATATATGATTTTTACAGGGGCATACCGGTAAAACTATAAATGTAATTGAGGTATGAGAAAATATAAAGGTGTTATCATAACGGTGGCGATCATACTGCTGCTGGTGGCGATCTGGTTTTTCTTTATCAGGAAGAAAGAAGAACCGGTCAGGTTTGATACCACCATGCCTGAATACGGGCACATTGCCACTACGGTAACCGCCACCGGTACCATCCAGCCGGTTGATACGGTAGCGGTGGGTACCCAGGTGTCTGGTACGCTCAAATATCTGTACGTGGACTTTAACACCCAGGTAAAAAAAGGACAACTGCTGGCGGAACTGGATAAAGATCTTTTCCAGGCACAGGTAGATCAGCTGCGGGCCAACCTGCAGGTAGCGCAAACCAACCTGGAATACCAAAAGAATAATTTCCAGCGGCAGGAACTGTTGTACAAAACAGGCGCCATCAGCAAAGCCGACTATGATATTGCCGCCAACCAGATAGGACAGGCCAAAGCAAATCTTGCCAGTGTAAATGCCCAGTTGAACTCATCATTAAAGAACTTCTCCTTTACAGAAATCCATTCACCAATCGACGGCGTGGTACTTAACCGGAATGTAAGCGTAGGGCAAACAGTAGCCGCCAGTTTCAACACGCCTACTTTGTTTGTAATTGCAAAGGATATTACCAAAATGCAGGTAGAAGCCAGCGTGGATGAAGCAGATATCGGCAATGTAAAAGACTCACTTCGTGTAACCTTTACCGTAGATGCCTACCTGGAAGATGTTTTTGCCGGGCGCGTACAGGAAATCAGGCTGCAGCCCTCGGTTTCTTCCAACGTGGTTACCTATAACACCATTATCAATGCACCGAATGATAACATGAAGCTGAAACCGGGCATGACAGCCAATGTTACTATTTATACGGCAGAGAAAGACTCCGCCCTGCTGTTGCCCGTAAAGGCGCTTAAATTTATTCCCGACTCCGTACAGTTAAAAGATTATGTGATACAAAGCGCAGTGAGAAGAACCCGTAATACCGCGCAAACAAAGGATACCACGGGCGGTAAGTTCAAAAGCACCACACGCATAGGTTCCTCCAACTATGTATGGATATTGCGCGGGGATACGCTGGTGCAAAAACATGTGAGAACAGGACTGAACGACAATACACATATTGAAGTACTTTCAGGGCTAAACGAAAATGATATTGTAGTGACAGGTATCAGTGCCGGGGGGGCCGTAGCGGCGGCGGGAGGTACCAGTCCGTTTTTACCAAAAATGGGAGGGCGAAGACGATGAGCAGCAACAAGATACTGGAACTACAGCAGATCAAGCGTGAGTTTGTGATGGGGACCGAAACGGTACGCGCATTAAAAGGCGTGTCTTTTGATGTATTTGCCGGGGAATTTGTAACCATCATGGGAAGCAGTGGTTCTGGAAAAACCACCCTGCTCAATATCCTTGGTTGCCTCGATAAACCTACTTCGGGCACTTACCTGCTGGATGGGGTGGATGTGAGTGGCCTGTCGCGCAATGAACTGGCCCGGTTGCGGAATCATAAAATAGGATTTGTGTTCCAGGCATACAACCTGTTACCACGTACTTCCGCATTGGAAAATGTGGAGTTGCCGCTGTTTTACAACCCGGAGCTATCTGTGCAGGAGCGGCGCGACCGGGCGCTTGGCGCCCTCCAGGCGGTGAAGCTGGCCGACCGGGAAGACCATACACCCAGCCAGCTTTCCGGCGGGCAGCAGCAAAGGGTAGCCATTGCAAGGGCGTTGGTGAATCAGCCGGTAATGATCCTGGCCGATGAAGCCACCGGTAACCTGGATACCCGTACTTCCTACGAAATCATGGCCCTGATGCAGGACCTGAACCAGGAAGGCAAAACAATTGTATTCGTTACGCACGAACCGGATATAGCGGCATTCAGCAGCAGAACGGTGATGCTGCGCGATGGAAAAGTGGTGAAAGACAGCAAGAACGAAAACATACGCTCGGCGAAGGAAGCACTGGCAGCATTGCCTTCGGCCGAAGATTATTAACTAACTGAAAGCATGAGTGCAATCAATCTCATAATGATAGCGTTAAAGGCACTGCAGCGCAATAAGCTGCGGGCATTCCTGACCATGCTGGGGATCATCATCGGTGTGGCCGCCGTTATTGCGATGGTGGCTATCGGGCAGGGTTCAAAGGAAAGTATCCAGACACAATTGAGCAGTATGGGGTCTAATATGATCACCATTTTGCCCAGCAGTAATGTAGCCGGTGGTGTGAGAATAGGAGGGGAGAGCTTTCAGTCGCTTACCATTGCAGACGTTTTAGCCATACAAAAGAATGCGGAATATGTAAGCGCAGTGTCGCCGGTAGCGTCTACCAAAGGACAGGCCATTTACGGGGCGCTGAACTGGCCCACCTCACTGCAGGGAGTGGCCCCTTCTTATTTTGATATCCGGAAGCTTACGGTGAATGATGGCATCGGCTTTTCTGATGCAGATGTGGCTGCCGCCGCAAAGGTGTGCGTATTGGGGCAAACCGTGATCACCAACCTGTTTCCCAGTGGGGAAAGTCCCGTAGGGAAAGTGATCCGCCTGGGTTCCATCCCGTTACAGGTAATAGGTACGCTGGCGCCAAAAGGACAAAGCTCTTTCGGGCAGGATCAGGATGATATTATCCTGACGCCTTACACTACCGTGCAAAAGCGTATCCTGGCCACTATTTATTTCCAGAGTATTTATGCTTCCGCGGTGAGCGAAGACGCTTCGGAGAAGGCTACCAACGAGATCATAGATATTCTCAGGGCAACGCACCGTTTGCGGCCTGCCGACGAAAATAATTTCCAGGTACGAACAATGGAGGAGCTGATAAAAACGCTGAGTTCCACCACCAGTTTGCTCACCATCCTGTTAACCGCTATTGCCGGTATTTCGCTGGTGATTGGTGGTATTGGGATCATGAACATTATGTATGTATCTGTTACAGAACGCACCCGGGAAATAGGACTGCGTATGTCTATCGGCGCCAGGGGCATTGATATTTTATTGCAGTTCCTGGTGGAAGCCATTATTATTAGCATAACGGGTGGCTTAATAGGGGTGGCGCTGGGGATTACATCTGCCAAAGTAATTACCCTCACACTTGGCTGGCCAACGCTGGTATCAGAATCTTCTATTATACTTTCCTTTGTGGTATGTGCCTTTACCGGTGTATTTTTTGGCTACTACCCGGCGCAGGCAGCGTCCCGGCTGGATCCTATTGAGGCCTTGCGTTACGAGTAATTAATTTACGCGTTACAATCGTACAGAACGGCAATGCCTTCCGCGATCCATTTTATAAAAGCGCTTTCTCTTTCAAATTGCTGCAGGTTAAGTTGGTGACCGGTGATATCTTCCAGTGAAAAACCATCGGCATGGGTTTCGATGGCCTGCCGGGTGGCTATTTCCTGTTCGGTGCTGTAGTGTCCCAGTAGTTTTTTGAGTTCAAATACCACGCTGTCGGAGGTATCGTTGGCGTGGATAACGGCTACTACAAATTCGTACTCCCCAAATTGCTGCAGCGCTGCAATGGTCCTGGTATTTACCTTGTAACAGGTGCCTGGTTTCAGTTGCATAAGCGGGTATTTATTGACAATATGAATATACGTAACAATATCCTTCCGTAGCTGTTTTTACCGGCAACAAAAAAGCCGGTAGGTTTCCCTGGCCGGCTTACTTTATGGCAGTGTAGATCTAGTCTTTTTTCTTGTCATGTATCTGCGATTTCTTCAGATACACCTTCTTACCTTTTCCGTCTACAATGTATTTCCTGTCTTTTTTATCGATGTAAACGGTTTCTCCGTTGGGACCTTCCTTACCTTTAAAGGTTTTATCTGTAATGGTGGAGGCTCCTTTAACAGCTATTGAGGCTGTTTTGTTCCCTATTTTTTTGGCGGTACTGTCGATCCCCTGTGCATAAGTGTGCTGACCGGCCAGTGTTACCGCTATGCCTATCGCCGCAGCTATCAGCAGTTTTGGAGTTTTCATGTTTATTGCTTTTAATTTTAATTTAAAAAATGATTGCCTGACGCTGGTTATTATTCAACAATAATGCCACTTGATTTGTTTATTGAAATACAGTTTTTTACAGATGTGATTTTTACCGTATTGCTGGTACATACCGGGGATTTTCCCGGGACGGGATCATTTAAATTTCGTATATTCATTTGCGGTAAACCCTCTGCCTGTGACGTAATCGAAAGGTCTGTATCTATCTGTTCCTACACCTCACAGGGAGAATTAAAGTAACGCGTAGCTCTAATACAAACGGTAGTTGATTTCTCCTTATTAACTGATGCTAGAAAAAATGACTGTTATCCGTAACAGCAGGGGGATTATTTACGCATAAAAAAACACCTTCCGGACTGCCCGTAGTCCGGAAGGTGTTGCCCGTGCTGAATGTTTACCATCAACTGCCCCAGAAAGTATCTTCCTGCAGGATATCTTCCGCATATATTTTCGCTGCCACAATTTTGCCATCTGCTACCGTATATACGTCTACGTTATCTGTATGAAGTTCTGCACCCGGCCGCAGTGCTTTCCAGGTAAGTACTACAGATGCCTGGTTACCGTTCACCGCAATGGTTTTAACGGCCGACAGGGACATCGTATTTTGTGATATCTCAAACATGCCGCCTACCATCTGGAATACTTCCCCGCTGGATTTTTTGGTACCGGAGAAGCGATTGCTGCCCGGTTGTTCCCAGTTAACCTCGGGGTGCAGCAGTGCGCCTAATTTTTCAAGATTTACCTGTTGCACGGCGTTTACAAAATCGGTTACTACCTGTAATGTTTGTTGTTCCATTTTTATACTTTTTTGTTGATGAATTGATAATGCAAAGCTATTACCCGGTACCTCTTTATCGTTTACCTTTACACGACAATTACTTACCATTTGCCGACATGATGATTTTTGTAAACACCGGACGGAATACCTTTGCTGTATGAAACAGCTGGTATTAAGTATTATCGCATATGCTGTGCAGCGGGATGTAGAAGCGGCGGAGCTCTGTAGGCTGGCAGGTATTGACCTGGCGGCGTTGAAAAGAAGCCATGCCGCGCCTGTTACTGCGCAGCAGTTGCAGGATCTGTGGCTGAATGCGGCCCGGCTAACCAACGATCCCCTGTTTGGATTGCATTTTGGCGAATCCCTGCAACCTGCTGCGCTGGGAGTGGTGGGAGAAATTATCCGGAGCAGCGCTACCGTAGGCGAGGCATTAACACATGCCGCGGCGCTAACGCACCTGGTAACAGACCAATGCCGGATGGAAGTAACCCGCACTGCCAGAAACTTTACGGTGCGGCTGCTGCCGGCGGTTGACTATGGCGCCGCGCCGCCGTATGCTTTCCGGCAATTGATCGATCTTTTGCTGATGATGGTGATTCACGAACTGGCTGGCCTGCTGCTGGAGAAAATAGTGCCGCAGGCAGCGCGGCTGGCGTATACAGTTCCCGACCCCGCTGAATATGAGCGTGTTTTTCGTTGTAAGCCTTCAAAACGGGCAGGAGAATATGTATTGGTATTTGACAGCAGGTATTGGGATGAACCGCTGTTAACGGCCAATTATGAGCTTCAGAACCTGCTGCTGCAAAAGGTAAGCAGTTTACCTCAAACCGCGGGTCAGCATAAAACCTTGCAAAACAGGATCTACAATTACCTGCTGGCCAATTCATACCTCGGCGTGTCGTCGCTGAATAACATGGCGGCTAACTTCAATATGAGTCCCCGGAGTTTACAACGTAAGCTGAAAGAGGAAGGTGTAAAATATCAGGATATTGCAGATGCGGTGCGGCATTCACTGGCGGTGTATTATATTTCTTCCGGTAATTACCCCTTGAAAGATATTTCCTGGATGCTTGGTTATAATGAGTTAAGTGCTTTTACAAGGGCTTTTAAGCGGTGGACAGGCAGTTCGCCGGTACAGTATAATCAATCGTTGTAGTTCAGGAAGGTGTCTTTGTGTACGATTCCCCATTTCTTCACAAAAATATATTCTCCTTTTTCCAGGGCGCTGAGATAATCCTGCAGCCATTCTTCAAAAGAACCAGCTACAATGGCCCGGTGACTGTCGTCGTGCCAGAACGTAATCACTTGTCCGCGTTTGCCTTCCGGTGTAGGGTCCAGGTCAATACAAAGGTGATTACCAAAGCCATCGCTGGTAAAAGGGATCCATAATGGATTCCACCAGTCGTTTTTTATGCCGGTATCCGGTGTGGAGAGTACGGGTTCGTCGTGATAGTTGAAAGTTCCGGCATCCAGCAGGTCTTTCCAGTGGTGCCACTGGGTGGTAATGTCTTCCACGCTCAGCAGTTGATCAGCATCTACCAGTCCGGCCCTGGCTTTCTGTTGCCCGTTGTGAATAGCATAAAATGCTTTAAAGGAAGCCGGCATGGCCGTTCCTATTAGTTTTTCAAGAGATTCCACCGCTTCAAAAGTAACGCCGGGATGGAGGATGTTAAGCAGTCTGGGGGCGTGCTGCTGCATCCAGTTCTCCCATCTGAGCCAATATTGCTGCATATGGTATGGGTTTTAACGACTATAAAGATGTGAAATTTAATCAATAAATTTATTCATTCCCGCTGCATGTTTTTTATAAGCTAATTATCAATAATTTTGTAGCTCTTGAAAAGAGTACAACATCACTAAAAGTAAATAACTCCTTTATGGCACAGTTACCTAAATTTCTGATTGCAGACGATCCTGTAACAGATCCGGAAAATGAATATATTTTTCATACCGAGAAACCCCGCTTCTTTGCCAAACGGGTAGAAGAAGATGAAGAAACTGCCTACATCGATATCATTCACGAAATCGATAATGTAGAGGAATTCTATAGAAGCGCTCCGGAAAAGAAACAGGAACTGCTGGAACAGCTGGAAGACTGGTACTACTCTTACATGGAGTGGCTGGAAGATGATGGTGAAGAAGAAGAGGACGAAGAATAGTAACAAAGAAAAGGTATTGTAAAAAAGCGTCCGCATACTGCGGGCGCTTTTTTATGCCCGTCAGTTATCCTGCGCCTGCAGCTCTTTCCGGTAAGCAGAAGGATTTACGCCTTTATATTTTTTAAACATCCTGTTCAGGTGACTTTCATCTGTAAAG
The DNA here is from genome assembly GCF_057126945.1 of Chitinophaga sp. G7 BAM 1005. Classification (NCBI taxonomy): domain Bacteria; kingdom Pseudomonadati; phylum Bacteroidota; class Chitinophagia; order Chitinophagales; family Chitinophagaceae; genus Chitinophaga; species Chitinophaga sp. G7 BAM 1005. The sequence continues at coordinate 6,497,607 of NZ_CP181478.1, read as the reverse complement.
CCCAGTTCATCCGCAATTTCTCCCACCCGCATACTGCTGTACTGCAGTCTTGTTTCCACCAGCTTCAGTTTATATTGGGTAATATACTGCTGTAAGCTGTCGCCATTGTTACGTTTGAAGTATTCACTCAGATAAGTAGGCGAAATATTAAAGTGGGTTGCAATCTGCTCTGCCCGCAGCTTCTCAGGCGTGTAAATATTTTCGTGTATATAATGCAGTATATTCATGGAAGCATCCTGCCTGGCGGGATGTTTGGGTTGTTCCGGCATTTGCAGCAGTATATTCCGGGCAATCACCATGATTATGGTATTTACAATTTGCTGGGCCATTTCCCGGTGATAGGGCTGCTGGTTCACCAGCTCACGGATCAGCGCCTCTACCAATGATTTTACCAGTGGCTTATCATTTTTATTTTTTAAGATACACCCGGGCATGTGGTTATGATTCTGGAAAATAAATTCCAGCTGCTGTATCCAGTCTTTATGCTGATTTTGAAGGTAGATGTTATTGAAGCGGATGAAAAAGAATTTGGTGGATTCCTGTACCTCAAACGAGTGGCAGTCCTGCGGCATTACCAGGAACAGCTTCCCCGGGCTGTATGGCAGCTGATTCTTATTCACACATTGCATCCCGCTGCCTTCCACAACATACACCAGTTCAAAAAAGTTATGTTTATGCGGATCTATCGGGCATTCTGTACATTCCCGGTATTCTATCTCAAAAGGCTGATATAAGTTCTCTTGTAACATACCTGCAAAAGTACAGAATGATCCTAAAAAAGTACAAATTATTTCCCGGGTTCCGCCTGATCTTTGTGTCACAAAAAATCAAACAAATGGAAAACAACCCTACCGTATTTCTATTGCTACGGCTGGCAGTAGCCGCCAGTATGTTCGGCCACGGCCTGGTAAGGCTCCCTAAGCTGAATGGCTTCAGCGCCTGGATGGTAAAAAGCTTTGAAAAGTCCATGCTGCCCGACCTGCTGGTAGTACCTTTCAGCTATGCCTTACCCATCGCCGAATTTGTAATCGGGCTGCTGCTCCTGCTGGGCTTATTTACCCGTGTCTCCCTTATTGGCGGCGGCGTAGTAATGATCATCCTGATATTTGGCACCGCCATGATAGAAAACTGGGAAGCATTGCCCTCCCAACTGATCCATGCCGCCTTCTTCGCCGTACTGCTGGCCTTCATCCAATACAACACCATTGCTGTTGATCATCTTATAAAAAAATAATGGCTACAAGAAAAGAATTCCTGAAAACAGCCGGCCTTGCAGGACTGGCAGGTATGGTACTGCCGGGAACCGTACTGGCGCAAACAAAAGCCACGCCGGCAGCTAAGTCCGGCCCCGGATGGGCCGATGGCTCCCGCCTGGTAGTATCGGTGTCTATGCAGTTTGAAGCCGGCGGCCAGCCGGACAGGCCCGAAAGTCCCTTTCCGCAGAATATGCTCACCGGCTATAAGGACCTTCCCGCAACTACCTGGTACGAATACGGCTTCAAGGAAGGAATCCCCCGCATGCTGGATAACTGGGACAAACACGGTATTAAAGTAACCTCCCATATGGTAGGCAGCGCCGTGGAAAAGCACCCGGCCCTGGCGAAAGAGATTGTACAACGCGGGCATGAAGCAGCCGCACATGGCCGCGACTGGTCGTCGCAATACATGCTGCCCTACGAAGAAGAAAAACAGTTTATCAGGGATGGTGTGGAAGCCGTAAGAAAAGCCACCGGCGTAACACCGGTAGGCTATAACGCCAACTGGCTGCGCCGCGGCGATAATACGCTCAACATCCTGCAGGAACTGGGCTTCCTGTATCATATCGATGACCTGAGCCGTGATGAGCCTTTTATCACTAAAGTGAAGGGCGGCGACTTAGTAGTAGTGCCCTACACCTTACGCTGTAATGATATCCAGCTGGTAGCGGGCCAATGGTTTTCTACCGATCAGTTCCTGCAACAGATAAAAATGGAATTTGATCAGTTATACGAAGAGTCTGCCCGTCGCAAGCGCATGATGTCTATTAGTTTTCACGATAGAATAGGCGGTACTCCGCAACTGGTAAAAGCCACCAGCGAGTTGTTTGCTTACATGAAGAAGCATGCCGGCGTGGCGTTTAAAAGGAAAGATGATATTGCGAAGATGGCTCTGGCAGATAAGAATACAATCAGGGAGTAGTGTGGTGTGAAAAAAGAGACAGGTTAATCATACCTGTCTCTTTTTGTTATAAGATCAGCCATTATTCTTCTCTCATATAAAGCTTCTTTACGATCGTACGCAAAGCAGTTATTTTATCTGGCTGCAATAAAAAGGAGGGATATATTTTACGGATAAATTCTGAGATTTCGATAGCATTACTCGTCCCGCGAACACCATCTATGTCAAACGTCCACGGGAATAACCAGGCATTATAAGCTTCGTAGTAACTGTGGTAGAGATTCATTACCTCGTTTTTTTGATTTACCAGAATAAGACCTTTCGTGAAGCTGGTAGTGCTGATGGCCTCTTCCATATGCAACAGCATATTGTTAAGCAGTGCCGGATCAATGCTTTTTACACTATCCACCATTGCCAGCAATTTCTCAAAATTGAGATTGTTTACATGGATATTTAGTTTATTACTGCTAAGATTCTGCTTTAATGCAAGGATATCATTTCTGCATCGTGTGTAGTCTTTTTCAGTAAAATTCAGTTGTTGAATTGTCGTTTTTTTGCCGGGTAATGATGGTATTTCATTGATGAAATCAAGCACCAGATTTTCGTCTATAAAAGAGACGTCTGTAATCATTTTTGTAGCGTAAACATTGCCGGCGGGAGATTCTACTACTTTAAATCCACCTTGGGTCTTCCCAAACGTGAGCTTGTCGGAGGTCTGTTGATCGCAACTCTGGCTACCGTTGGTAAAAGCAATGCTTTTGATTCCCGCCATACAGAAGTTCCGGATGATATCTGCATTGGCTTTCATTGCTCCCCTTCGTGTGCGGATGTTATAAGTATAGAGGGAGTCATTTTTGGTAATACATTTTATAATCGAATTAATCAGACTGATGTCGGCAATATTTTCGGCAGATACAGGCAAGGTTAGAAAATGGCTCCATGTATCCTCATCTTTTTGAACCAGGATTTCATTCCCTAATATGCCAAAATCTTTTTCGCCGGTAGAGCCAATCATATGCGGCGTGGGAATAGGGGTATCCATAGTATACATGTTGGTGGTAATGCTGTTCCCATCAGGTTTTAACTGCATCATTTTGCCCTGGCATAAAATAAACAGGCTTGCATTCCTGCAAACTGCATCGTAGTACATTTCTGTGGTATTATAACTGAATACTGGCTGTAACTGATCATCTGCTTTGACAAACTGATGGTTGTTTCCACGAAAATAAAGCGCTGTACTAGCTGCATCTGTATAGAAGTTATGGTAGGCTGGCAGTGGTATCCAGTTGACGGTATCTTTTCTACTATAGAAGATCAAACCTTCCTGATTTACCAGGAGGTAATCTTTATAAATAGCCACGCCATATATAGACGGCCTGCTCCTGGTGTTGGTTTTGACATATGCCTGTTGATCCAGTGGAGTGGGGATCTTTTCCCAGGTGGAAGCTCCCGGGTGGAATATTGCGAGTATGTTCCATACCGAGCCGGTAATTCCCTTATGCCCGGAGGTGAAGAACAGTTGGTCATAGCGTTGCCCGTTTCCCCATCCGGGAATGTTCATGCCAACCCATGTAACACCGAAATCAGAAGTGTGAGCAATGCCATTGCCGGCAACCGTTAGCCATGCTTCGCCGTTATCCAGCCATGATGCGCCATCCATCCAACCACTTTTCCCAACATCAACGGCTGTCCAGCTTTTCCCAAAATTAGTGGTGCGGTAGATAATATCATATTTGCCATTATTGCCGGGGATGAAGCCGGAAATGAAACCGGTATCGCGGTTAAAGAATGTAGCACGTTCTATAAGTAGTCCGGTGATGGGTTTATCTGGCTGTGTACTCACCTTTACCGGTCGCCAGTAGCCATTCATAGAATCAGCTATCGCTATTTCCCCGGCCTTTGAAGCAACAATCAGTTGTTCCTGTGGAGTCACATTCAGCTTCAGGACGCTACCTTGAAAATTGACCGGGCTGCCGGGAAGCTGCGCGCTAACCGGTATTGTTAATCCGGTAAAAATCAGAAACAGGGATAGTAACTTCATAGGAGATTTATTAATATGATGACTAAATAAGGGGAAATTCATATAAATATGAGAAATTTTTTTTAATTCTTAATTTCACATAAACCAACACCGGATGTCAGAAAAGAAAGCACGCCAGGAAGAACGGATCATATTTAACAACCTGCTGGATCAGTATCTCTACCAGGGTTTGCCGGTAGACAGCATCGACGCGAAAACCGCCTTTACCATTCATAACCTGAAGGATATTCATCACGAGTTGCCTTATAGCTCTATTGTATATCGTACTAATTTCTTTTCTTTTGTTTTTGTGAAAGATGCGATAGGCAGGTATACTACCGATGAACAAACTTTTAACACTTCTCCCGGAACTATTTATTTCACTAACCCGGGTCATTTCAAGTCTTTCGAATGGCAGGAGATCCGCGATGTACACCTGGTTACACTCAGTGAGTCTTTTCTTAAAGAAAATGTACACCCGAAGATCTTTGAGGAATTTCCTTTTCTCCTCGCGGAAACCGTTCCGCCCAGAACGTTGCAGCCGGAGGTGTTTGCGGAGTTTGAACAATTGTATCTGCAGATAGAAAAGGAATATTTTTCCACTTCTACCTACAGAACGCGGATGATAGGCAACCTGTTTGTGGTGCTGCTGCTGAAGATCAAAGAATATTTCTGGGAAGATTATAACCCTATCTATGAAGGTAACCGCAGCTCGCAGATCGTAAAACAGTTTAAAAGAACCCTGGAGCAGCACTACCGCAACCTGGTAAGCGGGAAGGCGGATAAGGTATTCAGGGTACAGGATTATGCAGATGCACAACACCTGCATCCCAATTACCTCAGCAATGTGATTAAAAGCAAAACAGGAAAGCCCATAGGTACCTGGATTTCGGAGAAAACTATTACCGAGGCCCGCACGTTGTTACAGCATTCCCCTGCGTCTATCAAACAAATTGCAGGTCAGCTGGGCTTTACAGAGGCTACGCATTTCAGCAATTATTTTAAGAAGCAAACCGGTATTTCCCCCGTTTTATACAGAAAGCAACATACATCTTAGATATTTGTAACTATTAGTGTAATTCTTATACTTTTTTGGGCAGCCATTGGTTCATCTTTGTGTTATCAAAATAAAAACGCAAAAACATGAGTACTTTAAAAGATAAGATCATCCTGGTTACCGGTTCTTCAAGAGGTATTGGCGCCACTATTGCCCGTCAGCTGGCGGCTGCAGGCGCAAAAGTAATTGTTAACTACGCCGGTGGTAAAGATGCCGCGCAACAGGTAGTGGAAGACATTAAACAACAAGGCGGCGACGCCATCGCCCTGCAGGCGGATGTAAGCAAAAGTGATGAGGTAAAAGCCCTGTTCGACGCCGCCATTGCGCATTATGGCCGTATTGATGTACTGGTGAACAACGCCGGCATTATGACCACCAAGCTGATGAAGGATACTACCGATGAAGATTTCACCCGTCAGTTTGATATCAATGTGAGAGGTACTTTCAATACCATGAGGGAAGCCGCTACCCGCCTGGCCGACAAAGGCAGTATCATTAACTTCTCCACTTCCGTAAACCGTATCATACTGCCTGGCTATGGCACCTATGTAGCCACTAAAGCAGCAGTGGAACAACTCACCCGCGTATTCTCCAAAGAAGTAGGCGCCCGGGGTATCAATGTAAACTCCGTTTCTCCCGGCCCTACCAACACCGAGTTATTTACCAATGGTAAATCAGAAGAAGTGATTGCCCGCCTGGCTTCCCTTTCTGCCTTCAACCGCATTGGCGAACCCAATGATATTGCACAGGTAGTAGTATTCCTCGCAGGTGACGACGCTAAATGGATCAATGCACAGAACATTGGTGTAAATGGCGGCATGGCCTGACGATCAGGCATCCTTCTTTCAATAAATCTCTCAAAAAAATTATTAAATACAAATATCATGAACAGCTTAAAAAATAAAGTAGCGCTGATCACAGGATCAGCGAGAGGGTTAGGTAAAGCCATTGCAGAACGCTATGCTGCCTTAGGCGCGGATATAGTAATTAACTATTCAAAAGATAAGTCGTCTGCGGATGAAGTAGTGAGCAACATTACTGCTATGGGCGCCCGCGTAATAGCCGTACAGGCAGACGTAAGCAAAGTAGCCGACCTGGAAAAATTATTTGCGGCGGCAAAAGAGGCATTTGGTAAGATAGATATCGTGGTGGCCAACGCAGGTATTGAAATGGTAGAAGTACCGGTAACAGATTTTACAGAGGAACAGTTTGACCGCGTATTTTCCATCAACACAAAAGGAACTTACTTTACCATGCAGCAGGCAGCAAAACATGTAGAAAATAACGGCCGCATTATTTATATTGCGTCCAGCACCACTTCTTTCCCGGTACCCGGCATGGCTGTTTATGGTGGCAGCAAAACCACTCCAAGATACCTAGTAGATATTTTGTCAAAAGAAATAGGACATAAAGGAATTACCGTAAATTCGATTATCCCTTTTGCAGTAGATCACTCTGGTATTTTTGTGGACCCTGCAGCTTATCCTGAACTGAGAAAACAATTACTGGACAGCTGCCCGATGGGAAGACTTGCAGAAGTGGAAGATGTAGCTAACCTGGCGGAGTTTTTCGCCAGCGATTTATCTTCTTTCGTTTCCGGTCAGCACCTGCTGGTGAACGGAGGCGCCACCAACTAAAAATCTACAACTATGATAATTAAAGTACTCAATGCCGTTCTGATAATTTTTACTGTATTCATGGGCCTGAAACAGGGACTTGCTATGATTGGCCAGAAGCCGGAAATGATTACGATGTTCAGCCGGTGGCACTTTAGTAAAACAGCTATCATCATCAATGGAGTGGTAACTGTGTTGAGTGCTTTAATGATCCTGTTTCCCAAAACATTTTTGTTGGGGAACTTCCTGATGGCGGCATCTATCCTGATGATCATCTGTTTTTCTTTGTATGGCCGTGATCTGAAAGGAGCTGCTATCGAAGTACCTTTCTTTCTCCTGAATCTTATCATCATTTATTTGCAACATCCGCTCGCAAAATGAAAACATTGTTATTGGCTATTATCGGCTTCCTGCCGGCAGCACTCTTTGCACAGCAAAATAATCGTACCATGAATACAGATAAACTCACTCACGCCACCGTGAAACAGGCAATCAACGCCCTGCAAACAAACGACAGCAAAGCATGGTTTGCTTTATTTACTGATAAGGCAGAACTGTTTGATGATGGAAATAAAATGGATTTTAAATCTTTCTGGCAGAAGGCCATCGGTCATGAACGCTTTACCAGTATCGATAAAGTCGAGAACAACGGACTGGATGTATATGGCCGGTTTCACAGCGATCAATGGGGCGATTTCAAAACCTGCTTTAAGTTTCATATCGATAAAGACGGTAAGATTAACCGGTTGGATATCGGGCAGGCAAGCTATTAAACGGATAATAATACTTCAAAGAGTTTATCATACTGTTTAGCGCCAGGTATTTTCTTTAGAATAGTAATTTGGGTGCATAGGAAGGAATCATAATAATTGAATGCGGAGAGATCAATTTTGCGGAGCTTATTGTGTGGTACTTCTTTCACAATGGTCATGTGCGGTGTTATCCTGGGTGTTTTCCGTTTAAGCGCTTTGAACAGTAATTTATGAAGCTCAATTATTGGTTGGGGGTTACTGATCTGTAATACCAGTGAATCGGAAGTATATCCGTGCTGGAAAATGTCGCAGCCATTCAACTGAACTTCAAAAGACGGCAAAGCAGATACTGCATTTTTAACCAGGTGAATGATCCAGGTGTTATCTTCTTCCGATGTTAATTTTAACAGGGAGATATGTGCTTTCAGATATTGTTCGTGTTTTGCCTCCGGGATGAAATCATAAACCTTGTTTTCCATCAGATAGCGGGCGCAGCAGTATTGATAGTGCATGGATAGTGCATGGATAGTGCATTGGTAGTGCATGAGGAGTGCATGAGGAGTGCATGAGGACAGTATGGCGACTGTATAGATAGTGCATAGATGGTCCATGACATACGCAGGTCCTAAGTACCGGAGAAGTATCCGGGAAGTAATAGCCATATTATTCAGCTTTTTTTAATGTATGCCTTCTGAATTACAAACAAACCAGCGACCGGCGGTCTTTTGGAGTTCACTGTAATCCGGTTCGTTGTCGGAGGCCCAGGCGATAAACCCATCGGGGCGTATCAGTACAGCGCTCAGGCCCAATTGTTCCTTTGCCCGGCCAGAAACGTACCTGATTTGGTCGCCGTAATCGCCCGCCAAAGCTCTAAGTGAAGGATTCATAGAGAAGTCAAGCAATATCCCCTTGCCATCGCGCATTAGCTCCCCAGTATTTGTACCGTCTTCCATCTCAAAGTTGGGAATGCTGTGGCCTGTGAGAGGGTGTTGCCCATCCAGATTGTAATGTGTGGAAATGCCCCATATCCTTTCTGCGATATAGGTAGCGCCATCGCGCGTATTGATGAGATCGCGGACAATTGCATGCAGCGCACGCGCGCCGGGGTTTGGTTTCATGATGGCAACCTGGGCGCGCGACCAATCCAGCACCTGGGCGCCAATTGGGCGCCGTTCGATATAATAACTGTCCAATAAGCCTTGTGGCGCGTTGTTTTGGATGGTTGCAGCCAGCTTCCAGCCGAGGTTCATGGCATCGCCCAGTCCCAGGTTGAGCCCCTGGCCTCCCAACGGTGAGTGAATGTGCGCGGCATCGCCGGCTAAAAGCACCCGTCCGTTGCGGTAAGTGGTGGCCTGCCGTGCCCGGTCAGTCCAGGTGGTTGCGATATGAAGGGTGCTGATGGTAACGTTGGTGTTTGAGATGCGGCGTAGCACCTCCTGCACATGTTCCAGCGTGATTGGCTTCTTTGAATGATGAAATGCCCCGCCATCAAAATCCTGTATTAATAAGTAACCCGGCTGGGATTGCATGTACATGCCTGTTGGTGTTATGTTTCGGCCCGGGCTGAGCTTTTCCGGGTCGGCAATGTCAACCTGCGCGGAGTAGCCGGTAAATTCCGGCTCCGTACCGGCGAATTCAAAACCGCCGGCCTTGCGAACAACACTACGACTGCCATCGCAGCCTACGAGCCATTTACTTTGAAAAGATTGGTCACCTGCCAGCACCGCTACTCCGTCGGCGGTTTGATGAAAGCCGGTAATGGCAAACCCGCGCTGGATGGTTACCCCCAGGGATGCTGCGCGACGGGCCAGCACCGTTTCAAGCTCCGCTATTTCAGAAATTAAATTGGTATCAGTCGAACCAGGCAGGCGATACTTCCACTGTGAGACATCAATATTGCCGTCAAGAAATGGAATGCCGGCGAAGTGTCCACCCTGCCGGCGAGGCCCTTGTGCAGCGTTTGAGTGAGGATTTTTAAGGCGTTTATGTATCACCAGTTCATTGAGCAGCCCCCGGCGGTAAAATGCTTCAATAGTAGGTGCCGAAAGTCCCCGTATCCCGAAAGGAAGTTGCTTCAACGGCGAGTTCAGATCTTCTTCTTTTTCCAGTATCAAAACTGAACATTTGGCCAAGGCCAGTTCACAGGCGAGGAAAAGACCTACCGGGCCGGCCCCGGAAATGATTACGTCGTAAATAGTATGATTTTGTGCAGATTTATTGCTTTCAGATGTTGCTTTCATTTAGTATGATTGAAACGCAAAATTCTGAAATGCTTTTGCACTAGGCTTGTACAAACGCGACAAAATCGTTGCTTACAGCCTGCTTCCCTTTCTTTGCTTTTCGCGCGAATGCCGCTGGGGTGGTGCCGCTATAGCGTTTGAATTCCCTGCTTAGGTGGGATTGGTCTGTATAGCCCAGCTCATGCGCCAGGCCGGCGATGCTGGAATCCGGATAGTGCCATAAGCGGTTTCGTACCTGCTCAAAGCGCATCAGGCCAGACACGTCTTTAACAGTATAGCCGGAAGATTGCTTAAAATTTCTTTCCAGTGTACGAACCGTTGCATGCGCCGCAGCCGCTACCTGGCTTACCGGCATAGTGCCGTTTGCTGCCGTCATAGCAGCTCCCGCTTTAAATAGCATGCTGTCAGTAGCAACCTGCGACCGTGCTTGCAGGAAGTACTGTTTTAACCGGGTCAGCGCTTCATCTATTTTACCGGCTTCCATACACTTATTCAACGAGGATTGAAGTTGGGCAATAGGATGATCAAATGTGCGCATGCCGCCTTTCCCGGACGGTAGTCCGAGCAAATCAAACACCGTCCAGGGAAAACACCTGATAGCAATAATTTCTAAATGGTTTTTCGTGAAAAAATGAACAGGCTGATTGAGTAGCCCCATCATAAACGGTGATGGCAATGGCTCCAGGCCGTTCTTGTAAGAACTGCTAAAGAGGCTTCCGAAATAAAAAATAATTTCGGTATAGCCATCGGGTACTACCTCAAAATCTGATGGTAGTTCTCCGAAGTCTATTTTGTTGTGCCAAAAGCACTTAATGGTATCCCGTAACTCTTCAGGAGGTTCAAATTCCTGGTGCTGCATTTTGGAAGATAGCATATGTGTGGGGACTTAAATAACGTAGTGGTGGCGACGAGAGGGCTATTACTATTTCCCGACAATTTTCTTCCGGTGTACAATTCCCCAATCTGTAAGATTGGTGATTATCGTTTGTAGAGTATCGCCGTGTTCTGTAAGCTCATATTGAACCGTTATAGGTTGTGTATCTAAAATGGTTCGTTTTATCAATTGGTTTATTTCTAATTCCTTTAATTCTTTACTCAACATTCTGTTGGAAATCCCGGCAACATCATTCAAAATGTCTGAAAACCGCCTTTGGCCGTAACAGCAAATAGACGTGATAATAGCAATCTTCCATTTCCCATTAAGCACGTCCATTGAATCCTGAACGGCTTTCATTCTTTTCTTTTGTTCCTGTTGAAACTCTTCTATTTTACACCCCATAATGTTACTTTGTTACACCTGTGTTACTGTTACTTTTCAGTACAAAGTTACTAAAAATAACTTTGGTGGTTTAGCTTTGTCGCTCATCATTTAAAAATAGAAATAATGAGTAGACTGAAAAGCAAGGTTGCCGTGATTACAGGCGGCAATAGCGGTATAGGGTTTGGTATTGCTGAAGCATTTAAAAACGAAGGCGCCGTTGGTGCAATCGCCGGAAGGAATGAAACTACATTGAACAGCGCTGTTGAAACCCTGGGTGGTAATTTTATAGGTGTAAAAGGAGACGTAACTAATCTTGATGACCTGGAGAACCTGTACAGGACTACGGTTGATAAGTTTGGGAAGATAGACGCATTGGTAGTGAATGCAGGTGGCATTGTGGACGGGATTCCCTTGATGACCATAACAGATGTAACGGAAGAAGGTTACGACCGCTATATGGAGCTGAATTTAAAAAGCGCCTATTTCACCGTAAAAAAATCGCTTCCTTATTTAAATGACGGCGCTTCCATTATACTGATCGCGTCGAACGCCGCACACAGGGCTGCACCCGGAGCAACGATATATGCCGCTGCAAAAGCGGCCGTTATTTCATTGGCCAGAGGCTTATCGCTCGATTTATTGTCAAGGAGAATAAGGGTGAATACCATTTCGCCTGGCTCAATTGATACGCCGGTTTTTGGAAAGATGGTACCGCAGGAGTTAGTGAACCAGGTGAAGCAAGTCTGGATAGATCTTACGCCACTTGGCCGGCAGGGGACTCCGGCTGAGATCGGGAAAACGGCTGTATTTTTAGCCTCAGACGATTCAACATTCATTGTAGGCGCCGACATCTTAGCGGATGGCGGTATGGCTAATGCCTTCTCAGTGAAATAAATTTATCCGCAAATAAAAACAGGAAAAGCGATCAATCACTTTTCCTGTTTTGTAGCCTCAACAGGGATCGAACCTGTATCTAAAGTTTAGGAAACTTCTATTCTATCCATTGAACTATGAGGCCAGCACTTTTCAACCCCAATTCTGGGATCGGGTGGCAAAAGTAAGGGTTTTAAATTAATATTTAAAGACTTTCTATATCTACTTTTCCACCGGCAGGGGCGTAGATACTGTCGATTTCTTTCTTGAATTTCTCCAGGATTACCTTCCGTTTCGCTTTGAGGGTAGGGGTGAGTTCACCGCCGTCTACTGTCCATTCGTGTGGGAGGAGGATGTATTTTTTCACCTGTTCAATGTGGCTGAAAAACTGGTTGTATTTGTCTACGGCCTGTTTGTAGAGGTCCTGTACATCCGGGTTTTTCACCAATTCTTCATTGGAAGTGGCGGTAATGCCGCGTTTCTGCGCCCAGCTGCGGAGATTACTGAAGGAGGGAACAATCAGCGCAGCTGTGAACTTGCGGTCTTCACCTACGATCATGATCTGTTCAATGTAAGGCGACTCTTTAAACTTGTTTTCGATGGGTTGTGGCGCCACGAATTTGCCGCCGGAGGTTTTAAAGAGTTCCTTTTTCCGGTCGGTTATTTTCAGGAATTTGTTATCGATCATCACGCCGATATCTCCGGTATGGAACCAGCCATCTTTGATGGCATCGGCAGTGAGATCGGGGCGTTTGTAGTAACCAATGGTTACATTGGGGCCTTTACAGAGGATTTCGCCATCTTCCGCAAGTTTTACTTCTACGCCGTTGATAACGGGTCCTACGGTGCCAAACATGCGGTCTTCCGCGTTGTAGCGGTTTACGCTGATTACCGGGGATGTTTCTGTAAGCCCATAGCCTTCCAGGATGGGAATGCCGCCGGCGGTGAATATTTTCAGTAAGCGTACCTGGCAGGCGGCGGCGCCATTTACAATGCACTGGATGTTACCACCCAGGGCTGCACGCCATTTGCTGAATACCAGCTTATTGGCCAGTTTGAGCTGGAGGTTATACCAGGCGCCCTGGTCTTTATTGATTTCATACCGTTTGCCGATGTCTACTGCCCAGAAGAACAGGGCTCTTTTAATGCCTTGGAGCTCAAGGCCGGTAGTCATGATCTTTTCGTACACTTTTTCCAGCAGGCGGGGAACGGTGGTAAAGATGGTAGGCTTCACCTCTTTCAGGTTGTCGCCAATGGTTTCCATGCTCTCCGCGTAATAAACCGGTACGCCGGCGCGGAGATACAGGTAGGTAACCATTCTTTCAAAGATATGGTTCAGCGGCAGAAAGCTAAGGGCTTTTGCCTCTTTGTTAACGGGGAGGTAAGGCTGGCAGGCCAGTACGTTGCTCATAATATTGTGATGACTGAGCATTACGCCTTTTGGTGTGCCGGTGGTACCGGAAGTATAAATGATGGTGACCAGTTCTTCCGGGGAAATATTCTTTTTTATTTCTTCGATCTGTTCAAAGTCGGCGGTGTCGGCAAGCGCTGGGATTTCTGTCCAGTGGCGGGCGCCTTCTACTTTATTGAAGGTGAATATTTCACGGATGGAGGGGAATTTATCCCTCATGGCAGTTACCTTATCCAGCAGGTCTTTGTCGCTCACAAAAAGGATGCGCGCTTCCGCGTCATTCAATACGTAGGCGAGTTCTGTTTCGCTGATGGTGGGGTAAATGGGTGTGAGCGTGGCGCCCAGCTGCTGACATGCCAGGTCGGTGATGATCCATTCCGGTCTGTTGGGTGAAATGATGGCTATTTTATCTTTCTCCTCATTCTGTTTAATTCCCGGTCTGATGCCCAGTTTGAGCAGGCCGGAGCTGAATCTGAGGGTAAGGTCCGCTACTTCTTTTGTACTATACTTTTTCCATTGCCCGTTTTCTTTTCCGGCCAACATATCCTCTTTGGGGAAGTTGGCTAACTGGTAAGAAATCACATCAAATAGTCGTTGCGGTTGGTCCATGCTGCTGTAATTTTGTTTTGGCTCAAATATCAGATACGCGTGTGTTCCTGTTCTTTTAGCTTTTCATATTCCCCTAACGCATCACCGAAAGGATCTTTGTGGTACGCATTGAAATATTGGAAAGCCAGTGCGATGCCCCATCCCAGCGCAGGCCACACGGGCCAGGGAGTGCCGCTTGTTTTATCACTGTCTGTTAGAAACCATACCGCCCATAGTCCCAGGTTAATCACGAGATAGATGATCAGGTGGGACTTAAATCCTGCCCTGGCTTTTGCAATGCGCCAAAGTCGGTTATCTCTTTCTTGATTTGTTTCCATGGAAGTCAGTTTTAGGTACTAGTGATTGTACTAAATTTAAAATATTTTATTGGCTTCACGCAGAAAAAAACGAAAAAAGAGGGCCTAACGGCTGGCCTTTATATCGAAAGAGATATTTACCTGTGAATTGATGAGTTTGTCCTGTAATGATTTATCTGCGCGGTAGCTGATGCCCCATTCGGTGCGGTCGATGTTAAAGTTGGCTATTGCGCCTATGTTGTTGTCTTTGAACGTAACCCTGGCAGGGAAGGAGATGTTTTTGGTAACGGATTTAAGGGTCAGGTTTCCTTTGATAATATGCGTTGCATTTCTGAGGGTGAGTTCATCGCCATCAGTGGGATGAAAGGCAGTTACTTCGGTTATTTCAAAAGTAGCGGCAGGATATTTTTTTACATCAAAAAACATTTCTCCCTTCAGTTCATTTTCCAGTTTGCGTTTCATGGCGGAATCGCCTGCCAGGTCAATATCCTGGAGGGATTTCATATCGATGATGAACTGGCCTCCGGTAATGAGACTGTCTTTTACGTACAATGAGCCACCGGCCAGTTTCAGGCTGCCATGATGTTTCCCGGTAGGCTTTGTACCAACCCATTGTACCACACTTACGGCGGTATCAGGAAGATAAGCATTGCCGGTGCCGGCTTGTACGGTTTGTGCATCGGTGATCCGGGCCTTATCTGCTTTAGGCGCCTGCTCGCATGCCATGATGCCACAGGTAACAACGAATATTATACATAAGATTTTCTTCATAAATACTTGTATGCTTTAAAACAAGCGCCCGGTTAAAAGGGCGCTTGTCAGGAAATTTCTCTATTCCGCCAGTTCCCGGTTGCCAACCCACACAAACCTTTTCACAATAAATTCCTGGTTGGTAAAACTGGCATTGCCTGCCGGATTACCACCCGTAACATGGAAATCGGAAAACGCAGCGTGCTGGTTCACCCAAATAAATCCGGTAAGATTAAAAGATACCGGCGTGAAAACGCTGTTCATTTCTTCTGCTATTTTTTCTTTGGCAGATGGATCTGTGGTATAAGCCCCGCAGGTAATGGCGCCGTATTTCGATGCCATTTGTCTGGCCAGTTGTATACTGTGTGCGGTGTCCCTGGTTTTGATGATCAGGATCACCGGTCCGAAAAGTTCTTTCTCGTAGATGGCAGTATCGGCGCTGGTTACCTCTAAAATGGTGGGAGCGTATACCCTGGCATTGGAGAATTCTTCATTCACCACCGGGGCGCCTTCCAGGATTACTTTTCCCCCGAGGTGGCGTGCTTCCTGTGCGCGGGTAAGGGTGCTGTCGTTTTGTATGGCGCCCAATGTGCCTGCGCCCATCTTCGGATGATTTACCAGGCCTACTACCGCTTCTTTGAATTGCTGCACCACTTCATTGAAAGGTACCTGGCCATTGGCGGTTTTGATGCCTTGTTCGGGGATGAAAAAGTTTTGCGGCGCAGTACACATCTGCCCGGAATATAAGCTAACAGAAAAGGCAAGGTTCTGGATCACGGCATTGAGGTCGGTTACGCTGTCGAGGATCACTGAGTTAACGCCGGCTTTTTCTGTAAACACTGTTTTGCCCGGAAGTGATTCCACATAATTGCCGAAGGCGCTGCTGCCGGTATAATCGATCAGTTTCACGTCGGGATGTCCGCAAAGCTCTTTTGCAATGAGGTGATCGGAGCTGTCTGCCGCAAGTTGGCAAAGGTTCGGATCATAGCCGTTGTCCTGGAGTGATTGCTGGATGGCGCTCACGGCAATGGCAATAGGCAGCACTGCTTTGGGATGCGGTTTCACAATCACGGGGTTGCCGGTGATCAGGTCGGCATAAACGCCGGGAAGCGTGTTCCACACCGGGAAGGTAGAGCAGCCAATCACTACACCCGGTCCTTTAGGTATTGGTTTAAAAGTTTTGTAGAGTTTGATACTGGTTTTACCCATTGGTTTTTCCCAGGTTAAGGTGGGTGGGTATCGCTGCAGTTCGTGATAGCCGGTAGCTACTGCTTCGAGTGCGCGGTCGTTTGCATGCGGACCGGAAGCCTGGAAGCTCATCATAAAGCTCTGGCCGGTAGTATGCATGGTGGCGTTGGCAATATCAAAAAAGTAGTCCCTGATCCTTTCAAGCGTTTCGGTGAGAACACCGGCTCTTTCTGCTACCGGTACTTTTGCCCAGCTTTTGCCGGCTTCAGTGGCCTTTTTCAGCAGGTCGCCTATGGGGAAAACGGGATAGGTAACGCCCAGTACCTCGCGGGTGTAGGGGGATACTTCTTCTCCGCTCCAGCCGGTTTCGCCGGTTTGCAGTAATTGTTTGAAAGGTTTCCCCAGCAATTGCTGATAGCTCTGTACGCCTTTGGCATGGGCTTCTTCACCGTAAGCTTTGGGATGCTCCGGGTATTGCGAATAGAAGGTTCGTTCGTGGTTCGCCTTTACAGCATTGTCGATAATGTTTTGGTGTTTGTTAACGAGCATATTCAGATTTTGAGATTTACAATTTACGGATTTAGTCATTCAGTTGCTACAGCAACTAATCGACTAAACCGGTAAATCAAAAAATATCTAAATACTAATACCCGGAATTGATCAGCGTAAACCTTCCATCGTTGTAATATTCATCGGGCTTCGGCTTTAATGGATTGCTGCGCTGAAATTTCAGGAAAGCATCATAGTCGGTTTTATGTAATCCTACCCAGGCTTTGTAGCTGGCCTGGTTGGCAGACGGGCCAAACAGCCATTGGTTATACGATTCAAACATTCCTTCCCGTAGCAGGCTGCGCTGATAGTCGAAAAGGGCGTACGGATATTTCATACCGTAAAAGTTATACCAGTCCAGTAAAAAGCGGGTACGCACCATTATCAATACATCAGGATCTATTCCTCCTGTTACTACACTGATTTGTTTGCCCATACAGGCTTTGTATGCTTCTACAAATGCGTTGCTGCCTTTTTTGCCCTTCTTATCCTCTGGTATGGCGCTTTCAAACAGCGAAGGGTCGTTGAATAATTTCTTATAAGATTCCAATACAATATTCCTGATTTCAGCCGTACGGGTGGTGAAACTTTCCATATTCATGAAGGTTTCGCCGTAGAGTATGCACCACAACGGATTATTGCTGAAGTCGTATGTTTTGGTGGCATTGTAATAGTTGCCGGGAAACCCGGGATCCTGCTCAATGCCTTTGATCCAGCTCCGGAGGGCGCCGTCATACATTTTGAAGTTCAGCAATAGTGTGCCGTTATCGTTGTACAACTCGCCGCTATTGGGAAACTTTTTGATGGCTCGTTCAAACATACGTTGTGCCGTTTTCCACTCTTCCCTTCCCACATAAATATTTCCTGCAATCTGATATACCTGTACGTCTGCTTCTTTGCTGCCAAGTAGCGGCTCAATGATGCTTTTGGCTTTTACAAGGTCTCCTTTCAGGTAATAAGTAAAACCAAGCTGTTTCTTTAATTCAAAATTATCCGGTTCCAGCTGTAATGCCTGGTTAAGTACCAGTATGGCATTGGAATAATCTCCTCCGCGAATAAAGCCTGTGGCTGTATTATACAGCTCTTTGGCATCCTGTGCAACTGCAACCTGTGAAAATAAAACTCCCGCAACAAAAAGTGCTTTCAATAAAGAAGACCGTATGTTCATCCCTGTCTGTCGTTTGCTGTAAAAGTAAGGAAAATGGGGTAATGTCCCACAGATCAATCTATGAGAAGGGAGATAGAAAGGATATGGTTATTATATTATTTTATTACTTTATTTGTTGACGGAAAACTTGTTTGCAGTACAATAACGCAGAGGATGGCAGTAATACCGCCCGCGCCCACCCAAACAGGCGAACGTAGTGCCTGTTGTACATATGTATTAAATTGATCCTGCAGGGTAAATACCAGCAGGGCGGGTATGAGACCGCATAACACCTGCATATAAAAGGTATTACCGAGGTTGCCTGTTTTCATATATATCCACGACAGCATCAGGGAAAAGGAGGTGGTATATAGAAAAGTGTAGGGAGACAGGCTGAAGGCAAAGCTGATAGCGGCCACATTTAAGAGGGCCTTCACAGGGGAATAGTTTTTAAGGAAACTATCCAGGATAACTCCTCTCATCAGGCTTTCCTGAATAAACGGATCAATGAGGAAATAAATAAAGCAATAGAATAGCGGTTTTTCCCGGATCAGTAAAAAAACGGAGTCCCATTCCTGCAATGTGCTCAGATGAATCCATTCCTGGACGCCAAATGCAAATATATAGAGGGAAAACATCAGGAAGGGGCCTGTCAGCAATACGGCAGCAGAAGGCATGCTGAAGAGGAGCTTATAATCAGGTTCCACTTTCTTTTTCCTGTTGTAGCTGTAAATCAGCATAACCAGTAGCAGGCTGCAATAGATGGGTATTGTTATCAGGCTGCTTAATACTTTGTCGTTTATAATGCCTGGGTAGGCCCGGGTGGCAGCAATATAAAAAGCGATGAACACTACCATGCTATAAACGGGTATCAGCCATGCGTGCCCGAGTGTGGGATAAAATTGTTTCTTTTCTGCGAGTAAGGGATCATCATCAAAGATAGAGTGGGTGTTGTCAGTTGTTTTCATGGGTTGGGTATAAAGGAAGAAAGGAAAGAAAAAGCTTCTCCGGCGGACGAATCACCGGGGAAGCGTATGGTATATTTAAATAATATGCGTAATCAGTCCATCGCGTAGCTTAGGCTCAAACCAGGTACTCTTCGGTGGCATTACATTTCCGCTGTCGGCAATATCAAACAATTGCTGAATGGTTACCGGGAAAAGGGCGAATGCTACTTTCATTTCGCCGCTGTCTACGCGTTTCACCAGTTCGCCAAGTCCGCGGATACCGCCTACAAAGTCGATGCGTTTATCGGTGCGCTGGTCTTTGATGCCCAGCAGTTTGTCCAGTATATTATTGGAAAGGATGGTTACATCCAGGATGCCGATGGGATCGGTGGTGTAGGTTCCTTCTTTTGCCACGAGGCGGTACCACCTGCCGTCGAGGTACATGCTGAATTCATGCAGCATGGAGGGTTGTTGCGGCAGGTGCCCGATTTCTTCCACGGTGAAATCGTAGTCCAGGCGGGAGAGGAGTGCTTCCTTACTCAGGCCGTTAAGGTCTTTCACCACGCGGTTATAATCCAGGATGGCCAGCTGGCTGGCCGGGAAAATGGTGGTGAGGAAATAGTTAACGGGGTTATCCACTGAGGTGATCTTCCCTTCTTTTTCAAATGCGGCCTGTACGAGGCTGGCGGAGGCGGCGCGGTGATGGCCGTCGGCGATATAGGTGCAGGGCACTTTTTCGGCGAACAGGGTAGTGATGTCCTGGATGGCGGCGGGGGTATTGATCACCCATATGGTGTGGCGGATGCCATCTTCGGCGGCGAAATCATACACTGGTTTGTTGTGTTCCTGCCAGTGGTCTACCAGGGCGTTTACTTCCGGTACATCATTGTAGGCGAGGAATACGTTGCCGGTTTGCGCTTTGGTGGTTTTAATATGGTTAATGCGGTCCAGTTCTTTATCCGGTCGGGTAAATTCGTGTTTTTTGATGATGCCGTTGTTATAGTCTGATATGGCAGAAACGCATACCAGCCCTGTTTGAGCGCGGCCGTTCATCACCAGTTTGTAGATATAATAGGCCGCTTGTGATTCCAGGAAAAGGGTTCCTTCCTGTACCATGCGGTGCAGGTTTTCCGCTGCTTTATCATATACGGCCTGACTGTGGGCGTCTGTTCCTTCGGGCAGATCTATTTCAGATTTTGAAACATGATAATATGAGTAGGGGTTACCGGATGCCGCTGCTTTGGCTTCTTCCGAGCTGAGTACGTCGTACGGCCTTGCAGCTACTTTTGCCGCCAGATCTTCTGTAGGCCTTAATCCGTTAAAGGGTCTGATAATAGCCATGATGTAGATATGTGTGAGAGGTAAATGTAATAATAAAAAAATTACGGATTACCGCTAACGAATTACGGAGTTGCAGTTAGGGGATCTATCTGCAACTCCGTAATACTATAAGGATATTTTCTTATGCCTTTTTCAGGGAGAAGTATTTCATGGCTTCTACCATTACTTCAACGCTTTCATATGGCAATGCGTTATACATAGATACGCGGAATCCGCCGGAGAGACGGTGTCCTTTGATACCAACAATATCTTCTTTCTTGCAGAATTTCAGGAATTCTTCTTCCATTTCCGGTTTATCCATGATAAAGCAGGCATTCATTTTACTACGGTCTTCTTTCACTACAGTACCGCGGAACAGCGGGTTGTGATCGATTTCATCGTAGAGGAGCGCTGCTTTTTTATCATTGATTTTTTCAATGGCCGGGATACCGCCTTGTTCTTTGAGCCAGCGGAGGGTAAGCATGGAAATGTACACAGCGAATACGGGAGGGGTGTTCAGCATAGAACCATTTTCTATGTGGTTCCTGTAGTCCAGTATAGTTGGTATTTTGCGCGTTACCTTGCCCAGTATGCTTTTGCGTACAGCTACCATCGTAGCGCCTGCGGCGCCCATGTTTTTCTGTACACCGGCATAGATCAGCGAGTACTTGTTAAAGTCCATGCTGCGGCTCATGATGTCACTGCTCATATCTGCTACCAGGGGTACGTCGGTAACAGGTGTCATTTGCCACTGTGTACCATAAATGGTATTGTTGGTGGTAATGTGCAGATAACTTGCCTTTGGGGGGATGGTGAACTGTTTGGGAATGTGATTGTAGTTGCTTTCTTTGGAGCTCGCCACAACGTCGGCGAAGCCAAACAATTTTGCTTCTTTGATGGCCTTGTTGGACCATACTCCGGTATCCACATATGCGGCAGATTCGCTGCTTTCCAGCAGGTTCATTGGCACCTGCATAAACTGCGTGGTGGCTCCGCCATGTAAAAAGAGTACTTCAAAGTCGTCATCAAGCTGCATCAGTTCCCTCACCAGGTTGCGCGCCTCGTCCATCACCGCTACAAACGGTTGCGTTCTGTGGCCAATTTCCAGTATAGACATCCCTGACCCTTCAAAGTCAATCAGAGCTTTACTGGCCTTGTACAATACCTCGTTGGGTAATACAGAAGGACCTGCGTTAAAATTATGCACCTTCATGTTGCGATTCAGATTAAATTCATTTTTTGATCTTTCCACTTTGTTTTGGTTTTTCTAAGGAAACGGAAAAAAAACGGCACGGGTGTTTTAAAACCAGTAAGGCGCGTGGTGTAGGACAGGCTAAAAGATGGTATGGGCAAAGATAAAATTTCTTTTCTAATTATTAAGGATTAGCATAAATATTTTAACCGGCTCACTCCTCCCTCACCGGCAGCTTACCCTCCAGCCACTGACGCTGCAACTGTTCCATCTCCTGTAACTCGTCCGGGGTAAGGGTGGTGTGGGAGAGTTCCTGCAAAGAGGGCTGTCCTGCATTTACCCAGGCGGTATACCAGGCTGCTGCCACCGCTGCTATCGCATTTTTCATCCTCCGTTCAACCATGTCGCCCATCGAAAGTGCGTATGTTTTCGTATAGTCTTCTGCGTAAGTACGGATTAATACGTCATTCCGGTTTTCATATCCGTAACGCCTGCCTGGCGGAAACTGTTCACTAAGCCGCTTTTCATAGGCCAGTACTGTATCTGCGGCCATTCCGCTCACCCTGATAATGTCCCAGATATATTTACGTGGTTCGGATATATACACGGCTTTTCCGGCCCAGTAATCGAACGTTTTATCTGCCAGTAATTCCGGGATGCGGGATTCCCACAGGCCATGAATGCCCTGCTGGCCGGTAAACTGGCCGTTATGATTGGAACAAACATGAAGGGGAACATGCGCATCGGCTATGTAATGCCCCAGTTCAGCCGAGAGCCGGAGGATGCGTTGCTGGTCCTTTTCCCGGAATGCGGCGGTGAGCATGGCCAGCATCTTTTCAAGATGCCAGGGCAGGATACCGTTGCGGTTCAGGGAGTCGGCAGAGTATTTAGCCACTGCATCGGCCCAGTTGCGGGGAATCCGGGCGTAGGGCGGCTTGTCGAACAGGTCGATATCTATGTAATGCCGGGCGCCTTCTGCAGCTACCGCGTAGCGGCGCTTGTCCGGATCTGTGGCATGCGCCGTGATGTACTCCAGTTGCGGCTTGTAGAGGATCATCATTTCCGGCGGCAGGCAAAATACGGCCAGCCGGTTGATCCGCTGGTGCGCAAAAAATCCCCATGCACAAACATCTGTACAGGAAAATATGATTACAGTAAATAATACGGGAATCCGTAGCCAGGTGTGGGTTAACATGTCACTATATTTTTGGGAAGACGAATATAGCGAAAAAAAGTATGCTGATATTTTATCTCCAGGGATAATAAAATATCAGCATTGTTATACAAAGGGATTATTTAAGCACGCTTCAACTACGAGGTATCTACGCTTCATCTACGACGCATCCCCGGATCAGATATGCGTAACGCCACCGCTTACGGCAAACTTCATCGCTTCGCCGGCAGAAACGTTGGTGAGTGGTTTAACCCGCTCTTTCGGCACCATAAACACCTTACCGGTAATGGCATAGGCATGCGGCACATATACCGCCATATATCCCTCGAGACCCAGGTTGCTGACATCGGTCTGCGTAATGAACCCCATCTCCCAAACATCCACTCCGTATATCTGCACCAGCACCGGATGATCAAATTTTTTCTTCTCCCCTACAAACGCATCAAAAACATCTTTGATAGATGTATAGATGTATTTGATAAAAGGTGTACGCTCCAGCAGGTGGTCGAACAGGTCAAAGATCCGACCGATAATAAAGGAGGAGCTGAGATACCCCACCGCGATAACCAGCAGCAGTACCAGTGCAAATCCTACTCCTTTGTACTTCAGAAAACCGAAGGAGGCGCCTTCCGGAATCAGCTCTTTCGGAATAATATTATCAATAGTCATAAAGGCCCAGTAGAGGGTAAGCGCGGTAATACCAATGGGCGCCAGAATGAGCAGTCCCTGAAAGAAGTAACGCAGCAATCTTGATGCAAATACTTTTAATCTAAGCTTTGGCGACATGGTTCGTGATTAGGGCTGCAAATTAGACAATAAAGCTTAAAGCAGGAAGTAAGGGCGGTTAATTGAATGTTGCCACATTTAAAAAAATAGTACTGGAAACTTTGGAAGTTTGGAAAGTTTCCATAGTTTTGTCCTGCATAACAACAGGGTTAATGCTGTAAAATATGGAAGTACAGGAACGTATTATGGACACGGCTTTTGGCCTTTTTCGTCAGTTTGGTACCCGCTCCATTACGATGGATGACATCGCTGAGAGAATGGGGATCTCTAAGAAAACGCTTTACGCCCACTTCACCGACAAGGACGATATGGTTTGCCAAACCATCGGCCGGTTCATAAATATTGTTACCGAAGACTGTATTGAAGACCGGAAAAAATCGAAAGATGCCATTGATGAGTTATTCCTGGTGATGGACATGCTGGACCGTCGCCTGCGCAATATGAACCCTGTCATTATCCTGGACCTGCAGAAATTTCACTCCAAAGCCTACCAGCTGTTCCTCGACTACCGGAACAATACCCTGGCCACCACGATCCGTGAAAATATGGAAAGAGGCATCAGTGAAAAAGTATACCGGCCCGACATCGACATTAAAATACTGACCCAATACAGGATATACGCGTGTATGATCTGTTTTCAACCCGAAGTGTTCCCTGGCGCCAATGATATGAACAAAGTGCAGAAAGTGTTGCTGGAGAATTTTTTATATGGGGTGGCTTCCGTAAAAGGATACCGGCTTATTGAAGAATATAAACAACTATCGCAAAATAAATAACACTATGCTATCAATCAAAAGGCTCACCAGTATGGCTTTTGGGGTGTGGCTGTTGTCGCTGGCCACCATTGCCGGCGCCCAGCAGCAGGTTTCGCCTGAACCCATCCGTTTGTCTGCCAAAGAAGCGGTAGACTACGCACTGGCTAATCAGAGCACCGTTAAAACCGCTAAACTGGACGAACTCATCCAGCTGGCCAAGAACAAGGAGGTTAGCGGGTTGGCACTGCCCAGCATCGCTGGTACCGGCTCTTACCAGTACAACCCTATTCTTCAGAAACAGATGTTTAGCACTGCGAACTTTGGCGGGCCCAAAGATTCCTTTAGCGTAGTTTCCTTCCAGCTGACGCATAATATGGTTGGTGAAGTGAGACTTACACAGGTACTCTTCGATCCCAGCGTACTCGTGGCTTTACAGGCACGTAAAACACTGGAAGAACTCGTATCACAGGGCGTAACAAAAGCGGAAATAGATGTAAAATCTACCGTGTACAAAGCCTATTACAATGTACTGTCGGCCAACAAGGCACAGACCATCCTCTCCGAAAACATCAGTTCCCTGGAAAAGATCCTCAGTGAAACCAAAGAGATCTATAAGAACGGCCTCGCGGAAAAACTGGATGTTGACCGCCTGGTGGTGCAATACACCAACCTGCAAACAGAACAAACCAAACTCCGTAACCTGATTGAACTTGGTACCGCTTCGCTGAAATACCAGATGGGCATGCCACTGAAACAGGCTATAACGTTAACGGATACACTTTCTACAGAAAGGATTGCAGCAGATGTACTGGATATGGATAAATTCGACTACTCACAGCGGATTGAATACCAGTTGCTGCAAACGCAGAAGAAAGCAAATGAATATGATCTGAAAAGATATAAGCTGAAAGGGTTACCCTCCCTGCAGCTGTTCGGTTCTACCGGCGCACTCAGAGGTAGCGAAAAGTTGGATTACTTCCAGAACCAGATGTGGTACGGCTATGTAAACACAGGGCTGAACCTCTCTGTTCCCATTTTCAGCGGGATGCAGCGCAAACGCCAGGTAGACCAGGCATGGCTGGCAGTAAAGAAAAGTGAAGTGGCCATTGAAAACGCAAAGCTGGGCATCGACCTGGAAAGAGAGCAATCGTTCTCCACTTTCCGCAACAACGTACTCACGCTCGAAGCACAGGAGAAAAACATGGAACTGGCACAGGACGTATATAACACGACCCAGATCAAATACAGGGAGGGCGTAGGCTCCAGCCTGGAAATGACCACCGCTGAAAATGATCTGCTCACTGCACAGAATAATTATTTTACTGCATTGTTTAACGCTATTGTAGCCAAAGTAGATTTGCTGAAATCGTACGGCAAACTATAAGCTTCATTATTTCAATCACTATTCACTACTAACTATATGATCAAAAAATATTCTTTCCTGATCCCTTTTATTACCCTGGTGCTCGCAGCCTGCGGTGGTGGCGGAAATAAAGCTGAACAGCTGGAGAAGCTGAAACAGGAGAAAGTAAAATATAACGAAGATATCGACAAAAAAATAGCAGCGCTGGAAAAAGAAGTGGGTGTGAAAGATACTTCGGCGCAGAAAATGAAAGATGTAACCGTAACTGCTATCACGGATACCATATTTGAACATTACATAGATGTGCAGGGAAGTGTGGACGCACGTGAAAACGTAAACGTTTCGGCCCGCGTACCGGGAGTAATTACCAACATTTTTGTAAGAGAAGGACAGGCAGTAAAACAGGGACAAACACTGGCCCAGGTAGACGACCAGGTGCTGAGAGCCAATATGGCTGAACTCCGCACCCAGATGGATCTGGCTAACACCCTGTTTGAAAAACAGAAAAACCTGTGGTCACAGAAAATAGGTTCTGAAGTACAATATCTCAACGCCAAAAACCAGAAGGAAAGCCTGGAAAGGAAGATGGCTACCCTGCAGGATCAGCAGTCGCAAACCCGCATCATTGCACCTATCAGCGGTACCGTAGATGCGGTAATCGCCAAAGTAGGCGATAATGCAGCACCGGGCGCACCTGCCTTCCGCGTGGTAAACGCCAACAACCTGAAGGTAACTGCCAACGTAGCAGAAGCCTACGCCGGTTTGCTGAAAACAGGCGATGCTGTGATCTTATCTTTCCCGGATATTAACCGCGAAATACGCGGTACTATCGGGTTTGCTTCCAGGACCATTGATCCGCTGAGCCGCACCATCAAAATTGAAGTGCCGCTGAAACCGGATGCCGGTCTGCGTCCTAACATGATTGCCCGCATCAGGATCGTGGACTACACCGCTAAAAATGCTGTAGTGATCCCGGTAAGCGTGATCCAGTACACCTCCGGAAAACCCTATGTAATGGTAGCACAGAATGTCAACGGTAAAATGGTGGCAAAACGCAAAACAATAGATATGGGCCGCACATACAACGATAAGGCTGAAATAAAGAGTGGTTTGACAACAGGTGATAAAATTATCACTACCGG
This sequence comes from Chitinophaga sp. G7 BAM 1005, assembly GCF_057126945.1. Classification (NCBI taxonomy): domain Bacteria; kingdom Pseudomonadati; phylum Bacteroidota; class Chitinophagia; order Chitinophagales; family Chitinophagaceae; genus Chitinophaga; species Chitinophaga sp. G7 BAM 1005. The sequence continues at coordinate 6,471,002 of NZ_CP181478.1, read as the reverse complement.
TTTTCAGGGGTTGAACGATAACGACCTGATTAAATTATAAAGCTGATTCAAACAGCTAAAACCAAGTGTATGCAAGACAATCTCCATAAAGAATTTAAGCCTACCAGCTGGTCTATTGATAATAAAGTGAGCGTATACGTAGCCACCATTATCATTGCATTGGCAGGTATACTTTCCTATATTAACCTGCCAAAGGAACAGTTCCCGGAAGTAGTGTTCCCGCAGTTCTATATCAATACCATCAACGCCGGTACTTCCCCGGAAGATATGGAAACAACGGTAACTAAACCGATAGAAAAACAATTAAACGGCATCTCCGGTGTAAAGAAGATCAAGAGTACTTCCATGCAGGATTTCTCTGCGATCACCATTGAGTTCAATGCCAATGAAGATATTGAAGCTGCGCGTCAGCAGGTGCGTGAAAAAGTAGACGACGCGAAGAAAGATCTGCCACAGGACCTTACCCAGGAACCGCAGATTGTGAAGATAGATGTGTCGCAGATTCCTATCATGAACGTAAACCTCTCCGGCGACTTCGATCTGCAAACACTGAAAAAGTATGCAGATGACATGAAAGACCGGATTGAAGCGCTGAATGAAATTACCCGTGTAGACCTGGTAGGGGAGCTGGAACGCGAAATCCAGATCAATGTGGACAAATACAAAATGGACGCGGCCCGGATCAGCTTCGAAGATATCATCGGCGCCATCCAGGGAGAAAACATCACCATCTCCGGAGGTCTTGTTGCGATGGATGGCCAGAAACGTACCCTGAGTGTAAAAGGAGAGTATAAAGATCCGGGAAGAATAGGAAACATCATTGTACGTGGCCAGTCCGGCGCAACGGTATACCTGAAAGATATTGCCAACGTGGTAGATGGTTTCCTGGAACAGGAAAGTTATGCACGGCTCGGCGGTAAGAATGTAATCACCCTCAACGTTATTAAACAGAGTGGTAAAAACCTGATCGATGCATCCGACAAGATCCAGGCGATTACAAAAGATATGAAGGAAAACTACTTCCCTAAAAACCTGGAAGTAACGATCACGGCAGATCAGTCGAAATCTACCCGTGTAACCCTGCATGACCTGATCAATACCATCATTATCGGCTTCCTGCTGGTAACGGTGATCCTCATGTTTTTCATGGGAGCGGTGAACGCGATCTTCGTGGCATTATCCGTACCTATTTCCATGTTTATCGCATTTTTACTGATGCCGATGTATGGGTTTACGTTAAACATGATGGTGTTGTTCTCCTTCCTGCTGGCTTTGGGTATTGTGGTGGATGATGCGATTGTGGTGATAGAAAACGTACACCGTATTTATAACCAGCGAAAGGACCTGGGCATTGTGAAGGCAGCTAAGATAGCTGCGGGGGAAGTATTCCTGCCGGTATTTTCCGGTACCCTTACGGTGTTGGCGCCGTTTGTGCCGTTGCTGTTCTGGCCTGGTGTGATCGGTAAGTTCATGTTCTATCTGCCGGTTACGCTGATCACTACACTGGGTGCATCCCTGGTGGTGGCCTATATCATTAACCCGGTGTTCGCGGTGGATTTCATGGACAGACATGAAGGTGAAAATCATCCCAAGCCTAAGTTTGATAAGAAATTTACTATCCTCTCCGCCGTGTTTGCCTTCCTGGCCCTGGTGGGTTATGCCAATGGAAGCGTAGGTGTGGGCAACTTTGTAGTATTCCTTTACCTGGTGATTGTACTGGAACGTTTCTGGTTAGGTGGCGTAGCACGCCGCTTCCAGCATGGGTTCTGGCCCAAAGTGCAGGACAGTTACAAACGCATATTACAGTGGTGTTTGCTGGGATGGCGCCCGGTATGGATTGTGGTGGCTACGTTTGGCTTGCTGATCTTCAGTATTGTTTTAACCAGTATACGAAATCCGAAAGTGGTGTTCTTCCCGCAGGCAGATCCCAACTTCATCTATACTTATATAGAATTACCCAATGGTACCGATCAGAAGTATACCGATTCTATCACCAACCTGGTAGAAAAGCGTATCACTAAGGTAGTGGGCGAAAAGAACCCGATAGTGGAATCTATTATATCCAATGTGGCCAAAGGAGCCGGCGATCCTTCCCAGATGGATCTCAGCGTGCAGCCGCAGAAGGGTAAAGTAACGGTAGCCTTTGTAGAATTTGGTGCGAGGGATGGGCAGTCGACCGTACAATATCTTGATAAAATCCGCAACGCGGTAAAAGGTATTCCGGGAACCAATATCACGGTAGAGCAGGAGCAGGGTGGCCCGCCAACCGGGAAGCCTATCAATATTGAAATCAGCGGCGATAACTTTGATGAGCTTACCAGTTCTTCGTTCAGACTTAAACGTTATCTCGATTCCCTGCAGATTGCGGGTGTGGAGGAACTGAAGAGTGATTTTGAAGATAATAAGCCGGAAATCGTGGTGAATATTGACCGCGAGCGGGCGAATGCAGAAGGTATTTCCACCCGTCAGATTGGTGGCGCCCTCCGTACAGCGCTGTTTGGATTTGAAGCATCCAAGATCCGTGATGCGAAGGATGAGTATAAGATTATGGTAAGATTAAATGAGGATCAGCGGAATAATATCAATAACCTGATGAACCTTAACCTGGTATACCGCGACATGAATATGAACGGGGCTATCCGCCAGGTGCCTTTGTCGGCGGTAGCGGATATTCATTATTCCAATACTTATGCGGGTATTAAGCGTATCGACCAGAAACGCGTAATTACCCTGTATTCCAACATCTTAACCGGTGCGAATGCGAATGAAGTGGTGCAGCATATTGAAGCATCCCTGAAGGACTTTACCCACCCGAATTCTGTGACTATTAAGATGACCGGTGAGCAGGAAGACCAGCAGGAAACCATGAACTTCCTGATGATGGCGATGCTGGGTGCATTTGGGCTGATCCTGATGATTATGGTGACCCAGTTTAACTCCATTGGCCGTCCGATGATCATCTTTATGGAGATCCTGTTTAGTATCATAGGTGTGTTCCTGGGCTTCTCCATCTTTAAAATGGATATTTCTATCGTAATGACGGGTGTGGGTATTATGGCCCTGGCGGGTATTGTGGTTCGTAATGGTATTGTACTGGTAGAGTTCACCGATCTGTTGATCCAGCAGAAGATGCCGGTATATGAAGCGGTGGTGGAAGCGGGCCGTACCCGTATGACGCCGGTAATATTAACGGCAATTGCGGCTATTTTGGGTCTTATCCCGCTGGCAGTGGGCTTTAACATCGACTTTGCCGCGTTGTTCAGTGAGTTTAAACCGCATATATTCTTTGGTGGGGATAACGTGGCGTTCTGGGGTCCGCTGGCCTGGACAATGGTGTACGGGTTGATTTTTGCGACCTTCCTGACCCTGGTGTTAGTGCCGGTGATGTACGCGATGAACAAGCGTTCCATTGACGTGCTGGATAGGTTTAACATGCCACGGTGGCTGAAGTACGTGCCTTTCCTGGTGCTGATCATCAAAGCGGTGTTCATGAAACGGGACGAGGTGAGGAAAATGCACGATCCGAAGTACATGTCGCCAAAACCATATGATTTTTTCCCGGAGCCGGAGGTTACTGAAGAAGAGCCGGTGTTGGGGAAGAAGAAAGTGGATGGTATCTCCGTTAATTAAGCTTTTTTTCAATACAGTGTAACAGTTGTAGGTTAACAGTCTCCGTCCCGATTCTTCGGGACGGATTTTTTTTGTATATTACGGCCGGAATGACTTTTTTTCTTCCATTAACAAATTTTAACATTTGGAATGAGTGGCATATGGAAAGCCTTTATTACTTTTGACCCCTCAGACAGTTGTTGACACGTTACTAGCCATATACAGCCTTAGCCTTATATGCCATATGATAAAATAAGAGATAATATATAATAAGAGACGCCTGTTTTGAACAGTTAGGGCATTTAGCCTGTAATAATCAGTAAGTAGAGAAATAAGATAATCAGCACAGCTTTCTTGACAATAGCAGTACCGCCATTAAAAGAATACTAAGGCGAAAGATTGGAAGACCATGGAGTATGTAGCATCATTAGCGTTTGCTAAGGAGAAGGACCAACAGGATCCCTTAAATAAATTCAGAGAACAGTTTTATTTTCCACAACGTAACGGAAAGGATGCTATTTATTTATGTGGCAACTCGCTCGGACTACAGTCAAAGAATGTGAAATCGGCGATAGAACAGGAGTTGGCGGATTGGCAACAATGTGCGGTAGAGGGGTATTGGGCGGCTAAGCATCCGTGGTTATATTATCAGCAGTATTGCAGTAAGCCTTTAACGGCGATTTTGGGTGCGAGTCAGCAGGAGTTGACGGTGATGAATACGCTGACGGTGAATCTGCATTTGATGATGCTTGGTTTTTACCGGCCAAACAAACAGCGGTTTAAAGTGTTAATGGAAGCAGGAGCTTTTCCGAGCGATCAGTACGCAGTTGAAACCCAGGTAAAGTTCCACGGTTACGATCCGGAAAGTGCCATCATAGAAGTTTCCCCGCGACCCGGAGAACATTTGATAAGATTGGAAGATATTTTAGAGATTATTAACACAGAAAGTGATAGCTTAGCATTGGTTTTGTTTGGAGGTATAAATTATTATACCGGACAGTTTTTTGATATACCCGCTATAACAGCAGCTGCGCATAAGGCCGGCGCTTACGCAGGTTTCGACCTGGCACACGTAGTAGGAAATATACCGGTAGAATTGCACAATTGGGAAGTAGATTTTGCCGTTTGGTGCTCATATAAGTACCTGAATGGTGGTCCCGGCGCAGTAGGAGGCGCATTTGTGCATGAGAAACACGCCAGCAACCGTAATTTTTTCAGACCAGGAGGCTGGTGGGGCAATGAAGAGAGTGCACGTTTTAAAATGGAAAAAGGGTTTGTGCCTAAAAAAGAAGCTGAAGGATGGCAACAGAGCACCGCTCAGGTGTTTAACATGGTTAGCCTGAAAGCATCCCTGGAATTATTTGAAGCGGCCGGTATCGGCGCTTTACGTATCAAAAGTGAAGGAATGACCAATTATCTTGAATTTCTTTTGCAACAGTTAAAAGGCATAAATTTCCAGATTATAACACCGAAAAATTGTAATGAACGCGGCGCTCAGTTATCTTTGTTGTTCCTAGACAAAGGTAAAGAGATACATCAACGGATGACCGATGCCGGTATAATCGTTGACTGGAGAGAGCCCGGAGTTATCAGGGTATCACCGGCACCCTTATATAACTCCTATCAGGACGTATTTCATTTTTATGAAATCATAGCTAATATTGCTTCAAACGCTTAATTAAGTAAGATGACTTTTGAGAGAAACGAACGCCCCCGCAGGCCTTATTCTTCTGATACCAACAAAGAGAATGATCCCAATAAGGAGAAAGGCGATGACAAACCCAATTTAAATAACGAGCGGGAAGGCGGCAAACCCGACTACAACAGTGGTGGCTCAGAAGGGCGCACTGGTTACAATCGAGAAGGCGGATATCGTCCGCGTACAGACTACAATCGTGATGGCGGCACAGGTGGCGGCTACAACCGTGAAGGCGGAAGTGGTGGTTACGATCGTGGCGGCAGCGGCGGTGGTGGTGGCTACAACCGTGATGGTGGTAGCAGCAATTACAACCGTGATGGCGCAGGTGGCGGTTACAATGGTGGTGGTGGATACGATCGCGGCGGCAGCGGCGGTGGTGGCTACAACCGCGGTGGTGGCGGATACGGCGGCAGTGGCGGCGGTGGATACGATCGCGGCGGCGGTGGCGGAGGCTACAACCGTGGTGGTGGTGGCTACGGCGGTGGCAGTGGCGGTGGTGGATACGATCGCGGCGGTAGCGGCGGTGGTGGATACGACCGTGGCGGTGGCGGCGGTGGTTATAATCGCGGCGGTGGCGGCGGTGGATACGATCGCGGCGGCAGCGGCGGTGGTGGATACGACCGTGGCGGTGGCGGCGGTGGTTACAATCGCGGCGGTGGCGGCGGCGGTTACGATCGCGGCGGTGGCGGCGGTGGATACAATCGCGGTGGCGGCGGCGGTTACGATCGCGGCGGCGGTGGCGGTGGATACAATCGCGGCGGTGGCGGCGGTGGTGGATACCGTGGCGGCGGCGCTCCAAGACAAGGCGGAAGACCTCAACGTTTTGAACCAAAACCAGATAACAAAATATACTTTATTGCGCTGCTGCCAACTGCAGAAGTAGGTAAAGAAATTATAAAGATCAAACAGGAATTTGCAGAACAATACGGTCCTATGTACGCACTGAAAGTGCTGCCACATATTACCCTGCAGGTACCTTTCACTGCTGATCCGGCATTGGAAAAAGCTTTCTGTGATGAACTGACGGAATTTGCCAAAACACAGGCGCCTTTCGAAGTTTCCCTGAAAGGCTTCGGTACTTTCCCGAATAAACAGAACCGTGTACTGTTCATCAACGTGGAAAAAAGTGAAACCATGTCTGCTATGCACCGTCAGCTGATCAATTTCCTGCGTAAGGAATTTGGCTTCAGCACCATGCTGGCACGTACAGGATTTACCCCCCACGTTACCGTGGCATTTAAAGACCTGGAAGATGATCAGTTCAACAAAGCATGGCCTGAATATGAGAACAAGGAATACGAGGCTACTTTTAAAGTAAACAACCTCTACTTCCTCCGTCACAACGGTAAATCATGGGAAGTGCTGCAGAAATGCAAATTAGGTGGCGCCTGATAAATGCCCATCTTTAAAATAATAAAAGGCCCCTGCGCTTGCGGGGGCCTTTTCATTTTAAACACGGACAGTATAACAGTGCAGGATATACGAAGTTTATATCATTACTGCTTCACTACCTTACCGGAACCCTTTATCTCCGCCACCACTTTTGCTTCACCGGTATAAAAAATATTTCCGCTGCCATAGATCCTGGCGTCCAGGTTTTTCCTTACATACACGCCATGCCCGCCGGAACCACGGATAGTAATACTGGCATTTTGTACCTCCAGGTTCATTGCGGAAATATTACCGCTGCCGTTAATATCGCTGTTCAGCGAGCCCGCAAATCCACGCATGTTAATGTTGCCGGAGCCGTTAATAGTAGTGTTAAGATTGGCGGCATTCAGTATAAGCGCCGCATCGGCGCTGCCGTTTAGTTCATACTTAAATAAGGAAGTATGTATGGTGTCCTGATTATCCAGGGATCCCGAACCATCGAATTTTACCCGTTGAAAAAGAGGATTGTGTACATATATTTTCATGGGCTGATGATGCCGGATATGGACCCCGCTTTTTACCCGGACGAATAAGGTGTTGCTGCGCATGCCTGTTTCTATCACGCCTATAATATTATCTTCCGCTTTTATTTCCACCTTCGCGTTGTTTTCCTGCAACAGGTGTACCTCAAATGGTCCTGATATTTCCATATCCGTAAAAGGGGCTGTGGTGCGGGTTTCCGTTACCACATTACCGGAGCCGGAAATGTTTTCTTTGGTGCAGCCGGATAAAATAATGCTAAAGATGGCAATCATCAACAGCAACCATCCAATACTCAAACTTGTATACGTTATAATAAACTGCTTTTTCATAAAACATCATTTTAAAAAAGGGGTTACTTTAAGAAATGACGTTTAGAGAAACACTTACCCCTATGGGGTGAAAAAAGATAGTTTTCTGGGAGGCAGGGTGGCTATAAATGAAAGAAGCCGGCCGTACAGACGTACGGAACCGGCTTTTTGATTAACCCCTATGAAAACAAACTATTGCTCTTGTTTAATGTGCTAATTTAATTTCTCCTAAATCAGTGGATTTTCCATCCTCCACTTTAACATCTGTAACAGTTGCAGGCTTATACGGCGCTTTCGCTCCTATTATAACGGTATATGCACCGGCTTTCGCAGCCTGAAAACTAAATGCGCCATCAGTAACAGGCGATTTTAATGTATCTGTTCCCTGAATGGCCCAGGCTTCAGTAGCCCCATCTGCCGGTGTTACTTTACCTGCTATGGTTCCACCATCAACGCCCTTAAATGCGAAGGCTCCAATCGCCACAGCTGCAAGTGCTAACATGCTTACTTTTATCTTCTTCATAGCTTACAATTTTAAACGGTTTAACAATAAAGGTTACATGGTAAGTAAAGGTGTTAGCATTTTTTTTATTACTGTTTTAAGATGTAAAAGAACTTGTTGTTATAGCCCGATTTTGCAATTACGATGCCATACTGTTTTGGAGCCTTGCCATTTAACATATCTTTTGGAAGACATTAACAAAAAAGATGAGCATATATTTAAAAAGAAAGGCCGCCACATACGCTGTGGCGGCCTTTATAAGAGGTTTGTATCTATAAGCTTATCTTCTGTTTAACTTGCTCATGAGGCGCAGTATTTCCAGGTATAACCATACCAGTGTCACCATCAGACCAAAGGAGGCGTACCACTCAAAATATTTAGGTGCGCCCTGTAAAGCTCCCTGTTCTATCATATCGAAATCCATGATCAGGTTCAGGGCCGCAATGGCTACCACCACCAGGGAAAATATGATTCCAAAGGTGCCACTGCTGTGAATCAGGGGCATCTCAATGTTAAACATGCGCAGTACAATGGCTATCAGGTAAAAGATACCGATACCCAGGGTAGCGGTCATCACAATTGATTTAAAACGCTCCGTTGCCCGGATCACCCCTGTGCGATAGAGGATCAGCATGGCAATGAAAGTACCAAAGGTTAAGCCTACGGATTGCATTACAATGCCAGGCCATTTGGCTTCAAACATGGCGGAAATAGCACCCAGGAATAAACCTTCTGCTATCGCGTATGCGGGGGCCAGGTAAGCCGACCATTCTTTTTTGAAAATAATCACCAATGCCAGTATAAATCCACCGATGGCGCCACCAAATGCCAATGGCATTACGCTGCCGCTATTTCTGTAAAATTCTCCCCACGAAAAAACTGCCGCCGCCATTAACAGCAGGAGCATAAAAGACATTTTATTAACGGTTCCACGGATGGTCATGGTCTCCCCTGCGATGTGAGGCGCTTTATCAAATACACTTTGCTTCAGTACAGGGTTGTTCGATTGAAAGAGTGCCATAAAGTATAGTTTAAATTTATGGGTTAAAAATACGATTTGATTTGATATCAGGGATAGTTATACCACTGAAAAAGGGTAAAATTAGCATTTCTATAACCATAACTTCCCGTTATCAGCCATAACTATAAGTAATGGGAATGCTTTATTCCGGTAATAATAGTCTACTAAAGTTGTGTACTTTTGTGATCGGATCGGGAATAATATTGCAGGGCTTTGGGTTCCTACCTCCCGATTACCTAAATTTACATCTTTAAAAAGAATATCTTAAAAGAATAAATAGATGCCTAATACTTCGATTCAACAGCTGGAGGATGTAGTGATAAAATTTGCGGGCGACAGTGGAGACGGGATGCAGTTAACAGGTACCCAGTTTTCAAACAATACCGCATTATTCGGTAATGACCTGAGCACATTCCCGGATTTTCCGGCGGAGATCCGAGCCCCGATAGGTACATTACCCGGCGTGAGCGGTTTCCAGCTACACTTTTCTTCTAACAGAATATTCACCCCGGGCGACGCCTGCGATGTGCTTGTAGTGATGAACGCGGCGGCATTGAAGGCCAATCTGAAAGGACTGAAAAAAGGCGGTATTATCCTCGCCAATACCGATGGCTTTGACGCTAAAAACCTCCGCCTCGCCAATTACCCGGAAGGCGTAAATCCGCTGGAAGACGGCTCCCTGGCGCCGTACCAGCTGCATACGATGGATGTGACTAAAATGACGCGCGAAGCGCTGAAGGATACTACCCTGGGTATGAAGGAGAAAGACCGCGCAAAAAATATGTTTGTGCTGGGATTCCTCTACTGGCTGTACGACCGTAACATGGAAAATACAGAAGTGTTCCTGAAAGAGAAATTTGGCAAAAAACCGGAAATCCTGGACAGTAACCTGAAAGTACTGCATGCCGGCTACAACTTCGCAGATACCGTAGAAGCTTTTACCACCCGCTATCGCGTGGAAAAAGCCCGGATGGAACCGGGTACCTACCGCAGCATTACCGGTAACACCGCCCTGGCTTATGGCCTGGTGGCAGCTTCGCAGAAAGCAAATCTGCCCCTGTTCCTCGGTACATATCCGATCACACCAGCTTCCGATATCCTGCATGAACTGAGCCGTTTCAAGAATTTTGGTATCCGTACCTTCCAGGCGGAAGACGAAATTGCGGGGATCACCTCCGCTATTGGCGCTTCCTATGGCGGTCATATGGGGGTTACCACTACATCCGGCCCCGGTATGGCACTGAAAGGTGAAGCAATGGGACTGGCAGTAATGCTGGAAATACCTTTAATGATCGTTGATATTCAGCGTGGCGGCCCTTCTACCGGGTTGCCTACCAAAACGGAACAGTCCGACCTTTTACAGGCATATTATGGCCGTAACGGAGAGTGTCCGATGCCGATTGTTTCTGCATCCACACCAGCCGATTGTTTTGAAGCGGTATTTGAAGCGTTCCGGATCTCTGTAAAGCACATGACCCCGGTTATTTTCCTCAGTGATGGCTACATCGCCAATGGTTCAGAACCGTGGCGCTTCCCTAAAGCCGCCGACCTGCCCGCAATTGAAGTGAAATTCAAGAAAGGACTGGAAGAAGGAGAGGAACAATTCCTGCCCTATCACCGTGATGAAAACCTGGTGCGCCCCTGGGCAGTACCCGGCACACCTGGCCTGGAACACCGCATTGGTGGGCTGGAGAAACAGAACATCACCGGTAACGTGAGCTACGATCCGGAAAACCACCAGCTGATGGTGAAGATCCGCCAGGAAAAGGTAGATAAGATTGCAGATCATATTCCGTTACAGAAAATAGAACTCGGTCCGGAAAAAGGAAAGATCCTGGTACTGGGCTGGGGCTCTACCTATGGCGCCATCAAAAGCGCTGTGCTGGACCTGCTGGCAGAAGGACATGAAGTAGCGCATGCACATATCCGCTACATCCGTCCTTTCCCCAAAAACCTGGGCGAAATACTGCACAGCTATGATAAAGTGCTGATTCCTGAAATCAATAACGGCCAGCTGATCAAAATTATCCGTGATCAGTTCCTTATTGACGCACAGGGCTATCATAAAATTATGGGCGTACCTATTACCAAAGGCGAACTGATCACAAAGATCAGGGAAATGCTGGCATAAGCTACTGCTGTATATTATTTTAAAGTACACAATAAAAAATCCTGTCCGTAGTGACAGGATTTTTTGTATTTTCCTAGATGGGAGGAACACTTACAGCTACTACTTCCCGGGAAAATATTGTTAGTTTAAGTCAACTATTATGAATAGTCTTTTTAGGGTATTGTTTATCACTTTCACAGTAGCTGTATTGTTTTTACAGGCAAAAGCCCAAACCAATACTTTTGAAGTGCGTATTGCCAATCACGCAGTAGGGACCATTGAAGCTAACCGCAAGCTCGCCGGAAACGCCAAAAGCATCATCATAAAAACACGGATCCAGGTCATGTTGTCGAAAATCAACAGCGACATTGCGAATGAATACAGCAATAATGTACTCACCAATGCAAAGGTTTCGCGTATATCCGGCAAATCGGGAGAAGATAAACAGACTACGATCCGTCGTAGCGGTAAAGAATATACGATTATAGTTAACGGTGCAAAATCAGTAATAGATACGGAAATAGAAGAGTGTGTGGCGGATCTTTATTTTATGGAACCCCGGCAGCTGAACCGTGTATTTTCCGAAACGCTGGGCCGTTTCCTGCCCGTGAAACCATTGGGAGGGAGTGTGTATGAACTCATATTGCCGGAAGGGAAAAAGAACATATTCAAATATGAAAACGGCATCTTAAAACAGGTAGAAGTAAATCATGCACTGGGCAAAGCCTTTTTTGTAAAAATAATCTAACAATGAAGGAGGTGATTATCCTGATAGCTTACCAGGACAATCACATACATCATAAAAATTACAACACCTGTTCAATGATCTGCCCGCTCACTTTATCTTTCAGGATCAGTTTCTTTGCCCCGAAATGTGTCATCTCTTCTTTTACCAGGTAATATTGATCGTTGTATTCCGTTAAGGTTTTTGCTTTGGTAAGTCCTTCCTGTCCGCGCCATATTTCCAGTTGTACCGGTTCCCATTGTTTGGTGGCAGCACTCTTGTAAGCAGCATCAAGAATAGCATTTACCACATAGCCGTCGTAAAACGTTTCATTGGCTTCCTTACCGGCTTCCATTGCATCAAACATATTGGTGAACATGTGGTTATACCCCAGTTCATTCAGTTCATCACCTACGGGAAACAGCCAGCCGGAATTGCTTTCGGCTTTCTCTGCTACATAATCAGCGCCCTTGCCGGTGGTAAACATATCAAAGCCGGTACGCAGGAAGCTGTTTAGCCAGATGGTTCCTTCTGTACCCATTACTTCATCTCGCAGATCGAGGCCGCCGCGGAAAGTCCAGCTTACTTCAAACTGGCCGATGGCGCCGTTTTCATATTTCACCAGGCCAATAGCATGATCTTCCGCATCAATAGGTTTTACCTGCGTATCTGCCCAGCACATCACTTCTACCGGTTTAATATCTTTCCCGATAAAGTTGCGGCCAATTTCCACGCAGTGACAGCCCAGATCCAGGATGCAACCGCCGCCGGCCTGTTCTTTATCCCAGAACCATTCGCTATGGGGGCCGGGATGTGTTTCTCTTGACTTGGCCCAGAGGATCCTTCCCAGTGCGCCGTCTTTCACGCTTTGCAACGCTTTCAGGAATTTGGGAGTATACACGAGGTCTTCGAGATAACCGTGGAAGATGCCCGCTTTTTCTACTGCTTCCAGCATCCGCTTGGCTTCCTGCGCATTACGCCCCAGCGGCTTGGTACAAATCACTGCTTTTTTGTGTTTGCAACAAAGATTAATTGCTGCTTCATGCAGGTTATTGGGAAGAGATACACAAACTACATCTACTTCCGGACGGGCAATGGCAGCTTCCATTTCCGTGGTCTGAAAAGCAACATCGTAATCTGTGGCGAATTTTTGCGCGCTTTCTTCCCGGCGGGAATACACACTTACAATTTTATCGCGGCTACGCTGTCCCTGCAGGGAATCGGCATAGAACCGCGCAATAAAACCTGAACCAAGCATTGCTATTTTTGCCATAATAATCGTTTTGCCGATGATTAATGTTTAACAACCGTATTCTTATTGTTATCTCTGAAAAACAACATAAACAGTACTAATACTACCGCAGCAATACCCGCGGGGATCAGCCAGATGGTATGCCAGTTGTGGCTGTTGGCGCCTGTTTTATAGGCGTCTACAATAGGCCCGGAGATGATAAAACCAATTAACATTCCCACGCCATAAGTAGCCAGTGTTACAAAACCCTGTGCAGAGCTTTTGAATTCTTCACCGGCAATTTTATCGGTGTAGATCTGACCAGTTACAAAGAAGAAATCATAACAGATACCGTGTAGGATGATACCTACGATCAGCATCCAGTAGTTGGCGTCGATGTCGCCGAAAGAGAACAGGGCGTAGCGTACTACCCAGGCGAGCATACCTAATGCCAGCATCTTTTTTACACCTAACCTGGCGAAAAACAGCGGCATTACCAGCATGAACAGGAACTCCGACATCTGTCCCATAGATTGCTTGCCTGCAGCGGCGTTCATGCCTATTTCATTCAGGAATGGATTGGTGAAATTATAATAAAATGCCAGCGGAATACAGATGGCAATAGACGCCAGGAAGAACAACAGGTAAGAGCGGTTTTTCAGCATCCGGATGGCATCCAGGCCGAGAATTTCTTTTACAGAGATCTGGGTACCTTTTTTTGCCGGTGGCGTTTTAGGCAGGGTAAAGCTGAACAATCCCAACAGGAGGGAAGCGCCTGCAGCCATTTTAAAGGTAAGGTCCAGCGAGTTGGTTTTTTCCCACTGCAGCCACCCTATGAGTAAGCCGGCGATGATCCATCCCACCGTGCCGAATACACGTATAAAAGAAAACTCTTTACTGGGGTCGCTCATCTGCCGGAAGGAGATGGAGTTCACCAGTGCCAGCGTAGGCATGTAAAGGATCATATAAATCAGCAACACCGGATAGAAGCTGTCGTAGCTGGTCATGCCCGAGCAGGTCCATAACAGCGCTGCGCCAGCGAGGTGTATCACTCCCAGGATGACCTGTGCGGAAATAAACCGGTCGGCAATAATGCCTACAATAAAAGGCGCTATCACTGCACCGATAGATTGTGTAAGGAAGGCATAACCCACCTGGGTATCGGTGGCGCCCTGCAGATTTTTTAATACGAATGTTCCTAATGTAACAAACCATGCGCCCCAGATAAAAAATTCCAGGAACATCATAAACGATAGTTGTATCCTAACAGCTGATCTCATAACGACTAATGCTTTATTGATTGAATCTTGATGAACCGCTTAAGATAATAAAATTCCATAATTGCAGCATGAAATTATTGATGGATAACAGAAACTTCTGCGGTTCACAAAGTATTGTTTCTGATCGTTTTACCGGGCATTACCGAAATACCGGAACCGGCGGCGAGGAATGGGCGGCGCATATCAGCTTGCCTTTACCAGTTTTGCATAATATTTACAGGCGGGTCTTAGTCCGCATTCGCCACATTTCGGATTCCGTGCCACACAAATGTAGCGGCCATGCAAAATGAGCCAGTGATGGGCGATGTGTACTTTTTCTTCCGGAATATTTTTCAGCAGTTGCAGTTCGGTTTGCAGCGGTGTTTTGGCGTTTACGGTGAGTCCAATCCTGGCGGATACCCTGAATACGTGAGTATCTACTGCCATGTTGGGTTGCTGATGTACCACGGAAGTGATTACATTGGCTGTTTTACGGCCTACGCCGGGCAGTTTTATCAGTTCCGGTACGGTAGCAGGTATTTCGCCGTTAAAGTCTTCCACCACCATTTGCGCCATCCCGATAAGGTGTTTGGTTTTATTGTTGGGATAGCTGATGCTCCGGATGAGGGGGAACAGGTCGTCGAAGGTGGCTGTGCTGAGGGCATATACGTCCGGATACTGCGCAAAGATAGCAGGGGTGGTCATGTTCACCCTTTTATCGGTACATTGAGCAGACAAGATAACGGCTACCAGCAGTTGGTAAGGATTGTCGTAGATGAGTTCCGTTTCGGCATTGGGAGCATGTTCCTCAAAGTATCTGAGAACAAATGCATAACGCTCTTTTTGAGTCATGCCATAAAGATAGGAAAAATGAAAAAAGTATGATTGCTGTTACTGTTCTTCCGCTTTTTGTTTATTGGCGGCGTAGTCGAAGATCAGCTGGAGGGTGGCCACTCTTGGCGCATAACGTACGGTGTTCAGGGCTGCTTTGGTGTCGTCAAAGCTGGCTTGTTCTTCCCGGGTTAAAGAAAGATCCTCCTGGTGATGTTTGATATCGCTTTTGGTAACAAGACACAGGGTTGAAAGTACAGAAAGTGTAAAATTACTCATGCATTATTATTTTAATACTAATAATAGGTTCTCTTTTATAACGGATTTTGCCCGGAATCTATTGTTAATTTAAGATAAATTTTTAAGATGCACAAGGGGGGAAAGGAAGAGCTATGGAGCAGGGGCAGGGGTGATAATGAACAGGTCTTCATTATCTTTCTTCATATAATATTTTTCGCGGGCAAATTTCTCCAGTTTTTCCGGGCTGGAAAGCAGTTCCTGCTGTTCTTCGCGGGTTTGTTTGATTTCCTGGATAAAGAATTCCTTCTGATTTTCGAGTTTATTCACCTCCGACTGGAACTGGTACTGGTACATGAGGTTGGTTTTGTCCAGGAAGGCGATCCAGATTATAAAGGCAGCAAAAGCTATGAAGAACTTATTCTTCAGGACCTTTGGCACTTTTATAGATTTTAATCCGGACATACAGCAATTTACAAATCATTTTTGGATTTCAGATATCCGGCGGTGATGATGCCGGATATCCGAGATCCAAAAGTTTTTCCCGAAGGATTATTTTTTAACACTGATAGAGTTGGTAGGATAGATCGCTACTTCACCCAGTGCTTCTTCGATACGGAGTAACTGGTTGTATTTCGCCATACGGTCGGTACGGGAAGCGGAACCGGTTTTGATCTGACCGCAGTTCAGGGCTACGGCGAGGTCGGCGATGGTAGTATCTTCAGTTTCGCCGGAACGGTGGCTCATGATGGAAGTATAACCGGCTTTGTGCGCCATGTTCACTGCATCGATGGTTTCTGTTACCGTACCGATCTGGTTTACTTTTACGAGGATGCTGTTAGCGATACCTTTATCGATACCTTCTTTCAGGCGGAGTACGTTGGTTACGAACAAATCGTCGCCTACCAGCTGTACGCGGTTGCCTACGGATTCAGTCAGTTTTTTCCAGCCATCCCAGTCGTCTTCAGCCATCCCATCTTCGATGGAAACGATTGGATATTTATTTACCCATTCAGTCCAGTAAGCCACCATTTCGTCGCTGCTGATTACTTTCTGGGAGCTTTTGTAGAATTTGTAGCTTTTGGTAGCGTCATCGTACATTTCGCTGCTGGCGGCATCCAGGGCAATAGCTACCTGGGTACCTGGTTCGTAACCGGCTGCTTTGATGGCTTCCAGTACAGTTTCGATAGCTTCTTCATTGCTCTGGATTTCAGGAGCAAAGCCGCCTTCGTCACCTACGTTGGTGCTGTATCCTTTCTTTTTCAGTACGGATTTCAGGTGGTGGAAAATTTCCACGCCCCAGCGTAAACCTTCAGAGAAAGAAGGAGCGCCTACCGGTACGATCATGAATTCCTGAAAGTCGATTTTATTATCCGCATGGGCACCACCATTGATGATGTTCATTAAAGGAATAGGGAGGGTGAAAGCATTTACACCGCCGAGGTAGCGGTACAGTGGCTGGTTGCTTTCTTCAGCAGCAGCTTTGGCTACTGCCATGCTCACTGCCAGGGTAGCGTTAGCGCCCAGTTTAGCTTTATTAGGAGTACCATCAAGTTGAATCAGCATTTTATCAATACCGGCCTGATCCGTCACTTCCCAGCCAATCAGTTCTTCCGCGATGATATCATTTACATTGCTTACAGCCTGCAATACGCCTTTGCCCATGTAAACAGCCTTATCATTATCACGTAGTTCTACTGCTTCGTGTTTACCGGTAGAAGCACCGGATGGAACTGCTGCGCGGCCAAAATGTCCGTCTTCTGTGGTTACATCAACCTCAATTGTAGGATTACCACGGCTGTCGAGGATCTGCCTGGCATGGATTTCTGAAATAATACTCATAATTCGAAAAGTTATTATTGTTAGCTATTTATTTAGCATCTGGCGGTTGCTGCAGCTGTTAGTCCCTCACCACTCTCGGGTTGCTAAAGGCCACAGTTAGTTGCCGGAAGCTTTTGTCAGTTCCCGGAATATTGTTTCCAGGCTTTGTGAATTGCTCTGCAAAGAAAGTATGTTCCTGTTATTAATCAAAGCAAATTGTAACAGGTTTTTTCGCACCTCATCTACCTGGCTGGTAAATAACTGCCAGCTATGGTCTTCCCGGGCTACCACACGGCTTATACCGGGAATTGCCATCAATTCGGTTTCGTTTACCGGCTCCGCAAAGGTAACCTGTAAATAACCATTCCCACTGTTGTTTTGCTGGATTAACGATAATTTATCGTCTGCAATGATTTTTCCTTTGTTGATGATGATCACCCGGTCGCACAGCGCCTCTACTTCCTGCATAATATGTGTGGAGAGGATCACCGTTTTATTGGCGCCCAGCTCTTTGATCAGCCGCCTGATATCGGCCAGCTGATTGGGATCCAGCCCGGTAGTGGGCTCGTCCAGGATCAGTACTTCAGGATCATGCAGCAGGGCCTGTGCCAGCCCCACCCGCTGTTTATAGCCGTTAGATAATGCGCCGATCTTTTTGTGCCGCTCCGGTTGCAGTCCTGTTAGCTCAATTACCGAGGTAATCCGCTGTGCGCCTGCTTTTCCCAGTTGATGGATGCCCGCCACAAATTCCAGGAACTCCCGGATATACATGTCATAGTACAGGGGATTGGATTCCGGCAGATATCCTACCCTTTTCCGTACTTCCAGCGATTGCGATACAATATCAAAACCACACACACTGGCCTTCCCGCTGGTTGGCGGCAGGAAACCGGTGATCATCTTCATGGTAGTGGATTTCCCTGCGCCATTTGGCCCCAGGAAACCAGTGATCTCTCCCTTTTTTAACTCAAAGGAAATAGCATCCACCGCCCGTTGTTCGCCGTATACTTTACTGAGTTCTGATACCTGGATAGACATGTATGCATGCACGTTTTGCGGCAACTAATGTACTTAAAAAAAGCGGATTTTGTCTTACCCAGGATTAGACTGATTATGCTGATTACTTTGATTTTGTTTTTTTAATTTTTTTGAGGAGATGAATAACGGATATGCCAACAGGGATGTTTAATACGTATTGGGGCATACGAAAATAAAATTACCGGTCACCGGCATGAACCTTATTCCCTTCTCTCAAAAAACTAAAAACAAAATCAAAGTAATCAGCATAATCAGTCTAATCCTGGGTAAGACAAAATCCGCATAAATCCGCTTTTCCCTACATTTGCATATTATGAAGAGAGTCATCGGTCTACTTTGTTTGCTTCCGCAACTATTACAGGCGCAATCCATCCCGGTAAAGGACTATCCGCAAGGCTATTTCAGGAACCCGCTGAATGTTCCGATTATACTGGCCGGTAACTTTGGGGAGCTGCGGCCCAACCACTTCCATTCAGGAATGGATATTAAAACGCAACAAAAAGAAAATCTGCCGGTACACGCTGCGGCAGATGGTTATGTAAGCCGCATCGGTGTATCGCATACCGGTTTTGGGAATGTACTTTACATTACTCACCCTAATGGCTATACGACGGTTTACGCCCATCTTAACGCCTTTTTTCCTGCCCTGCAGCAGTATGTGAAAAAGCAACAGTACCAGGCCGAAAGCTGGGCCAGCGATCTCACCATCCCCGCCGGCATGTTCCCTGTAAGAAAAGGCGACTTTGTAGCCTGGAGCGGTAACACAGGCGGATCTGCAGGGCCACACCTGCACTTTGAAATCAGGAATACCACAACAGAAAAACCACTGAACCCACTGCTCTTTGGTTTTGATATTGCAGATACCAAAGCGCCGGATGTATACCGCCTGGCGATATACGACCGTGAAAAAAGTATTTATGAACAAAAGCCGCTCGTAGTAGCATTGAAAAAAGTGGGCGGCGAATATGTAACCACCCAGCCGGTGGTTAAAATTAATGCTGCGCAGGCAGGCATCGGCGTGAGCGCTATCGACCGGATGAACACCGGTAATATCTACGGCATTTATGAAGTAACCCTGTTCCAGAATAATGAACCGGATATCGACTTCCAGCTGGATAACATCGGCTATGAGGAAACCCGTTACCTGAATGCACACATCGATTATAAAACAAAGAAAGGCGGCGGTCCGTACTACCAGCTGGTGTTTTCCCTGCCCGGCAATAAACTGGATATTTACCACGACCTGAAAGGCGATGGTACCATCCACCTGTCCGACGGTGCCGTGCATAATGTAAAGCTGCTGGTAAAGGATGCATACGGCAATACTTCCACGGTGAAACTGGCCCTGCAGCAATCAGGTGCGGATGATGCGCAGAAAGCATGCGCCAACACCATGTATCCCGATTCACGCAACATCTTTGAAAACAACCAGGTGGAATTTTACCTGGATGAAACAGCGCTGTACGACCAGGTGTGTTTCAATTACCTGGAAACGGCGTCTGTAAGCACCAAAGCATATTCCAACGTGTACCACCTGCACAACGCACTGGTACCTGTGCACGATTTCTTTGATGTACGTCTTCGCGCTACCCGGACTGTCCCGGAAAACCTGCAATCGAAAATAGTGATGGTGAGAGAAGCACTGGGCAGCAACAGCACTTCCGCCACCACGCTGGAAAACGGCTGGTACAAAGGCACTTTCCGCGACTTCGGCAACTTCCACCTGGAAGTGGATACCGTGGCGCCAAAGGTAACGCCACTGGGCGTGAAGCCGGGCGCTGTGCTTTCAAAAGCTGCTAAACTATCGTTTGCCATGAATGATGCCAGCGGCATCAAAAGCTACCGTGCAGAACTGGATGGTAAATGGTTGTTGTTTTCCCGGAGAGGTAACGTACTTACCTATACGTTTGATGAACATTGTCCGCCGGGAGCGCATATGCTGGTATTGAAAGTAACCGATGTGGCAGGAAATGAAGGTATCTACAGATTATCATTCAAACGTTAAGATATATTTCAAACAGCTAAAACCGTAAATATGGGAAACTTACAAGAAGGCGATAAAGCCCCCGTTTTCAAAGGAAAAGATCAGCATGGCAAAACCGTATCCCTGACTGATTTTAAAGGCAAACGGGTAGTGCTGTATTTTTATCCGAAAGATATGACCCCGGGATGTACGGCACAGGCATGTAACCTGCGGGATAACTATGATACCCTGCTGAAAAAGGGATACGCAGTAGTAGGTGTAAGCACCGACAGCGAGCAGAGTCACCAGAAATTTATTGAGAAATACGAACTGCCATTTACCTTACTGGCAGATGAAGATAAAAAGATTGTACACCAATACGGTGTGTATGGCGAAAAACAGATGATGGGTAAAACGTATGATGGTATTCATCGTACCACTTTCCTCATTGATGAAAGCGGTGTGATTGCACACATCATCAAAAAGCCCGACACAAAAAATCATACAGAAGAGATCCTGGAATTGTGGAAGTAGCGAGTGGGATCGCCTTCGGCGATGGAAATTGTCCTGGAGCAGGATTACACTGATTAACCGTGATTTTTATAAATGATTAAGGGAGATAAAGGCGAATATATCCGCTTTTATCTCCCTTAATCATTTATAAAAATCCTAAAAATTAAATCCTAAAAATCACGGTTAATCAGTGTAATCCTGCTCCAGGACAATTTCCATCGCCGAAGGCGATCTATCCGCTATCTCTTCTGGCGTTGTTTCTTAAACAGGTTACCTGTTTTGAACTTGTTACCTTCAGGGCTACCTACGCGGTCCATTGCGCAGCGGAAGCCAACGGTGTTAGTGGCCATATCTTCCTGCATGTAGCGGCGTGTACCTGGTGAAAGCCAGTAAGCACGGTCGTTCCAGCTACCACCTTTAATCACGTGTGATTTATCGTTGATCAGGGTAGTGATACCATAACCATATTCCACCTGTGAAAGGGAGTCGCCATCGAGGTAGTTGATCACATCACCTTTCTGGTAGTTAAGACGGTTAGCACTTTCTTCGTCTGTTACGTCACGCATTTTCAGGTGACCAAGACTATCTTTTTCGAACTCTTTATTTTCGTTCTGGTAAACTGTCTGGAATTTATTACCACGGAAGTAGTTGAAGTCTTCCCCATCGATCGGGTTCAGTGGTCTGTATACGTCCAGTACCCATTCTGCCACGTTACCGGACATGTTATAGATGCCGAATGTGTTAGGGTAGAAGGAGCGGATAGGACCAGGGATAGAAGCACGGTCGTTCAAGCCGCCGGCCACACCCATGTTATCACCGGAACCACGCTTGAAGTTGGCCAGGAACTGACCCTGCATGGTACCGCGGCGGATATCACGTAAGCCGCTGGTGTTGGTGCCCCAGGAGTAAACCTGTTTGTTCATGATCAGCTCTTCCCCGTGTTTGCCTTCTTTTTTGGAAGGGCCGGGGTTCTGACCTATATAACCCAGTGCGGCGTATTCCCATTCTGCTTCTGTCGGGAGACGGTAGTTTGGTAACATGATACCATCTTCAAAGGCAGCATTACGGGGAGTACCGTCAGAATTTTTGAACTGGTCTTTCGCACCCTTCGACATTTTACCGGGCGTACCTTCGTATAAGCCCGCTGTGTAAGACTTGGTGTCAAAGGTGTTGTCGTCTGACTGGTTGCCCACATCTGCTTTGGAGAGGAGACCCTTATCCATCAGCAGTTTTTCGTTCACACGGTTGGAACGCCATTTACAATAGTCGGTAGCCTGTTTCCAGGTAACACCTACTACGGGATAGTCGTTGTAAGCCGGGTGACGGAAATAGTATTCTACCAGTGGCTCGTTGTAGGCGAGTTCACTACGCCATACCAGGGTATCCGGCATTGCGTTGCGGTATACATCCGGGAATGATTCCCCGTATACGCGGTTCAGCCAGTAGAGATATTCGCGGTAATGTACGTTGGCTACTTCAGATTCATCGATATAGAAGGAGGAAACCGTAATACGGCGCGGAATATTATTCCAGTCGCCCATTACATCCTGCTCCGTCGCTCCCATAGCGAATGTACCACCCTGTACAAAAACAAGGCCCGGACCAGTTTGCTGGTTCACGTTTTTAGCTACGCTGAAACCGCCCATTTTCTGGTCGTTATAGTTCCAGCCCGTAGCGGAAGAAGCTTCCTTCTTCTTGCCGAAAAGTCCCCCGCCGTCCTTATGACAGGCACTCATGGATAGCATTACGCTGGTACCTACGAGCAATGATAAAGAGGTTAATCTACGCATGCGATACAGCTTTAGTCTAGTATATTTACAGTAAACGCAAATGTACTCTTTTTTATTTTATGGCGAAAAAAATTAATTTGTAATTTGCTGCCAATCGTTCCCGCTGATAAGGGTCTTTCTATATCAACCGGCCGAAAAACTGCGATTAAGGTAATGAAACTCAGTTATATTTTTATAGGTGTATTCCTGCTTTCTTTTTTAGGAAGAGGGGAAATATATGCCCAAAGCAGCCTTCGGCAGTATAAAAAAAATTCTGTGCTGGCAGCAGGCAGCTGGTATAAGATAGGTGTCAGCGCCCCCGGGATCTATAAAATAGATGCCGCCTTTCTCCAAAGCATGGGGGTCACGGGGCAGCCATCTGCCGGGTTGCGGCTTTTTGGAAGCGGGGGGCAGATGCTGGGGGAACCTAATGCAACTCCGCGGTACGACGATCTGCCGGAAGTAGCCCTGCAGGTGGACGACGGAGGCGACGGCGTGCTGGACGGCAGCGACTATGCCCTTTTTTATGCCCCGGGGCCACATCGCTGGCTGTATAACGGCAGCACCAAAACCTTTGCCCACCAGCGGCACCTGTATGCAGATACCGCCTGGTATTACATCACCACTACCGGAACAGGGCTCCGGGTAACCGCCGCAGGCGAAGAGCCGGCAGGAGCATCGCCGGAATATACCTTTGATTATCACGCCTTTTATGAAAGAGACAGTCTGAATTTCCTGAATAGCGGCAAACAATGGTGGGGACAAGAGTTCAGTAAAGTGGTTGGCCTGACACGCAGCTACTGGTTTAACCTGCCCGCCGTTGCAGAAGGAAAAGTGTGGGTAACTATGCGGGCGGCCGCACGGAGCAGCACCGGGAGTAACTTCAACGCCACCGTGAATAAAGCCCCGGCAATAACCAATATGTACCTGCTGCCGGTTACGGGTAATATTTTTGAGGGAGTGGCTACCGCCGCAGCCACCACTGGCGGGGCAGATGCCGGTCAGCCGGACCTGGAAATAGGGGTAGAATTCCTGCCGGGCAATATCAACGACAAGGGCTGGCTGGACTACCTGGAAGTGCAGGCGCGTTGTGCGCCGGTACTGCCCGCCGCCGGGGTGCTGGATTTCCGCAGTACCCGTTACGCCGGCAGCGGGCAACCCGGCCGTTTTGCGGTGCATAACGCTAACGCGCAAACATATATCTGGGACGTTACAGATCCGCTGAACCCGGTGGTGATGAAAACAACCCTGCAGGGCGATTCCCTGCTCTTTACCGGCAAAAACGACCGGCTGCATGAATACATCGCTTTCCGGACCGGCGCCGCAGGCCGGCCGGACTTCGCCGGAACGGCGTCTAACCAGGACCTGCATGGCAGCGGTCCGGCAGATATGCTCATTGTTACCACCCGTACACTCCTGCCACAGGCGGAGCGGCTGGCCGCCATGCACAGGACAGCGGATCAGCTGTCGGTGCAGGTAACCACCATCGACCAGGTGTACCAGGAGTTTGCATCCGGAACGCCTGATCCCACGGCCCTGAGGGACTATGTAAAAATGTTTTATGACCGGGGGCCCGCACCCCGCTACCTGTTGTTGTTTGGCGCCGCCTCTTATGATTACCGGCAACGGGTAAAAAATAATACCAACGACATCCCCTCCTGGCAAAGCGAGGCTTCCCTCGACGCCATCCGGTCGTACGTATCCGACGATTACTTTGGCATACTGAAAGATGAAGGAGATATCACCGGAACGGCTAAACCTGATCTGCTGGATATCGGTATTGGCCGCATTCCTGCACGCAATGAAGCAGAGGCCCGGCTGGCAGTGGATAAGATCCTGCGGTACCGGCAGCCCGCAGCCTTCGGTGCATGGCGTAACCAGGTAACGCTGCTGGCAGATGATGAAGATGATAACCTGCATTTTGAAGACGCAGAAAAAATGGGCGCCATTCTTTCCGGTGATGCGAAACTGCTGAATACAGATAAGATCTATGCAGACGCCTATCCGCAGGAAACGGGCAGCTCCGGCGCCATATACCCGGAAGTAAACAAAGCAATTGCCCAAAGAATTAATAAAGGAACACTGGTACTGAACTATACCGGTCATGGCAGCAACTCCCGCCTGGCGGCGGAAAATATTATGGATGCGGGCAGTATCAGCGACTGGTATAATGAAAATAAACTCCCGCTGTTTATTACTGCCACCTGCGATTTTGCACCATATGATGATCCGGGTATCACCTCACTGGGACATAAAATATTACTGCAGCACACCGGCGGCGCCATCGCGCTGATGACCACCACCCGCGCGGTTTTTTCGGCTTCCAACCAGCTGATGAACGCCAACTATATGAAGGTGGCGTTCACGCCACCGGCAGATGGGCGTATGCCTGCGCTGGGTACTGCTGCGATGCTGGCAAAGAACCTTACCTACAGTAGTTCCGGCGATGCGGTGAATAACCGGAAGTTCCAGCTGCTGGGAGATCCGGCGCTCACCCTCGCATTCCCGACTTACCGCGTGATCACAGATTCCATTAACGGCAGGGCTGCCACAGGACAACCCGACACCGTGAAAGGACTTGGCATGTATACCGTGAAAGGCCATATCGAAGATGCCCACGGCAACCGGGTAACGGCCTATAACGGTGTTTTGTATACAACCGTATATGATCAGCCGGCCCTGTTAAAAACCCGTGCTAACGACGCCGGCAGCCAGGTGGCGGGCTATAGATTGCAGCGCAATGTATTATTCCAGGGTACACAAACCGTGAATAGTGGCAGATTTTCCTTTACATTTGTGGCCCCCGTGGATATCAGGGAAGGTGATGGCAAAGGAAAAATCAGTTATTATACCAGTAATGAGCAGCTGGATGGTAATGGTTATTTTGATAATTTCACCACCGGGGGGCAGATATCCCCGCCGGTAGCTGATGTGAGCGGGCCATCGGTAAATGCCTGGCTCAACAGCCGCAGTTTCCGGAGCGGAGATATTACAGGCCCTGATCCTTTGCTGATAGTAGATCTGGCAGATAGCAGCGGCATTAATATTTCAGGGAATAACGAGCTTTACCAGCTGACAGCAATTCTGGATAGTACAGAATATATTGTGTTAAATGATTATTTTGGGGCATCTTTGGATAGCTATAAAAAGGGTAACGTCCTTTTCCCGTTAAAAGGATTGTCAACTGGAGAACACCGGATTACAATCAAAGCATGGGATTCCCGGAACAATGGGGCTACTACAACCATTTATTTCAAAGTAGCGGAGCAGGGAATACTGACTGTAGATGAAGTAAGGAACTTTCCGAATCCTTTTCATGATGTAACACGGTTTTCCTTTTTGCATAACCGGCAGGGAGAAGAACTGGAACTTACATTGCAGGTGTTTACGTTGGGCGGAAGACTGGTAAAAACTATGCGTAGCACAATAATTTCCACAGCCGGCCGTTTTGAGGGCATGCCCTGGGATGGTCGTAATGATTCGGGAGCAAAACTGTCCTCAGGATTGTACGTGTACAGGATAACAATCAAGACTTCCGCAGGTACGAAGATAAAGGGCGGTAAGCTGGTGTTATTATAGCCTATGCGAGGAAAATAATTTTTGCCATTATCCCAAATAAACCCCTTTCTGTGTTATATTAATAAATAAGATTATTTTTACATCCTTATCAAATACAAAATCTGCATGATCCGAAAGGTAACAATGGGCCTCGTGTTCATTTACGGTACTTTCATAAGTTTACAAACCTCAGCTCAAATTCCTAATCCCGGGCAAACGGATGGTCGTACCAACACCATCAATACCGCGGTTCCTTTTCTGAGAATTACACCGGATGCACGCAGTGGAGCTATGGGCGACGTGGGAGTAGCCATATCCCCCGATGCATCTTCCATCTATAACAATCTCTCCAAACTTCCCTTTGCGGAAAAAAATGGCGGTTTGGCAGTTACTTATACCCCCTGGTTAAAAGAACTGGTAAACGACGTTTTCCTGGCTACGGTGTCTGGTTATACCAAGCTGGATGAGCAACAGGCCATTTCCGGTTCCTTAAGATATTTTTCTCTCGGAACAATCAATTTCACAGATATAACCGGTACGCCTACCGGCGATTTCCGCCCGCGCGAATTTGCACTGGATGCAGGTTATGCCCGTAAGCTGTCAGATCATTTTGGTATTGGCTTAACCGCCCGTTATATTTATTCCAACCTGGCAGGCGGACAAAGCAATGGTAGCGTAAGCATAAAGCCGGGCAAAGCCTTTGCTGCCGATTTATCGGGATTTTATACCAAAGATTTTGAGAAAGATGATGGCCTGGTAAACAGGCTGAACATTGGTATGGCTATCACTAATATCGGTACCAAGATTTCTTACACCAGTTCCGCCGCCAATAAAGACTTCCTTCCCACCAACCTGGGTATCGGTACCGCCTATACGGTATCACTGGATGAAGCCAATCAGCTGACCTTTGCGCTGGATATCAATAAATTATTGGTACCTACCCCGGATTCTGCAGGATTGTATAAAGAGAAAGGTACACTGGAGGGAATATTCAGTTCCTTTGGCGACGCTCCCATCAAGGAAGAAATGCAGGAGCTGATGTATTCTGTTGGTATGGAATACTGG
Organism: Chitinophaga sp. G7 BAM 1005; assembly: GCF_057126945.1. Lineage (NCBI taxonomy): Bacteria > Pseudomonadati > Bacteroidota > Chitinophagia > Chitinophagales > Chitinophagaceae > Chitinophaga > Chitinophaga sp. G7 BAM 1005. The sequence goes on along the minus strand of NZ_CP181478.1, from coordinate 6,443,830 downwards.
TACAACCAGCAATTTGCAGTGAGAGCCGGTTATTTCAACGAAAACAAGAACAAGGGAAACCGTAAATATTTTACGGCGGGTATCGGTGTTAAGTACGATATCTTCGGGCTTAATTTCTCTTACCTGGTTCCTTCGGGATCAGGGATACAGCGCAACCCGCTTTCCAATACATTGCGCTTTACCCTTACTTTTGACCTCGGGCCGAGAGATGAGGAAAGTCGTACAGGATGGTAACACATATTTAGTCGTTTAATTATATAAATGACTGAAGCTTTAAATAATTATCTCGTTTAATCCCTCCGCAAAACGGGGGGATTTTTATATTATTGGCTTACCTTGCGGATTGGCAAAATGATTAAATTATTACAAATATGAGTAGGATACGTATAGGATTGGGAGTAGATTTCCACCAGCTGACAGAAGGACGTGAATTCTGGCTTGGCGGCATACTGGTACCACATCATAAAGGAGCGCTGGGGCACAGCGACGCCGATGTATTGTTACATGCCATTTGTGATGCGATGCTGGGGGCGCTTTCCCTGGGAGATATCGGGGTACATTTTCCGGATACCGATAACACTTACAAGAATATCGACAGTAAAATATTATTAGCCCGGTGCGCGCAGCTGATCGGGGAAAAAGGGTACCAGGTGGTAAATGTAGACAGTACCCTTTGCCTGGAGGCGCCCAAAATAAAAGCATACGTGCCCGAAATGCAGGCCGTGATTGCCAAAATCCTGCATGTGAGTACAGAAGATGTGTCCGTAAAGGCAACCACTACAGAAAAATTGGGTTTTGTAGGCCGCGAGGAAGGGGTTACTGCGCACGCGGTGGTATTGCTGGAGCATATCACCCAGTAATTCACCATTCATAATTATTTTAAAATATCTTTGTTCAATGGCGGATATCATTGTGAAAATAATCAATAAGTCGGGTAATGAATTACCAGCTTATGCAACGGCAGATGCGGCAGGAATGGACCTCCGCGCACATTTGGAAACAGCAGTTACCCTGCAATCGCTGGAAAGGATGCTGATCCCTACTGGTTTATTCATGGAACTGCCGGCTGGCTATGAGGCGCAAATCCGCCCCCGTAGCGGATTGGCTATTAAACAGGGACTTACGCTCCTGAATACGCCTGGCACGATAGATGCAGATTATCGTGGAGAGATTAAGATTATCATGATCAACTTATCCAACGAACCGCAAACCATACAACCTGGCGACCGTATTGCTCAGATGATCATCGCTCCTTTTATTCAGGCGGTCATAGAACCGGTAGCCGTGCTGACAGAAACCGTTAGAGGTGTAGGAGGATTTGGACATACCGGTAAATCCTGATAAATGCGGATATACTTCACCGTTATAGGGCTGGCTGGTATTTTATTAATGGGAGCCTGTAGTGGTGCCAAATCATCAGCATCACGTAAAGACACAACCATTAATAACGCCACTGTGCTGTCACAGCGGGCGGATAGCCTCTTTTTTGCCGCCCAGCGTTCCAAAATGCTGGGAGACTATCGTACGGCTATCACCCAGTATGCCGACTATCTGCGGCTGAATAAAAATAATCCCACCGTTAATTACGAATTAGCCCGTCTTTTTATAGAAGTACAAAACGCCGGTAATGCGCTCATCTTTGCCCGTCGTGCTGCAGCACTGGATCCGCAGAACCACTGGTTCCAGGTAACCCTCGCAGATGCTTACGCGGTGAACGAAAAATTTGACAGCGCTGCCTATGTTTTTGAAGGCCTTACCAGCCGATATCCTGATAACGAAGATTATCTTTATAACAAAGGAATTTTACTGGCAAAAGCCAATAAACCTGCCTCTGCACTTGCCGCATTTGACCAGCTGGAAAAAAAGGTGGGCGTAGTGGAAGAACTCATTTACCAGAAACAGAAACTGCTCCTGAAAATGAGCATGGTGGATGAGGCAGCAGCCGAAATAAAAAAACTGATTAACCAGGAGCCGGAGGAAATCAGGTATTATTATCTGCTGGCAGAAATATATGATGCCAACGACCGTGTGCCGGAAGCCATAGAAATATATCATACCATTCTCGCCAAAGATCCTGATAACCCAAGAGCCCTGATAGCACTGGCTTCTTTCGCAAAGAAAAATAACGACACAGTTACTTATTGGGCCAATCTTACCAAAGCATTTGCCAATCCGGGTTACAGCATCGATGAAAAAGTAGCGTATGTATATCCATACCTGCAGATGATGAACATGGATACTACCAAGCTGGAAGAAGGATTGCAACTCACTTCCCTCATCATTAAAGCGCATCCGTCGGATGCAAAAGCATATGCCCTCCGTGGTGATATGTTTTCACAGGCCGACATGCTGGACAGTGCTGAAGCTAGCTATAAAAAGGCCCTGAGCCTGGATGACAGCCGTTTCTCGGTATGGTATCAGCTGATGTGGATCTATTCCCGTAAAGATGATCCTACTGCGTTACTGGCACTCAGTAACAATGTAACCGGCAAGTTCCCGAAAGAATTTATGGGCTACTACTTTAAAGGAGTGGCCAGTTTCCTTTTGCAACAGTATCCTGCTGCGATCAGCTCGTTGAACACTGCATTGGAAATAGGTAATGGAGAGAAGAAATTCCTGGGAGATATTTATTCCCTGCTGGGAGATTCATACCATGCTACCGGGCAGCACCGCCAGTCGGACAGCAGCTACGAGCGCGCTTTACTGCTCCGTCCGAAAGATGCGCTGATCATGAACAATTACAGCTATTATCTTTCGTTAAGAGGGGAGAACCTCGAAAGGGCAGCGGAAATGTCAAAACAATCGCTGGAACTGGAACCGGAAAGTCCAACCTACATGGACACCTACGCCTGGATCCTTTTCCGCCAGGAAAAATTTGCAGAAGCAAAAGAGTGGATCGAGAAAGCATTGCAATACCCGGAAGCACAAAAAAACCCGAACGTACTGGAGCACTACGGTGATATCCTGTTTAATCTGAAAGAAGTTACAAAAGCGGTGGAATACTGGCAGATGGCTAAAGATAAGGGAGCATCTTCTGTAGACCTGGCCCGTAAGATCGCTGAAAAAAGATATATTCAATAAGCATTTGCTATAAGTCATCGCTCAATGAAGAGAAAAATAGAAGTCACACTTTTAATTATAACGATCGGTTTGGGAATGATGGCCTGCCGCCATCCTAAAAAGCTGGCCCGTACAACTTTCCCGGCCGCCGATACCAACAGAGTAACCTTGGCAAGAGATAGTTCAACAAACGAAGAACTGACACACTTCACCGGCGAAATGCTCAACGGTATTCATGCCAATCATATTGAGTTTAATACTTTTTCTGCCAAAATGAAGCTGGCTTTTGAAACAGACAGGAAGAGCCATAATAACCTGAATGCTACTTTCCGTATTAAGAAAGACAGCATCATATGGATATCCGTGTCAGCGCCGATTGTAGACGAAGTGATAAGGGCCGTGATCACACCGGATAGTCTTAAAATGTATAACCGCCTGGATAAACAGTTATTTCTCCGGAGGATGTCGGACGCGGAGGAGTTGCTGAATATCCCGTTTGATTTTAATACTCTCCAGGACATGCTGATCGGTAACCCGGTATATCTTACGGATTCTGTATACCAGGTAGTGAAAACGCCGGCTATTATTTCTTTCAGCTGCGATCATGCAAAGTTTATCAGTCTCTTTAATGTGTTTGCGGATGACTACGGATTGCAGCAAAGCAAAGTGATGGATAAAGACAGTACCGGCGCTGCGAAACGTTCCTGTGAGCTGACCTATGGAGACTACACAAAAGTGGCTGGCCGCAAATTCCCTACTACACGTCGTATTTACATAGAAGAAAAGAATGTGACGAAAGTTGCACTTGACTTTACACGCTATGATTTTGATGTGCCGCTCACCTTTCCATTCAGCATGCCCGCCAGCTATAAACGTATGTAAAATGTTAATTGAGTAAATGTCGTATTCATTAAACTAATAAACGTTGTATATTTATTTAATTTGCAGTTACTAAATTTAGTCATGTTGTATTTGAAGAAGATTATCCCGTTTATGTTGGTGCTATGGTTAATACCAGCCATGTTGGTTGCTCAGAATACTGGGCAGCAGCAACAGTCGCGGGAAGAACTGGAGCGACGAAAGAAGGAGCTGCAAAGAGAAATAGATGAGGCAAACGAACAACTGAAGGAAACCAAGAAATCTACCAAAGAAAGTCTTGGTCAACTCCGTGCATTGCGCGATAAGATTACACTGCGCAGCCGTTTGATCAACAACATCAACGAGGAGATCAACTTTATCAACGGGGATATCAATACCGCTGCACGGGATGTTAAAACCCTGCAGAAAGACCTCGATACCCTGAAGGCCCAGTATGCACAGCTGGTGATCTATGCTTATAAAAACCGTTCTTCTTATGATATGCTGAACTTCGTATTTTCTGCAGAGAATTTTAACGATGCAGTAAAGCGTTTTCAGTATTTAAAGCAGTACCGTGAGTACCGTCGCCGGCAGGCAGATAACATTGTATCTACACAGGAGCAGCTGAATCAGAAGATCCAGAACCTGGAGTCGCAGCGGGTAAGGCGTTCTGATGCGCTTAAAACAGAGCAGGAACAACGCAGTACATTGGAAGTAGATAAGAAAGAAAAAGATGAAGTGCTGAATAAGCTGAAGGGGCGTGAGAAAGAACTGGTAACGGATATTAACCAGCGTAAGAAAGATGCCCAGAAAGTACAGCTGGCAATCAGAGCGGTAATCCGCAGGGAAATAGAAGAAGCCCGTCGTAAAGCAATAGAAGAAGAAACGGCCCGCCGTAAAGCAGCGGAAGAAAAACGCCGCCGTGAAGAAGAGGCCCGTAAAGCCGCTGCACTGGCTGCCGCAGAACGAGCAAAAGCTGCTGCCGCCAATAATAACAATAACAACGTTGCCAATAATACACCAGCGCCACCGCCGCCTCCTGTGAAAGCACCGGAGCCAGCACCGGAACCTGAAAAAACAGTAACCCGTACAGAAAACGTGCTGGAAGCAACACCGGAAGCACTGGCATTGTCAGAGAGCTTTGAAGCCAACAGGGGTAAATTGCCCTGGCCGGTGGATGCCGGTAATATCATTGAGCATTTTGGTATACACCAGCATGCGGTAATGGAACATATACAGGTACCATCCGATGGTATTGTAATTGCCACCAATAAAGGCGGCGCTGTGAAATCCATTTTTGACGGGGAAGTAAAATCGGTAGTGGTAATGCCTGGCTCGGGATATGTAATTATTATCCGTCACGGACAATACTTTACTACGTATGTACGTTTGCAAACTACCCGCGTGAAGAAAGGCGATAATGTGAAAACCGGGCAGGTAATTGGTACTGCCAGCACCAACGATATTGAAAACACCGGTGAAGTGGAGCTGCAGATATGGAAAGGCATTACCAAGCAGAACCCTGAACAGTGGATCCGGAGAAGATAATTTAAACATAGCTGAAACTATACGAGATAAAGCTGAAAGCATTTTAAGGATGCTTTCAGCTTTGCGCTTACTAACCAAATGCATTTTTTTTGAGAAAGTTGATCCCTCTTTTGATGGCTCTGTGGCTACTGCCTGCGCTGTTGTATGCTCAGCGGGGTAGTAAGCAATCGCGCGCGGCACTGGAAAACCGTAAACAGGAGCTGTTGAAAGAAATAGAAGAAGCGAACAAATCACTGCTGCAAACCAGGAAATCCACCCGGCAAAATGTTGCCCTGCAGCGGGAACTACTCCGGAAAATTTCCACCCGCAATGCGCAGATCGTTAACATTAACAAGGAAATCAGTTTTATAGAAGGAAATATCAGCCATACTAACAGCAACGTACAAACGCTGGAGAAAGAAGTTGACTCTCTCAGGGCAAGGTATGCGCAGCTGGTAGTATACGCTTATAAAACCCGTGATTCATATGAGGTGCTGAACTTCTTTTTTTCTGCCACCAGTTTTAATGACGCCATCCGCCGGTATCAATACCTGCAGCAATACCGTGAAAACAGGCGCAAGGAAGCAGAAAGCCTGCTATCTACCAAAGCATTGCTGGGAGAGAAGCTGGCGGTGTTGGAACAACAACGGGCGCAGAAAACAGGGGCATTAAAAACAGAACAACGGCAGCGGGTAGATCTGCTGGAGGATAAAAAGGAAGCAGATAAAACCATTGCCCAGCTGAAGGACCAGGAGCAGGAATTACAGCAGCGTATCAATAAAAGTAAAGCCGAAGCCCGGCAGGTAGACCGGGCTATCCAGGACGCCATCCGGCGGGAAATAGCTGCGGCGCAGAAGAAAGCTGCAGCACAGGCGCTGGCCCGTAAAAAGGCTGCTGATGCCCGGCGGCGCGAACAGGCAGCTGCCCGCAGAAGAGCCGCTATTGCTGCGGCAAAAAAAGCAGGTAAGAAACCGCCGGCAAAAGTGGAAAAAGAAGAAACAGCAGAAGACGATACACCGGAAGCTAAAACCTCCAGCGAAGATGCACTGGTAGCTACTCCGGAGGCGCTCTCCCTATCGCGCGATTTTGAGGCCAACCGTGGCCGCCTGCCCTGGCCGGTAGATGCAGGCCGTGTTACAGGTCATTTCGGCGCTGGCAGGGTTGGCAAAATTGAAGTGGATCATAACGGTACTATCATTGCTACTGCAAGAGGCGCCGCAGTGAAGGCCATTTTCGACGGGGAGGTAATTATGGTATTTATGGTACCGGGCGCAGGGTATATGGTAACCCTGCGCCACGGAAAATATTTTACCAATTATGTGAGATTACTGGATGTTCGTGTCAGCAAAGGGGCTTCTGTAAAACGTGGGCAAACACTTGGTGTGGCCGCACCAGGTGCAGGTAGCAATACCGGGGAAATAGAATTACAGATATACCGCAATATGGTGAAACAGAATCCGGAAAAATGGATACGTGCCCGTTAAAGCAACTGCACTTGTTTTTGCAGTACTTCCTCGTATAAAGCTTCGTATTGTGGAATGATATTATCGATATGGAAGCGTTGCGCCTGTTCCCATGCTCCCTGTCGTACCTGCTCCAGTAATTTTTCGTCTTTCAGGAGTTTGATCGCATGGGCAGCCATTCCGTCTACATCCCCTACATTGCTCATATAACCGGTTTGTCCGGGGATATTGATTTCCGGTAAACCGCCTGCATTGGAGGAGATCACAGGCACCCGTGCAGCCATTGCTTCCAGCGCCGCCAATCCAAAACTTTCATATTCCGATGGCAGCAGGAACAGATCACTGATAGACATTACATCTTCCAGTTGCTCCTGTTTACCTACAAATCTTACATCATCACAAATACCTAATTCCCGGCAAAGACATTCAATAGCCGGCCTGTCCGGGCCATCGCCTACCAACAGCAGTTTGGCCGGCACTGCTTTGCGTACCTGGGCAAAGATCTTTACCACATCCGGTACCCGCTTTACCTTACGGAAGTTAGATACGTGCAGGAGGATCTTTTCACCATTTGGAGCAATGGCCTGTCTGAAATGAGGCAGTTCCCGGCGGCTGAAGCGCTGGGTATCCACAAAATTGTAGATCACCGTGATATCCTTTTCTATCGGGAACGATTTATAGGTTTCATCCCGCAGGTTTTCGGAAACAGCGGTAATAGCGTCAGACTCGTTGATGGAGAAGGTAACCACCGGTTCGTAGGTTTTATCCTTACCTACCAGGGTAATATCTGTACCGTGAAGTGTAGTGATAAAAGGCACTGTTCTGCCATGCTTTTTCACGATCTGTTTGGCCATATAGGCGGTAGATGCATGTGGAATGGCGTAGTGAACGTGCAGCAGGTCCAGTTTCTGATTAATGATAACATCTACCATAGTACTGCTGAGGGCAGATTCATAAGGTGGAAAATCAAAAAGCGGATATGTAGGAACCTGAACCTCGTGATAATATATATTAGCGTGAAATGCATTAAGCCTTACCGGCTGTTGATATGTAATAAAGTGGACCATATGGCCTTTGTCGGCCAGGGCTTTCCCCAGCTCTGTGGCCAGCACCCCACTACCACCGTAAGTGGGGTAACATACTATTCCTATGCGCATGAGTTAATTTTTTGCATCCCGCAAAGGTACTAAAAAGCAGAACGATATCGCATAATGCCTGAGGGAGAAGGATGAGCGGTAGCCCGGGGGCCGCCGGACAAAAGAGTTGGCTACTTGATACCTTTATGCTTTTCTCCTTCAGCTTTTTTAGTAGTTTTAACCATAAATTAACCTGCTGCATGAGAAATTATATAATGCCAATTTTGTTAGCCTGTACCCTGCCGGCCCTGGCGGTGGCACAGGAGAAGGATTCTGTGACCTTGAGAAAACTAGCTGATGAAGTATTAATCCACAGCACTGCCTACGAAAACCTGCGGATCCTCACGAAGCAGATAGGCGGCCGTTTGGCCGGGTCCCCACAAATGGTGAAAGCCGAAGAATGGGGCGTTAAGGCGCTTAAAGCCGCTGGTGCGGATACCGTTTATCTCCAGGAGTGTATGGTGCCGCATTGGATAAGGGGCGCCAAGGAAGAAGCCCGTATTATCTCCAAACGCCGCGACTTTATACCGCCACTGGAAGTACTGGCCCTGGGCAACTCGGTGGGCAGCGGACCGGATGGCGTAACCGCACCGGTACTGGAAGTGGCTTCGTTCGATGACCTCGAAGCAAAAAAGGACCAGGTAAAGGGAAAGATCGTTTTCTATAACTATCATTTCAATCCTACGTTTATAAAAACGTTTTACTCCTATGGCGATGCCGTAAAGTATCGTGGCCAGGGCGCCAGCCGGGCCGCCAAATACGGCGCCGTGGCAGTTATTGTAAGATCTATGACGCATGGCGCCAATAACTTCCCGCATACCGGGGCTATGCAGTACGACAGCGCCTATCCTAAAATTCCGGCGGTGGCCATCGGGCTGGAAGATGCCGACCGTTTGAGCCAGCGCTTAAAAGATGATAACAGCGCCAGCGTATTTCTGCGTACCAATTGCGAAATGAAGAAAGACACCATCGGGCATAACGTGATCGGGGAACTGAGAGGCAGCAAATACCCGGATCAGTACATCACTGTTGGCGGGCATCTCGATTCTTGGGACGTGGCGGAGGGTGCGCATGATGATGGTACCGGTTGTGTACAGTCCATCGAAGTATTGCGTGCCTTTAAAGCACTGGGCATGAAGCCCGAGCATACCCTGCGCGTAGTATTGTTTGCCAATGAAGAAAATGGTACCCGTGGCGGCAAGAAATACGCGGAAGTAGCTAAAACCCGCCAGGAGAAGCACGTTTTTGCCCTGGAAAGCGATGCCGGCGGCTTTACGCCACGCGGCTTCATTACCACTATGGATGCTGCCCACAAGGCAAAAATGAACAGCTGGAAGCCACTTTTTGAGCCTTATGGCATTTACGATTTTGATGAACCAGGCGGCGGTGTGGATGTAGGCCAGTTAAATGAGGCAATAGGTACCCCGATGGCTGAACTTTCTCCTGATTCGCAGCGTTATTTTGATATTCATCATGCGGCGAACGACGTGTTTGAAGCAGTGAATAAAAGAGAACTGGAATTGGGTGCGTTTGGTATGGCAGGTTTCATTTATCTTGTAGATCAGAATTTCTGATCATCCATCACTAAAAACTAACTATGGGTCGGTTTGTCTTTATCATTGTATCTGTTATTATACTGGTACTGGGAGGTATTTTCTTCTATAAATACTATTTTGTTTTCGGACAGGGCGTTAAAGCCGGGGAGCTGAATTATTTTGTGCAGAAGGGATACATCTTTAAAACCTATGAAGGCAAAGTGATCCAGTCGGGCTACCGGGGCAAGGTAGCCGGTACTATCCAGTCGAACGAATTTGAATTTTCCGTGAGCAGCGAACAGATTGCACAGCAGCTGATGACGGCCAGCGGAAAGATGGTGGAGTTGCACTACAAAGAATACCTGGGCGCCATTCCCTGGAGGGGATACAGCGCATTTATTGTAGACAGCATTATTTCCATTAAGGATCCGGTGAAGTCGGAACTGCCTTAAAATATAAAGGGGAATTACGATGCCGTAATTCCCCTTCTTTTATTCGTTGCCTGCGTACAGCAGGAAGATAGCCGGTCGTTTATGAAGATCGGGTAATTGTTTCTTCCACTCCTTTACCGTTTTTGTTTTAATATACTCTGCAGGAGCGGTGATATCTGCCGCAATACAAATTTGCGTATAGTCTTTACAGTTATCCAGTATATCTTTCAGCAGCTGGTTGTTGCGGTAAGGTGTTTCAATAAACAATTGTGTTTGCTTTTTCTTTTCGGACTCCTGTTCCAGTTCCCGGATCATCTTTGTTCTTTCAGGTGGTTTGATGGGGAGGTATCCCACAAACTGGAAGTTCTGTCCGTTCATACCGGAGGCCATGAGGGCCAGCAGCATGGAGTTGGGGCCAATCATCGGGATCACCCTGGCATCAATACGCTGTGCCAGTTTTACGATGAGGTGGCCGGGGTCGGCGATAGCAGGGCATCCGGCTTCGCTGAGGATGCCGATATCTTTTCCTTCGAGTAATAATTTTTTTGCAAGAACCAGGTCGGGCGCCTGGTTTTCATTCATCAGCAGGAGCTGCAGGTTATCTATTACGATGTTTCTGTCCAGCGACTTCAGATACCTGCGGGCTGTTCTTTCATTCTCTACATAAAAAACAGATAATTGCTGCACGATAGCGGTTACATAAGCGGGAATGCTGAATAGGGCGTCGGCGCTCAAAACAGTAGGAACCAGGTACACTTTGCCGGTGGTATTCATTATTTCAGTCTTTTTGTTTGTAAGTCAATAGTAGCTGCAATGACTGCATAGGAGGGGGCCAGCATCCAGCCCAGTACGGGGATCAGCATGAACAGGTAAAACACCATGCCGTTACCGATGGCCATGCCACGGTGCTGGCGGATAAAGTCGATGCTCTGCGACATATTTAAACGATGTCTTTCACAGCTATAGTCCATCATGGAGAAGCCATAAAAATAAGATTCGATAAAGAATCCCAGCATCGGGGTAAGCCAGCCGATCACCGGTATAAAAGAGATCAGTAAGAGGATGAGGATGGCGGCGGTTTGATAAACAATATTCCGGCACGACATTTTGATCCCGCGCAGGATATCCTGGCCCAGCTGCGACCAGCTGAACGGGAAGTCTTTATGATCCAGGATGGCTTCTGTCTTCTCAGATAAATAAGAAAACACGGGAGAAGCGACTATCAGGAACAGGTATTTAAAATAGGAAAAGTACCAGAATACAAATACAATCCGGATAGAAAATGCGACGAGGATAAAGAGGAAGCTTACCCAGCTGCTTTCCAGTTCCTGTACCCATTCTGTGATATGCATCAGCCGGGTGAGGTATTCCACAAAGTCGCCGGAGTAGCCCCATACAAAGTAAAATCCTGCAAAAAATAACAGGCAATAGATCACTCCAGGAATCAGGATCCATTTCCATAATTTATGCTGTAGTATGAATTGATGGGCTTTTCCGTATGACTGGATGGCCGACAGTACTTCTCTGAATGAAAACAACGCCTGAATATTTTATTGTAACTGAATGTGTGTTTTTCCTGGTTTTATGAAAGCGTAACGAAACTAACGCAAAATTAACAATGATTATCATGATTTTAAATGATTATCCTGATTTAGGAGATCATAAGATGTTATGAACTCCTGAATCAGGATAATTATTATATCACAAAAACCATTGTCCTAGAAACGTGGACAGAGCGTTTTATATTTATTGTTTTCGTTCCGGGTGTGGATATAAATGAGTGAAATTTCCAGTCCACCGCGGTAGTTGGAGGCTGGTTTCAGGCTGGATACGTTGGTGTCGTAGGTAAGACCAATCTGGAAGCCTTTGATTTCAAGGCCCACATAGGGGATAACGGCATCTTTGAGGCGATACCAGCTACCCAGGTAAAAAGTGGTGGGATTATCGTCCATGTCGTTGAGCATGAAGCCATAGGCGCCACCAAAGGTGAATTCAGAAGCGGTGCTTTGTTTCATGTAGAGGATACTGGCATGAAACCTGTCTTGTCCGTTTACCGGAACAGAACCTCCTCCGTGTAAGGTCCAGCGGTAGCTGAGCCTGTTCTGGGTAAGGTTCATGAATGATTCGGTAGGTTGGGTAATATGATAATAGGAGGCGCCCATGTAAATATTGGATGCTTCGCCGATTAAGCCGTTGTATAAAATACCGATGTTGGGATCGAAGTAGGATATTTTAGGATTTACCAGTGTTTCATTGCTGGGAATCATTGGGTTATACCCGTTGTTATCGATCTGGTTCTCAAACTGCAGTTTGGTATTGTCTATTCTTTTCTGCACCAGCGTACCCTGTAAGCCAATGGCCAGGGTGTGATTGCCTTCGGGATCCAGTCCTTTGTGATAGGCTGTACTGAAGGAAAGGTAGCTGGATGTGAGCGCACCACCGCCGCTTCTGTCGTACATCGCCATAAGCCCCACGCCCCAGATATCGGTATAAGAAATTACGTTTTTCAAAATGCCAAAATCAATGGCGGCGGTACCTGTTACGAAGGGGGTAGAAATACTCCTCCATTGCGACCGGTAGTTACCGGATAAACGATAATCTCCTGAAAATAAACCTGTAAACGCTGGGTTAAGGGTTAGCGGCGACGCAAAAAACTGCGAGAAGTGCGGGTCCTGCGCCCGCAAAGGATTTAAATAAAGTAATATGGCCAGGAATAGTAAAGCTCTTTTCATATCATTAAGCTTATAGCATAGGGTTTATGCAATACGGGTGAAGGTACATTAATTAAATCATATCTCAAATTAAATTCATGTATAAACGGTCCGGTTTAGCAAAAAACAAATAGCAGCTTTGTTCTTTTTAAAGATACAAAACTGCTATCCGTAAAACGATTATTCTAAGTTATTGTTGTAATTTATTTCCGAAAGCCAGGTCGCCGGCATCTCCAAGCCCCGGTACTATATAGCCTTTAGCGGTTAGTTCGTCATCAATATCACCGGCCCAGATGGTCAGACTCGCTTTGGTATTGCGTAATACATATTCGATTCCTACGGTACAGGCAATGGCCACCACGAGGTGTATATGACTGGGTTTGCCTATTTCTTCCAGGTGTTCTATCGTTTTCACCAATGAAGAGCCGGTAGCCAGCATCGGGTCGGAAAGGATCAGCACCTGCCCATCGATAGAAGGAGTGCTTACATATTCCAGGCTGATATCAAAAGAACCGTCGTGATTATGCTTGCGGTAGGCAGAAACAAAGGCATGATCTGCTTTATCGAAGTAGTGCAGCAATCCCTGATGTAGTGCCAGCCCTGCGCGTAAAATAGTGGCCAGGACCGGTTGTGATTTCAGCACCCGGCAGGTAGCAATACCCATAGGGGTAGTCACTTCCTTTTCTTCGTAACTCAGTGTTTTACTGATCTCATATGCCGCTACTTCGCCCAGCCGTTCCATATTACGCCGGAAGCGCATACGGTCCTGCTGAATATCTATATTCCTGATCTCGCTTAACCATTCTCCCACCAATGAATTGGTTTCACTTAAATTGATAATCATGAGCTATCGCTTTGAGGCCGCAAATTACCGAAAAATAGTGGAACTACTCTTTGTTCAGCAGCATCGCTTTTTTTACCAGCTGGATGAATTCAGCACGATAGCCTTCTGTATCTGTTCCTTTGGAATTGCCGGCCCAGGATAACACCTGGTCGTAAGTGGCAGTGCCTCTGAAGGCCGAGTTGCGCAACAATTGTCCGAAAGCTGCTACAGCAGCGGCCATCCGGAAATCTTCGGGCGCGTCGGCGATCTCCTGGCTGCTGTAAGGCAATACTTTCTCCATCAATTTACTCTTGCTGGCGTCAGGTTGTTTGTACCGCAGCTTTACGGTAAGTACTTCGGATTTATTGCCAATCACTTTACCTTCCTGGTATTTCAGCGGATCTACCCAGTTAGCGGCAGTACCCTTTGCGCCGGTAGGGATAATTTCATACAGGGCAGTTACGGTATGGCCTACGCCCATATCCCCGGCGTCTTTCTTATCATTGTTGAAATCTTCATTGGCGAGCACCCGGTTTTCATAGCCCACTAACCGGTACGACTGCACGAACTGCGGGTTGAATTCTATCTGTAGTTTTACATCTTTTGCTACGGTAAAAAGGGTACCGCCAAATTCGGTCACAAAGGTTCTGCGGGCTTCTTCAAAGTTATCAATATAGGCATAGTTGCCATTGCCTTTATCTGCCAGCAATTCCAGTTTATTATCTTTATAATTACCCATACCAAAACCCAGCACTGAGAGAGAGATGCCTCTTTCCCTTTCCTTTTCGATCATCCGGGTAAGTTCTCCGTCGCTGGAAACGCCCACGTTGAAATCGCCGTCGGTGGCGAGTATTACGCGGGTATTGCTGTTTTTGGAATACAGTTCACCGGCAATGGTGTAGGCCATTTGTATGCCTGCACCACCGGCAGTGGAACCACCTGCCTCTAACTGATCCAGTGCGGCCAGGATCTTTTTCTTATCGCTGCCGCTGGTGGCCGGCAGTACTACTCCTGCTGCACCGGCATATACTACAATGGCTACCTTGTCTTCCGGGCGGAGCTGCTCCGTTAAAACCGCAAACGCGCGTTTAACAAGCGGCAACCTGTTTTCACCAGACATGGAGCCTGAAACATCTATCAGGAAAACGAGGTTGGAGGGAGGGAGTTCCCGGGTATCCACCTGTTTGCTTTTCAGGGCCACCCGCACCAGCTGATGAGCGGTATTCCAGGGGCAAACCGCCATGTCGGTATAAATAGCTACCGGGTCTTTTCCTTCGGGCGCTTTGTATTGATAGTCAAAATAATTGATCATCTCTTCTACTCTCACTGCGTCCGCCTCCGGCATCATGCCCTGGTTCAGGAAACGGCGTACGTTGCTGTAGGAGGCCCTGTCCACATCAATGCTGAAAGTACTGAGGGGCTGGTCTGTAGCTGTGTGGAAAATGTTTTCGTTAATGGGGCTGTAGTCTTCAGTATTGTAAACCGGGGAGGGGGCGTAGTTCTTGCTGGTACCCCTGATAGTAGTAACAGAACCGGTTACATGTCTTCGTTTCTGTGCACCATAGCCTACCACCACTACTTCAGACAGCGCGGAGGTACTAACCCCGGCTACCCTGCCTTGCAGCGCATCGGTGGTATTGCCCTGCATCACATACTGGTTCCTTTTTTTATCAAGCGGCTGCAGTTTGGTAAGCTGTACGGTTATTTTATGCTGCCCGTCTTTCACTGCTATGTCAACCGCCGGGTAACCGGCAGCATTTACTTCCAGGATCAGGGCCCCTGTGGCGGTTTTCAGGCTGAATTGCCCTTTTTTATCCGTGGCCGTTAATACATCTGTACCTTTTACCCTTATGACCACATTGGCGAGGGGACTTTTAAGCAAACTGTCTGTTACAATACCTGTAATAACCCGTACCTGTTGGGCGGAGGCAGTAAATGCCACCAGGCAGATGAGCAATAGTAAAGAGAGATATTTTTTCATGGCGAAGTAGTTTTTCTGCCTGTAGGATGTGCCGGGCGATCCTGTTTCCATAAATCGAAAAAAAAATATTTTAAAACTACCTTTGCTCAAATTTTTTGTCGATGGTATATAACGTGATTGGCGCCATGTCTGGTAGCTCATTAGACGGATTAGATATAGTTTTTGCAGAACTGACCGAGATACGCGGACAATGGACCTATGTTATCAGGGCCTCGGAGAGCCTGCCTTACGAGCCGGAGTGGGTGGAGCAGCTGTCACAGGCCACTTCCCTGCCGGCAAAGGATTACCTGTTGTTACATACCGCATACGGGCATTATACCGGCCGGCGCATCCTGCAATTCATTGAAAAGAACCAGCTGGATCATAAAATTCATTTTATCGCCTCACATGGTCATACTACTTTTCATATACCCGCGCAGCAAATGACCGCCCAGCTGGGAGATGGCGCAGCCATTGCTGCCGTAACAGGGTTACCTGTTATCAACGACCTCCGTGCGGTAGATGTGGCATTGGGTGGACAGGGAGCCCCCATTGTTCCTATTGGCGAAAAGTACCTGCTACCGGGATACCAGTACTGGCTTAACCTGGGCGGTATCGCCAATATTTCGGCGCAGCTGCCGGAACAGTTTGTGGCGTTTGATATATGCCCGGCCAACAGGGTATTGAATGAACTGGCCGCTGCGCTGAATAAACCCTATGACGATGGCGGCGCACTGGCAGCGGGTGGAGTGGCCGACAGCAACCTGCTGGAACAACTGAATCAACTGGATTATTACACCAAACCGTGGCCGAAATCACTGGCCAACGATTTTGGTACCGATACCATATTGCCGCTGATAGCGCCTTTGCGCATTTCTGTACAGGGCAAGCTCCGCACTTATGTAGAGCATATCGCCGTACAAATCACGCAGGCCGTAAAAGCGCTGAAAGCGCAGATGCCGGAAGGGCCTGGCAAGATGCTGGTAACCGGTGGCGGCGCGTTTAATACTTTCCTGGTGAATACGATCCGGCAACAGCTGGAGCCATTGGGCATTACCGTGGAGGTACCGGATGAGCAAACTGTTAGTTTCAAAGAGGCGTTGATCATGGCGCTTATCGGAACATTGCGCTGGCGGCAGGAAGATAATGTGCTGAGCGGGGTTACCGGGGCTTCCCGCGACTCCATTAACGGCGCGTTGTGGACAACCCATTAACAGTATACTACAGCTATAAAAAAGCAGCGGTTACATCCGCTGCTTTTTTTATGGATTAGTGAGTGGGGGTAAATTGAAAACTATCTCCGTCGAACAGCCCCAGGTCACTCAGTTTTAAATGTGGTATTACAAGCAGCGCCATAAATGATAATGTCATGAAAGGCGATGCCAGTTTGGATCCCAGCTCCTTTGCGGCTTTATCCAGCGCGCTGTACCGGGTTGCTATCGTGTATCCGTCGAGGTTACTCATTAGTCCGGCTACGGGTAGTGGCAGTTCCTGCACCGTGTTGTTGCCCACTGCGCTGATGCCGCCCTGTGCGGCAATCACGCTGTTGACAGCGGCTGCGAGGCTTTCATCGCTGGCGCCCACTGCAATGATATTGTGACTGTCGTGCGCTACAGAAGAGGCGATGGCGCCGTGTTGCAGGCCGAAGCCGTGAATAAATGCCACTGCCGGCGGTGCTTTTTTGTAGCGGTTTACTACTACTAGTTTAAGGATATCCTGTTGTGTATTACTTTCTATGGCGCCGTTGGCAACGGGCAATACCGCTGAGAGGGCGTTGGTGATCAGTTGTCCGTCCATCGCGCCGATTACCTTCACCGTCACTTCTTTTGCGTTGCTATCGTTAACGGGCATACGAAAATCGGCAGCTGTTACGGGATCTGCTATAAAATTATTTACGGGAGATGAAGGAATGGAAGGTATCAGCGTATGTCCGTTTTCCGCGACTTTCACGCCGTTGATATATGTTGCGAGAATGTTAAAGTTTTGCAGGTCATCTGTCACAATAAAATCTGCCGGATCATTTACACGCAGTAAGCCATTATCCAGTTTATAATGCAGTACCGGGTTAATACAGGCGGCCCTTAACACTTTGAACAGATCAACACCATAGGCCAGCGCGCGCTTCACCAGCAGGTTAATATGGCCTTCCACGAGGTTGTCGGGGTGTTTATCGTCGCTGCAAAACATGATATGTGAGGCATGGTCGTGCAGCAGCGGGTACAAGGCTTCAAAGTTTTTGGCAGCGCTTCCTTCGCGGATGAGGATATGCATGCCGTATTGCAGTTTATCTTTTGCTTCTTCGATGGTAAAGCATTCGTGATCGGTGCTGATACCGGCGGCAATATAGGCAGCGGCGGTTTCGCCCCGGAGGCCGGGAGCGTGGCCATCCACGGGTTTGCCGGCTTTTTTGGCGGCGGCTATTTTAGCGAGTACTTCCGGATCCTTATGCAGTACGCCGGGGAAGTTCATCATTTCTGTCAGGTACCTGATATCATCTCTTTGGAGTAATGCTTCAATATCGGCCACGGTAACTACTGCCCCGGCGGTTTCAAAAACGGTGGCCGGTACGCAGGAGGGGGCGCCGAAGTTAAACCGGAAGGGAACTTTTTTGCCATTTTCGAGCATGTATTCCACTCCTTTTACGCCCATCACATTCGCTATTTCGTGCGGGTCGCTCACGGTGGCAATAGTACCGTGCACAACGGCCAGCCTGGCGAATTCTGAAGGGATGAGCATGGAGCTTTCCACGTGTACATGCGCGTCGGTAAATCCCGGAAGCAGGTAAGTAGTATATTGATTGTTGTTGCGTTCAATGCTGCTGATATAGCCATCTGTGATATGTATAGTGGCCGGATATATTTCCTGTTGCAGTATATCTACCAGGTTGCCTGAGAGCTGGAATGTATTCATGTTGCAAAGCTAAGGAATAGGTCGTATTTTCAATGCTGGCGTATTTTTTGAAAAGAGATGCCGGAGTTGTTTTTAGGTTATCTTTATTTATCAAAGGAAAATTAATTTTTATGATGAGAGGAACCAGGTTTTATACGCTGTTAGCAGCTTTTTTGATCGCTGGTTATTGCACCAGTGCACAATCTGCAGATGAATTGATAGCAAAGAATATTGTAGCGATGGGAGGTGAGGCGAAGATAAAAGGAATTAAATCGCAGTATGTAGAGGGAAATATGGAAGTACAGGGGCAATCCGTTCCTATTAAGCGGTGGGTGAAGCAGGATGAAGCGATGCGGCTGGAGTTTACCGTGAATGGTACCAGCAATGTGCAGGTAGTGACCCGTAATGCGGGCTGGAGCCTGATGCCGGTGATGCAGCAAACAACGCCGCAGGAAATGAACCCGGAAATGCTGAAGCTGATGAAAACCCAGCTGGATGTGAGAGGTGAGTTATATGATTACAAGAGCAAGGGAAAAAAGATAGAATTATTGGGAAAGGATACCGTGAGCGGGTCGCCGGCGTATAAGCTGAAGATCACTGCCGCGGATGGAACATCGGGTATTGCTTACCTGGATGCCAAAACTTACCTGCTGGTGAAGGCTACCAATCATATGAACGTGCAGGGGCAGGATATGGAGCTGGTAACGTTGTTGTCTGATTATAAGAAAACGCCGGAGGGACTTACGTATCCGGGTGTTACAGAGCAGGACCCTGGTGGGGTTAAAATTAATATTCTGAAGATAGAAACGAATCAGCCGGTAGCAGATAGTTTGTTTACCAAACCAAATCCTTAAGAAACAGTTCCGCTATTGGGCTCCTGTGGTCCAATAGCGGAATGCGGTATTATTTATACAATGCCGCCATCGCTTTGGCATCCTCAGCCATTTTCTTAGCGAGGTGTACGGGTTTCAGCACTTTTACCTGGGCGCCATAACTCAGCAGTGTCATGGTAAGTTCCGGGTTAATAACAACGTTAAGGGATATACGGCATTCATTGCTGTTGTCTTCCACTATTTCCTGGGAAGTGTGGATGGGCTGCGACTTAATATATTTCCCCTGTCGTGGTGTAAAGCTCAGCAATACATGTTCAGGATCTCCGTCGTGTACGGTGATGCCTACTGCGTGCTGGAAGTAGCTGGCTTCGTCAAAATTCTTTTCATCAAAATGTTTATTGGTAGGCCATAATTTCACCACCCTGTCGAGGGCAAAGGTAACCACAGCGCCCCCACGGGTTTGCTGGCTTTTTCCGATGAGGTAAAAGCGGTGCTGGTATTCGCGGAGGTGATAGGGTTCCACCCAGTGTTCTTTGGGCTCATCGCGGTCGAAGCTCTGGTAGGCGATGCGGACCACTTCCAGGTTTTTGATGGCATCCACTATTTCGGGGATATGTTCCGCGCCTTTGTAGTGGGATGCCCGGGTAAACTTGATGAGTCCTTTATGCTGGAGGGCTTCCCTGTTCATTTTGAGACTGGCAGCAATTTTCAGGATGGCGTCTTCAAACTGCTGTACTACCGGGAGGCTCCGGAATTGTTCCAGTATACCAATGGCAATTTCCAGCCCCTGCAGATCTGCTTCTTCTATAGGGGAATTGCTGATGGAAAAGCTATCGTCTGAGTAGCGGTAGGTGCCGCTGCTGCGCTCATATACGATAGGCGCCATATAATTCAGTTCAGGGTCCTGGCGCATATCCTGGATATCTTTCTGGATAGTGCGGGTAGAAATGGCGGTTCCCATCTTGTCCGATACATATTCAATCAGGTTATCCAGGGTAGGTTTGGGTTTCTGCTTGCTGCGCAACCGCTCGTCGATCCAGCGGTAGCGCGACACCGCGTCTTTATTCTTTGGCAAAAGATAAAATTTAGATAATAAAAATAAACAATTCCCGCTTTTGCGACGGGGATTAAAAAAATTATCATCAAAAGATCACTACGCAAATCCCTTGCGTGCGGCGCCGGTAAATTTGTAGTGTTATTAAAACCTGATGGTTATGAATAAGGTAAATACAACTACAGCAATTACGCAGGTACAGGCCATTTCAATTGGGCAGATCATTATGGATGATTCCAATTACCTGACGCTCTGGGGCCAGGCGCTACTGGATGAGGTGTGGTATCCCTGCGATTTTGTAACTACTTACGAAGTAATGAATACTATGCTGCGTTTCAGCCAGGACAAGCATGATGCGGTGCAGATGACGATTGTGAGAAAACTGGAAGATATGCGCCGCACGCCGGACATCATTGATCTGGAGGCGGAACTGGGTGGCGCCGTGGTGTTTGACCACCTCGTATTTCACATGAGAAGGCCCTGTTTGCAACAGGACGATAACTGGGAGGCATATGCCGATGAAGAGTGCTATTATATAGAGCGTGTAATCCAGATGCCGGCGCCCACCATACCTACATTGCCGCCTGCCGCCCGGTACAACTCAAACGACGCCAATGAGAAAATGGAGTACTGCATTCAAATGCTTCATGATGCATATAGCCTGTATCTCGGTTTTATCGAATTAGAATTGGGGGAAGACGCTGCCCGGGTAATGGCCGCACTGGAAGACGATAACAAGTTCAGTATGGCATATTATGCCTGGCAGCTGTACACCTCAAATACATAAATACTTATAATCATATTTTTATCCGTTGATGAACCCTGATGATCCATTTATGTTAACCCCGGTATCCATTTACGTTAACCGCCATGCCTTGCATTCATTTATGTTAACCCCTGATATCCATTGGTGTTAGCCCTGGTATCCGTTTAAATTAACCCCCGTTTCCATTGTTTGTTAGCCCCCAAAACCTTTGCCCCGGAAAAAAAAAGCGCAAAATTCTGAAAAAAATCCCTTAAAGTCTATAAATTTTGTAGGAAAATGCTATTTTTGGTCAATTAAATAGAAGCGCTATGAGTTTAAGACTGGGAGATGCTGCCCCTAATTTCAAAGCCAATACCACTTTAGGAGAAATAGACTTTTACGATTACCTCGGCGAAGGTTGGGGTATCCTGTTTTCCCACCCGGCAGATTTTACACCGGTATGTACGACAGAGTTGGGAAAAACGGCTTTATTAAAGGACGAGTTTGCAAAACGTAATACTAAAGTACTGGCTGTCAGCGTAGATCCATTAGATAAACACCTGAGCTGGATAAATGATATTAACGAAACACAACAGTGTGACGTAACTTTCCCTATTATTGCAGATGAAAACAAAACAGTGGCAAACCTGTATGATATGATTCATCCAAATGCCTCTGAAACATTTACAGTAAGATCCTTGTTTATCATAGGACCGGACAAAAAAATAAAACTCATCATCACTTACCCGGCCTCTACCGGCAGAAACTTCGTAGAAGTACTCCGTGTACTGGATTCCCTGCAGCTGACCGCTAAATACAGCGTCGCTACACCGGCCGACTGGAAAGATGGTGAAGACGTAATCGTTACGGCAGGGGTGCCAACAGCAGATATTCCTGCCCGTTTTCCGAAAGGCCACAAAATTATCAAGCCTTACCTGAGAACAACACCACAGCCCAACAAATAGTACTTAAAGAGCCGTAAGGCTTTTGCTATAAAGATTTTTTAATGGTTGGTTTTTGATTTTTACGAAACGGGGATTTCTCCCCGTTTTTTTTATGCCCCTATCCGTGTCAAATATTATTACGGAGGTAACAGTTTATTAATGCACAGTTAACATCCCACGTAGCAGAAAAACAAACTCTGGTCTCTAGTTTTGCTGAAAAATACATTCAATCCATTTTTATGGAATATCGTTTACTATCAGATAAGCAGCTACTGGAAGAATGTACCAAAAACAATCTCAAAGCATTTAATACTTTATTTGATCGTTATTTTGGAAGATTGTATAATTATGCGCTTGGCTATGTGAAGGATGAATACTTTGCAGAGGAAGCCATCATGGACCTGATGATGTGGATATGGGATAAAAGACATACACTACAGATAGAAGGCGAGTTTAAGCCATATATCTTCAGAGCAGCCAAAAACGCCACTATCAAGGCGATCCGTAAAAAAGCCGTTTCCATAGCTCCGATAGAATTTATTGAGAATAACCTCTCCTTTGTGGCTACCCCGGCCGACCACGAACTGGATACCAGGGAGCTGGAGGCAAAATATCATTTCCATCTTGATTCATTAAGCCCCCAGCGTAAAATCGTATTTCAAATGAGCAGGGAAGGAAACCTCTCTCACGCCGAAATTGCCAACGACCTCAATATTTCTATTAATACCGTTAAGAACCATATTAAATTCTCGCTGAATCATTTCAGAAAACAGCTCAATAACCATAGCGATACGGTGTTGCCGGTCATTGGATTTTTGCTGCTTTTCTCCCACTCGTAATATATATATAGACAATACTTTCACTATTGGCAATCTCTGCCATATGCTGGCCCCATTATAGGATAAGCCATAGTTAAGCCATAGTTAAGCCATATATAACCCGTATATAAGCCATACCTATAAGATACGACTTATCTATGGCTCACCATTATCTTATGTACAGGTATTGTATGAATATACCCTGAGAAATCCCGTGATAGGATCCCGGCAGGACTACCATCCCCCCCCGTAAATTATGTTTCTGTTTTTTCTTCAACATCAAATAGCCCTTCGCCTTCTTTTTTGTCCCTATATGATTAACAGGGACCTTTTATGCTCTGTTAAACCAGCATGTCAAGACAAATAAACCGGGAATTAATTGAGAAATTTTTAGCAGGCAAATGTTCAGCTGAGGAGGAGCGACTGGTATACCTGTTTCTGAAAGATCCTGCATCAGAAAAATTGCTGGAGGAGATCCTGTCTGCAAATGCTGGTAAAGACTGGATAGTATTTGAGAACGACAAATCTGTTCATCCCCGGCAGCAGGAGTTGAAAAAATCCATGCAGGAAAGGATAGGGCATGTAAATACTGCGCGTAGCAGGAGTTTATTACACCTGCGGAATGCTGCCATCTGGATTGGCCTGATCCTGACAGGTATGGGTATTTATACCATCAGCTATTTAAGCAATAAAAAAGGAGAACAGGTGGCTTTTCTGGAAAGCAACAACCCGAACGGACAGCGGTCAAAAATAATTCTTTCTGATAGCAGCGTGGTATACCTGGGTGCGGGCAGTCGTTTGAAATATCCCGAAAATTTTTCCGGAGATACCCGGGATATCTATCTGTATGGAGAAGCCTTTTTTGAAGTAACGAAGGAGAAACATAAGCCGTTCACTGTTCACACCGGCAACGTGCAAACCAAAGTATTGGGTACTTCTTTTAAAATAGAAGCATTTAAAAATAAACCCCTAATGGTGGAAGTAGCCACCGGGAAAGTAAAGGTGGACCAGGTAGGCGCCGATTTCTCCAGATCACTGGCAGTTTTAACGCCCGGGCAGAAAGTGCTGTTTGATCATGGTGAGATTAAAAGGGAAACAGTTGCCCCGGAGGAAGTACAGGACCTGAAGGAAGCCAGGTTGACATTCAACAACACGTCGCTCAATGATATTGCGGAGGTACTGCAGCGGTGGTACAATGTGAAGATCACATTTAAACAACACACAAAATCAGCGGAAAGAATGACGCTGACACTGGACGCCAGGGCGCCAATAGATAAAATATTGAACGTGCTGGCCGCAGCAGGCCATTTCAACTACGAAATGGAAAACGGGGAAATCGTTATTCGCTAAACTTAAAATATACAAACGATATGTATTAAAAAAAAACTGTCCATCATTGGATAGGGACGTCGCATGTGATGTCGTGAAACCGCACGCCCATAAGAGGCAACAGGATAAAGCGAAAGGAAATTAACAACGATTCCGGCTGACGCCGGGCCAACCTTAATACAAAAATTAATGCAAAAAGGATTACATCCCACAACTAAGTTTATGATGAGATGTTCATGTATACTTTTAATCGCGCAACTTACCTTTATTGGCGTGCTGCTGGCCGGAAATGCCCGCGGCCAGCAACTGGACAAAGTGATTGCTGTTAAGTTGGATCACGCCGGCGTGAAAGAAAGCCTGTTAACCATTCAGGCAAAGAGCGGAATCAGGTTTGTACTGCCGGAAAAGCTGATGGCAGGACTCAAACAAAAAATCACTATTGATTCGGACCATTCAACAGTAAAGTACCTGATTGAAAAGGTGTTGGAATCAACCAATCTCGATTATAAGCTGGTAGAAGGCTATGTTGTGATTGATACCAAACGGGCACCACAGGCGCCCGGTAAGTTATCAGGAAGAGTGGTGGACGAAAAAGGCGCGCCTTTGCCCGGCGCAACAATCAGGGCACTGGAAACCGGCCAGGTTGTTCAAAGTGACGCTAACGGCGATTACACCTTCAACCTTCAACCAGGCAACTATACACTTGAAGTAACTTACGTTTCTTTCAGGTCGCAGAAATCGGGCAACGTTGTTATAAAAGAAGGAAAAACCACCTCGCTTGACTTCTCCATGCAGCTGGCCGATAACAAACTGACAGAAGTAGTGGTGAGTTATGGTAAGCAGAAAAGCCGCGAAATAACAGGTTCCATTGCTACGGTAGATGCCTCGACTTTGCAGGATATGCCGGTAACACAGTTTGCCCAGCAGCTGCAGGGAAAAGTGGCAGGTGTTCAGGTATCCCAAACCAGCGGCCAGCCCGGGCGCGGTATGGGGTTTGTTATCCGGGGCGCAGCCTCTTTTTACCTGAATAATCAGCCTCTTTTTGTGATTGATGGTAACCCCATTACAGGAAGCATCAATAACATCAATCCGGCAGAGATAGAAAGCTATAGTTTTCTTAAAGACGCATCCGCCACGGCACTGTATGGATCAAGAGCTGCAAATGGCGTAGTGCTCATTACCACCAAACATGCAAAACCAGGAGATGCAAAAATTGAATTCTCCAGCTACTACGGCTTGCAAAAGATCCCCACAGGTAAACTGCCAAAGATGATGACAGCAAGGGAGTTTGCTACATTCATGAAAGAACGTGCGGAAGATGGACTGAAGTATGAACCCGGCTATACAGTTTCTGCCGACTATCATGCCGCCTACGACAACCCGGAGCAGTATGGAGAAGGAACCAACTGGTTTGATCTGTTAACCAGAACGGCCCCCATTCAAAGCTATGATCTCACCGTGCGAACGGCCCGGGAACACTCTTCATCAACAGTAATGGCAGGTTACCAGGAACAACAAGGTGTGTTGATCAATACCGGTACCAAGCTATATTCGATGCGCTTTAACCAGGATTTTACTACCGAAAACAATAAACTCAAAGTAGGTTTTAACCTGGCGCCAAGCTACCGGATGGATCATAACAACAGGCTGAATAGTGATGGTGTGGGCGGATACTTTGAAAGGTTCTTCGAGGCCAGCCCATTGGTAAGTCCTTACAATGCAGACGGTACCTACACACGCAATGTTTCATCCCCGGGCATGGTGGCCTATATCAATCCACTCGCTACTTATGAATTAACCAACGACGATTATAAAACAACCCGCATACTGGGTAACATTTACCTGAACTATGAGTTTCTGCCGGGATTAAGTATCAAGGCCAATCTGGCAGGGGATAAGGGAGCTGAAACCCGTAAATATTTCCAATCGGGTTTGGTTACAGGTACACAAGGACAAACCACCGGAACCAGCTCGGCGGTTGATAACGGTTCATGGACTGCGGAAGGAAACCTGGTATATAATAAAACCTTCTTAAAAGATCATAACATAGAAGCATTGGTAGGCTACTCGGCGCAGGAATTCAGCACCTATAGCAACTCACTGACGGGCCTCGGTTTTACCAGCGATGATATTGAATACCTCAGTGCCGCTACCAGTGTTACGGGGGGCAGTGGTGCAGGATCTTATTCATTGCTGTCAACAATAGGCCGGCTGAACTATAATTATAAAGGGAGGTATCTTTTGTCAGCAGCACTCAGACGCGATGGTTCCTCAAAATTCGGAGAGAATACACAGTGGGGCAGCTTCCCATCAGTAGCCGCGGGTTGGATCATAAGTGATGAATCATTTATGAAGAATGTAAAAGGGGTTAACTTCCTCAAACTACGAGCCAGTTACGGGATCACGGGTAATAACTTTTTTGCCGGCAGCTATGATCCACAGGCCACTATAGGAACTTATTACTACAACTTTAATAATGTGATCACCCAGGGGCAAACGATCAACCGTCTTCCCAATAAAGATCTGAGATGGGAGCGCAACAAGCAGTTTGACATCGGCCTGGAACTGGGTGTATTAGATAACCGCCTCACCTTTACCTACGATTATTATCGCAAATTGACCGACGGGTTGATTCAACAGCGTGCGATACCTACATCATCCGGGTTTAGTCAAATCATTTTCAATGTGGGCGAACTTAAAATGTGGGGACATGAATTTTCTGTGAGTTCTAAAAA
This sequence comes from Chitinophaga sp. G7 BAM 1005, assembly GCF_057126945.1. Lineage (NCBI taxonomy): Bacteria > Pseudomonadati > Bacteroidota > Chitinophagia > Chitinophagales > Chitinophagaceae > Chitinophaga > Chitinophaga sp. G7 BAM 1005. The sequence continues at coordinate 6,416,979 of NZ_CP181478.1, read as the reverse complement.
CCTTACCGGCAACCTGAAATGGAATACCAGCCTGGCGTTGTCGTTCGACAGGAACCTGATCACCAACCTCGTAGCCCCCGGTTATATCAGGAGAAATGTAACAGTAAGTTCCGATTATTACCGTCAGCAGGTAGGACATCATCTGGGTGAGTTTTATGGATTTGTTTTTGAAGGATTATATAAAGATGCTGCCGACCTTGCCAACTCTCCCAAGTATTTAAGTACTACTGCCAAGCCAAACGGCAACTCCGATATCGGAACAATAAAGGTGAAGGACATTAACGGGGATGGCGTTATTGATGATGTGAACGACCGCACTTTTATTGGCGATCCTACCCCCACATTTACCGGCGGTATCGTGAACAATTTCAGGTATAAAAATTTTGATCTGAACATTGACATGACCTTTTCTGTTGGCGGAAAAATCCTGAATGCGGCTAAATGGGCCTATCAAACCAACATGGATGGTTCCCGTCTTCCGCTGGCCGCAGCTGCCGATCGCTGGCGCTCAGAAGAAAATCCGGGCTCCGGCATTTATCCGCGTACCAAATCAGGTACCACGGCAATGGGAAGACAGGTAAACAGTCAATGGATAGAAGACGGATCTTACCTCACCGCCAAAAATATAACACTTGGATATACCGTGCCATTAAGAAACGCGATGATAAAAAACCTGAGGGTTTTTGCATCTATCCAACAGGCGTTTGTATTAACGGGCTATTCAGGTATGAATCCGGAAATAAATGTGGGCGGATCTGATCCTACGTCGGGTGTTGGTGTAGATGAAAATGCCTACCCTATACCAAGAACCTTTTCTATTGGATTCACCACCACATTTAAATAATCATTTAACGCTGACAAAATATGAAAAAGCTATATACAGTGATGGTCCTTTTGTGTGCAGTAACGATATCCTGCAGCAAGGATTTTATCGAACGGTCGCCTGAAGATGCATATACCGACGACGTATTTTATAAAACGGAGCAACAATTCAAATCGGCTGTAGTAGCTGCCTATGCGCCACTCCGGGATGTGCTTGTGAATGATTATTTTACTTCAGAGATGCACTCTGATAATACCATATATCAGGCTATACCAGGTAACAGGGGTACTTCTATCGTAGAACGTGAAAATATTTCTGACTTTACCAATACCTCTACCAATGCTTATGTTGCAGCCACCTGGCAGCATAGTTACACCGGCATCTCCCGTTGTAATATTATTATTGAAAGATTGAAAGGCGCGGACCTTAATGACGAAGTAAAAGCAAACCTCGATGGACAGGCCAAATTTTTAAGGGCGCTCAATTACTTTAAACTCGTGCGCTTATACGGTGGCGTTCCACTGTTTATAAAAGAAGTAACTACGGCAGAAGAGGCATTTAAGGCCCGCTCAACCGAAGCAGAAGTATATGCCCAGATCGTTGCGGATGCGCAGGACGCCATCGCTGAACTGGCGCCGCCTGCAAAGTTCCCGCAAACGGGAGAGGCCACCAAAGGGTCTGCTACTATATTGCTTGCTGAAGTATATGCCACGCAAAAAAAATGGGCAGATGCGGAGAAGCTGCTAAACGGTATGCTGACTATGGGGTATGATCTTAATGCGAACTACGCAGATGCCTTTACGCCGGCGAATAAGAATAGTAAAGAATCGGTTTTTGAGATCCAGTTTCTCGGAGGCACGCTAACAGGGGCTACGCCGAATGTGTTGTCTTTTCATTTTTTACCAAGAAGTAAAGACACAAAACTGCTAACGGGTATTTCTATTGACAATACCGGCACAGGTGGATGGAATACGCCCAGCAATGACCTGATCAGTGATTTCGAAGCCGGCGACAAACGCCTGGAAGCCTCCATCGGCATTGCAGAAGGCACCTATGATGCCAGCAACTACTTTAAATATTCAGCAGCAAAAAGCATCATTGATTATGTTCCTGCAACCGGGAAAATTGGTGTTCCGTACATAAAAAAGTATTTGCATGCTCCGCTGGAATCACCTACCGGCTCCGGTGACGATTTTCCTGTCTATCGTTTTTCTGATGCGTTGCTCTTATTGGCGGAAGCCTTAAATGAACAGGGTAAATCTTCGGATGCACTAACGCCGTTGAACCGGGTAAGAAGAAGAGCAGGGCTGGCAGATTTCACTAATACAGATCCCGCCCAGCTGCGTACCGCTATTTTTCATGAACGCAGGGTGGAACTGGCATTTGAAAACCATCGCTGGACAGATCTGCTCAGAAGCGGCAAGGCGCTACCTGTGATCAATGCCTTTGGCGTAAAGATCAGGGAACAGCTGCCATATCTTTCATCAGATGCGTACGTGATTGATCAGCATCACCTGTTATTTCCCATACCACAAAATGAAGTGGGACTCAATCCGAAGATCATCCAGAACCCCGGCTACTTTTAATAGTTTTCAAACCAGCATATCATGATGATGAAAAGAGGCTTTTGTATACTGCTATTGTTAGCTGCAAGTGGCTTTAGCAATGCACAACAAAAAGAAGAAGATGAGTTTTCTATTGCGGTAATCCCCGATACCCAGTATTACACCGCAGAGAAAAATGGCGGGAAGAAGGAAATGTTTACTGCACAAACAGAATGGATCGTAAAGAATGCGGCAAAGGAAAACATCAAATATGTGATCCATCTGGGAGACATATCAGAGGACGGTGAAAAATTTCCGCAACAATGGGTCAATGCAGCGGCATCCATGTATCTGCTGGAGAAACCGCAACCCGGGTATCCGCAGGGTATTCCGTATGGCATGGCCGTAGGAAATCATGACCAGACTAAAAGTCAGTATCCGCTGAGCGGTAAAACGGATCAGTACAACAAGTATTTCGGCATCGAACATTTTAAGGGTAAAAAATGGTATGGAGGTCACTATGGTGATAATAACGATAGTCACTATGATCTTTTTGAAGCCGGGGGCATTCAATTTATCAGCATCTTTTTAGAGTATGATGCTTATGGGGAAGATATTGAAGGCATGAACAAATGGGCGAGCCAGGTATTGGAGAAATACAGCGACAGAAAAGCGATCCTTGTGAGCCATTCTATCATTCATTTTAATAAAACAACAGGCACTAACAAGAAGGGATTTCCGAAATTTTCAAAACAGGCGCAACGTGTGTTCGACCGGCTGAAAAGCTACCCTAACGTGATGTTAACCTTATCAGGACATGTGGGCGATAACGGCGAAGGGTACCGTCAGGATGGCTACGCCGGGAATATTATCCGGTCGTTTCTATCCGACTACCAGAGCAGGCCAGATGGTGGTCATGGGTTAATGCGTTTGATGAAGTTTTCGAAATCAAAAGACCTGATCAGTGTACGTACCTTTTCGCCTTACACAGGTGAAGAAGAAAAGGATGCGGATAGTGAGTTTACGCTGCCGTGGTTTCATCATACCAACGTAGCCCGTTATCATGATTATGATAATGACCAGCATACTGATATTGCCTTTTTTTCCCGTGGGGTATGGAAGATTGCGGGACAGCAGGATATAACGTTTGGAAAGGAAGGAGATATCCCTGCGCCGGCGGATTATAACGGTGACGGCAAAACGGAGCTGGCCGTATTCCGGCCTTCAGAAGGTAAATTTTATCTGCAGGGTGGGGAAGTAGTTACGCTTGGGCAAGCGGGAGATATCCCGGTGTGCGGAGATTATGACGGTGATGGTTTTGCAGAGGTGGCAGTATATCGGCCAGCAACGCTTACCTGGTATTTTGATGGGCTGGACAGCATCCGGTTCGGACATAAGAATGGTATTCCGGTTCCGGCGGATTATGATGGAGATGGCATGCTGGATGTAGGCGTATTTCGTACGGACAATTCGTTATGGCAAACAAGTTTGGGTAATATTCCGTTGCAGGTAAAACATATCCCCGGCGACATTCCGGTTCCCGGTGATTACGATGGCGATGGCAGAGCTGAAATGGCCGTATTTCGTCCTTCCACCGGTGAATGGATCATTGACCGGTTTAAAGAACCGGTAAAGCTTGGGAAAGAAGGAGATATTCCTGTTCCCGGAAATTATTTAAGAGATGGGAGAACTTACCCGGCTGTTTACAGAGATGGTAAGATCTATCTTGAAAACGGTCATACAATAACAGCCAATCAGGGGAAGCTAACAGAACTGGTGAAATAAAACGAAAAATGGCCGTGTATTGTACACGGCCATTTTTCATTATTCTTCGCCTGCCGGCTGCTTACCACGGTGTTTCCGCAGTTGGGTTAGCAGGGCGCTCATATCTTTTGGAAGCGGCGCTTCAATCGTATATTCTTTACCGGAAAGATCTTTGAAGATCAGCATAGACGCATGCAGGGCCAGCCTGCTGAGTAATGGCCGCTCTTCTTCTGTATGTTTGCCTAACTTGAATTTTTTCTTGATAGAAGACAACAGCACCGGTTGTGCGCTGCCGTAAAATTCATCTACGGCAATGGGGTGCCCCAGGTACTTCATATGCACCCTGATCTGGTGGGTACGGCCGGTATGGATCTGCATTCTTACCAGGCTGTAAAGACCAAATTCTTCCAGCACTTCATAATCTGTAGAGGATGGCTTACCCTTACGGTTAGTAACCATCTTACCTTTTTGTACAGGGTGTTCCATGATCCCTTCACTCACATTGCCTTGCTTAGGCATTGGTTGGCCACTCACCAATCCGAGGTAAAACTTCTTTACATCCCTGCTTTCAAAAAGCTGCGAGAAATATTTATGCGCTGCTTCATTGCGTGCAAACAGGATAATGCCACTGGTTTCGCGGTCGAGCCGGTGTACTGTGAATATTTCCCCGTAAGCCTTTTTCATGATGGCTATCAGGGAGGTAAGTTCATTATCATGCCGGTCGGGCAACGTAAGCATTCCTGAAGGTTTGTTTACTACAACAAAATCAGGCGTTTCGAGTATAATATGTTCTGATAATCGCATTCCGTAAATCGGCAGTTATTTTTTAAAGTGTTTCAGCAGGATAACTTCTTTCTCATTGAGGAAGCGCCACTGGCCACGGTTCAGTGTTTTTTTGGTAAGACCAGCATACATTACGCGGTCCAGCTTTTCCACTGTATATTCCAGGTGTTCAAAGATGCGGCGGACGATGCGGTTTTTACCACTGTGAATTTCAATGCCCACCTGTTTTTTATCTTTCGGGTCCACGTAACCAAGTGCGTCTACCAGGGCAACACCATCTTCCAGGGTTACGCCTGCAATGATTTGCTCGAAGTCGGTTTTAGTCAGTGGTTTATCCAGTTCTACCTGGTAAATCTTTTTGATATTGTGTTTGGGATGAGCCAGGCGTTGTGCCAGTTCACCATCGTTGGTGAGCAGCAGTAAACCGGAGGTATTACGGTCGAGGCGTCCTACGGGGTATACCCTTTCGTTTTCTGCGGCGTCCTGGATCAGGTCCATTACTGTTTTGCGGCCTTCCGGATCATCGGTGGTAGTAATGTAGCCTTTGGGTTTATTCAGGAGAATGTACACCAGGTTTTTAGTAGGGGTAATTCTTTTATCCTGCATAGTTACCACATCGCTGCTGGTTACTTTGGTAGCGGGTTCCGTTACCACTTTACCATTTACGGTTACTTTGCCTTCCTTGATCAGGTCTACTGCTTTTCTGCGGGAGCAAAGGCCGCAATGGGCCACAAATTTGTTCAGCGGCATTTCACCGGGGCCAAATATGCTTTCTTTGCCTTCGTTCGTGTGTTCGTGATCGTTAGCGCCTCTTACTTTTGTGCCTTTTTTTTTATCCTGTTTATCGGCGAAGCGTTCGTTGGTTTTATCGAAGAATTTTTTGCGGTTGAAGCCACTGGGTATTTCTTTTCCGCCTTTTTTCTTTTCTCCGTGGAAGTGAAATGCGCTGCTGTCGTCCGTTTTTTTAGCGGCTCCTGCACCGTAGGTACGTTTGCGGGGGGCTCTTTCACGGCTTTCTTCTTTATCGAAGCTGCGTACACGTTCCGGACGTTCGCCATCTTTTCTGAAAGCGCTGAAAGCGCGTTCGCCATCGGGTTTATCTTTCTTGTCTTTAAAGTCGTTGTCGTTGCTGCGTTTGTGGAAAGGCTTTTCGTCTTTGTCGAAACGTTTACGGGCGCCTGGTTTTTCATCGCGGCCGAAGGAACGTTTGTCGTCGCTTTTACCAAAAGAGCGTTTATCATCACTTCTGCCGAAAGAGCGTTTTTCTTCGCCTTTTTCGCCAAAGCTGCGTTTGAATGGAGGTTTCTCTTCGCTGCTGCCGGTGCTGCGTTTGCCGCGTTGAGGTTTATCATTTCCAAAGCTATCGGTAGCTGGGCCTTTTTTGCGGGCCGGTCTGCCGTTGCTGTCGAACGTGCGTTTGCGGAAAGCAGGTTTTTCATCACCGGCGCTTTCGCCACCAAAACGGGGCCTGCGGGATGAGGAGCTGTCGTCAGTGCTGCGGTTATCTTTTGCAGATGCTCTTCCTGGCCTTTCGCCATCAGCGGAGGAGCGGTTGCGGTTGCCTGCTGGTTTGTCGCTTTTACCAAATTTGTTATCCCTTGATGGACCAAACCCTTTTTTAGCAGGTTGTTTTTTCTTCATAAATTATTATTGATTGATGATCATGCGTGCATGACCAATAGGAATATTGTTATAGTATCAGCCTTTATTGGCGAGTTGTCCGCATGCCGCATCAATATCTTTACCACGGCTGCGACGCAATCTTGCATTCACCCGGTTTTTGGCAAGATATTCCATGAACTCTTCTGCTTTTTTGGCGTCCGGCTTTTGGAACCGGGCCATGTCAATCGGGTTATATTCGATGATGTTTACCAGATCAGCAGGAACCTGCCTGTATATTTTAATCAGCTCATCAGCATCTTCTTTTGAGTCGTTAAAATCTTTGAAGAGGATATATTCGAAAGAAATTTCGTTTTCAGTAGCCTTGTAGAAGTAGTTCAGTGCGTCTATCAATTCCTTCAGGTTGTTGGAATCGTTGATAGGCATAATTTCACTGCGTTTCTTATCATTGGCGGCGTGTAAAGACAGTGCCAGGTTAAAGCGTACTTTATCGTCGCCCAGCTGGCGGATCATTTTGGCCACGCCGGCGGTAGAAACGGTAATACGTTTTGGCGACATGCCCAGTCCGTCGGGGGAAGTGATGCGCTCAATTGCCTGTAACACATTCTTGTAGTTAAGCAGGGGTTCGCCCATACCCATGAATACAATGTTGCTCAGTTTCTTGCCGGATGATTCCAGGGCTTGCTTATTAAGCAGCGCTACTTCATCATAAATTTCATCGTAATCGAGGTTGCGTTTGCGCTCCATATAGCCGGTAGCACAAAACTTGCAGCTCAGGCTGCAGCCTACCTGTGAAGATACGCAGGCGGTTTGCCGGCTGTCGGTCGGAATCAGCACACCTTCTACCAGGTGATTATCGTGTAAGCGGAAACGGCTCTTGATGGTACCATCATTGCTTTGCTGTACGGTATCCACCTTTACAGCAGGAAGGGAAAAATGCTCCGTTAATTTTTGTCGTAATTCTTTAGAGAGGTTGGTCATTGCCTCAAAACTCTCAGCATGCCGCAGCCAAAGCCACTCGTATACCTGTTTTGCACGGAAAGGCTTTTCGCCTATTGACCCGAAATATTCCTGTAAAGCCGGTAAACTTAAATGCCGGATATTTTTATTGTCAGACTTCATTATCATTAATTGAGCAATTGGCTGCCTTACGGCAGTCGGAAAGTAGCGGCAAAGATACGTAATATTGGCGTACTGACAGAATGTCCTTTAAAACTGAATGCCACAGCCGTTTCCAGCTGTGGCATCCGTTTATAAAGGCGTATTCGGCTTATTTCATCCAGATAGCGGCAAAATGGGAGGAATTGTCGTATCCCTGGATCCTGAACAGCCGGTATCCCTGGGCTGTAAGGTCGGTGAATTTAGCCTGGTAGTCAGACGGAGTCATATTCATATACGAATAGTATGCCTTGTTCTTCGGCCACCAGAGCCCACCTACGTTATTCTGGCTCCCATTTTCCTCAATGTTTACATTCACTGTCATCAGACCTGCTTTATTTAACTCCTCGAACTTCTTTGTAAAGTCGTTGGTATTCATGCCATAATACATGTAAAACCCTCCGGGATTGCTGCTGCCAAATACCCCGGCATGATAGCGTTTACCGCCGGCGTAGTATACTACATGTTCGGTTACGCGCATTTTCTGCTGTTCTACATAAGTTTTCCACTTGGCGGCATATACTTCGTCTGTAGCATTATGAACGGCGGCAAAGTTTTCATTGCCTTTTTTCTGCCAGATAGCGGTAAACAGCGGATTGCCGGCGTTGTCGTTGGTAACGGAGATTTGCCGGGGAATATATCCTTTGCCATAATATTCGTTGAAATACTGCTGGTACTGGGTGCTGTTCATGTTGATACGGCAATACCAGGCGCCGGGGAGTCCTTGCTGGAAAGAGCCGGATGCGAGGTACTGGTTACCGGATTTATGTACACTCAGCGTTTGCAGCGCCATGCCCATGCCGGTATAGTAACCCCAGTATTGGGTGATATACTGCACCGGTACATTGTGGAAAGAAGGATAGAAAGGTGCAAAGAAGCGGTTAAATCCGCCGTTGGCGCCTATTTCATAGCAGGAGCTGTTACTGCTTTCTGAAGTAGCATACACGCCATAGGGATCTATTTCCATCCAGTCGGCGCCAGTGCCGGGACTTTTCACCCAGAGCATAAAATGCAGGTGGTTGTTGCCGGTATTGGGATTGGTAGGGGTGCCGTCCTGGTTAAGCCCCCAGCCGGCGCCACCAAAGCCTGTGTTACCTGCCCAGGCAATTTGCTGGCCGGCGTATACATAATCTCCTGCTTTTACCTTCAGCTTTTGGGCGTTGGTACCCCACAGTAATGGTGATGGGTTGGGCAGGTTGGCAAATTTTTTATACTTGGTATCGCGGGCGTCTTTGTTGTTGGGGTCATTCACTTTAATGACTTTCGCGTTCGCTACATCATGATCAAAACCGCCACGGAGGTGGAAGTAGCCGGTACGGTAGGATGTTCCGTCTGCCGCTTTATGTTCTATGATCACCACATTTCCGAAGAATGGGTCCCACATGGCAGTCACTACTTTTCCGGCGGCGGAAGCGTATACGCCAAAGGTGGGGTCGATGCCTGGGCCGTAGGCGTCGCTGGTTTTGAGGTAATCTACTGAGCCGTGGCCATTGCCGTTATCATATTTCCAGGCGCCTGCCGGGTATACTTTGCTGTTGGTATACGGGAGGAAGAAAGGAACTTTTGGCGACAGGCTGCCGGCAAAGGTGCGGGCATCGTTTTCGTTGCTGAACACTGCTGCCGGAGAGGCGTACATCAGGCTTTTATTGGCTACTTCATCTTTGATGGAATAGCTGCAGCAGCCGATGGTTACGGTCGGAGGCGTGCAATAGAGGGGTGCGTTAACTTTTTTAACGGTTATCACTTTGTCCGGCAGCAACTGGAGGTTATCGATATTGATTTGCCGTGTGGTATTGTCTGCAGCCAGGTTCCATTTAGGGGCGGCGCGGAGATTTCTTACGTTTACGGCGCCACGGGGTGTTGCTACCTGCCGGGAAGGTTCCAGGCCTTCCATGATTTTGGCGGTGGGTTTAATGGGTCTGTACAAAAGTTCGGAGAGGTTCGCCTCATTTTCGCCCGCGGGTTGTTGGGCTTTCACAATTACAGGTGTAGTGCTGAGCAAACAGATTGCCAGCCACACCACGCTACTTAGGTGTTTCATTTTTGGGGTTATTTTTTGATAGATTTAATGACAGCGGCAAAACTAGGCCCGGCAGGGGGAGGAGTCAAGCAACAATTACTGAAAGGCGGAAATAGGGTTATATCTGGCGGTTTTTGCGAATTCCTGTACAGAAGGGGGATGATGTTTTATTGGTTGAGTTGGCGGGATGTGTTTTATTTGCATATAAACCAAAACAACCACATGCAAGTTGCATATATTGTAGATGCGGTGCGTACGCCGATAGGCCGTTACGGGGGCGCATTAAGTACTGTCCGCCCGGATGATCTGCTGGCTCATCTGCTGAAGGCGTTGATGGAAAGAAATCCTTCTCTCGATCCTGCTGTAATAGAAGATGTAATTGCCGGCGCTGCCAACCAGGCCGGTGAAGACAACCGGAATGTGGCGCGTATGGCCGCATTGCTGGCTGGTTTGCCGGTAACTGTAGCTGGTAATACCGTAAATCGTTTATGCGCTTCCGGTATGCAGGCGATCATGGATGCCGCCCGTGCGGTGATGTGTGGCGAAGGAGACGCGTACCTGGCCGGCGGCGTGGAAAGCATGACCCGTGCGCCTTTTGTGATGAGTAAATCCGATGGTGCCTTCAGCCGTAAAACTGAGATGTATGATTCTACTATTGGCTGGCGGTTTACCAATAAAAAACTGGCCGATATGTACTATCCTTTTTCTATGGGGGAAACGGCAGAAAATGTGGCGAACCAGTGGAATATCGGCCGGGAGGAGCAGGACTTTTTTGCGTTAAGAAGTCAAACACTTTACAGGCAAGCCCTGGATGCCGGTAGATGGCAGGATGAAATTATCCCGGTACCCATCACTCCAAATAAAGAAGAGCAGGTCATTTTTTCAAAAGATGAACATCCGCGCGATACCACACTGGAAAAGCTCTCCGGCTTACGCCCTGCCTTTGCAAAAGGCGGCTCTGTTACAGCCGGTAATTCTTCCGGTATCAACGATGGCGCAGCGGCGGTATTAATTGTATCTGAAAAAGCGTTGAAGCAGTTTAATCTTCAGCCGCTGGCGCAAATAAAAAGTATGGCAGTAGCGGGAGTAGATCCTTCTGTTATGGGAATAGGCCCGGTGCCGGCATCACAGAAGGCTTTGCAGCGTGCGGGTATTACGGCGGACCAGCTGCATCTGGCAGAACTGAATGAAGCCTTTGCGGTGCAGTCGCTCGCCTGTATGCGCGACCTGGCGTTAAATCCGGATATCGTGAATGTAAATGGGGGCGCTATTGCTATTGGGCACCCGCTGGGGTGTAGTGGCGCGCGTATTACGGCTACGCTGCTGCATGAAATGAAGCGAAGGGTAGGAGCTAAATATGGTTTGGCTACCATGTGTGTAGGAGTAGGGCAGGGCGCTGCTATGGTGTTTGAGCGCGTGTGAGCGGGGGGATCGCCTTCGGCGATCCCCCTAAAATAGCGAGCGGTCGGACATTACATCCGGCCGCTCGTTGCTGGCAAGCAAAAAAAAGGGTTCCTCATAGACAGATTTGTTTCTCCGTCATCATTTTCCGGAGATTGATCAGACCGTAACGCATCCGACCTAATGCGGTATTGATACTCACTTGCGTGAGATCGGCAATTTCTTTAAAGCTTAATTCTGCATAATGTCGCAGGATGATTACTTCCCGCTGTTCTTCCGGCAGCATGTCCAGCATTCTGCGAACACGGTCATGACTCTGACGGGTAATGAGCTTTTCTTCTGCACAGCTGTCGCTGAAGCCCAGCACATCAAAGATATCTTTGTCATCTCCGGTCCTGATCATTGGTGTACGTTTGATCTTCCGGAAATGATCCACGCACAGGTTATGCGCAATGCGCATTGCCCAGGGTAAAAACTTCCCTTTTTCAGTATAACGTTCGGCCCTGATGGTGTCAATAATCTTAATGAAGGTGTCCTGGAAAATATCTTCCGCGAGGAATGAATCTTTAACCAGTAACAGGATAGAAGTGAACACCTTATCTTTATGACGGTGAACCAACTCTTCTAATGCGGAAGAATGCCCCTTTTTAAAGAGGGTAATCAACTGCTCATCGCACAATTTGTACATTACTTGCATAAACTTCTACAACTAGGCGGGTTAGTAAATAAATTACAGACTTTACAGCCAGTTTGGTTGTTTTAATTAAGTAGAGTTTAGGCGATATTGAACAGTTTTAGTTAATGATGATTTTTGGATTATCCAGCGAGATAGATCTGGCCCTATGCAAATATAAAAGATTAGTTCAATAAAACAAATAATAAAAAATAGCTTTCAGCGCTTAGGGATTAGCTTTTAGCGTATTGCGGACATCTATAAAAAGCAAGCTGCCGAACTAATATCTTTTCCCTTAAATTTGTTCTGTCATGGCAACAAAAGTAAAGAAACAAACAAGCATAATTGATCCTCAGGATGTTAGCCCACAGGACCAGATTTTCATAAAAGGAGCCAGGGTACATAATCTTAAGAACGTAAGCGTCTCCATTCCCCGCAGTAAGCTGGTAGTTGTTACTGGTGTGTCCGGTTCCGGGAAATCCTCCCTCACTATGGATACGCTGTATGCGGAAGGCCAGCGCAGGTATGCCGAAAGCTTAAGTTCTTATGCCCGCCAGTTCCTGATGCGGATGAACAAACCGGATGTGGACTACATCAAGGGGATTTGTCCTGCGATTGCGATTGAGCAGAAAGTGATTACACGTACTCCCCGTTCTACCGTGGGATCGATGACGGAAATTTATGACTACCTGCGGTTGCTGTATGGAAGGGTGGGTAAAACCTATTCCCCTATCTCCGGAAAACTGGTAAAAAAACATGAAGTAAGTGATGTGGTAGATTATATCACCAAACTGAAAAATGGCACAAAAGTGTTACTCCTTGCTCCTTTCCGCAGGCATGCCAAAAGAGAGGTAAAAGAAGAGTTGAACATCCTGGTGCAGAAAGGGTTTTCCCGTTTATACATGCCCGGTAGTGAAGGCGCCGGTCTGGTACGTATAGAGGAACTGCTGGAACAGAAAAAAATAACGGTGCCCGACAATGCCTGGGTACTCATAGATCGTTTGGTAGCAAAGGATTTTGAGGAAGATGATAAACATCGTATAGCCGATAGCGTACAAACGGCCTTTTATGAAAGTGAAGGCGATTGTTACGTGGAAATTGATGGTAAGGAGATGCAGCATTTTGCCAACCGCTTCGAACTGGATGGTATTCAGTTTGAAGAACCGGTGCCCAACCTGTTCTCTTTCAATAATCCATACGGCGCATGCCCTACCTGCGAAGGTTTCGGACAGGTGCTGGGCATCGATGCCGACCTGGTGATCCCCGACAAACGGTTGAGCGTATTTGAAGGCGCCGTAGCCCCGTGGCGTGGAGAAAAAATGGGCGAATACAAAGAAGCGCTCATTAAAACCGCGCGTAAATTTGGTTTCCCGGTGCATAAGCCTATCGCAGAACTTACCGATGAACAGGTGAAATTACTCTGGACCGGTAACGAACACTTTTACGGGCTGAACGAGTTCTTTAAAATGGTGGAACAAAACCTGTATAAGGTGCAATACCGCGTGTTACAGGCCCGCTACCGCGGACGCACCATTTGCCCGGATTGTGGCGGCGGACGTTTACGCAAAGAAGCGCTTTATATAAAAGTAGGCGACCGCAGTATCGCCGAACTGGTAGATATGCCGGTGTCTAACCTGAAGGAATGGTTCGACAACCTGCAACTCAATGAGTTTGAACAACAGATCGGGAAGCGTATCCTGCTTGAAATTAATCACCGGATTAAAACCTTACTGGATGTAGGTTTAGGATACCTTACCCTGAATCGTGTGGCCAATACCCTCAGTGGTGGCGAAAGCCAGCGTATTCAGCTTACCCGCACCCTGGGAAGTAACCTCACCAATTCCATGTACATTCTTGATGAACCCAGCATAGGACTGCATGCACGGGACACCCACCGCCTGATTGCGGTGCTGAAAGAACTGCGCGACCTCGGTAATACGGTGGTAGTAGTAGAACATGATGAGCAGATGATGGAGGAAGCCGACTATATCATCGATATGGGACCACTGGCGAGTCATCTGGGCGGTGAAGTTATTTTTGAAGGGACCTATCCGCAGATATTAAAAGATGGTAAAAGTCTTACCGGCAAATACCTCAGCGGTCAGTTTACTATTGATCCGCCGGCGAAAGTACGCAAATGGAAAAAAGCGATTACTGTTGAAGGCGCCCGTCAGCATAACCTGAAAGACATTACTGTTGATTTTCCTTTACAGGTGTTAACAGTAATCAGTGGTGTGAGCGGATCGGGCAAAACCACGCTGGTTAAACAAATCCTGTATCCTGCGCTGATGAAGCTGAAAGGTGAATTTGCGGAAAGGGTAGGGAATTATAAAGCGCTCAAAGGGGCGCTGGATGATGTTACACAGGTGGAGATGATTGACCAGAACCCAATTGGTAAATCGTCGCGTTCCAACCCGGTAACTTATATCAAAGCGTATGATGAGATCAGGGATTTGTATTCCAAACAGCCGCTGAGCAAGATGCGCGGCTTCCAGCCAAAACATTTCTCCTTTAACGTAGATGGCGGCCGTTGCGACGCATGCAAAGGCGAAGGGGAAGTGATTGTAGAAATGCAGTTCCTCGCAGATGTACATCTCACCTGCGAAAGCTGCGGTGGTAAACGCTTTAAAGACGAAGTACTCGAAGTAACCTATAGAGGAAAAAATATTTACGAAGTACTGGAAATGGGAGTAGACGAAGCACTGGATTTTTTCAGAGAGGAAAAAGATGTGTGCAACAAAATACGCCCGTTGAGCAGTGTGGGACTAGGATACGTAAAACTCGGACAAAGCAGTGATACGCTGAGTGGCGGCGAGGCGCAGCGTGTAAAGCTGGCTTCTTTCCTGGGTAAGGGAAAAGCCCAGGGGCATATCCTGTTTATTTTCGATGAACCTACTACCGGTCTGCATTTTCATGATATTAAAAAATTGCTGGACTCCTTTAACGCCCTCATAGAGCAAGGGCATACCGTGCTGGTCATTGAACATAACCTGGATGTGATTAAGAGTGCCGACTGGGTAATTGATCTTGGACCTGAAGGCGGTGCTGGTGGAGGTAATTTACTGTATGCCGGCGTGCCGGAAGGATTGAAAAAAGTAAAAGAAAGTTATACCGGGAAGTTCCTGAAATAAGGATATAGATCTAAAAAAAGCCATTGTCTTTACACATGTAAAGACAATGGCTTTTTTATGCGGAGGACTTTATATCCTGTTTATCTGAGTCTGTCCAGTGATTTGATCAGTTTCTCATCTTTATAAATTCCCCTGGCGGCGAGGAACAAAAGTATGATGACAACGATAGGTAAGAAAGATGCGGGCAAATAAGACGCCGAGGTAATGGTAATGCCACCGGTGTTCAGTTTATTAGCCGTTTGCTGCACCACATAATATTGATATGCCAGCGCTCCGAATCCAAAAAGAATGTTAAATATTGTCAGCCGGAACTGCAGTTTACGTTTCTTAAAAAGGAAAATGGTGACGAGGGCCAGCAGGATAATAATGATGTACAGTACAAACAGGAGATAGTTGCTGGAGGCGTTTACAGATTGTTTTACGCCATTGGAAAGGGTGGCTCTCCACAAATCGAAAGACAGAGCAGCAGCGCCTGCGGCGGCAGCCAATAGCAGATAGAGACTCTGGATGCGTTGTATCATGATATTTACGAATGTTTAACGCTGTAAAAGTAAGTAATTTTAATGGTTAGCATGCGTAATTATGAGCCGATATCCCACTATTTGGGTGGCAGCCCTTAATTCAATACTTCGTATATTGCACGCCCAATAACAATCTTATATTTATATG
Source organism: Chitinophaga sp. G7 BAM 1005 (assembly GCF_057126945.1). NCBI lineage: Bacteria > Pseudomonadati > Bacteroidota > Chitinophagia > Chitinophagales > Chitinophagaceae > Chitinophaga > Chitinophaga sp. G7 BAM 1005. Next base: position 6,401,393 of record NZ_CP181478.1, on the reverse strand, counting down.
GCAAAGAAACTGAATAAGCAGGATGCGTTGGATTATCATGCAAAGGGCAGGCCGGGCAAAATAGAAGTCATACCTACGAAAGACACAAAATCACAATGGGATCTCTCACTCGCATATTCTCCCGGAGTGGCAGAGCCATGCAAAGAAATTTTCAATGATGTAGAAAACGTTTACAAATATACCGCGAAAGGCAACCTGGTGGGCGTTATCAGCAATGGTACCGCTGTATTGGGCTTAGGAGATATTGGCCCTGAAGCCGGTAAGCCGGTGATGGAAGGGAAAGCAGTATTGTTTAAAATATTCGCTGATATTGACGTATTTGATATAGAGCTGGACGCAAAAGATCCGGATACCTTTGTGGCTGCTGTAAAGGCGCTGGAGCCTACTTTCGGAGGTATTAACCTGGAAGATATTAAAAGCCCAGAGTGCTTTGAAATCGAAGACAGGCTCAGGAAAGAACTGAAAATTCCGATCATGCACGATGATCAGCATGGTACGGCCATCATTTCCTCTGCCGCATTGCTGAATGCACTGGAACTGGTAAAAAAGAAAATAGAAAAAGTAAAAATAGTGGTAAATGGCGCAGGAGCCGCTGCTATGGCCTGTGTAAAGCTGTATGTGGCATTGGGCGCCAAACCGGAAAACTTTATCATGTTTGATAAAGACGGCGTATTGAATAAAGACCGCCAGGATCTTTCCGACAGACATAAACAATTCACTACCAGCACAAAAGTTAAATCACTGGCAGAAGCCATGAAGGGAGCGGATGTGTTCCTGGGCTTATCTGTAGGGAATGTGGTGACAGCCGAAATGATCAGGAGCATGGCTAAAAGCCCGATCGTGTTTGCAATGGCAAACCCCGACCCGGAAATTGCTTACGAAACAGCCATCGCGGCACGCCCGGATATTATCATGGCTACCGGCCGTTCCGACTATCCCAACCAGGTGAACAATGTACTGGGTTTTCCTTACATTTTCCGTGGGGCCCTCGACGTGAGAGCCACACAAATTAATGAGGCCATGAAACTGGCCGCAGTAAGGGCTTTGGCCGATATGGCAAAGTCGCCGGTACCGGACATCGTAAACCTGGCCTATAACGAAAGAAATATTTTCTTCGGGCCCAAATATATTATTCCTAAACCACTGGACCCACGCTTGCTCAGCATAGTAGCGCCTGCTGTAGCCAAAGCCGCAATGGACAGCGGTGTGGCGCATCACCCCATTACCGATTGGGAAGCATACCGGAATGAACTGAATCACCGCCTCGGACTGGATAATCAGCTTTTCAGGATTATTGGTACCAAAGCCCGCCGCGACCCGAGGAAGGTTGTTTTTGCGGAAGCAGATAACCTGAAAGTACTGAAAGCCGCACAGGTAGTGAATGACGAAGGCATTGCCTGCCCGATCCTGTTGGGTAATGAAGCCCGGATCCGCGAGCTGATGCTGGAAAACGCCATCGAAATTGATGATGTGGTGATCATAGATCCGAAAAGCGAAGAGATGAAGGAAATGCGTCACCGCTTCGGAGATCTGTTTTTCCAGAAACGCCAGCGCAAAGGCCTGAACCTGTACGAAGCGCGTAAAATTATGCGGGAACGTAACTACTTCGGCTGTATGATGGTGGAAACCGGCGAGGCAGACGCACTCATTTCCGGCCTCACCCGTAAGTACCCCGATACCATCCGTCCGGCTTTGCAGGTAATTGGTATGGAAGAGGGCGCGAAACGTGTAGCCGGTATGTATATCATTCAAACCAAACGCGGACCTTTATTCCTCGCAGATACCACCGTCAACTTCAACCCTACGGCAGAAGAACTCGCGGACATCACCATGATGGTAGCGAAGGAAGTAAAGCATTTTAATATGACGCCGCGTATTGCCATGCTGTCGTATTCCAACTTTGGCAGCAGCCAGACACCGGAAGCGCAAACCATGAGCAAAGCCCGGGAAATAGTAAAACAACGTGATCCTTCCCTCATTGTAGATGGAGAAATCCAGGCAGCAATGGCTTTTAATAAGGAAATTCTGAAAGATAATTACCCGTTCACAGAGTTACTGGAAGAAGAAGTAAACACCCTCATCTTCCCTAACCTGGCCGCTGGTAATATCGCCTATAACCTGTTGCAGGAAGTGGCCGGATTTGACGCCATCGGTCCTATCCTGTTGGGAATGAAGAAGCCGGTGCATATTCTCCAGCTGGGCAGCACTGTAAGACAAATTGTGAACATGGTGAACATCGCCGTGGTAGACGCCCAGGAAAAATGTTGCAGGGACGCAAAAGAAGGGAAAGACAAGAAGAAGAAAAAGAAGTAGACCGCCGCGGATTTTGTCTTTCCCGCTGATTACACTGATTTTACTGATTAGCTAGATTTTTGTTTTTGGATTTTTTTATGATTAATAAGGATTAAGGGAGATAATAGCGAATATATCCGCTTTTATCTCCCTTAATCCTTATTAAACCAAAAAAGTAAAATCAAGCTAATCAGCGTAATCAGCGGGAAGGACAAAATCCGCTATATTCGCTATTATCTCCCTTAATCATTTATAAAATCAAAAAAATAAAAATCAAGCTAATCAGTAAAATCAGCGTAATCCTGAGAAAGACAAAATCCGCTATATGCAAACTATTTCCCGAAAGAAGATATTTTTTCCGATCAACTCCGCTTTCCGCAATTACCTTAAAATGTATGAGCGGGAAGTGAAGCTGCCTATATCTTACGAGGAGTTGCGGTATTATGATCAGGCCATATCGGTGTATGACAAGGAAGGGAAAGATACTTTGTGGGAAACCGTATTTTATCCCCAGAGTATGGTGGGCTCCATCCATGCGGGGTTAAAACGGGTGTACTCCATTCTGAAGGCCGGTGGCGACCAAACGGCGGAAGAGCACCTGCATATTGAGCGGATCGATTACTGTACTTTCGGGAATTCCCATCCTTTCCGGATTAAGATTGTTAATAATTACAACGAAGTATACGACTATTTTTATATCAAGATTGCCGATGCCTCCCGTATTTATGGCCTGGAACTGGAGCATATTTTATCTCCCTACTGGATGAACTTCCTGATCGATGGTAATACCCTCGTGGAAGAACATATCGCCGGGGTGCCGGGCGATCAGTTTATTCTGCATTACCTGAACAGGCCGGAATTTAACCCGAAACGTATCGCCAAGGAATTTGTAAAGTTCAATGAACGGTGCTTTGTCCGGCTGCTGGGCGACATGCGTTCCTATAATTTCATTTTTGATATTACCCCGGACTTTGATGATGTACAGTTCCGTATCCGCGCCATTGATTTTGACCAGCAGTTTTACGAAGGCAGGCGCACTTTATATATGCCGCAGTACTTTAAAGAGAACCGGGTATTTGTGGACCTCGCCATTAAACATCTCAATGCAGAAGTAGTAAAACAGTATCAGCAGGAAGAACGTGCGGTAATTGCCCGTCGTATTAAAGTGCAGCGGCACCGCATCAAAGACCTGCGGGATGTGATCATGACAGATCGCGTTTCTTTCCCTGAAAAGATCCAGCAGCTGGGGGATGAGCTGGCGGAATATTATCATGATGCCGTATTTTCCCGTTGTAAAACGATGGGAGAGATTATTGAGCGTAGCCTGAAGCGTTTACTGGTGAGTAGTTTACGTTAAGCCCTGCATTAAATCTTAAATTAGGATATGATTGAAAAAATCCTTCCTATCTTTGATCAGTTATGGAGTTCAAATTCTTCTATCATTTCGGAAACTTCCTGCTCATGCTCAAAGGCATGTTTTCCCGCCCGGAAAACATGAAGATGTACTGGAAGCAATTTATGCAGCAATGTGTGGATATCGGCGTAGGGTCGTTTGGGATAGTATTTATTATTTCCCTGTTTATGGGAGGGGTAACTACCTTACAAACGGCGTATCAGCTGGTAAGCCCTATCATTCCAAAAAGTACCATCGCGCAGGTGGTAAGAGATACTATTATCCTGGAATTTGCGCCAACGCTTACCTGTATCGTACTGGCGGGCGTAATCGGATCAAAAATAGCCTCAGAACTGGGTAACATGCGGATCTCTGAACAGATTGACGCCCTTGAAATTATGGGGATCAATACTAAAGGATACCTGATAGCGCCTAAAATTATGGCCGCAGTGCTGATGATACCGGTGCTGGTAGCCATTGCGGGTTTCCTGGGTATCTGGGGTGGCAAGGAAGCAGGGGTGCTTTCGGGCATTATTTCTGCCGAGCAGTTTATGCAGGGGCTCCGGCAGGAGTTCAAGGCATACAACGTATTTTTTGCGATGGCCAAATCCTATACTTTCGGGTTTATTATTGCCAGCGTATCTGCTTATTACGGCTATAACGTAACCGGTGGCGCACTGGAAATAGGTAAAGCCAGCACTACTGCCGTAGTGGTGAGCTGCGTGCTGATATTATTCATGGACTACGCATTAACGGCCATATTACTGTAATCATGATTGAACTGCAAGACATAAAAAAGGGTTTTGGGGATAAGGAAATACTGAAGGGCGTATCAACAATAATGGAACCCGGTAAAGTGAATCTCATCATTGGCGCCAGCGGTAGCGGTAAAACTGTGATGATGAAGTGCATTGTAGGACTGATGGGCGTTGACGATGGTAAAGTATTGTACGATAAACAGGACTTTACCGCGATGGATGAAAAAGAGAAGAAGGTAATACGCCAGGAAATAGGCATGCTGTTCCAGGGGTCTGCCCTGTTCGACAGTATGACCGTTGAACAGAATGTGATGTTTCCCCTGGAAATGTTTGGTAAAGGCACCCTGAAAGAGAAAAAAGCCAGGGTAGCAGAATGCCTCGAAAGGGTGCAGCTGAAAGAAGCCGCTAAAAAGTTCCCTGCTGAAATCAGCGGCGGGATGAAGAAAAGGGTGGGCATTGCCCGTGCCATTGTGCTCAACCCGAAATATCTTTTCTGCGATGAGCCCAACTCCGGTCTGGACCCGCAAACCTCCCTGCTTATTGATAAGCTCATTACAGAACTCACCCAGGAATACAATATTACTACGGTTATTAATACCCACGATATGAACACCGTAATGGAAAGCGGCGACCATATTGTATATATGTACCAGGGCCAGAAACAGTGGGAGGGTAGTAATAAAGATATCGTATTCAGCAAGGACCAGAAATTAAACGACTTCATTTTTGCTTCCGAGTTCCTGCGGGAAGCGAAAGAAATGCGGCAGCTGGAATTATTTAAAGACGGAAAATGGCGGGAGCAGCTGAAAAAGGAACAGGGAGAGTAGTAAAGTATATGATTATCAGTAAAAAAGATAATATATAGTATTTAGATCTGTTATTATTGGCACTGCTGGCTTGCGAACACTCCTTATTTGTTGCCAATTATTTTCCAAACCAATTGGTAGCTTTATCTTAAAGGCACTAAATTGCAGAATTATGGAAATCGGCTTATTTTTGCCGTCCAGAAGAATCAGACATATAATATTAAACCAATAAAACAAGCGCGATGAGTGTTTTAGTTAATAAGGATAGCAAAGTGATTGTTCAGGGATTTACCGGTACTGAAGGTACTTTCCACGCTACACAGATGATCGAATATGGTACCCAGGTAGTGGGTGGTGTTACACCCGGTAAAGGTGGCAGCACACACCTGGAACGCCCGGTGTTCAACACGGTAGCCGATGCCGTAAAGGCAACCGGTGCAAATGTTTCTATCATTTTTGTACCTCCTGCATTTGCAGCTGACGCCATCATGGAAGCTACCGAAGCTGGTATTGCTCTGGTGGTATGTATCACCGAAGGTATTCCTGTACAGGATATGATCAAGGCGAAGAATTTCCTGCAGGGTACAACTACCCGCCTCATCGGACCAAACTGCCCTGGTGTTATCACTGCAGATGAAGCTAAAGTAGGTATCATGCCTGGCTTTATCTTCAAAAAAGGTAAGATCGGTATCGTATCCAAATCCGGTACTTTAACTTATGAAGCAGCCGACCAGGTAGTAAAAGCTGGCTTAGGCGTTTCTACCGCCATCGGTATTGGTGGAGATCCTATCATCGGTACCCCTACCAAAGATGCTGTGGAACTGCTGATGAACGATCCTGAAACAGAAGGTATCATCATGATCGGTGAAATTGGTGGCAGCATGGAAGCGGAAGCCGCCCAGTGGATCAAGGCAAACGGTACTAAACCGGTAGTTGGTTTCATCGCCGGCCAAACCGCGCCTCCGGGACGCCGTATGGGGCACGCAGGTGCTATCATTGGTGGTGCTGAAGATACCGCCGCTGCAAAAATGAAGATCATGGCAGAATGTGGTGTTCACGTAGTAGAAAGCCCTGCCAACATTGGTAAAACAATGGCAGAAGTATTAAGTAAAGCAGCAGTCCTGGCATAATTATCTGCCGGTAAAATTATATAAGGTGAAAAGTGAAGGAGAGCTATTCCAACACTTTTCACCTTTTTTTGTTCCCCTTTATGGAAACCATGCCCGCACCGGCATCCTCAGTAAAAAAAGTAACTTACTGTAAATAACGATCCTATATGCGTTTATTCATTGGAATATTCATTGTTTTAATCTTTAGCAGCAACAAGATGATGGCCCAGTTCAACTACGATAACTCCTGGAAGAAAATTAGCGCACTGGAAGAAAAGGGATTACCTAAATCGGCCCTGGAAGTAGTTAATGATATTTATGCCCACGCTGTAAAAGACAAGGCAACGGCACAACAAATCAAAGCGCTCATCTACCAGATGAAGTACAACGCGGAGATCAACGATAGCAGCACCCTGCTCAATATGCAAAAAATGGATGGGGAGATCACCGCTGCTACCGGCGCACAGAAGGCCATTCTTCAAAGCATCAAAGCCGAAATGCTGTACCGGTATTTTCAGCATAACCGATACCGGTTTTATAACCGCACCGCCATTGCCGGCAACGAGGGAACGGATGTAAGCACCTGGGGGGCCGACCGGCTGCACCAGGAAATTACTGCCGCCTACCAGGCGTCGCTGTTCAACCGGGAAATGCTGGAGAAAACAAACCTCACGGCCTTTGAACCCATTATCATTAAAGGAAATACCCGGCAATTACGGCCAACCCTGTACGATTTGCTGGCCCACCGCGCCCTGGATTATTTTAAATCGGGAGAAGCGACCATTACCAATCCCACCAACCAGTTTGAACTTAACGACCCTGCCGCCTTTGCGCCTGCCGCCACTTTTGCAGCACATCACTTCACCAGCGCCGATAGCGCCTCCCTGCAATATCACGCCCTGCTGATCCTGCAGGAACTGATCCGCCTGCATGCCGGCGATAAAGCCGCGTTACTGGATGTGGATGTGGAAAGAATTGCCTGGATGAACCAGGTGGCAGTAACGGAAAATAAAGATGCGCTTTACCTCCAGGCGCTCGATCAGATGGCATTAGCCTACGCCGGTGAAAAAGAAGTGACGGCCGTAATGGTTATGCAGGCGTCTTATTATATGCAGAAAGGAGAAGCTGCTGATGACGCAAAAGGAGATCATATAAAGAAAGCGAAAGCCATTTGCGAAAAAGCAGTGGCACTGGCTCCCAAATCCTCCGGAGGTGCGTCCTGCGCTTACATGCTGGACCAGATCAGCGAGCAATTCCTGGAGCTGGCAACAGAAACCGTAAATGTTCCGGAGCTGCCGTTCAGAACACTGGTAAGATATAAGAATCTTAATAAGATCTACCTGCGCGTTTTTAAAGTGGATGAAACCTTCCTGAAGCTGTTACGCAAGGCACAGGGCAACTACCGCGACCAGGCAAATACCTACTGGCAGCTGATGCTGTCGCGCCCCGCCATAAAATCCTGGGAACAAACCCTGCCCGATCCGCAGGATTATATCACCCACAAAGCAGAAATTAAAATAGACGCACTGCCTGCCGGCCATTATATGCTGTTATCCAGCGCCGACCCGCAGTTTGCCCTGAAAAACAATCCTATGGCCATGCAAATGACCTGGGTATCCAATATCAGCTATATAGAAAACGGCACCACGTATTATGCCCTGCATCGTACCACCGGTAAGCCTTTGGCTGGCATCAACCTGCAGTTGCTGAGGAATAAGAACAACGATAATACAGAAGAATGGGTACTGGTGGAAAACCTCACCACCGGTAACGATGGCCGCGTAAAGCCTGCCCCCCTGAAGCAAAATAATTACCTGCGGCTGCATTGGAAAAATGGACAGGATGAGCTGTATATCGATTCACACCGTTATTATTATACCAATTATGAACGCACGGAAGAACCAAAGGCGCAAACGTTCCTGTTTGCCGACAGGAGCATTTACCGCCCCGGACAAACCATTTACTTTAAAGGGATCGTTTTAAAGAAACGCACTAATGAAACCGGTAGCGATATACTCACTAATTACAAAACTACTTTGTCGTTGTACGACGCCAACGGCGATAAAGCAGATTCAATTAAAGTAACCACCAACGAATTCGGCGCCTATTCCGGGAAATTTATATTGCCGGAAGGCCGCATGAACGGCAGTTACAGCCTGAGAGATGAGATCGGCAACGGATACCTCGCTTTCCAGGTAGAAGAATACAAGCGCCCTAAATTCTATGTGCAGTTTGATACCATAAAAAGCACTTATCGTATAGGGGATACCGTTACTGCCAATGCAAAAGCCCTGGCCTTTGCCGGTAACAATATCGACGGCGCCAAAGTAACCTACCGCGTAGAGCGGCGGGTACGTTTTCCTTACCCGTGGTTATTTTATAAGATAGCCGCGCCGTATGGTTCCTCCCGCGAAATTGTTCATGGAGAAACCACTACTGACGCCAACGGCGCCTTCCGTGTACAGTTTCCTGCACTCAGCGATAAGTCTGTAGACCCGGCCACCAAACCGGTATTTACCTATGTGGTACATGCGGATGTAACCGATCTTAACGGTGAAACCCGCAGCGGCGACCAAACGATCAGCGTGGGGTATCAGTCGATGGAAATTGTGGTGAATGCGCCGGCTCGCCTGCACCCCGACGATTTTAAGGAACTGAAGATTTATTCCCGTAACCTGAACGGCGCCTTTGAGCCTGCGAACCTTACTGTGCAGATAAAACCGCTCACCCCTAACAAGCGCCTGCTGCGTCCCCGCTATTGGGAAACGCCCGATCAGTTTGTAATGGACGAAGCCAGTTACGTACAGGCGTTTCCGGTAGATATTTATAAAGCGGAAGACGATCTTCAAAACTGGCCCCGCCAGGCGGCAGTGATCCAGGAAACCGTTAAAGGCAACCCGGAAGGAAAAGTAGTGCTGGACACCAAAAAGCTGGCTCCGGGATTTTATGAACTGGAAGTAAGCGCGAAAGATAAAAACAACGAAGCTGTTGTGCAGAAAACAACTTTCGAGTTAATAGACGCTCATCCGAAAACATTACCGGCGCCTGCATATTTGTGGACCTATCCCATTTCCGCTGTGGTGTCGCCGGGTAAAACGGCCACTATCCTGCTGGGCTCCTCTGCTGGTAATGTACACCTGATTCAAACAAAGAGAACAGTGGTTGCGCCGGAAGTACTTTCCACATTGGAACTCTCCGGTGTAAAGCAGCTGGATTTTCCCGTAACAGAAAATGACCGGGGAAATATATCGCTGGCCTATGTGTTTGTAAAAGACAACCGGGTGTTTACTGTTGAGACAACGGTAACGGTCAACTGGGATAACAAAGATCTGCAAATAAAGCTGGGCACCCATCGCGATAAATTATTACCGGGAGAAAAAGAAAAGTGGACTGCACAGATATCCGGGTATAAGAATGAAAAAGCAGCAGCCGAAATGCTTGCCTCCATGTATGATGCGTCCCTGGATGAATTTTTGCCACACAAATGGTACCAGCCGGCTATCTACCCTTATGTAAATAATATACTGAGGTTTAACGGCAGGGAGAATTTCAAAATGGATGTATCTACAGGACTGTATGACCAGGAAGGGAAATCGCATCCTGCTGAGGAAAAGACTTATGAAATGCTGAACCTGTTCGACTGGAACATGACGGATGGCTCTGGCGGAGGCCGGATCCTGATAAGGGGGACTGCAACTACAAAAAGAATGAAAGCCTCTGCAGCGGTAGGTGGCATAGCAGTGCAGGAAATGGCCCAGGCCCCCGCTCCGGCAGCAACACTGGCTGACGACGCAATTGCTGATAAAGTTATTGCCAACAAGACTGCCGGAGAAAAAGAGCCGGCAGGCGGAGAGGAACCAACGGCTCCTTCTATCCGTAAAAACTTCCAGGAAACCGCCTTCTTCTTCCCGGATCTCCGCACAGACAAAGACGGCAATATCACCTTTGAGTTTACCGTTCCGGAAGCCCTTACCAAATGGAACTTCCAGGGTCTGGCACATACAAAAGAACTGGCTTTTGGGTATACCAGCACCAGCATTGTTACACAGAAAGTGCTGATGATCCAGCCCAATACCCCCCGGTTTGTACGTGAAGGGGATAAAATGGAATTCACGGCTAAAGTGAGCAACCTGTCCGACTCCCAACTGATAGGCCAGGCACACCTGGAACTGCTGGATGCTACTACCATGCAGCCGGTGGACGGATGGTTCCAGAACATTTTCCCGCTGCAACACTTTACCGCCAAAGCCGGACAAAGTACCGTGGTAACCTTCCCGATCCAGATCCCGCACGGATTCCAGAGCGCGCTCATATACCGGGTTACCGCGCAGGCAGGAAGTTTCAGCGATGGAGAAGAAAATGCATTGCCGGTGTTAACCAACCGGATGCTGGTGACAGAGTCGCTCCCATTACCGGTTCGCGGCGATGGCAAACATGACTTTATCTTCGGGAAATTATTGCACAGCGATTCTTCCCAAACAATTGTACAGCATGGCGTTACCGTGGAATATACCAGCAACCCTGCCTGGTACGCAGTACAGGCATTGCCTTACCTGATGGAGTTCCCGTACGAATGCGCTGAGCAGGTATTTAACCGCTATTATGCCAACGCATTGGCTACACATATTACCAACGCCACACCCGGTTTAAAGGCCATTTTTGATAAATGGAAAATCACTGATACCGCTGCGTTGCAAAGCAACCTGGCAAAGAATGAAGAGCTGAAATCAGTGTTGCTGCAACAAACGCCGTGGGTGCTGGAAGCAAAAAATGAAACACAGCAGAAAAAGAATATCGCCCTGCTGTTTGATCTGCAACGGATGCAGAAGGAAAGAAAATCGGCGTTAGATCAGTTGACGGCCAAACAATTGCCGGATGGCGCTTTTCCCTGGTTTACCGGTATGTGGAAAGACCGCTTCCTCACACAATACATTGTTGCAGGCTTAGGTCATTTACAACAGCTTACAACGGAAAAAGATCCCGCAGCTACCGACATGGCGTTGAAGGCCATCGACTACCTCGATAAAGAGCTGGATGCAGATTATTATAAGTTAATCAAAGCAAAGGCTAACCTGAAAGAAGAACAGATCAATCAGATACAAATCCACTACCTGTACGCCCGCAGCTTCTTCGACAAACCGGTACCTGCCGCCATGAAGAAGTCGTTTGACTTCTATTACGCACAGCAGCAGAAATACTGGACGAAGCAAAGCCGCTATGCACAAGGCATGATTGCATTATCGCAGTTCAAAAAGAACGACCAGGTAACGCCGGCGGCTATATTAAAATCGCTGAAGGAAAATGCCATGAACAGTAAAGAAATGGGTATGTACTGGAAAGATGTAACCAGTGGTTACAACTGGTACCAGGCGCCTATTGAAACACAGGCATTGCTGATTGAAGCCTTCCAGGTAGCAGGCAAAGACGCCGATGCAGTGGCGGATATGAAAACCTGGTTGCTGAAAAGTAAACAAACCAATAACTGGCATACCACCAAAGCTACTGCAGATGCCTGCTACGCTATGTTGCTGCAAGGCAGTAACTGGTTGGCTGCTTCTCCGGAAGTAACCATACAACTTGGAAATACTACTGTGAAACCTGCCGCAACAGAAGCAGGTACCGGCTATTTTAAAGAAAGGATAGACGCAAAAGCAGTAAAGCCGGATATGGGCAACATCAGTGTAACCCTGAGGGATAGTAAAGGACAACCTTCGTGGGGCGCCGTGTACTGGCAGTACTTTGAAGACCTCGATAAAATTACTGCTGCCGCTACACCGCTGGTACTGGAAAAAGAACTGTTCAAAGAAGTGAACAGCGATAAAGGACCGGTACTCACCAAAATCACCGATGGCAATGAGCTGAAAGTAGGAGACAAGGTGAAGGTGCGGATCGTGTTGCGCGCCGACAGGCAAATGGAGTACATCCACCTGAAAGACATGCGGGCGGCCTGTTTTGAGCCTGTCAATGTAATCAGCGCCAGCAAATGGCAGGATGGATTAAGCTATTATGAAAGCACCCGGGATGCCTCCACAGATTTCTTCTTCAGTTATCTGCCCAAGGGAACTTATGTGTTTGAATACTCGTTGTTTGTTACCCACCAGGGTAAATTTTCCAACGGTATCAGCACCGCCCAGTGTATGTATGCACCGGAGTTTTCAGCACATAGCAGCGGTCTTAATGTAAAAGTCACCGAGTAAATTATTGCCATATAGTTTCAGAAGGGTTGATGGAGTTGTCCATCAGCCCTTTTTTTATTGCTATTTTTGAGGATATGAGGAAAGCAGATTACCTTATCATAGGGCAGGGAATTGCAGGAACCATGTTAAGCTGGTTCCTGTTGCAGGCAGGGAAAAAAGTAATTGTTATCGACGATGCCAAACCCAACAGCGCTTCGAGGGTGGCTGCAGGGATCATTAACCCGGTATCGGGCCGCAGGTTTGAACCGGCCTGGATGTATGATATGATATACCCTTTCGCAAAAACTACCTACAGGGAGTTAGCGGATTTGCTGCAGGTACCGGTTTTTACGGAGCGTCAGCTATGGACTGTTTTTCCTTCGCTGCAGATGCGGGAAGCCTTTCTGAATAAAACTACCGGTAATGAATATACGGAGCTGCCGGCGGTGTTAAAATATGAAGCCTTCCTGGATCAGCCTCACGGCGCAGCCATTGTACATGGCGCTACGGTGAACCTCCGTGCATTATTGCCGGCTTACCGGCAATATTTACAGGCGCAGGAAGCGCTGCTGGAAATTCGCCTGGATGTGGCGGACCTGGAAATTACGGAAGAAGGAGTTACCTATAAAGATATTACCGCCCGTAAAATTATTTTCTGCGATGGGGTAGGCACTACCGGGCTTCCTTTTTTTAAGGAGATAAAATTTTTGCCCAATAAGGGAGAAGTATTGCTGGTGAAGATACCGGGGCTGGAAACCGTGGACATCATAAAGAAAGGGATTACGCTGGTGCCGCAGGACAACGGATTGTTCTGGGCAGGGTCTTCTTTCGTGTGGGATTATGAAGATGACCATCCGACCGCAAAGCAGCGGGAAGTGCTGGAAAAGAGCCTCGTACAGCTGTTGAAGGCGCCTTATGAAATAGTGGACCAGTTGTCGGCGGTGCGGCCATCGGGAAACGACCGCCGCCCGATAGCCGGTTTTCATCCGGCGTTGCCGTCTGTAGGGTTATTTAACGGGCTTGGAACAAAGGGTTGCTCGCTGGCGCCTTTTATGGCGGCTCATTTCAGGGATGTGCTGGTTGCTGATGCGCCACTGATGCCGGAAATAAACCTCAGGCGATATTTTTAACATACATCGGGCATAAAATGCCCGATCCAAACCGTATCTTTGCCCCCCTTATGGGTATAAGTGAACAACTGGATAGTGGTCGCCAATTGAAGATTACTTGTCCCGTAATTCAACCATAAAACTAACTAAATCAACTATTTACGCATGTATAGGACGCACACTTGCGGGGAATTACGAATGGAACAGGTGGGCCAGGAAGTAACTTTGGCCGGATGGATACAGACAGTAAGAAAGTTTGGCAGCATCAATTTTTTTGACCTGCGAGACCGTTATGGTATCACTCAATTGCTGTTCGGTGAAAGCCTGAATACAAAACTGGACGCACAGCCGCTGGGCCGTGAATTTGTGATCCAGGTAAAAGGTACCGTAACCGAGCGTTCTAATAAAAATAAGAACATCCCTACCGGTGATATTGAAATCACAGTGAGCGATTTTACCATCCTCAATGCGGCTAAAACACCGCCGTTTACCTTGCAGGATGATACCGACGGAGGAGATGAGCTGCGGATGAAATACCGCTTCCTTGATCTGCGCCGTAATATTGTAAGACAAAACCTGGAACTGCGCTACCAGGTAGGACGTGCTGCACGTAACTACCTGCACACCGCTGGTTTTATGGATATAGAAACGCCTTTCCTGATCAAATCTACCCCGGAAGGCGCCCGCGATTTCGTAGTACCCAGCCGCATGAACCCCAACGAGTTTTATGCGCTGCCACAGTCGCCGCAAACCTTTAAGCAATTGCTGATGGTGAGTGGATACGACCGTTACTACCAGATCGTAAAATGTTTCAGGGATGAGGATCTGCGTGCAGATCGCCAGCCGGAGTTTACACAGATCGACTGTGAAATGAGCTTTGTAGACCAGGAAGACATTCTGAGCACCTTTGAGCATATGCTGAAGCACATCTTCAGGGAAATAAAAGGAATCGAGTTCCCGGATGCTTTTCCGCGGATGACTTTCGATGATGCGATGGAATATTATGGTAACGACAAACCGGATATCCGCTTTGAAATGAAGCTGGTAAACCTGAACGATACCGCAAAGAATAAGGGCTTTAAAGTATTTGACGATGCAGAACTGGTAGTGGCTATTGCTGCCAAAGGTTGTGCTGAATACACCCGCAAACAGCTGGATGAACTGACCGACTGGGTAAAACGTCCGCAGATAGGCATGAGCGGGCTCATCTATCTCCGTTATAACACAGACGGCACACTGAAGAGCTCTGTGGATAAGTTTTTTGATGAAGAACAGCTGAAATTATGGGCGCAAAAATGTCAGGCGCAACCCGGAGATCTTATCCTGGTGCTGGCTGGCAAGGAAGAGCGTACCCGTAAAGCTGCCAGCGAACTCCGCCTGGAAATGGGTGAACGCCTTGGTTTACGCAACAAAAACGACTTTAAACCGTTGTGGGTTATAGACTTTCCGTTATTTGAATATGCCGAAGAGGAAAACCGCTGGGTGGCCCGTCACCATCCGTTTACGTCACCAAAGCCAGAGCAGATTGCTCTGATGGATGATCCTTCACAATACGCTAAAATTAAGGCTAACGCCTACGATATAGTTTTAAACGGCACAGAAGTAGGGGGTGGTTCCATCCGTATTTTCCAGCGCGACCTGCAGCAGAAAATGTTTGCAGCCCTGGGAATGAGCAAGGAAGAGGCAGAACATAAATTTGGCTTCCTGTTAGGTGCATTTGAATATGGTGCACCACCACACGGAGGTATTGCTTTCGGATTTGACCGCCTGTGTTCGCTGTTGGGTGGTAGTGAAAGTATCCGCGACTTTATCGCTTTCCCGAAAAATAACTCCGGACGCGATGTAATGCTGGATGCACCCGCTGCAATAGACCAGGTACAGCTTAACGAATTGAAGATCAGTCTGGTAAAGCAATAACCCAGTATGGCTGCCACCAGTTAAATGGCAGAAGCTGCTATTGCCGGCATGGTCTTTGCAAAAGAGAATGCTTTTGTCGCTAAAATCCCCTTTGATATGGCAAAGTGCCGCATCAAAGGGGATTGGCACAAATATGAGGTACAATTTTTTTAACAAGAGATTAACGGGTTAGATAAGAAAAAGCGGAGAACGTATTATTTAAATTTTTAAAGTAATATTGCGGTGTGATCATCGTTGATATGTGAGATAAGAAATGATGCTGAAAACAAAGAAGGAACTATCACCTGTATCAAAAAATACTACCATGAGAATTTCAACATTCTTTAAGAGGACAGTATGGTTATGTGCGGTGTTATTATTGCTAATGCTCAGCAATGTTGGGTTTGCACAACAATCCACAAACAGTTATTTAAAGAAATTTAAACCGGTTTCTGTAGAATTGATGCAGGAAACTGGTATTCCGGCAAGTGTTATCCTGGGGATAGCCATGCTGGAATCAGGCACCGGAACAAGTAGAAATGCAAAGTTGCTGCATAACCACTTCGGGATTGTAGGGAAAAATAACATTTCCAAGGCAAAACCAGGAGCCAGGTCCGTGTACAAGCAATATGTGTCAGACATGGCTTCCTATGAGCATTTTGTGGAAGTACTGGCACGCAAGAAATGGTTCGGCGAAATGAAGGGAAACCCCGAATTTGCGCTGTGGCTCAAAAAAATGAACCATAGCGGTTATTCATCTGCCGGTCATGAATGGATCAGACGAGTGACAAATATTATTAACCGCTATAAATTGTATAAGCTGGACGCAAGTATGGATAGCGTGGCAACGGAATCAGAAAAATGGTTAACCGTAGGCATGCCGGCAGCAGGCGATCAGTGATGTGCAACAGATCATAAACTATGTCCGGCAAAAATAAGTCTGCCTATCCGTTTTATATTATTCTTGGAACTTTAGTTTGTGTAGTAGGGCTTTCACAGCTCAATTACACTTTTTCATACAAAGACTTTCAATTCCGGAAGCTGGATATGTTATCAGACCTGAGAACAAATTCCACTTCCCCGGACGATCAAAAGCTTACTGCAGCCGGCAACGACAGCAGTAAGCTTTCTGGTTTAGATAGCACCCGTGTTAATCCGGATGTGCCTAATCCGGATCACACCCATAACTTCATGTCGTATACCGGCATCATGGAATATGCTTCCCCGGTACCCGGCGATTCTATTGTAGGGATGAAACAATTCCTCGCCGCTCTCAAAGAACTGAAAGCCGGTAAACGCCGCAAAGTCAGGATTGCCTATTTCGGCGACTCCATGATTGAAGGCGACCTGATCACCGGCGATCTGCGCGACAGCTTACAGCACTACTTCGGAGGCGGAGGCGTGGGATTTGTTCCCGTAACCTCTGTGGTAGCCTCTTTCAGAACTACTATCACCCATACTTTTTCCACCGACTGGAAAGATTATCACTATAAAAATTCACCACCGTCCAATGTCACCCTGGGTTTATCAGGGCATACTTTTTATCCCGGCGGAAACAGCTGGGTGAGGTATTCTCCTGTGAAAAAGCCTTTGCTCGACAAATTCCGGGAAGTATCCGTATTGTACGGTCCTGCTGAAGCCGGCACTATCACTATTAACGATAAAGCCTATACGCTTTCAGGCGCCGAACCGGTGAACAGGCTGGATCTGCAGCAGGATACAGGCGCCACGTCTGTAACGCTCCGTAATGCCGGCAGCGCAATGCCTTTTTATGGTGTTTGCTTTGAAAACGGGGATGGTGTTTACGTGGATAACTATTCGTTCAGAGGTATCAGTGGCGTGGAGCTGGGCCGCTTGTCTGCCAGTATGGTCCGTCGCATGCAGCAGGAACGGCCTTACGACCTGGTGGTAATGCACTACGGCGCCAATGTGTTGTTCCGTCCGGAGCTCACTGACTACAGCTGGTATGAACGCCCGATGAAGAAAGTAATGGACTCCCTTCGCCGGGATCTGCCGGCGACTTCATTCCTGATCATTGGTACTGCCGATAAATCTTACAGAAAAGCCGACAAATATATTACCGCACCCGGTGTGGAAGCATTGCTGAAAGTTCAGCACAACCTGGCCGCCGGCCACGGTACAGCCTACTGGAACCTTTTCGCCGCTATGGGCGGAAAAGGCGCTATGGTAAAGTGGGTAGAGGGAGACACTGTGATGGCCAACAAAGACTATACGCACTTTAACAGAACGGGAGCAGCCAAAGTAGGATCGCTGCTTTACAAAGCTATTATGAATGAATACAGTCAGGCACAACAACCTTAGCGCGAAATGGGTGGCAGTGCTTTTACTGATACTCAGCGGATTTACAACTTATGCACAACAATCAGCAGATGCCGGCGCTATCCAGCAGGACACTGCCTTGTATCGTTTTTTTTCCTCGCTTTATGAGGCAGATAGTAATGTAATATCCATCCTGCACCTGGGCGATTCACATGTGCAGGCTGGCTTTTTCCCACTTACCGTTGCTTCCCTGTTGCAGAACCGGTTTGGTTATGCCGGGAGAGGATTTGTATTTCCCTACAACCTGGCAGGCACCAACGGCCCGGATGATTTCAAGTGGAACAGCACCGTAAGATGGACATCGGAAAGAGTGGTGGATCGTAATAAATCTGATGTGCTGGGACCCGGCGCTATTGCCATCATTTCCCAGAACAATGCGCCTACCTTGTCTTTCACCGGTAAAACAGACGGCAAGATGGATAATAATTTCCGTAAAGTAACCCTGCTGTATGATGCCGGAAATACCAACAACACATTGGTAGTGCCGGATGCTACCGTAACGGTAACGCCTGCACCTTTTCCCGGTTCTTCTACCCTGAGCAAAGCAACACTCGATTTTTTACAAACGTCACAATCTTTCCAGGCAAGATGGGAAGGCGCCGGTAGCGGTCCTTTCAGGTTTTACGGCGCCATTATGGAAAACAGCCGCAACGGGGTGCTGTACCACAGCGTAGGTATCAACGGCGCGATGTTTCAACACTACAATGAAATCAGCAACATCCTGCTGGCACAAATGGCTGTACTGAAACCCAAACTGGTCATCATTTCCCTGGGTACCAATGAAGCCTATGGCGGCAGAATGGACCCGCTGGCCTTCCGGGATGAAATAGATAAAACAGTAACGCTTATCCGGGAACAGGACCCTTCCGTAAATATCCTGCTTACCACGCCACCTGATTGTATGCGTGCGGTGCGGAAAGCCACCCGAAAAAAAGTAGGTAAAAAGAAATACAAAACGATATACCATACTGCGTATTATCCCAATCCGTATATCTCTATGGTAACACAGCAAATCATGGGATATGCCCGGCAATATGGCATTGCCTGCTGGAATTTTAATGCGGTGAATAAAGCGCAGAAAAGTAGATTTGCAGGAGCATGGGCACCCGACCATATTCATTTTAATGCAAGAGGATATCAGTTACAGGGACAATTATTATATGAAGCCCTGCGACGTTCTTATACACATTATATACAGCAAACAAAGAAAAATCCAGTAACCTCCGATGATCGACATTAATAAACTGTTATACGAACTGTCGTACCATGAGTCAGACCCGGTCCTTTTTAACAGTGGGTTCTTCTTTTATTATTTTGCGATATTCCTGATGTGTTACCTGCTGGCAAGCAGGAATAAAACCGCCAGGGTATGGGTGTATACGGTATTTTCACTTTATTTCTTTTATAAAGCGTGCGGCTACTACGTAGGACTGGTCATACTTTCAGCGATTGTGGATTTTAATTTGTCGAGATGGATCCATGAAAGCCCCGACAAAAAAGTGAAGAAATCACTGCTGATACTAAGTATCTTCTTGAACATAGGGCTGCTGTTTTATTTCAAATACACCAACTTCTTTATAGGGATGATCAACGACATCACAGCGGGGCACATTTCTACGCTGAAGCTGATCCTGCCCATTGGTATCTCCTTTTATACTTTCGAAAATCTTAGCTATACCATAGATGTTTACCGGGATGAAATTAAGCCGGTAAATAATTTCATGGATTATCTTTTCTTCCTGTCTTTCTTCCCGAAACTGATGATGGGGCCTATCGTGCGCGCGGCAGATTTTATTCCGCAGATCTCCATGCCTTATCGTCTCAGCTCCCAGGACATTGGCAAGGGGATGTACCTGATCATGGGGGGATTATTCAAGAAGATTGTGATCTCGGATTTCATTTATCAGAACTTTGTACAATATATTTTTGATGATCCCAGCAAGCATACGGGCCTGGAATGTTTGATGGGTGTGTATGGCTATGCGCTGGTGATTTATTGCGATTTCTCCGGTTATTCTGATATGGCGCTGGGTATTGCCCGGTGGACGGGTTTTAAAATTCCGCCTAACTTCGATTCTCCTTACCAGAGTTCTTCCATTACAGAGTTCTGGCGCCGCTGGCATATTTCCCTGTCCAGCTGGCTGAGGGATTACCTGTATATACCGCTTGGCGGTAACCGCAAAGGCAAGGTGCGCCAGTATGTTAACCTGGCGCTGACGATGCTGATTGGTGGTTTCTGGCATGGCGCCAGCTGGAACTTCATTTTCTGGGGAGCAATGCACGGCGGTGCGCTGGCGATTGATAAAGTGCGTATCGACTACCTGAAGAAAAGCAAAACAGTGATCACCGGATGGAAAGCCGGTTTCCTGAAGATCCTGGGTGTGCTTATCACGTTCCACTTTGTGTGTTTCTGCTGGGTATTCTTCAAAGCATCTACCTTCCACGATGCCTGGTCGCTGATCCACCAGGTGGTATATGACTTCCAGCCAGAAATTGCGCTGGAACTGTACAACGGCTATACCGCTGTATTCTGGGTGATGATACTTGGCTTTATATTACACTTCCTGCCTTCAAAAGTGGAATTTTCTCTAGAGAAAATACTGGGACGTATCCCGGTAGCAGGTAGCGTAGCCATCATGGTAGCTTTCATTTGGTTGCTGGTGCAGGTAAAAAGCACGCAACCTATGATCCCGATTTACTTCCAGTTCTAACCTGATTTACCTTTTTTGCCAGGGGATATAGATTTCAGATTCATTTTCGCCTGTGAGCGAGATGAAGAAATGGTTGCCGCTCATTTTGAAATATCCTGACCGGCAGCTGTTGTTGATGAATTCATACATGGGCAATCCTGCTGCTGCAAAGTTCATGGGCACGGGTAGCTTTTTGTAGTTGCCTGCAGGAACACGTTTTGTGAAAAGACTGAATGGTTCCTGGAAAGAGCTCCGTACCTGGTTGTGCGCTTTGTCGTACTCATTATGCATAGGAATCATAATCCCCACATACATCAGCATCCTTGAATAGTCGGTAACAGGTACGATGTCCAATGTGCCGGTGATGATCATGGCGCCGGGCAGCTCCAGCGACGTTTTAATAGCATACAGCTGCTTCTGGTAATTACCCAGGTAGTCTACCATTGTTCTCACGGGATCGTGGTTCCGTGGGAGAATGTTATAATACAGCTGGTAATCCTGCAGTTTTATGTCCTCGGTCCGGTCCGGGTTGAAAATAACGTGTTGCGGGTCATTGTGTGGGTTAGAGGCAACTTTGGTGCGTGCCAGTGTATTCTTTTCGTTTACCAGGTAAAGCCTGTTGCGGAAGCTGATGGGCGCTTCGTGAAAGAATTCCCGGAATGCCTTGGTGAAACTGGATTGTGTATACCCGCACAATTCACTGATTGTTCCCACATTGTAGTCGCTATGCCGCAGGTATCCGGCACCTGCTTCCAGCCGCCTTATTTTGGTGAAATGGATATACGACATCCCGTACATTTCCGCAAACTTGTGCGAGAAGTTGTCGACAGATTCGCTGATCAGCGCCGCTACTTCCTTCAGTCCGCGATCGCCCTGCGGATCATCATGAGATAGCGCAATGGCCTGTTGGATTTTCTTCTCCCAATGGTTAAATGTTGATGTTTTCATGGAGGCATATTTTGGAGTATGCCGAATTTAAGGGAAAGTTTGCCGGCAACAGAGGAGCGGGCCGGAACAGGACCGGATTAACGAGCGGTTAACGATTTAATCCTTCCGGCCTTAAACAGCTGGATTAAATAAAGGCTAATTCTATACTTTTGCGCAATAATTTCAGAACCTGATGCGCACTGCCAGAATTTTTCCGATCGTTATTTTGATGTTATGTATCACGGGAACTGCCCGTGCGCAATTCCTCATGGATATGATAGACACTACCACTGAAGTGGGAAAGGGGATGATATCCATGTATATGAAGTACGATGCGCTGCGTTTTAGCGGCTATATCCAGCCCCAATTCCAGATGGCGCAGTCGAGGGGCGCCCAGAGCTACGCGGCGGGAAATTTCCCGGCTGCCTCGGATAATCGCTTTACCCTGCGACGGGGACGTATCCGGGTGGATTATGAACGTTATAACAAACAGGATATGCCGGTAGTGCAGTTTGCTTTCCAGTTCGACGGAACAGAGAGGGGAGTAAATATCCGCGATTTCTATGGTCGTTTTTTTGAGACGAAATTCAATTTATTCTCACTGGTGGGAGGGATGTTTGCCCGTCCTTTTGGTTATGAAGTAAACCTGTCGTCGGCAGATCGTGAAAGCCCCGAGCGCGGGCGGATGTCACAGATCCTGATGCGAACGGAGCGCGACCTCGGGGCAATGGTGTCTTTTGAACCCCGCCGTAAGGATCATCCCCTGCGCTTCCTCAAAATTGATGTGGGAGCTTTCAACGGGCAGGGGCTCACGGCCACTTCCGATTTCGACAGTCACAAAGATTTTATAGGCCGCATTGCCATAAAGCCCCGGATAATAAAGGGCACAAAAAGCCAGTTATCGGGTGGGGCATCCGTGTTGTACGGCGGTATGCAGCAGTTTACAAAACAGATCCGTACAATGGGAACCGCCAGCGGCAAACCTGCTTTTATGATGGATTCGTCGGTATCTAATGTCGGGAAAATTGCACCGCGGCATTATTACGGCGCAGATGTACAATGGAAGATCTCCAACGGAGAAGGGAAGGGATTTACCCAGTTCCGGGCAGAGTACCTCCGCGGCAGGCAAACAGCTACTGCCTTAACTACCGAAACGCCGGGCGTTATACCGGTGGAGGCCGACGGAAGGTTGCAACCCCTCTACATCCGCAGTTTCGACGGGGCTTATCTCTATTATATTCAAAACCTCGGCAGCGTGAAACACCAGGCGGTACTGAAATACGACTGGTACGACCCCAATACAGCAGTGAAAGGTAAAGATATCGGCACGCCTGGTGCAGGACTCACCCCCGCGGATATACGCTATAATACCGTGGGCATTGGCTACCTGTACTATGCAAACGAACACCTGAAGTTTATGGTGCATTACGATTGGGTAACCAACGAAAGCACTGAACTGGACGGCTATATGGACGACCTGAAAGATAATGTGCTTACCTGCAGGATGCAGTATCGTTTCTGATTACTTTATTCTCTTCCGGATTCCATCGTAAACCCAAATGTACTGCCTATTTCAGGCTTGCTACGCACGGTAATGGACTGGTCGTGGGCTTCCACGATGTGTTTTACGATAGCGAGTCCGAGGCCGGTACCGCCAATATCGCGGCTGCGTGCCCTGTCGGTACGGTAAAACCGTTCAAATACACGCGGCAGGTGTTCTTCCGCCATACCAATACCATCGTCGGAAATTTCTATCAACACTCTTTTCCCATCCATGCTGTAAACGCTGGCAATGGTGTGCCCGTCCGGTTTGCCATATTTTATGGAATTGTCTACCAGGTTAATGAGTACCTGGCGGATCTTTTCTTTATCGGCGTATACCGGCTGCGGCGCTTCGCAGCCTTTTTTGATACTGAACTTAATGCCTTTGGTATTGGCTTTCAGCGACAGCGTATCAAACACATCTTTGATCAGGTCCTGGATCACGAATACTTCTGCATTAACCGTCATTTCGCCGCTTTCCAGTTTGGATATTTCATCCAGGTCGTCGATCAGCCGGCAAAGGCGGTCGATGTTTTTGGTGGCGTTTTTCAGGAACAGCTTATTTACGTTGGGATCTTCCAGTGCGCCATCCAGGAGGGTGTGAATATAGCCCTGAACGGCAAAAATGGGCGTTTTCAGCTCATGCGAAAGGTTCAGCAGGAACTCCTTACGGAACTCTTCGTTCCGGCGCAGGTTGTCCAGCTCTTCTTTTTTCTGGCTGGCCC
Source organism: Chitinophaga sp. G7 BAM 1005 (assembly GCF_057126945.1). Lineage (NCBI taxonomy): Bacteria > Pseudomonadati > Bacteroidota > Chitinophagia > Chitinophagales > Chitinophagaceae > Chitinophaga > Chitinophaga sp. G7 BAM 1005. The sequence continues at coordinate 6,377,630 of NZ_CP181478.1, read as the reverse complement.
ATTTTTCCACATCTTCACTTACTTCTTCAATGGTTTTCAGGGGAAGAATATTCTTCTGGAAAAACTCTTCTCTCTTGGACGCTTTCGTTTGGTAAATGAATTTATAGATCAGCTTTATCTTCCTGTAAATAAAATTCTGCAGGGTATAAAGGTACAGGTAATATGATACCAGGAAAGTCAGCACAAAGGCTCCCACTACTACTTTCCAGTTGCCATCTATCACCAGGCTGCCCAGTGCGATAACGGCTGATATCACCAGGGCTGTAAATCCCGCTAACTTCTGAGGGGACAGGTTTTTTGCTTTAAACATACTCCAAAGTGAGTAATTAAGGTAATAATGGGAAATTACTTTAAATTTTTTACTTGACAACAGTAATAGCTTTTGGCCGCCGGCATTAGCTGCCGGAGAACGATGTTTTGGTGGGATTTGAACGGGCTGCCGGCACTGCACTGCCAACAGCCAAAGGCTAACAGGGCGGAGGGCTACATTTCAAATTTATAGCCAACGCCTTTTACAGTAGTGATCAGGTCGATCCCTATTTTCTGGCGTATTTTACGGATATGTACATCGATGGTACGGTCGCCCACAATCACTTCAGTACCCCATACCTGGTTAAGGATTTCGTTGCGCAGGAATACACGGCCGGGTTTGGAAGCCAGTAACTGCAGCAGTTCAAATTCTTTCTTTGCCAGGATGATTTCCTGTCCTTTGTACGTCACCGTGAATTTCTCCCGGTCGATGATCAGGTCGCCCAGTGTTACACGGGTTTCCTCTGGTTTGTGCAAACGGCGGAAGAGCGCGTTGATGCGGCTTACCAGCAATTTGGGTTTAATGGGTTTGGCGATGTAGTCATCTGCTCCCATGTTCAGACCGTCTACTTCAGATTTTTCATCATTGAGCGCAGTTAAAAACAATACCATCGTATCTTTGAACTCAGGGATCTTCCTGATTTCGCGGCAGGTATCGATCCCGTTCTTGTTCGGCATCATGATATCCAGCATAATCAGATCCGGTCTGAATATTTTTGCTTTCTGGATAGCCTCGCTGCCGTCTTTCGCTGTTACGGTATCGTAACCTGCTGTTTTGAGATTGTAACTGATAATTTCCAGAATATCCAATTCGTCATCTACTACCAGAATTTTTCCTGCAACCGCTTGGTCTATCATAAATTTTGCTTTTAAAAAGACGGGACAAAATTATAAAGCCATCTCCGTGATTAATGGAAAATTAACATTATGAAATTGTTAATTCAATATCAGACTGGTTTTCCGCGTTCCAAAGCAAGATACGCCAAATAACAATGCTGTATCAATATGTCAATTATTCAACATCCATAGGTAGGTGATTATGATCATACTGAATAACGACCTTCTTTTTTACAGTTAATTTTGAACCGGTCACAGGCTGCAATGGACAGTTCTAGTTATAGATAGAATAATTAAAATATATTTCCTCCTAAAAAACAAAAGATAGCAACGAAGTGCTGGCAAACTCTGTATTTGGTTGTAAATTTGCTATCTGGTCCTTGCGAAAAGATCCATTAGTATGAGAAGATTTTTATTAATAATTACACTGACAGTCCTGGCAGTCAGCCAAATGCAGGCACAAAGCAGCCACCATCCGATTCCAATCAGCAGACAGGGATTTCATGACAACATCGATAAAGAACAGGCCGCTGCCGCCAAATTCGATGGCAAAGCAGATGACCTCGTAAAAGTATCTGATGACCAGACTACCAACCTGCAGGTAACCAACGCCCTGATCAAGGAAGTAGACGACATGCAGCAGGAGATAGAAGACAATGATTCACTGGATCACCGGCTGAAAGTAAAATACCTTTCTGCCATCTATGTAACGCTGAAAGATTATAACCAGAAACGTTCGCGCCGTAACATCGACCCGGAAGAAGCGCCCGCTATGATAGCCGCTTTCCGCAATATGATGCATGCAGATATCAAAGGACAAAGCATTTTACCCTATATCAGCAATCTTTCCTTCGACGCCTCCGAAAGGATCATCGAATCGTTCCAGGATAATCCCGGCTACAAAGAAGCCAGGGGCCAGATTTTCACAAAATATGCTTTCAATAACCTTGAAACCGTAATGCCCAAACTGGGAGATTATCTCAACTATCCGGGCACCGATTCCATTGTAGCCGCCGTAGCCCGTAAATACCCCAACCAGGTACTTACCTACGCTACCTCCTACACGCCAATGGCCAACGCCATCAAGCGTAACCAGGATCCTATTGTACAACAGATTGTACGCATAGGACAGTCGCCCCAAAGCACCAAGATATTGCCTTTTATAGATGAACTCCTGGCCGGGACCACCACCGTTGATAAGCTGGAAGCCGTTGTAGACAACGACTACCAGTACTTCAAACAAATGGTGAAGTCCAATATCGCCCTGCAGAAGCTGAAAGCCGACGGACAAAATCCATTCGGCCTGAAGGCTATGATGGAAAACATGCAGGCAAAATCACTGCTGTATATCCGCTCGGTAAACGACCTGCATGAAGAACCCGCCCCGGTGAGGTTCGCCATCGTTAAAAACTTTACGCCGGAAGAACTCTACTACCTGATCATCAACGGCCAGGAAGAACTGTATACCTCCAGCTATACCAATCACAGCAACGCCGGTTTATACGACCAGATGATGCTTCGGATGAAACCCCCGCGTGGCGACAGCTTACTGATGGTGGTGAATTTCGACCGTTTCAAAAAGTTCATCGCAATGGCGGCCGGCTTTAATACCCTGGATCACTTCCTGAAATCTATGGCTCCGGAAAATTCCAACTATCTCATGCAGAAATATGTGCAGAACCTGGAAAAAACCGAAGACCTGGAAGATGCGGTGGACGTTGCCAACTCCTTTGGTAGTATCCGCGACGAGAAACTACTGGAATTCCTCCGTGTGGAAGTGAAGAAGAACCTGAACTACGTGAAAAAGCATAGCGATAAACGCGGTACGGTTATCTATCAACTGCTCAGCAGCCTGTTTGAAACCGAATCAAAATCAGAAAACGATTCTTCCAAAGCCACTGATATGGCAGCCAAGCTCCAGCTGCCGCCTATCAACTATGTTACCTATAATACGCTCGAAAGCGACAGCGGCCGGGTATACCAACAGGTGTTTTTTTATGGAGATAAGGACGGACAAGAATCTTTCGCCAGCTTCATGACCAATTTCCCTTCGTCCGACTGGAGAGTGAGCAAAAATAAATACTGGGCTACCATCACTTCGCTGAAAGGGAAAGCCACTACTATTTATGCGAACCTTCCCACTGATGAACCTGCGGATAAAGAGGCGATTTCAAAGCTGTCTGAATACCTGGATGAAAACGATATCCATCCTACCATTTTCATTCACCGCGGCCACAGTTATCATATCAACACCACATTGGAAAATCTCCAGAGCTCCGCTAAGATAGTAGTGCTGGGTTCCTGCGGCGGTTATCATAACCTGGCTACCGTACTGGAGAAATCGCCGGAAGCGCATATCATTTCTTCCAAACAGGTAGGTACCCGTTTTGTAAATGAACCGATCATTCACAGCCTGGAAGACCAGGTACGTTCCGGCAAAAACGTGGACTGGGTGATCATGTGGGCGCAGCTCACAAGGAAATTTGCAGGAGATGCCCGTAACAAGGACCTTTTCAGCGATTATGTACCGCCTCATAAAAACCTCGGCGCCATATTCATTAAGGCTTATAAGCAAATTATGAAAGACGAAAAGAAGTAATATATTTCATCAGCATATTCCCGAGAGGCTGTATCATAAATAAATGATGCAGCCTTTTGTTATTTTTAGTACCTGGGGCCCATTTATCCACGTTCCTGGTGGAAAAATTTTTGATTTTTCTGTATTTGCTGCCAGAATGATTTTCTATTTTTAATCTATGGCAAGAGGAAAATCACTGGTAGTGTCCTTTAAAAGTAACCACCAGCATCAGGGTATGCTTCTACCTCCCGATTTAAGTGAGCTGGTTGCAGACAACCACCCGGTAAGAGTGGTTAGCGATATTTTAGATAAAGTAGACATTGGTCAGTTAATGCAGCAGTATAAACCCGGAGGAGCAAGTAACTATCATCCCCGAATGTTGCTGAAGGTATTGGTTTTTGCATATATAAATAATATATATAGTAGTCGAAAGATAGAGGAAGCCCTCCATCAGAATATCAACTTCATGTGGTTAAGTGGCATGAGTAAGCCCGATCACAATACAATTAACCGTTTCCGGGGTAAACGTCTTCAGAAATCCTTACAACCCATCTTTACGCAGGTAGTATTACTATTATGTGAAGAAGGTGTTTTGAATTTGAAAGAGCTTTATACCGACGGCACTAAGATTGAAGCGAATGCAAACAGATACAGCTTTGTATGGGGTAACTCTATAAAAACCAATAAGGCAAAAATGCAGCAACAGCTGAATGAATTGTGGAAATATGCTCAAACTATCGCTTCTGCCGAATTAGACGATGACCATGATCCTTCTGGGTTTGATAAAATTGATAGTGAAAAAATTGAGCAAACAATAGCCACAATAAATGAGGCATTAAAGGATAAACCAATCGATAAAAAAATACGTCAGAAGCTGAGCTATGCTAAGAAAAACTGGCCATCTGCATTGGACCGTTATGCCGAACAGGAAAAGATAATTGGCGATAATAGAAGTAGTTATAGCAAAACAGACGAAGATGCGACCTTTATGCGAATGAAGGAAGATCACATGAGAAACGGGCAACTAAAGCCAGCTTATAACCTGCAGATAAGTACGAATAATCAATACATTGTCAATTACAGTCTTCATCAGCATACCACCGATACCAACACCCTTCAGCAACACTTGAATATATTTAGGGATCAGTATGGTAAGAATCCAGTCAACATCACCGCTGACGCAGGCTATGGAAGCGAGCAAAACTATGTGTGGCTTGAAAAAAAGCGAATTACTGCTTATGTAAAGTATAATCATTTTGACCGCGATCAACATAGAAAAACCCGTAATAAAAAACCATACGGGACTGACAAGCTTTCCTATAACCGGGAGAAAGACAGGTATATATATCCGTCTGGAAAAACGATGAAAAATATAGGTAGTTACGAGCATGTTACCAAGGCGGGCTTTAAACAAACAATCACAAAATACAGAGCTGGAAAATGCAATGGGTGCCCATTGCGTAGTGATTGTCATGGACAAAAGGGCAATCGAATAATAGAGGTAAATCACAATCTAAATCGCCTAAAGAGGCGAGCGGAAAAAAGGTTAAAAACGAAGCGAGGCATCCAAAAGCGTAAACAAAGATGCCATGATACCGAACCCGTTTTTGCTAATATCAAGCATAACCACCTATTTAAACGATTTATGCTGCGAGGTCTGGATAAAGTGAGTATTGAAGCCGGATTATTAGCATTAGCACATAATCTTCGTAAAAAGGCCGCTTAAAATGATAGAAGAATATTGACTTTTTAAGATTTTTATCTCAAATCGATAAATATATCAGCAAAATAGAAGAGGCTGCATCATTTATTTATGATACAGCCTCTTCTATTTTGTGTATTCCAGGTGACTTGTAAACCTCGGGCGTAATTATTTTTTATCGTACGTTTGTTGAGTAGTTTAAACCTGGCACATTGGAAAATCCTGCGGTAAAGAAAGTATTTGATTTCAGTTTATTACGGCGCATATTCTCATTCGCGGCTCCTTACAAACGATCCTTCTACATCTCCATGATATTAACGGTTGTACTGGCCGCTATTTCCCCGTTACGTCCTTACCTGATCCAGGTAACGGTTGATAAATATATAGCAGGTCAGCTGATGCAGATGCTGATCCTGGTTACCATTGTACAAATAGGGTTGTTATTGCTGGAAACAGTGGTCCGGTTCTATTTTTCCTACCTCACCAACAGGCTGGGACAATCTGTGGTGAAGGACCTGCGGGTAACGGTGTACAAAAAGATTGTACACCTGAACCTGGCTTTTTTTGATAAAACCCCTATTGGTACGCTCACTACGAGGACCATCAATGATATTGAGGCGATCAATGATGTGTTTTCCGAAGGGATTATTTCTATTGTGGCGGATTTGCTGATGATCATTGCCATATTGGGAGTGATGTTTATGGAAGACTGGCGCCTGACGCTCATCAGCCTGTCGCCCTTCCCGATCCTGATCTTTGCTACCTATATTTTTAAAGAAAGCGTGAATAAATCCTTTTACAGGGTCCGTAATGCGGTGTCAGCGCTCAACGCCTTTGTACAGGAGCATCTCACAGGGATGGTAGTGGTGCAGGCATTCACGGCGGAGAAAAGGGAGTTTGCCCGTTTCAAACATATTAACAAGGAGCACCGCAAAGCGAATATTGACGCCATTTTTGCTTATTCCGTTTTCTTCCCGGTAGTGGAAATTATCCTGGCCATTTCCCTGGGATTAATGGTGTGGTGGGGAGCCAACAAGGTGTTGAACTACGAAGTAACCCAGGGGGTGATGATCGCGTTTATCATGTACCTCAACATGCTGTTCCGCCCGCTGCGGATGCTGGCGGATAAGTTCAATACGCTGCAGATGGGTATGGTGGCCAGCGAACGGGTGTTTAAAGTGCTTGACAACCAGGATTATATCCCGGATAGAGGACACCAGAGCGCGGAGAAGATGAAGGGCGCTATTACCTTTGATAATGTAAGTTTTGCGTATATAGATGATCGTTATGTGCTGAAAAACATCAGCTTTCATGCAAATCCGGGTGATACGGTGGCCATTGTGGGGCATACCGGTTCTGGTAAAACCACCATTATCAGTATCCTGAACAGGCTGTATGAAATTCAGAAAGGAAGTATCAGGATCGATGATATTGAGCTGCCGGCTTACTCGCTGGAATCGTTACGCAGCAAAATAGGGGTGGTATTGCAGGATGTGTTCCTGTTTGCCGGGTCTATTTATGATAACATTACACTGCACAACAGCAATATCAGCAGGGCGAAGGTGGAGGAGGCTTCCCGGCTGATAGGGATCCATGATTTTATCATGCAGCTGCCTGGCGGGTACGACTACCAGGTAATGGAGCGGGGCAGCACCCTTTCCCTGGGGCAACGTCAGCTGATCTCTTTCGTGCGGGCATTGCTGTACGATCCGGCCATCCTGGTGCTGGATGAGGCTACGTCTTCTGTGGATACCGAGTCGGAAATGATGATCCAGCAGGCGATAGACAAGCTGATTGCCGACCGCACCGCTATTATTATTGCGCACCGTCTTTCTACTATCAGCAAGGCAGATAAAATTATCGTGCTGGATAAGGGAGAAATTAAGGAGATGGGTACCCACGAAGAGTTGCTGAAGCAGGAAGGGTTTTACTTCAAGCTACATAGCATGCAGTTTAACGTGAGTAAGGTATAGGAAAATGAATTACAAAAATATTAATATGAAATACTTTAACGGGCTGTTGATTTCAACGGCCTTTTTTTATGGAAAAAAACAGGCATTTTTTAGTTGCAAGGAGCTGGTTATCAGTATAATTACGATATATCTTACTTTTTTTCCGTAGTCGTTTAATTTTGAAGATAAAAACGAGTATCTTTGCGCAAAATTTCAGAAAACGGTGATTTCTTTCAATTGGTTCAAACATAGAATGGTAGCACTTGTGTTGGTTTTAGGCCTGCATAGTTTTAGTAATTTTTCCTTTGCACAGGAAGTTTCCCACCATGAAACGGCAGCAACTGCCCCTCATGAAGGAGAAGAAGGTAAGGGGGGAGAAGAAGGTGAGCCTAAAAAATTTGATGCTAAGGAAGTAATTCTGGGACACGTAAAGGATGCTCACGACTGGCACCTGTTCAGCATTGGTGAAAAACACGTAACAATCCCGTTACCGGTAATCATTTACAATCCTGCACGCGGTACCTCTGTATTTTCGTCTTCTAAATTTGAGCATGGTCATGCGGCGTATGATGGTTACCAGCTGGTAAACGCGCACTACCTGCATGAGAAAGGACTGGATCCTGCCAAATACATGGACGGCAAGGTGATCGCAGTGGATGCCGGTGGTAATCCAACCGACGAGCCGATCTATGATTTCTCCATGACCAAGAATATCACTTCCATGATCATTGCCGCTGTATTGCTGGTAATCCTGATGCTCAATGTAGCGAAGGCATACAGGGTACGTGGTTCCAGGAAAGCCCCTAAAGGTTTCCAGAGCCTGATGGAGCCGGTGATTATTTTCATGCGTGATGAAGTGGTAAAGCCTAATATTCCAGGTAAGCATGCAGAAAGGTATACGCCTTTTATCCTGACGATATTCTTTTTTATTCTGATTAACAACCTGTTGGGTCTGTTGCCCGGTTCTGCCAACGTAACAGGTAACCTGGCGGTAACGGCGGCACTGGCTATCATCAGCTTTATTGCCACTATGTTCAGCACTAACAGACATTTCTGGGGTCACATTTTCAATCCTCCGGTTCCGTTTGGCGTTAAGTTTATCCTGGCGCCGGTAGAGCTGATCGGTGTATTTACCAAGCCGGTTTCACTGATGATCAGGTTATTTGCCAATATCCTGGCGGGTCACATTATCATCCTGAGTATTATATCCCTGGTATTCATCTTCGGATCTTTAAATAAGGCAGCTGGTTATGGCTTCCTGCCTATCACTGTTCTGTTCAACATTGTGATGATGATGCTGGAATTGCTGGTAGCATTTATCCAGGCGTTTATCTTTGCTAATCTGACAGCCGTATTTATTGGCCAGGCAATGGAAGGTGCACATGATGAAGCACACCACTAAGCATACAGGAATTAGCTTTTAGCCTTTGCCAAAAAGTTAAATGCCAACCGTTTTATTAAATCGAAATTTTTATAATTCAAATACATATTCATTATGGCACTTTTGTCTATTTTATTGCAGGCTGCTGCTGCATCTGGTCTGGCTAAAGCTGGTGGTGCTGTTGGTGCTGGTATCGCGGCTATCGCTGCTGGTATTGGTGTTGGTAACATCGGTAAGAGCGCTCTGGAGTCTATCGCTCGTCAACCTGAAGCTGCTAACGACATCCGTGCGAACATGATCCTGGCTGCTGCGCTGGTTGAGGGTGTTGCTCTCTTCGGTGTAATCGCTGGTCTGTTGGCGGTAGTTCTGTAAGCCAAACTTTTTACTGCATCCGGCGCACAGGGCAATGGATGCAGTAATCTTTTGTTACAGACAAATCATCCAACTACCTGAAATCAGAAAATATCAACATCAAAAAAATAATAAAATTCTAATTATATGGATCTGTTGCAACCCGCGTTAGGCTTGTTTCTTATTTCATTATTCATTTTCATCGTCGTTTTCCTGATTCTGAAAAAATACGCCTGGACTCCCATCCTCGCTACCCTGAAGGAAAGGGAAGGTTCCATCACTGAGTCTATCGCTACTGCGGAAAGAGTAAAGGAAGAAATGGCCCAGATGAAAGCTGAACATGAACATGTGCTGGCGGAAGCTAAAGCTGAAAGAAGCAAGATCCTGAAAGAAGCTAAAGATGCGAAAGATATGATCATCAGCGAAGCCAAAACACAAGCGCAGGCAGAAGCAAAGAAGATCATCAGTGAAGCTTACACCGCTATCGAAAACCAGAAAATGGCTGCGTTAACGGATGTAAAGAACCAGGTAGGTAACCTCGTGATTGAAGTAGCAGAGAAGGTGCTGAGAAGAGAACTGGCTGATAAAACAGCACAGGAAGGTTATGTGAAACAACTGGCAGGAGAAATCAAATTGAACTAAGATATTAGCCATTAGCTCTAAAGGCTAACCGCTAAAAGCTAAAAGCTTTTTTAATATGCAAAATCCCCGTTTAGCATCCCGGTATGCAAAATCATTGATAGGATTGGCTCAGGAACTGAACCAGCTGGAAGTGGTGCATACAGACATGCTGTTCTTACAACAGGTGATGAAAAGCAACCCCGATGTGGTGAGTTTGCTTAAAAGCCCTATCATAAAGGCCGATAAAAAGCAGAAGATACTGGCCGCCATACTGGATGGCCGCATCAGTGCTACTACCATTTCCTTTATCAACCTGCTGGTGATCAAAGGCCGTGAAAGTGCACTGGCTGAAATGACCACTGAGTTTACGCGCCAGTACATGGTACTGAAAAACATCAGCCCGGTGAAGATCACTACGGCTGTTGCTTTGGATAATGCCACCCTGGATGTGATCAAACAGAAAATTGCCAGCGAAACAACGCAGCAGATCCAACTGGAAACAGCGGTGAATGCTGACCTGATCGGCGGTTTCGTACTGGAAGCAAATGACCAGTTGTTCGATGCTTCTATCCTGCGTGATCTGAAAGATATCAAACAACAGTTTAACAAGAACATTTACGTATCTGACTTACGTTAATCTATACAGCAGCCGCTGCGTACACGCAAAGCTGTTGTCGTTATACTAATTTTCTCTAACGACTTTTTTTAAAATCATAATTATGGTTGATATTAAACCTGATGAAATTTCGGCGATTTTACGCCAGCAGTTAAGCAACTTCAATGCTTCTGCCGACCTGGAAGAGGTAGGTACTGTATTACAGGTGGGTGATGGTATTGCCCGCATATACGGATTGGGTAATGTAGGTTATGGTGAACTGGTTGAATTCAGCAATGGCGTAAAAGCAATTGCACTGAACCTGGAAGAAGATAACGTGGGTGTGGTATTGATGGGTCAGTCAGCAGGTATTAAAGAAGGAGATAAAGTACGTCGTACCAAAAAGATCGCTTCCATTAACGTGGGAGAAGGTGTTGTTGGCCGCGTAATCAATACACTGGGTGAGCCAATCGATGGTAAAGGCCCTATCAAAGGTGAACTGTATGAAATGCCGCTGGAGCGTAAAGCGCCAGGTGTTCTGTACCGTGAACCGGTAAAAGAACCACTGCAAACAGGTGTAAAAGCAATTGATGCGATGATCCCTGTTGGTCGTGGTCAGCGTGAGCTGGTAATTGGTGACCGTCAGACGGGTAAAACAGCTATCTGTATTGATACAATCATCAACCAGAAAGAATTTTATGATGCAGGTAAACCTGTTTATTGCATATACGTGGCAATTGGCCAGAAAGCATCTACTGTTGCTGGTGTAATGAAAACATTACAGGAAGCAGGCGCTATGGCTTACACTACCATCGTAGCGGCCAACGCTGCTGATCCTGCACCGCTGCAGTTCTATGCTCCGTTTGCCGGCGCTGCAATCGGTGAATTCTTCCGTGACTCAGGTCGTCCGGCACTGATCGTTTATGATGATCTGTCTAAACAGGCGGTTGCCTACCGTGAGGTATCCCTGCTGCTGAAACGTCCTCCGGGTCGTGAAGCATATCCAGGTGACGTATTCTACCTGCATAGCCGTTTACTCGAGCGTGCTGCGAAAATCATCAGCAATGATGCCATTGCAAAACAGATGAACGATTTGCCTGAATCTATCAGACACCTGGTAAAAGGTGGCGGTTCCCTGACAGCATTGCCTATTATCGAAACACAGGCGAGTGACGTATCTGCTTACATCCCTACCAACGTAATCTCCATTACCGATGGTCAGATCTTCCTGGAAGGTAACCTGTTCAACGCCGGTATCCGTCCTGCTATCAACGTAGGTATCTCTGTAAGCCGCGTGGGTGGTAACGCTCAGATCAAATCCATGAAGAAGGTATCTGGTACCCTGAAACTTGATCAGGCACAATACCGCGAAATGGAGGCCTTCTCCAAATTCGGTGGCGACCTGGATGCTGCTACCAAAGCGGTTATCGATAAAGGCGCCCGTAACGTGGAAATCCTGAAACAGGCGCAGTTCAGCCCGTACGCCGTAGAAAAACAGGTAGCTATGATCTACCTGGGTACAAACGGTTTACTGCGTGATGTTCCTGTTAAACAGGTACGTGCTTTTGAAGAGGCCTTCCTGAATGAAATGCAGGTGCGCTTACCGGAAGTACTCGCTGAATTCAAGAAAGGTAACCTGCCTGAAGATGGCATCAAGAAAATGGTTACCCTGGCTAATGAACTGAAGCCAAGATTTGCATAAAAATAACGGCGTTTACCGCTAAAAATATAAGCACCCTTTGCCGTCAGGCAAAGGGTGCTTTTTTATATAAGAATGTTATTATATTATTCTTTATAAATCTTTTAAAAAAGAAAATATAATTAAGCTGCATTTTATATGGTGAGGTCGCTATACATTTGCTACTATAGTCCGTATCCAAAATCTTATTCGTCAGGGTTCCTGACAGGTTCATAATCCCCACTAAGAGTATTGTTCATTGCCTCACCACTTAGGAGCAAGTAAACACCAAAATTGAATCCGTGTGCCGTCTGTAAGCAAGTAGTTCGTCTTTTTTTCTTCAGTATTATTTTTTGGAAATCGAATACAGTTGCCTGAACCCCGGGTTAATGCGATTAGAAAATGTGTCTGTTCAGCAGTTGCCTGAGATGCAAAATGTTTCTATGAGAAAACTTCTGACCCTTTGTTCCATTGTATTATTCGCCTTATTTCCTACTGTATGTTGCCTGGCAGAAGGCAGTAAGGACATGTACCCTTCCGGCGCCCAGGGAAACAGGGCCTATATGACCAGTTCTTCCACCGCTACCAGCGCGCTTATCGGGAATATCATCAATCCCGGAAGAATGTTCGTATATGCGAAAGCGGGAGAGGTGATCTATATCGGGTCCAGCGCACAAGGCATAGGATCGGGAACCACCAGGCTGATAGCGCCTAACGGTACCGTATATACTACGGGAACCTCCGTTATCACAGGGCGGATCAACAGCCGGGCAGAAGAACTCGCCGGTCCCGCTGCCCTGGCCGCCGGCGGGTACAACGCTTACAACAGAACCGTATTGGCCGCTGAAGAAGGCATATGGACCGTTGAATTCACCCCACCCAATCCTTCCTCCGCATTAGGCACGGGGTATACTCCCCCCGCTGCAAATGCCAACTGGACCATCGCCAATCAAACCGCGGTGAGCACACTGGCGCTCATAGTAGCCTGGGATATCACAGTAGCCAGCGCCGGGGTGCAAAAACCAGGACGCGTATACCTGAATATTTTTACCGCAAACGCGGGTACCGCCAGTTCTGCTTTTTATGGTAAATTTAATGTACTCACAAAAGACGGCTTTACTTACACCGCTACCGGTAATGGTATACAACCTTTCCTCTTTGCTTTTTTTGTAAATAACAAAGGCACCCGCGATAAAGCAACAGGTGTGCCTGTATATAAAAGTGTAGACCTTAACCAGGTTACATCCGCGGGGGGCGCCTACTCCTTTCACAATCCTACTTTACCGGACGACGTCACCAATATTACCCAGAAGATGTTTTATAACCCGCCGGATAATACGCTGCCAGCCACCGCTCCGGTTTGGGTAGGCAGTGCCGCAACATCTACGTGGTTAATCAGTACCCCTATTGTACCTACTGTTACTGATGTCTCTTTTACCGGAAGAGAAGGCACACCCGGTCAATCGGGCACACCACCCCTGGCAGGTGGTTATATCCGTTTTACCGCTAATCAGAATGGTAATTTCAAAATTTCAATAGATGTAAATAATAACGGAAGTACGAATGATCCGATAGACCGCATCATCACAGGATCATCTGCTTCAGGTGCTAACAGCATTTTATGGGATGGTAAAAATGGACAGGGAGGAGATGTAGCCAGTGGCGCCACCGTCAATATATCGGTAGTACTGTTTTCAGGTGAAGTTCACTTCCCATACATGGATGTGGAAAATAATCTGAATGGCATTGTTATCACCCGCACCAACGGTTCCAATGCGCCCGATCCAACCGTTTACTGGAATGATGAACTGCTGGGCGCCGGCGCCGGCGCACCGGTACCTGTTAACGCATCTGCCAGCCCGGGAGTTAACAGCAGCACTAACGGTCATAAATATACGAATAGCTATGGCGATAACAGTTTACTGGATACCTGGGCTTATATTTTCAGCGCACCTATCTCAGCAACTGTAAGCGTACGACAATTTCAGGCAGATCTGCAGGTAGTAAACAACGATCCCAGTGTGGGCGCTATTTGTGTTGGCAGCAGTATTTCGTTTACCACCAGCATAAGAAATAACGGGCCTGATACCGCGCTGGGAGCGAAGTTTAGCTTCTCTTTCCCCGCAGCCCTGACAGGGGTTACGGTAACGCCCACCATTACCGGTACGGCTTCGATTGTATCCGGCGGCGTTATTGGTAATGTATACAGTGCAACGGTGAATATGAACAACGGAGCAGTGATCTCTTATGTTATTTCAGGTACGGTATCGGCAGTGCCCCCCGGTGGAAACCTGGCTACCAAATCAAGCATACTCCGTCCTGCTGATGTAACAGATCCGGATGCCACCAATGCTACCAGTACTTCGCCAACAGATCCCGACGTGGAATGTAACGGCGCACCATCGGGTACCGGTTGTAATAACATCTTAACGAATTCCGTTCCTGTTTCCCCTACTATCGGAAGTAATACAGTGGCTACTGAACAATCCATTTGTTTTGGTAGCAGCCCTGCACCTTTAATTGGCACGGCCATTTCCGGAACACCGGTGTATTTATGGCAAAGCAGTACTGCCAGCGCTACCACCGGTTTTACAGCTGTACCTGGCGCATCTAACGGTAAAGACTACACGCCAACGGTATTGCAGCAAACTACCTGGTTCAGGAGAGTAGTTACAGCAGGAAGTTGCAGTGATACGGGCCTGGCAGTAATGATCAAAGTAAACCCCCTGCTCACACCCGGCGTAATCAGCGGCAGCCAGGTGTTTTGCGGAAGTGGTAATCCCGTGGCATTCAGTCAGCCTGTTGCGCCTAACGGTGGAACAGGAACGTATGTTTACCGCTGGCAATCATCAACAGACAGTATCAACTTTACAGATATTTCCGGCGCCACTCAACAAATATATGATGCACCCGTGCTGAGCCAGAGCACCTGGTTCCGCAGGGTAGTGAGCAGCACAGGATCAGGTTGTACGGATGTGATTACAGATACCGTAGCGGTTAAAATTGATGCATTGCCTACCGTGGCAAATGCGGGGCCGGATCAGCAGTTGTGTAACGTAAACGCCACTACGTTGGCGGCTAATGCTGCCACTACCGGTACCGGCTTATGGTTGCAGGTAGCAGGGCCCGGCGCCGCTACATTTGTAAATGCGGCGCTGCCGAATACGGGCATACAAAACCTTACGCCAGGTAATTATGTATTTACCTGGACCATCAGCAATGGCTCCTGCGCACCATCTGTAGATACAGTACAGATACAGGTATATGCGCAGCCGGATGCAGCTGATGCAGGCCCCGATCAAACAAAAAATAACAGCGGCGGCTTTGTGATGAGTGCGAACGCACCGGTAAATGGTACGGGCCTTTGGACACAGATCAGCGGTACCGCTGTGATGGCGGATAACAGTAATCCAAATACCAATGTTACGCTGCAGCCCAATACCAGCACTACACTCGTTTGGACTATCGCCAACGGAAACTGCGCTGCTGCAAGCGATACGGTAGTATTAACGTATACCCGTCAGGCTGATCTGACCATTACCAAATCTGATGCAGGCAACACCTATAAAACCGGTAGCCCGCTTACCTATACCATCACCATTGAAAACCTGGGCCCCTCCAATGTTTCGGGCTTCCAGGTACAGGATCTGCTGCCGGCAAAAATGGAGAACGCTTCCTGGATTTCTACTGTAAGTGGTGCGGGTGTTAGCTTACAGCCTTCCACCGGTACAGGTACATCTGTGAATTCAACCGGTGATCTGCCGTTTGTGGCAGGCAATAAAATTGTTATTACCATAACCGGCAACGTATCAACTACAGCAATAGGTGGTGATACTGTTGCTAATGCGGCTTCTGTTGTAAGCCCGGCAGATATGCCGGATCCTGTTGCTGCCAATAATACTTCAGCAGTTAGCGGTATAGTACCTAATAACCCGCCCGTGGCAGTAACCGATAATTATACCACCACCAGGGATGTACCGGTAAGTGGCAATGTGCTGACCAACGACAGCGATCCCGAAAATCAACCTATTACTGTAACAACTACATTGATTGAGCAGCCGTCTCATGGAACTGTTGTGCAGCATGCAGATGGCACATTTACATATACTCCGCAGGCAGGTACCGCTGGTGTTGATTTCTACCGGTACCAGGTATGTGATAACCAGGGCGCGTGTGCGATAGGTACAGTAAATATTACTGTACAGATGGGAATAATAGATCTGAGCATTACTAAAACTGCTTCCCCGGCTAACGCAACTGCAGGATCGCCGCTTACTTATACGGTTACGGTTACCAATAATGGGCCTTCCACTGTATTGCCTGCGGAAACATTTACGGTAACAGATTCTTTACCGGATGGCTTTATTGCCAACAGCTACACCCCTTCTGAAGGCACGTATTCAGGCAATAGCGGCAACTGGACAGGAGCGCTGCTGACGCCCGGAAAATCAGTAACGCTCACCATCGCCGGCGAGGTACAGGCACAATATACAGGCGCCAGTTTAACCAATGGCGTAAAGGCAACACCGCCTGCCACTACAACAGATCCTACTCCTGCTACTACCACATTGGTTACACCGGTGGCGAAGTCGGTGGAAGTAAAAGTTACCAAAACAGATAATACCACCACCTATACTGCAGGCACTACTACCACTTACCAGATCAGTATCCTGAACAGCGGACCATCGGATTTAACCGGTGCTACCTTCCAGGACCCGCTCCCAACAGGTATTACCGTTGCTTCCTGGAACGCCAGTAGCTCCGGAGGAGGCCAGTCCAAAGACTCCGGTTCCGGACCCATTAATGAACCGGTGAACCTCCCGGCAGGCAGTGAAATCGTATATACGTTAACGATAGATATACCATCCGGTTATACGGGTCCGCTCACAAATACGGCCAGCATTGTTATTCCATCTGGCTACAACAATATTAATCCAGCCGGCAACAGTGCAACAGACACCGATACACCGGCTCCGCAAACGGATATTGCAATAATGAAAACCGGCCCTGCCAGCGGAACAGCCGGCACCGGTATCAGTTACCAGTTAACGATCGTCAACAACGGTCCTTCCGATGTGGCGGGTGTAGTGATGGCAGATCAGATACCTGTGCAGATACAAAACCCGGTATGGACAGTTACCACCAATGGCAGCACTACTGCCAGCGTAACCGGTGGTAGTGGCGCCGTTAACTTCACTGCGGGTTTACCTGCAGGCGCGGGCAATACCATCATTGTAAATATCAGTGGTACTATAAATTCTGCTGCTACCGGAAATCTTTCTAATACAGCCACCGCCACGCCTCCGGCAGGCAGCCCGGTTTCTTCCAATACGGTAAATACCACGCTGATAAATAGTACGGGTCTTACCCTGGTTAAACAAGGTCCTGCCACAGGCCGCGTGGCTGCCGGTGAGGCCATAAGCTATATGCTCCGGGTGGTGAATGCTGGTCCTTCAGATGCAACTGGCGTTGTCATCACGGATATAGTACCTGCTGCAATTACTGGTACTACCTGGTCAGTTACTACCACCGGTGCGGCAGCTATTGCCACGGGAGGTTCATCAGGAGGTACGGGCAATAATGTGAGTACAGTGGTGAACATTCCTGCCGGAGCAGGCAATGCTATCATCGTACAAATCAATGGTACCGTGGCATCCGGTGCGCTGGATACACTAACGAATACCGCCACCGCAGAATTGCCGGGTGATACTACGGTTACTGCCGTTAATAAAACGGCAGTAGATAACCAACCCGGGTTACAGATAGTAAAGGCGGGTCCCGCAACAGTGGATGCAGGAACAGACATCACTTACACGATTACCGTTAATAACACGGGTCCTTCAGATGCCCTGCAGGCTGTTATTACGGATGAGGTAGGACCCACACTCCTGACAAATGTGACCTGGACCGCTACTGCCTCCGGCAGTGCCGTGATCAATAGCGGAGCTAACGGTAACGGCAATACGTTAACGGTAAACGCCAACATCCCGGCGGGAAATAATAACACCGTTACTATTGTAGTACATGGTACAGTGCACTCCGGTGCAACCGGTAATGTCAACAATATTGCGGATGTACGTGTAACCGGTCAGCAACCCGTTAATTCCAATGAGATTATTACGAAGATCAATAACAGGCCGGGCCTGATACTCACGAAGAGTGGTCCTGCAACTGCAGATGCAGGCAGCACTATCAACTATCTCCTGCAAATCAATAACAGCGGTCCTTCCGATGCGTTTAAGGCGGCACTGAATGATACACTGCCGGCAGCCATCCTGAACCCGGTGTTAAAAGTAGTAGTGAACGGCCGTGCATCTTACTTTACTGCTGATATTAATAACGGCGTATTACAACTGATTGGTGATATTCCGGCAGGCGATAGTAACTACATCCTGGTGTACGTAACAGGTAAGATCAATCCATCTTTCACCGGACAAATTACCAACCGGGCAGTTGTTGGTACGGTGGGCGATATACCCGTAACATCAGATCCTGTTGTTACTACCGTAAGCAGTAATCCCCGCATAGCATTATCCAAGAGCGCTCCGGATACCGCAGTGGCAGGGCAAACGGTTACCTATACACTGGTAGCCACCAACAACGGATTGTCTGATGCCACTAATGTAGCCATCACAGATGTGGTACCGGCGTCTTTACTAAATACACAGTGGACCGCTACTGCCACAGGAGGCGCCACTATTGTCAGCGGCGCAACCGGCGCCGGTAATACAGTGAATGTTACCGGTAATATTCCTGCTGGCGCAGGCGAGACGATCGTAATTACAGTGCAGGGTACGCTGGCATCCTCAGCTACCGGAAATCTGTTTAACCATTTTACTGCACTCGTTAACGGTAACACGGTTACATCAGATACGGTACAAACCCATATTACCAGTAAGCCGGTGTTGCAGATCACCAAAACCGGTACAACGGATATTTCCGCGGGTGGCCGTATCCGGTATACTTTACAGGTGCAAAATACCGGTGTGTCCGATGCAACAGGGGTGAATATATCAGACAGCGTAAATACTATTGTACAGCATATCAGCTGGACATCCGCTACCGGCGGCGGTGCAGTTATTACCACCGGCAGTACCGGTAATGGTAATATAGTGGCCGCAACAGCGAACATTCCCGCCGGTGGTACGGTAACGGTTACTATCGATGGTACGGTAAGTCCTGCTGCTGCGGGAACGCTGCAAAATACAGCCACCGCATCGGTTAACGGCGCCCCAACAGTACAGGCAGAAGTAACTACTTTAATCACCAACGATCCGGCAATAGATATCAGCAAAACAGGTCCTGCGCAAATAAAGGCGGGCGAAGAGGTGAGCTACCAGCTGGTGATCACTAATTTTGGTGTGTCTGATGCACACGGCATTATCATACAGGATATTGTGCCGGCTGCCATCACCAACGTGAAATGGACAAGCAGTGTTACCGGCGGTGGAAATATTATCAGCGGCGTTACCGGCATTGGTAATAATGTAACATTGGATGCAGATTTGACTGCAGGTACAGCTAATCACATCTTTATAAATATAACCGGTAAACTGGCTGCCAGTTATACAGGAATCCTTACTAATTCAGCATCGGTATTAGTGGCGGGTAAAGACACTGCGAGAAGTGACAGCGTTACTACCACCGTGATCAATACACCTGGTATCCAGGTGGTAAAGAGCGCTCCGGACACCATTCCTGCGGGCAGTAATATTACCTTTACGGTAACTGTAACCAATATTGGTCCGTCGGATGCGCCGGCGGTTACCATTGCAGACATGGTACCGGCAGCGGTGCAAAATGTAACCTGGTCGGCTGTAACAGCGGGCAACGCATCTGTACAAACAGGCGCCGGCAGCGGAAATAATATTTCCCTGAACGGAGCTGTTGCCGCGGGAGCGGGCAACAGTATTACACTTACCATTCATGGAACCGTGAACCCGGCGGCCACCGGCGATATTAATAACACCGCTACTGTTACACCAGCCGGAAATACACCGGTCACTTCTAATGAAACTACTACGCACATAGGTAAACAATTTGCTTTGGTTTTAAGCAAGACGGGACCTGCAGAAGTATCCGCGGGAGCAAAGATTGTTTACCAGATCACGCTGCATAACAACGGCCCATCGGATGCTACGGGCTTACAATTGAGAGATACCGTGCCGGCTGCTATCGGTAATGTAATCTGGAGAGCGGCTGCAACAGGAAATGCCGTGATACATGGCAGCGCTGTAGACACCGGTAACCTGGTGAACATCTCCGCAGATATTGCTGCCGGCGCTACCAACGGAGTAGTGGTAACCATTGAAGGAACCATTGATCCTGCTTACACAGGAGTACCGTTACGAAATGTGGCATACGTTACTTCTCCAGATCTGCCAGTAACGTTAACGGATACACTGACTACCAAAATAACATCGCTTGCACGTCTTGTGCTGACCAAGAACGGTCCGGGAAGCACATTTAGCGGCGATACTATTACTTATACCATCCGCCTGTCTAACGCAGGACCATCTGATGCGAAGCGTATAAACATCACCGATATTATTAACCCGGCTATACTTCAACCGGTATGGACCGCAGTTGCCAGCGGCGCCGGCACCATCCTGAGCAGTAACAACGGCGCCGGGGATATTCAGCTTACCGCTGATATTCCGGCATCTACCGGACACGCTGTAGATATAACGGTAATGGGTAAACTGGATCCGGAATTTACCGGTGCTGAAATCACTAATATCGTTACCGCCGTAATTCCTGGTGATACGCCGTTTGTTTCCACAGTAACTACAGAAACCAGCCGCAGAGCCAGTTTGCGCGTGGTGAAGAGCGGACCTGCTACCGCAGTAGCTGGTGAAAAAATAAGCTACATCATTACGGCTACCAATGAAGGACCGTCCACTATAAGCGGCGCTACTATTTCGGATGTTATTCCAACCAGTATTCTTCAACCAACATGGACTGCCGTAGCCAATGGAGCAGGAAGCTTCGCATCAGTGGGCAGTGGTACCGGAGATGTAAACCTGCAGGCTAATATACCTGCCGGCATTGGAAGTATTGATATCATGGTAAATGGTACTTTGGACCCTGCCACCGTAAGTGGTAGCAGCATTACCAATACCGTTACGGTAACACCGCCTCCGGGCATGACTAACACTAACCCGGCTGCTTCCAGTGTTATCACTAATGTAACGAAGGAAGCAGATTTGGTGATCGTGAAATCCGGTCCGGCTAATATAGCAGCAGGACAGGAAATTACCTATAAGCTGGTGGTTACCAACAATGGTATTTCCAATGTAAATGTGGCCAGCATCACTGATGTAGTGCCGGGATCGATCCATATCACCAATGTAAGTGCATTGGCAAGTGGGAATGCGATTGCTGGCAGCCCTGTAATAACAGGTAATACGGTTAGGCTAAATGCCAGTGTAGATGCAGGTCCGGGTAACAATGTGATGGTTACCATCACCGGTACTGTAGACCCTGCAGCTACCGGTACAATATCCAATAGCGCTGTAGTAGGAGTTCCGGCTACTGTAACGGAAACCATCCCTGCCAATAACATCAGCAGTATTCATACCAACATCACTACCGATCTTGGTTTACAGGTATCTAAATCAGGACCCGCAAGTGTAAATGTAAATGACCAGATCACTTATACCATTGTGCTGAGTAACAACGGCCTGTCTGATGCGAATGAAGTATTTATTACTGATAATATTCCTGCTGAAATTACAGGCGCCACCTGGACTGCTGTGGTAGATGGAAATGCATCGATGGTTAATCTTAATGGCAGTGGAGCCATCAACAATGAAAGAGCATCGGTTGGCGGCAGCAACAGCGGTACCATTACCATCACTATTACCGGTAATGTGAGTCAGGCTGCAGCAGGTACCATCACCAACACCGTTACTGCTGTTGCAGGCACCACTAAAGTAAGTACGGTGGTTACTTCTGTTAACAATTCAGCCGATCTGAGAATTAATAAAACCGCTCCTGCAACAATAGCCGCGGGTAAAGAGATCACCTATGTGATTACGGTGAATAATGCAGGTCCGGCAAACGTAACAGGCGCAGTGATTACAGACAATGTTCCTGTGGGGGTTATCAATGTACAGTGGACAGCCATAGGCACTGGTGGCGCTACTGTAGCCACTGGCAGCGGTAATGGTAACACCATTTCATTAACAGGAGATATCCCGGCAAACAGCGGTGTTATTACCATTACGGTAAAAGGCATTGTAGATCCTGCGTTCAGCGGGGTACTTAGTAATACTGCTACTGCCACGCCACCAACAGGCGTAACAGATCCAACTCCAGGTACGGTGACGGTGAATACGCAGGTAACTGCGGTACCGGGATTATCAATCCTTAAATCAGGACCCGCACAAATAGCTGGTGGCGACACAATAAGGTATACGCTCGACATCCGGAATAACGGGCCTTCCAGTGCCACCGGTGTAAGCATCAGGGATAGTATTCCTGTCGAATTGCAAAACGTGAAATGGATTGCCACGGCTACCAACGCCACTATTAACAGTGGAGGCACCGGCGCCGGCAATTCCCTGAATATGACGGGTAATATCCCGGTAGGAGGGCTCATTAGGGTAACTATCACGGGTAATTCCGATCCTGCATTTACCGGTCATATTATGAACAGGGCAGTGGCCGGGGGCAACGGGCAATCAGTTTTAAGTAATGAAGTAAATACACAGGTTATTAATCAGCCAGGTATTGGCATCAGTAAATCCGGCCCGGCCACTGTGGCTGCCGGCGCGCAGGTAGCATATACTATCTCCGTAACCAACACCGGCATTTCTACCGCGCAGGGAATTACTGTTAGCGACGTGCTGCCGCCGGCACTGAAGAATGCGTTATGGTCTGCCACCGCCAGCGGCAGTGCTGTTATCAGCGGAGGTAATATCAGTAATCAATCCGGCAATGTGAACTTCCAGGCATCCATACCACCGGGAGCCGCCAATAGTATCCTGGTAACGGTAAGTGGAACGGCTGATCCTTCTGCTTCCGGCACCCTTGTGAACGTAGCCACTGTAACACCTGTTGCAGGCGCTGCGCTCACGGATACGGTAACCACCGTGATCACCACCGTTAGTGGTATCAGGCTGGTGAAAGCAGCACCGGATACTGCAGCAGCAGGTAACACAATTTCTTATACGGTAGATGTGTATAACGACGGTCCGTCCGATGCAACCAATATCCTGGTAACAGATACATTGCCGGCGGGTCTGCAAAATGTGCGGTGGTCGGCTGCTGCGGCAGGTACGGCTGCTATCAGCGGCGGCAACCTGCAACAACAACCGGGTAATGTGACCTTCACCGCCAGCATTCCGGCAGGCGCTGCAAATGTTATACATGTAGTGGTTACAGCTACTATTCCTTCTTCTCAAACAGGGGCATTAAGCAACCAGGCTAATGCACATACCGGCGGAGTGGATTATTCATCCAACGAGGTAGTAACGCAGGTAACCGGCAAACCGGGATTACAGCTGACCAAGTCCGGTCCACCAAAGGCCGCTGCTGGCAGCATCATCAGTTATAGCCTTGTTTTGAGCAACGACGGCCCATCTGATGCGTCGAATGTAGCCGTGACCGACCAGCTTCCGGCTGAATTGCAAAACCCGGTATGGTCTGCCGTGGCACAGGGCGCTGCCGCTATTAATGGTGGTAATATTACAAACAGAACCGGCCATGTTAGTTTGATTGCTAACGTACCGGCAGGTGCAGGTAATCGTATAGTCGTTAATGTGAGTGGCAGTATCGCCGCTTCTTTCTCCGGAAATATTACTAATACCGCTGCTTACACCCTGAATACGGTAACCACAAATACACCACCGGTGATTACAGTAGTGGAGAAACGGGCAACAATAAGGATCAATAAACCAGCACCGGATTCTATGACTGCAGGAGGTGTGATTAATTATACGCTGCTGGTAGCGAACGACGGTCCATCCGATGCCGATAGTATTACTATTACAGATATAGTGCCTGCTGCAGTGCAACAGGTAACGTGGAACGCAGTGGCCACCGGTGGTACGCTCCTGGGTGCATCATCCGGCGCCGGTAATAATATCAGCGTACGCGGAAGCATTCCGGCAGGCGCGGGAAATAATATCCTGGTAACGATTACCGGCGTCATCGCACCGGGATTATCAGGTACCATACAGAACAAGGCGCAGGTGAGTATACGGGGAGATATAGTTTCCGGGGATTCTGTTAATACGCATATCCTCAACAAACCGGGCGTACAGTTCACAAAATCCGGTCCGCAGAAAGCCATCGCCGGTAACAATATCAGCTATGTAATTGAGCTGGCAAACCAGGGACCGTCTGATCTGATAAATACTGCCGTAACGGATGTAGTGCCGCCGCAGATAACAGATGTAAACTGGAGCATCGCCCTGAAAGGTAATGCCATCCTGGCCGCCGGAACCCCGGTTTCAGGAGTGGGTAACCGGATTACCTTCAACGCCGGCGTACCGGCAGGCGCTGGCAACGGTATACAGGTTACCATCACCGGAAAGGTAAATCCTGATTACAAAGGCAATATCGCCAACACCGCCACGGCTACCGATAGCACCGGTAATGAATATACCTCTGTTACCAGTATGACGGTTACCAAAGAATCTGCTGTTAAACTGGATAAAATAGGACCAGCCACCGTTAAGGCCGGCAGTAGTATCAGCTATGTGATTACTGCCTCCAACCAGGGACCATCTGATGTGAAAGGATTTGTGATTACTGATGTGGTGCCTGCTGCAGTTACCAACGTAAGCTGGACAGCCGTAGCAAACGGTAATACACAGATAACAGGACCTGCCAACGGAACCGGTAATAGTATACAGCTTCAGGGCGACATCGCCGCAGGCGCGGGTAATACGATACAGATCACGGTGAATGGCGCTATAGCGGCAGATGTGACAACAGCTGCGATCACCAACGCCGCTACCGGAACCAAAGGAGATGGAACTACCATCACCTCTCCAACAGTAACAACAACCATTCAGAATACGCCGGGCATTAGCATTTCGAAAGTAGCGCCGCCAACGGTGAATGCTGGCGACAGTTTACAATACGTGATCACAGTAGCCAATACAGGTCCTTCAGATGCCACCAATGTGAAGATCAGTGATGCAGTTCCTGCGGCACTTACTAATGTGAGCTGGACGGCTACCACTACCGGCGCTGCGCAAATTACAGGCAGCAGCAGCGGCAGTGGCGATGTACTGTTGAATGGCAACATCAGTGCGGGTGCAGGTAATGCCATCAACATACAGATCAGGGGTAAAATCAATACCGGCTTTACCGGCAGCATTACCAATACCGCCAATGCCAGGGATGCAAATAATAATACCGTTACGGCAACCGCCACCACACAGGTAAGCAGCCGTTCACAATTGAGTATTGTCAAAACAGGACCAGTCCGTGTTAATGCCGGAGACACCATCAGGTATGTGATCATTGCCTCCAATGCAGGACCATCTGCGGCAGCAGGTATTAATATCAGTGATGTGGCGCCTGCGGCTGTTACACAGGTAACGTGGACTACCACCGCCAATGGTACATCACAGGTGACCAGCGGCGCAACAGGCAGTGGCAATAATATATCGGTAACCGGCAACCTGGATGCAGGTAATGGTAATACCATCCAGGTGAATATTAAAGGCGTTATTCCGGCAGATGCAGTTATTACCAGTATTACCAATACGGCTACACTGAAGCAGGGTACAGGTAGGCCTGTTTCATCTGATCCGGTGGTAACGGAAGTGGTACCGGGTATTAAGAAACTGGATCTTTCTGTCACCAAATCCGGTCCGCTGCAGCTCACCAACAATGACTCAATTACTTATGTGATTGTAGCTAAAAATGGTGGTCCGGCTGCGGGAGACGGAGCCGTGATTACAGATATCCTGCCGGCTAATATTGAAGGATCCTATGTGCGGATATTAATGGCTGCCGGTGGCGTTGCTGGTGTTCAAACCACCAACAACGGAAATGTGGTAAAAGCTACTATCGGCGCATTCCCTGCAGGAGGGGTGGTTACCCTGGCCATTACCGGTAAGGTAAACAGCACCGTAGAATTGCGTAACCTGGCTATTATTGCAGCCCCGGCAGGTACCGTGGATACCACTACAGGTAATAATACCAGTGCCACTGTTATCACTACGGTATCGCCTGTTCCAACATCGGATCTGCGATTGCAGAAAGAGCTGTTGACTACGGCGTCAATGCGGGTGGGCAGCAAAGCCGATTTTGCGTTAACGCTGAATAATGCCGGTCCGTTTAATGCTACCCAGGTGGTGGTGAGAGATACCCTTAGAGAGAACCTGGATATTGTCAACGGATTTGATGCGAATATCGGAAAGGTAACTTATGATCCGGCCACACGGATACTGATCTGGAGCCTGGACAGCCTCTCTCTCACGCAAACGGCTACACTGAAATACACTACCCGCATCACCAATACCGGGGATGTGATCAACAGCGCAACGGTTACTTCCCTGTTGCCGGATCCGGACCGCTCCAATAATATTGCGGTGAGCAAGGTAGTTACCGTTACCGGCGATGATATCCTGGTCCCGAACGTGATTACGCCTAACGGCGATGGAAAGAATGATAAGTTCATTATTACCGGTATCCTGCGGTATCCTAATTCTTCCCTGTTTATTTATAACCGTTGGGGAAATATGGTGTATCAGTCGAAGAATTACCAGAACGAATGGACCGGCGATTCCCTGAATGAAGGTACTTATTATTATATACTCAAACTCAATACCCCCACAGGAGAAAGAAGCTATAAAGGCTGGATTGAGCTCCTGCGATAGGTAGAAATTAATAATTTCGGAAGAAACCGGGTATTTTGCCCGGTTTTCTTTCAGTCTATTTGGTTTGTAATATAAACTAGTTTATGTTTGATGTGTAATTAATCCCTGAATATGTCCAACATCAGCCGCTATCTATATCTCTTCATTTTTACCCCCCTATTCTCACTGGCGCAGCATAAAATCAGCGGCAAGGTAACCGATACCAAAAAGCGTCCTTTACCCGGTGTGAACATCGCAGTGAAAGGATCCTATGATGGCGCCACTACAGCAGCAGACGGTTCTTTTTCCTTTACCACCACCGCTACCGGCGACCAGTTATTATCTGCCACGCTCACCAACTACCAGACACTGGAACTGAAAATAAATACCGCCGCAGGCGAACAACTGAACATCGTGCTGAAAAACGCAGTGAATGCCCTGAGGGTGGTAACTATTTCTGCCGGCAGCTTTGAAGCCAGCGATGATAAGAAAGGTACGGTGCTGAAGCCGCTGGATATTGTAACCACAGCCGGCGCCGGCGCCGATATTGCCAATGCTATTAAAACATTGCCGGGCGCCCAGCAAACCAACGACCGCGAGGGCCTGTTTGTACGTGGCGGTACCGGTTATGAAACGCAAACCCTGATAGACGGCATGCTGGTAAGGAATCCTTTTTACAGCAGCCTGCCGGACATTCCGGGGCGTGGCCGCTTTTCTCCCTTCCTGTTTAAAGGAACTACCTTCAGCAGCGGCGGCTATTCCGCGCAATATGGCCAGGGGCTGTCGTCTGCACTGATCCTTGAATCCATCGATTTACCGGAGCGCTCATCTTCGTCCGTCGGGGTATCTGTAATAGGGGTAAGCGCCGGGCTGGACAATCTTTCAAAAGATAAAAAAACATCTTACGGAATGGAAGCCGATTATACAAACCTGTCGCCTTACTTCAACATCGTTAAGCCCAAAAACTCGCCGAACCTGGGTCCGGAAATCATTGGTACCTCCGTCAATTTCCGTCGTAAAACTTCCCGTACGGGCATGCTCAAATTCTACGGATATGGTAACTGGACCAAAATGGGTTTTAACTCCAACAGCCTGGAGTACCCGGGTTATACGGAGTCGTTTAAGCTGCATAACAATAACGTATACACGAATCTTACTTACCGGGAAAATATTGGCCACGACTGGCGCCTGTATATAGGTGCTTCCTTCAGCAGCAACACGGATAATATCAATGCAGACACCCTGTTGAAAGATCCGGCTCCCTCGCTGATCAAAGCGCGCTCTGACCTGGGCCAGGCGCGGGTTATGTTTTATAAGAATCTCGGACGCTTCTCTGTATTACGGCTGGGAGGGGAGTATCAGTATGCGGAAGAAAGATCTGCCTTTAATGAAAATAAAGCCAATTACACCGACAACTATACCGCCGCTTTTGCAGAAGGAGATATTTACTTTACCCCCAGTTTTGTAGGACGGGTAGGTGGCCGTGCGGAATATAGTTCTGTATTGGGAGAAATGAATGTTGCCCCCCGCGTGTCGCTGGCATATAAAATGAATAATTTCAGCCAGTTTTCCGCGGCCTATGGCGATTATTACCAGAAGCCGGAACCGCAGTATATCCGCTTCAGCCGCAACCTGGGCTATATGAAAGCCACCCATTACATCCTCAGCTATCAACGTGTGGCAATGGATTATACTTTCCGTACAGAGATATTTTATAAGAAGTATACCGACCTGGTAAAAACAACCCCGGCGTATAACAACAACGGCAGCGGGTATGCGCAGGGAATAGAGCTGTTCTGGCGCGACCGGAAAACATTTAAGAATGTGGATTACTGGGTATCGTACTCTTATCTGGATACCAAACGCGATTACCTGAACTATCCGTTCCGGGTACAGCCCGACTTTGCCGCCAATCATACTGCCAGCATTGTATACAAGCATTTTCTGCCAAAGCTCAGCACCAACCTGGGGTTAACGTATTCATTCGCTACAGGCCGTCCTTATTACAATCCCAATCAGCCTACGGACAAGTTTATGTCCGACAAGACAATGACCTATAACTCCGTGGGCGTGAGCGCCAGTTACCTTACCAGTATACGGAAAGCATTCACCATTTTTGTATTGTCGGTGAGCAATGTGCTGGGCAATAAACAGGTGTTTGGGTATCACTATTCTACCGATGGAATGCGCAGGGATGAAGTGGTGCCTAACGTACCGAGATTTATTTACCTGGGTATGTTCATGAATTTTGGTATCGACAGAAGACAGGATGTTATTAATAACCTCTAATCACAATAAATATGAAACGATTCTTTCTTGCTTTTTTATTTACCGGTAGCCTGGCTACTGCTGCAATGGCGCAAAGCGCCCAATATACAGACGCCATGACGAAGCAAACGTCTGACCTGGACAGCAGCGCCACTTTTACCCCCGATGGACTGCAACAAAAGGCCAACACTTTTGAACGTATTGCGGATGCCGAAAAAAGCCAGTGGCTGCCTTACTATTATGCTGCTTATATGCAGGTAATGCAGGCACTTACGCTGCAGGATAAAAGCCAGATAGATCCGCTGGCCGACAGGGCAGAGGGCAACCTGGAGAAGGCAGAGGCACTGAGCCCGAAGAATTCTGAAATTGCCTGTATCCGTTCATTGGTAGCTACGGCCCGGTTAACAGTAGATCCTATGACACGCGGTATGAAGTATGGCCCCGAAGCAGCAGCACTGCTGGAACAGGCGGCAGACTTCAACCCGGAGAACCCGCGCATTTACATGTTACGGGGACAATCATTATTATTTACACCTGAACAATGGGGGGGCAGTAAATCAAAAGCGAAAACAACACTGGAGCTGGCATTGCAAAAGTTTGCGGCCTTTAAGCCGGAAAACAGCATAGCTCCGCATTGGGGAGAACCATATACCCGCAAGCTGCTGGAACAAAGCCAGAAATAACCAGGTAGTATATTATTATTCAGATATTTAGTTATTTTGTTTCCGTGATAGATAAACCACTGAAACAAAATAGCTAAATATCAAAATAGCTGTATAAGAAAATTAAGCTCATGGACTTTAAAGATCTGGACCCGGTATTACATTCACAGTTGAGGCTGGCTATTATGTCCGTGTTGATCAGTGAAGAAGAAGCAGAATTTACGCTGCTGAAAGAAAAAACAAATGCCACCGCAGGTAATCTGAGTGTACAGATTAATAAACTACGCGATGCGGAATATATTTCCGTGGTGAAACAGTTTAAGGACAACTATCCGCAAACCATCTGCAAAATAACTCCCACCGGCAAAAAAGCCTTTGGGAACTACGTTACTTCCATACAATCTTATCTGAAAGCTGGTAAGCCGTAAAGTTATTCCGACGCCAGTTCTGTTTTCTTCAGTGGGTTCCGGGTGTTCTCGGCATAGCGTTCCCGTTGTTCCAGTATTTCCAGGCAGGTAAAGATGGCTTGTCTGAAAGAATCCGGGTCAGCCAGGTTTTTGCCCGCAATATCGAATGCGGTGCCATGATCCGGTGAGGTGCGTACAATGCCCAGTCCGGCGGTATAGTTAATACCATTGCCGCTGGCCAGTGATTTAAATGGTATGAGGCCCTGGTCGTGGTACATGGCCAGTACGCCATCGAATTGTTTAAACATTTCCCTTGCAAAGAAGGCGTCTGCGCTGTACGGTCCAAAACACAGGATACCATTGCCTTTCGCGTGTCTGATGGCTGGGGCAATGTGTTCAATTTCTTCCCGGCCTATCAGTCCGTCGTCGCCGGCATGAGGGTTGAGTCCCAATACAGCGATACGTGGCTGATCTACCCCGAAATCCTTTACCAGGCTATCTCTCATCAGGTGCAGTTTGCCCAGGATATTTTCTTTGGTCACATATTTTGCTACATCCGCGAGGGGTACGTGTTCTGTGAGCAGGCCTACGCGCATATTGTCGGCGGTCATGAACATGAGCACGTCTTTCGCATTGAAGGAATCCCTCAGGTAAGGCGTGTGGCCGGTATAGTTAAAAGTTTCGCTTTGAATATTGTTTTTATGGATGGGGGCCGTCACCAGGCCGGTGATATACCCGTCTTTCAAACAGTTGATAGCGGCGTCCAGCGCCTTTGCGGCGTATTTGCCACCGGTTTCATTCAGTACTCCGGGGGTGATCTGTACTTCTTCTTCCCAGCAGTTATATACGTTCACCTGCTTGTGATTAAGGCGGGTAAAGTCTTTAATACTCTGGTAGTTGAAATTATTTTCATTCATCAGCTTCCGGTAAAAGTTGATGGTTTTGTTGGATGCAAAAATCACCGGCGTACAAAATTCCATCATACGCGCGTCCATAAACGTTTTGATGATAATTTCGGCGCCTATGCTGTTGATATCGCCGATGGTGATGCCGATTACCGGTTTGTTGATCTGGGTAGTACTCATGCTGAATTGCCTCAATGAATGGCAAATATAAAGTATTTAGCGGTTAGCTTTTCGCTTTTAGCCGGCGGCATTTTCAAAAGCTAAAAGGCAGCGGCTAAAAGCTAATAAATGCTTTATCTTTGCGCTTCACAATGTATACACTAAAAAAATCACTCGGCCAGCACTTCCTCACAGATGAGAACATCTCGAGGAAAATTGTGGAGTCGCTACCTGTAATTGACGGCCAGCAAGTGCTGGAAGTGGGTCCCGGCGGGGGCGCCATCACAAAATACCTGTTGCAGCTGCCAGGCATTCATTTCAAGGCAATTGAGCTGGACAGGGAGAAGGTGGAGTTCCTGGAAAAAACGTACCCTGCTATCAGGGGCAAGCTGATCAACGAAAGCATCCTGGATGCCGCCCTGCCTTTTGAAGGCCCGTTTCGCCTCATCGGCAATTTTCCCTATAATATTTCTACCCAGATCATGTTTAAGCTGCTCGATTGGCGTCAGCAGGTGGATGTGGTAGTGGGAATGTTCCAGAAAGAAGTGGCACAACGTATTGCTGCTCCGCACGGGAACAAGGAATATGGCATCCTGAGCGTATTGTTACAGGCTTATTATAAGATTGAATATTTGTTTGAAGTACATGAAAACTGCTTCAATCCGCCGCCAAAAGTAAAATCTGCCGTCATCCGCCTCACCCGGCTGGAACAACCGGTAGATATTGCCTCTGAGCGCAAATTTTTTGTACTGGTGAAAACGGCTTTCGGACAACGGCGCAAGCAATTGCGTAATCCGCTGAAAACGATGTTTGACAAGGAACTGTTAGCACAGGACCCCATCTTTACAAAAAGAGCAGAGGAGCTGAGTGTGGCTGATTTTGCAGCATTATCCCATAAGATGATATGAGCAGGAAAGTATTAGTTACGGCAAAAACACATCCGTATTTGATTGAACAGCTGGAAAGCAAAGGGTATGAAGTTGCTTACCTGCCGGCTGTTACATATGATGAAGTATATCGTGAGATCGGTGAATGTACAGGACTGATTGTTACCACCCGTATCCACGTGGACAAGCAGATGATTGACCAGGCTAAGCACCTGCAGTGGATCGGCCGCCTCGGTTCGGGTATGGAGCTGATCGACGTGCCTTATGCAGAAAGTA
Source organism: Chitinophaga sp. G7 BAM 1005 (assembly GCF_057126945.1). Lineage (NCBI taxonomy): Bacteria > Pseudomonadati > Bacteroidota > Chitinophagia > Chitinophagales > Chitinophagaceae > Chitinophaga > Chitinophaga sp. G7 BAM 1005. Next base: position 6,345,240 of record NZ_CP181478.1, on the reverse strand, counting down.
AAGGCATCCGTTGTGTGAGCAGCCCTGAAGGTAACCGGGATGCGGTGGGCGAGCAGGCCGTGGGCATGCTGTTGTGCCTGTTGAACAATGTGCTGAAAAGCAGCCTGGAATTGCGGCAGGGCATCTGGGAGCGCGATGGTAACCGCGGATATGAACTGAACGGTAAAACCGTGGCTATCATTGGCTATGGTAACACGGGCAGCACCTTTGCGCATAAGTTGCAGGGGTTCGACGTTAATATCCTGGCATACGATAAATATAAAACAGGTTTTGGTACAGCGGCCGTTAAGGAGTCCACTATGGAAGAAATATTCCGGGAAGCAGATGTGGTAAGCTTACACCTGCCACTGACCGCCGAAACAAAATACCTGGGGAACGCGGCCTTTTTTGCCTCTTTTGCCCGGCCGGTGTGGTTCATGAATGTGGCCAGGGGCAAGCTGGTGAATAACCGCGACCTGATCGCCGCGCTCGGCAATGGGGTGCTGGCAGGCGCCTGCCTGGATGTGTTGGAGAATGAAAAACTAACTACTTATAACGAAGAAGAAAAAGAACAACTGGCCTGGTTGCTGAAGGCTGATAATGTAGTAGTAACCCCGCATATTGCAGGGTACTCACATCAGGCAAGCATCAAAATGGCCCGTATTGTATTAGAGAAACTGAATATACTTTAACCCTGCCCAAAGGGTGCGTTTTTCGGATGTAAATGATTGATTATCAATTTATTTATATCCGAAATAAGGAGCTTTTTTCTTTATACAAATTTCATTATATTTGCAATAATACCAGTAAACAACGCTTCTGTGCAAATGGAGGCGTTGATTTTTTTTTCTTATAACCAAAAAAACACAACAGGTTATGTCTGGCATAAATTACGTTACGAAAGAAACCCTTGATCAAATGATGAATGAACTGACCCAGCTTAAAACCAAAGGAAGGGCAGAGATTGCACGTGCTATTTCAGAAGCAAGGGAAAAGGGTGACTTAAAGGAAAATGCCGAATATGATGCCGCTAAAGAAGCGCAGGGTTTGCATGAAGCGAGGATTGCCACACTGGAAAATGCGATTGCAGCTTCCCGGATAGTGAGTGCAGATGCAATTGATACGTCAAAAGTGTCTATTCTTTGTAAGGTAACTATTACAAATGTAGCTAATAAGAAGACTGTTACTTACCAGATCGTTTCTGAAACCGAAGCGGATCTGAAGGCGGGCAAAATTTCGGTGACCTCTCCGATAGGCAAGGGCCTGTTGGGTAAGCAGGTAGGTGAGGTAGCTGAAGTGCAGGCGCCGAACGGGCAGATTAAATTTAAGATTGATAATATAACCGCATAAGCCTACTTTTTCATGATATTTGCAGGGGTTGCATTCATTTGCAGCCCCTGTTTTTTTATCATGTTACTAAGAACTACGTACTATGACCATCTTCACGAAAATTATCAAAGGCGAGATTCCGAGCTATAAAATAGCCGAGAACGAACATTTTTATGCTTTCCTGGATATTTTTCCGCTGGTAAAAGGGCATACCCTGGTGATACCCAAAACAGAAACAGATAAGTTCTTTGATGTGGCAGATAACCTGTTGCAGGAGTGGTTATTGTTTGCCAAGCCTATTGCTCAGGCCATAGAAAAAGTAATTCCCTGTAATCGTATAGGCGTTAGTGTGGTAGGACTGGAAGTGCCGCATGCCCATATGCATCTGATCCCCATTAATTCGGCAGATGATATGAATTTTTCCCGCAGTAAGCTGAAGCTGTCTGTAGAAGAATTTAAGGCAATACAAGCGCAGATTATCGCCGTAATGTAACGGTTATTTCGAGGGGATATTGAAACGGAATCCCACGCCATGCACGGTTTCCAGTTTGATTTGCGGATCTGATTTGAAATGTTTCCGCAGCTTGGTGATAAATACGTCCATACTGCGTCCGAGGAAATAGTCGTCTTTCCCCCATACATTGGAAAGTATGTCTTCTCTTTTCAGTGTTTTATTGGGATTATTACAGAAGTATTTCAGCAAGTCCGCTTCTTTTTGTGTAACAGAAATGGATATATCTCCATTGGAAGTATAGAGCCGGAGATCTTCATAATCAAAGGTAAGCAGGCCTATTGTATAGAGGTTTAACTTGTCTTTCCCGCGGCTCATGGTCCGTTTCAGGAAAACTTCTATGCGCAGGATCAGTTCCTGCATACTGAAAGGTTTACTGATATAATCATCCGCACCGGTTTGGAGTCCGGCTATTCTGTCTTCTTTTTCATTTTTAGAAGTGAGGAATAATATAGGAACATGGTCGTTGAGTTCGCGGATTTGCTGCGCCAGTTGTAGGCCGTCTTTTTTGGGCATTACCACGTCCAGCAAACAAATATCGAATGAGCGTAACTGGAACTGTTCCCACGCTGCCTGGCCGTCTATACTGTGCACTACATCATAGCCCGCTTCTTCCAATCGTTTCTTCGTAACCGCACCAATATTTTGATCATCTTCCACCAATAGGATTCTTGCTTTCATATCTGCCTGATGCTGATTAATATAAAAAAGCTTGTTATACAATTTCCGTATAACAAATGATGGTCACTTTTCATAGTTAAGCTGTTGTCCGGACGCATGGCCGTTAGCTTTAATTGGGTTATTGAATTTAAACCAAAGTAACTACAATTTACGGATTTATGAAATAACCTTTTAACCAGGTAATTTTTATCTGGAAATCCTTTCCGGGTGCTGCTGCAGGAACTTCTCCCAGCCTTTTGCCTTGCCTGTTCCTGCGAGCGGATTACTTTCCTGGTAAAAGTGGCACACGGCCACTGCGAGAGCGTCTGTAGCATCTAGGTAATCAGGGCGTTCTGAGATACTGAGTATACGTTGCAGCATCAGCCAAACCTGTTCTTTATCAGCATTGCCATTACCTGTAACAGATTGTTTTACTTTTTTGGGGGAATATTCGGTGACCTCCAGACCAGCCTGGATAGCCGCTGCAATAGCCACGCCCTGGGCGCGGCCCAGTTTCAGCATACTTTGCACATTCTTGCCAAAAAAGGGCGCTTCAATGGCAAAACTGCTTGGCTGGTGCTCTTGAATAAGTTCCTGTACCCGGCAATGAATCAGCTGTAGTCTTTCGTAGTGATCTTTGAATTTAGAGAGTTTCAATACATTCATCTCCAGGAGGCTGGCCTTTTTTCCTTCGATAAGTATAAGCCCATAGCCCATTACAAGGGTGCCAGGGTCAATGCCGAGAATTATTTTTGACTTGTTTGCCAACAGGAGTTTATTTTTGCCAAAATTTGACTGTCTGAACAAAAGTACCAAAATAATTCTCAATTACTTATTAGGGGCGGGGCTTTTTACTTGGCTGGCATACTCTATCTACTCGCAACTCATCCATCGTGATAACCTGCAACAATCCGTGCGGCACATGTGGGGAGCCTTGCAGGAGAAAGGCTGGGTGGGCATTTTCCTCGTTACGGTACTGATGCTCTTCAACTGGGGACTGGAAGCCCGTAAGTGGCAGAAGCTGGTGAAACCCCTCGAAGAAGTGTCGTTCCTGCGGTCGTTCAGTGCCATCCTTTCCGGCGTATCCCTGTCTATAAACACCCCAAATCGTGTAGGCGAATACGGTGGACGCATACTTTACCTGAAAAATCATAATAAACTGAAAGCCATTGCGGCAACTATAGTAGGAAGTTTCAGCCAGCTGATCGTCACTATTATTTTTGGGTTAATTGGTTTGCTCTATTATATCAACAACTACGCACTGGCAAAAGAAAGCGCCTTCCTTACGCCTTCCTTATGGCAGAAATTAGTCCTGATTACCGGTACAGTAATTTGTGGCCTGACGATATTGTTATATTTTCGGTTACAAATAATTCTGTCTGTATTTGAAAAGATACCTTTCCTTCGTAAAGCGAAGGTGTTTGTGCAGATCATTGTTAAGTACTCTTCCGGCGATTTACGTTACCTGTTGCTGCTTTCAGCCCTCCGGTACATAGTCTTCTCGGCACAGTATTTGATTTTGTTGGACGCACTTGGCATGGAATTTCTATGGTGGCAGGCCTTCTTACTGAACAGTGTCATCTACCTGGTAATGGCAGGAGTTCCTACCATCGCTATCGCTGAATTAGGAGTCCGGGGAAAGGTGAGTATCTTTTTTCTTGGGTTGCTTAGCTCCAATACCGTGGCCATCGTAGCTGCCACCGCAGGTATATGGCTCATTAACCTGGTAATACCGGCAGTTTTGGGAAGTGTGCTGTTGTTAGGAGTAAAAATTTTTAAGGAAAAATAGCTTCCATCAATGAAGTATTTGCTACTCATAATTTTAGGACTTTCCTGTATTCAACCCGTTGAAGCACAAACCGATTTCTGCTCCATCCGTAACAGCAGCTTTAATGCTGGTGAAAGTATTACCCTGAAAGTATTCTATAATCTTGGTAAAATGTACGTAGGCGCCGGGGAAGCCACTTTTAACGTGGCACTGGAACGCTTCGCCAACCGCGATGTTTATCATGTGGTAGGCGACGGCAAAACCTACCGGGCATACGACTGGATCTTTAAAGTACGCGACAAGTACGAAAGCTACATAGATACCGCTACCCTGCAACCCCTCAAATTTGTCCGGAACGTAAACGAAGGCGGGTACAAGATCTTTAATAATGTAGTGTTTAACCAGGCCAGCCACCAGGCCATCAGCACAAATGGCACCTTTACCGTTCCCCCCTGCGTACAGGACGTGATCAGCGCAATCTATTACGCCCGTAACATCGACTTTAACAAATACAACACAGGCGATAAGATCCCCTTCGCCATGTTCCTCGACGACCAGGTATATAATATCTACATAAGATACATGGGTAAGGAAGAAGTAAATACTAAGTTCGGGAAGTTCCGGGCCATTAAATTCAAGCCCCTCCTCATCAAAGGTACCATCTTCGAAGGCGGTGAGAAAATGACCGTGTGGGTAAGCGACGATGCCAATAAAGTGCCTTTACGCATTGAAAGTCCCATATCTGTAGGGAATATAGTGGTAGACATGATCAATTATTCCAACCTCCGTTACCCCTTCACTTCGCTGCTAAACAAGAAATAATAAGGCTTAAGCCGCACCCATCACCATAAGTTTAACAATTCATTTGAGGGCCGTCGCCCAAATTTTACCGACCTTTCGTGCCGCAGAAAAACTTTATATTTGTTGTAATCAACCCTTTATGATTATGGAAGAACGTAAACCGAAAATATTATTGGCTGAGGATGATACCAATCTGGGTATGGTGCTGAAAAATTACCTGGAGCTGAATGATTATGATGTGGAATTATGCCGCGATGGTATCCTGGCCCTGGCCGCCTTCCGCCGCGAAAAATTTGACATCTGTCTGCTGGACATTATGATGCCCAATATGGACGGATTTAAACTGGCGGAAGAAATCAGGGACGTAGACCCCGATATTCCCCTTTTCTTCCTCTCCGCCAAAACCATGAAGGAAGATATTATCCAGGGGTACAAACTAGGCGCAGATGATTATATCTCCAAGCCATTCGATAGCGAATTACTGCTGCTGAAAATCAAAGCCATCCTGAAACGCAACCAGGAACTGAACAACAAGGAAGAAGAAATTCACGAATTCGTGATCGGATCCTATGCCTTCAATTCCCGCCTGCGCACCCTGGCCCATAACGGTGAAACACATACGTTATCCCCTAAAGAAAACGAATTGCTGCACATGTTGTGTGAACATAAAAATGATCTCTTACCACGCGAACTGGCACTGAAGAAAATATGGGGTAGCGATACCTACTTCAACGGCCGCAGCATGGACGTATACATCGCCAAACTGCGCAAATACCTGAAAGACGACACCAATATTGAAATCGTAAATATTCATGGTAACGGCTTCCGACTGGTGGTGAAAGAATAGGGATCGCCGCGGATTTTGTCTTTCTCAGGATTACGCTGATTATACTGATTTTACCTTTGGATTTTTATATTTTTTTTAGATTTAATAATAATTAAGGGAGATAAAAGCGAATATATCCGCTTCTATCTCCCTTAATCCTTTATAAAATCCAAAAAGTAAAATCAGTATAATCAGCGTAATCCTGAGAAAGACAAAATCCGCGCTAAAACAACATATTTGTTCCTCCCCTGAAGGAAGTCTTCCCCAGGTGGATATACGCTTTCTCCGTTACTTCCCTTCCCCGCGGGGTACGTTTAATAAACCCTTCCTGTATCAGGAATGGCTCGTATACTTCTTCCAGGGTACCCGCTTCTTCCCCTACCGCCGTGGCAATAGTGGTGATACCTACCGGTCCTCCCTTGAAGTTTTCAATGATCGTATTGAGAATACGGTTATCCATTTCATCTAAACCATATTCATCCACATTCAGCGCTTTCAGGCTCAGGAGCGCTATTTCCATATCAATAACCCCATTGCCTATTACCTGGGCGAAATCGCGCACACGGCGTAGCAATCCATTAGCAATACGGGGCGTACCACGTGACCGGCGGGCTATTTCGCTGGCCGCATCAGAAGTGATCTTTGTATTCAGTAAACCGGCAGCCCGCCACAGGATCTTATGCAGCGTGGCGGCATTATAATATTCCAGCCTCGATTTGATCCCGAACCGCGACAACAACGGGGCTGTAAGCAACCCGGACCGGGTAGTGGCCCCGATCAGCGTAAACGGCTGCAGGTTAATCTGTATGGCACGCGCACTGGGGCCCGTATCAATCATAATATCAATGCGGTAATCTTCCATAGCGGAATACAGGTATTCCTCCACCACGGTGCTTAACCGGTGAATTTCATCAATAAACAACACATCTTTGTCTTCCAGGTTGGTCAGCAGGCCGGCCAGGTCGCCGGGCTTTTCAATCACCGGCCCGGAAGTTTCCCGGATATTTACGCCCAGCTCATTCGCTACAATACGCGACAGTGTGGTTTTACCAAGGCCCGGAGGGCCGTGGAACAGCACATGGTCAAGCGCTTCCCCACGCATTTTCGCCGCTTTAATGAATATCTTCAGGTTCTCGATAATTTGGTCCTGCCCGGAAAAATCAAGGATCTCCCGCGGACGTATACTATTCTCGAACTCTTTCTCAGCGGCGCTGAGCTTATTCTCTTCTGGTCTTAAAGGCTGATTGGACATAATTGTATATGCCAAAAATACACAAATATTCAAAGGTATCAGGCAGCTATTGTATGTTCGTTTTTATATGCTTATTTTAATAGATTAAAATCACCCCATTATATGCGTAAGTACCTGTTGCTCCCCGTTTACTTAGCCCTTGCCAGTATCCCCCTTGCTACCATTGCTCAGTCAACATTTAAAAAGAATGATTCCTGGCGGTACCAGGTATTGGTAAGAGATAGTTTTCCTCCACACTATTTACAGGAAGTCCGGAAAATAATACGGATTACTATTACCGGCGTCAACCCGGATGGTAGCGCCAATGGGGTGTATGTGCTGGAGAGTATAGCTGTCCAGGGATCGGGCGCTAATTTTAATTCAGCAGATCCGGATAGTTATGCAGGAGAGTGGCGGATAATGGAGTTTATGCAGCTGTTACATCAACCGCTGGAATTTAAAATATTTCCCAATGATAGTGTCAGTGAACCAGGTAATACTGCTGCTGTTGCTAAGGCTGCTGGAGCATCTCTTGGGTTGACGAACGAAATGCAGGATGTTCTTGCTGGTAACTGGAAGTTTTTGCAGGTGGAACTAAAATTCCTGTTTCCCACGTCACCAAAGCAGTTGGCTGTAAATGATGAATGGAAAGAAAGTCCCTGGAAATTCAAAGTCGTGAACGCCGGGAGGGATCTGGTGGAAGTAGCAGGCACTCCTGATGAGAACAACAGCGACAGCGTGCTGGTAACAGGCGCCATTTCGTATACCCTTTCCCGTAACAGGAGCAATGTGCAAACGTTCAGGTCGATAAGCCGGCAGGCGCTGAGAAGCGGCAAGGTACTAACAACAAGAGAAATAAATATATTATCGTCTCCCCCTAAAGCATTACCAGCTGATACAGCCTGGTTTAATACATTGGCACGTATGAGCAGAATGAGTAACTGGCTGAAGGTAAACGGAGAATCCGATTCTGCAAAAATTGCGCAGTTCCTCGCGGTGAATGCGCCCAAATATGGTAACCGGCTGGCCTTTAAACTGGCAAAGCTGGATATCTATAACGGTTCCGAGTATATGTATGAGCAATACCGGACCGCACTGAAAGATGTTCCGTCAGCAGCATTGGCCGGATCGTCTTCTCACTTGTTTAATAAGTTACAAAATACGTATTATCAAAATCCGGATAGTGCGATGGTGCTGTTGAAACTTTTGTCTGCCGACAGAAGCTTACTTGACTCCTGGCTGGACCAATCCTTCGCGCAATATTTGCCGCAACATGATTTTGATACTGTAGATGCAAAAAAGGAGTTTCGTAGCAGAGGTGTCAGTGAAGCGCGCATCGCGGAAATATTTGAAGAAAGCAGGAAAGCGCCTGCTGGCGCACAATTGCTGATGACCAGGATGCTGGCGGAAAAGGACAGTATTTTGCAGGTATCTTTACGACCGATGTCTTTGTGGAATAAAGCCATGTATACAACGGATACGGCTATATTAAAAAGTATTGCGGCAGACTTCGGGCAAATAAGCCCCGCAGAAATGACGTTGGGTAAAGCGGCCCGTTATGAATTGCTGGTGCAGGACATCCTGCGCAAAGCCAATATGCCGGTGGTGGCAGATGCTTTGCTGGACAAGGCATTAAGTGATCTTAAAAACAATCAGGCCGATACCGCTTTCTGGACCGCGCATCCGGAATTGAAAAATAAAAAAGCAGCGAATAAAAATATCCTTTCACATGCTTATTACCTTAAATACGAACATACAAAGGCGACCGATAAAAAATCAGCGCTGAACTACCTGGCGCTGGCGGCAGGCACTGCCCCGAAAAGCAACGCCGAAAAAGCTCATGAGAGTTTTTACGATCGTGCTTTTCTCCACTCGGAAGAAAATTACAGCCCCCGTTTCGCTAAAGAACTGGAAGCACTCGGCAAGCCGGAAGAAGCCATGAGAGTGTTGTCGAAGCAGCTTTCCGCCCAGCCGGATATGCTGGACAGTACCCGCGCCTTTTTCAATGCACACTTTCCCGGTAAATCTTTCAATGCCTACTTCCGGGATGTATTGCTGAAAGAATGGGAGGATGCGCCGGACTTTACACTGAAAGGGATGAACAATGAAAATATCCGCCTGGCAGATTACCGGGGCAAATGGCTGTTGCTGGATTTCTGGGGCACCTGGTGTCCACCCTGCCGGAAAGACTTGCCACACCTCAATCAGCTGGCTGAAGAAATAAATGCAGGGAAGTATCCCGGAAACGCAGTACTGGCGGTTTCCTGCGGGGAGCCAATAGAAACAACACGCAGCTTTATAGCCGCCAACAAATACGTTTTCCCCGCCGCCCATGCTGATGATCAGATCGAAAAATCTTACAAAATAAAAGGTTATCCTACCAAAGTGTTAGTTTCGCCTGACGGGAAAATGTTAGACTTGCAATTCGGAGCAGACTATGCTGCCATCCTGCAGGCATATAGCAATGCCTATTTCACACAGGAAAAAGAACAACCGTCAACCATCAGAATAGACAACAAGAAAAAGGATTAACCGCTTATATGAAGAAATCACTGTTATTATTATTGGCTGCCGGCAGCCTTTCCACTACCGGCTATGCACAGGATATCAAGGAAAAAGAAGTAGCACGCATCATCAGCACACTGGCTGCCGACGACATGGAAGGACGTTTCCCCGGCACACCCGGTATTGAAAAGGCAGCGCAGTTTATCAGCAGTGAGTTTGCGAAAGCAGGTATTCAACCGCTGCCCGGCGAAAAAAACTTTCTGCAGGAATTCGGCAAGTTCAGTTTAAAAACTACCAGTGTATCCCTTACCGTTAGCGGGGAAGCTAAAGACTGGCCCGTTGCCGCTGTGGGCGCCGGCCGCAGCTTCGACTGGGAAAAGGATAGCAGTTACAACACCGTTTACGCCAATGAACCGGCCGAACTGATGAAAATACTGCGTAACCCGGAAGCTGTACAAAAGAATACCGTCGTTTGGGTAGGTGCGGCAATGGCCGGCTACATCAGCAATATCACCGCGTCCTTTTCAGAACGCAGTTATGATACAAAGAGTGAGCTGGAAGCAGTACCGCCTGCTGAAAAGCAGGTTATACTCGTATTCGCAAAAGAGACGGTGGCAGATACTGCCTCCTGGAGCATTCATCTCCGCCGCGAAGTTACCGGGCAGCACTTTGCCAACGTAGCCGGTATGATTAAAGGGAATACCAAACCGGATGAGTTCGTGATCTTCTCCGGGCACTACGATCACCTGGGTATATTGCCTTCCGAGGCAGGCGACAGCATCGCCAACGGTGCGGATGATGATGCATCCGGTACTACAGCGGTAATCATGCTGTCGAAGTATTTTAAGAAACACCCTCCCAAACGCTCCGTGATTTTTGTAGCCTTTACAGCAGAAGAATCCGGCGGACATGGATCACGCTATTTTTCAGAACACCAGGATCCGGAGAAAGTAGTAGCCATGTTTAATATTGAAATGATTGGTAAGGAATCCAAATTCGGTAAGAACAGCGCTTTTATCACCGGGTTTGAAAGATCCAGCTTTGGCCCTATCCTCCAGCGCAACCTGAAAGGATCGAGCTTTGCCTTCCATCCCGATCCCTATCCGGAGCAGGGCCTGTTTTACAGGTCAGACAATGCCACCCTCGCCAGGCAAGGCGTGCCGGCACATACTATCTCCACCACGCAAATAGATAAAGACCTCTTTTATCATACCGTAAAAGATGAATTGGCTACACTTGATATTAAAAACATTACAGATATTATTAAAGCAATTGCCATCAGCGCCGGTACTATTGTGAACGGTACGGATACGCCTACACGAATTGAAAAGGCGTTGCTGAAAAAATAACTCATATATTGATCCGGTTGAATGAAGCTCAACCGGATCATTCTTTTTTAATTAACAGTGAACTTATTTTTTTCTCCAAATTCTTTGTTAAATTTACTGCACGACTTTTCCCAATTAGTCATTTAAAACCATATCGATAATGAAAACCGGACTCCTACATTTCTGCGGTGCTATAGGCATCGCCAGTATCTTACTATCGTCGTGTGCCAATACGGACATGGCTAAACCAGATACTAATCAACCAATCGACGACGCGGATGCAGCCAGCGTGAACTATGAAATTTCAGCGATCAACCCAACTGCCACGTTATCACCCGATGCTTCTGGACGCTTATCTGCTCTTACCGGAGATGCAGCTATGGCTAAAGCAGCCTCTGGAGGTTTCGACATCACCTGGGACACTGCCACTGCACGTTTAAGAGAAATCCGCTTCGATGCCAAACGCGGCAAAGATGAAGTGGAATTCAAATTAAAAACAGACAGGCAGATTGACCTGAAACAAGTACCTGCTATAATAGGCGCCATCAAAATTCCTAAAGGAACTTACCAACAGGTAAAAGTGTATGCAAGAGTAGAAGGAGATAAGAAAGATCCTGCAGTAAGACTGAAAGGATTTATCACCTGGGATAGCAAAAAAATTCCCGTTGAAATCCTGCTCTCCGGCAAGATCGAATTGCAGGCTCATGGAAAAGATGTAGTGGTAACCGACACCAAAATTGATTGGAAAGGTTCCCTCAAAATTTCTATGGACCTCATCCTCACCAAACTGCAGATCGGCGACTTTACCGGCTCCTTTACCAATGGTAAGTTACAGATCAGCGTAGACATTAACGGCAACCTCCATAACAAGGTGGTGGATGCACTGGAAAACAGTATGTCAGTGGAACATACCCACGACTAAGTAGCAAAAACTTTTAAAATAACGGATCTGTGGAGAGATACATTTCTCTGCAGATCCGTTATTATTTTTACTATCTTATATTAATCTCCGTATACACCGCAAAATGATCGGAAGCATATCTTCCTTCCCATGTTTCAGAAATGCTGGCATGTTTTAAAACATCGTACTTTCCTTTGAGAAAGATATAGTCAATAGGCTGGTTATCCGTTTCTGCAATATTCCATCCGTTGAAAGTACCGGCAGGACCGAAGTGCGGCGTTTTACTGATTGCCTTGCTATCGGTTAAATGCAACGGATCATTTGGATTCATAACAATCTGAATGGGTTCATCAGATGGCGCCGCGTTGAAGTCGCCGGTAATAATGGCCGCATCTTTTCCCGCAATGTGATGTACCCGTTGCAACAATAGCTTTGCACTTTCCCTGCGTGCAATTTTCCCCATATGATCAAAGTGGGTATTGAAATGATAAAACAGCTTGTTTGTTTGCTTATCCCTGAACTTTCCCCAGGTAACAATACGGGCGCAGGCACCGTCCCATCCGATACGACCAGCTACAGCCGGCGTTTCCGACAGCCAGAAAGTTTCGCTGTTTAACAGCTGCAAACGGGTGGTATCGTAAAATATAGCGGAGAATTCTCCTTTTGTTTTTCCATCGTCCCTGCCCACACCAATCATTTTATATTGGGGCAACCTTTGCTGAAGATCCTGCATCTGGTCGTATAGTGCTTCCTGCACACCCAGCGTATGGGCGCCCAGGAACAGGATTTCGGATGCTACCTTATCTTTGCGGTGTGGCCACGCATTAGCACTGTCGTCCGGATTGTTATACCGTATGTTGAAAGTCATCACCTTCAATGGAACCTGTGCTGCAAGGGCGCTCACAAGCAGGCCGCAAAAAGCTGTCAGCCATAATCTTCTCATACTAATTCAATTTTAGCCTGTAAAAATAGCACGGGAAAGTATAAATCCCAGTGAAGCAGAGACAATTTACCAGTAAGATGTTAAACCAACTATTTTATTTAGTGGGTGTACTGGTTGAGCTGAAGAATTAAATCGGGGTCGGGGCAGTTTTGCAGGTATTTCTCTTTTTCGCTGTAGCGGCACACGCCGGGATAATCGCCACGGAAACCCTGCATATCTTCAATTACCTGGAAATGCAGGTGTGGCGGCCATCCGCCGTTTTCGGCGGGCGTACCGAAATGAGCCAGCGCCTGTCCCGCAGTGATGGGCATATTTTCGTACAACCCCTGGAGGTTGGAAATGCTGAGGTGACCATACAGCGTATGAAAGGTATATCCGTCCAGCTGGTGCTGAAGAACAATGGTGGCGCCGTAATCCCCGAAATGATCATTAAAACGGAAACTATGTACATGCGCATTCATAGGGGAATAAAGCCGGGTGCCGGTTTCTCCCCACACATCGATGCCCAGGTGTAACCGCCGTGGTTCTTCCCCGGCATCAAAATGAGGACTTACTGCATAAATAGTACGATGCTCCGCATAGCCGCCTATACCCAGCCGGCAGCCACTTTGCTCCAGCGTATTGTCGATATACCGGCTAAACCGGTTAATGTCCTGCAGTATGTTTTTGGTGAGGGTAGTGTTATTGGCGGTGAAATCCATTACCAGCAGGGATTCATGATCTCCCAAAAGCGGAATAACCGGCTTAAAGGCGGACTGATATTTCTTTAAAACCTCCTGTAACATATTTTGTAGTGCTTGACTTTCGTCTAAATATAAATATTAATTTGTGTATTAAATAATGCTGGTCCTTTGCAGTTCCCCATCTATATTAATTTGTTTTCCTTACATCTTCCGCTGCACGCTGTAACGGAAACCCTGGGTATGTTTATTGGCTTCCGGTATTTTTTATACCTGCGCAGGCAGCAGGGCGACCGGATAGAAAGCAGTAACCGTCTCTGGGCCATTATAGGCGCCATTTTCGGCGCTTTATTCGGAAGCCGGCTGTTAGGGGCGCTGGAAAACCCGCCGGGCTTGTATCAGGCTAATAACCTGCTGTTTTATATCTATCAGAATAAAACCATCGTGGGAGGGTTGCTGGGAGGGCTGACCGGAGTAGAGCTGATTAAGAAAATAATCGGCGAAAGGCATTCCACCGGCGACCTGTTTGTGTATCCCCTGATATTGGCCATGATCATAGGCCGTACAGGTTGTTTTACGATGGGTATCTATGAAGAAACCTACGGACTACCCACTTCATTGCCCTGGGGCATGGATCTGGGCGATGGCATCCCCCGGCACCCGGTATCTCTCTATGAAATTATTTTTTTAATATTATTATGGCAGATGTTAACCGGCATCAGCCACCGCTACGCCCTGGTAAACGGCGCACGGTTTAAACTTTTCATGATTGCCTATCTGCTGTTCCGTTTCGGCCTGGATTTTATCAAGCCGGGATATCGCTTCTCTTTCGGGCTGGGATCTATACAGCTGGCCTGTTTGGCCGGATTACTCTATTATTCGCCGGTGATTATTTTTCCTTCACGACTAACACAAAAACAATATGCCTGAAAAAAATTATACCTACTACGATTTTACACTCAGTATCTGTAGTACCTGTTTACGCCGTGTAGACGCTAAGGTGATATTTGAAGATGAAAAGGTTTTCATGATCAAGCATTGTCCGCATCATGGAAAAGAAAAGGTGTTAATCGCTACCGATATCGATTACTACAAAAATACCCGCAACTATAACAAACCCTCCGAAGCGCCGCTGAAAACCAATACCAGCACACACTACGGCTGTCCTTACGATTGCGGCCTCTGTAAAGATCATGAGCAACATTCCTGCCTGAGTGTAATTGAAGTAACAGACCGCTGTAATCTTACCTGTCCTACCTGTTACGCAATGTCGTCGCCGCACTACGGCCGGCACCGCACCCTGGAAGAAATAGAACAGATGCTGGATATCATCGTGGAAAACGAAGGACAACCGGATGTGGTGCAACTCAGCGGGGGAGAACCTACTATCCATCCGCAGTTCTTTGAAATACTGGATATCGCCAAAACAAAACCGATCCGCCATCTCATGATCAACACCAACGGTGTGCGTATCGCAAAAGATAAAGAATTCACCGCACGACTGGCCACCTATATGCCGGATTTTGAAGTGTATCTTCAATTCGACAGCTTCAAGCCGGAAGCGCTGGAACGTATGCGTGGAAAGGATCTGACGGATGTAAGAAAACAGGCGCTGGAAAACCTCAATGAAGTAAATCTCAGCACCACATTAGTGGTTACCCTGCAACGCGGTGTGAATGAAGATGAAATGGGCGCCATTATCGACTATGCCCTGAAGCAACCCTGCGTTCGTGGTGTTACCTTTCAACCGGTACAGGTGGCAGGCCGCACCGATGGCTTCGACCCCGCCACGGATCGTATTACGCTTACTGAAGTACGGCAGCGCATCCTGGAGCAATCACCTATCTGGAACGATCACGACATTATTCCCGTTCCCTGCAACCCCGATGCGTTGGCAATGGCTTATGCACTCAAAATAGACGGACAGGTATATCCGCTCACCCGTTACGTAGATCCCGCTGTATTACTAAGTAATTCAAAAAACACCATCGTATATGAACAGGACGAAAGGCTGCACCAGCACATCCTGAAAATATTCAGTACCGGTATCTCTACCGATGCTGCCGTAAACGATATGCAGTCGCTGCTTTGCTGCCTGCCACAGGTACAGGCGCCCGGTCTCGACTATACGAACCTGTTCCGCATCGTGATCATGCGTTTCCTGGATGCCTATGATTTTGATGTACGCGCCATTAAAAAATCATGTGTGCATATTGTGCATAAAGATGGCCGCATCATCCCGTTTGAAACCATGAACCTGTTTTACCGCGACGACAAAGAAGCCTATTTAAAGCAACTCCAGGAAGAACGGACCTTTATTCCTATCATTTAAATGATTGTATATGAATAAATTTTTCAAAGATGTACTCTTGTTTACCCTGATACCGCTGGGCATTTTCCTGGTAATGTGCGTAGCCGGCGATGAAGGTATCCTTGCTGCAGGGTTGATAGCGATGTTCCTGGTAGCAGTCTATTTTGTGATTGGCCTGATTCTGGTCATTCTTAATAAGGAGCATATGGGGAAAGTGTTGTTATTGTCGTCGGGGATTATTTTACTGGTGGGGTTGTCTACCTGTGGGATTATTTTAAGCGGGTTGAGCATACGGTAAATGGTACCAACGCTATTCCTTAAATAATTTAAGAAGGTGAGCGGCATTTAACAGCAATGATTCATGCCGCTCACTCACTTTCGCCGGTACATTTTACTTATATGGCTGTGCCTGCATAAACGCCCTGCACCTTTTCGTCTGTAAGTCCCTGTGGTAAAGGGTTCTGTGATCAAGTCCACGTCACCTCCACGTCACCTCCGGGAAATCTCCATGTATTAAGCATGTGCTAAGCATGTGCAAGGTATAACCTAAGCATATGTAAAGTATAAATGACGCATTTCCTGGTCAGTCTTTAAGCAATGCCTATTATCCCCCGCCAATCTTCCCAAATCACAAAAAAGTAAATCAGTAAAATCAGCGTAATCCTGGGTAAGACAACCTTCGCCCGCGCTATATCACCACATTAATCATCTTTCCTTTTACGATAATCACTTTTTTAGGCGCCTTACCTTCCAGCCATTTCTGCACTACTTCACTGGCCAGCACTTCTTTTTCAATATCAGGAATAGCCGCATCCAGTGAGAAGCCCATTTCAGAGCGGGTTTTACCATTAATCGCTATCGGGTAGTTGAAGGCGCTTTCCTTTGTGTATTGTTCTTCATACACGGGGTAAAGTGCATTCAGTATGCTTTCATTATTGCCTATATATTGCCACAGTTCTTCACACAGGTGAGGCGCATATGGCGTGAGCAGGATCAGTAATGGCTCCAGGATACTGCGTTTATGACAACGCAGGGTAGCGAGTTCATTTACACAGATCATAAACTGGCTTACTGCTGTATTGTAGGAGAAGCTGGAAGTATCGTGATCTATTTTTTGAATGGTTTTATGCAGTATTTTCAGCTCTTCCGGTGTGGCTGGTTGTTCATTTACCAGGATGCCTTTCTGCTCATCGGCAAACAGGCGCCACAGTTTCTTCAGGAAGCGGTGTACGCCTTCAATACCTTTGGTATCCCAGGGTTTGGATTGTTCTACCGGGCCCAGGAACATTTCGTACATGCGGAAAGTATCAGCGCCGTATTTTTCCACCAGGTCGTTTGGATTAACGGTGTTGTACTTGCTTTTACTCATTTTCTCCACTTCTGTTCCGCAAATGTATTGTCCGTCTTCAAGAATGAAAGTGGCACCATGATAATCAGGTTTCCATTTTTTGAAGGCTTCCGTATCTAACGTTACCCCATCAACAAAACTTACATCTACGTGAAGCCTGTCGGTTTGATAATTATCTTTTAGGCTTGCGGAAACAAATTCATTGGTTCCATGAATACGGTATACAAAACGGGATGAGCCCTGAATCATACCCTGGTTAATCAGCGACTTAAACGGTTCATCAAAACCGATATGTCCCAGGTCGTACAGCACTTTGGTCCACATACGGGAGTAAAGCAGGTGTCCTACGGCATGTTCGGTACCGCCTACATATACATCTACCTGGTTCCAGTAGTCGGTGGCTTTGCGGTCAGCAAAGGTTTTATCATTATGCGGGTCCATGTAGCGCAGGAAATACCAGCTGCTGCCGGCGTATCCGGGCATAGTATTGGTTTCGCGTTTTACGCCGGGGGCCACGTTTACCCAATCGGTGATATTGGCCAGGGGGCCTTCGCCTTCTTCCCCGGGTTTATAGTTTTCCACATGCGGCAATTCCAGCGGCAGGTCTTTTTCATCCATTGCGTAAGGAATGCCGTTTTTATAGATGACCGGGAAAGGCTCGCCCCAGTAGCGCTGACGGCTAAAGCCGGCGTCACGCATTTTATAATTGATCTGGCGTTTGCCGATTCCCAGTTCTTCCAGTTTGGTGATCACCACATCCATAGCGGGTTTCATGTCCATGCCATCGAGGAAACCGCTGTTTTGCAGTTTGGCTTCTTTGGTAGGATTGGCTTCCTGCCCGTTGAAGGCATCGCCAATGATGTTGGTGATGGGGATATTGAAATGTTTGGCAAAGCCAAAGTCGCGCTGATCGCCGCAGGGCACCGCCATGATGGCGCCGGTACCGTAGCCGGCCAGCACGTATTCCGCAATCCACACGGGGATTTCGCGGCCATCAAACGGGTTGATGGCGTATGCGCCGGTAAAGCAGCCGGTGATTTGTTTTACATCGGCCATGCGTTCCCGTTCGGAGCGGCTTTGCACGTATTCGAGGTATTTATCAATTTCGGTTTGTTGTTCCGGGGTGGTAATCCGGGATACCAGTTCGTGTTCAGGCGCCACCACCATGAAGTCCACGCCGAAAATGGTATCGGGGCGGGTGGTGTATACTTCCACATGTTCAGTGGAGTTTTTCAGGGCGAACTTAATTTCGGCTCCCTGGCTTTTACCGATCCAGTTGCGCTGCATTTCTTTCATGGCATCGCTGAAGGATACTGTTTCCAGTCCTTCCAGGAGGCGGTTGGCGTATTCGGTGATACGCAGGAACCACTGGCTCATCTTTTTCTTCACTACCGGGTAGCCGCCGCGTTCACTTACGCCGTTCACTACTTCATCGTTGGCGAGTACGGTGCCCAGTGCCGCGCACCAGTTAACTTCGGCGTGCGCCAGGTAGGCGAGGCGGTACTGCATCAGTATGTTGCGCTGTTCCTGCTCGCTATAGCTTTTCCAGTTGGCAGCTGTGAATTGTATGCTCCGGTCGCCGGGGCAGATATGACCGGCATTACCATCTTTCTCAAAAATAGCTACCAGGGAAGCGATGGGTTCCGCTTTCTTTGTGCTGCGGTTATACCAGCTTTCAAAGATCTGCAGGAAGATCCATTGGGTCCATTTGTAATAAGAAGGGTCGCTGGTGGTTACCTGGCGGTCCCAGTCGTAGCAAAAGCCAATATTATCCAGTTGTTCACGGAAGGCTTTGATATTCTGTTCGGTAGTCACCGCAGGATGCTGACCTGTTTCAAGGGCATATTGTTCTGTTGGTAAACCAAACGCATCATACCCCATTGCATGGAGCACATTAAAGCCTTTTAGTCTTTTATAGCGCGAATAGATGTCTGTTGCAATGTATCCCAACGGGTGGCCTACGTGTAAGCCGGCTCCGGAAGGATAGGGGAACATGTCCAGTACATAACATTTGGGCTTTGGACTGTTATTGCTCACACGGTAAGCATGCGATTGCTCCCATTGTTGCTGCCATTTTTTTTCGATTGCCCTGAAATTGTATTCCATATCTGTTGTAGATGAACCTTAATTGTCCGGATATAAACAATACGTCCGGTCATTAAGGCGTTATCAGTTATAATTTAAAAAGTTGTTCTGATGCCTGTTCAGCAAAATAATGTTAAATTCATTAATACTCCAATGTCATTCCCCAACATCTCTATATATTGCTGTTCTATTGTCCGGAAAGGGTGTATTACCTGACCGGGTTGGCAAAATTAAACACATAACTATTAATTTTTATTATTTTCGCCGATAAACTGCAGATTAATGGCGCAATCCGGGAAATCATCAGCAAAGAAGTCGAAACCATCCTACCTGTACTCCATCATTGGTGTGGCGCTGGTATTGTTTTTACTGGGCACATTGGGTCTGGTGGTAATACATGCTAACAAGCTGAGTGTGTATTTTAAGGAAAGCATAGAGATACAGGTCATCCTCCGGGATAACGTGAAAGAAGCACAGGCCACGGCCCTGCGCGATTCTATGGCCCATAAGCCATATATTAAGTCAATTGAATATGTGTCGAAAGATATGGCGGCACAGCGGTTCAAAAAGGATTTCGGGGAGGACTTTATCACCCTCTTGCAATACAACCCGCTGTACAGCAGCATTAACATAAAGGCAAACGCCAATTATGTAAACAATGATAGTTTGAAGATCATTGAAAATAACCTGTCGCAGCAAAGCATCGTAAGGGAAATATCCTATCAGCGTATGCTGGTGAGCAAACTGAACGAAAACGTAAACAGGATAGGATTAATTATCCTGATCATCAGCGGGTTATTATGCCTGGTGGTGATATTCCTGATCGACAATACCATTCGTTTAGCCATGTTCAGCAACCGGTTCCTGATCAAAACCATGCAAATGGTAGGGGCTACCCGCTGGTTTATTGCCAAACCCTTTGACCTGCGCAGTGTTGCCAATGGGGCCATTGCCGCAGTAATTGCTATCGCTGGGCTGATCGGTATCATGTCGGTATCCGATAAATTATTGCCGGAACTGGCAGGATTGCGGGATAACCTGATGATCGCATTCCTCTTTATAGGCATGATCCTTATCGGGATCAGTATTTCCCTGGTGAGCACACACCGCTCCGTGATGAAATACCTGCGCCTGAAACTGGACGATCTGTATTAACTTTAAATCTTTAACGAAGATATAATACCAAACACTATGGCTAAAACAGCTTTAAATAAGGAGGCAGAAAACACATTGGCCGACAGCCGCCCTATTTTTCCAAAAGAAAACTACAAATTTATGCTGGCTGGTATTGTGGTGATTATCCTGGGCTTCCTCTTTATGATGGGAGGAGATTCCAGTGATCCCAACAGCTTCAAACCCGAACAGGTATATAGCTTCCGGAGAATCACCCTGGCGCCCATCGTTATTGTACTGGGCCTGGTGATAGAAGTGTACGCTATTATGCACCGTCCGAAACCGAAGGCGTAATTACTTCTATAAAAGTATTTTAACAGCGATGATCCCTCATCGCTTTTTTTTTAACTTTTAACCATATTAAATTCGATGAATGTTTTTCAGGCTATCATTATTGCCATCGTGGAAGGATTAACGGAATTTTTGCCGGTTTCCTCTACCGGGCATATGATCATTGTGAGCGCGCTGCTGGGTATTGGTAAAGATGAATTTACCAAGTTATTTGAAGTAGTGATCCAGCTGGGAGCGATCTTGGCAGTAGTGGTATTTTATTGGAGAAAATTCCTGGTATTTGATAAAAACCGGCTTAACTTTTACCTGAAACTGGCGGTGGCCGTGATCCCGGCGCTGATCCTCGGTTTCCTCTTCAGCAAAAAGATCGACGCCATGCTGGAAAGCCCGCTAACAGTAGGTATCACGCTGCTGGTAGGTGGTATCGTCCTCTTGTTTGTAGACAACTGGTTTAAAGAACCCACCATTCTCACAGAAGAAAAAATAGACATTTTTACCGCTTTACGTATAGGTTTTTACCAGTGCCTGGCGCTTATTCCGGGTACCAGCCGCAGTGCTGCCTCCATTATCGGTGGTATGCAGCAGAAGCTGTCCCGCAGTGTATCTGCCGAATTCTCCTTTTTCCTGGCAGTACCTACAATGGCAGCTGCCACCGGCTACAAACTGCTGAAAGGGAAGGAGCTGCTGACCGCGCATCCGGAAAACCTGAAGCTCCTGCTGATCGGTAATATTGTGGCCTTCGTGGTGGCTTTGGGCGCCATCAAATTCTTTATCGGCGCGGTGAAGAAGTATGGATTTAAAATGTGGGGATACTATCGCATTGTGGTAGGTATTATCATCATAGCGGCTATACTAATGGGCTACCAGCTCGAAGTGTAAACCGCCTTCGGCGGTTGTAAATTGTCTTGGAGCAGGATTACGCTGATTATACTGATTTTTTTGATTTTGATTTTTTTGATTTATAAAGGATTAAGGGAGATATAAGCGGATCTATTCGCTTTTATCTCCCTTAATCATTATAGAAATCCCAAAAAATCCCAAAAAATCAAATCAAAAAAATCAGTATAATCAGCGTAATCCTGCTCCAAGACAATTTACATCGCCGAAGGCGATCCATTAGCCTTTCACCGCCAGCAACAATTCCAGGTCGGTGTATTTCAGCTTGAACTTCTCGCTCAGGTGGTAGTTGGTTAATGCGCCTTTATAAAGATAGATGCCATTACGTACGCCCCGTTTAATCCAAACGAGGTTTTCAAACCCGCCGTCGTCGGCTGCTTCCACGAGTAAAGGCATCAGCACATTACTGATGGCTTCAGAGGCCGTACGGGCAAAGCCGGATGGAATGTTGGGGACGCAATAATGTACCACATCGTACTTTTTAAACACCGGGTTTTCGTGTGTGGTGATTTCCGAGGTTTCAAAACAGCCGCCCCGGTCAATGCTCACGTCCACAATCACGGAACCCGCTTTCATGTTGCTCACCATCGACTCGCTGACAACAATCGGTGTCCGCCCGCTTTGTGACGACAATGCGCCTACTGCTACATCGGCATTGCGGAGCTGCTCTGCCAGCACTTTGGGCTGGATAACGGACGTGAATACACGCACCCCGATATTGTTCTGCAGCCTTTTCAGCTTATAAATGTTATTATCAAATACTTTTACGGAAGATCCCAATGCAAGTGCAGTACGGGCTGCAAACTCACCCACGATACCAGCGCCTATGATCACTACTTTCGTAGGCGGAATGCCGGTAATTCCTCCCAGGAGAATCCCTTTCCCTTTGTTATCATTGCTCAGGTATTGCCCGGCAATCAGCATACAGGCGCCGCCCGCAATTTCGCTCATGGCTCTTACAATAGGGTAGGTGCCCGCATCATCTTTCAGGTTTTCAAAAGATAACAGTGTGATACGCTTATCCATCATTTTTTCTACCTGTGGCGCCTTCAGGGCAGCCAGGTGGATGGGAGAAATAACGATCTGGTGCGGGTGCAGCAGCTCTATCTCCTCATCGTTCAGCGGTGCGGATTTTACAATGATCTCTGCTTTAAAGACTTCCTTTTTGTCGTATACAATTTCCGCCCCGGCTTCTGAATAGTCGGTATCATAATAATGCGACCCGTCGCCGGCTTTATGTTCTACTACTATATGATGTCCGTGTGCCGCTAGAATGCTGACTGCATCGGGCGTAAGGGCAATCCGGTTTTCCTGGAAAGATGTTTCTTTCGGGATACCTATAAACAAACGGGAATTTTTCTGCGGAATATCCAACGTTTCTTCCAGTGGTGAATAGGTAAACCCAGCACTTACTACAGGTTTTTGCCTCTGCTCCATATGCGTGTTCAGTTTTTTTAAATCGAAGTATTCAAAGATACATCATTTGAGAGATGAAGCGGTTTCGCGCAGGACCCTTTTTTGATCCGGCTGTACCTCCAGCTGGAGGTGAATGGTACCCGGCGGCAGCATATGCGCTACTATTTCCGGCCACTCCACAAAACAAATGGCGTCCTGGTAAAGGGTGTCTTCCACGCCGGCGCTGATGGCGTCGTCTTCATCCCGGAGCCGGTACAGGTCCAGGTGGAAAATGCGGCGGGGCGCCCCCTGTGCGTTGGTGTAAGCATATTCATTAATAATCGAAAACGTGGGGCTGGCAGTAGCGTCCTGTACTCCTTTGGCGGCGCACAAAGCCTTTACCAGGGTGGTTTTTCCTGCCCCCATCGGGCCTTCAAGGGTGAAAACCTGTTTATCGGCGAAATAATCCCAAAACTCCCGGGCGGTTTCCGGCAGTTGATCCAGCGTAAATGTCCATTGCATCCCCAAAAATAAGGAGAAAGCGGAAAGCAAAAGCGATTGTCACCAGATTTTGCAAAAGTTGCAGCAGTGCGTCAAAAACCGGGTAAAGCCCTTGTCCGGCCTGTTTCCGGGTACTGTTATGGTACTTCTGCCGCTTCGTTGCATTAATATTTTACCTGTATATTTCATCCGCTGCTAACTTTGTATGAAGGAGGAAAGATGTCAGATGACAGCCATTAATTGCAAGGTGGAAGGAATGCATTGCACCAGTTGTGCACTCGGCGTTTCCAAATACCTGGAGAAAAAAGGAATGCAGGACGTTAACGTCAGCTTTGCCACAGAAGAAGTGAGTTTCACCGCACCGGAAGGCGCCAACTCAACGGAAGTACTCAACGGTATTACCCAGATGGGATATCGTGTGGTAATGCCGGAAGATAAACCCGCAGAGAAGAAAATATATACCACCCTTACATTCAAATTTATTTTTTGTCTCATATTTACGCTGCCGCTGCTGCTGCATATGTGGGTTAGCTGGGCCTGGTTACACCATCCCTGGGTACAGTTCTGGCTTACCCTGCCGGTATACCTCGTGGGAATGTGGCATTTCGGTCGCAGCGCGGTACGCTCTATCATCAACCGCATGGCCAATATGGACGTGCTGGTATCGCTGGGCGCCTCCGCAGCCTTTGTATACAGTTTTGTAGGAACCGTAGTATACGGCAACCCGGATTATATGTTCTACGAAACCACGGCAGCTATTATCACCCTGGTATTCCTGGGAAATATGCTGGAGGAAAGGTCCGTAAAACAAACTACTTCCGCTATCGCAGAACTGGCCCATTTACAAATCACCACTGCCAGGCTCATTAACACGGACCACGGTCACGAACACATTCACGAAGTGGACAACCGCACCCTGCGCACCGGCGACTGTGTACTGGTAAACACCGGTGATAAAATACCAATGGACGGTACCATCTACTGGGGCAGCGGCCATGCCAACGAATCCATGATCACCGGCGAAAGCGCCCCTGTCAGCAAAAAAGAAAAGGACAAAGTAATCGGCGGTACCATACTGGAAGACGGCAGCATCAAAGTATATATCACTGCCACCGGTAAAGATACCGTGCTGTCCTACATCATAGAACTGGTAAAACAGGCGCAGTCCGATAAGCCACCCATGCAGAAACTGGCCGACCGTATCAGCGCCATATTTGTGCCACTGGTACTCGGCATTGCCCTGGTTACCTTCCTCGGATGGTATTTTATCGGCCATACCACATTGGCCACTGCCATGATGCGTAGTGTAGCCGTATTGGTTATTTCCTGCCCCTGTGCAATGGGACTGGCCACACCGGCCGCTGTGATGGTAGGACTGGGCCGCGCCGCGCGCAACAGTATCCTGATCAAAGGAGGTCATACGCTGGAAATGTTTAAAGATATCCGGCAGGTAGTATTTGATAAGACAGGTACCCTCACTACCGGGAAATTACAACTGGGCGAATACCGCTTTTTTGATATGCCGGAAGAAGATTTTAAACAGGTAGTTTACAGTCTCGAAAAATATTCTTCCCATCCTATTGCCCGCTCTATTGCCACACTCTGGAAATCTGCCGGAGAAGTGCCGCTGCAGCAGGTACGCGAACATAAAGGTCTTGGTATGCGCGCCAGCGATAAAGCAGGCAACCAGTGGCAGTTAGGTTCTTACCGTATGGCAGATGGTGTTACGGAAGATGACAGCCATAACCTGTATCTCTTAAAGAACGGGCTGCTGGCTGGCTGGATTGATTTTACAGATGAGATACGGCCCGAAGCCGCCCAGGTGATTATACAACTGCAGCAATCCGGTATCAAATCCATTTTACTGAGTGGCGACACTATCCGCAAGTGCCGGGAACTGGCCGCCAAACTGGGTATTACTGAAGTATATGCGGAACAATCGCCCGAACAAAAACTACAGAAGATAGACGCCCTTATGAAAACCGCACCTACCGCTATGGTGGGAGATGGTATCAATGATGCGCCTGCATTGGCTAAAGCTACCATCGGGATCTCCCTCAGCGACGCCACCCAGGTGGCTATGCAAAGCGCCAACGTTGTATTGCTCAATAACAACCTCGGCTCGTTGCCGCTGGCGCTGGGACTGGGAAAACATACCTATCTCACCATCAAACAAAACCTTTTCTGGGCATTTATTTATAACGTAGTGGCGATACCGGTAGCCGCCCTCGGGTTCCTGAATCCCATTGTGGGCGCCGGTGTGATGGGCCTCTCCGATGTAGTGCTGGCAGTGAATTCCATCCGGTTGCGGTATAAAAATGTGATCTAAGCGTATTTTGTCTTACTCAGGATTACGCTGATTTTATTGATTTAGGGATTTGACTTTTTGGATTTTAAATGATTTAGGGAGATATAGGTGAATATACCCGCTTATATCTCCCAAAATCATTTAAAAAAATATAATCAGTTAAATCAGCGTAATCCTGAGTAAGACAACATCCGCTCTAATCGCGTATCTTCGCAGTAACCATTAAATTTCTATTTGAGTACGCCCGTAGCCATATTACAGCAATACTGGGGATACGAACAGTTTCGCCCGTTACAGGAAGATATCGTGAATGCTGTACTGGAAGGACAGGATACACTGGCCCTGCTGCCCACAGGTGGCGGCAAGTCCATTTGTTTCCAGGTACCGGCCATGATGAAGCCAGGGCTATGCCTGGTGATTACCCCGCTCATTGCATTGATGAAAGACCAGGTGGCTAACCTCAAAAAAAGAGGGATCACCGCTTATGCTATCTATTCCGGTATGCACTACCAGGAAGTGGAAAGAGTCCTGGAAGCCGCCCGCCGCGGTGGATGCAAGTTTTTATATGTATCTCCCGAAAGATTACAAAGCAAACTTTTTCAAACCTATTGTGATGGCCTCCCGGTAAACCTGCTGGCTGTTGATGAGGCGCATTGTATCTCCCAGTGGGGATACGATTTCCGCCCTGCATACCTGCAGATCGCAGATATCCGCAGCTTCTTTCCGGAAGCGTCAGTACTGGCGCTCACGGCTTCGGCCACGCCACGGGTACAAACGGATATCTGTGAAAAACTGCTGATGAAGGATGCCAAAGTTTTTACCAAAAGCTTTGCCCGCTCCAACCTTTCTTACAGCGTACTGGAAGAATCCACTAAAATTGATAAGGTAAAACATATACTGGACCGCGTACCCGGCTGCGGCATCGTTTATTGCCGTAACCGTAAACGTACCAAAGAAATTGCTTCCCTGCTGGAATTACAGGGTATCCCCGCCAGTTATTACCATGCCGGTTTACCACAGGCGGAAAGGGCCGCCCGGCAGGAAGCCTGGATCAATAATGAAACACGCATCATGGTTTGTACCAATGCCTTTGGCATGGGGATCGATAAACCGGATGTACGCATAGTAGTACACTACGATATGCCCGACGGCCTGGAAGCCTACTACCAGGAGGCTGGCCGCGCCGGCAGGGACGAGCAAAAAGCATATGCCGTGTTGCTCTATAATGAGGAGGAACTAACGGATATGCACGAACGAATTGCGTTGCAGTTCCCAACACTGGAGCAGATCCGTGAAGTATACCAGGGCATCGTTAACTACCTCCAGGTGCCGGTGGGCAGCGCGGAAGGCATGTATTTCGATTTTGATATCAACGATTTTGCCCGCACCTTTCAGTTGAACCTCACCATTGCCTATAGCGCCGTACGCCTGCTGGAACAGGAAGGCGTGCTACAGCTCAGCGAAAGCGTATTCCTCCCTTCCCGGGCGGAATTTGTTACCAATAAAGAATCCCTGTACGAGTTTGAAAACGCGTACCCGGCATTGGAAGAAATTATCAAAACATTACTGCGTACCTACGAAGGGATCTTCGATAACGCCGTACCAATTTATGAACGGCAGATAGGCCGCATCATGCTGATGGAAGATGATGACATTGCTGCACAGCTGCACCAGCTGCACCAATACGGTATCCTGCGCTATCAGCCACGCCGCGATGAACCCCAGCTATGCTTCCTGCAGGAGCGGGTGTCCGCGCAAAACCTGCGCATCAATATGGCCAGGGTGGAAGTGCGTAAAAAGGTTTATGCCGACAGGCTCGCCGCCATGTTTGCGTATGTGCGTAACCGTGATATATGCCGTACGCAGCAACTGGTGGCCTATTTCGGGGAGAAAGACTCCACACCATGCGGTGTATGCGATATTTGTTTGAAAAAGAAATCACAGCCAATGGATGCGGCAGGGTTTAAGCGTATATCCGACTACGTTATTACCATGCTGAAAGAAGAACCGCTGCTGTTCAATATGCTGCAAAGCAAACTGCCCGATGTAAAAAGAAGCGACCTGATGGAAGTGCTGCAGTTCCTGAATGAGGAAGGCATCGTTGCGCGGGATGAGGCCGGAAGGCTTTCCTGCACGCGCTGAAAACGTATTTTGTCTTACTCAGGATTACGCTGATTATACTGATTTGCCTGATTTTACTTTTGGGATTTTATAAGGATTTTAAATGATTAGGGGAGATATAAGCGAATATACCCGCTTATATCTCCCCTAATCATTTAAAATCAAAAGTGATCAAATCCCTAAAATCAATAAAATCAGCGTAATTCTGAGTAAGACAACCTCCGCGTTAAAGATCAACCACTTTACCTTCTTTACTGCTTTCAAAAGCAGCTTCAATCACCTTGATCACTTTAATGGCATCCTGCGCCGGTACCGGGTTAGCAGCTTTATTTACCAATGCTTCGTAGATACCCTGGTAGTAATCCATGTAGTTGCCGTTAGTACCGGGAACATATTTCTTTACTACTTTACCATCAATCTCTGTGTGCAGTAAACCCCATTCATGTGGCTGTTCTGCTCCCCAGTCGGGGCTGTTGGGAAAAAGACCTCTTTGCAGCTGCGCTTCCTGTATATCGGATTTTGTTTTGATGAAGGAGCCAATGCGGCCATGCAGCTGGTAAGCAGGCAGGGCTTCACGCACCAGGTAGTTGCATTTTACACGCGCCCGCAGGTGATCATAGTAAAGCACCAGTTCAAAATAGTCATCTACAACAGAATCACGGCGGATCACACGGATGTCGGCCCATACGCGTTTTGGCATGCCAAACAGGGTAATGGCCTGGTCAATCAGGTGGGAACCCAGGTCGTACAAGGCACCGGTACCGGGGCCTCCCAGCTCTTTGTGTTTTTTATAACTCAGCTCTTCCTTGAAACGGTCGTAATGTATTTCTGCTTCCAGTACATCGCCCAGCTGGCCGGACTGAAGCACTTCTTTTACAATTTTATAGTCGCTGTCGTAACGCCGGTTGTGGTAAACGCTGAGTAGTAAACCTTTCTCAGCAGCCAGGACTGCAAGTGTTTCACCTTCTTTAGCGTGTACAGTGAAAGGCTTTTCCACAATTACATTCTTTCCTGCTTCCAGTGCCGCTTTCACAAAATCGAAGTGTGTGTAGTTGGGTGTGTTTACTACGATCAGTTCCAGGTCTTTGTCTGCCAGCATATCTTCCACGCTCGTGTATACTTTAACGTCAGGGTAGCGTTGCTGCGCCAGGTTTTTACTTCTTTCTACTACCGCTGTAAATTCAAATCCCGGGTTTACGTGCAGGAACGGGGCATGAAATATCTGTCCAGACATGCCGTACGAGCATACGCCCGTTTTAATAATTCTACTCATACTTTTGATATATTGATGTAAACTGACAGCGTATTGCTATCGTTGCATAATTAAAACCAGCTTTTACTTTTACTGCTTTTTCCACCCAAACCCAGCGCGCCCAGTAAGCTGCGGGTAATGATGTTGGCGGCGGTACGGCCTACCTGCCGGGCTACAGAGCTATCCATCACCTGCTCAAGAACGCCCTTTTCCTGTTTTTGTTTCCCGGAAGATTTGGGTACAGCCTCAGTAGCGGCAGTTTTTTCGGCAGCTTCCTGCAGCTTGGCCGTGAGGATTTCATAGGCGCTCTCGCTGTCAATTTCCTCGCCGTATTTCTTCACCAGCTTGGAATTGTTTACCAGTCCGTCAATTTCCGCCGGTGTTAATACATCCATACGTGACCGTGGCGATACCAGCATGGTAGCGGCAAGCGGGGTAGGAACACCTTTTTCATTTAAGCAGGTAACGAGCGCTTCGCCAATACCTATCTGGGTAAGCAGCTCATCTGTTTTATAGAAATCTGATAACGGGTAATTCTCCGCAGTTTGCTTGATTGTTTTACGGTCGTTGGCAGTAAAGGCACGCAGGGCGTGCTGTACTTTAAGACCCAGCTGTCCCAGCACGGAAGGGGGTACATCCATCGGGTTTTGGGTACAGAAGAAAATGCCTACGCCTTTTGAACGGATCAGTTTTATGATGGTATCTATCTGTTTCAGCAAAGCGTCGCTGGCCTCATTAAAAATAAGATGCGCCTCATCAATGAACATTACCAGCTTTGGTTTATCCAGGTCGCCTTCCTCCGGAAGCGTGGCGTATAATTCTGCCAGCAGGCTGAGCATGAAGGTGGAAAACAGTTTCGGACGATCCTGTATATCGTTTACACGCAGTATGGATATGATACCGCGGCCATCGTCGCTGATCCGCATCAGGTCATCTACTTCAAAAGATTTCTCTCCAAAAAACAGCGCAGCGCCCTGTTGTTCCAGTTCAATTACTTTACGCAGTATGGTGCCGGTAGAGGTGGTGGAGATCTTTCCATAATCTTTTTCCAGCTCCGCTTTGCCTTCATCACCGGCAAACTGCAATACTTTTTTAAAGTCTTTCAGATCCAGTAAGGGCAGTTTGTTATCGTCGCAATACTTGAAGAGCATGGCTACGAGGCCGGCCTGTGTATCATTCAGTTCCAGGATTTTCGACAGGAGGATGGGACCAAACTCGCTGACGGTAGCCCGCAGGCGCACGCCCTTTTCCTGGCTGAGGGATAACAGTTCCGATGGATAGGCTGCGGAACTCCAGCTGCCGCCTATTTTCTGGTAACGTTCTGCAATCTTTGGGTTGTCGCTGCCCGCAGCAGCAATGCCACTAAGGTCCCCTTTAATGTCCATCAATAATACCGGTACGCTGGCATCGCTGAGTCCTTCGGCGATCACCTGCAGGGTTTTGGTTTTACCGGTACCGGTGGCGCCGGCGATCAAACCATGCCGGTTAAGCGTTTTGAGCGGCAGAAAAACATCCGCCCCGGTTACTACTTCACCGTTCAGCATGGCACAACCCAGCTTGAAATGCTCGCCTTTAAAAGTATAGCCGCTTTTGATATATTCCAGAAATGCATCCTGATTGGCCATGACGTAATTTTTTTTATGAAGATAATAAAAAGCAACAAGCGGTTGAGCTTCAAATTATTACCGGCGGTTATGTACTGTTTATCGATCATTAATTATTGATAAACGATAAATTTATTTTGCTTTTCGATAAAATCAAAATACCTTTGGTGTATTAAACAGGGTGTAATATGAAAATCAGTAAGTATCTTCTCCCGTTGAAAATCGTGCTGCTCATTTCTGTATTGATCAGTGTTTACATCACGATCTTTAATGGTGTTGCTTTTTTTCAATCACGTTTCAATCCTGATACGCCGGGTTTAAAAGCGGCCGTTCTTCAAAATACTATACTGGGTTTACTGTACCTGGTAATGACCTGGTATCTTTTCCGGCTATTAATCGGCGCGGGGAGTGAAGATATTATCTCCCGGAAAAATCTCAGTGCGGTAAAAGGTATCCTGCTTGTGTTATCGGGACTGCTGCTCACCAAAATTGTTTTTGCCTGGATATCGGGTGATAGCATAAAGGTGTATAACAACCGGCTTTATTTCCGGCTGCTGAGCGTACTGGGCGCCACCTGGGAATTGCTGATGGCCTTTATGGTGATCCTGGCGCTGGCCATCGTTTTTGAAAGGGCAGTAAGCCTGAAGGAAGAACAGGCGTTGACCATTTAATGATCTAAATAACAATATGCAATGGGGATAATCGTCAATCTGGACGTGATGCTGGCAAAAAGGAAGATGTCGCTGACGGAGCTGAGTGTACAGGTGGGTATTACGATGGCAAATCTCAGTATACTAAAAAGTGGTAAAGCAAAAGCCATCCGGTTTTCCACACTGGAAGAAATCTGCAGGGTACTGGAATGTCAGCCGGGCGACATACTGGAATACAAAGAATAGATTGCTTTTTCATACATGATAGACAAAAAAAAATCTGCTATTTGTTAGCAGATTTTTTTATTTATAAGATAACAGAAGATGACCTACAGATCTTCTTCTCTTTCCAGCATCAGGATAGCGGCCTGTGGTACGATATAATAGGTTTCTTCTTCGTACACTACTGCAGTAGAACCACTGAGCAGGAAAATAGCCAGGTCGCCTTCTTTCACCTGTAACGGAATATATTTTACTTTCTCTTCTTCCGGCTTCCAGGCATCGTCACTGTCGACTGGTACAGGTATAGCATACCCCGGCCCCGTTTTAATAACATAGCCACGTTGAACCTTTTCCTTTTCCTGAACCCCGGGAGGCAGGTATAGTCCACTGTTGGTGCGCTCGTGGGGAGTAGCTGGCTTTATCAGCACGCGGTCGCCCACAACGATCAGTTTTTTCAATTTATTATCTGTTGTTATGTGTATAGCCATGCAGGGTATCTATCAAATATAATGCAGCAGCGATAATAGTGACAGACTGACAGTGATTTAAAT
The DNA here is from genome assembly GCF_057126945.1 of Chitinophaga sp. G7 BAM 1005. NCBI lineage: Bacteria > Pseudomonadati > Bacteroidota > Chitinophagia > Chitinophagales > Chitinophagaceae > Chitinophaga > Chitinophaga sp. G7 BAM 1005. The sequence goes on along the minus strand of NZ_CP181478.1, from coordinate 6,313,069 downwards.
ACTGCTGAGTGAAAAAGTTTCACCCGCCCGGATGCCTTTTTCGGTTTGTTGCAGTACACAACATTCATTTACCGGGTCGTGCTCGAAATAAAGAATGTATTCTTTGTCCACTGCTTCCTGTAAAAAGCTTTTCTTTTCCTGCAATGTTTTCAGCGGAAACATATCGTACGCCATTATATAGGGCAGCGGTATATGACCGGTGGAAGGCAGCAGGTCGGCCATGTATAAAATGGTTTTACCCTTATAGCTGATCTGTGGCAGCATCATGGCATCGGTATGCCCGTTGGCAAACCGGATGGAAATATTATCTGTAAAGTTTACGCCTTCCAGGTGATTAATATATTTCAGCTGACCGCTTTCCCGGATAGGCAGGATATTTTCTTTCAGAAAAGATGCCTTCTCCCGGTCGTTGGGTTGTGTGGCCCATTTCCAGTGATCTTCATTGCTCCAGTAGGTAGCATTTTTAAAGGCGGGCGCCAGTTGGTCGCCCTGGCGGATAATGCTGCCACCACAATGATCAAAGTGCAGGTGGGTGAGGAACATATCGGTGATATCGTCCCGGTGGAAACCGTGTGCTGCCAGTGATTTATCCAGGGTAGCATCTCCATGCAGGTAATAGTGACTAAAGAATTTCGCATCCTGTTTATCGCCAATGCCATTGTCTACCAGGATAAGGCGGTTGCCGTCTTCAATCAGCAGGCAACGCATGGCCCAGCTGCATAAATTGTTTTCATCTGCGGGATTCAGTTTATTCCAGATGGTTTTGGGCACTACGCCAAACATAGCGCCGCCGTCCAGTTTAAAGAATCCTGTTTCAATGGTGTATAATTTCATTATCCTTGAATTTTATCGGGTAGTTCTGTTTTGAAAGATACCGAATTCTGCACAACCACTCTTACGCCAGCTGCTTTTGTTTGCGCAGGGCAGAAATGATCCATATCAGCCCGATCACAAAAAACACCACCAGCGCCAGCACAGAATTCCGCATGTCTTCGGTAAGATCATCTATATAGGCAAACGAAAACATCCCAATTACAATGGACAGTTTTTCGGTCACATCATAATAACTGAAGAAGGAGGTCGTATCCTCTGTTTCGGGCATCAGCTTGGCATAGGTAGAACGGCTGAGAGATTGGATGCCGCCCATTACCAATCCCACCGCAGTGGCCAGTAAATAAAAATGCATAGCCGTTTGCATTTTGTACCCGGCAATGCAGATGCCTATCCAGAATATTACAACGGCAATCAATACACGTAGATTACCAAACCGGGTAGAAAGCCTGGCCATGCTCCAGGCGCCGGCAACAGCTACAATCTGGATAATCACCACGGTAACAATCAGCATTTCATCAGGGAGCTTTAATACTTTCCCACCAAAAATGGTAGCCGCCATCATCACGGTTTGTACACCCATACTGTAAAAGAAAAATCCCCGCAGGAATCTCTTTAGTACAGGCAGTTGTTTTACCTGGGCATATACTTTCCGCAATTCTGTAAACCCTTCTGTAAACGCGTTGCCGGTATGTTTGGTGGCGGTAGCGATGCTTTTGGGAAGGCGGGCAAACGTGATCTGTGCAAAGCCAAACCACCAGATCCCTACCAGCAGGAAGGTAAGCTGCACCGGCTGACTTTTACCCATGCCCAGTTTGGGGCCCAGCACCACCAGGCCAAAACCTAACAGTTGTAAAATCACGCTGCCTACATAACCCATACTGAAACCACGGGCACTGATACGGTCCCTGTCTTCCGGCGCCGCAATTTCAGGCAGGTAGGAATTGTAAAATACCAGTCCGCCGCAATACCCGATAGTAGAAAGTATAAAGCAGGTCACGCCCAGCAGGAGATGATCCCCGTCAAAAAAGTAAAGTGCGCAGCAGGAGAGCGAACCCACTATGGTAAAGAAGCGCAGGAAATTCTTTTTATTACCCCTCGTATCCGCAATAGACGACAGGATAGGAGAGGCAAAGGCTACCAGCAGGTAGGCGGCTGCCATAGAATAGTTGTACAGTGCGGAGTTTACAAAGTTCATCCCCAGAAAGGAAACATGTTCACCTGTAACCGCTAAAAAATAGATAGGGAAAAAAGTAGTAGTGATAACGAGGTTGTACACGGAATTGGCCCAATCGTACATTGCCCAGCCATTAATCACTTTCTTACTGGCAGTCTTCATATAGCTTTTAGCTTTTCACGAAGATAATATTCCCGTTGATTTTATCTTATTTATAATCCATGATATGGATATGCTCACGGCACATGAAGTATTCCTGTTCATCGTTGGAGCTTACAATAATAAGGCGGTTACCGCCATAGTCATTGATGAGCTGCTGGTATACGGCGATACCGGCTGCATCAAGGTTGGTGCAGGGTTCATCCAGCAGGAGAACGGGAACATCAGACAGGATGGCGAGGGCCAGCTTGATACGCTGTTTCATCCCGGAAGAAAAGTTGCGGAGTTGTTTGTTGGCGGCTTTTTCCAGTCCTACCAGCTGCATGGCAATGGCGGGTGTGATCCCCGGCAGGAAGCTTTTGAACTGTTGATGGAACTGGATGATTTCTGTGAGGGTAAACTCTTCGATGAGTTCCAGGTAAGGAGCAGCGATGGCGCAATACTGGAAAAACACATCGGGAGCGATGGGTTTTTCCGGCGTGCTATAGGTAACGGCACCTTCATTGTGTTGAATGGCGCCGCTGATTACCTGTAATAAAGTGGATTTCCCGGAACCATTGGGACCCAGTATGGCATAACGTTGTCCTTCACTAAAGGTGAGGGTTACCCGACGGAAGATCCAGTCGTAGTTAAAACGCTTACCTGTCTGGTTAAGAGATATCGTCATTGGTTCTGGAAGTATAGCCTCTCATGATACCACGTCCTGATTCACGGATGAACGACAGGATTTCATCTCTTTCATCGGTAGCAGGAAATTCTGCTTCGATGATGTTCACGGCTTTTGATAATTTATAACCTTTTACAAAGATGACACGGTAAATGTCCAGGATAGAGTTGATCTTTTCCAGGGAAAAGCCTCTTCTCTTCAGTCCAACGGAATTTACGCCCACATAAGAAAGTGGTTCGCGTGCTGCTTTTACGAAAGGAGGCACATCTTTACGCACCATAGAACCACCGGTTACAAATGCGTGATCGCCTACTTTACAGAATTGTTGAATGGCTACCATTCCAGCCAGTACTACGTGGTCGCCTACGGTAATATGACCGGCGAGGGTAGTATTATTTGAAAAAACGCAGTAGTTGCCTACTTCGCAATCGTGTGCAATGTGGCTGTATGCCATGATCAGGCAGTTATTCCCGATTTTGGTTTTCCATTTGTCTTTGGTACCGCGGTTGATCGTCACATATTCACGGATAGTGGTGTTGTCGCCGATTTCAACGGTAGTTTCTTCGCCCGCAAATTTCAAATCCTGGGGGATGGCAGAAATAACAGCGCCCGGAAAAATACGGCAGTTTTTGCCGATGCGGGCTCCTTCCATAATAGTTACGTTGGAACCTATCCAGGTACCATCACCGATTTCTACGTTTTTATGTATAACGGTGAATGGATCAATTTTTACATTAGGCGCAACTTTGGCGTCCGGATGTATGTATGTAAGCGGGTGGATCATTGCTATTATTTGCCTTCTCTTGTTTTTATAATTTGTGCTATCATATCGGCCTCAGTAGCTACTTTGTTGCCGATGAATACTGTCCCCCGCATTTCCACAAGCCCTCTTCTGATAGGACTCAGCAACTCCATTTTCAGGATCATGGTGTCGCCCGGAACTACTTTCTGTTTGAATTTACAATTATCTATCTTGAGGAAATAGGTATCATAGTTTTCAGGATCAGGTACACGGTTCAATGCAAGGATACCGCCTACCTGCGCCAGCGCTTCCAGTTGCAGAACGCCCGGCATTACAGGGTTTGAAGGGAAGTGACCCTGAAAGAAATGTTCATTGAAGGTAACGTTCTTGATACCTACTACTTTCTCTTCTCCCAGTTCAATGATCTTATCTACCAGGAGCATCGGGTAACGATGCGGCAATGTTCTTTCAATACGTGGCGTATCAAATACAGGTGGCTGATTGGGATCGTAAACTGGTACGTCTTTATTATGTTTGTTCTTTTTGATGTATGCTTTGATCGCACGGGCAAACTCCACGTTCGATGCATGTCCGGGACGGTTGGCAATGATATGCGCATTGATCGGGCAACCGATCAGGGCCAGATCACCTACCACATCCAGCAGTTTGTGACGTGCCGGTTCGTTCGGGAAACGTAATTCTATATTGTTCAGGATACCTTCTTTCTGTACAGAAATGGTTTCCCGGTTAAATACCTTGGCTAAACGGGTCAGTTCATCTTCCGTTACGGGCTTATCTACCACCACAATCGCGTTGTTGATATCACCGCCTTTGATCAGGTTAAGCGACAGCTGGTATTCCAGTTCATGCAGGAAGCAGAAGGTACGGCAGGGTGCAATTTCTGTTTTGAACTCTTCGATACCCTTCATTTTGGCGTGCTGGGTACCCAATACCGGTGAGTTAAAGTCGATCAGACAGGTAATGCGGTAGTCCAGTGCCGGCATCGCCACCATTTCTACCTTTTTCTTCTCATCATAGTAGCTGATGTTGGTATCAATAGTATAGTATACTTTTTTGGCATCCTGGTTCTGCAGACCAATTTTTTCTATTGCTTCAATAAAAGCATAGGCGCTTCCGTCCATGATAGGAATTTCTCCACCATCCAGTTCCACCAGCACGTTGTCCACACCGGTTCCTGCCAAAGCAGCCATAATGTGTTCTACGGTACTCACCCTGGCGCCGTTGTGTTCGAGCGTAGTGCTGCGGGTTGTTTCTACCACATAATCCACATCTGCTTTCACGATGGGGTGTCCCGGCAGGTCTATACGTTGAAATTTAATCCCATGACCCGGCGTTGCCGGTTTAAGGGTCATATTAACATAGGCGCCTGTATGCAAACCAATACCCGACAAGGTGATCTCTCCTTTCAGGGTATGCTGGTATTGCAACTGTTGATTTTCCATAATAAGCTAACTAATATGTAACTATTTAACCAGTAATCATTTATACACCCGCTCGTTCTTGCAGCAGTTGTTTAACCATCTCTTCCAGCTCTTTTACGCGCTTTTCAAGGTCCGGCAAATTTCTAAAAATTGCCTGACTTTTCAGCGAACTTTTATAATCATACGCCGGAGAGCCTGTCAGAGAGGTGTTGGGCACGGTTATCGACTTGGATAAGCCGCTCTGCGCATTAATTTTGGTGTTGTCGGCAATGTGGATATGACCTACCATCCCAACCTGGCCGCCAATTACGCAGTTCTGGCCGATTTTGGTACTGCCGGAAACCCCGGTTTGCGCCGCAATCACCGTGTTGATGCCGATGTCTACGTTATGTGCCACCTGGATCAGGTTATCTAGTTTCACGCCCTTGCGGATTACCGTACTACCCATTGTAGCCCGGTCGATAGTAGTATTGGCGCCAATTTCCACGTCGTCATGGATCACCACGTTGCCAATCTGGGGTACCTTTTTATAGGAGCCATCCGGCTGGGGGGCAAAGCCAAAGCCATCGCCGCCGATCACACAACCGGCATGCAGCATTACGCGGCTGCCCACAATACAGTTATCGTATACTTTTACGCCCGGATACAGGATAGAATCGTTATTAACGATCACATTATCACCCAGGTATACGCCGGGGTATATTTTCACGTTGTTGCCGAGCACCACGTTTTCACCCAGGTACGCAAAAGCACCCACAAACACGTTTTCCCCCATCTTCACAGATGCAGGAATGTAAGAAGGTTGCTGAATACCAGACTTATTGCCGGTCAGGTACCTGTACTGCTCCAATAACAACGCAAAGCTGCTATAGGCATCTTTTACCCGGATCAGGGTCGATTTGATCGGACGCTCAATCACCAGGCTCTCATTCACAATCAGAATGGAGGCATTGGTAGTATATATGAATTCTTCATATTTAGGATTGGCAATGAAACTGAGCATACCCTCGCCAGCTTCCTCAATCTTGGCGATGTTGCTCACCTTTACGTCCGGATTTCCCTCCAGCTTACCATCTAACATGGTAGCTAATTGTAATGCGCTAAACTGCATAGTTTAAAATTGTAATGTTTTCCAGGCTACACCGGATAGTATGAACTTATTTATTTAACATTTTATTCCTTATAAAACGTTGTTAGCCTGAATTTTTGGATGACAAATGTAGAATTTTTTTACCGGTATCGCCAGTGTATGGCTAATCAGTGCATTGTCGATGGAGGAAATGTCTTTTACAGTTCCATCCTTAAATAGGATATTAATCTTCTCGTCGTTAACGTTATACGCCCTCAGCGAGGCTGCCCCGGAAAAAACAAAGTAATCCAGGTCAGCACCTTCAATCCCCCATTTTTGCTTCACCTGTTCCTTCAATAATAGTGCTGCACTTCCGTCGAACGCCTGATTGCTTAACACAACTTTGAATAAGTTCCTGTCTATCAGCCATTTGCACAAAAGCGACAAAACCTTGTCCTCGTGCGTGGTCCAAACTTTAATAGCTCCCATTATATCATAGTCGTCCAGTTGGCAAAATAACTCCAGGCATTCGGGCCCGCACTCAAAATTGTTTTTTGTAACGGTATTATACAGGAAATATGCCAGGGCGGGGGAGGAGAACAGCTCCTTTCCCTCCTGTGCCAGCAATTTCGCCCTGGTCAGGATTTTTACCAGCATGTTTTCGGCACTGAGTACCGTTTTATGCAGGTATACCTGCCAGTACATCAGCCGCCGGGCTATGATAAACTTTTCAATAGAATAAATTCCCTTTTCCTCCACCATCAGCTCTCCCTTATGTACAATCAGCATTTTGATGATGCGGTCGTACCCGATAGTGCCCTCCGCCACTCCTGTAAAGAAGCTGTCGCGGTTCAGGTAGTCCATTCTGTCCACATCCAGCTGGCTCGACACCAGCTGATGCAGGAATTTCTTATGATAACGTCCGTTAAAAATATCCAGCGTAAGCGACAGGGCGCCGTTCATCTCCCTGTTCAATGCCTCCATCAGCCACTGGGAAATCTCTTCGTGAGATACTCCCTCAATAATGCCGTTCTCTAATGCATGGGAATAAGGCCCATGCCCTATGTCATGCAGTAAAATGGCCATCTTTGCAGCCACTTCCTCTTCCGGGGTAATGTCTGCCCCCTTGCTGCGAAGCTCCTGCAGGGCCATACTGATAAGGTGATAAGCACCCATGCTATGGTGAAACCGCGTATGCATAGCACCAGGATACACCAGGTGCGCCAGCGCCATCTGGTGTATGCGGCGAAGCCGCTGGTAATATGGATGTGAAATGAGGTTAAGAATCAACGGGTGATCTATGGTAATAAAGCCATACACCGGATCATTAACAATTTTTCGCTTGCGTTCGGTCATTGCATTTAATTATACGATTTCAGACGGAGGCGTCCACGTCTGAATCCCTGGTGCCTGTATGCAAAACTACACCCGAAATTAATTATATGTAATTTTTTTACTTATAATGACGCGCTGCATCCACGATACCCCTATGACAGTTCAAAACAATTGGTAGGTTACAGGTAATTAATGTTATGGATGCGAAGGTAAATAACTTTATCAGCCTGTTCACTTTTTCCTGCTACCATTTTACCGTGTTCCGCCCTTTTTAACATATAATTACCGGCAAATGATAGACGGGGAATGATATTTGCAAAAAATTAGGGGTAATTTCCTTTTTTTACCGGCACCTTAAATCTTATTATGAGTCAGATAAATATACTATGGGTAGATGATGAAATAGAGTCCCTGAAATCGCAGATTATCTTCCTGGAAAGCAAAGGCTACAAAGTTTCGGCCCTTACCAACGGATATGACGCACTCGAATTTTTGAAAGAACAGGTGGTAGATGTAGTGTTACTGGACGAATCCATGCCCGGCATCACCGGCCTGGAAACCCTCGGTAAGATCAAGGAAATTGATCAGCAGATACCCGTGGTCATGATCACCAAAAACGAAGCGGAAAACGTTATGGACGACGCTATCGGGTCCCAGATCACCGACTATCTCATCAAACCGGTAAATCCAAACCAGGTATTATTATCTCTCAAAAAAATAATTGATAACAAAAGACTGGTGGCCGAAAAAACCACCACCGCCTACCAGTAGGAATTCCGCAGCCTGTTTATGGCCCTTAGTTCCAACCCCGACTTCAACGAGTGGATGGACATCTACAAGAAACTGGTGTATTGGGAAATGGAAATGACCAAAACCAACAGCCCGGAAATGCTGGAAGTGTTTAATGCCCAGAAAACCGAGGCCAATAACGAGTTTTCCAAGTTCATCAGCCGTAATTACAGCGACTGGCTTCATCCAAAAACAAAAGAAGCCCCGGTGATGTCGCACACCCTGTTCCGTGATAAGGTAGTGCCTAACCTGGACCCCAACGTCCCTAATGTATTCCTGCTTATCGACAACCTGCGGTACGACCAGTGGAAGGCGATCCAGCCCATTTTCCAGGAATCGTTCCGGCTTGTGGAGGAAGAATCTTTCTACAGTATATTACCTACCAGCACACAATACAGCCGTAATGCCATTTTTGCCGGCATGCTGCCCATAGATATCGAACACCGGTTTCCCCAGGAATGGAAGAACGATGATGAAGAAGGCGGGAAAAACCTGTATGAAGAGCACTTTTTTGCTGCCCAGCTGAAGCAGATGAAGATGGATCCCCGGTTCTCCTACACAAAGGTGACCAATCATGCTGACGCCCAAACCATGCTCAATAATATCCACAATATGCTGGACTATCCGCTGAGCGTGATCGTATATAACTTCGTGGATATGCTCAGCCATGCCCGCACGGAAATGGAAGTACTGAAGGAACTGGCCGGCGATGAAGCCTCTTACCGCTCTATCACCGCCAGCTGGTTTGAACACAGTCCGCTGCACCAGGCCCTGAAACGTATCAGCGATAAAAAAATAAACCTGATCATCGCCACCGATCATGGCAGCGTAAGGGTGAAAACGCCTGTGAAAGTGATCGGCGATAAACAAACTACCACCAACCTGCGCTATAAACACGGCCGCAATCTGAACTATGACCCGAAAGAAGTACTGGCCTTCCGTGATCCCCGTGATGCCGGGCTGCCAAAGCCAAACGTCAACTCTTCCTACATCTTTGCAAAAGGAGACGGGTATCTCTGTTATCCCAACAACTATAACTATTTTGTAAATTATTACCGGAATACCTTCCAGCACGGCGGTATTTCCCTGGAAGAAATGATTGTACCTTTTGCCAGGATGGTAACAAAGTAACAACAGCTTTTTGCTATTTTTGCGACATGAATATCAAAATCACACCTAATAACCTGACTAAGCTAGAAAAGATCTTCGATGAGGCCAAATATGTGCTGCGCTTCGAAAAAGGTAGTTTCCTGTCCGGTTACTGCATCCTGGAACATAAGAAGGTGGTAGTGATCAATAAATTCCTGAACCTCGAAGGGCGTATCAATACGCTGATCGATATTTTAACGACCCTGCCGCTGGACGAGGAAGCGCTGACGGCGGAGTCGCATAAGCTGTATAAACAGATACAGGCCAGCAAACCGATCCCGGAAGCGGGGGAAGAAGAAGGCGGGGCCCCGGAAGAACACGCAGCAGAATAGGCAAAAACAGACAAATGATGTTGGGATGAAAGTTACATTCTTAGGTACAGGCACATCGCAGGGAGTTCCGGTTATAGCTTGTGGTTGCGAAGTTTGCTCCTCGGCCGATAAAAAAGATAAACGCTTACGCAGCAGTATTATGATTTCGGCGCCCGCCGGCAATATCGTAGTGGATACCACACCGGATTTCCGTTATCAGATGCTGCGCGAAAAGGTGGGGCACCTGGAAGCTGTACTCATCACCCACTCCCATAAAGATCATATTGCCGGCATGGACGATATCCGCGCCTTTAACTATTTTCAGAAAAGCGCTATTAATATATATGCCACCGAATTTTCGCAAAGTGTGATCAAACGTGAGTTTGCCTACGCCTTTTCTGATTTCAAATACCCCGGCATCCCGGAAATAAATCTGAAAACTATCGCTGATGATCCTTTCGATGTAAACGGGCTAACCATTACGCCGGTACATGTTATGCATCATCAAATGCCCGTACTGGGCTTCCGCATCCACGATTTCACCTACATCACCGACGCCAACTATATTGCGCCGGAGGAAAAGGAGAAGATCCGTGGTTCAAAGATCCTGGTACTGAACGCCCTGCGCCGCGAAAAACATATCTCTCATTTTACCCTGGAAGAAGCCATTGCGCTGGGAAAGGAACTGGATGTGCCGGAAGTATACCTCACACATATCAGCCACCAGCTCGGATTGCATGAAACGGTATCCGCGGAACTGCCTCCGGGTACCCACCTGGCCTACGACGGCCTCTCTCTCGAAATTTAAGGAGTGTTTTATTTCTGTTAACAGAACACCGCACAGATAAACTTAGCTTAGGGTCAAAATTGTTGTTGACCCATGTGGAAATCATTTGCCCGCGAATATCTGCGGTTTTCCCGGAAAGAACGACACGGTATATTAACGCTGGCGTTACTCATGATACTCACCAGCTACTTGCCCGACATGATCTTTTATTTTCAGCGTAGGCCCGTTACCGGTAGTGATAACCTGAAAGCGGCGGTAGCCGCCTTTGAGGCCGGGCTGGCCGCCGCTAAAAAAGAACCGGCTTTAACAGGAGGGCGTTATGTGCATACCGGCACAGATCCGGGGAGCGCCACCCTATTTTATTTTGATCCCAATACTTTACCGGTAACGGGCTGGCAGCAGTTGGGTGTAAGCGAACGCACAGCTGTCACCATTGGTAAATACCTGGCTAGGGGTGGGCATTTCCGGGTACCGGCTGATCTGGGAAAGATATATGGTTTGCCTCCCGTGCTGTGCGCGCGGTTAATACCTTATGTGCGCATTGCAGATAAAGGCGGCAACAGGTTTTCCGGGAGATATGGACCGCGCAATGGACCTGGAAATAAAGACTATAGCGGTGGTTGGAGGAGGGGATCGTATTATCATGGGGACAGTAATGTGCTGCATGGGAGAAGTAAAAGCAAAGGGCACTATTATCGGGATAGCGCAGCTGTTTATGTCCGCGACGATGCTTCATTTACCCATTATCGTAAGAAACCCCCGGCTGCGCCCATCGATATTAATACGGCAGACAGTGTGGCCTGGCAGTCGCTGCCCGGCATCGGAGCAGGCTTCGCGCGACGGATTATTGCCTTCCGCGACCGGCTGGGAGGTTTTTATGCGGTGGAACAGGTGGCGGAATGTTATGGCTTACCTGACTCCACATTTCAAAAAATTCAACCGTTCTTGCAGATCGGTAGCAGTTCTCTAAAAAAACTAGACCTCAACCTCACAGATGAAAAATCTTTGGCAGCTCACCCATACATACGCTATAAACTGGCCCGTCTTATTGTACAGTATCGCAGTAGCCACGCGGGTTTCAGGGCAGTATCCGAGCTCCGCAGCCTGCCGTTGGTGGATGAGATTATTTATCGTAAAATTGAACATTACATTGAGATCAAATATTAAAGCCACACGTTTATGAACTTTGCGCCTACGGAAATGCAACAACAGATTGCACAAATGATCCGGGATTTTGGAAAAACACATATTCAGCCTCACGTGATGGAATGGGATGAGCAACAGGAGTTTCCGGTACATATATTCAAACAACTCGGAGAGCTGGGACTGATGGGTGTACTGGTACCCCAGGAGTACGGTGGCAGCGGGTTGGGATACCTGGAATATGTAACCGTAGTGAGTGAAATTTCACGCATTTGCGGGGCAATCGGATTAAGCGTGGCGGCCCATAACTCATTGTGTACCGGTCATACGATGCAGTTCGCCAATGAAGCGCAAAAGCAGCGTTACCTGCCCAAACTGGCCACCGGCGAATGGATCGGCGCCTGGGGATTAACAGAACCCAACACCGGTTCCGATGCCATGAATATGAAATGCGTGGCTAAGAAAGACGGCAACGACTGGGTCCTGAACGGCGCCAAATGCTGGATCACCCACGGCAAAAGCTGTGATGTGGCGGTAGTAATAGCCCGTACCGGGGATGTGCGCGACAGTCATGGTATGAGCGCCTTCCTCGTGGAAAAGGGCACTCCCGGCTTCAGCGGAGGCAAGAAGGAAAATAAACTTGGTATGCGGGCCTCTGAAACCGCAGAAATGATATTCGACAATTGCCGCATTCCCGCGGAAAATATGCTTGGCGCAGAAGGCGATGGCTTTATCCAGTCTATGAAAGTATTGGACGGAGGCAGGATTTCCATTGCTGCATTATCGCTCGGTATTGCCAAAGGCGCTATGGACGCCGCACTGAAATACTCAAAAGAACGGCACCAGTTCGACCAGCCCATTTCCAACTTCCAGGGCGTTTCCTTTAAGCTGGCAGATATGGCTACTGAAATAGCAGCCGCGGAATTACTCACCATGCAGGCGGCAGACATGAAAAACCGCAAGGTAAAAATGACCCAGCAGGCAGCGATGGCTAAATATTATGCGTCGGAAGTAGCGGTGAGGGTAGCCAACGATGCCGTACAGATTTTTGGAGGTTATGGCTATACAAAGGACTTTCCGGTCGAAAAATTTTATCGTGATGCAAAATTATGCACTATCGGGGAAGGAACTTCCGAGATCCAAAAGATCGTAATTGCCCGCGAAGCACTGAGATAGAATAACGATTTTGCAATTGATACTGATTCTATTGAGATAGCAGGATTTTTATAATTTATGAAAAGAGCATTTATAAGCCGCTCATCATTTTTTCAAAATAATTTAATATTACCCCTTTAGTGTTATTGAATATTGCAAAAGGAACGTTAAATTTGGGTTAATTCATCACTCTTTACCGTTTATCAACCTTAACACACAAAATCAAGAAAGATTTGAAACACTTTTACGCAATGAAAAGCACCCTGTAATACGGGTGCTTTTCTATACCGGGTCTGAACTGGTTTATCCCGTATAAAGATGCTTAGTAAAAATGTGAAGCCTGTAATCCACGTTATGATTCTTCTTTAATTCAGTAGTTCTACTGATACCTGTAATATTTATCCCTATTACTTTTACAGCTGAAATTATTCCTTATTGTTATGTTCTCCAGAATTCTAAAATGGGCCACACGTATTGTGCTGGGCCTGGTATTGATTGTATTGACGGTATACGGCATTTTTAATTTTCTCTTCCGTCAGCATGCCAGCAAAAAATATACAGTTACCGTAAGAGACATCCCCATCCCCAGCGATTCAGCCACTATTGCGGAGGGCCGGCACCTTTATGAAATAAAGGGTTGCGGCGAATGCCACGGTGCAGATCTGCGCGGGAAGATGGTGGTGGATGATCCGGCCATTGGCCGCATTGCCGGCAGCAATATCACCTATGGAACAGGAGGGTTGCCGGAAAGTTATGGCAACACCGACTGGCTAAAGGCATTGCGGCACGGTTTAAATACCGCAAATAAGCCGTTATTGCTTATGCCTTCAGAGGAGTTCACCCGGATGGATGATCACGATATTGCGGCTATAATTGCGTTTTGCAGGGCACAGCCCAAAATAGATGCGCCTTCTATTCCCATAGAGATGGGGCCGATGGGGAAAATCCTGTCTGTAATGGGCAAAATACCGCTGTTTCCCGTAGAGAAAATTGATCATCACCGGGATCAACCCAACCAGGTAGCAAAAGCGGCTACAAAAGAATACGGCCAATACCTGGCGGTATCCTGTACCGGTTGTCACAAGCCTGCATTGACCGGTGGGGATAACCCGGTTCCGGGCGCTGTGCCGGTAGCCAATATCACCTCCACCGGACATCTGGGAAAATGGAGCCAGAACGACTTTATTACTACGCTGCGTACCGGTAAAACGCCGGAAGGAAAACAGTTGCAGGTAAAAGATATGCCGTGGAACATGACTGCCCAGTACACGGATGAAGAATTAACCGCTTTGTATCTTTATCTCAGAAGCCTCTAAAAAAAGAAGAAGGGCTTTCCGGAGATATATTTTCCGAAAAGCCCTTCTTCACTGTATTTAAAACTACTTTTTATCCTTGTTGAAGAAGTCGGACACTTTATCCTTTGCTTCTTCTGCCCAATCCTCTGCTTTATCTTTCACGTTATCCAGAAAATCACCTGCCTGATCCATCAGACCGGCCTTTTTTCCTTCAGCTTTATCTGACATGCCTGCAAACCAGTTATCCACTGTACCTGCAATAAAAGGAGGTAATTTGCCCTTCACATATTCTTTGATTACATCAATGGACTGTGCAGCCTGTTCGGCTGTAAGTCCGGCTTTTTCCTGTAATTGCTGAATGAGTTCCTGCATAAATAGCGTTTTATGGTTAGAGATAGTGTTGCTGTTAACGGATCACCGGAACAGTTATGCCACTTTCAGTTTAATGAGGGTAGACTGCTCCAGTTTTGCCTGTGCATATTCCCTGGTAAGATGAAAGTGTGTTTCGTTGGCAGACGGCAGTTCATACATTGCATCACTCAGCACTACCTCACAGATGGAGCGTAATCCACGCGCACCCAGTTTGTATTCCATTGCTTTGTCTACGATATAGTCTATTGCTTCTTCTTCTATCTGTAAATCGATATTTTCAACCTTGAAAAGTTTCTTGTATTGCTTTACCAGCGCGTTTTTAGGCTCGGTAAGGATCAATTTCAGGGTATCTCTGTCGAGCGAGTTGAGATAGGTAACCACTGGTAAACGGCCCAGTAATTCGGGAATCAGACCAAAGGATTTCAGGTCCTGTGAGTTGATATAACGCAGGATCTGTTTCCTGTTTTCTTCTTCTTTTTCCTTGTTAACGGTAAAACCGATAGAGTGGGTCTGAACTCTTCTGCTGATAATTCTTTCCACTCCATCAAATGCGCCACCGCAGATGAAGAGGATATTTTGCGTATTCAGCTTGATCAGTTTTTGTTCAGGATGTTTACGGCCGCCCTGTGGAGGTACCAGTACTTCGGTGCCTTCCAGTAATTTCAGGAGACCCTGTTGAACGCCTTCACCGCTTACATCACGGGTGATGGAAGGGTTATCATTTTTACGGGCAATTTTATCGATTTCGTCGATATAAACAATGCCGCGTTCAGCAGCTTCCACATCGTAGTTACAAACCTGTAACAGGCGGCTGAGGATACTTTCCACGTCTTCGCCCACATAGCCTGCTTCTGTAAATACGGTAGCATCCACGATAGCGAAGGGGACGTTCAGTTGTTTGGCAATGGATTTGGCCAGCAGGGTTTTACCCGTACCGGTTTCACCCACCATGATGATGTTGGATTTTTCAATCTCTACCTCGTCATCACCAATTTGCTGGTTGAGTCTTTTATAGTGGTTGTATACAGCTACTGCCAGTATTTTCTTCGCATCATCCTGACCGATCACGTATTCGTCCAGGAATTTCTTCATGTCAATTGGTTTAGACACTTTGGGTGCAAAGTTGGGCGCTGCGGCTGCAGCTGCTTTCTTGCCGGGGGTGAATAACTCCTGGTCAATTATCTCCTGTGCGTTGGCTACACAGTTTTCACAGATGTGTCCTTCAGCGCCTGCAATCAGTATCTGCACTTCTTCTTTAGAGCGGCTGCAAAAGGAGCATCGGATTTTAGATTCTTTCATTTCGGAATAGATTATTTTTCTACGAAACTATCATTGCCTGCATTGGTATTGCAGGGTTACAAATTTACACTAAATAGCCGAAAGCGTAAGTCTTAATACGGTAAAGCTTATCATCTCACAAAATAAAAGCTATTGTAGTGAAGATAGTAGCGTTTTTTAATATGTATCGCTGTAATCTTCGCTACAATAGCTTATTTATGCCTTGAGCTTTAAGCTTTTACTGAGGTGTTTCCAGGTTTTTCTTTGGATTCTTCTGAAGTACGTCATCAATGATGCCGTATTCTTTTGCTTCATCCGCAGTCATCCAGTAGTCACGGTCAGAATCTTTTTCCACTTTTTTAACCGGTTGTCCGCAGTGGCCGGCAATGATTTCGTTGAGTTCCTTTTTCAGTTTCACGAACTCACGCGCAGTGATTTCGATATCTGAAGTCTGGCCTTCTGCACCGCCATGAGGCTGGTGAATCATTACACGTGCATGTTTCAGTGCGGTACGTTTTCCTTTTGTACCTGCTACCAGCAATACAGCGCCGAAAGAGGCCGCCATACCGGTACAGATAGTAGCTACATCGGGAGAAATGATCTGCATAGTATCATAAATACCCAGGCCGGCGTAAACGCTTCCACCGGGGCTATTGATGTACATCTGTATATCACGGTTACGGTCGGAAGACTCGAGGAACAAGAGCTGCGCAGTAATTACGTTTGCTACGTAGTCGTTCACGGGATCTCCCAGGAAAATAATACGATCAGCCATCAACCTGGAGAAAACGTCCATCTGGGTCATATTCATCTGGCGTTCTTCAAGGATATAAGGAGTCAGACTGTTAATCTGGTGGCTTTTGGTGTAACTGTCTACTACCAGGCTGCTGATTCCCCGATGCTGGATGGCATATTTTCTGAATTCATTATTAATGTTCATGATGGTGATGTTTATGAGGTAAATTAACAAAATCTTCTGCTTTGATTTCCTCTTCTTTCACGTTCACCTTAGCCTCAGCCCAGTCAAATAACTTGGCAGTGATCATTTCACGGTAAGTCTGGTCTACAAATTTCTCATCCTGTAACAGGCGATCCAGGTAGCTGTCTAACCATTCTGCTCCATCAGCAGCGGCGCCGCCATAGTAGCCTAATACTTTTTGTTTGGCATTTTCCTTCAGATCTTCGAAAGAAACTTCCAGTTTATTTTCTTTAACCAGTTTATCGCTGATGAGTGTCCAACGTAATTGATGGTCAAAACCAGGGAATTCTGTTTCCGCTTCTTCCGCAGTTTTTGGCTTTTCACCGCCTACCTGCAGCCAGCGTTTGAGGAAATCCTTTGGCAATTCAATCGGCGTTTCGTGTACCAGTACTTCAAACAGGTCGTTGTGAAGGTGGTTACGGCTTTCAGAATCCCAATATTTGCCGATCTCTTCTTTCAATTTAGCGCGGAAAGCTTCTTCAGTAGTGATTTCTTCTCCCGGATAAACTTCTTTGAAGAAATCTTCATTCAGTTCTCTCTTCTCAATCAAACCAACTTTGGTGATGGTCAGTTTGAAATATTTCTTTGCCGCTTCCTTGTCGCCTGCTTCAAAGCCCAGATCTTTCAGGATCCAGCCCAAACGCTGCTCATCAAAGGAAGTAGCCAGTTGGAATACAATGCTGTCTTCATTCTTCTTACCCTGCAGCTCAGCCTGGATAGCTGGTGCAAAGTATTTTACCAGTAAGGCGTTTTCTTTTACGATACCGCCTTCTGCTACATTACCTTTCTTGTCAGACTCTTCGAATTTAACGTTAATCACGTTATCTTCTGAAGTAATTGTTTCAGGTTCTGTTGTTTTTCCACCTTTCAGCTGTAAACGCTGTACTTCATCGTTTACCATTTCATCGGTAACGGTTACTTTATATTTTGTAAGGGTGGTTTTGTTATCTTCCAGGGGAGTAACGCTGAAGCTGGGTTTCAGACCCACTTCAAATTCGAAGGCATAATCAGCAGGTTTGTTGAAATCCAGGTCTTTTGCCTGCTTATCCAGGGACAATGGCTGACCGAAGATTTCCAGTTTCTCTGTCTGCACATAACCCATTAATTCTCTCTCAACAGTTTTCAGAATTTCGTCGCCAAAGATAGCCTGACCGTGCATCTTCTTAACCATACCTGCAGGTACCATTCCTTTACGGAAGCCTGGTATGTTCGCATTTTTGCTGAATTGCTTTACTGCTTTGTCAAAATTAGGAAGGTAGTCTTCCTGGTTCACTTTCACAGTGATCTTATCGTTCAATAAACCAATGTTTTCTCTCGTAACGGTTGCCATAATTGAATTGTATAAAGTGTTCTTTAAGAAGCAATAATGATTCCTTGTTTATTTTTCTGCCATGAAGTCACAACGGCAAGTAGGAATGGCAGGAAACTATTTTTGAATAAAATCAGGTGAAACTGTGTCTGAATAAGACAGGAGTGACAATGAAAGTGAGGGAGAGCATAGCATTATCACATTGCCATATTGACGCATTGCCACATAATATTATATGTGCGGATGAAGGGACTCGAACCCCCATGCCTCGCGGCACCAGATCCTAAGTCTGGCATGTCTACCAATTTCATCACATCCGCAATAAATAAAAGAACCTACGCTCCATGTATCGTCCCGGAAAACCCATCCGGTTATACATAACAAGAGCCCTTTTTTAGCTCAAAAAGGATTGCAAAGGTATTATTTTCTGTGAATTAACAAAATCATTTATATAGGAAACATTCCACGTCTTTCTGCCCCTAATTTTAAAAAAATCAGAATTAAGCTGTTAAATTGGTGAGCAATTACTGTAAAAGTCTATCTGATGGCTATGGCTAAAACCTTTTTTGAAGAATTAAACAACGCAAATGCTACCGGTGTAGCCTATAAGAATATCAACCTGAAAAAGGCCGCACTGGCCTACTTTGCCAATTCCGGCAATGCCACTATCGCTGATCTGTGCAAAGAGCTGAACCTCAGCACACCCAAAGTAACCAACCTGGTGAATGACCTCATTACCGATGGTCTGGTCATGGACTATGGCAAAATAGAATCCACAGGCGGCCGTAAACCCAACCTGTACGGGCTGGTACCGGATTCGGCCTTCTTCATCGGGGTGGATGTAAAACACGACCACCTCAACCTGGGCCTGTCGGATCTCCACAAAAACCTGGTCACCACCGTGGAAGGACTGCCCTATGAACTGGACAATACCAAAGCCTCGCTGGAACAATTGTGCCTCCTGATCAACAACTTTATCGATGGCCTCACCGTTCTCAAAGAAAAGATCCTGGGCATTGGTATCAATATCCAGGGACGCATCAACTACGCCACCGGCTATAACTACAGCCTCTTCTATTTCGACGACGAACCACTCAGCAAAGTTATTGCCGCCAAAGTAGGCATCCGCGTTTTCCTGGAAAACGACTCACGGGCAATGGCCTACGGAGAATTTTGTTCCGACCTGGTAAACGGCGAACGCAACGTGCTGTTCCTCAACCTCGACTATGGCATAGGTATGGGCGTACTCATCAACGGAGAACTGTACTACGGTAAATCCGGCTACAGCGGCGAAGTAGGGCATATCCCGCTGTTCGACAACGAAATCATCTGCCACTGCGGGAAAAAAGGATGCCTGGAAACGGAAGCCTCCGGATGGGCGCTGGTAAACATGTTCCGGCAAAAGCTGGCTGCAGGTTCTTCCTCTATGCTCAGCCGCACCCATCAATCCCCGGAAGATATCCACCTGCACGATATTATAGATGCCGCTAACAACGATGATATGCTGGCCATTGAACTTATCGCCAAAGTAGGAGAGAACCTGGGCCGCGGCGTTGCCCTGCTCATGAACATCTTCAATCCCGAACTGGTGATACTCGGCGGCGCACTGGCCGCTACACAGGATCACATCCGCCTGCCCATAAAAAGCGCTATGAAAAAATATTCCCTCAGCCTGGTAAGTAATGATTCCAAACTGAAAATGTCTCGGCTCGGTGAAAGCGCCGGTATTATCGGAGCCTGCCTGCTGGTAAGAAATAAGGTGCTGATAAGTTAGTTTTTGCCTAACTTTATCATCTACCTGAATTCCATTTTCTTACCCTAAAAAAAGATTGTTATGTCCACCACATTAACACCTTATCTCACGTTTGGAACCAACTGCCGCGAAGCCATGAACTTCTACAAGGGCATCTTCGGGGGGGAGCTGTTTATTATGACAATGGGTGAAGCGCCTGAAAGCGAAAACGTACCTGCTGCATCGAAAGACCTTGTGATGCATGCCTTTTTGAAAACACCTTCTTTTGAACTCATGGCCTCCGATGCCGTGATGGGGCCGGCGCCAAAAAGTGGTGACACCATTTCACTGGCAGTGGGCGCCGAATCAAACGAAGAAGCAGAAAAATTGTTCAATGCGTTATCTGCCGGAGGAAAAGTAACCATGCCACTGGCGGAAACTTTCTGGGCGCACCGCTTTGGCATGTTAACCGATAAATATGGTTTTCTCTGGATGGTGAGCTTTAACAAGCCCATGTAAAAATTTTTTCAGCTGTTTACTTTCTTTATATTATGAAGAAAGTAAACAGCTGAATTATTTATTTCTTCTTCCTGAAAAAAGAAAATAATCCTCCTCCTCTCAGTTCATTTTTCTTCTCTGCCGCAGGACGGAATTCCGGATCATTCGCCACAATCAGGTCAATGATTTTTTTGCAGGTGCCCGGATCTTCTTTTGCCTCGTAAGCCAGTGCCATCGTATATCTCACCGCAGAGGCCTCTGTGTCCCACGCCCAGTTATTGCTCGCATAAATGTTCAAACACTGTGTGGCATATGCGAGGCATTCATCGTATTCTTTTTCACCGAGGTACGCTTCTGCAAGAAAAGCGTATACGCCAAACCGGTAGTTGGGTGCATTGTCTGCCGCATCACCATTGGACATAATCTGCAGCGTATGCAGCAGGTCTGTAATCGCCGCTTTATAGCGACCCAGTTTTAACGCTGCCTTTCCCCGGAAGTAATAGATTTTCATTTGTGAAATCACCGGCAGTTTAGTGATGCCGCCAATGGAA
Organism: Chitinophaga sp. G7 BAM 1005; assembly: GCF_057126945.1. NCBI lineage: Bacteria > Pseudomonadati > Bacteroidota > Chitinophagia > Chitinophagales > Chitinophagaceae > Chitinophaga > Chitinophaga sp. G7 BAM 1005. Next base: position 6,292,299 of record NZ_CP181478.1, on the reverse strand, counting down.
ATACGGTTGTTGATAGCGCCTATACAATGTTCGTACTGCGCATTATCGAAATACAGGTACATCAGGTTGAAGTAGGCATCACTGTCGTCGGGCTTTTCCACCAGGTGTGCTTCCAGTGCCAGTATACGTTCTGACAAATCATCGGCGCTATTGGTACGGATAAAGGCCCGGCCGGTTTTAATACGGTCAATGTTATACGTAATGGTTTCCCGGTCGTAGTCTTCCAGTTCCTGCATATCCTTTGCAATCCAGGTGTTATATTCTCCCAGTATTTTTTCATAGAGATCCAATGCTTCGGCATGTTTCTCTAATGTACACAGGTCGTCGATCATTCGTTCATGAATAGACACATAGTACATCAGTGGTAATACTTCCGTGAAATTTTCCAGGATAGTATGACGGTCGGCGATAGCCTCGGCCAGCTTACCCATGCTGTGATACGCATCTGCCCTGGATTCCAGCTGCTCCCAGAAAGGCGACATATTGTACCCGACGGTATGTACATGCGCTGCTTCCACAAAGATGCCGCCTTCATACAAAGCAATACCATAGTTGTTGCAGCACATTGCAAAGTGATGCGGGTGACCCGCATAGGAATTGTCCGAATTTTCATACCAGTAGGCATGGTAAATATCAAATGCTTTTTTATACAGGAACCGCTTCAGGGCGGTAGATGCCTGTTTTACGCCGTTGTCTTTTTCCTGTTGAATAATTTCACTGAAGATAACCCCCGCTGCGTACCAGTCGTACGGAATATTATGCTCCACATCCGGCCAGCTCTCGGGGAATTGCCCGTTTACTTTATAGCTTGTGAAATACCACCTCACCATGCTGAATGGATAAGGCTGAATGGCCAGCGACTTTTCATACCACGGCAATGCCTCCTGGTAACTGCCGATGTTGAAGAACGCGGTAGCGGTATAATGATAGAAATAAGCTTCGTCGGGATACTCCGCAATAAAACGTTTGCCGGTGGAAATCTGTTCCAGGGTGCCTTCATCATCATCATCCCCAAAAAACTGTTGCCAGAATTCGGTGGTGCCTTTGCAGAATTCCCTTGCCAACGCAGCATTCCGTACGCCATCCGCCAGCAGCTGCTGGATGTGCCGGAGCAAACGCAGCATATCGTCCTTTGTATTTTCTCCTGCAGTGATCATGATCTGCAGCATGCTGGCGGCAAAGTCATAATCCGCCATATCCAGCGCAAACCAGGTGGTAGACAGCAGGCGGTTGTTAAACACCGTACATTCAAAGGCTTGTTTATAATATTCCAGTGCGGCGGGTCTGTTTTCCGTATGATAGTATACATCGCCGATACGGGTAAAGCACTGGAACCGTGCAACATTCAGCTGCGGCAGATCATCTGCGTAAAGTGATTCATACACCTGGAGGTTGCGGTGCATATCAGCCAGTGCTTTCCCGGTTTCATTTTTTAGCACCCATACCTGGAAACGGTACAGTAATGCTTTGGTAGTCAGTTCTTCATCGCCGCCCGCAATGAGGATATCACAATCGCCGATCGTTTCATCTCCTTTGTCGGCCATGATGTTGGCGCCCATATAGGCGCGGTGTACACGGGCCTGCACATGCGCGGGATCAATGATCAGTACCTGGCTGAATGCCTCGTAAGCCTCGTTGTACATAGCGGTGGCCAGGTCCCTGTTGTCAGTGGCTTTGGCGTTTTCCAGCTGGGACAAGCCCAGTAGTTGCCAGCCCCGGGCTTCGCCGGGGTTATCCTGCAGGTATGTTTCCAGTTTGGTAATTGCTTCAGTATATGCCTGTTCATTATACAGCCTTTCCAGTTCGTCAAAATGCATATGCGCTTTATTAGGACATGTAATTTATTAATATTGGTGGACGATGATAAATATTTTCTGGTAGTTTCCTCCCGAATATATATATTTAAAGACCATTTATTATCAGCCAGAAACATTCAAATCCTTTGCCATGAAAGCAATAGCAGTATTGTTATTACTCCTGTGTAATACAGTTGTAAACGCGCAGGAGTGCGATTGCAGGAAGAAATTTGACAGCGTACAGGTGTATCTGAAAAAGAATTATGTAGGGTTTATCGACAAAGTAACCCCGGTTACGCAGCAGGCCTATACTGCCATGCTGACAAAGCTACGGCTACAAGCCGCTACCATCAAAGGCGCTGCTCATTGCCTCCTGTTGGTAAACCGCTACCTGCGCTTCTTCAAAGACCAGCACCTCGCCCTGCACATTGCCTACACGCCCTTAAAAGAAAAAATCGCCCTCACCCCGCAGCAGCTGGATCTGCTGCAAAAACAGCCGGTAAGCGGCGTGGCCGGTATCTACCAGGCCGATTCCCTTTATAAAGTAGCCCTGGTAAAGAACCTGCGGGGGCTGCGTACTTACGCTGCCGTGATTATGGAATCTGCCTCGCCGGACTGGAAACCCGGGGATGTGTTGTTTGAACTGGCCGCTACCGGTCCGGATAAATTTGACATGATCAGCTATGTAGCGCGGGAAGTGAGCTTTGATACCCTCACCATCGGGAAGCAGCGCGATGGCCTCTCTGCATTGGGTTGGCAGAAACCGGCTGCGGCATCGTTGCAGAAAACCGGCAACGCACCGGCGGAAATACCCGCCTTCGCCGATATGGCGGCGGCGCCTTTCTTTTTCCGGCAGGTAAACGACAGCACCGGCTACCTGCGCATAGGCAGCTTTGACGCTGCTTTCTATCCACTGGCAGATTCTGTAATGAATGCCAACGACGAATACCTGCGCAGAAATCCCCACCTGATAATTGATGTACGCAACAACGGCGTGGGCGCCGATAAACTGATTGAACGCCTGCGGCCTTTACTGTATACCCAACCCGTGAGAATCACCGGGGCAGATTTTTATGCCACCCCCGATAATATTGCCGCATGGCGTCATGTGCTGGATGAACAAACCGGAAAACTACCGGAAGAATACGTAGAGCAGATTCGCGCTACGATCGAACAGGGTAGCGGATTACAGGGCCGGCTGGTGAGTATGGGGCCAGATGAAAACATGATCCTGCCATCTCCGCTGCCGGCTCCTGCCAAAGTAGCGATACTCATTAATGGTAAATGCAGTAATACCGCAGAACAGTTTTTACTGGAAGCGGCACAAAGCCAGAAAGTAAAACTCATTGGCGCACCCACAGCAGGAGCGCTGGATTATTCCAATGTAGCCAGGGTACGGTTTACTGCCCCCGATTTTTCAATAGACTATCCCGTTACCCGCTACCGGAGGGTTGCTGCAGGACAAGGCATTGATAATAAGGGTATTCAACCTGTGGTGAAAGTGAATTTCCATTCGGCCGGATGGCTGGAGGAAGTAATGAAACAATTTTAATGCAGGAGTCGTTAAGATCCGGTTAACACTTGAACATCATTTAAAACCCATCTTTGAGATGCAAGTATATGTTCACGCATATATAGGGTTTAAAAATAGTAACAATGGTAGAAAAACTGCCTCACAATTCTTTGTGAGGCTTTTTTATTAAAACAATTTTTGCTGTAAAAGATTTACCAGTATATGTGTAAGCTCATGAAGACTGTTAGGTTTCGTGAGGAAATAAGAGGCTCCCAGCTCCCGGGTTTCCTTCTTATCAGATTCATGTGAAGAAGTGGTATAGATAATCACAGGTATATGTTTTAAATGATCCTGCTGCTGTATTTCTGCAAGGAACTGTTTCCCGTCTATTCTGGGCATATTCAGGTCAAGGAAGATGAGGTCAGGCGCCAGGTTGTTATTTAGCTTAAAGAGTGCGTCTTCCCCGTTTATAGCTTCATGGTAAATAATATCCGGCGCCAGCTCTTTTAATACTTCACCAAATATCATTCTGTCATCTATATCATCGTCAATTAAAAGTACTGAGGTATATTTACAACTATCGGGCATATCGTTTTGGAATAGAGACAAATCTAAGATTTTGTTGTTATTTTATTATCACATAGTTCGTTTTAGAGGTATTGTTTGGAATGAAATGTGCTAAAACCAGTCGTAGCATAGTTTACAGGATAGTACCTCCGTAAAAATTAAACAAGCTCAGGCAAATGAAGAAATACTTTATGCAGCTCCCTCTTCCAAGGAAGCTGATGTTAGTTGCTGTAATACCATTGGCATGTCTCGTATTTTTTGGTATAGCGGTATTCAATAAGCAGAATGAAGATATAGATGCCATCGATAACCTGGTGCAGAAAATTACCGCTGCCACCACTATCATGAAAGTAGCTGATGAAATCCATATGGAACGCAGGAACAGTGTGAACTATGTGATGCTGACCGGAAGCCTGAATGACCTGCTCACACAACGCGCCCAAACCGATCTTGCCATCGATGCCGTAAAAGGCCGACTGCTGGCCAATGACAGCCGCTTCTTCCAATATTCGCTGCTAAACACGCTTCCTAAAAAAAGAAAGGACATCGATAATAAAAGCATGCCGCAACGGGAAGTGCTCGACTATTATTCCAACCTTATTTTCCGCCTGAACAACCTGGCCAATACCAATACCCCGGATATCCCGGTATTAAAAGCCGTTCAGCAGGATATGAATGCGCAATACCTGCTGGCGCAGATGATAGCCTACCAGGGAATGATCCGCATGGATATTTATTATTTCATGCTGAAAAAAGAAGTGTGGCCGGAAGATTTTGCCCGCGTAGAAAATAATGCCGACATGTATGCCGCTTTGCGCGCAGAGCTGGTAGATAAAGCATCTCCCACCGTTTCAAAGGATTATCTAAAAATGGAATCCTCCAATGAAATGACCATCACCGATGATTTTATCAAAAGCACCATCACCTCCCGTAAAATTGATACCCTGTTCAATGCAGACTCCTGGTGGGATAACTCTTCCTTAGCGGTAGATCAGCTGAAACAATTGCAGCGCTCCGTGATGGATAAAGTGGGCCGGGATGCAAAAATTATCTCCAAGAAGGAAAATGATCTGAAAACCCGCTACCTGCTGATATTGGTAGGCATCGTAGTGCTCGTGGTCGTATTTATTTCCTATACGATTAAAGGCATCACCGACAGCCTGGAACTGCTGCGTGCAGCGGCGGTAAATATCGCAAAAGGAGTACCCGGATCAGCACCCGAAGTACACGCCAAAGATGCCATCGGCAGCCTGGCGCGATCATTCGCCGTTATCGACCAAACCAGCCAGGAATTGGCCACTGCCGCCGACAGTATCGGTAAAGGCGATTTTAATATTGATGTAAAGCCCCGCAGCGAAGGGGATGTACTCGGCCACGCAGTAGTGCAGATGGCCGCAGATCTGAAAACATTCCGCTATCATGCCAACCAGAAAATATGGATCCAGACAGGGCTTAACCGCATCAGCGAAACACTGCTCGGTGAAAAGGACATGGATGCGCTCAGTAAAGACGCATTAACAGATATGGTACAGTACACCGGCGCACAAACAGGCGTATTGTACATCCGGCATTCCGGTGAACTGCGCTTATCCGCTGAATTTGCACTGTCGCCGGCTCATCCGGCGCCCCGGGTAATTGAAGTAGGAAAAACCCTGCTCGGCCAAAGCGTATTACAAAAGGAACCACTATACCTCCGCGAAGCACCAGACGATTTCCTGCATATTGCCGGCGCCGCAGCCTCCGCACAACCCGGTCATGTGCTCATCATTCCCCTGATCCATGCAGGGATCACGGAAGGCGTGATAGAAATAGGCTCCCTGTTCCCTTTTAAAGAGAATGTAATCGACTTCGCCAAACAGGCCGCCGTCAATATCGCCATCGCCCTGCAAAGCACCCGGAGCCGTACCCGCCTGCAGGAACTGCTGGAAGAAACCCAGGCCCAGGCAGAAGAGCTGCAAACACAACATAGTGAACTGGAAAGCCTGAACGTGGAACTGGAAGCCCAAACACAAAAGCTCCAGGTATCAGAAGAAGAACTGAAAGTACAACAGGAAGAACTGATGCAGTCAAATGCAGAACTGGAAGAAAGAAGCCGTCTCCTCGAAGAGAAAAATCAGATCATCGTGGAACGGAACCTGGATATACATAAAAAAGCGGAAGAGCTGGCACTCAGCACCCGCTACAAATCAGAGTTCCTGGCCAATATGTCGCATGAACTGCGTACCCCGTTGAATTCGATTTTATTGTTATCAAGACTTCTTTCTGAAAATCACGATGCCAATCTCAACGGCGACCAGGTTGAATATGCACAGGTGATCAATAGCTCCGGTAAAGGGCTGCTGACGCTGATAGACGAAATACTAGACCTCTCAAAAATCGAATCCGGCAAAATGGAACTGGAATTTAACCAGGTATCCATCGCCGATATCTGTTCCAATATGCAGGCATTGTTTGAACCGATAGCCAAAGAAAAAGGACTGCAACTGCAAATACATCAGGACGCCGCCGTGTCCGCCAGCATTGAAACAGACCAGGTACGACTGGAACAGATCCTCAAAAACCTGTTGTCCAACGCACTGAAATTTACTGCGAGGGGATTTGTCCGGATGGAAGTTCAGGAGGGAGAAGTGCCGCAAACGATCCGCTTTGCAGTAAAAGATACCGGCATCGGTATCCCGGCGGAAAAGCAACAGGTGATCTTTGAAGCGTTTCAGCAGGCAGACGGATCTACCCGGCGGAAATACGGCGGTACCGGCCTGGGACTGTCTATCAGCCGGGAACTGGCGAAACTGCTTGGCGCACAAATTACCGTGAACAGTAACAACAACGAGGGAAGCGAATTCATTATTACCATCCCGGTGGTCCGCAAACCAGCAGCATCCGTGAATCAACCTTTCGTACTGCCGTCACCGGTGGTGGAAGGAACAAACGACGGGCAAAAGAAAAGATTCCTGGCACCTACCGTTCCGGAAGATGTTTACGATGACCGTGGCCTTATTGAAACCAGCGACTCCGTGATACTCATCGTGGAAGATGATACGCATTTTGCAAAGGCATTGCTCGACTTTACGCATACACGGGGATATAAGGGAATTGTATCCGTACGCGGCGATGAAGCTGCCGAACTGGCGCGTATCTACAAGCCTGTCGGTATCCTGCTGGATATCCAGCTGCCTATAAAAGATGGCTGGCAGGTAATGGAAGAACTGAAAAGTGATCCAGCCACCAGACCGATACCCGTGCATATCATGTCTTCTATGGAAGCAAAAAAAGAAAGCCTCCTGAAAGGCGCTGTCGACTTTATCAGCAAGCCGGTAGATCCGGAAAGCATGCAACTGATCTTTGAGAAAATGGAGTTTGTGCTGCAGCGGTCCACCAAAAAAGTACTGATCCTGGAAGAAAATGCGAAACACGCCAAAGCACTGGCCTATTTCCTCAGTAACTACCAGGTAAGTTCGGAAATCAGCAATAACCTGGAAGAGGGCGTATCCCTGCTGCAACAGCATGATGTGGATTGTGTGATCCTCGATATGGGAATTCCTGATCAGCAGGCTTATGAAGCGCTGGAAATGGTGAAAGAAATAAAGGGACTTGAAAATCTTCCTATTATCATTTTCACCGGTAAAAGTTTATCAAAGGCAGAAGAACAAAGGATCCGCCAGTATGCTGATTCTATCGTGGTAAAAACGGCGCATTCCTATCAGCGTATGCTGGACGAAGTATCCCTGTTCCTGCACCTGGTATCTGAAAATGCGCCGGCAGCACAGGGAGGGAATGGAAAGATGGGCGTATTGAATGAAGTGTTGAAAGATAAAACCGTGTTGGTGGCGGATGATGATGTGCGCAATATCTTCTCTTTAACAAAAGCATTGGAGAAACACCAGATGAAGGTATTGTCTGCCATTGATGGTAAAGAAGCGCTGCAGCAGCTGAAAGAACACCCGGTAGACATCGTGCTGATGGATATGATGATGCCTGAAATGGACGGTTACGATGCTATTGCTGCTATCCGGAAACTACCGGAACTGAAAGGGTTGCCGGTGATTGCAGTGACTGCAAAAGCCATGATGGGCGACCGGGAAAAATGCCTGCAGGCGGGTGCTTCGGATTATATTTCCAAACCAGTGGATGTAGATCAGTTGCTATCATTACTACGGGTATGGTTATACGATAAAGCCATGAAATAATTTTTATGGAACACAAACAGGTATTAATTGTAGATGATGATGCACGCAACATCTTTGCGTTAAAGGCAGTATTGCGATCCAGGAATATTTCATGCGTATCTGTGAGTACCGGTGCGGAAGCATTACAGGTGCTATCAGCAGAGCATGCAATAGGAGCTGTATTGATGGATATAATGATGCCCGATATGGATGGTTATGAAACTATTTCTGCCATCCGTGCCATGCCCTGGAACACCCGGCTGCCACTGATTGCAGTAACAGCAAAAGCAATGGTAGGCGATCGGGAAAAATGCCTGGAAGCAGGCGCCGATAACTATATTTCCAAACCGATTGATGTAGATGAGTTACTGTTGCAGCTACAACAATATTTATCCGGGAAAACGTGAGCAGGAACCCGATAAGCGAACAGGAAGTATCCCTGTTGCTGAATGATATACTGGAAAGATATGGCTATGATTTTACAGCATATGCCCCCGCTTCTATTAACCGGCGGGTAAATCATCTGTACCAGGCAGACCGCTTTCCGAGTTTTGCGGAATACCGCTATCGTATTATTTCGGATCCGGCATACGCGTTACGTTTTGTGGAAGAAATAACGGTAAATGTAACAGAAATGTTCAGGGACCCTTCTTTCTACCAGGCATTGCGTACCCAGGTATTGCCGGTGCTGGCCACCTATCCGTTTATCCGGGTATGGCATGCCGGCTGTTCCACAGGAGAGGAAGTATATTCATTTGCTATCCTGCTCAAAGAGGCGAAACTGCTGCACAAAGCGGTGATCTATGCTACCGATATCAATGCGGGCGTATTGGAAAAGGGCCGCAAAGGAATGTTCCGGCTTTCACAAATGCAGCAATACTCCCGCAACTATATGGAGGCCGGCGGCCGCGAAGATTTCTCCTCCTATTACACCGCCAATTATGAATATGCCAAGTTCCGGGAAGACCTCGGGGAGAAAATCATTTTTTCGCCGCATAACCTGGTAACAGACGGCTCATTTAATGAATTCCAGTTGATCATCTGCCGCAATGTATTGATCTACTTTAATAAGAAATTACAGGACAGGGTATTAACGCTATTCAGTGACAGTTTGGAACAGCTGGGCTTCCTCGCCCTGGGAAGTAAGGAAACACTTAACTTCACCAGTGTAACCGGCAAATTCAAACAACTGGAAAACCGGGAGAAGATCTGGCGAAAGGTGCAGCTGTAACTGTAATAACAAAACAAAAGGCGATATGACCACGGCACCATATTTAATTGTAATAGGCGGTTCCGCCGGTGGATTGCATCCTATCCTGACTTTATTGCCAGGACTTGTTGCGGCGCTTCCTGCAGCCATTTTAATTGTTTTGCACCGCCAAAGCCACTATGAATCTGTACTAACGGACCTGCTGTCGGCTAAATCCACTTTGCCGGTCAAAGAAGCTTCAGAAAAAGAACCGCTGTTGCCGGCTACTATTTACCTTGCGCCGGCGGACTACCATTTACTGATAGAAACAGATCACACCTTTTCCCTGGATGATTCGGAGAAGGTGAATTTCAGCCGCCCGAGTATTGATGTTACCTTTACATCCGCAGCGCTGGCCTATGGCAGCAGGATGACCGCCTTACTGCTTTCGGGCGCCAATAGCGATGGTACGGAAGGACTGACAGATGTACACGATGCCGGCGGTACCACCGCCGTGCAGGACCCGGCCACTGCAGATGCGGATTATATGCCAAGACAGGCCATCCTGCACGCTCCCGTTGATATTATACTGAAGCCACAGGAAATGGCCGCCTTCATAAACCGAATGGCAGAGGTATGATTATTGAGCAATCAATGTTTAGAAGAATACATTGGGCGTTTTCCACCCGTCGCCCTCTTGTTATAACGAGTATGTCGTATGATCTTAATTGTAGATGATAAGCCGGAAAATATACTGTCTATCAGGAAAACCCTTGAACTATACCAGTTCGAAGTGGATACCGCGCTGTCTGGTGAGGAAGCGCTGAAGAAAATACTTAAGCATAGCTATACCCTTATCATCCTGGATGTGCAAATGCCCAGCATGGATGGCTTTGAAGTGGCAGAAGCACTGTCCGGACACAGTAAGGCGAAAGACATTCCGATTATATTCCTGTCTGCCGTAAATAAAGACAAACGGTTTATTGTAAAAGGATATGACTCCGGGGGGATCGACTACATCACCAAGCCGGTAGATCCGGACATCCTCCTCATGAAAGTAAAAACATTCTCCCGTCTTTATCAGCAATCACAGGAGCTGAAGCAAATGCATCAGTCGCTCAAAGAAGAAGTAGAAGTAAGAAAACTTGCGCAGGAAGCACTGATTGCACATCAGCAACAGGTAAATGAAATGCTGGAGCAAAAAGTAAGGGAAAGAACAGAGGAACTGAGAGAGATTAATAAATCGCTGGAAGCCAGCAACCACGACCTGCAACAGTTTGCATCTGTTGCTTCTCATGATCTGAAAGAACCCTTGCGGAAAATTCAGCTTTTCGGCGCTATTTTAAGAGATAAGTTTCTGCATACGGACCCTAACGCTCTTGCCTATATGGAAAGGATTGTGGGGTCGTCAGAACGCATGGCAAGGCTCATCAACGACCTGCTGAACTATTCCCGTTTATCCGGGGTAAGCATAAACGAAGTTACCGACTTCAATAAAATTATCCAGGAGATCCTGGTGGACCTGGAGTTGATGATTCTTGAACGGGATGCGGTTATCACTGTGGAAAAAATGCCTCAGATTGAAGCGGTTCCGGGGCAAATACGCCAGGTGTTTCAAAACATCATCAGCAATGCACTAAAGTTTTCGCGGAAAGACATACCCCCTCAGATAGATATTACCGCAGATATTGTAACGGATCTAAACCCCGACAGCGCTGCTTTTGCTGGAGGTCACCACTGCCGCATCGTTATCCGCGACAACGGAATCGGGTTCAATGAAAAATATCTCTCTAAAATATTTACCATCTTCCAGCGTCTCCACACTTCCGACCTCTATGAAGGTACCGGCATCGGGCTGGCTATCGCCAAAAAGGTAATTGATAAACACGGCGGGCTTATCACCGCCAGGAGCAGGGAAGGAGAGGGCGCTACCTTCATCATCGTATTGCCCCTGAAACAAACCAGGCCCGTAGCCACCAGTTTGAGCGACGCATTTGCCTGATCGCCGGGTACATACATAAAAAAAGCCCGACACATTGTGCCAGGCTTTACGGGTGGAGATGAACCGAATTCAATCGAACCCCTAATTCCTTTGTTACGGTTTTTCAGCACGTTAGACCTAAAATCAGATGGAAAATAACTACGCATTCCTTTGGAGTGTTTTTTGCCTTTCGGCCCTACTTATTTTATGTAAAAGCGATGGATCAATGTTGTTGTATATCGCTTATCCGCATGCAATAGGGCAAACGATTAACTCTGTATTTCAAAGAGCGAGCGACCTCATAGACTGTACTGGATTACCCTGGGGCAACCGGTATTTTAGGCTACTGGCCTGTCAAGCGTAACTGTGGTTTCCGATAGACCATTGCAGCCGATCAAGAAAATTGGAAAAGGGGATTGCCCCAGGCATGCTATATTGGTAAGCTTTCCCGATTAGCTCATTGTTGTTGGCGACAAGCAACTTAACCTAATAGGTAGGCTTCACAGACGCATTTCCGGCTAAACCCACGGCGACTTAGGTTTCGGCGAGAAGAACTGCTCATATTGCTCGGTAAAAGTAGAAGGCAGGGACTTACAAAACAATCAGGTAAGTGATAATGATGCTTTTTAAAGCGATGGGGACACAAACTTCTGAAAGTCGGTCATAATGTATATAATATAACTGATCTTCAAAGTGTTTTAACCGCCCAATTGTCTGCTGTGTAAAGCTGACAGATTTGTTTAAATACTTTATCTGCCCTTTAGTGAGCTTTCTCTGGCATATAAGCTTATTCGATAGCGTGTTGAAGTTCGTTCGCCATTTGCAAATAATGGTCCAACTCTGCGTTGGTCAATGCAGCAATTTTCCTGACGGCCCGGCGGTGGCACTTACGATATTTACGCTTACTACCACACATACATCGACTATTGCTTTTCGCTTCCTTTCGTGACCGCACTTCTTTCAATAGCTTTCCGATGGTAGAAAGATTTTTCGTTCCAAACGTATCCATAAAAAACTCTAGATGCCCCAAACTCCCATGAGACCGCTCATTTAAGAAGAAACCCTTTCGCTCCCTGTGGAGTTGGTTAAAAAAATAGGGGATTACCTGAAGGCGTACAAACGACATTAAAGTTATCCCTTTGCGACAGATTAAGGCTTCTTCCGGCCCCGAAGCAATACAGCAATTGCCGTTTTCCTCGAAAACATGCCAATCGATGTTAACTGGGATTCTGCCTCCGATTTCAAATACCCACGGGAACCGCATTGGATAGGCAGGCCCGGGCTCAATGCGAATACTGTACTTGGTAATGACGCTTCCCAATTCATCTTTGAGAAGTAATTGACCGTGCACATAGGGCGTTTTGCCGTGCGTCAGGACGGGCTGCAGTTCCGGATACATTTTCGTTAAAAGTGCAGCCTCCTGGTTAAACAAAAGTAGATCGGCACTCATTTTCCCCATGGATTTGAGGTTGCTGCGCCGGTAATGATTGCTGGAGTTACGCGTGATTGCGATTGATGTTGTTTCTTATCCTCCCCCAGTGGGAATCGATCTCCTAAGTGTTTACGCCAGAGTTTGCTTGCAGTTTGCTCGTTCTCCTCCTGCAGTGCTTTATCAGCATCCGATATAAAATCGCTTAGTGCATCCATGTAATTTTTCTTGCGCGTTTGGTCATAACCTGCAAAAAGGTCATCCCCAGGCACAGCCGGTACTATACACTCAAACTTAATATCCAGGGCCTTCTTAATTTCCTTAAGAATATCACGTAGGGTGATATCTGCGCGCTCGTTAAGCACTATCTTACTTTTGGCATTAGACGCGAGGATGGTCATTGTCAGCCCGCTGGGCATCTTATTACGCTTATGGTCGCACCATCCTTTGAGATACATCACCTGCGCGATGAGGCGTCCATCTTTGTCTTTTTTCTTATTAAACCAATCCACCATTTCCTTCGGATCACTGTTTTCAAATTGGGCATCTTTAACAGCAATACGGTATGGCATTCCATCAACCTTATAATAAACAGGGTGATCAATTTCGTAGTCACCAGCGAAGATAGAACGCACACATTTTTTTCTGTGCTCAGGATCGGTTTCTGTATAACCATTTACTGCTTCCCACACCCATTCCTGGAGTGTAGTTCCAGTTACGTCTGGCTCACGGAAAAAGTAAATACCATCATCCAGGTCGCATATATCGTCCTTGGTGCGTATCCCCGATTTCATTTTATAAGAACCCTGGATAAAGAACTTAGGATCGTAGTCTGGATGGTTTTCTTTAAACCACTTGCGGATACGTTTACGCAGCGCATTTTTTGAATCCATCATCCTGCCGCTCTTTTTGCTTCCAATGCGGATCTCATCGTTGTACCTGGTAAACAGGTGGTCACAATTTGCCATATATCTATTGTTTTATGAATTTTATGATTTTGTGTAAATTATTTTTGGATAGCTCACCACCGATGGCTTCAAGACGCAAAAGATCTTTTTTGCTGGAAGCATTGAGGTCGATGGTGTCTCCGCCCATATCATGTTGAACACGCAGGTATCCAAACTCCTTTCCACTAGTAGCAAATACCCTCTGTATAAAGGCTATGTACTGTTCTGTAATCTGAGCCTGGCTATCTAATATCATGTCCAATAAACGAGGCTTAGGCAGTAACCAGTAAAGCAAATCCTTCGGGCGCCAACGTTTTTTTATAATATGTCTTCCTCGACCTGTCCCCAGTGACAGTATTGATATCTGCTCGATTTCCTGGTTCAACTTATCGGAAGCTTCCAGCAGACCGATCAGGGCAGGATCGTTTGCGAATATTCCCCCGTCGATCATGTTGACATTGGCCCCACTTCCATGTTCGTTCGAAAAAGTAAAGGAGTGTGGAGGAAAATATATTGGAGCTGAGGCACTCGATAGTGCGGCATCATGAGCTGGTATTTTATAATCACGGGAATATTCAATATGATGTTTGGTTTTCAGCACATTTATTTTACCATCATTCCCATTAAACGTAGGGATACAAACCTTTGTCTTACAGTCGTTAAGTAACGGAATTTCCCCATTGTTTGCACCCGCATAGGTTTTTGCCAACAATTTGCGGAGTTCCTTACTACTATAGATTGAGTTAAATAACGCACGGCTTTTCCGTGGCAGGACCTTCAGATACCATTTGGGAAAGATAACCCGTGCGTGAGCATGATAGAAGTCCACCAGGTTGGCTGCAGGAACACCCAGTGCAATGGCAATCGCCAGGATAGCTCCGGTTGAAGTCCCGCAGATCAGGTCAAAATATTCATACAGCTTTGCATCCGGCGACTCCCGTTGTATTTCTTGTTCCAGGTCTGCTAATACCTTGGCTGGAATAAGTCCCCTTATACCCCCACCATCAATTGATAAAATCCTAAACTTTTTTGTTGTCCCCTCACTCATTATTGTTTATTTTAATGTTTTGCTAACATGAAGCTGAATAGCGAGCATATTTTCTTTGGTATCAATTGATTAAAAATTATTAAATTGCTAAGTACCCATGGGGCACATTCTCTAACTATTATATAACCGGGAGCCAGTGAAAATTCACCATGGTGTAAAAAAAAATTATCCGGTTATTATTATTATGGAAGTTGGTAAATACTACAGCCAAAACGAAAGAAAGCTTGCCCAGGTCACAAACCTGGAGTGGAAAGTGGCGCTCAAGAAGTGCAAAACTCATGTAGAGTTGCGGTTGAAGGCCAAAACCTGGTCGGGCGCACATTCTGCCCCCGTTTTAGGTGGTGACCCTGTAGATCATTATCTTGGCATGGCGTATGAGAAACTGTTAGCAGGAGACTGGGAATGGAAGAATGAATATGGTCTTGCCGAACAATTGATCAGGATCATTGACAGCCAGATCAGTAAACAAGTTGAAAAAGCTCAAACAAAGAAGGCGCACGAACATCAGGTGGTATACATGGACATGGAAATAGGTTTCTATGATGTTGCGGCCCCTTTTCTTATTCCCCACGATGAAATTATGATGGACGCACAACTGCAGGCCATTGAAAAAGCTGTTGAGGGAGATGAACAGCTTCAGTTTATTGTTGAAGCGTTAAAGGAAGGAAAGAAAAGAGCAGAAATAGCCGAATTATTGGATATAACGCCGCGGCAATTAGATAAACTTAGGGAAAAAATTAAAAGAAGGATCGCTGATCAAATATTTTAGGAGGACTATGGATACCGTAAATACCAAGCAGTTAATGCTCAATCTGTACGGGTTGATGATGGAGATAAATTTACATCGAGAAGACGCCGATGTTCTGGAAGAACTACGGGTAACTCCAGATGAACAGATCGATCGACATTTGCTGCGGATAAAGCAACTTAGCGCTAGGCTGCGAGCGCAGGCAAATAAATTAAGGTTTGAGAAGGCGGTAGAACAGATAAGGATCATAAAAGAAAGAGGCATCGACGAAATAAAAAAGCTTTTATCACCTAACGAACAATTACAGCTTCGCCCCTTGTTCAATAGGTTTACTGAATTAACGATAGAAGATGAAGCTGCAATCTTAGAAGATCAGGAAATACTACAGCTAATGGAAATTTTAAAAGACCGGCTTGATGACAAACACGACGATCAGCCCTGAGTACGCCGCAAGTAACCTCCATACCGACATTGGTTGGGCTCGGCCATCTGACTTTTCCGTGGAGGAAATAGCTAACTCACTTGGGTTGATCGTAAAAGAAGTTCCTATGAAGGGGGCGGACGGGCGCATACTGATGAAAGGCAATTCGGGGGTTATATCTATCCGCGATAATATTACACATCCTGGAAGGAAAAATTTTGTGATTGCCCATGAGATCGGGCACTTCCAATGCCACAAACACCTGTCGTACCTTTTCTCTGATACACACAAAACATTGACGGAATGGTATGCTACTGGACCACATGAAAAAGAAGCCAACCGTTTTGCTGCTGAATTATTGATGCCTGCTTCGTTATTCAAAATGAAAACTGTTGGAAAACGTTTAAGCCTTGGTTTTATTCAAGAAATGAGTGCCTTTTTCGGAGTATCAATACTGGCATGCTTTCTTCGATTCGTAAATCACGGCAATTATCCTGTGATGGTGATCTTTATTGAAGATGGAATAATAAAGTGGAAGCAACATTCAGCGGATTTTCCTTATAAATATCTTGAATATAATTCACCTGTGCCTGCTTTGACGGTAGCCGGTGATTATTTTAAATATGGCCGTATAGAACAAGCTGCTGAGAAGGTTAAAGCTATTGACTGGTTTCCGGATTCGATAAGGTTGAAGTATGAACCAGATGCAGAATTATATGAACAATGTTATAAAGTATCAGGCAATGGGCTTGTTTCCTGCCTTTGGGTTTAATCTTCGAGCCCAGGTTAAACTACCTTACTACTACCAAAGTCATCACTGGTTGGGATATGCAATTTTAGGGCAATAATTTACAATTTACACTTTCCACAATGTACTTATCATAATCCCCCATTATCAGGCTCCCAAAACGTTCCCGTGGGCTATTTAAAGAGCTATGCGAAGAGTGTTTTGTAAGGAAAATCCGAAAAAACCTTACAACTCGGCGAGGAAAATCCTAAATTTGTAAGGAATATTTGAAAAAACCTTACAAAATAACGGTGATAAACTCTGTTCAAAGTCAAATCGAGCGCCTTTTGGAGCAAACCGAACCTGGAGACCTGGTGTTTCCCAGCGACTTCCTGGAATTTGGCAGCCCGGAGGCCGTACATACGGCTTTGTCCAGGCTTACGTCCCATAAGGAACTGATGCGATTGGGCAAGGGCATCTATCTGAAACCCAAAATGGACTCTGTAGTGGGCCTGGTTCGCCCGTCGCTGGAAAAAATAGCCAGAACTATTGCCCGAAAGGAACAGGTCATCATCCGGCCAACCGGCCAGTACGCTTTAAATAAACTGGGTTTGTCCACTCAGGTCCCCACCAAAGTGGTCTTTTTGACAAATGGAAGTGCCCGTACCATCAAGATCGGACGGGCAACTATCAAATTTAAACCGACTACCCCCAAAAAGTTAGCAGCCAAAGATGAAACCGTCTTTCTGGTGATTCAGGCCCTGCAGGAACTCGGCCCGGACCAGATCAGCCCTAAAGTGCTGGAACGCCTCAAAGAGGTCCTGCGACCGGTGCCCTTGTTAGTTATCCGGGAATCCGCGAAATTTGCGCCACAGTTTATTGCCAGACTACTGTTTAACCTGGCTAGTGAGCTTGCCCACAATGATTGAGTTCTTAGCATTTCCCGAAGAAATACGTCGTCAATTGATCGACCAGATCAACATTGAAACCGGTCTGACCCAGAACGCCATCGAGAAAGACTGGTGGGTAACAGTGATCCTCAAAGCCCTGTTCTCGCTGCCTATGCAGGAGCATTTTATTTTTAAGGGAGGGACTTCCCTGAGCAAAGGCTGGGGGCTGATAGAACGTTTTTCAGAAGACATCGATATTGCCCTTGATCCCCAGGCCTTCGGCAAAAAGTATGAACAGACAGCCTCTAAAAGTTATGTGAAGAATCTCAAACGCCTCGGCTGCGCCTACACCAGTACGAACATTTTCCAGGCTCTCTTGGCCCAACTCAAAGCCATGGGCGTGCCGGATAACATGATCACCATAGAGGTGGAAGAAGTACTACCCACCATGCGCGATAAAGACCCACAAACCATCTATGTTCATTACCGTCCGCTCTACGAGCCGAGCCAGTACATGCTGCCACGGGTAAAAATTGAATTTGGTGTGCGGGCACTGCGGGAACCCTTCGCACCGGTGGTCATTGCTTCCATACTGGGCAGGGAAGGCAATTTTCCAGGTTATCAGGAGGAGCCTTTTACCGTGACAGCTGTAGAACCCAGGAAGACCTTTATGGAAAAGATGATCCTGCTGCACGAAAAATTCCAGACCGATATGGTTCAGGACCTCAACGTGGAACGCCAGTCCCGTCACCTGTCGGACCTAGGCGCCATGACTCATCGGGGCATAGCAGAGATGGTCAAAGAGGACAGGGACCTGTATGCCATGCTGATTGAACACCGCAGTGTTTATATTGCACACAGAAGGGTGGATTATACTACCATGAAGCTGCATCAGCTGCATTTTCTACCTCCCTATCCCCTCCTGAAGGCATTCCAGGATGATTACAAAGTAATGCTCGAAGAAATGTTATACGGGAAGCCGCCGGTATTCGATACACTGATCGGTACACTACGTCAATTAAACAGGGAACTCGCCGTAATGGATCTGAACTGCGATGTCAATGAGCTGATCAGTCGCGCCGTTGAGCAGCTGGGAGCCATTGATGCTGGGCAGGATGTGTACAGAACGACCGTGGACCTGTTTGCCAGTGAACAGGAAAAGACAGATGCCGTTGGAAAGCTGGCTTCCTTTGACATTGAAATCATCTTTGTTGGCAACGAACCTATGGCACACAGGATCATCAGAATCGCTTAACGGCCTAAACTTCGCAAGGATTTTCAGACACCATAGGAGCCGCAAGCTACCAGCGCCTCCAGAAAACGTTATATACCTTACTTTCCCATTTTTCCTAATGAACACGAAGAGCAAATATTTTTTCGCGTTAGAAGTTCATCTGTAACATAATCATGCTTATATAACCTATCATCGTGACCATCGCTACGATGTTCGGATTACGTCGCCCGGAGAATGTTCTATATATTATATAATTCATTATCAATAAGTTGTTTTTTAAGAACATGTAAATTTGCCTTATAACTTGATCTTATATTAACCCTCGATCTGCCTGCTAGTGAATGTCACAGGCTTCTACCTGCTAAGGAGGCATTAATGGTGATCCAGTGGACTGAGGTCACGTGCCGTTGAGTGTTGGGCTACTTGTAAGGATACTTTTAACCCTGCTCCTTGTTACCACAACATTAATGTTGATTCCTTCAATTCTTTACTGCAGGTCATAATTTTAATTTACCAATTAACACAACTCGCTTTTATGCTGTCATAGCTTTGTGAAATCAATCTGTTACCATGCAAGCAGATTTATATATCCGGGTCAGTACGGAGGAGCAGAAGAAGTTTGGTTTCTCCCAACGTTACCAGGAACAGGCACTGAAATCTTATTGCAGTTCTCTTTTAATTGAAGTGGGGGAAGTTGTTTTTGAAGATTGTTCGGCGAAAACCTTCGACCGTCCCGCCTGGAAAAAACTGTTTCACCTCTACCACGAAAAAAAGCTCTGTGGCCCAAGATTATTGCTCTTTACTAAATGGGACCGATTTAGCCGCAATACGGGCGACGCTTACTACATGATTTATCAGTTGTCCCTGTTACAAATTGAAGTACGCGCTATCGAACAGCCGCTGGATTTGTCGATTCCGGAAACCAAGATTATGATGGCCTTTTATCTTGCCGCCCCTGAAGTGGAAAACGCACGTCGTAGCCTTAACATACGGCAAGGCTTACAACGTGGACTAAGAGAAGGCCGGTATATGGGTAAGGCACCAATCGGCTATGCAAATAAGATCAACTCCCTTGGTTTTAAATACATTGAGCCGTTGCAGCCTTACGCAGACTTAATCCGCCTGGCATTTGAGGAACTGGCGAAAGGTGTTCATTCGACTGCGACGGTGTATAGGTATCTTATAACCCGCGGTTTCGATAGGACAATTAGTTGTCTACGGGAGGCATTACGTAATCCAGTGTATTGCGGGAATGTTCGCTCTCCGGCACCAGGCAACAAGCAACAATGGACACAAGGACAACACACGGCTATTGTTTCCGAAGAAATATTCGGCAAAGTACAAAAGGAACTTAGTAAAAATAGAGTACATACACGTAAGGCTGTTTGTGATATCATGTTCCCATTGCGCGGCCTACTCATTTGCAAACGTTGCAATAAATTATTGACAGGTAGTGGATCTAAAGGCCGGCATCAAATCTATTATTACTACCATTGCCGGAGCATTTGTGGTGTACGTTACACCACCGCCAGTATTCATGAAGAATTCCTGTCCTTTATAGGCGAACTTGTTCCCGGCCCTTACTTTTTGAATATCTACAATGCAATATTCGATCATCAGGTTACCAGCGGACTCAATGAAGATATTAATCGTAAGCTAAAATTACAATCACAACTTGATGAGCTGGAATTAAGAATCGACAAGGCCAGGCAGTACCTGCTATCAGACGGGATCGATATTCAGGAATACAAACTATTAAAGGAAAGCTGCGAGCATAAGATCTCCGTGCTGCAGGAGACGATTTTGAATAAGTCCAGGATCATTGAATCCAGGACAATGGATATTTATAAGAAGAAAGAGTACATCTGCCATCTGGATCAGCTATTTCAGAAACTGGAACCCAAATATAAGCGAGAGTTGGCCGGCCTTTTATTTCCTTTTGGCACCCCATATAGCCTTGGCTACTTCTCGATCGGTGTAATAACGCCGGCACTACAAATTGTCTATGATAAAGACTCTCCGCATCAGCATCTATCGACGCTTCCCTTACGCACTGTAGATGATCGTTCGAACGTTGACCAACTTCAAGAATCACTTTTTGTAAAGGAACATATCAGGAACATATTGCACGATATTGGCGGCATTACACTGCGGCAGGTGTTGGAAATTACAACTTACTTCAGAAGAATCGTACTCTTCAGCCAGTTTCTTCCGGGATAAAACTATCATTATCTATCAGGTGATTGTTTCGTCAGTAAGCCTTATGTATTTTTACATAGAGAGAAAATTGATCCGATGCAGATAATGTAGCAACGTATAGTATTCCATTTGCTAACTAAAGTCGGATGGCGATCCTGACTGGTGTTTGTGGTTGCAAATGGTCACGGTTCGTTCTGCATCAAATTTGGTTCAACTCTATGCAGAGCCGGTGTGCAATTCAGGCTGGTTCGACAACGTTCACTAAGGGTTCGAAGTATGAACGGGTACCATAACTGCCTACTCTGTGCTGTACTTTATGAAGAGAATCTAAATGGTAGTTTACCCGTGATGAATCATTCTTGAATTCAGACTTTTGACGGGCTGCGTAATGAGTGCCTTGATGCTCAATAGGTACTCTGACAATAAAAAAATAGAAGGCAAAAAAAATGCGCACTTTTATGTAAAAAGTACGCATTAAGAAAAAACTTAATCTCTGTGGAGGATAACGGGCTCGAACCGTTCACCTCAAACATGCCATGCTTGCGCTCTACCAGATGAGCTAATCCCCCGTTTATTGCTTTCTTCGGGATGCAAAAATATATTTTTTCCTGTAAACACCAACATTTTATAGGAAATCTTTGAAAATTCCTTCCACTGTTTCCTTTAAATCCTTTAACAGTAAAGGTTTCCGGAGCAATTTAATTACCATAGGATTAGCGTTGGTACGGGTAATATCCCCATAATCCAGGGAGGAAGACACCATTACGATGTGACATTGCGACTTAATCTTACTGGGGTAAGAATCAAATGCCTGCAGAAATTCAAAGCCATCCATCTCCGGCATCTGGATGTCCAGCAGGATCACCGTAGGCGGAATTTTGGGAAGGGCAATATTGGAAGATAGGAATTCCAGTGCCTTATTGGCATTTACAAAGGAAATCACCGTTCTGCTGATTTGTTGAAATCCGATCAACTTCTCATGCAGCAACAAATCAATTTCATTGTCATCAATCAATATGACGCGCAGGTCAGGTATCGAATTCATTTCTGTTAGGGATGGTAATTTCAAATTGGGTGCCCTCTCCGTACTTGGACTCTACATTGATAGTACCGCCTATTTTACTCAGCGCTTCCTTAACAATATACAAGCCAATACCACTACCCGGTTTATTGTTATTTTTGGACCGGAAGAACATCTTGAAAATATTGTTCAGATGCTCGCTTAAAATTCCGATCCCGTTATCACGTATACAGATAGTTGCTTTGTGTGGTTCCACTTTAACCGCCAGGTTGACCATTGGATTTGTTTCCTCCGGCTTCTGGTATTTAACAGCGTTTGAAATAAGATTGTTTAAAATAACACTGATCCGGAAGGTATCTCCCCTGAAATCTACTGCCTGCTCCACGTTGGTTTGAAAACGGATCTGGGTATTCTGCGGTTTAAACGCAGTGATGCAGTCGTTCAGCAGGGTGTTGAAATCAATTCTCTCATATTCTATCTCCAGCCGGGAATTGCGGTAATACTCAATGATCTTCTGGATAAAATCATCCAGTTTTAATACACAGGTTTCTACCATGTTTATATAACCATTGGGATCCACCACAGAATTATCCAGCCTGGACAGATTGATAATGCCCAACACAGACATTAGCGGAGAACGGAGATCATGCGAGGTGGAATAAATAAACCGGTTCAATTCATCGTTCGTTTTCTCCAGCTCCTCTATTTTTTCCCGGAGCTGCTTCCGTGTACGGTATATTTCGTAAGCGTTATTAATGGTTTTATGCAGCTCATGTTCATCCCAGGGCTTCTTGATATAGGAATAGATGTGCCCCTTGTTAATGGCATCGATAATATCTTCCACATCGGTATAACCGGTCAGCAAAATACGCATCGGGTCGGGCAGGGTATCTTTAATTTCATTGAAGAATTCCACACCCGTAGATACTGGCATTTTCTGATCGGCGATGATAATATGCACCATGATCTCCTTCAGCAGCAGTTTGCCCTCCTGCGCTGAAGTAGCCGTGTAAATTTCATAACTCCTGCGAAAGCTTGCTTTAAACGCATTCAGATTATGAATCTCATCATCTATGTATAATATTCTTATGCGGTTTTCTTTCATTAAAAAGACCTTATGGTTAATTACGATAAATGATTTGCGATACTGAGAGGTAAATATATAATAAATTCCGCTCCCTCACCAGGCGCCGAATTCACAACTATCTTCCCTTTATGCTTCTCAATGATACTGAATACGATAGATAATCCCAGCCCGGTACCTTCCCCTACATCTTTGGTGGTGAAAAAAGGATCAAAGATCTTTTCCCGCACGGCTTCCGACATACCAATACCGGTATCCCTGATGGTAATAACAATGAAATTGTTCTCCTGCCTGGTAGTGATGGAGATGAATTCATTATGATGTTCTTTCTTGCTTTTGATAGCGTTCAGCGCATTGCTGAAAATGTTCATGAATACCTGGTTTATTTTACCGGCGTAACATTCTATCTTCGGCAAACCCGCATAATCCTTTATAATGTTCACATAAGGTGGTATGGCATTACGAAGCAGTACCAGCGTGGAGTCTAGTCCCTCGTGGATGTCAATGGATTTTACCTCGCTTTCATCCAGCCGGCTGAAAGTGCGTAATCCCTTCACAATTTCGGCGGTGCGTGAAGCGCCGTCTTCTATACCCTTGATAAGCGAAGAAATTTCTTCGTGGATATAATCAATATCAATTTCTTTCTTGAACAGGGCAATATCAGCCAGCGATTTTGAGATATCGGTACTCACGGGCAATTCATCATAGCGGTTTAACAGCTCTCTCAGATCTGCAATATCCAGTTTCAGCGGTTTGATATTGGAAGTAACGAAGTTGATCGGGTTATTGATTTCATGCGCAATACCAGCAGTAAGCTGACCAAGCGATGCCATCTTCTCTTTTTCTACCAGCCGGGTTTGTGCGTCTTTCAGGTTTGTTAACGCATTGTTCAGTTCCAGGTTGGTGGCCTGCAGGTCTTCTGTTCTGTCTTTTACCTTACTTTCCAGTATGATGTTTTGTTCCCTTACCAGTCTTTCATTTTCCTGAGAAATAGCCAGTGCCATTTGCTGCGATGCTTCTTTTTCCGCCTTAAACACGTTGATCTTATGTGCCAGTGCAAACGACAGTAACAGTACTTCCACACCGGAACCGATCTGCAGCGCGTAATAGGTGAAGTTGTTATATGGCAGGACATTGAAATTGCGCAGTACGAAAACGAAAATACTGATCAGGAATATTGACCATGCCAACAGGAAAAAACGCGCGGCGTTCACCCCCTTCAGGCTGATACGGTAGGCAACAACAAAGGCCATCACCGCAGCCAGGAAGGCATCCAGCTGCACCAGTATCTGCGCATAATTATACATGTCCAGGAAAGTAGGTATAAAGCAAAGAAGGTATAATACAATCACTGCATTCATCAGCTTATGCCCCAGCGGGTAATTCACTTTGGTAGACAGGAACTGCTGAATAAACACCAGCGCTGTAAGACCATTGAATACCGGCACCAGTACCGTGGCATGCATGGCCAGCCACGGACTGTTGGGATACAGGAAACGGAAGGAGTAGCCCTGCAGCGTTACCTGGGTAAGACCCACGCAAATAATGTAACTCACGTAAATGAGATAGCTGTTGTCGCGGGTGGATATATAAATGAATAGATTATAAAAGGCCATCGCCAGGATAACGCCCACATATATACCAAAAATCAGCTCGCGTTTGTTGTTCTTTTCAAAGATACTTTCCGGGGTGCCCAGGTAAATCGGTAGCTGTAACTGTTCTCCTGCCTTTACTTTCAGATAGAACTGCCGCGTTTCATTGGGCAGCATCCGTATAGGGAAATGATAGTTCTGATGATCATATCCCCGGTTTTTGTAAGCGGTAAACTCCCCCAGGTGCGTTTGCCTGATAGTGCCGTCCGGCAGCAATTCGTATAGTGTGATATCATCAATAATGGGGTATTCCACCTCCAGTAATAACTTCCCGGCATTCGACTGGTTGTTGATGGAAAACCTTGCCCATTGCGTGTAGGGTGTGATCTGCAGGTTGGGTACCTCCTGTCCGGAAGCTTTAAACGCCTGCATGGGAGCGGAGGCGATAGTGAGGGTGTCTGCCTTGTCGGTATACAGCTCAAGATAACCACCTATCTGCAGCAGCGATTTACTGTTTTTAAACACAACAGGTTGTGCCGTTACATGAAACAGGACTAACAGGGTAAAGATTGACCATAAACCAACAATCTTGGACAGCATCACGAAAATAGATTAAGTATCAGGCTTGAATTTATATGTTTTTTCAGAAATACCGGCCCCGATTAATTGTTTATGGGGTAAAGTGTGCGTGTGTAGGGATCCGGAGGCTATAGTTTACCTCGTAGGAACCCTTTGGGCCCACTTCTATTTTAGACTGCATTGGATTTTCACGCAGGTCTGAAATCAGTAATTTCTCCTTTGGGTCGGCATGCGGCAGGTTGTAGCAATCGTTGATCACCATAGCAGTAGCCAGGAAGTCGTCTTTCGGATAAAAGAACGTGCCCTTGTTCCCCAGTGATTCATCTATAACAAAACCTACGCGTTTTCCGACCCGGGTGGTGATAGGAGCACACAATACATGATAGGTGTCTATCGGTAGCTGTGCGCCCAATACAACACCCACTCTTGCCAGTACCTGGCTGCCGATTCCCATTCCGGCCACTTCTTTGGAATTCCACATTCCACAGATCTCAGCACTCCCTTTTTTTACGTACGAATATATTTTGGGATCGTATTTGCCTATTGCCGTTTCAATAGGCAGTGGCAGCACGCCGTCAGCAATCTGCACGCGTGCCCCACCATATGTTTTGGTACGAGTATCGTCCTCCACTATGATCACTATTGTATTTTCATGTTGCATCCAGTCAGCGCTGCCAGATGTTACCTGGGCAATGCCAAAATAGATTTCCAGCAACTTGAGGTGACCAGTATAAAATCTCATGCAAGCCTCAGGATCATCCGGAGCCCTAAATACCCTTACATTAATCATGACATTGCGGAATAGCGCTTATACAAGGCATAAGTATGTTAAACAATCAACTGCTCAAAATCTATGTAATACCTGCCTGAACTCTTTAACTGATCCAGGGCTATGCGACGGCATGTGTCGGCCACCAGTGCTCCTCCCAGTACAACTGAAGAGGCCAGCTGGGGCCAGGTGGTAATAGTTTTACCAATCTCACCCAGGGAAAATTTCATCCTGGAGGATGCCTTGTCCAGCGCCAGCATGGGGCTGAAAATAGGGAGTTTCTCCGCATCTGTCAAACCCTTTAAGGTGTCAATATCCACCTCCGGTATAAGACCGTGCATAAGCGGCCTGTCCGGCTCAAGATCAAACCGCTCAATATCTATCATACCCCTGTCGTTCATTTCCATAACAACCGGTATCTTCAGCGCTTTTGCCTTTATTCTGCTTAATATCTTTATATCCACGCCATCACACTCTTCCACAAAAATATCCAGCACACCGTCACCGGTAAAGAAGTCATCCATGTTGGCTTCAGTCATGCCATCCTGGTAAATGCTCACCTTGATAAACGGGTCCAGCTCCGCAATTTCACGGGCGGCTATTACCACTTTCGGCAACTGGATATTATGTACCCCACAACGGATCCTGTTCATATTGGTCAGCTCCAGCCGGTCGAAGTCCGCCAGTCGTAACTCGCCGCAAATACGCTCCATCACCAGGGTTAATGCGATCGATTGACCAACCGACAACCCCACAATGCCGATCTTCTTTTTGGATAATACCGCAATTTCTTCCGCGGTAATTTTATGCTGGTTCCTGCTGGTACGTAACTCAATAAACTCCGCTTCATTTACCAGGTGCACTACGTGATCACTCCAGGGATAATATACCCATACCCCATATTTTTCCGGAGAAACTCCGGCAAGATGTGCCTGTACTTTTTCCTCGTACTCCGCGGCAGTCAAGCGTTTAGTAGGATTCCTGATTTTCATCAGCTCCTTTAACTGAGAGTCGATATGGTCGTTAATACGTAGGTGCGGACGGGTTTTCAGAAGGGTTTCGAAGGACTGAAGGTCTTGTGCGCGCTTCAATTCATAAAAAACAGGCTTATATTCATTGTTTTCAACCTGTTGTTTCCTGAGGTACTCTTGTATCATGTTTCCTGCTTTATCGAGGTTGGACCAGGATTGCTTGCACTGGATTATGCTATATTATCGTTGTGTAAAGCAATTCCTGTTGCTCTTAGTATTCGCTTAAAATATTAATTATATATGTGATCGGTTATTACGTTGGCGTATTGGCGGGTTAATGAACAGGTTTCTTTGTTTGCCTGCCAGGCCCGGGATAAATATATCTGGCAATCATACAATTAACTACAATTCACCATTGCAATCATGATATGAATGTATGGTAAAATAGTAATTTAATATGAAAACAAAGTAAAAGTTTCCCTTTATTTTGATATTAAATCCTCGTTTTTATACTTTTACCTTAGTTTTAATATTACTTTTCATCTCTCCCCACCAAAGAGATTTGGTTTAATATTTGCGGCTTTCCCCGCCTGACTCGATCTTTATTACTCAATAATATATTTAAATAATAAAACATGGATAAGAGAGAATTTCTCAAGCTTACCAGTCTTGCCGGCGCCGCCATCCTGAGTGGGCCATTGAGCAGCCTGGCCACTTCTTCTGTATCCGGACAGCCGGCCTTTGCCGATCCTAAAGCACCCTTTGTTCTTCCTGCGTTGCCTTATGCTTATGATGCCCTGGAGCCTCATATCGATAAGCTCACTATGGAAATTCACCATGACAAGCACCATGCTGCCTATGTGAAAAATCTGAACGATAACCTCGCCGGTACTGCCTTTGCAACACTATCGCTGGAAGAAATCCTGAACAAGGTAACGGATAAAGACAAAGCCGTTCGCAATAATGGCGGCGGACATTATAATCACTCCCTCTTCTGGACGTTATTATCTCCTACAAAGAAAACACCTTCTGATAAGCTGAAATCAGCCATCACCGGCGCTTTCGGTAGCTGGGAAGCTTTCCGGACAAAATTCAATGATGCCGCAAAAACTGTTTTCGGTTCCGGTTGGGCATGGCTCATCGTTACCCCGGATAAAAAACTGGCTATCATCAATACCCCTAACCAGGACAATCCGCTGATGCATAATATCGTGAAAGATAAAGGCACACCCATCCTGGCACTCGACGTATGGGAACATGCCTACTATCTGAAACATCAGAACAAACGCCCGGAATATATCGATGCTTTCTGGAACGCTGTGAACTGGGATGAAGTAGAGAAACGGTATAATGCCGCGGTATAATCGCCTTCGGCGATTTTAAATTGTCTTGGAGCAGGATTACGCTGATTATACTGATTAGCTGGATTTTGATTTTTTAGATTAATAATGATTAAGGGAGATAAAAGCGAATATATCCGCTTATATCTCCCTTAATCCTTTATAAAATCCAAAAATAAAAATCCAGCTAATCAGTATAATCAGCGTAATCCTGCTCCAAGACAATTTAAAATCGCCGAAGGCGATCACTTCCGCTTCAGGAACACAAACCCGTTCTTCTCGCCAATCACTTCCAGGTTAGGATGATGCCGGTACGGCTCACTGTCCGTAATACGGCAAATGAAATAGGCGGGCTTATCTATCCTGCCATTCAGCAGCCAGTCTTCATTGTAATAATTTTTATTGGAATGTGGCAGCTCTCTTGAATAGTAGTGCTGTGCATAACTGTGGTAACCTAACGCCTTCACATATACGTCTTTACCCTGCAGGGAAATGAAATAATCTATGGCAGCACGCTGTGAGTAGGCTTCTATCTTGGGTACAAAGTGTACCACCGTTACCTGTATCACCAAGATGGAACTGATAAACAAACACAACAACCCTTTGCTGATCTTACGGCGTATCAGTAATACGCTGCTCACAATTACCAGGATTATATACCCTGCACCATACCCGGCTTCCGCTATCGACCAGGGCACATCTGCCTGCAGGTTGGCAACGGCAAATTTATCACCGATGTAAGGAATCAGCATGTCTTTATAAACACCTACCAGTGGTAATACCGCAATCGCTAATCCCAGCACAATACCTATAAAAAGTATGAGAGCAATATTCCAGCCCCGCAGCCGCTGCTTCCCTTCGGAGAGCAGGTACACCTGCCAGGCTGCAAGAAAAGACAGCGGGAAATAGCACAGCGAAGAATAATGTACAATCTTTGTTTTCACAATAGAGAAGAGGATCAGCACTACCCAGAATAATACCCACATCCATACCTTGAAATCCTTTAGCTCAATGGCGGCGGGAGTGGAGTAGATCGTTTTTTTTCTACTCTGCAAATAGGTGAAAAGAAAGGTGCTCGCCGGAAAACAGCCTATCAGCAACACAATCCAGTGGTAAAAGAAAGGACCGCCATGACCGGCATCTTCCGTAGTAAGCAGGCGGATCTGGTAAGCCACAAATTCATTGACAAACCACCAGCCATGTGCTACAATTTCATACCCAAACCACAACAGCGTGGTGACACAGGCAAACAGGGCAATTAAGCCGATATGGGAAAACCGGATACTGATCTTTCCTTTATTCCAGATCCAGTATATCAACAGGCACAGCAAAGCCACCAGTATAGCTACGGGTCCTTTGGTTAATACCGCCAGCCCCAGGAAGAAACCACTGAGAATAGCCATGCGGAAAGGCTTACTGTTATACCCGATGCGATAGGCAAAGTAGATAGAAAGAAAGATGAAGAAATTAAACGTAGGATCTATAATACCTGATTTAAAATAAAAATGCGGTAACCAGGAGCCTGCATATACCAATGCCCACCAGAAACCAAATCTTTCATCCACTGTTTTTCTGCCGATGGCAAATAAACTGATCAATGTAGCAATACCGATGATGGCATTGGGGAAACGGGCGGCAAAATCATTTATGCCAAAAAGCTGCATACTGCCTGCCTGCATCCATATAAACAAAGGTGGTTTTTCCCAGAAAGGACGGAAATCGATCTGCACCTGGCTGTAGTTGTGGCTTACTATCATTTCCCGGGCTGCTTCTGCAAAGTTGATTTCATCCCAGTCAAATAAATGTACGGCCCCCAGAAAAGGTATAAATAGTAAAGCGGCCACCAGGGCAATCAATAGGTATTTCATTGAAAGTATTTAAAAAATTGGATTACGAACGGTCACTGGCTGACCGTTCGTAATTATGCATTGCTATGTGGTGGCATTGGCCTGTAAAAGCGCCTCTGCACATACTTCCGGCGACGACGTGGTATCCCGGAACTTAAAAAGTCCATACACGATAACGGTACTTAAGGTACCCACAATGCTACCCACATATACATCCACAAAAAAATGTTGTGCCAGGTAAATGCGGGAATAACCGGCGCAAAGTGCCATCATTAATAACAGTAATCCCAGCTTTTTATTGCGCACAATGACAGTCAGAAAGCTGAACATGCCAAAGGCGGCTGCGGAATGACCAGATGGGAAACTGCAACTGCTGTGCACATTTACCCATTTTACGGTGTGCACCAATGTGGCGGTTTCATCTCCGAAATAGGAGATGGGGCGCGGTGCATTATAATAATGTTTGGCCATCTGTACTACGATGGTGACCAGCAGCAGCACTGCCAGCCCGATAAAGAATAACCTGAACCGCTGTGTTACCAGCATCAGGAACAGCACTATTCCAAACATAATTCCATCACCGAGGTAGGTAAGCCCGGTAACAATAACATCGCCCCAGTCGGAATGTTCTCTGTTAATACTGAGAAACAGGTCCCGTTGACTGTAAGTGGCCAACATTACTCCCCCCACTACCAGCCATAGTAAGAAGGGCAGAAAGAACCAGGAGTTCTTTCTGAACAGTGTAAACAGCGTTTTCAAGTCTGTAGGTTTTAAATTGTAGGTTGTTTGCTTTAAATCTCTTTAAGCACTTCTTTCTTTCTAAATCTTTGTAAGAACTTTTTTATTTGTTGAATAACGCGAAAATAATACTCTTTGTTAAAAAGCTGCGAATCATTCATAGCCTTAACAATAAGGAAACCTGCAATGGGGAGTAACACCATATTGGATAACCACATGCCCGACCAGGTGAACATCACGCCATTCCTGGCCATCTTTTCGCCTATCATGAAAAATACATTAAAAATCACAAAAAAGATCACAGCAAACACCAGCGGTGTGCCCAATCCTCCTTTTCTGATAATAGAACCCAGGGGGGCGCCTATCAGGAACATCACGATACAGGCGGCAGCCAGCGTAAATTTACGTTGCCATTCAACTTTGTGCATCAGGATTACGCCATGCTTATCTTCAAACTCCTGGGTAGGCTGTTCAAGGGCGCTCTGTGTTTCACGAACATTTTGCTCTGCCCTTTCCAGCACGGTACGAAGGCTCTTCTCGGGTATAATATCTTCAAATTCCTTTGCTTTCAGCGGGGGGGCGCTGGCTGCCCAGGCAGAATCCTTCCATTTGAAGAAAGGATAACGTACAGTAACATACGAATTTACTGTTTTGCTGTACTGGTTTTCTATTTTCTGCAGGGAATCTATTGCCACATCCAGCTGTCTTACATTCAGCATTTGCTGGTTGGAGGCAAAAAGATCCATGTTCAGGCGGTTAAAGGCAAATGAGCTCAGGTCAAATGCCTTGCTGTATTTTTTAAAACCCAGCCTGATCATGTCGCCCGGAACTGTGTATCCGCGGTTGTTCCGCTCTTCATAACGCCACCCGTTATCCAGGATAAAATACAGGAAACGTTTGTTGGCGGTAAGTACCATCTGTCCCTTTTCGGCCAGGATGATCCGGTCGCCGCCACCACTCTGGTGATCGAAGATCATTACCTGGTGGATGGTCTGGTTGTCTTTATCCTTTTGGGCTACTTTAATGGTATAGCCCGGAATATCTTTATAGAATACACCTGCCTTGATGTTAAAGGCAGGTTTGGAGTTGGTAATATCATAAAGCAGTGATTTGGCCTGGAGGTTGGCCACCGGGATTACATAGTTGGCAAACAAAAAGGCCAGGAAAGCGATAACAGAACACACCAGCAGCAGCGGGCGGATAAAACGCAACAGGGAAATGCCTGAAGATTTTAACGCTACCAGTTCAAAACTTTCTCCCAGGTTACCAAAGGTCATAATGGAAGAGAGCAACACCGCAAGGGGAAGGGCCAGGGTTACCAGTGTGGCGCTGGTATAGGCAATGAGCTGTATAATCACACCCGTATCCAGACCTTTACCCACCAGGTCGTCCACATACTTCCAGAGGAACTGCATTACCAGTACAAATAAGGTAACAAAGAAGGTAGCTACAAAGGGACCCAGAAAGGTTTTTATAATTAGTTTGTCGAGTTTTTTCACTGATAATGCGGTATTAAAAAGATGGAATCCCGATCTTCGTATTCTACTGGTCAGGATACTCCTAAACGGTAAAGTTAGCACGAATTCACAAAGGAGTGTTAAGGAGAACCTGAAAATACCGTTAAAATTTATATGGAAAGTTTTGAACTAACGCCGGAAGAAGCGGCTGTTATAGAAAGCACTCATTTTATTCTCCTGAAAAACAGCGCAATAGAGAAGGTAATGGCGTTGATGGGAAAGCTGCAGGAAGCACTGGCGGCGTACGACCGTAACAGTAATTTTCCCTTTAAGCCGGAGTGGCTGCTGCAGGGAGGTAAAATTTCAAAGGGTGAACAGTATAAAGGGCTGCCCTGGGTAATGCTGGACTACCCGCGTTATTTCAGTAAAACGGAAGCATTTGCGTTCCGCACCATGTTCTGGTGGGGGCATTATTTTAGCGCTACCCTGCACCTGGCGGGTAACGTAAAGCGCTATTACGGTGCTGTTCTTGAAAGCAGTTACACAAAACTGGCGGAGGCCGGATTTCAGGTGTATGTTCAGGAAGATCCCTGGGAGCATGATTTCGAAAACGGAAATTATTGTTTCATAGACACCTTAAGTTTAGATGAGTGGAAGACGCTGATTAGCCGGAACGATTTTATCAAAGTGGCTAAACCTTTCGTGATCGGTCATTGGGGCAAAATAATTACTGATGTAGTGGAGGCCTATGCTGCGCTACTCAATATACTTGAAAATAAAGGGGCTTAGCTGCCGATGCGGTGGAAGAGATCTTTCACCTGGTATTCCCATAGCTGACTTTGGTCCTTCACTTCTTTCTTCTCTGCGAAATCTTTTACTACCAGGATAGTTTCATTCGTTACTTCAGAAATTTGTATACGGAACTCAAAATATTCTTCTTTGGGAGCATGCGTCCAGTGCAGCCGGATGTACTCATCTTCCTCCTGTTCCAGTACTTCCGCTTCTTCGGCCGTACCGTTCCATGAAAAGGAAAAAACATTATCCCTGAAATCAACCCTATCGGCAAACCACTCCTGTAAACCAGCAGGGGTCGATAAGAATTCATACAGGATACCGGGTGAGCACCTTACCGGAAATTCTAACTCATAAAGCACTTTCTTAGACATCTCTCAAATAATTAGTAAATCAATATCATCCAGTTGCAATTATAGAAAATATTTTACTCTGTCAAAATAATTTACGGTTTTTTTTTATAGAATACATAAAAACTTTACACGCCTTAATAAAACTATATATATTACATCTATAATAAATATAAAATACAGACATGTGATAGCGCTGACTGCTTCGCCTCTATAGTGGCGAATTTCCACGACAATTGCAAGCCCTTAATGATCAATCGATTTTATTTGGAAATGATTTAAAAACAATAGATTTTTTTTGGTGGCTATCTAAAAAAAGTTATTTTTGTCAGGCATTCATCAAATCTTAACTTTTTATTAACCTGTAACTGTTCCGACTCTATGTCAATGCGCCAACTTAAAATCACTAAATCCATTACCAACAGGGAATCACAATCCCTGGAGAAGTATCTGCAGGAGATTGGGAAAGTGGATTTAATTACGCCGGAAGAAGAGGTAAACCTGGCTATCCGGATCAAGCAGGGCGATCAGAGAGCGTTGGAGAAGCTTACAAAAGCAAACCTCCGCTTTGTGGTATCCGTTGCGAAACAGTACCAGAACCAGGGCCTGTCACTCAGTGACCTGATCAACGAGGGGAACCTCGGGTTAATTAAAGCTGCTCAACGTTTTGATGAAACGCGCGGTTTTAAATTCATTTCCTACGCCGTTTGGTGGATCCGTCAGTCTATCCTGCAGGCACTGGCAGAACAATCCAGGATTGTTCGCCTTCCGCTTAACAAAGTGGGCCTGAGCAACAAGATCAGCAAGGCGTACTCCCAGCTGGAACAGGAATATGAAAGAGAACCATCTCCCGATGAACTGGCTACCATCCTTGAAATCAATACGGAAGAAGTGGAAGCAACCCTCGGCGTTGCTGCCCGTCACGTATCAATGGACGCGCCTTTTATCGACGGGGAAGATAACTCCCTGCTGGATGTACTCGAAAACCCAAATGCGGTTAGCGCAGACGAGGAACTGGATCATCATGATTCCCTCCGCCGCGAAATCGAGCGCTCCCTCTCTACTTTAACAGATCGTCAGAAAGATGTGATCATGCTGTACTTCGGCATCGCCGTTGAACACCCCATGTCACTCGAAGATATCGGCGAAAAATTTGGCCTGACCCGCGAACGCGTACGCCAGATCAAAGACAAAGCCATTACCAAATTAAGAACCACTTCCAGGAGCAAGTTGCTGCGCAACTACCTCGGATAGGCGGATGTTGTCTTACTCAGGATTACGCTGATTATGCTGATTAACCTGAGTTTATAGTTGATTTTGTAAAGATTTTTAAAGATTAGCGAAGATGGCTGCGGTAATACCCGCAACGGTCTTCGCTAATCTTTTTTAATCCCAAATGATCAGATCCGGGTAATCAGCATAATCAGCGTAATCCTGAGTAAGACAAAATCCGCGAGACAAAATCCCCAAAAAAATATACTTTTGCAATCCGTTTAAAATACCAACAATGTTTGAATCATTATCAGAGAGACTCGATTCCGCGTTTAAACAGCTTAAAGGGGAAGGCCGGATTTCAGAAATAAATATCGCCTCTACCGTTAAAGAGATCCGTCGTGCATTGGTGGATGCGGATGTGAACTATAAAATTGCCAAGGAATTTACAGATAAAGTAAAGGATAAAGCATTGGGCGAAAAGGTGTTAACATCTATTTCCCCCGGTCAGCTCATGGTGAAGATCGTAAAGGATGAACTGGCCGAACTCATGGGCGGCACTGAAGCCGAATTCGATCTCAAATCCAATCCTACCGTTGTACTGATCGCAGGTTTGCAGGGTTCGGGTAAAACCACCTTCTCCGGTAAACTGGGTAACTTCCTCAAAACAAAGAAAAACAAGAAACCCTTACTGGTAGCTGCCGATATCTACCGCCCCGCTGCGATAGACCAGCTGAAGGTACTGGGCGAACAAATAGGCGTGGAAGTGTACAGCGAACCGGAAAATAAAAACGCCGTTCAGATCGCTGAAAACGCCATCAAACACGCAAAAGCCAATAACTTCAACGTTATTATCATCGATACCGCCGGCCGCTTGGCGGTAGACGAGGCGATGATGAACGAAGTTGCCGCCGTAAAAGCAGCGGTGAAACCGCAGGAAATACTGTTCGTGGTGGATTCCATGACCGGCCAGGATGCGGTGAACACTGCCAAAGCGTTCAATGAGCGCCTCGACTTTACCGGCGTAGTCCTCACCAAACTGGATGGCGATACCCGCGGTGGTGCGGCGCTTACCATCAAATACACGGTGGAAAAGCCCATCAAGTTCGTGAGCATGGGTGAAAAACTCGATACCCTCGACGTTTTCTACCCCGAACGTATGGCGCAGCGTATTCTAGGAATGGGTGATATCACCACCCTCGTGGAACGCGCCCAGGAACAGTTCAACGAAGAACAGGCCAAGAAACTCGAGAAAAAGATCCGCCAGAACCAATTCGATTTCGACGACTTCAAGGAACAACTCCAACAGATTAAAAAAATGGGTAACCTGAAAGATCTGATGGGCATGATCCCCGGCGTCGGGAAGGCAGTAAAGGACCTGGATATCAGCGATGACGCTTTTAAGGGCATTGAAGCCATGATCAACTCCATGACGAAGGCAGAACGTGCCGACCCGGATATGATCGACGGAAGCCGCCGCAAACGCATCGCAAAAGGCGCCGGAAAAAACATCCAGGACGTTAACCAGTTCATGAAACAGTTTGAACAGATGCGCCAGATGATGAAAATGATGAATAAATTTGGCGGTGGTGGTAAGGGTTTGAAAGGAATGGTGAGATAAACGGATCAGATTGATATAAATATTTTTTGCAAATACCAACTTACTGATTACATTTGCATCCCTAATTAAACAATATTTCCTAACTCGCAAAAAATAACTCGACTTATTTATGCCAGTAAAAATCAGACTGCAGAGACATGGCGCGAAAAAAAGGCCTTTCTATTTTATCGTAGTAGCCGACG
Organism: Chitinophaga sp. G7 BAM 1005; assembly: GCF_057126945.1. Taxonomy (NCBI): domain Bacteria; kingdom Pseudomonadati; phylum Bacteroidota; class Chitinophagia; order Chitinophagales; family Chitinophagaceae; genus Chitinophaga; species Chitinophaga sp. G7 BAM 1005. The sequence goes on along the minus strand of NZ_CP181478.1, from coordinate 6,255,889 downwards.
CCCGCGCACCAAGAGATGGTAAATTCATCCAGAAAATTGGTACTTACAATCCTTTAACAGTTCCGGCTTCCATCAACATCGATACCGAAAAGGCATTGCGTTGGTTGCAGAAAGGTGCTCAACCTACCGATACTGTTAGAAGAATCTTGTCATTCAAAGGTGTATTGTATTTGAAACACCTGTTAAGAGGTGTTACTTTGAACCTGTTCGACGAGCCTACTGCTTACCAGAAGTTTGCACAATGGCAAGCTGAACACGAACAAAAAGTTTCTGCCCGCCGTGACGGTCACAAGAAAGCAAGGATTGCTGCTCCAATCGTAAGAAAGGTAGAAGACACTCCGGCTGCTCCAGCGACTGAAACACCAGCAGCAGAAGAAGGTAACGAAGCATAAAACGGCAACGTTTTAACAATACCTGAAAAAGGAAATATTTGCAACCGCAAATGTTTCCTTTTTTAATTTTTGTTAATAGCCTCACCAGCAATCAGTTACCTGATCCGCTAAAGTCCGACAGCAAAAAATTATGAGTAATTATTTCAGTATAGGTAAACTTGCTTCAGCGCATGGTTTACAGGGCGACCTGGTTTTAAGACACAGCCTGGGCAAAAGATCCGCGCTGAAAGGGGTAACCGTTATATTCCTGGAAGAACGCAAAAACAGCTTTATTCCCTACTTTATACAACAGGTAACCGTAAAGGATACCGAAAGCGTATACATCAAACTGGAAGGAATAGATACCAAGGAAGCCGCACACAAACTGATGCCGGCACAGGTATACCTGCAGGAAGAAGACTTCAAACAACAAACCGCTTCCTCTGCGCCCCTCGCTTTACTGGGATTTGCCGTGGAAGACCAGCAATACGGCCCGCTGGGCACTATTGAGGAAGTCATTGAGATGCCTATGCAGGTACTCGTAAAAGTATTCATCAGGGGCAAAGAAGCCCTGCTGCCGGTCAATGAGCAGTCGCTGGTGAAAGTAGACAAGAAGAACCAGACGGTACACCTCAACCTGCCGGATGGTTTGATTGAATTATACACCGGTTGATCTGCCGGATACAACCGTTATAAAGGGCACACAATCATGCGAATAGATATAATCACCGTATTACCGGAATTGCTCGAAAGCCCGCTGTCTCACTCTATTATGAAGAGGGCACAGGCCAAAGGCCTGCTGGAAATACATGTACATCCGCTCAGGCAGTATTCCAACCTGAAACACAGCCAGGTAGACGACTACCAGTTTGGGGGTGGCGCAGGAATGGTGATGATGCTGGAGCCCATTGTAAACGCTATTGAGTCGCTCCAGGCAAAAGTACAGTACGATGAGGTGATTTACCTCACACCCGATGGCGAAACGCTGAACCAGAAAATGGCTAATCAGCTATCGCTCAAAGGCAACCTGCTTATGCTTTGCGGACACTATAAAGGCATCGATCAGCGTATCCGGGATCACTTTATCACCAAAGAGATCTCCATCGGCGATTACGTGCTGAGCGGGGGAGAATTAGGGGCCGCGGTGCTGGTGGATGCCATCGGACGTCTCCTGCCCGGCGTGCTGAATAATGAAACCAGCGCCCTTACAGACTCCTTCCAGGACAATCTGCTGGCGCCCCCGGTATACACCCGCCCGGAAGAGTTCCGTGGCTGGAAAGTACCGGAAATCCTCCTGAGTGGAGATCATAAAAAAATCGATGAGTGGAGACACCAGGAATCGGTAGAAAGAACAAAACAACGCAGGCCCGACCTGTTATAACTTAATGATACATAGGTCATATAGAGCGCTTTGCCATTTGAAAGGGATAATTTCTTGATTTTTAATTTGGTAAATGCTATTTCTTGACTTACTTTTGCACTCCCATAAATATTTGAAAGATGAACGCAATTTCGTTTGTTCACGAACAACTGACAGCTAACAAACAGTACCCGAAGTTTAAAGCAGGCGACAACGTCACTGTCAACTATAAAATCGTGGAAGGTAATAAAGAAAGGATTCAGTCCTTTAAAGGTGATGTGTTGAAAATCCAGGGTACGGGATCAACAATGTCTTTCACTGTTAGAAAAATTTCTGATGGCATTGGTGTGGAAAGACTGTTTCCGCTTTACTCTCCTCATATCGATGGTATCGTGTTGAACAAGGTAGGTAAAGTAAGAAGAGCTAAGCTTTATTATCTGCGCGAACGTGCTGGTAAGAAAGCCCGTATCAAAGAAAAAAGGGTTTAGTATAAATACAGGGAAATTTGTTAAAAGCGGGACCATTACCGGTGCCGCTTTTTTCGTGTGCTTAAAATGGTATTAAAACTAGAGCAGGGTAGCTCATAACGGTGAAAAAGCCGATTATATCTGCTATCTTTGCTGACTGAACTTTTAAACATTTGAGAAGATGACTGCTGTTTTTTTAAATTCATCATTTTTGATCCTTCAGGATATTGGGATGTCCGAGCTGCTGTTGATTGCTGTGGTAGTATTGCTGCTCTTCGGAGGTAAAAAAATTCCCGAATTAATGCGTGGCCTCGGTAAAGGTATCCGTGAGTTTAATGACGCAAAGAACAATGTGCGCCAGGAAATCGAGGAAGGAATGAGGGAAAAGCCCGTTCAGGCTGCAGCACCGGCTACTACAGATGCACCACATACCAGCACTGAAGATGCTCCACTGCCCAAAGCATAATAAATTGTAGCCAACTCCCCCTAAAGGAGTATTTTCTGTTAATTTAATTTTAACTGGTTTAGTCTTGTCTGAATTCAGCAGTATAATCACTTTCCATAAAGCATTATACGCCGGCAGCACAAGCTGTACGGAGAAGGTACGTTATTACCTCGACCGTATAGCTCAGTTAGAACACTTGAATGCCTTCCTGGAAGTATATGAAGAGGAAGCCCTGGAGAAAGCACGCGAGCTCGATACCCGCCTCAAAAACGGGGAAAAGCTGGGCGCACTTGCAGGCGTGGTGGTAGGTATTAAAGATGTGATCTGCTATAAAGGCCATAATGTAAGCGCCGCTTCCCGTATACTGGAAGGGTTCACTTCCCTGTTCTCTGCCACCGCCGTCGAAAGATTGCTGGCAGCAGATGCTATTATCATCGGTAATCTCAACTGCGACGAATTCGCAATGGGGTCTACCAATGAAAACTCCGCCTATGGCCCCACCCTGAATGCACTGGATAATACCCGGGTACCAGGCGGCTCCTCCGGGGGCTCTGCCGTAGCAGTACAGGCAGATTTGTGCCAGGTAAGCCTTGGCAGCGATACCGGTGGATCTGTCAGGCAACCGGCCGACTTCTGCGGCATAGTTGGCCTGAAACCCACCTATGGACGTATTTCCCGCTACGGGCTCATCGCTTATGCTTCTTCATTTGATCAAATAGGCATTTTTGGCAAGAATATTGCCGATGTGGCGTCGGTTCTACAGGTGATTGCTGGGCCGGATGAGTTTGATAGCACTGCTTCCCAAAAAGAAGTACCAGATTATAAAGCAGACCTGGAAAACAATAAAACATTCAAATTTGCGTATTTAAGAGATGCACAGTACCACGATGGACTGGACGCAGAAATGAAGAACGGCTATATTGATTTCTTTGAAAGTTTGCAGTCTTTAGGTCATACGGTATCAGGAAAGAGTTTTGAATACCTCGACCATGTAGTTCCGGCGTATTATGTACTCACTACAGCAGAAGCTTCCTCCAACTTATCCCGGTTTGATGGGGTAAAATATGGACACAGAACCCCTGAAAAGAACCTGGACCTGACAGAATTTTACAAAAAAAGTAGATCCGAAGGGTTCGGGAAAGAGGTAAAACGTCGTATATTACTGGGGACTTTTGTGCTGAGTGCAGGCTATTATGACGCATATTATACTAAGGCACAACAGGTTAGGCGTCTTGTAACAGAAAAACTCAACGATATATTAGAAGAATACGACGCCATTTTAATGCCAACTGTGCCATCCACAGCATTTAAATTAGGGGAGAAAACTGATGACCCTATAGCTATGTACCTGGCTGATATTTATACGGTACTGGCAAATCTGGCAGGGGTTCCGGCTATATCCGTTCCTTTGTACCGGCATTCAAACGGGATGCCATACGGTGTACAGATCATCACAAAGAAGTTTAGCGAAGCAAACTTGTTACATATAGCGCATCAATTGATGGCTAAGGAACAGGTTACTGTTGTTTAAAATAAATTGTATGAGAAAAATCTTTTTACTACTGCTGTTGCCAGCAACAAGTTTAATGAGTGTGAGTGCAATGGGGGGCAATAGCAATCCTAAAGAGATGGCGTATCCGGTATTTTCACCTGATACCTCTGTAGTAAAGCTGAATCACAAGGTACGTTTACCAAAAGATACCGCTTTATTACCATCGCCAACGTCCGTGGCAGTGAAGAAAGCCGCTCAAAGCCTGCCTAACACCATTCGCAGCGCGAAAGTGTATGAACAGATCAACAATAACCTGGTTGCCGGTTACGTGAGTAACTATGCCACCCGGTATAGTCAGCATCTGCAAATCATGATCGATAAAGGACAACCCTATTTCAATATGATTGAAAAGGTGTTCCGTGATAATGGTATCCCCGAGGAAATGAAATACCTCGCAGTAATCGAATCCAGCTTTAATACCAATGCCCGCTCAAGAGTAGGTGCAGTAGGCGCCTGGCAGTTTATGGCCGGAACCGCCCGCATTTTTGGTTTAAGTGTAGGTAAGAAAATAGACGAAAGAAAAGATTTCTATAAATCTACCCTGGCCGCCGCCCAGTTCCTCAATCAGCTGTATGCACAGTTCGACGACTGGTTACTGGTAGTTGCCGCTTACAACTGCGGTGCAGGTGGCGTTCAACGTGCTATCAAGGCCAGCGGACGTACCGATTTCTGGGGCATGCAGTATTTCCTGCCAGCCGAATCACGTAACCACGTTTACAAATTCATCGCTACCGGTTATATCCTCGATAAGTTCAATAACTTCTTCGGTGTAAGTGAAGATAACACCATCACCGTAAATGTACCAGTAGCAGATAACCTGTCTGCTCCCGTTGCAAGAGGCCCTTTAACAGAAGATGAAATCTTCAGTACCGTTGAAATCAATGTAACCGGCAAATACCGCCTGGAAGCAATTGCAAAGAAACTGGACATGAACCTGGCCCAATTAGACCGCTTCAACCCAGGCTTCTCCAAAGCAATGGCCAGCGCCGAAAATAACTACGACCTGCGCATCCCGAAAGAAAAGATGAAGCAGTTCATGGCAGAAAAAAATGAAATGCTGAAAGAATCTGTTCAGATGACCCTGGACGATAAAGCAGTAGGAGTGGATAAATCCAAATTCCCGCCGCCGGTGAGAATGGCAGAAAAGAATACATCTGCAAAAAAGGCGACCACCACTACCAGCAGCAAAAAGCATTATTCTTCCAAAAAGCATCATTATACCGCTAAAAAGAAGACAACTGCTAAAAAGAAAACTACCACAAAGAAATAATCACCCGCAAGGGTATATGAAATAAAAAAGGAGACCGCTGATTATCAGTGGTCTCTTTTTATTTATAATGGCTCCGTATCAGGTAGTGAGCAGCCCTTTGCGTTTTTCACTGAAAGCTACCAGGTCCAGCAAAGGGCCGGTCATAAGAGTGGTGGACAGCGCCATCAGCACCATCATGGCAAATATCTCCGGCGATAAGATCCCCAGGTCGAACCCGATATTCAATACCACCAGCTCCATCAATCCGCGGGTATTCATTAATGCGCCAATGGAAACCGACTGCCGCCAGCTTTGCCCCATTAAGCGCGCAGTAACAGTGCTGCCGCCAAATTTTCCCGCCACGGCCACCAGCATGATCATTCCGAATACGACCCACAGATCGCCCTGGTTCAATAAACCGATATGTGTTCTTAAACCGGTATATACAAAGAAGATAGGGAGCAGCAATAGTATGCTCACATCTTCCAGTTTATCTGTCAGCAATTGTTTGATATTGGTGCCATGAGGCATGATCACGCCCGCCAGGAACGCACCAAACAAGGCATGAATCCCGATCACTTCCGCTATCCATGCAGATATCAGCAGCATGAAAAATATCAGGGATACTGCTGCTTTCTGATGGCCTTTCGCCATCTGCGCCTGCATGAATCTGTTTAGCCAGGGCCGTACCACCAGCAACATTACCGCTACAAATACAATCGCCAGCAGAATGGTCGCCAGCGCACTCACAATCCCTCCGGCGTTCACAATAGCCACTACTACTGCCAGGATACACCAGGCAGTAACGTCATCGGCTGCAGCACAGGTAATCGCCATAATGCCCAACGGTGTATTGGTTAACTTCCGTTCCTGTACAATACGGGCCAGCACCGGGAAAGCGGTAATGCTCATAGCGATGCCCATAAACAGCGCAAAAGATAAAAAGCTGACATTGGCAGGAGCAAACCGAGTAAAGAGGAAATATGCCAGCCAAACGCCGAGGAAGAAAGGGATAATAATACTGGCATGACTGATCATCACCGCATCGTGCGCTTTGTTCCTGATTTTACTGATGTCCAGCTCCATCCCTACAATAAACATAAAGAAGGCAAGCCCTATCTGGCTAAGGAACTGGAGGTTTTTCAATGAATCTGCAGGAAATAAAAAACCGGAAAACGACGGAGCCACCCAACCCAGCAGGGAAGGACCCAGCAATACACCGGCAATAATCTCGCCCACCACAGCAGGCTGCCTCAGTTTATTGGCGACTATCCCGAATACCCGTGCGGCCAGCATGATCAGGATGATTTGCAACAGCAACAGTCCCAGCGGATGTTTCAGATTTTCCAGGTAACGCCACCAACTGCCGGTGGCCGTAGCTGCCGCTGCCGGAGCAGGAGGAATAACGGTGTGCGGATTCATCGGTAAAGATTGTCCCTTCTGAAGGATCACCCAGATCAGCGTCGCAAAAATGCCAATAATCACCGGGTACCAGAGAAACCGTTTATTCATGACAGGAAATATTAATGGTTAACTGCAAGATATAAAAAAGCAAAAAGCTATTACAGAGTGGGCCGTTGCAGTAGATTAAATCTCTGCATACGGTTATCGCTGTAATAGCTTATTTATGGGATATATCGGCCGGGTGCTTAGCTGATAGCGGCAATACCTGGCAGTTCCTTTCCTTCAAAGAACTCCAGCAATGCGCCACCACCGGTAGAAACATAGCTTACTTTATCTGCAATACCGAACTGGTTTACTGCTGCCACTGAGTCGCCGCCGCCTACCAGGGAGAAGGCTCCTCTGGCGGTAGCGCTTACAATAGCTTCCGCCACGCCTTTGGTACCAGCCTGGAAAGCCGCCATTTCAAATACGCCCATTGGTCCGTTCCATAAAATGGTATTGGAGGCAGCAATGGTTTTGCTGAAAAGGGCTACAGACTTAGGTCCTATGTCGAGGCCCATCCATCCGGCAGGGATGTTGTCGTTGGAAACTTCCTGGGTATTCGCATCTGCTGCAAATTTATCCGCTGCAATAGAATCAACCGGCAGTAACAGTTGCACGCCTTTTTCCTTTGCTTTGGCCACCAGTTCATTTGCCAGGTCCAGTTTATCATTTTCGCAGAGGGAACTGCCAATTTCCTTGCCCTGGGCTTTCAGGAAAGTGTAGGCCATACCACCACCGATGATCAGGTTGTTAGCGCGGTCCATCAGGGTTTCGATGATGAGGATCTTATCGCTTACTTTAGCGCCGCCCAGTATTGCAGTAAAGGGGGATGCTGCATCGTTGAGTACTTTTTGTGCGCTGTTTACTTCTGCTTCCATCAGTAAACCGAACATACGGTTTTCAGGTGCAAAGTATTGTGCGATTACTGCGGTGGAAGCATGGGCACGGTGAGCTGTACCAAATGCATCATTTACATAAACATCGCCCAGTTTAGAGAGCTGTTCAGCAAATGCGGCATCGCCTTTTTCTTCTGCCTTGTGGAAACGCAGGTTTTCCAGGAGCAGTACTTCGCCCATCTGCAGGTCGGCTGCAGCTTTTTCAGCCACAGGACCGGTGCAGTCTTCAGCGAATTTCACGGTTACGTCGCCCAGTAAAGAAATGAGGTGGTATACCAGGTGTTTTAAGGAGTATTTATCAGTAGGACCATCTTTCGGGCGACCCAGGTGAGACATCAGGATAACGGCGCCGCCATCTTTCAGGATTTTCTGGATGGTAGGAACTGCTGCACGCATACGGGTGTCATCCGTGATCTCGAACTTATCATTCAAGGGTACGTTGAAATCCACGCGGATCAAGGCTTTGCGGCCATTGAAGTTATAATCAGAAAATTTGCTCATAATGTGTCAATTTAAGATAACGAGAAGGGGTAAATTAAAAAACCGCGGTACCAACAGCGCAAAGCTAGTATATAACCAGATGAATCTGGTCAGTTGCTGCTATGGTGTAGTTCCGCGGAATTTAAAGACTCCCGGCTTACACCGGGAGTACCTGTCATAATTTATTATTTGCTGATCAGACCGGCGAAGTACTTTACAGTACGAACCAGCTGAGATACATAGCTCATTTCGTTATCATACCAGGAAACGGTTTTAACCATCTGGTGCTCGCCAACAGTGAGTACTTTGGTTTGTGTAGCATCAAACAGGGAACCGAAGTTAATACCGATGATGTCGGAGCTTACAATTTCATCTTCAGTATAACCGAAAGATTCGTTGGAAGCGGCCTTCATGGCGGCATTTACTTCGTCAACAGTTACTTTTTTATTGAGGATGGTAGTCAGCTCAGTTAAAGAACCGGTAATGGTAGGAACACGCTGTGCGCTACCGTCCAGTTTGCCTTTCAGTTCAGGTAATACCAGGCCGATAGCCTTTGCAGCACCGGTACTGTTAGGTACGATGTTGGCAGCAGCAGCACGTGCACGGCGCAGGTCACCTTTTGGATGTGGGGCATCCAGGGTGTTCTGGTCGTTGGTGTAAGCGTGAACAGTGGTCATTAAACCGGTAGCAATACCGTAAGTATCCTGCAGAACTTTCGCCATAGGAGCGAGACAGTTGGTAGTGCAGGATGCGCAGGAAATAACTGTTTCGCTGCCGTCCAGGATTTCGTGGTTTACGTTGAAAACGATCGTTTTCAGATCACCTGTAGCAGGAGCAGAAATAACAACACGTTTAGCGCCGGCAGTAATGTGAGCGGCAGCTTTATCCCTGTCAGCAAAGAAACCGGTACATTCGATCACTACATCGATGTTATGCTCTTTCCAGGGAATTTGAGACGGATCTCTCTGTGCATATATCTTCACATCTTCACCGTTCACATTGATTGCGCTTTCGGAATGCTTAACGTCTGCATCGAATCTACCCTGTGCTGAATCGTATTTCAGCAAATGCGCCAGCACGTTGGGGCTGGTGAGGTCATTGATAGCTACCACATCAATGCCGGGCATTTTGTAAATCTGGCGGTATACCAAACGGCCGATACGACCGAAACCATTAATACCAATTTTGAGAGTAGTTCCCATTTTACATCGTGATTTGAGTATGAAAAAATCGAGAGCGAATTTACAATCAATACCCTTATTAATCAATATAATTTTAGGTTATGAAAATATTTTTTGGAATTTTAAAATAACGTCCTACATTTGCAATCCGAAAATGATGCGCCGCGTTGGTCAAGGGGTTAAGACGCCTCCCTTTCACGGAGGAGTCACGGGTTCGATTCCCGTACGTGGTACAAAAAAGGGTTCTTCTGTTTTGAAGAACCTTTTTTTATTTTTAGTCTTTCTTACCCCCTAAAGAAGCTTACTCCTCGTTGAATCCGTCAACCCGTCTTTATGCAGCAACACCGAGAGCCCTTTCATTTTCATATAAGGAACGCTCAGGTAGATAAACCCGTGGTTTCCGGCTTCGGGGCCCCATGAATTTTTTGCTTTATAATAGATGTTGCCGTACTGGTCTTTCAGTTTGCCGGTAATATGCACAAGGTGATCGTCTGTGGTACTGAAATCCTCAAAGGAAGATTGGCGCATTTCCTGGGAAACTTTTTTCTCCGGCCTGGCTTCAGTAAGTATAAGCTCATTGTCTTCCTGCTTTTCGGGCAATACAGCTAATCCTGCAGTAAATGTAGGCTCGGTACCATCCAGGTCAAGGGCCAGGGAGAACCCAGCGTCGATTGCATGGTCTATGTTTTCCATAAATTCATTAAGGGGAAGGTTATAAAACCGTTCATTCGCCCAGTTTGCCGGTATACTCAATACGAAGGGTTTATAGAAAGGAACATGTGTGAAAGAAGTAATGGTCAGATAATTATCGGGATTTAACTGTGTGTACGCAAGGAAGCTCACAGGAGTATAAGTCTTTCCTTCATATAGAAATTCATCCGGCACTTTCCCTAAAAAACTATCCAGTTTGGACGGCACCTCTTTTTTCCATCCGGCACCCAGCTTATTGGCGGGATCGGCATATTTTTTTACGGTGCTTTCCAGGTCTTTGAACATGTTGAAATGATTGTGCTCCTTATTTCCGTTTATCAGTCCGGTATATGCTGTTTGCGGCAATAACCCGAATTCAGTTGAGCTGATAATGGGATCATGATTAAGGCCGCCTTCCGTAAAGCGCGCAGTGCCTTGCCGCAGGATAAAATTCCGGGCTTTCAGCAAATACGCACATCTTACAAAATACATTTCCGAAAGGTCAATTTTTTCTCCCTTCAACCGGATGATCTCCGATTCCAGGAAGGAAGTTGTGGCAAAACTCCAGCAGGTACCCGAGGCGTTCTGGCTGACAACCGGCAATGCCGGAACTTCTGTTAAAAGGGAGAAAACGTAGCTGCTTTTCCGTGGCTGCAACACCGCAGCCTTTGGCGGTTTGTGGTTACATGCCTGGATAACGGGCAACAAAAGCATAAATGACAGAACAAATACCGGATCTTTTTTCATAATGGATTTATAATATTTCTTTTCTTTTTTTCAGATAATAATAATACCCGGCGAAACCCAGCGACAAACTGAAGGCCACCGTGGCAACTGAAAGCCATCCGAACGGGAAGTTGCCGATCACCGTAAAGCCAATACTGGCACCGAGCAGGAGCAAAAACCATTTCATTGCATAATCTTTGCTTTCCGCACCAATCCGCAGCATCTTTTCTGCTTCAGCTGCATCCATCCCCCTGCCGATCATTTTGCTTTTAAGACGATGATTAAGCAGCATGCGGATCAGCGTTAACAAAAAACTCGTCGCTACATAAAATAACAGGATAACGATGACCGTACGGATAATCACATCGGGAATATAGGCGCCATCCGCGAGCATAAAACCGCCGTCATCAGCACGAACGGAAGCAGGACAGGCACTTAATAAGCTGACTAAAATTATTTTCTTCATCTGCATAAATTGTTTTTGAGTGGTGATGAGTCCACTTGTAATAATTAGACCTTAATGCAGTTACCAGGTTGCAACTTTATTCAAGATTTAATGCTTTGATCTTTTTCCGGTAAGCGCCATATAGTTCCATCAGTTGCATCGTCAATACGACGGATAGCAGCAGGCCCATAGTAGCTATGCCCGAAAAAATCCAGCTGATTGTATTCCAGTACATCATTAGTCCGGCAACGGGCAGGCCAATGGCTCCGAACAGCAAACTAAATAAATACCAGGCCTCCTTTCTATCAGATGCATTAATTGCAGACATTAGATCAGGAATGAGCAACTCCGTGTTGAAATCCGGCAGCGGCGCTTCCGCTTCCCTGATGTGGCTGTAGAGTGTTTGATAAGCCCTGATCTGCATTTGGCAATGGATACAATCTGCCACATGCTCCACAGGCACCGGGTCTGCAAACCCATCAAGCGCATAGCGCTGGAGCTGTTCTTCGCTTAAATGTATCTTGCTCATAAATGTTCTTTTGAATAATAATCAAGCAATCGTTCCTTCAGTATCTTTCTTGCCCGGAACAAATAATTTTTGACTGTTCCGGCAGGGAGTCGGGTAATGTTCATGATCTCATCGATGCTGAGTTCTTCTTTATGAAATAAAGTAATAAGTGTCCGATAGACAGGTGGCAATGTAGCACTGAGCTTTTCCAGGATCTCCGATCTTTCTTTTACAGAGAGTAGCTGGCTGGCATCCAGCGGCTCCCTGTTGATCTGCTGCCAGGCAATTTCGCGTAAAAGCCATTCATCATCATCATCTGGAATGTCGATCAGTTCCGGTCTGTATTTTTGTAAATGATCCAGGCAAGTGGTGTAGCTGATATGCGCCACCCAGGTAGATAGTTTGGATTGAAAACGGAATTTCGGAAGATACCTGAAGATTTTCAGGTAAATATCCTGCATCAAGTCCTTTCTGTCTGCATAGTTACTAATCATCTTAAAGACAATACTCACCACCAGTTTTTCGGTACCGCGGATCAATAACGTAGCGGCATGACGGTCACCCTCCATGATCTTTTTTATCATGTCCTTATCAGAAAGAATAGGCGGGCGTTCTGAGTACATCGTATGTATCAGACGCGGGAAGTAGAAAAAGGTTGCAGGAAACGTCAAAATATCTGTTCATCCGGTTTTTAATGCCAGTTTCCCCCATTTCTCCCGGTAATATTTAATATAAATTCATAATAATATATATATTATTTTATGTAAGATATTTATCCCGTGTTGTTCATTTTGTGCATTTTTAACCATCTTAACCATTTATTCATTTTATTCATTCATTCCCGCAACCCGCTACAACATTGATTATTACAATACTTTAGCCATACCGAACCGATATCCCGATATATTAAGCGACTAAGTATCCTTATGCGTATCCCTTTGCGTGCCGTGAATGCAATTATCAATTCCCTGTTACCTGGATCTCCCGGGCGGATATGGTATGCTGCACTGGTATGCATCATCTATTTCCCGCTTCAGATACACGCTCAAACCGGTTGCCCTGTACCTAAAGTGAGAAAGTACGTCTCCGGCCAGAGAACGGCCTCTCTTTTAGGTTGGGTGGACAATGAAACACTGGCCGCCGATGCCGATCCCGTTACCTTCTCTACACTGAATGCACCCATCCCGCTGCTGGGACTCACCTTCGCCACTCAATATCTTCGCTTCAATTCACAAGTGGCCGCCGGCACGCCCCTCAGCGTAAAAATTATTTACCCTACTAACCTCCTGGGTGCAGGGGCGTCAGCTGCTGTACAGCCCTTTATATACAACAATGGCACAGAAACAGCAGCAGGCGTATCCTCATCCGTGGGCAACCTGTTATCCCTCCTGAACGGCGCCGGTGATATGGAACTTACCTTCACGCCGAAAGACGCCGCCGGTAACCCGGTAGCCTATGATGGCGTATGGATAAAACTCTCCGGCATAGCCGGACTGGCAATGAATATGGGCGTCTATGATGCCTGGATCATGCAGGACCCTCCCGGTAACATCAGTTGCAATCAACCCATCGATATACTGGCAGGCATCCGCGGAGGCGGCGTAAATCTGCTTTCCGCTACCGGCGGCGTAGTGAATAAATGGAATGCGATCGACAATGATCCTTCCCTTACCACTTACGCGCAACTGAACACCGGCGTGCAGGTGCTGAGCCAGGTGTTTGAAACTATTGTATTTAATACGCCCGCGAAAGCGGGTGACTCGGTATACCTCGTATTACAGGACCCCGGCGGAGGGCTGCTCGACCTCAGCCTTCTCACTGGTTTCACCATACAACCCTACCAGGGAACAACACCGGCAGGAAGCCCCATCACCAACAGCAGCAGCTTGCTGAGTCTCCGCCTGTTGAGCGGCCCGGGGCAAAAGTATGTGCTGGCTGCCGCTATCCCTGCGGCCTTCGACCGGGTAGACATACAAATAGGCGGCCTCGTAGGCGCCCTCTCTTCCCTGCGCATCTATGATGTAAAAGTAGTATCGCCGGCGCCGGTGTATTCACTCACCATCGATGGTAATCTCACCCCCGGCCCAATATGTATTAAAGACGCAGATAAACTGAAATTCAATATCACCAATGCAGACCCCTGTGCAGTGTATAAATGGTACAGCACGGACAATACATTGCTATCTACCGGTAACGACTATACGCCGGTAATTACCAGCCCGGGAAATTTTACCTGGTATGTGGAAGCCATACGGAACGGATGTACTACTGTTGTCAGTAATCGTGTGCCCGTTCACGTTACAGTGGATCCCCGTCCCGGAAAACCATTACTCACCATTCAATTAAACCCTTGACATATGAAAATTGCTGCATCCGGAATGCGCCGGTCTTTCCATCCGGTTTTAATGATCCCTGTTTTACGCCGTCCTGCCGTTAAGTACCTGTTGGCAATATTTTTAGTGCTGTGTACCATCGGTGTCCACGCACAAACAACTACACTTATCAAAACACCGGCAGATCTGTCGGATAACAACGATGCATCAAAAGGTACTTCTACCTCCACAGGCACCACCTTGTTTTGTACAGATCAATCAGCGTTTACACTTACCTCCAGTTTAACCGATCCCGCTGCTGCAGGAACTCCCGTACCCTATACCAGCTGGGTATGGCAGGAGATTGATGTAAATGGGAACCCCGGCCCGCTGCCCGCAACAGCCGTACCTGTCAATGAAAAACTGAATGTAGCATCCGCCACACCCGGCTGGCACACCTACCAGGTAACTGCCGCTACGGGCGCCTCAGAGTGTCCGGCCGATCCGGTAATTTTCACGGTGTATGTGTTGCCAAACCTAACCATCGCTGCAGAAGTAGATCCGGCGAATAGCCCAAACCTTACCTATTGCGCGGCCAATGGTGCGCCCACCGGCCCGAAAGCAATCAATCTTAAAAGTACCGTAACGTTTACCACTCCGCCCCGCAAAATTACCGGGCTGAAAGACTATACAATAAGCGATTTCGAATTGAAATATGTATGGTCTAAAGAAGAAGTAGGCGTGCCCGCTTCTAAAACAGATGTAGGCACAGGTGCCGATTACACCATCGTGGAACCGGCAGTGTCCACACCCGGTACCGAGAAAAAATATAACTACAGCATAAAAGTGGTTTACACGGTGAGAGCATGCGGCGACTATACCGCTACTGCGCAATCCGGCGGCCAGCCAGCTGTGATCACTGTTACGCCTAAACCAGGTCAACCGGTTATTACTATCCAGTAATCTGTATGGGTAAAAAAATAACTGTTATCTTTTTAATCCTCGGCTGGTGGATGACTTCCGCATTGGCACAGTCGCCACCGGTCAGGTATATCATGCCCGGTCAGCAGGTAAAGCTTACCGCTACTGCTACCAACGCGCAATACTACCAGTGGTACCGCGATGGTGTGTCCATTACCGGCGCAACACTGGCGGAATATATTACCGCTACACCGGGCAGGTATACCGTAGAGGCATATAACGGTAACGACTGTATGTCGGAACCGTCAGAAGCAGTTATTATCGCCGAAATAACCGGCAGAGGACCGGATGCAGATCTGCAGATCACCAAAACTGCCGATAAGGGAAACATCCGCGTGAGCAGCACTTTCAACTACTACTTAACAGTGGTGAATAACGGCCCGGCAAATGCTACCGGCATAGTGGTAACAGATAAACTGCCCCGTTACCTGGCAATGGACCTGCTATCAGTGCCCACAATAGGTTCAGCGACCTATGAAGCAAACGATCATACTGTACTGTGGAAAATGAATGACCTGCAAAAAGGCATGACCGCTTCTTTATCCATTAAGGTAAAGGTCCTGGAACCCGGACTGGTCAACAATACGGCCACTGTTGTTGCCACTGAAAATGATAACGTATTGCAGAATAACTCCAGTACGCATCAGCTGAAAGTATTGGCATTGCATATCCCCAACGCTATTACCCCCAACGGCGATGGCGTGAACGAAGTGTTTATCATCGGCGGTCTGGAAAGATATCCGGAAAATGAACTCACTATCCTCAACCGCTGGGGCAATCATGTATTTGAACAAAAAGGATATACACAAAACTGGAACGGGAAAGCATTAAACGCAGGCACTTATTTCTACTTGCTGCGGGTGAAGGATGAAAACGGCCACTGGCAGGAATTTAAAGGATATATCAGTTTACTGAAGCCATAAACATTTACTATGTGTATGAAGAGATATTTTGTTTTCCTGGTAAGCATGTTTTGCAGCTGGCAGCAGGTGCAGGCGCAACAGGATGCGCAGTTCAGCCAGTATATCTTTAATGGCATCTATATAAATCCGGCTTATGCGGGATACCGGCAGGAACTGAATGCGCATGCGTTTTACAGGAATCAGTGGGTGGGGGTTCCAGGTGCGCCGGAAACCATGTCGCTGGCAATTGATGGTAGTTTAAATAACGAGCGTGTAGGGCTTGCCCTGCAGGTGTCGCACGACAAAATAGGCGCCCAGAGCCAGTTAGCGGCATATGGCAATTATGCATACCGTATTCCACTGGGAGGTGAAACCGGCCGGCTGGCATTTGGTATTGGCGCAGGTATCGTGCAACAAGGGCTCAATCCCCATGAGCTGGAGTTTACCAATCCCAACGAACCAAATCCTGGCGGAGCCATACAACACATGCTGTTATTCGATATCCGGGCGGGTACATATTACAGTACGGAAAACTGGTTTGTTGGTTTTTCGGCAGATAATCTTACGGCGCAGTACCAGGCAAAAAATAAACCATTGGGTCATTTTATCCCGGCGCCCAAACCACACTTTTATTTCACCGGCGGTGCGCTGCTCAGGATGAATGACGACGTATTCCTGAAACCATCTTTCCTGTTGAAAGACGACAGGGCAGGACCTACCAGTCTTGATCTGAATATGTTTGTATTACTGAAGGAACTGGTTTGGCTGGGTGGCGGATATCGTACAGCAGTGGAGCTGTATAACAAGCCGGCTTTGCAGCAGGGCCTTGCTAAACCGGGGGCGGTAATAGCAATGACGGAAGTATTTGTGCTGCCGGAATTAAGAATAGGATATGCCTTTGATTATGCTTTAAATAAATACCGCACCTACAACAACGGCACACACGAAATATCTGTTGGATATTATTTTAAGAGAATGGATAATGCAAAACGGACTTCTCTGCGACAGGTGAGATGTTCTTATTTTTAACCTTCCTTTAGCTATCTTTAAGTAATAAGTCTCCGGGTATGAGAAAAAAGAAAGTTGCTTCATTGCTGGTAAGCATGCATCCGCTACAACGGGTGCTGGTGAGTTTAGGGTTCACCTTTGTGGTGTTTATTATTTTTTTATTACTGAAGATAGAAGTACATCCGCTGGTATTGTCTGCCCTCTTATGGAACATCTTTGCCATTTCCTATATCTCCACCGGCTGGATCGTTTTTTTTAACCGTACCATAGAGGAGATCCGTACATGGGCTAGGATCGACGACGGTAGCAGCACCTATGTTACTTTAACCGTGCTGCTCGCATCTGTGGCGAGCCTGGTGCTGGTGTTGTTAATGATGTTATCAAAAGAGCTAACGGGTCTTTCAAAGATCCTGTATCTCCCGGTAGCCGTTTCCGGTATGCTGGCTTCCTGGACAATGGTACATACCACCCTCACTTTTCATTATGCCCATCTGTATTACGACGATGCAGAAGACGACAATACGAAACAGGCGGAAGGGCTGGAGTTTCCTAAA
This sequence comes from Chitinophaga sp. G7 BAM 1005, assembly GCF_057126945.1. Classification (NCBI taxonomy): domain Bacteria; kingdom Pseudomonadati; phylum Bacteroidota; class Chitinophagia; order Chitinophagales; family Chitinophagaceae; genus Chitinophaga; species Chitinophaga sp. G7 BAM 1005. The sequence continues at coordinate 6,238,316 of NZ_CP181478.1, read as the reverse complement.
GAAAAAAAGCCGGACTATATCGACTTCGCCTATTTTGCCTTCGTGATCGGTATGACCTTCCAGGTATCAGATGTGGATATCACCGGCAGATTGATCCGCCGCACAGCGCTGGCACATGGCTTACTTTCCTTTTTGCTGAACACGTTTGTGGTAGCATTAACGATAAATTTAATTGCAGGATTGAAGCAATAAGTGCCGCCTGATTACCGTGTTATTCTTCATAATCTTCTTACCTTTGATAAAGAATCGGGAAAAAAGTTTTGGTTTGTAAAACATTTTCCTATCTTTGCAATCCCAAACGAAAAATGCCGCGTTGGTCAAGGGGTTAAGACGCCTCCCTTTCACGGAGGAATCACGGGTTCGAATCCCGTACGTGGTACTAGAAAAAGGACTTCTGCAAAGAGGTCCTTTTTTATTTCAGCCATTTTATTCTCTTGCCGCGGTGAAAGTTTTGCTATAGGATAGCCTCCTGCAACAAATTCACAACAACATTTTGTACATTTATTCCAACAGCACTCCTTTCCCTGAAACTGAAATGATTAACGGTCATATAAAGGCGCACGCCCAACAATGGCAAAAAATAGTCAGGTATAGTTTTTACCTGCTATGGATGCTATTGTCCCTCACCGCCGCCAATGCCCAGAAACGGGAACCCGCCAGCTACAACTTCACCCACCTCGATATCAGCAACGGCCTCGCCAGCAACCACGTATCCGCCATTATGCAAGACCGGAAAGGGTTTATATGGATTGCCAGCACCGCACTGCAACGCTATGATGGTAGCAACCTTGTAACTGTAGCCAGTTTCGACCGGGTGCCCGGCTCCATCTATTATGATGATATCTGCCTCTGCGAAGATAAAAAAGGCCGCATCTGGATGGGAACACCCGATAATATTCGTGTATACGACCCCGTTACAGACAAGGTAAAAGCCATGCTGGTAGCCGACAGGGACGTTCGCCCGGAAGGACTGCAATGCAGCCAGATCCTCGAAGATCACGATGGCGTAATATGGGCCACCACCCACGACGGACTACTACGCTTCAATGAAAAAGCGCTTAATTTCCAGAAAGCTGCCATCATCCCCGAAGCAGACCGCATCCAGATGATGGACGCCATCATGGAAGATGAAAGCGGCAACCTGTGGATCAGCGGAAAACACGGCCTGTACATCCTGGACCGCCAACGGAAAAATTTATACAGCTCCACCAACAACCCGCAGCAACTGCCGGTACTCAATATCGATAATACCTTCAAGAAAATATTCACCGATCCCTATCACCAGGTATGGCTCGCCGGCAGGCACGGACTCTTATATAACTACGATCCCACCTCCCGTCAACTCACACACTATACCTTCGAGGCGCCCGGTGGTAAAAAGGATAATGAAGATTATGATGCCATCTTCGACCTGGTAACCGACAGCGATAATAACCTCTGGATTGCCACCGAAAAAGGCGGCATACTCCGCTATAACCGCGAACTGAAACGCTTTGATCTGAACATCATCGCCAGCAATTCAGCCCCCAAAGGATTTCACTACACCTACGAAGCCAATTGCTTTCTCAGCGACCGCGAAGGCCACCTGTGGATAGGCACCGATCTGGGAGTAAATATCCTCAGCCTCCACAACAAAACATTCCGTATCCTCGATAACAGAACCACTTTCCCCAATACCACCCAACACCTGCCTGCAACAGAAGTAACAGGCATTTTTCAGGCTTCCAACGGGGATGTATACGTAGGATACTGGGGTAAAGGCTTCAGCCGCTTAAACGCCAACCTGGAGCTGATCCGCAACTATGTGCACAACGACGGGGAACCCGCATACACCCTGCCGGAAGAACGCGGACTGGTATGGACCTTTGCCGAACTGAAAGACGGCACCATCCTCGTCGGACAGGAAAACGCATTCCTCTCCCTGTTTAATCCCGCTACCGGGAAATTCACAAAACATCTCACTTCCCCGGTACTTTACGAACAAACAATACTCAACCTGAAACCACAACACGACACCACCGTTTGGATCGGACTATACAAACGCGGACTTGCCAGCTGGAACCCGCAGCAAAATACTTTTCAACATTATCATGAAATAGTAGATTCTTTAAAACGCCCCGTTTCTGTAATGAATATCGTTCCGGAAGGCGACTCCCTCCTGTGGCTCGGCTCCAGCAGCGCAGGTCTCATACAGTTCAACACCCGCTCACGCCGCATCACACACCGCCAAACCTTTGAACTGGATGCAAAGAAATACAACAATATCACAAGCCTGCGCCGTTTTAACGATACCACATTACTGGCCGGCACCGATCATGGCCTTTGGATTTATAACACACTGCGGCATACCTATAAGCCGCTCCTCATCAACACTAATCTGTTCGATCAATGGATACTGAGCATGGAAGAAGATGGCCCCGGCAAAATATGGTTCACCACCCAATACGGATTCTATCGCTACCACGTGGTGGCCGACCGGCTGGAAACATTCATCCAGGGCGACGATATCATCGATAACACCCGCAAGGTAAGACGCCGCATCGTGAAACTGAATGACGGCGATCTCCTCGTAGGCGCATCGGATCATATCGTGGCTTTTGATCCCGCCAGCCTGCGCGTAGCACCACCGCCGCCGGATGTTACCATCGTAACCCTGAAAGCACTCGATAGTATTGTGCTGATCCATGCCGCCCTGCAAGACAGTCTACCGGTTACCCTCAGCTATAAACAAAACTTTATCAGCATAGAGTTCAAAAGCCTGCAATACCACGAAGAAAAGATCCGCTACTACTATCAGCTGGAAGGAGTAGACGAAAACTGGGTGCTTACAGATAATATCCTGGTAGCAAAATATACTAACCTGCCTCCCGGCAACTATACGTTCCGCGTGCGTGCCGTAAATACCGCCGGTACCTTCTCGGAGCATATCAGCACACTGCAGATCTTGATTAAACCGGCCTTCTGGCAAACCTCCTGGTTCCGGCTATTGTGCCTGCTGCTGGCCGTTTCATTGGTTTATCTCTATTACAGGTTGCGCATTGCAGGTATAAAAAAAGAAGCAAAACAACGGGAAGCCATCCAACAACAAATTGCCCAACTGGAAATGAAAGCGCTGCGCGCCCAAATGAACCCGCACTTTATTTTTAATGCACTGAATTCTATCCAAACCTTCATGATGAAAAGCGAAACAGAACAGGCCCTGGCCTACCTGAGCCGCTTTGCAAAACTGATCCGCAACGTACTCGATAATTCACAACTCAATAACACTACGGTAGCCCAGGAAATCAGCGTACTGGAAAACTACATGGAACTGGAAAAACTCCGCTTCAGCGACGAATTTGAATACGAGATCATTGTCGATCCTGCACTCGACGCCAACATGGTGGACGTGCCCACCATGATCATCCAGCCATTTGTGGAAAACGCCATCTGGCACGGTTTACTGCACGATAAAGGAAAAGGTAAAGTAACCATCACCTTCAAAAAGGTGGATGACCGCATTTTATGTACCATAGAAGATAACGGTATCGGAAGAGAAAAATCTGCAGCAATGAAGCGCCTGAGCAAACCCCGTCATCAATCCCGCGGACTCCAAATTACGCGCGACCGCCTCTCACTGTATAACAGCCGCTTTAATGTGGATGCCAGTTTTGATATCGAAGACCTGGCAGATGAAGAAGGGAAAGCACTGGGAACAAGGGTGAACCTGTGGTTCCCGTTTGTGGAAGAATAGCCAATGGGAAAACGATCCGCTTTCCCATTGGCTGAATATTTTTATGCGAGGCCGGTTTCATAATGCCGCTCCGGTATTTCAATATCCAGGAAGCCTTTTTTAATCAGCCATGCCCTGAAGATTTGTTGCACATCATACTCCCCATGTACCAGGAAAAGTTTTTTCACCTCTTTCGGATGCTGGCAAGCCAGCCACTGGCTCAGATCTTCATAGTCGCCATGCGCACTCATAGAACGGATCACGCCAACCGCCGCATTTACTTTGAAACGGGTACCATAAATAGATACCTCTTTGGCGCCACGCATCAGCTTACCACCCAGCGACTGCGGCTCGCAATAACCAACAATAAGAATGGTATTACGGGCATTGTCGATGTTATTGGCAATATGATGCTTCACACGCCCCGCTTCTGCCATGCCCGATGCTGAGATGATCACACAAGGCTCCCGGCGGAAATTCAGCGCTTTGGATTCATCTACCGTTTTGATATAATGAAGACCGGGGAAGTCGAACGGATCATCGTCCTTTTTCAGGATATTAGCTACCTCCCTGTTAAACACTTCGGGATGCGCTTTGGTAACAACAGTAGCTTCTGTGGAAAGCGGGCTGTCCACAAAAATGTCAACCCTCGGCAGCTTACCCTTCAACTGCGCATTGTTTAACGCATACAACAACTCTTGTGTACGCCCAACACTGAAAGCAGGAATGATCAGCTTCCCTCTTTTTTCCACACAGGTTTCCTTGATATGCCGCAGCAGCTCATCATCAGCGGGAGCGGCATCTGCATGTAACGTGCTGCCGTAAGTAGATTCTATCAGGATATAATCTGCCTGTGGAAACACCTCCGGCGATTTCAGTATCGCATCATTATAGCGGCCAATATCGCCGCTGAAAGAGAGCTGTTCTGTTTTACCATTTTCTGTAATACGCAGGTGTACAGCTGCGGCGCCCACAATATGGCCGGCATCGGTGAACATCAGTTGTATATCCTTGTCAATAGGCGTCCATGTATTGTACCCCATAGGTTTCAACCGGTCGATGGACAGTTTCGCATCGTCTACACTATACAACGGCTCAATAAAAGGAAGCCCTTCTTTCGCCATTCTTTTATTGGTGTATTTCGCATCATCACGTTGTATTTCGGCGGAGTCGAGCAACAGTATTTCCGCCAGATCGCGGGTAGCAGGCGTGCAGAAAATATCGCCTCTGTATCCAAGTTTCACGAGTCGCGGTATAAGGCCGGAATGGTCAATATGTGCATGCGACAGCACCATGTACGTTACTTCCTGCGGGTCAAATCCAAAGTCCCTGTTAAGGGAATCTGTTTCATGACCCATGCCCTGGAACATGCCACAATCCAATAAAATCTTTTTGCCATTCTTAAGTGTGATCAGGTGTTTTGATCCGGTAACAGTGCGCGCAGCGCCATGAAATGCAATTTTCATATCAGATATTTAGAGTGAACGGCGTTCACCATTTTACGATTTACATTTAAACGACCAGGTGATGGCGAAGGAGGCAATTAATATGCCGTCTTTATCCCGGCCTTCACTGCGGAGGGTAACGGTTTCCGCGGAGTTATCATTTAGCGCCCGTTCTATAGTGGCTCTCAGCAACGGTAGTTCAGAACAGGTAAACGTGGTAAGGCCGGTGGCTTTTTTTACAAAAGTGGATTCCATGCCGGTAACGAGCATGGATACACGCCGTGGAGCGCTGCGTACATACATCATTGCCGGTAAACCGGTGCTGAGTTCTGCAGCCATCGCTAAACAGGCAAAGTAAGTAGACCGGAAAGGGTTTTGCGACAACCAGCGGAAAGGAACAGTGGTTACACAGGTATCGGCTTCCAGCGACTTTAACCGCACTCCTGAAAGCCACGCTGCCGGAAGCTTCCAGAACAGGTAGGCCGAAAACTTAAACGGATGCTGTGCAAACTTCTGAAAAGATTGCACAGCATCCGTATCGAAAGTGGTAATGCCGTTATCCATGACGATGTTATTCGTTGATATAATGGGAAGGCTGCAATGCAGCGGGTGACCATTGTTTCAGGAACTCCTGCACTTTCTTTTTATCATAGGAATCTGCCGATTCCAGCAAACCGGAATTCTGCGTATGCAGCCGGTTACCTTTCGCATCCAGTATTACCAGCACCGGGAAACCAAAACGCTGCGGATAACCCAGCTCTTTCAGAACAGGCAGGTTTTTGTTTTCTTTGCTGTAGTTAAGATGATACACTACATAATTATCATTCAATGCCGCTTTCAGTTCGGCATCATCTTCTATAAATTTATACAGCCGCTTACACCAGATACACCAGTTACCGCCAATTTGAAGCAACACATGTTTCTGCTCCTTCGCTGCTTTTTGCTCTGCAGCTGCTATATCCGCCTTTGCATCGGCAGCAGGATTGTAAATGTGTTCCAGGTCATGTGTTTGCGCCTGCGTGGCAGGAATTGCAAAAGCCATACTCAACAACAACGTCCAAACAAACTTCTTCATAAAAAAACAATTAATCGGGATCTCTAATTTACACTATATTTTGCACATACTGCTGGATGGCCAGCTGGGCTTTGGCAGGGTCCTGCAGCTGTAACCGGACAATATCTTTCAGCTGTTGCTGCAGCGCCGGATCATATACCGGCACACATACCTCTATCCTGCGATGGAGGTTACGATTCATCCAGTCTGCCGAACCCATATATACTTCTTCCTGGTTATTATTATGGAAGATGAATACACGCGCATGTTCCAGGTACCGGTCTACAATCCGTATAATACGGATGTTTTTACTTTCCGGGATATCCGGCGCCAGGCAATTGATGCTGCGCACAATCAGGTCTACCTGTACGCCTGCCTGGCTGGCTTCATACAGTTTATTGATCATCCCCCTTTCCTGCAGGTTATTTATTTTGATGATGATCCTGCCGGGCTTTCCTTCTTTTACGTGAACAATTTCCCGGTCTATCAAGCCGGTAAAACGTTCCGTCATGTTAAACTGCGCTACCAGCAAATGCCGGAACTGTAAAAACTGGTAACCCACTGGTTGTTCCCTGCTTTGAAGGTACAGGAACAGCAGTTCCATCTCCCGGGTAATATCCTTATGCCCGGTAAACAAAACATGATCGGTGTAAAAACGGGCAGTGCTTTCATTGAAATTACCGGTAGCAATGAGGCCGCAATAATCCCACTGGTAGCCGCGGTTACGCTTTACCAGTGCTGTTTTGGCATGCACCTTCATACCCGGAATACTATAAATAAGTTTCACGCCGGCATCCTTCATTTTCTTGGCCCAGCGGATATTATTGGCTTCGTCAAAGCGGGCTTTCAGCTCTACAAACACCGTCACCTTTTTCCCGTTCTTGGCAGCGCTGATCAGTGCCTGTGCTATCTGTGAACCGGAAGCAATGCGGTACAGCGTTACATATATTTCAGCAACATCCGGATCAGCGGCGGCTTCGTTAAAAAAGCGGAGGATATAATCATAGCGCTGATAGGGGAGATGCACCAGCAGATCCTGCTGTAATACCAGGTCCAGTAACCGGTCGGTAGCCGCAATGGCCTTATTTTCGGCCGGTATTACTTTGGGATAATCTACGTGTAATAACCCTGCCGGTGCGGGCAGGGTAGCCAGGTCTTTCAGGTTATGATAGCGTCCGCCCATTACCTGTTCATCGTCCTGTACATCAAACTGGATGGCGAGGAAATGGAGCAGTGACCGGGAAATGGCGGCATCATACAGGAAACGGGTGGGCACGCCCAACTCACGTTTACGGATCAACGTTTCTACTTCTTCCAGGATATCGCCTTTCATTTCGTCCATATCCATTTCCGCATTACGGGTAAGCTTCACACTATGGCAGCTTTCCACTGTATAGCCGGGGAAAAGATAAGAGAGATGCGCACGGATAATATCGTCGAGAAAAGCAATGTAATGAATGCCCTCCAGCGACGGCAGCTGCTGAAAACGCGGCAGGTCGGCAGGGATATTCACAATCACAAATTCCTGAATGCTGGTATCGTTTTCAGGAATCAGCGTTACCGCCAGGTACAGCTGGTTGTTTTCAAGAAATAATTTTTTGTGTTTCCCGTTAAGCCATACCGGTTGCAGATAAGCCAGTACAGTAGTAAGGAAATAATATTTTGTAAAGGCAAGATGGGCGGGTTGCAGTGGCTGGTTGTAATACAATTGTACGCCTTGTTTCCGCAGACCAGGCAATACGCTGCCGGTGAAGATCTGCCCGTATTCCTGTTGCTGCCGGTTTATTTCCTGTAGTACCTGTTGCAACGTATCACTGCTGATGGATTCATTTTCCCCGGCTGCCGGATCATTTTCCAGCACCCGGTTAATGGTAAGTATGGCTGGCATTCTCACCCGGAAAAACTCATCGAGGTTAGAAGAGAAAATGGAAAGAAATTTAATCCTTTCGTATAGTGGTACCTGTTGGTCTGCCGCCATTAACAACACCCGGTAATTAAAGGATAACCAGCTGAGATCGCGGTTATATAAAGGAACGCCCATGAATCATTATGCTTTTGCCGGGAAGAAAATTGCTGCAATCAGGAAAGCGAATACAGAAATGATAAGACCAAACATGAAAATATTATAGGAAATACGCAGCAGTTTGTATTTATGACCCAGCACTACGCCCAGGTAATAAATGTCTCTTGTCATGCTGCTATACAGGAATTCGGAATCATCCATCATCTGCTTGATCCCCCACTGGTATTCTTCCAGGTGCATCTTATAAAAGTTACCAAAGAACAGCAGATTGGCGTCTTTCTTTTCAATATCCGCTTTGGTGAAGGTACCGCTGGTGACATTCGGGCGGGTGGCCAGCACTGAGAAGATCACAGTGAGTACGGCCGTGAAAAGGAAAATGATAGAAGGGATCACCATATTGGGATAATCTTCCAGTCGCCTTACCAGTACGCTCAATATCACGGAGATGATAATGGAATTCACCGAAATCATAATATGCGCTTTGCTGTCGGCCATAGAACTCAGCCTGATATGATTGGTGGAAGTGGTTCTGAACATGGTTTCCACACCACGTTCGGATTTACCTGCCTTCTCTTTATCCTTGTCTTTTTTCTTTTTTTCGGTGAAGGTTGCCGGCGGGGCGCCGGAAGCATCTGTGCCGGGAGTGGAGGTGATAGGGATGAGATTATCTTCAGCCGCTTCTTTTGTTTTTTTCTCCAACTTCTTTTTCAGCTTTTCCAGGTTCTCTTCTTTCTGTTGTTTAAACAGGGTTTGCGCGTAGTCGGTCCAGTAGTGATGGTCCGTTAAAAACGTGATATTTGTATTCAGCCATTTGATAGCAGGAATATCCTTCTGGTAAGTAAGCTCCATTTCATGCCGGAGCAGCTTGTTCCGGTCGGGGAACTCTTTGGATCCCAGGTGCGAAAGATCGGCGTCACAAACAATCTGTTCCACCAGGTTGTGGGGCGACTGTGGCATTTTGGTGGCCAGGATAGCGCCCTGCACCATTAACTGAATATTTTCCGGCGCCTGTTGTTGCTGTAAGAACTGCAGGGCCTCTCTGGCGCCATTTTCTTCATGGGCACTGCCTTCGCCCAACAGGTATCCGGCATCATGAAACCAGGCAGCTACGTATACTGCTGCTAATTCGTCGTCCTGAAGGCGGTAATGGGCCGCAATTTGTCCGGCGGCCTGTACTACCTGTTGTGTATGTACGAGATTATGATAAACCAGGTTAGGGCGCGGGTGTTGCTGATACTGGGCTATAACATAGTCCCGGGCTGCATCTATAATAGCATTCTTTTGCATAAGGAAGACGAAAATTAAGATAAGGAACTGCGAAATACGTTGTATACTTTGTACATTTTATTGTACTAATAACGGTATGTTCGTTACTTCGCGTATTACAAATCGCAAATTGAACCTAAGTTACTGCATTTTTGAGTTAAATTTATGCTATAAAGTTACACTATGGATGTCCGGATCGGGTTAATATTTCTCCTTTTCTTGCTGTCATGTAATCTGAGCGACAGGGAACAAAAAGTATACGCTTCCCCACGTGGTTACGATTTAAAAGAGCCGGTACGCTACCGGGTCAGGGAATCTATGCAGGAAATTTCAGGCATAGAATTGTTTCCTGATGAACACAGGATTTTGGCCATTAACGATGAGGAAGGCCACATCTACCAACTGGATGTATTGGCAAAAGAACCTTACCCGCATTTTAAATTTGCAAAAAATGGGGATTATGAAGATATCTGTCACACAGATAGCGGCTGGTTTGTGTTGAAAAGCAATGGCTCCCTGTTTGAAGTCCACGGCCTGTTCTCCGACAGCGTTTACAGCGATCATCACAAAATGCCCAAAACGGGAAAGAAGGAATTTGAAGCCACTTATTACGATCCCTCCCGTAACAGTATTGTGATGATCTGTAAGAACTGTGAAGATGATAAACGCCTCGGCGTTACCAGTGCCTACCGCTTTGATCTGGCTTCCAGAACATTTGATACCACCGCCCTCTACAAGTTCAACAACCAGGAAATTGCCCGCCTGGCCGGTTCTGATATGCGGTTCTTCAAACCTTCCGCAGCAGCTATTCATCCCATCGAAAAGCGGTTGTACATCATCGCCTCGGTGAATGGATTGCTCGTGATCGCCGACCTGCAGGGCCACGTACAGGAAGCTTACAACCTGAAACACCGCCTGTTCCTTCAGCCGGAAGGACTGGCATTCGCTCCCAACGGCGATATGTATATTTCCAATGAAGGCGGATACGACGGGACTGCCAATATTCTTAAATTTACCTACAAGTCCAAATGATCAGATCAGCCATCATCTATATTGCCTTACTAATTGTTACCTGTACTGCCGCCTATGCCCAGTCGCCGCAGGTAGTGAAACGTGTGATCCTTATCGGCGACGCCGGAGAACTGCACGATAACGGCAAAAACTCCGTAGTGGATGCTGTACGCAATACCTTCGATCTCCAGGATAGCCGGAATACTATCCTCTTCCTGGGCGATAACGTATATCCACACGGGTTACCCGATTCCTCCAGCAACAAATTCCAGGTGGCCAAAGAAATCATCGACTACCAGATTAACCTGGTACGCGGCACCAAAGCTCAGGGGTATATCATTCCCGGTAACCACGACTGGGACAAAAGCAAACCCGATGGATGGGATATTATCCGCAACCAGCAACGGTATGTGGATTCCCAACATCTCGATAACGTTCAGTTTGAACCAAAAGAAGGTTGCCCCGGCCCCATAGAAGTAAAGATCTCTGATAATATTACCCTTATCATCATGGATAGTGAATGGTGGGTGTTCCCTTATCAGAAGCCGGGAATAGAATCCTCCTGCGATTGTAAAGACAACGACGAAATCCTTACCAGCCTGTCGGAAATAGTAGCCAACAACCGCAACAAGCTGATCATTTTTGCTACCCATCATCCCTTCCGCAGCTACGGCATCCACGGAGGATATTATACCATCAAGCAACATATTTTCCCGTTAACAGACCTGCGCCCCGCACTGTATGTGCCTTTGCCGGTGATAGGCTCTATCTATCCCATTGCCCGCGGCGTTTTTGGTACCCCGGAAGATATTCCCAATCCGAAGTATCAGCAAATGATCAAAGGAGTGGAAGCTGCCCTGAAACCTCATGGCCCCGTAGTATTTGTGTCTGGTCACGATCATACCCTCCAGCTCATAAAAGATCAGCAGAACGCCTATGTTGTAAGTGGCAGCGGCGCAAAAAACAATCGCGTAAAGAAAGGGCCGAAATCGCTGTTCGCCAGCACAGATAACGGTTTCAGCACCATCGAATTAATGTCCGACAGTACCGTACGCGTACAGTATTATATTGCAGATAACGGCACACAACCCGTTTTCAGCAATAACCTGTTCCGCCTGCAGGACATTCCGCAACAGTCGCTCGCCTACACACCGCCGGCATCACTGCCGCCATTTATCAAGATAGCTGCCGATACACAATATGTACATGTCTCCAATTTTCATAAAAAGTTGCTGGGAGAAAATTACCGGCAGGTATGGGCCACCCCGCTCAACTTCCCGGTACTGGACCTCAAAACTGCCAAAGGCGGACTGAAGATCCTGCAACGAGGCGGTGGAAAACAAACACACTCACTCCGCCTGGAAGACAGCACCGGCACCGAATGGGCCATGCGCTCCCTGAAAAAATTCCCGCTGGCAGCTATTCCTGAACTGCTCCGCGAAACCATTGCCCGCGAAGTAGTACAGGACCAGATCTCCGCAGCTAACCCTTACGCCCCGCTGGCGGTAAGCGTGTTGGCCGAAGCCGCCGGCGTACCGCATACCAACCCCACATTTGTATACCTGCCTGCCGATAGCTCGCTCGGCATCTATGCAAACGACTACGGGAACGAAGTATTCCTCTTTGAAGAAAGAGAACCCGCTACCGGCAGCAATGATAAAACATACAACACGCCAAAGGTGCTGGCAAAAGTGCTCGGCGATAATGATGAACATATCGACCAGAAATCCGTACTCCGCGCCCGTATCTTCGATATGTACATCATGGACTTCGATCGCCATGATGACCAGTGGCGCTGGTATAAAGAAAAACATAAAGGAGAAGAATACTATTACCCGGTGCCCCGCGACCGCGACCAGGCGTTTTTCCTGAACGGAGGATTTATTCCCCGCATGGCGGCCCGCCCCTGGCTTATGCCGGCCATACAAGGCTTCCGGAAAGATATCCCGGATATCAACGGCTTCAACTTCAGTACCCGCTACTTCGATCGCTCTTTCCTCAATGAAATGGATGAAGTGGATTGGAAGAAACAAACAGATAAGCTTTTAAAGAAGATGACCGACAGCGTGATCACTGCTGCCGTAAATGCTTTTCCTGATACTATCCGGTCGCTGGTAGGCCCTATGATGATCGAAAAATTATCTGCCCGCCGCAACATCCTGGAAAAGAACATGCTGAAATATTACCGCTTCCTCGCTAAAGGCGTGGATGTGCCGGCCACCGAAAAGAATGAACTCATCTCGGTAGAAAAACAACCCGGTGGCAAAGTAGCCCTCGATATATTCAAGATCAGCAAGAAAGGAGCCGTTCAGCAAAATATCTACTCCCGCACCTTCGATCCTTCCGTAACCAAAGAAGTAAACGTATATGGCATGGGTGGCAACGATCGCTTTGTAATAAAAGGAGATAACGCAACACCCATACGCATACGCCTCGTGGGCGGCAAGGATGCCGATTCCTATATCGACAGCACCACTGCACGGGCTGGCAAACGGGTACGCATATACGATCAGAGAACCGGCAAAGATACTTTCGCCCTCACCGGCAATGAACAACGCCGCCTGTCCAATGATCCGGCGAATATCAAATATAACCGCAGCGCCTTCCGGTATGAAAAAGCAATGCCATTAGTGGCAGGAGGCTACAATCGTGACGATGGTGTACTGCTCGGTTTAGGCTTGTCCGTTACCCGCCACGCATGGCGCCGGGAGCCGTTCTCCACCAAACACCTGTTCACCGCTACGCATGCACTGGCCACCCGCGCCTGGAACTTCCGCTATGAAGGAGAATATACCGACGTTATCGGGAAAACAGACCTGCTGCTGTTTGCCAGCGCAAAAGCGCCCAACAATACCATCAACTTCTTCGGATATGGAAATGAAACTATATTCGATAAGTCTGATAATAAAACTATTTCCTACTATCGCGCACGGTATAACTTCTATACTGCAGAAGCATTGCTGCGTACCAGCATAGGAAATCATATGACCATTGCGTACGGTCCTGCCTTCAATAACTACGCCTTTGATAAGGATGAAAACCATAACCGCTTTATCACCGATTTCAAAGACAATGGACTCGATTCTGCCGGTATCTATGCCAATAAAGCATATGCCGGTGGTAAAATAGTGGCCACTATCGATACCCGCAACAGCAAGATCATTCCTACCCGCGGTATCCTGTGGACAACCACCTACGCCGGTAGTTTCGGAGTAAACGATAACAGTCATAACACTACTTCGCTGCAATCGGATCTGAGCTTATACATGAGTTTCCGCATCCCGGCTAATTTTGTTATCGTTAGCCGTTTTGGTGGTGGAAAATTATGGGGGAACTACGAATACTTCCAGGCACTTACAGTAGGCGGCGTTCAAAACCTGCGCGGTTACCGCAACTACCGCTTTGCCGGCGACGCCAGGGTATATAACAATACGGAAATACGCGTGAAATTATTTGATCTGAAAACATATATCCTGCCTGCCGGCGTAGGACTCATCGCCTTTAATGATGTAGGCCGCATATGGAGAGAAAATGAAACCTCCCATGTATGGCACGACGGATACGGTGGCGGCGTTTATATTGCGCCGATCAACGCCCTGATCATCACCGCAGTGGTAGGGCATTCCAAAGAAGAAACAATACCTTACGTAACCTTCGGGTTTAAATTCTAAATAAAAAAGGGAAGGCGGATGGCCTTCCCTTTTTTTATACGATAGCTTCCATATTTACTTTCACACGGAGCGCTTTCAATCCGCTCACGCCCTGTAGCTCTTCCAGGTCCAGCATTTCAATTTCCGGCAGCAGTATTTTTTTGCTTTGCAGGAAAGTGATATACTTTTTCAGTTCCTCCATTTCTCTCACATAAGAGTATACCATTGCAATGGTACCGGGTTGCGTTAACCGTTCGCCGGTATCTTTTACATGTACTTTATCAATACGTTTTTTGATGATCTCATAACGCACATTGTAAGCGCCTTCCACATCAAACCGGCGTTCGTCGCTGCGGAAGCTGATGGTGATAGGAGCGCTGTGCATGAGGATCATCTGGGTGGTTTGCAGTGGCACCTTTAATTTAGGTCCCAGTTTATGCGTAAGCCTTGCGATATGCGCCATAGAGGAAAGCTGCCACAGGCGCAGGTTGCGCAGGTACAACTGGTCAAATTTCTTTTCCTGGGCAATCGACTGGCCAATATAAATGGTATACTCCACGCCATCGGTACGGTACTTTTCAAAGTAGCAGGGGAAAGAATGCTGGATGTACTGGCGTTCTTTCTCCAGGTACTGGCTGATGGCCATGTTGATGTTGGATAAGCTTTCTTCGTACTCTCTGCGGTGATGATAAACATGCCCTTCTGTTTTGTCCATCTTCGCAAAATAGCTGGCCAGTAATGGTTTCAGTTCTTCATTGTCTTCACAGAGATGTTCCAGTACAGGCTGTATTTCCTGGTCCATGAACTCATTCACCTTCAGGTCTTCGCCCGCCTGCAGGCTGTTACTGAGGTTGCCCAGCAGGTCATTTGTTTTAAACTGCAGTTCTTCCAGTAAAGGCAGGTGAATAGTTTTGCCGATGGTTTCGAGGGTATCGCGGATCAGTTCCAGCTGTTCCTGCAGATCTTCCCGGATAGCAGTGCCTTGCTGTACAGACGAGTTGCGGATATCCACCGCGCCATAAAGCGGGTATACTTCATCAAAGCTGATGCTTTCAATATCTTTTCTTTCTTCTTCGGGCGTCAGCAGGTAATTCCAGGCGGCGTCCACAAATTTCCATTCTACGGAAGGCTGTAAGGCAGTAAACTGGTCTTTGATCACTTCATTCAGCCGGCTTTCGAGAATGTTCATACTGCGGTTCAGCATCAGCACCAGCAGGGGATAAGTGTTTTGCAGCTTCCACAGCGGGTCAGACGACAACCGGTTGGGTGTGGAAGAGGCCAGTTCCAGCACACCCAGTATTTCCTTTTTATGCGTGATCGGGAATATCACGAAACTCCGGATATTCTTGATCGGCAGATATTTCAGGAACGCATGCGGCGCAATAGACGTTTCATTTACATCAGGAACTATTAGCGGCGCCGGGTTTTGCTGCGCATGCTCCAGCAGCAGCTGGAAAAAGTGTTGCTGTTGTTTTTTGTTGCCCACTCCCAGGATCGGATCGGTATTGGAAAATTGTTCTTCCATTACATTTTTGCCGTTTACTTTTGGAAACGGCACCAGGTGGGCGGTTACATCGGGGATACCCAAAATAACCGGGATCATTTTTTCCAGGGTCCGGTAGCTCTCCACTTCGTTGCTGGTGCGCATGTTCATCACCAGGCTCTTAATATTATTGAGCGTTTCCGATTGGGTCACATCTTTCACTGTCCAGATAACAAAGCCTTCCAGTGAAAACATACTGGTAGGTAACAGCTGTTGCAGGGCATCCGGTGTAATCTGCTTGGAGCAGAACATATCATAGCTCAGGTGCGGCAGTTCACCGTTTACTTTTACATCCACAAACCTGGGATCTATATTTACTTTCACATAACGTTTACCACCATCGGGCGTTTCCAGCGTATGGATGATATCGTTCTTATAGTTCATGGGAAAGTGGAATACCTTTTCCAGGATCAGTTTATACAGCCAGGTGATCTTGTCTTTTTTTACCTGTGCAATGGAAATGCCATCAGGAACGGCCGAAAGCTCGGAACCGTTTTCTGCAAATAGCTGTTTAAAGAGATCAGAATAATGGAAGATGGAGAACTTAAACGGAACGCCTATCCCATAGATGTCTTTGCTGGAATCCGTGGTCACCGGGAAAATAGCGGCTATCAGCAGATCCAGGTATTCCTTATAGGCACTGAGATCAGCAGTGCCGGGAATGGGTTTGAGTATCTCCGGGTTACTTTCAAATTTATCAATGATCAGTTTATAGAAAGACGAACGGGATTCTCCTTCATGTGTTACCTTTTCCTTCAGATAATTGAGGAAGGGTACGAATGATATATTAGAGTCAATTACTTTATCATCGTTAAATATACCGGGGTGTGCAGTTAAAACTTTCATATTATGGTACAATTATAACCAAAGGCTGTCCTTTTAGTGCCAGTAATAAATTCTTATTACAATTTACAGTAAAACATTGCAGGAATAACAGAGGAGGGTACTATTGTAGACGCAAAGGTAGGGGAAATATTGTATCAATTTTGAATTCCGGGATTCAGGTATTTGTCATAAGTGCTATGCACCTGATAATCAAATACCTGAATCCACGGAAATCCGGAAGATTTATTGCAATTCGATCTGGTTTTTAAGCAAATCGTCCAATGTATCACGTTTACGGATCAGGTGCGGCTTGCCGTCTCTTACCAGTACTTCCGCCGGTTTCAGGCGGGAGTTAAAGTTGGATGACATTTCAAAGCCATAAGCGCCGGCGTTATAAAACACCAGGTAATCGCCTTCCCTTACCTCATTGATCTTACGGTCCCAGCCAAAGGTGTCTGTTTCGCAGATATTACCTACTACGGTATAGATCCTTTCGGTACCCTTCGGGTTGGAAATGTTGCGGATCAGGTGGAACGCCTCATAAAACATGGGCCGGATCAGGTGATTGAAGCCGGAATTCACACCTACAAATACGTTGGCAGTAGTTTGCTTGATCACATTGGCCTTCACTACAAAGTAACCGCTCTGGCTTACCAGGAACTTTCCTGGTTCAAACCACAGCTGCAGCGGACGTACGTATGATTTAGCAAAGTTATTGAACGCTTCGCTCAGTTTTTTGCCAAGCAGGTCAATATCCGTTTCAGGATCTCCCTGCTGGTAAGCTACCTTAAAGCCGCTGCCCAGGTCAATAGATTCCAGGTCAGGGAAGTGCTGTACCATTTCAAACATTACTTCCACGCCACGTAGGAACACGTCTACATCCTTGATTTCAGAGCCTGTATGCATGTGCAGGCCGGTTACTTTCAGTTTAGTAGAATTGATAATACGTTCGATATGCCGCATCTGGTGAATGGAGATACCAAACTTGCTGTCGATATGCCCGGTAGAGATCTTGAAGTTTCCGCCCGCCATAATATGCGGGTTCAAACGGATACAGATCGGGTAGCTGCCACCGAACTTATTACCAAACTGCTCCAGGATGGAGAGGTTGTCTATATTAATGATTACGCCCAGGTCTTTCGCTGCAATAATTTCCTGCAGGTCCACACAGTTGGGAGTAAAGATGATATTCTTAGGATCAAAGCCAGCCTTCAGGCCCAGCTGCACTTCCTGGATCGACACCGTGTCCAGTCCGCAACCAATAGAATTGATGTACTTAAGGATATTGATGTTGGTCAATGCCTTACAGGCGTAGAAAAAGCGGGTGTCAGACTTATGAAATGCCTTCTGCAGCTTTTCATACTGGGTTTTAATCTTTTCTGCATGGTATATATATACCGGGGTACCAAATTCTTCTGCTACTTTCACCAGGAAATCGGCAGTAAGTACGTCGCTTTGTTTAGGCATTGAAAATCCTTAGTTTAAGAATGAGGATGCAAAATTACTACGCAAAAGTGAGAAATTGTAGAAAAAAGGGAGAATGTCAGTTGTGGTGGGATAAGTATCTTTGTTATTAGTAAATTCACATATTTATGGAACCATACAGATTTGACAGAACAGCCTTCAAAATCAAGACATTTGCAGAGGCAGATGCTGATAATGTTGATTTAAGCCTTTCATTGGCAGAACGGGTTCGCCAATCGTGGTATCTCATTTCAAAAGCCTATGGGTTTGATCTGAGCAACCCACCGCGGATGGATAAGACTGTTTTTTCATGTAGAAAACAAAAATAATAATGGGATCTATATTCAATGACGATTTTAGGGATTTCATCAGGGCTTTAAATAATAATCAGGTTGAATATATTCTGGTAGGGGGCTATGCAGTTATTCTTCATGGTTATAGAAGAGTAACAGGTGATATGGATATTTGGGTAAACCGGACCAAAGAAAATTATTTAAAATTGACCAGGGCGTTTGCTGAATTCGGGCTACCAATCTTTGATATGACTGAAAGCAAATTTTTAGATGTAGAGAAGGCAGATGTATTCTCATTTGGACGCTCTCCTGTAGGAATAGATATCCTGACGAAGTTGAAAGGAGTGGATTTTAAGGAAGCTGCTGCTTTAGTTCAAATATTTATTGACGGTGATTTGGAGATAAAGTACCTGCATTTAAATAATCTTATACAGGCAAAGAAAGCCGCAGGTCGCCATAAAGATTTGGATGATATTGATAAGTTAGAAGCTAGAAATTGATCTGTTTACGATATACATGAAATTTAACCATCTTTAAATAAAGTTTACGATATACATGAAACTTATACAGAGGGCAAAGATGTTGATCTAACAATCAAATAAATCACACGGGGTAACTTCTAATACCTTAGCTAATTCAATAATAGTAGAAAATCTCACATCCACTCTACCCTTTTCCATTTGCCCCAGATTGGAAAAATCAATACTGCAATTTGTTGCCATCTGGCGCAAACTCCATCCCTTTTGCTCCCGCAATTGGCGTAATTTATTGCCAAACTGTTTTAGTTCCTCTTGCTTATTGATATCCATATTCAAGTCGAATATGAACAAAATGAATAGAAAATATGTGTGCGAATAAGCACACAATAATATAAAAAGCATTATCTTTGAATTAGCTTGACAAGCTAAAAAGTCTTAATTACTTGTTGTAATTCCAAACTTTGTTAACCAAAACCATACATATCATGCAACCAACAAAAACTGTACAAACCAATCCCCTCCGTTCTCTCCTCGAAGGCTTTGCCGGTAACGCAGTTAAATTCCGCGAAAAAGTTTGTGAAGAATGCGGATGGAGTGAAAGCACCTTTTACAAAAAGGCGCGCGAAACACGCCATCATGCAGCGGTTTTCAGCATCGCCGAAATGGAAAAAATAAAAGACCTTGCCTGGGAAGTACAGCAGGAGCTGAAAGACCGGCTATGAAAAAACAAAAGGCTCCTCTGAAGTACAAAGAGGAACCTTTTAAAGATATGCTGCATTAAATACATCACTCCTCCTCATCCCCTTCCATAAACCCTTCAATACTCCGCCGATCCTTCTTCGTTGGCCGGCCAATCTTACTCTGACGCTTACCAGTCTGGAATACAGACGCAACAAAGGCTGGCGCCAGTTTATCCTCATCAGGGGTAGTATCTATATAATGTTTAATAGCTTCACTATACGGAACCCGGTTGGAGATCACGCTTACCACTTCAATCACCCATTTACGGGCTTCGCTCCTGATCTCAAATTTATCCCCTGGATTCACGGGTTTAGCGGCTTTTACAGAGGAGCCGTTCATCTTTACTTTACCGCCGTCGCAGGCATCTGCAGCCTGGCTGCGGGTTTTAAACACCCTGATGGACCAGAGATATTTATCAACGCGTACTTTTTCGGTATTACTCATATTCAAAACTTTAAGCCGGCGGCAACCGTGGCTGCCGCCGGTTTGGCTATTTACTCATTTCCGCAAAAAATTTGTGGAAATAAGGAATGGTTTCAATGCCTTTGTAATAATTGGCTAAACCATACTTCTCGTTGGGAGAGTGGAGATTGTCGCTGTCCAGTCCAAAGCCCATCAGTACTGTTTTCAGCCCCAGTTCCTTTTCAAACAGTGCTACGATAGGAATACTACCACCTCCGCGCACCGGGATAGGATCTTTGCCAAAAGTAGCGTTGATGGCTTTGTGCGCTGCCTTAAATGCCACTGAGTCGATTGGCGTAACATACGGGCTGCCGCCATGATGCTTGGTTACTTTCACCTTCACACTCTTTGGCGCAATGGCTTCAATATGTTTGGTGAACAGGTCCGATATTTCGTGCCAGTCCTGGTTAGGAACAAGGCGCATGGAAATCTTGGCAAATGCTTTTGATGGCAATACGGTTTTGGAACCTTCGCCGGTATAACCACCCCAGATACCGTTTACTTCCAGTGTTGGCCGGATACCGGTTCTTTCGATAGTGGTAAATCCTTTCTCTCCCCAAACATCATCTACACCCAGGTCTTTTTTGTATTCTTCTTCATCAAAAGGAGCGGCGTTCAGGGCAGCTCTTTCTTCTGTGCTCAGTTCCTGTACTTTATCGTAGAAGCCGGGAATGGTGATGTGATTATTTTCATCATGCAGGGAAGCAATCATTTTGGCCAGAATAGTAGCCGGGTTAGCCACGGCGCCACCATACACACCGCTGTGCAGGTCGCGGTTAGGGCCGGTTACTTCCACTTCCATATAAGCCAGTCCACGCAGGCCGGTATCAATGGATGGGTTTTCCAGGCTGATCATGGAGGTATCTGAAATCAGCACCACATCTGCTTTCAGGCGCTCCTTGTTTTCTTTCAGGAAGATGCCGAGGTTAGCAGAACCCACTTCTTCTTCCCCTTCAATCATAAATTTGATATTGCAGGGAATGGTGTTGGTTTTGTTCATGGTTTCAAAAGCCTTTACATGCATGTAAAACTGGCCTTTGTCGTCTGCACTGCCACGGGCATATATATTACCATCTTTGATCACCGGTTCAAACGGACCGCTATGCCACAGCTCCAGCGGATCTGCAGGCTGTACATCATAGTGACCGTATACCAGTACGGTGGGTAAGGATGGATCTATGATCTTTTCGCCATAAACGATCGGGTGACCAGCAGTCTGACACACTTCTACTTTATCTGCGCCGGCTTCTTCCAAACGTACTTTTACCGCCTCTGCACATTGCCGGGTATCTTTATTGTGACGGGAATCCGCACTCACAGAAGGAATGCGTAACAGCGCCAGTAATTCATCCAGGAAACGATCTTTGTTCTCTGCCTGGTAATCTTTCCAAACTTGCATGATTCTAGGAAATTAAGTTCACAATGTGGTGCAAGTTAAAGGAAAATCAACATTTACAGATTTAGATAGTTTCGAATGGTAGTTCATGACGCCTTGGAGAAAGCGGAGCGGTAATCCATTCCCGTTTGAATAATATCCAATACACGATACTCTCCCTTTTGCCAATCTCTAAATCCGGCCCGGAAACCCTCCCGTGGTTTTATCTTATTTTCAGTAAAAAAGTTAACGCTTATGGCAAAACAAACAGGAATAATCAGCTTTACGGGCAAGCTGGGTAACCTGATCGGTTACCGGAGGAACGGGCAATATTTTGTCCGTACCATGCCCGAAACAGTGCGGCAAACCGCCGCTACCCGGCATGCATCGCGGGATTTCGGTATCGCCAGCAGGAAAGGAAAACTGGTCAGGCAGGCTGTTGTGCCCCACCTGGATATCTCCCGCGATGGCTCATTGGTGAACCGTCTGAACAAAACGTTGATCTCCGCAGGGAAAGGTCAGTTGCAAATGTTAAAGGGCTTCCGGTTCAACAGGCACGCCGGCGTGGAGAATTTCTTCTGTCAGCAGCCGGTGATGTCACCTGCCGGAGTAGTAACCATACCCGCGCAAACATTGCGGCCGGAGGGCACAGCTACTCACCTGGAGGTGAAGGCCATTGCTGTCCGCGTTAGTTTCCTGGAACGGCGTATAACAGGTAGTCGTACTGCTACTGTTATGATCGGTATGGATACACGCTTCAGTGATATTGAGCTGGATGTGGCGCTGCCGGGAAAAGGAATGTTGCTGGTAATAGTACAGGTAAGAAGTTTCAATGATTCGCTGGCAACGGCAAACCGCCGGTTGGTAGCGGCAGATATACTCGCAGTGGTGGCGCCGGCAGTTATAAAACAACGGGTAACCGTAATACCGGATGTAAAGAAGGTGCCGCATTACAAAGACGCGCGCGGGAAGAAGTATAATGTTACTTTGTGTACACCTCACACAGTGCTGTTACACCAACGGGAATGAGCATATGTTATCCTGATCAAGTCCACCTTGCGTGCAACGCAACAGTAAGGCATAAGTAGGCCCGTCCCCACTTCACAGGAACTCCTCCTTATTTTCACTGCCTCCAATAATGATCAGGAAATTAGTTTCTGTCTTACCAGGAACTCCAGTTTCTGGTTTACATCAAGCAATTTGGCGGTTAACTCTTTGTTCTCTTTGCGGAGGGCATACACTTCATATGCCTTCTCGATATTGTGTTTCAACTCCTCTTCATTCCAGGGTTTGGAGAAATATTTATAGACCTGTCCTTTGTTAATAGCATCTACTACCGCGTTGATATCAGCATAGCCGGTCAGCAGCATACGTATAGGCTCGGGGTACTTTTCCAGTATTGATTCAAAAAACTCTATCCCGGTTGTTTTGGGCATCCGCTGGTCCGAGATAATGATGTGAAATTCCTGTTCTGCCAGCAGCTTTTCTGCTTCTTCTGCAGAAGTGGCTGTAACTACGTTGTACAACCTCCTGAATGAAGCTTTGAAAGCATTCAGATTGTGTATCTCATCATCAATATAGAGTATATGGATGTGTTGTGCACTCATTTAAGCAGACTTAGTTCCAAGTTATTGATAATAAATGAGTTAGAAACAATGAAACTTTCGATATCGATTTTGTGTCCATTCTGCCCCATTCATCTTAAATCATATAGTAAAACGGTCAACGTTTTACACGCAACAAAGGTACATATAAACATACTGTTTTATGATGAATATTTCAAGGATGAATGAACTTTTTTAAAAAATAGCGGTTTCCTTATCCAATAGCGATTTAGTGGGGGAGTTTCCATATTTTCGTGTAGTTATGAAAAGCGCGCGTTAACCGCTTTTTTTATAGCGTTCACCGGTGAAAAAACTACTTACACCGGCAAGTGTAAAATCGGGAATACCTTTTGCACATTTGCCGGCACTTAAAACTTAAATTTAAATTCAGATGAAAACAGGAATTATTGTTATCGTAGTACTCGCATTGCTGGTCATGTTAGGTTGTGGTAAATACAACAGCCTCGTGACTAAAGAAGAAAACGTGAAAAATAAATGGGGAGTGGTACAAAGTAGCTATCAACGCCGTGCTGATCTGATCCCTAACCTGGTGGCCACAGTGAAAGGCGCCGCTAATTTCGAAACTGAAACCCTCGAAAAAGTGATCCAGGCACGCGCCAGCGCTACCCAGATCAAAGTTGATGTGAATGATCTCAGCCCTGAAAAAATTCAGCAATACCAGGCTGCACAAGGTCAGTTAAGCCAGGCACTGGGCCGCTTACTCGCCGTATCGGAAGCCTACCCCGACCTGAAAGCAAATGCTAACTTCCAGAACCTCCAGGCACAACTGGAAGGAACGGAAAACAGGATTAACGTAGCCCGTAACGACTTCAACGAAGCCGTAAATGCTTACAACAGCTCCGTTCGTACTTTCCCAAACAACATTGTAGCCAGTATCACTGGCTTTAAACAAAAAGGTTATTTCGAAGCAGCCGCGGGTTCCGAAAATGCTCCACAGGTTAAATTCTAAAACAACCTTTAAAAGATAGGCCGCCTCCGGGGTGCTGGCGTAATACTAGCATCCCGGACCGGAAATCAAAAAAATTATATACAGCATGCGCATTTTCCCTTTTAAACGAAAAGAGATTTTTTCAGAAACGGAGAAAGAAAGACTCGTGCAGGCTATCCGGGTAGCAGAACGGCTTACTTCCGGAGAAATCAGGTTGTTTGTAGAAAGCCATTGCAGCTACGTGGACCCTATGGATAGAGCGAAAGAAGCTTTCGTATCACTCGATATGGGAAAAACAAAATTGCGCAACGGCGTATTGGTATATGTGGCCATTAAAGACCGGCAGTTTGCCATCCTGGGCGACCAGGGCATACATGAGAAAGTAGGTGATGAATTCTGGGTGAAAGAAGCAGGATTATTAATCGACTACTTTCAGAACAATCGTATTATCGATGGCATTGAAGCATGTATAGCGGAAATAGGCGCCTCACTCCGCGCTTTTTTCCCGCACGAAGCCGGTAATGATGCTAATGAACTGCCCGACGATATCGTCTTCGGCAAATAAAAGCCACTCTTTTTAAACGATTTTAGCTTTGATACAATGAGGATACTACGCTGGTTTTTACCGGGATTATTAATGATGGCGGGTTTGCTGGCAAATGCACAGAATATACCGCCCCGGCCTAATCCTCCCACTTTAGTTAATGACTTTGCAGGCGTATTGCTGAAAACAGAAGATGATGCCCTCGAACAAAAAGTAGTGGCCTACTTCGACAGCACCTCCACGCAGATAGCAATTGTTACACTCAAGTCCATCGGCGACTACGATATCAGTCAGGTATCATTAAAAATATTGCGCGATTGGGGAATAGGTACCAAAGGCAAGAACAATGGTATCCTTATTCTTGTTTCAGTGGAAGACAGGAAGATCAGGATTGAAACGGGCTATGGCATGGAAGGCGTAGTACCCGACGCGGTCGCCAACCAGATCATTTCACAAATCATAAAGCCAGCTTTCCGTGAAGGACACTACTATCAGGGCCTGGATGGCGCCGTAGAAGCCATTGAGAAAGCAGCTGCCGGCGAATACCGCGCAGATCCGCGGCAAAGCAAACCCGGCATCAGCCCGGGAGTCATATTCCTGATCATCATGGTCATCGTGATTATCGTTTCCATCATTGGTCGTGGCGGTGGCGGCGGCAGAGGCGGCGGAACCACCTACAACAGACGCGGTGGATGGATATGGCCGGTAATAGGCGGCATGGGAGGCTTTGGCAGCGGCAGCGGCGGCGGTGGATGGTCCGGTGGTGGAGGAGGCTTCGGCGGCTTCGGAGGAGGCTCAGGCGGCGGCGGTGGCGCAAGTGGCAGCTGGTAAAGCAGGAAAACTATTTTATGTCATATTTGCATGTGTTAAATGGAGATGCTACCCTTGCCTTGTTCCGGGAAAGCAAGGTGCCGGGAGAAATAGTGGTATGCCGGGAAATGATGTGCGAAGGCAAAGTAAAATATACAAAAGACCTCACTGAATTCTTTGAAAGCCGCGCCAAACACCTCGAATTCCACTACGGAATCGATAAACAAACTTACTATACCAATGTAGTACAGGAGCTGGAGAAATTAGCTCTCTCCGGCTCCGGTACAGACGAAATTGTGTTGTGGTTTGAATATGACCTGTTCTGCCAGGTTAATATGCTCTTCATCCTTTATTACCTCAGTAGCCGGGTCACTACCCTTCCTCCCATCAGCCTGGTCGATCTGCACCATCACCCCACTGCGGAAGACTTCCCGCAAATCTTTGAACAACGTACACTGCTTCATCCAAACGATATCACCTGGGCCGTTGATGTATGGGACGCCTGGTGCCTGAGTACCCCACAAGTGCTGGAAACAGTCAGTAAACTCTCTGCCGGCAATCTGAAATACCTGCCCGCAGCCATCAACGCGCACCTGAAACGTTTCCCCGATGTTAATACCGGCCTGAGCGCCATCGAAAACTATTTCCTGCTTCGCCTGGTACTCGGCAGTTACCGCTGGTACGACCTCTACATGCTTTTCTGGAATGAACTGGAAATATACGGCTTCACCAACTTCCAGCTCGATATCCTTATCCATCGCATGGCTAATGCCGGCGTAATTGAAGAACACGACCAGATGTTGAAAATTACCAGCCTGGGAAGGGAAATACTGGAAGAAGAAGAAAATTATCTCGACTATGTATCACTCGAACATCGCTGGCTAGGTGGCGTAAAACTCGCCAATACTCCCTGGCGGTGGGACCCTAAGATCAATGCCCTGGTGGAGATTGTCGCGTAGGTTGTCTTTCTCAGGATTAAACTGATTAAACTGATTTAGGGATTTGATCACTTTTGATTTTAACTGATTAGGGGAGATATAAGCGGTATTCGCTTATATCTCCCCTAATCAGTTAAAATCATTTGTAAAATCCAAAAAGTAAAATCAAGGTAATCAGTCTAATCAGTTTAATCCTGAGAAAGACAACCTACGCGCTATTTAATACTCTTCCTGATCTCCTCTGATGCTTTAAGCATATAGTCTGCCTGTTTCAGCAGCTCGTCGCGGTTGGCGCCGGTAACGGCCGTAGCTTCCTGCGATTTGCTTTTGCTGATTTCCTGCATCCAGTTGCTGATGTAAGTGCTTACCTGTGAGTTGTTAAATTGTGCGGTCATGGCTTTTACCTGGTCCACACCTTTGATCACAGCAGGGGTATTATTGATCTTTGATAAGAAACCCAGGTAATCGAAAGCCGCATTCAGCTTGTCCTGACCGGAGGTTTCGTCAAACTTCGTTGCCACAAAAGTAACATCGGAAGCATTGCCTTTCCGGGCATATACACCGGCAATAGCATTCACCAGTTTACCTTTGGTGTCACTTTCCAGTTGTTTGGCAATGTTATATGCTTTGTCTAAATCCAGGGTGGCTAAGCCTTCCAGGCCGGCGGCTTCTACAGCATAGGATTTATCTTTTGTTGCTGCTTCAAATAAAGCGGCATACTGCGGATCTTTCAATTCACCCAGTTGCTGCAACGCAGCAGCACGTACCAGGGAGCTGGGGTCTTGTTTGGCAAGATCCATCAAAACGGGCAGCGCAGCAGTTTTTACAGCTTCATTGCCCAGGTTCAGCTTTCCGATGGTATAGGTTCTCAAGCCGTGGTATTTATCTTTCAAAGCCAGCACCAACAGTTTCACCGCTTCCGGATTGGTGGCCTGTGCATCTGCTGCTTCATCTATTGCAATATGGCGGTCCATGTAATTAGGCGCATGGGCGTATTGATAGGCATAAGTGCTAAACGCCCGGTGATCATCTATCTTGGCTAAAACTATCTTATCCGCATCTACATTTACCAGGTCAGGTTTAGTCGTATAAGAGAAGGTAAAGGAATCTACCCTGTTTTCCATGAAGATGTTATGCCTGTTTGCTTTGCCGCCTGCATATACATCAATGGCCATCGGGATGTGCCATACTTTACTATCTTTCTGGATCTGCTGTAAAATAACGGTCACCGTGTTGGCGGCATCGTTATACTTATAGCTGATGTCCAGCTGGGGGAAGCCCTTACCAAAATACCACTCATTGAAGAACCAGTTCATATCCCTGCCGGTTACTTCTTCTACCGCCAAACGCAGCTGGTGAGCTTCTGTAGCTTTAAAGGCATTTGTTTTCAGGTAAAGGTTCAGGGATTTGAAGAAGGCAGAATCTCCAATAGCATTGCGGAGCATATGCAGGATACGGCCACCTTTCTGATAGGTGATCTGGTCAAACATATCTTCTTTGTCGTGATAATGGAAGCGCACCAGGTCTTTATCGCCGGCGTATTGCACCATCGACATGTACGACTGTGCCGCTTCCAGGCTGTGTTCATCAGCAGCATCCTTACCATATTTATGCTCCAGCCACAGGTATTCGCTGTAGTCTGCAAAGGATTCATTTACGGTAAGATTGCTCCAGGACTCCGCAGTGGCCAGGTCGCCGAACCAGTGGTGGAACAGTTCATGCGCAATTACGCTTTCATTGAAATTGTTGTTGTCGAGCAGTTCCCGGTCTGTTTTCTGTATAAACTCCCCGTGAAGGGTGGCGGTGGTATTTTCCATAGCGCCGGAAACGTAGTCGCGGCCGGTGATCTGGGAATACTTCACCCAGGGATAATCATATCCCAGTATTTTGGAATAGAAGGTGAGCATTTCGGGTGTGTTGCCAAAAATGTTTTTGGCATATTTCTCAAAAGGCTTTTCTACGTAGTAATTTACTTCTTTGCCGCGCCAGGTATCTTTTACAATGGCATACTCGCCTACGGCCATCATAAACAGGTAAGGAGAGTGGGGGAGATCCATCTTCCAGGTATCTGTACGGGTGCCGTCGGCATTGTTTTTCTGGCTTACCAGCTTACCGTTGGAAAGGGTTACATATTTCTTTTCCACGGTCATGCTGATTTCCTCGGTGCATTTCTGGTTGGTTTTATCGATAGTGGGAAACCAGGCAGAAGAGGCTTCCGTTTCGCCCTGTGTCCATATCTGGGTGGGCTTTTTAGGATCTTTGCCATCGGGATTGATAAAATAAAGTCCTTTGGCTTCAGAAATAGCGGCGCTTCCCTTTACTTTGAGTTCATCGGGTTTTGCAGTATAACTGATATAGATGATATATGACTCAGTGGGTTTGTAGCTTTTATTCAAAGCGATATGCAATTGCAGATCGTCGTAGCTGTATTTCAGCGGCGTGCTTTTACCTGCTTTTACTACTGCCACTTCTTTAATGTCCATGCCTTTCGCATCCAGGGTGAGGGAGTCGGTGGCATAAAAATGCGGCCTGAGGGTTATCCAGGCTTTGCCGTAGAGATACCGCTTGGCGTAGTCGAAACGTACGTCCAGCTTAGTGTGTACCAGGTCGTTCACTTTGGTGGCGGATGCGCGGTAGATCTTTAGTGCGGGGTCTTCCTGGGCAGCTTTGTCAGATTGGGCCATCAGGGAAGTGCTCATCCCCAGTCCGGCTATTCCTCCGATCAGCATCCCCATCAGGGATTGCTTCAGATGTAGATTCATGTAAAAGACTGTTTTAAACAAATGTATCGGCTTGCGCCAATTAAAAAGAGTCAAATTTAAACAAATGGGCCAAATATGAGGTAAGTGGTTAAAAATGCTATTTTTGTTGAGCTTACAGGCCAATAAAACAGCATTATGATCAAAGCAATAGTGAATGGTAAATCTAAATTTGCCGTTAATAACGATACAAAGCTTACCTGCGATAACCAGGAAGTGGATTGGTCGGCAGTGAAGCTGCCTACCGGCGACTACAGCGTTATAATGGATGGCCGCAGCTACCAGGCGCAGGTGTTGAGGATAGAGAAAGATACTAAAACCGTGGTGTTACAGATAGATCAGCAGCAGTTTGAAGTGGTGATAGAAGAGCCGATCGACCAGCTGCTGGCGTCAATGGGGATCAAAGATGTGATGACCAAAAAGGTGAATGACATCAAGGCGCCGATGCCCGGACTGGTGCTGAAAGTACTGGTAACCCCCGGACAGGCCATCAAAAAAGGCGACCCGGTACTGATACTGGAAGCCATGAAAATGGAGAACGTATTCAAGGCCGGGTCAGATGCTATCGTAAAAGAAATCAAGGTAACAGAGCGCACCGCAGTGGAAAAAGGCGAAGTGCTGATCGTGCTGGAATAATATTTGCACAAGGACAGTTTTATACCAATTTATAGTATGCATCTTAAATACAGGACACTAATATTCGTATGGGCATGTCTGTTACTATGCGGCCGTTTGTGGGCGCAGGAACAACTCCACTACGTGTATATTCAGAGCGAGAAGGGACAGCCGTTTTATGTAAAACATAACGGCAAAGTGCTGAGTTCCACTGAAAGGGGCTATATTATTATCCCCCGGTTGGAAACAGGTACGGCGCCCATTACAGTGGGTTTTGCAAACAAAGAATCCAAAGAAGCACAGTTTAACCTTAGAATAACAAAAGGTGATCAGGGCTTTCTGCTGAAACAGTCCGGCGAAGCCGGTTATTCTTTATATAACCTGCAAACCTTCCGGGAACTCAGGTCAGATGCAGGCGAAACTGCCCTGGCAGCAGCGCCTCCGGCAGCAGACTCTATTGTGCCGGAACTGGATACCGCCAAAAAGGAAATGATGACCAACCTGCAGAAAGACCTGGAAACTACTTTTGCCGATAAAGCAATTGTAACCGGCCCTGCTAAGCCGGTGGCTC
Source organism: Chitinophaga sp. G7 BAM 1005 (assembly GCF_057126945.1). Classification (NCBI taxonomy): domain Bacteria; kingdom Pseudomonadati; phylum Bacteroidota; class Chitinophagia; order Chitinophagales; family Chitinophagaceae; genus Chitinophaga; species Chitinophaga sp. G7 BAM 1005. Next base: position 6,208,183 of record NZ_CP181478.1, on the reverse strand, counting down.
CCGCCAAATCAGGCAATCCTTTTGCTTCTGCGCTGGATAAAGTAGTGGTAGGCGGCGACGACAGGAATGAGCCGGAGCCTGAGCCGGAAGTGAAAAAAGAAGCAGCTCCTGCGGAAGTAACGCCGGTGGCTGCCGGAGCAGAGGTGAAGAAACCCCGGAAGAAACGCAATAAAGGAGAAAGAGAACCTTTAACAGAAGAAGAACAGGCTATTTTGAGCAGTGTACTGGCAGAAGAAGGTAAAACCGCCGCCAGTGAGGCCGCTGCCGATGAAGCAGAGAAGGCCGCTGCTCCTGCCGAAGAGCCGGTAAAAAAGAAATCAAAGAAACATAAAGCAAAAGAAGGAGATCCCGACTTTATAGAATTCCAGGATGATAAAGCGCCCACGGCTGTTGCAGCCACTACAGAAGCTGCTGCGCCGGTAGTGGTGGAAGTGCCGGTAACCGCTACAGAAGAAGCGCCGGTACGCGCCAAAAAGAAAAGGAAAAAAATCTTTGACGATACAGAACATCCTGCTAACATCATTACGGATTCCAGTGGCTATGGCATTGCGGTTACGGAAGAGGAACCGGTAAAGAGCAAAAAGAAGAAGAAACGCAGTGAAGAAGAAGTGGTAATTGCAGATGCAGCAGGAGCGCCGGTAGGAGCAGAAGTAGTGCCTGAAATGACGACTGCTGAAAAAAAG
>NZ_CP181478.1:6192500-6197500 GCF_057126945.1 Chitinophaga sp. G7 BAM 1005 | reverse complement strand
TGGCAAGGTTAAGGTCTTCAGTACCGGAGCCGTAGCGAAAGCAAGTTCTAACAGAGCGAATCAGTCAGTGGGGGTAGACGCGAAACTTTGTGATCTATCCATGGGCAGGGTGAAGGTTAGGTAAAACTAACTGGAGGCCCGAACTCATTAGCGTTGAAAAGCTATGGGATGACCTGTGGATAGGGGTGAAAGGCCAATCAAACTGAGAGATAGCTCGTTCTCCCCGAAATGTTTTTAGGAACAGCCTTGGATATAGACGTATTATAGAGGTAGAGCTACTAATTGGGCTAGGGGGCTTCACCGCCTACCAAACCCTAATAAACTCCGAATGCTATAATATAATCTCCAGGAGTGAGGCTGTGGGCGCTAAGGTCCATGGCCGAGAGGGAAATAACCCAGACTAACAGCTAAGGTCCCTAATGATATGTTAAGTTGAACAAACGCGGTTCAAATCCTAAAACAGCCAGGATGTTGGCTTGGAAGCAGCCATTCATTTAAAGAGTGCGTAACAGCTCACTGGTCGAGGGTTTGGGCACGGAAAATAATCGGGCATCAAACATATAACCGAAGCTTTAGGCCTAGCATTAAGGTGCTAGACGGTAGGGGAGCATTCTAAACTGCATCGAAGGTGTGTTGTGAAACATGCTGGAGCGTTTAGAAAAGAAAATGTAGGCATAAGTAACGATAAATAAGATGAAAAATCTTATCGCCGTAAGACTAAGGGTTCCTGATCAACGCTAATCGGATCAGGGTTAGTCGGGTCCTTAGGCAAAGCCGAAAGGTGAAGCTGATGGCAAACTGGTGAATATTCCAGTACCTGCTATAAATTCGATGGAGTAACGGAGTAGTGAAAGGATCGCGCACTTACGGAATAGTGCGTTAAAGGGCGTAGGTATATTTTTGGTAGGAAAATCCGCCAGAGATGCTGAAACCTGATAGTACAGCAAAGCTTCGGCCGCGCTGATAGTATCCCTAATCAGACTTCCAAGAAAAACTTCTAAGGTTCGTTTATAGCAGCCCGTACCGTAAACCGACACAGGTAGTCGAGATGAGTATTCTCAGGCGCTCGAGTGATCCGTGGTAAAGGAACTAGGCAAATTGACGCTGTAACTTCGGGATAAGGCGTGCCGCAGTGATGCGGCCTCAGTAAAATGGTACAACCAACTGTTTAACAAAAACACAGGGCCCTGCAAAATCGAAAGATGACGTATAGAGCCTGATACCTGCCCGGTGCTGGAAGGTTAAGGAAGGATGTTCGGAGCAATCCAAAGCTTCTGACTGAAGCCCCAGTAAACGGCGGCCGTAACTATAACGGTCCTAAGGTAGCGAAATTCCTTGTCGGGTAAGTTCCGACCTGCACGAATGGTCTAATGAGTTGTACACTGTCTCTACCACGAGCTCGGTGAAATTGTAGTATCGGTGAAGATGCCGGTTAATCGCAACGGGACGGAAAGACCCCGTGAACCTTCACTACAACTTAACATTGATTTTGAATGCCAGATGTGTAGGATAGTTGGGAGACTATGAAGCAGCTTCGCCAGGAGTTGTGGAGTCATCGTTGAAATACCAACCTTCTGTTATTTAGAGTCTAATCCCAGCAATGGGAGACATTGTTTGGTGGGTAGTTTGACTGGGGTGGTCGCCTCCTAAAAGGTAACGGAGGCTCGCAAAGGTACCCTCAGTACGGTTGGTAATCGTACGCAGAGCGCATTAGTATAAGGGTGCTTGACTGTGAGGCAAACAAGCCGAGCAGGTGCGAAAGCAGGCTAAAGTGATCCGGTGGTTCTGTATGGAAGGGCCATCGCTCAAAGGATAAAAGGTACTCCGGGGATAACAGGCTGATCTCACCCAAGAGCTCATATCGACGGTGAGGTTTGGCACCTCGATGTCGGTTCGTCACATCCTGGGGCTGGAGAAGGTCCCAAGGGTTCGGCTGTTCGCCGATTAAAGTGGCACGTGAACTGGGTTCAGAACGTCGCAAGACAGTTCGGTCCCTATCTGTTGTGATCGTTAGTAAATTGAGAGGACATGACCTTAGTACGAGAGGACCGGGTCGTACATACCGCTGGTGTATCTGTTGTGCCGCCAGGTGCAGTGCAGAGTAGCTATGTATGGATAGGATAAACGCTGAAAGCATCTAAGCGTGAAACCTGCTTCAAGATGAGTTTACTTTTAAGGGCCGTCGGAGACTACGACGTTGATAGGTTACAGGTGTAAGGGTGGTAACATCGCAGCCGAGTAATACTAATTGCCCGTAAGCTTTAATTTTTTAAATATTACGCTAAAGAGTCTTAGAATACAACTTTCCCGATATGTTATCTTATTAGTTTGCTGTAATAGCAAAGAAGATCTTATGGTGGTTATGCCGAGGGTGTTCACCTCTTCCCATTCCGAACAGAGAAGTTAAGCCCCTCATGGCCGATGGTACTGCACTATCATGCGGGAGAGTAGGTAGCTGCCATACTTATTAAAAGAAAGCCTTGGTGCGTTTGCACTAAGGCTTTTTCTTTCTTTAAGAGTAGACGCATCTGCTAAAGAGCAGATAATTTCACAAAGCGTCAGTACATTTTTACTCTAAAGCAATGATCCTTCACGGATTATAAAATTACACTCAACAGTAAGGTTGAAAACAATTTGAAATAAGATTGAAAAATAGTTTGAGAGAAAACTCAAATAGTTTTGTTTGCGAATGATAAAGGGCATATCTTTGCCATCCGCTTCAAAAAAGCTAGTGTTCTTTGTAAAATAGGGGTTTGATTATCGAAGATATTAATAGCACTTTCCCAATAGATAAGTCACTGATACTAAGATAATTAAAGATGCAAAATACTTAAAGAAAATTTTGGTGATTAAATATAAGATCACTACCTTTGCAACCCCAACACAAACAGTACAATACAGAGTATAAGTTCTTATAATAATAACAAGAAGATGTTTGACTAAAGCGTCACCGGGATCGGATCTCACACATCATCAATAATCACGTAAATGAAATCTCGAAAGAGAAGTCAGTGATTAAAAGTTCTTTGACATATTGGGAAATGCAAGTTGTATTCAAGATAGTGATATCTAAATACTAAATTTTTTAAAGCGAATAAGAGCGCATGGTGGATGCCTAGGATCTAAGAGGCGACGAAGGACGTGGTAAGCTGCGATAAGCTACGGGGAGATGCAAACGATCGTTACATCCGTAGATTTCCGAATGGGACAACCCGGCATACTGAAGGTATGTCACTCGAAAGAGAGCCAACGCAGGGAACTGAAACATCTAAGTACCTGCAGGAAAAGAAAATAAATAATGATTCCCTAAGTAGTGGCGAGCGAACGGGGAAGAGCCCAAACCGGATCGAAGCAATTCTGTCCGGGGTTGTAGGACTACTTTTAGAAAGTCAGATCAAGTTGAATCATCTGGAAAGATGAGCCGTAGCAGGTGATAGCCCTGTAGACAGAAATTCTGATGGACGTGTAGTATCCTGAGTAGTGCGGGACCGGAGGAATCCTGTATGAAACTGCCAGCACCATCTGGTAAGGCTAAATACTCCTTAGATACCGATAGTGAACCAGTACCGTAAGGGAAAGGTGAAAAGTACTCCGAACAGGAGAGTGAAATAGTTCCTGAAACCGTGCGCTTACAAGCGGTCGGAGCCAGTAATGGTGACGGCGTGCCTTTTGCATAATGAGCCTACGAGTTACTCCTCACTGGCAAGGTTAAGGTCTTCAGTACCGGAGCCGTAGCGAAAGCAAGTTCTAACAGAGCGAATCAGTCAGTGGGGGTAGACGCGAAACTTTGTGATCTATCCATGGGCAGGGTGAAGGTTAGGTAAAACTAACTGGAGGCCCGAACTCATTAGCGTTGAAAAGCTATGGGATGACCTGTGGATAGGGGTGAAAGGCCAATCAAACTGAGAGATAGCTCGTTCTCCCCGAAATGTTTTTAGGAACAGCCTTGGATATAGACGTATTATAGAGGTAGAGCTACTAATTGGGCTAGGGGGCTTCACCGCCTACCAAACCCTAATAAACTCCGAATGCTATAATATAATCTCCAGGAGTGAGGCTGTGGGCGCTAAGGTCCATGGCCGAGAGGGAAATAACCCAGACTAACAGCTAAGGTCCCTAATGATATGTTAAGTTGAACAAACGCGGTTCAAATCCTAAAACAGCCAGGATGTTGGCTTGGAAGCAGCCATTCATTTAAAGAGTGCGTAACAGCTCACTGGTCGAGGGTTTGGGCACGGAAAATAATCGGGCATCAAACATATAACCGAAGCTTTAGGCCTAGCATTAAGGTGCTAGACGGTAGGGGAGCATTCTAAACTGCATCGAAGGTGTGTTGCGAAACATGCTGGAGCGTTTAGAAAAGAAAATGTAGGCATAAGTAACGATAAATAAGATGAAAAATCTTATCGCCGTAAGACTAAGGGTTCCTGATCAACGCTAATCGGATCAGGGTTAGTCGGGTCCTTAGGCAAAGCCGAAAGGTGAAGCTGATGGCAAACTGGTGAATATTCCAGTACCTGCTATAAATTCGATGGAGTAACGGAGTAGTGAAAGGATCGCGCACTTACGGAATAGTGCGTTAAAGGGCGTAGGTATATTCTGGATTGGTAAATCCGTCCGGGATGCTGAAACCTGATAGTACAGCAAAGCTTCGGCCGCGCTGATAGTATCCCTAATCAGACTTCCAAGAAAAACTTCTAAGGTTCGTTTATAGCAGCCCGTACCGTAAACCGACACAGGTAGTCGAGATGAGTATTCTCAGGCGCTCGAGTGATCCGTGGTAAAGGAACTAGGCAAATTGACGCTGTAACTTCGGGATAAGGCGTGCCGCAGTGATGCGGCCTCAGTAAAATGGTACAACCAACTGTTTAACAAAAACACAGGGCCCTGCAAAATCGAAAGATGACGTATAGAGCCTGATACCTGCCCGGTGCTGGAAGGTTAAGGAAGGATGTTCGGAGCAATCCAAAGCTTCTGACTGAAGCCCCAGTAAACGGCGG
>NZ_CP181478.1:4800000-6180000 GCF_057126945.1 Chitinophaga sp. G7 BAM 1005 | reverse complement strand
TGCTAGACGGTAGGGGAGCATTCTAAACTGCATCGAAGGTGTGTTGTGAAACATGCTGGAGCGTTTAGAAAAGAAAATGTAGGCATAAGTAACGATAAATAAGATGAAAAATCTTATCGCCGTAAGACTAAGGGTTCCTGATCAACGCTAATCGGATCAGGGTTAGTCGGGTCCTTAGGCAAAGCCGAAAGGTGAAGCTGATGGCAAACTGGTGAATATTCCAGTACCTGCTATAAATTCGATGGAGTAACGGAGTAGTGAAAGGATCGCGCACTTACGGAATAGTGCGTTAAAGGGCGTAGGTATATTTTTGGTAGGAAAATCCGCCAGAGATGCTGAAACCTGATAGTACAGCAAAGCTTCGGCCGCGCTGATAGTATCCCTAATCAGACTTCCAAGAAAAACTTCTAAGGTTCGTTTATAGCAGCCCGTACCGTAAACCGACACAGGTAGTCGAGATGAGTATTCTCAGGCGCTCGAGTGATCCGTGGTAAAGGAACTAGGCAAATTGACGCTGTAACTTCGGGATAAGGCGTGCCGCAGTGATGCGGCCTCAGTAAAATGGTACAACCAACTGTTTAACAAAAACACAGGGCCCTGCAAAATCGAAAGATGACGTATAGAGCCTGATACCTGCCCGGTGCTGGAAGGTTAAGGAAGGATGTTCGGAGCAATCCAAAGCTTCTGACTGAAGCCCCAGTAAACGGCGGCCGTAACTATAACGGTCCTAAGGTAGCGAAATTCCTTGTCGGGTAAGTTCCGACCTGCACGAATGGTCTAATGAGTTGTACACTGTCTCTACCACGAGCTCGGTGAAATTGTAGTATCGGTGAAGATGCCGGTTAATCGCAACGGGACGGAAAGACCCCGTGAACCTTCACTACAACTTAACATTGATTTTGAATGCCAGATGTGTAGGATAGTTGGGAGACTATGAAGCAGCTTCGCCAGGAGTTGTGGAGTCATCGTTGAAATACCAACCTTCTGTTATTTAGAGTCTAATCCCAGCAATGGGAGACATTGTTTGGTGGGTAGTTTGACTGGGGTGGTCGCCTCCTAAAAGGTAACGGAGGCTCGCAAAGGTACCCTCAGTACGGTTGGTAATCGTACGCAGAGCGCATTAGTATAAGGGTGCTTGACTGTGAGGCAAACAAGCCGAGCAGGTGCGAAAGCAGGCTAAAGTGATCCGGTGGTTCTGTATGGAAGGGCCATCGCTCAAAGGATAAAAGGTACTCCGGGGATAACAGGCTGATCTCACCCAAGAGCTCATATCGACGGTGAGGTTTGGCACCTCGATGTCGGTTCGTCACATCCTGGGGCTGGAGAAGGTCCCAAGGGTTCGGCTGTTCGCCGATTAAAGTGGCACGTGAACTGGGTTCAGAACGTCGCAAGACAGTTCGGTCCCTATCTGTTGTGATCGTTAGTAAATTGAGAGGACATGACCTTAGTACGAGAGGACCGGGTCGTACATACCGCTGGTGTATCTGTTGTGCCGCCAGGTGCAGTGCAGAGTAGCTATGTATGGATAGGATAAACGCTGAAAGCATCTAAGCGTGAAACCTGCTTCAAGATGAGTTTACTTTTAAGGGCCGTCGGAGACTACGACGTTGATAGGTTACAGGTGTAAGGGTGGTAACATCGCAGCCGAGTAATACTAATTGCCCGTAAGCTTTAATTTTTTAAATATTACGCTAAAGAGTCTTAGAATACAACTTTCCCGATATGTTATCTTATTAGTTTGCTGTAAAGCAAAAAAGATCTTATGGTGGTTATGCCGAGGGTGTTCACCTCTTCCCATTCCGAACAGAGAAGTTAAGCCCCTCATGGCCGATGGTACTGCACTATCATGCGGGAGAGTAGGTAGCTGCCATACTTATTAAAAGAAAGCCTTAGTGTACAAACACTGAGGCTTCTTTATTTATTTCTATCCAAACAGAAAAGCTGTTACAGGATCATCTCTTTAAGAGACTCAAATACGATTTACAGTTCGCTCAGAACTTCATCATATAATTGCCTGCTCACACAGGCTAAAGATCTTATGGTGGTTATGCCGAGGGTGTTCACCTCTTCCCATTCCGAACAGAGAAGTTAAGCCCCTCATGGCCGATGGTACTGCACTATCATGCGGGAGAGTAGGTAGCTGCCATACTTATTAAAAGAACGCCTTAGTGTTTCAAACACTAAGGCGTTCTTTTTTATATCATCTCCCCAAAATTCATCTATCACCTGCGATCATACCACTTCGCCAGATTTATCGCAACACCCATATTAAAATTTACCGGCTGGAAATACTCATTAAAATTACGGTCGTTGGTATTATCGTCGTAGAAACTATTACTGTTTATCGGTGTTGAAAACTGTAACTGTGCCTGGAACTTTACGTATTTATAACCCACCCGCACTGTAAATGCCGGCTCATAGAACACCACAGATTTGTCGTGGATACGCATAAATTTCGTCTGCTCCTGCTCATTATTTTCAAATGCCTTTATGCCAATATTACTGTCGTAAAAATTGATCAGCGAAAAACGACTGCTGAACGCTGCTTCCACCACACGATGGGCAAGCCCGAAACTGGGTTGTATGAATACTTTGCTGAAGCGGTTTTTTATCACATAGTCGTTCAGGTTAATGTTACCCGTACCATCATTATCGGATTTGTAATTGCCAGTCAGCGTTTTGAAATTGCCGCTGCCAAAACCCGCATATACATCAAAAACTGCTTTTTTACTAACACCAATAGGTTTGAAGAAGCCAACTGCTCCTTCTATCAATCCTCCGCGGGTATTGTTATCCCGGAATAAACCATCGTCATCATAACTATTGGTCGGATCTGCATAATTAAATCCCCAGAGGTACTGGCCATTTGCCATGATGGCTATATTATCAGTAACTGCAAAAGCGCCCTGCAGATTAGTAGGAGTAACACTGCCTTTGAATTCATATTTCTCTTTCAACAATGGAACATTTACCTGGTTAGGCACGTAGATACGCTTGTTACAAGAGGATACGGCAAATGCAGCAATACAGAATAATGCAACATAAATGCAAGATTTCATAAAGTTGTAGGTTATCAGTTTTTAGTATTGAGTTTATATTCCGGTAGATTCCCGCTTGATTAACTCCACCGGGAATACATAATTTTTTGTCACTTTTACTGTTTCATCATGGTTGATCAGTTGAACAATTGTTTCCACAGCCTTCTGCCCCATATTATAACCCGATTGTTCAATAGTAGTTAAAGAAGGGGAAATAATACGGGAAGAAAGGTCATTGGAATATCCCACTACTTTGATCTGCCCGGGAACAGCAATATTCCTGTTCCTCGCTTCACGGATAAAGGCAACCGCCGAACTATCGTTAGCTGCAAACATACCATCCGGCATTTTTTGTGCATCAAACAATTGTTGTGCAGCAACAGTCGCCGAGTCCATCGTCAGGTCGTGGATATAAACCAGCTCTTCGTCGAAGGGAATATTGTATTGTGCTAATGCTTCTTTATAGCCTGAAAGCCTTTGTTGGTAAAGGTTACAGGTAAGCACCCCGGAGAAGTGGGCAATACGTTTGCAGCCTTGTTTGATCAGGTGTTCGGTGGCCAGGAAGCCGCCTCTGAAATCATCTCCGGTAATAGTATAACCCTGGAAATCGGTAGGTACACGATCATAAAATACCAGTGGAATATTGTTCTTGATAAACGGGCTGAAATGATCAAAGTTGGTGGTAAACATGGAAGCCACCGCCAGTAATCCATCTACACGAAGGGAGTAAAAAGTATGTACTAATTCTTTTTCCATCGCTACGGTTTCATCCGACTGACCAATTACAATGCTGAACCCATATTTATGCGCCTCGTGCTGAATACCGCTGATAGCCGTACTCTGAAAGTACATGGAAGTACGCGGTACGATAAGGCCGAGAATGTTCGACCGTTTCTTACGCAAACTGGAAGCAATCCAGTTGGGCACATAGCCCATTTCTGTAGCTGCGGTTTGTACTTTTTCGCGTGTTTCCAGGTTAATGAGCGGATTATTTTGTAATGCACGTGAAACAGTAGATGCCGACAGATTCAGTTTATGCGCGATATCGTATATCGTAATTTTGTTAGTCCGATCTTTCACTTTTGAGGCGTCTAGATTAATAATGCAGCGATATTAAGCATTTTCCACAATAAATTATAGGCTTTTGAACATCCATAAAACGAATACACCCCTCCCGGAGTTACCGGGAAGGGTGCAGATATTTTCGTGTATGCGGATTCGTTATTTAGGATCCAGTGCCTTATTGATACGGGCGATCAGGTCCTGGAGGTGGTTGCGTGTCATATTGTCGCCACTGCCTGCAGCTGCGCGCAGCTCGGTTCTCAGGGCTACCAGCTGGGCGCGGCCAATACCCGCAGCATCAGACCTGGATGCACTCGGAGGTGCATAACCACCCATCATTGGATTGGCGGGGGGAGCTGGAGCCACCAGTTCAGCAAGGTTATCCACATAGTCGCGTTGCAGGTTTCTGCGGTATACGTCTATCGGCTGATGTGTATAAAGTTCTGAGAAGATGGATTTTTTCAGATCGTTCAGCATGTCAACAGGGGAATAAGCCTGTGTTCCCAGGGCAGCTTCACCGGCAACCAGTTTATTGATGGTATTGGTGCCCATCAGCCTGTCCAGCACCGGTGTTTGACGGGAACTGATCAGGGAAACACCATCGCTGCCTATACGGCTTAGTAAATCCTGGTTGATCAGCCATTTCGGAGTGGTGAACAGTTGCTTGTTCAGGAACTGTATAGCCTCTTTCTGGGTTGCTTTAGGTACGTATTCATACACACCACCGGCTTGTTCTACGGTTTTAGGTGTTTCGTAGATACCGCCTACATTTTTGGCTACATGGCCCATGTAACGGCTAAACTGACCGGCAACTTCCTTATACAATTCGGACAGGTTAGCATAACCTTCGTTATCTACCTTTGTCCAGCTAAGGAGATTAGGCATAATATACCGGAGGTTTTTTATGCCGTACGTACTGGCAATCATGGCATTGTCGCCCAGATCTTCATTTTGGGATCTTGGATCATCCGGGTTCATTTCTGTACCGAACCAGAACTTCTTATCCTTCAGCTTTTCTACCGTTATTTTATTGAGAATTGGCGTTTCAGCTTCCGGTGATTTGGCCTGTGGAAGCAGCTTATAGCCCCACTCGATTGCCCATTTATCATAGTAGTTAATACGGGGATAGAGATCAGCTCCGGTGATGCCATCGCCAGGTTGCGCTACATAGTTAAATCGTGCGTAGTCCATGATAGAAGCAGCATGACCGTTCTTTTTCACCCATTCTTTATCACGCAGTTTTTCAACCGGGTAGGTAGAGCTGGAGCCAAAGTTATGACGCAAACCGAGGGTATGACCTACTTCGTGGGAAGATACAAAGCGGATCAGTTCACCCATGAGTTCATCGCTGAACTGCATGTTACGGGCGCGGGGATCGTTGGGAGATGCCTGCACAAAATACCAGTTACGCAGCAAATGCATCACGTTGTGGTACCAGTTGATATGACTTTCGATGATTTCACCGGAGCGGGGATCATGTACGTGAGGACCGCTCGCATTGGGCACATCAGAAGGTTTGTATACGATAGCAGAGAATCTGGCGTCTTCAATAGACCAGGTGGAATCTTCCTGGGGAGTAGGCGCCATTTTAGCGATGATAGCGTTTTTGAAGCCCGCCTGTTCGAAGGCCGACTGCCAGTCGTTCACCCCCATGATCAGGTATTTACGCCATTTTACGGGCGTTGCGGGGTCAATATAAAACACGATGGGTTTCGCTGGTTCCACCAGTTCCCCGCGTTTATATTTCTCCAGATCTTCCGGTTTGGGTTCCAGGCGCCAGCGGGTGATCATCTGGAGTTTTTTTACACCTTGCGGATCCGCATCGAAGTCGGTTACGCTGGTAGTGAAGTAACCTACGCGGGGATCAAAGTAGCGTGGCTGCATGGGTACAGCAGGAAGCAATACCATAGAGCTGTTCAGTTCCACGGTCGCATTGCCGCCCGGAGAAGGGGGCATACCCGGGCCGGCGGGTCCGCCGGATTTGCTGTATGTTTTTACGGTTTTGATTTCGGTATTCATCGGATAGGATTTTACATCAGAGATGTAAGATTTATCTGGTTGAACGCCACCGATTTTGAGCATGTTTTTAACCTGGCCGTCGAAGAACAGGATATCGTTATCCCCGCTGATGTATTCTGTGAGGTCAATAACGGTACCTTTCCCGTTTTTAGATGCTGCCTTTACATCAAATGCTGCCACGATTGGCTGCAGATTAGAGTTGCTCACGGACGTGAACATGGGTTGGGTAGAATCTTTTGAAACGTCGGCATAGGAGATATTTTTCAGGAAGATGCGATTGTTGGGGCCTTTTTCAAAGCGGATCACATTTTCGCCGATGATATCGCCGCTGAAGCCCATCATCATGGCGCGGAGGCCTGCGGCCGATTTGGAGATCCTGTTTACCACCAGTACATCTCTTCCGAGCAGGGTATCAGGGATTTCGAAAAAGAAGCGGTCATCCAGTTTGTAGATGTTGAACAGGCCGGAATCAGCTTTAGCTTTATCGGTAATTACTTCGGCGAAGGGTTTAGGTCCTGGCTTGGGTCCTGGCTTGATCATGGGAGGTTTCCCGGTAGAATCTTTGGCAGGAGCAGGAGTAGTTGGCGCGGCGTTACGGGGTTGTTTTTTCCGCTGTGCGCTGGCAGGTTGATAAACGATAATACCCAGGCAAAGTGCGCCTGCCACGGCTATTATCAGTTTGTGATGAAATGGTTTGGTCATTACGATTTAATAATTGGTTCTTGATTAGTTGTTATGTTTTTTTAAAAACCTTTGCAAGTAAGTATTTTAAGTACTAACTTATCAGGAAAATCCATAAACGCAGTAATGGCTGTAGGAATGGAAAAAAAGGATCTAAATTGAATGGTAGGCGTTGGAACAGTAGTTGCGGTGGCAACTTTTTTTATGTAAGTATTTATTATTATAGCAAATAATAATTTCATATGGCAGAGATAGAGGAGGAGGAGTTGATTATCGCTGTCGTATTGATTTTCAAGTTATGAAGCGGGTAAATATTCGACATTGTGTTGCTAAATGCTATTAGCGTCGCCTGAAAGTGGTTACTGGCGCGGGAATAAATAAGTTAGCAGAATTGTGAGATTTCTGTTGGAACATTTGAATTTTTTCTTAAATTGTGCGTCCAACTTTGAAAAAAATCAAACTATTTCAAGAATTGGGACAGTAACAATCAGTTGTGAGAACTGCAATATTGGTTTATTCGCTTATGTAAGTGTTTGCTCTAAAAAAATGAGTGGTCTAAAAGCCCTGTGATGGGGCTTTTACGTGTGAAGGTTAATTTTTGTGGGTTTTTTTGGGCTGCACTTGTTTTTTTGGACCAACCGTATAACTTTGCGAATCACTGATTAAAACAGTAAATTGGATGCTGAGGGGCATTCTAAAGTGAATAGAAACTTCTAACAAACAATAGTTTAATTTTTAACACTAAAATTTCAATCAACATGGCTGAGACTAAAACAACTGTGACTGCAGCTACAGCTAAGGCTTCTTCTCATCAACCTAAAAAGTCATCCAACCTGTTCGCGACGTTGGCTGTGCCTATCTGCTTAGTGATAGGATTCCTGTTTTTCTTTTTTGTATTAGGTAATCCAGCCAATTTCCAGGGTAATAATCCCGATGGACATCCTATAGACTCAGGTATCGGTAAATGGTTTGGTACTGTTTACAAGGGAGGATTAGTAGTACCTGTATTGATTTCAGTATTACTGGTGTGTTTGACTTTCGTAATCGAGCGCTTCCTGTACCTGTCAAAAGCAAAAGGTAAATTCAGCGGTTCTGAGCTGGTACGTAAAGTACAGTATCACCTGGCTAACAAAAATGTAGACGCAGCACTGGCTGAGTGTGACAAACAGAAAGGCTCTGTGGGAAATGTACTGAAAGCAGGTCTGAAAAAGTACAAAGAAATGGTTACCAATGCTGATCTGGATACAGAACAGAAGATCCTGACCATCAAGAATGAAATTGAAGAAACTACCGCACTGGAACTGCCAATGATGGAAAAGAACCTGGTGTTCCTGTCTACCATTGCATCAGTAGCAACCCTGTTGGGTCTGTTCGGTACTGTATTGGGTATGATCAAGGCGTTCTCTGCAATGTCTTCCGGTGGTGCTCCGGATTCCGCACAGCTGGCGTTAGGTATCTCTGAGGCGTTGATCAACACCGCACTGGGTATCGGTACATCTGCCATTGCGATCGTAATGTACAACTACTTTACCACCAATATTGATAGCATCACTTACGCTATTGACGAATCTGGCTTTACTTTAACTCAGAGCTTCGCTGCAAACCACAAATAATCTGAGATTATTTTGTGGAATTTGAGCGGTTTTGAATCTATTTAAAGTAAACCATAAAACAGAGTAAAGATGCCTAAAGTTAAAATGCCAAGGAAAAGCACCGCCATTGACATGACAGCAATGTGTGATGTGGCTTTCCTGCTGTTAACTTTCTTTATGCTGGCAACTAAGTTTAAACCGGATGAACCGGTAACAGTAGTTACCCCATCCTCTATTAACACCACCCTTTTACCTGATTCTGATGTGTTATTATTCACAGTAGATAAGGATGGCAGAGTGTTTTTCAGCATGGATGGTCAGCCCAAAAGAAAGAAGCTGATAGAAGATCTGAACACGCAGTATAAACTGGGCCTGGACGATAAAGAAATTAAAAGCTTTGTAACCGGCGCCAGTGTGGGAGCACCTATTAAGGACCTGAAACAATACCTCTCCCTCTCTGAGGACGAACGTAAGAAATCAGGACTGGACAAGGGAATTCCTACAGATTCTGCTAATAATGAGTTAGGTGCCTGGATCGAATATGGTGTTGCAGCACAAGGCGGAAGCGTTGCGAAGCTGAAGTACTGTATCAAAGCAGACAACGAGACTCCTTATCCAAAGATCAAGGAAATCCTGGATACCTTCAAAAAGAAGCATATTCAGAAGCTGAACCTGGTTACAAACCTGGAAGAAGCACCTAAAGGTACTGCTGCCTGGGAAGAGGCAAACGCACCTAAGAAGTAAACGACAGTAATTGCTTCCTGACCTGGAAGACTGTTGATTTAAGAACTAAAAAAAATTGGCTACTATGGCAGAAATGGATACCAGTAGTAGTGGCGGTGGCAAGAAACACGGTGGGACGAAATCCAAGAAACAATCTACCCGTGTAGATATGACACCGATGGTAGACTTAGGTTTTCTCCTGATTACCTTCTTCATGCTTACCACTACCATGTCCAAGCCCAAAACAATGGACTTGATCATGCCAAAGGATACCGAAAATGAAAAGGACCAGAACAAAGTAAAAGAAAGTACGGCCCTGACCATTTTACTCGGAAAAGATAATCGTGTTTACTATTACGAAGGTTTGGCACAAGACCCGAATGCCTCTGCTAATCCTGACTTCTTCAAGGCAACATCTTTTGCCAATACCGGAGGAATCAGAGATGAGATCATCAAAAAGAGGGATGAGGTTGCCAGACTGAGAAATGCAAAAGGTGAACCAGAGGATGTTGTGGTGATTATTAAAGCTGATGATCAGGCTAATTACAAGAATTTCGTAGATATTCTTGATGAAATGGCCATCAACAGGATTCAACGTTATGCAACCGTAGATATCAGTGACCAGGATAAAAAATGGATACAATCTACAGAAGCAGCTAACGGTGTTCCCAATACTCCCGCAGCTCCGCCGGCTAAATAACTAATTATTTTTTTGCATCCATCATAAAACAACAACAATGGATTCTGCTAAAGTCTTAAAGTCCGATTTTCTTGATATCCTGTTTGACGGCAGGAACAAGGATTATGGGGCGTACGATTTGCGGAGACAGTATAATAAGCGTGTGCGGAATGCCATTTTGGGAACCGCGTCATTGTTTGTAATATTCTTTGCAACGTACATGATATCACAGTGGGTTAAAGCTTCTGAGGGTGAAAACACGAAGAAGCCGGTGATACAGGAAATTAAGATGGAGGATGTGAAGTTACCGGATGATCCGAAAACGCCACCTCCGCCACCTCCACCACCTGCGCCGCCACCACCGGTAAAACCGTCAGTACAGTTCACTCCTCCTGTTATTAAGAAGGATAATGAAGTGCCACCGGATGAGGAACCTCCGAAACATGAGGATATTAAGGATAAAGCCATCAGTACTAAAACTGTGGACGGTGATCCAAACGGAATTGATCCGGGATTACTGGAAGATAGTAAAGGTACCGGTGTAGTAGGCCCGCCTCCTGCTCCTGCAAAAGAAGAAATCTTCACTTTCGTAGAGCAACCTCCTACCTTCCCTGGTGGAGAAGAAGCATTGGCCAAGTACCTGAGCAAAAATATCCGTTACCCACGCGTTGCGCAGGAAAATGGTATCTCTGGTACAGTATTCGTTCAGTTCGTAGTAGATTCTGAAGGAAACATTAAAGATGTAAAAACAGTAGGCGCCGCAAAAGGTGGTGGCCTGGAAGAAGAAGCTGTGCGTGTGGTGAAAACCATGCCTAAGTGGAAAGCTGGTAAGCAAAATGGCCGCCAGGTTTCTGTACAGTTCAACCTCCCTATCCGCTTTACTTTGCAGGAGTAGTACTGTATCAAACATATTCTTCAAAGGTCCCGTTTCAACATCGTTGGAACGGGACCTTTGATTTTCGGGAATTGGTGATAGCCCCGATTGTCCGTAAATTTGTGCCCTTTGGGAATATTCATAAACTAAACACGGTATGCTGGGTAAATTAACAGGATTTGATGATACAATTGTGGCGGTAGCAACAGCCCCCGGCCTCGGCGCCATTGCAGTAATACGACTGAGCGGCCCCGATACCTATGCTATCTGTAACAGACTATTCCCCGCAAAGGATCTCCTGCAGCAAGCCAGCCATACCCTGCATTTTGGTAACATCGTTTCCAACGGTCATATCATCGATGAAGTAGTAGTGAGCCTGTATAAAGGCCCCCGCTCCTATACGGGCGAAGATGTGATCGAGATATCCTGTCATGGTTCTCCTTATATCCAACAACAAGTCATTGATGCCACTATCAAAGCGGGTGCACGCCTGGCCAAGCCAGGTGAATTTACCCAACGCGCGTTCCTGAACGGTAAATTGGATCTTACCCAGGCCGAATCCGTAGCCGATCTGATAGCCAGCAATTCCGCCGCCTCCCATCAAACTGCTATGCAGCAAATGCGTGGTGGCTTCTCTAAGGAATTACATGCCCTGCGTGAACAATTAATCACCTTTTCCGCCCTGATCGAACTTGAGCTGGACTTCAGCCAGGAAGACGTGGAATTCGCCGATCGTACGGGCTTATATGCCCTCGTTACCAATGCCACCGGAGTAGTGAAGCATCTCATCGATTCCTTCCGGATGGGAAATGTTATCAAAAACGGCGTGAACACCGCGATAGTAGGTAAACCCAATGCTGGTAAATCTACACTCCTGAATACCCTCCTCAATGAAAACCGCGCCATCGTCAGCGATATTGCTGGCACTACCCGCGACACCATCGAAGAAATCCTCAATATCGATGGCATCCTTTTCCGGCTCATAGATACTGCGGGTATCCGCGAAAGCCTGGATACCATCGAAAGTATTGGCGTGCAAAAAACGATGGAGAAAATACGCGAGGCCGGAGTAGTCGTTTACTTATTTGATGTGAACGAACTCACTGAAACGGATATACGTAACCAGATTAACGCTTTTGAATCACAAAGCGTTAACTATCTCCTGGTAGGAAATAAAACAGATATCACCGGCGAAGCAGCGATCCGCAATAAATTTGCCGGCATACCTGAAATACTTTTTATCTCTGCAAAGAATCATGCACACATCCAGGATCTGAAAGACGCATTGGTACATAAAGTACTGGCCGGTGATGTTAACACAGAAGATACTATCATCACCAACGCCCGGCATCATGCTGCTCTGCAGGAAGTGCTGAAATCATTGCAGGATGTAAAACAAGGAATGGATAACGGTTTGCCGGGAGACTTGCTGGCACTGGATATCCGGCTTTGTTTGCATTATTTGGGAGAGATAACAGGGGAAGTGACAAATGAGGATAGGCTGGATTATATTTTTAGTAAATTTTGTATCGGGAAATAAGCCCTTTCTTATACTTTTCTCTATTTTCATATTCTTTCCAAACGAAATGTAGTAAACGGTTTTAGCCGAACAAATTTTTATATTTTCCACTGATTTTTTTGGTTTTGGACTCCCAAAAGTGTACCCTTTCGAATAGTATTGAAAGAGGTACAGGATTCTCTATTTTGGAGAAATGATGGTAGTAATTGACAGTAATAGGCAGTTTGTAAATAATAGGCGACCCGGATAAGCATACCTCTTATAACCCGTATTTCTGTTTTTTAATAATTCCACATGAGCAGTAATATCAGAATAAGAAAGATCTGTGAACATTGTAACGAAATATTCGTTGCCCAAAAGACGGTTACCAAGTTTTGCTCCCTGGAATGCGCAAGACGCAATTATAAACTTCGTCAAAAGAATAAAAAGGTAGAAGACTCCAATGTTGAAACAAAAGACAAAATGCTTCAATCAGCATTAGGCTCCCAGGTTGTTTATGTTCCTGTACAATTACCACCACAGGAACCCAGTGAGCTGGTAGACATTAAAGCCTTATCCGCCATCACCCGGATAAGTCAGCGTACCTTATTCCGCCTTATAAAAAATGATAACGAATTCCCGCGGCTCCGTATTGGCCGCAGTCTTTTCTTTCACCGGCAAACAGTTATGAATTATATCATCACCAAATTCGGGAACAAATGAGAGGGAAGTTGCGCAAGAAGAATTGAAAGGTGGGAAGCTGAGCTTATATATCGATTATTATCCGCCCGTATGGAATCCGCATAACAAGCGCTTTACCAGACGGGAGTTCCTGAACCTGTATGTTCACGCCAATCCCGTTACTCCGCTGGAGGTTAAGGAGAACAAGTTATATAGTGAAATTGCCGAGAAAATCTACATCAAGCGCATGAAAGCATTGATGCTGGAGGAAAATGGTTTATTTAATAAAGATTCATTGGATGCTGATTTCTTTCTTTATGCAAAGAGTTTCATCCGGGAAAAGCAGCAAGAGAATGTTGATACCACTCATTACGAAACAGCCGTTAAATATCTGCATAAATGGATGGGAGACCATTGTAAATTCAGGCATATAGATGAAATCTTTCTCCAAAAGTTCAAGCAATTCCTGTTAAATACCCATTCCCTGAAATCCAAACATACAAAGCTATCGCAGAATACAGCAGTTTCTTACTATGATAAATTTACAATCATTGTGAAAGAAGCTTACCTGGACAGGTTTCTCCCGGAAGACTATACCATCCGTGTTAAACGAATAGGTAATATAGATACACATCGCCAGATACTGGATGATGCGGAATTGAAGTTATTAATTCAAAATCCGGTAGATGATGATACTGTTTTCAGGTCTTCTATTTTTGCTTTGCTCACTGGATTCCGCTTCAGCGCCATTAAAATATTAAAGTGGAGCGATCTGCATTATTCCACTCCACTGGATTCATGGTATGCATACATTGTCGATCCAAAACCGGGGCGCTCTTTTAAACATTACATCAGTAAACAGGCATACGCCATTCTTGGGGCGAAACCGGAGGACGATGGCCTGGTATTCCCTGATCTTAATTATTCCCGGACACGCACAAAGTTGCAGGACTGGTTCAGCAGTGTTGGATTAAAAGATAAAGCTAAGTTCCATAACTGGCGGCACAAATACGCCACAGACCTTATTGAGAAAGGAGAAGATATATATGTAGTCAGCAAAATGCTGAACCACAAACATGTAAAAACAACCCAAATCTATGCGCAGGTACCTGATGTAACAAGGGCCAAAGCCGCGAACAAGGCTATTTACGATCACTTAAACTGAGGAATATGGCTTCAATAGAACAACGATTATTGTGTATGGAATCTGATATCCGGGAGATCAAATCGTTAATGATTGAATTGCTGGAAACTGTTTCGAAAAAGCCCCGGCCAGCCGGTGGCGGTGAAATTATGTCTGTAAAGGAACTGTCGGATTTTCTCCGGCTGGATGCGAATACTATTTATAACAAGTGTGCGAAGGGGGAGCTGCCGCATTTTAGAATGGGGAAGCTGTTGAAGTTTAAGAAGTCGGAGATATTGGATTGGGTGAAAGGGCTGGAAAATGGTTCGGATTGTTCGGTGGATGAATATGTTACCAGGTATATGCAACAGAAGGTTTTTAAGAGTTAGTTTGAACTGTTCGGAATTTCCGAACGATTAACTATTTCCAAAATGGAAATAGTTCGGAAAGCGATGATGAAAGCTATTCAAGCTAAGAAATTCGGGATTTCCGAATATAAAGCCCTTGTTTACGTTTTGTTAGTGTTTACGATTCGTAAACATTTATTTTTTGTAAACATGAGGTGATTGTTTATATTTGTTTATATTATTTCATTGTTTACGATTCGTAAACAATATAAAAATATAAACATGGAAACTGGAATAATCGCTCAAAACGCTATTGTAGCTTTGGAAAAGCAAACTAACATCAGGATGAAATGGGAGGCAAATGCCCCCAAAGATCTTGACGGGAAAGTGGCTTTTAAGCATAATAAAAAGCAATATCACGCATTTGTGACGATTAAGAAGGAGCTTCGCAACCACCAATTACCCTATTTACTAAGGCAAAACGAAAGCCATCACCCCCTTATCGTCATGGCTGAATACATCTCTCCGAAACTGAAAGAAGAGCTAAGAAAGGAAGATATTGGCTACCTGGAAACTAATGGTAATATTTATTTCAACGAAGGAGATTTGTTACTCTGGCTGGATGGACAAAAAGCTATTCCTCCTGAAACAGAAAAAGCGGGCCGGGCGTTCACCAAAACGGGGCTTAAGTTGGTGTTTCATTTTTTAATCAATGAAGACCTGGTGAATGAAACTTATCGGGAAATTGCATTAAAAACAGGAGTGGGATTCGGCAACATTAATGTGATCATTAGTGATTTAAAGAAGCAAGGCTTTTTGCTCCCGAAAGATAAAAACAGTTACTTTTTAAATAATAGAAAGGAGTTGTTGAACAAATGGATGATCGCCTACAAGGAAAAGCTAAAGCCATCTTTACTGGTTGCGACTTTTCGATTCTTAACAGAAGAAGAGCGTAATCATTGGAAAAAACTTTCTCTTAAGGAAGATAAGACATGGTGGGGCGGAGAGCCTGCCGCTGACCTGATGACTAATTTCTTACATCCGGGTGAGTATACTTTATATACATTAGAAAAACGAGCTGATATAATAAAGCATTATCGTCTTGTTCCTGATGTAAATGGCAATGTAAAAGTATTTCAGAAATTTTGGCAAGATAACGCCAATGATAGTACAGTACCTCCTTTACTTGTGTATGTTGATTTAGTTAACACAGGAGATAGACGATGTATTGAAACCGCTCAAAAAATTTACGATGAGTACTTACAGGATAAATTTTGATCAGATCCGGCAACATCCAAGTTTAGGAGATCTATTAGGAGCTTTGGAAAAAGGGTTATCGAAATTTGGAATTGACTATTACCTGGTAGGAGCGGTATCAAGGGACGTGTGGATGAGCGGCATTAATAAAATCACTCCCAGACGCACTACAGGGGATATTGACTTTGCTGTATTTATTAATGATAAAGGCATATACGAAGAGCTAAAGGAATATCTTATTAATGTGGAGGGATTCACTCCGTATAGTGGTAATGCTTTTGTAATAATCTGGAAGGATGGAACGGAAGTGGATCTACTGCCTTTTGGTGCAATAGAAGATGAACACCGACAGGTTACCGTTAAAGGGAATGGATATACTAACATACACGTAGAAGGATTTAAGGAAGTATACGACCAGGATCTGCCGGAAATAGAAATAGGTGATGGACATCATTTTAAAGTCTGCACTTTGCCAGGCATTGTATTATTAAAATTGATAGCCTGGGACGACAGGCCAGAGGCCCGCCGCGATGATATCAAAGACATTAGCGATATTCTGAATAATTTCTTCGATATGCATCGGGATGCTATATGGGAGCATCACCATGATCTCTTTGAGGAGGAAAGTGTTGAATTACTTTTTATTGCGGCGAGGGTTATGGGCCGGGAAGTACGTAAGATTACAGATAGAAGTCAGCATCTTAATGACCGTGTTTGTAATATCCTGAAAGTAAATGCTGGAGAGGGTTTTGGGAGAATGGCGTTGATTATGCTGGAATATTTTGATACTTCTTTGGAAGAATGTTATCAGTTAATTGAACAATTAAGATTGGGGTTTGAAGAAACGACCGCAACTTAGTTAATCCACATAGGGAGTGTTAAGATAACTGTGTAAAGGCCAAAGATAATATGTAGAGGCTGCTGTGGTAGTTCATAGCAGTCTCTAATTAAAATCTTACCTTTAAACTAATCAGTTATCTTATGGACAAGCTACAGCAGGCCATTCAAGAAGAACTGGCCCACCGTTTAAAAAGCGGTAAAATCAAATCCAGTAAAGATCTCTCCGATCTTTTCCATGAAATGTACCGCATGGGTATCCAGGAGATGCTCAGAGCGGAGATGGATGAACACCTGGGTTACGAAAAACATGCTCCTGAAGGAGTAGAACATACCAATAGCCGCAATGGTTACGGCAAGAAAAAAGTAAAGTCAAATCTGGGTGAAATCCCTTTAGAAATTCCAAGAGACAGAGATGGTAGTTTTGAGCCTCAGTTGATCCCCAAGCGAAGTCGGGTAATGGCTGAAATAGAAGACAACGTTTTGAGTTTATATACTCACGGCATGACTGTTCGTGATATCGAAAGTCACGTTCGGGAGCTATATGGAGTAGAAATGAGTGAGGCAACTATTTCTCACATCACCGACCGGGTAATAGATCATATCGAACAATGGAAGAACAGAAGGCTGGAACGGGTGTATATGATTGTCTGGATGGACGCTATCATATTCAAGGTACGTCAGGATGGTAAAGTCATAGATAAGGCGGTGCAGATAGCGGTAGGCCTTAACAACAGTGGTTATAAGGAGGTATTGGGGATGTGGATTTGTCAGAATGAAAGTGCGGCATTCTGGATGAATGTGTTGACTAATCTTAAGGCCCGCGGGGTTGAAGATATTTTGATCACTAGTACTGATAACCTGAAAGGTTTTGTGGAAGCGATTAAATCTGTCTATCCTCAGACAAAAACTCAAATCTGCATAGTTCACCAATTACGGAACTCACTGAAATTTGTTGTTTGGAAAGACAAGAAGGAGGCCGCTATTGCTTTACGCCAGATATACAGCGCACCTGACGCTGATATAGCATTGACAGAGCTGCAGCATTTTGAAGACCAATGGGGTTCCAAGTACCCCTACATAGTCAAATCCTGGCGTACCAACTGGGACCATCTCTCGACCTTTTTTGAGTTCCCGTTACAGATCCGTAAGATCATTTATACGACTAATCTGATCGAAAACGTGAATCGGGGAATCCGAAAATACACCAAAGCCAGGAGTATTTTACCGAGCGACCAGGCCGTCGAAAAAGTGGTCTACCTCAGCCTGATGCAAGCGCAAAAAAAATGGACCATGCCTCAAAGAGACTGGCCCATTATGTTAATACAGTTTATAAATCTTTTTGGGCAACAGCGATGCAACTTACAGTTATGAACAGAATACAGTTTACACAGTTATCTTAACACTCCCTCCACATAGAATAGTTATTGTATCAAAAATCCTTTTCGCCAAATTGTAAGTTGTTAATTACTTTATTTTCAATAAGGTCGAAAAAAGAGTGCTTGTCGTCTTTAATAAAGCCAAAAGATAAACTATTAATCCACTTACAGGATAAGGCCATTTTATAAGTGCTGTCATACCAATGCCAGTTTCGTTTTTCAATTAACACAACCTCCCTCATTTCAGTTTCAGTTATTACGGCGCTGAGAGTGGCAGTTTCTGCCGTTTTGCGCAAAATAATTTGGCCCGTATACTTTTTGTCTCTCGATTTTTTAGCAGGATATCGTTTCGCAAATTGGAAATTACTATGAACTACATGATCATAAGCTTTATTGAAAGGCTCCTTCTCCCACTTATATACTTCTCCTATTTCCATTATAGTTGCATGTAGCAAATCAAGTATGTATTGATATTGATCTATTTTCGAAAGGCTGAGATATTTGTCTTCATCAATAATACCATTAAATTTGCAAATCGAACCGGAGTAGTTCGGCGTATCCCAATTCTTATATGCTCCAAGAACGATGCAAATTCGGCCTGTCTTCGGTGGCTTATAACCATTTAAGCTGTTATGGTAGAAGTCCGCAATGTAATTAACAGTGTTTCTGAAATCCCAATCCAGAGGTGCGTCTTTGATAGCGGTTCCGAAATAGTAAATTGTAATATCTTGAAGTGGAGCACCCATATCAACAAATTTAGTTTACGGAGAAAGTTAGTAGTTGCATTTTATGCAACTACTGGAGGATAGTTATCGATTCTTATTTATCATTCCCATTCCCAATTGTTCATTACTGATTTCCGCCAGGTCCGTAATGGTCTTTCCATCATAACGATGCACCCCACCTGCAGATCCAAACCAAATACTTCCATCGTTAGCTTCCAAAAGTCCCAAAAAAGCTGGTGGTCCTGACATAATTTCGGTTACAGTAGGCTTTTTATTGTACAATGACTTTTGATCATAACGGGAAAGTGCCCAGACTGGCCCACTAGGAGGATTTACGATACCAGTAGTCCAGATGTTTCCTTTTTTATCTTCGATTATTGCATAAGCGCCCCTCTGCGATACTTTAGTAAAGGTGCTGCCATCATAGCGCCAAAAACCATTATCGTCACCGAACCAAATGCTTCCTTTTTTATCTTCGATTATTGACCAAACGTTGTTAAAGGCTTTACCATCTTTGTTTTTTAAAACGGTAAATGTTTTTCCATCATAAAAACAGGGCTCGCCCCTTGTGCCAAACCATAATTTCCCGGTTTTGTCTTCCATGATAGTAGTAAGATCATTATTGGAAAGTCCTTCTTTCGTTGTGAAATTCCGAAAAGACTTCCCATCGTAACGGCTTACTCCTCCCCCGGTGCCGAACCAAATATTACCGGCTTTATCCTCATAAATTTTCATAACTCGATTATTGGCAAGTCCCTCCCTGGTTGTGAAATGCTTAAAAGATTTCCCATTGTAATTATAAACTCCGGAATCAGTGGAAGCGAACCAAAGGATTCTGTGTCGATCTTCCAGTACATCCCAGTATCTGTGCGGACCAATTTTACTACTTGTGAGATTAGTAAACGATTTTCCATCGTAGCGAAAAACACCACTCCATGATGCAGCAATTAAAATGTTTCCGTTTCTATCTTGCTTCACATTCCGAACCTGACTCATAGGCACCTTGGAGGTAGCCAACTCTTTAAGTTGAGACTCGGAGTAGCCATTGTGTTCTTTACTGAAATTATCTTGCGGCACGTTTGTTTGGTTTTGTCCGCAGGCGGTGTGAAAAACAACCATCAGGAACAAAGCATATACTTGTATGTATTTCATAATTTAACTATTTAATGACCCTCTTTACTCTTAAAGTCCGTGATGGTCTTTCCATCATAACGATACACTCCACTCCACCTCCGGTTCCGAACCATATTAGCGGCTTTATCTTCACAGATAGAAAAAACCGTATTACTGACAGTCCTTGGCTGGTGGTGAAATGCTTAAGAGATTCCCCATTCTAGTCATAAACCCCTGAATCCATAGAAGCGAACTAAAGGCTTCCGCATCTATCTTCCAGCACATCCCAAAATCTGCGCAGGTACCAGGCATAAGGCATACAATACTTATTTCATAATTTATTTGCTCAGCAACCGCCTTTGGGAGGGACACGTTTAAAAATTACTTTACTATCTCGTTCTACATATTCGCCCCATATTATTGGGTATGAATACTTGGGCGCGTGCG
Source organism: Chitinophaga sp. G7 BAM 1005 (assembly GCF_057126945.1). NCBI lineage: Bacteria > Pseudomonadati > Bacteroidota > Chitinophagia > Chitinophagales > Chitinophagaceae > Chitinophaga > Chitinophaga sp. G7 BAM 1005. The sequence goes on along the minus strand of NZ_CP181478.1, from coordinate 6,159,925 downwards.
ATATGCTATGGCTTCTTATGATTATTTTGTCGTTAACTTTCAGGCTATGCAATTGCTCAAGTTGAGACTTTTCCGGCTCAAATTTTACAATATAATCATCACCATTGATCCTGGCCATCACACCGAAACCTAATCTTGATCCTGGCGGAAGAGAAAGAGAGGTTACAACAGCCTCCATATTGGTATAATCATTAATGTTCTTCCTTATTTTAGCAATACCGGCAAACACTTTTTTGCCTGCGGGAGAAGCTACCCATTTTGTGTACTTTATACCTTCAGGGGTAGCCTTCCATTTTTTCAGTTCGGCTTCCCTTTCAGCAGCAGAGAGGGGTGTTGGGGCTGGCCTTTTAGAGGTTTCATTTTTAATTTCGCGATAGGCAAATGCTAGTCCGCTTACCACAATCAGCGGTAAGATCAGCGCATAGATGATTTTTTTCATAATTTTTGTTGGTTTAAATGATATAGATTGGCGAAAGACATCTTTTTTATTTTTCATATCCTTTCAAAGTTGATGCAACAAAATTACTTTGATGTTTTTCGCCTGAGGAATTTAGATTGTAAATAAAAATGTAACCTTTGTAAATAAATCGTAAAACGGTATGTTTTATAGCCGAGATCTACTTTCCGGGAAACGCAAGTACCTGTGGGGATTGATATTACTCCTTTTTATCTCTGTAATATACATGACTTTCAATACGACCGGCAGTGACGGTTTTGATATCGCCAGGAGGGAAGTTTTGCTTCGGAAGATAGGAGACGAACTACTCATACAGTCGGGCGACGGTAGATCAAGGGTTCTTCCGGTAAAAAAGATCGCAGAAAATGAGTACCAGATCAGTTTTGAGAATGAACTCACTTTCCAGCCGGACTCGCTGGTGAATATTACCCGGCGTTTGTTGGCCAAAGACCCTCTCGCAAGTGATTATGTTATTAATGTTCTGAACTGTAGCAACTCCAGTGTAGCCTATGGATACGCTATTTCCAACAATAAAAGAGATGATATTGTAGCTTGTAGAGGAAGAGTGCAACCCAGGGGATGTTACATGGTCAACATTAAATTTAAACCGACAGGCATAAATACCGCAAAGAATGGATATCTTCTGGGCAGCCTGTCATTTTTAGCATTTGTTGGTTTCGTTTTTTTTAGATCGGTTAAACCTCGAAAAGCCGAGTCTGGCAATCAAAATACCGGCATTTTAACTTTTGGATCGGTCTTGTTTAATGCGCAGGAACGACAACTGGTAATAAATAAAAACACCATAGACCTGACTGGCACGGAAGCGCGTCTGCTGCTCATTTTCGCGTTGTCTCCTAACCAGACCATAGAGAGAAGCCGGTTGCAAAAAGAGATATGGGAAGACGAAGGTGTTATTGTGAGCCGCAGCCTGGATATGTTCATTTCAAAACTTAGAAAAAAACTGGAACCGGATCCCAATATCAACATTGTTGTTATACGCGGCAAAGGATATAAGCTTGAAATTAGCTCTTAAGGAAGAATCGCCCCGCTATCCTCAGCGTTAGCTTTAGCGCGCTAACGATTTGCTAATAAAAGCAACCTCCCTTACTGGCTCAATTACGTGTTGCACCCCACCGGAGGTGTAACAGGATAATATTTTTCGATACTTATCTACTATTAATTTCCTTAAATTTTTGTCCCTATTGTGTCCGTTGTGCCAACTAAATTATTGATAGTCAGTATTCTTAATTTTTAGTTCTGTATCGAACTATTTATATCCTATCCTGGCCTTTTTTTAGCTAAATTTATCGGCAGAAAAGAAGGAAATGGAAGTATTCGGTACCCACAATCATACAATCATACATGGAGATGCGTTGCAGGCGCTGCAAACGCTGGTGCCGGATCACTCAGTGGATCTCATCTTCGCTGATCCTCCCTATAATATCGGCAAAAACTTTAATGGACATATAGAGAAATGGAATACGGAAGAAGAATACCTTAACTGGTGCTACCAATGGCTGGACCTTTGTATCCGGAAACTCAAACCAGCCGGTAGCTTCTATGTAATGACTGCTACCCAGTTCATGCCGTATTTTGATATCTATCTGCGTCAGAAAATTAATATCCTTTCCCGCATTGTATGGAGCTACGACAGCTCCGGGGTGCAGGCCAGGAAATATTTTGGGTCTATGTATGAGCCCATCCTGTTTTGCACAAATGATAAAAATAATTACACTTTCAATGCTGCCGATATCCTCATTGAAGCCAAAACCGGTGCAAAAAGAAAACTGATCGACTACCGGAAAAGTACGCCGGCTGCCTATAACACACAAAAAGTTCCGGGCAACGTATGGAACTTTGCACGGGTGCGCTACCGCATGGATGAATACGAAAATCATCCCACTCAGAAACCCATTGCTCTGCTGGAGCGCATCATTAAAGCCAGTTCAAACCCTGGAGACGTAATCCTGGACCCCTTCTCCGGTACCTTCACCACCTGTGCGGTGGCTAAAGAACTGGGCAGGAATTGCATCGGTATAGAAATGCAGGAAGAATATGTAAAGATCGGGTTACGAAGATTGCAGCTTGCGGAAGAGTATAAAGGAGAGAAATTACAACGTGAAATACGCTCCTTTGAAAGCGGCATCATTTGAACAGCCGCTTTGATAACAGGTGAACAATGAACAACATCATATGATCAAACAACTAAAAAAATTACTGCTCATTACAGGAAGCATACTGTTTTTTTCTTTCAGAGGAATAGCGGAAGATATCCGCTTATCGGTATTACAACTCAATATCTGGCAGGAAGGCACAATGGTGCCGGGCGGTTACAATGCCATAGTAGATGAAATAACGGATATAGATGCCGATTTCGTGACATTGAGCGAAGTGAGAAATTATAACAATACCCGTCTATGCGACCGCCTGGTGGCCTCTCTCAATGCAAAAGGCAAAAAGTATTATTCGTTTTTTAGCCAGGGCGCCGGGCTATTGAGCCGGTACCCGGTTGTTGATAGCTCGGTTATTTTCAGTGATAACGGAGAGATCTGCAAACTGGTTGCCAATGTGCACGGTAAAGAAATAGCGGTGTATTCGGCTCATCTCGATTACCTGAACTACGCGGTATACCTGCCACGGGGATACGACGGCGTTACCTGGAAAAAGATGGCGGCCCCCTGCACCAATCTCGATACCATCATGGCTTCTAACCGCGTATCCAAAAGAGATGAAGGTATTGCAGCATTTCTACAGGCCGCAGCAAAAGATATCAGCGAAAACCGGCTGGTGTTCCTGGGAGGCGATTTTAACGAGGCCAGTCACCTCGACTGGACCGCCGCTACGAAAGATCTCTATGATCATCACGGCATGATTGTTCCCTGGACCTGCTCCGTTATGTTGCAGGACAAAGGATTTAAGGACAGCTACCGGGTGATTTATCCCTCCGCAGTTACACATCCGGGTTTTACCTTTCCGGCAGATAATAAAGCAGTGGAGGTGAAGAAACTGGCCTGGGCGCCGGATGCAGACGAAAGGGAACGGATCGATTACGTTTATTTTTATCCGGATAAACAGCTTACCCTGCGTAAAAGCATCGTGGTAGGCCCTTCCGGCAGTATCATCCGGAACAAACGGGAAAACGAACAGGGCCGGGAAAAATTCCTGCCACCTGTTAATACCTGGCCTACAGATCATAAAGGTCTGCTCAGCATATTTAAGCTCAGTATTTAAAAGATTCCATCTTATTTTTGATCCTGTACAACTTTGGCTGTACGGAGACTTTTCTAAAACAGGATATATGGAATTACACGATCAGAAAATTGTGGCAGCTATTGAAGCCATCTGGGAGGAAGCAGAGGTATTGTTTGAAAACAATGATCCGGCCCGGTACGCATTGAAGCTCGAAGAAGCATGGGAACTGTTGCCTGCTCCCAAAGAAGTGTATGACGAGAGCTATCATATAGCTCTTGCTATTGCAGAAACCTATCTCATATTGAAAGATTACCCGGCGCTGCTCCGATGGGCAAATGCCTTACAACAATGTGATCCCGCGCGTGCAGATGATGGCGAACGTGAATTTGTACTCGGTAAAGCCTTCTTTGAAAACGGGAATATGAAAGAGGCCGAAACATATTTTACTATGGCCATGCATAAGTCTGCCGGACGTGTGTTTGAAGGCGTGGATGAAAAATACCTGCACGTATTTCCCGGCCTGGCTTCTGTAGTGGAAGAAGAGCTGCCGCCACATATCTACGAACAGGTGGAGGCTTTATCTGAAGCGGGCAACGAACTGGCGGATGCCGATGATTTTGATGGCGCCATTGCCCGGTTTACGGAGGCATTGCAACTCCTGCCGGAACCGGCGCGGAACTGGGAAGCCAGTACCTGGTTGTATGCCAGCATAGGTGATATGTATTATTTTAAGGGCGACTACCAGGCCGCTGCTAATAATTTTTATGACGCATTAAATGGCCCGGATGCGCAGGCCAACGGCTTTGTTAATTTACGTTTGGGAGAAAGCCTGTATGAACTGAACCAGCATGATCAGGCGCTGGAATACCTGTTAAGGGCTTATATGCTGGAAGGAAAGGAGATTTTTGCAGAAGAAGATCCCCGCTATTTTGTTTTTTTGAAGACAAGGGTGAAATTATAGATCCGCCCTTTCTGCAAATTCATTGATGAGTCGCGCATGATCTCCTAAAGAATAAACCGCATCTATCAATGGTGCATATTTCAGGGTGTAGTTCCTGATCGTCAGCCGGGCAGCTTCCTCTTTTTCTGTAGGATTAAACACGCTGCCTGCTTCGTCAAACAGGAACCAATCGCCCTGGATGCTGTCGCAGGATTCGCAGTGATTAGACCAGTAATAGTTTCCCTGCGTATTAGACCACGCCCGTTTATAACGCGGATAGTAATCATTCAGGAAAGTTTGCAGGTTATCTGAAATGGCAGATACCTGCTGGAATACAGTAAAGAAATCCTGTGCCAGCCATACCGACTCGTCCCGCTCATTCATATCTTTCTCATAAAAATAATTGCCTGCAAGCGCTATCACATGGTTGTTGTGCTGACATTTCCAGCACGGCCTGCCGGCATGTACAACACTTATTTCAGTAGGCAGAATGATAGCAGGGTACTTTTCCGGTATCCACCGGGCCACCTCTATCAGCCGGTCGTACTGGTCTTCCGGTAAATACCAGGTGCGCGACACCTGGTCCCATTGGGCGCCCATAGATGCAGCATGCTCTTTTTCCGCGTTGGGAACATTCAGTAGTAATGACATAAAAGCAGGGTATGACTAAAGACTCTCTTCAATGAATTTAAGGAAAAAAAGGGGAATTCGGCGGCCTGTTCATGATTCCTTAACTAATCCATTTACGTATCAGCAGAAATGCAGGTATTGCCAGCAGCAAAAGCAGCCAATACCAGGAGAAACGGGAAGAAGACAGGATCACCGTCCCTGTATTCCCCTGGAAGCTCAATGCAGCCCAGTAGTAGGGGAGTTTATGCATCTCCGTTACCTCCGGATCTTTGAGCCAGTTGAGTTTGGCCTGTTGCAATGCGGTGGCGGTATTGGGTTGTATGGTAAGCTGTTGATAGAATTGTTGCATCAGCAGGGGAGCGGTAGCATCGTTTACATTCCAGGAAGCCGCTACTACTGCAGGGGTACCGCCGGCCATAAAAGCATGCGCCATACTCTGGATGCCTTCCCCGGTTACGAGGCGGCCATCGCCGGTTTTACAGGCACTCAGCACTACCAGGGCCGGGTGACGGACAATACCGTTCAACTCAAATAAATAAAACGGTGCATCATACAACATGATATGTGGTGCGGCGGTGCTGTCTTTTTGCGTGAACCCATGTGTGCTGATATGTACAATGCCGGATTGCTCCAATGCGTCCCTGAACTGTTTGCTGTTTGCCTGTTCATTCACAAACCACTGTCCGTTGTCGATTACCGGCGCCAGCAACTCTTTTTCTTTCATAACTCCCTGCAGCTCCGGTAATCCTGCCCGCTGCCGCGAAATGAAAAAGCCGCTGAATCCTTCCTGGTTGCTATGCGCCTGCACCTGCAGGTTCCAGGTACGCAATGAGTAAGCATAAGATACCGTTGCCTGTTTCAGGAGGAAGGGCCATTGCCCGATAGTTGGTTTATATACGCTGTCTGTTATCAGCGCTTCCACCGGGAGGGTGTTAAAGGGCCCGTCGGGCATCAGCAGGTAAGTGTAGCCGGACTGCAATGGATGCCCGGCAAATATTTGTGTATACAGGCGATGCGCTGCCTGGAAATAAGCTTTTGGATGGTTTACCATAGCCGCCGGCCCCTCTTCAAAAAAATGCTGCTTAAAATAGCGGATAGCATCCTGGTCCAGCGGCGTGCTGTCGGCATATCGTATGCCTTTGTGATCCGATTCTATGGTGTATAAGGTATGCTCCCCGGCAAAGTAAGTCCGGATCCGCTGGCGGGGCGCCAGGTGGCGCAGCAGGCTGTCGGGCGAAAAAATTTCGTTGCCGGTATGTTCCGTTTGCCGTATTTTTTTTCTTAAAGTAGCCAGGTCCCAGGCCAGCCGTTGCTCGCGGAGCTGCAATAAGCTGTCGCTTTTGCCGCCCTGCAGCGCTTCTTTGCGATAGTAGAGTTGCGCCTGCTCCAGCAGCCGGATCCGTTTATGGATGGTATCGTTGCCGGCGTGAAAGGACTGTTGCTGCATTTCTTCCCATAATAACTGCGACTTACTGTCTTCCATAAATTGCAGGATAGCCAGCTGGTATACCGGTTGGTGCGTGGTTTGCCAGCACTGCCAGGCCAGTGCAATTGCGGCTTCATAACGGTAACGGCTATCCGATATAGCCGCTTCTTTGGCGGAAGGGGATATATACTGGTGACGCAGCTCTCTTTCCGCGGCAAAACTCAGCCGGTATAATGCCAGCGCCGCAGCAGGTTGCCCGAGCGACTGGTACACCGATGCCGCCGTGAAAAGAAGATCCAGCAGGGTGTATTCTCCATAAATATCGCCAGGTGTAACTTTACGTATATCCTTTCCCGGTAGTAGTATTTTGGCGCAGCTATCCAGCCAGGGACGCGCTTTTTCGGGCTGTTTCGCGGCCGCCTGCAATTTCCCGATGCGCAGGAACAGGCGGGCCTGTTCCCTCTTTCGCAGGGTACGTTGGCTTTCCGGCATGGCCAGCGCACGGAAGTAGTACTGTGCTGCGGTTTGGGGATCAGCCAGATAAATATCGCCTGCCTGTTGATAAGCCATAAACAGCCAGTGCGCAGCTTCCGGGTTACCGGCAGGTTGCTGCTGCAGGATACGGATACTTTGCGCAATGCTTTGCCGCGCAGCGGAAAATTGCTGTAGCTGCTGGCAGGCATCCGCCTGCTCAGACAAGAGCAAGCCATAGGTAGCACTGTGTTTATCCGCCAGCAGCAAGCCTTCCCGGCAGTAACGAAGGGATTGCTCCAGCTGGCCCATATTGGCGGCGGTGTTGGCAAGGTTGCTGTAAGTGGCTGCGGTTGCCTGACGGTCGTTTAGCTCACGCGCAAATTCCAGCGCTATCCGGTGAATAAACAACGCCTGCTCATAGTCGCCGAGCCGGGTGTAATTGTTGCCCAACGGCTTCAGTACGTATTCCAGTACCAGCCCCGGATCAGTAACAGTGGTGTGTTGCCGGCCCCATTCAAAGGCTTGCTGGTAGGCGTCTGTGGATGAAATAATATCTCCGCTTTGCAGCAGGGAATATCCCTGGTTGATGAGCAGGTCCATCCATGCCTGTATTTCATCAGTAGTGCGGGGCGCCCGCCAGGCATTGGTGACAGCCCTTTTCAGCTGTGCGGCCTTTTCAGCAGGGGTAGCGGCGGGGTACTGAATATAGGTGTAAATCCACTCATCCAGCCGGTTGGCTGCCTGGTGTTTTTTCAACACAGCCGGCTCAGGGTCCTGCCAGGAAATCAACAGACCAGGTACCGCCAGTAATAGCAGTACTTTTTTCAGGTAAGTGATATATGATTGGACTCCAGCCATTGTATAATGACTGAAGTTATGATTTATTACAGTTTGTAGATAGCGTATACAAAGAAACGGTCGGGCGTATTACCGGTAACCTGCCGCAGGTAGCGCAATCCTACAGCTGGTCCGCTTTTTATTTTTCCAATCTGTATGTCGGCAAAGGGCGCGGCGTTGATGCTGGCAAACCATTGCGGATCATCTTTCAGCGTTTTACTGACAGTGTTGGTTACTATGTCCGGTTGTTGTATGCCGGTCAGGTATACTTTTGATTCAGTAGTAGTTTTGGTGGCAATGTTTATTTGGGCCATCGCACCAACGCCCACACCAATCCAGTTGTTGAGGTTGTACCGGAAATGCAGTGGCGCCAGTTGCAGCGATTGCCGGGTGGTAGTGGTCAGCTCATTTCTGCCCCGGATCAGGTACACCTGGCCGTTTATGGTAGTATCCCGCTTATCGCGTATGATGGTTGTTGCGGAAGATTCCTTTTCCAGCAAACCGGCAAAGGCTTCCACCTGGAAGTAAGGACGGTCGGGCGCAAACGGCGCCAGTACTGCACCAAGCTGCAACGGACCTTTCAGCGCATAGTCGCCGCTGTTAGGAGAAAACGTATAGCCGGCAATGATACCGGGTGAAAACCCTTTGATGAACCTGGCGGTGGCGCGGTTGGTATAAATAGGATCGTTTTTATCGAAGATGATCGCTGCACTGCTGCTGAAAGGAATCTTTTTGGGTTTCTTTTTAAAGAGGATGGAATACCGCACAAACCCTTTGGTGGAGTCGGGATCGGTAACACCTTCCTGCTGAAGACCGGGCAAATAAATATTTCTGAAAACAAAATAGATGCTGTCTTTCGTACGCACCGTGTCTATACAGCTTTGCGTCTGGTAGGCGGAGTCGCAGGCGATGCAGGCGGGGCTTACTTCTTTCAGTTGTATGGTTTCGGTATTCAGTTGCCGTGGCACGGCGATGCCGATCGCTACTCTTTTTGCGGGCCCCTTACCGGTATTCTGGAATTGAATTTTATAGGTCAGTTCTTTTTTCTTTCCCATAAAACGGTAGTTGATCCGGTGTTTCCGCAGTTGCAGCCGGTTGGGGTCGTGAGAGTTTACCACGGCCATTTCCAGTTCATATATTTCCGGTTGCATCAACGCATTGTCGGGTACCAGCATGGCGGTCATAGTAACGGTGGCATTGGTGTCCTGTACCATTTCCGGCAGCGTGTGCATATTGAGGAAAAGGAATTGTTCTGCTGTTTTGCCGGCATTGCTGAAGTGTAGTACGGTATGACTGCTATAGGCGCCCTGCATGGCCTGTAGCATGGCTTTGGCGGCGGCGTTATTTACAGTGGGTGCGTTAGGGTGAGGGCCACGGGCCAGTGCTGCATCGGGGTCGGTATCGGGCGTTTCCAGTTTCACGAGTAGAGACTGCAGGGAGCTGCTGTCTTCCCCGTGATAGCTTCTTTTTTCTGTAAGATCAAATGCTGCATGACCAAACTGCTTCTCGTTATAAAACAACAGGATGGTGCCGCTGCCTGCATCTCCGGCCATATTCCGGTAGCCGATAAGTGCCAGGAAGTCTTCACCTGGTTTGGGATTACGGTTTATTTTCATCTCTATATTCCCATTTCCGTGAAAAAAACGGGAAGCCCAGGTACTGTTTTTTATTGGCTTCTTTACTTTAATGGGCCTGGGTTTGGTGGGCGGCGCCTTGCCATCATCGTAGTTATTGGTAGCGTATAGGCGTACCTGGTAGGTGCCGGTATCTTTGTAGTGCAGTTCCGGCGTTGGACTAAAGCTAAAGGTGCCATCTCCGAGTTCCCAGAAATAGGTGTAGAAGGAAGCGGGGGCGCCGGCTATCTGGCGCAGTGGACGCAGCTTTGCAACCAGGTGCATACTGTCGTCGGCGCCCTGCACCTCAATTTCCGGCGGAAGGGTATCCTGCGGAAATGATGGAGATACAGGAGACTGCGCCATCACAACGCTTTGAAAGAAAAGGAATAGTGCTACTAGGGGAGCTGTAGGTTGCATATAACATAAATATAAATAAATATTATATAAAAAGCAGCAATAAGCCAACCGGGGGATTGACTTATTGCTTTCAGCTTTGGAGTATTGTAAACGGATAACAGGCCGGTTATTTGGAATTCATACTGTTGATGAGTGACAACAAAGTAGCCGCATCCACAGCTTGCAGATCAAAGCTCACGGTGGAGTAGTTGTCGCTGCCTGCCGGTGTGCCGATGGTAACTGTTTTCTGTTCTGCATACAGCTGACCATTTACGGCGCTGATAGCGAGGAAGGTGCCTTCCAGTCCTACCGGGATAGAAGTCTGGTAACTATGGAAGCCTTCTTTACCAGCGGGAGGCGTCATAATAACATTGTAGAATTTTACGAGTGTATTATAGTTTTTGGGCTTGAAGAACAGCATGCTGGGTTGTTCGCCGCCGTAGCTGCTGCCTGTTTCATTGTTAAAGTGATTGGTGAAATAGGTCATCACCGTAGTTTTGGGATTAGGCATATTAGCCAGGCCATCGCAATTTACCCAACGGATAAGGCTGTCGAGCCTGAAGTTCATGGTGCCATTGGATGAATTGAACAGTGCATAACTGCTCTGGATCTGGTTCCATAACACGCCCCTCGAAATAGTGTGCTCGGTGGTAATGGTCACGGGCTGGTTGATGTAGTTAAAGCCGTGCTGGGTAACAGACACGGTGGTGTCGCCGTTCCACATCGGCACTTCTTTCACGCCATTCATCACGTTATCTGCCGGCCTTGCAGGTACCTGTACCATGATGCCCTTGCCGGTATCATTCTTCGGCCGCAGGCCAAGGTCCTGGTTATTCTGAACTGCTTTCACAAAAAACTCTCCGAATGATACCAGCATTTTCCCATCGGCAGTAACAGTTGCTTTGTCCGACAGGATCATACTGCTCACATCCCTGATCTCTTTGATACTGATATCCACTGCGCCCGTAACAGGCGCCCCGCCGGCAGTAATAAAAACGTTGGGAGGAATATTGAATTTTGTTCCCTGGCTGGTGGTGATAACGCCACCGGCAGCTGCATTTATACTAAAGTGTTCAAATGGTTTGGCATGACTGTCGAGGAATTCCGCCAGCATTTTAGCGTCCTGTCCTTTTTCCGGGCCGGGTACTTCCTGGCTGTTATTCTTTTTACAGGAAGAAACAGCCAATGCGGCAGCTACCAGGCAGGTGATCGATGTTAAGGTAATCGCTTTCATAAAAGATATTTTTGTTGAGAAATGTTTTTGCTTGTTTGATAGTAGATCAACAGCCCATTTATTTTGTTACCCCCTTTTCAGAATATTTTTTCAGAAAGATGTACTTTTAGTCACAGCATGTTCCTATCAACCCATGCGAAGCACTTCCAGATGAGTATTCACCCCGACCAGCGATACCTTGAGGGCCTGCTACAGAACGATACGTTGCTGGTGCAGGAAATCTATCAGCGTTTTGCAGGAAAGATCAAACACCATATCCTGCAGCACCAGGGTACGGAAGATGATGCCGCCGATATTTTCCAGGAGTCTATTATAGATGTATATCACCAGGCGAAGCACAAACAGCTGCAGCTTACCTGCCCTTTTGAACCGTTCTTTTTATTGATCTGTAAAAGGAAATGGCTGAATGAATTAAAAAAAAGAGGCCGTCAGCCGGTAACAAAAAGACTGGATGATTTATATGATGTGGGAGAAGATGTATTTGCCGCGGCCGAACAGGTGGTAAGAGAGGAAGCCCGGGCGGGTATGTACCTGGCGCAATTTGAGCGGTTGGGGGAAAAGTGCCGGGAAATTCTCCGGTTATCACTGACCGGTGAAGCCCAGGAAAAAATTGCGGTGGCGATGGGCGTTACCTATGGCTATCTGCGGAAGAAAAAATCAGAGTGCATGGCTACATTGTTATCCTATATTCAGGCTCAGAAAATTTAGTGTATGGCTGCTTATAACCAGGAAGATATTATCCGTTACGTGGAAGGCGACATGCAGCCGGAAGAACTGCTGCAATTTGAAGCCGCCCTCCGGGAAGATGCCGCTTTGTCTGCATCGGTACAGCAATACCGCGAGGTAGCTGCTACCTTATCGGACCGCTTAAAGTCCGACCCGGGCCTTCACCGGTTGAAGGCTACCCTGGAGGAGCAGCGCGCCGAACATTTTCAACGTACAGGAAAAGTGGTGGGCATTAAAAAGTACCTGGTCACAATCGGTATGGCTGCAGCGGTGCTGGGAGGAATCTTCCTGTTCCGCTTTTATTCCCGGGATACCAGTTATATGGACACCTATGGGAATATTGAAATGCAGGTAGCCGCCGAGCGGGGAAATAGTGAAGATACGCTGTTACAATCTGCCGCATTATATTTTAACGAGAAGGCCTACACGAAGGTGATTCCTTTGCTGGACACTTATCTCAAAACAGACAGTAGCAGTCAAACTGCCCTTTATTACAGGGGGATTGCCTTTACCCAAACCGGCGCCGTGCAGGCAGGTATGAAAGACCTGGTGAAGGTATACGAGGGGGAATCCGTATTTAAATACGATGCCGCGTTTTATATTGCCCTGTATTATGCCCAGGCGCAGCATAAAAAAGAGGCATTGACCTGGTTAAAGAAAATCCCTGCCGATGCCTCCGCTGCAGCGAAAGCCGCCGCACTGGAAAAAGAATTGAAATAAGTTGGTATGATCAGTATTTATCGTCATTGATCTCCAGCCAGTAGCCATCCGGGTCGCGGAGGTAAATCTGCTGCACGCCATCTACTCTTTTATTAATGGCGCCGGCTTTGCCTGGCCAGTCTTCAAAGGCAATATGGTGCTTTTTCAATACTTCCACGAAAGCCTGCATATCGGGTACGCTGAAGCAAAGATGCGTGTTTTTGTCGTGCGTAGTGGCTTTGGCTGCGCCGGAAATCACGTGTACATGGCTGTTCTGTCCTACTCTGAACCAGCTGTGTCTTCCATCTTTAAAGGGTTCTTCCATCGGTTCCAGTCCAATAATATCCCGGTAAAAATCCGTGCTTGTTTTCAGATCAACTACATACAGCGCCATATGGTTCAGCGATGGATACTTCTTTGCTTGTCCGTTCATGTGAATAGAAATACCGGTAAGCGCCAAAAAGAGGAGGCCGCCGGATAATAGAAATTGTTTCATACAAACAAGATAGTGAGCACAAATGAAAAGTGCAAGTGCGGATGTTGTCTTTCTCAGGATTACGCTGATTATACTGATTAGTTTGATTTTTACTTTTTTGATTTTATAAAAGATTTTTAAAATCTTTTATAAAATCAAAAAAAGTAAATCAGTATAATCAGCGTAATCCTGAGAAAGACAACATCCGCTACGGTCTTTAATTCGCTGCTTTAACTGCTACTGATTCAATGATCACGTCCAGCTTTTTCAGCGCCGGCATATCGGAGCGGAGGATTTTGTCGCCGGTGGCCTGGTCGTATTGTTTAGGATCGCCGGTGTTATTGGCTTTCAGCACAATGATCACGCCTTTGCCTTCCAGGGCGCCGCCATTCCAGCTGGATACCATTCCGCCGTTGGTCCATTCAAAGGCGTTCAGTTTAAAGGGGCGGCCATTTACCTTGATGAGCTTATCCAGTGGATCGCCGGCTTTGATGCCATAGGGCGATTTCCATTTGGAAGGGTAGTGAGAAAAGGTGAGGATGTTACCATTTTCGCCGTCAAACTGTACTTCCAGTTCGTTGTCGGTATCAGGATAAATCAGGTAAGCCTCGCCTTCTTTTTCGCCGGAGAGATTTACGGCGTCGTGCTGGGTAACGTTATTGGCGCCGTACATTTCCACCAGTTGTTCCGGGGTGCGTACCTGGAACAGGGGGCGTACTTCCCAGTTGCGTGTATCCGCTGCCGGGGCAGTACTGCCAGTTTCTGTAGTAGTAGCGCTTTCATTTCCGCTCGTGGTGCTGGCCGGCGCGTTGGCGGCTGCCTGGTTGGCCGCGGCTACTTCTGCAATGGTGGCAGGTGGCTTTTTACCGGTTACCGGTCCTGTATAGGTAGCCAGGAAATCCGTTTTATCTTCCAGGAGGGCTTTCACTTCGCCCTTGTACTTGTTGGCTGTGTAGGTGGCAATAGGGAATACGCTGTTGGTTTGAAGCCCCATACTGCGCAGGTTGGCAATAAACCGTTGCCGGTTACAATCGCTGTACTGGTAAAGGTATTTCAGTGCGGCGTCGAAAGCTACCGGATCTTTTTTCAGATCAAAAACAGTAGAGTCGATATCCAGGCCGGCGTTACCGCTGCGGGTGAGCTGTTCGGCAATGTACCCGGTGATGGAATCATGCGGCAGCTGGTAGTGAGCGGCTACCCGGGCGGAGAAATCGTCTACGATATTTTGACTGAGTTTCGTTTGCGCGGTGAGTACCACCGGAACGAGAAGGGCAACCAATATGAAAAACCTTTTCATGTGAGCTGTATTGAGAATCTTTAAAACTAACAACGTTAACTGGTTTGAGATCACTAATTTATGTAATCTTTGCCACAGCAGTGACCATTACCGCAATAATAGCGGGAATTAGTAAAACGTATGGATACTGAAATATAGTATTTTTAAGGGCAGGGGACGCCAAAGAAATGCAGGTATGCCATGTTTTATGGTTGAGACGGTACACTGTCGCGGGTTTTAATAAACGCCCCGTAATACTTTTTTATTTCCGCATAGATGTCGTAGTCAGAAGCGGTTTTAATAAATGAATATTCCGGCCGGTAGTATTGCATAAAAAGCCGGAGGCTGTCGCCATCAAGCCGGGTCACTTTATTCACCAGCGAGGGGGTATATACACTATTCACATACATATCCTGTTCTTTATCCAGCAGCATATGTTTGAAGGCGATCTTCTTTTTATTCTTCTTAAACTGCGTAACCCGGTATAGTTTGTTGATATCTACGGCAGTGATCTTGTAAACTTCAAACCATTTCGGACGGCGGAAGGTCATCTCTTTACTGTATTCTTCCCGGAAGGCAGCAGCATCTTTAAAAAAGTTATACCGGACAATATTCACTGTTTTCAGTTGTACCGGTGGTTTTACGGTGGTGTCGGCAGTTTTGGCCTGAGCAAAACTGCGGGTCGCTGCAAAGCATAATATGATTATCAAGGTCGGTACAACGGGCTTCATCGGGAGTTAAAATACTTTCTTCTGTTGAAAGAAAAAATTAAATAAACATATCTTCGGCACAGAAAATATGCTGATGAAGTATCAACCGTTTTTATTGAGGTGCCTGTTGCTGGCATTGCTGATTGGTTTCCTGGCGTCGTGTGATCAAAGCAAAAAACAAAAGTTCAGTGTGGAAAATGTACCGGATCCGAAAAAATCCGGCGGTGGCTATGTGAGTAATCCCGACCACCTGATTTCCGACGCGGCGGTAACTGAGCTGAATGAGAAATTATCCACCCTGGATAATGCCGGCAAGGCGCAGGTGGCGGTAGTAATACTACATAGCATTGGCGATAATGAAACGCGCGATTTTGCCCATAAGCTGTTCAATTACTGGAAAATAGGAGATAAGGAGAAGAATAACGGGTTGCTGATCCTGATGGTGGAAGATGCCCGCAAACTGGAATTTGAAACGGGATATGGCCTCGAGGCAGACATGCCGGACATTATCTGTTTTCGTATCCAGCAGGAATACATGATCCCGCGCATCAAAGAGCACAACTACGATGCAGCGTTTACAGACGGTGTTAAATCTGTCGCTTCCCTCTTCGATAATGGTAACTATGCATATGATATGCTGCCGGATCTGCCACAGGCAGATGCTTCCCTGATGGTTACTGATAGCGCAACTGTTGCAACAGATGAAGTCCCGTCGCCGGTGACAGATGGCGATGCTATAGACGTAGCTCCCCAGTCATTTGCCAGTACAGAGGAAGCCACCAGTTCCGCTTCCAATGACTATACCGGCGATTTTTCCTTTATAGCCATTATTTTCTGGTTACTCATATCGGCGGCAATGATGCATGTTTTCTTTGGGAAAAAAGCAAAGCGGCGGAAAGAGAATGCTGATGAAGAACCATTGGCCATAACGGCTGTTCCCAATGAATTCCTGCGTCCCCGCTGGATTGGACTGATCATTATCCACGCCATCGCTTTTTATACTATATTCTATCTCACTACAAAGCGCCACATGGATGTGGGATTCCTTAAAGTATGCCTGATCTATTACCTGGTGTGGCTGGTGTTTATGCACGTGGCCGTGCTGCTGATTATGCTCCGTACTGCGGTGATGCTGAGGAAGGACGACCGCCACCTGAAATGGCTGCGGCTGGAGGTGTTGCGGAGGGATCTGCGGATTGCAGGATACGTGTTCCCGCTGCCGTATTTATGGCTGTATATCATGTGGCTGAAGAACCGGCTCAATCATCTGCGCAATGATGTATATGACTGCCCGCAGTGCGCACAGGCTATGCACAAACTGGATGAAGCAGAAGATAATACTTACCTGGAAAAAGGGCAGGTAGTGGAAGAAAAGCTTGATTCGGTAGATTACGACGTATGGCGCTGCGATACCTGTAATACCCAAACGGTGTTGAATTATACCAATATGCGGTCGGCGTTGGCAGACTGTCCTTCGTGCAAACATAAAACCTATAAGTGTAAGAAAACGGTGACTAAAAAGCGCGCCACTACTTCATCTGCAGGATGGGGCATAAAGGAATATGTTTGCGCCTTCTGTGCTTATGCACATGATTACCAGTTTGTAATTCCGAAGATATCTAAATCATCGTCTTCTTCCTCTTCCGGAAGCTCATCGTCGTCGTCCTCTTCTTCCAGCTGGGGTGGCGGATCTTCGGGCGGCGGCGGAGCCAGCAGCAGCTGGTAAAAAAAAGCCGGTATAAAACCGGCTCCCTGTTAAACTGAATAACTATATTTTTTAATTATCGGCATTCATTTTACCAACCACTTTATATCCTGCGATAGAATTATCGCTGTTCAGAACAGGCTGATAGTACATGCCGTCTGGTGATAAATAGTACTGCTGACCGTTGATATTTACGGAGCGGCTGTTATCCGGTAATTGTGAAATCACATCTGTATTACCTGCGCCGTTATCCGGGTTGTTATTTCCCTGGTCGTCAGTAATGGTCACTGTTTTATCGCCTATTTTACCATTTTTGCCTACTACTATATAACGTCTGCCGTTATCTGTCATGGACTCCTGGTAATAGGTACCATTCAGTTCGTAATAGGTGTTTCCGTCTACCTGTATTTCCTCTGCACCTTCCGGTAAATCAGGCACTGCTGCGCCGAGGGGAGCTTCCACTACTTTATAGCCTTTGGTATCGCCGGTCGACTGATAATAAGTTCCTCCGTAGTAGTACATCGGACCAAAGGAGGCGCCCAGGGAGAAGTAACCAAAAGGCAGTGAAGAAACATATAATCCTAATGGCGGGAAGAACGGGTTATAGTAAGGTCTGTACCAGGGACGTCCGTAATATACGCGTCCGCGGTAAACGGGACCATGATAACCGTGATAATAACCCCTGTTTATGGGAGCCGCTATACGAGGGGAATACATACGTTGGGGAGTGTATACTCTGCCGCTACCGCCGCCGGAGCGGAATCCTCCGCCACCGCTATAATGGGAGCCACCACCACGACCTCCGCCCTGGCCTGAGCTAACTCGTTGCGCGTAGGCGTTGCTTACTGTAAATGTGCCCAACAGGCCAACCAGCACAAACAGTATATAAATTCTGTTTTTCATTTTTTTAACATTTGGTAATCGTCTCTCCAGTTTCTCTGTCTCTGTCGTTTGTTAGACGGTGAAAGGGACTTGAAGTTTAACTGCATACCATATATTGCAAAAATGCGGCCGGTTTGCTGAAATATGGATGCTTACTGGGTGCTCGTGGTATTAATGGCTGCCATAAAGCGTTTGGCGAGATTACCTATTTCGGCCGACTTTACCACCTGGTTTATCCACTGAGCCGGCAGCTGGTCATAACCGTAGTGGAGGCCCGCTGCGGCCCCGGCTACTGCGCCGGTGGTATCGGTATCTCCTCCCAGGTTTACGGCGGTAAGCACGCAGGTAGGGTAATCCTGCGTATTAAGCAGGCACCAGAGGGCGCTTTCCAGCGTGTATACCACGTACCCGGAGCTGATGATCTGCTGTTCGGGTACTGCGGCTATATCTTGCTGTAATATGCGTTCATAGAGCTTTATTTCCGCCGGGTTGAAGGGCTGGGCGCCCAGGTAGGCATTTACGCTCCGCTGCATCTGCAAATAAGCTTCCCGGAAGTCTTTCAGGGACAACAGGGCACGGAGAAATTCCACGTAAATGAAGCAACCCAGTACCGAACGGAAATGCTGGTGCGTTATGCCGGACACTTCCCGGACGGTCTGGTAGCGGATATGGATATCATTTTCGCTGGTGAGGAACAGGGCCAGCGGCATCATGCGCATTAAAGACCCGTTGCCGTTTTCAAATTCCTCGAATCCGCCGCTTATCAGCGGGGAAGTGCCACTACCTGCCCTCAGCAATGCCCGGCGGGTAGTATGGCCAATATCAAATACCTCATTATGCGCGCCCCAGTAGCCTTCCGATGACCAGCGTACAAACGACTGCGCCAGGTTTTGAAGGTTGTAACCTGCTATGAGGCTTTCCGCTGTGCAGAAAGTGAGGGAGGAATCATCTGAAAAGGTACCGGGAGGCTGATTCCAGCATCCGTACCCGGTGAGGGTGGTAATAGGATTTTCTGAGAGATAACTACGCGTTTTGAATTCTACCGGTACGCCCAGTGCATCGCCGATGGCGATACCGTAAAAAGCGCCTGTAATTTGTTGTTGCATGGGATAGAATATCTAACGT
Source organism: Chitinophaga sp. G7 BAM 1005 (assembly GCF_057126945.1). Classification (NCBI taxonomy): domain Bacteria; kingdom Pseudomonadati; phylum Bacteroidota; class Chitinophagia; order Chitinophagales; family Chitinophagaceae; genus Chitinophaga; species Chitinophaga sp. G7 BAM 1005. The sequence goes on along the minus strand of NZ_CP181478.1, from coordinate 6,141,125 downwards.
TAAAGTATGTATGAAATATAGCAATGAATATACGGTTGATTTGTTAATTCTGATAGTCACACTGCGATATTTATACAATAATTTTTTTAATCTTTGTTGTTCATTTTATTCAGCATTTTTGAGGCCCGTTCAGGATTGTTCATTGTTGTAATGGCCGTAGAACATGCTTTACGGTAATGATAACTTTCTACCTTTGCATTATCACGATGAACATATCGCTGAAAAGAATTACCGAAAATCTGTTTTTTAGTTTGTCAGGAGCATTATTATAACCTTGTTGTCACAGTTAACCCGGTCACAATAAAAAGGTTATTCAACCATTATTAGCAGCGCGAAACAGCTGGCTATTCCTTGTATTTATTTATTGAAAACGAAAATTAACCCACATGCAATCTTTTTTGTTCAACAGGCATTTTCAAACATGCACATTTCTTGGACATTATCACTATCAGTTATTTTTTTTTGTATTGAATTAGCGGAACAGCTGTTGCTTTCGGTACGCCAGGTCCTGATCAGGGCTAAGGAAGATCAGGCATAGGAAGAGCGCGATATATCACCGGCATTGATACGCCGGTAACTGGTCAGACCTGGTATTACCAATGGCCGGCAGGGAATAACATGCACACTTGCAGCTTAAGGTATTCATTGTTTGTTCCCGGCTACAGTTAACCAATCAAATCCTATTCACATGGGGTGATAGTACATACAAGAACGGACCGTTTTTCCAGGCAGTCCGGTTTTTTAAACATTGAGATGAACATTTAGTTGAAGTCTTTGCGACGCATGCTAAACGGGGCCACTTATTCAGGTAGTCCCCTGATTTTTAATCCCATAAAACTTTTATATGAAAACATTATTGGAGTGCAACATACACGATGGAAGCTTTATGCCCCGGACCGTTTTTCTAAACGGTCCCCATTACCGGAATCACCAATATGAAGGCGCATACCCTGCATATTGTTTACATATAAAACCATACGTTAAACCGGTCAGTGTAGAAACGAGATCATTTATGCTGCGATTGATTCGGAAAACCGGGGGACTGTTTTTCCAGACGGTCCCCATCTTTAAAAACCAGGCTGGTAACAGTCTTACTTATAGAACGTTTTCTTGCTGGTACCATTTGATTTGGGAAAGGAAGGGACCATCTTTCCAGGTGGTCCTGATTTCTTCCTCCGGATCATAACAACAAATAAGGTTAAACAATGGATCGGACATACTAAAAGACAGGGGCTGTTTTTCCAGGCGGCCCCATCTCCTTACTAACACATGGTAACGCAGCGGTAATACCGCGCTTACTGCAACATAGCTCATTTTTGAGGTGGACGTAAATAGATACCGGGGCTGTTTATCAAAACAGCCCACTATTTTAAACCGGATTTATAGGGAAAATGAAAGTTTTGGTGATAACTTCGTTACCTGCACTTTCATAGAAAGTGCCCCATCGAAAACGCAGTAAACCCGGATACTCATGCAATATCATCTCCTCGGAAAATCAGACCTCTCTGTCAGTGAAATCGGATTCGGCGGTATGTCGCTCGGAAATGATGATGCCGCCAATGCAAGCCTTATTCATCACGCCTGCGACCAGGGGATCAATTTCTTTGATACCGCCGACCTGTATGAACACGGACAAAATGAAACCACCGTGGGCAAAGCCCTGCAAGACAGAAGATCATCCGTTATCATAGCCACCAAAGTAGGAAATCAGTGGAAAGAAGATGGCAGCGGATGGGACTGGAATCCCCGTAAAGCATATATCATGGCCGCTGTGGAGGCGAGTTTGCAGCGACTGCGAACAGATTATATCGATCTGTACCAGCTGCACGGCGGCACCATTGCCGATCCAATCGATGAAACAATTGCTGCCTTTGAAACCCTGCAGCAGCAAGGGAAAATAAGGTACTATGGAATCTCTTCGATCCGGCCCAATGTGATCCGCGAATATGTACAGCGGTCAAATATAGTGAGCGTAATGATGCAGTACAGCCTGCTGGATCGTCGTCCGGAAGAAACGGCTTTCCCTTTGTTGAAGGAAAATAACATCGGCGTGCTGGCGAGAGGTAGTGTAGCGAAAGGCTTGCTGGTAAATAAACCCGCCGCGCCTTACTTAAACTACACTGCGGAAGAAGTAGCTGTTGCAGCTGCTGCTGTAAAATCGGTAAGTAGTGCTTCACGGGATGCTGCGCAAACAGCGCTGCGTTTTGTATTGCAGCAACCGGCTGTAACCAGCGCTGTTGTGGGCATACGCACACCGGCGCAGCTGGAGGATGCACTACGCGCTGTGCAAGCCACCGCATTACTGCCGGATGAAATTAAAAAGCTGGAACAGGCAGTAGCCATCAACAGGTATGATCAGCACCTGTAGCAGTTGCACCGGTGCTGGCGGCAGCAGGATTGCCGCATACTGCCGGCCTGCCGGTATTACAGAAAACAAAAGAACTCACTGCGCAGATGCTGGAAGCCAGGAAGAAAATTATCCGGCAACTATTGCTGGATCGTGCTCCCTCCGCAGCAGAGCCCTCCTGATAGTACGTACTTCACGCAGGCTGATCATCCGGTTCTGTTCCGGGTCCCATACCTTCAACCGGAAACAGGCGCACACATCCCGGAAGCCCAGGCTGGTAGTTTTAACACGCTGCATGGCAGGGATCTTTTGCATTACTTCCGGCAAACGATAAAAAGGAATACGCGCATTCAGGTGATGAATATGATGATAGCCAATATTACCGGTAAACCATTTCATTACCGGATTCATCACCATATAGCTGGAAGATAACAGTGCCGCTTTATCATAGCACCATTCCTTGTTTACATTAAACGTAACGCCCGGAAAGTTATGCTGCGCATAAAAAAGATAGGCGCCCAGTCCGCACGCAATGGTAAACGGAATCAGGATAAACAGCATCCAGCTTTCCCATCCGAGGAAATAAGCTACCGCTACGCTGCCGCCGATATGGATGATCAGCGCCAGCAAAGAATCCAGGTGTTTACGCGGACTGCTTACAAAAGATTGCACACACATACCGATCATAAACATCGACAGGTAGCCGGCTGCAATGGTTAGCGGGTGACGGCTGAACAGGTAAGTTCTTCTTTCCGCCGGTGCGATGGATTCAAATTTCTTACGGGTAATGATAGGGTAAGAGCCGATGCTGGCGCTGAACAACTTTGAATTATGTTTATGGTGGTAATCGTGCGAACGCTTCCAGATACTGGAAGGCGCCAGTACATACACGCCAAAGGTAACCATGATCGCTTCCGCTAACCATGATTTATGCAGAATAGCATGATGCTGATGATCATGATAAATAACAAACATTCTTACAATCAGCAATCCCGAAAGGATACTGGACATTATTTTCAATACCAGGTAAGGTAATACCAGGGTACCTGTTAAGGCCAGCATCAACAGTAATAATGTTGATATTGTATAAAGCCAGCTTTTGGCTCTCTCTTCGCGTGCATACGGCTTGGTAGCCAGTATCAGTTGTTTTCCTTCCAGCATATTGTTGTAGGATAATCTATCTTAAGTTGTTGTTGTGTAAAATGATTAAATAACGGCCGTGCGTTTGTGTTTCCATCTTTTATGCGACCAAAGCCACGTTGCCGGCTGGGAAACAATGTCCTCTTCCAGTTTTCGGGTATGTGCGGAGGTAATGGCGCCGTCTTTTTCTTCAGCGGGTGCAGCGGTCAGTAATTCTGCCGATACGGTGTAGTAACCTCTCTTTTCACGTTGCACGGTTACGTACACTACCGGGTAGTTCATTTTCTGCGCTATTTTTTCAGTACCCTTGAAAACAGGAGTATCCTGGTGCAGGAAGTTGAGCCATTGCGCTGTTTTGGGCTGTGGCGCCTGATCGGCGATAAAAGCGGTGGCATTTACTTCGTCGCGGTTTTGTACCATGTCGCGGAAAGTATCCTGCATGGCTATCAGTTTGGTGCCAAAGCGGGTGCGCATGCGGTACATGAGACCGTTAAAATGTTTGTTAGCCAGCGGGTGATAAATCACATAAAGCTGCTGACGGCAAAGGATACTGAACGTATTTCCGGCCCATTCCCAGTTGCCTTTATGCCCCATCACCAGTACTGCGCTCTTTTTTTCTGCTTCGAGCCGGTTAAAAAGCTCCAGTGTAGCCGGTGTAAAGCTACAGTGTTTCAACATTGCTGTTTTGCTGATGGTGAGCGTTTTAAACGTTTCCAGGAAAAGATCACACAGGTAATGATAGAAATCTTTACAGATGCGTTGGATTTCTGCTTCACTCTTTTCAGGAAAAGAATTCCGCAGATTCTGAAGAACCACCTTTTTTCGGTAGCCCATCACGTAATACAACAACACGTATACTGCGTCAGAAACCAGGTAAAGCACACGAAATGGCAGCAGCGATAGCGCGTAAATCAGTGGTAACAGTAAGTAGTAGGCAATTGCAGACAATGTGGCACAGGTTTTTGATACTTCGAAAAGTATTATTGAAAATGTAAATGTATATCTTAAAGAACACTTTTCATAGCAGTATCCGTGAAAAAAACGATGCATCAGTTCATTTAGTATCTTTATTGGGTAGTGTTGTCTAAACTTTAACAGTTCCAGATGAAGACCATAGCCCGATTTGCGAGATACGGCTGCCTGCTGGCAGCGATTGGCAGCCTTTCTTATTGCGCCCGTAATCCATATGGCGGTACCAATAAGGTATACCGGCAGGAAGCTAAATCCTACGCAAAGGTGTTGCGTCAGCAACCAGGAGCGCTGAATGGCGCTGGTGGCGCAGAAGCTCCCTCCTGGGTAGGTACGGTGAACTTTAATATGCGGAAACCCAGTCTTGTTATCATACATCATACCGCTCAGAATTCATGTGAACAAACATTGAAAACATTTACCCTGCAAAGAACACAGGTAAGCGCTCATTATGTAATATGCCGCAACGGAGCCATCCATCATATGCTGAACGATTATCTCCGCGCCTGGCATGGAGGCGTTGCCAAATGGGGTAACCTCACGGATATCAATTCTTCTTCCATTGGCATAGAGCTGGACAATAACGGTAAGGAACCCTTCGATTCCGCTCAGATCCGCAGCCTGCTGGTGTTGCTGGATACCCTGCAGCACCGCTACAATATCCCTGCAGCCAACTTCATCGGTCACGGCGATATCGCACCCGGCAGAAAGGTAGACCCCAGCGCCTGGTTCCCCTGGCAGCAACTGGCGGATAAAGGCTTTGGCCTCTGGTATAAAGACACCAGCACCACCGTTGTACCTGCAACATTCGATCCGATACTGTCGCTCCGGATTATCGGATACGATGTGAAGGACTCGTCTGCCGCTATCATGGCCTTTAAACGCCATTTTATGCCAGACGACAGCCTCCCCGGTCTTAATGATGCCGGCAGGAAAATAATGTTCAACCTGCAACAGCAATACCAATGATCTGTTAAGAAGACACCCAACTTTACTTTTACCCCTACGTCTCCCCACAAGATTATTTTGTGAAGTGAGATAAATGTCATATTTTAATAATGAGTTAAAAAGAGATATAAACCAAAATCAGCAATCAAAGAGATCATTTTCCCGGACTTGTTATATACCTATTCTCCATGTTATACTAATCTTTCTTGTTATGAAACGTTCATTTAAATTCCCGTTACTGCTGGTAGCAGCCAGTGCCGCATTGCTATGCTGGCCCCGCGAACAGGCCACCGCCCAAACAGATCATCCCGTAAAAGATTCCTCCTGCCTGGTAAAAACAGACGTCAGCTACGATTTTGCAGATAACATGCACAAAAAAGTAAACGACGTCATAGAAGATAAACTGGCGGGTGGTATCGAAGAAAATGGTAAGGTTACCTGGGAAAATTCTCCCGACGCCCCGGAATATTACCAGGTAGTGTTACGCAAAACAAAGGTGACCATCAAATACAAAGGCACTATCTGTGAGGACAGAATGATCTGGCAGAATATTGAAGACTGTAAAACAGCCCTCAAAAAACTGCTGGAGGCGAAGTAGCATGATCTTTCAATTTTAATAAGATGGAATTTACCGGGGCCTCCCGGTAAATTTCCGGAAAGTCGTTGTTTGCTGCCTGTACCCCTGATCTCTCCTGCTGCCGATTACGGGGCTAATCGCTCCTATGTGTTACTCCTGTCACACCCCTAAACCTGGATTCTTCATATTACACTTATAGAAAAGACAGTGATAAATCATAGATAAGCCGTATCTCTATAGGTATGACTTATATACGGCTTAACTATGGGTTATATATGGCTTATCTATGGGTTATCTCTAAATAGCGGATACCTGTCTTATCCTAAAAGAACTTTACAGGCATGGGCAACCGCATAATCTGCTACATTTTTACCACCGCGGCATCAGCGGAATTATCCTGCGCCAGTCAGGCCAATGGCAGGGGATGCCCGGGAATAAGAGAAGGGTTTGCTTTTTTATATGTGGAACTTTGTGTGTACAATATAGCCTGCATTTGTTCTTTGTGTAAACGATTGCAATAAAAATAACTTGCTTATTAATATAATTTATTTTAATTATGTGTTCTGGAATTAAGTTTAAATTTATCGGGATCATGCGGAATATACGGTATCGGCTGAACGAAGACAGAAAGCGGGTGTTCAGTATCGTCATGTTGCTGTCGTTAACAGCTTGTCAGCAAAGCAGAATAGAAGAAACGGATAACATTGCAGTAGCGGCGCCTTCGGAGAATATCCGGCCGCTTACGGAAGACGAAGACTCCCTGCAGGAAATACAGCGGAACATTGCCTGGGAGCAGATAGAAGTTTTTCCCTTTGGCCAGGCGCTCATCAATAACAGAGTGCCGTTATTTACCAGCAGGCAGCGCCTGGAAGCGGCCATAGGAATGGCCGACAGCATTATATCTGCCAATGGCGAGGATATTTGCGGATCGCAGTTTGAGGAGGATTTTGATTTTTTCTATAAAGACGGATCGACTTTCGAACACTGTAAAGATTCACTGGCCTGTGAAGAATTTGTTTTTACAGAAAGTAACTCGCTGACTTCCGGTAAAATTACACTTAGCCGCCATACTACCTGGGAAGAGGTAAAACGGTTATATCCCCATGCAGTATTGCAGGCGGAAAATGAGGGTAAGAAAGATATGATCATCCTGCGCGATTCTTATAATAAAGACAGCGAAAGCAGCGTACAATTATATTTTGAAAACGACAGCCTGGTGCGCGTCGTTAATTTTATTCCCTGTTGATTAGTTACATCACCGGTGTTTTACCGCCATCTACCGCGGTGCTGGTACCTGTAATATAAGCAGCAGCGGGTGATGCCAGGAAGGCGGCCAGCGCCGCTATTTCATGGGCCTCTCCAAAACGTTGCATCGGAATTTCTTTCAGCCATTCTGCTTCTATCACTTCCGGAGATACGTTACGGGCAGCTGCGCTGCTCTTAAACAATCCTTCCAGCCGCGCGGTAGAAGTGGAGCCGGGCAATACATTGTTCACCGTAATGCCATGTGGCGCCAGTTCCATGGCAAGGGTTTTAGACCAGGCTGCCACTGCCCACCGGGTAGTATTGGATACGCCGAGATTTTTTATAGGTGCTTTTACAGAAGTGGAAATGATATTGATGATGCGGCCAAAACGGGCGCTGATCATGCCGGGCACAAATATCTGCGCCAATGCCTGGTTACACAGCAGGTGTTGTGAAAAGGCCGCGGTGAATGCCGCCGCGCTGGCTTCTAAAATGGGTCCGCCAGCAGGTCCGCCGGTATTATTAATGAGTATATGCACGGGGCCGCGTGCAGCAATCTTTTCCGCTGCTGCCGTTACCTGCGATACATCTGAAAAGTCGGCGATGGCATAACTGTGTTGTTGTCCGTTAGAGGCACTGAGTGCAGGCAGTACCGCTTTTAAGCTGTCTTCATTCCTTGCAAATAAAATACACGTAGCACCTAACAATGCGAGTTCCGTTGCAGTGGCCAGTCCAATTCCCTGTGAGCTGCCGCATACCAGTGCTGTTTTTCCTTTGAGTGAGAGATCCATCCGTGATAGTTTTATGTACAATTTAGCGAAAAATGTTTGATGCCTATAAAAGCAAAGGGATGGCCATTGAGCCATCCCTTTGCTTTTATATTTAGTAAGATAACGTTATACACGGACGTAGATCTTTTTCCTGTCGAGAATAAATCCTACCAGCCAGCAGGTGAGCATGAAGGCCAGTGAAAACAGCAGCGACCCAAATTTGCCCGGCGACAATGGCTGGAAGATGGTGTCGTTGATCCATTTATAAAGCGACACGCCATTGACCATAAAGAAAAAGAACAGGATAGCCATTACTTCCGACAGCAGGTAGAGGAACAACGGGTTTTTACCGAACACCGTAAAGAAGCCGGCGCCTTTGGTAACGCCGAGGATATCTATCACAAAAATCAGGAGTGATAGCAGCAGCAGGTCTATCCCGATGGTGAGCAATACATAGGAGCTGGTCCACAATTTTTTATTGATCGGGAATACCGTGTTCCATGCATATGCCAGCAGCAGGAACAATACGCCGGCGCCAACCATACGGAGTAAGCCGGGTTTTGTTCTGCCCTGTTGCTGAACAAACAGGCCGGTGTAATAACCTGCCACCACGTTTACCACAGCAGGAATGGTGCTGAGGATACCTTCCGGATCAAAGGCAATGCCTTCGCCATGATACATGTGGTTATCACCTAAAATAAGTTTATCGAGCAGGATGCCGGCATTGCCACCCATGCTATACTGTTCGCCGGGAGTACCGAAATACCACATAACGCCCCAGTAACCCAGGAGGAACAGGGCGCTGATGGCCCATACCACTTTTTTAGAGCAGTAGTGGATCAGGAGAGAGGCAATACAGTAACACAATGCAATACGTTGCAGCACGCCCAGTATACGGGTATGATCAAATGGTTTGAATTCGAATCCGGTATCGGTATGTTCTACAAACGGGAACCAGTACATCAGGTACCCGAGCAGGAAAATGATCAGGGTGCGTTTGAAAATTTTTCCCAGCACCGCTGAATTTCCCAGTTGTTCGTATTTCCTCATGCTGAAGCTCATGGCATTGCCTACAGCAAAAAGAAAAGAGGGAAATACCATATCGGTGGGTGTCCAGCCATGCCAGGCAGCATGGTCAAGTGGCCAATAAGTTCCACCAGTGCCGCCTGTGTTCACTATGATCATGAAACAAACAGTCAGTCCGCGGAATACGTCCAGCGGTAAAAAGCGTTGAGAGCTTTGTGTCATTTCCCTTTAATTGTATTGGTTGATAAGATGGTAAGGATAGAAAAGAGCGTTGAGCTGCCTACAATATATACATCTAAATGTCAAAATCCAAATATGAATTCTTCCCGGAAAAACAAATTGAGACATATCAGCTAACCTGAGACACGTATAATCACTATTTTGGTGACTCCACTAAAAAAGTTACGTTATGAATTACAGATTTATTGCGTTGTGCGTGGCCGTGCTTGTTCAGATGAGCTGTAAGCAGCCCGGAAAAGGGCTGTGGTCAAAGGAAAGGGCCAATGCCTGGTATGCAGGTAAAGACTGGATCAGGGGAAGCGATTTCATTCCCAGCACCGCTATCAACCAGCTGGAAATGTGGCAGGCCGCTACTTTTGATACGGCTACTATTAACCGGGAACTGGGTTATGCAGAAGGGATCGGGCTGAACACCATGCGGGTGTACCTGCATCATGTGCCCTGGGTGGTTGACTCTGCGGGGTTTAAGCAAAGGATCAGCACCTACCTGGATATTGCGGACAGGCATCATATCTCCACGTTGTTCGTATTTTTTGATGATTGCTGGGACAGTACTTACCAGGCCGGTCCCCAGCGGGCGCCAAGACCGGGCATCCACAATTCCGGCTGGGTGCAGGACCCGGGATTGGCTATCCATGAGCGTCCTGCGCTTGTAGATACATTGGAGAGATATGTGAAAGATATCATGACTTCTTTCGCCAAAGACAAGCGAATCCTGTTATGGGACTTGTATAATGAACCCGGTAACTCCGGTCATGGCAACAAAAGTTTGCCCCTGCTGGAAAAAGTATTTGCCTGGGGCCGGGAGGTAAACCCTTCGCAGCCTTTGTCGGCCGGGATATGGGACTGGAAGCTGAAAGAGCTTTCCAGATTCCAGGAAACACATTCCGATGTAATTACCTATCATAACTATTCCCCGCCGGAAGAGCATCAGCGGGATATTGATACCCTGCGTCCGTTGGGAAGGCCGCTTATTTGTACAGAGTATATGGCCCGTACGCGCAGCAGCCGTTTTGATAATATTATGCCGTTGCTGAAAAAGGAAAATATTGGCGCCATTAACTGGGGGCTGGTAGCGGGTAAAACCAATACCAAATATGCCTGGAGTACGCCAATGCCGGATGGCAGCGAGCCTCCTACCTGGTTTCATGATATTTTCCGGCCGGATGGAACGCCTTATAGTGAAGAAGAAGTGAAAGTGATCCGCGGGTTAACCGGTAAATAATGATGGTTGCCGGCTTTCCTGGTACAGGAAGCCGGCAGCTCATGCTATTTTGAAAATCCTCTTCCCAGTACTTCATGTACTTCGTGTATTACCACAAAGGCCTCGGGGTCGGTTTCCTGCACCAGTGATTTAAGTCGCATCAGCTCCTGTTTGCCGATCACTACATACAATACTTCTTTGGGAGCGCCGGTATAGGCGCCATGCCCGTGCAATACGGTGGCGCCGCGTTTCATTTCGCCGGTGATCTTTGCCGCAATGGCTTCCGTGCGTGCGGAAATAATGGTGATGGCGCGTTTGGTGTTAAGACCATCTACGATATAATCCACCGTTCTGGCGCCAATGTATACGGCAATAAAAGTGTACATGGTTTTTTCTATGCCTATAATAAAGGAAGAAGCCATGATCACAACAATGTCGAAAATAAGCATGGCGTTGCCCAGTGTCCAGCCGAAATACTTGTTAAATAGCCGGGCCACAATGGCCGATCCGCCGGTGGTGCCGCCGGACAGGAATACCAGGCCAATACCAATACCTACCAGCAGCCCTGCAAAAATAGCTGCCAGCAAAGGATTGGTGGTAACCGGGGCGAGTTTGTTTTCTGTGAGATACAGGAACAGGGAGCAAAACAGGATGCCGAGGATGGTATATACCATACTTCTTTTGTCCAGGAGCCGGTAGCCCGTTACAATCAGGATCGCATTGATGATGAAGTTGGTCACGCCAGGCGACCATCCCCAGTAGTAGTAGGTTACAATGGTAATACCGATTACGCCTCCCTCAGATAATTTGTTGGGAATAGCCAGGTAGTTGATGCCTGCTGCAAAGATGAAGGCGCCTGCTATAATGAGTAATATGTTTTTCACATGCTCTTTCATGCCGCAAAAATACGCTTTTGTGGTACGCGGATTTTGACTCACCCCTCCGGGATAAAACAAAAAGTCACAAAAAAATTGCGCAATTATTTGGAATTAATGAAACTCGATGTATATTTGTCTACCAAATCAGTAGACTAATAAAATCTACCACCACAGGGAAGCATCAGGCAAACGCTTCCGGCATCCTTTGACCACCAGCAAGGTGTTGCTGCCATCATTATTGAAAATGTGTAAATAAAAATACACTATGAAAAGGCGCACGCTAACTAGTGGAATGCGTTACCACACGCAAAATATCGTGGTAAATATCACCTGTCCCCGTTACATTCAAATGGCGGGCTGTTATTGCAGCCGCTGTTGAAAAGAAAATCCTGCGTTCTGTAAGCTGTAAATAGAATGCCTGGTCTGGCTTGCGGGAAAGGTGTGCTGCAAATTTATTGGTGGTAAATTTATCAGCAATGTACCTCCCCGCATCCTCCTGGCATTTATCAAACTGAAATCCTAAACTGATCTCTCTCGTTTTATTTAACATGAAAACAATTATCAACTGTTCAGCCTTGATGCCCTTACCTGGCAGGCCGGTGATAACAGCTGTGTAAGATAATATAACGTATACGTATACACGATATTATCCGGAAGCGGTCGGGCAACATACGAGTTAACGTATACGCCTATACTTTTTTCGGAAATCCTGATTAAAATGAAGGAACCACCTGTTTTCAGGTAAGGTCCCCAGTGCCAGCAAGTCCCGACACGTGTCGGGACTTCTATTTTAATACTATCTCCATTATATATATAGCCTGTTCCATTACCCCGGTATCATATACCCCGCCCCGTTATCCATCTCCCAGAAAATATATTTTCAAAAACCTTATGGAAAATATTTTACTATCTCATCTAATTAAAAAACATATTACTATGGACTCAGCTAAAATCCCGGGGAATGATTTCCTCGACATTCTCTTCTATGGAAGGAACAAAGATTATGGGGCCTATGAATTACGCAGTCGCTACGACCGGCGTGTTCGCAACGCAGTAATGGGCACCGCTTCTATTATGCTGGTAATGATAGGCGGCTATGTATTAAACAACACATTGATGGCCGCAGAAAATGTACACCGGCCTGTATTGGCAGAGAAAAAAATTGAATTACAGGTATTGGAGATGCCACCGGAACCTCCCGTTACTATTCCTCCTCCACCAGTAACCTCGGCCCCGCCGCCAATGGCCGCTTCTATCAGGGCAACCACACCGGTGATTGTAGATACGGATGTTCCGCCCGATGAAATGCCTCCGAAGAATGCGGATATGAAGAACAACGTAGTGGGCTTTACTACCACCGAAGGAGTAGAAGGAGGTATGGACATTGATCTGAACGCGAGTGGCAATAGTAGTTCCGGCGTAATAACAGTAGAAAACAAAGCTGCTGATGCCGCCGGTCCACTTAATTTTGTGGAAATCATGCCCGAATTCCCTGGTGGTGAACGTGCATTAGCGAAATACCTGGGGAATAATATCCGGTATCCGCACCTCGCCCAGGAAAATGAAATACAGGGAATTGTATATATCCAGTTTGTAGTAAACCGTGATGGTACAATTTCACAGGTAAAAACAACCGGCGCGGCGAAAGGCGGTGGGCTTGAAGAAGAAGCGATCCGCGTGATCAGCAAAATGCCAAAGTGGAAACCCGGCAGACAGAATGGACAATATGTGGCGGTGTATTTTAACCTGCCGGTCAACTTCAGATTAAGCGGTAACTAAGTAACCCGGTGGTTTCACGTTCCTTACATTTCAATTAAACTCTTTCATTAATAACCCGGAAAAGTTCTGTCATCATTTGACGGAGTGATCTCCTATATTATTATCTCCTTAATTCTTAATTCCTGTTTATCCGGCTTACATCCATTTTAACCTGCGCATTCTGATTCCTGATACCAGTCCCGGCCCGCATATAGCGGCCGGGATTGCTTTTTAATACCTTTGCTTCTTATTAGATAATATTCAAACATTATCACTGTCTGTAAAACAAAAATCAAAAATCTAAGAAATTAACATAATAATTATTAATTTAACAGCCGCTTAGTCTTCTACTTTAGCACTATAAACGGATAATTAGTATGGAAGCGCCGGTAAATAATTCGCTGCAACAGTTCAAAAACCTTGTTGGGACCAAGTTTCAGCTGTATAATAGCCTCTTCACCTCTTTGCCTTTCCACCGGGTGGAAAAGACAGGGATCTTCCTGTCCCTGTTCCTGCTTCACTGTGAAGAAGGATATGCCAAAGGCAACAGCCCCCAGGAAATTATGGACTCCTTTTTTTCCCAGTATACCACCTATACGGACGAAAAGCAACGAACAGAACTGTTGTTCCGCTTTGTGCAATACGCTGAAAGACAGGTAGTGCTGTTTGACGCACTGGAAGATGCGGCGTTCCGGAATATCCGCGACCTGCAGGGCACCGGCACTTTGCGCCACCTGCAGTCTGAAGTGATCCAGGAACAAGCCCAGGATAAACTAAAGGATAAACTGAAGGATTTTTCCGTGAGACTGGTGTTGACAGCGCATCCTACACAATTTTACCCCAGTGAGGTACTGGGTATTATCAACGATCTGTCTAAAGCCCTTATCGACGAAAATACCAGCCAGGTAAATATGTACCTGCAACAGCTGGGGAAAACACCCTTCTTCAAAAAAGAAAAACCTACCCCGTATGATGAAGCCATCAGCCTGGTGTGGTTCCTTGAAAATATATTTTACCAGTCGGCCGGCCGCATCCTGTCGTCTATCCGGGCGCAGTTTCCGGGCGCCATCAGCAGCGAGAACTCCGTGATCCGTATGGGCTTCTGGCCAGGTGGCGACCGTGACGGGAACCCGTTTGTGAAAGCGCCCACCACTGTGGAAGTCGCCGCCGCCCTGCGCGCGTCTGTTATGAAATGCTACTTCCGTGAAGTACGGAACCTGCGCCGCCGCCTTACTTTTAAAGGTGTGGATAATGTAGTGGCTGCACTGGAATCAAAATTATCCCGCAACCTCTTTATTCCCGGGCATAAAGCGGATATCAGCCGCCAGGAAATACTGGACACATTGTCGGATATACGAAATACTATTATCGCCGATCTGAACGGGCTGTTTGTACACCTGGTGGATAACCTGATCAGCAAAGTGGAAATATTCGGATTGTTCTTTGCTTCCCTGGATATCCGCCAGGACAGCTCTGTTCATGAAGCCGTACTGGAAGCGGTAGCTGCTAAAACAACCGCGCTGCCCGATAATTATACTTCCCTGGGAGATAAAGAAAAAATCAGTGCATTACTGAATATAAAAGAAGCTGCAGATCCAACAGCACTGGAAAACCCGTTGCACCAGGATACCCTTCAAACCATTACGGCCATTAAGGAAATACAGGTTGCCAATGGGGAAGAAGGCTGCAACCGTTATATTATCAGTCATAGTACCAGTGTACTCAACGTAATGGAAGTATACGGGTTGTTCCTGCTGAGCGGCTGGAAAAAGGAAGAGATGACGGTAGATATTGTGCCGCTGTTTGAAACCATCGATGACCTGCGTCATGCAGGACAGGTGATGAAAGAGCTGTACGAAAACGCCGATTACCGCGAGCATCTGCGTCGCCGGCAGTGCAAACAAACCATTATGCTCGGCTTCTCTGATGGCACCAAAGACGGTGGGTATCTCATGGCCAACTGGAGCATCTATAAAGCAAAAGAAAAACTCACTACTATCTCCAAAGAATACGGTATCAACGTGGTGTTCTTTGACGGCAGGGGAGGTCCTCCGGCCCGTGGCGGCGGGAAAACGCACCAGTTTTATGCTTCTATGGGCAGGAACATTGCCAATAAAGAAATACAGCAAACCATACAGGGGCAAACCATCAGCTCCAACTTTGGTACCGTGGATGCAGCACAGTTCAATATGGAACAGCTGATACACGCGGGCATCAGCAATGAACTGTTTTCTTCCCGTGAAGTAACACTGAGCAAATCGGAAGAGGATCTGCTGCAATCACTTGCTGATGAAGGGTATAAATCTTACAATAAATTAAAAACACATCCTCATTTCCTGGCTTACCTCGATCATGCCAGCCCGCTGCGTTACTATGCGGAGGCTAATATCGGCAGTCGCCCCAGCAAACGTAATGCCTCTGCCAAACTCAATCTTAATGATCTGAGAGCAGTGCCTTATGTAGGTGCGTGGAGCCAGCTGAAACAGAATGTACCGGGCTATTATGGCGTGGGCAGTGCGCTGGAACAGCTGGAAAAACAAGGTAAATGGGAAGAAGTACAGGCGTTATATGTGCACTCCCTGTTTTTCAGGACATTGCTCGATAACTGTGTAATGGCGATGAAGAAGAGCTACTTCCCGCTCACCGCTTACCTGGCAAAACATCCGCAATACGGCGAAGTATGGCAGATGATCTATAATGAATTTGAGCTGGCTAAGAAATACCTGCTGAAGCTGACCAATGAGCCGGAACTGATGGCCGGCAGCCCGATTGACCTGCTGTCTATCCAAATGAGGGAAAGAATTGTGCTGCCATTGCTTACTACCCAGCAGTATGCGCTTACGCGTATCCGGGAGCTGGATTCACATCCCGACAACGGGCATGGCAGGGAAACCTACGAAAAGCTCATCATGCGTTGCTCTTTTGGTATTATCAATGCCGGCAGAAACTCGGCATAAAAATTATTCATTATCCGGCTGCGGAGTTATGTGGAAATAGTGATGGTGAACAACATCAGCTGCTATCTCCATATAACTCCGTAATTCGTAATTTGTAATTCGTAATTCTTCCCTACTTTTACACCTCCTTAAGTAACTTCTCTATATATGGCAAACAGCTTATATGACTTTGGAATGATCGGCCTCGGCGTAATGGGCAGAAACCTGTTGCTGAACATGGCAGATCATGGCTTTTCCGTTATCGGCTTTGATAAAGACGCTGCCAAGAACAGCGCACTGGAAGCAGCCGCTACCCCCGGTACTACCGTTAAAGGTGTTGCAGAGCTGGCCGCTATGGTACAGTTGCTGGAACGTCCCCGCAAATTAATGATGCTGGTACCCGCCGGTCAGCCGGTAGATGACGTGATAGCTTCCCTGTTGCCGCTGCTGGAGCAGGGCGACGTAGTAATAGATGGTGGTAACTCCCACTATACGGACACTTTACGCCGTGTGAAACAACTCCGTGAAAAAGGTATCCATTTTATGGGTATCGGCGTTTCGGGTGGTGAGCAGGGTGCGCGTAGCGGTCCGAGTATTATGCCTGGTGGCGACCTGGATGCCTATGCAAAGGTACAACCCATGCTGGAAGCGATTTCCGCCAAAGTAAAAGGTACGCCTTGTGTAGCTTACCTGGGTAAAGAAGGCGCCGGCCATTATGTAAAAATGGTACATAACGGTATTGAATACGCCATTATGCAACTGATCAGTGAAAGCTATACCCTGTTGCAAAAGGGCGCCGGACTCAGCAATGATCAATTGCACGAAGTATTCAAAAGCTGGAACCAGGGCGCTTTACAATCGTTCCTGGTAGAAATTACCGCAGATATCTTCCTCCAGAACGACGATAAATCAGACAAACGCCTGGTAGATGTGATCTCCGATAAAGCAGGTTCCAAAGGAACCGGCAAATGGACATCACAGGACGCAATGGAATTGCCGGTAGCCGTTCCGGTGATCGATACCGCGGTAGCTATGCGTACCCTCTCCGGTTACAAAGAGCAGCGCCTGGAAGCAGAAGCGATCTATAAAGCACCGGAAAATACCATTCATGCCGATGCGGAAATGTGGATCAAACAGGTACACGATGCCCTCTACTTTGCCACCATCCTGAGCTATGCACAGGGATTGGCTATGCTGAGAGAAGCCTCCACCGACCTGAAAATGGAAATCCCGTTACCGGAAGTGGTGAAAGTATGGAGAGGTGGTTGTATCATCCGTTCTTCCCTGCTGGAAATATTTACACAGGCTTACCAGAAAAATGCTGATCTGGCCAACATCCTGCTGGATGAAGGCGTAGCCTACCTCGTACAATCAGTTGAAAGCAACACCCGCAGCGTAATTGCGCAAGCCGCCTCCGCAGGTATCCCTGTGGGCGGATTCATGTCTGCTTTATCTTATTTCGATGCGTTCCGTACCGGTCGCATGGCTACCAACCTGATTCAGGCGCAGCGCGATTATTTTGGCGCACACACCTATCAGCGCATTGATATGCCAGGCACTTTCCACACGGAGTGGCAGCAGCACTAAAAATGTTCATCTTTAATTAAACATATGCAGATCCATAAACGCCCGCCTGCATCCATCCTGTTCATATTCGGAGGCAGTGGCGATTTAAACTACCGGAAACTAACGCCTGCGTTATATAATCTCTTTTTAGATGAATGGATGCCGGAGAAATTTGCCATTGCAGGTTTAGGCCGCAGTCCATACAGCAACGAAGACTATAATAAACACCTGCTGGAAGGAATCAGTAAGTTTTCCCGCCGGAAGGGAGAGCAGAATGGTCACTGGAAAGATTTCAGTGATCATGTTACTTATCTGCAGATGGATGCAGAAGATCCTGCATCTTACAGCAAGATCACCGATTTTGTAACGCAGAAGGAAGAAGAGTGGGGCGTACATCCTACCGTTATCTTTTACCTGGCCGTTGCGCCGCAACTGGTACCAAATATAGCTACCCGTTTGGGTGAACTGAACCTTTGCTCCGATAAGCATTGCACCCGCATTGTAGTGGAAAAACCATTTGGTCATGACCTGCAAAGCGCGCATGAACTGAATGAACTGCTGGCGAAGAAATTTACAGAAGAGCAGATTTACCGTATTGATCACTACCTCGGTAAAGAAACCATTCAGAATATCCTGGCTTTCCGCTTCGCAAACGCATTGTTTGAACCGGTGTGGAATCGCAACTACATCGATAACATCCAGATCACTGCTGCTGAAAGCGTGGGACTGGAAGGTCGTGGCGGTTATTACGAAAGGGCGGGCGCACTGCGCGATATGGTGCAGAACCATATCCTGCAGATTATGTGTATCCTGGCAATGGAAGCGCCGGTATCTTTTGATGCCAATGAAGTACGTAATAAGAAAGTGGATGTGCTCAACGCTATCCGCCGTATTACACCGGATAAGGTGCATGAGCATGCCGTACGCGGACAGTATTCTGCCGGATGGATGAAAGGAAATAAAGTAGCCGGCTACCGCGAGGAAAAAGGTGTGGATACCAAATCCAATGTTGACACTTACGCAGCCGTTAAATTTTATATCGACAACTGGCGCTGGCAAGGCGTTCCGATCTACGTACGGACCGGTAAATACCTGCACCAGAAAGCCACCAATATCATCATCACCTTTAAGGAAGCACCTCCTTATTCCTTCCCGATAGAAGCTGCGCAAACATGGCGCCCTAACAGGCTCACCATCAGCATTCAACCGGAAATGGATATACGGATCCGCTTCCAGGCGAAACGTCCCGGACAAACCATGACGCTGGACCCGGTAGACATGACCTTTAACTACGATGCCGCCAATGGCGAGCATGCACCGGAAGCATATGAAACTTTACTGCTGGATGTAATGGAAGGAGATGCTACCCTGTTTATGCGTGGCGACCAGGTAGATGCTGCCTGGAAAGTGATCATGCCTATCCTGGAAACATGGGAAAACCGCAGTCCGCAGGACTTCCCGAACTATGCACCCGATTCATGGGGCCCCGATGATGCGGATGCACTCGTTGCCCGCGACGGTCATACCTGGATTAATTTACCTACTAAATAATAATTACGGACCATTTGTGAAAATGGTCCGTAACTTTTTTGTCTTATGGAACTACATATAGCAAAAGATCCTGCCCAGCTGAGTGAAAATGTAGCTGCATGGATCAGTAACTACATACTGGAAGTATTACAAACACAGGAACGGTTTACGTTTGTACTGTCCGGTGGTAATACGCCAAAGCAGCTATACAGCCTGTTGGCGAAAGCTCCTTACAACATGGTGATACCCTGGGAGAAAATACATTTTTTCTGGGGAGATGAAAGAGATGTGCCATTTGAAGATGAGCGTAATAACGCCCGCATGGCATTTGAATCATTACTGGATAAAGTAAGTGTAAATCCTGAAAATATCCATGTAATGCGTACCGATATCGGCCCGGAAGAATCGGCCGCCGAATATGAAAAAATCCTGAAATCGTATTTCGGAAAAGATGATACCACGTTTGACCTCGTGTTACTGGGTATGGGAGACGACGGGCATACCCTCTCACTGTTCCCCGGATTACCCATTGTACACGAAAAGAAAGCCTGGGTGAAATCATTTTTCCTGGAAGCACAGAATATGTACCGCATTACTTTAACGGCGCCGGTAGTCAATAAAGCTGCCTGTGTGTTGTTCCTCACCACTGGCGCCAACAAAGCCATTACGCTGAAAAGTGTGATCGAAGGCACTTTTGATGCTGAGAAATATCCTTCCCAGCTGATCAGGCCGGAAGAAGGCGAACTGCATTGGTTTGTAGACGAAGCAGCTGCCGGCGCAATGGAAATTTAACAAAACATAAAGCAATTGCTGTAAAGGGCTGGGCGGATTGAGAGATCCACTCAGCCCTTCTGCTTTCTGCTTTCAGCTATTTTCTGTAGCTTGTGATGGTAACAACGATGAGATTATGTTTGATAAGCCCATATTCGACGCACACCTGCATATCATTGATCACCGGTTTCCTTTGCAGCCAAACGAAGGCTTTTTGCCATCGGAATTTTCAGTAGCTGACTACCAGCAACAGGTAGCGCCGTTGAATATCGCTGGCGGCGCAGTGGTTTCCGGCTCTTTCCAGGGGTTTGATCAGGGATACCTGCTGGAAGCGTTGAAGCAGCTGGGGCTTGGTTATGTTGGTGTAACGCAGATACCAGCCGGTACCAGCGACGAAGAAATTATAGCCCTGCATGAAGCAGGTGTACGCGCCGTGAGATTTAATGTGCAGCGCGGCGGTTCCGAAAGTGTAAAACATCTCGAACGGCTGGCGTTACGTGTATACGAACTGGTGAAATGGCATGTGGAGTTGTATGTGGATTCCCGGCAGCTTCCCGGACTGTCTACCACCCTGCATAAATTGCCCGCCGTAGTAATTGATCACCTGGGTTTATCAAAAGCCGGGTTCAAATATTTATTGCCATTGGTGGAGAAAGGAGCGAGGGTAAAAGCAACTGGTTTCAGTCGTTGTGATTTTGATGTACTAACCGCTATGCGCCAGATTACGGCTATCAATGCAGGCGCTTTATTATTTGGTACTGATTTGCCCTCTACCCGGGCGCCGCGGCCGTTTGCCGCTTCCGATCTGCAACTGATCCTCCAGAATTTCCCGGCAGATATTGCCGCTAAAATATGCAGGGAAAACGCATTGGCGTTGTACCAGCCACGTGGTTAAGAATGTCGGCTTTTATCCCGCAGGAGATAAAAGCCGACATTCTTTTGTACTACATCCAGGTGTCAATCCCCACGGTTTCCATTTCTCTTTTCAGATGTTCGGGCATTAGTCCGTTTAGTAATGTACCCGGAGCAACACTCGGGTATATATCTTCAAAAGTTTTCACCTGGTTCATAAATACCCGGCGGAAAATATGCCGCCTGGTAATATCATGCGGATTCTTCAAACCGGCTGCACCAGCGAGTTCTATAGCGCTTTCAATAGTATCACGGTGATAGTTGGCCACGCGGTGTTTTTTCTCGTCTACCACCAGGCCGGCAGATAACCATTTATCCTGTGTAGCCACGCCGGTAGGACATTTATTGGTGTTACATACCAATGCCTGTATGCATCCAAGTGCCATCATCATAGCGCGGGCGCTGTTGCAGGTATCGGCGCCGAGGGCCATTGCCCGCAGCATATGATAGCCCGTGAGTATTTTACCCGATGCAATAATTTTCATATGATGACGGATATTGAACCCGGTAAGCGTGTCGTGTACAAAGGAAAGGCCATCCATGAGCGGCATGCCCACAGAGTTGGAAAATTCCGGCGGAGCTGCGCCGGTGCCACCTTCTCCACCATCTACTGTAATAAAATCCGGATAGATATCCGTTTCTATCATCGCCTTGCAGATGGCGTAGAATTCGCGCTGCTGGCCAATGCATAGCTTGAATCCAACGGGTTTGCCTTTGCTGAGATCCCGCAGGCGCTGAATAAACAGCATCATTTCCCGCGGACTGTTAAATGCTTTATGATAGGGAGGAGAGAATACGGTAGTATGTGGTTTTACATGACGGATGGCTGCAATTTCGGGCGTGTTTTTAGCCGCCGGCAATATGCCGCCATGACCGGGTTTGGCGCCCTGTGAAATTTTCAGTTCTATCATTCTGACTTGCGGCAGCGCGCTTTTTTCTGCAAACAAACTATCGGAGAAATTACCCTCGTCATCACGGCAACCGAAATAGCCGGTACCTATTTGCCAGATGATGTTGCCTCCCTGTTTGAGGTGAGCTTCACTGATACCGCCTTCGCCGGTGTTATGCGCGAAGTTGCCTATTTTGGCGCCACCGTTTAAAGCCTGTACAGCGTTGTTACTGAGCGATCCATAGCTCATGGCGCTCACATTCAGGATGCTGCCGGAATAGGGCTGTTTACAGTCTTTCCCGCCAAAGGTTACGCGGGGGTCCTTCTCCAGGTGATCAAAATTCTGCGGCTGAATGGAATGCGCCATCCATTCATATCCTTCCGCGTATACATTAAACTGGGTGCCAAATGGCTGGGAATCCAGTTCCCGCTTGGCACGCTGGTAAATAGTGGAACGGTCTACCCGGTTGATAGGGCTGCCATCGATATCGCTTTCCACAAAGTACTGGTAGATTTTTGGCCGCAGCGCTTCCATCCAGTAGCGCATCCGTCCTACTACCGGGTAGTTGCGGATAATAGCGTGTTTAGTTTGCAGGAGGTCAAGGACGCCCATCACAACAATGGGCAATACCAACACCAGTAACCAGAAGACCCAGGGGAAAAATAAACCTAAAACGACGATAGCGCCTAAACTCACACATGAAAATCCGATAAATGCTTTAACCATAGACTTTAATTTTTTGATTTTTTGATGCTCCTGATTTCAGGAGATTGCCGATTACTTCCTTTGCTATTGTTCTTATAAATCTACTTAACGTATGCCAGATAAATTAGTTAAATCTTTGCGGATTTTGTCTTTCTCAGGATTAAACTGATTATACTGATTCCCTTGATTTTATTTTTTTGATTTCAAAAGATTAGGGGAGATATAAGCGGTTACTCGCTTATATCTCCCCTAATCTTTTAAAATCAAAAGTGATCAAATCCTTAAATCAGTATAATCAGTTTAATCCTGAGAAAGACAAAATCCGCCAAAATCTCCGCCTTAGTTTTTAAATTATTTTATTATCTTTCAAAATAAGCCAATCTTCAATCAATCCACCACATGAAAAGATACATTCATCCTGGTAAGCTGGTAGCAACTTGCCTGTTCTTATTTAGTACTATAACGGGGGCGCGGGCGCAACAATCCACGCCCTATGATGCCAGCCGGCTGAAAACCAGTTGGGAAGTGGTAGAAAACCACTACCAGGGCCGCGACAATTTCCAATCGGCCTTCACCTTTGTAAATACAGCCGGTAAACCGTTTCCTTCCAAAGGATGGCAGTTGTATTTTAATTTTATCAGGATGGTTACACCGGGCGAATTGCCGGGTCATGTGAAAGTGGAACATATCAATGGTGACCTATATCGTTTTACACCGGCAGATGGTTTTACTGGTATCGCCCCCGGGGATTCCGTGAAACTCGCCATTACCGGCGACGCCTGGGCAGTGAACTTCACAGATGCGCCCATTGGGTTGTACCTGGTATGGGATGAACAACCGGAAAAAGGTTTCTCCATTAAAGACTATAGTATCCGTCCTTCTACCACTGCCAAACAACTGATGCGTTACCCCGGCGATAAAACCGCGGTAGTAACGCCAACGGATATATTTAAACAGAATGCTGCAGTGAAAGATATACCGGTATCACAACTGCCGCTGGTTTTCCCTACACCGAAATCCTACAACGCCACCGGTAGAAACCTGGTGCTGGACGCTTTCCCGGAAGTGAAAGCCGATCCGCAGCTGTCTGCCAGCGCAGCAACGCTGGATGCTGAGTTACTAACGTTACTGGGTAAACGAAAAAAAGGAACAACAGTTATCAACCTGGTGTATGATGCAGCTATTACGGCGCCGGAAGGTTATCGTTTGAAAGTAGCACCCGAAGGAATTACCATTACTGCCGGTACTGAAACCGGCGCCTTCTATGGCATTCAGTCTTTAAAAACACTGGTGCCTCCGGCCGCATTCGCAGGCAACCAGAAAACCATCACCATACCGGAAGTAGAGGTAACAGATGAGCCCCGCTTTGGTTACCGCGCCTTCATGATAGATGTGGCCCGTAACTTTCATAACAAGCGCGATATGTTACGCATCATCGACCTGATGGCGTTGTATAAATTAAACGTGCTGCACTTTCACTTCAGCGATGATGAAGGCTGGCGCCTGGAAATCCCTTCCCTGCCGGAACTCACTACCGTGGGCGCTAAACGTGGCCATAGCAGCGACTGGAAAAATATGCTGCCGCCATCTTATGGCTCTGGTCCGGATACTACCAACATTGCGGGCAGTGGCTATTTTTCACGCAACGATTTTATAGAGATTCTCCGCTATGCAACGGCAAGGCATATACGTGTTTTACCGGAAATAGAAAGTCCGGGTCACGCCCGCGCTGCGGTAAAGGCAATGGAATCCCGCTACTACCGCCTGAAAGCGGCTGGCCGTGACCAGGAAGCCAACGAATACCTGCTCACCGATTTGCAGGATAAATCTGAATACCACTCTGTTCAATATTGGAACGACAACGTGATGAACGTAGCATTGCCCTCTACTTATCACTTCCTCGATAAAGTGGTGGAAGAATTGCAGTCGATGTATAAAGAAGCCGGCGCCCCACTTGAATCCGTGCATATGGGCGGCGATGAAGTACCGGGCGGCGTGTTTGAAAAATCGCCCGCCTGTATCGCATTGATGCGGCAGGATAAATCACTGAAAGATGTAAATGACCTCTGGTATTATTACTACCGTAAAGTGAATGATCTGCTGAAAGCCCGCGGCTTATCGGTAGCCGGATGGGAAGAAGCAGGGATGCGTAAAACAACCGTCGGCGGTGCATCGCAGAGTATCCCTAATCCTGATTTTGTAAATGATCACTTCCAGCTGAATGTATGGAATAATGTGATTGGCGGGGGACAGGAAGATTTATCCTATCGCCTGGCAAATGCAGGATATAAGGTAATTCTGTCTGGTGTAAGCAACTTTTATTTTGATATGGCTTACATGAAATCTTTTGACGAGCCCGGATTTTACTGGGGTGGTTTTGTAGATGTGGATAAGCCGTTTTATTTTATTCCGTTCGACTATTACAAGAATTCAAAAGTAGACGGCAGGGGCAACCCGGTTACACCGGAGTTGTTTGTGGGTAAAGACCGGTTAACAGGTTTTGGCGCTTCTAATATTCCGGGTATCCAGGGTTTATTGTGGAGTGAAACGGTGATCAACTCCGATCGTATGGAATATATGATGTTGCCAAAGCTACTGGGCCTCGCAGAACGGGCATGGGCACAGGATCCGGAGTGGGCTACCGAGAAAGATTCCGCAAAGGCCGATGCACTGTATGCACAGGCGTGGAGTGTATTCAGCAATGTGATGGGTAAACGCGAAATGCCGCGCCTGGATTATTACGATGGCGGTTTCAACTGGCGCATTCCTGCTGCAGGCGCGAAAGTGGAAAATGGCGTGTTGAGCGCCAATATCCAGATGCCGGGTTTGGTGATAAGGTATACTACTAACGGTGACGAACCTACGTTGAAGAGCCCGGTATATACTGCACCGGTTGCAGCAGGTGGTAAAACGGTGAAACTGAAGGTGTTCAGTGCCAAAGGCCGCAGCAGCAGGACTACTACTGTAAAAGTGCCGGTAGCTGATACGCAGATGAAGAATAATAAATTATAATTAAATCCGCTGCATTTACCCTTCATCCATTTTCTTCTTTCTCCTTTTGCAATTTTTGTATTTTGTTCGTTAAATCCATATCAACCTGATGTTTCGCATTATTCCACTTATTATTAGCTGTTGCGTTGTTGGTTTCCCGGTGTGTGCACAAAAGAAAAATGATGCTTATCAATTGCAGATCCGCAAGGCGGTTTCTCCTGTTAAGATAGATGGCGTAATAGATGAGGCAGCGTGGCTGCAGGCCGATATTGCTACCGGTTTTCATATGGTGCTGCCAATGGATACCAGCGCCGCCAGGTTGCGTACGGATGTGCGGATGACCTACGACGACAAGAACCTTTACCTGGTAGTGGAAAACTATACCATTGGCGACGGGCCGTATATGGTAGAATCATTGCGCCGCGATTTTGCTTTTCTGAAGAATGATAACTTTCTTTTATTCATGGACCCGTTTGATGATCAGACCAATGGCTTTTCGTTTGGCGCCAACGCTGCCGGAGCGCAATGGGACGGTTTAATGTACGATGGCGGAAAGGTGGACCTGAGCTGGGATAACAAGTGGACATCGGTAGTAAAAAACTATCCGGATAAATGGGTTTTTGAAGCAATGATACCTTTTAAAACCATCCGTTATAAAAAAGGAATTACCAAATGGGGCATTAACTTCGGCCGGAATGACCTGAAAACAACCGAGAAGTCGGCATGGGCGCCTGTACCGCGGCAGTTTGCCACGGCTTCGCTGGCCTATACGGGCAATCTCGTATGGGATGCTGCCCCTCCGGCCGCAGGGGCAAATGTGTCGCTGATCCCGTACCTGCTGGGAGGCATGTTAAAGGATTATGATAAGGCTACTCCCACCAAATACCGGCGGGATGCCGGTTTGGATGCTAAAGTAGCGGTTACTTCTTCGCTGAATCTCGACCTTACAGTGAACCCCGATTTCTCGCAGGTAGATGTGGATAAACAGGTAACTAATCTCGATCGGTTTGAATTATTTTACCCGGAGAAACGGCAATTCTTCCTCGAAAACGGCGACCAGTTGTCCAACTTCGGGTATGCTACTATCCGTCCTTTTTTCTCAAGGCGTATTGGTCTTGGTGGTGTGCCAATCCGCTTTGGCGCGAGGTTGAGTGGTAAACTTAATAAAGACTGGCGTTTGGGCGTAATGAATATGCAAACGGGGAAGCAGGAGGAAACCGGGCTGCCGGCGCAGAACTTTACCGTGGCGGCTTTGCAGCGCCGGGTGTTTTCCCGCTCCAACCTGGGTTTTATTTTTATTAATAAGGAATCGGTAAATTATGATCCGGCAAAAGTAACAGATAAGCCTGTTTACAACAGGTATAACCGGAACATGGGACTGGAGTACAACCTGGCATCTTCCAATAATTTCTGGACAGGAAAGGCCATGCTGCTGAAGTCGTACACGCCGGATAAAACCGGCCATGATGTTGCGCATGCGGCCAATCTGCAATACACCAGTAAGCAGTGGAATATTGGCTGGCAGCACGAATATGTGGGGCGTAATTATAATGCGGAAGTAGGATATGTACCGCGCCAGGGATATATCAAGATAGCGCCGCAGGTTACCCGTCTTTTCTTCCCGTTATCGGGTTCTGTATTGAGTCATGGGCCGCAGGTAACCAGCACCTGGTTTTTTGATGAGGCTAATATGCATCGTACAGATAACGAAACCATGCTCAACTACGGCATTGTGTTCCGGAAGCGGAACACGCTCAATGTATGGGCGTCCAATACCTATATTAAGCTGCTGCAACCTTTTGACCCGACCAACACCGGTAAGGATAGCCTGGTAAACGGGAGTCAGCATAACTGGAACACCGTGGGGGCTGATTACGTGTCCAAGCCCCAAAGGTTGTTTACCTATTCATTGTCGGCCCGCTATGGAGGATATTATGCAGATGGCAGCCGGCTGATGACTAATACCGAACTGGGATATCGTTTCCAGCCGTATGTGAGTATTGCATTAAGTGCTAACTATAACAATATCAATTTACCAAAGCCCTGGGGCAATAATTCCTTCTGGCTGGTTGGGCCCCGGTTGGATGTAACGATGACGAATACCCTGTTTTTTACCGGGTTTATGCAGTACAACGGTCAACAGAAGAATATGAACCTGAATACCCGCTTTCAATGGCGCTACAGGCCTGCGTCTGACCTTTTTATTGTTTATACCGACAATTACCTTCCGGAGCCGTTTTATGTAAGGAACCGGGCTTTGGTGCTGAAACTGGTGTATTGGTTTAATCTCTGAATAAATTCCATTTTGTATTAACAGTTAAGATTCGATTAACACTTTACAGTTTTATACCACTTAACATTGCACCACAAGTTTGGCGTAACGAGCGGGCATGCCCGTTAAGATATATATAAAGTTTTCATTTACTATCGTTGTGAATATTATCTCCCTGTGGTTTTTACTACGGGGATTTTCACTATTTTAAAATCTAATTATGAACCGTCTTCCTATGATGAAGCAGCTGCTGCGTATCAGCTGTATTTTTCTGATGCTGGCAGGAACAGCTGCAGCACAATCCGCCACGGTAATTACGGGCAGGGTAGTGGACCGTCCTGTACGGAAGGTATCATTGTCTTACTGGTATGACCCGGGGATATCCCCGGCAGTTACGCAGGATACCTTATTAAAAGCGGATTCTTTTTATTTCCGTGTATCCGTTCCGGTGGGAAGGGTAATTTTTTTTTATGCAGATGCCGGAAATGGATATAATTTTTATGGGATGATCCGCGGAGGGGACAGTTTGCAGATGATGATGCAGGGCGACACTATCCGGTTTGGCGGCAGTGCGGCAGTGTTAAACAGGGCGGTTTATATAGCTAAGCGGGAGCAGGCCGCAATGGAGGTTCCTGCATTGCCTGACGCGCTCCGGCTGGCAACGGCTTACCGGCAGCGGTTGCAGGCGGCGGGCAGGGTATTGGCTGTTTACCGCGACAGTATGAATACTGCCACATGGGCGGTGGTGAAACCGCATGTGTTGGCGGAAGCGGCATCCGGCCTGGTGAGTACTTTATGGAAAGTGGCTGCAGCGCCGGATAGTACGCTGGAAGAAAGACAGGTACTTTTTTATAAGGATAACATACTACCTGCATTACCGCAGATCATTCCTTCAGATACAACGGCAACGTCTATACGTTATTTAAGTTACCTGCTGCATAAAGCGGAGGCAGATTATTTTATTCAGCATCGTTATGAATGTAACAACAGGGCCATCTATGAATGGCTTAAAACGCATTACAGTGGCCGGTTACGCGACAGATTACTGGCGCATTCACTGATGCTGGGTTTTGCAGCCGGTAATCCGCCGGAGGAGCAGGAGTGGTGTGTACGCGATTACCTGGAAGTGGTGCAGGATGAGGCGTGTAAACAGGCCATCGCAAAGCTTTACGGACGATCCAGGAAAGGTATCAGTAAAGGCGTAATGGCGCCGGCTTTCAGTTTTCCGGATGCGCAGGGTAACCTGGTGAGCCTGCGGCAATTCAGCGGAAAGGTAGTACTGCTGCATTTTTACAGTGGAACAGATCCGCTGCTGCCTGCGCTGGCAGAAATAAAAAATTGCTTTGACGACAGCGTTACGTTTGTGAATATATGCTGCGATGGTAATGCTGTAAAGGGTTTGCCGGGATGGATATGGCAGCTGGATGAACAGCGCCGTGATGTGCTTACACAATACAATATTAGTAAGTACCCCTCATTTATTATCGTTGGAAAGAATGGTAAAGTGTATGCCACACGGCCTCCGGATCCCGCAGTGGACCACGGTACAGCCCTCATCAATATTATCTATGAAGCATTATTGCAGTGAGCTTTTTTCAGGCTGTTGAGCCAATAAAACCGATATAAGAACGTTTAGTAAAAGTACGCAGCTAATCCGCATCGACGCCATTGTTCCGCAGCTAAATTTTCGAAAATCCGTTTAAACCAGATTGTTAATATTTACGTTTAAATATATATATGATAATGCTGGTTTAATAAAGACACAAATCGTATATTCAGTAAATAACCGTTAAGACCCCCTCTATGCCACATGCCAAAGCGTTATTTTGACAGACTACAGACCATTGATTACCTCATTAGGATCAAAGGGACCGGTAAGCCCGCTCAGTTAGCCAAGCGGCTTCGTATTTCCGAAAGAACACTCTATGAATTCCTCAAAATGATGAAGGAGTTAGGTGCTCCCATTGAGTACGACCGGTACAAAGAAAGTTACTTCTACTCAGAAAAAGGCGGCTTCAACGTCAGGTTCTCAAAAAACCTGATCGCCGTGAGTACGATGTTTCTTTTATGCTTCTTTATTTGGTAAACATGGTCCGCGCACTGACCAGTTAACCGGCCTCCCTGTTAGCTCTCCCTGCGCCCGCGCCGCCCTTTCAGGGCCTTAGATCTGTAGCACAGCTGTAATGCAGCTGTTCCGGGATCTTTTATGTAATCTTCCTTAATGGGTGGACAGGGAAAGTATTGTCTTTTGGGATAATGGCTTTATCTGTCCACTTTCTTTTTCCAAAATACTTAACATTCGATTAACTGTTGCCACCGGAAATAGATCCAATTTTACGACTGAAATTATTGTCAGCTCTGATAAAGAGCTTATAAGAATCACCTTTTTTCATAACGCGGTTTAGATTAGATTTTAGATTATACGCGGGTTTCTGTTCAGTCACCTGCCCTACTTGAATCATCTGTTTCCGTGGCAACCGACTGGAGTAAATTTACGTACCCGTATTTGACCTAAATCAGCTCTATGGTACTAAACTGTATTATTTGGGGTAATGACCCGGAGGGATTTGAAGAGCTGGAGGATTTTTTGTCTGCTATCCCCTATGTTTACCTGGTTTGCAGAAGCCGGACGATGGCCGAAACACGTTTTTGGCTGGAAACGCAAACCATTCATGTACTGATAGCAGGAGATTATAACGATCCGCTTTCCCTTCCAATGACCATAACGGGCGTATTGCCCGTTTTAATGATGGCGTACAATGATACACCACCCGGTGGATTTAATTTCCTCCCGGCGGCACTCATGCACCTGCCATTTACCGCCGAAGCCTTAAACAATGTGTTCTCTGAAATTTATAAGACTATAGAAATGAACGCAATTACTTACCCAGCCAAATATGCAGCGGATTGCTTCACGCTGAAAACACAGCACAGCTTTGAGAAAGTATTTTACGAGGATCTGCAATACGTAGAAGTAATGGATGATCATATCATGCTTCATCTCCGCGATCAGAAACTGGTTACTACCGAAAAGCTGGATTGGATCATTTTACAGCTCCCGGCCAGCGCTTTTATGCGGGTGCATCACTGGTTTGTAGTAGGATTCCGCCACATTACATCACTGGCCGATGACCATGTGATGATTGGAGCAGCCAGGATTCCCCTGACTAAAGAAATGAGAAAGGAACTGGCCAAAAGGTACCAGCTGCCTATGGAGTAACGCCTGCGTGCAATGCCGCCAGTATCTTGCCCGCCACGCCGCCGGCATCTTCGTCGTAAGCATGCCCGCCGGGCAGGATCAGCTTTTCATACCGGACATTCAGCGCAGACAGGTTGAAGTCTTTTTCCTCTGCTCCAAATACCAGCAGTAATGGCTTATTGGTAATTTTATTGATCTCGGCCGGAACACTCATTCCTTTATTACCGGATCTGCCCAGCATATCCGAAAGATGTACTTCGAGATCCGTATAAAGAGAAGGGGACAGGAATACCAGGTGCTTCACTTCCCCGGCTATTTCAGGTGGCAGGCTGGTGTAAATAAACGGCAGCACATCAGCGCCCAGGGAGTACCCGACCAGTACCACACCGTGGTTATTGCTCCACTGCGCCTGGTAATACGTAATCAGGGAAGCGATATCCTTTGCTGCCTGCTGCGGTGATTTTTTACTCCAGAAATATTTCAGTGCATTCAATGCCACTACGGGGTAATTCTGCTGACGGAAGGATTCAGTCACGTTCGCAGAAAACTTTTTCATTCCGCCGTCCCCGGTTATATACACGATCAATGGCGCGGTACTGCCCGCGGGAGGCGCTTTGATCACCACCGGCAGGTTATTAACCCCGCTCTGGGCCCTTAACTGAAATGCTGTAAAGAAGAGAAAGAAACTGAGCAGTTTTGCTGCATGGAATAATTTACCTGGTATCATATACTCAATTAACGCCTCTCTGTAAAACAAAATCCGTTCCGCTATTGTTCGTCGGCCTCAGGGCTGCATTACCTTGCTGAGTGCAGAAGGTAATTGTATCAGGTCAAAATCATGTTCGTATACGAGGTATTTATTTGTCCACTCGGTGGCATATTTCTCTTTAAACTCACGCAAACCCTGGTAATGCCGGAAGAAGCGCAACTTCTCGTATGCATACTTCACCATTTTTTCCGCGGTGTTTTCCGGCTGGATAATGCCGGACATCGGTACCATTCCCAGGTTCAGGTAGTGCAGTTCTTTTTGCTGCGCATCCTGGATCAGTGCAATGATCAGCGCATCCATTACGCCACCCGGCGCGTCGGCGCGCTTGCGGATCAGGTCATAGGTACATTCCCCCGGGGCATAGTCGGGGATAATATTGAGGAACGCGGCTACTTTTCCTTCTGCATCGGTTACGGTAATGATATCCTGGTTACGGATCACTTCTTCATCAAATAGTCCCTGCGAAAAAGTGAGTTCCTTTACTTCATACTGATGCAGCCATTCATCGCTCACTGCTTTCAAAGCCTGCAGCATAGCGGGCGATTGTGGCGCCGCGTGAAAGGCAGTCACATAACCCTTGTTGGCGAGACTGTTCAGGCCATTACGCAATGATTTCTTGTCTTTGCCACTCAGCGTGAAGCCCCTTATATCCATAATCGCTTCCTGTCCGATCAGCATCTTTTTCTTTTTTAGATGACTGAAATAATAGGTGCTGTCTTCATCTACCCGGTAGAAAGCAGGCCGCAAGCCCATCTTCCGGCACTGATGTTCAAATTCTTCCAGCACCAGCAGCTTGTTATCTTCGCTGCATACCGGTTCTTCCAGTACAATAGCAAAACTGCCTGCCACGCGGTAAGCGATGAAACCCTCGTATTGTTCAGACATAAACAACAATTTGTCGTGTCCTATTTTAAAGTAATCCATCGGTGAATCGCCATACTGGCTCAGGTAAAACCGCGCTTTCTCCAAACTGTTATTGGTTTGTTGCGTAACATGCAGGTAAGGGCGTATAATAGTATAAAACAGGAAGGCCCATGCACTCACGCCTAACACCCGTATCGCCGACATAAATTCTTTTCCGAACCGGGTAACGGGTTGCAGGCCGTCATCTTCCAGCAACATAAAGCAATGGAAAGCATGACGGATAGATTGCTGCCACGTGAAATCGATCCCGAAATGTCTCACATTCAAAAAATAAAAACCGATGGTACCAAAAGTAAGGACAACTAACAGTGTAGCCAATGCCGTTACCACACCGATATTCACCAGCTGGGGATTACTCTTTACCCGGTATTGCCGCGAAGTGATGAGTAATATTACGCTGGTAACCAGTGCCAGCGAAGCTTCTTCATAATCCAGCGCCTTTCCGATATGACCAAATACCGATAACAAGGAAACGGCCAGTGCCACAATCCAGGCGCTGCGTAAGCCCCGGAATAAAAAGGTGGCGGTTACGAGCAGCACCAGCCCCAGGAATACCACCAGTAAGTTAGTAGCATGGATGGACGTGCCGGGAATATAAGCGCGCAGCACATGCATGCGGTTGGCAAGCGGAGGGGTGAGTACAGAAAAAATATTCACCATGCCCAGCAGGAAGATCAGGATAGGAGGCAATAGGCGTAATACCAGCTCCCTGCCTTTCAGGGCAAAGGCTATCATCCCGGCAATCAGCGGCAGCCAGAATTCAAACAACCGGAATAATAAAGTGATTTCCAGTGCCTCCAGCGTACTGAATCCATAGTTGCTGAGGATATAGGCCAGCGATAATTCGATGGCGCCCAGTCCGCGGAGAAAAGGGGAAATAATTAAAAAGATAGTAGCTACGATATATCCTACACAGGCTGCTTCCAGCGACGGTGTAACCCCCACCGCCAGCATGCTCAGGTAAAGATGCCCAACGCCGGCTACTTCTATCAGCACAGATGCGAGCACGGTATTCATGAAGGAGGGCGCCGACAATTGAAACGTAAATATTTCATCTGCCTGCCGGGCTGCCCCCGGAAAATATCTAACCAGCCACTGGTAGGCTTTGCCCTTCAATTGCATGGAACGTACCAGCCATACTACGCCGAGCAACAGCGCACAGATGGCAATAAGTCCCCACAAAGCATCTTTCATCGTGGCTGCATGTAACATGGTGTAGGCTACTACCGGAATGCCCACCAGGAAAACAGACAGGATGCCTACAAAGCCATAGATGCCGGAAGCCTGGTGGATCTGTTGCTTATGTAGTCCGGTGCGGCGTAAGCTTTGTGGCAGATAAGCCAGTGAACTGATGCCGCCTGCCGGGAGGAATACGGATAAAAGATTGCGCTTCAGGAATAATTCTGTACTTCTGCCGGTATCCAGTTTTGCGCCTACTGCACGAAAACTGAATACATACATGGCTGCCTGTAATAAAATATAGGCCATCGTTATTACCACTCCCAATACTACCCAGCTTCTGTGTGCCTTTTCAATAGCAGGGATCAGGGAATATAGTTCATGACGCTGTGAGCGGAAAAAATAAATCGCCAGCAATATAAATAACACTGCCAACAGCTCTTTCAGGTGGAGCTTACGCAAGAATGCAGCAGTAAAAAATTTCTTTTTCAAAGGTTCGTAGGTTTCGTTAAATCTGTTGTTCGCACTGCCTACAAAGTTATACCAACTTTTAAACGAATCCCCGTAACCGTGGGGAGTTTAAGGGGATTTTAATCTGCGGGCACGATCCTCTCCGTGCTTATTCCATTAGAATAACCTTCCCGGTATGAATAAGTTCATTGTTTTCTCCGATTAACCGGAGGAAATAAGTTCCCCTGGCAAGGCCCGAAGGAATATTCAGCTCGTAATAGTTACGTTGCTGCAATGGCTGATCAAATTTCTGATAGATGATCCGGTGTCCGGGAACATCAATCAGGGAAATAGCTTTCACATGCTGGTTTGCACTGTAGTAAATATGCAGAACACCTCCTCTTACAGGATTTGGCCATATGGCAATTTCGCTCCGGATATTTTTAGCTTTTATGATTCGCACCGGGCTATAGAAAAAAGAACCGTCTGTCATGATGACTTTAAGGCGGTAGAATATAAAACCGTCGTTGGCCGGTACATCTGTTGTATTATATCCCACCGGGTAAAAGCTGATCCCGCCGGGTGATTTACTGCCAACAAACCCGATGGAATCGAAAGTTTGATTTACCGCAAATTTTCTTTCGATGGCGAAGCCGTGGCAGAAATATTCCCTGCTGGTGATCCAGTGAAGCAATACGGTGTCTTCATCTGTAGTGCTGCGGGTGGCACTGAAGAAGTTCAGCGTGGTTCTGTTTGGACTGTTCACGGTTTCTGCTACCAGGCTGGTAAAGTAATTGGTGGTGCGCAGATGTTGAAAGGTGCGGCTTACAAATACTTTTTGCCTGTCGGGAGCTCCTGTGGTAAAGGGACTGGGGTTGGTGGGGGCTGCTCTTTGTGTAGCCAGGTCCCAGGAGGTATCTATAAATCTGGCGAGATACGCGGTATTGCGGTTGGCTTCATACGACGGTCCTTCGTCCGACAAATCGTGTACCAGGTGAAGGTTCAGGGCAGCATCCGGTTGTGACACATCTACCGCCCAGGTTTTATTCACGCTTGTCAGTACCAGGTTTTCACCATCAGTCAGATGTTTTCTTACACTATCGGAAACGCCTGCACGAACAGTAACGGGCGCACCCCGGTTTTCCAGTGCTACCGGCGTAAAGCTTGATGGCCTGGTGCCGATAGGAAAAACAACCGTATTATCGGCGCCGGAAATGTGGCTGCGATAAAGGGCGCCGCCACCGAAGTTGTCGCCGGTGATGATGAAGTGGTCCTGAGAATAGTTTCGTATATCCCCTGGCGTATGATGACCTACCACCAGGTTCCAGCCATTGAGGAACATGTGTCCCCTTTTGAGATCCAGTACATTTACAATTTTCAGGTCGCTGAGGTCATCTAAAAAAACACCCGGAGAATTTTCCACACTGATATTCGGGAAGCTGGGGCCTTGTGCTGCTGCTGCGCTGTAGCCGCCGCTGATATACTGATACAGCGCGGGATTAGTTTGCATAAAGCGGAATAATCCGCCTGAAGCGCTGTAGCCGTCACTGCTTTCATCCAGTATCGTGGCACTGTTGCTGTTGCGCCAGTGTAAACCATAGAAGTTTACTACCGACCCGCTCATGGAGCGTATACTTCCCTCATTTACCATGTCGCCAAAAAAGGCAATAGTATCTGTACTGAATATTCCCATCTTGCTGTTGGGGTGTAGCCAGGCGACAGACTGCGCTCTGACTGCCATTGCGGCAACCAGGAGAAGTAAAACGGATAATATGGAAGTGCGGTGTTTTATAATGTTGTTGATTTAGTATCCGATAACCGTGACGAATATTTTGGTGGTGTTCACAATACTTGGTTCCAGTCCGTCGAGTACGCTTAATAGTACCACCGTGCTCGCTTTGCTGTCTGTGAGGATGAAATTTATTTTGGTTAAGCTATATCCCAGTATGGTGACCAGCGGAGCATTTGTAAAATCAGCACCGCCTTTGGCAGTGGCTTGTATCGACAGGATTTTGGTGAATGCGGC
This sequence comes from Chitinophaga sp. G7 BAM 1005, assembly GCF_057126945.1. Lineage (NCBI taxonomy): Bacteria > Pseudomonadati > Bacteroidota > Chitinophagia > Chitinophagales > Chitinophagaceae > Chitinophaga > Chitinophaga sp. G7 BAM 1005. The sequence continues at coordinate 6,104,903 of NZ_CP181478.1, read as the reverse complement.
GGAGGAAATGTCGATGGATAGTTGCCCGTTAGTAAGCGGTGAGCCTGGCTGACTAACCGAATCGGCCCATATTTTTATGGACTGTGATATCACGCCGGCGCCATTATAGAACACGGGGGCCGTTGCCGTTCTTACTACATTTCCACTGGCGTCTACACCCAGTGCGCCTGTGCCTGCAGTAACAGAGGACGCGCTGGTCAGGTTTTCCAGTCGTACCCCGGAAGTATTAGCCGTACCGGGTTTTATATGCAACATCGATGATGGCGTGGTAGTGCCAATGCCTACGTTGCCGGTACTGGAAATGATCACCCGGTTTAAATTGTTGGTGCGCAAATTCACCGGGTTTGCAGTGGTCGTACCGAGGAATTTCGTGGCGCTATCAACACCTGCATTTCCGCTCAGTAACCATTGATTGTTGCTGACCGCCGTGCTATCCGCTAATATCGACCAGGAGCCATTCCTTCTGATAAGTAAGCTGCTGGCTGGTTTGTAGTAAATGATCATACCATCCGGGGAAACATTGAGTGGCGCCACAGCAGTATCTGTAACACGCGGCAACAATAGTCCCTGGTTAGTGGTATTGAGCTCCAGCAATGCCGCTTTAATCGGAGAGGTGGTAGGATCTCCCAGCTTGAGTTGTTGTGCATATACGGGGATATACAGCAACAACAGCAGGCATAGCCATGTGCCGGTTTGGATGCTTGTTTTCAGCATGAATAACAATTTACAGGTAACAATAAATCGGTTTACTTTCTGATCACATACCAGTTGGAACCATCTGTTTGAATTGTTACATAGGTGTAATTGTTATAGATGATGTAGTTGGCGCCTCCTTCGATTTGTGCGCCTCCCTGTGGCTGGAGGGTAACGGCATTGTCGATGGAGCCGGCTATTTTTTTGATGGTATAGATGCGTCCTGTGATGTTTGACGCTGGTGGCAATGTAATGGTAACAGCTCCTGAACCAGCATTTACAAGCAGGGTATTATCTGTTTCTGCCAGTGCTTCGTTGCTGGTGGCGGTCCTTATCTTTAACGACATGGAACCTTGTACATCGAGGGTGGAATTAGGTTGTGTGCCTGCGCCCACAATCGCATTTTTGCCTATTGCCAGCGTATCTCTTACGGTTTTAAAACCCGCGAAGGTTTGAGTGGAGTCATTTACCACACCCCGTGCTGTAACGCCTGCATCTGGAATATTCAGGGTAAGGGTATTGGTTACGCTGGTACTGTCGAGTGAGATGTCGGTACCGGCTTTCCCTGTTTTGATATAAATGTCGGGGCCGGTTTGTCCGTTTATCCGGCGGATGCCTGCGGAGAAAGCAGCAGAATCTACTTCTCTTTTTTCCAGGGCGCCGGTTGTGGGATTACGGAATAATACGGTGGTAACCGGGGTGCTTACATCCGGAGGAGCGGTGGCCAGCACTACGGCGCCGGTAATATTGGCGCCGCCGGCGTTTACTTTGAGGCCGCTGCCAACGGTAGCTTGTCCGGTTACGCCCAGCCCGGTAACTATGCTTACGCTGTCGTTGAAGGTTTTAACGCCGCCAAAGGTTTGCGTGCCGATAGATACGCCGCCGGGATTGGTGGCATCTGCAGCTACCAGCTGTAATACGCCTGTGGTGTTATTCAGCACAAGGCCGTTTGGATCGCCGGGAGTAAGAATGAAGGCGCCTACGGTAATAGCTTTTTGTTTGTTACTGAAAGATTGCCAGTCTTCATATGTGAGCAACCCTGTGCGTTGGGAAGCAGTACCAACAATGGGCACATTCAGGGTGATGGTACTATCTGTTGCATTGGTAGTTACGCCAAAATCTGCATTCAGGGTATCTGCCCGGATGGTGAAGCCTTGTTTGGCTACGCCGTTGAGTGTTCTGATGGCGTCAGTAAAAGCAGCCGGGGAAAGGTTCCGCTGGTTGATGGCGCCGGTGGCCGGGTCTATCATCAGTACGCTGATGAGCGTAGCGCTGGCAGGTACCTGTTTAAGGGCTACTGTTTGCGTATTGCTGATGCTGATGGCCTCTGTAGCGTTGGTGCGGATGGATAAGGGCTGGTTGTCGGAGGTTCCGAGATAGTTGGCTGCGGTGGTACCGGCATTTCCTTTCAGCTGCCAGCTGCCGGCGGAGGCGTTCAGGCTATCTACCAGTGCTGACCAGTATCCGTTACGACGTACCATCAGGCTCTGGGTGACTGTGTGATAAATGATCATCCCGTCGGGTGCTGTGTTCAGCGGCGCGAGGGTAGTATCCGCAATTCGGGGCAGGAGTAAGCCCTGGCGCAGGCTTTCCAGTTCCAGGATAGAAGATTTGTTGATAGTAGCAGGATTATCGCCGATTTTGAGCTGTGCAGATACAGCGGGGGCCAGCACCAGGAATAATAATACCAGTAAGATGCCTTTGCCAGAGTAATTTTTTTTCATAGTAATAGTTGAGAGGTGAGAAGGAGAGTTGCGAACATAAAAAATCCGTTACCAGTTTTGGACTGGGGAGCTGAGGTTTAACGCGCAGAGGGACTTTAATTATTCATTATAAATATAACCTTTATCAGGTGTTTAAGTTGCAGCATAGGTATAAAAAAAACACCCTCGCGGAACCGCTGGGTGTTCGCAACCGCCGGAACTGTTGCTGTTTTATTAATTGTTGCGTGTTGTGCTTAGTGTTCTTCCTGGTTATAGGGAACAACCAGTACGGGTATACGGGAGTGGCGGATAATATATTCCGCATTGCTGCCCAGCAGCATATGATCCAGGCCGGTTCGCCCGTGGGTACCTACCACCAGCACGGTGGCATTGCTTTCATGTGCCTGTACCAGTGTTTCATTTTTAGGATTCCCGGTGCCTACCACAATGCTGATGTTTTTGTTATCCGGATAATTTTGTTTGTAGGCTTCCAGTCTTTCCTCCACTTCCCGGATACGTGCCGGAATATCGTCGGTAAATACCGGTCCGCCTTCCGGCAGGCCGATGCCGATGCCTATTTCTACTACAGAGAAAAGGGTAACGGAAGCATTCATTTTATCGGCCAGTTCCAGGCCGGTCCTGATCAGGTTTTCTGAAAAGCTGCTCAGGTCTACTGCGATCATGATGTCTGACATATGCAGAGGTATTAATTTGTGAACGTTTATTCATTTATCATTATGCTTTCAGGGCATCCCAGCAAAGGTCGAAAGTAGTGTTGATCCGGCTTCTGTTGAGGCTGATACTGCTGTAATGCGTTTGTTTTACCAGTTCATTCATGGCGCCCATCATAAAGGTGAGCAATAGTCCAATATCTGTTTGCTTGATAAGTTGTTCTTTCTGGCCTCTTTCCATCAAGGCATAGAAGGGGGCCGACAGCTGCTGGGCTTTTTCTCTTGTACCGGCAGTGATAAAGGGTGAATGATAACATTGCTCCATGAAAATCACTTCTTCAAAGTGTTGCAGCTTATAGCGCAGGATATTCAGCCAGATACTTTTAAACCCGGGTTTGAAGGGTATTTGTGGGTTGTAACCTTTAAAAGATACCTGTACCGAGTTTTCCCTGCAGGCGGCAAATAAGGCATTGATGAGTTCATCTTTCCCTTTGAAGTAAACATACAGGGTACCTGTGGCAATGCCGGCTTCCCGGGAGATGTCGCCCATTGTAACGCCGGACAACCCTTTTTTAACCACCAGCTTGAGTGCCGACTGGAAAATCTGGGCTGCTTTTTTATCGTCTTTCAGTTTCACCCTACAAATATAAGCGAATAGATATTCATTTTCAACATCAAAAAAGCCTCCGCAGTGGAAACCGCAGAGGCGCTGTAGCTAGATGATGATTAAATCAAAAACCCATTGATTGTGAAACCGGTGGGTGATTGCTTAAACGCAACCAGTGTTTTACGGTACAGGAACAATAATCAGGGAATAACCAGAACGGACGACTGTTTACATGCTTATACCCGGCATCGCCCGCCCAATACTGCATTTATAACCCTCTGTAAGCCCCAATACCAGGCTGAAAAATTCTCCGTCGGCCTGAAAAGGCCAACAGGTAAGATATTTGTTAGTTGTATGCATTTCAGGTAATACTGAACATAAAACGGTAAAACAATATTAGCCCGGTCGCTGCTGCAGAGCGTTAATTAAACCTAAACAAGAATTGAAATAACGGGGGAAGGTCAAAAAAAGAAACCCCTGCTGATGACAACAGCAGAGGTCTTTAGAACATTCACATGGCACCTGCGGCATCGCGTCAGATGCTGATAACACATTATAGCCTGTTATTAAGCTAAATAAGATGATTGCTGAATTTGGAAAGTTACCAATTTGCTTAGTTATTGTAACTTGTCAATGCTGAAGTTAAATATTACTAACTGGAATAATCGTTAATCATTGGTTAATGACGCGAAGAGCCCCCTTTATCTTTGATTGTAGCATTTTCCCTTTCCCTGATACCATTTTCCATGCATTTGCATATGCCGCGGGATATGTATATTTTTTACGGATTGTACTACTAAATTAGCTATATGTTTCACCGGATTCCAACGTTATTGCTATTCCTATGCCTGCTCACCCCGCTAAAAGGGAATGCCCAGGACATGCCGGATATGTGGAATAAAGGTGCCGTAGCCAATAAGCTCCACCCGGGGCTGAAATGGTTCGGGGAAGCAAAATTCGGGTTGTTTATTCACTGGGGACTTTATTCTAAACTCGGCGGCCGGTGGAAAGACAGCAGCTACTACGGCAGCAGTGAATGGATCATGAACCGCGCAAAAGCGCCTGCTGCTGAATATGCCAAAGTAGCGCAAACATTCAACCCTACAGGATTTAATGCAGACGAGTGGGCGGAAACAGCCCGGCAATCGGGGATTAAATATATGGTGATCACCGCCAAACACCACGATGGCTTCAGCATGTACGATTCCAAAGTAACAGACTTTGATATTGTAGACGCATCTCCCTATAAAAAAGACCCCATGAAGGCGCTCTCCGACGCCTGCCGCGCAAAAGGTATACAATTCGGATTCTATTACTCACAGTTCCTCGATTGGCACGAACCTAACGGCGGTGGGAATAACTGGGATTTTAAAAATAAAGAGAAAGATTACCAGCAATACTATCGCACCAAATCGATCCCGCAGCTGAAAGAACTATTAACCAATTACGGTCCGTTGGGCCTTGTGTGGTTTGATATGCCCGGCGGATTAACCGCAGCACAAACGAAACAAATGATCGATAGTCTCCGGTTACTGCAGCCAGGCTGCTTATTCAGCAGCCGTGTAGGTCATGATCTAGGTGACTACCGCGACTTTGGCGACTCTGAAGTGCCCCCGGTTCCCATCCCCGGCGCCTGGGAATCCATTTATACACATAACGACTCCTGGGGTTATATCCGGCACGACCTGAACTTTAAATCACCTGCGGAAATCATCAGGCTCCTCGGTAACGTGGCCTCCAAAGGAGGAAACCTCATGCTGAATGTTGGTCCAGATGGCAATGGCCAATGGCCCGCCTATTCCATAGCATACCTGAAAGCTACCGGTAAATGGTTGCAAACTTACGGCGAAAGCATTTACGGCACTACCTGGGGACTGATCCCGGCACAGCCCTGGGGCGTAACCACCAGTAAGCCCGGAAAGTTATTCCTGCATATCTGGCAACTGCCTGCCAACAGGCAGCTACGGGTACCCGGACTCACCGCAAAAATTAAATCGGTGAAAATCATGGGCACTAAAAACCCGCTCGTATGGAAACAGTTGCCGGAAGAAACTATTATCCGCCTGCCGGTAACCTTGCCGGATACACGAAGCACCGTGGTAGAAGTGGAGTATACCGGCCGGCAAACCGACTTATCGCAGCTCCGCACGCAAACCGTGAGCAACGAATATCCACAGGCGGAAATACCCGCCGTATGGGCCGTTTTTAATGGCGCCGCCCGGAGCAAACTTTTTACTTATTCTCATTACTTTGGCGACTGGAAACATGATAACTGTATCACCGGTATGGTAACCCCCGACGACGCCATCGTATTTCCGCTGGAAGTGCAGGACGCAGGCGACTATAAAATTATACTGGACTACGCATGCGAACCGGGAAGCGCCTCGCAACAAGGACTGGTAACCCTCGGCGGACAACAACTGCCTTTCCTTACGCTGGTAACCGGTAGCTACGACAGCCACAAACCCATGAACTTTATCCAACACGCAATAGGCATTATACATATCGACAAGGAAGGAAAACAAAACCTGACAGTGAAACCGGTTTCCGGTAACAAAAGTGAATTATGCTGGTTACGGAAGGTAATTCTGCAACCAGTGAAATAATAATTTATCAGAAGAACAAGAACATGAAAAAAACACAACTCCTGTTTGGACTGGTTGCCAGTCTTTATGCCGGTATGGCGATCGCACAGGTGAAAGCCCCTGCAACCGACTGGCTCATCAGCCACCAGTCGTATATCGCCTCGGTAACTGAAAAGGGTAAGGAAATTACGCTCAGCAACGGATTACTGAGCCGGAGTTTTCGTATAGCCCCCAACGTAATTTGTACCGACTACCGTAACCTGGTGAGTGGTGAACAGTTGCTGCGCGCCATTAAGCCGGAAGCCAGGCTTACTATTAACGGGCACGACTATATGATTGGCGGCGCACAAGGCCAAAAACAACAGGCGTACCTGCTTCCCGCATGGCTGGATAACCTGAATGCCGGTGCAACAGATTTTATATACAGCGGTCACCAGGTAACCTCCATCTCTCCCTATTTAAAATGGCAGGCAAACGGCTGGTGCAGCAATCCAAAGCAAGCTACCGGCAAAGAGCTTACTTTTTCTTATGAGGCGCAGGCGCCCGAACTGAAGGGCATCCATGTTAAAGTACACTACGATATATTTGATGGCATTCCACTCATCTCGAAATGGCTGGAGATCACTAACCAGAGCGGACAACCCGTAAAGCTGCAACAGGTAGTGAATGAAATACTGGCAACACCGGAAGAAGAATCTGCAGTAGTAGGCGGTGTGAATAAAATGCAGGTACCACACGGAATTTATATTGAAAGTAATTATGCTTTCAATAATGCGATGAAGGCAAATCTCAGTGATCAAACTACACACTGGAAAGCAGACAGCACCTACACCTCCCAGGTAAACTATGATCTGCAAACGCCCTGTCTGCTGGAAGTATACCCGGTTGTACCGGTAGGCATTACCTTAGCTGCCGGTGAACATTTTGAATCTATCCGTACCTATGAGCTGTTGTTTGACAGCTACGACCGCGAAAGGAATGGATTGGCTAAAAGAAGATTTTACCGCACTATCGCACCCTGGACCACAGAAAATCCCATTTTCATGCACCTGGTAAGTACCGACCCGGTAAAAGTAAAGGCGATCATTGACCAGTGCGCTGCAACCGGCTATGAAGGCGTGATTCTTAGCTTTGGCAGCGGTTTGAATATGGAAGATACCGGTGCTGCCAACATCGCTAAGTTCAAAACACTGGCAGATTATGCACATAGTAAAAAGATACTGCTGGGTGGTTACTCCCTGTTTTCGAGCAGGCGTATCAGTGAGGAAGATGACGTAATTAACCCGGCTACCGGCAAAACAGGCGGCGCATTTTTCGGGAATGCTCCCTGCATGGGAAGTAAATGGGGCCTGAGTTATCTGCAGAAAATTAAGAGCTTTATCAGCGCTACCGGCTTCGATATTTTTGAAAACGATGGCCCTTATCCTGGAGATGTTTGCGCATCCGCCACACACCCCGGTCACACCGGCCTGGAAGATTCCCAGTGGAAGCAAATGCAGTTACAGAAAGGGCTTTATCACTGGCTCAATGAAAAAGGCGTGTATGTAAATGCCCCCGACTGGTACTTCATGGATGGTACCAATAAAATAGCATTGGGATACCGGGAAGTAAATTTTTCCCTGCCGCGCGCAGAACAACTGATCCTCAACAGGCAGAATATTTTTGACGGCACCTGGGAGAAAACCCCCTCCATGAGCTGGGGCTTTGTACCGCTCAGTGAATACCAGGGCGGTGGCGCAGCTGCTACCCTTGAACCGCTGAAAGATCACCTGGACGCGTACGACCAGCTGATGGCACAGTACTATGGCGCCGGTGTTCAGGCATGCTACCGCGGTCCGCGTTTATACGATACCGATAGCACCAAAAACCTGGTGAAGAATATGATCACCTGGTATAAAAAATACCGCAACATTCTCAATACCGATATCATCCACCTGCGCAGGGCAGATGGCCGCGATTGGGACGGGATTATGCACGTAAGCGCACAATTGCCGCAAAAGGCCCTGGTGATGCTGTATAACCCAACCCAACAGGCAATTACCCGTGAAGTGGCTTTGCCCTTGTATTACAGCGGGCTCACACAAAGCGTACGTATCCGGGAAAAAGAAGGCGCGCTAAAAACGTATACGCTTGACCGTAGTTACAGCGCGCATATTAAAGTAACGATCCCGGCAAATGGCTACACCTGGCTGGTAGCAGAATAACCTTGTATCAAACCAAATTTGTATAATTTATTAGTTATGAAGAAACTATCGCTTTGTATCCTCGCTTTTCTGGTTTTCCTGTCGGCAGTAAATGCACAGGAGAAGAAAATATTCAACGAAACGGATGCACAAAAAGAACAACGGCTGGCCTGGTGGGTGAACGACCGCTTTGGCATGTTTATTCACTGGGGATTGTATTCCATGCCTTCCCGCCATGAATGGGTAAAGAGTAATGAGCATATCACCGACAGCGCCTATCAGAAATATTTCGACCTCTACAACCCGGACCTGTACAATCCACGTGAATGGGCCCGGCAGGCGAAAGCAGCAGGTATGAAGTACGCGGTGATCACCACCAAGCACCATGAAGGATTCTGTTTGTTTGATTCCAAATACACCGATTATAAGGCGCCTAATACCGCCGCTAAAAGAGATCTGATCAAAGAATGGGTAGACGCTTTCCGGGCAGAAGGATTGAAAGTAGGATTTTACTATTCGCTGATCGACTGGCATCATCCGGATTATACCATTGATCGGGTGCATCCGCAGCGTCCTTCCGATCCAAAGGATTATGAGGAGCTGAATAAGGGCCGTGATATGGAAAAATACCGTACTTATCTGAAGAACCAGGTGAAGGAACTGATGACCAATTATGGAAAAATAGACATCCTCTGGACCGACTTCTCTTTTCCCGGTGAACATGGAAAAGATCATAACGACTGGAATTCGCTGGATCTCATTAAGATGATCCGTAAACTGCAACCAGGTATTATCATCAATGACCGCCTGGACCTGGGTGAATACGAAGACGGCGGTGATTTTGCCACACCGGAGCAATATAAAGTATCCGAATGGCCCACCCGTAACGGTAAGCGTATCCATTGGGAAACCTGTCAGACTTTCTCCGGTTCATGGGGATATTACCGTGATGAAACTTCCTGGAAAGATAACAAGCAATTACTGGTGCTACTGATTGAATCCGTGAGCAAAGGCGGTAACCTGCTGCTGAATGTAGGGCCTACTTCCCGCGGTACTTTTGATGCCCGTGCACAGGACAGGCTGAAAGGAATGGGCGAGTGGATGCAGGTGAATGGCCGTTCCATTTACGGTTGTACCGAAGCGCCGGCAGCGTTCAAACGTCCGGATAACAGCTTGCTTACTTACAATCCAACTACCAAACGTTTGTATGTGCATCTGCTGGATTATCCGTTACAGCGTTTTGAGCTGCCGGGCATGAAAGGTAAAGTGAAATATGCACAGTTATTGAACGATGGTTCTGAGGTGAAGATGCGGGGCACTGATAAAGGCGACCTGGCGCTGGAATTGCCGGTGCGTAAGCCGGATGTGGAGATCCCGGTAATAGAGTTGATTTTGCAGTAAGCGAATGTTATCCTGAACCAGGACAAAATTTGCATCTCCATAAATTTTTCTAGAAAATCTCGGGAAGATGTATATTTTTATACTCACCATCTTTTATTGTTAAACGTCCCGGATGAAAAAAGCTTTTTTTTGCCTGAGTACATTAATACTGGCGGCTGTATTATTCAGCTTTGCAGAACTGCCGCCGGTAGCAAAAAAGCCGAATATAGTAATCATCTTCATGGATGACATGGGTTATGGTGACCTTGAATGTTATGCCGGCACTCCCTGGCACACACCTAATATCAACCGTATGGCCGCACAGGGCATGCGTTTCACTTATTTTTATGCGGCGCAGGCAGTTTGTTCTGCATCAAGGGCGGGGTTACTCACTGGCTGTTATCCGAACAGGGTAGGCATTAATGGCGCCTTGTTTCCAATGTCTCCTATTGCGCTGGATACCGCCGAACAAACCATTGCATCTGTTTTGAAGGCACAGGGTTATCACACCGGGATGGTAGGCAAGTGGCATTTGGGTAGCAAGGAACCGTGGCTGCCTTTGCAGCATGGATTTGATGAGTACCTGGGGCTGCCTTATTCCAATGATATGTGGCCGGTACATTATGATGGAAAGCCTTATTCGGATACCTCTGCACATCCGCGGAGAAAGTATCCGCCGCTTCCGCTGATAGAAGGTAACAAGCCGCTGAGATATATTAAAACACTGGAAGATCAGTCGCAGCTCACCACCCTTTATACGGAAAGGGCCTGCCGTTTTATAAAGAATAACCGGCAGCAACCGTTTTTCCTTTACCTGGCGCACAGTATGCCGCATGTGCCTATCGCGGTTTCAAAGAAACATAAAGGAAAAAGTAAGGATGGACTTTTTGGAGATGTGATAGAAGAAGTAGACTGGTCTGTTGGCCAGGTATTAAAGACATTGGAAGAGAATGGTTTATCTGATAACACCCTGGTGATTTTTACCAGTGATAATGGTCCGTGGTTGTCTTATGGTAATCATGCCGGAAACACCGGTGGCCTGCGGGAGGGCAAGGGTACTTCCTGGGAAGGAGGTACGCGGGTGCCGTGCATTATGCGCTGGCCGGGGAAGATCCCTGCCGGTACTGTTTGCAATAAGATGGCAGCCACTATTGACCTGCTCCCTACTGTGGCCAATTTATGCGGGGCTGCTTTGCCCGTCCGGAAAATTGACGGTGTGGATATGAAGTCATTATTATTTAATGAACCGGAAGCAAACCCACGGGATGAACTGGCCGTATATTACCAGGTGAATAGTTTGGAGGCCGTCCGGAAGGGGCCGTGGAAACTGGTGCTTCCGCACAAAAGCAGAACGTATAAATTAAATCTGCCGGGATACGATGGTTTCCCCGGGGCACAGCCGGAAGTAGAAGTACAAATGGCGCTGTATGATATGCGACGCGATCCGGGTGAGACATTAGATGTGCAGAAACAGTTTCCGGAGGTGGTGAAATCCTTGCAGGCAATAGCAGAAAAGTACCGGTTAGCGCTCGGAGATGACCTCACCGGGGCGAAGGGAACTGAGCGTAGAGCGGCTGGAAAGGTACAAATGTAATATATATGTTTAAGTATAATTTGTTTTAAATGAAAGAAATGCCAACTTTTAAATAGTTGATTAGTAGCCGATTGTATTCCCGTTAACCCTTTAAAAGACTGCCAAACACCACGTTATATTTTCGTTTTATTGCTAATATAAAATGAATTGTATATTAATATTTATTGAAAAACCATATATGTATCCGATTGACTGCTGCATGTAATTGTTTCAAATTTGTTACGGGTATGGAACCGTGTGATCTTTCCATTTATAATTTATCAACCATACCAGCTTCCGGGAACTTGCAGTTATCAATGGGAGATTTCATTTGAATATATATATAACCCAAAAGGAATATTATGAAAAAAGTGCGGCCTATAAGTCCTGGTAATTTAGGAGGAGCGCGTGTTTTGGAAGTTTCAGGATTGCACAGCGAATCATCAGAAACGTTACAACAATTAGCAAAAGATATCTGCAACCTGGTTTTTATGGATATAGAGATACCCGGATTGACTGCGATAGAAGCCGCCAGCATAGTAAAAGCAGCTTACCCTGATATAAATGTGCTATTGCTTACCCTGAACGAGACGGAACAGGGATTAACGCAGGTGCCGGCAGCAACCGAAGCGTTTAAGATGGATCATGTACCGCCGGTCTCCCTGACGGAGTTTATTTCTCAGGTTTATGAGACGGCTTTGCAGTCGAATTTAGTGGCGGTTAACAAAGTACTGGCCTTTTTCCGTAAAGAGAAACAGGTTTATCAGGATCCCTATGGATTGTCGCCGCGGGAGAAGGAAATTTTACGTTGCCTGGTAAATGGCGACACCTACAAGGAGATTGCCGAAGGGTGTCATATCAGCGTGGGAACAGTTCGTTCCCATATCATGAATATTTATCGCAAGCTCAATGTAAATTCCCGCTCCAACGCTATTGTAAAGGCAATGAAAGAACACCTGGTCTGATGCCGTAGCGCCTTAGCCCCAGAAACCCTGTGCCTTTACCTGTTTGCCTTGCTGACGTAGCAATTTACGCACCTGCACCACCATCTGCTGATTACCTGCCACATAATAAGTTGTATTTGCCACCGGGAAATCATAATGGTACAGCCATTCATGTAAATCGGTGAAATAATGCCCGTTATTGGAAAGCGGTTGCACCGGCATTTGTAGTAACTGCCGCGTAGCCGGATCTTCCAATTGCAGGAAACAATGAAATTGCTGTTGGATGGTTTTACGCAGATACAAAGAATGGAAGTGCCCTGTGGCGCTGGCATCGCCTATGCATACCAGGTGTTGCGCGCCGGAGGGCTGATGCAGGCCTCCACCGGGTCCTGCATAATACACTTCGTTGCCCGGTTGAAGCTCCAGCGCCCAGGAGCTGCCCGCCCCCTCATGTCCGCAATCCGCTATCAATGTGGCGGTTTGTGCAATGGTGTCCCAGCATGCAACGGTATAGTCGCGGTAAGTATATGGAGCCACCTCACATTTGAGGTGCTGGGTGCTTCGTTCGGGCAATGCCTGCGGCAGTTGCAGATCTATCTCTAATAAAAAATTTCCTATGCGCGCTACGCTTAGTACGTGCGCAGTTTTCCCTATGCGCGACATCAGTAAACTGGTCGCCCTGTCTTTAATTGAAGGCATTTATTAAATGTATTTGATGAGTATAACGCGCCGGATTGTGGCGGGGTAAGTTTGCAGAACAAGGAGGCTGATATTTCCCGGGGCCAAAGGAAAACCGCTACAACGCTTCTTCCGGGGTTTGCCCGTTTATTTCCACATGGTTAACGTCGGCCGTAAAATGTACTGATGGTTTCATAAGTCAAAATTGTTTCTGCAAAACTACCGGACCCGCGCTTCTCCGTTATTACACTATTCCGGGTTATAGTTATACTTTTCCCGGCTTGAGATCCGGAAGGCTACCGGTGTTTGACCGGTATGCTGTTTAAAAAAACGGTTAAAGTACGTGACTTCATTGAACTGCAGGTACCAGGCTATTTCCTTGATGCCGTGTGTGGAATGCAGCAACATCCGCTTCGCTTCCAGGATCCGTCTTGCAGCCAGTAAAGCGGAAGCCGTTTGCCCCGTTTCCTGTTTTACTACTTCATTCAAATGGTCTGTGGTAACATGCAGCGCCCGCGCATAGTCTCCCGGGCTGCTCCAGCTCAACAAGTGCTGCTCCATCAATTCACGGTAACGGGTTAATAACTCCGGTTGTAAGGAAGATCTCCGGGGGCTTTCCGGAAGATAACGCATAAACTGGGTCAGCAGTACCGCCAGGTAATGCTGTAACACCTGCTCCTGTAGCGCCTTGCGCGTATTGAATTCCCGCAGCAGTTGCGCGCACAAATGCCATATTTCCTGGTAAACAGCACTGTCGGGCGTTACGGGGTGCTCCATACATAAAGGCAAAGCAGGGAAGCCGGCAGGTAAAAAATCAGCAGTAAAAGAAATCAGGTACACATCCAGCACCCGATCTTCATCCGTAGACAGGTGCACCTGCCACGGCGTCAATAAAAACATGCTCTCCGGTGGCATATCTATCAGTCTGAAATCCACCATATGCCGGCTCCGCTGTTTGCCTGTTACCGCCAATGTGTAAAACTCGTGCCGGTGGGCCATTGTGAAATCAGCATTGGGGTGGTAGACCGGTTCCCCGGCCTGTTTATAATGAACATCTATCATCAATCCCGGAACAACCAAAAGCTCTTCCAGCCGGTATGATGCAATGATGGATTGTTTTCCTTTTTTCATAACAACATCCTCACTCCATTATCAGACGATTGAACAAAACAATTATTGTATAATTTTCTTTTTTTGCTTTTGCAGGATAGAAATTTTCTTTCTGCACTGCCTTAGAAAGATACCTGAAATGGGTAAAATTGCATACATTTATTTGCAACCGATTGCATAGTTTCGGATTATATTAACACAACCAAGTTTCAGCATACCTGTAGAAGTGATAATAATACTGATTTGAAACGTTGATAAGAAGAATACCGATGGTACAAAATCCTGCTGGTAGTGGTTGCGGTAAGCAAGGAAATGGAAACAGGCATGGCTCAACCTGAAAAGTAATATATTGATGATAAAGTATCTGTTAGCAGTATCACTGATGTTATTGGCCGGAAACGCCGCCGCCATCCCGGCAGGTTCTCCGCTAAAGCTCTGGTACCGGCAACCGTATGCCATGATCTGTTCTGTACTTGGAGGCAACTGTCGTATTCGTAGAAATTACCGGTGTTGCAGTTGGAAAAAGTTTTTGAGTATGATTTTCAGCTGCACCTGGTAAAACTTTATATGCTACCGGCGGTATGTTACTAAGTGGAGATGATCTTACTAAGATATCACGGGAACGGCTCAACGTTTTGAAGAAAGCTTTGCCACCCACCGCAAAGGCAGCTGTTTTTGAAGGTGCTGATTTTGAAACAGGAAGGGTTACTACGGCCGCAGGTAAACAGGTAATCCTTCTCAACTGGCAATCATCTTCCAAAAAAATAGCAGTAAAACTTGATCAGCCGTGCAAGGTATCAGACTACTGGACAGGCAAGGATCTTGGCACACACAGCGGCTCCTTTGTGATGGAATTGGCAGTACATGATGGCCGCGTATTATTATTAACACAAAAAAAATAATTCCATGCGTACGTTCCTGTTAGCCTTGTTTATTAGTATCTCCTGCATTATGCAGGCGCAATCGCCCTATCAGCAAAAGCTGCTCAAAGATACACGGCCGGCAGTGATTAAACGGGCCGCATGGGCAATGCAACTGGCGCCCCAAACGATTACTGCTTTTCAATGTGATCGCAGCGCCGGCGGCATACATGATTTCTATTCAGAAGGAGATTATTGGTGGCCCGACCCGGCAAATCCAAACGGGCCTTACATCCAGCGCGATGGCCAAACCAATCCTGAAAATTTTGTAACGCACCGGCAGGCCATGATCCGCTTCAGCCGGGTGATGGGCGCACTGGCGGCGGGATATATTGCTACCAGGGATAACACCTATCTGCAACAGGCGTTGCTGCATGCAAAGGCGTGGTTTGAAACACCCGCTACGCGCATGAACCCTTTGTTGCTGTATGCACAGGCTATCAAAGGAAAAGTAACCGGCCGGGGTATCGGTATTATTGATACCATCCACCTGGTGGAAGTGGTACAGGCATTGCGTATTATGGAGAAAGCCGGGGCCATTCCGCCGGAAGATCTTGCCGCTTTTAAAAGCTGGTTCAGCGAGTATCTGCAATGGCTGACCACACATCCTTACGGGAAAGATGAAATGAATGCCGCCAATAATCACGGTACCTGTTGGGTAATGCAGGTAGCGGCTTTTGCACGTTTTGTGAATAATAAAGAACTACTTGAGTTTTGCAGCAACCGTTATAAAACAGTATTGCTGCCCCGCCAGATGGCTGCTGACGGCAGTTTTCCGCTGGAACTGAAACGGACTAAACCTTACGGCTACTCGTTGTTTAACCTTGATGCCATGAGTACCATCTGCCAGTTGCTGAGCACACCGGATAATGATCTGTGGCAGTTTACAGCAGACAGTAGTAAAAGTATCGCCAAAGGGATTGCCTATCTCTATCCTTATATAAACAATAAGAACAGCTGGCCTTTTGCGCATGATGTGATGTACTGGAACAGCTGGCCGGTGGCGCAACCCTTCCTTATTTTTGGTGCGGTTGCTTTTCAGCGCCCGGAATATTACCGCTTATGGCTGTCGCTCAATAGCGATCCGGAGGAAGAAGAGGTGCTGAGAAACCTCCCGGTGAGGAATCCTCTGATCTGGTTATGAGCGCTTCAGAATTTACAATTATTTAAGATTCAAATGCTTTATTTTCTTAATATAAATCCTTAACTTTAGAAGACTATACACTATGTTTAAACTTTAGAGAAATGAGTTGGATGGACGACTTGTATGTTATTTACCAGAAACTGGATGCCACCGGTTGTGAAGAGGTAAAACATGACATTTTAAAAGCCCAGATTGATGGCTGTAACCGCGGAGAGATCTATTTCCTGGTATTACAACAACTGGTACAGATCAAAACAGGTAAGGCGCCTGTTTATGAGTTGATTAAGGGAGAAGTAGAAAGTATTATCCACTACAGTAAAGGACAATACCTGAGTTAATTATTTTAATTCTTCTATCAGTTTCTGCACTTTGAGATAATTCGGTGCGCCGGATGGAATTTTTAATAACCATTCGAGGCATTGCTGTTTACGCCCTTCTCTCAGGTAGCTCAACGCCATATAAAATGCTGCTTCATACCGGAGTTCGCTGCTGTTGTTAAAAACAGTCAGCAGATCCTGTCTTGCGCGCTCCATCTGGTTTTGGTCGATCAGGGCCACGCCACGGTAGTAGCGGGCATATAGGTTGCCAGGGTTGGCTATCAGCGCTTTATTCAGTAGTAAAATTGCTTCGTTGAAGTGACCGTGATTGAATTGTACGATGGCTTCTTCCGGAAGCCGCAGGCTGTCTATATCCGGGATCTGCATTTCTGTGGAGGCAAACTGCCGGTAGATATTTTTTGTCCACGGGCTTACATACAGCAATATGGCCATTCCTGCCGCTATCAGCGCAGTAAGGATCACATAGTTACGGATGTGAATGGGCGAATTATCTTTTAGCGTGTACCAGGCGTTGCGGTGAGTAAACAGCAAATGTTGCAACTCATCCCGGTTGGTGTCGTTACAGATCTTCTGGCCCAGCAGTTGGCGAACGGCATCAAAGCGTTTTACCTGTTGGGTAAGCAGGGCATCGTTTTGCAGTTTTTCGGAGAACGACTTACGTTCTGCCTCGTTCATCTGCCCGCTGAGGAAACGGTCTGTTTCCAGCAGGTCTTTTTCAGAAAGGCTATTGGCTTTTAGTTTTATATCGATGTCCCTGAACAGGCTGCGGAAACAATCGGTTCTTCTGCCGGATAGTTCGTTAACGGGGATATTGGTTTCTGCGGCAATGTCTTCCTGCAGAAAGCCATCTGTGAGCGACCAGCGGAGTAGTTCCTTACATTCGTCGGAGAGGGCCAGGTAGTAGTGATAGGCGAGTCTCCTTTTTTCTCCTTCTTTCAGCACATCTTCCACATCCTGGATATCATCTCTGCTCATGGTGGAGAGCTCTTCTGCCTCCAGGCCGGGAATACGTTGTCCTCTTCTTTCCAGTTCCTGTTCCCAGATACGTTTGCACAACAGTTGCAGAAAGGGCTCAAAGTCGGTGACTTTCAGCGGGTGACGGCGGGCGAAGTAATAAATGTCCATCAGGGCTTCTTCGAAAATATGGGCCGCATCTTTTACGTGACCGCTTTTTTGCAGAATGAACCGCTTTTCTTTGGAAGCAAACCGCTGATAAATATTTTCAATTACTGCTGGTGTATGGTGAAGCAATCCCTCAATATATTCCTGGTCGTTATTTATTAATTGTTCAGGTGACATACATATCGTTTTTGCCGGTTCCTCTGTACTAAAAATATTAAACCTTGCCGAAGTGACCTAATTATTTATTCCGGTCTGTACAAATGCGATGCGGGTGCGGTGGAACTCATTTCCTCTTCCCATACCCTGTTGCTGCACCCGGGCTGTACCGTGGCGCTTTGTTCACGCTATGCTGCCTTTGAAAGAAATCAACAGCTACTTCCATCCTGATATACGGGCGCCACCTTCCGCAGCCAGCCTGCATAAACGCGGCCTGGTTGTTGACTTTGAAAATAAATTTGCAGAAGAAACGCTGGAATTACTGCAAAAGATGCTAAAGGTACCTTTGGGAGAAAGACAGTGCCAACCGGTATTACATAACGTTGAAATAAAGAATGGTCAGCTCAGGTTTAAGCCTGCTGTTAATTGTTTAAGGATCGTTTTCAGCTGTGTAAATGCTTCTTCACCTATAATACCGGCGTACAGGTCCTGTACTTCATCTACTGCTTCATAGGCGTTGATCATAAACTCCTTTCCTTTCTCCGTCAGGAAAATAATGCTGGCGCGGTTATCGGTATCGTGTTTGCGGGTGCCTATATAGTTGTCTGCTTCCAGGTTCTTTACCACCTTGCTCATGGCTTGTTTGCTGATACGCGCTTTCCTGGCGAGATCGTTGTTAATAGTGCCCTGCGCATCGATGTGTACCAGGAGCACCATATCTCCCAGTTTGAAATTTTTGTATCCGCGCTCCAGTAGCTTTTGTGTAATACGCAGGTCTATATCTTTTTTGAACAAATTGATCAGGCGGGCGAGGCTATCCGGTCTTTTGGCCAGGCATGCCTCATATCTCGCATCTATAGTTGCGCTCATCATATTGTAGGTTTGGTAAAAGTGTACAGTTGATAAAATCTTGTCCTGATGCAATGCTACAAAAAAGCGGTGATTTTTTGCGCGCTGCTTTTTAAAATTTGTGTCTGCCCGGTGCTAAAAACAGGAAGACCCGCCGGTAAGGCGGGTCTTTAATATATTTTTAAGGTAGTGTTATTTGTACACGTAATCAGCCATTACGGTATATGTTCAAATACGCTTTCTGCCCTGGTGTAGCATCTCAGTCCGACGATGGTATTGCTTATCCCCACCTTTACTCTTTGTGCAGACCTGATACTGGTAGATGTCAGTCAATCAGAGCCTAAAGCCCCCGCGATACCCATTTCCAGTCCACGCAGTTCTGCCAGTCCGCGTAAACGGCCGATAGCGCTGTATCCCGGATTGGTTTTCTTGTGCAGGTCATCCAGCATCTGGTGGCCATGATCCGGGCGCATAGGAATGGAAACATTGCGGCGTTTCATGGTGAGCAGGATGTTTTTCACCACGGCAAACATGTCTACGTCGCCTTCCAGGTGGTTGGCTTCGTGGAAGTTGCCCAGCGCATCCCGTTGTGTGCTGCGCAGGTGGATGAAGTGGATATGTTCGCCCAGGCGTTCTATCATGCCGGGAAGATCATTGTCGGCCCGTACGCCATAGGAGCCGGTGCAAAAACACAAACCATTGGAGGTATATGGTGCAGCAATGAGGAGTTCGCGGGCATCCTGTTCGGTGCTTACCACACGCGGCAGTCCGAAGATAGGGAAGGGAGGATCATCCGGGTGGATAGCCAGTTTAATGCCGGCTTCTTCTGCAACGGGTGCTATTTGCTGAAGGAAATAGAACAGGTGTAGTTTCAGCTGGGTGGCATCAATGCCTTTATATTTATCCAATGCGGTCTGGAACTGTTGCAGCGTAAAGCTTTCTTCAGATCCGGGTAATCCGGCAATGATATTTTTTTGTAACAGTTCTTTGTCGGCTGCAGTCATGCTGTCGAAATGTTCCTTTGCGCGGGCCATCTCTTCTTCACTATAATCTTTCTCTGCATCTGGTCTTTGTAACATGAACAGATCGAATGCCATGAACGCCGCTTTTTCAAAGCGCAGCGCTTTGGAGCCGTCTTCTACGGTATAGGCCAAATCGGTGCGGGTCCAGTCGAGTACCGGCATAAAGTTATACGTAACGGTACGTATACCACATGCCGCCAGGTTCCGCAAGGATTGCTGGTAGTTGTGGATATAGTCCCTGAAACGGCCGCTTTGCGTTTTAATGTCTTCATGTACCGGGACGCTCTCCACAACAGACCAGTTGAGCCCTGCTGCTTCTATGATGGCTTTCCGCTTTTGTATCTCCTCCTTCGTCCATACCACTCCATTAGGCACATGGTGCAATGCGGTTACAATTCCGGTAGCTCCTGCCTGTTTAATATCAGACAAGCTAACCGGATCATTGGGCCCGTACCACCGCCATGTCTGTTCCATTCTCAGCATAATGCAAATACGTTTAGTAAATCCAGAATTTCTAATTCCAAACCCCAAAAATATAATCTATCCACACATATACAAACTTTGATTTCAAATTTTAAGGCCGTCTGCAGTGATCAGGGTGATCATGAGGTCCATCACATTTGTTTGGGTGGGGCCCGTAATCATTAACCCGCCTGCTTTTGAGAAGAAATGCCAGGCATCGTTCTGTTGTAAAAAACTATTTGGATCGAGCTGCATTTTTGCGGCATTTTTCATCGTTGATGCATCTACGATAGCTCCTGCAGCATTGGTTGGGCCATCGCTGCCATCGGTACCTCCACTCAGAAAAGTAAGCGCAGGATAACCGGTAAGGGCGATGCCCGCTGCCAGTGCCAGCTGCTGATTACGGCCACCACGGCCATTCCCGGTTATTGCTATGGTAGTTTCGCCACCTGCCAGCAAACAGGCCGGCAAAGGACCGTTATATCGGAGCGCGGTTTGTATCAGTTCGTCAGCTACGGCATGTACTTCTCCCGTAATAGTATCAGACAGCAATACCGGGTGATACCCCAGCTGCAGGGCTTTTGCCGCCGCCGCTTCCAATGCCACGCGGTTGGTACCGGTGAGATAGTTGTGGGTATGCTGCAGGGAAGGATCGCCGGGTTTGGGCGTTTCAGGTATCCTGCCTGCGAGGCCGTTTTCAATATGTTGGAGGAGGAACGCGGGTATTTTTTCCGGGAGATGATATTTGCGGAGTACATTCATGGTATCTGCAAAGGTAGACGGGTCGGCCACTGTAGGCCCTGATCCTATCACGCTGAGGTCATCGCCCACCACATCGCTGAGAACAAGGGTACATAACGTAGCCGGATATATGCTTTTTGCCAGTTGTCCGCCCTTGATACCGGAAAGATGTTTTCGTACGGTGTTCATTTCCCGGATATCGGCGCCGCTTTTCAGCAAGGCATCAAACAGTTGTTGTACATCGGGTAAACTGCTGTGTGCCGGTACATCCGCCAGCAGCGCGGAGGCGCCACCGGAAAGTAAAAAGATAACGAGGTCGTGCTGCTGCACTTTAGCGGCTATGTTCAGCAGTTTAACGGAAGCGGCTACACTCTGTTCGTCGGGTACCGGGTGACCGGCTTCCACCAGTTCTACCCGTTGTAACGGTAACGCATGTCCGTACTTTGTAACTACCATTCCCTGCACCGGGAAATGCGCTATCAGTATGTTTTCCAGCTCCTGTGCCATTGCGGCGGCAGCTTTGCCCGCACCCAGTATCCAAACAGCCGCCTGCTCCGGGATGGCGTAGCTATCTCCCGAAATATTAATAACACGGGTAGCAGGTATTACCTGCACATTTTTCCGGATCAGCTGCTGCGGATGTACTGCTGCTACGCCCTGCAGGAAAATATCTTTTATATCGGCAGTGGTGTTGTTCATTTTTCCAGGCATAAAAAAAGCAGTGAGACAACTCACTGCTAATATCTTCAAGTTAAGAAATTTATTGCGGTTGGGTGGCGTCTTTGGCATCCTTCTTTTGCCGCTTTTTTTCCATTTTTTGTTCCAGCTGGTCCTTTTTAGTCATTTCCCAGTCGTTCCACTTCTTATACTGTGCGGGCGTAAACACGGTTTTAAAGCGCTGGCTGCGCTCTGTATCCAGGGCTTTAAACTGTGTCATGCGCTCCTTTTTGGAGAGGGAAGGATTGTTTTTCACGGCATCCATCCGGCGCACAATATCCTGGTTGATCACCAGGATCTTTTTTTCCTGGTCTTTGCTCAGATTTACCTTGTGGGAAATCTTATCCGTTATTTTATCGGCTCGTCCTTCCGCTGTCCAGCGGCCTTTTGTATTGGCAGTATCTTTTACCTGGGCACTGGTAGTAAAGGTAGTTGTTGCAAAGAAAACGGTTAGCAGCATCCATGTATAAACAGAAATAAACTTCATAGTCAGCAAGTATTATACGAATTTAAACAAACTTAAGCTGTAAACCCTTTTCAAATTATCCCTTTTTCGTGTGAATCCAAAATACACTTACCACTCATAAAAAATATGCCGTTTTATTTAGTCCCGCCTTAATGATTTATTACATTTAGCGGATCAACTGAATCTGAACCGAAAAAATAAAAGATTTACATGAAAAGAGCTTTTGAGAAACCCGGGACGGCCCTGCTGTTGCGGTGTATTACCTATGCTATGAAGCGGCGTAGTAAGCTGTTGTTACTGGCCCTGCTGGCAACCGGCCGGGCCGCCAGCGCACAGGAAACCTAT
Source organism: Chitinophaga sp. G7 BAM 1005 (assembly GCF_057126945.1). Classification (NCBI taxonomy): domain Bacteria; kingdom Pseudomonadati; phylum Bacteroidota; class Chitinophagia; order Chitinophagales; family Chitinophagaceae; genus Chitinophaga; species Chitinophaga sp. G7 BAM 1005. The sequence continues at coordinate 6,082,494 of NZ_CP181478.1, read as the reverse complement.
CCGCTCAATGGGATTGCCGATCCCCGCGAAGGGTGCTTTGCTTTTACACATGCCACCATTGTAAAAGACCCGCAAACCACCCTGAACAATGCCACACTGGTGATCCGCGACGGGAAAATAGTGTCTGCCGGTACATCGGCCGCTATCCCGAAAGACGCCGTGATATTGGATTGTAAAGGAAAATACATTTATCCTTCCTTTGTGGATATCTTCAGCAATTATGGTTTGTCGGAGCCCAAACGGGGAGCGTCCGCGTGGAATGCACCACCCCAGTTCCTGTCTAATACCAAAGGCGCCTATGGCTGGAACCAGGCCATCAGAAGCGAAGTGAATGCCGTGGATCTTTTTTCGGCAGATGATGGAAAGGCCGCGCCCCTGCGTGAAGCGGGATTTGGCGCCGTGCTTACCCAGCAGCCCGATGGTATCGCCCGCGGTACCGCGGCACTGGTAACCCTGGCCACCGCAAAAGAAAACAAAGTCATTATCCGGGAGAAAGCCGCTGCAGCCTATTCATTTGACAAAGGCAGCTCCACGCAAAACTACCCTAACTCGCTGATGGGCTGCATCGCCCTGCTGCGACAAACTTTCCTGGATGCGCAATGGTATAAAACCCAGCCCGCCAAAGAAGGCGTGAACCTCAGCCTGGAGGCATGGAATGCCAGCCTGCAGCTACCTCAGCTGTTTGAAGTTACCGATAAATGGGATGCGCTTCGCGCAGATAAAATAGGAGACGAATTTGGTGTGCAGTATATCATCCGGGCCAGTGGCAATGAATACCAGCGCATACCCGAAATGGCCGCGACAAAAGCCACTTTCGCGTTGCCGCTTAACTTCCCCGGCGCTATCGATATGGAAGATCCCGCAGATGCACGCTATGTTTCACTGGCGGAGATGAAACACTGGGAAATGGCGCCTACTGAGCCCGCCGCATTTGAAAAAGCAGGTATTCCCTTCTGTTTAACCGCTGCCGATCTGAAAGATGTAAAACAATTCCTGGCCAACGTGCGGAAAGCCATCAGTTATGGCCTCAGCGAACAAAAAGCACTGGAAGCATTAACAAAAACGCCGGCCACACTCATCAAGGCTTATGATAAAGTGGGTAGCCTGGAACCGGGTAAACTGGCCAATTTCCTCATTACTTCCGGGCCCGTTTTTAGCGAAAAAACTATCCTGTACCAGAACTGGGTACAAGGGAACCGCTATACCATTAAAGCCGATGGCTGGAATGATATCCGTGGTATCTATACCGTAAATCTCATTCCCGGCGGCAGCTATTCCGTAGAAGTGAGAGGCACCGCGGCTGCACCCTTGCTGTCTGTTTTACAGAAAGATACCCTTCCGGGCCGCATCGATGTAAACGGAAAACTGGTATCGCTGTCGCTGACGCTGGCAAAAAACAGCAAAAGCAATATTCGTCTCAGTGGTATCATCGGCGATAACAGCTGGAACGGCACCGGCGCCGACACCAGCGGCAACCTCGTAAAATGGACTGCCGTATTTGTAAAGACCGCCCCGGAAAAAGCGGATTCTGTAAAGAAAGAAACACCATTGGCCATAGGCCCGCTGTATTATCCGTTTAATGGCTACGGCTGGGAAAAACTACCCTCGCAGCAGGACCTGCTGATCAAAAATGCCACCGTATGGACCAGCGAAAAAGAAGGGAAACTGGAAAATACAGACGTTTTAATCCGCAATGGTAAAATTGCCCAGGTGGGTAAAAACCTCGCTGCCGGCAATGCCCGCGTAATCGACGGTACCGGCAAGCACCTGAGCGCCGGCATCATCGACGAACACTCGCACATCGCACTCAGCAGGGGAGTAAACGAATCATCGCAGTCGGTTACTTCGGAAGTACGGATCGCAGATGTACTCAATCCCGACGATATCAATATTTACCGCCAGCTGAGCGGCGGCGTAACAGCATCCCATTTATTGCATGGCAGCGCCAACGCCATCGGCGGACAGTCGCAGCTGATTAAACTCCGCTGGGGACAAAATGCAGAAAACCTGAAAGTGACCAACTGGGACCCTTTCATCAAATTTGCATTGGGTGAAAACGTAAAACAATCCAACTGGGGTGATCGTAATACCGTGCGTTTCCCGCAAACAAGAATGGGAGTAGAACAGATTTATACAGATGCGTTTACCCGTGCGCTTGACTATGAAAAACAAGGCCCAGGCAAGCGCCGTGACCTTGAACTGGACGCCCTCGTGGAAATATTACACCAGAAGCGTTTTATTACCTGTCACTCTTATGTGCAGAGTGAAATCAATATGCTCATGCACGTAGCAGACAGCTTTCACTTCAAAGTAAATACGTTCACACATATTCTCGAAGGATATAAAGTAGCCGATAAGATGAAAGCGCATGGCGCCGGTGCAGGCACCTTCGCCGACTGGTGGGCTTATAAAATGGAAGTACAGGACGCCATCCCTTACAACGCCGCCATCATGCAGGGAGCAGGTGTGCTCACCGCCATCAACTCCGATGATGCGGAAATGGCACGCCGCCTGAACCAGGAAGCCGCCAAGAGCATCAAATACGGCGGCATGACCGAAGATGAAGCCATTAAGCTGGTGACCATCAACCCCGCTAAATTGCTGCATGTAGACAACCGCATGGGAAGCATCAAAGTAGGTAAAGATGCCGATGTAGTGCTGTGGAGCGATAACCCGTTAAGTATTTACGCGAAAGCAGAAAAGACCATCGTGGATGGTATCGTGGAATTTGACCGCGACAACGATCTGCAGTTGCGCAAGCGCATTGCAACGGAGCGTAACCGTCTTACCCAGTTATTGCTGGCAGAAAAGAAAAAGGGCACGCCTACCCGCAAAGCGTCGCTGACGCCGGAGGAAATATATCATTGTGAAGATCTGCAGGGCGGACATCAGCAAGCTATTGGTTATTGATCTGTTAGAAATTTTTTAAGCACCGCTAAATACTACAAGCGATGAAAAGACAAATAATTTTATTAAGCCTTACCCTGGGAATGTATACTGCCCGGGCACAGGAAACGATATCTCCGGCAGGCCCGCAAAACAAACCTGTATACCTTACTAATGCCACCATTCACGTGGGCAACGGGCAGGTAATTGAAAACGGCAGCATTGCATTCAGCAATGGAAAAATTACCGCAGTAGGCAGTAACATCGCCGCTGCCGGCGGCGACGCCACCGTACTGGATATGAAAGGGCAGCACGTATATCCCGGTATTATTGCGCCCGAATCCAACCTGGGCCTGGTGGAATTTGAGAGCGTACGCGCTACCATCGACGTGCGCGAGGTGGGAGAAATAAATCCCTCTGTACGTTCCATCATTGCGTATAATGCCGATTCCAAAGTAATCAACACCCTGCGTTCCAACGGAATCCTGCTGGCGCAGGTAACACCGGAAGGAGGTATTATCAGCGGCGCTTCTTCTGTAGTACAGCTGGATGCCTGGAACTGGGAAGATGCGGCCTATAAAACAGATAATGCGCTACACTTTTTTATGCCGCGGCTGGCCCCGCTGGGCGGTGGTCGCGGCGCCGTTCCCAACGACCGGCTGAAAGCAGCACTGGAACAAATAGAAACGGTGAGAACATTTTTCCGCGAGGCAAAGGCTTATCAGCAGGAAGGCAAACATACTGCTACCAACCTGAAGTTTGAATCGATGCGGAAGCTGTTCAGCCGGGAGCAGAAACTGTTTATCCACTGCGACCTGGTAAAAGAAATGCTCGTAGCGATCGACTTTGCCAAAGAGTTTCAGCTCGATGTTGTGATTGTTGGCGGAGCTGATTCCTGGCTCATTGCAGACATCCTGAAGCAAAATAATATCCCGGTAGTACTGGCGCAGCCGCATGCCTTGCCGGTGATGCAGGACGACGATGTGGATCAGCCTTATAAAACTGCTGCACAGCTGCAGAAAGCCGGCGTATTGTTTTGCCTGAGCAATGAAGGCTTCTGGCAACAACGCAACCTGGGTTTTGAAGCAGGTACCGCCAGCGCTTATGGTTTAACAAAAGAAGAGGCCCTGTCGGCGGTTACGCTCAACGCTGCTAAAATTCTGGGGATTGATAAAACTACCGGCTCACTGGAAACCGGTAAGGACGCAAATATTGCCGTGAGTACCGGTGATATCCTTGATATGAAGTCGAGCGTGATTACCCGGGCATTTATCCAGGGCAGGGAGATAAACCTGGATAATAAGCAGAAGCAGTTGTATGAGAAGTATGAGAAGAAGTATGGATTGAAATAGCAGTTTGTCTTTCTCAGGATTAAACTGATTTTGCTGATTATACGGAAACTTTTAAAAAGATGAGGGAAGAAAAAAGCAGATCATCTACTTTTTTTCCTCCCTCTCTCTCTTTTAATCCGGTCTGCTAAAGTTTTATACCGCCTTTACCAGGAAATAGCTTTTGCCTTTCTGCAGCAAAATATATTTATCTCTCAGCAATGAGGATGTATTTACGATCATATCAATGCCGGGCACTTTTATTTTATTTACACTTACGCCACCACCCTGTACTGTTTTACGGGCTTCGCTTTTGCTGGGGAAAATACCTGTTTCAGCAAGCAAACTTACAATATCCTTACCTGCTTCCAGATCGGTTCTTGGTACTTCATATTGAGGAACACCATCCATCACATCGATCAGATCCGATTCGGAAAGGGACACCAGTAATTCAGCAGTGTTCTTATTATACAATATAGAAGCTGCTTCTACCGCGAAGTTATAGTTTTCCTCACCGTGAATAAATACCGTTACTTCTTTAGCAAGACGTTTCTGTAACAGCCGTTGGCCCGGATCTTTTCTATGCTCTTCTATCAAAGCTTCCACTTCCGGTTGTTCCATGAAAGTGAATATTCTGATATAGCTTTCCGCATCCACATCGGTTGTTCTGAGCCAGAACTGGTAGAATGCGTAAGGAGAAGTACGTTTAGGGTCAAGCCACACGGTACCCTGTTCCGTTTTGCCGAACTTGGTGCCATCTGCTTTTTTGATCAGCGGACAGGTAAATGCAAAAGCCTCCCCGCGGGCTTTACGACGGATCAGTTCTGTACCGGTAACAATATTACCCCACTGATCTGAGCCACCCATCTGCAGTTTGCAGTTTTTGACGGTATACAAATGATAGAAATCGTAACCCTGTATCAGCTGATAGGTAAATTCAGTGAATGACATTCCGTTGTCGCCTTCGATCCTTTTCTTAACAGAATCTTTGGCCATCATATAGTTAACGGTGATGTGTTTACCGGTATCACGAATAAAATCGAGGAAGGAAATATGTTGGAACCAGTCGAAGTTATTCACCATCTCAGCTGCGTTTGGCTTGGCAGTGTCAAAGTCGAGGAAGCGTTCCAGCTGGGTTCTGATACCGGCTACATTTTTCTGCAGGGTATCCAGGTCCAGCATTTTCCGTTCTTCCGCTTTAAAGGATGGGTCGCCTACCATTCCGGTAGCGCCACCCAGCAGCGCCAGGGGTTTATGTCCTGCCTTTTGCAGGTGCACCAGTAACAGGATGGGTACGAGGCTACCGATGTGCAAGGACTCCGCGGTGGGATCAAAACCAATATAAGCAGTGGTCATTTCCTTTTTCAGTTGCTCTTCCGTGCCAGGCATCATATCCTGTAGCATACCCCGCCAGCGCAGTTCTTCTATCAGATTCATGATTTTAATAACAATTTTTGCAAACCTACATAAAATTCGCAGGATTCGCCCATTTTAAGGATTCCGGGGCTGGGATTACGAATATCTATGTAAATTTATAAAGAAGACCGGCCGTTTGCACCTGCCGCCGGTCAGAGATACAGATGTGATCATATTCTTTCTTACCCCAAATAAAATATTATGAAAAAAGCACTCGTTTTTTTATTGGTTCTTTGTTTTGCGGTACCCGCGCTGGCACAGGATTGCAAAGGATATTATTACCTGCTTAACAACGCGGAAATTGAAATGACCATCCTGGATGCGAAAGGCCTGGCCAGTGGGAAAACCATTTACAAAGTTACTAATGTGCGCAAAGATGGGAATCGCACCGTGTCTGACTTTACCAATACTTTTTACGATAAAAGCAATAAGCAGGTAACTTCGGGTATTGGTCATTTTAAATGCAGCGGAAACGGCGTGGCTATAGACATGAAGATGAGCGTTCCCGCGATGCCGCAGATGCAAGACATGAAAATGGAAGGTAAAACCACTGCCTCTTTTCTTGATTATCCCTCCGGAATGCACGCCGGACAAGAGTTGCCAGGCGGTACCTTTGAAATGAGCGGTAATGTGAAAGGAATGGAAATGGGGATCAGTTATGTGATCAGCAATAGAAAAGTGCTGGAAAAGGAAAAGGTAACCACACCCGCAGGCAGCTGGGATTGCTTCAAAATTGCTTATGATATTAATTTCCAGATGAAAATGATGGGGCAGGGGATTCCGATGAAATTCAGTGCCATAGAATGGTTTGCTCCTGACTTCGGACCGGTGAAAACCTCCTCCAGTAAAGATGGAAAAGACATGGGAGGAACAATGATTACAGCGTTGAAGAAATAAAAGGAGCTCTGATTACTTTTTGTGATTTTCGCGGAGGTTGTCTTTCTCAGGATTCCCCTGATTTTACTGATTAACTTTTGTGATTATGGAGGGATTTGAGAGGATTAGTGCATTGGTGTGATTTTAATCCGGGTATTGATATTTTCTCTGGAGAATTGGTTTATTTTCGTTTTTTGTATGATTTCCGGAAAATTTAGTGAAGTTAAAAGGCTTTTATCATCACTATTCCTCAAATAATTAAAAAGGGTGAGCGGCATTAACGGCAATGATTTATTGAATACCGCTCACTCATTTTCGCCAATATGTTAGCGCGCCGGGTGTCTTATATGGCAGTGTTCGCATAAGCGCCCTGCACCTTTTCGCCTGTAATGCCCTGTAGTAAAGGGTTCTATGATCAAGTCCACGTCCCCTCCACGTCCCCTCCGGGGAATCTCCATGTATTAAGCATCTGCTAAGTATCTGCAAAGCATCTGCTAAGTATAAATGAAGCATTCCCCAGTCAATCTTCAAATATCCACTCCAATCTCCCAAAATCACAAAAAGCTAATCAGTAAAATCAGTGTAATCCTGAGAAAGACAATCTCCGCTCCGGTTAGATATTTTTCAGGCATTTGGCCAAACTGTCTCTCCAGTAGGGGATAGTAATGCCAAAAGTGCTTTTGATTTTTTCCTTGTTTAATACGCTGTATGCCGGGCGTTTAGCGGCCGTTTTATACTTGTCGGAAGTAACCGGGTATATAGCAGTAGTGGCGTTGGTCATTTCTTTTATGGCTACTGCAAAGTCGAACCAGCTGGTTACGCCTTCGTTGCTGTAATGATATACGCCGCCGATGGCTGCATCCGGGTTGGCTGATTTATATTGCAATACATCCAGGATTGTTTTTGCCAGGTCGCCTGCATAAGTGGGAGTGCCGGTTTGATCAAAAACAACATTCAGTTCCTGTTTTTCCTGCATCAGTTGCTGCATTCTTTTAACAAAGTTAACCGCGAATTCGGAGTAGAGCCAGGAGGTACGGAGTATAATGGTGTCCGGATTATAACCGGTAGCAACGGCTTCGCCACGCACTTTGGAAGCGCCGTAGATGCTTTCAGGATCGGTTTCGTCGGTTTCTTTATAAGGTACATTCTGTTTTCCGCTGAATACATAATCTGTGGAAATATGCAGCAGCTGGGCATTATGTTGGGCGCATATTTCCGCCAGGCTTAATACTGCCTGGAAATTCAGCAGGAACGCTTTGTCTTCATCTTCTTCTGCTTTATCTACGGCTGTATAGGCAGCACAGTTGATGCAGGCATCGATCTGCTGAGCGGAAAAATAAGCTGCCAGGGCATCCGCATCAGTGATATCCAGGTCCTGGTAGTCGGTATATAACAGGTTGAATTGCGGATAATCGCCTGCCACTTTTTGCAGGGCTTGTCCTAATTGGCCATTTCCGCCGGTAACAAGAATATTCTTCATAGCAAATGATCAGCTGTTAAAAATAAAATTATGTTGAATGTCTGCAAGTGTGGGCAGGATAAGGTCTTTGTCTGAAACCACCGCATCATCCAGGTTGATGCCCCAGTCGATGCCCAGGGCGGGATCGTTATAAATGATACCACCTTCACTGCCTTTATGGTAGAAGTTATCACATTTGTACATTACTTCTGCGGTTTCACTGATCACTGCATAGCCATGCGCAAATCCTTTAGGCACCAGCAACTGCAATTTATTGCTGGCGCTTAACTCAATTGCAAAAGACTTACCGTAAGTTGGAGATCCTTTGCGGATGTCTACCACGGCGTCAATAATGCTTCCTTCCAGTACCCTTACCAGTTTCGTTTGTGCATAAGGCTCCAGCTGGTAATGCAGTCCGCGCAGCACACCGTAGGTAGAACGTGCCTGGTTGTCCTGTACAAATTTGTACTCAATACCTTCCGCGCTGAAGGTGCTGGCGTTATAACTTTCGAAAAAATAACCACGATGATCGCCAAAAACTTTTGGCTCGTAAATTAACAGATCGGGTATTCCGGTTTGTTGAAAAGGCATGTGTAATAAACTATAAGCTGTGAACGGTTAGCTTATAAAGCCAACCGTTCATGGCTATCTTTTTTGATATTGTTCGTTATAATATTGCTGATAGTTTCCGCTGGTAACATTGTTGAGCCAGGTTTCATTTGCCAGGTACCAGTCAACCGTCTTTTCCAGCCCTTCTTCAAACTGGAGAGAGGGTTCCCAGCCCAGTTCTTTATTGAGTTTGGTAGCATCAATAGCGTAGCGGAGATCGTGCCCGGCCCTGTCTTTTACAAAAGTGATCAGCTGGGCAGAGGTGCCTTCGGGACGGCCCAGCTTCTTATCCATGATCTTGCACAGTAACTGAATCAGGTCAATATTTTTCCACTCATTGAATCCGCCTACATTATAGGTTTCACCCACTTTTCCATGATGAAAAATGGTGTCAATTGCGCGTGCGTGGTCGTTTACATATAACCAGTCGCGTATATTTTCACCTTTTCCGTAAACAGGTACCGGCTTACTATTTTTTATATTGTGAATCGCCAGTGGTATCAGCTTTTCAGGGAAATGATGAGAGCCGTAGTTATTGGAACAATTGGATATAACAGCAGGTAAGTGATAGGTATGATAATAAGCCATTACAAAATGATCCGAGCTGGCCTTTGAAGCGGAGTAGGGTGAACGTGGATCATAGGCGGTGGTTTCAAGGAAAAAACCTTCCTCTCCCAGTGATCCGTACACTTCATCGGTAGATACATGATAGAAAAGCTTCCCGTTCATGTCATCTTTCCAGTGTTTCCGTGCATTGTTCAGCAATACTGCCGTACCTAATACATTTGTTTTGATAAATGCCAGCGGGTCCATAATGGAGCGGTCTACATGGCTTTCCGCAGCCAGGTGAATAACGCCATCGAACTGGTATTTGGCAAAAAGGTCATCAACAAAAGATTCTTCCGTGATATCACCTTTCTCAAAAATATAATTCGGTTTATCTTTTATATCAGTCAGATTTTCCAGGTTACCGGCATACGTCAGGGCATCGAGATTTACGATCTGGTAGTCGGGATACTTATTTACAAATAGCCGTACCACATGTGAACCAATAAACCCGGCGCCGCCTGTAATTAATAGTTTTCGCTTCATTCGGGAGAAGAGTTTTATTTTAGTAAGGCTTCTTTAAAATATTCATAAGTGATCTTTAATCCTTCCTGTCTGCCTACTTTCGGCTCCCAACCCAGCAGGGTGCGGGCTTTGGTAATATCAGGCTGACGTTGTTTCGGATCATCTTTTGGTAACGGATGATAAACAATTTTTTGTTTTGAACCTGTTAACGCGATAATTTCTTCCGCAAACTGGTTCAGTGTAATTTCCTGCGGATTACCGATGTTAACTGGCAGGTGGTAGTCGCTTAATAATAAACGATAAATACCTTCCACCAGGTCATCTACATAACAAAATGAACGGGTTTGGCTACCGTCACCAAACACCGTGAGGTCCTGGCCATTCAGCGCCTGGCTCATAAATGCGGGTAATGCGCGGCCGTCATTGAGTCGCATGCGCGGACCGTAAGTATTGAAGATACGGATGATACGTGTTTCTACGCCGTGGAAATTATGATAAGCCATCGTAATAGATTCGAGGAACCTTTTGGCTTCGTCATATACTCCCCTGGGGCCAACAGGATTTACGTTCCCCCAGTATTCTTCCGGTTGGGGATGCACGTTCGGATCACCATACACTTCAGATGTGGAAGCTACGAGGATACGTGCCTTTTTTTCCTTTGCCAGTCCCAGCAGGTTATGTGTTCCCAGTGATCCTACTTTCAAAGTTTGGATAGGCATCTTTAGGTAATCGATCGGACTGGCCGGAGAGGCAAAGTTCAGTATGTAATCCAGCTTTCCCGGAACATGCACAAACTTGGTAACATCGTGGTGATAATATTCAAATTCCGGTAAGGGAAAAAGATGTTCGATATTTTTGATATTGCCGGTAAGGAGGTTGTCCATGCCAATTACATGAAAGCCTTCCTTTATAAAACGATCGCAAAGGTGGGAGCCAAGAAATCCGGCAGCACCAGCAATGAGTATTCTTTTCTTTTCCATGTGTCGGGTATAAGTAGTTTACAGAATAGCAGGTATACGCCCTACACTTTCATAATGATAGCCAAGTTCTTTCATGCGGGACACTTCAAAAAGATTTCTGCCGTCAAAAATAGCCTGATTTTTAAGACTGGCTGAAATTTTATGAAAGTCAGGAGTCCTGAACACACTCCATTCAGTAGCAATGATCAGGGCATCTGCGTTTTCCAGGCAGGTGTATTGATGCTCGGCATAAATAATTTTATCTCCCACCACCTGTTTTACATTTGCCATAGCTTCCGGATCAAAAACGCTTACAGTAGCGCCTTCGGCCAGCAGTGCTTCAATGATGTACAATGCCGGCGCTTCCCTGATATCATCTGTATTAGGTTTGAAGGCAAGCCCCCATAGTGCAAAGTGTTTGCCCTTCAGGTCATTTTTAAAGAAACTTTTTATTTTCGGAAGAAGGAATAGTTTCTGATTTTCATTTACATCCATTACGGCATTCAGTATCTTAAATTCATACTGTGCATCCTGTGATGATTTTACCAATGCCTGTACGTCTTTCGGAAAGCAGCTGCCGCCGTAACCGATGCCGGGGAAAAGAAAACGCTTGCCAATGCGGTCATCACTACCAATACCCCTGCGTACCATATCTACATCTGCGCCGAGCTTTTCACACAACATTGCAATTTCATTCATGAAGGAAATCTTTGTAGCCAGGAAGGAATTGGCAGCGTATTTGGTAAGCTCCGCTGATTTTTCATCCATGAACAGGATAGGATTTCCTTGCCTTACAAAAGGGGCATACAGTTCTCCCATTACCTTGCGCGCTCTTTCAGACATGGTACCAATTACAACTCTGTCTGGTTTCATAAAGTCATCTACTGCTACACCTTCACGCAAAAATTCAGGATTGGAAACCACGTCAAACGGGGTTTTGCAATTTTGTGCGATGGCGGCAGTTACTTTCTCTGCGGTACCCACCGGTACCGTACTTTTGTCTACAATTACCTTGTAGTCTGTCATAATTTTACCCAGGTGCGCTGCCACGTTCAGCACAAAGGAAAGGTCTGCAGCTCCGTCCGCTCCCGGCGGAGTAGGTAATGCAAGGAAGATTACTTCGGCATCTTTAATACCTTCTTCCAGGCTGGTTGTAAAGAATAAACGTTCCTCCTTGAGGTTGCGTTCAAATAGTTTTTCCAGCCCAGGCTCATAAATAGTAATCTGACCTGAAGAAAGCTTTTTTACTTTATTGGCGTCAATGTCCACACAGGTGACATCATTTCCTGTTTCGGCAAAACATGTACCGGTTACAAGACCAACATAACCAGTTCCTACTACTGTAATTTTCATGCGGGGTAATTATTTTAAAAATGATTTAACTGACTGGATGATATGCTCCAGCTGATCGGGATCCATTTCAGTGTGTATTGGCAAGGAAATCACCTTTGTGGTGAGACCATCGGTTACTGGGAGATTAAAAGCTGCACCACCGAAATGCTCGAACATTTTCTGGCGGTGGGCAGGAACAGGATAATAGATCATTGCGGGCACCTCTTTTTGAGCCAGGTATTGCTGCAGCTCGTTTCGATCAGCGCCATTTAACTGCAGTGTATACTGATGAAATACATGGTAACTGTAAGGAGCGCGATAAGGTGTTGTTATCTGTGGTATACCTGCAAATGCAGCATCATAAGCATCTGCCACCGCACGGCGTGCAGTAATATATTCATCCAGTAATGGAAGTTTTATGCGTAATACGGCTGCCTGTACGGAATCGAGACGGGAGTTGCAACCTACCACATCATGGTAATAACGTGCCGACTGCCCGTGATTGGCTACCATGCGGATTTTTGCTGCCAGCTCATCGTCGTTGGTGAAAATTGCACCGCCATCTCCATAACAACCCAGGTTTTTGGAAGGGAAGAAAGAGGTACAGCCAATATGACCAATAGTGCCAGCCTTTTTCTTTGTACCGTCACTAAAAGTATAGTCAGCGCCAATAGCCTGTGCATTATCTTCAATTACATACAACCGGTGTTTTGCTGCTAATGCCATCAATGGTTCCATATCCGTTACATGACCGTACAAATGCACCGGCACAATGGCTTTGGTTTTAGGAGTAATAGCTTTTTCTATGGCAGCTACATCCACGCAATATGTTTGAGGATCTACATCCACAAAAACAGGCTTCAGTTGCAGCAAGGCAATTACTTCTGCAGTAGCTATAAAGGTAAATGAGGGGGTTATTACTTCATCGCCTGGTTCCAGTCCGAGCGCCATCATGGCAATTTGAAGCGCATCCGTACCATTTGCACAGGGAATCACATGCTTTACGTTCAGGTACGACTGCAATTCACTGCTAAACTTCTGAACCGCGCCACCATTAATAAAAGCGGAACTATCCAGCACTTCGCCGATGGCTGCATCTACCTGTGATTTAATCTTCGTATACTGGCGTTTCAAGTCTACCATCTGAATAGGAACCATATGATCGTATATTTTTATTTTGTTTAAAGTGTGCAAATTTACAAATTTTGGGATTGGCTGGGGATTATCTTTGCATTCAGCTGAAAATTAAGTAAAAGTACGCAGGCTAATGATAGCAACAGGAATTTATAATGCAGGGCTTCAGTTATATAAAGCGGGAGTGTATCTGGCCGCTTTGGCAGGTAAAACCAAAGCCAGGCGCTGGCTGGAAGGCCGGCAGCACTGGAAATCGCGTATGCGGAAGGAGGGAATCGGCTCGCAGCCGGTAATATGGATCCATGCTGCCTCCCTGGGTGAATTTGAGCAGGGAAGGCCGGTGCTGGAAGCTATTCGTGCTACCTGGCCCTCGTATAAAATTTTGTTAACTTTTTTTTCGCCTTCCGGGTATGAAGTCCGGAAAGACTATAAAGGCGCCGATTATGTCTGTTATCTGCCCCTGGATACCCGCGGCAACGCCCGGGATTTCGTGGATATTGTACAGCCCGCCCTGGCCATCTTCATAAAATACGAATTCTGGTATCACTACCTGACTACCCTCCACCAACGGAATATTCCTACACTGCTGGTATCAGGCATCTTCCGCCCCGACCAGGTATTCTTTAAAGGCTATGGCGGTATGTTCCGTGGTCTCCTGCAGCAGCTGACGCATATTTTTGTGCAAAATGAAGCGTCACTCCAATTGCTTCGCGGCATCGGGCTGCAAAATAGCAGTATCAGCGGTGATACGCGGTTCGACCGGGTAGCTGCATTGCTCAATGAACACCGGGAATTGCCTGAAATTTCCATTTTTGCCAGTGAAAAGCGATTGGTCGTTGCCGGTAGTACCTGGCCTGCCGATGAAAAGGTATTGAGCGACTGGTGGAAAGAAAAGGAAGAAACAGATATAAAACTGATCCTTGCACCGCATGAAATTGATGATAACCATATCCAGTCGGTGCTGGCATTGTTTCCCGGGGCGCAGCGCTTCTCAGCATTGAAGAACGGGAATAGCAGGCCGGGTGACGTACTGATCATAGATAATATTGGCATGCTCACCACCCTCTATCGCTATGCTGCTATTACCTACGTGGGAGGCGGCTTTGGGAAAGACGGCATACATAACATACTGGAGCCGGCGGCTTACAGCAAGCCGGTGATCATCGGTCCGGAGTTTGGAAAATACTTCGAAGCCATAGAACTGGTGGCAGCGGGAGGCGCATTGGTGGTACATAATTACAGAAATCTCCACACACAGATAGAACGGCTCCTGGCCGACAGGGGGGCTTATGCCGAAACTGCCGCCATCGCCGGAAATTATGTAGCTACCAATACAGGCGCTACCCAAAAGGTATTAAATTATATTCAGGAGAAACGCTTTCTGAGCAACGAATAGAAGTGCTGCACCAGGTGATGGTCATCTTCCCATCCCTGTATGATTTTTATTTCACGCTGGATCCAGTAATCTGCTTCCTGGAGGTTACCACATTCATTGATGGTTTTAATGGAACGTTCGTACAGGTCCCGGTCGCCCCGGAACAGCTCCTGTATAAACTGGTATTTTTCGTTGATGCCAATGGCCTGCCGCAGGTCATTAATGGGCATCTCCCCAATTTTCTGCGCCACCTCTACCTGTTGCTGCCGCAAACGGTCGTTCAGTGAAGTGCCGTTGCTGCCAACAAGTTCGTTGAGATCTTTTCTAAGCTCGCCGTTGGTAACGGGGGCCGTATTTTTTACCGGTGGTATATCATCAAACAGGGTGGCTGCCTGGGCGGGTTTTGGTTTTTCCACGGGAGGCTGATTAACCGCCAGCGTAGGAATAGGTTGCGCTGTAACAACCGGTTCCGGTTTGGGTGGTACCAGGTCTGCTGCCGGAGGTACTGCTGCCATAGGCGTTTCCAACGGTGCTGTTGGTGAGGTTTCTACTGGCTTGGGAGTTTCAGCCGGTTTACCGGTTAAAGTTCCCTCCGTTCTGGACGCCCGGCCATTAATATCCTCCGTAAGGACTACCGTGTTACGGGTAGGCGTATCATTTAGCCTGGCTGCACGGGTGTTGATATCTTCAGGTTCCGCGGTGGCAACTGGCGCTTCCGCCGGTTTATTTGAAGGTAATGTTGTAGTTTGCGGCGCAGTTGCTGCCGGCGCCGATACGGTTACCAGTTGCTGTGCCGGCATGATCACCGCAATATTTCCCTGGGTGGATTGCACCTGTTGCTGATGTAGCTTATTACGTGCATGCAGCACCTCTGCCTGGAGCAATTGCGCGTAATACGAAATTGCAGAAAGCTCAGCCCCGGAATTTTTTAATTCCTGTAGTTTTTCAATTAATGCATTAATTTTTTCCATGCCTTAATTGTTAACGGGTTAGTGATAGAAATTATTTTATTTTCATAAAATTAGAATATTTTAATTAATTAGTAATCAAATTAGTATAATATGTTTATTGAACCTTCTCTTGCAGGAGGGCGGAGGGGCTGGATTGAAGTAATTTGCGGCTCTATGTTTTCGGGGAAAACCGAAGAACTGATCCGCCGGCTCAAACGGGTACGTATCGCCAATTTAAAAGTAGAAATATTCAAGCCTGCGGTAGATACCCGGTATGATGAAGGAAATATTACTTCCCATGATGAGAATAAAATCATTTCCACGCCTATAGAAAATTCCCAGCAAATACTGCTGCTGGCCCAGGAAGTAGATGTGGTGGGTATTGATGAGGCCCAGTTTTTTGATGATGAGTTACCGAATGTATGTGATCAGCTGGCGCTTCGCGGGGTACGTGTTATCATTGCAGGGCTGGATATGGATTTTACAGGAAAACCATTTGGGCAAATGCCCTTCCTGCTGGCAAAGGCAGATTATATTACGAAGTTACACGCCATCTGTGTAAAGTGCGGTCATATTGCCAATTACTCTTACCGTAAATCGGCGTCGAAAGAAACGTTGTTGCTGGGAGAGAAAGATCTGTATGAGCCGAGATGCAGGCACTGTTATTACGAGAACGTATGATAAAGTAAAAGGAAGGTTACTGACCGTCCTTTTACTTATACCCGTTGTTTTACTTTAAAGGTAAATTTTTTCTGGGTAAGATAGCTGAAAGTTACCACCAGTGCAGTAGTACAGATCTTACCTACTGTGGCATAAAAGTGTAGCTGATCTACAAATATCTTCATTAATAAATAGTTCAGTACAATACAGATCCCCACCAGCATGAAGTAACGGAACAATTGTACGCGCCCGCGTAAATTGGATTCAGAGAATACTACATATTTGCTGAGCAGGAAACCGGTGGGAAAGGTAACGGCCATTGACATGAAGAGGGCGGCGATATGCGCGCTCATACTAACCGGTCCCAGGTGCACCATCTGCTGGTGCAATACAAAGTTATAACACACATAATACAGGCATATATCCAATACAGTATTGCCCCCGCCACATGCGAGGTAGCGAAAGGTTTGCCAGGGCATCACCTTCGAAAAGGGCTGGTAAAAGAACTGAAGGATCTGTAATATGATGTTACGTAACATAATTAAAATTGGCGCAAAGTTATGCGTTTTCGGGTTTTTTCGGAAACACTTTAACGAAAGTTAACAACTGTTTTGGCTTATCTTAACATATTCCTTTTTTTCCAGGCAGATTCACGTGGATTGTTGCTGACAGCCGCTTCCTGTAAATTTATATTGTTTTGCTGCCATACGTATGCAGCCAGGATAGCCGCCAGTTTATTGATGTCTGTTTCGTTTGTAAGCAGCGACTGTGGCGTAAAGTATTTATTGATAAAGTTGGTATCGAAATTACCTTCAATGAACGCGGGCTGCTGCAATGCCCATTTACCGAAAGGCAGGGTGGTTTTGATCCCTTTTACCTGGTATTCTTCAATGGCGCGGATCAGGCGAAGCCGGGCTTCTTCCCGGTTGCTGCCCCAGGCGATGAGCTTGGCAATCATAGGATCGTAGTAGATGGGAATATCCATTCCCTGCTCGTATCCGTCATCCACTCTTACGCCGTAACCCTGCGGACGGATATAGGTTTCCAGTTTACCGGTATCCGGCAAAAAGTTATTGCCCGGATCTTCCGCGCAGATGCGCAGTTCAATAGCATGACCATTTATTTTCAGGCTTTCCTGGGTAAAAGACAGCTTTTCTCCCCGGGCTATTTTAATCTGTTCTTTTACGAGGTCGAGGCCGGTGATCAGCTCTGTAACCGGATGCTCCACCTGCAGGCGGGTATTCATTTCCAGGAAGTAGAAGTTCAGTTGTTCATCTACCAGGAATTCTACGGTGCCGGCGCCATAATAGTTACAGGCCTTGGCTACATCTACGGCACATTGTCCCATAGCGGCGCGGATAGCCGGTGTGAGACAGGACGACGGCGCCTCTTCAATCAGCTTCTGATGGCGTCTTTGAATAGAACACTCCCTTTCAAATAAATATACGCAGTTACCGTGGCGGTCGCCCAGTACCTGTATTTCTATATGGCGGGGCGACCCCACATACTTCTCTATAAATACAGCATCGTCGCCAAAGGCGCTAAGGGCTTCACTTTTAGCCATTCTGATCTGTTCATCCAGTTCTCCAGGTGTATTTACCACCCTCATCCCTTTACCACCACCGCCGGCGGATGCTTTGATCAGGATAGGAAAGCCTGTTTTCTTTACTACCTCCCTGGCTTCGTCCACACTGCGTAAAGGCGTTTCTGTGCCAGGCACCATAGGTACGCCAAATTTCTGTGCGGCCTGTTTGGCAGCCAGCTTACTGCCCATTACCTCAATGGAAGCGGCAGACGGGCCAATGAACGTAATACCGGCATCAGTTACCTGTTGCGCAAAGCGGGCATTTTCACTCAAAAAACCATACCCCGGGTGAATGCCATCCGCTCCTTTCTCTTTCGCCACGGCAATTATTTTTTCGCCCAGCAGGTAAGATTGACTGGAAGGTGCAGGACCAATGCAAACGGCTTCATCTGCGTATTGTACAAAAGGCATGGTACGATCAGCTTCGGAATATACCGCCACTGTTTTTATCCCCATTTCACGCGCAGAACGCATGATACGTAATGCAATCTCTCCCCGATTGGCAACCAGAATTTTCTTCATCAGCAGTTTGCTTTTAACAAGGCCCCTTTGTTATGGGCATGTCATTTTTTAATGAGGGGTTAAATATACTTAAAAATGGCTAACGGCTGAAAGCTAATTGTGAATAACTATCTTTGCGCCTGATCATGAAAAAAAGCAATCCTATACATCAGACATTCACCCTTGTAAAAAAGGATCTTACACTGGAATTACGCCAGCAGTATGCTTTTTATGGGGTACTGCTCTATATCGTGTCTACTGTTTTTGTTATCAACCTGATGATGGGAAGACCAGACGACAAAGTATGGAATGCCCTGTTCTGGGTGATACAGCTGTTTGTGGCGGTGAATGCGGTCGCTAAAAGTTTTATGCAGGAAAGCCGGGGCCGGCTCCTGTATTTCTATTCCCTGGTGAATCCACGTTGTTTTATTGCGGCCAAACTGATCTATAATGTGATATTGATGACCCTCATGAGCATTATTGCATTGGTTTGCAGTATTGCTTTCCTGGGGAATCCCATCATCAACCCCGTTTATTTTGTAGGCATGGTGCTATTGGGCGGTACCAGCATCTCCCTGCTGTTTACCATGCTGGCGGCTATTGCGGCCCAGGCTAATCATAATGCCGCCCTGATGGCGGTGATGGGCTTTCCGCTGATCATGCCGGTGCTCATGCTGCTGGCCAACATCTCTTTGTCTGCCTTTGTAACGGTATATCAGCCGGAACTGCCTAAAATGTTTCTCTTACTAGGGGGAATGGATATACTGGTTATAGCCCTGACAATGATCCTTTTCCCTTTTTTGTGGAAAGACTGATATTAGAAATATCAAACAAAAAGCTCACTTCTGTAAAGGATATTTAACGGGGAATTACAGCCGTTGGATAAACTTAAAATCCCCGAAAATCTTTGTGATTAGGTTTAAAACGTGTAGGTTTGCCCCCGAATATAGCTATTAAAAAATGGCCAGACATTGGTGGAAAGCATTAGCGATACTGCTTCTTTTATATGTAATTATCGCCGGGTTCACTGTTAAAATACCTATAATAGGAACCAACGGACAATCATCCCGCGGATTGTTCTTTCACGTACCGATGTGGATATGTATGTATACCATGTACACCATATCTATTGTCAACTCCCTGCTTTATTTGTCGAAATATGATTTAAGGAAAGATGTACTCGCCTCCAGCGCTGCCGGAATAGGTACTTTCTTTGGCGTATTGGGCTTTGCAACGGGTACCCTCTGGGCTACCTATACCTGGGGTGGTACGCTTACAGACGATCCCAAACAGATGTGTACGGCCATCGCCATTCTTATCTACATGGCTTACCTGGTGCTGCGCATGTCGATCCACGACCTCGACAAACGGGCACGGATATCCGCAGTCTTTAACATTTTTGCCTTCGCATTGCTGATACCATTAACCTATATCATCCCCCGCATGGTGGATTCCCTGCATCCGGGAAGCGCTACCACACCAGGCTTTGCATCAAAAGATACCGATGGCTCCATGAAACTGGTGTTGTACCCGGCCTTTATCGGCTGGACCCTGCTGAGTGTGTGGATATTCACGCTGGTAGTACGTTATAGGAAATTACAGCTTAAAAATATTTTTAAATGATCAATAGAGCGTTTTCATTTTGCCTGACCCTGGCCCTGCTATTCATTTCGGTACTGGCAAATGCACAACAGCAGGATACAGAGAAAGGAGCGATCAACGAATTCTTCCGAAGCAACGATAAAATTTATGTTATCGTTGGTGTTTTAGTGATCATCTTCCTGGGAATCGTGTTATTTCTTATCAATCTGGACAGAAAGATCGGTAAGCTGGAAGAAAAAGATAAAAACCAGTAACCCAAAAACGTTTAAAATCTAATCGTTATACCAAAACAATAATTTTTATGTCGCAAGATCAGCATTATAGCTTCTTCCAGAGTGTGGAGAAAAGCTTCGACAAAGCAGCTGCGTTCACCAAATGGGACAAAGGTATCCTGGAGCAGATCAAGGCCTGCAACGCCGTTTACCAGATCAAATTCCCGGTGAGAATAGGCGATTCTGTACAGGTAATTGAAGCTTACCGCGTACAACATTCACATCATAAACTTCCCTGTAAAGGTGGTATCCGCTTCAGCGATGAAGTAAACCAGGACGAAGTAATGGCACTGGCATCCCTGATGACCTACAAATGCGCCATTGTGAACGTACCGTTTGGTGGTGCCAAAGGTGGTTTGAAAATCAACCCCCGCAACTATACGCCCTTCCAGCTGGAAGCGATTACCCGTCGTTATACCGCGGAACTGGTGAAGAAAAACTTTATCGGACCAGGCACAGATGTTCCTGCTCCTGACTACGGCACCGGCGAAAGAGAAATGAGCTGGATCCTGGATACTTACATGAGCTTACGCCCTGGTGAAATAGATGGTTATGGTTGCGTTACCGGTAAACCTGTATCACAGGGCGGTGTGCGTGGCCGTACCGAAGCAACCGGTTTGGGTGTATTCTACGGCTTACGCGAACTGTGTAACATTAAGGAAGATATGGATCGCCTTGGTCTTACTACCGGTATAGAAGGAAAAAGAGTAATTGTGCAGGGCATGGGTAACGTAGGTTATCACGCTGCCAAATACTTCCACGAAGCCGGCGCTAAAGTAGTTTGCCTGATCGAGTGGGATGGTGCTATCTATAACGAACAGGGTATGAATCCTGATGAAGTACTGATGCACAAAAAAGCGACCGGTTCTATCGTAAACTTCGCCGGTGCTACCAACCTGAATAAAAATACAGATGGTCTGGAACTGGATTGTGAAATCCTGATCCCTGCTGCCCTGGAAAATGTAATTGATAAACACAACGCTCCCAACGTTAAAGCAAAGATCATCGGTGAAGCAGCAAATGGTCCTTTAACACCGGAAGCAGACGAAATCCTGAATAAGAAAGGGGTGATTGTTGTTCCGGATATGTTCCTGAACGCCGGCGGTGTAACCGTTTCCTATTTCGAATGGCTGAAAAACCTCAGCCATGTGCGCTACGGCCGTTTGGGCAAACGCTTCGATGAGAATATGAACATCCATATCCTGCAAACCATCGAAGAGCTGACCGGCAAAACCGTTTCTGATAAAGAAAGAAAATTCATTGCACACGGTGCGGATGAAGTGGACCTGGTATATTCCGGCCTGGAAGAAACCATGCACGCTGCACTCCATGAAGTACGCGACGTAATGATGGCTAACCCGCAGATCCATGATATGCGTACAGCCGCTTACGTAGTAGCCATTAATAAAGTTGGTGCTGCTTACGAGCAATTGGGTATTTTCCCTTGATGCGAGTGCGTAGGGCGCCTTCGGCGCTGGAAATTGTCTTGGAGCAGGATTACGCTGATTAACCGTGATTTTAAGGATTTGATCACTTTTGATTTTTTTGATTAAATATTTTGGGGAGATAAAAGCGAATATATCCGCTTATATCTCCCCAAATCTTTTAAAAATCAAAAGTGATCAAATCCTTAAAATCACGGTTAATCAGCGTAATCCTGCTCCAAGACAATTTCCAGCGCCGAAGGCGCTCTTAGCCAAACCCCGGCAACTCATGCAGGAACCGCCATTTATTTTCAGCCGCCACATAATTACCGCAAAAGGTGTTCACACCGTTGGTGATCACCAGGTAGGTAGCCGGGATCACCATGTTATAGCGGATCACCTGCTGCATAGTATGCTCGGTGAGCGGTACATTCATTTCTTTACATTCCACCAGCATCCAGGGTTGTGTTGCACGGTTGTAGATCACGATGTCGTATCGCTTTTTCATCTCTCCCAAAAAAATTTCCTTTTCAATACCTATCAGGGAAGCAGGATATTCCAGCACTTTTACCAGGTAATTCAGAAAGTTTTGTCTTACCCACTCTTCCGGCGTGAGTACCACATATTTCTTACGGAAGCGGTCAAAGATGAGTTCTTTGCTGCCTTCTTTTATAATTTTAAAATCGGGTGGGGGGAAGCTGATAGCGATCAAGATATAACTGATTTTAATACTGTTGCGAAGATAGTTACATTAGGATAATATTGAGGTTAGCGAACAAAACCTTATATTTGCTTGTCAAAAAGCTATGAAGACAAAAGACGAAATTGTAGCTAACTGGCTGCCCCGCTACACGGGTGAGAAACTGGATCAATTTGGCTCCCACATCCTCCTCACCAACTTCAGTAATTACGTAACAATGTTTGCCGAATGGAACAACGTGGAAATCGTTGGTGCAGGCCGTCCTATGCAGTGTGCTACTGCCGGCGACATTACCATTATCAACTTTGGTATGGGAAGTCCGGGTGCTGCTACCGTGATGGACCTGTTGTCTGCCATCTCCCCGAAAGCGGTGTTATTTCTTGGAAAGTGCGGCGGATTAAAAAAGAAGAATAACATCGGCGACCTGATACTGCCTATCGCCGCTATCCGCGGGGAAGGTACCAGCACCGATTATTTTCCGCCGGAAGTACCTGCACTGCCTGCATTTGCTTTGCAGAAGGCCATTTCCACCACTATCCGCGATTCCGGTTACGATTACTGGACCGGCACCTGTTATACCACCAACAGGCGCGTATGGGAGCATGATGCCGTATTTAAACAATACCTGGAAAAAATAAGGGCAATGGCCGTGGATATGGAAACAGCCACTATCTTTTCTGTTGGTTTTTTTAACAAGATACCCACAGGCGCTTTATTGCTGGTATCCGATCAGCCAATGGTGCCAGAAGGCGTAAAAACGGAAGAAAGCGACAAAAAGGTGACCACCAAATTTGTGGAACGCCATCTTAAAGTGGGAATCGACTCCTTACAGAAGCTGATTGAAAGTCACCAGACCGTGAAGCATCTGCGTTTTTAGAATTGTTGTATCTTCCGGGTATGCTTTCCACGCGGATAGAGATACAGGACCTGGAGGTAACTTTCAGGTCCGGACAAACAACAACAACAGCTGTTAATCAGATTTCCCTTTCCATAGGCAAGGGTGAAATTATAGGCGTAGTAGGAGAATCCGGGTCCGGAAAATCCGTTACCGCCCTTTCGCTCATGCGACTTATTGATATGCCTGGTACCATTTCCGGTGGACAGATCCTTTACCAGGCAGCAGATGAAACAGCAGTTAACCTGCTGCAGTTGCCCGATGCTACCATGCGTAGCTACCGGGGCAACGAAATTGCCATGATTTTTCAGGAACCCATGACGGCGCTGAATCCCCTGCATACCTGCGGAGAGCAGGTGGCGGAGGCCATCCGTTTGCATACCGGCGTAAGCCGTAAAGCCGCACGGAACGAGGTGATCGCGCTTTTCGGAAAGGTAAAACTGCCTGATCCTGCCGGGATCATGGATCGTTATCCCCACGAAATTTCCGGCGGACAGAAACAGCGGGTTATGATAGCGATGGCTATCTCCTGTCATCCCCGCCTGCTGATTGCCGACGAACCCACTACAGCATTGGATGTTACCGTGCAGAAGGCAATACTGGAGCTACTCCGCGAACTACAGCAGCAGATGGGGATGAGTGTTATTTTTATTACACACGATTTAGGCGTGGTAGCGGAAATAGCGGAAAGGGTAGTGGTGATGTATAAAGGGAATATTGTGGAAGAAGGAACAGTAAGAGACGTGTTTCTGCGCCCTCAACATCCGTACACAAAGGGATTGCTGGCCTGCCGGCCCCCGTTGGATAAACGTTTGGTAAGATTGCCTGTGATCCGTGATTTTATGGAGACAGACTCACGGGGACAGATACACGAAAAATCCGGCGCCATCCGGGATGTGATGCAGTCGCTGGTAATTCCTGAAACAGCCCTTCGCCTGCGGGAGCAACAGCTGGCGGCAGCAGCGCCGTTACTGGAGGTACATCAGCTGAAAACCTGGTTTCCTGTGAAAAGGAGCATCACCGGCAAAGTACTGCAATGGGCTAAAGCGGTAGATGATGTGAGTTTCCGGGTAATTACCGGTGAAACGTTGGGGCTGGTGGGCGAATCGGGTTGTGGTAAAACCACGCTGGGCCGGTCGCTGTTAAGATTGGCAGCGCCAACGGAAGGAAGCATTATTTATAAGGGGCAGGATATACGAAGTTTGTCGGCCGGCGGGATGCGGGCGCTGCGGAAGGATATGCAGCTGATTTTCCAGGACCCTTATGCTTCGCTGAATCCGCGGAAAACCATTGGGGCAGCTATCCTGGAGCCGATGAAGGTTCACGGGCTGTATGGCACGGAGCGGCAGCAAAAAGCAAAGGTGCTGGAATTGCTGGAGAAGGTAAACCTGTTGCCCGAACATTTTAACCGTTATCCGCACGAGTTTTCCGGCGGACAGCGCCAGCGGATTGTAATAGCGCGCGCGCTGGCGGTGGAGCCATCTTTTATTATCTGTGATGAGTCGGTGGCGGCGCTGGATGTAAGCGTGCAGGCGCAGGTGCTGAACCTGCTGATCCGTTTAAGGGAAGAACTGGGCTTTACCTGTATTTTTATTTCGCACGATCTTTCCGTGGTAAGGTTTATCAGCGACCGGATGATGGTTATGCAGAAAGGAAAAATTGTAGAACAGGGGGCAGCCGACAAGGTGTATAATTACCCGGAAAATCCATATACCCAACAACTGATAGCAGCTATTCCAAAAGGAATTTAATATATAATTACCTGATTGTTATGAATTATATATCATTTTTTGATGATGTAGATAATAATCGGTAACTTTGCACCTCTAAAAATTATTCATACCGTAATATGAAACTATCACAGTTCAAATTCGATCTTCCTTTAAATCTGATCGCCCAGCACCCTACCAAGACAAGAGATGAATCACGTTTAATGGTGGTACATCGCAATACCGGCAAAATTGAGCACAAAGTATTCAAAGACATCCTCGGTTATTTCAACGACAAGGATGTAATGATTGTGAACAATACAAAGGTGTTTCCTGCAAGGTTATATGGCCGTAAAGAAAAAACAGGAGCAAAAATTGAAGTATTCCTGCTGCGTGAGCTGAACAAGCAAAACCGCCTGTGGGATGTAATTGTTGACCCGGCGCGTAAAATCCGTGTAGGCAACAAATTGTATTTTGGCGACGACGAGACGCTGGTAGCAGAGGTAATTGATAATACTACTTCAAGAGGCCGTACCATCCGTTTCTTATTCGAAGGTAATGACGAAGAATTCAAACAGGTGCTTGATCAGCTGGGAGAAACGCCGTTGCCTAAGTATATCAAACGTAAACCGGAAGATGAAGATAAAGAGCGTTATCAGACGGTGTATGCCAAGTACGAAGGCGCTGTAGCTGCACCTACTGCAGGTTTGCACTTCAGCCGTGAGTTGATCAAACGTCTGGAAATTAAAGGTGTTAAGTTTGCAGAAGTAACGCTGCACACAGGTTTAGGTACTTTCCGCCCTATTGAAGTAGAAGACCTGAGCAAACACAAAATGGACGCGGAGTATTTTCACATTGAAGAACACGCAGTGAAAGTGGTAAACAAAGCGAAAGAAGAGAACCGCAAGATCTGCGCTATTGGTACTACCTCTGTACGTGCCGTAGAATCTTCCGTAACTGCGCAAAACCACCTGAAAGCAGCTGAAGGATGGACTAACACGTTCATTCATCCGCCGTATGATTTTGCTATTCCAAATGCATTGGTAACAAACTTCCACCTGCCAAAAACCAGCCTGCTCATCATGACCTGCGCTTTTGCGGGATATGATCTGATCATGGAGGCTTATCAGCAGGCGATTAAAGAGAAATACCGTTTCTTCAGCTATGGCGATGCCATGCTGATCGTTTAATTACAAAGCATTTTCGGGGATTTTCTTATTCAGCCTGCTGGATAAGAAAATCCCCGATCTTTTTATATGGAATATAAAAAAGTTGCTATCATAGTTGCCGGCGGGTCCGGTACCCGGATGCAGAGCGCTGTTCCCAAACAGTTCCTGGAGCTATCCGGTAAACCTGTATTGTACCACACCATTGCCGCTTTCGCGGCTGCCTTTCCTGATATGGAAATTGTGCTGGTGCTTCCTGAAGCCCATTTCACTCTTGCCAACCACATCCTGCAGGCTTTTGATAAACTACCGGACATCACCATCATAAAAGGGGGAAATACCCGCTTTCATTCCGTACAGAACGGATTGCAGCAGGTGAAACACCCGGCTGTAGTATTTGTACACGACGGGGTGCGTCCGCTGGTATCCACTACGTTGATCCGTGCCTGTTATGATGCCGCGCTTATTCATGGCAGTGCTATCCCGGTGATTGATATGAAAGATAGTATCCGGGAGATATCAGGCAGTAACAATGCCGCTGTGGACCGCGACCGTTTCCGGATTATCCAGACCCCGCAAACTTTTCTTTCTGAATTAATCCTGCCTGCCTTTGAACTGCCCTATGATCCGTTGTTTACGGATGAAGCCACCGTAGTGGAACGGCTGGGGCATCCCGTGTATCTGCTGCCGGGAGAAGAATCCAATATCAAAATTACGAAACCACTGGATCTTGCTATTGCAGAGGTGTTGCTGCGGGAGCGGGGATAACCATCTACCGGACGCGGGTATACGAAAATGGAGTTATCTGGTAAATCCTGCTGCCCTTGCTTTTGCGGTGAGTAACGCCGCTGTCAGCATAAAAATGCTTCGTTTCATAAATGGTTGTTGCTATATGAAAACGGACCGACAGCGGCTTTGGTTACGCGTAATAATTATTTAGCGGAGGCTGTTTCAGACAGACCCTTATTTATTTTTGCCAGGATCTGGTGGGCTACATCCATTGCCTGCAGGCCATCGATAGCGTTTACGGCTACCGGTTTATTTTGCAGGATGCTGTCGCGGAACATTTCCAGCTCCATACGGATAGCATTGGATTGTTTTATTTCCGGGTTATCGATGGCGATGGTTTTTCTGCCGCTGTTAGTTTCAATATCCAGGGTGAATAAACCTTCGTCTTCCGGTGTTTTGAGCTTGATGATCTCTGTTTTTTTATCAAGGAAATCGATACCGATGTAAGCATCTTTCTGGAAGAGGCGCATTTTGCGCATCTTTTTCAGGGAAATGCGGCTGGAAGTAAGATTGGCAACACAACCATTATGGAATTCGATGCGTACGTTGGCGATATCCGGTGTGTCGCTCATCACAGCTACCCCGCTGGCGGAGATGCGGCTCACGGTAGATTTTACGATGCTCAGCACGATATCGATATCATGGATCATGAGATCGAGGATAACGCTTACATCTGTACCACGTGGATTGAATTCTGCCAGGCGGTGTACTTCAATAAACATGGGTTTGAGGTCATATCCCCTGAGTGCGAGATAAGCAGGATTGAATCTTTCCACATGGCCTACCTGGAATTTAATATTTGCTTCTTCCACCAGTTTAACCAGTGTTTTGGCTTCATCCATCGTATTGGTCATGGGTTTTTCCACGAATATGTGTTTGCCGTTGCGGATGGCCAGTTCACATAATTTGAAGTGGAGGGTAGTGGGCGCCACAATATCAATGGCGTCTACCGACAGTATGAGTTCTTCTGCGGTGGTATACCGCTGAATATTATATTGCTCGGAGATGCTGGTTGCATTTGCATTGTTTGGATCATAGAAGCCTACCACTTCTACGTCTTTCATAGTGGCCAGTTGAGAGAGGTGTATCTTACCTAAATGTCCTACGCCGAAGAGTCCTATTTTGAGCATATGGAAAATGAATAAATATGTGCGAAAGTAAAACACATTTCGGGATTTATATCATCCCTTCTTCCGCAAGGCTGTAATAGCCGGTTTCGGACACAATGATATGGTCCATCACCTGGATATCGAAGAGCATTCCCATATCTTTTATTCTGGTGGTAATCCGGAGATCGGCCTGGCTGGGGCGGAGACTGCCGGAGGGATGGTTATGGCAGAGTAATAACTTGGTGGCGCCCGTATCCAGTGCTTCCCGGAAAATAATGCGGGGATCTACTACGGTGCTGGTAATGCCGCCGGTACTGAGATGGCGGTAATGCAGCACCTTGTTGGCATGGCTGAGAAACAGGACATGGAATGTTTCAAAGGGCTGATCTGCAAGCATGGGCTTGAAAAACATGGCTGCATCCGATCCGTTGTTGATCACTGTTTTTTTATGGATGGTACCGGCTTGCCGCCTGCGGGCCAGCTCCATAGCGGCCAGTATGGTAACAGCCTTGGCATAACCTACGCCACGGAGTTTTTGCAGCTTTTTTACGTTTATTTTTCCCAGTTCGGAGAGATTATTATTAGCCAGGCGCAGGATTTCTTTTGCCAGTTCGAGGGCAGATTTGCTTTTATGCCCTGTATGCAGCAGGATTGCCAGCAGCTCGGCATCGCTTAGGGCCGTAGCGCCGATATTGATCAGTTTTTCTCTGGGCTTTTCATTATCAGGCCACTTATGAATAGCCAGGTGGGGAGCCGGGTTAACATCAACAAACATGACTTATTGCATTTGTCCAAATATACGAACCTATCATGACACCCTCTTCTTCCTCCACATTTTTCTTTTCCTTTTCCAGTGGATCATTATAAAATCGTTATATTCGATACCAGTCGTTATTGGAATTTTTCGGGACCTATTATCTTTTAAAACGTTATGATAATGTGATGATTATAGTTGTTTTTTAACATCTATATAATATGTATTTGAAAAAAATCAAGCGGGTACTCCCAAAAAATCCTAGTTTTGCAACCTCTTTTCCACTAGTATCTAGTATGCAACCTTCAGTAAAAATTTTCACAGGCAACAGTAATCCGGCATTGGCCGAGAAAATTGCCAAGAAATATGGCAAGGGTCTTAATGGCGGTCTTGGCAAAGTAAAGATTCAGAAATTCAGCGATGGGGAAATCCAGCCTGTATTCCTGGAGAGTATCCGGGGTGATTATGTTTTCCTGATCCAGGGAACCAGCGCACCTTCAGATAACCTGCTGGAGCTGCTGTTGATGATTGACGCCGCCAAGCGGGCTTCCGCCGGCTATATTACCGCGGTAATTCCTTATTTCGGATATGCCCGCCAGGACAGAAAAGACAAGCCCCGCGTGGCTATCGGCTCAAAACTGGTGGCCAATCTGCTGACTTCCGCAGGGGCTAACAGGGTGATAACTATGGACTTGCATGCACCGCAAATCCAGGGATTCTTTGATATCCCGGTAGATCATCTGGATAGTTCAGCTATTTTTATTCCTTATATAGAGAATTTAAAGCTGGAAAATCTTACCTTTGCGTCCCCTGACGTAGGTAGTACCAATAGGGTACGTGAAGTAGCGTCTTACTTTAATGCTGAGATGGTTATTTGCGACAAACATCGTAAACGCGCCAATGAAATAGCATCTATGGTAGTGATAGGAGATGTGATTAACAGGGATATTGTGCTCATTGATGATATCTGTGATACCGCAGGAACACTTTCCAAAGCCGCTAACCTGTTAATGGAGAAAGGCGCCAGAAGTGTACGTGCATTTTGTACCCATCCCGTTTTCAGCGGAAATGCGTACGAAAATATCGAGAAATCAGTACTGCAGGAGATAGTGGTATGCGATACCATTCCTATCAAACCGCAGGGAGCCGGTTCCAAGATCAAGGTGATATCTGTTGCAGAGCTTTTTGCGGTAGCCATCCGTAATATGCACGAAAACAAATCGATCACCAGCCTGTTTATTCACAGCCACCGCCGGGGAGATTGATAACATAGTATTTTAATCATCAATATAAATTGTCTAAACAATGAACACAATAACCATCGAAGGACAACTCAGGAGCGAATTCGGCAAAAAAGCCACCCGCCAGATCCGTTCTGAGGAACAAGTGCCTTGCGTTATTTACGGGGGTGCAGAAACTGTTAATTTTTCAGCTCCTGCCAAAGCATTCAAAACACTGGTTTACACTGCAGCTTTCCAGATTGCAGAAATTAAACTGGGTGCTAAAACTTACAGATGCGTATTGAAAGATATGCAGTTTGATGTAGTTACTGATGCACTTGCTCACATCGATTTCATGGAACTGGTCGAAGACAAACAGGTAGCTGTTACCATTCCCATTAAACTGGTTGGTTCTTCTGTTGGTGTTAAAGCCGGTGGTAAACTGGTTAGTAAACTGAAAGCGCTGAAAGTGAAAGCTTTACCTAAGCACCTGGTGGAGAATATCGAAGTTAACATCGATAACCTGGAACTGAACGCAAACATCCGTGTAGAAGATGTGAAAATTGAAGGTGTTGAAATCACCAATTCTCCGCGTATTCCTATCGCTTCTGTGGTAATGACCCGTCAGCTGCGTCAGGAAGAAGCAACTGCTGAAAAAGATGCTAAAAAGAAATAATCTTTTAGATATATTTTTCCAAAAAGCCTCTCTACTTTTAGAGGGGCTTTTTAATTTTGGAAATCTCCAGGTACGAAAACGACCCGTATGAAATACTTAATAGCAGGATTAGGCAATATCGGCGAGGAATACCGGCATACCCGTCATAATATAGGGTTTGATGTGGTAGATGATTTTGTTGCCAGGCATAAAGCTACTTTCAGGAACGACCGCCTGGCCGATGTGGCGGAATGTAAGTGGAAAGGGAAAACATTTATTGTTATTAAGCCTACTACCTACATGAACCTGAGCGGCAGGGCTATCAAATACTGGCTGGATAAGGAAAAGATCCCCGTGGAAAACCTGCTCGTGATCCTCGATGACCTGGCCCTTCCGCTGGATGTACTCCGCTTACGCCCCGGTGGCAGCGATGCCGGGCATAACGGGCTGAAAAGCATCCAGGAATCCCTGGGTACCAATCAGTATCCACGCTTACGCTTCGGGGTAGGTAATAATTATCCCAAAGGCCGCCAGGTGGAGTTTGTACTCAGTAAATGGAAAAATACAGAAGAACGAATCGTAGAAGAGAAAATATGGAAATGTTCGGATATCATTGAAAGTTTTGCCAGTATAGGCATTGCCCGTACCATGAACGACAGTAATAAACTAACCTTCCCGTCTGCGAAATAAATTTGTTCATCTGATTCCTATCTGTTTTTTTTATACCTTAAAACAAACGCATTATGAAAATTATTTGCGTAGGCAGGAATTATGCCGACCATGCCAAAGAGCTGAAGAATGAGGTGCCTACAGAACCGGTGTTATTTATGAAACCAAAGAATGCATTGCTGCAAAATGGTCACCCGTTCTATTACCCGGAATTTACCACCAACCTGCACTACGAATGCGAACTGGTACTCAGAGTAAGCAAGAACGGTAAACATATCCAGGAGAAATTTGCAGATAAATACTACGATCATATCTCCGTAGGGATCGATTTTACGGCCCGGGATCTGCAGGATAAGCAAAAGGCGAAGGGGTTACCCTGGGAAATAGCCAAAGCTTTCGATAACTCTGCTGTAGTGGGTAATTTCATACCTATTACCCCTGAAATGGATAAAAAAGATATCAATTTCTGCCTGTATAAAAACAAGGCGTTGGCGCAATCGGGTAATACACAGGATCTTTTGTTTTCTTTTGATTTCCTGGTGGCTTACATTTCCCGCTTCTTTACCCTGAACATCGGAGACCTCATTTTTACCGGCACCCCGGCCGGCGTAGGACCTACAGAAATAGGAGACGACTTCGAGGCATTTATTGAAAATGACAGCCTGCTGGAGTTTTCTGTTAAGTAGGGATCGCCGCGGATTTTGTCTTTCTCAGGATTACGCTGATTATACTGATTTTATTTTTTGGATTTTATAAAGGATTAAGGGAGATAAGAGCGAATATATCCGCTTCTATCTCCCTTAATCCTTTATAAAATCCAAAAAGTAAAAATCAAGCTAATCAATATAATCAGCGTAATCCTGAGAAAGACAAAATCCGCGGCGATCCTAGGGAATATTTGCATAAATCGTGTCCAGGATCCGCGTTAATTCGGCATAATCCGTTTCTGTCAACGTTTTCCAGCCAATTTTACGCATATCATATACCAGTGACTTCACATCTTTATATTTTTCCACTCCTTCAGGGGTCAGCTGTAAATACACCTTCCTCCGGTCATACACATCGGCCTCCCTTTTTACCAGCCCTTTCTTTACCAACAGTTCAATAATGCGGGAAATGGTGGTAATATCCTTCGAGGTATTACGGGCCAGTTCGTTATGCGTAGTTTTTTTGTGTTTGTACAGGTTCTCAATCAGTAGCCACTGATCCACTGTAATGTCCTTCTGTTGGGCATCAAACGTTTTTTGCCAATAGTTGCGCAATTTTTTGAGCGTAGCATCCAACTTAAAAAAAGAGGGATTACTGACGAAAGTATCAGCCATATTAATTAATTTGCATTAGCAACTGTTGCTATGGCAACTATTGTTTTTAAATTACCATCATCACCAAAACAGTCTTATTGTGTTTAAAGATAGCACAAGCGTTTCAACTTTAAAAACGCCTGCCTCCAATACGGATGGTAACGCCGGCGAACTGGCTGAATTATTAACAGCCTGGCGATTGATGTGTGAAGCCGGCAGTATGGCCGCCACCTATGAGGCTAACCGACCAATCTGTAAATATGTTCACTCTACTTCCCGTGGACATGAAGCCATACAAATAGCCACCGGCCTGCAATTGCGGCCGTGGGATTTTGTAAGCCCCTATTATCGTGATGAGAGCATGCTGCTCGCCATTGGCTTTACTCCTTATGAATTAATGCTCCAACTGCTGGCGAAAGCAGCTGATCCTTTTTCTGCCGGAAGATCTTATTACAGTCATCCTAACAGCAACACGGCCGATAAACCGCAGATTCCCCACCAGAGCAGCGCCACCGGTATGCAGGTAATCCCCACCACGGGCGTGGCCCAGGGACTGCAATACCTGGAACAAATCCATTCTCCCCTGCTGAAAACCGGCCCGGATGGAGAACTGCCGGTAGTGATCTGTTCCCTCGGGGATGGCAGCGTTACAGAGGGAGAAGTGAGCGAGGCCCTGCAATTTGCCGTTCTGAAACAATTACCGGTGATTTACCTGGTACAGGACAATGACTGGGGCATTTCAGCCACGGCAGCAGAAGTAAGAACAATGGATGCGTATGAATATGCCGCCGGTTTCAAAGGACTGGAACGCATGCGGGTAGATGGCAGCGACTTTACCGCCAGCTACGCTGCTATGGAAACGGCTATCAGCTACGTAAGGCATGAACGCCGGCCAATACTGGTGCAGGCCAACGTACCCCTGCTGGGACATCATACCTCCGGCGTGCGGAAAGAATGGTACCGCTCTGCGGAAGACCTGGAAAAGCACGCTGCCAATGATCCCGTTCCAAAAATGAAAGCGTTGTTATTGAAACACGGCGTAACTCCGGAACAACTGGATGAAATTGAAAAAACCGCCGCCAGCGATATACAGGTAGCTTTTGATAGGGCAGTACAGGCGCCGGAACCATCACCGGAAACGGTGCAGGAACACGTATTTGCACCTGCCGCGGTAACAGCTGAAAGCGGTACCCGTACACCAGCCGGGAAGGCAAAAGTAGTAATGGTAGATGCCGCCCTCCACGCCGTGGAAGAAATTATGCAACAGTATCCGGAAGCTATTTTATTTGGGCAGGATGTGGGTGTAAGACTGGGAGGCGTTTTCCGAGAAGCGGCCACCCTGGGTGAAAAATTCGGACCACACCGCGTATATAACACCGCGATACAGGAAGCGTATATTATCGGCGCCACAGCAGGACTATCTGCCGTAGGCGTAAAACCCATTGTGGAAGTACAGTTTGCCGATTATATCTACCCGGGATTCAACCAGCTGGTAACAGAAATATCAAAATCATGTTACCTGAGCAATGGTAAGTTCCCCGTACAAACGCTCATCCGCGTGCCTGTGGGGGCCTATGGTGGTGGCGGACCTTATCATTCCGGCAGTGTGGAATCCACGCTGTTAAGCATTAAAGGGATCAAAGTAGTGTACCCCTCTAATGCCGCCGATATGAAAGGACTGATGAAAGCCGCCTTCCTGGACCCCAACCCGGTTGTAATGCTGGAGCATAAAGGATTGTACTGGAGCAAAGTGCCCGGCACGCTGGATGCCATGACCATTGAGCCCGCAGCGGATTATGTGCTGCCGCTGGGGAAAGGAAATATTATACAACGCGCACACCCAAAAGATACCGCCCAGGGAAATGCACTTTGCATTATTACTTACGGAATGGGCGTATACTGGGCGAAAGCGGCTGCCAAAGCCTATCCCGGGCAGGTAACCATTGTGGACCTGCGCACCCTTTTCCCACTGGATGAAGAACTGGTATTTGACATGGTGAAGCAACATGGCAAATGCCTGATCCTGACAGAAGAACAACTCAATAACTCTTTTATACAGGCACTGGCTGGACGTATTCAGCAAACCTGTTTCCGGTTCCTCGACGCACCGGTATTTACCGTTGGGGCGCTGGACCTGCCGGCAGTACCGCTCAATACCAGCCTGGAAGCAGCGATGTTACCAACGCCTGCAAAAGTAGCCGCAGCTATCAGCGAGTTACTGGCCTACTGACTATTATCCCGCAAAATTGAAAACGGCCATCTCAGTTAAGAGACGGCCGTTTGGGTTTTCCGCATCCGGGTTAAAGTCGTTTACTACTTCGCCCCCAAATCAGTTTATCAGTAACCGGGGTTTTGAACCAGGTTAGGATTAATACTTGTTTGTTTGAAAGGAATCGGGAACAGCTTGTACTTATCAGCTGATGGCTGATGATCCCACCAGGTGGCAGTGGTAAATTTGCCAAAGCGGATCAGATCCGAGCGGCGTTTGCCCTCAAAGATGAATTCACGGCCTCTTTCAGCGAGGAGTTCGTTCATGGTGAGACTGGTAGTTGTATAAGCTTCAGCAGCCCAGTCTGCCGCCTTGAATGCACGTTTCTTACAGGTGTTGATAAGGTCAACAGCATCCTGTGTAGCGATGCCATTATTTTTTCTCATCAATGCTTCTGCCTTGTTGAAATAAATTTCTGTCAGACGATATAACACAAAGTCGTTGCCCCAGTAATTAGGATCGGCCTGTGTGCCGGGTACATATTTTGCAAAACGTGCCCCGCTGTTCTCTTCCCCCTCAGTCATACCACCGGCGCCACTTTCACCTTCAGAATTCCTGCGGATCTCTTTTACAAACACAAGCGGCTTGCCGTTGTATTCTTCTGTGCCCAGTACCAAACTGTCGGCAACGCTGGTACGTAGCGCCGGATCTTTTTTCTGCGGTCCGATCAGCATCCAGTTTTGCTTGCGGAGGTCATTGTCTTTATACGCATCATAAGCGGTGGGAATAACAACGATACTGTTGTTTCCATCTACATCAGCGTTGTAAATCTGGCGCTGACGGTAGTGCCAGAAATCACCTTGCCATCCAAAGCGGGAGTTACCGGCTCTCAGGTCATAGGCGAGCTGGAACAGGTCTTCCGGAGAGGTATTGTTATTGTTGGCAAAGGCGCGGAAAATATCCGGTTCCAGTGCGGGCATCGCGCCGCTCAGGGAACCGCCGTTGCCGGCAATGATCTTATTGCAATAGTTGATACAGTCATCCCAGCGTGGGGTACCAGTCCATTCCTGTGCATTGAGATATAGTTCTACCAGCATTGCGTAGCCAGCTGCTTTAGTAGCGCGGCCCACCATATCTGCTGATAGTGGTTTCAGCAGTTCCACATTTTCTTTCAGCTCTTTTTCAACGAACTCAAATACTTCCTTGCGGGTTTTGGTAGCCGGGGACGCCGGCGCACCTACTTCTGTTACGATGGGAATGTTACCATACAGGTCCATCAGTTTCAGGTAATGCCAGGCGCGTACCACTTTTGTTTCTGCAAGAAATGAGGCTTTGTCTTCATTAGTCATACCAATTTTGGTGAAGTCCATAGCCGCCAGATCTTTCAGCGTATTGTTACAGAAGCCCATTCCCCAGTACATCAGTCTCCACGGGTTCCAGGCATTGTCTTCATTAGCAATCCAGGTGTGGTTATGCAGGCGGATCCAGTTACCGCCATCGTAGCCGTGCTTGCCTTTCTGCGGCCATGCGAGTTGATCGGCGGAGAGTTCCTGCAGGCGCCAGTAGCCGGTTTGACCGGTAGGTGCCGCCCATGCACCGGCATGGGTAAATGGCCGCAGTACGGCAGACAGGACTTCTTCTTTATTATGATAAAAATTATCTGAAATAATTTCGCTGTATGGTTTTTCATCGAGCTTGGTGCAGGCGCTCAATCCGAGAGCCAGCAGGGCTGCGCTGATATATGCTTTACTTTTTTTCATACGTTACAATTTTGCTGCTTTTAAAATCCAAGGTTCAATCCGATAGTATAGGAGCGGGTGCGTGGGTAAAATCCTCTTCCATCTATACCGGAGTCCAGCGCGGTATCCTGCAGTTCAGGATCAAGGCCGCTGTATTTGGTGATGGTGGCGATATTACGGCCGCTGGCATATACACGCAGGCTGCGGATATATTTGGTTTTCAGTTGGAAATTATAACCGAGAGTGATGTTATCCAGTTTCACGAAATCACCTTTTTCCAGGTAGTAATCAGAGAACTGTGGATCGTCGTTCAGCTTATCATTTTTACCGATAGCAGATGATAACATGTTATTCGGTTTCCATTTTTTGTTACCGAAGTACATATCCTGCAGGTTCAGGATATCGAAACCAAATTTGCCGCGGAAGAGGATACTCAGGTCAAAGTTCTTGTAACGGAAAGTGTTGTTCCAGGAAGCCATGTACTTGGGAATACCATTTCCGATTACGGTTTTATCGTCCGGATTGATTTCAGAAGTAGTGGCTTTGCTGCCGTCTTTTTTATAGAACTGCCATTTACCATCGTCGGTAAGACCGGCATAGCGATAGCCGTAGAAAGTGCCGAGCGGACCGCCTTCTACTACACGGATAGCGGAGCCAAGATTACCCGGGGAGGGGAGATCTCCATAAAACTGTTCAGTGGCTTTATAAATCTGGTTGGAGAATGACACCATTTTGTTTCGCTGGGAGTTGAAAGCGATGTCACTGTTCCAGGAAAAATCTTTGGTTTTTACCGGCACTGCATTGATCACTATTTCCACCCCGTTGTTGGAGATTTCACCCACATTGGTGAAGATGTTATCCAGGATATTGGAGGGCAGCTGTGCAGTGTAGTTGAATAACAGATCTTCTGTTCTGCGGCTGTACACGTCAATGGAACCACCTATTCTGCTTTTCAGCAGCGAGAAATCAAGACCTACGTTGAATTCTTTTTTCTTTTCCCATCTCAGGTCCGGGTTTGGATTTTTATTGGGTCCGTAAGTCTGGATCCATTTACCATACTGGAGATACGCACCACCTGTTCCTAATGTGATTAGGGATTGGTAGTTAGGGATCCCCTGGTTACCGGTAACACCGTAACCGGCGCGCAGTTTCAGGTTGTTGATCACGGTGAGGTTTTGCATGAAGGCTTCTTTTGAAATTACCCATCCTGCAGATACTGCCGGGAAATTACCCCATTTGTAGTTGGCGCCGAAGCGGGAAGAACCTTCATGACGCAGGATAGCCTGCAACATGTATTTCTGTTTGTAGTTATAATTCAACCTGCCAAAAAAAGCGATGAGGGTGTTGTCTACCTTGTTGCTGCTTTGTGAAGGGCGGGGCAGTTTTGGATCATTTAATGCGTTGCCGGCAGAAATGTTCCAGTCTTCAAACGCATCGGTGAGGAAGCCGTTGTTATCCATCGCATACTTTTCCAGGGTGCTGTATTGATAGCTGTAGCCACCGAGTACATTGAAAGTATGGTCTGAATTGATTGTTTTTGTATAGTCGACAGTAGCTTCAAAAGTTTTATCCATAGCGGCGGAATTGGCTTTATACGCATAACCGCCACCCTGGAAGTCCTGGATGGAAGAGCGGGAAGCTTTCATTTTATACTGGCGGTCAGTATACTCGTCGCGGACAATAGCGCCGAAGGCAGAGAATTTCAAATCACGTATAGGCTCCAGCGTTATACGTGCATCTCCTGAATAGGTTTTCTGATCCCTTTCATATAATTCCTGCTGTAAACGGGCCAGAGGGTTATAGTTATTGTAACCATTTGTTTCCACATATTTACCATCGGGCCCAAAGATGGGAGCGGTAGGATTTCGTTGTACTGCCTGCTCAAAATCTGCGCCTGCGCTACCGGCTTTGTCATCGCCGCCGCCGCTGTTACCACCGTTTAAGTTGGCTTTGCTGAAATTACCTGCCAGGTTGAACTGCATGGTGAGCATACCCTGTAAACCGGTCTGGTTTACATTCACTCTTCCTCCATATTGTTTACGGCCGTTTTCAATGGCAATACCGTTGGCATCATTATAATAAAGGGATGCACGATAGTTACTGTTCGCGGTACCGCCAGAGGCCGCGAAGTTGTGGTAATGACTAAGATTGTTTTTGTCGAGCAGGAGATCATACATGTCTACATCGGCGCCCTGGTTGTTAGCTTCACCGGCTACTTTTACATATTCTGCCGCGCTTAATATGCTGGGTCTTTTGGCTACTGCTTCCCGTTGAAGGTAGGTAGAGTAGGTGTATTGCGGATCGCCTGCTTTACCTTTTTTGGTGGTGATGAGGATAACCCCGTTGTTACCGCGGGTACCATAAATAGCCGCTGCGGAGCCGTCTTTCAATACATCGAAAGTGGCAATATCGTCCTGTTGCAGGAGGTCGAGGTTGCCTCCCGGAATACCATCCACAACGATCAGCGGGTTCATATCGCCGGATATGGAACTGATTCCCCTGATTTGTATAGAGGCGCCGCTGTTGGGGTTATTGCCCTGGGTTCTGGTAACAGACAAGCCGGCTACTTTACCCTGGATCAGATCCATAGGAGAGCGGGAACCACCCTGGTTAAAGTTCTCCGCTTTTACGGTAGCTACCGAGGTGGTTACCTCATTTCTTTTTTGTGTGCCGTAACCCACCACCACAACGTCTTGCAGCGATTTTACAGAAGCTGCCAGTTTTATGTTCATGGCGGTGGCAGATGCTGGTACCTCCTGGGGCAGGTAGCCAACAAAAGTAAATATCAGCACGGCGTTTTCCGGCGCCTGCAGGGTAAAGGTTCCATCGGCTTTGGTGATAGTTCCGGTGCTGGTTCCTTTTATCTGAACAGATACGCCGGGAATAGCGGTGTTGTCATTTGCATCCGTTACTTTTCCGGATACGGTTTTGCCCTGTGAAAAGGCAAACAGCGAGAAGAGCATCAGTACCATACCGGCAAAGCAGGTCCGTGCCCAAAACGTGGATCGTTTGTGCATATACGTTAATTGAAGTTGGTTAATAAAGAAAAGCCGGACTTACTTATTGAAAAAACGATTTAGCAATAAGCCTACAGGCTAATTTTTAAAATTTTTCAGATACTGGTTTAATCATTTAAATAGTGAAAAATATCTCCTGAATGAAGATGCTGCCTGGTTTCCGATCAGGCAGGCAATGGTTCCCATTATATTCGCATAAGCAAAATCCACGATTACTTACAGTACTATTTTAGTCAGTAGTATATCGATTTAGCAAACAATAAAAAAATAACAAGTTAGTTTAGCTTTTTACCTGTAATATATTTTAATTACAATACATTTTTGTTCATACGCGGGTGTGTAATACATGGATTTCCCGGTGTGCATCATGGGTCCTATTAAAAAATCGATTTAGCAATAGGTTCCAAAAAAAAGATTCATGGGAATCTTTATTGAATAACAAGTCAAAATAACGCAGCACTTTTTTCTCTTGCCCGGAATAAAAGTAATATTTATTTGTATTAAATGAAATCATTTTTAACATTTTTTTTTTGAGATCCGGATAAACAGGGGACTACACCGGATTAATCACCGCTATCAGATTCCTGATTTCTTCCAGGATGTCATAAGCGGCCTGCTGATTACCTTCATTATAATGCCTGGCCCGGAAAGGAACCAGCCAAACGACCATCCGCGGGGCATCCGGGTCGTTGTTGTTGAGAGAAGGATCTATGTGGTCCATGTTATTCAGCGCCTGTTTTACATCATCAATGAAATTTTGTGGTGCAGTATACGTAACGTGCAAAAGAACGCTGGTAAGTATTATATGGCAGCATTTCGTACAACAGGTTTTATACCCCGCAAGGATTCACGCAGCCGGGCTTCACCACGGTCAGCCCAGGCAAATTGCCGGATAGCGGACTCCTTCCAGTTGTCCATGCAGCAGATAGCCGGCTGCCCGGAGTTGCGAAACGCCGGGTGGAAACTCCGCTGCTGTTTTGGTACAAAAAAAAGTGATTAGCAGGAATACTGTTAATCACTTTGGAGATGTATTATAAGGGTGTTAGAGGATAGATATAATATTTGATACCCTGTTTGAATGTGCATTCACAAGGTGGTAATACAAATGTACCGGCGCAACAATTGCCGGGAAAGACGATTCAGGAAAAGTATTTATAGATTCCGGAAAAACGGGGAGGGGGAATAACAGGGAGACTATTAAGCAGTCTCCCTGTAAAAGAAAGTATTAAATATCGCCGGAAACAGGGGCGTTGTTTGCTTTCGCAGCCTGGCTGTCGCGGGTATTTTTTTGTACAGTGATGGCGCCGAAAACGCTTAGCAGAAATGCAAATGCGTAAAAGCCTTTTTCACTTGGAGCAAGAGTGGCATTCCATAATCCGATGGTGAGCAACAGGATGGTGAGCAACATGGATACCCAACTGAGACCATAGTAAATGTCGGTTACAGGAATGCCTTCGATCCTGTCCCGCACGCACTTCTGGACAGATACCGCGGAGAACAGGCCGTACATTAATACGGTGAAGTAATATCCTTTTTCATTCAGCTGCATAGTGGATGCGTTCCAAAGCCCGATGATGAAGCCCAGGATACCTGCAAATACCGCTACCCATGAGGCTGCAATAAATGCCATTGAAGGTTTCTGTTTCATTGATTAAATAAAATTTATTTAGGGATTGGGTTGATGGCTAACAAAACTGCTTTCAGGTATTGATGGCCTGCTGTAATAATACTATTTATTTTTGATCTGAAGCAGCATAAAAAAAGTCCTGCACTTTCAGTACAGGACTTTTACTTTTTGTAGCGAGGAGCGGATTCGAACCACTGACCTTCGGGTTATGAGCCCGACGAGCTACCTCTGCTCTACCTCGCATTGTGGAGTGCAAATGTAGGCAAATAATTTAAACCACAAAATTTAAATGTTCTTTTTTATGAGCACAGCCGCATGTTTCAGGGGAATTGGATTTTTAAAGGGAAAATACATACTGGTGTAACGTACTGCTGTGGCGTGTTTGGTGGGATGTCCTGTTGTGAATTTTTATAAAAATATTTTTTAAAAAAGAAGAGATGACCAATAGTTTGATACGAATAAACTGCCGGCCATCTCTTCTCTTTAAAAAAATTATATCCTGTTGACAAGAATATCTATATCGGCACAGCTGTTATAAAATGCCAGCGAGTGTTCATACTGGTGTATAACATCAATGCCTATATGATTTATATAATCGATGGCAGCGCCTAATCCTACGGCATCGGCTATATTACCGGTACCGGCTGCAAAGCGTCCGGGGGCTGCATGATACCGGGTATGCTCAAAAGTTTACGTCTTTGATTATATTACGGGGCCTTCCTGTAGCAGTTATAAGGCAATGGCCAGGCCGATGCCCTGGGCGGAGCCTCTGATCAGCGCCGTTTTGGCCTTTAATTGTAAGTCCACAGTATAATAATGTTTAATCGTTTACAAGTAAAATTATCCCATAAAATAAAGA
Source organism: Chitinophaga sp. G7 BAM 1005 (assembly GCF_057126945.1). Classification (NCBI taxonomy): domain Bacteria; kingdom Pseudomonadati; phylum Bacteroidota; class Chitinophagia; order Chitinophagales; family Chitinophagaceae; genus Chitinophaga; species Chitinophaga sp. G7 BAM 1005. Next base: position 6,040,637 of record NZ_CP181478.1, on the reverse strand, counting down.
ATATACTTTATTGATAAGTATAAAGTTCTTTATACTTTTATGGCATGATCAATTTTGAATGGTATCATACATTTAAAGCTATCTGACAGTCAGGTACATTAACAGGCGCCGCACAGGAATTGTTGATTTCGCCGTCAAATGTAATTCAGCATTTGTCCGCCCTGGAAAATTACATCGGTCACCCTTTGTTTGAGTATTATTAAAAATAACGACATTCCCCATATAGAAGAATGGATGCAGATGCAACCCTGATTTGCCTATAGCGGGTGTAACCATTGCTTCAGATTACCTGGTGAAAGACCTGGTAAAGCAGAAAAAGTTACAATTTTTATGGGAGGGAAATGCGGTATGATAAACGGAGCGGCGGGTAAAATCCCGCCACCCCGTGGTATTACAGGTCTGAATAGTCTGTTGGTCTAAGGAACAGGATTTCTGATTTAGATACATTGTGACTGTATTCTTCCATCGCTGACAGCGCTTTCCATTTCGGATCTGCACTAAATGCTTTCCAGTGTTCATCACGATCTTCCTTATTGTTGAAAGTAGTCATGTACATCAGGTTAGGCATGTGTGATCCTGAAATAACGGAGGCATAAAATACCGCATTAAAGTTGAGGTTCCGGAAGATACCAATTTCATCGCCGGTATTGAACATCTTCACTTTGTTAACATGGTATTTCTCGGAGGGACTTTCATAACTGCGCAGCTCGTACACCCGTTCATTTTTGGGCGCTTTCAGAGCCGGCGCTTCCAGTACCAGCATTCCGGGAAACGCCTGTAGCAGGATGGATTCTATCCTGGTATAAGGAATATTATTCCAGGCAGCATCCGTATAGTCTTTCCCGTTAGCCTGAAAAGATTTATCGGCCTGCAGGGTTTTATCCAGGTTGACGAACTGTTCGAGCGACTGGAACGGGATCAGTACATAGATCCGGATCTCAGCAGTGTCGGCGGTAACCGGTTTGAAAACGCCGGCCTGTTTGATGCCCGCATGGTGTAGAGCCGGGAGAAATGTTTTCTCCAGGTAATTATCTACCAGTGTTTCCTGCGCTTTTGTTTTCAGGTGGTAGATTTTGATCTGATAAAATTGCCGTTCTTTGGCGGTGAGTGTAGCCGAACCAAACATCATGAGTGCCATTAGCAAAGTGGAATATATCTTCATAGAAATTAATTGTATACCTGACAAAATACAGCAATTGAGGCAGGAATTATAGTGCTGCCCCGAAAGTCTTATTTTGCGGATTTTAAAAAGAATAATTATGTCTGAGCCGGTAATGTTGATAGACCAGCCTAATAACAGAGGAACTTTATATGCCGTAGTGGAACAGGACGACAGAGTGGCTTATTTTTACCTGTATCCTTCGGAATTATTGACCACAAAGTATTCCCCGCGGCCGTGCTGGTTACGGAACCTGCAGCCGGCGCCGGCAAAAAGGGATGTTGCGGCCATGAAAGAAGGGATGGCGCCCATGCTCGAAGGCGCCTATTGCAACCACCCGGAGGGACGCGAACCGCTGGAAAAGGAGCGGTTAACAATTGTATGGACGGAAGAGGGGGATGGAGCAGCGGTATTATATGATAATGAAATACTGGGGGTAATACCCGGTTGGAGCCTGTATAATGATGAACATGCAGTGGCCTATGCGGCCGACTGCATCGGCGCCGGCGAAAATGACCGGCTGATGCCACTGGGCAAGCGTGGGGCCAATGCCATGTACGAGCGCATAGATCAGGCTATTGCCTTCTGGAAAGACTGGGAAGGGGAAACCAGCCAGGCATGGAGTATTTTGCAGGATCAGTATTTAAAAGCATACGAAGCGGAGTTTGGCCCTATCCAGCAATACTACGCCATCGACGGTGGGCAATGGCCCCCGATGGCGTTGGGTAAATTTGAGAAAGATGAGGTGGTATACCTGCTCACCCTGGGAATCAGCATCCGCCCGATGCCGTGGGTAGAACTCCTGTACAGCGACCGCGCCCCCGGATTCCGCCGTATGGAACTGGCGATGGCAGTGAGCAAAAGAGATTTTACAGATAAAGAGATCATGGCAATGGCCGGCCTGATGTCCGGTATGGCCGACCGGCCCTGGAAACAGATCACCTGGCTGGGAGAAGGCCATACGGTAAGCTCGGAGGAACTTCCTGCTCCCTTTGAAAGTGTAGTGGTGTCCTCGGCCTTATATAATGGCCCCGTGATCGGGCTGCCGGAGGTATATGGCGATAAGGTGAACTTGTACTGGTTAGCCCCCATTACCAAACTGGAAAGACAATATGCCCATTCCCGGCCCAATGCAGGCTATGATCTCCTGGAAAAAATGATCCATCATAACCTGAACCACATCGTTACCCGCCGGTCTGAACTGCCCTCCGATTAATAAGAATACCTTTTTTATATGAAAGGTCTGCTTTGCGGCAGACCTTTCTCTTTACTGGTAGCGGGTTTAAGAAATTTTTGAAAAAAAGTTGAAATAATCTGTAACGAAGTGATTCCATCGCCTACTAATTCTGAAAAGAAAATCAAAAGCATATGAAAAATATCTTCAGGAATATCACAGCAGCTACACTGGTAATCACAGGCTTATTTGCAGGTAAAGCATCTGCGCAGCAACCAACCACACAGGACAAATCATTATTATGGGAAATCAGCGGTAACGGGTTAGCGAAGCCCTCTTATTTGTATGGCACCATCCACATGATTTGTGAGAATGATTTTAAAGTAACAGAGAAAACAAAGCAGGCGTTAAGCAAATCGGCACAACTGGTTATTGAAGCCAATATCCTCGACCCCAATATTAATACCATTATGACTAAAGCAATGGCTTCTGATGTGCCATTGAGCAAAAAATTATCTCCCGCTGATTACCATGATGTAGATTCTATTCTGAAAAAGAAATGTGGCGTGCCTTTGGCGCCGTTTGAAAACTACCAGCTTGCAGCTACCATCTCGTTGCTGGCTATGAAATCATTTCCCTGCCAGGAACTAAAATCTTATGAAACTACTTTTATACAAACAATGCAGGCAGATAATAAGCATATCGGCTACCTGGAAGGGCTGGAAGAACAGGTAGGATACCTGCTGAAATCATACACCGACAAACAAATTGTTGAACAGGTAAAGGCTTTCGACAGTACCAGTATGAACATGAACCAACTGGTAGCAGCCTATAAAGCTGAAGATCTGACAGGCATGTACAACCTCATGACTACCCCCGACCAAATGGATGAAAATACCATTCACTGGATGCTGGAAGTACGTAACAAAAACTGGATAGATAAAATGCCTGGAATGATGCAGCAGGAAAGCACTTTCTTTGCAGTGGGTGGCGCACATGTTGCAGGCCCTATTGGATTGATTAAATTACTAAGAGAGAAAGGATATACTGTTACACCCATTTTGAACTAAAGCTATCACCGATTGGAAAACAAGGAAAAAGAGTTTCTTGAGCTGGTTGAAGCACACAAAGGTATTATTCATAAGATTTCCAGGATGTATATGGATGCTGAAGATGATCAGCAGGATCTGACACAGGAAATTATCTACCAGCTATGGAAATCTTATGACTCCTTTCAGCATCAAAGCCGCTTCTCTACCTGGATGTACAGGGTTGCACTGAATACCGCACTGGTATTCTTCAAAAAGGAAAAAAGAAAAATGACTGTTACAGACACCATGCCGGAACACATCGCAATGGAAGAAAATGTAACAGCTACGAAAGAACTGCAACTGGCGCACTTTTACAGGGCGGTACAAAAACTGGAAAGACTTGAAAAGGCATTGGTGTTTCTTCACCTGGAAAATTATTCCCACAAAGAAATCGGGGAAAACCTGGGTATCTCTGAAGGGAATGCAAGAATTAAGCTCAGCAGGGCAAAAGACAAATTAAAAGAACTGATTAAAAAACAAGGTTATGAATTTTGATGATATAAAATCCGCATGGAACAACGATAATGAAGGCAGTAACGTAGTTGTCCCTTCCAGCGTTGACCAGTTAAAAACTTTGCAGCTGCCGGTGGAAAAACTTCGCAAGGCCATGCAGATGGAATTTTTTGTACAACTTTTCAGCCTGATACTGATTGCATTCACACCTAAAATTTTTCCGCTCAATCCTGTGATGGTGGCGCCTTTTTATGCTGTGTACCTGGTGGTAATAGCCATCTCTGTTCAATACTATTACAAGTTCAGAACTTTTTATAAGAGTCTTGGTACAAATACCCTCAGCTCAAAAGACAATCTGTATGCCTTGTACTATGAGGCTAAGCTGAACATTGAAATGTATAAAGCTTACACTTATACGCTGCTTCCCTTTGCATTGATCGTTGGCGTAATGTACACGGAAAAAAGCAGTGAAATTGCCAGCTTGCTGGCAAAGGCTGCTGATCATCGCGGAATAGCGCTGGGATTGGCTGCAGCCTTTGTATTGCTGGTATTAATGATTACCGCTTTAACAGAAGCATGGATCAAACAGGCTTATGGAAAATACCTGCAGCAGATCGGACAGGTGCTGGACCAGTTTAAGGAAAATGCGTAAATAAGATTTAAAATAAGAAGGGGGATGATAATCATTTATCAGCCCCCTTCTTATTTTAAAGTGAGTATTATTTTTGGTAGTTGCCCACCAGTTTTACCAGTTTGTCAGGTGCATTGGAAATAATGCCATCTATTCCCCAGGAGATGAGTTTTTTGAATTCACCTTCGTCATCTACGGTCCAGGGAATCACGGCTACTTTTTTATCGTGTGCTTCTTTTACCAGTGCAGGTGTTACCAGCAGGTAGTATGGGCTATAGATGGTGGGCGTGAATCCCAGTTTCTCAAGATTGGCGTTGAAGCTGTCTTTATTGCCTATCAGCAAAGCTGTTTTCTGAGCGGGATAGGTTTTGTGTAATTCCTGGAGCGTCCGGATGTCGAACGACTGGAGAGTAACCCGCTCCGTTATTTTTTTCCTGTTGATGACTTCCATTACCCGGGCTACAAATTCCGCCGGGCCCGGATTGTAGATACCGTCGCCATCAGGAGCGCTTTTTGTTTCCATGTTGTAAAACACCGGTTTGAGGTGATGTGTTTTTACATAGGTTTCCACGCTATCTATCAGGTCTGTTAACAGTGGCCGGTGAACCATCATTTTTTCCTGTTGAGGAAAACGGGGATGTGGTTTTGTACCAGCATCGTATTTGCGAATACTGTCGTAAGACATTTTGTATAATGCCAGGCTTTTTTCCTCAGCTTTGGTGATGTCTGAGCCATCGGGCTTACGCATAAATTCTGCCGACATATACGCATCATGCGATACTACCACCTGTTGATCTGCTGTAATGATACAGTCAAGCTCCAGTGTCCTGGCGCCTAATTTCACGGCGTTGATCATGGCGGGTATGGTGTTTTCCGGCATCAGGGCCATTCCCCCGCGATGTGCCTGTACATCTATTGCCTGTTGTGCTATTGCGCTGCCGGTAAACAGGCTACCCAGGACAGCTAAAAACAAAGTATGGTTCATAATTGCAAAGAGAATATAAATGGTTTATCTGCAATGTTATTTTATTGTTGCTTCACGATCCTCGAGGCCCATCCGCCGCCAATATTCATTACTACGGGTACTTTCGAGTTTTTATCTACCGTTATCTGTTCCATTTTATAATCCTGTGCATTTCTGTCGGCGTTGATCCCGTCTTTCCAGATATGCATAGTATAGGTACCTTCCGGCAGGAAAGAGCAATCCAGTGTTAAGGTACGTGGCGTGAAATTAGTCATACCACCTACATACCAATCGCCGGTTGCGGCTTTGCGTGCGGTGAGAATATAGTTGCCAACGCTTGCCTGCAGGGCAATGGTGGTGTCCCATACGCTGGGAACCGCCTGCAGGAATTGCATGCATTCCGGTTCTTTATAGTAGTGGGTGGGATTATCTGCCAGCATTTGCAGGGGGCTTTCATAAACCACGTACATTGCCAGTTGATGGCAACGGGTGCCAATGCTCATCGGATTGCTGAAATGAGGCGCCCAATCTTTCTTTTGCGCATTCAGCATAGCGCCGGGAGTATAGTCTGCGGGACCCGCTGCCATGCGGATAAAGGGAAAGGTAACGTTGTGGTCCGGTCCAATGGATTTGCTTTGATCACCTTTGCTTTGCTCCATTCCGTATACGCCTTCAAAGGAAATTACGTTGGGGTATGTACGTTGGAGTCCCGCCGGTTTGTAGGCGCCGTGAAAGTCGACCAGCATTTTATGTGCAGCGGCAGCTTTGGCTACCCTTTCGTAATAATTTACCATCTGCTGGTCGTCGCGCTGCATGAAGTCAACTTTAATCCCTTTGATATTCCATTTGGTAAAAAGTTCCATTGCTGCATCCAACTGCTGATCCAGTGCCAGCCAGGTTGTCCACAGGATGATGCCAACGTTTTTGGAAGCTGCGTAGCGTGATAATTCTTCCATATCTATGTCCGGTACTGTTTTCAGGAGATTGCGGGTGTCGCTCCAGCCTTCGTCCAGCACTACATATTCCAGTTTGTATTTAGCGGCAAAGTCGATGTAATATTTGTAAGTGTCGGTGTTTACACCCGCCCGGAAATCCACCTGGTAAATATTATTATCATTCCACCAGTCCCAGATGGCCTTGCCGGGCTTTACCCAGCTATAATCGCCGGTGGAGGGCTCTGCCAGCTGATAGGGGAGTTCATTAACCAGCAGGTCTTTATCTTCCGGTGCTATCATCACAATGCGCCAGGGTAGTTGGGAGGGACCTTCTTTTTTGGCGATAAAGTTCTCCCGGGTTTCTACTTCTTCATCCCGGTCTGAGGTCACTTTTTTCTTTATGGGGTAGTGAGGAAATACAGCTTCCAGTGTATTGCCGCCATTTCCCTGTAACCACATACCGGCGTGGTTAAGGAGTGCGGTTTCCGTGATCAGTATTTTGGCGCCGTTTACGCTGAATAGTGCGGGCAAACTGGCGAGGCTTTTGGGGCCACTGATATTATCGACAGTGAGCTTTTGATAGAGACGTTCATTATGGGAGAAGAATCCGCTTTCCACCGGGTACCAGGCGCTGTCTTTTGCCTGGAGGGCAAATCCGGCCTGCTCATTCACCACCTGCCAGGCGCCTTTGTTGTTGATGAGCCAGCGCCATGCAATACCGTTATCGTAGGCGCGCCATTGCAGTGAGGTACGGTTTTTAAAATTGATCTGCAACTGATCGTAGTGATCTTCAATGAAGGTACTTTTCTGTTTTACTACGGGGCGAAGCGTTTGTGTTACGGACGACGTTTTAGTACCGGCAACTTTCCAGTTATCACCAAGACTAACAGATGTAGCCACGCCGATAGTGGCCGGTTGCAGCAATACTTTGCCATCGTAGGACAGCGAATACTGTATACTATCCCTTACGGATATATGTATAGTTGTTTTGCCATCGGGTGAGTGCAGGGTATATTCCTGTGCCACCGCTGCTATGCTCCCGGTGGTGGCTATCCATGCAAGCATCCATCCTTTCAGATTCATTATTTCTGTTTTAAGTTGTATAAAATACTGTTCCTCCGATCCGGAGAAGAGGGAGTTAAATTAGTCGTTATTTTATAAACTTTACATGATAAATTACTGCCGGTAATTTCTTTCCGGAAGATGCTGTTGTTACTGGTGTTTTCCCGGATACGAACTGTGTTACAAAAATTGCTTTCAAAAGTCGCTACATCAAATCCTGGTTGTTCATGCCGGTATTTTATAAGTCTTGTTTTTGCTAGATAAGTTGATCCCTCGCCGTTAGTCTGTTGTTCCCATACTACGAACTGAAATACTTTTTTCAGCGATATAATGACTGTTATGAGTAATATGAAAAGTGCCCACAGTACGGATTTATATGACATGCCTTTAAGATTGTAAACATTAGGAATCCTTCTTATATTATTAAATGGCAGAGCTCTTTTGTTGCGTCCTTTCAGCGTGGTTATTTTTTTGTTTTTGAGTGATTGAAATTGTGACACTTGTTGTATATTAGTTCCTGATTATAAACCATGTCAATCTACTGTTGCGTGTTTTAACCCGTTAATAGCAACAGCAGGTATTAATTCCAATTTTTTTTGAAGTAATAACCCGATATCATTTCTGTAATGATGAAAGGTACTAACCATATTTAAAACCGTAAAAGCTGCGAAATGTCATTGTATACGCACACCTCATTTACTATTGGTGATCATCAGTTTACTTCTTTTCATTCCCTTGCCTTGCATCAGGCCATCCGTGGCCATCATAGCTTTGAAATCATGATCGGGTACGACTGGCTTACCAAACTTGGAAAAGGATTGTTCAATGCCGGTAAGGAATTCCTGGGAAAAGAAATTTCTATCTCCATAAAACCTGTTGAGTCAAATGCTGTATACAAACCTTTAAATTTTAATGGTATCGTTAGCGGTATCAGCATGGGAAAGGAAACGGATGGCACACATGGATTTTGTGTGATCAAAGGGCATAGTGTCACTATTCTGCTGGAAGATGATGAAAATATCGCGTGTTATGAGCAGAAAACATTGTCGGCAATTGTGAATGAAGCCCTGAAGGGATGCGGACCTTACGCCAAATCACCCGCAGTAGATCCGGCTCACACCGATGCGCTGAAGTATATTGTACAATATAAAGAAACCACTTATCAGTTCATAGACAGGCTTGCCGCCCGTTTCGGAGAATGGTTTTTTTATGATGGAGAGAAAGTAGTATTTGGAAATTACCGGCCGCAGAAAACAACGCTTACACACCAGGTAGACCTGATCGGGTTTAACCTCGATCTTACGGTGAAGTCCAACAACAGCCGCTTCTATGGCTATGACTACCGCCAGAACCAGGCGGTAAGCAATGATACCTTATCCGTGCCTGCGGGTAACACCGACGTATATACGAGCCACCTGAAAGAAGTAAGTGAACGGCTTTATAAAAAAACATCGCAGTATAAACTGAACCAGTCGTTTGGCGCCGCTGCAAAATCGCAACTGGATAAATATACGCAGGTACAGAAGAAAGGAAGGCTTTCGCAGATGGCCGTACTAAAAGGTACCAGCCAGCAGAGTGCATTGCGCATCGGGGATATCATCACCGTTAATGAGTCTGTACTTTCCAATGAGCATCATGGCGAATTTGTAGTAACCCAACTCGCGCACTACTGCACAGAAAACGGGTTGTATAAAAATACATTTGAAGCCATCCCCGCTGCTGCGGCCATGCCGGAGGTAGACCTGTACCGTGCACCGGTATGTGAAGCGCAAAGCGCCGTGGTAACGGATAATAATGACCCCAAAGGACTGGGTCGGGTGCGGGTGAAATTTCAGTGGCAGCAACAGGGATCTACTCCCTGGCTACGATTAGTGTCCCCACATGGCGGTACTGAGAAAGGGTTTTATTTTATACCTGAAAACGGGGAGGAAGTATGGGTAGATTTTGAAGGCGGTAATCCTGAAGTACCCGTAGTACTTGGCACCGTGTATAACGGAAACGCCAAAACGGGCTTCGGCGATGCACAGAATAACCTGAAGGTCATTAAAACCCGCAGTGGTCACCTCATCCGCCTGGATGATACCGATGGCGCAGAAAGCATCACCATCACAGATAAATCAGGCAACATCGTTACGATGGATACCAATGCACAAAGCATTAATATCGCCGCGATGGAAAATATTACCATCAACGCTAAAAACATCAGCTTTACGGCAAAAGAAAACATACAGGTGAGCGCAGGTAAAAACCTGTCGCAAACGGCGGTGAAAGACTTTAGCCTGCTTGCCGCCAATATCAAAGAGGTGGCGGATGATACGCTGCAGCGCACCGCTAAAAATATTGAAAAAACCGCCGAGAAAGTGAGCCTGAACAGTACGAAAGAAAATATTGAAATGCACAGCGCCAGGCAGATCGTGAATAAAAGCGGCGACAAGGCAAAAATGTTTTAACCCCACAACCAGGCACAGATGGGAAATATGATCTCAAAAGCAAAAACAATTGTTGAAAGCTCTGAGCTGTCAACTACCTATGCCACCAATGGTGATATCAGTTTAAATGCCGCCAGCCAGGTAAAATTGCGTAGCACTGAGAAAATTATTTATGATCAGTATAAGGCGCCGGTAACAAAAGAAAAGGAACTGAAAAAGTTCCTGGTACACTTCAGGCGGCCGGCAGACTACAAAGGAGAATATGGGTTCGACTGGCTCCGGGAAGAATACATCTATGCTATTAATTACATTGAACGCGATAATAACAACCAGCCCTGTAACAGCACAATGCCGCTGGTGAGCGATGTAGCCGCTGCTAAAAAAGAATACCTGAAAGAGGTAAAGAACCCGGTGAAACCATACGGCGTAGATTATTACCCCGCCTGGCTGTCACTTTTTCCTTACACCAGCTCACAACAGTTTAAATATGGTTCTTCCATGAACAAAGACGGCGCCCGGCTGGATCTTGAATTGGAAGAAATAGAAGAAGTGATCAGTGATGGTACCGAAATTATTTTCGAATCAAAAAATCCTGATCTGAAAATAACCCCGCAGAAAGTAAATATTGCCGCATTAATGGGAAGTGGCCAGCAAACACGCTTCCGGCCGGGCGGAGTAAAAGTGAAGTACTATACACTGAAAGGCGCTGTAACTGTGGTGAATGCCAATGCCCCGCTACAGCAGCATGAGGAAATAAAAGTGTTTGCAAAGCTGGGTGATAAAAAAGAGGAAGTAGGAAAACTGATGATATATAATAATCACATCATCCCCAAAATGGAACTGATACTGGTAAAGGTAGGTACGCAGGCGAACAGTCTTCCTTCTATTGACCAGCAACTGGTAAAGGACATAGAATACCAGTTTAAAAGAGGCTCATATAACCAGGCGCTCATCCGGGCGGAGATTAAAACGGATACTGTTTTTGAAACGGGCGTACTCCCTCTGACAGACCACGACGTTACCAGCTACTGGAATAATGTATTAGGCGGAGCCGCATCGTTCAATGAACAACAGTTCCTGGAGGAGGTGATCAGACTGTATGAAAAGTATGGGCAGCATAAACCCAATGGTGGCCGTATTAATGCCGATTCCAACAAACGCACTTATATATTCCTCACCGATTTACCCGCCGATTTTAACGGTATCGCTGCTGCCGCTAATGGCGACGTAATAAAGGAGTTTGTATGGGGAAATGCGTTCGTTGTATTCCTCAAAGGGCTGAATCAGCGGCGTACCCTGTTGCACGAAGCCGGGCACTCCCTGGGGCTGCAGCATACTTTCAGTGCCGGGCAACCTACTGCCGGGCTAAAGCCGCCGCCCTATACTTTTTACCAGGGCCACACGGATAACATCATGGATTATACCTGGCAAACAAACGGTAACCTGAACCCGTACAATGCCAAAGATAATATGCGGTCCTTTTTTAAGTTCCAGTGGGATATTATGAGACAGGACCGGAGTTTAATTTTAAATTATTAGTATGCGTGGTAGTTTGCTTGCCCTTTTATTGATGCTAACGGTAATGGATATACTACCGGCGCAAACGAAGTCCCCAAACAGTTCCGTGGCATGGGTACGTTTCGGTATTTTCTCAACCGGTATCCGGGTAAAGTACCGCGTTACGCCCGATGTACTGGAGCGTTACTGGCTGGATACCACCGGTGTGAAAATAGATTCTTCCGTACAAACATTATCCGCCGGCCAATGGCAGCGGAGCCGCTTTATACTGGATTCTATCCCTTCGCTGTTGTTAACCGCCGGTACTACTACCTATAGCTGGGGCTGCCTGTATTGCGGAGAGCAGCCGGTGATAATAGTGGAAGTAGGATTTACAGATAAAAGACCTCCTATGTCGTACCAGATAGATGCCGACACCAGCCGTATTCCGGCTGCTATCAGGAGTTACGTGGGAAACGTAAAAAAAGAGGTGTCTCAACTGATTACCGAAGGGAATAAAAAAAAGTAGCTGTACCGATATGAGTAATCGTTCTTTCCGGTTTAACCCGGTGCATCTCTGCAGAACTTATGGTGTTACCTATATTATTCAATCAGCCGGTACCGAACAGGTGATCAGTTATGAAATAACAGTAAGTTGTTCTAAAAGATTACCCGGTAATATGTTCCTGTTTGAAATCAATAAAGGGCAGGTATATATTAATAACCAGGCGCCTGAAAAAATGATTGATAAGCTTGCGGAGCAATGTGGAAAAGTATTGTATCCATTGCAGGTAAAGGTGAATGAAGCCGGACAATTCACCGGTATCGCTAACCAATTACAGATAGCTGCTGCGTGGGAAACAGCTAAACCCGCCATCCAACAGTATTACACCGGCAATATTACAGACGAAATAGTAGCGTATATGGATCTGGCAGTAAGTAGTGAACCACATATTTACCAGTCGCTGTGCCGCGATTGGTTTATGGCCCTTTATTTTGCCGATCTGTATCAGCCTGGCAGCGATATCATGAAACGCCAGCTCACTGCGGCATTGCCTGTAATGCCTTATACAGCGCCGGTGCTGTTTAATGTTACTCAGCAACCCATCCAGCACAATACGGCCAGTGGCAGCCTGGTGCTCCAGCAGAAGGGCAGTTGCAGTGATCCGCGTAGCGTGGAAGATATTTCTGCAGAAAAGGAAATTCCTTTATCACGGCAGTTACACGGTATTCACACCCCCGTAAAAGGACAGGTGGATATCTCTTATAAATTATATCATACCGATTATTCTATCAATGCTATAACAGGGGAATGCAGTTTGCAGCTTGCACCTGGCCAGGATAAAAAAGTAACATTCACCATCTACCATTTACGGGAGAAAGATAAAACGCAGGCGCCGGCAATGTCGGTGCTACTGCCAGAAAAGGAGTTGTCCGGGAAAAAGAAAAGTTTCTTTTCCCACTTTTTCAACCGTGGAGAAAATTAAAAAGATATGAGCGAAAAACATCTGGTTTGTCAGGGCGCTGTTTGCAAGTGCCAGTTTGGTACCGCCCCTGATAAGCTGAAAGTGAAGAGTCAGCAGGTGCATTATATCAACGATAAAGACGGCGCAGAGAAACCGTTGGGGAATACCAAAGATATTGGTCAGCCTTTTGAAGCGAATACCTTTGGCAGTTGCAGTAAAAAGAATAATAACCCTTGTACTCCGTCGGTTACCGCCTGGAGCGGGTTTTATGATAAAGTGGTATTACCGGGAGATGCTTATATTTTGCTGGAAGATAGTAAAGCAACCTGTGCTACCGGCGGAAAAGATTGTATCTCCATCACCTTTCACGGGCAAACCGCCGATATGACAAAAAAAGATGCCGAGAAGGCCGATAAAGAAGTGCAAACGCACCTGAATCCAATGATGGATGTACAGAAAGTAGAAGAAGATTTATTTCTGATCCGGTTTCCACAGGGACAACCGTTTTAAAAATAGTTGCCATGTCTGATAATAAAAAGCTCGTAGTCACAGTCCCGGCCGCCAAAGGATCGGTAGATGTGAAAACTTCCACCGCGGTATTAAACGAGGCGGGAACCGTGCGGGCGGAAATGAAACGCATTACCACTATGGTGGAGAAATTGCCGGCACCCACGAAGCTCACCGTTCCCCTGAAACTGCCGGAAGGCGACAAAACGCCGTACCGCTGGATCTGGTCGATGTTGCGGACGCTTACATTTAAGAAAACAGATGTAAACGAAGCACTGAACGGTCCAGTGGTGCATCCCAACTTCCCGAAGATAGTAGAGGGCGGCGGACTCGGCTGGCTGGAGCCGTTCCTTGACGGGCATGAGCCTACCAATTCGGCGGCGCATGGTTACTTTATTGCTGCGCGCGGAAAACCGGCGATCCTGTCGGCAGAGTGGCGGGAGTTTGCAGCCAATAATGATGGCAAAATTATCACCGGAGGCAATAAAAAATTCAGGGAAAGCGTACAACTGCATATTTACACCCGCGCCATGTACGGCCAGGAATTACGGATCTTCCTGATGGACAATGATACCGCCACTGCCGATGATGATCTGCCGCCCTGGGAGCGCGTTGCAGGAGAAGCCCAGAAGGAAAAAGGAAAGGAAACTCCCGATGATGCCATCAAGTATTTTACCCGGCAGGTGAAAATAATGCCCATCCTGCCGGATGAAACTACCCGCGGAGAGGCTTTGCAGGTAAGTGATTATGTGGTAAAGGATAAATCAGGAAAAGATATGAAGGTGGCCGCCGGCTCCATTACTTACCAGAATTTTGTACAGAAAATAGTGGTAGACGTTTTCCTGGATGACCTATGGAAGCCCGGTGCAGGCGAAGTGCTGGAAATATACCCTATTGTAAAAACGCGCGATGGCAAGATCTCTAAAACGTTGTCGAAGTGTTTTCTCAGCGTGAAGGAAGATCCCCAGGTGAAGGAATCTCCCCTGATGTATGGCGGCAATAAACCAGTGCTGGCCGGTGATATTCCTACCAACACACGCAAGTTCCAGCCCTGCAAGTATGGCATGATCACCGTGGAAGATAAAGACGGGGTACAAACCATCTTTGATGAAAATGTACTGGACTTTAAAGCCCCGGAAAATCTCACTTATAATATAGTAGCAGGAAGTGAAACCGCAAAGAAAACCATCAAACTCAGTGTACAAAGCCTGGTGACCCATGAAGATGAATGTACCGCTTCACCGAAGCATAAAGATCATGTAATAGACCTGAGCAGCTTTGGCGCCAAAGGATATAAGAAAGAAGATGTGAAGGCCGGCGTAAAACGGGAAAAAGAGAAAGAGAGTGCGGCCAAAGGGAAATTTGAAATAAAAGCCAATAACTATAAATTTAAAAGAGATACCAATGCTTCTTTTTCCGGCGTGATAAAAGTATCGGATGAAGAGCTGGAATTTGACGCACAGTATAAGTATAATTTCTTTGATGAAAATAATCACCTAGTTTTCGAGCGAATCCTGGGCTACCTGTGGATTCCCGCCGCACAGGCCGATCATTTCCCGGTAACCATTCAAACCTGCCGTTGGAAACATGTCATCGACTTTGCCGTGTACCCCGACATAAAATGGACCGCCGCCCTGGCGTTCAACATGGACAAAGCCGACTTTGACGCGCTGAAAACCAAATTCGCGGAAGCCAATAACGGTAAAGGAATAAAGAACGCGTTGCAACGGTTTACCATGAACCGGCTGGAAGGGGTGGAGAAGATCGGCGAAGCTGCAAAAGGCCGCTGGAGCAAACCCACGCCTACACTGGATCGCCACAATGAGGAGCTGGGCACTGAACTCGGTGAGATGTTCGCGCTGCCAAAAGATAAAAAGGCGGCGCCCAAACCTGTAAAATCAAAAGGTAACTTTGCAGAACTGATTGAACTGCTGAAGGAGTTCGATTTTTCCATCAAGGTGGAATGGAATAATGATACCGAGAGCGTGGATCCCATTGAGGATATGATCGCCAAATACTACAATGTATTAAAAGCCGGATGGAACCTGGTAAAAGAGTTCAGGAACATTATTCATGGCAACCATACCAACAAAGCCGATACTTCCGGCGATGATGGAAAAGACCCCGACGAGTTTATCAACAAGAATAAAGGAAACCCGGATAAAAATATCCAGGGGCTCATCCAGCGGATGCAGCGGAAACCATTTGATTATGAACTGCAGTTTCCAAAGCTGGGACTGGCGGCCTCGTGGTATTATGAAACCATGCCACCCCAAAAAGGCGACAGCAAACTATGGGGCGCCGGCAAAACCGTGCTGGTAAAGCTGGACGCAAAACCGCTGGTAGGGATCGATCTGAAATGGGACTTCCTGGAACTGCTTTGCCGCCGGCATCCCATTGCCTATGCTATCTTAAAAGCGGTGGATGCACTGTTGTACATCTGCGCAGACGATGACAGCAAAGTGGATATCAGTGTAACCTTATCCGGTAAAATAGACCTGGAAGCTACCTTTAAACACAACACGGTAGGAGGGAATGTATTTACCCGTACAGCCGGCGCTTCAGAAAAGAAAGAAGACCTGATAAAGGGCGGCGCTGCCGTGTCAGTGAAGCTGGAATGTAAGCTGTACCTGAGTAAAACAGCCACCGCGTTTAAGGTAAAAGTAGTGGTGGCGCTGGGGATAGGACTGGAAGGAAGCTCCGGTTTGGGGTTACAGGCCAGGATTGGATCTGACGACGCCGGGTTGTTTGTGGGGTTTGACCTGATTTTTGAAGGCATAAAAATTGAAGGGTATGTAGAGGCAAAGGTGAATGTAGGGGAGAAAACAAAAGAAGTAAAGAAGAAGAAAGGGGCTCCGGAGAAGCCGGCCGAATACAATAAACTGGTGGAAGCCAATCCCAAAGCGTCTTTTGAAATCGGTATTGATGAGAAAAAGATCTCTTTGAAAAAAATATACTTAACAAAAAAAGAATCGGACGGATGAGTAAACCAGCAGTTATCATCTCATTAATTTTAATGATCGGCCTGCATAGCTGCGGGCAGGGAACAAATGCAAAAAAAGAAAGCATGAATCAGGGCATTAAGGAAAAATATCTGAACAGTTATAAACTGGTAAAGAAATATGACTATAATCCACGTTTTATCCTGGATTTTAACAGCTACAATTGTACTTATGAAATATTGGTTAATGATATGCCCGCCTATACGGATTTTGGCAGCGGGAACCAGGGTGGCGCAGTATGGCCCGTATCTCCCAATATCCTGAAAAGCGGTAAGCAGACCATTACTATCAGGGTGTTTCCAAAAGTAGACGACGATGATAAGATGGATCCGTTTTTACTGGCAAAAAACTGCGGCCTGGAAGTAAAAGTACTGTATGGCGATGAAGAAAAAGAAAAACCAAAAGAATACAAACAACTCTTTTATTATAAAATGCCTGAAATAAAGCTGGATAATGTGCCTTACCTCGAATTTAAAGGCGCCTTTGAGGCTTCTACCCCTTACCAGCTGAAAGGATGGAGCCAAAGCCAGGATCTCCGGAAAGAAGATAAGGCGCAGCTCACAAAAGAAGTGCTGGCCTTTTACAATCAATACCGCAAACTAATGGCAGACGGCAACATGAACGCGGTAGCGGAGCAGATCTACAACCGGGAACTGGAAACGGAACAGGCTTATTTTCAGAACAAACCTGCTGATGCAGCAGAAACCTGGAACCGGTTTGATCAGATCAAAGCTTATCACCTGGAAATGTTGCCACTGGAGCATTATGAACTGCGCTTTTTTGGTGATGGCAGGGTAGTGGGATTAATCCGGACAGATGATGAACTAAGGGGAGAATCGGCCCTGGCAGGTATTACAGACAATAAGTATAAGATATATAACCTGTTGCTGCATAA
The DNA here is from genome assembly GCF_057126945.1 of Chitinophaga sp. G7 BAM 1005. NCBI lineage: Bacteria > Pseudomonadati > Bacteroidota > Chitinophagia > Chitinophagales > Chitinophagaceae > Chitinophaga > Chitinophaga sp. G7 BAM 1005. The sequence continues at coordinate 6,023,372 of NZ_CP181478.1, read as the reverse complement.
GCCGGCAGGCAGTGATCAGCTGCAGGTGATCAGGTAACACAACTGATTTATGAAAGAAAGGGAACAGCATAACGGATATGTTGTTCCCTTTTATTTTGCCGTATATTTTAAAATCAGCATCTTTTTATTAACCTTGTGTTCCGCTCCGAACAGGGCTTATCAAAAACTTTTCACTCAAACATCTAAACGTTATGAACCTACGAATGCTTGCTGCCATTGGTATTATTGGATGGACCGTTGTTTCCTGTGCGGAAACAAAAACGCCGGAAACCGCTGGTGCATTACCTTTGACAGGTACCTGGAAATTAGCTTACAGTAAGATGATCAAGAACGGAGATACCACAGATACCTACCCGGTAAAAGGACAGGAGATGATCAAAATGTTTGATGGCAGTCATTTTGCGTTTTTCAAGCATGATGTTTCAAAAGGAAGTGACAGCAGCACCGCCGTGTTTGATTCCGGTGCGGGCACTTATGTGTTAACAGGCGATAAATACGAAGAACATCTCCAGTATTGCAGCTACCGCGCTTGGGAAGATATGCATTTCACTTTTACACTCAGTTTACAGCACGATACATTGATCCAGCGGGGTATAGAAAAGATTGACAGTTTGAATGTAAATCACGAAATTATAGAAGCGTATATCCGTGTACGTTAAATTATCTGCTATGAGTACCAATATTCCCATTCAGACTATCGATTGGTCGTTAATTCCGAAGACAGCGCACCCGGGAGAAAGCGGCACGGCGTGGTGGCAAACCATACAGTTCAGCCACCGGCGTAAAACTCCTGATCATAGATGGTGATTTCCTGAAGTCATCTGTATAATTTCTCCTCTTGTTTCTCTTGTTCTTTCCGGTCGGCACTACATGGTGATCTGTTCTTTTCTGTGTGCTATTTTCAGGTCCGTTAACCCCAACCGCCGGCATTTATATTGTATTTTTAAACAATGTTTATATTTTCCTCTCTAAGCAGCCGTGGTATTGGATCTTACCACTTCTAAAACATTCGTGCTTAACAACGGATTAACCACTTACGATGCTTTATAACGTTACTTTTATTCCAGATTTAGAAAAACGGAATTCAAAATAAACCACTTTCAACCACCGTGTTAAACCAGTAGAAAGCTTGATTTTTCTAACACTGTATTGTCAATAGAAGTCGAAAATTTTTTTCCTAAACCAGTCTCTCAAAAGGAAATGAGAATGCAACATAACAACCAAGATGCCGTCCTGCTGGAACTGCTTAAAGATGGCAGTGCCGAAGCATTTACAAGTGTGTACAAAAAATATAGCCGCATCCTCCTGTTGCTGGCTGTAGACATGCTAAAGGACGAAGACAAAGCACAGGATGTTCTTCAGGAATTTTTTCTGGATTTCTGGCAGAAGAAATTGTTCCTGAAAATTGATGCTAACTACCAGAACCGGGACAGTAGCTGCATTATGAAGAGTTACCTCTATGCGAGTATACGTAACCGCTGCCTCAATAAAATAACACGCGAAAGGAAATTTTCCTGTGTTATTCCGGATGAGGCTTTTGTACCAAGCGATCCGCTGGAAAGTAAAGAAATTTATTGCCAGGTGAATATCGCGCTGAATAAAAAAGTACCGCCTAAATCATCTACGGCCTTCCGTTTAAGGCATTATGATCAGAAAAGCCATAAAGAAATAGCGGAAGAGATGAACACCAGCATTCAAACGGTAAAAAACCAGATTGGTACTGCCGTGAAGATTTTACGCGGTTATTTTGCGCCTGCCCACCTGTAATCCGGGAAACCTTACTTTAAACAATTTGATGCTTGTTGCCCACCGCCTTCAATGGGTAGTGGCCGGGACTTGCTGTATATGGTCATCCTGGTGGGCCTTTTAGGGTTCACCAGGAAGCTATCCGTTTTGGGGAATGAGAAGATGGATATCCTCTCTGGTGGCGTGTTTTGCGTAAATACCAGCCCAAGGGTTGCCTTTGTGGATAAATAATTATTTCCCGATTGCGTAAATTGTTTTCCCGATACAGTAGGTAATTTGGTGTTTTCTCAATGCACCTTTGCATGGTAAACGATAAGACCAACATGACGAGGGCATACCTGATTCTAACATTTTTTCTACTTCCATTTACCTTGATATATGCCGGCGTGCCGGACGAAGGAGCCAATAATACCATTCAGGGCATTATCACCACATCAGACGGACATCCGGCTACCAACGTAACCGTAATCCTGAAAGGCATTGCAAAAGGAATGATCACCAACCAGAGCGGTGAATTTATCTTTAAAAATATTCCGGACGGCAACTATCAGCTGGAAGTATCTATGGTGGGATTTGAAACCATCAGGAGAGCCGTATCTGTAGTAAACGGCAAAAGTGTACTGCTGCAGATAGAACTGAAAACATCTTCCCAAAACCTCGAAGAAGTAGTGGTGGCCACCGGGGGAAACCGCTTTGCCAAAAAAGAAAGCGAAGATGTATCCAAACTGCCGCTAAGAAACCTCGAAAACCCACAGGTATACAGCGTGGTAGGGAAGGAGCTGATGAAAGAACAACTGGTAACAGATTATAACAGCGCCTTCAAAAATATACCGGGAGCAGGTATCCCCATCGTATACAACCAGGGAAGAAGCTCCGCCACTTCAAGAGGCTTTACCACCGCCAACCTGGTACGCAACGGCGTTGGCAGTTTTGTATATACCAATGTAGACCCGGCTAACCTGGAACGCATAGAAGTGATCAAAGGCCCCTCTGCTACACTATTTGGCAGCACCCTTTCTTCTTTTGGCGGGCTGTTTAACCGGGTTACCAAAAAGCCGTTCGACAGCTTCAAAGGAGAAGTGTCTTACTCCGGAGGCAGCTGGGACCTGAACCGCCTCACATTGGATATCAATACCCCCGTAAACGAACAGAAAACAGCCCTGTTCCGCTTCAACGGCGCTATTCACAGCGAACGTAGCTTCCAGGACGCCGGCTTCAGTAAAAATTATCTGATGGCGCCCAGCTTCTCCTATAAGGTAAACGACCGGCTCACCATTTTACTGGATGTGGAAATGAGTGGCTACAAAGCTACTTCTCCAATGAGGGTAGCCCCCTACACCAAAGGCAAGGCGCATAGCGTAGAAGAACTGGGCATGCCCTATAAGCTCTCCTATGCCAATAATACCATGAGCTATAACAGCCAGCAGCTAAATGTTTTTGGACAGATAAAATATAAATTGTCCGATAACTGGACATCGCAAACGGTATTTTCCCGCACCCGCTCCAGCTCCGATGGATTCACTACCCAGCTGAATATATTAAGCGACAGCACCCTGCGACAGGCAGTTACCTCGCAAACCTACCCTTACTATGGTACAGATATCCAGCAAAACTTTATCGGCGATTTCCGTATCGGTAAAATGCGTAACCGGTTAGTGGTAGGCGTGGATTTTTATAGCCTGCGCGCTTCCCGGAATGATACCATCGTGAATATGCCGGCCATTAACTACAGAACTCCCGGAGACGCTTATTATAATTTCAACAAGGATAATGTAACACCACTGTTCGCAAAACTGAAATTCCTGGCATTCGACAGTAACCGCGAAAATACTTACAGCGCTTATTTCTCAGACGTTATCAATATCACAGAGCAGTTGCTGGTGATGGCCAGCCTGAGACTGGATAACTATCACAATCTGGGGGCTTATTATCCCAGTAAAGATCTCACCGTAGGTAATTACACCCAAACAGCCTTATCACCCAAATTCGGGATCGTATACCAGGTAATTAAGGACCGGTTTTCCCTGTTTGCCAACTATATGAATGGATTCCAGAACCAATCGGGAACCGATTATAGCGGCAATACTTTTAAACCGCAACAGGCCAACCAGGTTGAGGGAGGTATTAAAGCGGATCTTTTCAATGAGAAGTTAAACGCCACGCTTAGCTACTACGATATTTCTGTTACCAACTCTGTATACGACGATCCCGCTCACAGCGGATTTTCTCTCCAGGATGGAACCCAGCTTAGCAAAGGCTTTGAAGCCGAAGTAATTGCCAACCCGGTTCCGGGGTTAAATATCATTGCCGGCTATGCGTATAACGAAAGTAAAATGGATAAAGCGAATGCCAAATTCCAGGGACTACGGCCGTCTTCAGCCGGACCCGCTACCACGGCCAACCTGTGGGTGAGCTACCGCCTCGTGCGCGGCACTGCCAAAGGATTGGGCTTTGCTTTTGGCGGCAACTATGGCAGCCAGTCGTTTCAAACCAACACTAACACCTTTGCATTTACCATACCTTCCTACACCGTGCTGGATGCCTCCCTGTTTTACGACAAACCCGTTTACCGTATAGGCGTGAAAGTGGATAATATTACCAATGAAAAGTACTGGTCTACCCGGCTGGCAGCACAAAACCCAACAAGGGTAACTGCTAACCTCACCATTAAGTTTTAAGCAACAACTGCAGGAGAAGTGGTGGCTCCTGCAGTTGTCATCTTTCTACAGACTATATTTAAATCACTGGTATTATTGAGAAAGCCACCGATGACCCTGCGCATCGCTTCCAGACCATCGATAACCCGCTACCCAATGTTAAGAATATATTTCCTGTAACTTTTCCATGTTCCTCCCGTTTAACAGGTAACCTTGTTTTGAAAAACACTGTAGAATTTCATCCCTTAAATGAATATCAAATGAAACTGCCAAAATCATTACTCGGCGCCATCCTGATTGGCATCACCGTTCAAACAACCTCTTCCTGTAACAAGGATAAATCAGTTAAGCCAAAAGAAAAGAAAGAAGAAGTGAAAAAGCCATATGAAAATGGTTGTCCTGCTTGCGGAATGGGCTGATTCTCCTGTTATCATTAAACTTGATTCCAAAAGGTGCCGGAAATTTTATCAGCAGCCGCCTGCAACCTGGACGCCAACATACTGGCAGCGTGTCTTCCGCTAATGGAAGAATCACGGCTTGAAGCCATTGAATGGTCGTTTGATGCGTTGTTTAAAGTACAGCAGATCCCATCCTGGTTTCTTGAATTACTGACAGCCTACAGCAATGAACAGCGTCTCATTGGTCATGGCGTCTTCTTTTCCCTTTTTTCCGGCAGGTGGCGCCAGGAGCAGGCCGACTGGCTGAAACAATTGAAAAAGGTCAGGGAAGGATTCCGGCTTGATCATGTGACAGAACATTTTGGCTTCATGACAGGCAGAGACTTTCATCACGGCGCTCCGCTGAATATTCCCTATACAAAAACCACACTCGACATTGGGAGAGACAGGTTGAAGCGGATCTATGAAGCATGTGAATGCCCGGTAGGACTGGAGAACCTGGCCTTTTCCTATTCCCTTGACGAAGTAAAACGTCACGGCGCCTTTTTGGAACAACTCCTGGAACCTGTCAATGGTTTTATCATCCTCGATCTGCATAACCTCTATTGCCAGATCCACAATTTTAATATCCCGTTCGAAGAAATAATTATGCGCTACCCGTTAGATAAAGTAAGGGAGATACATATTTCAGGCGGCAGCTGGGAAAATGCTCCCAATAGCCCGCTGAAGAAAATCCGGAGAGATACACATGATGATGCCGTTCCGGCAGAAGTATTTCATTTACTGGAAAACACGATAGCCCGCTGTCCCCATCTTAAATATGTGGTGCTCGAACAACTTGGAAATGCCCTTACCACGGAGGAAAGCAGGACTACTTTTTACAATGATTTTGGAAAGATGGAAAATATTGTGAAGAAGAAAAACACACCCGGTACATCATCTTACCAATCCTTTTTACCATTATACCCGGTAATAACAGGTAAGGTTGTTGAAGATGAAATTTTATATCATCAGCAGCTGGAACTGTCTGCTATACTGGAATCGGCCACTTCCTGTGAGGAGGCTATCCAATCGCTCTCCCGCTCTTCCCTTGCACATACCGCCTGGCAAATTGAAAACTGGGAACCTTATATGATTGATACCGCTATACAGATTGCACAGAAGTGGAAGAAATAGCCAGTCGGTTGCCCGTTCACAATTGAACAGCAAATTGTACTGAAACTGAAGAAAGTGTTTAATTTCATGTGTATAATTTATTGCTATTAAGATGATTGAGAACTGGTATATTGTTTTCTGTGATACAGATAATCAAAGACTTTGCATCTTATGTTTGGCAACTATTTTAAAGTAGCGTGGCGGAATCTTATCCGGAATAAAACCTTCTCTGTTATTAATATCCTGGGTCTTACCGTAGGTTGCCAGAACGGAACTGGAAGGCTACGGATTGGGGCTTTCTATTGCCAGCACTATTGCCTGGTATCACGGAATAAGCATTACTGTTTCTTCGGCAGTTAATAAAGGAAGTACTTTTACTGTCAGCTGTCCGCTGGGTTAAGGCTTTTCAGGAGGGTGTCGCCTTCCACTTCATGTTTTATCGGTATATCAGTCAGAGTTTTTATCGCTTTTTGTCAGTATTTTTTTACCCGCCATCGTTTATTGCTTTTTATTTGGCGGTGACCCTGCTCCGGTAATGAGTAAAGGAATTTTTCGGGGTGGGTTGCTTTGTAATGTATTCGTTTCCTCCTTGCGGTAAATTATGCGTTCGACATTTCCAATCCTGCACTGAAGAAATATTTTTTGGCAAACAAGTACTATACAACCGCGCCATAGTATTATTTTTTATTGCAGGAAGTCAATTGACCTTTTGAAGCTAAACATATTGAGGAGTTGGTTCTTTCGATGTAACCGAGCGGCTTTCCCATCCAGCCTGTTTATCTTTCATCTTAACCGGCGGACGCAATAGCAGTATCGGTTCACCAATTACGCCACTGAGATCTGGTTTTAATTCTATTCCATATACCCAGCTTTCTTCGATTTCATTGAACCAGCCTTTCCATACAATGTTAGGCGAGGGAGAGAACTGTGGAATACGATGATGCTTTCAACGTTACCAGCTGAAACTAATCAGATGTAAGTAGAAGAGGCTGTCTCAGACTGAGCAGCCTCTTTTTCAGTAAGGGCTCCAGTACTCTTGCAGGTAGCTGCTTTTTGTGCCTGCGTTTCATATTCAGCCCCGTTGATACCATCTTGGATCCAGCAACCCAATTGGTAGCTGAATGCGAAGAAGCCCGGAAAAATCACTACTTGTTTTAAGATCACAGGTCTGATCTGCCGAAGAAAGATATTATGATATGAGCCAAAAGCTAATACTAACTGTGTGAAATTTTTAATAACATTGTGGCTAATTCGGATCAATCAACTTATTAATTGTCAGGTATTAAACATAATAGTGACCGCCAACTGCTGCTGCAGATCTCCGAAGGGGATGAGCAGGCGTTTGCTATGCTTGTGAAAGCGTATTCCGGCCTTCTTTTTACATACCTGGTCAAAATTACCAAAGATCAGGATATAGCTTCCGACGTGATACAGGAAATTTTCACCCAGCTATGGCTAACAAGGGAGTCTCTGAGAGAAGTGGAAAGCTTTCGTTCCTGGTTATTCGTAATCTCGAGGCATCATGCAGTCAGGATGCTGAAGAACATCGATAGAGAGTACAAAAAACGGGAGGAGTGGCATCAAATTACACAAACTGCGGCCGACGGCTTAGAGGGACAGGACGAGGCCTCTTTAAAGGAAGCGTACGATATATTGGTAAAAAATGCGGTAGATCGGCTACCGCCGCAGCAAAAGAAGGTTTGGATGCTTGCCCGGTTAGAAGGGAAAAAATATGCCGAAATAGCAGAGGAAATGCAGATTAGCCGGGAAACTGTAAAAAAATACCTCCAGATTGCCTCTTCATCTATCGTTGACTACATCAGGAATAATGGCCTGCCAATCATAATTTCCTTCCTGATTATAAAATTGTAAATTTTTTTTCAATTGGAATACCCCCTTTTTTACAGAAGCTTTCTCCTAAGATAAAGATGGATCATATCCGTTGAGATAAATTGATTGACTGTGAATAGCAGACTACAGCACCTATTGGAACGGTGGTCAAATGACCGGTTTACCGAAGCAGAAAGACGGGAGCTTATTGATATGTTGCAATCGGCTTCTACTGAGCAGGAAATTATTCCTGTACTGGAGGACATGTGGGAAAAAATACAGGATGAAGGCCTCTTTAGTGAAGCTCAGCAGCAAACGATGATCAAAAATATCCTGGATCGCTATCCTGGCAGAGAGTTCCCTGTTGATAAGGAAACAGGGAAGGGTATGCATGTTGGTCACAGGAATTCGTTCATACGGAAATGGAGTTGGGCTGTAGCGTCTTCTGTGGCATTGATAATTGGTGTTGGTATTTATTATTTATATCACAAAAAACAAGCGGAAACGCCAACTGGTGTTGTGCAGTCGATAACAAATGGGCAACAGGGGGAAAGTAGCGTTTTACTTACCTTATCAGACGGATCACAGGTACTTTTGGATACTGTTAAAAATGGCCGGATAACATTACAGGGAGGGACAGTTGCCAAAGTTACCAATGGGGTATTTGAGTACGAAAGAACAGGTTCAGAAGTTCAGTATAATACAATATCTACTCCGAGGGGAAAGCAGTTCCAGCTTAGGTTATCAGATGGAACCAGCGTGTGGTTGAACGCGGAAAGTTCCATTAAATACCCGGTAGTATTTACGGGTAAGGAAAGACTTATTAGTGTTACAGGAGAAGTGTACATGGAAGTAGCTCAAAACCCTTCCATTCCTTTCAGGGTAGAGGTTAGCGGCGGAACTTCTGTTGAAGTACTCGGAACAAGTTTTAACGTGAATGCATATAACAATGAGCAATCCGTTCGAACCACGCTGCTGGCTGGAGCGATACGGGTCGCAATGAAAGGGTCAGCCTACAAACTGCTTAAGCCCGGACAACAGGCGCTCACAACCACCGGAAACAGGCCTATCCAGGTTTTTGACGATGTAAATGCAGTTTCGGTTGTTGCCTGGAAAAATGGTGTCTTTGACTTTGATGATGTCCCGTTGGAGGAGGCTATGCGGCAACTTGCAAGGTGGTATGATATTGAAGTAATTTATCAGCAAACAATTCCGAAGGTACAGCTGGGCGGTACTGTTAAGAGAAGCCTTCCCTTTACCGATGTTCTGTATTTTCTGAGCAAGGTGGGACTTCACTACAAACTGGAAGGAAACAGGACATTAATTATACTTCCCTGATGGCTGTTGACTATCCATTCAGCAAGTGTCATTGATAACAAAATAATGCACTGAGCAGGCTGCTTGGTAAAAAACCAAAGATGCCGGGAGTCTCTCCGGTAATGACTTGGTATGCCAATAAAGCATCTTGTTCGGGATCAATAGAAACCAACCAAAATTATTCAGAAAGTATGCGTTTTTCTGCTTTAAACCAGCCGTGGAGGCTAGGGTTAGCCTGTCGTGGCTTCTCCTGCCGTCCGGTATCAACCAAAATGCGGTTCGCGATGAAACTAACATTTGTTTTATTAACTGTCGTCTTAGTTCAGGCACAAGCCATAGGATTGGCGCAATCTATCACTGCCAAACTACACAAAGAGCCTTTGCGTAATGTGTTTAAAATTATTGAGAAACAGACGGGAGTAACTGTTCTCTATAATGATGAACATATTAAGAATGCGCATCCTGTGACTATTGAGGCACAGCAGATGCCATTGGATGATTTCCTTACCGCCATTTTGAAGCCGGAGAAACTTGCTTTCGAGATGAAGCAGGGTAATGTGGTAGTGATGCGCAGAGATATTGACGCATCAGGGAAAAATGGAAGTTTATCTGCTGCTGCGGAGCCTAAAACAAAGGTGTCGGGATCAATCACCGACTCTGATAAAAATCCTCTGCCCGGGGCTACTATCCGTATTAAAGGTAGCCAGGTAGTAGCTGTGAGCGATGAAAAGGGGATGTTTCATATAGAAGCGGGAAAAGGCGCAGTGTTAATAATAAGCTTCATAGGATTCAATGAAAAAGAGGTGAAGGTGAACGATTCAGAAATGATTTCGGTTATTCTGGTGCCTTCGGAACAAAAGCTGGGCTCTATTGAAATTGTTTCTACGGGGTATCAGAATATTACCAGGGAACGAAATACGGGGGCAGTAGCAAAAGTGGACATGGGCACTGTTGCCAGCAGATCCAGCACTACCAATATTCTCCAAAGACTGGATGGGCTTGTACCCGGCCTGGTGGTAAACAATGCACCGGGTGGAGAGCCGTTACTGGTTCGGGGTTTGACTTCCCTCAACTCTACCAGGTCGCCATTGATCGTGGTAGACGGCGTGGAATTACCGGGTGATAATACCAGTGATGCATCCCGTAATAATATTATGAACACCTCTAACCCCATCGCCAACATCAATCCGCAGGATATTGCGGATATAACTGTTCTGAAAGATGCCTCCGCAGCTTCTATCTGGGGCGCAAAAGCGGCGAACGGGGTAATTGTTATTACTACCAAAAAGGGTAAAACAGGACAAAAATTACGGGTCGATTACGACGGTTATTATAATTTCCAGGGTAAACCGGATCTGTCCTATATCCCGAAAATGAACAGCAGGGATTTTATTGCTACCGCAAAGGAAATCTTTCCTCAATTTGTGCCTTATTATAGCTGGAATGCAGTAGAGGTCTTTGCTCCGGTTTCTCCGCACCTGCAAATTCAATATGATGAGTATCGCGGGCTAATCACCGGTGCGCAGGCGAATAAGGCGCTGGATAGTCTGGCTGCCATCGATAACAGGAGTGAAATTTCCAGTATTTTTTACAGAAATGCAGCCTCAACTAATCATACGGTCTCGCTTTCAGGGGGCGGCGACATTTACAGTTTTTATGGATCGCTGAGCTATACCGGTATTCAAAGCAGCACACCAGGTGAACGGAACAATTCGTATAAGTTGAATGTCAGACAGGATTTCAATTTCAATAAAAAGCGTTGGATGAAACATTAAGCGAAATATTTTATCCTATGCACACGGCTAACTGACGGAAAAATCCTTTAGAACACCTTTGTTGCATCCTGCTTTAATGTGTAATTATAGGAATGTAAATAAGAAAGGGCTGCTCTTTGTAGAACAGCCCTCAAGCAATTTGGGAGAATCTCCCATTCGTAGCCAGAAGTGGCGGAATATCTAACCAATTACTACAAGATTTGAATGCTATTATGATTTGCCAATATCTTTATTTCAGTATAATATTGATGATATTATGAACCAGAATATCTCATAGCTGCATTTTCTTAATGAACTTTTTTCATAGGGAACCGCCGAACTTCTTGTTTATTATTTAAAGCACCCGATATTTCAGCTAATAGAGAATCCGATGAAATAAGCGCGTAAGTTATTTTCTGTGGGAAATCATGTGCAGGATTCTCAAAAACTAATTTATTACCTGAAGCGAATGTTAGTTTAAAAGACACCGGCATACTATTATTTTGATTAGTTACCGTCGGAATGTAGTATAAAGTGCCTTTTTTCTGTAGCAGACAGACAGTCTCTAAAACAATCGTATCCTTTTCATTTAATAGGTAACTTTTGCCGGAATAGGTGGAGTCATTGTTGAATATCCAGGTTTCATAAATAGTTCTTTTAGGCGTTTTTTGCTCCCATCTTCCCAATAGCCAGTTGACATCGGCTAATTGTTGACCAAATCCATATACACAGAAACAGATTCCAATGCCTGTCAGTAAAACTATTCTTTTAAGATTATTCATAATTGCACGTATTACATTCAAATTAATAAAAAGATGAGTGAATATTCCAAAATGATAATCTGAAAGCTTCAATTCCGGCAAATAACATCTAATAGAATTAGGGTTGTTTTGTTGTTAGAGAGCTGATAATAAAAAATAACTTATATACAGATAACAAAAAGGCTTCCAGCAATGCTGAAAGCCTTTAAAATTTCCGTGTAGCGAGATCGGGAGTTGAACCCGAGACCTTTGGGTTATGAATCCAACGCTCTAACCACCTGAGCTACCTCGCCTTATTCTCCATCCGGATCGCTGTAACTACTATCAGTAGCGCCTGCTGCTCCAAAACGGGAGTGCAAAGATAACGGCTTAAAAATGAAAATTCAAAATGAATCCAACGTTTTTTTATAATTTTTTTTAAAGCGTGCCGCCCGGAGCAGGCTTATCCCATTTCTTTAACAGCGATTCATCTACTGACCGGATATGCAAATCCCGCTGTGGATAAGGGATTTCAATACCTGCCTGATTAAGGGCCGTGTAAATGAACGACATCACCTCATTTTGAAGCCTGCCTGCATTATCCAGGTCGCCTACCCAGAAGTACACCTTGAAATTCACTGCGTTATCTCCGAAGTCGGTCAGCTGTATGAATGGGGCCGGAATAGTAAGCACATCTTTGCGATCGGTAAAGGCAGATTGAATAATCTCCGTAACCTGGTCAATATTACTTCCATAGCCAACGCCAAGAGCAAAGGTGATTCTTTTATTCCGGTTGGCCCTGGTCCAGTTGATCAGTTGTTGCGATATCAGGTCGCCATTGGGAACAATTACTTCGGAGCCGTCGTAGGCGCTGATCTTACTGGAGCGGATACCTATTTCTTTTACAACGCCGGAGCGGGGTCCGAGTTCTATCACGTCTCCAACTTCTATCGGCTTTTCAAAAGCGAGGATGATGCCGGATACGAGGTTATTTACCACGTTTTGTAAACCAAAACCGATACCTACGCCGAGGGCGCCTATGATGATGGTGATTTTATCCATCGGGATGCCGGAGGCAGCAAAAGCCAGTAATACGCCGCCGGCCAGTACGGCCAGCCGCAATAGCAACAGGGCGGAACCGAATTTTGTTTTTTTATTGGGATTGGCACTTTGACCAGTGTTACCAAACATATAGGCAATCAGTTGTGAGGCGACCGTGGCTACCCATATCACCAGTATAAAAATGATGATGCTGCTGAAAGTGAAATCTGAATTGCCGAGCTTATGCGGGGAAGAAAGGAAATCGACAATAACATCATAGATGGTATCATACAAATAAACGCAGCGGGATATGATCACCAGCCATCCTACAAAAGCCAGGATGGTGAGAAACGTTTTCAGCTTTTTCTGCACTTCCTGGTAGTCCATAAAAGATATGAATGTGCTGGAATCTTTATTGGCTTCTACCTGCAGGTAAACGGATTCCATCAGTATCTTCACGAGTATAAACAGGCTCAGGGCCATCACTGCGCTTACCACTGCGGTAGATCCCATAATTTTGGCGATACCTACCCTGGCTAAAATAACCATGATCAGGGAAAAAGCGCTGGTGAGCGTAAATAGCATCAGTACCGGCCGGGTAAATTTCGGTTGTGCAAAGGTGGTGAGAGAAGACTCCTTCAACAGGCGGTTCCCCAGCAGGAGCGAGAGGATGGCGCCGATTAATAATCCCCATTGTTCTGCATAAGTAATTTCTATCAGCAGGTTATTCAGACTGTAAACAAACAATAAGCCGATCAGTAACAGCCAGCTTCTGAATAATGTTTTAGGGAGATGTGTGCGGAAGATAATGGTCAGTGCGATCACATTTAAACCCCAGGTGATTTCTGTAAAGAGAATAGGGTAACGTACAGATAGTACGGACGATAACGAGGCAACCAGCACTACGGTACAGGCCAGGGGGTAACGGTAGAGGTACCGGGCGTGTTGCAGGATAGTTTCGCCTTCCTGTTCGTTGTGGTTATGCCGGATGCGCCTGATATTGTTGTATACCCACCAGGAAAACAATACGGCGAGCAACAGCCACACAAAAAATATCGGCCATTGTATGGAAAAGAAGATGGCTAACACCTTAGTGCTTTTATGCAGCGAGTTTTTCAGTACGGGGAAAAACTCAAGAGGGTTGATGCTGTCGCGGTGCGGCTTCCACAGGTACCGGTAGTCGCGCACAAACATGTTGGATGCAAACTGCTTCAGGCGGTAGTCCATGTCCTCATAAAGATTGGAGACTTCAATATACCGGTTGGCCACCCTGTTTTGCAGCAGCCCTATCTTAATAAGACTGGCCTTATTGGCACTGTCTACCGAGCGGAATTTAAGAATCAGGTTGGTTACCTGGCCTACATAGAAGCCGTACAGCTCATCTTCGGAAGGAATATTGCGCATGGCGGTATCGCCCCGGATCGTGTGGATGGTGTCATTAATGTTTATCAGCTTATCATAGTAAGAAAAGAGGGCTGTCTGCCAGGAGGTGAGTTTGCGTTGCAACTGCTCCAGCATTACTTTGTTGGTGTATATATCGTTGATGTTGGGGGTGCGGCCCAAACTGGCAATATTGTATTTTATCAGTGCGAGGGACGTATCTGTCAGCGGCAGTCCGTCGCTGATACGGGAGGTATCAAATCCGCGGCGGAGGGAACTCATAAGATCGTTCAGCGTCAGGGTGTAGCTCTCAATACGGTTGATCAGGATGGATACAGACGTGTCCGATTTTTTTACCCGGCTGGTATCTTTGGACAGGGCCTGGATATTCTTGCTGATGGTGGCGCTGTCAACAGCTACCATGTGAATGGTATCGGATTTTGGTTTTCGCTTGCTGCCCTGTGCCGCGGCGTTGTAACTGCCGGTAATAACAACCGTAAGTATCAGCAGCTGCAGAAAATATCTGTAATTGAGTTGAATCCTGGTAAACATACGAAGCTATAAAGTTGAATGATCTCTATTCAGGAACATTTTTAATGCCTAAATGTTCCTGAATTTAAAACTTTTAACCCTCCCGGCCGTTAAGTTTTCTGGAATCAGCTGCTTTGATTTGTCCGGTATCCGATTCCTCAGTATTTTGTATAGGATTGGCAGACCAATGAAAACTAGCTTATGAACAGAGAAATGCTCGTTGCCTCATTAAGAAAGGATCTCGAACCCTGGGACATAATAGTGATTGGTGGAGGGGCTACCGGCCTCGGCGCCGCCCTGGAAGCGGTAACACGGGGGTACAGAACTTTGTTGCTGGAGCAGGTGGATTTTGCAAAATCCACTTCCAGTAAAAGCACGAAGCTGGTACATGGAGGCGTACGTTATCTCGCGCAGGGCGATATATCGCTGGTAAGGGAGGCCAGCGTGGAACGCGGATTGCTGGCTGCCAATGCCCCGCACCTGGTACGTAACCTGGCTTTTGTTATTCCTACTTTTAATTTCTGGGAGAATCTGAAATATACTATTGGCCTCAAAATGTACGACTGTCTGGCAGGCCGGCTCAGTCTCGGTAAGTCGGTGCATATTTCCAGATCAGCTACCCTGGCGCGGCTGTCTACGCTGAAGCAGGACCACCTCGTCGGTGGCGTGCTGTATCACGACGGACAATTTGATGATTCACGCCTGGCCATCAACCTGGCACAGTCCATTTCAGATAATGGCGGTACGGTGCTGAATTATATGAAGGTTACCGGTTTACGAAAAGATGGCTTTGGAAATATCAGCGGACTAACAGTGAAGGATACCCTGGGCGGCGGAGAAGAAATATATCTCAATACCCGCGCGGTGATCAACGCTACCGGCGTATTTGCAGATGATGTGCTGGAAATGGATAACCCGGCGGCGCCAAAATCTATTGCAGCCAGTCAGGGTGTACACCTGGTACTCGACAGCGATTTCCTGCCGGGCCACAACGCCCTGATGATTCCGTCTACCAGCGATGGAAGGGTGCTGTTTATTGTTCCCTGGCATAATAAAGTGGTGATGGGCACTACCGATACCCCTGTTAATCATATCAGCCTGGAACCCCGTGCGCTGGAGGAGGAAATTGCTTTCATTCTCCGTACGGCCGGCCAGTATTTATCCAGGGCGCCGCAACGGTCTGATGTACGCAGTGTATGGGCCGGTCTTCGCCCGCTCGCCGCCAAAGTGAAAGGACATAAAACAAAAGAAATCTCACGCAGCCATAAAATAATTGTGTCTGAATCAAATCTTATTACCATTATCGGTGGTAAGTGGACCACCTATCGCAGGATGGCAGAGGATGTAATACATAAGCTGGAAACGGTGTTGAAGTGGAAGGAAACCATCTCCGCCACCCCTCGCCTGAAAATTCATGGCGCCACCAATAAGGTCAACTGGGAAGATCCGTGGTATTTCTATGGCAGCGACGTATTGCACCTGCACCAGATGGTGGCGCGTCAGCCGGATTTGCAGGAGGAGCTGAGCCGGGAATATCATATCATTAAAGCGCAGGTGGTATGGGCCGTGAAAGAGGAGATGGCCCGCAACATTGAAGATTTTCTGGCCCGCCGTACGCGCCTGCTGTTCCTCGATGCAAAGGAAGCACTGCGTATAGCCCCTGCCGTAGCCCGCATTATGGCGGAAGAATTACATAAAGATGAACATTGGGTAGCTACACAGATCAGCAGCTTTGCAGCCGAAGTGAATGGGTATCTGTTAGAATAATTTATAAGAAGATGGGGATCAACAGGTCCTCATCTTCTTATAAAATTACATCCATTTGAACTTCTCATTAAACGGTTTCATTCTTCTTCCCGCCTGCGCAGGCTCGTTTGTATAACCCATATAAAAGAAGCCCAGTACCAGGTCTTCTTCTCCCAAACCAAAATATTCCTGCATGGCAGGGTGGTAGGTCATCCCGCCGGAACCCCAGTAGGCGGCAATACCGAGGGCTGTAGCGCCCAGCCAGATATTTTCCACTGCGCATGATACTGCGGCAATTTCCTCCAGCGCCGGGATCTTCGGATTGTTCCCGCGTTTCATACAAATCGCCAGTACATGCGATGCCAGGTTACCTTGTGTTTTCAGTTTATCGTAATTGCCCGGAATATATTTGTCGGCAGGGGTATGCTGTTTGTACATATCCGCATGATCTGCACAAAACTGCTGCACTTTATCACCGCTGTACACCACAAAGTACCAGGGTTCTGTATACCCGTGTGTGGGGGCCCAGTCGGCAAGCTGCAGCAGTTGTTGTACCGTTTCATCTGCAATCTTCCGGCCGTTCATGCTGGTGGGTTTCACCGTACGGCGTGCTGTAATCACCTGTTCCACTGCAGTGGGTGTTGCTGTTAGATCCATAATCTGTTGGTTTTATTTTCCTGTTTCCAGGCGTGTCTTCATATCGGCCGGCAGTTTTGCTATTTTATGTGCCTTATAATCAAAGCATATCATACCGGTTTTCGCTTCGGCGATGGTAATCGTTTGTCCGTTACGGTTAGTAGTGATGAGATAAAACAATTCAAATCCCAGGGCATTAAATTCACCCGCCGCAACGGCAATATCAAATATATCTCCATAAAATCCTTCCCCTTTGTAAGCAATGGCCACATCGGCCATAATGAATCCGGCGCCGGCTTCATGATCCAGCTCTTTATAACCGAGGTTGCCGAGGAACTGTATCCTGGCTTCATGTATAATAGACAGGATGGCATCATTGCCTACGTGGTTGCCATAGTTAATATCCCTGATCCGTACAGGAATTTGTACGCTGAAGGGGAATGTTGCAGGTAAATCTATCTTGACTCTTGCCATAGTTATTTTTTAGGGAGATGCTAAACGTTTGTTGTTTGTTTCAGGAAAGCCACAAATTTTTCAAAGGCCCGGGCCCGGTGACTGTACCTGTTTTTTTCCGTGAGATCCATTTCTGCAAAGGCGCGTGTTTCGCCTTCGGGAACAAAAACCGGATCATAACCAAATCCCTTTTCTCCTTTAACGGATGTGGTAATATGGCCTTTGCTCACTCCTTCAAACTGGTGTTCCTTACCATCCAGTATCAGGGAAATAACGGTGCGGAACTGCGCGCTGCGGTTGGGCTGGCCTTCCAGTTCCCGTAATACTTTGGCGATGTTGTCGGCGGCTTCTTTCTGCTCCCCGGCGTAGCGGGCAGATAAAACACCCGGCGCGCCGTTGAGGGCTGCTATTTCCAGGCCGGTATCTTCGGCAAAACAGTTTTCCCCGGTGATCCGGTGAATGGTGGCCGACTTTTCGGTGGCATTGGCTTCGAGAGTATCGTGTGGTTCCGGGATGTCTATATCAATACCGGCTTCCTGCAGGGTGGCGATCTCAAACTGGTTGCCCAGCAACGACCGGAACTCTTTTACTTTGTTTTGGTTATTGGTAGCGAATATCAATTTCATATGATTGGAAAAGCAATTTAAATGCCTAATAATTGTTTTAACCCGGCCCATAGCCTGGCTTTCAGTACTTTATCGCTGCCTATCAGGGATAGCTCATCGGAAAACAGCAACGTGGTACCGTTTACAGTTACCAGCTGATACAGTGGTATGTCATTTAACCCAAGTTGTTCTGGTGCAATCCCAAATACAACGCTCCGTTCTATCTTCACGGCAGCCTGCCAATCGGGAAATGCAAGGGAAGGGTAGTGGATCACGTTAATAAGTGATACATCCTGCATTCCCAGTTTACAGGCATTTAATATATTAGTGAGGAGGTTGAATAATTCTTCGTTTAAGTACGCTTCGTTTTCGTTTTGTATGAAGAGCGCAATGTTTTTTTGATTTTCTCCTAAATATTTGACTTTGGGCGCCACTTTTTCTACGGCCTCAGCCGGCATGCTTTTCCCGGGAATGATTGGCTGGGTAAAGATTTTAGCCAGAAAGTACGGATCAAGTTGGGTTTGCTCAAGCGACATATTTATTATCGTTTAGTTTAATGTGAAAACCCCCTCTGGGGAAAAATCAGTTTATTTGCACTGCCGGTTCCGATAGGGTTCCGGTGGCAGAGCGATTAAAATGTAAAAATATTGAGATAAAATCGATTAACCATGATGGTAGATAAATCAACAGTTAAGGAAGAGGCACTTCAGAAGATTAAAATCACCAAAACTACGCGAAGCAGGCTGAGTGAGGTTGATTTCAACAACCTGGCATTTGGTAAAATGTATGCCGACCATATGCTGGTGGCCGATTTCGATGGAAAAGAATGGAAAAATGCGGAGATACTGCCTTTCCAGAACCTGTCTGTAAGTCCTTCAAATGCAGCCTGGCATTATGGGCAGGCCATCTTTGAAGGAATCAAAGCTTATAAAGATCCGGAAGGTCATCCCATGATCTTCAGGCCATATGATAACTATAAACGCTTTAACACCTCTGCCGAAAGAATGGGGATGCCCCAGGTACCGGAGTGGTTGTTTATAGGCGGATTGGATTTAATGATAGACCTGGACCGCAACTGGGTACCCACCGGTGAAGGCTGTTCCCTCTACCTGCGTCCTTTTATGATTGCGGCAGACGAATTTATTGGGGTCCGCCCGTCTGATACCTATAAGTTTGCCATCATCAACTCACCTTCCGGCCCTTATTTTAATAAGCCCATCAAATTACTGGTGCAGGATAAATATGTACGCGCCTTTCCCGGCGGCGTTGGTTTCGCCAAAGCTGCGGGCAATTACGGCGGTACCATGTACCCCACTATGCAGGCAAAGAAACAGGGCTACGACCAGATCCTCTGGGTAGATGGCTACGAACATAAATACCTGCAGGAATGCGGTACCATGAACGTTTTCGTCATCATCGGCAATACGGCCATTACACCGGATCTCACCCAGGGCACCATCCTCGAAGGCGTAACCCGCGCCAGCGTAATGGATGTGCTGGCGGACATGGGACTTAAAGTGGAAGAAAGACCTATCTCCATCGACGAAGTGGTAACTGCCTATAATAATGGCACCCTCCGCGAAGTATTTGGTACGGGCACCGCCTCCAGCGTTGCTTATGTAGAACAGCTCGATTACCTTGATACTAAAATCAAACTGGATACAACCAAATATGAAGTAGGAGCGGAAGTAATCCAGCGGCTGGATGATATCCGTACCGGCCGCACCACCGATATCCGGCACTGGAATTACATAATAGACAAGAAATAAGCGTTTTATATATTATTATCATCATGAGAATAGGGCCGATAAAAAGGCCCTATTTTTTTATGGTAGTTTCTAACGGATATCATACCTTTGCAATCCGGTTTTTGGTAATCCTGAGCTGCTACCAGAATAATAAGACCTTTCCCTGTTTATCCAGGAGATCATTCCGGCAAAAATATTTTCGAAACAATTTTGTTATTCACACATATAGTTTTACCTTTGCCGTCCCAAAATCCCTTTGTGGGGAATTTGGATGTCATTGTAAACCGACATAAAAAAACTAGGTAAAGAATGCCTACTATACAACAATTAGTAAGAAAAGGAAGAGAAATTATCCGGGCTAAGTCTAAGTCCAGGGCATTAGATAGCTGCCCTCAGCGTCGTGGCGTTTGTACTCGTGTATACACTACCACGCCTAAGAAACCGAACTCCGCTCTGCGTAAAGTAGCGAAAGTGCGTTTAACCAACAAAGTTGAGGTGATTGCCTATATCCCTGGTGAAGGTCACAACTTGCAGGAGCACTCTATCGTACTGATCCGTGGTGGAAGGGTAAAAGATTTACCAGGTGTTCGTTACCACATCGTTCGCGGTTCCCTGGATACTGCAGGTGTGAAAGACAGAAAGCAGAGCCGTTCCAAATATGGTACTAAAAAGGAAAAGGCTAAAAAATAATAATTATAAATAGTCGTAATTTTCAATAAATGAGAAAGCAAGCTGCAAAGAAATTGCCTCTGGCTCCGGATCCTCGGTTCAATGACAAGCTGGTAACCCGCTTTGTTAACAACGTAATGGAACAAGGAAAAAAGAGCATTGCCTATAAAATTTTCTACGATGCTGTGGATAAGGTAAGCACGATGACCGGTGAAAACGGTTACGAGGTTTGGAGAAAAGCATTAGCTAACGTTACTCCGGGTGTAGAAGTTAGAAGCCGCCGTATCGGTGGTGCTACCTTCCAGATTCCTGCAGAAGTTCGTCCGGACAGAAAGATATCCCTGAGCATCAAATGGTTAGTACGCTTCGCCGGCGAAAGAAACGGTAAAAGCATGGCTGATAAGCTCGCAAACGAAATCGTAGCAGCAAGCAAAGGTGAAGGCGCAGCGTTCAAGAAGAAAGAAGATACTCACCGTATGGCAGAAGCGAACAAAGCTTTCTCTCACTTCAGAATCTAGTTATAGCCCTTACAGGCAACTCAATATATTTGGCAAACAGTTCCTTTTGGAGCTGTTTGCCTTTTTGTGTTGATACCCGGAGACTACCATGCGCGTTAAGTATTACAGCATTTATCCGGGATACCGGCATAAAAAAGGCGGACATCCCAGGATGCCCGCCTTTCGTTATTTCAGACTCACTTATTTTACACTCACCAGTACATTGATCTTGCCTTCTGCACCGCTGAATTCCTGCAGCGCCTTGCCAAGTACCTGGCCTGGTTTTACTTTATCAATATCCGCCTTCATCGCATAACCTGCCCTGCTGGAAGTAACCAGCAGATCTCCGCGGCGGATAGCACCATTCTCATTGCAAACTTTGGTAGGTATTACACCTATCACACCCATTGGTACTTCTTCATCTAAATTCGCATCAATATCCTTTTCAGTTAACAACAAACCCGGTTTAGTGGCAAATACCCCCGCTACCAGGGTAGAATAGGGTTCAGATGATTTTTCCACCATCCGGTCTGTATGGGTGGAGATCACCAGTACATCGCCGGCTTCATAAGCTATACGCGCTCCGGCTACTGCAAATGATTCCGCCACATCCGCGCCGGAAGCTTGTGTACCACCATTAAAGAAACCCCTTCCGGCACTATTGATCCTGGCCACGTTTACAGTGCCCGGGTTACCACTTTTAAAAACGGCA
The DNA here is from genome assembly GCF_057126945.1 of Chitinophaga sp. G7 BAM 1005. NCBI lineage: Bacteria > Pseudomonadati > Bacteroidota > Chitinophagia > Chitinophagales > Chitinophagaceae > Chitinophaga > Chitinophaga sp. G7 BAM 1005. The sequence goes on along the minus strand of NZ_CP181478.1, from coordinate 6,001,757 downwards.
AGGTTACCCGTACTGTGTGTTTCTACCAGTAAAACCTCTTTCGTATTGGCAGTGTTGTAGTTGACGAAACGCGCCGACCGCCCGTTGCTGAAATTGGGAATCCAGGCATAAATGGCATTACCCGTACCGTCTGCGGTGGCTTCCACACCATCGCCACCATTGCTGGCATTGGCAGTAATACCATTGCCGTTACCATCCGCAATAGCAATCAGCGCAGGACCGTTTCCGGCAGGATTAGACGCATGAAACAAACCGGCAAATCCGCCTGTTCCGGAAGAGATTCCGTAAATACCCGCCGTACCAAAATTGGAGAATTGGGAGTTTACTTCTCCTTTTACCGCTGGAGACGTGCCCGTTACCTTGTCTACCTTGAAATTACCAGCAATACCATTGCCCACTGTGTTTACTGTAATAACATCACTGGTATTGGATTCATTAAAAATATTAAACCTGCCCGCCCGGCCGGTGGCAAAAGTGGGCACCCAGGCGTACAGGGCATTACCGGCTCCATCTATATTGGTTTCTACGCCGTTGCCATTTTTGCTGGCATTGGCCGTAATGGCGTTACCATTACCGTCGGTTATAGCTACCAGCGCTGCACCATTTCCCGCAGCATTGGATGCATGAAACAAGCCGGCAAATCCACCGGTGCCGGAGGAAATACCAAACAAACCAGCTGCCCCAAAGTTCCCGAAAATGGTTTTTACCTCGCCCCTTACGGCGGCCGCCACACTATTGGTGTTATCTACCAGGAAGGAAGCAGCATTACCCTGCGTATTATCCGGTATATTACCGTTACCATTGGTTTCCACTTCCAGGGTATTTCCGGTGGTATTGGTGGCATTAAGATTTTCAAAACGTCCGGCTCTTCCGGCGCCATTGTTTAAACCTACCTGGCCCAATACGCCTATTGAGGTACCCGTAGCATTGCTGGTAACAAAACCCCGTACACCATAGCCGCCGCCATCGTTCCGCCCAACTACGGCCCCCGCAATGTCACTGGTGGTCCTTCCAACAACCGCCTCACCGGCTCCGTTGTTATCTCCTATAATACCGGCAGAGGTTTGCGCACTGGTAATACCATGAACTGCAAAGCCGGCGCCAGTGCTGCTTCGTACCCCGGCTCCGTTGCCGCTTGTAGTTACATTAACTACGGTACCGTTACCAACTGAACTGGCACTTAAAGCGCTATTGTTATTGGCATTATTGAAAATGGAGATACTCGCCGCAATACCGTTATTACTGGTAGCAGTTAACCCGGTACCTGTATTACTGTTGGCATATACGCCGGTACCGCCGGCACTGCTATTGCCGTATACGCCAAGCCCATTTGGTGTTACGCCATACACGCCCCAGCCTGAACCTGCCTGGGAGCCCCATACACCTACGCCCAAACCGCCGGTACCGTTATTTATCCCCCTTACCCCACTGGAAAATCCACCCGGTGAAGCGGAAGAAACAATCCCCCTGACAGCAGCAATACTACTGGTGGCGGTATTGTTAACTCCTTCCAGGGACGTGCCGTCGCCATCATTGGTAATGCTGAAAAGTGTGGATGCATTATTTTCTGTGGCTATAAATGGAAGGGTTAAACCACCTCCCGGAGGGGCGCCTGCTACCCATTGTGCACCATCAAATTTGAGAATTTGTCCTGCCGCAGGCGCCACATTGCTCACCGCCTTGCCCTGCAGGGCCTGTACAACCGGGTTAGGATAGGTGCCGGAAAGATCGCCACCTGCAGCTACGCCGTTAATATCACCTGCAGGACCCACCGGACCGGCAGGGCCGATTGGGCCAACTGGACCTGCTACACCCTGAATACCCTGTGGTCCTGCAACACCCGGATCACCTTGCGGGCCGGCTGGTCCTACCGCTCCCGCCGGTCCAACCGGGCCAGCTACGCCGGGATCGCCTTTTGCTCCCTGCGGACCTACAGCTCCCGCCGGTCCCGCCGGTCCAACCGGGCCAGCTACGCCGGGATCGCCTTTTGCTCCCTGCGGACCTACAGCTCCCGCCGGTCCAACCGGTCCAACCGGTCCAGCTGCACCGGGATCGCCTTTCGCTCCCTGCGGGCCTGCGGCTCCTGCTGGTCCGGCCGGACCGGGAGTGCCATTGGCCGCAAACAGTGCGTACGGTACACTCATTAACTGGGAGGTACCCAGCTCACTGAAGTTGCCGCCGTTTATAGATACTTCTACTTTTAAATATTGATTGGCATTCGCCCAGGGAACCCCGCTGTACGTGCCTGTTAAGGGAGTTCCTTTACCAATCTGTAAAGTGAATAATCCCACTGTATTGGTGGAGGTACTATGTGTTTCCTGGTATTGTACAGGTCCTGCTGCAGAACCTCCCAAAATAGAAAAACGCACCGTTAAGGCCTGGTTGCTGAGTACTGTCCCATTTGTATTGCGGGCCACCGCCTGGTAGTTGGTGCCGGTTAATCCGCTTTGAGCCCATACAATATGAAATGATACCGTCAACAGGAGAAAGGTCAGGTAGCATATCTTTTTCATAATAGTCATTTTTGTGATAGTTTACGATGCGCTTAATTCTTTTTAGGTGATGTTCCGCCGTTCTGGCTGGGTATAGGTACCACTGCTTTACGGGCCTGGTTACCCGGTGCGGCAACTGCGGCGCTATCGGAAGGGAGAGGTTTGGTTTTGGAAACACGGAGTTTGGGTGCAGCATTACTGCGCGGCGCCTGGTAGTTGGTAAAAAGACGTGATTTAGTGTCTTTTGAAACTACAGCACGGTCGGCTGCCGGGAAAGCTGATCTCAGGTTCAGATCCGCAAGATCTTTCTGAAAAGTAGGGAAAAGCATGTCTCTTACTCTTCCGGTATTACCGCCGGTGTTATCCGGCTTTACAGATTCCTGTGCAAAAACGCCGGGCATGAATCCGGCAAACAAAAGAAATGCAAGTATGAGCAGTGACTTCATATTATTGGGTGTTATAGATTCGTTTTTCATGTTGGATATTTTAGTAGATGAATTACGGTTGTTGAATTGCCTCGTCCCGTGCTCCGCCTATATTATAGACCAGCGAGAATTTCAGGGTCCTTTTCTGTATTAAACTTTCTCCGGTAGGAAGCTGATAGGCGATGTCCAGCGCAAGATTTGATACACGTACGCCCAGCCCTGCGGAAAAATGCTGCCGGTAGCCTTTATTCGGATGCTCGTAGAAATACCCGGCACGTACAAAAAATGCCTGCCTGTAAGCGTATTCAATACCGGATCCAATCGTGAATTCCCGTAACTCTTCATGGAAGCCGTCAGGCGCGTCGCCAAAGGAGGAGAACATTGCTTCCACTACGCCACGGTCAGGATCTTTTCCTTTCAGGATCTGGCTTGTTTCCATGCCATTGGAATCCAGGGCATACAGCGGGGGAGTGGGGACCAGTACTTTGTTGATGTCTACGGAAAGGGTAAATTCATGTTCGTGAGTATGCACAAACGTATAGCCGCCACCGATACGGAGGTTCATCGGCAGAAAACTCTTCCTGTTGTTGTCATCTGAGTATTGCAGCTTCGTGCCGATGTTGGTAATACTTACACCAAAGCAGTAGCGGTTGCCGAAATCCAGCTTGTCCACACTGTTCTGGTAGTAATAGGCGATGTCGCCGGCAACAGCCGATGCGGGTTTCTGCTGAATATTATTGTAGGAACCCTGTCCCAGCTGGCTGCGTACATACCGGATGGAGAGTGCCAGCGATGTATGGTTTCCCAGTTTCCTGGCATAAGCGCCATCTATCGCAAATTCTTTGGGGTTGTAGTCCTGCAGCACGGTTCCGTTATCATCCCGGAAAGTAACGGAGCCATAATTGAAGTATTTCATGGAAAGTCCTACGCCTTCTGTTCCATTCCATGTTTTGTAGCCGGATACATAAGCCATATTGGACTTATTATTATTCAGCTCCCACATCCAGGGGGAGTAGTTGGCGCTCACGCCCCAGTCGCCCGCAAACACTATTTTTGCAGCGTTTGAAAACAGGGAGTTGGCATCCGGCGACAAGCCGATTGCTGCATCCCCGGTGCCGCTGCTCCTGGCATCGGGGTTTACCAGCAGAAAGCTGGCGCCGATATTCGGAGGTTTCTGGGTGTTTTTTTGTGCCAACAGCTGCATACTGGTTGTCAGTATACCTGCAAGAAGTACAATTGTATAACCGTATTTCATGATGTCATCTGGTTAAAAGGTGATTGTGTAGTGTTATTGCACAATAAGTTTCTCAAAGAATACATTCCCGCTTACATTCAGCATAACGGTATAAATACCTGCGGCAAAATGGTTCACAGGCAATACCACTGTGCTTTTACCTGGGCCCATTTCCAGGAACTGATGATGTATCACCTGTCCGGCGGGGTTGATCAGTTCAAGCGTTACGCTCACTTTCGACAGCAGGTCAAACACAATTCTGGTATTGGTAATAGCAGGATTGGGGAACAGCATGTAGCTCTTCACCGGGTTTACGCCTGGTGTCAGCTTTGTAAAATCTTCTGGTTGCTGGAATCCCTGTGTGAGCAACACCCTGCCATCTGTGACGGGTAAAATAATGGGTTCTCCTACGGTATACTGGAACTGGATGTTCTGGATTACGGCAGAACCACCTGTGCTGGCAACTACCTGTCGTTTAAGCGCTACCTGGGCGGAGGATGAAATGCAGGCACACACCAGTAATAACAGTGCATAAGTGCATCTGAGTACAATTGTTCTCATATTATGTATGGTTATAAGTAAATAAGTATTCTGGAACCGCTACAGCGCCGGGACACGGAGGGCTACAATAGTAAATAAGGTATCAGCCTGTTATACAAGCGCGTTGAGTAATTTTTACTTCATATTGTTTTTCAATTTAGGAGGAAACCGATTTTTCAATTCTTACTTTTGCGCTGTTTTTATCAGCATTCTTCTTCAAGGGTATATCCGATTTTATAACTTACCACGAATATGACAGAATTATGGCACCCGGAAAACGGAAATTTCACTTTTGGTTGGATTTGATAAACAAGTGGTCGCTACCGTCTAAAAACTGGTTTTCGCGGGACTATTTATCGTTATTAAATTTAATGTGAATAATGCCCGCGTTTGTTTAAAAGAAATAACAATTTGGAAAAGAAGGTCATTTTATTTATTGTCAAAAATAAGTTACCTTTGCCCCCCAAATTGCATTATTTAGTCACTTTAATATTATGGCAGACTTAAAATTTCAAAGGAACTTTGGTATTGCGGCGCACATCGATGCGGGTAAAACCACTACCACAGAACGTATCCTGTATTATACAGGTAAATCCCACAAAATTGGAGAAGTGCACGAGGGTGCTGCTACAATGGACTGGATGGCACAGGAGCAGGAAAGAGGTATTACCATCACATCTGCGGCAACCACTTGTTTCTGGAATTTTCCAACCTTACAAGGTAAAGCCTTACCTGATACCAAACAATATAAATTCAATATCATCGATACTCCGGGCCACGTGGACTTTACCGTAGAGGTAGAGCGTTCCCTCCGTGTACTGGATGGTCTGGTGGCATTGTTCTGCGCTGTATCCGGTGTTGAACCTCAGTCTGAAACCGTTTGGCGCCAGGCTAACCGCTACCGTGTACCCCGTATCGGTTTCGTTAATAAAATGGACCGTTCCGGCGCAGACTTCCTGAACGTGGTTAAACAGGTTAAAGAAATGCTGGGCGCGAACCCTGTACCTTTAACTTTACCAATCGGAGCTGAAGATAGCTTCAAAGGTGTGGTAGACCTGATTACCATGAAAGGTATTATCTGGGACGAAGAAGGTAAAGGTGCTACTTACCAGGAAATTCCTATTCCGGAAGATATGGTGGCAGAAGCAGAAGAGTGGAGAGCTAAACTTGTAGAAGCAGTTGCTGAATACGATGACAAACTGATGGAGAAATTCTTCGAAGATCCGAATTCAATCTCTGAAGATGAGATCCACGAAGCTATCCGTAAGGCTACTATCGATATCGCTATCATCCCGATGATGTGCGGTTCCTCTTTCAAAAACAAAGGTGTTCAGAAAATGCTGGATGCGGTTTGCCGTTATCTGCCTTCTCCAATGGATGTTGAAGCGGTAAAAGGTACCAACCCTGACACCGGTGAAGAAATTGAACGTAAACCAGATGCAAAGGCTCCGCTGTCTGCCCTGGCTTTCAAAATCGCAACCGATCCTTTCGTAGGCCGTCTGGCGTTCTTCCGGGTTTATTCCGGTCACCTGGATGCGGGTTCTTATGTACTCAATACCCGTACCGGCAAAAACGAACGTATCAGCCGTATCATGCAGATGCACGCTAACAAGCAGAACCCGATCGATTTCATCGAAGCCGGTGATATCGGTGCTGCTGTTGGTTTTAAAGATATCAAAACCGGTGATACCCTGTGTGACGAAAAATCACCGATTATCCTGGAATCAATGACTTTCCCTGAACCGGTTATCCACATCGCCATCGAGCCTAAAACTCAGGCAGACGTTGATAAAATGGGTCTGGCTATCTCTAAACTGGTAGAAGAGGATCCTACCCTGAGAGCTAAAACTGACGAAGAAACCGGTCAGACTATCCTCTCTGGTATGGGTGAACTCCACCTCGAAATCATCGTTGACCGTATGCGTCGTGAATTCAAGGTAGAAGTTAACCAGGGTGCGCCGCAAGTTGCTTACAAAGAAGCGCTGACTACCAAAGTTGAACACCGCGAGGTATTCAAGAAACAAACCGGTGGTCGTGGTAAGTTCGCGGATATCCAGATCGAAATCGGACCTGCCGATGCAGAATGGCTGAAAGAAAATGAAGGTAAATCCTTCCAGTTCATCAATGATATCTTTGGTGGTTCCATCCCTAAAGAATTCATTCCTGCAGTTCAGAAAGGTTTCGAACAATCCCTCAACCAGGGCGTACTCGCAAACTTCCCGCTGGTGAACCTGAGAGTTCGTCTGTTCGACGGTTCTTACCACCAGGTGGATTCTGATGCGATGTCATTTGAATTGTGCGCTAAATCTGCTTTCCGTGAAGCTGCCCGCAAAGCTAAACCAGTATTGCTGGAGCCAATCATGAAAGTGGAAGTACTTACTCCGGACCAATACATGGGTGATGTTACAGGTGATCTGAACCGTCGTCGTGGTATGCTGGAAGGTATGGACTCTAAAAACGGTGTTCAGGTAATCAAAGCAAAAGTTCCGCTGAGCGAAATGTTCGGTTACGTAACCCAGCTGCGTTCCCTGTCTTCCGGCCGCGCAAGCTCTATCATGGAATTCTCCCACTACGCTCCGGCTCCGAACAACGTAGCTGAAGAAGTGGTAGCTAAAGTGAAAGGCAAAGTAAACGCTTAATCATAGCTTCTTAATTATACCGGAAAGGTTGTTCTGCCCAAGCGGAACAACCTTTCCGCTTTTTATGGCACTAACTGACATGAACATGCTATTGCCATGAAGAGAATATTCGATATTTTACAATAACAATAACCTACAACTGCAATTTACTTTTTGCTAACTGCCAGGGTCCTGTTTTACAGGACCTTTTTTAATTATTTACTCCTGGTGATAGAGGGAGGCTTCTCTTTCGGCGTCATAGGTATAAGTAGCATATAAACCATCTCAACCGGTATTATTTACTGATAGCCTTTGAATTATGTCATTAGAGTTATTACAAGCACCTCCTACAACTGTGGTACATACATCGGGAGAAATGGTTACGTTAACTCCCGGTCTGGATTTGATTCTGCCCTGCTGGAACCCGTCGGGCCCCTGGGTGGAATCACTTATCAGGCACTACCACGAAATAACAACCCTTATGGGGAAGGCGCCCGTCCAGCTTATCCTGGTCAACGACGGTTCCGTAAAGCACTTTACCCGTCAGCATATCAGCTGGCTGGAGGCTGCTATTCCGGATATCATTATCGTCAGCTATTCCCGTAACCGTGGTAAAGGATATGCCGTGAGGGAAGGCGTAAAGCGCTCCCAACACACTTTCCAGGTGTATACCGACCTGGATTTCCCCTTTGGCGTATCAGCTGTTAAAGAAACGTACGACCGCCTCCTGCAGGGTCTGGATGTGGTAGCCGGAGAAAGAGGCGAAGCCTATCTTCGTGAATTACCCCGTAAACGCCGTATGATTACCCGCATCAGCCGCCTGCTGAACCGGGTGGTGCTGGACCTTAAAGTGGAAGACGCACAGGCCGGTTTAAAAGGCTTTAATGCATACGGAAAGAATATCCTGCTCTCCACCCGCATCGATGGTTTCCTGTACGACAGCGAGTTCTTATACCGCGCAGGCAAACATCCCCATCTCAAAATCGGTGCAGTCGCAGTATCTTGCCGTCCGGGCATCCAGTTTTCCTCTTTCAGAGTAAAACTCTTAATGAAGGAAATGTTGAATTATTGCAGGATCATTTTCAGCTCATCCGCTGCTTAAATTTTTATGGAACAAAGAAACAGGATACTGATCAGTGTAGACGTGGAAGAATTTGATATCCCCGAAGAATTTGGCCAACAGGTAACCCTCCAGGAGAAACTGGAAGTTTCCAGGAGCGGGTTGGGGGTAACGCTGGCTTTATTTGACAAGTATAACGTACGCGCCACTTTTTTCGTTACTGCCTACTGGGCGCAACACTATCCGGAGTTGATCAGGCAAATGGCCGCAAAGCATGAAATAGCTTCTCATGCCTACTATCATAGCTCCTTTACAGAGGCCGATCTGGAAGGTTCCCGCCTGGCCCTGCAGGAAATCTGCGGCCAGCCGGTACAGGGATTCCGCATGCCGCGTCTTCGTAAAGTAAATATGCACGCGCTGAAAGCCGCCGGTTACCTGTACGACGCCTCTGTGAACCCCACATGGCTGCCCGGAAGGTATAATAACCGGCACCTGCCAAGAACCGTGTTCAAAGAACAGGACACCTGGATCATCCCTTCTTCTGTATCGCCCTTTCTCAGGTATCCCCTGTTCTGGCTGAGCGTAAAAAACATGCCCCTGTGTATAACCCGCCACTTCAGTAAAAGGATCCTGAAGAAGGACTCCTATCTTTCTTTTTATTTCCATCCCTGGGAGTTGAGTGATATCAACGCATATGCATTACCCGGTTATATTAAACGTGTATCGGGGAAGAGAATGCAGCAGAAAATGGATGGATTCCTTGGTTTCTTACAACAACAGGGAATTTTCTGCACACACGCCGAGCTGCTGGAAGGCCGGTCCTGACTGGTTACAGCTGATGATCTCTCTTTTCTTTTCCGATGATTCCTGTTTTTATGCAACAACATTTAAGTTCCAAATGTTATAGTAATAATGAATAAGGATAAGTACTCATGTTGAGAGAATATCTGAAGGAATCTGATATTGTTTTTTTAGATTTTTTTAGAAAGATGACTACTTATTAGATTCATTTTCAGTAGTTTTGTGCTATAATAATATTGTTAACTGTGATGTTGTTTGTTTTGACGATGTAAGACTACTTCCCCATTATCCCCCTGCCTTTTATTTTCTTACGGCTGATACCAACAGCTATAGTTGCAAACGGAAAGCGTTTGCCTGCTAATTTCTTATTCATTCAACAGGTAAAATTGTTAAAACTAAAAATCAGACTATGAAAAGAATTCGTCTCTTGGCCCTTGCATTTGCGGCTGTATTGTTTGGTTCTGCTGCTAACGCCCAAATTCAGAAAGGAAATATTATGGTTGGCGCTGATCTGACCAATCTTGATGTTACTTTTCAAAAGGAGAGTACAGCTTTTAATTTTAATCTTTCGCCAAAGATAGGTTGGTTTATCAAGGATGGTCTCGCTATCGGTGGTTATGTTAATTTTGGCGCAAATACCACAAAGAATAAAACAACTGATACAAGGGCTTCCAATACTAATTATGGTGTTGGAGCTTTTGCCCGTTATTTTGTGGAAGATAAAAATGTCAGAAAACTGGAGTTTTCCAAGAGAACGCGCTTCTTCGTGGAGGCAAATGCCGGATTTGCTGGTACAAACCCCGCGAGCGGTGCTTCCACCAATGGTTTTAATGTTGGTATAGGCCCGGGTATTTCCTATTTTATCACTCCCAACATTGGTTTGGAAGGATTGTTTAAGTATGACCTTACTGTGGGTGGAGGCAATTCAACTACTGCTAACCGGCTTAGTCTGGGTATAGGTTTCCAGATTTATCTGCCTTCAGCAAAGGCTAAACAGATTTACAAGGAAGAAACAGGAAAATAATTTAGTATATAATACAAACTCATCAGCAACGGCGGCAATGATTATTGCTGTCGTTGCTGTTATAAGGAATCCTGTCTTTTTGAGGGCACTGAATGAAATGAACAGCGGACGCAGAAATGAATTAATTGAACAGAGCATTGTATGCCGGAACTATTTACTTTAGTAGCTGTCTGTGAAGGTGCAGGCAGGGGGGATGCTGAAAACCCGGAACAGAGTAGGCATTTACATCCATAAATACTCCAGATATGGTAAACTCTATTCTCCTGGCAGTGCTTAAGTTCCTGAGCACCGTTGCTGGCGCGCTGTAATTTTTTTCCTTGTTACACAAGGATATTAATGGAAATTGCCGAAAAACCATCAGTAAGTAAGAGTACACCTCAAATGAAAGCAACACCTTATGATCCCTGATGTTTTAAACACATTCCTGACGGGATTGCTGGCGCCGCTGGAGTCTGCGATGGACGGCATTTAACCTGTATTGTTAGTTTAATACTAACTAATCCCGGCTGAGGTTCGTAAACATGAAAGTACCTGCATTTTTTGGTGCTGATAATGAAAATACAATGCCTGCTGCCGGTAATTCCCTGATCATGCTCCAATATTGAGCTGATTAAACAACTTCTGAATGAAAAGCCCTGGTATCATTTACCGGGGCTTTTTTATTTAATATAAACGGGCCATGATGGCTTATTGAACAGTATTATATCGGGGTGCCGAACTGAACAAAATGAACGAACGGAATTCTGTGGATAGCCGTTAATTTCGGCGGACACTAAAAAGAAGTGTACCTGGGATTGCCGAAAACCAAATAAAAAGAGTAGGTGTCACCCGTAGTAAAAACTATCTTATGGCTTTACTGAATCAACTGCTGGCAACGCTGATTGCACTGCTGAACTCTCTGCTGGGTGGCCTGTAATCAGGACTCCTTTTGGTAAGGGGGTAATCCGTCTTTAATGATACTATTTCCCTTACACACATCATCCGGGAGGCTGTTCCATATCAGAACAGCCTCTTTTTTATTGCCGGGATCCGCCTGATTCGGCAATGGTGGCTGAATGAACAGATTTTATTCATTCGATTGGAATGAATAAAATGAACGACCGGATATTGAATGATAGCTTTTAATTTAGCCGTGTTAACTGAATAACAACTGGGCATCGCCGAAAACCAGGTAATAGAGTAGGCAATATCTTATAAAAACCTTTTCCCATGGATTTACTGAATCAACTGCTGGCATTAATCTTAGGATTAGTTAAGTCATTATTAGGTGGTTTACCACTCTAAGGGTTGTTGGATCGTTTAACAAACAGATCATCAAACCACTTTAATTATTCAGAAAGGGGTTGTTCCAGGTAAGCGGGAACAGCCCCTTTCTCTTTGTCCTTTCTTATACTTCTCCAATACTTCTCAGATACTTCTCAGATACTTCTCCGGTACTTAGGAGTCGTCTATGTGTCGTATTCCCTATACAGTTCTCATACAGTTCCCATACTCTCCCCATACACTCCCCATACACTCCCCATACACTCACAATACACTTCCCATACACTCCCTATACACTCAGGGGATATCAGCATACTCTGCCATTACGCCTTTTTTAGCTGTTTTTCAGGAGAAAATGCAGCGGTCCGGATCTTGCTGGTTTCCGCCTCTGTTCAGGAGAGGATCCGGTTATTCTTCCATCTCCCGGGAAAAAAAATGTAAAGAAATGCTCCTTTTTTTGGTTTTGAAATATGTTTTCCTATATTTGTCAAAACGAGCATGTGAAGTTACCTTAAGGCTTAACGTACACACAATGAATGATTTCTGAAGCCTTAATACCGGATAACCTCATTTTTACCGCACTTCTTTCGCCGCCGGAGCCAGCCCCTTGCCCGGTTTCTTTTATTTTTTCCTGAGAATTATTTGCCAAATAGAAAAAACGGGTTACCTTTGCCCTCCCAAATTGTATTGGGAAAAAACAAGAAGAAGTTCATTGCATATGTCTCAGAGAATAAGAATCAAGCTGAAGTCCTACGATCATAACCTGGTAGACAAGTCTGCTGAGAAGATCGTTAAAACCGTGCGTAACACGGGTGCCGTGGTAACAGGTCCAATTCCTTTACCTACCGAGAAGAAAATATTTACAGTATTACGTTCTCCGCACGTAAATAAGAAAGCGCGCGAGCAGTTCCAACTGTGTACACACAAACGTTTACTGGATATTTACACGTCTTCTTCCAGAACTGTAGACGCGCTGAGCAAGCTCGATCTGCCTTCCGGAGTAGAAGTTGAAATTAAAGCATAGGACAACAGCAAGGCGGGCGAAAGGCCGGCCTTTTATTGATTTATGGTTATCTTGTTGGTTACCAGCAAGATAACAATTTTAACAAGCAAACATAGGTCGCGCCTTCTGGGCGGCCGCCCAATAAATGTATTTAAACCGCCCATCCTGGGGATAGCACGAAATCCCCCAGGCGCTGGGTAAAATCATATAAAAAATGAAAGGTATTATTGGCAAAAAGATTGGTATGACCAGTATCTTCGAGTCTAATGGTAAGCAAACTGCTGTTACCATTATCGAAGCGGGTCCCAACGTTGTAACTCAGGTAAAAACCCTGGAGTCAGATGGTTACAATGCAATTCAGGTTTCTTTCGGTGAGAAGAAAGAAAAACACACCACTAAAGCAGAAAGCAGTCACTTCGCGAAAGCAAGCACCTCTCCCAAACGTTTTGTAAAAGAACTCCGCAACCCGGACGTACAGAAAGCCCTCGGTGAATCTATCACCTGCGAAATCTTCGCAGAAGGTGAAACAATTGACGTTGTAGGCACTTCCAAAGGTAAAGGTTTCCAGGGTGTTGTAAAACGCCACGGATTCAGTGGTGTGGGTGAAGCTACCCACGGTCAGCACGATAGAAGCAGGGCTCCTGGTTCTGTTGGTGGATCCTCTTATCCTTCCCGCGTATTCAAGGGTATGCGTATGGCCGGCCAAACAGGTAACGAAAGAGTGAAAGTGAAAGGTCTGAAGATCGTGAAAATATTCCCTGAAAAGAATTATATCCTGGTAAGTGGTTCCGTTCCCGGCCACATTGGTTCAATCGTTTTAATCCAGAAGTAACATGCAAATCGATATTTTAAATATAGAAGGTAAGAAAACCGGAAGGACTATTGAACTTCCTGAGGAGATCTTTGGTGTTGAGCCTAACAACCACGTAATCTACCTGGCTGTTAAACAATACCTCGCTGCTCAGCGTCAGGGTACCCACAAGGTAAAAACCAGAGCTGAAGTACAAGGCGCTTCCCGCAAACTGCACAAACAAAAAGGTACCGGTGGCGCCCGTAAAGGTAACATCCGTAACCCATTGTATAAAGGTGGTGGTACCATCTTCGGACCAAAACCACACGGTTGGGGTTTCAAACTGAACAGAAAAGTAAAAGATCTCGCAAAGATCTCCGCCCTGTCAGTAAAAGCTAAAGAAAACAGCATCATCATTGTTGAAGATCTGCAGCTCGAAACACCAAAAACCAAACAATTCGTTGGTTTCCTGAAGAATCTGAACATCAATGTTGAAGGCAGAAAGACTATGTTCATCACGCCTGAATACAATGACAATGTTTACCTGTCTTTAAGAAACATTCCTACTGTAGACGGTACTGTACTGAGCGACGTAAACACTTACGACATCATGAACAGCAACTATATCGTGTTCACTGAAAGCGCTGCAAAGATCTTCACTGAAGAGCCTGCAGAAGCGGAAGCATAGGATGTCAAAACCAATTAAATAACAGCTCGCGGCCAACGCCAACAGCTTAATGCTATAAAGAAGATGAAACTTTCTGACGTTTTAATCAAACCGGTGGTATCCGAAAAGGTTAACAAAGCAACCGAAAAATTCAACCGCTACTACTTCATTGTTGACAAAAAAGCCAACAAGCTGGAGATCAAGAAAGCAGTGGAAGAGTTTTACGGTGTAACCGTAGCAGAAGTAAATACTGCTGTAATGCCAGGTAAAGCTAAATTCCGCTTTACTAAAGCCGGTTTCATCGCAGGTAAAAAACCGTCTTACAAAAAGGCGATCATTACCGTTGCAAGTGGTGAAACTATAGATCTGTATGCTAACATGTAGTGCCGTTCCGGCCTGAACAGCCGGGATGTGGATGTATATACAGATCACTATTTATATTTAATAACAACATTTAACTTTTTAGGAAGTAATGGCACTGAAGAAGTTCAAACCAATGACGGCCGGTACCCGCTGGAAAATAGGCAACGCTTACGCTGAGCTGACATCGGATACCCCTGAGAAAAGCCTGCTGGAGCCCATCAAAAGGACCGGCGGTAGAAATGCGCAAGGTAGAATGTCTATGCGCTACATAGGTGGTGGTCACAAGAAACAATACCGTGTAATTGATTTCAAACGTGATAAAGAGAATGTACCTGCTACAGTTAAAACGATCGAATATGATCCTAACCGTAGCGCATTCATCGCACTGGTAAGCTATGCTGACGGTGAAAAACGTTACATCATTGCTCCACAGGGCTTACAGGTTGGTGGTACCGTTATAAGCGGCTCCGACGTAGCTCCTGAAGTAGGTAACGCTTTACCACTGAAAAACATGCCACTGGGTACTGTTGTGCACAACATCGAGCTGCAGCCTGGTAAAGGCGGTGCAATCGCAAGAAGCGCCGGCGCTTATGCACAGCTGTCCAACAAGGAAGAAAAGTATGCCGTACTGAAAATGCCTTCCGGCGAGCTCCGCAAAGTATTAAATACTTGTAAAGCCACCGTAGGTACTGTTTCTAACTCCGACCACGCCCTGCAATCCATCGGTAAAGCAGGTGCTAACCGTTGGAGAGGTATCCGTCCCCGCAACCGTGGTGTGGCTATGAACCCTGTGGATCACCCGATGGGTGGTGGTGAAGGTAAATCTTCCGGAGGCCATCCAAGATCAAGAACTGGTAAATATGCGAAAGGTCTGAAAACCAGAAAACCGCATAAGAGTTCTGATAAGCTGATCATTAGCAGAAAAAACGGTAAAAAATTATAGTATTTCTGAATCAGGGCTCCGGTAGCAATACCGGATCCCGGGTTTGAAAAATCATAAATCAGTAAGACATGGCTCGTTCCATAAAAAAAGGTCCTTACGTAGACCTGAAATTAGAAACAAAAGTTGAAAAGATGAATACCGGTACCAAGCGTTCTGTTATCAAGACCTGGAGCCGTCGTTCTACTATCACGCCTGATTTCGTTGGTCACACTTTCGCTGTTCATAATGGCAACAAATTTATTCCTGTTTATGTAACGGAATTTATGGTTGGTCATAAACTGGGCGAATTTGCACCTACACGTAACTTCAGAGGACACGTAAACAAGAAAATGTAAATTATAGTCTGAGGTTTGAGGTTTGAAGTATTCGTTTCAAACCGGAACATCAAACACCAGACATCAGACATTAAATAATAAAAGAAATTAATAACAATGGAAGCAGTAGCTAAGCTGAATAATAATCCTACATCTCCCCGCAAAATGCGTTTGCTCGCGGACTTAATCCGTGGTCTGGATGTGGAAAAGGCTTTGAATATTTTGAAATTCCATCCGAAACACCCAAGCGTACCTTTAGAGAAGTTGCTGATATCCGCTATCGCAAACTGGAAAGTGAAGAACGAAGGTGCAAGGGTAGAAGATGCTAACCTGATCGTAAAAACCGTTTTTGTTGATGGCGGCCGTACTCTGAAAAGAATGCGCCCGGCTCCACAGGGAAGGGGTTACCGTATCCGCAAGAGAAGTAACCACGTAACGATCGTAGTGGACGGTAAAGCGCAATAATTCAGTGCAAACCGGAAACAAAATAGAAACAAAACTATTAAACTAATAGACAAATAACCAGAACATGGGTCAGAAAACAAATCCTATTGGTAACAGGTTAGGTATCATCAGAGGATGGGACTCTAATTGGTATGGCAGCAAAAAAGACTTTGCTGTTAAACTGATCGAAGATAACAAGATCAGAACTTATCTGAATGCCCGTATCAACAAAGGTGGCATCTCAAGAGTTGTGATCGAAAGAACTTTAGGTAAGTTAATCATCACTGTTCATACTTCTAAGCCTGGTATCATCATTGGTAAAGGCGGTAACGAAGTTGATCGCATCAAGGAAGAGCTGAAGAAGCTGACAGGCAAGGAAGATGTACAGATCAACATCCTGGAGATCCGTCGTCCCGAAATGGATGCTAACATTGTTGCTGAAACAATTGCAAAACAGATTGAAAGCCGTATCAACTACAAACGTGCTATCAAAATGGCAATTGCTACCGCTCTGAGAATGGGCGCTGAAGGTATCAAGGTTAAAATCAGCGGCCGTTTAGGTGGTGCTGAAATTGCCCGCTCCGAAGAAATGAAACAAGGTCGCGTGCCTTTACATACTTTCCGTATGGACATCGATTACGCTTCCCTGTTCGCATTAACCGTTTATGGTAAAATCGGTATCAAAGTATGGATCTGTAAAGGTGAAGTACTGGGTAAACGCGACCTGAACCCGAACGTTTTAACCGGTAAGGAAGGCGATAACCGTGGCACTGGTCATGGCGGCGAAAGAAGAGAACATCACGGTGAACGCAGAGACAACCGCGGTGGTGGCGAAAGAAGAGGCGGTGGAGAACACCGTGGCGGTGGCCGCAGATAGTATCTGGCGGTTAAGCAGACATTAACAATTACTATTAACATTAACAACATAGACGATGTTACAGCCAAAAAGAACGAAACACAGGAAGATGCACAAAGGCCGCATCAAAGGGAACGCTAAAAGAGGCGCTACCCTCTCCTTTGGTACTTTCGGTCTTAAAGCATTAGAACCTAAGTGGATCACCGACAGGCAGATCGAAGCTGCACGTGTTGCGCTGACAAGGCACATGAAACGTGAAGGTAACGTATGGATCCGCATATTCCCTGACAAACCTATCACTGCTAAGCCTTTGGAAGTGAGGATGGGTAAAGGTAAAGGTGCTCCTGACCATTGGGCAGCAGTTGTAAAGCCAGGTAGAATTTTATTTGAAGCTGATGGCGTTTCCTTACAGGTAGCAAAAGAAGCAATGGAACTCGCAGCACAGAAACTGCCCATTAAAGTAAAATTTGTAACCAGCCGCGACTTCGTAGCTTAATTACAGGTACACAATAACTAAAAATCCGGTAACACTGCCCCGGCAGCTAACCGAATCAAACTCAATACAATGGCAAAAGAAAAGCTGGAACTGAAAGGCCTGAGCGAACAAGATCTGAAAGAGAAAATCTCTGCAGAAGAACTCCGCTTGAAAAAAATGACCTTTGGTCACGCAATTACGCCAATCGAAAATCCAATGAGCATCCGCGCCGTAAGACGCGATATCGCTCGGATGAATACCGAACTGCGTAAAAGACAACTGGGCTTCTGATTCTTCAGTCCCGGTGATACCGGGACTGCTGACATAGCATTAGTATAATACAATTTATGACCTCCTCACGGAGGGTTAAATACTTTCAACAATGACGACCGAAAGAAAATTAAGAAAAACCAGGATTGGTGTGGTTGCCAGCAACAAAATGGATAAAACCATTACCGTTAAGGTGGAGCGTAAGGTAAAGCACCCGATCTATGGTAAATTCGTGAAAAAAACTACCAAGTTCATGGCGCACGACGATAAAAACGAGTGCAGCATCGGCGATACCGTGAAAATCGCGGAAACACGCCCTCTGAGCAAGAACAAATGCTGGAGACTGGTAGAAGTAATCGCTAAAGTAAAATAATTATTTATTTGTTTCAAGCTGCTGCCGGCAACCCCGGTGCCAGCCGCTGACTAAACAATATCAAATCTCATTTCGATGATACAACAAGAATCAAGACTGAGTGTAGCTGATAACAGCGGTGCCAAAGAAGTATTGTGCATCCGCGTATTAGGTAACTCCGGTCAGGACTACGCTGGCGTAGGCGATAAAATTGTAGTAACCGTTAAGGACGCAATGCCAGGTGGCGGTGTGAAGAAAGGTATGGTGACCAAAGCTGTAATCGTAAGAACTAAGAACAAATTACGTCGTAAAGACGGTTCTTATATCCGTTTCGATGATAACGCGGTTGTACTGCTCAATAACTCAGACGAACCTCGCGGTACCCGTATTTTCGGTCCGGTTGCACGTGAGCTGAGAGACAAGGGTTATATGAAAATTATCTCCCTCGCTCCTGAGGTATTATAAAGATATAGCGGTACAGGGATTTTGGAATTTTTATGATTTTTATCAAAAAAAGCCAAAATCCCGAAATCCGAAAATATTTCTTATCTTTGCAGCCCGTTTGCAAAACGAGAAAAAACATTAATCAAGCGAAACTATTGTTTCGCTTGGCGTTTATAAATAAATCAAAGTAATGAAAACTAGATTTAAGCCTAAATTTAACATTAAGAAAGGCGACCTGGTTGCGGTAATTGCCGGTGATGACAAGGACAGAACCAAAGCGCGTAAAGTGCTGGAAGTGAATCCTGATAAAGCCCGCATTCTTGTAGAAGGCGTTAACATTATTACCAAGCACACGAAGCCAACTGCTCAGAATACCAAAGGTGGTATTGTTAAGCAGGAAGCTCCTATCGCCATCTCTAATGTAATGCTGTGGGATGCTAAAACTGGTAAACCAACCAGGGTTAACAGGCAGAGAGAAAACGGTAAATTAATTCGTATCGCTAAAAAATCAGGGGAGGAAATTAAATAATGTCAAACACAAAATATACTCCGAGACTGCAGACCAAATACCACGAGGAAGTTAAATCTGCACTGATGAAGAAATTCAACTACAAAAGTGTAATGCAGGTTCCTCGCCTGGTAAAAATTTGCCTGAACCAGGGTATCAATGGTGCAGTAGGTGATAAGAAACTGGTAGACATCGCAGTAGACGAAATGACCCGCATCGCCGGTCAGAAAGCTATCGCTACCCTGTCTAAAAAGGATATCTCCAACTTCAAACTGAGAAAGAACATGCCTATCGGTGCACGTGTAACTTTACGCAGCACTAATATGTACGACTTCCTGGATCGTTTGATCGCTGTATCCCTCCCGCGTGTACGTGACTTCAAAGGTGTGAACGAAAAAGCTTTTGACGGTCGTGGTAACTACACTATGGGTATCACCGAACAAATCATCTTCCCTGAAATCGATATCGATAAAGTAACGAAAATGTCCGGTATGGATATCACCTTCGTTACCACTGCAAACACCAACGAAGAAGCTTATGAGCTCCTGAAAGAAATGGGTATGCCGTTCAAGGGTATGAAAAAAGATAATCAGTAAATCGAAACGATAATATAATTATGGCAAAAGAATCCGTAAAAGCCAGACAAAGGAAAAGAGAAGCTATGGTAGCTAAGTTCGCAGAAAAACGCGCTGCCCTGAAAGCTGCCGGTGACTACGCTGCACTGGATCAACTTCCAAAAAATGCTTCCCCTGTTCGTCTGCACAACAGATGCCAGCTGAGCGGTCGTCCTAAAGGATACATGCGTCACTTCGGCCTCTGCAGGAACATGTTCCGTGACCTGGCTCTCGCAGGTAAAATCCCTGGCGTTAGAAAAGCCAGCTGGTAATTCAAGGTATTTATCTTCCGGTTTACCGGAGGTGTAAATCCAAAAAAGTTATTTGATTCCCATCTTATTACGATTGGATATCGCATTGTAAACATTTATCAAACTATTACAACAATGGTTACTGATCCAATAGCAGACTTCCTGACACGCATCCGGAACGCGCAAATGGCCACCCACAGGATTGTGGAAATTCCGGCTTCCAAGCTGAAAAAACGCATTACAGAAATTCTGTACGATAAAGGTTATATCCTCAAGTACAAATTTGAAGAAGATACTAAACAAGGCGTAATCAAAATCGCTTTGAAGTACGATCCGATCTCTAAAGAACCCGCTATCAAGGAATTACAACGCATCAGCCGTCCAGGTCTGCGTCAGTACGCTAAACCAGAAGAGTTTAAGCGCGTGAAGAACGGTTTAGGCGTAGCGATTATCTCTACTTCCAAAGGTGTAATGACCGATAAGGAAGCAAAAGCTCAAAATGTAGGTGGCGAAGTAGTTTGCTTCATCTATTAATATATTGAATGACTGGTTGTTACCCAACCAGTCATTCACTTAAGTTATCTGACAATTAAGCTCTCTATACGGCGCTGAACACGGATAACCGGTACATCAATATCAAACAACTTTAAATTAAAGTTATGTCTCGTATAGGTAAAAGTCCTATCAAATTGGCTAGCGGAGTTACAGTTACTGTTTCCCCTTCCAATGAAGTAACCGTAAAAGGCCCTAAAGGTGAACTGAAAAAGAACATCGACAGGGAAATGAAGATTGAGGTGAAGGACGGCGTTTTAACAGTAATCCGCCCAACTGAACAGATCCGCCATAAAGCACTCCACGGTTTATACCGCGCTTTACTGGCAAACATGGTTCAGGGTGTTACTGAAGGATTCAAAAAACAACTGGAACTGGTGGGTGTTGGTTATAAAGCAGCAAACAACGGTCAGTTACTGGATCTCGCTTTAGGTTACTCTCACAATATCGTTTTCGAAATTCCGAAAGAACTGAAGGTAGCTACCCTGACTGAAAAAGGACAGAACCCTAAGATCATGCTGGAAGGTATCGACAACCAGTTGCTGGGTCAGGTAGCCGCTAAGATCCGCGGTCTGCGTAAACCAGAACCATACAAAGGTAAAGGTGTTCGCTACAGCGATGAAGTGGTACGTAAGAAAGCTGGTAAATCAGCCGGTAAATAAAATATTTAATTGGCTAATCAGCTACTATAGCTGGTTAGCTGATTTTAACAGATACCCCGGCAGCATCGGGGTAATAAAATAAAACTCAAAATGAGCACAAAAGTTAACAGGAGACAGAAAATCCGCTACCGCATCCGTAAGAAAATTTCCGGTACTGCACAGCAACCAAGATTATCTGTATTTCGCAGCAACAGCGATATCTATGTGCAGTTGATCGACGATACCAATAGCACTACCCTGGCTTCCGCTTCTTCCCGTGATAAGGATATCAAAGCACAGGCAGGTAACAAAAGCGAAAAATCTGTACTGGTAGGTAAAGCGCTGGCTGCTAAAGCACTGGCACTGGGTCTTACCACCTGCGTTTTCGACAGAAGTGGTTATTTATATCATGGCCGCGTGAAAAGCGTAGCTGACGGAGCAAGAGAAGGCGGTCTTCAGTTTTAATCACGGAGTCCGAATCTTATAATTCTGAACAAGTAATTCTTATAAAATAAAATGGCAAAGAATTCATTCAATAAAGTAAAGGCTGGTGATCTGGAGCTGAAAGAAAAAGTAGTGGCGATCAACCGTGTTACTAAAACCACTAAAGGCGGTCGTACATTCAGTTTCTCCGCACTGGTAGTTGTTGGTAACGAAAACGGTGTTGTTGGTCACGGTCTTGGTAAAGCCAAAGAAGTACAGCAGGCTATCACCAAAGGTATAGACGATGCTAAGAAGAACCTGATCAAGGTTCCTGTTATGCACGGTACCATTCCTCACGATCAGTTTGCTAAAGAAGGCGCCGCCAAAGTGTTGATCAAACCAGCCGCTCACGGTACCGGTGTGATTGCAGGAGGTTCCATGCGTGCAGTACTGGAAAGCGTTGGTGTAACCGACGTACTGGCTAAATCTCTGGGTTCCGCTAATCCACACAACGTGGTGAAAGCTACCTTCAAAGCTTTAGGCATGTTACGCGAACCAATCAGCATCGCCAAAACAAGAGGCGTTTCCCTGAAGAAAGTTTTCAACGGTTGATTTATACCTGCTGAAAAGCTGGGTATCTCCGGGAAATTTTGAAAATAATTCATTAACAATTAAATTACTCCGCTTTTAGCGGATAGGGGTTTATGGCAAAGATTAAGATCACTCAAGTGAAAAGTGGTATAGACCGTCCGGAAAGGCAGAAACTGACCTTGAAGGCACTGGGCCTGACTAAAATGCACGCTACTGTTGAAGTAGAAGCAACTCCTCAGATCCTGGGTATGGTCCGTAAAGTTAATCACCTTGTAACGGTAGAAACAGTTAACGCTTAATTAAGTAACACTGCTGTGGGATTGTCTGTTGATAATCTTACCTTTACATTTGTGACTTTACCATTTTTATTTTGGAATAAAAGCGAGCGGTTAATTTCCGCGCAAGTAAAAACAATTAATTATGAATCTGCATTCATTAAAGCCTGCACAAGGCGCTGTACATAAAGAAAAACGTCTTGGACGTGGTGAGGCTTCCGGTAAAGGTGGTACCTCTACAAAAGGTAACAAAGGTATCCAGCAACGTGCTGGTTACGCGAGCAAAAGAGGCTTCGAAGGCGGCCAGATGCCAATCCAACGCCGTATGCCAAAACGCGGTTTCAAAAATAATAACCGTGAAGAGTATAAAATCTTCAACCTGGGTCAGCTGGATCAATTAGTTGAGAAATATGGCCTCCAGGAGTTTAATCTGGAAACCTTGTTCATGAACGGTCTGATTAACAGAACAGCTAAAGTTAAGATCCTCGCTAATGGCGAACTCAAAACAAAGGTGACTGTTAAAGTTAACGCTATCAGCGAAAAAGCTAAACAGGCCATCGAAACAGCAGGTGGATCAGTAGAACTGGTATAAGACTTTACGACTGAGGAGACGCCTACGGAGTAGTGCGTCTTTTCATATTTAATAGCGCTATTAAACCTTTATCTTCCTGTGAAGAAATTTATCGAAACGATTAAGAATATCTGGAGTATTGAGGATTTGCGTAACCGCATCCTGACCACCCTGCTCCTGGTCCTCATCTACCGCGTAGGATCCTATATCGCTTTGCCCGGCATTGATGCAAATGCGCTCACCGACTTTGAGAAAAATTCTAATCAGGGTATCCTGGGTTTGGTTAACATGTTTGCCGGCGGATCGTTTTCAAGGGCCTCCATATTTGCATTGGGTATCATGCCCTATATTTCTGCGTCCATTGCTATCCAGTTATTAACCATAGCTGTTCCGCAATTCCAGAAAATGCAGAAAGAAGGTGAAAGTGGCCGCAAAAAAATTAACCAGTTCACCCGTTACCTCACAGTTATCGTAACAGGTTTCCAGGCAAGTGCTTACGTTGCATATCTGCGTAATCAGTCAGGTGGCGCTATTATAGCCGAATATGGTACCTTTTTCTTCTGGCTCTCTACCACCGTTTTACTTACTGCAGGTACCCTGTTTGTAATGTGGCTCGGTGAAAAGATCACAGACAAAGGAATTGGTAACGGTACCTCCATCATCATCATGATGGGTATCCTTGCCCGTTTGCCACAGGCTTTAGTCGCAGAATTTTCCAGTAAAGTTGCAGGTGAAGCGGGTGGACCGATCCTGTTCCTCATTGAAATTGCTATCTTTATCTTAATCACTGTAGGCCTTATCCTGCTCGTTCAGGGTACCAGGAAAATACCGGTGAATTACGCAAAACGTATCGTAGGTAACAAACAATATGGTGGTGTACGCCAGTTCATTCCCCTGAAAGTGAATGCTGCCGGTGTAATGCCTATCATCTTCGCCCAGGCGATCATGTTCATCCCTGCAACTGCCATAGGCTTTGCCACTTCCTCTGAAAGTGCGTCAGGCTTTATCCGCATCTTCAGCGATCATACAAACGGCTGGTACAACCTCATTTACGCGGTGCTCGTTATTGTATTTACCTACTTCTATACTGCGCTCATTTTCAATCCAACCCAAATGGCGGATGAAATGAAACGTAATAACGGATTCATCCCGGGTATCAAACCAGGTAAAGCAACCGCTGATTACATCGGTGCGGTAATGGACCGTATCACTTTGCCCGGTGCATTCTTCCTGGCAATAGTGGGTATCATGCCCGGCCTGGCTGCCGCCTTCAAAGTTAACAGCAACTTTGCTACGTTCTTCGGAGGTACATCCCTGCTGATTATGGTGGGAGTTATCCTGGATACACTGCAACAGATTGAAAGCCAGCTCCTCATGCGCCATTACGATGGTTTGATGAGCACCGGCCGAATCAAAGGCAGAACTGCCCCGGCTAATGCATAAGTAATTGAACACAAAAGTGTTACAAGAACAATAAAATAGCCACAGAAGCTTTCCCGCTTTGGTGGCTATATTATTTTTGAATAAAGAGCAGTTAGTCCTTAGCTTCAGTTATAAGCATACGCAAAAGCTGACGCTGATCACTAACAGCGACAGAAACAAGGATTGTTATGATTCACTATAAGACGAAGGAAGAAATAGAGTTGATACGCAAAAGTGCCCTGATTCTGAGTGCAGCCCTGGCGGAAGTGGCCAGAACCCTGAAACCAGGCATGAGCACACTGGACGTGGACGCAGTTGCTGATAAGTTTATCGTTGAAAATGGTGGAACTCCTTCTTTCAAAAATTACAAAGGTTTCCCGAATGCCTGCTGCATCTCAGTAAATGAAGAAGTAGTACATGGCATTCCCAACAACTATGTGCTGAAAGACGGGGATATCCTCACCGTGGATGTAGGGGTGTATATGAATGGATACCATTCCGACAGCGCCTACACCTTTGCCATTGGCAATGTACCCGAAAACGTACTCCGCCTGATGACGGCCACCAAAGCTTCCCTGTACAAGGGCATCGAAAAAGCAATTGTTGGCAACAGGATAGGGGATATCTCCTATGCAATACAGGAATATACCGAAAAAGAGCGCGGTTATGGCGTAGTAAGGGAATTGGTGGGACATGGCCTCGGCCGGAACCTCCACGAGGACCCGCAGGTGCCTAACTACGGTAAAAGAGGCAGCGGCCCCGTCATGAAGGAAGGACTGGTGATAGCCATCGAGCCTATGATTAACCTCCGCTCCAAAGACGTGGAATACCTGGAAGATGGCTGGACAGTAGCTACCCGCGACGGAAGCCCGTCTGTTCACTTTGAACATACCGTAGCTGTTGGAAAAGGGAAGGCAGATGTATTATCTACCTACGTGGATATAGAAAAAGAAGAGAAAAACAACCCCGAACTGAATTCAGATTACTAGTAAAGCAGTTTGGATTTATCTAATATGGAAGGGGTTTTCGGGGTAAAAACGACAGGTTTTAGTAAAAAAACTGGCAATATTAATAATAATCAGGGTAAATTTTTCTATTTCAAAAGATAAATGCTATCTTTGCAGTCCTAAAAATTTTTATGGCAAAACAGGCACTCATTAAACAGGATGGAATTATATTAGAAGCCTTGTCGAACGCTATGTTCCGTGTAAAATTGGAAAACGGGCATGAGATCCTGGCCACCATTTCTGGAAAAATGAGAATGCACTATATACGCATTCTGCCAGGAGATAAGGTTGGCGTGGAAATGAGCCCATACGATTTGTCAAGAGGCCGTATAATTTTCAGATACAAATAAGCGGGAACGGAGTAGCGGGGATTGGAATTATAATTTAACAAATATCATAACCTTTTATAAAGTATTAATCATGAAGGTAAGAGCTGCAATCAAAAAAAGAAGTGCGGATTGTAAAATAGTTCGTAGAAAAGGTGTTTTGTTGGTAATCAACAAAAAGAATCCTCGTTTTAAACAACGCCAGGGTTAATCGGTTCCCCTAACGGAATTTGATTTTTTAATCAGAATCATAAAATCTAAAATAGAAATATGGCACGTATAGCCGGTATAGATCTTCCTAAAAATAAAAGAGGAGAAATTGGCCTCACCTATATCTTTGGTATAGGCCGTTCTACCGCCCAATATATCCTGAACAAGGCGGAAATTGATGTAAACAAAAAAGTGCGTGATTGGAATGATGATGATCAGGCTGCCATCCGTAATATTATCAACGGTGAGTTTAAGGTAGAAGGTCAGCTGCGTTCCGAAGTGCAAATGAATATCAAGCGTTTGCTGGATATCGCTTGCTACCGCGGTTTGCGTCACAGGAAAGGCTTACCGGTAAGAGGTCAGCGTACACGTACCAACAGCCGTACCCGTAAAGGTAAACGTAAGACAGTGGCTGGTAAGAAAAAAGCAACTAAGAAATAATAAATAAAATCCCAGGTTGAAATCCCAAATCCGAATCTGAGGGGTTTCAATGACAGTGAGTCATGTAAATTTGGGATGCGGAATTTCATATTTGGAATTTAAATCATTATGGCAAAAGCAAATAATACAAAAACTGCTGCTAATAAAAAGAGAGTAGTAAAGGTAGATAACTACGGAGATGTTCATATCTCTGCTAGCTTTAACAACATCATCGTGAGCATCACCAACAAGCATGGTCAGGTTATTTCCTGGTCTTCTGCTGGTAAAATGGGCTTCAGAGGTTCTAAGAAGAACACTCCGTATGCTGCTCAGCTGGCTGCACAGGATGCTGCTAAAGTTGCAATGGACTCAGGTCTGAAAAGAGCAGATGTATTTGTAAAAGGCCCTGGAGCTGGTCGTGAAAGTGCTATCCGCGCTATCGCTAACTCCGGTATCGAAGTGAACATGATTAAAGACGTTACGCCTTTACCTCACAACGGTTGCCGCCCTCCTAAGAAGAGAAGAGTATAGTAATATATATTTACAGCATCCAGATACCAGATTTCATTAGAAGTTTGGTATCTGGACGTTGTAATATTATTAAATAAATGGATGCATGATCAGGTTTTCAGATTTTTTGAAGAGCATGCATCATTAACTAAAAAATCTAAAGTATATTTAAAACATGGCAAGGTACACAGGACCCAAGACCAAAATTTCCAGAATTTTTGGTGAGCCCATTCTCGGTAATGGCAAGTATTTAAGTAAGAACAGCAACCCTCCGGGCCAGCACGGTGCTAACCGTAAACGCAAACAATTAGGCGAATACGCACTGCAGCTGAGAGAAAAACAAAAAGCTAAATACACTTATGGTT
This sequence comes from Chitinophaga sp. G7 BAM 1005, assembly GCF_057126945.1. Classification (NCBI taxonomy): domain Bacteria; kingdom Pseudomonadati; phylum Bacteroidota; class Chitinophagia; order Chitinophagales; family Chitinophagaceae; genus Chitinophaga; species Chitinophaga sp. G7 BAM 1005. The sequence continues at coordinate 5,974,693 of NZ_CP181478.1, read as the reverse complement.
TGCTGGAACGCCAGTTCCGTAACCTGTTTGATGAAGCTACCCGCAGAAAAGGTGTTGCTGGTGAAGTATTGATCAAACTGCTCGAAGCCCGTCTGGATAACACCGTTTTCCGTCTGGGTATCGCTCCTTCACGTCCTGCTGCACGTCAGCTGGTTTCTCACAAACACGTTACTGTTAACGGTATCGTTGTTAACACTCCTTCTTTCCAACTGAAACCAGGAGACGTTATCAGCCTGAAAAACAAAACCGCAAACAATTCTGCACTGACCAGCGTTATCCGTGGAAAAAATCCTAAGTTCAGCTGGCTGGATTGGAACGAGAAAGAAATGAAAGGTGTATTCATTGCTTATCCTGAGAGAGAGAGCGTTCCTGAAAATATCAAGGAACAACTGATCGTAGAATTGTACTCTAAGTAATAAATAATTAGTCCGTGGCCAAAGGTCACGGACTAACCTCATATTTAACAAATAAATCTATCATATCAATGGCAATTTTAAATTTCCAGAAACCTGATAAGATCGTATTGCAGAAGTCTACCGACTTTGAAGCTCAATTCGAATTCCGTCCATTAGAACCAGGTTATGCTGTGACTGTCGGTAATGCGTTACGTCGCGTACTGTTGTCTTCTTTGGAGGGCTATGCCATTGTGGGTATTAAAATTGAAGGAGCCGATCACGAGTTCGCTACACTGAAAGGTGTTACAGAAGACGTTACTGAAATCATCCTGAACCTGAAACAGGTTCGTTTCAAGAGGATTTCAGAGAGTGATGTAACGAACGAAAAGATCACACTGTCCATTAAGGGTAAAACAGAGTTCCGCGCTGATATGATTGAAAAAGCCACCAGTGCTTTCCAGATCATGAATCCGGAGCTGTTGATCTGCACCCTGGATCCTTCTGCCAAGCTGGATATCGAACTGACTATCGGTAAAGGCCGTGGTTATGTTCCGGCTGAGGAAAATAAACCCAAGGATGCAGTATTCGGCTACATCGCGATCGACTCTATCTTTACGCCTATCAAGAATGTAAAGTACAGTATAGAAAATACCCGTGTGGAGCAGAAAACTGACTATGAGAAGCTCGTTATGGAGGTGATCACCGACGGTACTATCCACCCGGAAGAAGCAGTGAAACAGGCTTCCCGCATTCTCATTCAGCACCTGATGATCATCACCGATGAAAACATCAGCTTTGATACCAAAGACACTGAAAAAGAAGACGTTGTAGACGAACAAACACTGCAACTGCGTAAGATACTGAAAACACCACTCGAAGATCTCGATCTGAGCGTACGTGCATTCAACTGTCTGAAAGCAGCTAAAATCAATTCCCTCAGCGAACTGGTACAATACGAACAGGAAGAACTGATGAAGTTCAGAAACTTCGGCCAGAAATCCCTCAGCGAAATTGAACAGGTATTAGGCGAAAGAGGTCTGCACTTCGGTATGGATCTGTCTAAACTGAAACTGGAAGAAGAATAGTATTTATCTGTAAAGCCAAAGCCGTTGCATCCGCATCGCTTTGGCTTTACTACTTTATAATTAACAAGTACCTTGCAATTCCTGACACGGTGTAAGGGTTAAAACAAATAATGTCATGCGTCACGGAGTTAAATTAAACAAATTAAGCAGAACTGCTTCCCACCGTAAAGCCCTGATGTCCAATCTGGCTTGCGAACTGATCAGCCACAAACGTATCACCACTACACTGGCAAAGGCGAAAGCCCTCCGCGTGTATGTTGAACCGCTGCTGACAAGAGGCAAAACCGATTCTACCCACAACCGTAGAATTGTGTTCAGCTACCTGCAGGATAAAGAAGCTATCAAGGAACTGTTCAGCACGATCAGTGAGAAAATAGCTACCCGTCCTGGTGGTTACACCCGTATCATTAAACTGGGCAAACGTGTGGGCGATAACGCAGAAGTTGCGCTGATTGAACTGGTAGACTTCAACGAAATCTACGGTAAATCAGAAGAAAAAGCTGCTGCTAAGAAAACCCGTCGTGCTGGTGGTGCTAAGAAGAAAGCAGAAGAAGCAACTGAAACTAAAGCTGCTGATACTGCAACAGAAGAAAAATCTGCTGAGTAATCTTATATCAAACGATACGAAAAAGGACAAAGCCTGGCTTTGTCCTTTTTTTATGCACTAATAAATACATATATTTCGTAATATTACAGTAGTCTTAATGAGCATTCCTATGAAATACCTGCACTGTGATAGTTGTGGTCATCCCAGCCCACTTAAATCTGAATACCTTACTTTTTGCGATGCGTGCGGAAAAAAGCTGCCGCAGAGTTTTACAGAATGGCAAAAGCTCCATCCAACGGCCACATTTCCGGAATATACCCAGGCAGTAGGCATCTCCCTGAAAGAGAAAAAAACAACCGGTCCGCTTTACTGGATTAAAAATCAGTTGCAACCCGCTAACAAAGGAAAAGTAATCGTTTTCTTTTCACTCGTTTTCCTGCTGATAGCCATTACCGGCACGCTGTTCGGCAAAAGGGCCGTGTTTACCTTTTTGTATCCCAAAGTGCCGCTGGCCAGTTTGTACAGCACCTGGCATACCGCCACCATAGGCCGTCAGGCACTGGAAATCAGTACGCCTGTAAAGTTGTGGGTACACGACCAGCCGCTGGAAGGAGAAGAGGCCAAGGTGATAGAATACGCGAAAACCTATAGTAATGAAGATGGGGGAGGCATCCGCATCGCGGTAAATATGTTCAGCTATATCAGTAGTGTAGCCAATAGCCTGGAAGATGCAGTATCGGCCTCCCATAACAGCATGCAGCTGAAGGAAACCGCTACGGATATCGACTGCAAATCAATACCGGTGCTCATTTCCGGGATGCAGGGAATGCTGGAGGAAGGAAACTATTTGTATAAAGGCGGTATCCGGCTGGCCTTTTGTAACCTGGTAATGATCAAAGGAAGCAACCGCTGGCAGATCCAGATTAATTACCGCGATGACGACCCGGTTGGCCGCCAGGTGGCGCAGCGCGTGCTTAAATCGGTAAAAATTAAGTAACATCTTCCTTTCAGGTAAAAAAAATCTGTATTTAACTGTTGCATTTCATACCTTTGCACGGTTTTTTATCCGAACCTTCAGGGCAATTTTATACCCTTGAAGGTTTTTTTTAAAATATAAAACAAGACAGATACCAGAAATGCCTCAGACAAGAACCATCCAACCTGCCATACTGCTGTTAGAAGACGGTACGGTTTTTAAGGGAAAAGCTTTTGGGAAAATTGGCACAGCCGCCGGTGAATTAGCTTTCAATACCGGTATGACGGGTTACCAGGAAGTGTTTACAGACCCTTCTTATAAAGGACAGGTACTTATAATGAACAACTGCTACATCGGGAACTACGGCACCAAAAAGGACGACGTAGAGAGCAGCGGTGTGAAGATCAATGGTTTGATCGCTAAAAATATCGCGTACAATTATTCCAGGAAAATGGCCGACGAGTCGCTGGAAACGTTCCTGACCGATAATAACCTGGTAGCCATCTATGACGTAGATACCCGCGCGCTCGTTTCCCACATCCGCAGCAAAGGTGCTATGAACTGCATTATTTCTTCGGCTATCCTGGACCTGGATCAGCTGAAAGCTGAACTGGCAAAGGTTCCATCTATGGAAGGACTGGCCCTCTGCAAAGAAGTGACCACTCCGGAAGTTTACAATGTAGGCGATCCTGCTGCGGAGATCCGTATTGCAGTGCTGGACAATGGCGTGAAAAGAAATATGCTGAAATGCCTGTCCGATAAAGGCGCTTACCTGCAGGTATTCCCAACCGATACTACTTTCGACGTTTGCGAGGAATTTAAACCGCATGCCTACTTTATTTCCAACGGCCCCGGCGATCCGGCTCCGCTGACTTACGCCGTAGACACCGTGAAAAAGATCCTGGCGGCAGAAAGACCTATGTTTGGAATCTGCCTCGGACACCAGCTGCTGGCGCTCGCCAATGGTATCCCCACTTACAAGATGCACCACGGTCACCGCGGTTTAAACCACCCGGTAAAAAACCTGAAAACAGGCTTGTGCGAAATTACTACCCAGAATCACGGCTTTGCGGTAGATGCGAAAGCAGTAGCAGCCAGCGAAAATGTGGAAGTTACCCACGTAAACCTGAATGATCACTCTGTAGAAGGTATCCGTATCAGGAATAAACCTGCATTCAGCGTACAGTATCACCCGGAATCAACACCTGGGCCGTTTGATAGCCGTTACCTGTTTGATGATTTCTTTGAGATGATCAAAGCGAACAAAGCATAACTGAAAAGAATTTACATATCAACAGCCAGGCGCTGGAAGACAATCTGCTTAAATGAAGACGGTCCCGAGGAATCGGGACCGTTGCATTTTAAAATTCCACGTTATGAAAACAAACGGATATTACCATTGCTAAAAGCGCCGGCAGCTCCGCCCGTTTTATTACATAACAATATTATAGAAAAAAGGTAAACGGGAGGGGGAATATTTTCAGAATATTTAGGAGTTCAGCTGTTAATAGCGGGGAAAGGGGAGGGTTAGGACAAAAAAATACGGCTCTGTGATCAGAGCCGTTTGCCTTTATAAATTCCACGTTATGAAAAACTGATACAAAAATACGATATTTTGCTAAAACGTTTTAGTTAATCTTTGAGTTTTACAGAAGACTGATAAATCTTCTTCTTTTAATAATTCAAAGGTCGGACCAAATAAACGTTATAAGAAATAATGCAGGTTAAATTTTTCTTAAACAAGTTTAGATTTTGCAGTCCATCGTATCTGTAAATATTTTTATAATTAGATAATTTTTGTCGTTGTTGTTATTTCTACATCAAATATACGAAACAAAAGATGAAAATTCCAAGCATTTCATGTTAAATAATTGCTTTTTTATTTAAAAATACATATATAGAATTTATTGTAATGTATTTAACACTTCTCATCTCGGATTTTACACGTGGTTTTGACGCAAAAATTATTTGGAAATTTTTCCCGGATATACTTCCAGCGCTTTTTCCAGGCAGACCATTGCATGACTAATGTCTGTTGTATTCAGTACATAAGCCAGTCGCACCTCATTTTTTCCTAAGCCTGGCGTTGAATAAAAGCCTGTTGCCGGCGCCATCATGACTGTTTGGCCCTCGTAAGAGAAGGATTCCAGGATCCACTGGCAGAATTTATCCGAATCATCGATAGGCAGCCTGGCCATTGCGTAGAAGGCCCCCCCTGGATTGGGACAAAATACGCCCGGGATGTCGTTTAACATCTTTACCAGGATATCCCGGCGGCTTAAATACGCTGCCTTGATACCATCAAAATAATCCGCAGGCAGATCCACTGCGGCTTCGCCGGCGATCTGCGCAAAGGTAGGAGGGCTCAGGCGGGCCTGGGCAAACTTCATAACAGCATCCAGCACCTGTTGGTTTTTAGTTACAAAGGCGCCAACACGGCCTCCACAGGCGCTGTATCTTTTGGAAATGGTATCCATCAGGATCACATTGTTTTCCATTCCTTCCAGGTTCATAGCGGAAAAATGTTCGCCTGTATAGCAAAACTCCCGGTAAGCCTCATCGGAGAAGAGGAACAGGTTGTATTTCAGGCAAAGCTGTTTCAGTACTTCCATCTCTTCTTTACTGTAAAGATAACCGGTGGGGTTATTGGGATTACAGATCATGATGGCTTTGGTGCGTGGGGTAATGGCCTTTTCAAAGTCGGCCATCGCGGGTAAAGCAAAGCCGGTTTCAATACTGGAGGTAATGGTTTTGATCTTTATTTCCGCTTCTACAGCAAAACCATTGTAGTTGGCATAAAAAGGTTCCGGAACAATTACTTCATCTCCAGGATCCAGGCAGGCCATGAAGGCAAATATGATGGCCTCTGAACCGCCGGTGGTAACAATGATCTGGTTGTGGTTCACTGCAATGTTGAACCGGTCGTAATAGGTGACCAGCTTACGGCGGTAACTTTCAAAACCTGCGCTGTGGCTGTACTCAAGGATCTTGAATTCTGAATGGCGTACCGCATCCAGTACGGGTTTTGGTGTTTCGATATCCGGTTGCCCGATGTTCAGGTGGTATACTTTTACCCCTTTTTTCTTGGCTGCTTCGGCGAATGGTACAAGCTTTCTGATGGGAGAAGATGGCATTTGCTCACCTCTCTGGCTAATGGTAGGCATAAAATTGTTTTGACTTTTGCATTGCAAAGATAGGGGATAGGATGGGCAACAAAAAAACCTTACAGCATTGCGCTGTAAGGTCTTAGTATGTTTTAAAGTGTGGTGGTTACTTGTTGTTGGAACCAACTGTACCTGTTAAGTGCAGTTCCTTGTCCTGATCCACGCCTCTGAACTTTACCCAGATGGTTTTATTCTGCTGACCTAAACCGTTTGCGCTGTAGCTCGCGGTTACTTTACCTTTTTTACCAGGCAAAATAGGTTCCTGCGTCCATTTAGGGGTAGTGCAGCCGCAACTTGCGCGGGCAGCTTCAATCAGCACTGGTTCTTTGGAAATGTTGGTAAATTCGAAATCAACAGTAACTGGCTTGTTTAATTCAGTTTTACCAAAATCAACAGTTTCTTTGGCAAATTTTACTTTTGTATCTGCCGGATTCTGTGCCGGAGCGGTTTGGGCCCACAGCGCTGTAGTCAGCAGCATGCTCGCAAACAGGGATAAGATAAATTTTTTCATTTTCATATGATGGTTTAAGCGACCGGTTAAAAAATATTGATATCTTTCTTGGTTAGAACAAATTTACAGCCAAAAAGCATTATAAACCTTACAATTTATTAAAATCTTATTAAAAAAAATCAGATTATTTTAAATGAAAGATTTACAGCATTTTTCAACTGTATAATTAACCTTACTTTTGTACTTTAACCATGAGGCATGATAGAAAATAACGAACTAGCTATGAATTTAGAAAGCCGGTTATCATTCGAAGAGTTCCGTAAGGAAGTGCTTAATGATTACAGGTTGGCCTGCGAAAGCAGGGAAGTTAGTCTGCTGGCCCGTAAGGAAGTGCTTACAGGCAAGGCAAAGTTTGGCATTTTTGGAGATGGAAAAGAAGTGGCGCAGATAGCGATGTCAAAATACTTTCAGCCAGGGGACTTCCGTTCCGGTTATTACCGCGACCAAACTGTTGCATTTGCCACTGGTATTGCCACTCCCGAACAATTCTTTTCGCAGTTATATGCAGATCCTGATTTGGAAAATGATCCTTTTTCGGGCGGCCGGCAGATGAACTCCCATTATGCCACCCCTAATCTTGATCAGGATGGCAACTGGCTCAACCTGACGCAGATGAAAAACTCTGCTGCCGACATGGCGCCTACGGCCGGGCAAATGCCCCGCGCACTGGGCCTTGCCTATGCTTCTAAAATGTTTCGTGAGGTAGAAGCCTTGCATCCATATAAAAATCTCTCTAACAACGGTAACGAAATCTGTTTCGCTACTATCGGTGACGCCTCTACGTCGGAAGGTCATTTCTGGGAAACCATGAATGCCGCCGGTGTTTTACAGGTGCCACTCGCCGTATTTGTATGGGACGATGGCTACGGTATTTCCGTACCCCGCAAATATCAGACTACTAAAGGTTCTATCAGCGCCGCACTGGAAGGCCTCCGCAAAACGGAAGAATCCAACGGCTTTGATATATATAATGTAAAAGGCTGGGATTATGCCGGCATGTGCGAAGTGTTTGAAGCGGCTATCCGCAAGATCCGCGAAACGCACATCCCTGCACTGTTTCATGTGGAAGAAATCACTCAGCCCCAGGGTCACTCTACCAGTGGATCACACGAACGGTACAAAAGCAAGGAACGCCTTTCCTGGGAACGGGAATTCGACTGTAACGTGAAGATGCGTTCCTGGATCATCGAAAATGCTTTATGCGAAGAGGAAACCCTGCGTGCCGTTGAAGCAGAAGCAAAAATAAAAGCACAGAATGCCCGCAAAAATGCCTGGGAAAAATATATAACACCGATCAAAGAACAGGTGCAGTCGTTTACTGCCCTGGCAGCACCGGTAGCCGCTATTGAAGGCGCCGATGCAAACATGATCAATACGTTCATCCGCGACCTGCAGAATAACCGCGAGCCGCTCCGCCGCGATATCCTGAAAGCCAGCGCCATGATCCTGCTGAAACACCGGCACCTGAAATCAGATGCCGCCATACAGGCGTTGCAACAATATTATGATACTTACCTGGCCGGCGAAAAAGAAGTGTATAATACACTGCTCCACGCCACCGGCGTAAACTCTGCCCTGAATGTACCGGTAGTACCGGCGGCATACGAAGCAGACAGTATCACCGTAAACGGCTACGAAATACTGAATAAATATTTTGATCAGCTGTTCACCAACAACGACCGCGTATTTGCTTTCGGGGAAGATGTGGGAAAGATTGGCGACGTGAACCAGGGCTTTGCCGGACTGCAACAGAAACATGGTAAAGTACGTATAGCCGATACCGGTATCCGTGAGCTAACCATCATGGGACAGGGAATAGGACTGGCATTGCGCGGCCTGCGCCCCATTGCTGAAATCCAGTATCTCGACTACCTCCTGTACGGCCTGCAGCCACTCAGTGATGACGTGGCCTCCCTGCAATACCGCACCAAAGGAATTATGCACTGCCCGCTGATAGTACGTACCCGCGGCCATCGCCTGGAAGGCATCTGGCACAGCGGATCCCCCATGGGTATGATCATCAATTCCCTGCGCGGTATGCACGTGTGCGTGCCACGTAACATGGTGCAGGCAGCAGGAATGTATAACACCCTGTTACAGGCCAACGAACCGGCCCTGGTGATAGAATCTTTAAACGGCTACCGTCTGAAAGAAAAATTACCGGCCAACCTGGAAACCTATACCGTACCATTGGGCATCCCGGAAATACTGCATGAAGGAACAGATGTAACCATTGTTACCTATGGTTCTATGACGCGTATTGTGGAAGAAGCAATGGTAACACTGGCGGAAACAGGGATCTCCTGTGAGCTGATCGATGTGCAGACTTTACTGCCTTTCGACATCCATCACAGTATTGTGGAATCATTACAGAAAACCAACCGCATCCTCTTTATAGATGAAGATGTGCCTGGTGGCGGAACTGCTTACATGTTCCAGCAGGTAATTGAAAAACAAGGCGGCTACCGCTGGCTGGATGTGTCGCCCCGCACGATGAGTGCGCAGGCCCATCGCCCGGCCTATGGCTCCGACGGGGATTATTTCTCCAAGCCCAATACAGAAGATGTAGTAAAAGTAATTATGGAGATGATGCAGGAATAGCTGCACTTTTAAATCATACAAAGCCGGTTGCCTTAACAGGAGCCGGCTTTTCTTTTAATTGGCGAAGCCACTATAACAGCATTTATCTGCTGATATGGTGGCTTCTTAAATTAAGCAGTTTGCAGGCTTAGAGGTATTTTGCTATTATGGCGCAGCAAAGGTGAGGGGATTTTTTGGATGTAGAAGAGATGGAGGCAGAGTTAATGATTATTTCATCTATGATGTATCTTGTTTGATAAAACGAAGACCATGAAAAATATTGTAGTTCTCGACGGGCATACACTAAACCCCGGCGACATCGACTGGACCGCGTTACAGGCATTGGGCAACGTAACATTATATGATCGTACACCTGAAAAGGAAGTAACCGCCAGATCAAAGGACGCGCATATCATCTTAACCAATAAAGCCATCGTAAGCGGGGAAACTATTCAGCAGTTACCTCAACTGGAATATATAGGCGTAACGGCTACCGGGTTTAATATAGTGGATATCCAGGTAGCAAGAAGCCGTCATATTCCGGTAACGAATGTACCGGCGTATAGCACTACCTCTGTTGCGCAGCTGACCTTTGCGCTGATCCTTGAATTATGCCATCATACGGGTTTGCATGCGGCAAGTGTGCGGGCAGGGGAGTGGACCAGCAGTATCGATTTCAGTTACTGGAAAACACCGCTCACAGAACTGGCGGGCAATACGCTGGGCATAGTGGGACTGGGGCAGATAGGGCAGGCGGTGGCCCGTATTGCCCTGGCGTTTGGGATGAAGGTGATTGCCCATCATAAATATCCTGACAGGGATGCCATGCCCGGCGTTACTTTTGTGGATCTGGCTACCTGTTTCCGGGAGGCGGATATTATATCGTTGCATTGCCCGCTGAATCCTGCCAATAAAGAGTTTGTAAATGCCGCCCTGCTGGCCACAATGAAAAAAAATGCCTTCCTGGTAAATACCAGTCGCGGTCCGTTGATCCGGGAGGCCGATCTGGCGGAGGCCCTGGAGAAAGGAATTATTGCCGGCGCCGCGCTGGATGTATTATCCACAGAACCGCCACCTGCGGGAAATCCTTTGATCAGTGCACCCAATACCATCATTACACCACATATGGCCTGGGCTACGCAGGCGGCCCGGAAACGGTTGATGCATACATCGGTGGAAAACGTAAAAGCCTTCCTGGAAGGAAATCCTAAAAATATTATCAATTAGGATTACCCGTTAAGCGAATAAACAGGTTATAGTAAGTAGAGTCCAAAACAGAAAATAGCAGGCTTTGGGGTATACCGCGTAACTGAATGGTTGAAATGAATGATGCCTTCAGAAGTGAATAGGATGGATGGCCGGGGTTATGATTATGTTATTTATTTTTGGATAAAGGTACCTGCTACACTTATTTAAAAGGTACGTCTGCAACTAAAATCTATTTATTTCGCTTAAAACCAACGTTACATGCAATCAAGCATTCTTTTGGTAGAGGACGATGTATTTTTTGCCAAAGTGGTAAAAAGACACCTGGAACGCGCCGGTTACAACGTAAACTTCTGCGAGAACGGCCAGGAAGGTTGGGAGAAATTCCAGAAACACGTATTTGACCTGTGCATACTGGATGTGGTAATGCCTAAAAAAGACGGGTTTGCCCTTGCAGGAGACATCCGGTCGATGGATGAAAACATTCCTATCATTTTTACGTCCTCCCGTTATATGGAACAGGACAGGCTACAGGGATTTGAAGCAGGCGCAGATGATTATATCACCAAGCCCTTCAATATGCAGGAAATGATCTGCCGTGTGGAAGTATACCTGAAACGCAGCCGGCTACTGAAAAGTGAGCGCCGCGTAGTATACACCATCAGTAACCTGATCTTCGATTATTCACAATATCATATCCGGCATAAAAATGCTGACTCCCATGTTCGTATGGCCCCAAAAGAAGCGGAGTTGCTTCGCTTTCTGTGCGAGAATTCTAATAGAAAACTGAAGAAAGATGATATCCTGTCCGTTATCTGGGGACAGGAAGATTTTTTCGCTTCACGTGTGATGGATGTTTATCTGACCCGTCTTCGTAAACACATTGCGCAAGACCCTGCCGTAAAATTGGAAACCTATCACGGCAAAGGACTCATGTTCATCGCAGATGACCTGGGACGCACACACACCATCGCTAAAGTTTAGCTGTTTTTTGGTTTTAGAAAGTTAACCGTATCCAATGGGAAACGTCCGCCGTAATGGCGGACGTTTCCTTTTTTATATGGAATAATATCCTATTTCAGATTGTAGAAAACCTGCTGTACATCCTCATCCTGCTCTAAACGATCCACCAGTTCCAGTACTTCTTTTGCCTGCTCATCATTCAGCTCAACGGTGGTGGTTGGGATACGTTTCAGCTCTGAACTGATCACTTCCAGCCCCTTTTCTTCCAGCGCTTTGGCCATGTTGCCAAATTCAGTGAATGCAGCACGGATAATGATGTTGCCTTCACTATCTTCCCCCACTTCTTCCAAACCAAAATCAATCAGTTCCAGCTCCAGTTCTTCCAGATCCTGGCCGGCATTCTTTATTTTGAATTCACCTACACGGTTAAATAAAAATCCAACAGATCCGCTGTTACCCAAGCTGCCACCACCTTTGGTGAAGTGCATCCGCAGATTGGCTACAGTACGGGTCGTATTATCGGTAGCGGTGTCAATGATCACTGCCACGCCGTGAGGAGCGTAGCCTTCATACACCACTTCTTCATAATCAGTTTTGTCTTTACCCATAGCACGCTTGATGGCCGCGTCTACACGGTCTTTAGGCATGTTTACACTCTTTGCATTGAGAATGCAGCGGCGGAGTGCGGGGTTGTTATCCGGATCAGGACCAGAGGCCTTCACGGCAATGGCTATTTCTTTACCTATTCTTGAAAATGCTTTCGCCATCTTATCCCAGCGGGCAAACATGGTCGATTTTCTTACTTCAAATATTCTTCCCATTGGAGTGGATATATTTATTATGACTTTTAAAAACAGAACGCAAAAATAAGGATTTTCAGGTACCAGAATAGCGGATTCCCCTGATTTTAACTAAAGCGGAGAACAAAACGAGGTAAACCCCTTCGTTCTGTTCTCCGCTTTGTATGATATCCGGAAATGTTAATCTCCTTAAACTATTTCAATAATTTACGGGCCTTACTGTGTTTTACACTATAGCCGAAGTAAACAACAAAGCCAATCCCCAGCCATACAAACAAACGCGCCCAGTTTTCTATACCGAGGCTAATGATCATGGTGAGGCAGAAAGCCGCTCCCAGCAAAGGAACAAACGGCACCCACGGTGTTTTAAAGGCACGTGGTATTTCCGGGTTGGTTTTTCGCATTACAATAATCCCGATACACACCAGCACAAAGGCAAACAGGGTACCTATACTAGTCATATCACCCACCACATTGTCCGGAATGAACGCAGCAAACAGCGATACGAAAACGAAGAACATCCACTGTGAACGGTAAGGAGTGCGGTATTTGGGATGCAGTTTGGCAAAAACACTAGGTACCAGTCCATCGTTACTCATAGAGTAAAATACCCTTGTCTGACCCAGCAACATCACCAGGATAACGGAGGAGAACCCCGCCAGGATGGCCACTGTGATGAAAGTAGACAACCAGGAGTAACCAGGCATATAAGTATCAATAGCATAAGCAACAGAAGCTTCACCACCTGCTTTCAGGAAGTCGGTGAAAGGTGCGATACCTGTGAGCACAAAAGAAAACAGGATATATAATAAGGTACAAACTGCCAGCGACACGAGGATACCAATCGGCATGTTCTTCTTGGGATTCTTGGTTTCCTGTGCAGCAGTAGATACTGCATCAAAACCAATGAAAGCAAAGAATACCACCCCGGCGCCTCTGAGTACCCCGGCCCATCCATGATTCCAGAAGTTGGAATAATCCACGATCTGACCATTGTGCATTTTTACCGTACCGGCATCCGCAGGAATGGTAAAAGGCGTATGGTTAACAGGGTTGATAAATTTCCATCCCAGGAAGATGAATAACAGTACGATAGCTACTTTGGTGATAACGATAATGTTATTCACAATGGCAGAACCCTGTGTTCCCCTGATCAGCAGCAAAGTGAGCGCCAGCAGGATAAACAGGGATGGAACGTTCATGATGCCCTGTACACCGGCATCAGACGTTTCAAAAGGACTGTGACACCACTGGTACGGTATCGTGACGTGAAAGACATTTGTAAGCAGCTTGTTGAGATACTGCGACCAGCCAATAGCTACGGTAGCCGCTCCCAGCGCATATTCCAGCACAAGGTCCCAACCAATGATCCAGGCAATAAATTCTCCCAGTGTAGCATAGGAATAAGTATAGGCGCTTCCGGCAATAGGAATCATGGAAGCAAATTCTGCGTAGCATAAACCAGCCAGCGCACAACCTATAGCAGCAATAATGAAGGAAATGGTGACAGCAGGTCCGGCATGTTGGCCGGCAGCTGCAGCTGTTCTTACAAAAAGGCCGGCGCCAATAATAGCGCCAATACCTAATGCTATAAGAGAACCTGCACCAAGCGTCCTTTTCAGACCCTTTTCAGATTCTCCAGCTTCGGCCAATAAAACAGACAGTTGTTTTTTAGCAAAGAGTTTGCTCATACGCAGTCGTATTGTGGTTGATGTTTTAAGGTAGTTTAGTTGTTGTTGTATTCTGTTGATCGCCAAATATAATATCTAAAATCAAAAACAGATAGTTTTATTTTACCTGCTAAAGCGCATGTTTAGCTGCTTAACCTTATTTTTGGGAAATTTTCCGGTTATAACTTTTAATTATACAAGATAAATTCTGGCTACGCATGAAGAAATCATCGAATCTGCTTACATTATATATATTCATTGCTATGGTAATCGGAATAGGCACTGGTTATGGCGTTTTCCTTACTTATGGCAATGCTTCTGTTACAGCAGGAGCCAAAGACACGCCGCAGATCTTCGCTGATAATATCTCCATTCTTACAGATATCTTCCTCCGTCTCGTTAAAATGATCATTGCCCCGCTGGTATTCTCCACCCTCGTGGTAGGAGTGGCCAAGCTGGGCGACATAAAAGCTGTTGGCCGGATCGGTGGGAAAACGATGCTGTGGTTTATCAGTGCAACCTTTGTATCATTGTTTCTCGGCCTGGTATTGGTTAACCTGCTCAAACCAGGATTATCACTGGCCTTGCCCCTGCCTGATGAACATGCCTCTTCCGGCATTGCCAAGGCGGATATGACCCTGAAAGGATTTTTCCGCCACGTAGTACCGGACAGCGTGATAGATGCAATGGCACATAATGAAATACTGCAGATCGTGGTATTTGCCATTTTCTTTGGCGTAGCGGCGGCAGCCATAGGTGAAAAAGCCAACCCGGTGGTAAAGCTGCTGGACAGTGTAGCCCACATCATGCTGAAAGTGACCGGTTTTGTAATGAACTTCGCCCCTTTCGCAGTATTTGGCGCTATGGCCGGTATCATCGCCCTGAAAGGCCCTATTGTACTGGTAACCTATGGTAAGTTTATTTTACAGTTTTATTTCGGACTCCTGTGTTTATGGGTGGTCATTTCCCTGGTAGGTGGACTGATCCTGGGCAAACAGGTATTCAAACTCCTGGGAATGATTAAAGACCCGCTGTTACTGGCTTTTGGCACAGCCAGCAGTGAAGCGGCCTATCCACGTACAATGGAAGAGCTGGAAAAATTTGGCTGCGACAACCGCATTGTCAGCTTTGTATTACCCCTGGGCTACTCCTTTAACCTGGATGGCTCCATGATGTATATGACCTTTGCCAGCTTGTTTATTGCCCAGGCATATGGTATGCACCTGAGCATCGACCAGCAGATTACCATGTTGCTGGTATTAATGATTACCAGTAAAGGTATTGCGGGCGTACCCCGCGCTTCCCTGGTGGTAATTGCCGGCACGCTGTCTATGTTCAAGATCCCTGAAGCCGGCCTGATATTACTGCTGGGTGTGGATCACTTGCTGGACATGGGCCGTTCTGCTACAAATGTTATCGGAAATGCAATGGCTACTGCCGTGGTTTCCAAATGGGAAAACAAGCTTACGCCGTCAACAGAAGTTAATGCCAAAGCCTAACTTAACAAATGCGTAACAGTTTATTGATTATTTTACCACTTCAGAAATAGAAATAGCGTATTTAGCATGGACCAGATTATTGAGTTTTTTAAACACCTCATTAATCCCTCGTGGATTATTGAACATGGTGGCCTTTACCTGTTACTGGCAATTATATTTGCAGAAACAGGTCTTTTCATTGGATTCTTTTTGCCGGGGGATTCCCTGCTTTTTGTAGCGGGTATCTACAGCGAAGACCTTTGCCGCAGCTTCTTTGATCTTCCATTTGTGATGATTATGTTCCTGATTGCCACCGCCGGTGTGCTCGGAAATATGGTGGGCTTCTGGTTTGGTAAAAAATCCGGACCTATTTTATTTAAGAAGAAGGATACTTTCTTTTTCAGAAAGAAACACCTGCACCAGGCCCATGAGTTTTTTGTGAAGTATGGCGGCGGCGCTATCTTCTTTGCCCGCTTCCTTCCTATCATCCGTACCTTTGCGCCTATAGTGGCAGGTATGGTGGGTATGGACGGTAAGAAATTTATGTTCTTTAATATTATCGGCTCCTTCTCGTGGGTATTTTCCATGATGCTGGCGGGCCACTATCTGGATAAAGCCTTTCCCAACCTGAAAAATCACCTGGAGCTGATCATCCTGGTAATAGTAGTGATCACTACCTTACCGGTACTTATTAAAGTAATATTTGGTAAAGCAAAACCGCAGCATGCACACACACCTGCTGAAACAGAAAAAACTGATTCTCCATTATAATTTTTTATATCTTTAAAAGGGCCTTATTAAAAGGCCCTTTTTTTTATTCCCGTTATTATCGTCAACCAAATTAAAAGATGAAAGCCGACAACCGTCCCGTCTCCATTTTCAATATTGCCGTTATAGTGGCATCGCTGGGTTATTTCGTGGATATTTATGATCTCCTGCTATTTACAATTGTAAGGGTTCCGAGTTTGAAATCATTGGGATTACCTGATAGTGAAATTGATGCCGGCGCCGGTCTGTTGCTTATTAATATCCAGATGCTGGGATTGCTCATCGGGGGTATTTTCTGGGGTATTATCGGAGATAAAAAGGGAAGGCTGAGCGTATTGTTCGGTTCCATCCTCATTTATTCTGTTGCCAATATTGCCAATGGTTTTGTGCAGGGCATCAACGGATACGTGTTGTGGCGCTTTGTGGCTGGCTTCGGGCTGGCGGGAGAGCTGGGCGCGGGTATTACGCTGGTGTCGGAAATACTGCCGAAGGAAAAGCGGGGCTACGGTACTATGATTGTGGCTACTGTAGGGGTTTCCGGCGCAGTGGCAGCCAACCTCATTGCCAGGATGGTGGGCGACTGGCGCATCTGTTATTTCATAGGAGGCGGTTTGGGACTGGCATTGCTGGTGCTGCGGGTAAGCGTAATGGAATCACATCTGTTTAATGCAGTAAAGTCATCTTCCGCTTCCAGGGGAAGTTTTATGGCATTGTTCACTAACCGCGACCGGTTTATCAAATACCTGAAATGTATGCTGCTGGGTACTCCTACCTGGTTTGTGGTAGGTATTCTCATTGCTTTCTCCAATAAGTTTGCCGCTATGATGAACGTAAAAGGCGCGATCAGCCCTGGCGACGCGATAGCGTTTTGTTATGCCGGACTGGTAGTGGGCGATTTCGCCTCCGGTTTAATCAGCCAGTTATGGAGAAGCCGCCGGAAGGTGATGCTGTTGTTCCTCGCTTTCACCGGGATAATGGTAGCAGTATATTTAAACCTGCATGGTGTGGAAACATGGGTGTTTTATACCGTATGTTGTATACTCGGTTTCAGCGTGGGTTTCTGGGCAATTTTTGTAACGATTGCAGCCGAAAGCTTTGGTACCAATCTGCGGGCTACCGTGGCTACTACTATTCCGAATTTTGCGAGGGGAATGCTACCGTTGATCTCTATATTATTTATACAAGTACAAAAATATTTTACTTTCCTTCAAAGCGGGGCTATTGTGGCGGTGGTTTGTATTGGTGTTGCGTTGATTACTGCCTGGAAGGTGGAAGAAACGTTTGGCAAAGATCTTAACTACCTGGAAGAGATTTAATTAATGATAGCTGTCCAGCATTTTATCCAGTAATTTATTCAGCTGGATGACTTCTTTCTCGTTTAACGACTGGAGGGTGTTATCCAGTTGCCTGATTTCGTTATCGATTAACTTCAGCAGCTGCAGGCCCTTGTCGTTGATACGGACGTCTACTGCGCGTCTGTCCATTTCACTGTTCTTACGTTCCACCAGGTCTGCTTTGCGGAGCCTTTCCACCAGGCGGGATACGTCGCTCATTTTGTCGAGCATTCTTTCCTTTAGGATATTGATGCTGGCGGCCTGGGGATGTTGCCCCCGAAGGATCCGCAGGATATTAAACTGCTGCATGGTGATACCATAGCTTTTAAAAAATTGCTGATGACGGGACGTTATCCAGTTCCCGATGAAAATCAGGCTTATCAAACCGCGTTGATTTTCGTTTTCAAATGTTTTTTGCGTAATCAGTTTTTCCAGGTTAGACATATATTCAGAGTTAAACCAAATTTTATGAAACTATTTAGAACTGCTTCATTTATACTGCTTTAGCCAATTTCAGGATCGGGGTAAAATTACGAATAAATGCGGATTTATAGTCAGGATCGCCGCGGATTTTGTCTTTCTCAGGATTACGCTGATTATGCTGATTAGTTTGATTTTTACTTTTTGGATTTTTATTGATTTAATAATTAAGGGAGATAAGAGCGAATATATCCGCTTCTATCTCCCTTAATCCTTTATAAAATCCAAAAAGTAAAAATCAAACTAATCAGCATAATCAGCGTAATCCTGAGAAAGACAAAATCCGCGTTACCGCCGAAGGCGGTCACCCGCTTACGCAGTAGCGGATTGCATTTTATCCAATACGTCCATCACTTCTTTTACATGTTGTGCCGAGGTATTCAGTAATTCTTTTTCGGCAGGATTGAGCTGTAGTTCGATGATTTTTTCGATTCCTTTTTTACCCAATACTACGGGTACACCCAGGTAAATATCTTTCAGTCCGTACTCGCCGGTAAGCCATGCGCAAACGGGGAAAATCCGTTTTTCATCTTTTACAATGGCTTCCACCATCTGTGCAGCTGCGGCGCCGGGAGCGTACCATGCAGAAGTACCGAGGAGGTTCACGATTTCACCGCCGCCTACTTTTGTGCGCTGGATAATAGCTTCCAGTTTTTCGTTGGATACCAGTTCTGTTACGGGAATACCGCCAACAGTGGTATAACGGGGCAAAGGAACCATTGTATCGCCATGACCACCCATCAGGATCGCCTGGATGTCTTTGGGTGAGCAACCTATTTCATCGGCCAGGAAAGCGCGGTAACGGGCAGTATCCAGGATGCCTGCCATACCAAA
This sequence comes from Chitinophaga sp. G7 BAM 1005, assembly GCF_057126945.1. Lineage (NCBI taxonomy): Bacteria > Pseudomonadati > Bacteroidota > Chitinophagia > Chitinophagales > Chitinophagaceae > Chitinophaga > Chitinophaga sp. G7 BAM 1005. Next base: position 5,955,902 of record NZ_CP181478.1, on the reverse strand, counting down.
TACCTTGCTGCTGTCTTTCTTTGCGGTGAGGTAGCTGCAATAGGTCATTACATCCAGCGGGTTGCTTACAATAATAATGATGGCATCCGGGGAATGTTTTGTAATATTTTCGGTAACCGATTTCACAATATTGGCATTGGTAGAAATCAGGTCGTCCCTGCTCATACCGGGTTTACGGGGAAGCCCGGAAGTGATTACCACTACATCGCTGTTGGCGGTTTTGGTGTAATCGTTGGTTACCCCTGTAATTTTGGTACTGTAATAATCAATGGGAGCCTGTTGCCATGTATCCAGCGCCTTACCTTCAGCCGTTCCTTCTTTAATATCCAATAAAACCACCTCCTGCAGAAAATCTTTGTGGGCCAGTACATTGGCACACGTTGCGCCTACATTCCCGGCTCCTACTACTGTAACTTTCATTTTGTCTTTAGCTTTAAAAGTGAAGAATGAATGTGATTAAACAAATGTAATGATTCGGCCTTACAATAATCCGCCGGCGGCTACATTTTCACAAAGCATTATTTGTTGAGGTAAAGCAGGAGGGAATCGAGCTTTACTGTTCCCTCAAAACCTTTTACAAACTGTTGTTTCTTATTATATATATACAAGCCAGGGAAATAATGGAGGTCATAAAAATACATGATCTGCCGGGAAGGTTCGCTGGCCATAATAATGTTGGGATAGTTCCGGATTTTGTAATGGTCGTAATATTCCTTCATTTGTTCTACTCTGAAGGGCGTGATCATCACAATCTGTGTTTTTTTGAACTTGTCTATATTTTTCAGCATTTCCTCGGTGAGGTGTTTGCAGTGATCACAATCTACACTGAATACAAAGAGCATGGTTTTCTCATTTTTCTTCAGATCATTTTTGGTAATAGTGTGGCCATCAACAAGGCTCAGCGGAAAGGCGGGTATAATCGGGTATTGTAAATAAGGTGCTTTGGTGCTGGAATTAGCAGGCGTTTGGGCCATCAAAAACACGGGAAAACAGCTTAAAATAACGAAAAACACGTAGCGCATACTTATAAAAGTTTCTTGATTTGAGTTTAAAATTACCGGATAAATGTCATTATTTGAATAAAAAAGCCGAAAATTGAGCCGAAAAGGGACTAATCTCTCTAATTTTGGGAATTAGTTGCTTATTCATATGCGAAAATTTTTACTTTTGCAATCCGTATAAATTTTTAACTTAAAATCAGTAACCTATTTATGGCTACCACCGCAGATATCAGAACAGGATTAATTATCAAGCTGGATAACAGCTTGTATTCTGTTGTAGAGTTTGGTCAGAACAAAACCGCCCGTGCAGCCGCAAAGGTTTGGGCTAAATTGAAGGGCGTTGACAATAGCCGTTCCATTGAGCACACCTGGAACTCAGGTGATACTATCTTTCCGATCCGTATTGAGAAGAAACCTTTTCAGTATTTATATAAAGATGATACCGGCTACAATTTCATGGACAATGAAACATTTGAGCAGATCGCTATGCCGGAAACAGCTATCGATGCACCCCAGTTCCTGAAAGAAGGACAGGAAGTAAGTGTACAGATCAATACAGAAACTGATCAGTACATGGCTGTTGAATTACCTGATAAAATTGTAGTACTGGTAACTTATTCTGAACCCGGAGTGAAAGGTGATACGGCTACCCGTACCCTGAAACCAGCTACTGTTGAAACCGGCGCCACTGTTATGGTTCCACTGTTTGTAGACGAAGGAGAACTGATCCGTGTGAACACCAAAAATGGTGAGTACATCGAAAGAGTAAAAGCATAAGCATTCTGAAATACTGGTTTTCGGAGAAAAGGAATTTTGTTTCCGGAAGATATCTTCCGGAAACAAAATTCCTGAATGCGTGAATTAGTATTTGTCATATTCTATATATTTCTAAACCAAAAACTGTCTACATGGACTTTAAACAGATTCAGGAACTGGTAAAAATGATCAACAAATCAAATATCAGTGAACTGAGCATTGAACAGGACAAGTTTAAGATTACAATAAAGCAGAAGGATAATGAAGTTCAGCAGGTAATCACTGTTCCTGCAACTATGGCACCCGTACAGGCAGTAGCCGCTGTAACTCCTGCAGCAGCTCCGGCCACCGCAGCACCAGCCGCTGCACCTGCTGCACCTGCCAAAGCAGACAACCTGGTAACCATCAAATCTCCCATGATCGGTACCTTCTACCGCAGCGCCGGACCGGATAAAGCACCATTCGTAAATGTTGGTGACGAAGTAACTTCCGGTAAAGTAGTATGCATCATCGAAGCAATGAAGTTATTCAACGAAATAGAGAGTGAAGTAAGTGGGAAAATCGTGAAAGTACTGGTAGATGACGCTTCTCCGGTAGAATATGATCAACCTTTATTTTTAGTTGAACCATAATAATAGCCTTTACCCGTTAGCCTTTAGTTTTCAGACTTACCAATGGTAGTGCGCTGATGGCTAAAGGCTAACAGCTAAAAGCTAACAGCTATTATTAACTTATAAGGAAAACAATGTTCAAAAAAATATTGATTGCCAACCGTGGTGAAATTGCCCTTCGGATTATCCGTACCTGTAAGGAAATGGGTATTAAAACGGTGGCAGTTTATTCAACAGCGGATAAAGACAGTCTGCATGTGAAATTTGCCGATGAAGCAGTATGCATTGGCAAGCCACAAAGCTCAGAGTCTTATCTGAATATCCCTCACCTGATGGCAGCTGCAGAAATCACCAATGCAGATGCGATCCACCCCGGATATGGCTTCCTGGCAGAAAATGCCCGCTTTGCTGAAATCTGTGGGGAACACGGTATTAAGTTCATCGGCCCCACTCCGGAAATGATCCGCAGAATGGGGGATAAGATGACTGCCAAAGAAACCATGATTGCTGCCGGTGTGCCGGTTATTCCAGGTTCTGAAGGTTTGCTCCAGAGCGTGGAAGAGGCGAAAACCATCGCTAAAAGCATGGGCCTTCCGGTAATCATCAAAGCTACTGCCGGCGGCGGTGGTAAAGGTATGCGTGTGGTATGGGAAGAAAGTGAGCTGGAAACAGCCTACAACATGGCTAAAAATGAAGCCCGTGCATCCTTCAGCAATGACGGTATCTACATGGAGAAATTCGTGGAAGAACCCCGTCATATTGAAATCCAGGTAGCGGGCGATCAATACGGTAAAGTGTGTCACCTCAGCGAAAGGGATTGCTCTATCCAGCGTCGTCACCAGAAGCTGGTAGAAGAGTCGCCCTCTCCGTTCATGACGCCTGAACTGCGTGAGAAAATGGGAGATGCTGCTATCAGGGCTGCCAGCGCTATTAATTATGAAAGCGTGGGTACCATTGAATTCCTGGTAGACAAGCACCGTAATTTCTACTTCATGGAAATGAATACCCGTATCCAGGTGGAACACGGGGTTACAGAAGAAGTGATCAACTTCGACCTGGTAAAAGAACAGATCAAAATTGCTGCAGGTATTCCTATCTCCGGAAAAAATTATACGCCACAGATGCACGCCATCGAGTGCCGTATCAATGCGGAAGATCCTTATAACGATTTCCGTCCTTCTCCAGGTAAAATTACTACCCTGCATATTCCCGGTGGTCATGGTGTGAGAGTGGATTCACACATTTATGCCGGTTATGTAATTCCGCCTTACTATGATTCTATGGTGGCGAAAATTATCACAATGGCGCAAACCCGTGAGGAAGCGATCAATACAATGGAACGCGCACTGAGTGAGTTTGTGATTGAAGGGGTAAAAACAACGATTCCTTTCCACCAGCAGCTGATGCGAGATGAAAACTTCCGTAAAGGTAACTTTACCACGAAGTTTACAGAAACGTTTAAGCTGGTATAACGGTAACGGATATATTATTTTGAAAAGTCCTCCTGACCGGGAGGACTTTTTTTTATGTTTTTTACATCCGCAGAAAGTATGGCTTATTTATATTCATAAGCGATTTCAAGATTACTGAAAGAGTTTAACAGGAACACAATTTCACTGAATTTAACTCCTGTACTGATATGCACCGGCAGTCCGTAATTATTATATGAATCAGCTATAAACGCATTGTTTTTGCTGTAGTCAATATCTATCAGTTGCCAAACCGGATGCAGCTGATGAGGGTTTACTTTGTTGTCGTACACTGGAAATACATCGGAGGAAGAGACGCTGTTATCAGGATATTTTATAACAGAATTAATCTTATATGCGTTACCGGATGAATTATAGAAAAATGTAGTGGTACGCATTTCGGTATAAGAGGTGCCAGGGAAGCGTTGTTCTGTTACCTGGGTAATTCTGTCCTGATTATCATACACGTATTTTTTGAACGCGAGTAAAAGGTGGGAATCAATCAGTGTGAGGGTATTTCTGTCATAGTAGCCGAATTCAAAAGTACTGTCTGAAATCACTCTTTTTTTTTGATCACATAAATACTTGTGCGCCAATTCGTAGGCGGGATTACCGTCGTAGTAGGCGCCTATGAGAATCCTGAGCCTGTACTGGTCGTCATATCCAAATAAGTACTGGGGATAACCAGTACTGATGTGTTGACCGGCTATCTGGATGGGATAATGTTTGGAGTTGTAGCTGACCTGGAGGGTATCCGGCCCGCGGAACGGGATTTCTCCCATTAATCGGGCAACTTCGTAATGTTTCTGACCGGGAATAATAATCGGGGGCTTTACACAATTGCTGAGCAGCATTGTAAATAGCAAGGCGATGGCACAAAGTGCCGGATGGTAATACTTTTTCATGTTGGGGCATCTTTTTAGATTAAGAAAAACTCGCTATTGAGGTGTACGCGGAGGTAGGAAGGATGTAAAATACTTCGGTGCAGTGAAGGTAAGGAATTAATTATGTACGGCAGCCGGATATTAGCCTGACAGCCAGGGAGTATTCTAAAAACAAAGCCCCGGATGAAAATCCGGGGCTAATCATACACCAAAACAATCTTACGGTTTTATCGCAAGAAAAGCAGCTCTCTGTATTTAGGCAGCGCCCATTTTTTGTCGTCCACCAGGAACTCCAGTTTATCGGAGTGGTAGCGGATAACATCAAAGTACGGCTTAATCTTTTCACAGTAGTCAATCGCTTTCTGACGGCTGTCGGTAAGTTTATTAGTTACCTTACGCGCCTCGATCATAGCCTGTACATTTTCACTAATAACATTAATATGTTCAGCTATTTTAGCAGCAATTTGTTTTTGGGCTTTTACTGATTCGTCGCCCAGGCCAATTCCTTTCAGTCCGCTGATATTAGTTACCAGGTCGTTCAGGTAGCTGATAGCAGACGGGAGGATGGTGTTGGTAGCGAGATCGCCGATTACGCGGGCTTCGATCTGCACTTTCTTCACATAATCTTCCAGCAGAATTTCGTGGCGTGCGTGCAGTTCTTTTTCGTTGTAAACGCCGGTTTCAGCATAAAGTTTGGTTGCTTTTGGAGTGATCATTGCATCCAAAGCTTTAGGAGTGGTTTTCACGTTTGGTAAACCTCTTCTTTCAGCTTCTTTCTCCCATTCTTCGCTGTATCCGTCGCCTTCGAACAGTATTTTTTCCGAATCTACAATATATTTACGAAGAGTTTGCATGATCGCAATCTCTTTTTTCTCGCCTTTCTCGATCAGTGAATCTACTTCCGCTTTGAAGTCAATCAGGGTTTTAGCCATGATAGTATTCAGAACGGTCATTGCAGAAGCACAGTTTGCAGAGGAGCCTACCGCGCGGAATTCAAACTTGTTGCCGGTGAAAGCAAAAGGAGAAGTACGGTTACGGTCGGTGTTATCCAGCAACAGTTCAGGAATATGACGGTGCAGATCCAGTTTCAGGATAGCTTCGTCCTGTTCGTCGAATTTGTTGTTTACACGGTTTTTAACTTCCTGCAGTACATCAAACAGGTATTTACCGGTAAATACGGAGATGATGGCAGGAGGTGCTTCGTTAGCGCCCAGACGGAAGTCGTTGCTTGGAGAAGCAATCGCAGCTCTCATCAGGTCAGCGTAGTCATGCACCGCTTTAATGGTGTTCACAAAGAAAGTGAGGAACATCAGGTTGGTCTTCGGTGTTTTACCGGGAGCCAGCAGGTTTACACCGGTATCGGTGGACATGCTCCAGTTGTTGTGTTTACCGGAACCGTTGATGCCTGCAAAAGGTTTCTCATGCAGTAACACTTTCAGTTTGTGACGTTTTGCCACTTTATTCATTACATCCATCAGCAGGGAGTTGTGATCCACCGCGATGTTTACTTCTTCAAATATAGGAGCGCACTCAAACTGTGAAGGAGCAACCTCATTATGACGGGTTCTTAAAGGAATACCCAGTTTGTAGGATTCTACTTCGAAATCGCGCATGTAAGCGTAAGCACGCTCAGGGATAGCACCGAAGTAGTGATCTTCCAGCTGCTGACCTTTGGAAGGAGCGTGACCAACAACGGTACGACCGGTCATGATCAGATCAGGACGGGCGTTAGCCATAGTTTCGTCTACCAGGAAGTATTCCTGTTCCCAACCCAGGGTACCGGTTACTTTAGTAACGTTCTTATCGAAATAGTTACATACGTCTACTGCAGCTTTGTCCATTGCAGCCAGTGCTTTCAGCAGTGGTGCTTTGTAATCCAGGGATTCGCCGGTGTAGGCAACAAAGATAGTAGGTATGCAGAGTGTTTTACCATAACCCTGCTCAAGGATGAATGCAGGAGAGGAAGGATCCCAGGCAGTGTAGCCGCGGGCTTCGAAGGTAGCTCTCAAACCACCGTTAGGGAAACTGGAAGCATCTGGTTCCTGTTGTACCAATGCATCACCATCAAAGGTTTCCAGTGCAGTGCCATCACCTTTCAAAGTGAAAAATGAATCATGTTTTTCTGCGGTAGTGCCGGTCAATGGCTGAAACCAGTGTGTGTAGTGAGTCACACCTTTTTTCATCGCCCATGCTTTCATGCCTGAAGCGATCTGCTCGGACATCTTACGTTCCAGCTTGGTGCCATTTTTAACAGAGTTCATCAGGCTTTTATAAGCCTCATCGCTCAAATATTCCCGAACAACTTTACCAGAGAAAACATTGCTGCCAAATACATCGGTAATTTTACCGTTATGTTCGGTGAGAGTGGAGTCTACGCCAGCTAATCCTTCCAGCGCTTTGAAACGTAACGATTGCATGCTGTAAATTATTTTACACAAAAGAACGCATCCATCGCTATAAATACAAATAAATTGTTCATTTTAAATGAAAAATTACATTTAGGGCTTTAAAAGGGGTGTTTTTTTATCATTTCATTAAATATTTGGAGCAGATCGACTTTAAATCTGATGAATTTAAAAATAAATAATATGATATCGGGCTGCAAAAAAACAGTAGAAAAGCCACCACGGTGTACTCTTGGCATTTGAAGGAAAATCATGTACTTTTGCGACTTCTTTTAAATATCTCGTTTTTTATACTTAAATACATGCAAACCACCGTAGAAATTGCTGAACAGCTAGGACTTACCGCTGACGAGTTTGAACGAATTAAATCTATTTTAGGCCGTATCCCCAATTTTACCGAGTTAAGTATGTACTCAGTGATGTGGAGTGAACACTGCTCTTACAAAAACTCAATCGTCTGGCTGAAGTCTCTGCCCCGCGAAGGCGACAGGCTCCTGGTTAAAGCAGGAGAAGAAAATGCCGGTCTGGTAGATATAGGTGATGGCTACGCGGTGGTATTTAAAATAGAATCGCATAACCACCCTTCCGCTATCGAACCCTTCCAGGGCGCCGCTACCGGCGTTGGTGGTATTCACCGCGATATCTTTACAATGGGCGCCCGTCCCATTGCCGCACTCAACTCTCTTCGCTTCGGTAATATTAATGATCAGAAAACACAACACCTGGTAAAAGGTATTGTGCATGGTATAGGCCACTACGGTAACTGCTTCGGCGTTCCTACCGTAGGCGGCGAAACTTATTTTGAAGAATGCTACGGTACCAACCCACTCGTAAACGCATTCAGCGCAGGTATTGTAAAAGTTGGTCAAACCGTTTCCGCTACTTCATACGGTGAAGGAAATCCTGTTTTCATTGTTGGTTCCGCTACCGGTAAAGACGGTATCGGAGGCGCTTCTTTCGCTTCTGCCAATATCACGGAAGACAGCGTGGAAGATTTACCCGCCGTTCAGGTAGGAGATCCTTTTCAGGAAAAGAAACTGCTGGAAGCCTGCCTGGAAATCATCAAAACCAATGCTATTATTGGTATGCAGGATATGGGCGCTGCGGGTATCACCTGCTCTACTGCAGAAATGAGCGCAAAAGGCGAACATGGTATGAACATCTGGTTAGATAAAGTACCTACCCGTCAGAAAGATATGAAAGCATGGGAAATGCTGCTGAGCGAAAGCCAGGAACGCATGCTGATAGTAGTGAAGAAAGGAGAAGAAAAACCAGTGCTGGATATCTTCGAAAAATGGGACCTGCACTGCGTTCAGATCGGTGAAGTAACCAAAGATAAAAACCTGAAGTTCTATATGAACGGCGAACTGGAAGCAGATGTTCCTGCTGAAAGTATGGTACTGGGCGGCGGCGCTCCCCAATATCACCGCGCTTACACAGAACCAGCCTATTTCGCTAAAGTAAAAGCATTCGATATTCAGAATATCCCTGATACAGAACACCCGCGTTTTGTAGCAGAAAGAATGGTGGCATTACCAAACATCGCTTCCAAACGCTGGATCTACAACCAGTACGATAGCATGGTGGGTACCGCCAACGCCAGCACCAACGCACCGAGCGATGCTGCTGTCGTGTTGGTAAAACCAACAAAGAAAGCGCTGGCCATGACTACCGACTGTAACGGCCGTTACGTATTTGCCGATCCTCATAAAGGCGGACAGATTGCGGTAGCAGAAGCTGCACGTAACATCGTTTGCTCTGGTGGCGAACCGGTAGCTATCACCAACTGCCTCAACTTCGGCAATCCTTACGATCCGGAAGTGTACTACCAGTTTGTACACGCTGTACAGGGTATGGGTGAAGCCTGCCGCAAATTCAATACGCCTGTTACCGGTGGTAACGTGAGCTTCTATAATCAGTCTCCCGACGGTCCGGTTTATCCTACTCCAACCATTGGTATGGTGGGTATCCTGGATTCTTTGGATCAGCGCATCACCCTTAACTTCAAGGAAGAAGGCGACCTGGTATACCTGGTAGGCCGCAGCCGTAACGATATCAACAGTTCTGAATACCTGCACAAAATCATCGGTATAGAATACAGTCCTGCGCCGCATTTCAACCTCGATGAAGAACTGCGCCTGCAACAGGCCATTACCAAACTGAACAAAGCAAAGCTGATCCAATCCGCACACGATGTAAGCGACGGCGGTTTATTTGTTACGCTGCTGGAAAGCGCTATGCCATCCGGCCTGGGCTTTGAACTGGCACTCAACAACAAATTCCGTAAAGATGCTTACCTGTTCGGTGAAAGCCAGAGCCGCGTAGTAGTAACTATTAAGCCTGCAGATAAAGAGAAGTTCGAAGCGCTGTTACATGGTTTGGTAGATGCGTCTGATAACTCTGTACGTTATGAAAAACTGGGTGTTGTAACGGGTGAATCCATTAGTGTAAATGGAGAAGACTGGGGCAATGTAAGCACCTGGAAAAAAACATATGATACCGCAATTGAAGAGCATCTGAAGAAATAATCTTCCGCTTTTCAACAACATAAAAAAGGGTTCGCATAACAGCTATGCGGACCCTTTTTATTTCAGCCGGAAGCCATCATTTTCTGTTTCCGTGTATTTTGATAATGAACTTTCTGCGATACCAGATCAGGAATCCTGATACGGATAATACACCAGGGGTTAAGGCAAGGAGTGAATAAATGATTTTCAGGATAATGCCGCCATAATTGCCGAAGTGGAGAGGAGCGATGGAGGCGTTGAATTTATCGCTGATAGCAGCGTTACTGAAATCCACCTTTTTTTTAACGGCGCCTTTTTCATCGATGAATACCGACGAAGCGTATTCGCCGAAGAAGGCGGATTCATGTGCATGACCAAGTATTCGTACCGGATCGCCTGATTTTTTGGGTGGGCGCAGACCTGTGGCCTGGAAGCCGGGGATGGTGGCAGCGGCTTTGATGAGCAGGGGTTCATATTCGCCGGAAAAAGGGATGGCGGTATATCCTGCTTTGGTGTTTTTCCGTGCGTCAATTACTTTCAGTTCCATCAGGAAGCCGGTAAAAGAGATGAGCAGGTTAAACAGCAGCGCCCATACACCAATGATGCGATGCAGGTTGCGCCAGCGCCGGGTGCGGTTATGCCACTCCAGCGGCTGCCGGAAGGTGAGCACCTTGCCAAGCGCATGCCGGTAAACAAACAGTCCGGTGAGCACTGACAGGAATAGCCCTATTCCTGTAATTAAGACGATTATAGCTCCTGTTTTACCACTTAGCAGGGTGAAGTGCAGATACATCACATAACCCGTAAAATGGTCTGTATTGGCGTATTGTTGTAATATTTTGCCGGTATAGGGGTTCAGGAAGATGTATACTTTGTGATCTGCTGAATATTCGGCTCTCAGCACGGTACTTTCGTCAGGCGCCTGGGGCAGTTTTACAAAAAACAGGTAGGGATTTCCGGGAAGTGCCTGGCGGGCATCTTTCATCTGTTCCTGCAGTGTTCTGGTAACAGCCTGCGGAGATACATGATAGGCATGGGCATATACTGCATGATCTATTTCATCGCTGAATACCAGCATACTGCCGGTAAGGCTCACCAATAGCAGCATAGCGCCGGCTACCAGCCCGGTGATTCTGTGCATGCGGAAAAATTGCTTGCTCCATTGAATGTTGAACACCTGTCTCTTATCAGTTTGACTTAAAAATATACCCGGGCTTAATTAACGAAAGTGCTATATACACTTTTGCCGCCTTGCCTTATCACCGCCATAATGGTTAAAGGATTGAGTATGTGTTGCTTCTGCCGCAAAGTTACCACGATAAACCCGGGAACGGTTTACGCAAAGGGGAAAATTATTGATCGGATTGGAAAAAAACGGTGCGCCCGGCGTCGGGGTGACTTATCATTGCAGTATAAATCTTTAACAAGCCATTAACAAAATCCCACTTATGTGTTATAGATTTTGATAAAATCTGACCTATTTTTGGAAAGCATCGATGAGTAAAAAGACCGAATTAAAATAAAAGAACTTGTATAAAATATTTGGAATCACTTGGTTATTCCAATTTCTATGAAAACCAGTTGTTCTCTACCATGTCCTGATGAAATCTAATGAAAAATTACACCTAGTGAAAGAACGATTTGAAGTAAAGGGCTGAGTAACATCAGCCCTTTTTGTTTTTCCCGATTATTTTGCCGTACCTTCTTTTGCCATAACCCCTCTGGCCTTTTCCCATTTTAAATAGAAAAGCCTTCCTGGAAAGCAGGAAGGCTTTTAATATTTTAATATGTCAGTTATACCATCGGAATTTCCGCCACCTGGTAAACTTTCTCATCCAGTTTTGCTTTGGTTTCGCTGAATGCCCTGAGGGTAAGTTCAATATCCTCATCGCTGTGCGCAGCGGTTGGGATCAGGCGGTAAATGATCTGTCCTTTTGGAATAACAGGGTATACCACGATAGAACAGAAGATGTTATAGTTTTCGCGCAGATCCAGGCACATAGCAGTAGCTTCAGGAATATCGCCCTGCAGGTAGATAGGTGTTACCGGGGAATTGGTTCTGCCGATATCAAATCCACGTTCTTTCAGTCCATTCTGCAGCTTATTCACATTATCCCACAGCTTTGCCTTCATTTCAGGATGCTGACGCATCAGCTGCACACGTTTCAGGTGGCCGATAACGATGGGTAACGGAATAGATTTAGCGAAGATCTGGGAGCGCATGTTATAGCGCAGGTAGTTGATGATCTGTTTTTCGCCGCTGATGAAAGCGCCGATAGATGCACCGGATTTTGCAAAGGTATTGAACACCAGGTCGATCTTATCCTGAACGCCCTGTTCTTCACCGGTACCGGCGCCGGTTTTACCCATTGTTCCAAAGCCGTGGGCATCGTCAACCAGCAGGCGGAACTCATATTTATCTTTAAACGCAGCAATTTCCTTCAGTTTACCCTGGTCGCCGGCCATGCCAAACACGCCTTCTGTTACCACGAGTATACCGCCACCCTGGGTTTTAGCCAGTTCAGTGGCACGTTTCATCTGCTTGTCGAAATCTTCCATATCGTTATGCTTGAACACATAACGTTTGCCGGGGTGCAGGCGTAAACCATCCAGGATACTGGCGTGGCACTCTGCGTCATATACAATTACATCCCTGCGGCCTACTATCGCATCAATAGCACTCATGATGCCCTGGTAACCGTAGTTCAGTAAAGTAGTCGCTTCTTTCCCCATGTAATCAGACAGCTCATTTTCCAGCTGCTCATGGTAGTTGGTATTTCCGCTCATCATACGCGCTCCCATCGGAGACGCCATTCCAAAGTCTGCAGCAGCTTTGGCGTCGGTAGCGCGCACTTCCGGGTGGTTGGCCAAACCCAGATAGTTGTTCAGGCTCCATACAATCTTTTCATTACCCCGGAAGTTCATGCGGGGGCCTATTTCTCCTTCCAGTTTAGGAAAGGCAAAATAGCCGTGGGCTCTGTCTGAATGTTCCCCGATAGGGCCCAGATGTTTCAGCAGTTTCTCGAAAATATCCATACGATATATTATGTAATGGTTAATTCATTCCATTTAAAATGGACACAAAGGTATTAAAATATTACTTTTTGTAAACTTGGTTTACATTTGGCGCAAGCCATTTTATGCATTTATTGATGGAACATAACAGTCTATCTTGTTGTGTTACAGTGACTTTTAAATTATTACAATCTAATGAAATTTACACATTTCCTGGCAGCTGCATTCCTGTTATCTGCTATGGCCGGCAAAGCGCAGAACACCACTCCAAAGCCGCTTCAACACCCTTCTTCTGCTAAAAACACCAACACGGCAGCCCGCCCCAAACTCATTGTAGGCATGGTGGTAGACCAGATGCGGTGGGACTACCTGTACCGCTATGCCGGCAGGTATGGCGCCGGTGGCTTTAAGCGTTTGCTGCAGGACGGTTTTTCCTGTGAAAACACCTTGATCAATTACACACCTACCATTACCGCCTGTGGTCATACCTGTGTGTATACCGGCTCTGTACCTGCTATCCACGGTATTATCGGCAACACCTGGTACAGTCCGGAACTGGGCCGCACCATGTACTGCGCAGAAGACACCACGGTAACAACCGTTGGCAGCTCTTCCGCCGCCGGTAAAATGAGCCCCCGGAATATGCTGGTAACCACTATCGGCGACGAGTTGAAGCTATCCAATAATTTCCAGAGTAAGGTGATAGGCGTGGCCATTAAAGACCGTGGCGCTATTCTTCCCGCCGGACATAGTGCCAACGCGGCTTTCTGGTATGATGCCAGCACCGGTAACTGGGTGAGTAGCACCTACTACATGAGTGAACTGCCTGTATGGGCACAGGAATTTAACCGGCAGAAATTCCCGCAGCAATATCTTAGCAAACCGTGGACCACGCTGTATCCAGCATCTACCTATACCCTTAGTACGGCCGATGAAAAACCGTACGAAGGAAAGTATAAAAATGCCGGTAACACCTCCTTCCCGCACAACCTGTCGGAAATCGCCAATACAGCTATTTCGGCGTCTCCCTATGGTAATACCATGACGCTGGAATTTGCCAAAAAAGCAATGGAAGCTTACGGCCTCGGAAAAGGTCCGGTAACGGATTTGCTGGCTATCAGCCTTTCTTCCCCTGATTATGTTGGTCACCAGTTCGGCCCCAACTCAATAGAAGCAGAAGATACTTATCTGCGACTGGATCAGGACCTGGCCGCATTCTTTACCTACCTCGACGCGAAAGTAGGCAAGGGGCAATACCTGTTCTTTATCACGGCTGATCATGGTGTGGCACATGTACCCGGATTCATGGCAGAAAACAAGCTGCCGGCCGGCACCTGGGACGATAAAGCGGCTGTAGCTTCCCTGAACAACCAGGTAGCGGCTAAATTCGGGGTGAAAAATGTGGTAAAAGGCGCCGATAATTACCAGCTCTGGCTAAACCATGATGCTATTGAACAGGCAGGTAAAAGTGAGGCAGACATCCGCCAGTTTATGATCCGGGAACTGCTGAAATCACCTGCTATCGCCAAAGCCTTTTCCATAGATAACCTCATGGGAACCACCTTGCCGGAGCCCATGCGTACGATGCTGTCTAACGGCTTTAACACCAAAAGGAGCGGCGATATACAGGTAGTATTAACGCCCGGTTATATCGATGGCGTCAATGTAGGGACCACCCACGGCTTATGGTATCCCTACGATGCGCATATCCCGCTGGTGTGGATGGGCTGGGGCGTTCGTCCGGGTAAAACCAACCGTACTGTTGGTATGACGGATATTACGCCTACCCTGGCTGCATTGCTGCATATCCAGATGCCCAGCGGTAATGTAGGTCAGGTAATACAGGAGATTACCCATTAAATTTTTTTTGCTTAGATTGCCATAAACAAGGCTTATAATTCTTTGTTTATGGCATTTTCTTTTATCCAGTATACTGTAGCGGAACGGGTAGCCATCATCGCCCTGAACCGGCCAGAGAAGCGTAACGCGCTCAACGGGCCAATGGTAGCGGAACTCCGTGCCGCATTCCGTGCGGCGGCAGCCGATGAAGCCGTGAAAGTAGTAGTGCTGAAGGGGAACGGGGAGGCTTTCTGTGCAGGCGCCGATCTCGAATACCTGCAGCAACTGCAGCAAAATACCTATGATGAAAATCTCGCTGATTCCCGGGAGCTGATGCAATTATTCCGGGAGATTTATGATCTTGATAAGATAGTGATTGGCCAGGTGGAAGGGCATGCCGTTGCCGGTGGTTGCGGGCTTGTAACCCTGTGCGACCTCAGTTACGCGGTACCTGAAGCGCTGATGGGATATACCGAGGTGAAAATCGGGTTTATTCCCGCCCTGGTAGCTGTTTTCCTGGTTCGTAAAATAGGGGAGGGCCGCTCCCGCGAGTTATTGTTGACCGGTAAACTGGTAACGGCTGAAAAAGCGGCGGCCGATGGCCTGATCACAGCGGTGGTACCCGCATCAGAAATAGCCCAAAAGGTAGCGAAAGTAGCTGCCAGCCTATGTAATGAAGCTTCTGCCAATTCCCTGAAGGTGACCAAAAAATTGATTGGCACAGTGTTGGACTTACCGGTAGCGGATGGGTTGGCGCACGCAGCCATACTGAATGCTGCCACCCGCGGCCATGATGACTGTAAACGCGGAATAGCCGCGTTTTTAAACAAAGAGAAGCTTAACTGGTAATGGGTCACTGGTTGCCATTTTATTATTAATACGCCACACTATGTCATATCGGTTGTTATTAACTTTTACCTTCCTGTGCTGCACCGGCTCACTGCTGGCGCAGCGTGTTATTTCAGATGCTAAGATCGTTTACAAAATGGAGCTGCCGCCTGAGCAACTGCAGATGGATGCCATGCTGGAAGGCAGCACCTTTACCCAATACATGCGTGGGCCACTAAGCAGGATTGATATGAATTTTAATATTGTTCACTACACTTACCTGATCAACAGCAAAACAGAAACAATGACCACGCTGATAGATCAGCATGGGAATAAGTACCTGATACGCGCCGGGAAAGAGCAATATCAGAAAGACCTGAAGCAATACGAAAGTATCCGGTTCCAGGACCAGTCCGAAACCAAAAAGGTGGCGGGCTACGATTGCAGGAAAGCTATTGGCACTATGCCTGATGGTAAAACCTTTGAGGTATATTATGCTCTTGACCTGGTGCCGGAGAATAAGCAATATAATCGTCGCTTTGTGAACCTGAAGGGAATCCCGCTGGAGTTTGAGATTATTACCAAAACCGGGGCTAAAACCAGGGTAGTGGCTACAAAAATAGAATTGTACCCGATCCCGGCCTCCTATTTTGATGTGCCTAAAACGGGCTATAAGGAAGTGAGCCAGAAGGAGCTTCAGAACATGTAGAGAGAGCGGATTTTGTCTTTTCCACTGATTACGCTGATTATACTGATTTTTTTGATTTGATCACTTTGGATTTTAAATGATTTGAGGAGATATAAGCGGATATTTTTCGCTTATATCTCCTCAAATCATTTAAAACCCTTATAAAATCCAAAAAGTAAAATCAAGGTAATCAGTATAATCAGCGTAATCAGTGGGAAAGACAACCTTCGCTACAGGCACAAAAAAAGACCGGTTAAAAAGCTGTTTAACTTTTTAACCGGCCCATATTGTAATTGAAGAAACGTTAAGTTTATTACCCTTTCTTAAGCGGCAGAATAATCTGCAGTTTCTGAAAGTTCATGTTTCCAGGAGGTTGTGATTGTACCTGGACATTGGATGGTACTACATAAGTGACATTACCTTTCGTATAGGTCATCACCGCTTTCAGGTTAATGACATTATTATAGTTATTGGTAGTAGTAAACTTAAAGTCTGAGTTGAAGGTACCGGAAAAGCGGTAGCCAGCGTCGAGGCTCAGATTGGTTTTGGGCATCGCTGTATTCAGCACAAAATGTTGGCTGTCAGCTGTTTTTTTCACTTTGTCTTTGTTATTATCGGTGGGCAAAAAGCCATTATTTGCCGCCGCATTGAGAGCAAAAAACGCTAATGCGCCCGCTAACAAGCAAGACAATGAAAAGGTGCGTGGTATGTATGTTTTCGCTTTCATTGTAACACAAATGTACAAACTTTTTGATATATTATATAACATATCCTTAACGCAAGATACGAAGAAATCACAAAGAATTGTTAAAAATTTTTTAGCACATAGAATCCACCCCATATTTGGGCATAGATAAAAGTACTATATTTACAGTAATGAGTAAAGACTTTTCATTTTTAAACGAGGATTTTGATGATCTGAGAGACTTGTTGCAGCAGTTTGAAAACCTCAGGGCTGGTAAGTCTCATTCTTTTCTGGACGAAGATTCATTTGAGCAGATCATAGACTATTATGACGAGCATGACGAAATGCCGATCGCATTGCAGGCCGCAGAAATAGCCATTGAACAATTCCCCTATTCTTCCACTTTACTTCTCAAAAAGGCCAACTTACTGATAGAAACCAAAAAATACAAGGAAGCATTGGATTTGCTGGAAAAAGCAGAAGTGCTGGACCGTACTGATATCAATCTTTATATACTGCAAACAGATGTTTACCTGGCGCTGAATCAGCACCAGAAGGCAGCTGCCGTGCTCGAAGAACAGATTGAACAGTTTTCGGGAGAAGACAGGACGGAATTATTGCTGGAACTGGCCGACGTGTACGACGACTGGGAGGAGTTTGAAAAAGTATTCGATTGCCTGAAACTGGCGCTGGAGTATGATCCTACCAGTGAAGAAGCATTGCATAAAATCTGTTTCTGGACAGAATTTACCGGTCGAAATGAAGAAAGCATCCGTTTGCATAGCGCCATCATCGACGAGCATCCCTATAACCAGCTGGCCTGGTTTAACCTGGGTACCGCATTCCAGGGACTGAAGTTATACGAGAAGGCGATCGATGCCTATCAATACGCAGTAGCCATTGATGAAAAATTCGATTATGCCTACCGTAATATGGGCGATGCGTATATCCGCCTGCGTAAGTATGCCGAAGCCATTGAAGTGCTCCAGAAACACCTGGAAATTGCCAAACCGGAGGATGTAATTTATGAAGCCATTGGTCACTGTTACGAAAGACAGCGGAAATTTACCCAGGCGCGTTATTACTACCGCAAAGCCTCGCATCTGAGCCCCAGCGATGATAAGCTCTACTACAAGATTGCGGTGGCCTATATGATGGAAGCCAACTGGGAAAATGCCGCCAAATCGTTACTGAGCGCACTGAAAATAAATAAAACCAACGCAGAGTATAATATGAGCCTGGGTGAATGCTACCTGGAGCTTGGAAAGAACAAGGATGCACTGGTTCATTTCATGAATGCCGTACGTACCAGGCCCAAAAGCGCCGTTACCTGGCAGGAACTGTTAAAGGGACTGTATGTATCCGGATTCCTCGAGGAAGCCCTCGTACAATTGGCCCTGGCAGAGGAAAAGGCCGGCCGCAAACCCATTTTTATCTATTACCGGGCGGCTATCCTGATAGCTATGGGTAAAACAAAAGAAGGGTTATTGCACCTGGAAACAGCCCTGCAACAGGCCCCAAAGATTGTTAAAAAACTCGTAGAGCTTGACCCTGCTGTGTTACAGCATGTGAGTGTGGTTGATCTGATCGCACAATATCGCCGTAAACGTTAACCAGTGTTATTTACTTTAATAAAATAAAGTATACTTCTTATTTTTGCGCCGGCTTTTAATTGTCATGGACAAAAGTCAATAGTATTTCCGGTTACTAAAATTGCATCTACGCTATCCCGAAGTGCCTGGCGAAAATTAGTATGTGTTTTACTGACCAATAAGAAGATAAAAATATTTCAAATGAATTTTAATCTGACACAAATCCCGGAAAGGACAAAGAAGCCCCGTACACATGGACTGACTATGGTAATGGACAAAGGGCTGAGTTTGGAAGAAGCACGAAATTTTTTATCCGCAGCAGGTCCTCACATTGATATCCTGAAACTGGGTTTTGGCACTGCTTACGTTACGCCCAACCTGCGCGCAAAAATTGAACTTTACCAGTCGGCAAACATTCCCGTATACTTTGGCGGAACCCTGTTCGAAGCCTTTGTAATCCGCAACCAGTTTGAAGAGTACATCAAAGTGGTAAAAGATTACGGTATCAGCTACATGGAAGTTTCCGACGGCTCTATCACTATCCCGCATGCGGAAAAATGCGGCTATATTGAAAAACTGGCAAAAATAGGGCTGGTATTAAGCGAAGTAGGCTCCAAAGATGCTGAACACATTATCCCTCCCTATAAGTGGATTGAACTGATGAGCGCTGAGCTCTCCGCCGGCGCCACTTATGTGATTGCTGAAGCCCGTGAAAGCGGCAACGTGGGCATCTACCGCGGTAGCGGTGAAGTGCGCGAAGGACTGGTACAGGAAATCCTGACACAGATCCCCGCTGAAAAAATTATCTGGGAAGCGCCACAGAAAGCCCAACAGCTTTACTTCCTGGAACTGGTAGGCTGTAATGCCAACCTGGGCAACCTGGCTCCCAATGAAGTAATTTCCCTGGAAGCCATGCGTATTGGCCTGAGAGGAGATACCTTTAACCTGTTCCTCGACAGAGAATAGTTTTTTAAATAATTACAGATTATGAATTACGAATGACGGATTTGTGGATAACACTGCTCCCCGGTTCGTAATTCATAATTGGTAATGATCAATTACCTGGTGCATGAAAATTTACGGACTTATTGGCTATCCGCTCAGTCATTCCTTCTCCAAAGGCTTCTTCAAAGAAAAATTTGAAAAGGAAAATATATCAGGATGTGTATATGATAACTTCCCGATTCCAGGTATCTCTGAATTCACCTCCCTGCTGGAGCAACATCCACAACTACACGGCCTGAACGTTACCATTCCATATAAAGAAGTAGTGATCCCTTTCCTGGATGAACTCAGCGACGCAGCCGCACAAATTGGCGCTGTAAACTGCATCCACTTTAAGGATGGAAAAAAGATAGGCTACAATACCGATGTAATCGGATTTACCAAATCGTTGCAGCCCCTGCTGCAGGCCCATCATCAGCACGCACTGGTACTGGGTACCGGAGGCGCTGCCAAAGCCATTATGTACGCGCTGGAACAGCTGGGCATTACCTATACTGTAGTAAGCCGGCAACCCGTGAACGGAGCAGTATCTTACGCATCACTGAACCGGCAGGCAATGGAAGAACATACCGTGATTGTAAATACAACACCCCTGGGCATGTATCCCAAAACAGAGACCTTCCCTGAAATCCCTTACCAGTACCTTACTTCCAGGCACCTGCTATACGACCTGGTGTATAACCCGGCCGAAACATCCTTCCTGCAACGGGGCGCCGCACAGGGCGCCACCATCAAAAACGGGCACGAAATGCTGATCCTCCAGGCGGAGGCATCGTGGGAGATCTGGAATGCTTAGCATCGCCGAAGGCGGGCCTACGCCGGCTTTATCATGTAGTACACGCACGTAGTCACAAAATTCCGGAAGAAAGGAATCGCTGCAATGGGCTTCCACTGCACACGTGCGCTTACGCCAAATTTATATTTGTAGATAGGATTGATCAGGTAAAACCTGCGTTGTGTAATCTTATACTGCTGGCGCTTTACGATGCGTTCAAAACGTTCAATGGAAATGCCGGTTGATTTCACATCCATCAGGTCTATCACTACATCATCTCCCTCGCCAAACATCCGCAATACGCCTTTGTAGAGCGGGCGGGGAAGCAAATGAATATAAGGCACCATGCTGAGGAATTTGTTCTTGCAGATCTGCTGATGACCTCCATGTGGCATATACCACGGCGGAAAACCAAAATATACCTGTCCGCGGGGACTCAGCAACTGTTTCAGATGACCAATGATCTTTTCCTGGTCAGGAATGTGTTCAATGGCATCTTTCAAAATAATTACATCAAAAGAATTCCGGAATTCTCCGAGGAAATCCAGATCGTAGATATTTTTGGCAATCAGTTTTAATTGCCCGTTGCCGAGATATTTCTGAAGAAAAGTTTTGGCCAGCTCTATCCGGTCCGGTGCAAGATCCACGCCTACGCAGTTGCACCCTTTTTCCAGCAAGGGAGTAAGTACACCGCCTTCCCCACATCCTACCTCCATTACGCGCAGCCCTTCCAGTTGCGGAAATTCCTGCTGTATGAATGGCAGCACGTAGTCGCGCGAATTGTCTACCTGTTGCTGGTGCCGTAGTGTTGCGTCTAAATGATGTTCTAATGCCATGTATACGAAAATTGCGTGAATTTAGTAAAAACCGCTTAGCTTTTAGCTTTTCCCCGTCTTAAATAAATCCTATAATTACCGGCCGCATGCTAACAGCTAACTGCTAATAGCTATCTTTGCGGCATGCAAACGAACGAAAAAACAAATTACCAGGAAGGAGCCGTGATATTGATCAACAAGCCTTTAACATGGACCTCCTTTGATGTAGTGCGTAAGATAAGAAACCTCACCAAAGCTAAAATAGGTCACGCCGGCACGCTGGACCCTTTAGCTACCGGACTGCTGATTTGCTGTACCGGGAAAATGACCAAGAAAATCAATGAATACCAGGCGCAGGAGAAAGAATACACCGGCACTTTTACTTTAGGGGCTACCACGCCTACGTTTGATAAGGAGTCTGAGCCGGAGAATTTTAAAGATATCAGCCATCTTGATGAAGCGGCCATAATGGCTGCCACGCAGCCTTTCATCGGTGAAATTATGCAGCTGCCCCCTATACATTCTGCCATCAAGCAAAACGGTAAACCTATTTACCTGCTCGCCAGGAAAGGAGTAGATGTAAAAGTAGAGCCCCGTAAATTAACCATTGCAGCATTTGAGATCACTAAAATAGATTTACCGGAAGTACATTTCAGGGTGGTATGCAGCACGGGTACGTATATACGATCCCTGGCAAACGACTATGGAGCACAACTAGGTTGTGGCGCTTATCTGAGCAGTCTTTGCAGAACCCGCATCGGTAATTTCAGTTTGTCGGAGGCTACCGACATGGAGGATTTCATTACCACTAACTCCGTTCCTAAAACGGATAACCAATAGCTATATTCCAGATAATATTTTCACGGCGCCAGCGGCTGTCTTTCAGGTCCCATTCACCTACATACCAGCCGTTTTTATTACCGGTGAAGTAAGGAACTTTCAACGGGATACCCCAATCCAGGCGGATGAGGAAGAAGGAGAAATCCAGTCGCAGGCCCGCGCCGGTGCCCATTGCCAGGTCGTGATACAGCTGGTTAAAGCGGAATTCGGAACCGGGCCGGGTGGAGTCCTTCCGGATCATCCAGATATTACCCATATCCAGGAAGGTAGCGCCTTTCAGGTTTACGCTGCCTCCAAACATCCTCAACAGGTCGAAACGGTATTCGATGTTTCCTTCCAGTTTCATGTCGCCGGTTTGATCGGGGAATGCCTGCGCGGTGGCGGAGGAATCTTTATAGGAGCCCGGTCCTAATGTACGTAAGCGCCATGCGCGGATACTATTGGGACCACCGGAAGTAAACTGCCTGATATAGGGCAGTACCTGTGAATAGCTGTACGGAATACCTACGCCGGCGTAAACCCTGGTAGCGAGCCCGCTGTGTAGTCCCAGTTTCCAGAAGTGACGGTAATCTGCTTCTATCTTTACAAAATTTGAAATATTTACATTGGTCAGCGTTTCCAGGTTGGTTTTTTTACCGCTGATGCCGTTCATCAGGCTGTTGATGCCACTGAGCCAGAGTCCTGATTCTTCCACGTTCACCCGGAAGTAGCTGTAGTGGTTTTGATGCAGCAGGTCCTGGTTGCTGAAAATAAACGAAACACTTTCCCCGCCGATCAGTGCCGGTTCAAAGCTGCGTTTCAGGTATGGATTGGTATTTACCACGCTGTCGCGGAAAGTAGGGTCCAGGCTCACCCCCACATAATTGAGGGTGATGGGCCGGATAATCCAGCGTTTGTAAAGCGTTTCGTTCCAGTCGTAGCCATAGGAGGCGTTGATACTGGTCACATCAAACTTCTCTACGCGGGAGAGGTAGTTGGCGCCAAGCGTTAATCTTGTTTTTACGTTGGAGCGGTTGCTTTGTTTGATATTAAATGGCAGCGCAAACCGTGGCCAGGTAAGACTAACCTCGCCTCCAAACTGTTTGGACTGCAGCTCCCATCCTGATTCCAGGCGTACCAGTTCAATACCGGTACTGAGCGCCATACCCAGCTGCGTAGCCGTTTTATTCAGGTTAATATGCCGGTAGTTCAGGGTAACACCCGATCCGAGTGTATAATCCGAACTGTTGCTTAATTCAAAGGTTAAACCCAGTTCCTGCCTGCGCCGGGGCGTGAGGAACACATAGGCGTCGAGCGTGTTTACGGAATCTTTTGGTTCTTTGTATTGCAGGGTTACAAACTGCCATACGCCGATATCGTATAATTTATTGACAGCATTATTATACCGTTGTATGGAATAAGTTTCCCCGGGCCGCAGTAATATGGACCTGGAAAGGATCTTTGGTTTCAGTATTTCCTGGTGGGAGCGGAGGGTAATAAACTTGCGCTCGTCCTGTTTCAGGGTGCTGTCGTTCGGATTGGCATTCAATGAAAAGTCGGGATAGGCGTATACCTTACCGATATGATACTTTTGCCAGCTATCGGTACTGTCTTCCGGATTTTTAATCCGGATTTCCACATCCATCGTCAGTTTATCCCTGCCTTTATTTTCATTAAAGATATTTACAAACCCTTCAAAAGGGTTGAGGGTATTCCGGAACAGGGCTTTGTTAAGCGTGTCCACACTGAATTCTATGGCATCGCGGTTAAACTTGTAGTAGCCCGCATCTTTAATAAGGCGGGTGAGCCTTTCCCTTTCGCTGCCCAGGGTGGCCGATTTAAAAGCAACGCCTTTCTGTACCAGCGATAATTTCTCATTGGCTTTTACGAGCTGCAGGATGGCGGTATCCGGCACGGTGTAGGTGATCTTATCTATTACAAAGTTTCTTCCTGTATTTACCTGGTAGGTAACGTTGGTTTTACGACGGGCAGTTTTTTCCTCATAATCTACCGTTACATAAAAGAATCCCTGGTTGTGAAGGTAGCTGGTCATGCGCGCCACTGATTCTTTGGTTTTGGTAGAATCATATACTACGGGTTCTTCCAGGTTCCTTTTGGCGAGCACCAGGTTCCAGAACCAGTTGGACTTTTTCTCGTTGTACTTCTGGTTATAGAGCCATACTTTGATGCGGCTGTTGAGCAGTTTTTTATTGGGCTGCTGTGTCATCAGCGATTTGGAAGAAAGGGAGCTGCGCAGATCCTGTTTTTCAGAATTGAGGATTTCGCCTTTTACATCTACTTTGGCGCTGGTATACAGTGTTTGATCTTTCTGGAGATATTTGGTATTGGAGCAGGCTGCCAACGTGAGTATTACAGCCAGTAGCAGCAATTGTTTCAGCAATAAAATTTTTGAATTGGGAAGCAGCTGCATCACGGGCGAAAACGTTGTTAAAAATTTTAAAAGCCAATACTGACGAACGGGTAACCACGCCTCTTCTTGGCTGATTAAAAGAAATCGTGTAGGTTTGGCCCCATGTTGTCAAAGGCGCAAATTAAATATATTCAATCATTACAGCACAAAAAAAACAGGCAAAAATCCAGCCAGTATGTGGCAGAGGGTGACAAGATTGTGCAGGAGCTGCTACAGGCGGGCATGCCCGTGAAAGGAGTATATGCAACAGCCGATTGGCTGGAGCAGCACCGCTCCCTGGCAAACCATATGCCGCCAGGTACTGTAACAGAAGTGGATGCTGCTGTGCTCAAACAACTGTCGTCGCTCACTACCCCCAACCGGGCGATGGCCTTGCTGGATATGCCTGCTCCCGTAAATCCCCTGCCTGCCGCCGGAACAGTAGCATTGGCGCTGGAAGCAATCCAGGACCCCGGCAATATGGGAACGCTTATTCGTATAGCCGACTGGTTTGGGATTCCGCAGATCATTTGTTCGCCGGATTGTGTGGACGTATATAATCCCAAAACCATACAAGCTACTATGGGCAGTATGATACGGGTTCGTATAGCCGAATACGATATCCGCGAATTGCTGCAGCAAACGAAGCTGCCCTCCTTTGCCGCTACCCTGCATGGAAAAAATATCGCGGAGTTTCCCCCTATCAAAGAAGGTATTATCCTGATAGGTAATGAAGGAAGAGGATTAACGGAAGATGTAACCGCAATGGCCACCCACCGGATCACCATTCCCCGGATTGGTGGCGCCGAATCATTGAATGCCGCCGTAGCTGCAGGTATTATCTGTGGCCGCCTGCTTATTTAATTACTCATGAACCCCCGGATACTGCTCATCATATTACTGCTTTCCTGTAATCACACGGCGAAACGGAACGTAACGCCCGCATTTTATTACTGGAAGCAAACCTGGACGGGCAACGCCGCCGAACTGAAATACATGCAGGATCTCCCCGCAAGGCGACTGTATGTAAAGCTGTTTGATGTAGATATCGACGAGGTAACCAAAGCGCCCACGCCGGTGGCCATATTCAGGCAGAAAGCCCCTTTCCCTGCCGGCGTGGAAATAGTGCCGGTAGTATTCCTGATGAATGAAATATGGGCAAACCCGGGCCCCCAGCTGGCGGCCAACGTATCCCGGCTGATGGAACAGCTGTGCGATTCCCTGCCCGTCACCAGCATAAAGGAAATCCAGCTGGATTGCGACTGGACCCAAACTTCCCGCGATGCCTACTTCTCTTTTATAAAACAGATCCGGCAAACCCCTTTTTTCCGGGATCGCCGGGTATCCGCTACCATCCGCATGTACCAGGTGAAGTACAAAGTACGCACCGGCATACCGCCGGTAAACAGGGGACTGCTCATGTGCTATAACATGGGCGACCTGCGTAAACCGGGATCGCATAATTCCATCCTCGATATACCTGCTATGGAGTCCTACCTGGGCGAACAACGGGTTGCAGCATATCCCTTACCTTTGGATATCGCTTTACCGTTATTCAGCTGGAGCGTTTTATTCCGCAACGGAACGGAGTATACGGGTATTTTAAGAAACATTGGTACGGCGGAATTGCAGGATACCACTATCTTTGCAGCCGGTAGCAAGCAACTGTACACCATCAGGAAGGATACCACGCTGAATGGATATCCCTTAAAAGAAGGAAGCGTGATCCGGCGTGAAACCATTGACCAGCAGGCATTGGAAACAGCCGCGCAGTTAGTGGCAAAACAGTTGCAGACACTCGATCCGGTTATTATATTTTATCATCTTGATTCAACAACCCTGAAAAAATATCCATTGAATGAACTACAAAAAATTTGTCGTTTTTTTAATTAGCTTTTGTGCCGTTTTCTTTGGCAATGTGGTGTACACCTTATCCTGCGGGCCAACACCGGACCCTTACGACTACTACATTTCCTTTTTTAGTCCGTATGCAAAGGGCGCCGGCTACGAGCCTTTCTATTATACCGCCCTCACCAACTTTTTTGGCGATCCAACTCCATCGGAAGAAACAGCCAATGTTGCCGACTGGCAAAACTATACAGGCAGCAAGGTAACGGAGAAGGATATACGTGAATGTATTTACACCTACCCGAAGGAGCAGCTGGCTGCAATTGCGGAAGGCAGTACCGCATTACCCGATAGTGTGAAGCAGAACACCTTTGCGCAGTTTTTGGGAAAAGAAAAGAACCGGGAAGCGGCACGCTACCTGCTGTTCGCAAAATCGTGCGAGCCTGCCGTGATCAATGCCGATCCGTGGTCGGTACCGGAGCGTAATAATCCGTTGCTGTCCGCATTGTATACAGAAGGACAGGGGCTGCGTGACAACGTAAAAGATAAAGATATCCGTGACCGTTATAGTTTCCAGCTGGTACGGCTGCAGCATTACAGTAAGCAATACCGCGAAGCAGTTACCTCTTTTGACCAGCTGTTTGACGGAAAAGAAAAGTCTTCCCTGGTATATTATAAGGCCCTGGCGTTGAAATCAGGCGCCTTACTGCATTTGAAAGACTCTGTGCAGAGCGCCTATTTGTTTTCCCGTGTGTTTGAGATGGCCCCATCCCTGCGGCTTTCCTGCTTTATCAGTTTAACATGGACCAACACCAACAGCGAACAAATATATCCTTTATGTAAGGATGATCATGAAAAGGCAATGGTAGCAGCTATTTACGGCTTTACTAATCCCGTGCCCGATGTTACCGCCATCCGCCAGGTGTATGCATTAGACCCCGCTTCTCCTGCCCTGAATATATTGCTGGGAAGGGAAATTAATAAGCTGGAAGATGCTTACTTCAGCCCGGCGCTGATGGATGGACAAAATGCCGGCCTTGTGAGCATACAGGATTATTCGCCTGCAGAAAAGAGTAAACTGCTTGCCAAACTAAGTGAGTTACAAACCGTAGTGGATAGCCTGGTTCAAAAGGGCAAATTGAAAGATGTGGACTTATGGCGGGTTTCATCTGCCTACCTTTCCTATATCCGTAAAAATTACCCGGCGGCAGCACAACAACTGGCGGCAGTAAAAACAAAAGACCCGGAAGTAAAAGATCAGTGGGAAATTGTGAACCTGTTGGTAAACATCAACCAGCAGAAAACGATCGACAGCGCCTTTGAATCGAAGCTGCTGGCGTCTTTTAAATGGCTGGATACCAAAACTGCCGGCGCTGAAAGTTACTGGGATAGCTGGGGAAGGAGGGAAAATAAAAGCTTCTCTTTTAGTAAAACGTACCGCAACCTGTTGTTTGCCATACTGGCGCCACGCTATCATCAGCAGGGCGACTTTGTAAAGGAGTCACTGATTCGCGGTCGCTGCGATTTACTGAATATGAACGATTACTTTGTTTCTGGCCAAACCTCCGTGGACCAGATCAACAACGATATGAACCCGGCCACGCTGATACGCCTGAAGGATTTCCTGCGCCGGCCGGTTAAAACACCATACGAATCTTACCTCGCAGGGTTCTTTCCCAAAGGCATTAACATGGATCAGGCGATAGGCATAAGCTATATGCGGATCCATGATTTCGGCAGTGCGCGTGATTGGTTTAAGAAAGCGGCGCCCGGTGGGCTCGCTGTTTCTTACCAGGTATTCCATGATCAGCTGCAGGACTTTGGGGTAGACAGCGCTGAAGCGCCCTATACGAAAGCCATTACGCAGCTGCAGTTTTGCGAGCGCATGGTGCAGTTGCAGGAGAAGATGAAAACAGCGCCGGTACCCGCAAAAGTATACTACGATTATGCGACCGCGTTATTCAGTATTTCCTATTATGGCAGAACCTGGAACTTTGTAAAAGACTATCGCCCGTCTACGCAGTGGTACTCCCCGGAATGTGATAAAGACGCTTTTGAGAAGCAGTATTTTGGATGCTACGCAGCAGAGAGTTACTATCTCAAAGCAGCGCAGGTCAGTACTGATAAGGAATTCAGGGCAAGGTGCGCGTTTATGGCTGCCCGTTGTTCGCAGAAACATACGGCTAATAACGGCAATAGTGATCAGTATATCACTGCGTTGGTCCGTAACCGTTACTTCCCTTTGCTGGCTGGCAATTATGGGCAAACGAAGTTCTACCGGCAGGCATATGACCAGTGCAGTTACCTGCGTGATTATGTGAAAAGCGCCCGGAAGAAATAACTATTTAAACTGGATGGCCTTTACGGGTGTAATACGCCGGATGATCCTGGCCGGGATTTGCAATATCACTGTGCAGATAAGAAAAGTGCCCACGTTGATTAGTACAATATCCACCCAGTGGAGGGATACCGCTGCTACCGACATGTAATAGGATTCTTCCGGCAGCTTGAAGATGCCGGTGGCCTGCTGAAGGAAAGCAATGCCCAGGCCAAAGAAATCGCCGATCAGTATTCCCAGTATAACGATGTAAGCCGCCTGGTATACAAATATTTTCTGGATATCCCAGTTGCGCATACCGAGCGCTTTGGCAATGCCTATCATGTTAGTGCGTTCCAGGATGAGGATGAGAATGGCCGTGATCATATTAATGATGGCTACAATGGTCATAATAACGATAATGATCAGTTCATTCTGGTTTTGCAGTTGCAGCCAGTCGAAAATATTCGGATAAATATCCCGGATGGTGCGGGTGAACAATTGATCCGGCAACACGTTGTTATCCATGTACCGCGCTACGGAATCCATGTTGCGGTAGTTATTGATGGATATCTCGAAGCCGCCTACCTGGTCGGGGTCCCAGTCGTTGAGTTTTCGCACCAGGTTAAGATCGCCGATCACATAGGTTTTATCATATTCCTCGATACCGGTTTTGAATATGCCCGTTACCGTTAGTTTACGGGCCCGGGGTGGTAATCCGCCTCCCTGTATAAAATAGATGATGGCTTTATCATTTACCTTCAGCTGCAGTTCTTTGGCCATGTATTCGGAGATCATAATTTCCGGTGCATAGGAGCTGTCGTTAAATTGTAGCAGTTGGCCGGCCTGGAGGAAACGTTTCAGTTGTG
The DNA here is from genome assembly GCF_057126945.1 of Chitinophaga sp. G7 BAM 1005. NCBI lineage: Bacteria > Pseudomonadati > Bacteroidota > Chitinophagia > Chitinophagales > Chitinophagaceae > Chitinophaga > Chitinophaga sp. G7 BAM 1005. The sequence goes on along the minus strand of NZ_CP181478.1, from coordinate 5,926,764 downwards.
GCCAGTCGTATCCCTGATCTATTCCTTTAAAGATGATACCGTCTATTTCCTTTTCGGATTTGATGATGGCGGATTTGGTGGCGTAATTGCTGATGGTTTTAATACCGGGTGATGTTTTGATGCTGTCTATCAGGCTTTTTCGGCTGTAGAAAGGGATTTCCTCCGTAAGCGGGCCGGCGTTGGGCTGGTATTCGTTGATATGAATATGTCCCCAGAAGCTGAAGATCTTCTCCTGGATCACCTGCTGAAAGCCGTTTACCAACGCTGTTGCCAGGATCATTACCGCTACGCTTATCGCAGTAGCCGCTACTGCGATATTGATAATGAATTTTGAGAAAGAAGATCCCTTATTGAAAGCAATCCGTCTGGCAATAAAAAATGATAAACGCATGGAACAAATATAGGGAAAAGCTGAAAGTGCAAAGCATAAAGCAAAAAGGGATGCCAACGGGTAATTGGGCGGGATAAATATTCTATCTTCGCCGGAATCATTTGCTACCTGGCTTTTGGCTTTCAGCTTTCCGCTTTTAATCGTAACTTGAATACTATCAATTACCTCGTATGCGTACAGCAGCATTAATTTTTACAATAGCTCTTGTTTCCTGTTTGTTTAACAACAGCACTTTGGCACAAGTGAATGCTATTACTCCGGACCATGTATACTACAACAACATCAAATCCGTGAAGTTTAACCAGAGCGGTGATCCGTTGAGCTTACCCATGTATACTATTGGTACGGGAGAGAAACTGGAACTGTCGTTCGACGACCTGGATAATGATGTGAAGAACTACTATTATTCTTTTGTGCTTTGCAACGCCGACTGGACGCCCGCCCAGGTAAACCAGTTTGATTACATGCGGGGATTTTCTGAAACCAGGATACTGAATTACAAGTTATCCAGCGTATCGCTGCAACGTTATACCCATTACAGTGTTCAGCTGCCGGGCACCAATAGCTATCCCGTAAAATCGGGCAACTACCTGTTGAAAGTATACCTGGATAGTGATACCTCTCAGCTGGCGTTTACCCGCAGGATGTTTGTGGTGGAGAATAAAGCCGGGATAACCGGGTTTATCCAGCAACCTATTGCCCCTAAACTTTTCCGCACACACCAGAAGATCAATTTTGAAGTAAACACCGGCGCCCTGAATATCCAGAATCCGTTTGACCAGATCAAGGTAGTGGTGCTACAGAACTATCGCTGGGATAATGCACTCACCAAATTGAAGCCGCAGTTTATTAACGGCAACATTTTAAAATATAACGCGGAACAGGACTGTATAATGCCGGCCGGTAAGGAGTTTCGCTGGATTGACCTGCGTAGTTTCCGGCTGCAAACCGAAAGGGTACAGCGTTCGGAGTATCATAGCAACAGTACCGATGTATTTGCGGTAATGGACCTGGAGCGGGCAGATAAGCAGTATCAGTTTATTAAAGATATCAATGGAAAATATTACCTGGCCACGCTGGATGATTATGATCCTGATTTTGAAGGGGATTATGCGTCTGTACATTTCTCATTTGGAGCGCCGGAGCCTTATGCAGGGTATGAAATGTACATTTTTGGAGAGTTTACCAATTATGAGCTGAACAACTTGAATAAGCTTACATATAATGGGGCCAGCCGTGCTTATGAAGGCACTATTTTCCTGAAGCAGGGCTACTATAATTATATTTACGGCCTGGTAGATAAAACCACGCCCAATGCAAAATTCAGTACGGATATGACGGAAGGTGATCATTGGGAAACGGAGAACAACTATACTATTTTGTTGTATTACCGGGCGCTGGGAGGAAGGTCTGATGAGCTGGTGTCGTCAATTACATTGAATTCGATCCTGAACCGTAAGTAGGAAATATATAAAAAAGCAACAGGGAGATGAAATCATTCATCTCCCTGTTGCTTTTTATTTATGCGCCGATGCTTTGGCGTAGTTTAACAATATTGGCGGCGCCGCGCTTGATGATGATGCGGGTGCCTCTTTCGTAGGTGAAGTACCGGTAAAACCAGTTGATGAATACCACCAGTTTATTCCTGAATCCCAGCAGGCTGAGAAGGTGTACGATCATCCACGCCATCCATGCGAGGTAGCCGCTCATGCGCATACCGGCAAATTCAGCTACTGCCCTGTTGCGGCCAATGGTGGCCATACTGCCGAGATCTTTATAATAAAATCCTTTCATGGGTTTGTTTTCCAGCGAAAGCATCAGGTTGTGCGCTACATTTTTGCCTTGTTGGATGGCTACCTGCGCCACCATCGGGTAGCCTTTGGGGAAGCGGGGATCATTGGTCATCTGGGCAATATCACCGATCGCGTAGATGTTGGTAAACCCTTTGACCTGGTTTAGTTCATTTACAATGATACGGCCGTTGGGCAGGACAATGTCTGCCGGGATACCTTTTACCGGGATGCCTTTTACGCCGGCAGACCAGAGGAGTGATTGTGTTTGGATCAGTTCCCCGGTGCTAAGGGTAACGGTTTTGCCGTCGTATTCTTTTACGCCGGTATTGGTTAATACACGGACGCCGATTTCCTGGAGGGCTTCCAGTGTTTTCTGCGATGTTTTTTCACTGAAGGAAGCCAGTAGTTTAGGGCCTGCTTCAATGAGGTATACATTCATTAACGACTGGGGCAGGGTGGGATAGTCTTTCGGCATGATATATTTGCGGAGTTCTGCAAAAGCGCCGGCCAATTCCACGCCGGTAGGGCCGCCGCCTACCATTACGAAATTGAGCTTGGGTTTTATTTCTTCCGGGTTTTGCAGCAGCAGGCTTTCTTCAAATTGTTTCACCACATAGTTCCTGATTTGTACGGCTTCTATGAGGGATTTCATGCCAATGGCATTGTCTTCAATATCTTTATTTCCGAAGAAGTTGGTATTGCTGCCGGTGGCGAAAACGAGGTAGTCGTAATGTATTTCACCGATACCTGTTTCCAGTATATTTTCTGCAGAGCGGATGCCTGTAACTTCCGCCATACGGAATACCAGGTTACGCTGTTTTCTGAAGATTCCGCGCAGCGGGAAGGCAATGCTGTCTGGTTCCAGGCCGGCGGTAGATACCTGGTATAGCAACGGCTGAAACAGGTGATAGTTGTTCCGGTCGAGCAGTACTACCTGTACGGGTGCATGTTTAAGTTGTTTGGCAAGATTTACGCCGCCGAATCCTCCGCCTACTATAACGATTCGCGGTTGTGTTGTTTCCGGGATGTTGGGCTGAATCATAATTCGTCATTTTATACGTTGCCGCAATTGAGATGATATGGTAACCTCTGTCAGTAACCACGGAATCCGCAAGCTTTTTGGCAAACGGCATACCATCACTAAAGATTCTCAAAGTTACGAAACTTTCAGAAAAAAATGAAACTAAGTACGGAGATTAGTGGGGAGGTTATCGCGGAGGTTGTCTTATTCAGGATTACGCTGATTTTGCTGATTAGCTTTTTGTGATTATGCGGGATTTTTGGAAGATTTGGGGAGATTGATGCATTGGCCAGATTTTAATTTCTGTATCTATATTTTCTCCGGGGAATTGGTTTATTTTTGGTTTTTGCAGGATTTCCGGAAGATTCAGTGAAATTATCATCGTTATTCTTTAAATAATTAAAAAAGATGAGCAGCATAATCTACTGAATGCAGCTCACTTACTTTCACCAGTATATCAGGACGCCGGTTCACTTATATGGCTCCCGGGTGCAGAACCGCCCTACCTTCTTTCCTTTGTAATGCCCTGTGATAAAGGGTCTTCAGATCAAGTCCACATCACCTCCACGTCACCTCCAGGTTATCTCCATGTATTAAGCATGTACTAAGTATGTATTAAGCATCTGCTAAGCATCTGCAAAGTATAAGCTATGTGTCTCACCGTCAATCTCTAAACATCCCTCTTATCCCCCTCAATCTCCCCAAATCTTCCAAAAATCCCGCATAATCACAAAAAGCTAATCAGTAAAATCAGCGTAATCCTGAATAAGACAACCTCCGCTCCAGGAGCCGCTTAATGAAGCCAATACTGATACAGGAAGGCTGCTGCCGCTGCGCCGGCCAGCGGGCCGAGAACAGGAATCCATGCATAGCTCCAGTCGCTGTTACGTTTGCCGGGAATGGGCAGGAGGAAGTGCATGAGCCGTGGGCCGAGGTCACGTGCCGGGTTGATGGCATAACCCGTGGGGCCGCCGAGCGACAGCCCGATGGCCAGCACCACGAAGGCTACCGGCAGAGCATCAAGCGAGCCTATGCCGGCAGTGGGGCCGGTGATGTAGGAAATAGCCAGGATGAATACCATAGTAGCGATGAACTCCGTGAGGAAGTTGTACTTCGGGTTGCGGATGGCCGGAATGGTGCAGAATACGCCCAGTTTGGTATCGGCATCGGGCGTTTCATCGAAGTGTTTTTTGTAGGTGAGCCATACGAGGAAGGCTCCCAGCATGGCGCCGGCCAGTTGGGCGGCTACATAGGCGGGCACTTCTTCCCAGGGAAATTTCCCCTGCAGCGCCTGTGAAAAGGTAACAGCAGGATTGAGGTGGGCGCCGCTGTATTTAGCGGTGGCATATACGCCAATGAATACCGCCATTCCCCATCCCAGGGTGATAACGATCCAGCCGCCCTGGTTGCCCTTGGATTTGTTGAGGATCACGCTGGCCACCACCCCATCGCCCAGTACGATGAGGAAGGCGGTTCCGATTAATTCTGCTAAATAAGGTGACATAAGTTGAAATGAATATTGATAAACGTGGATAAATTTATTCTTCAGTCCATGCCTGGGCTGCCCGGATGGCGCGTTTCCATTCCTTGCGCAGCCGTTCGTTTTCGGCGGGCTCCATTGCCGCATCGAAGGTGGCATCTATCTTCCATTGCTGCGCAATGGTTTCGATGCTGTCCCAGAAGCCGATGGCGAGCCCGGCGAGGTAGGCCGCCCCCAGTGCGGTTGTTTCTGTGATGGTGGGGCGTACTACCCGGACATTGAGCAGGTCGGCCTGGAATTGCATGAGCAGGTTATTTTTTGTGGCGCCGCCATCTACTCTGAGTTCGGTGATGGGCATACCGGCGTCTGCTTCCATTGCCTTCATCACATCCATTGTTTGAAAGGCAATGCTATCGAGGGCCGCGCGTGCGATATGCGCGGCGGTGGAACCACGGGTGAGGCCCACCATCGTGCCACGTGCGTGCTGGTTCCAGTAAGGCGCACCAAGACCCGCAAATGCAGGCACCAGGTATACGCCATCGCTGTGAGGTACAGTAGCAGCCAGCTTTTCCACATCAGCAGAGTGACGGATGATCCCAAGACCATCACGGAGCCATTGTACTACCGCACCGCCAATGAAAATGCTGCCTTCTAATGCGTAAGTGGTTTTGCCATTTATTTTCCAGGCCACTGTGGTTAACAGGTTGTTTTTGGAAGGAATGGGCTTATCGCCGGTATTCAATACCATAAAGCAACCGGTGCCATAAGTGTTTTTGAGCATGCCGGGCTGTGTGCATAACTGCCCGAAGAGAGCGGCCTGCTGGTCGCCGGCAATACCGGCAATGGGAATGCGGTAAGGAGTAAGATTGGCTTCTGAGTAGCCGTATACTTCGCTGGACTGTTTTACTTCCGGCAGCATGGATGCGGGAATATCGAAGAGGGCAAGCAGTTCGTTATCCCAATGCATGTCGTGGATATTAAACAACAAAGTGCGGGAAGCGTTACTCACATCAGTAATGTGGAGTTTGCCGTTGGAGAAATTCCATACCAGCCAGCTGTCGACGGTACCAAAAGCAAGTTCCCCGTTTTCTGCTTTTCTGCGTGCATCGGGAACGTTGTCCAGGATCCATTTTAGTTTGGTGCCGGAGAAATAGGCATCTATACGGAGCCCTGTTTTATCTTTGATGAGTTGTTCCTTTCCTTCTTTGATGAGCGAATCGCAGTAGGCGGCGGTGCGCCTGTCTTGCCATACAATGGCATTGTGTATAGGCTTGCCGGTCCGCTTATCCCACACGATGGTGGTTTCGCGTTGATTGGTGATACCTATGGCGGCAATGCTTTCACCGGTTACTCTTAATTTCAGGATGGCTTCTGCTGCCACGCTGGCTTGTGAAGTCCAGATCTCCATAGCATCATGTTCTACCCAACCGGGTTGCGGGAATATCTGTTTGAATTCTTTCTGGGCAACTGCTTTGATGCTGCCATCGTGGTCAAAAATAATGGCGCGGGAGCTGGTGGTGCCCTGATCCAGCGAAAGAATGTATTTTCCCATTAGCTTTTCGTTTAGTATGTTACCGGGTTTACGTGGATATTGGCATTGAATTTAGATAAATTCCCGAACAAAATATGATCACCTTCGGTGATTGTAAATTGTCTTGGAGCAGGATTACGCTGATTAACCGTGATTTATTTGATTTTATTTTCCGTGATTTTTTTTAAAGATTAAGGGAGATAGAACCGAATAGAACCGCTTCTATCTTCCTTAATCTTTAAAATCAAAAATGATCAAATCAAGCTAATCAGTATAATCAGCGTAATCCTGCTCCAAGACAATTTACAATCGCCGGAGGCGATAAAAAAATCCCCGGCGCAATTACTGCACCGGGGATACACCATCTAAAAAATATTGAGACTACATTTTCTTTGCGTCTTCCAGGAACTTAGCCAGGCCGATATCAGTTAACGGATGTTTCAGCAGACCGAGAATAGATTCTAACGGGCAGGTACATACGTCGGCGCCCACTTCAGCACATTTTACAATGTGGAGTGCGCTACGGATAGAAGCGGCCAGGATTTCAGTTTTGTAACCCTGTAAGCTGTAGATCTGTGCAATTTGTGCGATCAGTTCCACGCCATCCCAGTTGGTATCGTCAATACGGCCAATGAATGGAGAAACGTAAGCTGCGCCTGCTTTTGCAGCCAGGATAGCCTGACCGGCAGAGAACACCAGCGTACAGTTGGTTCTGATACCATTGTCGGTAAACCATTTGATGGCTTTTACGCCGTCTTTGATCATAGGTACTTTCACCACGATGTTCGGGTGGATAGCAGCCAGTTTCTTACCTTCTTCAATGATAGATTTAAAATCAGTAGATAATACTTCTGCACTCACATCACCATCCACTATTTCGCAGATATCTTCGTAGTGCTTGATAATTGCAGCTTCGCCCTTGATGCCTTCTTTTGCCATCAGGGAAGGATTGGTGGTTACGCCGTCCAGAACGCCAAGATCGTGGGCTTCTTTGATTTGTGCCAGATTAGCCGTATCGATAAAGAATTTCATACTATGATAAATTAGTTGTCAGGAAATGAACATTTGAGGAGAAGCTGTCATTAGCGAAGAGGTGGAGAAAATAGCAACCAGATACTATTGACAAGCAACTAATGACAATAAAAAAAGAAAAAAGGCAAGTTACTTATATCGCACCGCTACAACCACCTACCCTTGCTACATTCCTGTCCTGGGGGAGTTCAGTAGGAGCTGGTCGTATAAGACTTGCCGGTTGCAAAGGTAATATAATGCACTGAATATCCAAATATTAGCAATAAAAATGTTGAAACTTTTTTTAAAAATGTAGGAATACGCATTCTTTTAAGGTTAATACTGATTACGCTATGTAATGGGAAAAATTATATATATTTGGAAAGCAAACATATCCTAAAGTATTGTCATCATTCATTTCAAAACAATATAAACCTCAATTATGGAAACAACCTACGAGAGCAGCGGCGCATTTGGCGCTATATTTGGCACTGGCTTTATAATCTTCTGTTTAGCGACAACTATTTTCTTTATCATTTGTGGCTGGAAGATATTTGAGAAAGCTGGTCAGGAAGGCTGGAAATCTATTATCCCCATCTACAGCACTTATATTCTTTTAAAGATTGTTGGGAAGCCGGGGTGGTGGCTTTTACTTTTCCTGGTTCCATTTGTTAATATTGTTATCGCTGTGTGGGTAACCAATCTCCTCAGTAAAAGCTTTGGGAAAAGCGAGGGATTCACTATAGGTCTGATATTTCTGTCTATCGTATTTTATCCCATCCTGGCATTTGACCGTACCATTGTGTACAAAGGACCGGCAGGCGATCCTACCCGTTTTAATAATGTAAATGAGGATCTGAATTCAATAGGAAAAACGGTCTGATCAAAATAACTGTAAGAGGAAGGCGACTGATTATCTCAGCCGCCTTTTTTAATGCTCTTTAGTGGTGTAGTAATTATAATCGTTCAGTACCGTTTCAAGGAAATGTGTATTAGGCATTTCGGTTTCAATATGCAGTACCTCTCTTACCCGCATGGCCACGCGGGCGGCGAGGTCTTCATCTTTCGCTTTCAGCGCACGGTCCAGCAGATCTTTCACTTTATTCATATCCCTGTCAGACAGCTTCATGATCTGTGGAAACTGAGGCTTGTAATCGCTGTTGGAAAGATCCCGGAAGATAGTTTCTTCTATACTGCCTTTTCTTTTGGTGCTGATCACGATGGTGCCGGCTACCAGGTCGCCCAGCCGCTGGTTATAAGGCGTGCGCACAATGGATACTGCCGGGATAATCACGGGTACCAGCGCGAAAAAGTACAGCGGCGTTTCTATGATCCGGAATATCCATCTTATCAGGTGCTGACTCACACTCGGCTGGTTGCCCGTCATACTTACCACCTGCAGGTGCAGCATTTTTTTGCCGGGTGTTTGTCCTTTCATACCAATTTCCGCCACCGGGAAATAAAACAACAGGGGCAGCAGTACCAGGAAGAAGTAGATGCCTACATGCCCTTCCATTTCTATACGAAAAGAACTCAATGTCATATACGCCACCAGGTAATAAAAAAAACGGATGGCGAAATCAATGAGCCAGGCCAGGAATCTTTTCATGATGTCTGCTGATTCAAATTCCAGGTCTATATTGAAAGAAGTCGGTATTTTTATATCTGCCATAGTCAAATTTACATATTTGTTGATATATTGTTGAACGATTTAGTATGTTTGCCGGTATTCCCCCATTAGTAACCCATTACTGTAGGTGATATCTGTTTTTTAAAAGGGAAAGGACTCACTATGAGAGAATCGCTGTTTATCAAAAAAAATCTGTCCCGCTGGAAGAAATACCAGGAGGAACCGACAGATGACCCTGATGAAATGGCGGAAAGATTTGTATCACTGCTAGATGATCTGTCTTACGCTAAAACTTTTTACAGCTTCAGTAAAGTAACCCGTTATATCAACGGCCTGGCAGCAGGTATCTACCATCGTATTTACCAGAACCGCAAGGAAGATGTAGGACGTTTCCAGTTGTTTTTTAAATATGAATTACCACTGTTGTTCCGCAAGCATCACCGCCTGTTATTGTTTACGCTCTGTTTCTTTTTATTGTTCTGTATTATCGGCGCGTTTTCATCGGCACATGATGAAACGTTTGTGCGCGGCGTATTGGGCGATGAATATGTAAACATGACGGAACGGAATATTGCCAATAAAGATCCTTTCGGCGTGTATAAAGATGGCAACCCGGTACTGATGTTTTTCCGCATTGCCTACAACAATATCATGGTATCTTTCTATTGTTATATAGGAGGTATTTTCCTGGGTGTTGGTTCCCTGTACCTGTTGGTGCGCAATGGTGTAATGCTGGGCGTTTTCCAGTATATCTTCTTTTCGCACGGACTCGGCTGGAAATCTATCCTCGTAATCTGGATACATGGTACCCTGGAAATATCCAGTATCGTGATTGCGGCCTGCGCCGGCATTATCATGGGGAAAAGCATCCTTTTTCCCGGTACACGCAAACGGATCGATTCCCTGCGTAAAGGCGCGAAAGACGGTATCAAGATCATGGTAACACTGATTCCTGTATTCATGGTAGCCGCTTTCCTGGAAAGCTTTGTAACCCGGTATACGGAAATGCCGCTGGCGGTAAGCCTTTTTATCCTCCTGGCATCACTGGCTTTTATACTGGGCTATTTTATTTTCTATCCCATTTACCTGCATAAAAAAGGATATCGATTGAGTGCGGAAGGGAAAGTACTAACACCATTTATCCTTTCAAAGCAGTAACATGAATAATTTTTCCCGGATTAAATACGGCCTGCTGTTACTGCTGCTTTGCTGTTCCATGCAAAGCAGGGCGCAATATGAGAACACCGCTCAAACCAAAGAAGAATACGACAGTTTACTGCAGGCGAGGATAACGGACGACAGCTTTGCTACTATCACAGCAGACAGGGAGCGTGCGGAAGGCGAACATGAATATGCAACGGAAATTCCACCATTTGAATTGCGCGAGGTGCCGGATTCGCTGGTGAAATCGCTGAAAGAGAATAAGAAACTGCAATACAAAGATATACCACCGGAGCCGCCCCAAGACAATACCTGGATGCAGCGTTTTTTAATGGCTTTATTTTCTTCGATCGGCGCAATACGTATCATTGTGATGCTATTGCTGCTGGCAGGTTTGGGCTTCCTGGTGTATTGGTTTATGAAAAGCAATGGCATGAGCTTTTTCCGTAAACCGCAACTGATAGAAGGTTTAACAGAAGTACCCGAAGAAGATCTGCAAAGCGCACAGGAGTATGAAGAGAAGATCAAAGCGGCGATAGCCGCCGGGGAAACAAGACAGGCCATCCGCTGGTGGTACCTGTACACACTGTTTCAACTGGCCGGCCGGGAACTGATAGTGCCGGGCCGGGAAAAAACCAATAACGATTACCTGCGCAGCATGCGGAGTTCTCCCTACTATAAAAAATTTGCTACGCTGACATTGGACTATGAATATATCTGGTATGGCGGATTTGAGGTGAGTGAAGAAAATTTCAGGAATATTAACCAGGAGTTCAGGGATTTTAATAACACAATCGGAAAAGCTTCGTGAAGAACAAACCTCTATATATCGTCCTGTTCGTTTTGCTCCTGCTGGTAGTACTGGTAATGGTGAGCGGAAATCTTGCCAATAAAAAGAATGAGCAATCCACAGATATGACACAGTCTTCTTTTTACAGCAAAGATAAAAAAGCAGGAGGCGCCTATGCTGCCTTTAAGATGCTGCCCCAGCTGTTTATGAGGAATTCTGTACAGGTGGTAACAAAACCATTTGCCCGCACTTTTGATAAAGACAGTGAACTGAAATTCAGGAACAATGTATATATCCTGGTGGCAGACAAACTGTTTACTACGGAAAGCGATATAGACGCCATGCTGGATTATGTGTCGCGGGGGAATGAGTTGTTTATTGCCATGAATACGCCGGATCCCTTGCTGGAAAAGCACCTGAAGTTTGTGACGGTGGAAAGCAATAACATGCAATCCAAAAAAGAAGGCATTGTGCAGCGGTATACCGATGAAACCATTCCAATGGATACTTCGTTCAGCTATCCCGGTATGGTGAGCGGAAATTATTTTTCAGCGGTAGATAGTAACACCACCAACATACTTGGTTACAATTATAAAAACAAGCCCAATTTTATCCGCATTGAATACCGCAGCGGTTTCATTTACCTGCTGCTGAATCCATATACTTTTACCAATTATTTTTTACTGCACAGGCAAAACGTGAAAGCGCTGGAAACACAGATGTCGTACCTGATCAACGACGCCGGAAATGTGTACTGGGATGATTTTTATAACAGTCAGCATAGCGCGCAATCAGGCGATTTCAGTGAGTGGCAGGTGCTGATGCGGTACGCATCCATGCGTTGGGCATTGTGGCTGGCGGTGGTATTGCTGCTGCTTTACGTGGTGTTTGAAAGCAAACGCCGGCAGCGGATCATCCCCGATAAACCGCCGGTGACCAATACTTCACTGGAGTTTGTGGATGCTATCGGGCAGCTGTATTATCAACAACATAACAACTATAACCTGGCGCATAAAATGATCATTCATTTTATGGAGTATATACGTTCCCGTTATTACCTCAATACCAATGTGCTGAATGATGAATTCATTGCATCGCTGGCGCGTAAGTCGCTGGTGCCGGAAGGGGAAATAAGGGAGTTGCTACAGATGGTGCATCATATCCAGCTGGAAGAAAATATCAGTGATGATGATCTGAAAGACTTTTATAACCGCATTCAACAATTTTATATAAACACGAATAAATAATGGATACCAATACATTTCAACCCAGGACTGATTTTTCTGCCTTGCATGAAGGTGTGGAAGCCATCAGGGAGCAGATCGGTAAAGTAATTGTAGGACAGCATCAGATGGTGGACCTGCTGATAGCAGGTTTGCTTACACAGGGACATGTGCTGATTGAAGGTGTTCCCGGCGTTGCAAAAACACTCACCGCAAAATTGCTGGCGCAGTGTGTGGATGCGGACTTCAGCCGTATCCAGTTTACACCCGACCTGATGCCGGCAGATGTATTGGGCACTTCCGTTTTTAACCCGCAAACAAGGGAGTTTGAATACAAGAAAGGACCCGTTTTCAGTAACCTCGTACTGATCGATGAAATAAACCGCGCCCCGGCCAAAACACAGTCGGCATTGTTTGAAGTAATGGAAGAAAGACAGATCACCAACGACGGTACCACCTGGTCGCTGGACCGGCCGTTTATGGTGATCGCCACACAAAACCCGATTGAGCAGGAAGGTACTTACCGGTTGCCGGAAGCACAGCTGGACAGGTTCCTGTTTAAAATAGAAGTAAGGTATCCTAACCTGGAAGAGGAAGTAGCGGTATTACGCAGCATTCATCATTTCAACGGGGAAACGGATCTTACAAAGATGATCAGCAAAGTGGTAACTACCACGCAGATCATCGAATTCCAGAACCTGGTACGGCAGGTAGTAGTAGATGAAAAACTGTTTCATTACATCGCGTCTATCATCAATGAAACGCGCATGAACTCCTCGCTGTACCTGGGCGCATCGCCGCGTGCATCCATTGCCGTTATGAACTGTGCAAAGGCATCTGCTGCTATGAAGAACCGCGATTTTGTGATTCCTGACGATGTAGTGGAAATGGTGCCGCATGTATTGCGCCATCGTATTATGCTGACGCCGGAAAAGGAAATGGAAGGCATCAAAACAGATGACGTGATTGCACAGATCGTAAAAACGATAGAGGTACCGAGATAATCATCTCCCAAGAAGATATTAGTATGTCAGCCACTGTAAAGAATAATTTATTCCAGATACTCTTTTTTACCAACAGGCTTTATTTCCTGCTGGGAGGGAATATCCTGTTATTTATCATCTCGTTTTTTATTCCGCGCATTTTCAATATTGCTGTTATTGCATTTATTGTGCTGGTGGGCGTTGTACTGCTGGATATGATCCTGCTGATTTTTCGCCCGGCAACTATTGTATCGATGGAACGTAAAACCAGTAACCGTTTCAGCAATGGGGATGATAACGAGGTATTGCTGGATTTTCAAAGCCGGTACCCTTTTCCGGTGTTTGTATCTGTAATAGATGAATTACCCCTTCAGTTCCAGCAGCGTGATTTTTTGTTAAAAGCAAAAGTATCTGCGGGAGGTGCGCATACCTTCCGGTATGTGTTGCGTCCGCTGGAAAGAGGGTTGTATAACTTTGGCTATAGTAATGTATTTGTTAAAAGCGCATTGGGTATTGTGAGCCGCCGGTTTATTTTTGATAATGAACAAACCATCAGCGTGTATCCCAGTTATCACCAGCTGCGGCACTATGCGTTGTATTCCTATATGAACCGGCTGAATGAGCTGGGTGTTCACAAGCGCCGGGTAATTGGCCATAGCATGGAGTTTGATCACATCAAGCCCTATACAAAAGGCGACGATGTGCGTATGCTAAACTGGAAAGCTACTGCGCGCAGTGGTAACCTGATGATCAATAATTATGTGGAAGAAAGATCGCAACAGGTGTATTCCATCATTGACAAGGGCCGTAATATGAAAATGCCTTTCAATGGGTTGTCGTTGCTGGATTATGCAATTAATGCGTCGCTGGTGTTTAGCAATGTGGCGGTGGATAAAGGCGATAAGGCAGGGCTGGTTACTTTCAGTGAAAATAAGGTGGAAGTACTGGCAGCCAGCAATAAAAAAGTGCAGGTGAATAAGATCCTGGAAACATTGTATGCGCAGGAAACGCTGTGGCAGGAAAGTGATTATGAGGCGCTGAGTGTGCAGTTGCGTAGCCGCTTATCTACCCGGTCATTGTTGATGATCTATACAAATTTTGAGTCGATGTCCGGTTTACACCGGCAGCTGCCTTTTCTGCGGCGTTTGGCACGCTACCATTTGGTACTGGTGGTATTTTTTGAGAATACAGAGCTGAAGCGGGTTACCGAGCAAACGGTGCAGGATGTGGAAGGAATTTACAAGCAAACTATTGCGCAGAAGTTTGCGTATGATAAGAAGCTGATTGTGAAGGAGCTGGCGAAGTATGGGATCATGTCGTTGCTGAGTCCTCCGGAGCAACTTACATTGAACGTGGTGAATAAATACCTGGAGTTGAAATCGCGTATGTTGATCTGAGCTAAGATTTTGCAATCGCAAAATCATAAAAGTTATCTTTGCACAGTGCAACCAGCAGGCAATGCGTAGAAAAGTAACATCCATTTCTGTAAATCATTTCGGGAGCAGGCATCATGCAGGTATTTCCATTGAGAAAATATCTCTGAAAGATTTACCCGGTTTCGAAGGAGAGGAGCAATCTGAACGGCACGACCGCCACACATTTCACCTGGTTGATGAAGGTACAATTACTATTGAAATTGATTTTCAGAAGTATGAAATCAAGTCTCCATCTGTCATCTATATGCACCCCGATCAGGTGCATCGCATCATAACATTTGAAAATGCAAGCGTCAGCAGTTGGGCAATCAATAATGAAAACCTGAATCCTGAATATCTGAAATTATTAGAAGATATTACCCCTACAAAGCCCTTGCCCTTAAATGAAGAAGTTTTTTCCATTATTTCTGAAGCCGTATCGCTTTGCCTGAAATTTTCAGAACGGAAGAATGACAAACTATATCATTCTTTGCTGAAAGATAGTTGTAATGCACTGGTCGCGTTTGTTGTATCTCAGTATTTAGAACAATCAAAATCAACAGAGAAGTTTTCGCGCTTTGAAATTGTTACAAAAGCCTTCAGGGGAGCATTGGAACGTAACTTTACTACTGCCAAACGCCCGGCTGAGTATGCCCGGAAACTAAACATATCCACACCTTACCTGAACGAATGTGTCAAAAACACAACAGGCTATTCCGTATCACATCACATCCGGCAACGTATTATTTTAGAAGCAAAACGTTTACTCTACCATTCTGATAAATCGGTAAAGGAAATTGCTATAGCATTAGGCTATGATGACTACCCTTATTTTTCACGGCTATTTACCAAAATTACAGGAATAACCGCTTTAACTTTCCGGAACAAAAACCTCGATTAGTCCAATATCTACTTTGTATTGCTATTTTTTATCCTTGTTATACGATGTTCCTTTGCACAGTCGAATAAAATCGTATAAACATGAAAATATTAAAAGATAAAAAAGTACTCGTTTCGGGTGCAAGTTTTGCTGGCCTTTCCACCGCTTATTGGATGAATAAATCAGGTTACAAAGTAACTGTTGTTGAAATCGCAAGTGGGCTTAAAATGGGAGGAACACCTGTTAACGTAGAGGGAAATACTGTTGACATCGTTAAGCGTATGGGAATTTTCGAGCAAATCAGATCAAATCGATTGGCGATGAATATGCTGGAATTTAAAAATGCAGCGGATGTTACGGAAGGAACAATGATGTTAAAAAGAGAGGGTGAGGAACTGCGGGATGATGAATGTGAAATTGAGAGAAATGTATTACTCAATATCTTATTTGATACGGTAAAAAATAATGTTGAATTCATTTTCAACAATAGCATCACCGCCTTAAACGAAACAAAAGACAATATCGGAGTTACTTTTAAAGATGGCTCACAGCAAACTTTTGATTTAGTATTTGGTTGCGACGGCATACATTCGGCGGTAAGAAAAATCTGGTTTGGTAATGAAGCTGAGTACTTACATTTTCTCGGGCAATATTTTTCCATCACCATTGTAAATAAATTGTTGATAAAACAAAATACAACGCAATTCTATAACGTGCCTGATAAGGCTGTAATGCTGAATGCCTACAACAATAAGACCGATATAATTTTTTGCTTTCGTTCGGAGAAAGAAATTCCTTACGATTATCGGGATGAAGCGCAACAAAGGAAAATTATTTTAGAACAGTTTAAAGGCCAAAGCTGGAGAACAGCAGAATTATTGGAAGAAGTAATGAATGCTAAAACTTTTTACTTCGATAAACTTTGCCAGGTAAAAATGCCGTCATGGACAAAAGGCAGGGTGGCGTTGGTAGGTGATGCAGGCTATTGTGCTTCGCCAGCTGCGGGAAAGGGTGGATCGCTGGCAATAGATGGAGCTGCCGCATTAGCGGATGCTTTTCAACAACACAAAGGAAAGTTTGAATCAGCGTTTCAGGATTACAACAAAAATTTCCGTCCGTTTATTGAGGAGGTTCAGGCAGAAGCTATACGTATGGGTTTGGAAACGCTTGTTCCGGGAACCGAAGAAGCTATTCGTAAAAGAAACACAGAAGGCTTTGGCTTTTAGGCTGATTAGTGTCTTCTCTTCTTTTTAAACAGGTCGTCTGTATTTTTTATAATAAGCGAATCTGCGTCCGGCGCCTGTTTCACGGGTATCACTGATCGCAGGTAGAGGCGGTTGTTGTGTTTATACCAGGCTTCCACGGTTACAGATTTCAGGGTGTCATTTTTGGGGAGTAATAAATCCTGTCCTATTATTTTTCCTGCGGAGGCGGCGAACCTGATGGCATTGGTATCTAACGGAAATACTTTCCCGCTGCTGAACTTCCCTTCTATATTCAGGTAAAAACGGATATCGCGTTTTATGCTGTCGGCGTAATGATTGAACCGGATACCTGTGATGGCCGGGAGTTGCAGGTTGGTTTTATGGGTGGCGTTGTCGGGCGTAGTAACGGTAAGGGTTATACGGTAATTATCTTTTACCAGTTGTTGCCTGTCAAAGCGGAGTAGGCCGTTTTGTATTTGCCCGTTGTTGCTGGTAACGGTTAATTTGTTCCAGCGGAGATTGCCTTCGAGCAGGCCGGTTGTTTGCTGGATGGAGCTATCGGTATAAATAATCCGGATGCCCAGGGGTGCGCTATTGTACAATTCGGTGACTGCATCGGCATCATAAAAGGCTGCTATGCGCGCCACTTTTGGCTGCCGGGCGTTTGCCGGCAGTGTGATGGAAAGTAGGGTGCAGAGCAGGAGATATTTGAGCATGCGGTTTGGAATGTTTTAGCACCGGTTGGCTACCGGCTGTTAATTTCTTACCGCCATTTGCCTGGCTACATATTTGCCGAGAATATCAAATTCCAGGTTTACCAGGCTGCCGGCTTTTATGTTGGATATGTTGGTAAATTCGTAGGTGTATGGAATGATGGCAACGGAGAACTCATCGTTGGTTACATTGAACACGGTGAGACTGATGCCATTAAGGCAAATACTTCCTTTTTCCACAATCAGCGCGGCAAATTCGGTAGGGTAGCGGAAGCGGTACAACCAGCTGCCGTCCTGTTCCTGGCAGGAGAGGCATTCTCCCACGCTATCCACATGGCCTTGTACCAGGTGGCCATCGATGCGGCCGTTGAACACCATTGCTCTTTCGAGATTCACGAATTGTGTGGGGGTGAGCTGGCCGAGGTTTGTTTTTTGAAGGGTTTCGTCTACCGCTACGGTTTCGTAGGTATCGCCCTGGATGTTGGTAACGGTTAAGCAAACGCCGTTATGCGACACGCTCTGGTCTATCTTCAATTCGGCTGCCAGTGGTGTTTGTATCGTGATCACCAGGTTAGCGCCTTCCTTCCTGGTGGATACTACTTCTGCTAATGTTTCTATGATTCCTGTAAACATGCGGCAAATTTAAGCAATTTTCTATACCCGGGGTTTCCAGGGGATTTCTTCTGCGCCCAGCTTGTGTCCTGTCCAGCGGGCCAGTACAAAGAGATAGTCGCTGAGGCGGTTAATATATTTCAGTACCAGTGGTTCGATGAACAGGTCGTGTTCCTGCATGCCTACACAGAGGCGTTCTGTGCGGCGGCATACGCAGCGGGCAATGTGGCAGGTAGATACCGCTACATGTCCGCCGGGGAGGATGAATGATTTCATCACGGGGAGTTCTTCATTCATCTGGTCGATGCTTTTTTCGAGGAGGGTGATATCCGCTTCGTGGAGGTCTGGTATTTTCAGTTTGGTTTCTTTGTCGGGGTCGCAGGCCAGTGCGGCGCCGATGGTAAAGAGGCGGTCCTGTATTTCGCGGAGAAGGCTTTTGGTGTCCGGGTCTGCGATGTAGTCGTTTACCAGGCCGATGTAGGAGTTGAGTTCATCCACGGTGCCATAGGCGTCGATGCGGACATCGCTTTTAGGTACTTTGGTGCCGCCAATGAGGGATGTTTTGCCTTTATCGCCTGTTTTAGTATATATTTTGAAAGACATGGGTGTTGGTGTTGATCAGTTGCAAATTACGCAAAACGGCGTTACGGGAAAGGTTCCTGTAACGCCGTTTTGCTGTAATTGAAATATTTTATGCGTGTACTTTTTCGTTGATGCGGTCGGATTCAATGACGCCATCGCGCAGGCGTATAACGCGGCGGGCGTGATCGGCGATATCTTCTTCGTGTGTTACCAGTACTACGGTGTTGCCGGAGGCGTGGATGGTACCGAAGATTTCCATGATTTCCACAGACGTTTTTGAGTCGAGGTTACCGGTGGGTTCATCCGCGAGGATGAGCGACGGGTTATTAACGAGGGCGCGGGCAATGGCAACGCGCTGGCATTGTCCGCCGGAAAGCTCATTGGGTTTATGCTTATAGCGGTCGCCAAGACCCACTTTTTTCAGCATGGCGATGGCTCTTTCTTCTCTGTCCTTTTTGCTCACGCCGGCGTAGATCAGTGGGATGGCCACGTTTTCCAGGGCGGTGAGGCGGGGCATGAGGTTGAACTGCTGGAATACGAAGCCGATTTCCTTGCCACGTACAATGGCGAGGTCGTTGTCTTCCATTTTGCTTACGTCATGTCCGCTGAGAACATACCTGCCGGCGGTGGGCGTATCCAGGCATCCGAGGATGTTCATCAGGGTAGACTTCCCGGAGCCGGAAGGGCCCATGAGCGCTACATATTCATTCTTGAAAATGTCCAGCGATACGCCTTTGAGCACCGGTAATTCATTTTTACCGAGAAAATAACTTTTCCTGATTCCTTCCAGGTGTATGACGGACTTTTCCATGTGGGTTATTTCTTTATTATTTTCGGCACTTTAAAGTATTCCTCAGTAGCGGAAGGTGCGTTTTTCAGGGCCTCTTCGCGGGTGATCACCGGTATAACCTTATCTTCCCTGAAAACATTATAATCATCTGTCAGGTGAAGTAATGGCTTCACATCGGTGGTATCCAGTTCATTGAGTTTCTCCACAAAGGTGATCATCCTCTGGAGGTCTCCGCGTATTTCAATCTTCTCCTGGTCGTTGAATTCCAACCTGGCCAGATCGGCCAGTTGCTGCACCAGTACGTCGTTCACTTCCATAATCAAATTAAATCAAAAGATAATGAAATATAAATGGTAAATATGATAGTATCTCAAAATTAGGGATAAACGGACAGAATAAAGTGCTTTTGATCATCTGCTTTTGGCTTTTGGCGTTTTTTTTACAAAACAGCCCGGTGTGAATGGCTAAAAGCTAAAAGCTATTCTTTAAATTGCGCCCTGTTATGGCTACTGAAAAAGAAATTGTGGTAAGCGGCATACGCCCTACCGGTTATTTGCATTTAGGCAATTATTTTGGCGCTATCCGTAATTATATCCGGATGCAGGAAGATTTTAACTGCTATTTTTTTGTGGCAGACTGGCATTCGCTGACTACCCATCCCGATCCGAAGGATCTTCCGGGAAACGTGATGCGGGTACTGGCGGAAAATATTGCATCAGGACTGGACCCCGAAAAGGTATCGCTGTATGTGCAGAGCGACGTTCCCGAAATTGCGGAACTGTACCTGCTGATGAATATGCTGGCTTATGTAGGTGAACTGGAGAAAGTACCTACTTTTAAAGATAAGGTGCGGTTGCAGCCGCAGAATGTGAACGCAGGACTGCTTACTTATCCTGTACTCATGAGTGTGGACATCCTGATCCAGCGCGCGGTAAAAGTACCGGTGGGTAAGGACCAGGGCCAACACCTGGAAATGGCGCGTAATTTTGCCCAGCGCTTCAATCACCGCTATGGCGACCTGTTCCCCGAACCGGAGGCATTCAACTACGGCGATAGCCTGGTACGTATCCCCAGCCTGGACGGTAACGGCAAAATGAGCAAAAGCGAGAATGAACTGGCTACGCTATACCTGGCAGATGAAGATGATAAGATCATCAACAAAATCAAAAAAGCTAAAACCGACAGCGGTTCCGGTGAACCTGGTTCGCCAATCCCTGATTCTGTACAGAACCTGCTGGACCTGATGAAACTGGTGTGTGCGCCGGATGTGGTATCTTTCTATGAAGAAGCATGGAAGAATACCGGGACTATCCGTTTCGGGGATCTGAAAAAGCAGTTGGGAGAAGATATGGTGAAGTTTATATCGCCTATCCGCGAGCGGGCGAAGGAGCTGCAGCGCGATACGGACTACCTGAAGCAGATTATGAAAGCCGGTGCAGAAAAGGCCAGAGCGAATGCGGCACAAACTTTGCAACAGGCGAAAAAACTTATTGGTATAAATTATTATTGAAAAAGTCGCCAACTGTAGCTATTTTCAGTATTAACCACTTCACATCGCATGGCAAAACAGAATAAGATCAAACATATAGCTATCGCCGGAAACATCGGTGCGGGCAAAACCACGCTCACAGAAATGTTGTGCAGGCATTACAAATGGCATCCGCAATATGAAGATGTGGAGCACAATCCTTATCTGAACGATTTTTATGAAGACATGCCCCGCTGGTCGTTCAACCTGCAGGTATATTTTCTGAACGGACGGTTAAAGCAACTGCTGGAAGTGCAGAACGGAAAAGAAACCGTTATACAGGACCGGACCATTTACGAAGATGCGCATATTTTTGCGCCTAACCTCTACGAAATGGGGCTGATGACCAAGCGCGATTTTGATAACTATTTCAACTTCTTTGAAACGCTGAAAAGCATGGTGAAGCCGCCGGATCTGCTGATTTACCTGCAGGCATCTGTGCCTACCCTGGTAGCGCAGATACAGAAGAGAGGAAGGGAGTATGAAGAGAACATCCGGCTGGACTACCTGAAACGCCTGAACGAATATTACAATAACTGGATTGAAAAATATAAAGAAGGTCCGTTGCTGATCATTGATATTGATAAGAATAAATTTCCGGAGAGTGATGAAGATTTAGGAGAGATTATTTCCCGGATTGATTCACAGTTGTACGGGTTGTTTTAGCGGAGTTTGTCTTTCCCTGGATTACGCAGATTATGCTGATTACATTGATTTTTATTTTTTGGATTTGGGAAGATGGGAACCTGTTCCATGCTTTTTATCACTGTTTCAGGTAATGAAGTGCTATACATCCTGATTTGAGCGTCCTCGAGTCTGCCAGTTGCAGGTTTAGCGATCCGGGAAAATTTGCATCATCAAACAGCCGTCTCCCTTGCCCGACAAGGATAGGATGAACGAGAAAATAATATTCATCAACCAGGCCAAGCGCTATCAATTCTGAAGGCAGGCTTACACCACCAAGCGAAATATTTTTGCCTGATTCCTGTTTCAGTTTCAGTACTTCTTCTGCGAGGTTTACACGGATAAGCCTCGCATTACCTTCAAGGTTGTCCAATGACCGGGAACAAACAACTTTGTCGATGGCGTCAAATGTTCGCGCAAACTCATTCTCTGTTTTCGTACCGGACTGTTTTTTTGCAACATCAGGCCAATAAGGAACCATCAACTGATAGGTCTTGCGGCCGTAGATAATCAGGTCAACGTCCTGCATGAGATCCGTAAAATACTGGACAGTCTCTTCGCCACCACCAAATTTGGTATGGTCGCAACAACCATCTGCACTCAGATTGATACCATAGATTATATTTCTCATTGGTTAGTGATTTTTCTACATTCTTCCTAAAGATAAAATAATGCATCGTTCCCTGTGAGGGCGATCCGGACAAAACAAAGGGGCGTTTAAGCCAAAACGCGCGTGTTTATATTTCATTAACACTTCTGTTATTTCCGCTGCTTATTTTTGTATTCGCCGGCAACAAGTTGTTAACCCGTTTGTCTGCGGATTTTTATTGTTAAACCCAATTCCCTGATGAAACAATTATTGTTAACCTTTTTATTCACGTGGTGGATAGCGCTGTTGTATGCGCAACCGTTGCTGACGCCCGTGGGAAAGAATACCGGCAGTGGCAGTTACAGCCGGCATTTCCAGCAAGTGATATCTGCCTGGTATAATCCTGCCGGGTTATCCTGTTTATCTTCTTTTACTGCAGGTATTTATACCGAGAACCGGTTCATGTTAAAGGACGCCCCGTTGTATGCGGCGATGGTGGCTATCCCTGTGCGTGCAGGCGCTTTCGGGGGAAGTATTACGCGGTTGGGTAATACAACCTGGCATCAGCAGCGGCTGAGTGGCGCGTATGGTATGCAGCTGGGGCGGCGGGCCGGCATCGGGCTGCAGTTTAATTATGAGGCCACCAGTGTGCAGGGATTTGGGTCTACCGGTAATATCAGCTTTGATGGCGGAATGCTCTGGCATATCAGTGAGCAATGGCACAGTGGCCTTCATGTGTATAAATCTACAGAGGCGCCTGTTGTATATAGCAGCGGCGTGGGCTTTGAGGCATCGCGTGATTTTCTGTTAACCGGCGAAGTGATTTGTATGGGCGCATTTACTTCGGTGAAGGCATCGGCTTATTATCGTATTATCCGGCAACTGGCACTGGAAATGGGTATTGCCTCCGGTCAGGCTTATAACAATGCGGCAGTGATATTATTCCTGCGATCCCTGCGGATAGATATCGCTGCAGGATTTCATCCACAGCTGGGCATTACGCCTTCTACTTCATTGATATGGCAGCTGTCTCCGCCGCCGGTGATGGAGTAATGTGATTAGAAATCGCTGGCTTAATGATCCGGCGGGGGCTGCTGCTTTGCCGGAGATGGTGCGGCAGGAAATTAAACTTTCAATGTTATTGATATGGCAACTATCCGCTCGGCGATTTGCGGCGTCACCGGTTGTTTGTTGTTGTTGCTGGTTGGGCGGAAAACGTGGGCCCGTCAGCAGGAAGAGGCGTTGCCTCCGGCAATGGAAAATAACCTGGAGAACGAAGCGGCTGGTACAGAAACGGTATCAGAGGATGATACGCAATGGCAAACTTTAAATGCATTGGCGCGGCATAAGATCCGGTTGAACACAGCAGATGAAGCAACGTTGCAGTCGTTGGGACTGCTTACGGCTTTACAGATCAGCCGTTTTTTGCGGTACCGCGCTTTATTGGGGGATCTGCTCAGTATTTATGAATTGCAGGCAGTGCCGGGGTTTGAACCGGATGTTATCCGGCGCATATTGCCTTATGTAACGGTAGGCGATGATCTGGCGCCTCACTATACATTAAGAGACTATGTGCATAAAGGCGATCATTCGTTCCTGCTGCGCTACGCCCGTGCAGGGGAAAAAGCAAAGGGGTACCTGCACACCGACAGCACGTTACCTGCCTACAGGGGTAGCCCGGAGAAATTGTTTATGCGTTACCGTTATAGTTTCCCGCGATATATGAGCTGGGGAATAGTGATGGAGAAAGATGCCGGGGAAGCTTTTTATAAAGGTGCGCAAAAGCAGGGATTTGATTTCTACAGTGCGCATGTTTTTATCCGGAACTACCGGGGAATAAAGGCCCTCGCATTGGGGGATTATACAGTGAATATAGGACAGGGATTGCTGAATTGGCAGGGGCAGGCGTATGGCAAAGGAGCAGCGGTGATGCAAACGAAACGGGAAGGAGAAGTGTTGCGGCCATACACCTCACCGGGAGAGTTTTATTTTTTCAGGGGAGCGGCTGTTACGCTACAACAACAGCACTGGGAATTGACAGCCTTTGCATCTTTCCGCAAACAGGACGCCAGTACGGACACGCTGATGGATGAGGTAACAGCAGCCAGCATCATCAGCAGTGGATATCACCGCACCGTTACCGAAGCCGCCAAACGTGGACAGGTGCAGCAGCTCAGCGTTGGTGGGAATATCCGTTACAATGCCAACCGGTGGCAGGTAGGAGGAAATGTAACCAGTCATCATTTAACGCCGGTACTTCAAAAGAAAACAGCGCCCTATAATCAATTCGACTTTACCGGTAACCGGCTTACGGCTGCCAGTATCGATTACTCCGGCAGCTGGAAAAATGTGCATTTATTTGGAGAGGCTGCAGTGAGCAGTAACGGAAAACCTGCCGTAGTTCAGGGGTTGCTGACCAGCGTAGCGCCTGCAGTGGATATGACGATTGTATACCGGTATTACGACAGGGCCTACCAGTCGCTATATGCCAAAGGCTTCGGCGATGGTTACCGGACCGTTAATGAACAAGGATTATATACCGCCGTTACTTTGAAAATAAGCCCGCGGCTAAAGGCCGACGCATATGCTGATATCTTTCACTTCCCCTGGCTGAAATACCGGAGTAATGCGCCTTCTGACGGCAAGGATTTTTTTCTGCAGGGAAGTTATGTACCGGGGAAAACAATGAGCCTGCTACTCCGGTATAACTACCGGCGGGGAGCGCAAAATGTATTGTTGCCGGGTAACCCGGTTAAAGTACTGACCGCTGTAACGTCTACGCACATACGTTTTCAGTGGACTATAAAAATAAACCCACAGCTGGATCTCAAAACCAGGCTGGAATACAGCAGCTATGAGACGGCAGGGGATATGCAGCGGGGATGGATGATATACCAGGATGCCGGTTACCGTTTTGTACATCTGCCCGTTGTAATAAGCGGAAGGTTATCCCGTTTTCAGACCAGTAGTTACGATAGCCGGATATATGCAACGGAAAGCAGTGTGTTATATGACAACGCGGTATCGCAGCTATATGGTGAGGGATGGCAGTATTATCTGAATGTAAAATGGAAAGTGAACCGCCGGCTAGCATGCTGGGGACGCTGTCATCAAAGCCGGTATCCGGGCCAAACCAGCATTGGTAGCGGGAATGATGTAGTGGCAGGGAATAAAAAAACATTGTTTCAATTTCAGTTACAGTATTTAATAACAGGAAAATGAAACTTTTTTTAAGCGGATACATATTGATTATCAATCTATTGTGATACAGAACTTATCTGCTGTTAAAATAATGTTAAGTAGATGCGTCACGATTTACTTTTTTTTTCTAACTTGTGGATGTCAACCAAAATCTAAATCTGATTTGCTTTATGAGAAAGACCTTTCTGCAAGATATCAAGCTTGTGATTATAATTGTAAACCCGCAGTAGGAAACTTGTCATGATTCAAATCAAAAAGACATAGAGAGACTTAGCAAGGCTTTTACCTTAAACCATAACAACTACAAAACCATTTCTGTAATTGGAATCATTGACTGTTTGCCAACAGTAAGAGGTATACAACAATTTATTATTGCGAGAGAACATATAGACTTGTACAACCAAAATCAGAACTGTTTATGAAAAAAAACACTTCTCCCTTTACATAGCCGTTCGGCAATATACCCGACCGTATGTTACGATAATTATTTTCTGTAACTGCAGAACCGATGGGTATTCTGTCTGATTAGTCATGTTTCCTGAGACATGCCAGGGATTCTTTATGTTGTTATTTTAATGCGTAATATGATACAACAATAGCTAAAACATCTTATCCGGAAGCAGCTACTGGCATTTGTTGCCGGGTAAGCATTTATAAGACCCGATGTATTTCTTCTTCAACCAAAATCTGAAACTTTTATGAAAAAGGGGTTCCTCCTTTTTGCCATGCTTATGGCAATCATCCACCTGGCCTACTCGCAGCAGCGACAGGTTACAGGTACCGTTAAGGGAAATGATGGCAATCCGGTTCCGTTTGCCACCATCCAGGTTAAAGGTACCACCGCCGGTACCACCGCCAATGACAATGGCGTATTCAACCTGAGCGTACCCGGTGCTTCCACGGTGCTTGTTATAAGAAGCGTTGGATACAAAGCCCAGGAAATAACCGTGGGAGAAAGTTCAAATCTCCAGGTAACACTGATAGCAGATAACAAGAACCTGCAGGAAGTAGTGGTAACAGGTTTGGGACTGGTGCGTGAAAAGAAAACCGTGGGGTACGCTACCAGTAATTTTGCTACAGAACAAATTAACAGGGTAGCGCCCGTAAGTATGATGGATGGTTTGTCCGGAAAAATAGCCGGTGCTGAAATATCCACTACCAGCGGCGCTCCGGGCGCATCCAATAAAGTAATCCTCCGTGGTTATTCTTCCCTGCAGGGTAACAACCAGCCACTGTATGTGGTAGACGGGGTACCACTGAATAACGACCGTCCCGGCTCTACCGTTGATGGAAAAGGAGTCAATAACGGCGGTTACGACTTTGGTAACAATGCCAATGATATTAATCCAAACGATATTGAAGCCATCAGCATCCTGAAAGGCGCCGCGGCCACCGCAATTTACGGTTCCAGGGCCGCCAGTGGTGTGGTATTGATCACCACCAAAAAGGGTAAAAGCGGCGGGCTGAAAGTAGATGTGGCCTCTGCAGCCACTTTTTCCCGTGTAGGGATGTTGCCTACCATGCAGGAAAAATTCGGACAGGGCTGGGGTGGTACATTTATCCTTTCAGAAAATGGTAGCTGGGGACCACGCTTAACCGGCGAAAACCGCGAGTGGGGCGCCCCGGTGGATGGCGTATCATTAACAAAACCATTTTCTTTTGTAGAGGATAACGTACGCAACTATTTCACTACCGGTAAAGAATTGAACAACACCATTGCGGTTAGCGGAGGAAATGAAACATCCACTTTCTTCCTGTCTTATGGTAATGTATACAGCGATGGTATCCTGCCTACTGATGCTGATTCTTATAAAAGAAATACTTTCTCTGCAAGAGCATCTACAAAATATGGCAGGTTCTCCGCTTCTGCTTCCTTTAACTATGTAAATAAAAATGCAAAAGCAGTATCTACCCGCAGTGAATCCGGACTGGGGTCTTCCTTGTTTGAGGATATTATCCAGATCCCTGTGGATATCAATATTTCCCAGTTTAAGGACTACAAGAATAAATATTACAACGTAGATAACTACTTTACTCCTTACGCTGAAAACCCTTATTATTCCCTGTATGAAAATGGGAATAACCTGAAAAGCAACAGGATCTTTGGAAACATTGATCTTAAATATGGTATCAATGATTGGTTAAATGTACAATGGCGTCTTGGTGCAGATATTACCAACGCACAGTCTAAAACTTATAAAGCGAAAAACAGACCATCACTCGACAGCTGGAATGATGGTAATAACGTGGAAGGTGCGCAACGACAAGAAGACGTTGGTTATGTAAGGGAAAACAGCGATTACAGAGGGGAGTTCAACTCCGATCTCCTGCTCACTGCCAATAAAAAGTTGAGTTCAGATTTTACCATCGATGGATTGATAGGCTTTAACATTAACCAGCGGGAAGGAAAAATATTTAGTTCGGCTGTGAAAGGACTGGCTATTCCAGGTTTCTACGTGATCTCCAACTCACCTAATTCACCGGTATCGCAAACACAGGAATTCAGACGCAGGATCTATGGTCTCTACGGACAAGCTACTTTAGGCTTCCGCGAGTACCTGTTCCTGACTGTGAATGCCCGTAACGACTGGTCGTCTACATTACCTGAAAAAAATAACAGCTATTTCTATCCAGCGGTGAATGCTGCCTTCATTTTATCAGAAGCACTGAAACTGGATGAGCGTGGTGTTTCTTTCGCAAAACTGCGTGCCAGCTGGGGTAAAACAGGTAACGATGCGGGTCCCTATCTCACTAAAACAACGCTATCTACCGGTCAGATCATAGATCTTCCTTTTGGTACACTGGATTTCCCCTTTAATGGTATCCCCGGGTATACCGTAGGTGATAACATTGGTAATCCTGAACTGGCTCCTGAGTTGAGTAATGAGTATGAACTGGGTGGTGAAGTAAAATTCCTGCGGAACAGGTTGGGATTTGATATCGCTTATTATAATAAACTTACCAAAGGTCAGATCCTGGCAGTGCCTACCACGCCGAGTTCCGGTTATGCCAGCATTACGCAGAACTTTGGTAAAGTGAGAAATAAGGGTATAGAATTATCTGTTAACATCATACCGGTAGAAACAAAAGATTTTACCTGGACCCTGAACTACACCTACGCACGTAACAGGAATACAGTTGAGGAGCTTCCGGCAGGTTTGAACCAGGTTGTACTCAATTTCGCTTACGACGCAAAATTTGTGGCCCGCAAGGGAGATCCGCTGGGCGTGTTTTACGCCCCGGTATCTGCCACCACACCAGATGGAAAAATAATTGTGGATGCAACCGGCCTACCTAAAGCAGCAGATACCGACGGATATTATGGTACCTCTCAGCGCGACTTTACAATGGGTTTGGTAAACACACTCCGCTATAAAGACCTAACACTGGGCTTCTCTTTCGACTGGAGAAAAGGCGGTGTATTCTACTCCGGTACAGCAGATCTGACCTACTTCGTGGGTAATGCCTTATTATCTACCTATAATGACAGACGAGCTTTCGTGGTTCCTAATTCTGTAATGCAGGTAGGTACGGATGCACAGGCCAAACCGATATACGGTGAAAATACCATTCCGCTGACAGATTTTAACTATGATGCTTACTGGTATCATACTACCAATAAAGGTGGCGCTTACTCACAGCGTATCATTGATAAAACCTATTTGAAACTGCGTGATATCACGCTCTCTTACAGTCTGCCTTCATCAGCTGCCAGGAAAATTGCTGCCAGCAACCTGATGCTGACCGTTTTTGCGCGCAACATGTTTGTGTGGACACCGGAAGGAAATACATTCATTGATCCTGAAGTATCGAACTATGGTAATGATTTGAATAGTGAGTTTGGTGAATTCAGATCCATGCCTACTACCAAATCTTATGGTGTTTCATTGAAGGTATCCTTCTAATCTTTTAAATTCTGATATCATGAAAACGTATAACAATCAATATATTCTCCTCCTCCTTTCAGCGGTGCTTTTGTTGGGCGCCTCCTGTAAGAAGAACCTGGATATTAACAACGATCCGAATAACCCACCATTGGAGCGGGCTACGCCTTATGTGTTGTTCCCGCCGGCGGTAATGTCTACCATTTCCTGCGCCGGCACTGATGGCGCTGTTATTGGAGGTATCTGGTCGCAATACTGGACACAAAGTAATGCCTCCAACCAGTATAAAACCATTGATGCATATAATATCCAGCGTACAGATTACAATGCGTTGTATACACAGATGTTTTCAGGCGCATTGCAGGATTACAGCCTGATGCTCAAATTGTGCGACAGCCTGCACGATTATAGTTTTGGTTTGATGGGAACGGTGATGAAAGCCTATTCTTACCAGATATTGGTAGACCTGTACGACCAGGTGCCTTACCAGGAAGCATTTGGCGGATTAAACCAACTACAACCGAAGTTTGACCGTGGGGATAGCATTTACTCCTGGTTGCTGAGAGATCTGGATATTGCATTATCCAAAGACCTGACCGTAACCATCCTTGCTGAGAATGCTGCACAGGATATTATTTATAAGGGAGATATGGACAAATGGGTAAAGTTTGCCAATACGCTGAAACTGAAAATGTACCTGCGTATGGTGAATGTAAATCCGTCTGTGGCAAGAACAAAGATCATGGAGCTGATTAACAGCGGCGCTGAGTTCCTCACAGATGTGGATGCCTCCTACAGCACCTTTAAAGATGCACCGGGCCAGGACAACCCGCTGTATGAATCAAACATCCGCAGCCTGAACACCACTACCAACATCCGTGCGAGCTATACCATGATGTCGTGGTTACAGAAAAATAAGGATTCCCGGATAACCAAAATTTTCCGTGCACCGGGCGCTGCGAGAGGTGTTTATTATGGTATTAACCAGGGCGATTTCACCAGTTTGTCGCCTACTTACAATGTAGCTGCTATCTACAGGCAAACGGCCATAGATACTGCTTACCTGATTTCCAGGGCTGAAACCAATCTTATGTTGGCAGAAGTAGACGAGCGTTATTTCGGTGGTACCAAAGCGAAAACTTATTATGATGCAGGCGTGCAGGCCGCATTTCAGCAGTACAAATTAAGTGCTGATACTTTCATTCAGGCCGGTCGGGTATACGAGTACCCAACAGGGGCTACTTTTGATAAGAAGCTTGAAGCCATCATTATGCAGAAATGGGCTTCTTTCCCAGGCACACATGCACTGGAAGGCTTCCTGGAACAAAACAGAACAGGTTATCCTAAGTACAGCCCGGTATACTCCACTGATCCATCTTACATTCCCGGCCAGCTGGTATATTCCCGTAACGGCGTTACCGGCGCTGGTAAATTCCCTAAACGCCTGGTATTCCCGGATGTGGAAAGGAGCAGAAATAGTAATACACCAGCGGAAGTACCTATTTATCAAAAGGTTTGGTGGGCTTTATAATGTTAACGGTTTAAAATAATTACCATGAGAACAATAATGAATAAACAATATATCACAGGACTGCTGCTGGTGGGTGCTGTTCTTTTTTCTTCCTGTAAAAAGGAATTGCCGGAGGTAAAGAATACACAGGTTGTGAAAATGGCCGGTACCTGGTGGGTAACCATGACGCTCAACGGGGCGCCTCAGATTGACGGAGACCATGTACAAATCAATACTTTCAACACCGCTGCCGACGATGGAAAGCAGCTGTGGGTGCAGGATGCGGGTCTGGGATTCGACTTTCAGTCGAAGGTAGACGTAAATTTATCTGATCTTACCTTCAGCGCTACCAATGCCAATGACGAGAACAGTGACGCTACCGTTACCATTACTGCCGGAAAAGTTTTCCCTAATGGCGGGAAATCGAAGGGCGGGCATATAACGGACAGTATTTACATGGAACTGCAAATATCTTCCGATCCCGGCAAGAAGTACGTAGTGGCGGGTATCCTGCGTACCAAGTTCGACGAAGACGACTATTAATACCGGTCGATCCGCTGTTTATAAAAAAAGAGGGCTCATTTGAGTCCTCTTTTTCTATTTTTGTACGGCTAAATTATACAACATGGAAAATCAGCATGAAGAACAGAATCAGCTTAATATAGAGTTGAATGAAGAAATCGCCGAGGGACAATACGCCAATCTCGCCATCATCACTCATTCAAATGCCGAATTTGTGGTAGACTTTGTAAACGTGATGCCCGGTCTGCCAAAGGCTAAGGTGAAATCCCGTATTATCCTCACGCCGCAGCATGCGAAGCGTTTTATGAAAGCCATGCTTGATAATATTAAGAAATACGAATCTGTACACGGCCCGATTCAGGATCAGGAGCAGGTATCTGTACCATTGAATTTTGGTGGACCCACCGCTCAGGCCTAACTTGTTGACAGATGGAACATATTTTTTCTTATCATCATTTGAGAGAATTTACCAGGGAAGTATTTATCCACATGGGGTGCAGCCTGGAACATGCAGCCCTGGCCAGTGAAGTGCTGGTATCGGCAGATTTAAGAGGTATCGATTCTCATGGAATAGCCCGCTTATCGGGCTATGTTCGTTTATGGGAGGCTAAGCGGATCAACGCTACGCCCGATATCCGGATAGTACATGAAACCCCGAGCACGGCGGTTATTGACGGAGATGGAGGCCTGGGCCTGGTAGTTGCGCCCTATGCAATGGAAGTAGCCATGCAAAAGGCCGCTGCCGTTGGCACTGGCTGGGTAAGTGTGAAAAACTCCAACCACTTTGGTATTGCAGGTTACCACGCTATGAAAGCGCTGGACCAGGATATGATTGGTATGGCCATGACCAATGCCAGTCCGCTGGTGGCGCCTACCTTTTCCACCGAACGGATGCTGGGAACCAATCCGATTGCAGTAGCCATTCCCGCAAAAGAGCAGCCGGCGTTTGTGGCGGATTTTGCCACCACCACCGCGGCCAACGGGAAACTGGAGATCCTGCAGCGCAAAAATGAAGAAGCTCCTTACGGTTGGATCCAGGATAAAGAAGGAAACCCAAGTAACAATCCTCATGAACTCAAGAGTGGCGGGGCTTTGCTGCCTTTGGGCGGCGATCGTGAGCATGGAAGTCATAAAGGGTATTGTTTGGGAGCAATTGTTGATATATTTTCGGCCGTTCTTTCAGGCGCCAATTATGGTCCGTGGGCGCCGCCTTTTGTGAGCTTTCTCTCACTGGCGCCGGATCCGGTAGGAGAGGGACTGGGACATTTCTTTGGCGCCATGCGTGTAGATGCGTTCCGTCCGGCAGAGGAGTTCAAGGCCAACATGGATACCTGGATCAATCGCTTCCGTGCTGCGGAGCCGGTAGCCGGGAAAAAAGTACTGATCCCCGGAGATCCTGAAAGAGAAATGCATCATGAGCGGCTGGAAAAGGGTATTCCCGTAATAGCGCCCGTGGTGAAGGATATGCAGGAAGTTGCTGCTAGATTTAATTTGAATTTTTAATTCACAATCGTTCATAAAAAACACCCGGAATGAGGCTGATGCAGCGTTTCAGGTAGCTAAAGCAAAAATAAACATTCAGATGAAAGTGTTAAAATTTGGTGGAACCTCCGTGGGAAAACCAGAGCGTATGCAGTCGGTATCGCAACTGATCACAGCAGATAATGATCAGAAAATTGTGGTCCTGTCTGCACTGTCAGGCACCACAAATTCCCTCGTGGAAATCAGTCAGTCGCTGTCAGAAGGTAAGAAGGAGCAGGCGAAGCAGCAGATAGACAAGCTGGAAAGCCATTACCGGACCTTTTGCAACGACCTGGTGAAGAAGGAAGCCGGCCGCGCAAATGCCAAGGCTATTGTTGATGAACACTTCGAATTTCTGAATATCATCCTGAAGATATCTTTCAATGAAGCACTGAATAAAGATATCCTTGCACAGGGAGAGTTATTGTCTACACGTCTTTTCTGCGTATATCTCGAAGAAGCCGGTATTCCCGCCGTGTTATTACCTGCGCTGGATTTCATGAGCATCGACGAATACGAAGAACCGGAAATTCCAAAAATTAAAATTAAACTGGCCAACCTGATCAGCCAGCATAAGGGTCAGCATATCTTTATCACACAGGGATATATTTGCCGCAACGCCAGGGGCGAAGTGGATAACCTGAAACGTGGCGGCAGCGATTACTCCGCTTCCCTGATCGGCGCTGCTATCCAGGCAGATGAAGTGCAGATCTGGACGGATATCGACGGCATGCACAACAACGATCCACGGGTGGTGAATAAAACTTTCCCGATTGATCAGCTCTCCTTTGATGAAGCAGCTGAACTGGCTTACTTTGGCGCCAAGATCCTTCACCCTGCTTCTATCTGGCCTGCACAGCATTTCAACATCCCGGTGAAATTGCTGAACACCATGCAACCGGAAGCAAAAGGTACCATCATTACTGAAATGCCTAACGGCAACGGTGTGAAGGCAATTGCTGCAAAAGACGGTATCATTGCTATTAAGATCAAGTCCAGTCGCATGCTGCTGGCTTATGGCTTCCTCCGTAAAATTTTTGAAATATTTGAGAAATACCGTACCCCGATCGATATGATCACCACTTCAGAAGTAGCGGTATCTATCACCATCGATAACCAGCAGTACCTCGATCAGATCCTGAAAGAGCTGCAACCTTTTGGTACCGTGGAACTGGATTACCACCAAACAATCGTTTCCATTGTTGGTAACGAAGTGGCGGCAACTCCTTCCATTATCACCAAATTATTTGATGCAATAGAAGAAATTCCTTTGCGCATGATTTCCTATGGCGGCAGCAGGCACAACATCTCTATCCTGATCAACGGTCAGTTTAAAGAGAAAACCTTGCAGGTGCTTAATAAAGGATTATTTGGCCTGGAATAGGAGAATGACTTTACATAGAAAGCAGCGGAGATTACTTCGCTGCTTTTTTATTTTTTCAACCGCTGATCAAAAACGAAGGGTTGCGTATTCAGGATGGTGATATTCACTGCATCGGGATGCAGCGGGTTGATCAGGTAGTTATATTCATCGGCAATTACCACGGATGGAATCCGGAGTATGGCATATTTAGCGGTGTCTATCCATTCATCTCCAATACATTGCAGCTCCGGTGAAGGCGCCAGCGATTGCCAGCCGGAGGGCAGATCATGTTTGGTGAGTACTTTAATGGCGATATTATCGGGGATCTGCAGGGTAGCAATGCAGAAATCCTGTACTATATTTTTAAGTGGAATGTGCACCAGTACTTCCAGCGCGGATAAAGCCCTGCTGCCGGCGGTATACACAATAGCATGCCCCGGGCTGTTCCAGCGGCCTCCATACAGGCGCGCACCTGTTCCACTCAGATCATTGATGTAAGCGCACTTACTGATCCTGTATACTTCCATGTTGATGGTTTCGTAGATTTATGCAAAGATGCCATGCTCAATGCGCCCCAGCTCATCCTGGATAAGCTGAAACCCAAAGGTGGTATCTAAAAGCGAAATAGGGGTTTGATAGTTGAAGGCAGGTAACGGAGTTCTCATCCATTCCTTGAAGTTTTCAAGCTGGCCAAATACTTCGGTGCCGCGCTGGTAAAGCTGAGAAAGTAAAATAGCACGTTCAGACGTGTCGGCAGACAATTTCTCGTCGTCTGCATAACGTTGCAGCGTTCTTTCTGACACATGTACTACCTGCGCCAGTTCTGCCAAAGAAAAAGACAGCTGCCTGCTCAGATTTAATAAAGCTCTTTTAATAATTCCGCTGCGGGAAAGTTGTATAAAATCAAAGTAGCCACTACCGGCAATATATGCCGCTCCTCCTCCTGGCTGCTCTACTATCAATAATGCATTTTCCTGCACGCGGTATCCTTTTACGTGTTTCATGTACCCGACATTTGTCACAAAAATACAACAAATTGTCGGAATTAAGGCTTTTTATCTTCAAAATAACCAATCTTCCACATCTTATTGATTTCCAGTTGTATTACGCCGTACTCTTCTGCCACTCTGCCCTGCAGCACATAAAAGCCGCCCTTTTGAAAAGGGTACAGTCGCAGGCTATCGGGAAAATGGACGGTATCCATAAACGCGCCGTCCCGGTCAAGGAAAGTACCAAAGCACATAGGTTCCCCTTTGCTGCTGCGCAGAAATTTGTTAGTCACCAGGTAGCCCAGTGTAGTGACAGGTTGACCAATATATTGGCTGAACTCACGGGCAGGCATATACGCACTTTGATCGTGCTGCAATGCCTTAAAGGGTGATTGCAGCGGAAAGCCCAGCAGATCTATCTCATCAAAGGCATCTTCATGTGCGTGATAAGCCAGGGTGGGCAGTTCACAGTTAACAGTGGTGGTATTGCCAAACAAGGAAATACTGTGTGGATTGGCTTCTTTCTTACTTACCTGCAAACTGCTTTTCCACAATAATTCTTTTTTGGTGTAGCCTGTAAAGTTGAAACAGCCAATGCGGATCAGTATTTCCAGCTGTTCCGGGCCCGGTGAAATCCGGCTGGTAAAATCTTCGAGGTGTAAAAACGGGCCATACTGTTCGCGGTCTTTCAATATTCTTTCTGCCAGCAATTGTTCCAGTCCTTCTATGTGGATCAGTCCTGTGTATACCTCCCGGCCGGTGATATTAGTGCTATAATCACTATGGTTGATACAAGGCGGGTGCAGTGTTACACCGGTTTTCTGCAATTCCCGGAAATAGAGTTCCCGGTTATAGAAGCCGCCGAAATTGTTGATAACAGCCACCATGAATTCTGCGGGGAAATAGGTTTTGAGATACAGACTTTGGTAGCTTTCCACCGCAAAGCTGGCGGAGTGGGCTTTGGAAAAGGAGAAGTTAGCGAAGCTGGCGATTTGCCGCCACACTTCCGCAGATACTTCCGGCGGCCGTTTGAGACGTTCGCAGTTATCAAAGAAACGTTTTTGTATATCCCTGAAGTCGTTGGATCCGCGGTATTTCCCTGCCATCGCCCTTCGCAGGCTATCGGCATCGGCCAGTTCCATGTCTGCATATCTGTGTGCCACTTTAATTACATCTTCCTGGTACACCATAATACCAAAGGTCTCTTTCAGCAATTCTTCAATAATTGGATGGAGATAAACTACTTCATCGCGGTGCCGGTAGCGGTGTATGTATTGTTTCATCATGCCCGATTGCGCTACGCCAGGGCGGATAATAGAGCTTGCTGCCACCAGGGTGAGGTAATCATCGCATCCCAGTTTCAGCAGCAGCTGCCGCATAGCGGGCGATTCTATATAAAAGCACCCGATGGTATTTACGCCGGACAGATTTTTACGCACCAGCGGATCTACCTGGAAAGCTTTTACATCATGGATGTCTATATCAACGTCCCGGTTTTTTTTGATGATGTCAATCGCATCGCGGATATGCCCGAGGCCGCGCTGGCTGAGGATATCGAATTTATACAGCCCTATTCTTTCTGCCTGCCACATATCCAGTTGCGCGGTTATAAAACCTTTGGGTGGGAGGTAAGTGGTGCAGAACTGGTGAATAGGCGCATCGCTGATGAGGATACCGCCCGCGTGAATACTGAGATGATTGGGAAATGCTTTTTCCGTATCCATCAGGTTACTGAAGTACGCTATTTTCTGATGGATGCTATCGGCTTCCAAATTAACGTGGAAGCCATTTTCCAGGATTTTATCGATTTCTTTTTTGGGAAGGCCGTACACTTTTCCCAGCTCGCGGATAACGGCGTTGGTTTGAAAAGTAGTTACAGTACCCAGCAGGGCCGTGTGTTGTGGGCCATACTTATTAAAAACGTACCGGATAATTTCATCCCGGTCGCGCCAGGAGAAATCAATATCAAAATCCGGAGGTGATGTACGATAAGGATTCAAAAATCTTTCAAAATATAAATCCAGTTCTATCGGGTCTACATCTGTAATTTTTATGCAGTAGGCGATAATGGAGTTAGCGCCGCTTCCGCGGCCCACATAAAAGAATCCGCGTTCCTGTGCATAGCGGATGATGTCCCAGGTGATGAGGAAATAAGATTCAAAGTTGAGTTGTGCCACAATGGCCAGTTCTTTTTCAATCCGTTGAAGGGCTTCTTCATGATCATCACCATAGCGGTATAACATGCCTTCCAGGGCGAGTTCCCGTAGCTTTGCGCGATCTTCTTCCACGCTGCCGAGGAAACATTTTTTATTTCGGGAGATGGAATGATGAATATCCATTTCAACGTGGCAGTCTTCCATCACTTCCACGGTTCGCTGTACGATGTCCGGATAGTCGGCGAAGTGTTCCACGAGTGAAGCGGGCGTAACAAATTGTTCCTGCGGATGGCCTGTCATAGCCGGTTCCAGCTGTGTGATCAGGATATTCTGATCAATGGCGCGCAGCAGTTGATGTAATTCATAATGGATATTATCCTGGAAAGTAACTGGTTGGAGGATCACCAGTTTATCGCGCAGTGTGGTGTTAGCTGTTCTGAATAATTTATTGCGTTGCCAGGGTTTTATACCAATGAGTTCATGAGGCGCTAATAATTCAGGGGGACGGGTTCCCAACGCATAGATCACCCAGGTGTGCGGGATAACGGGCGCCTGATCGGGAAAAGGTTTTTCCTGTTGCAGGTGGGTGGATAAGAAAACATTGATGTGGCGCCAGCCTTCCTGGTTGCGGGCCAGCAGGAGATATTTAAAATCATTTCCGTTTCTGCATTCCAGTCCGAGTATAGGTTTTATATCATGTTTACGGCAGAGGGCCACGAACTCCCACGCGTCGGAAGTGAGGTTGATATTAGTGAGTGCCAGTGATCCGATGCCCAGTTCATGTGCTTTCTGAACCAGCATTTCCGCGTGCATGGTGCCATAGCGGAGACTGAAAAATGTTTTGCAGTTGAGGA
Organism: Chitinophaga sp. G7 BAM 1005; assembly: GCF_057126945.1. NCBI lineage: Bacteria > Pseudomonadati > Bacteroidota > Chitinophagia > Chitinophagales > Chitinophagaceae > Chitinophaga > Chitinophaga sp. G7 BAM 1005. Next base: position 5,888,752 of record NZ_CP181478.1, on the reverse strand, counting down.
ACATGATGTTTATTTAAAGTATGGCATGATATCTTTTTTCGGTGTGTGCAGGTCTTTTTTCCCGGGTGGTATGACGTTGGTGCCTTTCATAAGATATTCCCATCCGAAGCGGTTTTTGATTTGATCGATGGCCTGGTAGAGGGCGATCATTTCCTGTTTGTCGTCGAACAGGCTGATCTGGTAGTTGCCATGTACGAGGTGGCTGAAACGCACGCCTATGAGGCGTACCAGCAGCCGCCGGTCGTACAGTTTTTTGAAGAGGTCTTTTACTTTTTCCAGCAGTACATGATCTGCACAGGAATATGGGATAGACATTTGTTTGGTGACGGTTTCAAAATCGGAGTACCGGATTTTGAGGGTGATGCATCCGGTTAATTTATTTTGCTGGCGCAGTTCGAATGCGATTTTCTCCGTCATCCGTACCAGTTCGGCGTGGAGGAATTGCATGTCGATAGTATCTGCGGGGAATGTACTTTCTGTGGAGATAGATTTCTGTTCATAAAAAGGCACCACCGGCGATTCATCGATTCCATTGGCTTTTCTCCAGAGGGCTATTCCGTTTTTTCCCATCCATGCTTCCAGCAGGGAGATGGGCACTTCGCTCAGTGTTTTTACGGTTTCTACGCCGCGGCGCCTCAGCAGGGCGCCGGTTTCACGGCCTACCATTGGAATCTTTTCTACCGCCAGCGGCGCCAGGAAATTTTTTTCTTGTCCGAACAGGATCTCAAGCTGACCATTAGGTTTGGCTTCATCGGTGGCTACTTTGGAAACGAGTTTATTGGATGCAAGTCCGAATGAAATGGGCAGTCCTGATTCTTTCATGATGGTTTTCCGCAGCTCGGTGGTCCATTTCAGCGAGCCAAAGAATTTATCCATGCCGGAGAGGTCGAGATAAAATTCATCGATAGATGATTTCTCGTAGAGTGGCGCCTGTCCGGCGATGAGTTCCGTGATTTCCCTGGACTTTGCGCTGTACAGTTCCATGTCTCCGCTGCGTACAATAGCATGGGGACAAAGCCGCAGCGCGGTTTTCATAGGCATGGCGGAATGAATGCCATACCGTCTTGCCTCGTAACTGCAGGCAGCTACCACAGCACGATCACTGCTGCCACCTACCAGGATTGGTTTGCCGAGGAGGCGATTATCCCGCTGGCATTCCACTGATACAAAGAAGCAGTCCAGATCGAAATGCGCTATTGTTCGCTGTTGTAAAGTGATCATACTGGTAATGGTTTATGGATAAACAAAGGACGGAACAGGGGCAGGCAGTTAAAGCGATTACGGATGGCGGACCGGGCAGAGGGAGGATAGTATGGCAGCAGGCCTGCCAGCCGGAATCACTTTTACATGTGGTGTAAAGTTACTAATTTATTTAGTAATGCTAATAAAATTAGTAAAAAATATTGAAATTTCCGGTCGCCTCAATTTTCGTAACTTTAGTAAAACATATCTGGCAATCAATATGTAATAGATAAGGGAATGGAAATGAAGGAAAAATAGGGAGTACGTGAACATTTAAACTGATCTCCACATGAAAAAACCGGATTTTACCAGGGAATTACTTATCCTCGCTTTGCTGCTGGTGCCGATGGTTTACCTGGCGGTTGTCTTTAAAGACTTACCAGTTGTTTTATCTAACAATGTGAATGAGGCGGGTTCTCCTGAGATGGGGACAAAAAATGATTTCCTGCTGCTGATGATCTTTCTCTTTTTCACCAACGGACTGATCTATTTCCTGTTCCGCTATATTCCACGGGCCGATGAAACCCAGCTGCGGCCGTCTGCTATTGAGATGGAGCATAAAGAGTATTACAGGATCCGTTTTCTGATCCATTCTTACCAGGCCGTGTTTACCTGTATCATTATTTTCCTGGTGAGCCAGGGGAAGCCGTTTATCATGGAGCGCTGGGCCTTTATTGGCGTGGGATTGCTGATTGTGGGCATAGGCGCTTACCTGCGTAAGGTGAAGCCTAATAATTATGTGGGGGTGAGAACACCGTGGACCCTGCAAAGTGCGGAGGTTTGGAGGGAAACGCATCAGATGGCGAGTAACCTGTGGATCAGTGCGGGTGTGGTGATCATCATAGCCGGATTTTTCCTGTCGCTTATTACAGGGGTATTTATCATATTTTTTGTGGCGATTGTGCTGGCGGCATTGCCCTATATTTATTCCTTCAGGTTATATAATAAGGATAAAGGATAATTCAGTGGTCAATCAATACATCGGAAAAAAGGAATGGCGTCCCTGACAGGGGCGCCATTTAATTTTATAATCCGGCGGGGGTGTTTAGAACCAGCCTTTTCCGAGTGCTTCCCGGAAGGGCCACGGGATGAGGGCCAGGATAACGATGAAGGCAAGACCAAAGAAGATCAGGCCCAGTTTATGTTTTTGCGCATCGGTGGCCGCTTTCTTTATTTTTGATTTACCGATATGTACCAGCGCGATGGCGATGATGGCCATTACTTCGTGTTCTACTGTGAAAAATCTTACCGCAGGATTTTTCATGGCAGCTCCCATATCAGCTAAGCCTGTCTGAACAGTTTTGCTCATAAAAAACAGGATCAATCCTACCACCAGCTGCAGATCGCAGAAGATCATAAAGAAAAGTCCGGCTTTGCTATCTGCTGCTGTGAAGGGTGTTTTGCCTGTTACGCCTTTCAGGGAGCGGATAACCGCCCAGAGTCCTGCCAGCAAAATAGCCCATCTTAAGAACGAGTGTACATAGTTTATTAACATGTCGAGTGGATTTTACCGGGCAAAAATAAGCGAAGCGCCCCGAATATATTTGGTAATTCATAAAAATATTTGCTAATTTTGTTAGCAAGGTACTAAATTATTTAGGTTATGTCCGTAGTATGTCAGAATTTGAAATATCTGCGTAAGCAAAAAGCCTGGACGCAGCAAGAGTTTGCCGATAAGCTCGGTATCAAGCGTTCGCTGTTGGGTGCATATGAGGAGGAGCGTGCAGAGCCCCGTACGGAGATCCTGGAACAGGTAAGCGATATGTTCCGGGTGTCTATCGATGATCTGCTTCGTCGTGATCTTGGCTCCCAGAAAGATAATTTCCTGGAGAAGCGCCGGCAGCTTAAGCTGGGCAGTTCCCGTCAGGCGATCCAGTTTGTGCCGGTAAAAGCGGCAGCCGGTTACCTGGCCGGTTATAATGATGATGAGTTTATCGAAGAACTGAACACGTTCACGCTACCCATGCTGGGGGCGGGTGATTACAGGGCATTTGAAATAGCGGGAGATTCCATGCTGCCGGTTACTTCGGGTTCTGTGATCGTTTGTCACAAGGTAGAGGGATGGGAGGAGATCAAGAACAATGAAACCTATGTGGTGATTACCTCCAGGGAGGGCATTGTTTTTAAAAGAATCCTGAAAAACAACCGTTCCAAATCTAAGATTACGCTGGTGTCTGACAATCCGCAGTTTGAGCCTTACGGCGTGGATATGGAAGAGGTGCTGGAGCTGTGGCAGTCGGATGCAGTGATCAGTAAGGCGGGGCAGCAGAGCCGGATGAGTGTAAACCACCTGGCGGATATGGTGAGCCATCTGCAGGACCAGGTGAGCCTGTTGAAGAAGAAGCTGAAAGACTGATTTCCATTATATTATACAAACGAATGGACCGGGAGGCTTACGTGCTCCCGGTCCATTCGTCATGCTATATCCCGATTCTTTCTTAAATTCGGTTATCTGAGAACACGTTAAATCAACCATAGGATGAGATTTCATGTTTCTTTTGCCGAGTCGTTACGACAATTGCAGAAAAGCGATGATGATTTCGCAGTATTGTTTGAACACGGTTCCATGCGGGGGATCATTTTTGCTCCGGATGAGATAGATGGGCAGGAGCCGCATATACAGGACGAGATTTACCTGGTGATGCAGGGGAGTGGCGAGTTTGAAATGGAAGAGAAGGTGGTGACGGTGGGGGTAGGTGATTTCCTGTTTGTTCCTGCGGGGGTAACGCACCGGTTCCGGAATTTTACGGCCGATTTGCTGTTATGGGTTATCTTTTATGGAGAGGAAGGTGGAGAAATTGAATAATTCTTGTGGTCTTTTGTTTTTTTACAAATGTTGTGTTATCTTTGCGTTCCTAAAAATAAGAGGCAAAAATTATGTTGATCATTGATTCTAAAGATTGCGAAAACATAGACAAGGCGCTTAAAAAATATAAAAAGAAGTTTGAGAAAGCTCGCATTTTACTGCAGCTGAGAACGCGCCAGTCTTTTACTAAACCATCTGTTAAACGTCGTAACCAGGTGTTAAAAGCCGTTTACAAACAACAGTTGGCAACAGGTAAATTTGAAGATTAATATTGCTTAGGCGATAAGCCGTTGGCAACTCAAAATATTTGATGATTGTAAGGTTATTTAATAACTTTACAATCATCAATCTTTTTGTGTTGAACGAAGCTTTATATTCCTTAGCAGAGCGATTCATATCCTATATCCAGCTCGAAAAACGGTACTCAGCGCACACCTGCACTGCCTATCGCAACGATCTTTTCCAGTTTTTTGATTATGTGACCCTCAGTTATGGCAGTACGCCCGTTGGGGACCTCAGTCATATTATGATCAGGAGCTGGCTGGCGAAGCTCATGGAAGATACCATGACGGCCAAAAGTGTTAACCGCAAGATCTCCACACTCAAATCCTTTTTCAAATTCTGTCTGCGTCAGGGCCTGATTAAACAGTCGCCTATGATCAAGGTTATTGCGCCCAAGATCAGCCGTCGTTTGCCTGGCTATATTGAAGAGAAGGGAATGCAGGCGCTGGAAGATAATGTGAGTCCTGTTTCGGTTACCACCCTGCACATCTTTGCCAACGATTTCGAAGGCATTACCCACCGGCTTATTTTTGAGATCTTTTACCAGACAGGTATCCGTTTGTCGGAATTGATTGCTTTGCAGGAGTTCCGGGTGGATGACGGGAACAAATCTGTGAAGGTGATGGGGAAAGGAGGCAAGGAGCGGATTATACCGGTTAGTCCGGAGCTCCTGGTACAGATCCGTGCTTACATGGATGAGAAACGCCGTTGCCTGGAGGAATTTGAGAGCGGGGTATTGCTGGTGCATCCGCATAGCGGTCGGCGGTTGTATCCCAAGTACGTGTACCTGACGGTGCGAAAGTATCTCACAGAACATCAGATTACTACTTTAAAGAAGAAGAGCCCGCATATACTACGACATACTTTTGCTACACATCTTGCGAACAATGGTGCGGATCTGAATGCGATCAAGGAGTTGCTGGGACATTCGAGTCTCGCGGCCACACAGGTTTACACGCATAACACGATTGAGCAGCTGAAGAAGGTGTATAAGCAGGCGCACCCGAAAGCGTAGCAGTTATTTTAAGCTTTTAACAAAATATTACGCAGCTAAGCAGTATTGCATTGCAAAAGTGACTATATTAGTAATCAAGTTCATTATGCTAAAAGAGAATGCCTATGACCTTCCTTTACTAACTAGAACCTAGATTGTTAAATATTTAAAAAATTAGTGCTATGAACGTACAAATTCAAACTGTGCATTTTGATGCTGATTCCAAATTGATAGATCATGTGAACAAGAAAGTTCAGAAACTGAACACCTTTTATGACCGTATCATTAGCGTGGATGTATTTTTAAAAGTGGATAATTTAGCGCATCAAATTAAAGATAAAATAGCCGAGATCAGAGTTCGAATACCCCGTCAGGACCTGTTTGTTAAGCACGAGTCAAAATCCTTCGAAGAGTCCTTCGACCTTGCCTTTGAATCCCTCGTAGAGCAGGTAAAAAGAAAGAAGGAAAAGAAATTTCAATAATTCTCTGAAATAATTTTGGAAATATTAATCTCTTTGCTACCTTTGCCATCCCGATTCAAAAAGAGGGTCGGTAAAGGTAGCAAAGTTCTTTATGGTAGGGCGTTTTCGGGGAAGCAGATAAATTTTTAAATATTTGTAACAAACTGAAAAAAAGATTTTGAGAATTGAAAAAATCTCTTAATTTTGCGCTCTCTTTCAACGAGTTACTTTATTGAAAGGATGTTTTTTGAAAGATGCCAGCATAGCTCAGTTGGCCAGAGCTACTGATTTGTAATCAGTGGGTCGGGGGTTCGAATCCCTCTGCTGGCTCATCGATTTTTATTTGGTTGTTTATTAGCCGGATGACAAAATCAAAAGATAGTTAGGGCAGGTTCCAGAGCGGCCAAATGGGGCGGACTGTAAATCCGCTGACTACGTCTTCATAGGTTCGAATCCTATCCTGCCCACAAAACAGCGTGTTCCGCTTTTGCCCTTCGCAGAGGCGGAACATAGTTGTTGAGAGGAAGGTGAGTAATTCAGAAGTAGTAGACAGAAACACCCTAAACCTGTGGTACAACAGCCTTTAAAGCTCTTATTTTTATTCTTATAATTCTATAAGTGGAAAGTTGCAGTGTTGTTTGCCGGAAGCTTAGTGAATTAAAAAATGCGGGAGTAGCTCAGTTGGTAGAGCGACAGCCTTCCAAGCTGTAGGTCGCGGGTTCGAACCTCGTCTCCCGCTCGTATTTTAAAGCAATTTTTCAAGCTGTTGTAGCTCAGGGGTAGAGCACTTCCTTGGTAAGGAAGAGGTCGAGAGTTCAATTCTCTTCAACAGCTCATTGAATTTTAGAAGAATAGTTGTAGTGAGTTTTTCAATCGCCTCAACAAACTCCATAAAATTCGAATTTCGGAATTCGAATTTGTTAATTCTGCACTCCGAAATTAAAACTTAGCGTTGTAGCTCAATGGAAGAGCAACCCATTTTTATTTAGGGAAGGCCATGAGTTCAATTCTCATCAACGGTACAAGTTTGTAAAACCGTTTTTTTAAAACAACAATCAATACAATCTTTACAAACCATCTAAAAAGAAAATACAATGGCAAAAGAAACCTTCAAGCGGGATAAACCCCACGTAAACATTGGTACCATCGGCCACGTGGATCATGGTAAAACTACTTTGACTGCTGCCATTACCACAATTTTGGCAAATAAAGGTCTGGCAGAGAAGAGAGGATATGATGAGATCGATGCTGCTCCTGAAGAAAAAGAAAGAGGTATTACTATCAATACAGCTCACGTTGAGTATCAGACAACTGCTCGTCACTATGCTCACGTTGACTGTCCTGGTCACGCGGATTATGTGAAGAACATGATTACCGGTGCTGCTCAGATGGACGGTGCTATCCTCGTGGTGGCAGCTACAGATGGTCCTATGCCGCAAACAAGAGAGCACATCCTGCTGGCTCGCCAGGTAGGTGTACCCCGTATCGTAGTATTCATGAACAAAGTTGATCTGGTAGACGATCCTGAACTGCTGGAACTGGTAGAAATCGAAATCCGTGATCTGCTGTCTTCTAACGGTTTTGACGGTGATAACGTTCCTGTTATCCAGGGTTCTGCAACCGGCGCTCTTGCTGGTGACGAAAAATGGGTAGCTGCTATCGACCAACTGATGGACGCTGTTGATACTTACATTCCGCTGCCTCCACGTCCGGTTGATCAACCATTCCTGATGTCAGTAGAAGACGTATTCTCTATCACCGGTCGTGGTACCGTTGCTACAGGTCGTATCGAACGCGGTCGTATCAAAGTTGGTGAGAACGTTGAAATCGTAGGTCTGCAGGAAGAACCACTGAAATCTACCTGTACTGGTGTTGAGATGTTTAAGAAACTCCTCGACGAAGGTGAAGCAGGTGATAACGCTGGTCTGTTACTCCGCGGTATTGAGAAAACTCAGATCCGTCGTGGTATGGTTATCTGCCAGCCAGGTTCTATCAAACCTCACTCTGAATTCAAATGCGAAGTATACGTACTGAGCAAAGAAGAAGGTGGCCGTCACACTCCGTTCTTCAACAAATACCGTCCTCAGTTCTACTTCCGTACTACTGACGTAACCGGTGAAGTTGAATTACCAGCAGGTGTTGAAATGGTGATGCCTGGTGATAACGTTAGCCTGACAGTTAAACTGATCCAGCCTATCGCTATGGACAAAGGTCTGAAGTTCGCTATCCGTGAAGGTGGTCGTACAGTAGGTGCAGGTCAGGTTACTGAAATCCTGAAATAAGCATCTGAATTATATTAAAAGCCATTAGCTTTGGCTATTAAACGTCAACATTTTTTTATATATTTGCTGACGCTGAATGCTGAGTGCTAATGGCTTTATACACGGGTATGGTGCAACGGTAGCATACGGGTCTCCAAAACCTTTGATCTGGGTTCGAATCCTAGTACCCGTGCAAGGTTTATAGAAAATAATTAAATGGTTGAGTTGTTACAATAAGACAAGTCAACCATTTTTTAGGCTTTAAACAATTGACCATAAATAGTTAACTTTATATAATGAATAAGATCAGAAACTATTTCCGCGAGTCTTATCATGAATTGGTTTACAAGGTGTCCTGGCCTACCTGGCAAGAGCTCCAGTCTTCTACCATGATTGTGCTGATAGCAACAATATTTGTTACCGGGCTGGTTTGGGGTATGGATGCCGCTTCCAACTTCGTGTTAACTCACTATTACCAAATTTTCAAAGCTAAATAAATGGATGCAGCCAATCTTCCTGCTCAGGAAACAAAGTGGTATGTACTCCGCGTTGTTAGTGGCAAGGAAAAAAAAGTGAAGGAATACCTGGATATTGAAGTACGCCGCTCCGATTGGGGTAACGTAATCAGCCAGATCTTCCTGCCGGTAGAAAAAGTTTATAAAGTGCAGGCTGGTAAAAAGGTGATGCGCGAAAAGAACTTCTATCCCGGATATGTGATGATCGAAGCAGTAGATGGTAAGATGACCGATGAGGTAATACAGGCCATACGTAACGTATCCGGTGTGATCCACTTCCTCGGAAAGGAAAAGCCTATCGCACTCCGTAAATCTGAAGTAAACAAAATGTTAGGTAAGGTGGATGAACTGAGCGATCAGGGACTGACCATGAGCGAGCCTTTCATTGTTGGTGAAACCATTAAAATCATTGATGGTCCGTTCAACGACTTCAACGGTGTGATTGAGGAAGTAATTGAAGACAAGAAAAAACTGAAAGTAACTGTAAAGATCTTTGGCCGTGCTACTCCGGTAGAGCTGAACTTTATGCAGGTAGAGAAACTTTCCTGATAACTTATATAACATCTTTATTGAAAAGCGTTCCGTTTATGCGGAACGCTTTTTCTCGTTTATCCAATATACGTCCTATATCTATTGATTATGAAATCAGTGATTACTGTGATGCTCGGACTCCTGCTGGCTATTAATGCAGGTGCTCAGTCCGGGAAATCTCTTAAGCCGGCCGCAACGGCGGCCATTGTTTCCATTCCGGAAGAAGCCACCACTTCTCCCGAAGTGATGGCCAAATGGCTGAAGGCCCATACAGGGAACAGTATGGCATTGCAGCGTGCGCTGTTTAACTGGATGGCTACTCACATCGCCTATGATGCGGAGAACATAAACCGCGTGAGCAGTTACCGGGATTCTGCGGCAGCCATGCTTAAAACGCTGCGTACGCGGAAGGGGCTTTGCACGGATTATGCCGTGTTATATGCCCGGGTATGCCGGGAGGCAGGCATTAACGCGGTGGTGGTAACGGGTTACGGGTTACAAAACGATATTATGCTGCCTACCGGTTCGCACGACTGGGTGGTGGTGAAGAATGGAAGTCAGTGGACGATAACAGATCCTACCTGGGGAGCAGGGGTAGTGGATAACGGACGTTTTATCCAGCGGACCAACTGGACCTGGTTCCAGGCGGCGCCGCAGGTGGCGGTAAAAACCCATATGCCTTACGACCCCATGTGGCAGATGTTACCGTTTCCGCTGCGTCATGATGAGCTGGGCAGCCAGGCTTTTGCAGCTGCGGCCAAACGCCCCGTTTTTGCTTATAACGATACGTTGAATAACTGGTTCCGGCAATCGCGGCTGCAGCGGTTACAGTGTGCAGCTGCGAGGATCCGCCGGTTTGGGGGAGCCGCCAATCCGTTTATCATGACGGAGCTGGACTGGATGGACCAGTCGATAAAGGTGCTGGCGGCCAACCAGGAAATTGAGGCGCGGAACCGGCGGGTAGATCAGTTTAACGGGGTAAGCCTGGATTACACGGAGATTGTGAAGTTATATAACGGGTATGTTGACTTTAAGAACCGGCAGTTTGTACCGGAGGTAAGGGATGAAGTATTGAGGAAGATGATTGACGGGATAGCGGGGAAGCTGACGGCAGCAGAGAAAGCACTTTCCGGCCTGGAAGGTAATGACGATGCCATGAAAGATAATATAGCGGCATTGCAGCAGGCGGTTACCGGGATGAAGGAAAAGGTGGGGAATGAGCAGTTGTTTGTAGGTAAGTATATAAAGACGGAGAAAGGGAAGCGGAAAGAATTGTTATATGCAAGTGGGAGATAAGTTGTAACTTTGCCGGCTTCGGAGAATAAGGAAATTTTACGGGAAATGCAATAGATTTGTAAAAAAAATCTCATTCAGAGCAAAAAGGATGCCCAATTTCAAATACTTTTTGACAATTTCATAATAATATATACCTTTGCATCCCCTTTAAAAGGTTATTTTTAGTCTTTTACTTTTGGGAGTCTTCTGTTTGGCAGAGGGCGTTTAACCAAATTAAATTAAGAAACATGGCAAAAGAAATCGCAACGTACGTGAAATTGCAGGTGAAAGGCGGCCAGGCCAATCCTGCACCTCCAATTGGTCCCGCGCTGGGTTCCAAAGGTGTGAACATCATGGAGTTCTGCAAACAGTTTAATGCCCGTACCCAGGATAAAATGGGTAAAGTATTGCCTGTGTTGCTGACTGTTTACACTGACAAATCTTTCGACTTCGTAATTAAAACTCCTCCGGCACCTGTACAGCTGCTGGAAGCTGCTAAATTGCAGAGTGGTTCTAAAGAACCTAACCGTAACAAGGTGGGTAAAGTTTCCTGGGCTCAGGTAGAAGCTATCGCACAAGACAAGATGGCTGATCTGAACTGCTTTACGCTGAACAGCGCTATGAAAATGGTGGCTGGTACTGCTCGTAGCATGGGTATTACTGTTGATGGTAAAGCCCCTTGGGAAAACTAATTGTTTCACCCTGTTGAGGCAGGATCTTAAAATCATTTTGACAAATGGCAACTAAAAAGAGAAAAGTAGCTGACGCTAAGCTCGAAAAAAATAAGGTTTACAGCCTGAAAGAGGCTTCCAGCTTAGTTAAAGATATTAACTGTACTAAATTCGACAGCTCTGTCGATTTACATATCCGCTTAGGCGTTGATCCTAAGAAAGCAGACCAGGCTATCCGTGGTTCCGTAACGCTTCCACACGGTACTGGTAAAACTAAGAAGGTGTTAGTGCTTTGCACACCTGATAAAGAAGCTGCTGCAAAAGAAGCAGGTGCTGATTTCGTTGGACTGGATGAATTCATCCAGAAGATCGAAGCCGGCTGGACTGATGTAGATGTAATCGTAGCTACTCCATCTGTAATGCCGAAGATCGGTAAACTGGGTAAGATTTTAGGTCCCCGTAACCTGATGCCAAACCCTAAGACCGGTACTGTTACAAACGACGTTGCAGCTGCAGTAAACGATGTTAAAGGCGGTAAAATCACTTTCAAGGTAGATAAAGCAGGTATCATCCACGCTTCTATCGGTCGTGTATCTTTCGCATCTGATAAAATTGAGCAGAACTCTTTAGAGCTGATCAACGCTATCATCAAGCTGAAACCAGCTACTGCAAAAGGTACTTACCTGAGAGGTCTGTCTATGGCTAGCACCATGAGTCCTGGTATTGTTATCGATACTAAATCTGTTCAAAACTAATTGATCACGAGTTGTAGCCGTTATCTGCAAAGATGGGGCTTGCTACAAACGTTATAATATGAATAAAGATCAAAAAAATGATGCGATCGAACTGCTGAAAAGTAAGTTCTCTCAATACAGCAACTTTTATGTCACTAATACCGAATCATTAACGGTAGCGCAGGTGAATGACCTGAGGAAAGTGTGCTTCGACAAGCAGGTGGAAATGAAGGTGGCTAAGAACACCCTGATCCGTAAGGCTTTGGAATCCCTGGACAGCGAAAAATATGCAGGTGTATTTGACAGTCTGCATGGTGTAACTGCCCTGATGTTCTCTGACAGCCCGAAAGAGCCGGCTCTGATCATCTCTGCATTCCGTAAAGCAAACGGTAAACTGGAAAAACCAGTACTGAAGGCTGCATTTGTTGCTGACGAAGTATTCGTAGGTGACAACCAGCTGGTAGCTTTAACCAACATCAAGACGAAGAACGAGCTTATCGGCGAAGTTATCGGTCTGTTGCAATCTCCTGCAAAGCGCGTTATTGCTGCTTTACTGGAAAAAGGCAAGAAAGAAGAAGCTGGGGTGGAAGCACCTGCAGCAGAATAGTGTGGATGGCCGCTGGCTACCCGCATTCAAAATTGGCTTCCAAGTCACAATATAATTAACAACAACATTACAAACATTACATTAAAACATTATAAAATGGCAGACGTAAAAGCATTAGCTGAACAATTAGTAGGTTTAACTGTTAAGGAAGTACAGGAACTCGCAGATGTACTGAAATCCGAGTATGGCATCGAACCAGCTGCTGCTGCAGTTGTAGTTGCTGCTGGTGGTGGCGAAGCTGCTGCTGTTGAAGAGAAAACTGCCTTCAACGTTGTACTGAAAGCTGCAGGTGCAAGCAAACTGAACGTTGTTAAGATCGTTAAAGATCTGACCGGCTTAGGTCTGAAAGAAGCGAAAGAACTGGTTGACGGTGCGCCTAAATCCATCAAGGAAGGCGTTAGCAAAGCTGAGGCAGAAGACCTGAAAGCTAAGCTGACCGAAGCTGGTGCTGAAGTTGAAATTCAGTAATTCTTTGCTTAAGTATACATCTTTTAAAGGTCAAAAGTGCTTTTGCACTTTTGGCCTTATTCCCTTTGGGAAAGTGTCTTTTTCAGAGAGTCAAAACGGGGAATCACTTTTAGGTGACTTTGACCACGTGCAGAAGGCATAAATAAATTGGGATGGTATTGGCAAAGAAATCTTAATTTCCCTAATTCTTACAAGTCATATAACTGCTAACTTCGAATATGTCTCTAAAAAAAGCCCAAACAAACGAAAGAGTAAATTTTGGAAAGATCAAACAAGTTACTGAGACACCGGATCTGTTGGCTATCCAAATCCAATCTTTCAAGGATTTCTTCCAATTAGAAACCACACCAGACAAGCGAAACAACGAAGGCCTTTTTAAAGTATTTAAAGAGAACTTCCCGATTACGGATACCAGAAATATCTTTAATCTGGAATTCCTTGATTATTTCGTGGATCCGCCGCGTTATACGATCGAGGAATGTATTGAGCGCGGGCTTACTTATTCTGTACCGTTGAAAGCGAAACTCCGCCTCAGCTGTAATGATGAGGAGCATGTGGATTTCCAGACGATTGTCCAGGATGTGTTCTTAGGTAACATTCCTTACATGACTCCAAGAGGTACTTTCGTTATTAATGGTGCTGAGCGTGTTGTTGTATCCCAACTGCACCGTTCACCTGGTGTTTTCTTTGGTCAATCTGTACATCCGAACGGAACCAAGATCTACTCTGCAAGGGTGATCCCGTTCAAGGGCGCATGGATGGAGTTTGCAACGGACATCAACAACGTGATGTACGCTTACATCGACCGTAAGAAGAAATTCCCGGTTACCACCCTGTTGCGTGCCATCGGCTATGAAACAGATAAAGATATTCTGCAGCTGTTTGGCATGGCAGATGAAGTAAAAGCAGACAAAAAAAGTCTTGATAAATATGCCGGCAAGAAGCTGGCTGCCCGTGTTTTAAGAAGCTGGGTGGAAGACTTTGTGGATGAAGATACTGGTGAAGTGGTGAGCATCGAGCGTAATGAAATTATGCTGGAGCGCGATAGCATCCTGGATGAAGCGAATATCGAAACCATCGTAGACATGGGATTGAAAAGCGTGTTTGTTCAGAAGGAAGAGGTGAGTGGTGATTTCTCCATCATCTACAATACATTAAACAAGGATACATCTAACTCCGAGCTGGAAGCCGTTCAGCACATCTACCGCCAGTTGCGCGGAGCGGATGCGCCGGATGATGAAACAGCAAGGGGTATTATTGATAAATTGTTCTTCTCCGACAAACGTTACGATTTAGGTGACGTAGGCCGTTATAAGATCAACAGAAAATTAGGTCTTCCTACCCCGTTAGACATGAAAGTGCTGACGAAGGACGACATCATCTCCATCATCAAGTACCTGGTACAGCTCACCAATGGTAAGGCGGAAATCGATGATATCGATCACTTGTCTAACCGCCGTGTACGTACTGTAGGCGAGCAGTTATATGCTCAGTTTGGTGTTGGTCTGGCACGTATGGCACGTACCATCCGTGAAAGAATGAACGTACGTGATAACGAAGTATTTACGCCGGTAGATCTGATCAATGCGAGGACACTGTCTTCCGTGATCAACTCCTTCTTTGGTACTTCCCAGTTGTCACAGTTCCTGGATCAAACAAACCCACTGTCTGAAATCACGCACAAACGCCGTATTTCCGCTCTCGGACCCGGTGGTTTGAGTCGTGAAAGAGCAGGCTTTGAGGTGCGTGACGTTCACTACAGCCACTATGGCCGTTTGTGTACAATTGAAACACCGGAAGGTCCGAACATTGGTCTGATCTCTACCCTTTGCGTTCACGCGAAGGTGAATGAGATGGGCTTTATTGAAACACCTTACCGTAAAGTAAGAGATGGTAAAGTGGACATGCATAAAGTGGAGTTCCTGAGCGCTGAGGAAGAAGATTCTGTGAAGATTGCACAGGCCAACGCCCCACTGGATGACAAAGGACACTTTGTAAATGATAAGGTAAAATCCCGCGAAACCGGCGACTTCCCGATCCTCGACAGAGATGAAGTGGAATTCATGGACGTGGCTCCTAACCAGATCGTAGGTTTGAGTGCATCACTGATTCCGTTCCTGGAACATGATGATGCCAACCGTGCGTTGATGGGATCAAACATGCAACGTCAGGCTGTGCCACTGCTGAATCCGGAAGTTCCTATTGTAGGTACCGGTCTGGAAGGCAAGGCTGCGCGTGACTCCCGTTTGCAGATTACTGCAGATGGTAATGGCGTGATCGAATTTGTGGATGCAAATGAAATCCATGTTCGTTACGAGCGTGATGAAATGCAGAAACTGGTGAGCTTTGAAGACGATCTGATCGTTTACACACTGACCAAATTCGTAAAAACCAACCAGAGCACCTGTATTAACCTCAGACCTTGCGTAAAGAAAGGTCAGCGCGTTAAGGATGGCGACTTCTTAACAGAAGGTTACGCTACCCGTGGTGGTGAACTGGCACTGGGACGCAACCTGAAGGTAGCGTTCATGCCGTGGAAAGGTTACAACTTTGAGGATGCGATCGTAATTTCTGAGCGTGTTGCACGTGAGGATCTGTTTACTTCTATCCACATTGATGAATATGAACTGGAAGTTCGTGACACCAAACTGGGTGAAGAAGAACTGACTCCGGATATTCCTAATGTAAGTGAAGAGGCTACAAAAGACCTCGACCAGAACGGTATCATCCGTGTTGGTGCGCACATCAAGGAAGGCGATATCCTGATCGGTAAAATCACTCCGCGTGGTGAATCTGATCCTTCTCCTGAAGAAAAGCTGTTAAGAGCGATCTTTGGTGACAAGGCTTCTGATGCGAAAGACGCTTCATTGAAAGCGCCTCCGTCAACAGAAGGTGTGGTAATTGATAAGAAACTGTTCAGTCGCGCCAAGAAAGATAAAAATTCCAAAACCCGCGAGAAAGCAGCTATCGAGAAACTGGAGAAAATTCACCAGAAGAATGCGGAAGACCTGCTGGAAGTGCTGATGAGCAAGTTGCTGGTATTACTGAAGGATAAAACCTCCCAGGGTATTACCAACACTTACGGTGAAGTATTGATCTCTAAGGGTTCCAAGTTCTCTCCGAAGAACCTGGTAAATATTGATTTCATGAACGTGAATCCGCTGGGCTGGACAACAGACGAAGTGGTAAACGATCAGATCAATACCCTGCTGCATAACTATAACATCAAGTTCAACGAAGAGCTGGGTCGTTACAAACGTGAGAAGTTCAACATCTCTATTGGTGATGAGCTGCCAGCGGGCGTACTGAAACTGGCGAAGGTTTACCTGGCCAGCAAGCGTAAGTTGAAAGTGGGTGATAAGATGGCGGGACGTCACGGTAACAAGGGTATCGTAGCCAAGATTGTGCGTGATGAAGACATGCCGTTCCTGGAAGATGGTACGCCACTGGATATCGTACTGAACCCACTCGGGGTACCTTCCCGTATGAACCTCGGACAGATCTACGAAACCGTATTGGGTTGGGCTGGTCTGAAACTGGGTGTACGTTTTGCGACTCCGATCTTTGACGGTGCTACAACAGAGGAAATTGCTGATTATATCAAGGAAGCAGGCTTACCAAGCTTTGGTCATGCTTACCTGCATGATGGTGAAACGGGCGACCGTTTCCACCAGAAAGCAACCGTGGGTGTTATCTACATGCTTAAACTGAGCCACATGGTGGATGATAAGATGCACGCCCGTTCAATCGGACCGTACAGTCTCATTACCCAACAGCCGCTGGGTGGTAAAGCCCAGTTTGGTGGTCAGCGTTTTGGTGAGATGGAGGTATGGGCACTGGAAGCATATGGTGCATCCAACATCCTGCAGGAACTGCTTACAATTAAATCCGATGATATCGTGGGTCGTGCCAAAGCATATGAATCTATCGTGAAGGGAGACAACATACCGAAAGCCGGTGTGCCTGAATCCTTCAATGTATTGATCCATGAATTGCGTGGTCTGGGTCTGGATCTGAAATTTGACTAAGAGCTTTTAGCTACCAGCCATTGGCAGTGATGCCAGTGGCTGATAGCTTGGATATTTCGCAGGAATAAAATTTTTGTCGCTGGCTTACCACCAACGGCTAACAGCTAAAAGCTAATTACAGATGGCTATCAAAAAAGAAAATCGTCCTAAATCAAATTTTAACAGCATTACCATCAGTCTGGCTTCTCCGGATGTTATCCTGGAGCGTTCATACGGTGAAGTGCTGAAACCTGAAACCATCAACTACCGTACTTACAAGCCGGAACGTGATGGTTTATTCTGCGAAAGGATATTCGGGCCTGTAAAGGATTACGAATGTTATTGCGGAAAATACAAACGTATCCGTTATAAGGGTATTGTGTGTGATCGTTGTGGTGTTGAGGTAACGGAGAAGAAAGTACGTCGTGAAAGAATGGGTCACATTCGTTTAGTGGTACCCGTTGTACATATATGGTATTTCAAATCCCTGCCTAACAAGATCGGTTACCTGCTTGGAATGTCTTCCAAGAAACTGGAAACCATCGTTTACTATGAAAGATACGTAGTAATCCAGGCGGGCATGAAACAGGAGAAAGGCATGAACTACGGTGATTTGCTCACTGAAGAAGAATACCTGGATATCCTGGACACCTTACCAAAAGACAATCAGCTGTTACCGGATGAAGATCCTAACAAGTTTATTGCTAAAATGGGTGCGGAAGCGGTAGAAATGATGCTGGCCCGTATTGATCTGGACAGTCTTTCTTACCAGTTACGTAACCAGGCTGCCACTGAAACTTCCCAGCAACGTAAAGCGGAAGCGCTGAAGCGTTTGAGTGTGGTGGAAGCTTTCCGTGAAGCCAATGGCCGTGTGGAAAACCGTCCTGAATGGATGGTAATGCAATATATTCCTGTGGTACCGCCGGAACTGCGTCCGTTAGTTCCGTTGGATGGTGGCCGTTTTGCGTCTTCCGATCTGAACGACCTTTACCGCAGGGTAATTATCCGTAACAACCGTCTGAAACGTTTGATCGAAATTAAGGCGCCTGAGGTGATCCTTCGTAACGAAAAACGTATGCTGCAGGAAGCAGTGGATTCCCTGTTCGACAACTCCCGTAAATCCAACGCGGTGAAAGCGGAAGGTGGTCGTGCACTGAAATCACTGTCAGACGTACTGAAAGGTAAACAAGGCCGTTTCCGTCAGAACTTACTCGGTAAACGTGTGGATTATTCCGGACGTTCTGTTATCGTGGTAGGACCTGAGCTGAAACTGCACGAGTGTGGTTTACCGAAAGATATGGCGGCTGAGTTATTCAAGCCGTTTATTATCCGTAAGCTGATTGAAAGAGGCATCGTTAAAACCGTGAAATCAGCTAAGAAGCTGGTAGATCGTAAAGAAGCGGTGGTTTGGGATATCCTGGAAAACGTGCTGAAAGGTCACCCGGTTATGTTAAACCGTGCTCCGACCCTGCACCGTTTGTCTATACAGGCTTTCCAGCCTAAGCTGGTGGAAGGTAAAGCGATCCAGTTGCACCCGCTCGTATGTTCTGCGTTCAACGCGGATTTCGATGGTGACCAGATGGCGGTACACGTGCCTTTGAGCAACGCTGCAATCCTGGAAGCCCAACTGCTGATGCTGTCTTCCCATAACATTCTTAACCCGCAGAATGGTACGCCAATTACCCTGCCTTCACAGGACATGGTGCTTGGTTTGTATTATATCACAAAGGGTAAGAAAACAATCGGTGATGTAGTGGTTAGAGGAGAAGGTAAAGCTTTCTACTCTGCTGAAGAAGTAATCATCGCATTGAACGAAGACCGTATCGATCTGCATGCTCACATCCGTGTTAAAGCTGATGTAAGAAATGCAAATGGTGAGCTGGAAAGAAAACTGATCGAAACTACTGTAGGCCGCGTACTGTTTAACCAGCACGTACCTAAAGCAGCTGGTTATGTAAATGCCCTGCTGACCAAGAAATCGCTGCGTGAAATCATCGGTGATATCATTAAAGCAACTGACATTCCAAAAACTGCGAAGTTCCTGGATGACATCAAACAATTAGGTTTCCGCATGGCGTTCCGCGGTGGTCTGTCATTTAACATTAATGACCTGATCATTCCGGATGTTAAGCAGGACATGATTGATGGTGCAGCCGGTGAAGTAGAAGAAGTTTGGGATAACTATAACATGGGTCTGATCACCAACAACGAACGTTATAACCAGATCATTGATATCTGGTCACGTGTGGATACGAAGGTGACAGAAACCCTGATCCGTGAGCTGGCAACAGACAAGCAAGGGTTCAACTCTGTATATATGATGTTGGATTCCGGTGCGCGTGGTTCCAAGCAGCAGATCAAACAGCTGGCTGGTATCAGAGGTCTGATGGCCAAGCCGCGTAAGAGTGGTTCTACCGGTTCCGAGATCATCGAAAACCCGGTATTGTCCAACTTTAAAGATGGTTTGAACGTATTGGAATACTTCATCTCTACGCACGGTGCCCGTAAGGGTCTTGCGGATACGGCGTTGAAAACGGCGGATGCAGGTTACCTGACCCGTCGTCTGGTAGACGTTGCGCAGGATGTGGTAATCAATGAGGAAGATTGCGGTACACTCCGTGGTATTGCTACTTCCGCATTGAAAGATAATGAAGAAGTGATTGAAACACTGTATGACCGTATCCTCGGACGTACTTCCCTGCACGACGTATTTGATCCTCATAATGATGATGAGCTGATCGTTGCTGCCGGTGCTGAGATCACTGAAGAAATTGCACACAGAATTGAAGAAAGCGCCATTGAAACCGTAGAAATCCGCTCCGTGCTGACTTGCGAAAGCCGTCGGGGTGTGTGCGTAAAATGTTACGGTAAAAACCTGGCCAGTGGTTACACTGCACAGAAAGGTGATGCCGTAGGTATCATCGCTGCACAGTCGATCGGTGAGCCTGGTACACAGTTGACGCTGCGTACCTTCCACGTGGGTGGTGTTGCCGGTTCTACTTCTGTTGAATCCGGTTTGCCAGCTAAGTTTGATGGTACTGTTCAATTTGATGGCTTACGTACTACCACTTACGAAAATAACCAGGGTGAAAAAGTACAGATCGTTATCGGTCGTACCGGTGAGTTGCGTATCATGGACGTGAAAAATGACCGTCTGCTGGTAACCAACAACATCCCTTATGGTTCTACCCTGTTGGTGAAAGACGGACAGAAAGTAGTGAAAGGTGATATGCTCTGCACATGGGATCCGTTCAACGCCGTTATCGTGTCTGAAATCCCGGGTACCATTCGTTTCGACAGCATCATTGAAGGTATTACCTTCCGTGAAGAAGCGGACGAACAAACTGGTCACCGTGAGAAAGTGGTAATTGAAACCAAAGACAAGAATAAGATCCCGTCTATCATGGTAGATGGTAATAAAGAGGTGAAATCATACAACTTACCGGTAGGTTCCCACATCGTTATCTCTGAAGGAGATAAGGTGAGAGCTGGTCAGGTAATCGTGAAGATCCCTCGTATTATCGGTAAACTGAGAGATATCACGGGTGGTCTGCCACGTGTAACTGAGCTCTTTGAAGCGCGTAACCCAAGCAACCCTGCCATCGTTTCTGAAATTGACGGTGTGGTAGCTTTTGGTAACATCAAACGTGGTAACCGCGAAATCATCATTGAAAGCCGTGAAGGCCAGGTGAAGAAATACCTGGTGCCGTTAACACGTCATATCCTGGTTCAGGACGGTGACTTTGTGAAGGCCGGTACTTCGCTCTCCGATGGCTCTACTACTCCTGCAGACATCCTGTCTATCAAAGGACCGTTTGCTGTACAGGAATACCTGGTAAATGAAATCCAGGAAGTATACCGTTTACAGGGTGTGAAGATCAATGATAAACACATCGAGGTGATTGTTCGCCAGATGATGCGTAAAGTAAACATCGAAGATCCGGGTGATACCCGCTTCCTCGAAGGTGATACTGAAGACAGGTTTGATTTCTTCGAAGAAAACGATATGATCTTCGATAAGAAGGTAGTAACTGAAGCCGGTGAATCTGCTAACCTGAAAGCAGGTCAGATAGTAACACTGCGCCAGGTTCGTGAAGAAAACTCCCTGTTGCGTCGTGCAGATAAGAAACTGGTAGAATACCGCGATGCACAGCCGGCTACTTCCAGTCCGCTCCTGCAGGGTATTACGAAGGCGTCTCTCGGTACCCGTAGCTGGATCTCTGCTGCTTCGTTCCAGGAAACCACGAAGGTATTGTCACAGGCTGCTATCAACGGTAAAACCGATGATATGATGGGTCTGAAGGAGAATGTGATCACAGGTCACCTGATCCCTGCCGGTACTGGTTTACGTGAGTTTGAAAACATGATCGTAGGTTCTAAAGAAGAATACGACATCCTGGCCTCTTCTAAAGAAGTGTTCCAGTTTGACGAAGAAGAATAGTATTATACAGATATTAAAACAAGAAGCGCTTGCCCCAAAGGCAGGCGCTTTTTGTTTTAATATTACTACATTTGAGTCCGTAAAAAGAAACGGATTTCATGAAACACCTGATCATTCCTGTTTTAGTATTGTTGGTGATACTGGGCGCCTGTAAGAAGAACAGTGACAGCGCGGTACCAGATACCCACGGTAACTTTTTGTTTGTAAATGCAGCGCCTGACGATGATCAGTTTAACGTGATGCTGGATACCTTCACTGTTGCCACCAACGTAGGTTATGGCGCCAATACGGGATATAAATCTTTCCGGGCACAGAAGTACAACCTGATCATTACTGAAAGCAGGCAGCCAGGTGTGGCAGTATACCAGGGGCAGATCTTTCTGCGTAACAACCGCTATTATTCTGCTTATGTGGGCGCCGACAGTGCCGGCGCAAAAACACTGATCGTTACGGAAGATGACCTGGCCGCCCCGGTTGCAGGCCAGTCTAAATTCAGGGTGATTAATTTTGCCCAGGCGTTCAGGCCAAACCGCACCCCGCTTGGTATTGATGTTTATTCCGACACATTTCCGCGCTTTTTCAGGGGGCTCACGTTTCCGGCGTTAACTACCTTTGCGCCGCTTTCCGGCGACAGCGCCCATTATAAGATCAATTTCCGATGGTCAGATTCCTCCAGAGTGCTGAAAACCTTCGACATGGCTACCCAGGCGGGTAAAATATATACGCTTATCAGTAACGGGTATCCGCTGGATCCTGCCAGATTCAATGTGTTGCTGATACAGCATAATTAAAGCGATCGCTTCTTAAAGCTTTATAGTAATTTAACGTAGTGTTTTTCCAACCGGGAAGTGGAAATGAATAAATTGCGCGCTATTTTAGCCACAAACGCGGATCACATGAACAATTGCAAAAAAATATTTCTGATGGCAGGAATAACCTTGATGGGTACCGCAGCAGCGGCACAACAGGCCAACGCTACTTACCTGGATGCCTATACGATTCCCGTTCAGCAAAAGAACGCGGTCATTGGTAAGATCTATAACAGGAACGGGCAGCTGTCGGCCGGTACGTTGCTGGAGGACAAGTCAGGGTTATTTACAGTCAGCGGTCATGAACTTAAACTGAAAAAGAAAGCCACGGTAAGCAGGGAAGGTGATTTTAAGTATCCGGTCCGTATTAAGGCGGGAACGGACACTGCTGAATTCCTGCTGGTAGCGGACGATTTTATCCGTAATAAAGTAGTGGCCCATCGAGGTGCATGGAAGCACCAGGCGGGTAGCCAGAACAGCGTTACTTCCCTGAAAGACGCGATGAAGCTGGGTTGTGAAGGATCGGAATTTGATGTTTGGTTATCGTCAGATAATGAGCTGGTAATTTCACATGATCCGGAGATAGGGGGGAAGAAGGTAGAAGAGAGCAGCCTGGCGGATTTGCAGACCGTTCAGCTGAAGAACGGGGACCGGGTTCCAACGCTGGAGGAGTTTATTGATATAATCCAGCAACAGCACCGCACGCGGCTGGTACTGGAGTTGAAGCCTTCCCGCACCGGCAGGGGCGATTTACTGGCCACCAAAGCAGTAGCGATGGTACAGGCTAAGAAGGCCCAGGCGTGGATGTTTTACATCAGCTTCGATTACAACATCTGCAAAAAAATAAAAGAGCTTGATCCCGCGGCAAAAATAGCCTATCTCAATGGGGATAAAACACCGGCGCAGCTGCAGGCGGATGGTATATGGGGATTGGATTACAACCAGCAGGTGTTTAAAAATGATCCGCAGCTGATTGCCACCGCGAAGCAACACAAAGTAACTACCAATGCGTGGACAATTGATAGTCCGGAAATAATGGACGATTTATTGAAAAACGGGGTGGACTATATTACCACCAATGAGCCGGAGATCCTGTTGGAGAAGGTGAAGCAATAATATTCGTTAAAACCTAGCTAAAAAAATGGATGGGAATATGAAAATCCATTAAAAACCTTATTTTAGCCGTTCCATTTTTCAAATGTACTAAAAGAAGCAAATCCACCTATTAACATGCGCACTTGTAAACAATTAGTGACTAAAGGATTATTAGCGGCATTTTCAGCCGGTTTATTGATGTCTTGCCAGGGAAATAAAGCTGGTAACAGTGCACCAGCTGCATCAAGTGCGGCAAACAGCGGTACTCCGGCTGCGGGTAGTTTTAAAATTGCTTATGTAGACCTGGATTCACTGGAAGCGCATTTTGAGTATTTCAAGGAAAAAAGAGGCTTATTGGAGCAGAAGCAGCAGCAGATGGATAACCAGCTGAAAGGCAAGGCCCGTGCATTGCAGAGTGAGTATGAAGATCTGCAGCGCAGAGCTTCTACACTTACCCAGGAACAGGGAGAGGCAGCGCAACGTAGCCTGATGTCTAAACAACAGCAGTTAGAGCAGGAAGCGCAGAACCTGCGTGCTACTTATACTGAGCAGGAGACTAAGTTTAATGAAGAATTGCAGAAAAGACTGGATGATTTCCTGAAATCATTTAATGCCGACAAACGTTTTGCATATATATTCTCTTATCGCAGTACTGCCAGCAACATCCTGTATAAAGATCCGGCTTACGATGTAACCCCGGACGTTATCAAAGGAATGAATGATAACAGCGCGGCAACTCCTGCTAAATAAGCGGATAAACCATCAGAAATTTTTTCTACCTTATAGTCCCGGTTCCCTTATGAACCGGGATTTTTTATAAATATCAATATGGAAATCAACCAAACTAAATCATTCAAGCCATCCCTGGGCTTATTGGACGCTACTATGATCGTTGCCGGATCTATGATAGGTTCCGGGATCTTTATTGTAACAGCGGAAATTGCCCGTAGCGTGGGCGGCGCAGGCTGGATCACCGCTATGTGGGTGCTGGCAGGTATTGTTACGCTGATTGCCGCAATGAGTTACGGCGAATTATCCGGGATGTTTCCCAAAGCCGGCGGCCAGTATGTATATCTCCGGGAAGCCTACAATCCATTTATCGCCTTTTTATTTGGCTGGACGCAGTTTGGCGTTATTCAGACTGGTACCATTGCCGCTGTGGCAGTAGCTTTTGCCAAGTTTACCGCTTACCTGATCCCGGGTTTCAGTGAGAAGAATATTTTACTGGATGCGGGTATCGTGCAGATTTCTGCGGCGCAGATAGTGGCCATCGTGTCTATCATCTTACTAACATTTATTAACACACGCGGTGTACACCACGGTAAGCTGATACAAACCGTATTTACAATGGCGAAGCTGTTGTCTTTATTCGGGCTCATTATTTTCGGGTTGCTGTTTGGCGCAAAATCTGAGATCTGGCAGGCCAACTGGCAGCACGCCTGGGACGCTGCTGCCGTGTCTTCACAGAATGGTACCGTGGTAACAGCTGCCTTATCGGGGCTGGCGTTATTTGGCGCCATTGCCGTTTCCATGAAAGGGTCGCTGTTTTCCAGTGATGCCTGGAACAACGTAACCTTCATTGCGGGGGAGATCAAAAATCCTTCTAAGAATATTGGCCGTTCCCTTTTCCTCGGAACACTGATCGTAACCATCATTTATGTGAGCTGTAACCTGATGTACTTAGCCGTGCTGCCGCTGAATGAAATTGCATTTGCCGCCAACGATAGGGTAGCAGTGGCGGTAACTGAAAAGATCTTTGGTTCCAGTGGCGCTATTATTATTGCGGTGATGATCATGATCTCCACTTTTGGTTGTAATAACGGGTTGATCTTATCAGGTGCGCGGATTTATTACACGATGGCAGAAGATAAGTTGTTCTTTAAAAAAGCGGGTGAGCTAAATAAGCACAGCGTACCTGGTTATGGTTTGTGGATTCAGTGTGCATGGGCTTCCATGCTTTGTTTGACCGGCAGGTACAATGATTTACTGGCATTGGTAATTTTCGGTGTACTGATATTTTATGTGTTAACGATCCTGGGAATTTTTATTTTAAGAAAGAAGCGTCCGGAGATAGAAAGACCCTATAAGGCTTTTGGATATCCGGTGTTGCCGATGATCTACATCATAGTGGCATTATCGCTGGCGGCGCTGCTGCTGGTGTTTGAAACCAACTATACTTTACCCGGACTGGGCATTATTTTATTAGGTATTCCTCTTTATTATCTTACCAAGATTAAGCGTCCGGGCACGAAAGAGAGCTAATTTGGACAAAAAAAAGCCGTAATTACCACAAACGTTGTATGAAAAAAGGGGGCCACTGCAGTGCGAAATGCAGTGGCCCCTTTTAATTTGCACTAAGACACACGGACATAAAGATGTCCACCTTTAAACCCTGATTATTTAGAAAACCCGGTACTATTTGAGAATAATTAAACAATTAAAGTTGTCAACATAAACAGAGGAATCCCATAAAAAGTAGTGGTGAGAGGCCACTCCAGGTTTATGAAAAATAACGTCTGTGATCCTGGCCCTGTAATTAGTGATCTGGTATTTTGTTAACAGCTATAGCATTTTAGAACACCCTCAATAAAACGTTTAGCCATTAGAGTGATTGATTTTTACTGCATTCAAAAAATATTCAAAAACAAACAATCATAAAAATATTATTGCCAACATATGGTGTGATTACATCATTTCAGGGTAAAAAGGAAAATAAGGTGGTATAACCTTGACGGCATCTCAACCCCAAGATAACCATTGAAAGCCTTCACGATTTGCATTCTCGAACATTCACATGACAATCTTTTACAATAAGCGTATGGTCTCTACCATGCGCTTCTTTTTTGTCGCCAGCCTTTGTACATTTGCGCCATGTTTACACAATTGTGCAATAAGATATTTAACCAGAGTATCGTGGCCTACCATGAGCACAACGATGTGCATCAGGCCATTTCCAATCCCTATGAAAAGAGCAGCATTGAACACCTGCTTTTCCTGAAAAACTGGATAGACACGGTGCAGTGGCACCTGGAGGATATTATCCGCGATCCGAAGATTGACCCGGTAGAAGCATTGGGTATTAAGCGTTGGATAGACCGTTCCAACCAGGAGCGTACCGACGTGGTGGAGTACATCGATAGTTATTTCCTGGAAAAGTACGGCAAAACCACGCCTGCTGCGGATGCAGGGATTAATACCGAGAGTCCTGCCTGGGCAATAGACCGTTTGTCTATTTTAGCCCTGAAAATTTATCACATGCAGGAAGAGGCCACCCGCGCGGATGCTACACCTGAGCACCGTGCAGCGTGCCAGCGTAAGCTGGATATCCTGCTGGAGCAGCAACAGGACCTGAGTACCGCTATTGAGACGCTGCTGGCGGATATTGCCGCCGGTAAAAAGTTTATGAAGGTATACAAGCAAATGAAGATGTATAATGATCCTTCCCTGAACCCGGTTCTATACAAAAACGAAAAATAAATCTTCTTACTTGGGCACAGTTAAAACGATATTGGTTACCCGGTTGTCTGCTATGGGCGATGTAGCCATGACCATTCCTGTGATGAAGCAGGTGCTGGATGAAAATCCGGAAGTGGAGATTGTTTTTGTGACCAACCGGAACTGGGGCGCTTTGTGCGCGGGGATTCCGCGGCTCACTTTTTTCCCGGCGGATGTAAAAGGCATCCACAAAGGAGTAAAGGGATTATATCGCCTGTTCCGGGAAGTAAAAAAGGAATACCGGATTGCCGCGGTGGCAGACCTGCATAATGTGCTCAGGTCGCAGATCATCCGCACTTTTTTCCGTTTGAGCGGTACGTCCGTGGCGGCCATTGATAAAGGCCGCGCAGAAAAGAAAGCACTGACCCGGAAGGAAAATAAGGTATTGCAGCCGCTTACCAGTACAATAGAGCGGTATGCGAAAGTATTCCGGCAACTGGGTCTTCGCTGTGAAATGGGCCGCAAACCCGTTTTTCAGCCCCGTGTGTTGCCCGGAACGGTTACTGCGGCAACTGGTTCGAAACAAGGGAAAAAATGGGTAGGATTGGCTCCTTTTGCCACTTACCGGGAGAAAATGTACCCTTTGGAGCAAATGGCGGCTGTTTTAGGCATGCTGGCGCAGGAACCGGGGCTACAGCTATTTCTTTTGGGTGGAAAGCAGGAGGTAGCATTGCTTACACAGCTGGCTGCCCAATATCCGCAGGTAATTGTGGCGGCAGGGCGTTTTTCCCTGGAGGAGGAAATGGCCATCATCAGCCAGCTGGATGTGATGATTAGCATGGATTCGGCCAATATGCACCTGGCTTCCCTGTTTGGGGTGCCGGTGGTATCTGTTTGGGGCGCTACCCATCCTTTTGCAGGATTTATGGGGTATGCACAGTCGCCCGAAAATGCCATCCAGATCGCTGATCTGCCTTGCCGGCCTTGTTCTGTATTTGGCAACAAACCCTGCTTCAGAGGGGATTACGCCTGTATGGAGTGGATAAAACCGGCACAGATAGCGGAAAAAGTGAATGAGATAGTTTTATAAGTCTTTGCTGTAAAGGATTCCGAAGGATATTTTAAAAATATTGCAAGTTTTTTTTGCAGAAATAAAAAAAGTTATACTTTTGCCATCCCAAACAATAAGGGTATTGCCCAATAGTATAATGGTAGTACGACAGATTTTGGTTCTGTTTGTCTAGGTTCGAATCCTGGTTGGGCAACCACTTGAAGCCGAAACTTTTGAAAAAGTTTCGGCTTTTTTATTTCTGCAGAATATTAAGTCGACTTTAAAACGTAAAAGCACCCCCTGCCTGTAAAACGGTTACATCCTCTATCCTGGCCAGATAATAAGTCAAACCCGGGAAATACTGGTTGGAACAACCGCGCCACAGTAAAAGAATTAGTTTCCCGTATTGTTTAATTCCTAAATTCTGAATGTATGTCTTTCATCCAGGAAAACACTACAAAAATACTACTGTGCACTTTAATGCTTGCCGCCAGCATTGTTTTTTGTGGTTGTAAAAAAGAAGGCCCGGGAATAGATAATAATTCGGGATAACCCATCTGATATTTTGGACGGGAGCTTTTATTTGCTATCCTTCTTTTTTACATTTTATAATTATAAACCTGAAAGCAGGCTTATCCGGCATCACCTTATTAGGTTCATCAATTTCAAAGAAATCCACCAATCCATATTTCCCAAACTCTTCTTTTACAGATTCCTCGTCATAGAAAAATATTTTGGCTCCTTTCGTGGCTTCAAAGCGGTCTTTGCCTACTTGTTTGCCCATTCCATAGTTGGGCGATTGCTTTGAGATGACAGAGAAGAACAGGTGCCCGTTAGGTTGCAATTGAGCATAACAGTCACGGATAAACTTTTTCCGTTCTTCTGTATCCAACAGGTAAATTAATCCATAGCTAAAGATGCCATCATACAAATGATGATCAAATGGCATGGCTGTTACTGAGCCATGATAGATTTTCATTTTATCTCCATAATGGCTTCCCGCCAGGTCAATAGCTGTTTTTGAGATTTCAATGCCGGTTACTTTTATGCCATTGTCTACAAATAATTTTGCATTTCTGCCATATCCGATACCGGGGATCAATATATCTTTAATTCCTTCTTTTATAAAAAAATCCTTTGCTAAAATGGTGGATTCAGCGGGTTCAAATCCCCACATTGTTTGTTTTTCAATAAAACTGGATTCCCAGAAAAGCCCGGCTTCGTCCGTCGTTATAGCACATTCAAATCCCAGTTCCCTGATAGTTGAGATGATCTTGTTTGTATGGATTACGGGCGCCTCCACACGGATTATTTTATCGTCATTACCCGGGTCGAAGGTAATGTCTGCATCCGGAAAAATATTTGCAAGCGTCTTTAGTACTTGTTCTGCCTCCCGGATATTTGTTTTGAATATTTCAATCATGATAAAGCATTTCTTTAGGAATAAAGATACGCATTAATTTATAAATGCAACAATGTTGCACTATTGAATTGAAGCATTAAACTATCGGAACAGATGGCTTAATGCTTCAATTTTCTTCCCTGTTAAAAACAATTTAATTAATGGAATAATTGGCTGGTAGCCATTGATAATGCTGCGCATCACCGCGTAAATGGCCAATTCCCGGAAAGGAAAGATGAGGCGCTGCAATCCAGTAACCAGTTTTAACTGCATCCTCAAAAGCTTTATGACGCTCATCAGCCGCAGCGGATAAATCGACATCAAAATCAATTGTTACCGAAGGGTCGGCGAATTGAACCGCACCAGCATGAATCATATCTCCCCAAAAAACCAGCTTTTGTCCTTTACTCTCCAGTGCATAGCAGCTATGCCCAGGAGTATGGCCCGGTGAACTGAGAGATGAAATGCCCGGAAAAAGTTGGGTACCCGGATCATACACCTTTACCTTACCTGCCTTTTGATAGGGTATCATGGCGGATTGTGCGGGATCGAAGAATGGTTGCGCCCTTTTATTGGCGGTTTTCTTGTTGGCAGCAGTTAACCAAAACTCAGCTTCCGGCTTGCTGACATATATGGTGGCATTAGGAAATGCGATTTTATCTCCGTTTATCAGGCCACCTACATGGTCTGCGTGAAGATGTGTCAGCAATATTGCACTAACATCTTCCGGGTGAAAACCGGCGGCAACAAGGTTTTTCTTTAATTTTCCCAGGGTTGGCCCCATGAAACTGCCACATCCTGCATCGATTAGTATCAGTTGATTGTTCGCCCTCACCAGGTAAGCCGTTATGGAGGTTTCAACTGTAGTGTCAAGGTAGTTTTGATGAAGCAGGTCCAGCACCTCGCCTTTTTGGGTTTCATGCAGCAACGCTGTAAGATTCAACGGAATCGTTCCATCAGACAATGCGATCACCTGGAAATCGCCCAGCTGCATGGAATAGAACCCTGACTGGGCGGGCAGTTTGTGAGCTGCCGGTTGTGATCTTACAGAAAGTAATCCGTTCAACAGCAGTAATAATACGAATGTCCCTCTCAGGGAAAATAAATGTAGAGATTTCATCTTTAATAAATTATTCTACAAAATTCCCATACTTATTTTCCATCCGGGAACGCATTTATCACTTTAAAAATGTGATAAATCTGCCATTATTTCCGGTATAAACGGCTTATGGTTTCCCTTGAAACTCCCAGGTAAGAAGCTATAACGGCTTTTGGTACGCGGCTATACAAGTTCGGATATTGGGTAACAAAATTCTCAAACCTTTCTTTTGTACTACCCATAATCATTAACTGTAGCCTTTTTTGTAGCGCAACATATCCAAGACTTGTTTTTACTGCTACATAATGTTCATACTTCCACATCTCACGGCCTAATTTTTCCCGGTTTTCATAACTCAGTCCCAAAAGCTCACAATCTTCTATACATTCAATAGCAGTAGTTGCGGCAGTTTGCTTTAAAAAAGCCTCCCGTTCCGATATCCACCAATTCTCTGCTGCGAATTGATAGGTGAATTCCTTGCCAGTGTCGGCATCCGTAATATAGGACCGCAAACATCCCTTTAGTACAAAATGCTCGTGTTTTACCCAATCGCCCTCTCTTACCAGCAACCTGTATTTTTTGAGCTTTAAAGGAGTAAAGTGTGATAGAATATATTCAAATTCTTCGTCTGTCAGCTTACAGACCGTTTCTATATGCGTTCTTAATGGATGTAGCATAAATCAAAAGTAAAGAATAGCCCTGTTCCCCGCGCGGGTTTTTTCTATGGCCGCAAACCACCCTGCCAATGCGGAAGTTCGCCCGCCCGAAAACTTTTTTTGAGCAGCGCTTGCGTTTTCCAAAACCAGGCTGTATATTTGTCTACAATAATAGTAGACTAATAGAATTTACCACCACCAGAGTCTTTGTCCCCACCATACAAAGCAAATCGGAGTATTCACGCTGGCAGATGCTGCTGGAACATACCAGTTAAGCCTGTTGAAATTACCGCAAACCATCATCGTTACATTTATTGGATATCAGTCGCAGGAAGTATTGATTACAAAGGATGACCTGAACAAAGTAGTAAAACTGGAACAACAGCAGGCGTTATCTGAAGTAGTGGTAACAGCGGTTGGTATCAGGAGTGCAACGCGATCACTTGGTTATAGTGTGGGAGAAGTAAAAGCAGCTGCATTGAAAGATAGCCGCGAACCTAACATAGTGGCGGCACTCAGCGGAAAGGTAGCTGGTGTACAGATCAATAATTCCGGTGGCTCCCCTGGTGGATCATCTACTATAAAAATCAGGGGAAACAGTTCCCTGCTGGGCAGCAATGCCCCGCTATTTATTTTGGATGGCGTACCGGTAGATGACTCTATTCAGGTATTCTTCCTGTGTCGAATAGCGTTTCGCTGGCCACACCATCCAACAGGGCCATTGATATTAACAGCGCAGACACTGCATCTTTCGCTTCTCCGGGTGTTTTGGGGAAGCTGAGGGCCACCTAGTAGATCTGGTTCCAGTGACTGTTAAATACCTGCCTGTAGACAAGTTCATCTCCTGCTGCTATCTGTAAAAGAAGCGCCTTCTCGTTATATGTTTGGTTGATTGGCAATTGCTTTCCGTATTCCTCTTCTGCTGCAAACTATAATAAAAAATTTAAAAAAGGGAAGCAATATTCGTAGAGAAATAATTTGTTATATAAAAGAGGATATCTCTTCAACGGAGATATCCTCTTTTATGCAAGATAGGTGTTCTTATAAACGGAACGCATTTACATTTCCTGAAAAATCTGCTACGTACAGCATGCCGTTATACACGGCCATATCGGCTAATACGGGCGCGCCGGTATTGAAGCGGCTGATCATTTTCCCGGTGGCCAGGTCGATCACATATACATACCCGTCAGACGCGCCAGCAATGAGGCGGTTGCCGGCCAGTAAAGGTGTGGATTCGATAGTAGCGGAGGAAGGAGAAGAATAAGGTGCTGAATAAAACAGGGCTTCACCCGGTACAAAACGCCACTGCTCTTTTTTTGTTCTTTTATCGAAGGCCAGCATACCACCGGAGGCAGTACACGTAATGATATACTGATTGGTGACCAGCGGCGTTGTCATGGTTTTGAGTTCTTCCGTAACGGGGATGCTGTCAATTGTTTTCCCGGTAGCCGGGTCCAGGATGTGGAGTTTATTGATACCGTGTACATACAATAAATTATCAAAGAATGCCGGTGTGCCGCTGCGGAAGCGGATCCCTTCATCGCTGCGTTTCCATTGTAATTTCCCGGTGGCAGCGTTGTGGGCAAACAGGTGGTTCCAGTTAGAGGAGGTGATGAGCTGCCCGTTGTGGATAGCCATTGCGGCGGGAGTGCCTTCGCCGCCGGTCCAGTCGTGGTTCGTCCATTTCACCTGCCCGGTACGGATATCCAGGGCTTGTAAATAATTGCCTGCGCCGGTATAATAAATGCCATCATAGATAGCGCCAGCCGAATTATAGGCGGGCAGGTTTTTCAGATCGCCGGTGTGTTTCCATTGCAATTTCCCGGTAGCGGCATCGAGGGCGTAGGTAACGCCTTCCGCATCGGTAGCCAGCAACAGGTCATTGTGGTAGCTGATGCTGTGTTTAATGGAGTTGCCGGTGGGGAATTGCCACAATTGTTTGCCGGTTTGTGCATCCAGCGCGGTGATGCTGCTATGATGATTACCTTCATCATCAATAGTGCCTGCGAATATTTTGCCTGCTGCGCATATGGGAGATGATTTCCATATATTACCTCCCAGGTTTGCGGTCCAGTTTAAATGCAGTGGTCCGGCGGTGGGTATACCGGTAACGCCTGTACGTTGTATGTTCTGTAATGCTTGCGGCCAATCGGTGGAGCTGTTGCTGTTTTTTATGGGCGTACTTTTTACCAGCGTAAAAGTATCCCTGCGGAACAATACCCTGCCGGTGCTTAATGTAGCTTCTAACGTGGAGGTATATACGCTATTTAACCATGCGGCGGGAATGGTGGTAGTAGCAAACCAGTTCCAGTCGGAGCGGGGTTGCAGCGGCACCTGCTTCACGAGGTTTCCTTTTTTATCGAATAAGCTGAACAGTACTTTATTTACCGGGGAAGCAGTGTGATAGGCATTTGCGCTGATCACCATTTTATCCTGGTCGAATGCAATGCCTGCTGCAGAGGGGGATACGGATACCAGTTGATCATGTACATAGGTATAACGTCGTTGCACAAACGAAAGTCCGTTTTTACCCACACCGATTATATCGAAGTTGGACGCGGAGTTGTCTATACCGCCGTCGGGAGGCGGCGCTGCGCAGAGGGAGCGGATGCCGGTGTTGCCGTGGGTACGCGCAAAGTTGATATGCCAGTGGCCATAGATCCAGGCTTTGAGGTGATGTTCGTTGAGATTGATGCTATCGTTTTTTGAACGGATGGTAAACAGCGTATCATAAGTGAGCAGATCGTGATTGAATATAATCACGGGCTTTTCAGGCGCCGTGTTGGCAAGATCATTTTTTAGCCATTGTATTACGTCATCTACGGTATAGGAGGGTTGATAATCGCCGTTGCGCATGGGCGTTACAATGAAGTGCGCGGGGCCGGCATCAAAGGAGTAGAACACCGGGCCAAACAGGGATTCGTACAATGCTTCGCCGTATGGACCTTTTACGAGGTCATGATTGCCGATGCAGTAATATACGGGTATTCCCATTGTGCGCGTATTGATGTATTGCGCGTGGAATGCCATACCTTTTTCGTAGCAGATATCGCCGGTATGGATCATGAAATCAGCGTTTTCATTATGTGCATATTCTTTTGCATCGGTGATCCAGTTGTTGAACTGGTAGGTTTCTGTATCGGTGAGCCGTACAAATTTTGCGGCGGCGGCCGTGGCTTTAGTCACGGGCTGTATACCAAAGTTGTAGGTGGACACGATACTATCAGTATGAATATAGAATGCTTTGGTGAACCGGTATCCGGCGGGTGTGGTGATAAATATAAATCTTGTTTTGGCGTGACCGGGGAGGTGATAGTTACCGTTGATATCGGTGATGGCTATGTGTAGTCCGTCGGATACGCGTACTCCTGCAAGTCCTTTTTCCGCGTTGCTGGCTTTGCCGTCGGCATTGTCGTCTATAAATACCTGCCCGGAGAATCCCTGTGCCATCAGCGTTTGCAGGCTGCAGGCGATGAGGAGGGTTAAGAGTAATTTCTTCATGAATGGGTTTGTTTTATAAGCATGATTGCGGGACTAAAAAAGGATTACCATGATCTGTGTTTTTTGCAGAGAATGATATCATTGCAAAAACATAGATCATGGTAATCCTGCTCATCACTATTTATCCGGTTTACCAGCCGAATATCTGTTTCAGTTTATCATTCAGTATCGTCTGTTGTTTTGGTATAGGACGATAATAAAACTGGGGCTCTTTAAAAGTACGGCCGGAACGGTCGGCAGTAAATTTAATATGCCCATTGGTGCCGTTGTCGAGGTAGAAATTATTTTCCCCGTTTTTATCGGTGAGGTAGAAACGCAACAGTCTTGCTCTTACATCAGCGGGTAGCCCGGCGATAGAAGAGGTATCTGTAGTGTTGGGCAGAATAGCGATGTCGGCTACATTGTCGCCACTCATATCAATGCCGCCGAGTGCGGGAACATACATGCCTTGTGGCGCTTCCTGTAAACGTGCGCCTGCTCTCCAGCGATTGATGTCTTTGAGACGTAGCCCTTCGCAGGCCAGTTCCACTCTTCTTTCGCGGCGTATTTCCAGCAACACGCCTTTATTGGCGCCGCTTACCTGGTAGGCTGCATTCAGCACCGGGTCCACATTTCCGTTGGCGGTAACAAGGTTGAGGTCGGGCATTTGCACCCTGCGGCGGAGCAGGTTCACCGATATATCAAGATCGGCCTGTGTGAGGCTGCCCAGTTCTGCTTTTGCTTCAGCGAAGTTGAGCAGTACTTCGGCGTAGCGGTATACAGGTAAAGCGGTGTAGTTAGTTTCCCAGCCCTGGCGTTGCTTCGGATCGCGTGGGTAAAACTTCAGCTGATCGTAAGCGCCGAGGTTAGGCTTTGCGATGTAGAGGTTGTTATCCTGGGTGGTAGAAAAGCCAGGATAGGCAACTGTTTCGGCCAGGCGTGGATCGCGGTTTTTGAAGGTAGCGTTGAACCCTATTTTATCATAGCCTGGCTGTGAAGTGAACGGGGTGCCGTCTTTCATCAGGTAGCTGTATACAAGGCTCTGGCTGAGCGACCAGGTCCATCCGAGTACAGTATGCGTGTTGTTTCCTTTACCAAGACTCTGTGGATAATCTCTCCATTGGATAATTTCTTTATTGCCGTTTAAGGAAAGACTGGAAAACAATGCGCGGTAATCTTCCCCGCCTTTACCATTGTTGTAGATCACATAACGGTTACTGCCTATTACCTGTTGCGCTGCCGATACTGCTTTCTGGAGGAAGGTTTCCGCGGTGCTGGCAAGTTTTACTTCGTCGTGATATTTTCTGAATGTTCCTTCGAAAAGGCAGAAGCGGGACATGAGTGCCAGTGCAGCATATTTATTTACGCGGGTGCCGTTGTCTTTATCATCTACCTTAATATTATCCACAGCAAACTGTAGGTCAGCGAGCACAGAGTCGGCCACTGCGGACCTGGGATCACGGCCTTTGTACAGATCAGGATCCACATCTGTTAATGCGTGACCGTACCAGGGCACATCAGAATAGGTGGCTATCTTTTCAAAATAAAACCTTGCACGGAAGTAGCGGGCAATGCCTATGTAGTGATTAATGTCGGCAGCGTCTCCTTTTGCTTTGCCGGCGTTATCCAGCAGGAAGTTGATATCGCGCAGTATATCCCAGTCGTTCCATCCGCCAACGGTGTTTTCGTCGAGGGTGTTGTGCACCAGTTTGTCCATTTCGCTGCCGGTGTTGCCGGAAACGTTATCAGAGTTATTGTCGTCATAAGGCGCCGAGAGGTTATCGTCGTACAAGCCGTTGATGTAGGTGTTCAGGTCCTGTGGTGAGTTGAAGTATGCTTCCGGTGAGATCTCCGTTTGTGGGTTGCGTTGCAGGAAGTCCTTGTTACAGGAAGCTACTGCGCAGCCCAGTATGATGAGTGACAGACAAAGCCTTTTATTTTTCATGTTCCGATGTTTGAATTAATTAAAAGTTCAGGTTTAATCCGAACGAGTATGTTTTCTGGTAAGGATATACAGAACCGTCCAGTCCTTCGGGATCGATATTCGCTTTCAGGTGGGAGATGGTAAAGATATTTTCCGCACTGAAATAAACACGGAAGCGGAGGATCTTGTACTTCTCTGTGATGGACTTTGGAATGGTATAGCCAATAGAAACATTTTTGAGACGGGTATACGCTGCATTTTGCAGGTACCTGGTTTGCGGCGCGCCCAGTTCGGTGGCATCTTCCGCGATATATGATTTCAGGCGCGGGAAGTAACCATTGGGTGTTTCGGGAGTCCAGCGATCAAGGTTGTGTACCTGTACGTTTGTCCACGGTTGTGAATATACGCCCCAGAAGTAGTGGTTACCTGCATTGGGGTACCAGTCTCTTTTTCCGATACCCTGGATGAGTGCGCGGAAATCGAAACCTTTATAGGAGGCAGTGAGGTCGATGCTGTAAGGAAAGCGCGGCATATTGTTACCGATGATTTTCCTGTCGCCGGGGTTGCTGATGGTGTTATCGCCATAGTCAACTGAGCCGTCGCCATTCAGATCTTTAAATTTCAGATCGCCTACATAGAACTGGTACTGTTGGTCGTCGGAACCTACTTTAGATTGTTTGGCATGTGATTTCAGTTCGTCTTCATTCTGGAAAAATCCTTCTGTAACGAGGCCCCAGATATCACCTATTTCCTGGCCCTGGTAGTAGTTGCGGTTTTCCAGTGAACCGGCGTCGTAGTTGGCGAGTGTACCGGTAGGATTGGTGAAGCGGGTAATAAAGGAGCGGCTGTCGGCTACCAGTAATTTTACGCCGTATCCGAAGTCGTTGTTACCGATTTTAAACTGATCACGCCAGTAGAGGGTCATTTCCCATCCGCGTGTTTTCAGGTCGGCAGAATTGGTTCTTGGAGCCGGTGCGCCGTATACGTTGGGCAGTTCCTGGCTTTTGGCGAACATGCCATTGGTGTAGCGGGTGTAGCGGTCGTAGCTGAAGAATAATCTCTCTTTCAGCATGCTGAAGTCGATACCGCCGTTAACGGTTTTCACCGACTGCCAGGTGTAGGTGGAGGTAACGGGTGTTGGTGCATATACGCCGATGGGCAGCTGACCATTTAATACGGAGTTGATGTTACCGGCCGACATGAGTGGCATGTATCCATAGGCTTTCCATTGCTGATCGCCCAGGGAACCGTAGGAGCCGCGGAGTTTCAGGAGGTCGATGCCTTTAATGCCGCTGAAGAATTTCTCTTTGGAGATCACCCATGCAGCGGAAGCAGATGGGAAGAAGCCCCAGCGGTTATCGGCGCGGAAGCGTGATGATCCGTCGTTACGGCCATTTACTTCTACAATATATTTATCATCGTAGGTATAATTAAGACGATAGAAAATACCTCTTACGGCCCAGTCTTCGATGGTTTGCTTTTCCGTGATATTGCCGGTAGCCAGTTGCGGGGTGGGGTATTGTGTGCTGATAAGCCCCTGCCTGTTTACATTGAATATATTAGTATAGTGATATTCCTGGTTGAACCCTGCGAGTGCACCAACGGCGTGTTTTTTATTGAATGTTTTGTGGAAGTCGGTGTAAATGTTATACACATTATACTTCAGTTCATTGGTGCTGTTGTTGGCGGACGACTGGTTACCGTTGGTATATTGGGTAGGCTGATCCGGCCCGTTGCTGTAGGGAACCGGCAGTGTATAGGATTTACCTACATTATTTCCGCGGCGGTAGGTAGCATCTCCTTTCAGGGTCCATACGTTTTTGACCAGGTTTATTTCTGCATTGAGGGTGGTCATAAATTCGCTCCAGGTATCTGCGGAGCGGCCGCCATTCTGCAGGGTACCCAGTAATGCAGCGCCGTCTGAAGTCCAGGTGCCATCCGGGTTGCGGGGCACAGCTAGAGAAGGGGTGCGGTTGGCATTATGGAAAAATAAGTAATCAACGGTATTGGCGGGTTGTGAGTAAGTGGTGTTGGTATACATGGTGTTGCTACCAATCTTCACGCGGTCGTTGATGGTATAGGTAGCTTTTGCACGCATGTTATAGCGTGTGTATTGGTCGGGGTTATAGCGGAGCATACCATCCTGTTTGTAATAATCTCCGGAGAAGTAGTAGTTCAGTTTTTCATCTCCGCGGGAAATGTTGAAGTTGGCATTATACGCGGGTGCTGTTTTCTGGTATACTTCGTGGAGCCAGTCGGTGGAACCGTAATAGGCATATTTTGTTTTATCGGTGGGGCTTACGATCACTCTTGGCAAAGAAGGATCGTTGGCCAGTTTTTCTGCATAGGCCCTGTCGGCGGCGGGGTACAGATCATACAGTGGTGTGGCGGCATCATGCTTGTATTGCATGGTGGTGAGTGGGTCTGTAATGATTTTTGGTACCAGTCCTAATGTGCGTACAGCATAGTTGGCGTTGGCATTCATCAGGAGGCGGCCGTCTTTACCCGACTTGGTAGTAATGAGCACTACCCCGAAGGCGGCGCGGGCGCCATAGATGGCGGCGGAGGCGGCATCTTTCAGGGTGGTTACGCTTTCCACATCGGCGGGGTTGAGGCGCGATACTTCTTCATTGGTGAAAGGGATGTTATCTACCAGGATGAAGGGATCGCCGCCGTTGATGGAGGTCATACCACGCAGGTTGAATTTTGGTGCGGAAGATACGCGGCCGTTGTCATTGGTGATATTCAGGTTGGGTAATAGTCCCTGCAGGCCGTTACCGATATTGGCGATGGGGCGGCTTTCCAGTTCTTTGCCTGAAATCGCGTCTACGGCGCCGCTGAGATTAGCCCTTTTCTGTTTGCCGTAACCTACTACCACTACTTCATTGAGGCCGCTGGAATTGGCTTTCATGGCGATGTTGAAGGTGACGCCGTCGCGTGCTTTCATCTGCTGGGCTTCATAGCCAACATAGGTGAATTCCACGGTGGCGTTTTCGGGTACTTCCAGGGTGAAGCGGCCATCGTTATCTGTTTTAGCGCCCTGGGTGGTACCTTTTACCAGCACGGTAACGCCAATCAGCGGGTTGCCGGCTTCATCGGTTACCCGTCCTCTTATATGAGCATTCTGTACGGTTTCACCTGCTTCCAGGACTACCACCAGGTTATCTTTCAGGATCTTATATCCCAACGAGGTGCCCGCGAGCGCCTTATCCATGATCTCTGCCACCAGAGCGTCTTTCATGGAGATCGAGATTTTCCGGTCGGGGATGCTGGCATTTTTGTACAGGAAAGTATAGTCGCTTTTCTGTCCTATGACAGTCAGCAGCTTACCAATGTTAATATTGTTATAATTAACACTGATCCGTTCTTGTGAAAACCCATGTGCGCTTAGTTGTAAGAACCCGGCACAAAGCAATACGGAGGTTAGTTTCATACGCAATAATAGTTTCCTCATATTCCGCTGGGGAATATGGGAAGGCCACCAATAGCTTTTTTTCATAAATTTGTTTCGTTAGGTTAAATAATGAGCCGTTACCAGATCGTAAGGAAATCGGTTTACATTGTTTAGCCAGCATTTTAAAAGGGGGAATGTTGCTGCATTTCCCTTTTTTTATTTGCTGTCTGCAATAAAAAAATCAGTGGATTATCAAGCCATAGACGACGTTTGGATGTTGTGTTTTACCATATGTAAATAACATTTTCTTTCGTGTTCACCTCGTAATGAAAGCCCGACATCAGTTGTAATGCCTGCAATACATCTTCAATACTTTGTTTCCGGAATGCGCCTGTAAATACTTCGTGTTTGTATTTATCATTTTTAAAACGCAGGGTTACGTTGAACCAGCGTTCGAGGTCGTGCGATAGTTGTTCAAACGTTACATTGTCAAAGTCGAAGCGGTCGTTAACCCAGGCGGTGGCTGGTTTTTCCGCTATGGTATGGTTGCCGGCAACAGCCATTGTTTTTACGGGTATGATGCTAAAGTTGGTTTTTCTGTTTACAGCTATTTGTTTATTTTCTTTTATGCCGATGATTAATTTTTGTTCCGGTTGCAGCTGTACGGTTTTCCTGGTTCCGCCATGATCATTATCCGGGAAATCCACTTCCACTTTTCCACTGAGCAACGTTGTTTCCACGGTGGCATCTTCTGTGTAGGCTTTTACATTGAATACAGTTCCCAGCACCCGGATATTTACATTGCCGGACTGGATGGTGAACGGATGCGCGGGATCATGCTTTACATCAAAGTAGGCTTCACCGGTAAGAGTCACCTCCCGTTCGCCGTTCAGAAAGTGGGTGGCGTCGTACTGTAGACGGCTGCAGGCATTAAGTATTACGCTGGTGCCATCCGGTAGTACCACGCTGGTTTTGGAGCCGGTTTTGGTAACCACTTCATTCCGGAAAGCCTGTTTGTGCGGCATAACCGGCCACAGGGTGTACGCGGTGATGAGTATAGCGATGCCGGCGGCAATGCCGCTGATCATACGCCAGGGGATCAACCGTTTGGCGGGAGGCAGGTCCTGTTCCTGCTGGAGGAACAGGTTGATG
Source organism: Chitinophaga sp. G7 BAM 1005 (assembly GCF_057126945.1). NCBI lineage: Bacteria > Pseudomonadati > Bacteroidota > Chitinophagia > Chitinophagales > Chitinophagaceae > Chitinophaga > Chitinophaga sp. G7 BAM 1005. Next base: position 5,847,957 of record NZ_CP181478.1, on the reverse strand, counting down.
CGGTCCATTCCTTCGCTGGCCAGCTGCTCTTCTTCTGCGGGGGAAAATCCGTTGGCACTGTTCACGGAACTGATCTCCCCGATAATGGTAAAAGCATACTGCAGCTCCGGAAATTGCATCAACAGCATTTCCAGTTCTTTCAGCTCTTCTGTGGTGGCCTCTCCGGATACTTTCCTGGCCATCAATATATTTACCCGGTTGCGCTCGATCATTTATTTTTATCCGTGTTATATCAGAAGGACGAAAAGAAAATGAAAAACCCCCAAAGCCGCCGGTAAATTTTTTCTTTTCCCGGAATCTGTGCAGATACCACCAGTTTGCGCCAAAAAAACACTATGCTAAAAATAAATTAGGGGATAATTTATTTTGTTAACTTTAGCGTAATCTGCGTTATATATTATTGCAACCAATATCAGTGGCTTAAAAGGGATGGATCAGTGTACAATCAATGAATTATTTAAAAACATCACGGTGAACAATGATCAGGCGGCCTTCAAAGCTTTCTATCATCATTTTTTCATCAGGCTGTTGCGTTTTTCTTTTTCGCTTACCCGTAGTAAAGAGGTAGCAGAAGAAATAACGAACGATGTTTTTATGCATTGCTGGCAAAAAAGGCAATCACTGACGGACATAAAAAATCCGCAGGTATACCTGTTTGTGGTAGCGAAAAATAAGGCGATTGATCATATGCGTAAACAGGCCAGCTCCCGGCAGGTAGTTTTTGCAGAAGAAGATAAACTGGAAATTGCCTTTGAAAGCGATCCGGAACAACTGATGATTTCTGCGGAGATGATCCGCAAAATGGAGTATACCATTGAACAACTTCCTCCGAAATGCAAAATGGTATACATCCTTGTAAAGCAATATGACCTCCGTTATAAAGAGGTAGCCACCATTCTAAACCTCTCGGTTAAAACGGTGGAAAACCAGCTGGCTATTGCCATGAAGCGCCTCACGGCTGCGGTGAATTTCACCTTGGAGAAAGCATAGATCAGGGGATTATTTTCATCTTCTTAAAATTTTCAAAGATTTCCAGGAACATCGATTCGGTATCCACAAACTCACGGAAACCAGCGCGTAAAATAAACAGGGGAGTACCGGTTGCGGGGCTCCCCTGTTTATTTTATTTGCGGCCAAGTTTTTTGAGCATGCGGGCATGTTCCCACAGGGCGCGTATAAAGGTTGGTTGAACCTGGTAAGGTATGTTAAAGGCCGCCGCCTGTTCTCTGACAATAGGCGCCAGTTTCCGGTAGTGTACGTGGCAGATGCCGGAAAACAGGTGATGTTCTATCTGGTAATTTAATCCGCCGATAAACCAGGATAGTACACGGCTGCGCGGTGCGTAGTTGGTGGTATTTTCCATTTCGTGTACGGCCCAGCTGTCTTTCATTTTCCTGTCGGCATCCGGGGTGGCGTATCCGGAGGAGCTTATAACATGCGCCGGCTGAAAGATACAGGCCAGCAATAATCCTGCGGTGAAATGCATGACGAAGAATCCTGCCAGTACCCAATACCAGGGCATCCCGGAGAATATTAACGGCAATACGAGGATATATCCATAGTAAAACACTTTGAACAGGGAGATCCTGAACATGGCCTGTTTTAACGTTACTTTTTGTTTTGAGAGCAGGCCATGACTTTTATAGCGTAATACCTGCAGGTAATCTTTCGCTGTCATCCAGAAAAGGGTCATGAGCATGTAAAAGCCCCATGCATACATATGCTGGTAGCGGTGGTACCACTGGCGTGGCTGATTGGGAGAGAAACGCAGGTATTTAATACTGTCAATGTCTTCATCCAAACCTGTTACGTTGGTATAGGTGTGGTGGAGTACGTTGTGCTGTATTTTCCAGGTAGGCGCATATCCGCCGATGATTTCCAGGATATGGCCCATCATGTCATTAATGCTCTTTTTTGGAGAGAAGGAGCCGTGGTTGGCATCATGCATAATGGAAGCACCGATGCCTGTAACGCCCAGGCCGGTGAGCAGCCACAGGCCGAGGTACAGCCACACGTTTCCGGCGCCTAGGCCCACCACCATCAAGGTATAGGGTACAAAATATAATGCAAGCATTACAATTGTTTTAATCCACATTTCCCTGTTGGCATACACAGAGATGTTGTTAGCAGAAAAGTAATCCTGTACTGCAGCCTTAGCAGATTCTATAAAGCTGTTGTTACCGCGCGAAGCAAAGCGCACTATATGCCATTCATCTTTTTTCATATTATTATTTTAATCAGAAAACGGTGTTGTGATACAGAAAACAAGCAGGAGGGGAGAAGTGCTGATCAGTGTATATTCCTGTAATTTACAACAAATGTTTTTAGCATGGGTTTAGCAGATTTCATCACTATCAAAAAAGGAAGTATATTCGGGTTTGCACATACATAACCTATATAACTGTCAATTTATGGAACACCTGCTTACCGTTGACTCGCTGATAAGCCTGTTAACGCTAACCGCACTGGAGATCGTGTTGGGGATCGACAACATTGTGTTTATTTCTATCCTGGCAGGGAAACTGCCGGAGAATAAACAAAAGAAGGCCCGTCGCCTGGGGCTGGGACTTGCTATGTTTGTGCGTATTTTATTGCTGCTGTCTATCAGCTGGATTATGTCGCTGACAAAGCCGCTTTTTAATATGGGCGAATGGATTGGCATGCAGAACGCTGAATGGCTGGGGAAACTGGCCATTTCTGGTCGGGACCTTATTTTACTGGTAGGAGGTTTATTCCTTATTTATAAAAGTACTGCGGAGATCCACGAGAAACTGGAAGGAGACGAACATACGGCCGGCAGTGCCAAACCCATGAAGTTTGGGCAGGTGATTGTGCAGATCCTGTTACTGGATATTGTGTTTTCGCTGGATTCGGTGATCACGGCCGTAGGAATGTCTGATCATGTGGAGATCATGATTGCGGCGGTAGTGGTATCCGTGGGCGTTATGTTACTGGCATCCGAATCTATCAGCCATTTTGTGAACAGTCATCCTACTGTGAAAATGCTGGCATTGTCCTTCCTGTTACTGATCGGCGTTTCGCTGATAGCAGAAAGCTTCGACCAGCATATTCCTAAAGGCTATATTTATTTTGCGATGGCATTCTCCGTATTTATCGAGGTATTGAATCTCAAGGTAAGATCGCGTTCAGAGAAACCGGTAAAGCTGCATAATGAGGCTGAAATGCCCGCAAAGGAAAAATAAGGTAATCATCTTCCAAAAAAAAATAATAACGGGAAAGGGTATACGACTATGAACGTATAGTGCTTTCCCGGATAATTAGTTTTCCGGGCAGGATAATTTCTTCGGGGATAAAATTCTTTTTCTTAATATGGTTCAGCAGCAGCTGGCAGCTTTTCTTTCCTATTTCAAAGGCTGGTTCTGCGATGGTGGAAAGGGATGGGGAGATGATAGCAGACATCGGGTCGTTGGTAAAACCGATCACGCCCACTTCTTTCCCTACCGCAATATTCTTCTTCTTCAGCCTAACGATGGCGCCCACCGCCTTACGGTCGTTTACCGCAAAAACCGCGTCCGGTTTATCATTCAGCTTCCATAATTTTTCGAGGTCATTTTGGCCGCATTCCTGCGTAAACCCGGAATGGATGATCCATTTTTTGCGGATAGGCATTCCATGTTTCCGCAACGCATCCAGGTAGCCATTGAGGCGGCTGGTGGTGAATGTGAGCCCTTCCGGCCCTGCTATGTGCGCTATTTTTTTATAGCCGTTGGCAATAAGATGTGAGGTAGCTTCAAAAGCGCCGTTGTAGTCGTCCTGCATTACTTTGGAGGTACGGATACCGGCCGCCACGCGGTCGAAAAATACCACAGGAATACCGTCGTCGATGATTTCCTGGAAATGATCGCAGGAATCCGCCTGTGAGGAAACCGATACCAGCAGGCCATCCAGGCTGCTGAAAGAAAGGTTCCTGATGATATTTAATTCACGGGCGGCATCATCGTTCGTTACATACAGGATGATATTATAATTATGACTGTAGGCGATTTCCTGGATGCCGGTGAATACAGTGGAGAAATAATAATTGGTAATACCCGGCAGTATTACCGCCAGGTTGTGCGTACTGTTTTTTACCAGGCCGGTGGCATTGAAGTTTGGCTTGTAATTCAATTTGGCAGCCATTTCCAGCACCAGTTTACGGGTATCTGCACTTACGTCATACGTATCTCTCAAAGCCCTTGAAACGGTGGATACAGAGATATTTAATGCATGAGCAATGTCTTTTATGGTAGCATAGTGTCGGCGCATTCTTCTTACAGGTGTGGTTGGAATACTTAAATATAATAAATCAATCGGTAACGTTCTCGGTGAATTTTCCAAAGAAAGGAATCATCGGGTGTATTTTAGGTTCACAATTACCAACCAGGATCACCATAAAATTCATAGTGAATGAGAAGCTGTATTGGCCAAAAGCTACATCTGTATTTCCTAATCATGCTAATTGCCTTGCCCTGGCAGCTATCCGCACAAGATCAATTATCCCTGAAGGGCGTAGTACGCGACGCTGCTTCCAAATCGCCGCTTCCCGGCGTAAGTGTAAGCGTAAAAGGTACCATGCGCGGCGTGAGTACGGATGCGGAAGGAAAGTATGCCATTTCCGCAGCCGCCGGCGCTATGCTGGTATTTACCTATGTAGGATATGATAAAAAAGAAATCCCTGTATCTGCACAAACAACTATCGATGTGGTGTTGCAACAAAGCGCCACGGGCTTAAATGAAGTGGTAGTAACCGCATTGGGTATTGAGCGTAAAACCCGATCCCTGGGCTATGCCACGCAACAACTGGATAATGCCGCCATCAACACGGTGAAAGATCCCGGCGCTAATATTATGAATACGCTGAGCGGTAAAGTGGCGGGCGCAGTGATTACGCCGGCGGCTTCCGGCCCCGGCGGTGCAGTAAGAGTTGTATTGCGCGGCAACCGGTCGATCAGCGGTAATAATAACGCGCTGATTGTAGTAGATGGCGTGCCGATAGACAATACTATGTCGACCGAAAAAAACGGCGGCGGTTCTGCCAACACTATTTCCACACAGCCTAAAAGTATCAGCAGTGGTTACTCCGGCAGTGATGGCGCAGCCAGCGTAAATCCGCAGGATGTGGAATCCATTAACGTGCTGAAAGGCCCGGCCGCCGCGGCGTTGTATGGTAGCCGTGCTGCCAACGGCGCTATCATCATCACCACCAAAAGTGGTAAAAGCGGTAAGCTTGCCGTAAATTATAACGGCGGCGTATCGCTGGACCAGCCTAATATGCTGATGAAATTCCAGAACACCTATGGCAGCGGCAGCAAAGGACAAGCCGGTACCCGCGCCCCCGCCAGCTGGGGAGCCCCGGCACAAACCTATTCCGATAATGTGAGAAGCTTTTTTAACACGGGAACAGCCGTGAACAATTCCATCGATATTTCCGGCGGTAACGACAAACTGCGTGGCTATGCATCTTACACCAATAATGCCATCAGTGGTATTATTCCTAAAAACAGACTGGAAAGAAATACACTGAACCTCCGGGTAGCCGCCGAAATATTGCCCCGCTTAACAACGGATGTAAAACTAACTTACATCAGCCAGGATATTAAAAACAAGCCACGCCTGGGTGATCAGGGAGTGGCCAATGAAGCCTACCTGATGCCCCGCGACCTCAGCAAGGATTCGTTGAGCCATTTTGAAGGCACTGATGCTACGGGCCAGCCTTACCCCATTTACTGGACCAATTCCACCACCTTCCAGAACCCTTACTGGGACGTATACCGCAATAGCGTGGATGAATCGCGTAATCGTATTATGCTGATGGGATCGGCCAAATACCGGCTTACCGATTGGCTCAGTTTACAAGGGCGGTATAGCCTTGACCGTTATGACGACAAAATCACCGCATCCTATTATAACGGTACCGTAGCTTTCCCCGTGCAGCCCGGCGGCCGTTACCTGGAGGCGTATGTAAATCACTGGGAACGTAACATGGACCTGTTATTATCCGGCAGCAATAAATTATCCGGCGATTTCCATGTGAATTATAATGTAGGCGGAAGCATCCTTACGAGCAAGGGATATAATTCACAGGCGCTGGCCAACGGGCTAAGTATTCCTAACCATTTTAATCTCATGTTTGCTTCTGCACCGGCCACTACCAATACCACGGTACAGAAAGAAATACAATCCGTGTATGGTAATGCCCAGCTGGATTTCAGACAGTATTTATATTTAGATATAAGTGCGCGTAACGACTGGTCTTCCACGTTACCAAGCCCGTACAGCTATTTTTATCCTTCTGTGGGATTGTCGGCCGTAATATCTGATATGCTGAAGATGCCTTCCTGGGTTACGTTTGGTAAGGTGCGTGCCGCTTATACACAAGTGGGTAATGATGCAGATCCTTACATGCTGTTACAGGCTTATTACTATAGCGTAGGCGCTGGCGGTGGTTTTGTGTCGAGAGATAATACCAAATCCATTTATAACCTGAAGCCCGAACAAACAAAATCATGGGAAGTGGGATTGGAATGGAAGTTCCTCAATGGCCGCCTGGGGCTGGATGCTACGGTGTATAAAAACAATACTATTAACCAGCTGCTGAATGTTGGGCTGCCACAGGCCAGTGGTTTCGACGACCAGTATATCAACGCAGGTAATATACAGAATAAAGGTCTTGAAATTATGCTGACAGGCACGCCCGTTCAGCGCAAGGATTTCAACTGGAACACCAGCGTGAATTTCGCCACCAACAGCAACAAGGTGCTGTACCTGAAAGATGGTGTGGACCAGATCGGTCTTTCTTCCGCCACCAATTTCGCTACGGTGCAGGCAAGAGTAGGAGGTAAGTATGGAGATATGTATGGGTATGCATGGCAGAAAGATCCGAAAACAGGACAATACCTCGTAGGTACCGATGGCCTTCCGGTGGTAGCACAGAATCAATACCTCGGCAATTTTAATCCCGACTTCACACTGGGGTGGAACAACCAGTTCCAGTATAAAAAATTCAGTATGTCGTTCCTGATCGACGGGCGTGTAGGCGGTATTGTTATATCCGGTACTGATGCGCTGCTGGCTTCTTACGGCGTAGCCGATTACACCACCCGATACAGGGATGGCGGACTGGTATTGCCTGGTGTGCTGGCAGACGGAAGTACTAATACTACGGCTATCGACGCAGAAGATTTCTGGACAAAAGTATCACAGGGCGGCCGTGATGCATGGGGGCAATTCTTTGCTTTCAGCGCCACCAATTTCCGGTTGAGGGAATTATCCTTTGGGTATGATTTCGATTTTGATCAGAAGCTGGTAAAACGTGCCAGGCTTTCTTTAACGGCACGTAACCTGTTTTTCCTGTACCGTGGTAAATCTGTGCTGGATATACCAGGCATGGGTAAACGTACTTTGCCGGTAGATCCGGAATCCGCACTGGGTACCAGTAACTACCAGGGCATAGAAGCCGGTTTGCCGCCGGCTGTACGCAGCTTTGGCCTGAACCTGAATGTATCCTTTTAGTCAACAAAAAACACACAGCCATGAACAAGCAATTAAAATATATACTTCCGCTGGCGTTGATGCTGGGCAGCTGTACAAAAAATTTCGATTCCATGAATGTGGACCCAAGCGGGTTGACAGGGGTAGGTAAGGGAGAATTACCATTTATGTTTTCAAAGGCAGAATCATCTGCCGGGATCAACCAGGGATATTACCAGACTGTACAAAACCTGTATGCCGACTTATATGCACAATATTTTGCGCTGAACACCAACAGCTTTCAAACCGATCGTTATGTGATCAACGATGGCTGGTTGCCGCGCCCCGGCATCATTGCCTATGTACAAACCGTGCCACAGCTGCGCACCATTTTTGAGAATACGGAAGAAACCTCCGGCGAATATGCGCTCGCGGAAATCATGTGGGTATATGCTTTTCATCACCTGACGGATTATTTTGGTCCGGTAGCTTATTTTGATGCCGGGAAAGCCCAGGATGTTATACCTTATGATGCGCAGGATAAAATTTATGACGACTTCTTCAAAAGACTGGACCATGCCGTAAAGAACCTGGAAGCAACCAGCGCCACCAATATCTTTGGCGCCAACGACCTGATATACGCCGGAGATGTGCAACAGTGGATCCGTTTCGCCAATACGCTGCGTTTGCGGCTGGCACTGCGTATTTCAAAAGTACAGCCCGACCGCGCCAAACAGGAGGCTGAAGCCGCTGTAACAAGTGGTGTAATGACGGCAGTAGCACATACTGCCATGATGAAAAAATCGCTGAATGGCGGCGATGGCAACGGGCTGGCAAGGGTGGCTTCCTATAATGAATTCAGCATGAGCGCTACCATGACTTCTTATATGAAAGGCTACAATGATCCTAGGATAGGAGCTTTTTACCAGCCTGCGGTAAACGGCGGTACTTTCCGCGGCGTGCGCAACGGATCACCGGCAGTGTCGCTGAATAATCCATTGAACCAGGCATCACAAACTTCCAATGCGGGGACTTACTGGGCTACATATAATCCGCTGAATCTCTCCTGGCTGCCTGCGCTGGAGGCGTCCAAACATGTGATGATGGCGGCAGAAGCCTATTTCCTGCGGGCAGAAGGCGCATTGAATGGCTGGAACATGGATGGATCGGCTAAAGATCTGTATGATAAAGGCATTGCGGTGAGCATGGAAAACTGGGGCGTGAAGGACGCGGCTGTTATCAACGCCTATACGAATTCCACCGCGGTGCCGGTAGCTTCCGGCGATGTGGAAAATTCTGCGGCGGTAGCCAATATACCAGTTAAATTTGGTACAGCGGTAAATATACAACGTCAGCAGATAGGCACGCAGAAATGGCTGGCTATTTACCCCGACGGGCTGGAAGCCTGGGCGGAATACCGCCGCAGCGGTTTCCCTGTGATGTACCCGGTAGTGAAATCGGATAACCCTGATTTGCCGGCCGGTACTTTTATCAAGCGGTTGCCTTATCCTTCTTCCGAAGCGGTGAACAACGGTGAAGAGCTGAAGAAAGGTATCCAGCTGCTGGGAGGACCTGATAATGCAGCCACCCGCCTGTGGTGGGATGTAGATTGATCTGATCATTAAACACAATTATACTTGAAAGCGTTAGTATCCTTTTTCATGGTGTTGTCCTCACTATTCTACGCTCCGCAGGAGCCGTTGCCAAAAGTTTTCTCCGGAGAGCGGACGGATATTATCCGGCAACAGCTGAAGCAGCAGGCGGCTACTGCGTTTCAGGCGCAGGTGCTGCCTGCAACGGAGCTGGAATGGACACAACGGCGCCGGCAACTGAAGACCGCCATTCTGCAGTCGACCGGCGCCGTGGAGGACCACAACCTGCCATTACAGGTAAGGGAAACCGGGCGTACACAACTAACGGGATACCATATACGTAACATCCTGTTCCAGACAAGACCCGGTGTATTTGCTACCGCCAACTTATACATTCCTGATGGCAAAGGACCTTTCCCGGCGGTGATCAACATGCACGGCCACTGGAAGGATGCCCGCATAGGGGAAATGGTACAGGCCACGGCGCATAGCCTCGCATTAAATGGTTACGTGTGTTTAAATATTGATGCGTGGGGCGCCGGTGAAAGAACCTCCACCGAAGGCGTGGCAGAATACCACGGCGCCAACCTGGGCGCTTCCCTGATGAATACAGGCAATACCTTACTCGGGATGCAGCTCACCGACAACATGCGGGGAGTAGACCTGCTTGGCAGTTTACCGGAAGTGGACAAAGAGCGCATAGGCGCCACCGGCGCCAGCGGCGGCGGGAATCAAACCATGTGGCTGGCGGCAATAGACGAACGCATTAAAGCGGCCGTACCGGTGGTAAGTGTAGGTACTTTTGAATCTTACATCATGAACAGCAATTGTGTATGTGAACTGGTACCGGACGGACTTACCTATATGGAAGAATCCGGGGTACTGGCAATGGTGGCGCCCCGCGCCTTGAAGATCTGTAATGCGCTGAATGATGCCAGTAAGTCGTTTTATCCCTCGGAAATGTTGCGCAGTTACAAACAGGCCGCACCCATATATGAGTTGTTGCATGCCGGCGATAAACTCAGTTACCAGTTGTTTAACACCGTGCATGGCTACTGGCCTGAAATAAGGGAAACCATGATTGGCTGGATGGATTTGCAGCTGAAACATATTGGTACCGGTGCGCCCAAAAAGGAACCGGCTTTTAATTTGCTACCCGCTGCACAGCTGCTCACTTTTCCAAACGGGCACCGCGACAGCAGCGTGACCACTACTGCCGAATGGTGCAGCCGGCAGGGGCAACTGCTTCATCAAACATTACTCGGAGAAAATATCAACATTGATGAGAAGAGAAAAGCACTGAAACAACTGCTACGGGTAAACGAAAACAGGAGACTGAAAGAAGCGCACCGGTATTCGCCACAGGACGGATGGGAGCGTATCGCGCTGGAAACAACAGATGGTTCGCTGATTCCTTTGCTGTTGCGCGCATCGCGCAGCAAAGAGAAAGGTTATGTAGTGGTAACCCATCCGGGTGGAAAAGACAGTATTCCTGCGGCATTGATCACGGAATTAACGGAGGCCGGTAATGGCATCGTGCTGGCAGACTTATGGGGATGTGGCGAGCAAAGCTCTGTATCCGCCACTGCTACAGATGGCAGCCAGCCGCCTTATCACACCCTGGCGCGTGCTGCTTTATGGCTGGGTACCACCGTACATGGCAGATGGGTAAGTGATCTGCGGATTATTACAGATTATTTGAAAATAGTAAATGGTGATGTTCGTATAGTGCTTAACGGTAGCAGGGAGGCTGGCGTGGCCTCCTTGTTTTTTGCAGCACTGAACGGAACAGCAGCAGAGGTAACACTGAACGGCAGCCCGTTGAGTTACCGTTTTGATGAACGCATGGGCATCGACTATTTCAGTATGGCTATACATGTGCCGGGTTTACTGCAGTGGGGGGATATTTCGCTGGCGGCAGCGCTGAGCGGAAAGGACATTGTGTTTAAGATGCCGGTTACCATGTCTGGCCGGCCGGTGATTGGAGCCGCGTTGCACGCGCAACAGGAGGAATTTTCCCTGTTAAGAAAACGCTGTAAACAGCCTGGACAAAGCATTTTTCAGTAACATAGAAAATATATCTTTATGATAAATCAACGCAGAGATTTTTTAAAATTAATAGGAATAGCGGGCATTGGAATTGGTGGTAGTACACTAATGCCCGGCTATGCTATTGCGCAGGAAAAACAGGGAAAAGCACTGGATCAGATCCGGAAACAGGCGGGCAGGAAATACCGTCAGCAGTTTAATATGAGCGGTTATGCGGCGCCGAAAATTGATACGGTACGCATAGGTTATATTGGTCTTGGTAACCGCGGCGCTGCTGCAGTTCAGCGCATCACCTATTTGCAGGGCGTGGAGGTAAAAGCATTGTGTGATATCAGGCCGGAAATGATTACCGCTACCAAAGAAAGAATTAAAGATGCCGGTTATCACCCGCACGAATACACGGGATCGGCAGATGCGTGGAAGCAATTGTGCGAACGTGATGATATTGACCTGGTGTACATTGCTACGCCGTGGGATCTGCACACGCCTATTGCCGTATACGCTATGTTGCATGGTAAGCACGTGGCCACGGAAATTCCGGCGGCTGTTACGATCGATGAATGCTGGCAGCTGGTGGAAACATCCGAGAAAACAAAAAAGCATTGCGTACTGTTGGAAAACTGCTGCTACGATTTTTTTGAACTACTTACGCTGAATATGGCCCGGCAGGGGGTTTTCGGAGAACTGGTGCATTGCGAGGGCGCTTACATTCATGATATTTTTGAGAGTCTTTTTGATAAGAACAAACGTTACGATGTGTGGCGGCTCAAGCAAAATGCGCACCGCAATGGAAACCTGTATCCCACGCATGGCCTGGGCCCCGTGTGCCAGGTGCTGGATGTGAATCGTGGCGATAGTATGGAATACCTGGTATCCATGCAAAGCAATGATTTTCTGCTACATAAAAAGGCGGTGGAGCTGGCGGCCACGGATGACTTTTACAAACCTTATGTGAATGCACATTTCCGTGGGAACATGAACACCACTACTATCCGCACCCGCAAAGGCCGCACTATTATGTTGCAGCACGATGTGAGTTCCCCACGGGTGTATTCCCGCCTGCACCTGGTAAGCGGCACAAAAGCCACTGCGCAGAAATACCCGCTGGGGCCGAGGATTTCCTTAAGTCATGAAGGGTGGGTGAGTGCGGACGAGTTTAAGCAGCTGGAAGAAAAGTATACGCCTGCCATTACTAAGAAGTTGGGTGAGATGGCTAAACAGGTAGGAGGCCACGGTGGTATGGACTTTTTAATGGACTGGCGCCTGATTGATTGTTTACGCAACGGTTTACCCGTAGACATCGACGTATACGATGCAGCCGCATGGAGCGCTATAGGCCCGCTGAGTGAATGGTCAGTGGCCAACCGCTCTAATTCCATCGACATCCCAGATTTTACCAACGGCGCCTGGCAGCATAACAAGCCGGTAGACATCTCCCTGCAGCAGGGCGGTACCACCGGGGTAAAAAGCAAAAAGTAATCATCTCCTGAAAAAATATAAGTGCAATGAAAATCATCCGATCCAAAGACCCGCAAACATTGGGCACTGCAGCCGGAAATGCTGCAGTGGTATTGATTAAGGCCGCTATAGCAGAAAAAGGTAGCGCCAATATTATACTGGCTACCGGTACAAGTCAGTTTGAAACAATCCGGCAACTGATCGCCAGCGATATTGACTGGGGAAAAGTGAACATGTTCCACCTCGATGAATATATTGGCCTGCCGGTAACGCATCCGGCCAGTTTCCGGAAGTACCTGAGAGAACGTTTTCTCGACAAGGTAGCGCCGCTGCAGTCGGTGTGCCTGATCAGCGGGGAAGGCGATCCTGAAGCAGAATGCAGCCGCATTTCCGCGCTCATACAGGCGCATCCTGTGGATGTGGCTTTGGTGGGCATAGGAGAGAATGGTCATCTCGCGTTTAATGATCCCCCGGCAGATTTTAACACCACGAAACCGTATCTTGTAGTGAACCTCGACGCCGCCTGCCGGCAGCAACAAATGAATGAAGGCTGGTTCAGCGCCGTTACAGAAGTGCCTTTGCAGGCCATCAGTATGTCGGTACACCAGATCCTGCTATCGAAACATATTATCTGTTCGGTGCCCGGCGAGCGAAAGGCGCAGGCCGTAAAAGACAGCCTGGAGCAGTCTGTGAGCAATTTGTTTCCCGCCAGTATTCTACAAACGCACGCAGATTGTGTGTTTTACCTGGATGAAGCATCTGCCGCAAAGCTGCAGCCAGCGCAGAAAACAGTTTAATATATGCCCGAAACGATTAAAATTATCAATGGCCGCCTGATCACGCCGTTCCGGGTAATCACCTCCGGGAGTGTGCTGATCAAAGAGGGCCGGATTGCAGCAGTGGGAGAAGGAACCATTCCTGGTCACGCAGATAAGGTAATAGATGCCGGGGGGAATTACGTTGCCCCCGGCTTCATCGACCTGCATATACATGGCGGCGGTGGCCACGATTTTATGGATGGCACCGTAAACGCTTTTCACTGTATAACGGAAACGCATGCACGATATGGCACTACCGCAATGGTGCCTACTACTTTAACCGCAGAGAAAGCGGATCTTTTGCATACGCTGGATATTTATCGTCAGGCGGTGGCGTTGCCGCATAACGGGGCTTCTTTCCTGGGCATGCACCTCGAAGGGCCCTATTTCGCCATGAACCAGCGCGGCGCGCAGGACCCGCGCTATATCCGTAACCCCGACCCGGCCGAATACCGGGAAATACTGGATTACAGTGAGCACATTTCCCGCTGGAGTGTAGCGCCAGAATTACCCGGTGCGCTGGAAATGGGTAATTACCTGCGGAGTAAAGGTGTTTTACCGGCTATTGCCCACACGGATGCTGTTTATGAAGAAGTGGTACAGGCAGTGGAATGTGGCTATACGCTGGCCACACATTTTTATTCCGCCATGTCGGGCGTAACGCGCCGTAACCTGTATCGCTATGCAGGTGTAGTGGAGAGCGTTTACCTCATTGATGAAATAGATGCTGAAGTAATTGCCGATGGCGCGCACCTGCCGGCGTCGTTGCTGAAACTGATCTATAAAATAAAGGGAGCCGGCAGGATCGCGCTGATCACCGATGCCATGCGGGCAGCGGGCATGCCTCCCGGTAAAAGTATACTGGGGCCGCTGAAAGGAGGGTTGGAGGTAATTGTGGAAGAGGGTGTTGCCAAACTACCCGATGGGAGCGCATTTGCGGGCAGCGTTGCTACGGCAGACCGCCTCGTGAGAAACATGGTGGAGCTGGCAGGTGTGCCGGTGGCAGAAGCCGTGCGGATGATGAGTTATACCCCCGCGCGTATCATGGGTGTGGATGACCGGAAAGGTACACTGGCAGCGGGAAAGGATGCCGATATTGTTATTTTCGACGGGAACATTGCCGTACAACTGACGATGGTATCAGGAAAAGTTGTGCATCGTATCGGAGAATGAAATAGCTTTGCCTTCAAAATTGTACGGGTCATGAATTTTTATACACGGAAATGGGTAAAGCCGGAGGATCTGAATGCACACGGCACTTTATTTGGCGGCAGTTTGCTGCGTTGGATCGATGAAGAAGCAGCTATTTATTCCATCATTCAGTTAGGTACCAATCGCTGTGTAACCAAGTACATGTCTGAAATCAATTTTATCAATTCTGCCCGCCAGGGCGATATCGTGGAACTGGGCATTAAAGCCACCCACTTCGGCAGAACTTCACTCACGCTCACCTGCCAGGTGCGGAACAAGATCACACAAAAAACTATTCTTACCGTTGACAAAATGGTGTTTGTAAGTGTGGATGAACAAGGGAAGCCTGTTCCCCACGGCAGAACCGCCATTACCTATACAGACGAACGGCTGAGAGAAGAGTAGTATTATATTTTTAGTCCGCCGGACATACTGAATAAAATAATCCCCAGCACCAGCGCAGTGATAAACACGTACAGCCTGTCTTTTTCCAGTGCGAAAGCCAGCAGGGAAAAGAAGATGCGGAGGATAGGTGTGGCCAGTAATACCAGCACGCCCAGTTGTATGAATTCGGTGGCGCTGCCGGTGGCTACACCGTGAAAGATACCGCGGAAAGAAGTGTATTCCGCTCCTTCTCCTTTAAATTGTGAATAATCCGGTACACTGGCCGCGCCTTGTTGCACCAGGTAAAAGATGCCTCCCAGCAGGGCAATACAGCTGGCAGTGACCACCCCGGTCCTCAGTTGTTTGCCGATGAGTAATTCGATATCGCGGTCGCCGAGTATTTTCTTAAATATATTCATGACACAGTAATTAGAACTGGTGATTTAATCCGTTATAGATCATTTCCAACGCCACAAAAGTGATGGCTGCACAGAAGATGATCCGTAATGTGCGGGCATTGATGTAGGTGAGCAAACGCGCGCCGGTAAAGGCTCCGCCCAACACGCCCAATACTACCGGGAAGGCCATGCCGGGATCGATGTAGCCTCTTTGAAGGTACACGACTGCACTGGCTGCGGCAGTAACGCCAATCATAAAATTGCTGGTAGTGGTACTTACTTTGAAAGGGATGCGCATGGTGCTATCCATTGCCAATACTTTTAGCGCGCCCGACCCGATCCCCAGCAAACCCGATAATATCCCTGCTATCAGCATGATGCCGAATCCGCCGGCTACGTTTTTGAGTTTGTAACTCACTTCCCCGGTGGGTGTTGGATAGCTGCTGTTTAATTTTAAGAGATAAGACAATTTACTGCCTGTTTGTTCCGCATGTTCATGCTTTTTCCGAATGGTCATAGCGGCGGAAAATATCAGCACCACACCAAGCAGGATGGCAATAGTGTTTACCGGTGTAAATATGGCCAGTAGCGCACCTCCTACGGCGCCTGCGGTGGTGGCTATTTCCAGGAACATGCCCAGCCGGATATTGGTAATACCTTCTTTTATATACGCCGTGGCGGCGCCGGAAGAATTGGCAATAGAGGCCAGCAGGGCCACCCCGATGGCATAGCGGATATCTACATGAAATACAAGTGTGAGCAATGGAATCAGTATCACGCCGCCACCTAAACCGGTGAGAGAGCCCAGGAGCCCGGCCACATAAGCGCCTGCCAGCAGTATTAAGCTAAAGATCAGGATATTCATCTGTTGATATTTAATAGTTATTGTCCAGTATGTCTTCCATTACCTGCCGGGATAATTTAGCGTTACCGCTTTTGATGGCTTTATACAATTGTTCATGCAGGTGGTGACTGATCGCAAAGTGGCTGATACTTTGTGTATCGCGTTTGGCGAAGAAGTCGCGGATTACGGCAGTGAAGCTGCGGAAGAGATCGGCCAGTACATTATTGCCGGAGGCTTTTGCAATAGCGGTGTGAAAGGCGATATCGGCATCCACGCATTGCTGATACTGTTGTTCCAGGATGGCTTTTTTGCGTTGTTCCAGCAAGGCTTTCAGCTGGTGGAGATCTTCTTTGGTATGGTTTTCTGCGGCCAGTTTCACAATTTCATAGTCCAGCATGCGCCTTACCTGGTTAATTTCCTCGAAGTCGGCGCGCCTGAGCCGCTGGTCCAGCGATTCCGCCTGAATGGTTTCATTAACAAAGGTGCCCGCGCCCTGTTGCACGCGCAGGATACCCATCATAGCAAGCGTTTTAATGGCTTCGCGGACGGTAGAGCGGCCTACGGCGTATTGCACCATCAGCTCGGGTTCTGCGGGTATTTTCTGACCGGGCTTATATTTTCCCTGGGAGATATCTTTCTGGATGGCGTTGATAACGCGGTCCGATAGTTTGGATGTTTGCTCCATAAATCTTCATTTACAACACAAAGGTATGATGTTTAATTAAACATCTGATGTTTTATTTTTTGTTCCTTGATAATTTTGATAGATTGGATATCTGGTCGTGGGGTTGTATATTGGGCAGGCAGTATGATCATTTGCCAGCTGAACGAAACATTCCACGTGAAAAACTTGTATGTCATGGCAGCTGTTTGTTGACTGTTCATCCAGCCGGTTTCTTAATGACCACGCCGGATGGCATTGATTATTCTTCCTCACAACAGGGTGGTTTGTTTCGGCGACAGTATCACCTTTGGTGATGGAGGAACAAACGGAAAAAGTTATCCCGCATATCTTAAAAAAATTATTGACAGCATGAGAAAATTAGTCCTGTTAGCAACGATCCTGGTGATCCCTTATTTATTTATCCGCGCCGGCGCGCCGGTAAATAAGGCAGATGTAATTATTTATGGCGGCACTTCTGCGGCAATTGTGGCCGCGGTACAAGCGCATAAAATGGGCAAAACGGTGATCGTGGTATCGCCGGATAAACATGTTGGCGGCCTTTCTGCCGGCGGACTAGGGTTTACCGATACCGGCAACAAATCGGTAATAGGTGGCCTGGCCCGTGACTTTTATCACCGCATCTGGCTGCACTACCAGCAACCTGCCGCCTGGAACTGGCAACAGCAGGCGGAGTATGGCAATAAAGGTCAGGGTACGCCGGCGATGGATGGCGCGGAGCGCACTATGTGGATCTTTGAACCGCATGTAGCAGAGCAGGTATTTGAAGATTATATCCGGGAGAATAACATAAAAATTTACCGCAACGAGTGGCTCGACCGCAAGCAGGGCGTAAAAAAGGAAGGCGGAAAGATAGTGGCTATTACTACCCTCAGCGGACAAACCTATAGCGGCAAAGTATTCATTGATGCCACCTATGAAGGCGATCTGATGGCGGCTGCAGGCGTAAGCTATACCGTAGGCCGCGAAGCAGTGGCCACTTATGGCGAAAGCTGGAACGGCGCACAAACAGGCGTTTTACACCACGGCCATCATTTCAAACAGAACATCAGTCCGTACCGCATTGCCGGTGATGCGAAAAGTGGATTGCTGCCGCGTGTTTCAGGAGAAGATCCCGGAGAAAAAGGAGCGGCGGATAAAAAGATCCAGGCATATTGCTTTCGTATGTGCCTTACCGATAAACCTGCCAACCGCATTCCTTTTCCGAAGCCGGAAGGATATGATCCCACGCAGTATGAATTACTCACCCGTGTGCTGGACAGCGGCTGGAATGAAGTGTTCAATAAGTTTGATCCCATCCCCAATCATAAAACGGATGTGAACAATCATGGCCCTTTTAGTTTTGACAACATCGGTATGAACTACGATTATCCGGAGGCCACGTATGAGCGCAGGAAGGAGATCATCCATGAGCATGAAGTGTATCAGCAGGGACTATTATATTTCCTTGCGAACGACGCCCGCGTGCCGGCTGCTATCCAGCGCCGCATGCAAACCTGGGGCTTATCGGCCGATGAGTTCCGCGATCATCATAACTGGCCACACCAGTTGTATGTACGCGAAGCGCGGCGTATGAAAGGCGTGCATGTTATGACACAACAATCGGTGCTTGGAGAAAGCGCAGTACCACAGTCTATAGGCATGGGGTCTTATACCCTGGATGCGCATAATGCACAACGTTATGTGAAAAAAGACGGGTACGTGCAGAATGAAGGCGACATCGGTGTGGATATTAAGGAGCCTTACCAGGTGTCTTACGGGTCCATACTTCCGCAACGAACAGAGTGCAGCAACCTGCTGGTACCGGTATGCCTGTCGGCTTCACATATCGCCTATGGTTCTATCCGGATGGAGCCGGTGTTTATGATCCTGGGACAGAGTGCCGCCACGGCAGCGGTGCTGGCCATTAACGGGAACAAAGCGGTGCAGGAGGTGGATTATGAGCAGCTGAAAGCGCAGCTGGAGAAAGATCATCAGCGGTTATCGGCACGATAGTGTGATTGGCCATCCATGCTGCAGCGAACAGAAGCAAAGCGGCATGGATGGCACAATGATTGCGGCTGCTGCTGCATGAAAAAAGCTATGATACCTACTATTTGCCGGGCTATTGGCCTGGGCGTTGTTACCGGGATGCGCAGCGCAATGGGCCCCGCTTTCGCCAGTTATTTTGTTAGCCAGCAACCTTCGGACAAACTACGTAAGTCACCTTTAGGCTTTATGCAAAAGCAAGGTACTTCCCGCTATTTACAAACGATGGCCGCAGGCGAGCTGGTAGTTGATAAAGCACCCAATATCGGAAATCGTATAGCCGCTGCCGGTATTACCGGCCGGGCGCTTTCCGGAGCATTGGCAGGCGCCACTTTATACCAGGCAAAAGGTGAGAAAGCCTGGAAAGGAGCGGTGATTGGCGGGGTGGCAGCGGTGGCTGCGGCATATGCATTCTTCTATTTACGCAAAGCTGCCGGCAGGAAACTACATGTAAGAGATGCAGCGGTAGGTGGACTGGAAGATGCTATAGCAGTGAGTATCGCGGCATTGTCTATCAGGAAGAAAAGATAAATTCTTTTATGTAGTTGTTTTCTTTGATAAAAAAACTACATTTGCATCCCCATAGAATAATGCCTAATAGTATAATGGTAGTACGACAGATTTTGGTTCTGTTTGTCTAGGTTCGAATCCTGGTTGGGCAACACCGGACAATAGTCACTGACAATATTCAATAGATTTTACCCACTGTAACGTAAGTTGCGGTGGGTTTTTTCTTGCGCTTGTTTATCCGCAAGTGATAATAGTCTTCTTACATAATCATGCAATAATGTAACATAAAAACGGCGCCTTAAAAAGGGGTCGTCGCTGTTTTATTGTAAGATGGCATCCCTGTTATCCATTTCATGTATAAGCGATCCGGTACACTCAAAGTTACCATATCGGCTGGCAGACACGTTTTAGGAAATTGTTAAGCCTGTTTATGGATCACCGGGGGTACCGGCCCAGCTATTATTTAGAAAAGAAAAAGAGATTGATTAAATTGCTGCCTGTCTAACTCAGGAGATATTGCGCGGCGCCAAGTTTCATATAGCAAAAGAATTACTGATCAGTATATCGGAAGGAGATGAAGTGGCTTTTCGTGAACTTTTTTATGGGGCGCTTCCCTGGCTGACTTCTTTTATACGAAGGATGGTCAAATCGCCGGAGGGGACCCAGGAAATTGTACAGGAAACCTTTATCCGCATCTGGTTGAGCCGCGATAAGCTGCCCGGGCTTCTGGAGCCACAGGCATGGATCATACGGGTAGCCAGCAATGAATGCTTTACCTGGTTCCACAAGCAGGCGGCGCTGCGTAAGGTAACGGATATCCGGGATGGAGCGGTAAGCGCTGCTGCCAACCTGGGGGAAGACCGCCTGCAGGTACAGGAAACACTGCTGCTGATCCGGAAGGCAGTGGCGCAATTGCCCCCGCAACGTAAAAAGATTTACCAGCTTAGCAGGGAGGAGGGGCTGAAAACACAGGAAATTGCCGATCGCCTGCAATGTTCTCCCAGCTACGTAAAAAATACGCTCAGCGCTGCGCTGAGTTATATCCGCGGATATCTTACCGCCGCCGGAAAAATAATTCCCTTTTTATTTTTACTCTCCTTAACACGCTGAAAATAAGGCGGTTAATTTTTTCATCTCTCTTATTTAAAAAAAAATGTACGGCCGATGAGTACCACCGGTCTTTTTTACATTCTATATAGTACTACGCTGCTTGCCGGCGTGCACCTGTAATTATTTTACTACGTTTTGAAAACCACTATGGAACAGAGAATTACTTTTTTATTGAGAAAAAGTGGGGAAGAAGGACTGACGAAAGCTGAGGAAGGAGAGCTGACCGCTTTTTTCCGGGACGAAACCAACCGGGAACTCTTTAACAGGGTAGCGGTTGCATTGCCGGGGGATATTTCCGGCGATGCGGAGGTGAACATTGCCGGCTGGGAGCCAATGCTGCAGCATATACTGGATGCAGATAAGCCAGGTCATACCGGTACCCCGGTGAAGGTATTGTACCGGAAATGGTGGCAATATGCAGCGGCGGCAGTGTTTATATTAGTGGCATCAGGGGTTTGGTTCTTTGTGCAGCCCAGGAAGCCAGGCATTATGCATCACATTCCGGAGGTAGCCGCAGATATAGCGCCGGGCACCAATAAGGCGATGTTACAGCTGGCCAACGGGAAAACGATTGTACTTTCTGATGCACAGAACGGCGTGGTAGGTCAACAGGGAAATGCGCAGGTGGTAAAAATGGATAACGGCGTGCTGGCGTATCAGCCTGGATCACAGACCGGCGGCAATACGGTGGAATACAATACGATGATCACGCCACGTGGAGGACAGTACCGCATTATACTGCAGGATGGCTCAAAGGTATGGCTGAATGCGGCCAGTTCTTTAAAATATCCGGCGGTATTCAATGGTCCGGAGCGGGTGGTGGAGCTTACCGGAGAAGCTTATTTTGAGATAGCGGCGAAAGCAGACCAGCCCTTCCGGGTAAAGTCGAAAGGACAGGAAGTATTGGTACTGGGCACCCATTTTAATATCAATGCTTATCCCGATGAAACGGTGACTGCCACTACGCTGATCACAGGTAAGGTGAAGGTATCCGGCGCGGGGTATGCAGGTGTGATGCAACCGGGTGAGCAGGTGCAGCATCAGGAAAACCGCAGGTGGCAGCTGTTAAAGAACGTAGATACCGAAACTGTGATGGCCTGGAAGAATGGGTATTTCTCTTTTAACAAAGCCAATATTGTTACCGTAATGCGGCAATTGGCCAGGTGGTATGATGTGAATGTAATATTTGAAACTAAAAATACAGAACAGGCTTTTGTGGGTGAAATACCCCGGAGCGTAACCCTGGAACAAGCTTTAGAGATACTTAAATTCAGTGATATTCACTATGTAATAACAGGAAGAACAATTAAGATTATTGATTAGTCAACCAACCAGGATTTATTATCAACCAAAAACCAACCAACCATCAATGAAAAAAAATACGTCTTAAAAAACAAAACAGAAGTGCTTGCAACACTTCTGTTTAATCCGGGCTTACCGACAACCATCCGACTAAAGAAAGTTTAATCAATTCACCCAAACACTACAAATGTATGCAATTAAGTAATTGCTATGGGCATTTCTTTGCCCGTTCCCTCCTTAAAAAAACGATGCTCATTATGAGATTGAATTTTTTCCTGATTGTTGTGCTATGCCTGCATGTAAGTGCAAAAGGAGTGTCTCAGGAGATTACATTATCATTGAAAGAGGCTACACTTGAAAAAGTACTGACAGGTATTAAAAAGCAGAGCACTTATCACTTTTTTTATGATGCACAACTGCTGCGGGAAGCTGCGCCCGTAAGCGTACAATTAAAAAATGCCACGCTCCGGCAGGCGCTGGAGCAAGCTATGCGGGGACTGCCGTTTTCCTGGCGTATTGATGAAGCAAATAAACTGGTGACCATCGGCAGAAAAATGGTGATGGTCCGGCCATTAATGGAGCTGCCAGTGGCATCCGGCACTGTAACCGGTGTGGTGGTAGATCACCAGGGGAAACCCATACCGGGAGCCACGGTAAGTCTGCGGCCTTTTAACAGGGGCACGGTTACCAAAGAAGACGGCTCTTTTACTTTCAAAAATCTTGCGGTGGGTAATTACACCATCATCGTGACTTTTGTCGGTTTCGGATCTTTTGAAAAAACCATTAAAGTAGGCGAAACCCCGGTACAGCTTACCATTTCGCTGAAGCCTGTGCTTACAGAGCTGAATGCTTCCGTAATTATTGGATACGGCACTACTACCGAACGAAACAAAACAGAGTCGATGTCTTCTGTAAGATCGAAGGAGCTTACTGAAAATCATTCCAGTATAGCGGTGTCGGATATGCTGGCGGGCCGGTTGCCGGGACTGTACGCGGTAAAATCCGGCGGTGCGCCGGGAGCAGGTTCCACCCTCTTTGTGCGCGGGTTAAGCACCTTTAACAACTCTGCTCCACTGGTAGTAGTAGATGGGATTCCCGACAGGCGGCTAGACGATCTGAACGCCAACGATATTGATGTAATATCTGTATTGAAAGATGCATCGGCCATTTCTGTGTATGGCGCCCGTGCGGCCAACGGGGTAATTCTCGTAACTACCAAAAAAGGAAACATCGGCAAACCCAGTATTACATTTGCGGCCAACGTGGTGAACCAGCGTCCTACGCAATATTACAAGCAGATGAATGCTTTTGAGTATGCCACTACTTACAACGAAGCGCTGAAGAATGAAGGGTTGTATCAGCCCGGAGTGGGTATGGGGTTCAGTGATGAAGCCCTGCAGAAATACCAGGATGGTTCTGACCCGGACCGATATCCCAATGTGAACTGGATCGATGAAGTGCTGGCTACTTCTTTGTGGCAGAGCAACTATAATTTGTCTGCCGCAGGAGGAAGTGAAAACATTCGTTATTTTATTTCCGGCGGGTATTCAAAAAACAGCGGACTGGTACCTGTAGAGGGTTACAGCCGTTATAACCTGCGCAGCAACCTGGAAGCAAAGGTAACGCGCGACCTGAAGGTGACCATGAACCTCAGCGGCTCTTTCAGCAAACAGAATGGAGAGTCGGTGTATGGATCGGAGTATGTTGTAAGGAACATGTATGGCACGCCGCCTATCCGTGCAAACCGTTTCACAAATGGGTCGTATGCCAATGTGCCGGAACAGCGTGGTAATGCCTACCAGCAGTCCATAGGTGCATCTGGTTACAATCTTAACAATATCAACATCTTTAATTCGGTTGTCAACATACAGTACGACGTTCCTTTTATAAAAGGGCTGTCACTGAAGGGGAATGGCTCTTTTGATAAGCTTTATACTTTTGGTAAACGCTTTGCCACACCATACGATATGTACAGTATTGATGCAGCCGGTAATTTTAGAAAAGCAACGCCTTATCCTACTGAACCTTATTTGAGGGAAACCTTTACGCAAACGCAGAGTCTTACGTTGGAAGCCGGCGCGCAATACGACCGGTCATTTGGTAAACACGATTTATCCGGGTTGCTGCTCTATACACAAACCAATAATACCGGCGACAATTTTAATACGCAGCGTTCGGGCTTTGTATCTTCCAGCTTATCGCAGTTGGATTTAGGCGATCCTACGCGTGTTACCAATGGCGGTTCCGGCACACAGAATGCCAGGCGGGGTTTGGTAGGCCGTTTGTCGTATAACTATGCATCGCGCTACCTGTTCCAGTTTAATTTCCGGTATGATGGGTCTGATATTTTCCCTCCAGACCAGCGGTATGGATTTTTCCCGTCGCTGTCGGCCGGGTGGATTTTATCGGAAGAACCTTTTATGGATAATGTATCCAATGATCTTGATTTCCTGAAGGTAAGAGCGTCGTGGGGACAGCTGGGTAACGACCGTGTAGATCCATACCAGTTCCTGACTACTTATGGATTGGGAGTTACTCCAGGATATTCCCTGGGAGGAACTACGCCGCAATATTATCAAACGTTATCGCCTAACGTATTGCCCAACCCGGTATTTACCTGGGAACGTGCGGTGATTGCCAACGTAGGTGTGGAAGCGCATTACAAGCGGGATTTGTTTACGCTGGAAGCAGATTATTTTCAGAAAAGAACAAAAGATATCCTGGCGCCGCCTGCACAGCAGGTACCTACTGTAATTGGTATTGGCTTGCCTGATATTAACAGTGGTATTGTAGATACCAAAGGGCTGGAGGTTGTTTTAAGTCATACACAACACTTCGGGAAGTTCTCTTATTTTATTTCTCCGAATGTTAGTTTCAGTAAGAATAAGGTGATCTACTATCCTGAATCACAAAGTATCCCGGAATGGCAGAAGGCAACGGGGAAGTCGATCGGTTATTTTTATAATACGGTGGGTATGCAGGCTGTTGGTTACGTATCCGAGGGCCTGTATCAGAGTGAAGAGGAAATTACGAAAGGGCCTAAGCCGCTTTATCCTGCCACTGCGCCCGGCGATATCCGTTACAAGGATGTAGATGGTGATGGCGCCATTACTGCCAGAGACCAGGTTTTCTTTGGTGCTTCTTTCTTTCCTAAAATCCAGTATGGTATCCGCTGGGGAGTAAAGTACAGCAGTCTTGAATTGAATGTGCTGATGCAGGGTGCGGGCAATGTACAGGGGTATGCCTATACGAATTTGCCTGCCATCGCAGATAAACTGGACCGCTGGACACCCACGCACACCAATGCTTCTTATCCGCGCTTATGGTACAACAATCAGAATAATGAGGAAAACTCTGATTACTGGGCGCGCAATACGGCCTACCTGCGTGTGAAGAATATGGAGCTGGCTTATAGTCTGCCTGGCAGTGTGCTTCAGCGTATCGGTGCAAAAAGTTTACGCGTCAGCGTTAGTGCAAATAATCTCTTCACTTTCACTCATTTTAAATCGTTTGATCCTGAAAGTGCAGGGCAGGTACGTGATCCGCTGATGAAGTCGTTCGCAGCCGGTTTAACGCTGCAGTTCTGATCAGTGAAAACGAATTTATTGAACCAACTAATGCTTTCAAATGAAAAGATTAATCAGCTATATAGCCCTTGCTGCAACGGTGGGAACAGTTGCCTGTAATAAAGAGGCGTTAAATAAAGGCCCACTGAACCTTTACAGCGACAGCAACATATGGAAAGACAGTGCCCTCATCAGCAGGGTGGTGCTGGAATCGTACAGTAAGATACACTCGACTTATGACGATGCGGGCAACTGGATGATCTGTGATATTACCGATGAAGCCAAGTGCGCTAAGTCGTTCCTGGAAGCCAACCTGGTGAACTCCGGGCAGTATTCCCCATCTTCCAATATCAACAGCGACATCTGGACAAACACCTATATCGCCGTGCGCAATTGCAATACGGTGTTATCGCATATGGATGATATGCCGCTCAGCGCAGCAGGAAAGCAACAGATCAAAGGCGAAATGTTATTTCTCCGGGCGCTGCATTATATGGACCTCTACTTTACTTTCGGGCGTTTCCCGATAGTAGATAAAGTACTGACACTGGATGATGAGCTGACAATGGGCCGTGCCACCGATGAAGCCTGCGTAAATTTTATGGTGAAAGACCTGGATGACGCAGCGGCTATCCTGCCGGGAAGCTACCCGGCTGCTTCAACAGGACGGGCTACCCGTTTTGCGGCGTTAGCCATGAAAGCACGGCTGCTGCTGAATCATAAGGACTACAGCGGCGCTGCCGCTGCCGCCAAAGAGGTAATTGACAAAGGCGGCTTCTCCCTTTTCGCGGATTATGGCGCTATGTTTTTCCCGGAGAATGATGATAACCGCGAAGTTATTTTTAATAAAGAATACGCGGGAGATCTGAGCGGACAAGTACATGGGCTGGACGACTACAACAACTCCACTTACTTCACCGGCTTTGGCAGCGTGAGGGATTGTCCTACGCAGAACATAGTAGACCAGTACCTCATGACAGATGGTAAACCCTGGAACCAGTCGGCCTTATATGATCCGGCGCATCCTTATGCGAACCGCGATCCGCGCCTGCATGCCAGCGTTATTTACGATGGTACCACCTGGATGAATACTGTAATGGACCTGAAGCTGGGATCAGCGATGAACCCGGGTACTTCCAGCACCGCCATCACCGGTTATTTGCTGCGTAAGTTTATGAACCCGAATTATATTTTCGGTGGTAATAATACCAACTACCAGAACTGCATTATGATGCGGTTAGGAGAAGTATATCTCAACTACGCAGAATGCCAGCTGAAACTGAATAATCCCGGTGAAGCGCGCACCTATGTAAACCTGTTGCGCAAGCGGGTAAATATGCCTGAAATAACCGGCCCGCTCACCTGGGATGATTATGTGCGTGAACGCACCGTGGAGCTGGCATTTGAAGGTCAGCGGTTCAACGATATCCGCAGGTGGGGTACCGGCGCTACGATGATCGGCGCAGCTATCAGGGCCATGCAGGTTGGCATTGTAAACGGCGCCCGGACTTACACTTCAGTGCCACTGGAGCAGCGGTTCTTCGAAGACAAAATGTATTACTTCCCGATACCACAGGATCAGTTGCAAAAGTATCCTGCGGGTAACGTACCGGAGCAGAATCCCGGTTGGTAACCATCTACATAAAATTATATACAGTCAAACACCAGCATTATGAAAATCACCTTCAATCATTTAATCACAGCGGTTTTGCTGTCGTTGCCTTCGATGGCCAATGCGCAGTTGAAGCAAAAGGGCGACAGCCTGATAGGTGTTATTAATAAACATCCGGAAAACATTGCCGCGCATGATGCGTATATACAAGCCATGTGGAAAGACAGTGCGGGTGTTGTAAAGCAATACCAGCAATGGACAAAAAAGTTCCCCAACGAAGCCGCCGTTGCTTATGGCTATGGTAAATTTTATACAAACAGGGAAAGCCCTGCAGCCCGCCCCTTCCTGCTGAAGGCGGTAGCGCTGAATCCTAAACTGGCGGATGCCTGGCAGGAGCTGTCGATAGATGCAGAACGCTGGGGTGAATTTGACAAGGCGCGGGACTTTATGGGTAAAGCATCTGCCGCGGAACCGGATAATGCAGATTATCTTTTTTACTATGCCAGCTCCCTTGAAAAAGATGATCCGGAGAAATACCGGGAGATGTGTAATGAGTTGATCAAAAAATTCCCGGAAAGTCAGCGCGGTGCGCAGGCGTTGTATTGGATGGCTTTCCGTGAACCGGATATGCAGAAAAAGAAAGCGTTGTATGAGCAGATGCGCCGCGATTTCCCGGTGTCAAAATTCAGCTGGTCCAATTCCGGTATGGAGGAATACTTTGATTTGCTGTTATCCGGGAGCCCTTCGGAAGCGCTGAAGCTGGCTACTGACCTGGCAGCAACGCCCGGGCTGGAATCAGAAAGCAAAGAAGGATATGAGAAAAATGCAAAGCTGGCCAGCCAGTTTATAGCCGCCGAAAAGCTACTGGCAGATAACAAAACCAGTGAGGCCGCTACGGTGCTGAATAGTATAAAGCCAAAGAGATGGGGCAGCTTGCCGCAAACGTTGGCATTGCTCAAAGCAAAAGTAGCCAACCAGGGCGGACATCCGCAGCAGGCGTATGATACCCTGATGAAGTACTATGCCGCCACACCGGCCAGGTCGCTGAAAGCGCCGTTGCTGGCCTACGGAAAGGACGCCGGTAAAACAGAACTTGCGATTTATGAGGAGCTGAAACAACAATTGAATACAGGCGCGAAGGAAGCGGTTTTTTCGCTGGAGTCTTATTTAGCTGATGGTAAAGTATCCATGAAGGATTATAAAGGCAAAGTGGTGCTGCTTACCTTCTGGTTTCCCGGCTGCGGCCCGTGCAGGGGGGAGTTTCCTCACTTTGAAAAGGTGCTGAAGAATTTTAATGGCCAGCCGGTATCTTACCTGGCTATTAACATTGTTCGTGACCAGGATGCGTATGTGGTACCGTTTGTGAAGTCCAGCAAATATAGCTTTACGCCGCTGAAAGATATGGAAACCAACCGGCAGAACCTCCCGGTGAGAGGCGCCCCCACGAATTACCTGATTGACCAGGATGGTAAGATCATTTTTAAGAATTTCATGATTCAGAATCATGATGGGGAGTTGATGCTGGAGGATATGATCCGGTTGCTGCTGGAGAAACAGGCATAATATAATATTGAAACCCCATTTTATGTAGCAGGGCTGGCCAATTGGCCGGTCCTGTCATTTTATGGTATGGCTCCGGGGCCGGAACGCCACTCATCTTTTTTGCCCAAAGGATAATAATTTAAACTCTATATTTACCCCCGGTATTCCACCTTCATATAAAAAATTAATATCAGCCATGCCGGCCATAGAGGGGCAAAAAGATGAAGAATTGTTGTTGTTGCTGCAGTCGGGTAATGAACAGGCGCTGACCCTGTTGTATAAACGGCATTGGGAACCGCTGTTCTTGTCGGCTTACCAGGTGCTGAAAGACAAAGAAGCCTGTAAAGACCTGGTGCAGGAGCTGTTTACAGAGCTGTGGCAAAAGTCCCATCGCATTCAGTTAACCGTTTCCCTGAAGGCGTATCTTTCTGCCAGCATCCGTTACAAGGTATTCCGGTATATCCGGCAAAACCCGGTGCGGGAGGAGTTGTTTGATCATATGATGGAGCGAATGGAAGCTGCTTCGCCGGAAAGTAAGCTGGCCGTAAAAGAGCTGCAATCCCTGCTGAATACCCTGATAGACACCTTGCCGGAGAAATGCCGGATCATATTCCGGATGAGCCGGGAGCAACATCTTTCCTATAAAGAGATTGCCACACAGTTGAATGTTTCGGTGAAAACCGTTGAAAACCAGATCAATATTGCCATCCGTAAGCTGCGGTCCGCCCTGGGCTATGCTTTGCTGATTCTCCTGTTTATCAGTAAATAATTTTTTTGTCCTGCTTTGGGGGTAGCCCTTCTTTTTTGTCACTAATGATAAAATACCCCGTATGAACAGACAGGAGTTTTTTTCATTGATAGATAAATGGATGAACGGCTCGGCGAGTGAGGAGGAAGTACAATCACTGATGAATTACTATCACAGTTTCAAATCTACCACGGAGTGGGGTGAAGCGCAACTTGGCGCTAAATCCTTACTGGAGGCGGAAATGGAGCAGCAGTTGTTGCTGCGCATCAGGACTGTGGAGCCGGAAACAGCGCCGGTGAAACGTATGTGGTGGACAAAGATCGCCGCAGCAGCAGCAGTGCTGCTTGTACTGACAGCCGCCGGCTGGTGGTATTTCCAGCGTCCTGCGGAGCAAATGGCTGTTCATTCGCGGCAACAACTGGTGGCCACTAAAGCGGGGGAACACAAAAAGATGCTGCTGCCCGATAGTACCATCGTTTGGCTTAGCCCGGCCTCCCGGCTGGAATATACGGATGCTTTCGGGAAAGGGAACCGGGAGCTTACATTAAGTGGCGAAGCCTTTTTTGAGGTAGCTACCGATGCTGCGCAGCCTTTTATTATTCACAGCGGGAGGATAGATACGCGGGTGTTGGGTACCTCCTTTAACATCCGGGCATTTGATGCGCAGCCGGATGTGGCGGTAACGGTGTTAACGGGTAAGGTAGCGGTAGGCAATGCGGATAGCGCAGTGTATGTATCTCCCAGCCAGCGGGCGGTGTTTAGCAAAGCAACGGGGAAGATCACGAAGGAAGACGGGGTAGCTACCGGCGATTTATTGAGCCGGCGCGAAGGCATCCTGAAATACGACCGTGCGGGCCTGCGGGAAGTAGCAGCCGAGCTGGGATATTATTACAACGTAAAAATTGAGATTACAGGGGATATTTCCAACTGTTTTTATTTCGGGGAATTTAATACCAACGGCACTTTGGAGAAAGCGTTGCGGCAGCTGTGCCTGTCGCTCAATGCCACACTGGAGCACAACGGTACCACCTACATCATCAGGAAGGATAAGGAATGCTGAACGTTATGAAATAAACCACCAACCTATGCATAAAGAAGCGCCACCTACATAAAAAGAACCTCCCTTGCGGGAGGCTGAAAGTTAAGTCTTAACGCTAGTATGCCACACTGGCCTGGTAACCGATGGCAGCTAGTTTTTACTCAACCTTAATCTACGTAAAAGTATGAAAAAATGTGTACCTGTAATAGGCATGCTAATGAAAATGTCATTGTGTATTGTAGTCGTTGTATGTAGTACTACACTAACATTGCTGGCCAAGCACACCGAAGCCCAGCTGCTCGAAAAAAGGATTACGCTGAAAGTGGAAGGAGGAGCATTGCATGATGCCCTGGATGAGATAGGCGCCAGCGCCAATCTTTCTTTCAGCTATGCGGTTAATAAAGAGATCTTTAACAGCGTGGTAACTATCCGGGCAAAGCACCAGAAAGTAGGCAACGTGCTGAAGGAGCTCCTGGCGCCGTTTTCCCTGGAGTATTTTATAGCAGATGATAAAGTGATCATCCGCCGCAGCAATGAAATGCTGGCGAATATGCTGCTGGACGCAGATGCCGGCCTGATGTACAAAGACATCCGCGGGAAGGTGGTGAATGAAAAAGATGAGCCGTTACCCGGCGTATCTGTTCGCGTAAAAGATGCTTCTATGGCAGCGGTTACCGATGAAAAAGGAGAATACGTGCTGAAGGGCATCCCCGAAAATGCGGTGCTCATTGTATCTTTTATGGGATATAATACCCAGGAGATAGCCAGCGGTAAGGACACCCAGCTGCGTATCGTACTCACGGAAGACACCAAAAAACTCGGTGAAATTGTAGTGGTAGGTTATGGCTCCCAGAAAAGGGCCAGTCTTACCAGCGCAGTAGCCTCTGTGAAAGGCGCAGCAGTAGCGGAAAGGCCGGTACCTAACGTGGTAAACGCCTTACAGGGACAAGTACCCGGCCTGTTTATACAACAAACCGATGGTATGCCCGGCACCAACAACAACAAACTGAATATTCGCGGTATCAGCACGTTATCCAGCAACCCCGTACTGGTACTGATAGATGGGGTAGCCGGCCAGCTGGAAACAGTAAACCCGCAGGACATTGATAACATCAGTATCCTGAAAGATGCATCTGCCACCGCTATTTATGGCGCACGCGCTTCCGGCGGGGTTATACTGGTTACCACCCGCAAAGGTAAACTGAACAGCAAGCCTTCGCTCGCGTATGATGCTTACGCAGGTATACAGCAGCCTACCTATCTCCCAAAACTGGTA
Organism: Chitinophaga sp. G7 BAM 1005; assembly: GCF_057126945.1. Taxonomy (NCBI): domain Bacteria; kingdom Pseudomonadati; phylum Bacteroidota; class Chitinophagia; order Chitinophagales; family Chitinophagaceae; genus Chitinophaga; species Chitinophaga sp. G7 BAM 1005. The sequence continues at coordinate 5,816,338 of NZ_CP181478.1, read as the reverse complement.
GACGCAGTATCCTTTATGCGAAAATGGAATGAATCCCAGCTGAACGATAATCCCGATGCCACCGTGCGTTTTTCTGATGCCGATATCCAGAAATATGCCAGCGGTGAATTGCCCAGTACCGACTGGATCAGTGCCATCTTCAAAGAGAATGCACTCCAGATGCAACATAACGTTGGCATCTCCGGCGGAACAAAAAATACCGATTACTTTGTATCACTGGGATACCTGAAACAGGAAGGACTGGTACAGGGCGTGATGAACGAGCGCTTTACCTCACGCGTAAATATCAATACGCAGATATTGGATAACCTGAAGTTCGGGATCAATACCGTGTATATGAATGCGCCTAAAAGTTTTGCGGGCGCCGGTATTTATACTACCGCCATGCACTGGGCGTATATCCTCAACCCTACGGAATGGGCCTATACACCACAGGGGCGCGACAGAAGCTACCGTGGCGGCTCCCAGCCGGTGGCTATTATCAATCACGGCGGGTTTGAAAATTACAAAGACAATTACTTTAATACCAACCTGACGCTGGATTACGGCATTACGAAAAACCTGTCGGTAAAAGGACAGTATTCCTACAACAGCCGCGATATCAAGCATAAAATTTTCAGGGCTACCTACAAGTTGTATGATGACGAAGAGAACCTCGTTACTACACAGCAGTCGCCCAACTCACTGAACGACGATTATAATACCGCTATTAACCAAACGTTTATTGGCACGCTGAACTACGGTTTACAGGTAAAGCAGCACGACTTTAAAGCCCTGCTGGGATATAGCCAGGAAAGCATGAAGTATGACTCCTATTCCCTGGGCCGCCAGGATTTTCTGAATAATGATATTCATGTGATCAACGGCGGTAGTGTGAAAAAAGATTATTGGTCTACCGGCGGAGGCGCCTATGAATGGGCGATCCAGTCGATGTTCGGCCGGTTGTCTTACAGCTTTAAAGACCGCTACCTGCTGGAAGTAAACGGCCGGTACGACGGATCTTCCCGTTTCAAAAATAACCGTTGGGGATTCTTCCCATCTGTTTCTGCCGGATGGAGAATTTCGGAAGAGGACTTCCTGAAAGGATCTGATATTGTGAGTAATCTGAAGCTGCGTGGCTCTTATGGTAAGGTAGGTAATCAGAATGCAACGGGAACGGATACACGCGGTATTTATTCCTGGGCAAGTTTAATTGGTACCGGCGCTTCTTATTTCAACGATAAAGCGCAAACTACCACGTATTATAACAACACCGCTAACCCGGATCTTACCTGGGAAGAAAAAGTAACCGGCAACATTGGTGTGGATGCAGGATTTTTTGATGAGAAGTTTACCCTCACCGCGGATGTTTTTAAAGAGAAGACGACCGGGATTTTATTAACGCCCAGTGTGCCGTCGACCTTTGGCCGCGATGCGCCTGTAATGAACCTGGGCCGCATGAGCAACTGGGGATGGGAAGTGTCTGCCGGCTACCAGAACCGCGATAATAAGCTGAAGTACGGTGTGATGGTGAACATTTACGATTCCCGTAACAAGATCCTCGACCTGGGCGGCACACCGGATGTATTGGCGGAAAACCCCGTAATGGTAGGCCAGTCACGGTGGACGTGGTACGGTTACAAAGCGCTCGGCCTGTATCAGTCCGACGAAGAAGTGAAAGCATCGCCTACCTATAAGCCACAAAACAAAGCCGGCGACATCAAGTACCAGGATACCAACGGCGATGGGCAAATTACCCCGGAAGACCGTGTAATACTGGGTGATGCAGATCCGCACCTGATGTTTGGCGTGAACGCTAACTTTTCCTGGAAGCAGTTTGACCTGAGCATGTTATTCCAGGGCGTGCTGAAAAATAAAACGTATCTCACCGGTTATGCCGTAAGTCCGTTTAACTATGGCGGTTCCTTTACCACCGACCTGATGGACTCCTGGACCCCGGAAAATAAAGGCGCCCGCTATCCCTTGATGCGGCAGGACCTGAGCGTGAACTACGATTTCTCCGACTGGTGGTTGTATGATTCGAAATATGTGCGTTTGAAGAACCTGCAACTGGGATATAATGTACCCGGCCATATTTTGCAGCGTGCGAAGATTGGTCAGCTCCGTTTTTATTTCATGATGGAAAATGTGCTGACGCTGAAGTCGAAACGTTTCCCGAAAAACTTTGACCCGGAAATCGACAACTGGCAGTCGGGTGTGAATTTCCCGCAAATGAAGACTTACACCTTTGGTTTGAACCTGAAATTCTGATGACGCTCTCACTGCAAAACAACAACAACATGAAACGACTACACATTATCACTATATTATGCGCCTGCAGCCTTCTGGCGGCTTGCTCTAAAAACTTCCTGGACCGTGCGCCGCTGGATCAATACTCTGATGACACCTACTGGACCACCGAATCGGATGCAGTGAAATTTGCCTCCAGGGTATATGAATTCCTTCCTTCCGCCGACTTTTTTGTTTGCTATGAAGGAATGAGCGACAACGCTTTTTCCAAAACAGCTTCCTGGGGTAATACCCTTCGCAATGCACAGCTGATTGGCAACAGCACGTTTGTAGCTACTACCGGTAATCTTGGCGACGAATGGAAATACGACCAGGTAAGACATTGTCTCGAATTCCTTGATCATGTGGACAAAGTACCCGATATGAATGAGGGATTAAAGAAAAGATTAAAAGCAGAAGTAAAGGTATCGCTGGCGTACCGTTATTTTATAATGGCTACGCTTTTCAGGGATGTGCCTTTGGTGACGAAAGTATTTGCTACTCCTGCGGAGTCGGACGTGCCGCAGGACAAGAAGGCCGCGGTGATTGCCCAGGCGATCAAATGGCTGGATGAAGCTGCACCGGATTTGCCGCCATCTTATACCGGCGACGATAAGGGACGCTTTACACAAGGCGCTGCCTGGGGACTGAAAGCCCGCGTGCTTTTATATACCGGCGACTATGCAGGTGCTGCCACTGAAGCAAAGAAAGTAATCGACAGCAAAGTGTATTCCCTGTACCCGGATTATTATAACCTGTTTCAGCAGGAAGGAGATTACTCCTCCGAAAGCATGATCAGCTATATCCATGTAAAGGAATTACGCCCTAACGGACTGCGTGATATTGCAGGTGTGAACTCTGTTTCCGGAGGTACGCTTTACCTGAATCCTTTGCCTTCGCTGGTAGATGATTATGAAAGCGCCGCCGGTTATTATCCTTATACAAAAGATCCTGCGTATGATGCGCATGCGCCGTGGAAGAACCGTGACCCGCGTTTAAACGCTACTATTTATTATCCCGGCAGCACGCTGGCAAATGATAAAATGTACGATCCTATTAACAGTGCGCTGGATAAAATAGGCGGCGATAAAGCTACGTATACCGGTTATGCGTTTAAGAAGATCTTCGATAAAACAGAGCTGGAATCCCGCGATAATGGTGGCAACGACTGGAAGATTCTTCGTTATGCAGAAGTGTTGCTTACGTATGCAGAAGCTGCGAATGAAGCCACCGGGCCATCTGCAGATATTACCAATGCCTTGAATGAAATCAGGCGTCGTGCCGGCATGCCCGATGTAGCTGCTACTTTCGCGCTTAATGGATGGAGTATGAGCAAAGAAACGCTGCGTACTTTTATCCGTCATGAGCGCCGGATAGAGCTGGCTGGTGAAGGACACCGCTACTTCGATATTTTGCGCTGGAGGATTGGCCAGCAGGTGTTGAACGGACCTATTTATACTATAGATGCATCTGCCGGGTTAACAGCTATTCCTGCTACCGGTGGAAAAACCAATAAGTATCCTAAAACAAAGCTGGAAGACAGGCATTTCAGCACGGATAAATTTTATGTATGGCCCATACCACAGGGCATACTGGATCAGGGCCGCAAATTGGTGCAGCAACCTGAATGGAAGTAAGTACGTTTTATTCTTTTATATTTTAACTCATTAGCTTGTGAAAAAGAACCAGGTTATCAGCATTTTGGCGGCAGTACTGTTACTCGTAACGGGGCGGGCCGGCGCCCAGCAAACCATGTCGCTGCCTGCATTGCAGCAGCAGTTTGTGGATCTGCGTTTTGGTATGTTCATTCATTTCAATATCCCTACTTTTATGGATGATGACTGGGCCGATCCGGAAGCATCCCCGGCTATTTTTAATCCGAAAAAACTGGATTGTAATCAATGGGCGGCAGCGGCCAAATCGGCGAACATGTCTTATGGTTGTTTGACCACCAAGCATCACAGCGGGTTTGCCATCTGGGATACCAAAACCACTCCTTACAATGTGATGAACAGTCCGTTGAAAAGGGATGTGGTAAAAGAGTATACCACTGCTTTCCGTGCGAAAGGACTGAAGGTGATGTTGTATTATTCCATCCTGGATACGCATCATAAAATCAGGCCGGGACAAATTACAAAGGAGCATATTAAGATGATCAAGGCGCAGCTCACCGAGTTGCTCACCAACTACGGCGAAATTACCGCGTTGATCATTGACGGCTGGGACGCGCCGTGGTCGAGGATTTCCTATGATGATGTTCCCTTTGAGGAAATTTATGGACTGATCAAAAGGCTGCAGCCTAAGTGCCTGGTGATGGATCTGAACGCCGCGAAGTATCCTGCGGAGGCGTTGTTTTATACGGATATCAAATCGTATGAACAGGGGGCAGGTCAGCATATTTCAACTGATAATAACCGCTTGCCGGCATTGTCTTGTTTGCCTATTAACAGTGCGTGGTTCTGGAAAGCAGATTTCCCCACTACGCCGGTGAAGAGCGTGGACCAGCTGGTAAATGAAAACATTGTTCCTTATGGTAAAGCGTGGTGTAATTTCATTTTAAACGTAGCGCCTAACCGCGATGGCTTAATCGACAACAATGCGTTGGAAGCATTAAAGCAGATCGGGAAACAGTGGAAAAATGACGGACCGGTAGCGGCATTGCCTGTGTATGCATCTCCCATTATTTCCTCCAACATTGCCAAACACCAGGCGGCCAATTCCAGCTGGAGCAGTGACATGAACATCATGGATTTTGCGAATGATGATAGTTTCAGAAGTACGTGGCAGTCGAACCGTGCGGTAAAGCAGCCCTGGTTTGAAGTGGAGTTTGACAAACAGCAGGGTTTTAACATGATTGTGATTACGGAAGACAAAGCGCGTATTAAGCAATACAGGTTGGAATATAATGAGAACGGGGAGTGGAAGCCATTGCCATCAGCAGGGGAGCATGCGGGGCGTGTGAGGATTCACCGTTTTCCGCGTGTATGGGGTAATAAAGTGAGGATACTGATAGACGATTACACTGAAACGCCCGCGATTGCAGAGTTTGGCGTGTATAACGAGAAACGGTAACCATTGATTTTATCTGCAGACTTTGTTCCTGGAGATAGTTTCCAGGAACAAAGTCTGCGGATTTTTTATTTTTTCTCTTCATGATATTCCTGTTCTGTGTTGATAGACCAGATGTTTGATTTGGTAACAATGCCGTTTGCGATATTATCTACAGCTACCATTGCGGTGAGCATAGAGTGATCGGAGTTATTGTATTTGTGCATACCGTTGCGGCCAACGAGGAACAGGTTTTCGAAGGTATCTATATAGCTTTTCAGTTCTTCAAAGCGGGCATAGGTACCCCAATAGGCGGGGTATGTTTTTTCCATTCTGAGCACGGTGGCATCCAGCACATCCGCTTGTTGCGCCAGTCCTATTTTACAGAGTTCCGTGATGGCGGTTTGCCTGATTTGTTCATCTGCGAGTTCCCAGAAATCATCGCCTTTATTGCAGAAGTATTCCATTCCCACCCAGGTAGTGTCGGGGTCTTTCACCATGTAGGGGCTCCAGTTATTGAATAGTTGGAGGCGTCCTACTTTCACATCTTTTTCCTGGATATAGATCCAGGTGTCTTTCAGTTCCAGTGGTTTATGTTCGCCGGTTTTTTTATCCGCGAAACTGAGGTTTTTTAGTAAGATGCCGATGGTGATAAAGTCGCGGTAATGTAATCCGGCGGCGATTTCCCGGACATTGCCCGGTACATTTGCTTCCAGGCCGGCTACCAGTTCTTTGATGGGCATGGTAGAAAAGAAGTAGTCGCCTTCCAGCAGTATTACTTCGCCGGTGGTGCGGTCCAGCGCTTCGATGGCGGTGATGTGATTACCGGAGGAATGGATCTTTTTTACATCGTGTTGCATGAGTACGGTGCCGCCTTTGTTGATTACCTGGTGGGCTACTTCTTCCCAGAGCTGGCCGGGGCCGTGTTTGGGGTACAGGAATTGTTCGATGAGGCTGGTTTCTACATTTTTTTGTTTCAGATCTTTTGGTTTTCCTGCTTCGATGGCGGATTTTACCGCATGCGAAATGGCTTTTCCGATGGAGATGCCTTTGATCCTTTGTGCGCCCCATTCAGCAGAAATGGCTTTACAGGAAACGCCCCATACTTTTTCTGTATAGTCTTTGAAGAAGAGGTGATACAAGGTAAGGCCGAAACGGTTTACCATGAAGTCTTCCAGCGACTTTTCATTTTTCCTGGGGAAGATCTGCGCCCACAGGTACGACACCATGATACTGATGGTGGTGGAGAAGCCCAGTTTGCGGAGGGTATCTACCGATAGCTGAATGGGATAGGTAAAGAATTTGTGCAGGAAATAGATGCGCGACAGGCGTTTTCTTACCAGCATGATGAGGTCGGGATCGGGAGCCACGAGGGTATCGGTGTTGTTGCTGTTGCGGGAAGCTTTTACTTCTTTTGTTTTTTGCTGGTAGCTGATAGAGAATATTTCTGCGGCTTCTTTATCCAGCGGCATCATGTTCATCCACCAGTCCATTACGCGGTCTGATTTGGAGAAGAAGCGGTGGCCTCCGATATCGATGCGGTTACCTTTATAGTTTACAGTTTTGGAGATCCCGCCGATATCTGTGCTTTTCTCCAGTACAATAGGGGTGATACTGGTGCGCTGTAGTAGTTCATAGGCAGCAGTGAGGCCTGCAGGGCCAGCGCCAATGATGATAGCTTTCTTTTGCATGAGCGAATGAGGTTATTGAATAAATGGTTCTGAGGTGAGCTGTTGTGCAATTACCTGTTGGAAACGGCCTGCCGGAGAGGCATTCCCCGGGCCAAAAAATGGTGGAAGCTGTTAGTCAGTGGCATAGTAGAAAAATGGTTTTACTCCAGGTATTTCCGGGCAAGGGAATTACCTGTTTTTTGAGGGTGTATATAAATATGGGTTAGCAGCAGATAATGAAGGCTGCCCGCACTATACAAGTATAGACGATGTTACTGAAATGCGATGGCAGCAATAAAGGTTAGCGGTTCAGAATTTCCATTTATAAAAATTGATGGGAGCATATTTTCCTTCGCTGATGGTAACATATCCGCTGTTGTCTGGCAGGATGGTGATGCCTTCACCTTGTTTTTCGATTACGTAGGGGAGTTCTTTTGCAGGTTTTGACATGGCTTGTTCCACGCTTTCGTTGGTATTGCGGCGCCAGTAGTAAACGGTGGTGAGGGTTTTAATCACGATGTGGTGTCCATCTTTGGAAATATCGCCGGAGGTGACCCAGGTGTAGGGGAGTTTTATTAATTTCTCGAGGGTGTCTTTATCGCCGTCTTTGAAGAACAGCTGACTTGTTTTATAGAGGCTTATTTCTTTTTCTCTTTTGCTGAGGATATAGATTTGTTTGCTGATGGGATCAATCATGAGCGACTCTGCATCGCGGGGGCTGTTGGGGTAGTGCAGTTTGAGTACATCCGGGGTAACTTCGATGTGTGCAGCGGGGAGTTTATCAGGCTCCCGGAAGCGGTAAATGCGGATATGATCCCGTTCGCCGGAGTTATCGCCGATATCGCCAACGTATACATAATGCTTGCCTTTTTCCGGTCCGATACCTTCCGCAATATCTTCCCAGTCGCGGTTACCTGCACCGGTGAGTTTCACGGTGCTGATCAGCGCTGCTTTGCTGTTGATCAGGTATATTTCGGGTTTATTGCCGCTGTCGTTGTGGGTCCAGTAGCAACCTTTCAGGGTGGTGCTGGAGGCGATACCGGAGGCTTCTTTGATTTTATCTGTAGACAGGGAGCCGAGTGCCACCGGGGCAACGGTTTGTGCCAGGGTGGTGACGGACGACAGGAGTATGAGTATATAAATGGTGATATAGCGCATGCGTTAAATTACGGAAAAGTGTGGAATTAATAAGTGTATACGTGGGAGTTATACAGGAGTGGCTTAGGAGTCGCTGTGCAGTGGCTTAGGACATACAGTAACTATGCAGGAGAGGTGGACTTGAAGCGGATTTTGTCTTTCCCTGGATTACGCTGATTATACTGATTACTTTTTTGATTGTGTTTTGTTTTGGATGGATTTTTTGGGTGATTATTGGTAGTTCAACGGGTGATTTTTGTTTTTTTATGGATTTTTATTGTTGATGTGATACCAGGACGCATGGCGATTCAGGAGTGCGATGGCTCCGGGGGTTTAAAGACGATATTTCATGGATTGTTTAGGCAGTGGGGATACTCATTCCCGCTGCCATTTATTGGCGGTGCGCGGTACCGGTGATCCTGGAGTTTTCGCGGGCCTGTAAGGTAGTACCTTCCTGACATCCGGTATGTGCTGTTTCCTTTTTGCTGTTTCTTTTTTGGTTGCCGGCGTGGCGACGAACATAATATCGGCAGCCATGAAGCGGCGGTCTCCAACGGGATCGGCTCCTTTCCACGCGGTTACCTGCAATACTACTAACAGCGTTCCTTTTCCGGGGACGGATGCGTTCAGCGCTGCTCCATTGAAGGGGGCATTCAGATCCACTTTTATGGTAGTGGAGAGCTGCCTGATGATCCGCCGTTCCACGAAGCTGATGCGTGTAGCCATCACCGTTATTTCCAGGTGCGTAATGGCGCCCTGCGGCGATAATGTTTGAGCCGGTATTTTTAATATACCGTTCTGCATGACCGGTTGCAGCCAGAAGAATTTATCGATCCCGGTGTGCTTATTGAACCGGAAGCCTTCGAGGTGTTTCCACTGGTCTTTCCCGGCGGTGATCAATACTTTATTGAGGCGGTTCACGAGGGAGCCGTCGCAATTAATTTCCAGCTGAGGCGTAATAGCCTGCCGGATGAGTTTTGCCTTCCTGCTGGCGATCCCGAAATTGCGGGATGCCTGCCGGGTAGCGGCAGTTTGTTTTACAGTGACCGGCATGGTGCGTACAAAATAGCTCCCATTTCTCCGGTAACCGATCACATTATCCAACTTACCGGTGAATTGGAATAACCCAGTTTGTTTTGCCATATCGATTTGTTTTTACTGAAAATACGAAGAAATGGCGAGATGTGAGCTTTCCCGTGCTATTGACATTAAGAGATTAATATGCTATTTTGTATAGTATATCTTAACCAAAATCTAACCTCTATTCAATGAAAAAACTCCTGGCTATCCTATTAGTGTACTGTGCCATATCCTTACCCTCCATCGCGCAAACAGGTATTATTACCGGTAAGGTAACAGGTGAAAAAGGTGAAAGCCTGCCTGGCGTGAGCGTACAGATCAAAAACACTAATAAAGGTACTTCAACAGACACCGATGGAAACTTCCGGCTGGATGCCGGCAACACCGATGTAACACTGATTTTCCGCCTGGTAGGGTATCTCACAACAGAAGTAAATACCAGTGGAAAAAGCGCCATTACCGTTACACTAAAACAGGACACCCGGAACCTGGATCAGGTGGTGGTTACTGCGTTGGGCATCTCCCGGAAAGAAAGAGCAGTAGGTTACTCGGTACAGGAAGTAAAAGGGAGCAACCTTACGCTTACGAAAGAACAGAACGTACTGGGCTCCCTGGCGGGTAAAATAGCGGGCGTGCAGGTGGTAGGTTCATCCGGCGCCAGTATGGGCGGTACACAGAAAATAAAGCTGCGGGGAATCAACTCTATCAACGGGCAGGAAGAACCATTGATAGTAGTGGATGGAACGCCCATTTCCAATAATAACTTTGCCGGCAGAAACGGACCGGATCTGGGAAACCTGGCGCAGGACATCAACCCGGAGGATATTGAGTCCGTGAATGTGCTGAAAGGCCCGGCAGCTTCCGCATTATATGGATTGAGAGGGCAATATGGCGTGATCCTGATTACCACCCGGCAAGGCGGTCGTAAAGGAAACAGGAAGGTGGCGGTGGATGTTAATTCCGCTTTTTCTGTGGAGAAAGCAGGCAATTTTATGCCGTTGCAAAATATCTATGGGGCGGGCAGCAGTCAGCAGTTCAGTACCATTACCGTGAACGGGCAATCGCAGTTAGTGGCTTCCGGTACCGATGAAAGCTGGGGGCCGAAAATGGATGGCACACCAGTAAGACAAATGTATAGTTTCTACCCGGCAGATCCTGACTATGGCAAGCTGACGCCGTTTAGCCCGCATCCCGATAATATCAAGGATTATTTTGTAACGGGTACTACTTTCAATAACAACATCAGTATGTCTGGTGGCGGTGAAAATACCACTTTCCGGTTGTCGTTCAATCACACTGATATCAAGGGTATTGAGCCTAATACCTATCTTAAAAGAAATAATTTCGGCTTTAATGGTTCGCTGAATCTGACGCCTAAATTAACCGTGTCTACCAGTTTCAATTATGCCAACAATAAGGGCCAGCGCCCGGCTCAGGGCTATTACCAGGGCTCGCGTAATTTTTATCAGTGGTTTGAACGGTCGCTGGATATGAATAAGCTAAAGCAGTATAAATATCCTGATGGTACTTTTTATCACTGGAATCATGAAGATATTGATGATCCTGATTTTCTGAAGAAGCCGGGCAGCGACTGGAACAACCCTTATTTTGAAGCATACGAAAATCTTAATCACGATACGCGCGACCGCTTCTTTGGTAATGTGGGCCTGAGCTATGATGTATTGCCAGGACTGAAAGTAAGCGGCGCCGTGAGAGGGGATATGTATACGCAGAGCATCGATCAGCGTAAGGCATACGGTGGCAGGGATATCAACGAATACTACGAAGCGAAGTTTGAGAATAAGGAGATGAACTACGAGATACTGGCTCAGTATAACAAAACATTTGATAAACTGAGTTTGAATGCCAACCTGGGCGGTAACCTGCTTACGCAACGGTATAACGGCATCCAGGGCAGAACGCAGGGTGGTTTATCTGTTGTTAATTTCTATAATCTTTCTGCTTCCATCGACAGGCCGGATGTATCCAACTATCTCCGAAGGAAGGAGGTGCGCAGTGCGTTTGCGGCTGTTTCACTGGGTTATGATAATATTTATTACCTCGATGCCACGGTGCGTAATGATATTTCTTCAGCACTGCCGGCGGGTAATAATTCTTACTGGTATCCATCTGTATCTTTCAGTATGGTGTTCAGTGAACTGCTGAAGTGGGAGCCGCTTTCCTATGGAAAGGTCCGCATCAGTTTGGCAAAGGCGGGATCGGACCTCGATCCTTACCAGATCTACGAGTCGTATATATTGGAAACGCCGTATAAAGGACGTGATGATAATACCTATTTACCCATGCACCTGCCTACCACGCTCAATAACCCGGGGATCCGGCCATCGTTGGGTAATTCCTTTGAAACCGGTTTGGATCTGAAGGTGCTGAATAACCGCTTAGGGCTTGCATTTACCTATTACAACCAGCAGAATATTGACCAGGTGCTGAGCATCCCCGTATCAGGCGCTATTGGCTATGAGAATACGATTATCAATGCCGGGAAGATCCAGAACAAAGGTGTGGAGCTGAGTTTGAATGGCACACCGGTACAAACAAAATTCTTCCACTGGAACTCTACGCTGAATGTAAGCAGGAACAGGAGCCTGGTGAAGGAATTGTATCCGGGCATTAACACCCTGCAGCTGGATGCGAATACCTATTCAAGAGTGAGCGTTTACCTGAATGCGGATGTAAACGCCACTTTCGGCACACTGGTAGGCAATGCTTACCGTCGTGATACCAAAACGGGCAAGATACTACTGGATGCAGCCAACTTGCCGATGTTTGAAGAGAACCACGACTTTGGCAGCGTGGTGCCGGATTTCACCGGGGGATGGCTGAATACGTTCCGTATTGGCCGGTTCGATGTATCGGCTATGATCGATTTTCAGTCGGGCGGACAATTTTTCAGCTGGACAAAAATGCTGAGTGTTAAATCAGGTCAGGCTGAAGAAACAGCTGCCATTAACGATAAAGGAAAGAATGTACGTGATCCGCTGGCAGATGGCGGCGGCGTAAAAGTAAATGGTATTTCCAGCGTTACGGGGGAGGAAGTAACTGCTTATGTAGACGCAAAATCGTATTACCGTACCGTGCTTGGCACATCGGTATATGAAGAATGGTTGTATGATGCCAGCTATATTAAGATGAGAGAACTTCGTATAGGCTATACCTTTACCCGCGAGGTGCATAAGAAAATGCCTTTCAACAGTATCAATGTAGCGCTTATTGCGCGCAATCCTTTTATGATATACCAGCAGGCGCCCAAAGGACTTGATCCTTCCGAACTCTCCACAGGGCGGTCGTCTATCAGCTGGCTGGAAACAGGGCAATTAGCCTCCACCCGTTCGTTTGGTATCAATCTTAATATTTCTCTGTAAACCAGATTATCATGAAAAAGCTATTATATATTATTATCGTATTGGCGTTTACGTTAGTATCCTGCACCAAGTTTTCAGACAACATCAACCGCGACCCGAATCAGCCGGATACTTTTTCCAATCCCAAGCTGCTTACCTATGCCATCCTGAGAATGGATACTACCACGGCCACTCCTTACGGATTATTATATGTGCAGCATCTTTCGGAAAAAGTGTATACAGATGCCTCCCGTTATATCAACATCTCCTTTGAATTTTCCAGCTTTTATGCCGATGCGCTGATGAACCTCAGCAAGATCATCAACACCGTTCATTTTAATGAAGATGAAGGATCGGCCAATAACCAGAAAGCAGTAGCGAGGATACTCCGGGCTTACTTCTTCTGGTACATCACCGACCGCTGGGGAGATGTGCCTTACAAAGAAGCATTGCAGGGACGGGATAAAATAAATCCCGCTTACGACAGCCAGAAAGATATTTATACAGATCTGTTCAAAGAACTAACCGAAGCCGCCGCCCAGCTGGAAAACAGCAAAACAGCCGCAGCAGGAGATGTGCTGTATTATGGCGATATCAGTAAATGGAAACGGCTGGCAGGCACCCTGCATGCACTCATGGCGCTGCGGTTGTCGAAAGTAGATCCCGCCTGGGGCAAGCGTGAATTTACGACCGCACTAACCGATGGCATCTTTACCAGTAACGACGACAATGCCATTTCGCAACGCCTCGGTGAGGCAGCTTACCAGAACTATTGGTACTACGTGTATTCCGTGCAGGGCCGCAGATGGTACTGCATCAGCAAGCCACTCGTAGACTATATGAAGCCGCTGGCCGATCCCCGTTTGAAAGTATATGCAGGCACCACCGGTAGCGGCGATTATGTAGGCATGCCTTACGGCCTGCAGGGAAACGAAGCGCAGAATATCCCCGCAAGCAGCGTATCCTTCCAGGGGACGGCTATACGTAAACAGGATGCCACTGTTTACCTGGTGACATATGCACAGGCACTGTTTGCCCGCGCAGAAGCCGCGAAACTGGGATGGATCAACGGTGGCGATGCAGCAGCATTACTGGATTACAACGCCGCTGTTACCGCATCTATTAATCAGTGGACAGGTTCTTCCGCCGGCGTTACCGCCTACCTTGCCCGCCCGGAAGTAGCGTATAATGCCACTACCGCGATTAAACAGATTGCTTACCAACGTTGGGTGCATCTGTATATGAACGGTTATGAAGCATGGGCAGAATGGAGAAGAACAGGCTATCCTGAGCTAACGCCTGCACCGGATAATAATAACATCCCTATTCCCCGGAGGCAGGGATACCCGCTTTCAGAGCATAATGTGAATACGAAGAGTGTGGATGATGCGGTTGCCGCACAGCCGGGGTTGCATGGTAAGGATGATTTGACGGGGAGAGTGTGGTGGGATGTGGAGAGGTAGCGGGGAGTTGCCTTGTACTTTGTTTGTAAAAATCAATTAGTTGTGTAACTAATTGGTTTTTATTCTTTTGGTGAAGAATTTATTTCGTAAATTTGTTACCTTTTTGTGTTGTTTTTGTAACTAACTTTGTTACCTTTTTTTTTAAAAAGGTAACATTTTTGGAAGCTTTTCGGTATATTTGCGGTATATGGGAAGTATTCAGACCAATATTGAGCATAAAATCTCTCATCTTAAAAAAGGGAGTCTCATTTTTCCTGCTGATTTCAGGGGAGAGGGTTCAAGTGCTGCCATTAAAATGGCATTATCCCGGCTCACAGCAAAGGGTAAGTTAAAGCGACTTTCTCATGGGATTTATTATGTTCCCAAACAAGATCGTGTATTTGGGGAATTATATCCAGATCCCGAAAAGGTAGCAGAAGCTGTGGCGAAGAAAGAAAAGGTACGTATCAGGCCAACAGGTTCCCAGGCGTTGCACAAATTAGGACTTACTACCCAGGTGCCAACTAAAATGACATATTTAACAGACGGGGAACGCAGGCAAATAAAAATGGGCAATTTGTATATTGAGTTTAAACCTACTACTCCCAAAAAGATGGCATTTGAGGGTGAGTTAAGTAGCCTTGTTATACTAGGTCTTATAGAAATTGGAACTAAGAATCTCTCAGCAGAATTTGAAAAAAGAATAAAGGAAATTCTTCAAAGCGAAAAAAGCGAGGCGCTGACCAAAGATCTGGCTTTAGCCCCTGCCCAGGTTTATGACTTTATTGTACATCTATTAAGCGATTCGCATGATTGAATGGCTACATCTTACAGATACCCAAAGACGAACTTCACTTAACCAGGCTGCGGTTAAATCGGGGGTGATTCCTGTTGCAATTGAAAAGGATTGGTGGGTAACCCTTGTACTTAAAGCACTTTTTACAACTCCCAATGAAGGACATTTTATTTTTAAAGGTGGTACATCGTTAAGTAAAGGGTTTGGATTAATTGAACGTTTCTCAGAGGACATAGATATAGCCCTGTCCCCGGAGGCTTTTGGTAAAAAGTATAAAGATGAGCCTACCCACAGGTATGTAAAGGGTTTGAAAAAAGAAGGATGTACATTTACTACCGGTACTATAATTAAAGAATTGGCTGTTAGTCTGCAACAGGCAGGATTAGATCTTGCCACCATTGAAATGTTCGCGGAAGCAATAGATCCTCTGATGAGGGACAAAGACCCGCAAACAATTTATCTACGGTATCGCTCTTTATTTGAGCCCCACCCTTATTTGAAGAATGAAGTAAGGATTGAGTTTAGTGTAAGATCTCTGACTGAGCCATTTGAGACCGTGGACATTCAATCTCTTCTTTGGCAACATTTTCCTAATCCCATATATGCGGAGCAGTTGTCTAAAGTAAGAGCTACCCATCCCATGAAGACGCTATTGGAGAAGATGTTTCTACTTCATGAAAAGTTTCAAATTATCAATCAAAGACAGATTTCACCTGAAGATGTTAAGCTGGAACGCGGCTCCAGGCATTTATTCGATCTGATCAGAATGGATGACAAAGGAATTGCAGATCAGCTTTTGACTGATCCACAATTTTATGAAAAATTATTATTGCACCGACGATACTGGATACGTCAAAAGGGAGTGGACTATGATAAACTTCAGCCGGCAACTTTAAACTTTAGACCTCCGGCAGAAATTTTAGAAGTTTATCGGGCCGACTATACGACTATGCGCGCTGAAATGATATATGGTAAGTCGGAGGATTTTGATTCCCTCATTCAAAGACTGAACAATTTAAACGACAAAATTAATAGGATGGTATTACCATCTACGGTTCTGCCTTAATGCGATTATTCATTATTGGTTTTCATGGTTGCGATCAAGATATGTGAAATGGATTGTCATTTTCAATACTTCTTAAATCTGTAAACCGCTGTGTTCTTATCTCCCGTTTTCCCTAAAATACCAGCTTCCACCGCTTCTTTCAGATCCCGGCTTGCGGTGGCAACTGATATGTTTTTGAAATTCTCCAGATAATCTTTCCTGGAAAAAGAGGTATCCTTTATTAACGCTGCAAATTGTGCGATCCTGTCTTTCCCTTTTATAGGAAGCAACTGATTCAGTGATAATTCGTTCAATGCTTCTTCTATTACCGCCAGCATAAATTCAATAAACACAGTGGAATTTCCTGATTTGTCTGCAATGCTGAGTGCCTTATAATAGTCGGCCTGCCGTCTTTTTACCACTGTTTCAATTGGAAGAAACTCAAAGATGGGGTAATGATCTTTGAGGATAATGGTTTGCCAGAAACGTCCCATTCTCCCATTTCCGTCGACGAAAGGATGGATGAATTCAATTTCGTAATGGAAAACGCAGCTTTTAATTAAGAGCAGATCCTCATTACTTTTTAAATAGGCAAATAACTCATTCAGCAATGGCTTTACCATTTGTCCCGGTGGGGCAATATGGGCTATTTTTGAGCCTTTCACTATTCCAACAGTCGTGCTTCGTATTTTTCCGGGAGCTGCAACAAGCCCCTGCATCAGTGTTTTATGGGCCTTCAGAAAGGAGGTTTGACTATTCGGTTTAAATTCATGAATAGCATCATACAATGCTATGGCATTTTTTACCTCCAGGATGTCTTTTTGCGGAGCTAGTACCCTTTTGTTGTTTAGGATAGCGGTTACCTGTTCTTCGGTAAGCGTATTGCCCTCTATTTCCAGAGAAGATTGTATGGTTTTAATCCGGTTGGTTTTCCTTAAAGTAGCAGGCGCCTTTTGTAAATGCGAGGCATTAATTTCCCCGATTTTCTCGGAAATGGACACAATGAGCTGAAGAATCCGATTGGTGATCTGATATGGAGGCGTCATTCTTAGTAGTATTTGATAGTATCACGTGATACTATCAAATGTAGATATTTTAACGCTACCAGCGAAAGATTCCGCAAATTATAGTATCACATGATACTATCACCCCAATAAAAAAAGTCCGCTATCAAAGCGGACTTTTTTTGTTGCCTGACCTGGATTCGAACCAAGACAAACAGAGTCAGAGTCTGATGGACCAACTTTTTAATTTATCAATGCTATTGATTATAAGCAACTAACAGATTTAATATTATTTATTTTTAGTCGTTTTTTTGGCGTTTGTGTTTTTGGGCTTGTTAAAGACAGCATTTTCGCGCTCACCCTCTTCCATCTTGACGATGGCGTACTTCAATATTTCCGAAACGGAGGCGTCTACCTTCGGTATAAGCTGGATGGATCCTGTCCCGAAAAAGACGTAATTCATATCCAGATTAAAGCGCTTGCCAAAATTTGACAACTGCTCAATCGTGAAATTTCTATGCTCTTCACGTCTGATCAGGTAGAACTGTTGAAAGCTCATACCGCCAGCTTTAGCGAACTCCGTATCATCGAGTATCTGACCACTTCGCTTTGCCGCCTCAGCGAACTTTAGAATGCGATTTGTTATTGCTCGAGTAATATCCATTATACTTCATTTACCAGTTTTCCTTTGATGTTGATACACTTCTTTCCATTTCTTTTTGAAACGAGGCCCCAAATGAAATAACATCTGACACGGCTATCGTTTTGATTGTATTCCAGCCCCGAAGAGTAAGGATCCCCCTACCGCAGTCCGGCTTTGCATTACTTAATAGTCCACCACTTCTTCCGTATTTATAAGCAGAATGGCTTATGTCTGATAACGCATATCTATATTTATTATCTTTAAATTCAATTGTCAACATAAAAGGAAAACTACCAGTGAAGTCGGTGCCTGGTTTAAATGCCCTTGCGCTATACGGGATAACGCCCTTGGCAATGATCTTCCCATTCTCTTTATCATCAAGTTGAATAACGTCCTTTGAGGATTTAAATAGTTTCGCAAGCGCAACCTTACTTCGGTTATATAATTCAGTTCGATCAGCGCCCTGAATTTCTATGATGTTGGACACTTCGTTTTTTAAAGTATCATATTTCTGAGCAGTAGATAAAAAAGGAACAAAGAGGAGTAGTAAAAAATAATGTTTCATATAGGCTGAGTAAATTGTTAATGCGTACATAGAATGCGCAGCGACGTTTTAGGTTTATTGCTGTTGTTTTGCTAATATTTTTAGTATTTTGTCATCCCTACAATTAGAATTCGAGCATGAAAAAGACGCGAGTGACTGTAAAAAAAACATCCAAAAGAAAGTCCAAACCAAAACGAACTACTTCGGAAGCCAAGTTTCCAGCCCACCTAAAATTGTACTGGCTCTCTTTATTATCAGAGCTTTCGCCTCCTTCGGACTGATTGCCTCCTTTTCGGCCTTAATTTCTGATACTTCTTCAAGCAGTGCCGCAAGCAAGGCCCTTTCGGGATTGGAATCGGCCCCAGGAGATGCGCCAAGCAGCTCATCCCGAAAGGTTTTTTTGAATAGGTTGATATGCTTTTCTGTAACATCCTTACCTGGTTCACCAAGCAAGTCAGATAGGTATGTCCTTTTTATATCTAGTTTATCCGCTATTTCTGCATTGGTTAGTCTTGTTCCATTGTTTTTAGCCCAGACTTTTAAAAGTTCAACCAGTTTTTTAAACTCTTTCTTGTGATCCATTTATTATAAGTATGAAATCTTTGAAGAATTTCTAAATTTCTATTTTTTAGACATTGTCTATTGTTTGTTCTAAAATTTAGACATAATATTGCAATAACAAAACGATACACAAATGTCAGACGCAAATATACCGAAAGGCAACAATGTTTCACACGTAGTAGTACGCATTTACGATACGTTAACAAAAAATGAAATATCTAAACTGCGCAAAAGGACAATTGGACACGGCAATATGAAGGCGTGTGTAGATGCAACTGGCATTACCCGGCAGACAATTTATAAGGCCATGCTTGGAGCTAACCTTTATAAGGAAACAGCTGATAAGCTTCGGGCATATATCAATCCTGCTGAAATCGTAAACGCACAGTCATGAATGATAAAGAAATTATTACCAGTCTGCAGCAGCGCGTTCGTGAGTTAAAGGTAACCGCTGGCATGATGGTAGAAGAAGCTACAATAATAGAGAAGGAGCTGGAACGTATCAACGCTCCGCAGGTGGGTGTTCCCGGCACTAAGTCCGGGAACACAGTCACCGAAGCGAGGATAGCAAAGATACGGGCAGCTACAGTCAGAACACTCGCTAACGCAGCAGCAAATTCTTAGATAACGCATAATCATTACCTCATAAACTTTATTTCAATGGAACTTTTCTTCTTATCCATTATGATTGGTTGCGCTGTTGTGGCTGCATTTGGCCTTGTGAAGTTGGCCGGCACTGGTTTCTTTACTGACTTTTTCACATCTAAAAAATAGTTCCATGCAAATCGATCAACTTCAGCTACTGCATATTCAGGCTGGTAAAGAGCTTCGGACCTTCCGTAATAGCATTAAACATGCTGATAATTACGAGGAGACAGCTACCATCTCTTTGGATAAAGATGATAAAGCATACTGTATCATTCAGGCCAACACTTACCGACAGGCTGCTGCAGAGTGCATGGAGAAGTACCAAGATTTGATGGAGAAAATTCTAACACTTTCAAACAGCTTTTTGTCATGGCCTGCTTAATCATCGGCGTGTTGCTTTTCATCGCCTTTATTTTATACGCCTTATACTGCCTGTGGCGGGGTATTCAAAACATTCAAAGCGAAGAACATGCTTATACATCTGATGATAGTGGCGATCCTGATTGGGATTTTTGAAACGGTGCATCCCGCAGGCCTTATCAGGAAAGCGTTTAGAAGACTTTTAGGTTAGGATAGTTTAAGATTTGCATAAACTTCACGACAGCGGGTGTCTACCCACAGTCGCTTTTACAAAGACATTTTAAAGCACCTCCTGGCGATAGCGGCCAGCCCAAACGGCTAAAAGTTCTTACAGCTTCCATAATTAGTAATGACCTGGTATTGAGGTGCTTTAATTTTTTTCATAGGTATAGGGATAAATAGGACAGTTCCGGCTGTATCCACAGCCGGACATTATTCATGGTTTTCATTGGGGTTTATAGAACGTAAGCCGGTCGCGTAAGAGCCGGCACACGATCGGGTGGCGAAATGGTAGACGCTAATAAGTCCGTCGTAGGATGGTGCGAAGATGGCGACGAATCCATCATGCAGGTTCGATTCCTGCCCCGATCACTCTTCCGGGTTACGGAAATAGTTCAACGGTAGAGCAGGCAGTCTGCACAACTGTCGATTCCGGTTCGATTCCGGTTTTCTGTACGAAAAAAACGAGAAAGCCGTCCTGCGTGAGTGGAGGCGCAAACACTATCAAATTCAGGATTGCAGTAGAAACGGGGGAAGTAATGCAGCCCCCACTCCTGCAACCACACACATTGTTTTTTTTTGAAAAGCCAGATACAGATACCGGATTCCTGCAGCGGTGTACCGGCCCGCCTTGTAGCCAGGTTAACTTTTAAATCAGCTCTATGAAGAGAAGCTACAGCGAGGTTCAGGCTTGCGACATTCCGCACCTGAGCGACGATGACGACGAAACAGTCGGCATCATTAAATAATAAACGGACAGTATTCGGAGACAGTAGCCGGTCGGTGATTTAACAGGAAGATGTTTGTGATTTTACCGACCGGTTTTAAAACATCATTATGAAAAAGTACAGCGTTTGGGCAGATGCAATACATGTGGTAATAGTAGTGGTATTGGCTTTTGCAATGTATAAAATCATAGACGCATTGATACTGCCAAAATAATTTTCAATATGAAAAATGATATTCAACAAAAAGCTGCAATTACAGAGCTGAAAAAATATTACACCCAGTTGCCGGACAACCTTTCGGTAGGTGGCCCGCTGGACCTCAGAGGCACACAGATCACCCAGTTGCCGGACAACCTTTCGGTAGGTGGCCCGCTGGACCTCAGAGGCACACAGATCACCCAGTTGCCGGACAACCTTTCGGTAGGTGGCCCGCTGGACCTCAGAGGCACACAGATCACCCAGTTGCCGGACAACCTTTCGGTAGGTGGCTGGCTGGACCTCAGCGGCACACAGATCACCCAGTTGCCGGACAACCTTTCGGTAGGTGGCTGGCTGGACCTCAGCGGCACACAGATCACCCAGTTGCCGGACAACCTTTCGGTAGGTGGCCCGCTGGACCTCAGAGGCACACAGATCACCCAGTTGCCGGACAACCTTTCGGTAGGTGGCTGGCTGGACCTCAGCGGCACACAGATCACCCAGTTGCCGGACAACCTTTCGGTAGGTGGCTGGCTGGACCTCAGCGGCACACAGATCACCCAGTTGCCGGACAACCTTTCGGTAGGTGGCTGGCTGTACCTCAGAGGCACACAGATCAAGCTTTCAAACTATTGGATTATTTCTGATGAAATTGGCAGTAGATCTGACGTGTCATACTATTCTGTAAAGGATAGATTCATTGTTTGCGGCTGTTTTAAAGGGAGTCTGGAAAGGTTTGAACAGCGGGTTCATAGTGTTTATCCTGAAGGCAATAAACATAGGATTGAATATGATGCTTTCATCGAAAAAGTCAAGTCTCAGCTTATCGCAAAAAAGATTCTCACAAAATAAAAGCCCGACGTGGCGCGCCGGGCGGATGATCATGTAAACGGAAGTAAACACTCTCATTAAAAACAAAAGTATGGAAAATAATAACAACAAGTCACAACTGATGGAGTTGATTCAAACAGCCTCTCCGTCCAAGTTAATCGAGGCGCCAGTGGTCGCAGATCGGTTCAAGGAGCTTTACAAAGTGATACACGGGATCCGTGATGCCCGTGTGGCAGAATCCTTTTATACCGCGGAAAAATTCCATTTCCTGAAAATGATTAGTGACAGTGAGAACCTGCAAAAATGCACGAAGCTCTCGTTATATGGCGTGTTCATGGATGTGGCAGTATCGGGGCTCAGCTTCGATCCGAGCATGAAACATCTGTATGTTGTTCCCTACAATGTGAATGTGGGAACAAGGGACAATCCTAAATGGGAGAAGCGCGCCAGCCTTCAGATTAGTGGTTATGGTGAACTTCTCCTTCGCCAGCTGCAGGGCCAAATTAAGTATGCCGATAACCCTGTCGTGGTTTACGATGGAGACGAATTTCGCTTTGGTAGTAAGAACGACCAGATAATCCTGGAGCACATGGCTACTATTCCTCGGAAAAGCGATAAGGTTATTGCCTGCTACATCCGCCTGGTTCGTCATGACGGCACGTCTGATTACAAGGTTATGGCGCTGGAGGATATTGAGAAGTTGCGCAAATTCTCTAAAGATCCTAACAGTAAAGCCTGGACAGATGGCATCAACGGCATGGTGGTGGCTAAGACGATTAAACACGCCTTTAAGAACTATCCGAAACTGCGCATGGGTGAGTTCTCTCAGCTGGCAAGCAACACTGTAGATGAGGGTACAGAAATTATCTCTACCTCTGACTACGGATTCGATACAGACACTCAACAAGCACTATCCGAAACTACTGCTGCTAATGGGTCCAGTATGACCGTAACGACCGGGAATGATCCGGTAAATGATTTCATGCAGGAACCTGAAATGCCACCCACTGCGGCAACGGCTGCGCAGCCAGCTGTGGGTGAGCTTGATTTTTAAACCCCTTAATAGTTTAAACGATGGAACAAACTACAGAAAATAACGAAGTAACAATATATAACCGGGCGATAGAAGCCTTTCGTGGTGGTGGCGAAATCCTGGCCCGCAACCAGGCAACGGTTTCAAAGGCAGTAGCTGCAGGACAGTCTATCCTGGCTAAAATCGACGGTAATGGCGGAAGACTTACACCCGAACTGGACGCTCTTTCAAATGACTATCTGGCTAAAATTTCCCAGCGAAAAAAAGAGCTGGAGGAAGCACGTAAGCCAGTAACGCAGATGATGGACGCTGTAAAGAAATTCTTCACTTCAGAGGAAGCAAAGCTGGACGTCACATCTGTTATCACAGTTCCATACCAGGTGCAACAGCATCGTAATGCCTTTGCAAAGGAGCAGGCCGAACTCGAAAAGAAACGGCAGGAAGAAGCCGCACGTATCGCCGCAAAAAACAGGGAAAGAGTGCAGCTCATTGCTACCATCGAAAGCCAGTTAAGCGAATACTGTAATAGCTATCTACTTAACTACAAGCAGCAGATGCAGGCTGGTTTCAATGCAATTACCCTGGAAAACTTTGAGGAGAAAGGCACGAAGCTGGGCGCCCTGCCATGCGTCTACAAGTTTGACCATTATACCGCTTTTGCTGCCAAATGCTCCGGTGCTTATCACACCGCTGATGAAATCCTTTCCCTCACTATCGAGGCGACTGATGGTAAGTATGCAGAATTTGCTACACGCTTTACAGCTGAAACGGAAGAGATGAAACGCCTGCTGGCTGATCGTCTGCCTTCAAAGAAAGCGGAACTGGAGGCAATTGCCGAAGCCGCCCGGAAGCGCCAGGAAGAGAATGAACGTGCCCGCCAGGAAGCCCAGAAGCGCCAGGAGGAAATCGATAAGGCAGCCGGGAAAAGGAAAAAGCAGCTTGAAGAAGAGGCGCGCATCGCCGCCGAAAAGGAAAGGAAGCGTCAGCAGGATCTCGAGGAGGAGCGTAAAAGGCAGGAGGCTGACCGTCAGCAGCGCGAAAAAGAAGAGCAGGATCGTATTACCCGCGAGGCCGAGGAGGCGAAACGCAAGGCCAAACAGGACATCGAGCTAAAGAAGGTATCCGGTGAAACAATGGTAATGTTTGAGCAGGAAGCCACTTTGGCTGAAGGCGCCTCCGCTTCCGAAGCGAGGCAAGGCTTTGAAATATCTGTGCAGCATGCAGCCGGATACGTACAGATATTTCAGTTCTGGTTCGAGAACGAAGGTAAGACCCTCGGCTTAGACAAGATCGGAAATACAAAATTAGACCAGATGAAGGCCTGGTGCGAAAAACATGCTCATAATACTGGTGAAGTGATAGACAGCAAGTTCCTGCACTATGAGCCTACTTACAAAGCCGTAAATCGCAAAACAAAATAATGAAAGACGCATACTACGGTAGACCAGAAGTTTCTAATAGTGATCTGTCCTGGCTTAAAAAGTACTGGCAGCCAGAAAGGATAGTCTATGACATTGAGCAGGCCTACCGCTTTGGAACACTGATCGATTGCATGATCACTGAACCCTTTAAGGTAGATTATTTCCAGTTCACCTGTGCTGGGGAGCGGTATCGCCGCGAAGACTTTGAGCGTGCGGAAGAGATGAAGAAGGCTTTCTACCGGGACCCGTTGTGCGCACAACTTGCCAACAAATCTTCGTTTCAAAAAATAAGTATCCGGAACGGTTTCCCTATTGAATACGGCTCTTTTGCCTTCACACTTGATGTCCGGTGTAAATGGGATTTGTTCATCGATGAATTTGATATGAGCGGGGATATTAAAAGCACTACCTCCACCACGCAGAAACAGTTTGAAGAGGCGGTGCGGCACTTTGATTACGACCGGCAGCGTGCATGGTATATGGATATTGAAGGCCGGAGTAACGATATGTTGATCGGCATAAGCAAAGTTAACTACAAGGTGTTTAAAGTACCAATCAAGCGTGGCGGTGAATTGTATAATGCCGGCAGGGAAAAGTACCAGGAGTTAGCCTTTAAATATGCTTATCTATTCAACGATGTACGCAGTTTCAAAAGAGCAGCATAGTGTCTTTCATGGCTTACCGGGGTATGCAGTACAAGGTGAACTGGTGAAGCTCATCGCTGATCATGGCAACGTCTGGATAGTTGAATCAAATGACAGGCGGTTTCCAGTTCAAACGAATCATATAATCAATCTTTCAACCGTAATCACAAAAAAATGGGAAGAAAAAAGAAAGAGCCATCAGTAATAGCCCTGATTGGCGGCAAAGGAAAAATTACCAGCTATACGCATACGCGCCTGGAAAAACTCGCGGAAAGTAAACTGGAGCCAAAGGCTATAGAAATTAAATCCGGCACTTTAAAGGACAATATGTTCTGTCACTATGGATATGACCATACTGTCGCCGCTAATACCACTGACAGTGTAAGTCGTAAAAGCGCCGTGCCGATCCACGATGATATGAAGATTGCCTTCCGTGATCTGAACGTGCACCTGGCTGTTATTTGCGAAGAGATTCATCCGGATGAGATTCCGGACATCGATAATTTGCCGGAAATAGATAAGGATCCTGACCTGACAGACGAGGACCATGACCCACTGGCCTTGAAGCTCTCCCAATTTTCTGTCGCTTCCTTCCGCGTCGTGGGTAATGGTGAGAATGAAGGAGTGATTCTCACCGGCCAAAAGCGCTTATCGACCAATGAGCATATCAAAATCGAAACACCTGTCACCAGGTACCAAGGGGACTATGCTTTTGTGAATGAGTTGCGTGTGGCCATCTTCAACCTGGTGGAAGAGATTGAGCAATATATGAATGGTAAGCAGGCGCCACCCCGACAGACAGAGATTGATTTCGGCGATGGTGGTATCGAGGATGCTGAATTTGAAAACGATGAGGATCTATGAGCAGTGGAATCCTGGATGATGTCCTGAAGGAACTGAAACGGGCCAAGAAGAAATTCCCTTCATGGCCCGATCATATCGCCGCCAGGGCGGGCATCGTCTGTGAGGAAGCGGGTGAGTTAATGCGGGCGGCACTTCAATATAAATACGAACGCAAGCTGGATGCAGAGGGCGAGAAAAAGCAGATCGACCAGATGCGCAAGGAGGCCATCCAGGTAGCGGCTATGGCGCTCAGGTTTTTAGAAAATTTATAATCACAAACAACTATTCGTTATGAAACTGAAAGAGTTTAATACTGAAAATACGATCAGTCGCACCACGAGCGCATATGTGGGGATCAACACCAAATCGGGAGTATTCACACTCAACAAAACTGCATGTGATGTCATTGGTTTACGGGGGGGGGGATTCATTAATCCTGCACCAGGACGAGGAAGATCCTGAAGCCTGGTACCTCGAAAAAGCAAGCAGTAACGGCAATGGCTTCCAACTGCGCGGAAAGGATATAAAGAATGGCCTTTCTTTTAACAACACCACGCTTGCAAGGACGATCATGGAAAGTGTTGATTATTCAGCACAAAGTGGAAAGATCCTTATCGCTGGAAAGCATACAGAATTTGGGAAAAGAAAATTATGGGGTCTTTTAACAGCCTCACTCAAACACAGAGAAGAATAGATATGCAGATAATCGAACATCCTACGGAGTTTCATATACGCTTTGATTTCGGTCAATGGTTTAAGCGAGATATGGCGGCAGTAAAAGCATTGCCGGAAGCAAGGTGGTTTCCTCCCAAAAAAGTATGGAGGGTACCCGCCTACGCGAAAGCTGAAGTATATGCCCTCCAGGGCACTCATAAAGCGGAGTTAATACACGCGAAGAACCTTACCCCAGAGCTGATTGGAGATCTGCCAGAAATGCCTGAATTAGAAATAGACCTGCCTTTAAAAGCGGAGCTACGACCATACCAGCGACAGGGGATTGCCCGGGGGATGGAACTGCGGCGCCTAATCATAGGTGATGAACAAGGCCTTGGAAAGACACTACAAAGTATCGGCATTGTGATTGGCCTGAATGCATTCCCCTGCCTTGTAATTTGCCCGTCATCTACTAAAATGAACTGGCAACGTGAATGGACAAAGTTTTCTGGTAAGCGGGCAATCATATTGGATGATAAAACAAAGAACACCTGGCATCAGTACTGGGCAGTAGGGATGGTTGATGTTTTCATCACTAACTATGAAAGCCTGAAAAAATTCTTTGTCGCCAGCATGCCGGAGAAAAAAGGAAAGGCCATGCAAGGGTTGCATAGCAGCAGCATTATAATGAAAGACACCATCGATCTGTTTAAGTCGGTGATAGTCGATGAAAGTCACCGCTGTAAAGATCCGGGTACCATGCAGAGTAAGCTTACGCTGCGCATCTGCCATAAAAAAGAAAACGTTCTACTGCTTTCTGGTACACCTGTCGTTAATAAGCCTACTGATTTGTTCCCGCAACTTGCAATAATGGGTCATGCCAGTACCTTCGGCGGCAGAAAAGACTACCTGGATAGATACTGCGAGGGCGGTAAGGGCGCCAATAACCTGAAAGAGCTCAATTACTTACTGAACAAGCACTGTTTTTTCCGCCGGGAAAAGAAGGATGTGGCCAAGGATCTGCCGGAAAAACAGCGGCAAACTATCATATGCGACATCACCACCAGGATAGAATATAACCGTGCAAAAACAGAGTTTGCTGCCTATCTGAAAGAACAGGGCTGCGATGATCGGGAGATTGCCAAAAAGCTCCGCGGCGAGATCATGGTACGCATGGGCAAACTGAAGCAAATATCCGCCCGGGGTAAACTCAATGAGGTTGCCGAATATACTGAGGAAATACTCGAGGCAGGTGAAAAGCTGATACTATTCTGTAGTCTGCATGAGATTGTTGATGAGCTGCTGCGATTATTCCCAAAAGCTGTCACCATCACGGGCCGTGATGATATGTACACCAGGCAGCGTCACATCGATGCATTTCAGCAGGATCCAAAGTGCCAGCTTATTATCTGCAATATTAAAGCTGCCGGCGTCGGCATTACTCTTACCGCTTCCAGCCGGGTGGCTTTTGTGGAATATCCCTGGACATATGCTGACTGCGTTCAGTGCGAAGATCGCGCCCACCGCATTGGCCAGACTAACAATGTAATGTGTACCTACTTCCTGGGCGGCGACACAATAGACGAGCGACTTTTCGAGATTATCATGGAGAAGATGCACATCGGCAATACCATCACAGGCGCAACTGATCAGATGGAAATGTCTATGGTGGATAAAATGTTAAACCTGTTTAATATTTAGAGATATGGATAACGAAACTCTTCAAAAGAAGTACGACCGGCTCCTGAATCTTGCCCGCAAAGTAAGGGGCCACCAAAAGGAATACTTCAAATATCGGGCATCAGCTGACCTCGAAAAATCAAAACACTGGGAGCGGCAGCTTGACCAGTTTATAAAAGAAGAAGTCGCAACCAAAGAATCGAATCAGCAGGAACTATTTTGATATGGCCAGACCAACGAAACAAGGGATTGACTACTTCCCCCTGGATGTAGATTTAGATAAGGATGATAAACTGCAGATGATAATAGCGGAGTACGGCTATAAAGGAGAGGTTATATACACAAAACTCTGTTCGTGGATCTACAAACACCAAGGTTACTATATAGAGTGGACTGAGATGGAGCAATTGAAGTTTGCAAACCGCGTTTCCTATATTTTGGGGAATTCGCAAGTGAACCTGATTAATTCAGTAATTGCGAAATGTGTTAAGTGGGGATTGTTTGATACCTCCCTCTTTAATATGTTTCATATCCTTAGCTCAAAACGCATTCAGGAAACCTGGTGGGAGGCTACACGAAAGAGAAAAGAGAGGGAAATAGATAATCAGATTTGGCTTTTAGGAGTAAATGACGGATTAAAGGCGGAAGAAACGGAGTTAAAGGCGGAAGTTATAAACAAAGTAAATAAAAGTAAAGTAAAAGAAACTAAAGAAGAGAAAAATACGCCGGAAAACCCGTTACCACCTCCGGTGGTGAATGATCTCCTTTCTGATTTAAAACAGGAATACGGCAAACTGGAGAAAGAGAAAAAGGAAATATTTCTGTTTATCCGTAAAAATAATCCGATGTTCATCGAGCCGTACATAGACCTCTGGAACATCTTTGCAGCTACCCACTCCTTGCCTAAAATCACTACCATCAACAAAAAACGGAGGCAACATTTCTCAGTCCGGATTAAGGAGCCTGGTTTTGATTTTCCTGAAATACTCAGAAAGGCCAAAACATCTGACTTTTTGCTGACTGGTAGCTGGTTTGGGTTTGACTGGCTGATAAAAAACGATACGAATTATTTGAAAGTCCTGGAAGGAAATTACTGTAAACCTAATACATCGCATGATGCAAAAACAGATGAATATTCAGAAAAACGAAAGAAGATCGAGGAAAGAACGAGGAAGCTCTCAGGCGATTGATTTTTCCAGCATGGCGTATGGCAAAATCCCTCCGCAGGCAAAGGAATTGGAGGAGGCAGTACTGGGTGCGGTAATGCTCGAACCGGAGGCTTTCGACGTGGTTGCAGAGATCCTGCGGGCTGAAAGTTTCTACGTCGAATCACATAAGCGGATTTTCGCAGCGATGACAGGTATGGCTAAGCGACAAATACCCATCGATATTCTCACCGTCACCCAGGAACTTATGCAACTGGGTGAGCTGGAACTGATCGGGGGCCCATACACTGTAATGCAGCTTACCAATGGGGTAGTATCCAGCGCTAACGTAGAGGCACATGCCCGCATTGTCCAACAGAAGTTTCTGCAGCGAGATCTAATCCGTATCGCCGGCGAGATACTTACAACAGCGTTCGAGGATACCACTGATGTGTTCGACCTACTTGACAGTGCCGAAGCTCAACTCTTTAATATCACCAGCGGGCACCTTAAATCGGAAGTCTCTCGGGCCAGATCAGTCTACGACAGGGAAATATCGGAACTGATTAACCGTATTGACAAGAAGGAAGATATCACCGGTGTGCCATCTGGTTACAGAGCACTGGACCGCCTAACATACGGTTGGCAACCCACAGATCTGATCATCATCGCGGCCCGGCCTTCCGTGGGCAAAACAGCATTTGCACTCAACCTGGCAATGAATGCAGTATTCAACGAATATCGCAGTACCGGCGCCGCCGTCTTCTCTCTGGAAATGTCCAAAGGTCAGGTTATGCAGCGTATGATATCAGCTAAAAGCGAAATCCGGCTGGACCAGGTAAAGCGTGGCCGGCTGGAAGACCAGGAGCTGAATGTGCTGATGACTAGGTGCAACTCCACGCTGCGGGAAGCTCCCATCTTCATTGATGATACCCCTACCCTCAACATCTTCGAGCTGCGGGCTAAATGCCGCCGGCTGGTCCATAATCAGGGAGTGGGTATTATCATCATCGACTACCTGCAGCTCATGAGCGGCGCCGGCGAGAGAAATGGTAACCGGGAACAGGAGATCAGCAAAATTTCCCGGGACTTAAAGGCGCTGGCAAAAGAGCTGCACGTCCCAGTAATCGCGCTTTCGCAACTTAGCCGTGATGTTGAGAAGCGAGCCGGCAACAATCCGCAGCTGAGCGATCTGCGGGAATCGGGCGCCATTGAGCAGGATGCCGATATGGTAATGTTCCTCTATCGTCCGGATTACCAAAAAGAACCAGGCGAGGTAGATCCGTCCATTGTTGGGGATGTGAACGTAAAAATAGCGAAGCACCGTAACGGAAGCCTGGATACTATCGCGCTGAAAGCGGATCTGGCCATCCAAAAATTCATGGATCTGCCCTTACCGTTTCAACAGCCATCGCCGGCCAGGATGATTCCCATGCAACAGGCCATGCAGAAATTCCAGATTGATGAGCCGCCAGCGATTGATTTTGACGAAGAATTACCATTTTAAAACACGAGTCATGTCTGGCAAAATAATTCTGCACTATAATCACGGCAAAACAAAGGAAGCGGAATATATCGATAAGCATCATCGTCGGATTATCATCCGTCGTTGGTCATTGAATCACAAACTACCTGGAAAGAACCATTATATAACCATAATACCCGAGATGGAAAATGAGATCGGCACGGATGAAATTAACGGAACTGGAGAACAGCAAGGTTGCCCGAATCAACAAGGAAGTTATTGCAGCCTTGAAGAAGCCAGAGAAAAAGAAGCGCAGATCACCGCTTCCTGGGGAACGTTGTCAGCAGGCGCAGTGGATGTGGGGGCAGCTGGCCGCCTGGTCTCTTTCTACCGGTATCCAGGCGGTAGATGAATATAAGTTCTCCAGCGAAAGAAAGTTCCGGTTCGATTTCGCCGTACCGTCCTTGATGATCGGCATTGAGTACGAGGGGCTGATGAGCGAAAAGAGTGGGCACACTACCCTGGCGGGCTACACGAAGGACACTGAGAAGTACAATCTGGCTACGGCAGAAGGCTGGCGCGTAATCCGGTTTACCGTTAAGAATTATAGATCAGTTATTTCAGAACTCGAAAAATTCATCCCATGAAACGCTTTACGTCTGAAGAAGACCAGTATCTGAGAGATAATTATATGACCATACCAGCTACACGGCTATCAAAGAACCTGGGCCGATCTAAGGCCGTCGCCCGACAGCGTATGATATTATTGGGACTTATAGTTCCTCCGGACATTATTCAAAAGTTCAAAGAGGAAAGCAGGATCAAACCAGGCAGCATTCCACCGAATAAAGGCAAGAAGCAATCGGAGTATATGTCGCAAACGGCGATTGATCGGACAAAAGCAACTCGTTTTCATAAAGGGAATTTGCCTCACAATACTAAAGAGGACTTTGAAATTAGTATTCGTCCTGATAAACGAGGTGTAAGGTATAAATTCATCCGGATTGGACTCGGGAAATGGGTTGGGCTTCACCGGTATAACTGGGAGCAAATGTATGGCCGCATTCCACCAAGAATGAATTTGATTTTCAAAGACGGAGATACCCTGAACTGTGAAGTATCCAACTTGGAACTTTTATCCAATGAGGAACTGATGCTCCGCAATACCGTGCATAATTACCCTAAACCTATTGCCCAGGCAATACAGCTGCGCGGCGCTTTAAACAGGCAGATTAATAAACACTTAAATAAAATCAATAATGAAAAACAAAATAAGTGACCTCCGGGATCATATGTTCGCAGCTCTTGAAAGGCTTTCCAACGAAGAATTAACCGAAGATGAACTTAAAACGGAAATAGAAAGAAGCCGAGCTGTTTCTGAAGTCGGGAAGGTGATTGTTGAATCGGCTAAGACGGAGGTACTTTATGCTAAACTCACCCGTAAACGGGAATTTGAACCAACTAAGTTTCTGGAGGTCGGTGAGGATGAAGAAAAAAAGATCGAAAGGCCACCAGCGGTTTACAGTAACTCTACCCCTATGGGAATAGCTGGCGAATAATATCGAAATAGAAAAAGTATTAAATCATGAATCAAAAAATATGCAAACATCCTGATGGGTGCCAGAATAGACCAAGTAAATGCCTGGCGGAGGGTTGCCTTCATCCGGATGCGCAGGGGAAACACCTTTCTCCGGAAGAAGTAGCAGCAGAGAAATATCTGCAGAAACGATACGATATGGATTACGTCCCGGAGCACTGGACTAAAGCAGTGGCAGGTTATGCTGCGGAGAAGGACGAGATATCAAAACTGAAGGAGATAGAAAAGAGTCTGCAGCTGAAAGAAGCACAGCGGATATTTGTCGATTACCTCACGGGAAAAAGCAGCCTTCGCCTTCTAAAGGCTGACGCGAGAATATTTCTACACAATATGAAAACAACCGGATCGGAGGCCGGGAAAGATGGGCATTGAGGAAAGAATTTTTTATGCCCTACTATGGGCTTTTATCTGGTATATGATCTTTAAACCAAAACGCGGAACCGGAAGCGACACCGGGAAATGAAATGGAAGAAAAGAAGCACAAACATTTTGCGGATCTGGAACGTGCCAGCATTGAAATGACCGGTGAGCAGTTTTCCGGATTACCGATTCTGGATACTGAAGTAAAAGTGAATGGTGCGCCTATTTGCTGGATTACGTGGTCAGAGAAAGAATCCTTTCTTTCTGAACTACAGCGGGTCATTGATAAGTATAAAATTTAACCGCGCCTGCTCCGGTACCAGGTAAATAATATGAAAGAAAAAATATCAGCGCTCAAACAAATTCTGGTGGATCTGCAGGCTGAAACCCAGCATCCCCCTGAAGTAAATGACAGCTTTATAAAGGGGCTTAACATTTTAACGGATATGGAGACTATGCTGAATCCGGCTGTCGTCCGTATAGTGAGCCGCGATGAAAAGCAGCTCTACGCAACCGTTAAAGACAACATTGACGGCGACAGATGGATATTGGGGCCGGCCAGAGATGGCGGTATGTCTGCCGTGCTGGAATGGATCACCGCCGAACTTGAAGACACGGATGATGAAGACGCTGTGGAGACGCAGTATACCATCGGCTTTGTAATGATGTCGGAGGAGGAAGCAGCTATATTACCAGAACCTTAAAGTATTAACAATGAAACTATTAAACAAAGTAACCTTTGAAGAGGTAAAAGAGAGCAAAAGCGAGACTGTGTATTATTCCAGCCGCACATTTTGGTGGACCGATGATCCGGAAGATCTGCAAAAGTCAAAACCACTGCCAGCGCACCTGGTTCCGGAAGGAATGGATCCGGCCACCTACGGTACAAACATTCCCTGTGATATTTTCGGGTGTCCGTTGTTCCAGATTGAAAAGGAAAAATGGGTTGGCGATGTAACCAAGATCGAAGGACATTATGGCGGTGTACCGGTGCTAATGGCTATGCACCATAAAAACTTCACGCCTGATATCGGTGATTCAATCCGATCATTTGCCTTGAAGCAGACCTTCATCGATGCGATTGCAAAGCAACAGGCTGAGTTGATGCAAAACGCCCAGCCCCCCAATTCTTAGCACCGATACTATACTATTTGATATAAATTTCGTACAAATAGTATCTTTGAATCATGGCATTAACTGAAAAACAGAAGCGTTTTGGAGATGAGTACCTTGTCGATCTGGTAGCAACGAAAGCTGCTATTAGGGCGGGGTACTCTCCTGCGTCTGCCTATTCACAGGGTCACGATCTCCTGAAAAAACCTGAAATGCAGGCTTATCTGGACGTGAAACGCAAAGAATTACAGGAAAAGACCGGCATTACAGTGGAAAAAGTGCTCCGTGAATTCGCCCGTGCCGCCTTCTTTGATCCTCGCCAGCTTTATACTGTTGATGGTGCATTGAAACCGGTCCGCGACCTTGATGACGATACTGCTGCTGTAATAGCCGGCCTGGAAGTGACGGAGGAAAATATCTCCACTGCGGCAGATAAGTTATTAAGCGGCTGCACGAAAAAAGTAAAGTTCGTTGATAAGATCAGGGCATTGGAGGGTATCTGCCGGATCATTGGCGTGTCTGTCGAGAAACATGAGCATACCGGTAAAAACGGGGCGCCGATTCAAACTGAAACAGTAATAAGGGTAGTACGTGCAAAACGAGATAATTCTGGAACTGGAAACCCTGCTGCCTCACCAGCAGCGGCTAAAGGACGAGGCAAAAAGGTTTAATGTAGCCTGTTGCGGTCGTCGTTTCGGAAAAACGGTGCTGGCCCAGGATCTACTATTGGAACCGGATAATGATAGCAACGGAGCTTTAAACGGTTTCCCGGTGGCATATTTCGCTCCTACGTATAAGATGCTTATGGAGGTATGGCGGGACATCATCGCTACCTGCCGGCCCATCATCCGCACTAAAAATGAACAGGAAAAGAGATTGGAGCTGATCACCGGCGGAGTAATTGACTTTTGGAGCCTGGACAATATTGATAGTGCCCGCGGTAGAAAGTACAAGCGGGTCATAATCGATGAAGCGGCGATCATTGCTAACCTAAAGGATGCCTGGCAAAAGTCAATCAGACCGCTTCTAACCGATTACCAGGGCGATGCCTGGTTTTTTTCTACACCGAAGGGAAAGAACTATTTCCATGAGTTATTCACAAATGTTGAAAAGTTCCCGAATAGGTGGATGTCCTGGCAGTTGCCGTCATCAATGAATCCCGTTCTTCCACGTGAGGAGCTGGAGGATGCCCGGAAGGAACTGCCAGCGCTTGTATATGCCCAGGAGTACCTGGCGCAGTTCGTGGTAGATAATATTACGCAATGGCTATATGCCTTCGACGAGACAAAGCATGTTAAAAAGCACCTTCCGTTCATTGTTTCCCATCCAGTTCACCTGGCATGGGATTTTAACCGGGAGCCTTTGACATGTTCAGCCTGGCAGTTTTCGCCGGTAATGGGCATGCCATCAAGTTTTATTCATGGTATCCGGGAGTTTGGCGAGAACATGCAGCTAAAGGAAATGTGTATGCACATCAAAAGCACCTTCCCAGGGTCTGTGTTATTCGTAACAGGTGATAGCTCGGGCAATAAGGGTGATATCGGTTACGAAAGCAGGCATGACACTGCCTATTCACTGATAGCAACGTATTTGAAACTGGGACGCAAGCAGATGCACCCTAATACCAGCAACCTCACGCATGAAAACAGCCGGCTGCTCATGAATACGATGTTTCAGAACTATCCCAACCTGTTTATTGATGGCACACACTGTCCAAACCTGATCAACGATTGCAATATCGCAACAGTGGATCCAAATAAGCCGCATCATTTGCTGAAGGACCGCGAGCTATACAAAATGGACTTCTTTGACGGTGGCAGGTACTTATTTCAACGATACTTTCAGAAGTTCGCACATAAACGATATTTCAAAATTTTACAATCTCATAACGATGAATAATATTTCAAACCGCAGCCTGCGCAAGGCCAGTAAAACACTTAAAGAACTTGAATGTAGGGACATGCCGCGACAGGATCTGCATGCATATCTCAAGGTTAGCGAAAACGGCGAGTATCGTGTCGTTATCTCAATGGACCAGCAGCCCATCAGTTCCGGCACAGTTCATTCTCTTTACGGACGACCATATGTTAAATGGAATACCCCCGTGCCTGACAACTTGCACAGAATCTGTAACCAGTTGACCGCCCGACTGATTTTTGAATACGAAAACCTTTAAATAACCAATCATGCTACCAGTAACATTTCCCGAGCAGAATTTTATATTTAGAAAGCCATCAGGCATGACAGACGAAGAATGTAGTGATTTGCCCGTTTATAAAGGGCAATGGCCAGATGGTTCCCCAACAATCATTAGTGTGTGGCAACTTTCCAAGGAAGATTTGGAAGAAATACAGCGTACAGGTCGTATTTATCTGTCAATCGCGGGGCATGGCATGCCCCCTGTTTCGTTATTCACCGAAAATCCGTTTAAACAATGACATTACAGTTTAAAGACAACCCGAACTACCGACCCGCGTTCATAATTGAAGGCACCGGCACCACGTTTTACGAGCCAGCAAATGATACCGCCTACCATCAGTCGCGGTATGTAGCCGCCGGCGCCATCAATTATTTCGCCAATGCCGGCATAACGGTAGATCTCCTGGTCAAAATCCTGGATGAAATGGAAAAGTCCGTCAACGCCAATAAGCTGAGCGATGTCGCGGTATGGATCAATAACCTGCGGTACCGCACAAAGTACCCAGTAGATGAAGATGCCGCCATCCGGCTCGGCCTCGTGTTTTATTTCATACCTGGTGAGGATCCAAACAAAGTAGAACCTCATTGGACTGAGCACAAACTGAAGCTGGTTAAGGAGGATCCAGCGGCTTACAGTTTTTTTATGAACATCGGGATGCAAAGCTCTCCTCTATACAGAGAATTGGAGCAGGCAATTTCCCCGATCAGTTTACAACAGAGAAGAAACGATCTGGAGGCGCTGACACCACGCCCGTTAGCCTGATGGTTGATCAGCTGTACGATAGCTACACCCAGCAGGCAATGATCATGGCGCAGGGCGATATGCAAAAAGCCGATTACCTGCTGGATTGTACCTGGTACGAATACCTGCACCGCAGAAAAAGCTATCAGAAGTATGCAGAGTGGTATGAGGCTGAACTGAAGAATGCGAAAAAGTGATTACTTTTGATATCAAGTAGGCGTGCGAGCGCCTTAATAAACATCGTAGTAGGCCTCTTCCTGCCTTAAATGGATACTCACAATCCAAACTACTACGATGGCGGATGTAATAGATATAGTTCACAGACTTACTTACGACGTAGATGCCAAGGAAGTCGAAAAGGCTACGGCGGCCATTGGCAATAATCTGAAGAAGATTGAAGACCTCCAGGAGGCCAATAAAAAACTGGCGGAAGAAGCAAAGAAAGCCGGATCCGCCCAGGCAGCCGCAGCCCAGCAGGCAACGCAGGCAAACAATCGCCAGATAGCCACGCTTACAAGAACAGTAGATGCCCAGGTGGGTGCTTTAGCCACACAAGCGGCTGCATCCACTGCCAGTACCACTGCAACTGTTGCAAATACCGCAGCAACCGCAGCAAATACCGTTGCCGCCACCGCCAGCGCTACGGCCGTAACTGCAAATACCGCCGCCGTTGTCACTACGGCTGTAGCAGAGACCGCAGCCACTGTTACCACAACAAGGTTTAATGCAGCTTTATTGCGGTTATATGCCACTCTCGGGCCTATGCTTCTCAGCTTTGCTGCTGCAGCTGCTGCTGTTATAGCGCTTCAGGGTGCCACCTATCTTTTGGGGAAGGCGATTGAATACATTACCGGCGCCAATAGTGATGCTGCTAAACGACAAGCGGTCCTCAATGAAATAAATACCAAAGCCGTAGATATCTACAGCAAACAGGCAGCAAAACTTGAGCTAATGCGTTACAAGCTTGCTGATGCTTCTGTAACAGAAAAGGATCGGCTCCAGATTATAAAAGACTATAATAGGGAGGCTGATGCCGCCAACCGGATAGACAGTACTCAGGTCAACAACCTATCTGAAATAAACAGACTGATAGATGCTCAGATTGAGCTAATTAAAGAACGGGCCATTGCGCGTGCAGCCGAGGCAGTAGTGGCAGAGAAATATGAGGCCTTATTCAAAGCTCAAGTCCTCTTTGATAGTGCCCATCCCGAAGCTGCTGAAAGGAATTTAAAGGACAATGTGAAGAGGGCCGAAGTTATCGTGGATGATGCGACAAAGAAACTGGGCATAAAGAACAGGAACTTTACCAAAGAGCTTTTAGCTGTATCAGACCTTCCGAAAGAGGAACTGCAAAAGATGGCAGTCAGCGCCGAGAGGTTCAAAGTGTTGCTGGATGACCAGACCCGGGGTAAGCTCCAGGTAATTCAAAAGAACCTTGATCGCATCAAAGCTTACCGAGAAGGTACCCATGAGGGAAGCAGTGGTACTGCTGCAGGTCAGGCGACTCTGGATGAATTGCGTAAAGATGCTGAAGATACACTCAGATATGCCGCGTCACTTATTGACCCATCAGCTTTTTCAAAAACTATTAAAACGCGGGATATTGAGAACGTCTTCGCAACCAAATTGGCGGAGCTCAAAGCTAAACTTGCGTCACTTACCGCAGCAACTTTCCAATCAGATGAAACTATCCAGGAAAAGGCCAAAGAGTCGTTAAATAAAACACTGACAGAACTTGATCGGCTATATA
Source organism: Chitinophaga sp. G7 BAM 1005 (assembly GCF_057126945.1). Lineage (NCBI taxonomy): Bacteria > Pseudomonadati > Bacteroidota > Chitinophagia > Chitinophagales > Chitinophagaceae > Chitinophaga > Chitinophaga sp. G7 BAM 1005. Next base: position 5,778,108 of record NZ_CP181478.1, on the reverse strand, counting down.
AAAACAAAAAGATTACCGCACCACAGCTGGATATCTTAAAGGGGCTGGCCGGTACCATCAGTGACGCCGAGCTCACAAAAGATCTGACCGAGTTCCATAAAAAACGGACGGCGGCACAAAAGAAAATTGATGATGAACTAAATGCCCTGATCCTTGAAGATTCAAAGCAGCGCACGGACTTGATTCGGGATGACTTTGAACGGCAGTCTGCTCTGCTGGATATCGAGTATCAAAGGCAGGTTGAAAGCCTCCAAAAGGCTAAAGATGCCCTGCTTAAAACCAATGCCGATAATAAATCTGCTGGCCTAATCAGTCCCGAAACGGCAAGAAGTAATACCGATGAAATAGAACGGGTATATGCAGACCTGTTTGACAATCTGGTTATACTTATCAACCGGAAGAAGGCAATGCTTTCCCTAAGTGCGTTTGATGAAGCAATTAAGTATGATAAAGTTTACTTCGGCGCAAAAGAGGCTGATATCGCAGAGGAGGCCGCAGCCCGTGTTAAAACAGTTACCGATGCTTATTTAAAGCATACTATATCATATAAGCGCCTCCAAAAGGAACTTACACGAATTGCTGTTGAAGAAACAAATAAAAGAAAAAAAGTCGCCCGGTTACCGGAATTGCAAAATGAACTGGATCTTACTCAACGTAAGCTGGAGGAGGCTCGTACGAATGGTTTATCCAGTAATAGCGAAATAAATGCGATTCAGGCTCGTGCTAACAGCCTTCGTATCCAGATTGCCGATCTGAACAAACAGATTGACGAAGGGGATGTTACCAGTACGAAGAATGGACAAGATGCTAATAATGAAAGATTAAAAGAAAAAATTTCGGCGTATCGCACCTTGATGGATGTCGGTGTTCAGGCCTATCGGGCCATTGCTCAGGCTCAGGAAGACCAGGTTGAACGGGATATTACAGCCCAGGAACAGCGCGTAACCAGGGCGCAGGCTATTGCGGATAGAGGTAATGCAAAAGCATTGCAACAGGAAGAGGAGAGACTTAATAAACTTCAGAAAGAGCGTGAAAAATTTGCACGAACTCAACTTGCCATTAATGCAGCACAAACCCTTTCATCATCCATATTAGCAATAGCTTCCGCAGCGGGTCAGTCTGGTGCAGCAGCTATAGTAATTGTACCTGCCGTGATCGCGGCACTTGCAGCCGGTTTTGCTGCCGTCAAGGCTCTTTCTGTCGATTCACAAGGCTTTCGTGATGGAGTCGTTGATCTTCGGGGGCCAGGCACTCCTACCTCCGACAGCATTCCTGCCAATCTTTCACGCGGCGAATCTGTGGTTACCGCTGCTGGTACTGCGAAACACAAAGAGATTCTGGAGGGCATGAACGCCGGCCGGCAGTATAAGTTTATAGGTGACAAGATCCTGGAAATGTCGCAGGGTACCGGTCTGCAAATGCTACAAAGCGCGCCACTGAAGGGTATTGTGGTAGTAAATAATGGTGGTGGACAGGCAGATAAAAAGATGTTGCAGCGATTGGAAGCAATTGAGCAGGCGGTGCTTTCAAAGCCCACCCAAACCTGGCACCTTGATCGCCGTGGCTTTGTAGCTATGTACCAGGATGAAATAAGTTTTCAGGATAAAATGAAGAAACTATAATGCAGCTCCGCATCTATCTCCGGCATTACCAACTCTTTGATGAGAACAACGCTGCCATCTTTTACGATGGCAGCAGCCCGGCAACACTTAAAACGTTCGCCGGCCAGGTACCGCAACATGAATACGTAGAATACACCCAGTATTGTGATGGCCTGGATAAGCTGCGCCTCTCCTGGGCAGAGCGGGAAGATAATAAAGGTAGCAACATCCAGACAGGTGTTTCCAATCAGTTCACTTTTTACGGTAAGGCTTATACCTTCCTAAAAGAATGGCTCAATGATCATGTTGCGGCGCCATTAAACGGTATCGAAGCCGTGATCGAGGATTATGGCTGTGGAAAATACTCCTCTTTCCTGATTAAAAACGATGGATTGCGCTACTGTGATGACGATACTTGCCAGATCGATGTAACACTGAAGCAGGCGGATCTACCCTGGGCGTGTATCCAAAAGACCCTGATTACTGATAACTGGCAGGGATGGTTCCCTACAGCTGCAGAGCCGTTGAATGCAGGCAAAAAGCACCCCCGTTTTACATACTGCGACGAGTTCCGGCCGGCCTTCTTCCTCGGTTTGTTATTCTCGTGTATCTCCATGATTGCGTTACCGATGTATATCTTATCCATTACACTTATTCCGGTGATCCTGGCTATCATAACCATTGTTTCAGTTGTAATCCGCAAACTCCGTAAGCTGAGGGATCAGCTGAAGGATATGACCGGCTGGGGACCGGTAACCCATGCCATTCAAAATATGTACCTGAACGCCGCGGGTTGCGGCCGGGAAATGCCGGCGCCACTCGTGCGGGATTACATCGCCAATGTATGCCAGAAATGCGGGATACAGTTCAGTAAGGAGACAATTCCGGTGTTTTTCGACCCGGCATCCGCCTATTATAATCTTACCTGGTACCAGGCGGAATTACAGAAGGGCGTCCATAAAGATAATGGCGATACATATTGGCTCGAAGGTAATGATCCGTTACTTACCCTCGATATGATGTTAGATAAGCTAAAACCGGCTTATAATAGCAAATGGCGCATAGTCGGCAATACACTCTTTTTTAAGCGGAAGGATAAATTCGATAATACCATCGTTTTTGACTTCACCGGTGCTGATGCTGATAAAATAGTCGGCTACATCTGTTATGAGTGGAATGGTGAGAAAAAGCCTGCCTACGCGAAGGCATCTTACACCCTGGATCCTACCGACACAGTTGGCAATGATGCCGGAAGCCGGTTTAACACATATGTGGAGTTTAACAACCCGATAAACCCAATGCTAGAAGGCGACATGAATAAAACCATTGAGTTTGCGCCGGCGCGATTCCGGTTTGATGGTGTGGACAGCGACTATATAGAAGATGCCGGCAAAAGCATGATCGATCTTACCGGTAATCTACTGGAGTTGATCACACATAACTTCCGTGATGCCTTCCGCAGTGTTTCCAAAGGGGTACTCCTGGTGAAAGATGATAGGGTAATTACTCCCAAACTACTTATTTGGGATGGACGAAGCTTTAATGATGCTCGGGTGGTGGGCCAGTATGGCTGGGACAGCTCCTTCCCACAAAAGAATCCGGTTTACAACCTGGATGGCCGTGATTACGGCCAGGTGCATGCCAGTGATATCGGTAGAAGCGATACCTGCGATCCTACCTGTTTTAAAGAGTATTCCACCATTTGGAACTATCCGATGGTGTTTGATGAGATGTTCCTGGGAAACCTATGGGATGGCTTCCACCAGATTGATGATCCCCGGGTGAATCCATTAATGAATAAAGCATGGACGGCCACTATGGAGCTTTGTTGCAGTGATGCGGAGCAACTTGGAGTATTTAATGACACAAGCCAGGTTAAGATTGGTGCCCAGGTCAAATTACTTGCGGACGGATGGTATAACACCGGTCGCATCACCGGTATTGAAATAAACTACGATCCTACGGCCCAGGAAGGCCGTTATATCCAGTTAAAAGGAACTCTATGATACTACACAAGGAATGTTTGCCGATAGAGCGTAAATGGAATGATAAGCCATATTGCTATCCCTTTGTGTACCCCTGGGAGGTGCAGCTAACTGATCACTTTGGACTGGAGCATCTTGCCAGCCAGGACTATGATCTTCAGATTGAGCTGGTAGATGATGATGGCATGACTGCGGGCGTGATCACCAGCAGCTTTGATATTACCATCGGCCAGGATAGCGATGATAAGAATGTATTCGTGGCAGTACTGAAGGAATTTCCGCAGACAATGCCTACCAATTTTCGGTTAATGGTTACTATCTCTACCATCACCGATATAGTTTACCAGCAAGTAACTGAGTCCTATGTTTTCCTGAATGATCAGTGTGTAACCGCCTTTGTGGTGCCCAATACAGATTGGGCATTAATAGCAAACGGCGGCCGCCTGATCATAAACGACAGCAGCTATGCCGTAACAATTACTGGTGTGGGTCTGCCAATCGGGTTTACTTTCGGAGTCAATGGCGCCAGGCAGGAAACCAGTATTGCTGCCGAGGCAGGCCTGGCTTATGAGATTTATGGTGAAGATGCGGACGGCAGCCGCATAGATTTTGAAAATGCTGGAACCGTTTGCAGTAATGGCGAGGGCTTGTGTGGCAATTCATCCCTTCTCCTGGAAGGTGTATTTGATTGTGCGGCGCCCGATGGGAAATATACCGGCAGTGTGCTGCCTTTTGGTGACGAAGATCCTGATATCAGGTACCGGTACCTTTCAAGGGTTTTTGCAGATCTGCTGCAGATGCCCGCAGACATCACCAGGACCATTTCCTTAAATTCCAAAACCCAACGTACCGAAAGGATACGTCGGTTCCAACTCATTGCATATGTGCCGCTTCCTGGCTGGCATAAAGATGAAGTAGAAACGTTGCTGATGGCTTCGCGCATTATGATCCAGGGCGAGGAATACGTTTTTACCAACGGCAAGCCCTTTGACCGAATGGGTGTTATAGGCACTTCCGGATGGTGGCTGAAAGCCGACTTGGAACAGGTGGTAGAACGTAAAGAGTATAGTTGTGAGGTAGTGTGTGTCACATGCCTGAAGCCTACAGATCTGTACTTTTCTATTCTTCCGGATACCTGTGATCCGCTTACTGGTCTACAGGCGGTCGTAACAGCCAACCCTGACGGGGAAACGGTTAAGTTGGTGGTATCTGCCGGCAACACCGCAGCAGCTACTGCGTTTAAAATCGGATACCGGAAGCAAGGAGATCCTGCATTCATATATATATCACCTAACCCGATCGCATTGCCCTATACCGTGGACGGCCTTGATAACGCCGTGTATGAAATCGAGGTGACAAAGATTACGCAGGATGATACCTGCGCGCCAATGACGGCTATTTCAAATGCCACAGAACTCAATCCGTTTGACTATCTGGTAGTGCGATATCTATGGACTGATCAGGATGGCCGTGATCTGGATACATTCACCGGGTTTATAAACACAGGTACGGTATACGATAATGATTGGGTAGGATACGGTCAGGGTGACCCGAAGGTACCTGCAGGCGCCGCAGATGATGTGGCATATTTGTATTGGGCCAGTGATAACACCCAGAGCGGTGTTGAGGCGGTAATGATGAATTTAAAGCAGTTTGTGCTTGAAAATACCGGTACCCCTACAGAAATACAGGTCCGCATGAATGCAGTTTGGTGGGCCCAAAGGTTAAACGGTAATGTAGGCGTGCAGCTTACTACCTACCTGGGTGGTACCATGAGTAAGGTGGGTTTTGATTTTGTAAATACAGGCGGTGTGCAGGTAGATCAGATCACGCTACAAACAAATGTCAATGTACAAAGCACATCTGCCAATATTGTTAACAGTAAGGATGTGGCAATCGTGAGGTACAATAAAACAACAAAAGCAGCTACAATTCAAATCATATGATCAAACGAGTGAAACTTGGTTGGAAGGCTATGCCGCGGGCAACCAGATATGAGTTGCAATACCGGGAAGTGGGTACCACCGTCTGGAGTGCGCTTATTTCCACAATGGTAAATCACGTCGAGGTAAACCTTGAAACCGGCAAGAGCTACCAGTATCGGGTGCGAACGATTTGCGGCACTGATGTGACGGATTGGGTTTACCTGGGAGTAAACGTTTATACCAATGATGGTATGTGCGTTACACCTGCCGGAATTCTGGTAGAGCAGCTGCCTGACAGTTACGATTTTGTTGTCTCCTGGGTAAATACCGGAGCCATAGGCTGGAATTTCCGCTACCGCAGGCAAGGTGACCTTACCTGGCAGACTACATCGTTGACGGAGCCGCAGGTAACCCTTACTAACCTTGTGATTGGAGCTACCTACGAATACCAGGTGCAGTCTATTTGCGCCGGCGCCGTAATAAGTGATTGGGGTAACTTAGGCATCATTGATGTGCGGAATTCTACCGGCACGCAGAGCTGTCCTTTTGAGTATGAAGATGAGTTTACTGGTACATTGATGGGAAGGAAGGACACTAGCAACGCAATAAACATTTCCGGTAATATTACCTATGTCTCAGCAGATCCACTACCTGCGGCCGGTGACTTTATTATAGTGGGCACTGTTGCATTATGCTGTTCTCCGACCAGCGATGTAACAATTTCTATCACCGCTTCAGGCTTTACAGGAGAGCTGACAATAACCGCAGCAGGGCAACTTAACCTTTACATCGGCTCCTACACTGGTACTCCGTCTCTTAACTTTACAATCTCTGGACTGACGTACCTCGGATTCGACGGTACATGCCCACCAATCGGCGGTGGAGGATCGAACGAAATTAACGGCGCCATGACCTACATGTGTAGCAGCAGCGGCGCGCAAGGAATAGCAATTATTTCTATCACTTTCCCGGCGCCCACTCCAGCTCCTATTGTGTTGCTTATTGGAATATTGGAAAATACCCGGTATCTGGGATCTGACATATTCTCACCACCTCCCGGGTATACACCAGTACTCCCCGATGGCAGTAAGCCTTACCTGATCAATATTCCTGCAGGTGTAACCTCATTTACCAGCAGCGGAAATATTGTACAGAAGGGATATAGCAACGATGGTGTGCATGTATGGACCTGTCATGGCACAAGGGTTATAACAGATATTTACCTGAAGGTTGACAGCCCTTCCACATATGTAGCCAACCTGACGCTTACAAATGGCGGCATAACACTGCATAACGTGTAATTATTTCCTACCTTTGGAAAACAAAATGTAGGTGCGCGATCACCTCAAAAACATCGTAGTAGGTAATTCTCCCACCTGAAAGCGGATCTACTTTTCACTTTCAAACTTACTACGATGTCTCTTTGCAATTCAAACTGCACCGACTTCACATTAACATCAATTCTCTCCGCCAATTGCGGAATGGAAGAAAGAAAGCTCTGGGTTAAACGCCTTGGCTTTTACAAGTGCGATATTACGATTCCCAATCCTTACGCCTGCGCGGATCTGGAAGCTCTTATGGCGCCGGTTGCACCAGGTACGCCGGGCCTTGTATTTACCAACGAGCTGCAGGATGCGATCTGGGCGGAACCCACGAAGGTAACCCGCGAAATTAGCGATAGCCGGCCCGAGTTTGAGATCACCGCTTCACGCGACCTCGACTTTAAAGATCGTATTGCCGTCGATTTTGACGCCCTGGGCGCGGCATCCCCTTTTGCGGATTATACCTGGTGGAAAAATATCCGTAACCTGAAAAACAGGCTCAATATTCTGATTCTTTGGAGCAACAATAAAATCACAGTGCCCCGTGTTGAGGGTAGTCTGGAAGGTCTGCCCAACACCTTCGATATCTACCTGAATTACGAAAAGGTGCAGAATGGATTTATTGTTGAGTTCAAACAGGGTAAGGCTCGTTTCCTGGGTGATCCATTGGACTTTACCGTTCCTGGTATCGACCTTTCTACCTGCCCGACCCTTGCCGGTTTATATTAATCATTAAGGGAGTGGAAACACTCCCCTTTTTCATTTTCATATGCCTGAACTGAATAATAGCACCGTCGTTGGTTACCTGAATAATATTTTGCCTAATCCGCAAAAAACAACGCTGGAAAAGTGGAAGGATGTATTCCTGGAGATCTCGCTGCACACCAAAGGTGCCCGCCCAAAATTCAAGGATCCATCCTCCAATAATGGCTTGGAAATAACTCCGCCCAGGTACCTGGGTGAGGATTATCAGAAATTGTTTGAGCATTATTTGATGGCACGGCATCCCCGCGAACCTGAAGTTACCCGTAACTGGCGATACAGTCAATATCGGGCCTTTACAAAGGCTCCATTCGGTATGCTTACAGATATCCTGCGTGGCGCTATTTTCCAGGACAGCCAGTATACCCTTACGCTTCCTGATCAGGAGGACCAGGAATACATATGGGGTAATAACTTCCAGGGCAAAAACCTTATAACTTATTTTTCAGAAATACTTCTTCCGGCAATTGTTGAGGATCCTAATGGATACGTCGTACGTATTCCCTCGAAGCCGTGGTATGAACAGACTGCCCCGAAAGTTGAAGTAGAGATTTTCTTTGTAAACTCAAAGGACATCGTTTTTTCTGGAAGCGAGGACTTTGTTTTTAAGCGGGGCACATTTGCATACTGGATTACAAAGAAGGTCATTGTAAGGTATCGGCAAAATGAAGGAAAGCAATACGTAGTAGAGCCGGAAGGGTATTACGCAACTTTGTTGGGCAGACTGCCAATATCCATCGCTGGTGGAGTTTGGAATACTGAAGGATACTACGACAGTTATTACGATAAGGCAGTAGCGGCTGCAAACGAGTACGTTTCGTCTTTTTCCGCAGAACAAATGATCGATAAGGAAGCCAGCCATCCTTACATTACGCAGCTCGAAGATGATTGTCCGGATTGCCAGGGAACTAAACAGGAAACCTTTCTTGACGAGAATTCTGGCTTACCAAAACAGCAGGCCTGCAGGAAGTGTAATGGTAAGGGTACAATTTCCATCAACCCTTCCGACAGGATTACAGTAAACATTGATGATTGGGACAAGCTGAAAGACGGTGCTGTAAAAATTACCAATCCGGATACTACGATAAATAAGTACCACAGAGATAAGAATACGCAGATCATGGAAATGATCCTACGCGCATTGAATCTGTTAAACATCGATGCTGCGCAATCCGGCACAGCGAAGGCAATCGACCTGGAAAAGCTACACACCTTCATTTCCGCAGTAAGCAACAATGGATTTGATAATATTCTTTATCCTACTGTTCAGGATTTTGTCGCTTACCGGAATGTAAAAGCTACGCCCACAGGTACGGTGCCGCATGTATATGATTTTGTGCTTATTAAGCCTACACAGTTCCAGATCAAGTCCGCCGCTGATCTCATGCTGGAGCTAACTGATAGTACAAAGGGTAATATACCTGGTTACATCCGGAAGAAGCAGGTGACCGAATTTGTGGATAAGCGTTTTGCCGGAGATGACGCATTCCAGAAAAAAACACAGGTAATTGCTGAACTTGATGATTTGTATGTATTTACACCGGATGAGCTGATGACCCAGCGGACAATGGGGCAGGTCCAGGTACCGGATTTAATTTTTAGTCGTAAATTGCCGGGCATCCTGGACGATTTAATCAGGGAAAAGGGCAGCGAATGGTTTATTCAGGCGAAGATTGAGGACATCAAATCTCTCGTTGATCAAGCCATGATCCCTTTCCTGCAGGTTAAAGATTTTGCCTTAAAGGATGACAGCGGCAATCCAAAAGATGAAGAAAATTGATAACTTCTTAGAACTGTATGCATGGTGTGTAAATAACACCATGACCGGCAAATCCGATGCAGTGCATGTTATGCACCTATATCGGGTTAACAGGTTTGTAGGAGATGATCAGCGGTTCTACCCATATGGATTGCGTCTGCTTGACTATAGGGGCAATGAACTCACCGAAACCTTCTACATGCAACAGTTCATATATTTTGAGATATATCTGAACTGATCTCCGCATGGCAAAACAACGGCAAAAGAAAGACTACAGCCACATTACCGAAGATTTAATAGAGCATCTGGACTGGATACAGTCCACCATTGATGATTTGGATACCACAACGGTTGGTGTCCAACAACAAATATCTGCCATGTTGCAACGGCAGGTCACCAACTTTGAAATCAAAAACGGCGCCTTTGTGCCCTCTCAGGATCTTCGTGCGCGCTTGCTTAACATAGAGGAGAAATTTGAAAATATCCTCACCGGAAAAGTTTATACAAACGCCGTTAAGGACTACCTGACCACCTTTACGACCATCGCAGACAAGAATGCCATGTTGCATAATGATTACAATGATCTGGAAGTGAACATGAAACTACTGGATCCGGCACGGCAAACTGTTTACGATCAGGCAAAACAGGCTTTGTACGGATCTGGTATCCGCCAGGTCTACCAGGAGCCGGTGAAACATATGCTTCTGCAGCAGGTTACCACCGGTGGAACTATTTCGGATATGGAAGCCATCATTCAGCGTTGGAATACAGGTGATCTATCCGGCAGCAAATCACCTACCGGTAAGCCGATTCCCAGCCTTAACCAATACGCAACCCAGCTGGCCCGTGATACAAGCTACCAGTTCAACGGTACGGTAAATGAGATCATAAAGGACGAATATGGGCTGGAGGGTATCCGGTATGTGGGTGATATTATAAAGGATAGCCGACCGCTTTGCGTATACCTTGTAAAGCTACGGAGGGATATTTCGGAAAAAGACCTTGCTGAATTATTGGAGCGTAACGACCTGAAACCTGGTAGGATTCCCGGTACGACTGTAAAGAATTTCTGTACATACCGTGGCGGATATTCATGCCGTCATCAGGCGTTTCCTGTCCGCATGAAACGGGCGCAGGAAGAAAAGCCGCAACCGCAAAGAAGGGGATCATTTTCACAAAATGATATCGAGGCATTACGTGCGAAGAATGTAAGCATTACGCTGGACGGCGCAAATAATGATGCCAGGGTAATTCAAATAATCAATAACAAGATGCCGAATTTCAACCCGGTTGCACTGATCGATAAGTTTGATGAAATAGCCGGTCAGTATGGTGTTAAATGGGGCGCCAGAAACTTTGAATTGGTGGATGATCCAGGTCCAAACGGAGATTTCATGTATTTCGAGAACTTCGGAGCCTACGATGGAAAGCAGGTAACAATGAATCGAAGATTTTATCAGAAGGAAGGCAAGCCTTTTGGCGTATATCACAGCCTCTTTACTGTTCCCCCAAAGCTGCAGGGAAATAATTTCAGTAAGGAGCTGTTTTCCTCACTCCTGGATGAATACAAAAATATAGAGTTGAAGGAAATTACGGTTACAGCCAATATCGATGTTGGTGGCTACGCGTGGGCGAAGTATGGTTTTGAAGCAAAATATCCTGATGAAGTGGCAGGGATACTTAATAGCATTGAATCGAAGATCACGGAAGGTGGTGGGAAATATACGGTGGTCGATAAAAAAGGCGGAAAATCTCAGATAACACTGAAGGAGTTTAACCGCATTGAGAAACTTGTTACAGACCGGTATGATAAATATCCGGACCAACCCTTCCCGATGAACACTTTGAGCAACAGGAAGTCAGGAAAGGCCGTTTTATTGGGCAGTTACTGGTCCGGAGTGCTCGATATGACTAAGAAGCGGAAACTTCGTATCTTTGAGGATTACCTAAAAGGACGATAATGGCAAAATTTAATCTCCAGGAGGCAAAGGCCAGGGCGAAAGCGAACCCGCCTAAGCGGACCGGCAAGGACGAGTTTACAGAAGAAATGCACGAAGCTTTTTCGTTATCTGAGGATGATGAGAAACGTGCCGCTGTATTCGCATATCTGGAAATGCTATTGTCTAACCCCGAAATGGCTGGCCCCGAAGAAATGGCCGCATATGGCATTACAACTGATGATATACGTAAATATCGTCCGGACTTCCTTTCTGAGTGATCTTCTCTTTTTTGCCTTATATACTACAAATAGTAATAAATTTGTTACAAAAAGTATAAAACATGGAAAAGGTTAAAGTAACGTACTCGCCGAAAGATGCCAAGATTATTAAGGATAATCCGGGCAAGTCTCCTTATGATCTGCAGGCGCTAGGCCTGTCCTCAAAGGGGTTTGAAAAGTATATGACCCAACAGTCAACAGGTGCCGAACCTATTGCAGATCCTGCCTTAGAAGATGAAGGAGAGGAAAAAGACCCAGCAGCAGGTGAGGATCCAAATGTTTATCAGGAACCACCTGCAGACCTCCAGGAGGAGCCGGCGGGGGATGATGAATTTAAAGGAGAAATACCGCCGGCACCAATCCCGACAACTACTCCGCTTGTGCCGAAGATCACTCAGATAAAACAACCCCAAACACCTGTGTCCACAGTTAAACTGTTGCCCAATCAGGTGCTGGTACAAAGCCCAACAGGTAAAATAAATCCGATGGGGCGGGAATTCGCGGAGAAACTTGTAAAAATGGACCCTAAATATAAAATTATTCGTTGATGGCAAAAGTTAGTAAGGCGTCTGCCGAAGCGCCAGCAGCAGGTGAAAACACCGAATCAGTACCTTCGGCCCAAACACCCCTTGTACCATCTACGGTTATACAACTGGAAGATCCGGGCGGCAAGGCAACCGAGCACATAAAACTCAATTTCGGTGAAGTATTGGTGGTTTCTCTGACGGATGGGCAGGAAACCGGTACTCCTTTTAAGGTAAGCGCCTCGACTTACGAAAGGTATTATAGCAATGAGGCAAAGTTCCGTTTAAAAAAAACTTTTCAACCGTAAAAACATATGGCACGTTTAAAACTTTCCGCAGCACAGGCGCTGCAACTTATTCAACAACTGGGGGTAGATGCAGAACTTGTGGCAGATGACCAGGCGTCAAAAGACCTGACGTTCGATGAAGCAATAGCAGCCGTGGATGAGTCCAGGGGGAAGATTCTCCGTCCGGATATTGAAGCTGAATTGCGTACCGAGCTCAGTGCATCAATAGCCGGAAAGCACGGTGGCGAACTTCGCGCCCACCTGCGTCGTCTTTCAGGGAATGTCCTGAAATCTTCAGATCTGAAGGACCTGAAGGATGAAGAAGCAATTCAAAAGTTCCTTGAAGTGATGGTAGGGCAGAAAGACCAGTCGCTCGAGGAGATCCGTACGCAGATGCAGACCGCATTGAGCGAGGCAGAAGCAGATAAAGCACGGGCACTGGCCGAGAAAGACACTGCTTTAAACACCTTAAAATCTAAATATACCAACAAAGAGATCGTCTCTTTGCTGATGGGTGATCTTAAAAGCGTTCCGCTTACTGGTGGTGATATGGCAGTCCTTTCCGATATCGCAAAGGACTATATAGGCAAAAAGTATCATATTCACTATGATGAAGCCAAAAACAAGATTGAACTCCGTGACCTCACCAACCCGGAAAAACCGGCACTGAATGGACAGTTAGCAGTCCAGGTGAAAGACGTGCTTACAGATTTTGCAAAATCTACTGGCATTCTGAAAACGGATATGCGTGATGAGGATCCCATCACCCATCTGAACAATGACGGCAAAGGTGGCGGATCTGGAGGTACCTCTTTCAATGCGCCTGGCGACTTTGAAAAGGATATGCAATCCTTTGAAGCGCAGTTACAATAATTTTTTGCCTTCCATAATACTATTTGTAATAAATTTGTATCAGAAAGTAGGGAGGCGAAACCCTTTTTAAAAGACGCAGTAGGTTATTCCTACCGAGCCTTTAAGTCGGTGTCAGAAACAAATTTTCTCACATAAACTTAAAGGCTATGTCTTTTAAAAAAGCGCACCAGAGCATACAGAAGTCTCTCTGGACGTGGGCGAAATCCAGTTATGTTGGCGGCACAATGAAAGCGGTGCTCGCTGCCGCACGTCTTAACAACACCATTTCCGCAGCCGATATCGGTAAAGAAGCTGGCAAAAAGCGCACGCTTAAAGTAAATTACCTGCCACCGCAATGCGATGATGATGGTTCCTGCTCGGACAACGTTTGCGAACCTGGCTTAAAGGTTGAACCAACGCAAGCATATTTCACCCTTAATCAATGTACTGCATCCAAGGTGCTTACCATCCATCAGGATGATATGCGCGATTTGGACAATATCGGGGCTAATGAATGGGTTATGGCCCAGTTAAATGCTCGTTGGGCGACTGTCCGCAGAAAGTTGGAAGTTCAAATGACGGCTATCTTACTGGCAAATCGTGGTGTTCAACCGGATGGCTCTCCATCAAAGCTCATTAACCTCGTTGATCCCGCCACCGGCCGGGTACGCCCCGACGGCATTTTCGACCTGGAGCGCGCCTATATTGATGCTGAACTCAACGAACCATTCGTTGTGGGATCTGCACCAGTTTGGAACATTCAACGTCTTTTAAGTATTGCTGCTCCAAACGATTTGGGTCAGGATATCAATAAAGTGAGCGCAAACAACTGGTTCTATGATAAGAATCTGAATGGTGCCATTGGCAACAGCACAGAGAACCTTATCGCTTTTGATCCACAGCTTATTAAATTCCTGGCATTCAATTGGAACTTAGGCCGTTTTGCTACGGACCAGAAAGGCCTTGTTCCGGAACAAATGTTCCAATCTGGACCTGACTGGTTGTTTTCAACAATCAATGACCCTGCTACCGGTCTGTTATGGGATCTGGACGTAATCTTCGATAAGTGCACCAAGTCCTGGAATTTTCAGTTCCGTATCAACTGGGATATTTTCACGCTGCCTATGAATGTCTGCGGTATTCAGGGATTGAATGGTATCATGCAGTTCACTACCTGCCCTCCAACACCTGTAACCTGCCCTGAAGATGGTGTTCCCTCTGGCGGCACTGTGGCGGCTAAGGTCTATGAATACGATCCGGGCTTTGCATACCCGTTAATTGTGAATGATTTCACACTTAACGGCAGCACCTTCCGCCCGCAGGTGACCCTGGCCAATGATGCCGACATGACAGCTATGTTTAACCAATTCGGCGCCGGCTTCACGCTCAACGCAGGAAAGTTGAACTATACCGGTTATAGCGCAATCAGCGGCAAGATCAACGCTACCAACTATGCGTTTACGCCCGTAGCTGGATAATAACTTTCAACATTAAACAGGGAGGCTTCGGCCTCCCTTAATTCTTTCTGCATGTCTGATTGCCTTCAGGATATCGTTTCCATAAAAGATTTATGTGCAGGTGCTGTTCCGGTGAAATCATCCTCCGGATATGACATCTGGCAGGCGCCTGAAATAAAATATAAAGGTGTCGCAGCCATTACCGACGAGAAGTATGTAAGGGGCCGTAATATGCTCTTGAACGCACGTGATGTGGCGCTGCAGGAGGTACAAAGCGACTTCCTGAAAATGATACTCATGTCCGGTTATGGCGTGAATCCAGTAGTTGGATTTGTTGACACCGGCACGTTCAAACAGAACATTCAAAACCCGGCAGCGCCTCTAAATCGCGGTATATCTATTCATGCGGCAAAGCCATCAGCACTGCGAAAATTGAAGATCCATGAGGTACACGTTTTCCCCGTAGAATCAGTAGCGAGCATAGAACTAAAGTTGTGGGACAATGGAAATGAGCTTAGTTATCCGGTTCAACTCGTAGGCGGCCAGCAGAATACATTCCTGTTGGATTATACCGCCTCCGGATCAATCGTGAGGATCTACCTGGATAATACCGCACTGACCACCTACAGCAGCGCTCTTACCTGCTTAATCGGATGCGGGGGCACAATGCCCAATGAATGTGGTTACGTGAAGGGATGGAATGGTACCGGAGAGGTGAAATCAGAGGGCTTTGGCATCAATGCTTCTTTCAGTTGCGAGTGTGATTATACTCAGCTGCTTTGCTCCTGGAGCAAACAGTTCGTTGGTGAAATCGTCTGGTATAAGATGCGGGCGTTGGTTCAGCAGGAAAGGCTGTCCAGCGATAGGCTTAACAATTTTACCATCTACAACCGTGAAGAGGCAGAGAAAAAGCAATTAGAATTTGAAAACACCTACCGCCAAAAATGGAACGACTTTGCCGAAGTGCTTCCTAAGCTGCTAAAGAGCGTCCGTGATACCTGTCTCGATTGTAACAGAACTAAATGGGTAACAAACGTATGAGCCTTACACTGGAACAATATAATGAGAACTTAAAAAAGCTGGCGAATGATGCCGGCGAAAGACTTACCGAACGTGTTATCATGGTCGGCGCTGTTTCGCTGCTATCAACCATGCAGCTGAGAATCTTCCGGGATGGACTTGATAGTAGCGGCAACCGTATTGGCAGCTACAGTACAAAGCCTTATTACGCAACTAAAGACCAGTTTGTAAAGAAAAGCGCCTTTAAGCCGGGTGGGAAACGTGGCTATAAGGGACAGAAGCTGGTTAAGACTGGTAAAAAGACCTATAAGGTTAAGAAGGAAAAACTTTCTTCAATGTATCTGAAGCAAGGTTACCAGGAGTTCCGGGATATACAGGGCCGTCAAACAGGCACTGTAAACCTGATGATGCGAGGGGATCTCTCAAAATCATATACACTCCAGGCAAAGGAAAAAGAAGTGCTGATAGGCTTTAATGATGCGAAGGAATCCCTGAAACGGAAAGGATTGGAAGAACATTTTAAACAGGCGGCCAACTCCATTTTCCCCGCCACTGATACAGAGAAAGAAGGGTACAGCCGGGAGGTTATAAATGAACTTCGGATTGTTGAACAAGAAATAATTACAGGTGTATCACAATGATCAGTACTGACTTCATATTGCTCCGTGACTTCGTGTTAGATAAGAACCGGTTTTTCGACCGAGGTTTTGCCAATGTTTTCCTGGATGAACTTACCGGGCTTATCTACCAGGGAGAAGGAAGCGAAAAGTTTTGCATTGGCATGAATGATGAATTTGGTGATTATTTCTACATCAGGACCGAGGCCACCATCGACTACTCGGACAGTCGCCAGCAGCTTTCAGATAACAGTCGGGTTCTTGATGAAACATTGCGATGTTTCCTGGTGGCTATTGTCGATGATGCCAGGCCAAAAGAACTCGTACAATGGTTACTTAATACACTACTCTCATATGGCAAGGAAAGGATTCGTCCGATACGCTCGGTATATATCCGCGAGGTCGCGGTGGCAAAGGAACTGGCAAAGATCCGGAAAGAAGATATCCAATACGTTTTGGAGCATCTTAATGAACGGCAGGTAGTTTCTTTAGAATTTCAATTTACAACGCAGTTTGCCCGAATGCCGGATAACTGTCTTCCTAACCCTTGTAAACCTGAATGCTAATGTGTGGATGCAGAGTAACACGCAACCTGGGCTGTTTTGATAGCTGTGGCCCAATAACTACTGGAATATCTGCCACAGAGCCCGGTGCCTGGAAGGTGCGGGTTTGCTTCAATGGTGTTTGGTTGGAAAAAGAATTGGAGCTGGTGATTGGTGAGGAAATAATCATTCCTAATGATTATCCTGAACAGATCCTGTTAAAGATGCAGCTATTTACACCTGCAGGAAAACACTTCATGTTCAATACATACGGATTTACAAATAAAATAACACTTTCAGTATGATGGTATTTCTCTTTTTTACGCTCATTTTTTGGCTTGCTGTCGCTGGCTTTACGTTCATGCTCTGGGTGAGCATTCAACCCGGCAATTGGGCTGAGAACTGGCAAAAACAACTCCGTAAGTGGGATCTGGATGGAAAAGAATTTTTATATCGGGTAATGGGTGGCTGCCAGGTGTGCTTTTCTCATGCGATTGCCCAGGTATCATTCCTGTTTTATATCGTCTTTATTCTTTCGCTGGGGATATGGTCTTTCGGCATTGTGGGCAGCGTGATCTGGTACATCATCTATATATCGGTATGCACAAATTTGAATCTCATTTTTATAACAAAGCTCTATAAGTAAATGCTGATAGTTGACTGCTTGAAGAAGAATGAAGCGGAACTGGCTGGGTGCCTTACCGGAGTCGGCCAGGGCGCAATGCCTGGAGGCTCATGGGGCGATGTGCCGGCGGCGACCTGCAGCGACTATGACAGGAAAAGCATGATAGAATGTCTTACAGGAACCAGTGAAGGTTGTTGCTATGTGCTGGGGATTGGTGGCTGCAGCCTTAAAATTAATAACCAGGTAATAACAATTTTCTAATGGTTGATTGTGCGATAGAATTACGGGATTCGGTTAGTGTAGCCATAGGCTGCCCGGCAGATGATGCTACAATATTCGTCATCACTCCGGATGATTACTTGCGGTATAGCTGGCCGGATTTTCTGGCTTGTATTACGGCAGCAGTTCAGGAGCAAATCGCACCGACTGATGAAGAAATAATTATCGAAGCTGGTTGGGCAGGCAGAAACTACTATAGCAAACCAGAGCTGGCTGGCAAAAGATTCCGGTTATACCGCGATGGTGTCCTGATGAATTTAATACAGTATCGCCCTATCACTGCCGGCGGATGGGAACTATTGCAGGAAGGTGATATCCTGGAATTAGACCAGGTATTTACAATCGTAATCTACTAAAGTATGAAACGGATTATTACTATATTATTTCTTTTGTTTACAGCTGCTGCCTACGGCCAGCGAATAACCGATAATAATACACGGGTTGGGTTTCTTGAACTCCGCGCAAATGGCTGGTTCCATCTGCCGGAGGATACCGTTTTGAGCCCGTCTATAAATGCGAATCCGTGCCAGCAGGTTGCAAAAAAGAACGGTATCGTCTATACGTATGATTGTATTCTTCATAAGTGGGTGCCAATAGTTTCAAATGCTACAGTGGTGGATTCTGGTCGTATCTCAAACGATACGCTTTACCTACACAAAAACACCGGTGGTGAGATTGCCATTAAACTTGGCTTTTATACCACATCCCAGTCGGATGCCCGCTTCCTGCAAAAAGTCGATACGGCGAGCCTGAGCAATAGAATTAATGCGAAG
Organism: Chitinophaga sp. G7 BAM 1005; assembly: GCF_057126945.1. Classification (NCBI taxonomy): domain Bacteria; kingdom Pseudomonadati; phylum Bacteroidota; class Chitinophagia; order Chitinophagales; family Chitinophagaceae; genus Chitinophaga; species Chitinophaga sp. G7 BAM 1005. The sequence goes on along the minus strand of NZ_CP181478.1, from coordinate 5,759,560 downwards.
GTGAACGTTTCTGATACTGCCAATATGCTCAGCAAATATTTGCGTAAAGGGGATACTGTCAGCCTGAGTAATAGAATCAACCTGGCTATTCCGCTTTCGCAAAAGGGGGCAATCAATGGCGTGGCGCCGATTGGATCGGATGGTAAAGTACCTGCAGCATATCTTCCTTCTGGAGCGCAAGTATATAAAGGCACCTGGGATGCCAGTACTAACACGCCCACTCTGGTCGATGGTACCGGTACGGCAGGATGGACATACCGGGTAACCGTAGGAGGAACACGCAATCTCGGTTCAGGCAACATAACTTTCGCAGCTGGCGATGATGTGATTTACAACGGCACTATCTGGCAACGCAACCCCAACGGTGCGACCGTAACGAGTGTAAACGGGCAGCAAGGTGCTGTTGTGCTGGCCACAGATGATGTCGCGGAAGGAGCAACCAACAAATATTTCACCAGCGCACGTGTGAACGCAGCGGAGACAGATCCTTCCGTTCCTGCAAATGTGAAAGCTATTACTGCTACCAATATTTCCAACTGGAATACGGCGTTTGGCTGGGGAAATCATGCGTCTGCCGGATATCTTACAGCAACAACAGGTGATGCGAGATATCCAGTATTGACTGGAAGTTACAGTAACCCATCTTGGTTAACATCTCTGCCCTGGTCTAAGATCACCGGGGCACCCGCTTTTATTACAGGAAATCAAACTATTACGCTCACCGGCGATATAACCGGTACCGGCACTACCGGCATTGCTACCACTTTACGTAATATTGGTACTGCCGGTACCTATACTAAGGTTATCACAGATGCGCAGGGGCGGGTTACATCCGGCACCGGAATTGACACTGCCGATATACCGAGTTTTTCAACAAAGGTGCGTCCCCTGCTTTCGGGTAGTGGGCCAATAACTTTCGGTAGCACCACCGGTGTTATCGGCTGGAATGGTACGACTACCAATGTCCCTGAAGGAACGAACTTGTACTGGACCAATGCCCGCGGCGATGCGCGGTATCCCCTTTTATCAGGTAGTTACCCAAACCCCAGCTGGTTAGCTTCTTTACCGTGGAGTAAGATCACCGGTACTCCTACGACTCTGGCCGGTTATGGAATCACCGATGCTGCACCTGGAAGCGGTTCTGGGAATTATATCCAGAATCAAGTATCAGCAGCACAGTCAGGAGCAGGTTTTTGGTCTGCTGGACCAGGTATTGCTAATAGATTTGTTGCAGTCAACCCTGTAGCGTCGTCATCTGGAGATTTACTAATGTATGAAGGATCCTCGATTGCCAGTACTAATATAAGATGGCGCTGGATACGATCTACCGGTGAAGCGGCTGGGAATGTTGGCAATAATTTATTGTTACAAAGCTTCGATAATACAGGAAATATTATCAGTACTCCTTTTAGCATTACACGCTCTACGGGAGTAGCGGCATTTAGCCAAATACCTACGGCAGGAGGGAATCCAGTATTTACCCAGGCCAATCATCCTACTGGTATAGCTACTAATAATACACTATCTGGCGCCACCGTGTTTGCCACCTTAAACTTTAATAGTGCTGGACATTATACAGGAGCCACTACCAGAAGTTTGACTCCAGCAGATATAGGAGCTGCACCAGCTGCTGCTTCTAGTAATTATATTCAGAACGGCACTGCCTTACAGACTACTTCTAACTTTTATATTAGTGGTAATGGTCGGATAGGCACAAATTTAATAGTAGATGGAGCTGCTTCAATTACAGGAGCCTCAACACATACGGGGTTGGGTTCTTTTGTATCTGGCATCAGCCTTACAGGGGGTACTTCAAACTTATTGAATTTTAATTCTGTCGGATCAGCCTCTCCTGCCTTTACCACAAGAAGCGCGGGAACAAAAATTGCCCTGTGGGGTACTGTTGATGCTACTCATGCAGGATACAATATAGGGATGCAAGGAAACGGGATATGGTTGAACCTTGACCAAAATTCTGCAAGTAATGCGCTTTCTATTTATGGCGGAACCACTTTAGTAAGTAGTTTAGATGGTCTTGGTAGTCAGCAGTGGAACGGATCTGCGAGATTCAAAGGTTGGGGTGGTCCTGCAAATAGTGGCCCTGCCGCGGAAGTAGGCGTACCTGGGGGATACGTGATTTTCGCGGGCATAGATCGAACCAGCACTGCAACCTACTATCCAACTACTTTGAGAGGTGGTAGCGGTACCGCAGATCCCAATGGAAAAGATTTTACAATCGATGCAGCTGGATATAAGTTCTCGGCCCTTTTAAATGCTACTTCAATTGGTACCAATGCCGGTGGCTACTTAGTTAATACAACTGCCAACTTCATTCAAAATCAAATAGGGGCCGATCAATCAGCTAATCTACGAATATCAGGGATCGGGATTGCTGATGCTTTCGGTACAACTGCCGTTACAGGAACAGCAGATATTACAATTCACACAAACACCGGTTATGGTGACGGTTCTGCCAATCGTAGATGGTCATTATTCAAATCGACAACAGAAGCTGCCGGTAATGTGGGAAATGATTTTAACATTGGCAGGTATGATAATTCAGGATCGTACTTAGGTTCGCCGTTGACCATTGCCCGCTCTACTGGAGTGGTTACGATGCCTTCGGGAGTAATTACACAATCAGTTTCAAGCCCTACATCAACGGATTTGTTATTCAATGTCGCTGCTGGTGGGGATGCTTTCAGATTTAATGTTGGTGGTAGTGAGAAAGTAACAATAAGTACTGATGGCATTCTTAGTATAGGAAATTCGTCACCTTCTACAGGACGGTCTTCTCCGTTACAAGTACAAGGTAATATATGGGCAACAGATGCTTACATACTGGGTACGGGAACTGCTCCAATAGGTGAATTTGGGTTGTCAGGTTCAGCGGATGTTTTCGTAAGAACTATGGGTACAGGTAATGTACTCTTTCAGACTAGTGCAGGTACAGTTAGGGCAACTGTGAATGGGACAACTGGAAATTTTGAAGTTACTAATCAACTTAAAATTTCTGGTGGCTCACCTGGCGCTGGTAAGGTTTTAACCTCGGATGGTGCTGGCCTGGCTACATGGTCTGCCGGGAACGTGAAGGCAGTTAGAGTAATAACAGCAAGCTATACGGCAACTGTTGACGACTATACGATAATCAACCGTGCAACAACTGGAACGCCTGTACTAACCTTACCAGCGGCTTCAGCGAATACAGGGAGAGAATATGTAATAGTCGATGAGGCTGCGAATGTCACATCAAATGGCTTGGCGTTCTCTCCCGGAGTTGTTTTTAGAGGGACATCTTATACAAGTTGGGTTAATGCCGCATTATCTGCCACTACCAGAATAACGGTTCAAAGCGACGGAACAAACTGGATTATAACGAGTCAACCATAAAAATTAAAAACTAACGAATGAAAGATCAAATCATTACGGAAGTACTTGGCGGTATCGCCCTAATCCCTTTTCTGGTAGCCGTATTATACGCTTTCGTGGGAGCGGTTTTGAATACGCTTTTAAAGGCTAATCAACGCGATGTTCACAGTTCTGAAAGTCCAACGCAGTTCAGTTACAAGTTTCTCATCCGTGATAACTGGAAGAAGATTGTGATCAGCACTATTTTGATCTTTATCACTATCCGATTTTCACAGGAACTTTTGGGACAACAGCTTACCACATATCTGGCTTTCCTGATTGGGTTTTCCGTGGATAGGCTGGCCGGCCTGATTAAAAAACTTGACAATAAGTAACAATGGACATACGCGAAGTACGATTAAATATTATTCAGGTTGCCATCGTAATCATTCAGACGGTGGCCGTAGTTGGATATATTGGCAGACAGGCAAGTAAGATCGATAACGTCGGTGAATCTACGGCGCGAATAGAGCGAAATCAGGAAGTGCAGGCAGCCGACAATAAGATCTGGAAAGCAAAGATTGAGGCTGATCTCGCCGATCTGAAAGTACGAACTGCACTTTTAGAAGCAAAAGTTAATACCTACGTAAAATGAAGTATTTATTAATCATAGTCGCGTTATTGGCCGGCTGCAAGTCTGCAGAGAAGCTTGCATCAGAACAGGCACAGAAGGAGCGTGATTACCTGCGAGCCCTTCAGGGGAGGTATGCGGATAGCAATTACATATCCTTTCCTATCACCATGCCGGGAGGAGTGGCCCAGCTCCGGTTGCAGGCCAACTGTCCAGACTTTGATTCGGGTACCGTAAAAAGCAAGGGCGGACAGCTCACCATACAGGCGCCATGCCCTCCAGTTACCGTGAATGCGGACAGTATAATCCGGAATAGCAATGCCTATGGGGCGATGCTGATCGCGCGCGGTTTGGCAGACATGAAGGCGGACAGTTTGTTGCGGGCGAATGCTGTTTTACAGGCGGAAAGGGATAGGTTTCAAAATCAGCGAAACACCGCATATTGGTGGCTTTTCGGGATTGCTTCCGCAGTTGGAGTATGGGTGATCATAAAGTTCAAAACCGGAGCTATATCGGGCTTAATTAAAGGAATATTCAAATGATGGAGCTAACAAATGTAATAGCAGCTGAACTACCCATTCGGATACAACGCATGGGAAGTCTGAGCTTCGCCTTCGAGTTTTATGAAACTGATGAAGGTGATCCGGTTGACCCCACGACACTTGTAGATGTGCATATGGCCGTCGAAAGCTGTTCCGGACAGGTTGTATTGAAATACAAAATAGGCGAAGGGTTTACAATCCAGACTGCCCAGGAAACTGGCCGTAAGGTTTTGGTACTGGACAAGAAATATACGGAGGATAATCTGCCTCCTGGACGCTACCAGTATGATATGCTGGTGATTCAGAACGCAGATGATGCCTGTATTTGCCTGAAAGGGCCATTGGTGTACGTTGAAAATATATCAGAATGATTACGAAAGTTGTTATAGCACCAGCAATACACGTTGGTTCTGGTGGATCTATCGGGGATATGACCATCGCTATTTATGATACAAATAGCGATGGCATAGTCAATGATTCTGACGAACTCGCCGGCTCTCCACCAGCGTATTACCTTGATAGGGCCAATCATAGCGGTAGCCAAGCTGCTGACACTATGATCCAGGACCCAACACATCGTTTTTCCACTGACACCGAGAAGGCATCGTGGAATGCAAAGCAGGCGGCTTTAGGGTTCACACCGGAAAACCTAGCTAACAAAGCTACGACCCTGTTAGTCCCCGATAACACGAAGTATCCGACCACGCAAGCGGTTACTGAGGCAATTGCTGCAGCAATTGCAAACCTGATTGCCTCGGCACCTGGTACCTTGGATACCCTGAATGAAATTGCGGCTGCCCTGGGTGATGATCCGAATTTTGCTGCAACAATTACCCAGGCCCTTGCCGGTAAAGTAGATAAGATTGCCGGAAAGAGCCTGTCTACGAACGATTATACCACTGCTGAGAAAAACAAGCTGGCAGGACTCAGTAACTACGATGATACGTCCCTGCAGGCAGCCGTAGCGACATTGGAAGCTGATCCGACAACAAAGAGTTATGTTGATGCTGGCTTGGCTTTAAAGGCCAACGCTGCAGATGTGCATCCGGTACAGGTTTTTGAGCAGGAAGAAGAGCCAACGGGCGGAACATACCGCGCCGGTGATATCTGGATACAACCATAAGCGTAATGAGCAATCTAAAAATAAACACAGGTACCATCTGGGCAGATGCCATCAACCGTAGTGCAAAGATCTACGACGGATCGGCATGGATACCATTAAAGAATGGTGATCATGTTCGTGGCTCCTCCGGATGGGTGGAAATTATTTCTGGTGCGCCGACCCCGCAGCAATTCTTCGGCACCGGTGGTCCGAATGATAATATCTACGATAGCCTTACTGGCCGCCGAACGTACACGCTTATACCGGCTGGTTATACTGGAGCCGTTCCAACGGCGCTGAATATATTTCTACATGGCGCCGGCCAGGTTGGTACAAATATAGAAGATGTCCTGCAGGATGGTTTACCGCAGGTTATTTCGGAAACGGGACAACTGATGAAGTGCCTTACTGGCTCCCCGCAGCTTACCACGGGTGGGTGGAGTGAGTATCTGGAAGCGATTGTAAAGGCAATAAATTACTATAAGACCTATTACAATGTCGATTCCAATAAAATCTACCTGACAGGATTGAGTAATGGTGCAGAAGGGGTAATTGCATACCTGATCGCCCACAATATCGAGATTGCCGGTTATTGTATCAGTTCTCCGCCGACAAACGGCGCCAGCGCAAATGCAGCGTCAATAAAGGACATTCCCGGCTTTTGGATGGTAGGTTTGTCGGATTCTACAGTCGGAGTAGGAAACACCAGCGGACCATTAGCAGCCCTATTAGCACAAAACGGCCGAATCTCGCCGTTATCGAGGTTCCCATTTGGGGCTGATCATAGTAGAGCTGCCTGGAATGCATATCTGTTAAACTTCGCCACGGCGGGTTGGAATTTCGAGGACTGGCTGTTACTCCATAGTTTGATCCGCGAAGATGAAGCTGGCAACTATGTTCAGCGCGCCGAAGATTCCCAGGATTATTTTCACTACCTGGAAGCCACAAAGATCGTGAACGCACTTTCTCCCAGCTCAGAGAAAACGGCATTATTATCCAGGTTGTCCGCGCTTCAGGCTTTCCATGAAACAGGCAAACAACGTATCCTTCTGTCATTTGGAACCTCTACCTATCCGGCCACCGGGAATTACAACCAAATCACAAGTACTGCCAGCGGATCTACTGTTTCTAACCTGGTAGATATGGATGGCAACCTGACCGGTGTTTCAATCACGTTTGGATATACCCAGTGGGATGCAGATCTACCTGGCCAGCCTGGATCATATCACGGATTCGATAAAGGCGTATTTGCCGAGTCACGCAGGATCTATGCCGGTAACACATGGTCATTCACCGGAATGAACGACAGCGCCACATACCGAATTGACATTATGCCTTATTACAAAACGGAATCGGGAACTGCACATTTCGGGATAACGGGTATCATTGGCGGCATTACAAAAAACTCCCTGGATGATGTTTACAACGTTATGGATTATCTCACCTGGGACGCCCTTCAGTCATCTTCGGGAACAATTCAAATGACACTTAACGCGCAATACCCCGGAAGTAGCAACGACGGTGGTTTATGTGCAATTATGCTAACAGAAATATTATAATTAAAAATGAAACTCAAATTACTTGCTTTGCTACTGTTATGTAGCCTTATTGCCTCAGCGCAGTTTACAATTTTTCAGAGCCCGTCCACGCAATGGGCGTTGCCGGCCTTTCCATCCAACACTGTTGTGTATACCCCAAAAGAATACCAGGACAGCGCGCAGAAGTATTATCCAACCATTATTTTTTTCCACGGTGTTGGAGAAGCTGGGAAAGACGTTAGCCGGTTGACAGGAAGTTATTTGCTGGGTAGAATCAAAAACGGATGGGAGCCGCAGGCAGTTAATCCAATCACGGGTAAGGTGGAAAAATTCATTGTTGTGGCCATGCAGGACGCCGGTGGCTGGTCACCATATCCCTCAGCCATGCGATATGCATGGAAATTCATTATGTCTAACATGAGGCTACGGGTTGATACCAACAGGATCTATACCACTGGATTGAGCGCCGGCGGACAGACTGCTATGATGTATGCAAATTGGGATGAATCGTTTGCGGGGAAGATAGCCGCAGTCGCGAGCCTTTCTCCTGCAGCTCTGGAACAATCAGCTGTAAAAAACCTTCCCCTGTTCGGTAAATACAATACACCGGTATGGTTTATTTCGGGAAATATGGACGGGTTTACTGATAATGCTAAAGCATATACTGCCAGCATCAATGCTACAGGCGGAAATGCCTTTACAACGGTTTATTCCGGCGGCCATGGGGGATGGGATGCGATATACAACGGATCAATCACTCGGGAGTTAAACGGTAAAAACCTGAACGTGTTTGAGTGGCTTTTGACTAACGCTCGGGGCCCGGTGACTCAGCCACCGGTGGTAGGTCCACCAGTAGACACCATACCGGTACCCGGTAGAAAATTGATTGCGACCCTGAAAGTCTATGACAACGGGGATATTGAAAAACAATAGCCATGAATAGAAACGATAAGATAAGTACATTCATAAAGCTCTATTTCGCTGCTGCAGTGAAGTCCTGGAGAGAAACAAAGCAGCCAGTAACCTTTGTGCTGGGTGATGCCGGCCTGGAAAGCGATTGGGGCAATAAGGCCCCACAGAATGCGTTTTTTGGCATCAAGGCTGGCAAAGGCTGGAAGGGAAAGAGGCAGCAGCTGCCCACACAGGAGGTTTTCCCGGATAGCAACAGATCCCTACACCAATTCCCCGCTGTTCACAGGATTGTGCAATTTAAAGATGCCGATGGGAAGACCATGTACCGGTGGTATGTGGATGATTGGTTCCGGGCCTATGACACAGCCGCGGAGGGATTTGCGGATCATGGGAAATTCCTACAGGAAAACCCACGTTACTCACCAGCATTCAAATTTACCGATGCACATGAATTTGCAACTGCAATAGCAGCTGCAGGCTATGCTACAGAGCCGACCTATGCTGAACTGCTTCACGATTGCATTGATTCGGTAGAGAGGAGATTGTCCATGTTAGGGTTAACCGTACCAGCTTAAAAGTTCAGGGCTTTACGGATTCCCGTAATAGTGTGTTATGGGAATTAGGGAACTTTACGTTATTATGAAACATAGTTTACATAATACAATCACGGCAGGGTATTTACCCAGCCGTTTTGTTTTTCACCTGACACTGGTCACGCAAAGCTGTTTCTTATACCTTTTATCCTATTTTGTTTCCTGGCGTCGTTTTTCTTATCATATACCTGCTGCAGCATGTCGGTGCTGGTATGAGCGTTCATTTCCGCAACTGCTTTTTCAGCCTGTTCAATTCCTATTCTACCTTCTAAGGTATCCATGATTTCGGTGGAATGAAGGTGCTTAATATCATAGAATCGCTTCTTAATGCCCAGGCCATTTGTTTTTCTAATCTTCCCATTAACCACTTTCATTTTATCGGTAATTACCCACCGGTGCCAGCGCCTGCTTATTGTTTCAGGGTTAATTGCTGTAACATTGGGTTGCAATCCTTTCCCAAAAAGGTATGGATCGGTAGCATGCTGGCTGGAAAGTTTCCGGTAATGTGTACACTCTTTAAGCATCTCCTCCCATAGCGGTAAGGCTATGTCTTTTATGGTACGCCAAACCCATACCCATTTCCGGCCTTTCATAATCAGGGTTTTGAATCGCTGCTTCTTTAAGTCTACATGGCTTTCTTTAACCCGAAACAACTCGGTGGATCTTGCGCCAGAATGGAAGAAGGTTTGCATATACCGCCAATATGTATAGCACTTTTCGTACAGGTGGGTATCAACAAGCTTCCTTTCTTCGGCCGTCAACACATCATGAATCGAGTCTGTCCTATCTTCAGCGCCATCCAATGTTTTTACATCTCCTTTGGTTTCTTTTTCAATCGCAGATAGCGGATTATGTTCGGCTGCCTCTAACTTAATTAGCTGTTTAAAAATAGCCATGAGATAGGCCCGGTACATATTTTGCCTGTTGACTGAGAATCTTTCATTCAATTCTCTGCACTTTTCAAAAATCCTAACAAAGTGCTTACGGCTTACATCCCGAATAAAAAGGTTATCGATGCCCAATGCCTTCGCTGCACGTTCAGTACCATTGATTACCGATTCAACATCACGTAATGCCTGGGGGACATAGTTTAAACGCTTTTTCCCTACCCTGAGAGCCTCTATAAATAGGGTTTGAGGTGTAACCTCATCAGTGGCCATTATGCCAGCTTTGGGCGCCGTATTGATCTTTTTTGTTATCGGGTTGTAATTGTAGGTGTCCAGCAGCTTTAGTGCTTCCTCGAGGCGTAACCTGGTTTCATTTTGCCTTTCTTCCAGCACTTTAATATCATTCATGCCGCGAATTGATATAAGCATGCCGTTGGGATGTAGGTCTTTATACAACGGATCGAAGTACCGATACCATATGTACCAGCTCTTTCGCATAGAGCCTTTTTTGGTGTGCCAATTTGTAGGGTAAACGGCAATGGGTGTTCTGTAACAACCATTCAGTAGCATTTTTCTTTGATTCTCGGGTGCTGAAATTGGTTTCATGCAGCAAAATTTAAAAGGATTAACTGTTAGAGGCAACTGTTAGAGTTTGCCGTATTTTGCTACAAATAATAGAGAGAGAAATTAACCGGAAACACTTAATGGGTAAGCGTTTCCGGGAAAGTTGCCTGACCTGGATTCGAACCAAGACAAACAGAGTCAGAGTCTGTCGTACTACCGTTATACTATCAGGCAATAGCAATTCAGGACCGCGAAATTATGACATTTCTGATAATTACCAAATTTTTAATCCTTTTTTCTCAAAAAAAGATCTTTAAAACACTGAAAATCATGCACTGATACCTCAATTCAGTGGCTTCTTTTATACTTGTAGCCATATGTAAAATCCCTCAAAACTGGCTATGTTATTACTATCTCCCCGGTCCTTTGTTACTCCCGCTCCTGGTTTCGGCGCCTTTATATTTGCCAGCCGGCGCAATGGCCTGCTCCTGGCAGCAGCTGTTATTGTTGCGGTGATCAAGATGGTGGTATTCAAACATTTCTTCCCGTATATAGATTTTACGTCGGATACCGGGTCTTATATGGAAACGGCCCTGCAGAACAGGAATTACAACCTCTGGCCCATAGGATATTCCAAATTCCTGTGGTTGTTTCACCAGTTTTTCCGTTCGGAAACAATGCTTACCGTGGTGCAGTTTGTATTGCTGGAAGCCAGCGCCTTTTTCTTTTATTTCAGTGTATGTTACATTTTTAATCCGCAGAGCTATTTCAGGTATGGCTTTTATGCTTTTCTGCTTATTAACCCATTGTTCCCGTTTCTGAGCAATTATTTTATTTCAGATGCGCTGTTCCTTTCGCTTGGACTTACCTGGATTACCCTGTTGCTCTGGATATTGCACAAGCCAACTACGCTGTTGCTGGTATTTCACGGGCTGTTGCTGGGATATGCGTTTACGGTGCGGTATAATGCCATGTTTTACCCGCTGGTGGCGCTGATACCGATTTTATTATCTGCTTACCGGCCGTGGCAGAAAGTGGTGGCTATTTTATTGCCGGTGGTGCTGATTGTTTCGTTTGTGCTGTTTACCCGTCAGAAAACTGCGGAGCATTCCGGGGTAAAAATATTTTCTGCTTTCAGTGGCTGGCAGATCATGAATAATGCCATGTATATGATGCAGTATGTGCCGCTGGATTCTGTGGGAGTGCCACAGCAGTTTGCCAAAACGCATAAGGCAGTATATTACTACATGACGGCGCTGAAGAAGCTGCCGAGAAGAATTGTTGTGTCAGACGGATCGTATTTTATGTGGGACATGAACGGGCCGCAGAAGGGGTTGTTGAGAGACTATGGGCTGGAGCATAAGGACAAAGACGTATATGCCGGCTGGTGCGGCGTAGCGCCTTTATACAGCGACTATGGAAATTATATGATCCGGAAATATCCCTGGGATTTTACCCGCTATTATTTGCTGGGCAATGCAAAGCTTTATTTGTTACCGGAGCTGGAAGTATTAGGCGGGTATAACCGGCCTATCATTAACCTGGTGAATAAAGAAGTAGCTACTTTTTTTAAAGATGGGGATAAGCCAAAGCCGGAAGGCAAATACAACAATTGGCAAAGTACGCTGATGTCGTTGTTCCCTTCATTGATAGTGATTTGTCATTTGTTATTTATAGAAGAAACGATCCGCTATTTTATTAAAAAAGGGATCCGGAAAACCAGCCGTAAATTTAATATCGCGCTGCTGTTGTGCTGGACTTTCATCGGGCTGAATTTTGCGTTCAGCGTTTTTGCAGCGCCTATTGTATTGCGGTACCAGGTATTATTAATTGTATTGCTGCTGGGATATACCCTGCTGCTCACAGAAGTAACCGATGCGCCACCAGCGTCTCAGGAAGAAGCCGAAGCTGAGGAAGAGCGCGTGATGCTGGGCATTTAGCAAGGTGTAGTAACCCCGGAAAATATGAATTATATATTTGTATCTTTATCCGGGTTGTTACAAACTGCGAATGAAAAGACTGATCATTATTTTACTCATCTTGTTTGGGGGGGAATATATTTTTGCCCAAAGTTCGCCCTGCTGGCTGCGTTATCCTTCTATTTCTCCTGATGGAAAAACAATAGCATTTACTTATAAAAGCGACTTATACACCGTAGCTGCTACTGGTGGCGTTGCTATACAGTTGACGAATAGCAGTGCGGAAGAGTGGATGCCTGTATGGAGCCACAATGGCCGCAGTATTGCCTTTGCTTCGGACCGCTATGGTAATGCGGATATCTTCCTGGTACCTGCCGGCGGGGGAAATGAAAAGCAGCTTACCTTTCATTCGGCAGATGAGTATCCATATGATTTTAGTGAAGATGATCAGCAGGTGATTTTTGGTGGCGTGAGAATGGATGTGGTGGATAACCGGCAGTTTCCTTCAGATGCGCAACCCGAACTATATCGTGTATCCGTAAATGGTGGACGGGTAACGCAGCTACTAGCTGTTCCCGCGGAAGATGCAAAGCTCAATGATCAATATATTATTTATCACGATAAGAAGAACCGCGAGAACCCGTGGCGAAAACACCAGGTATCTGCTGCAGCAAGGGATATATGGCTGTATGATACGCAGAAAGATACCTACCAACAATTGACAAACTTTCGCGGGGAAGACAGATCACCGGTGTTTACCAATAAAGGAAAGGCCATCTGTTATCTGAGTGAAGAGAGCGGGAGTTTTAATGTACACCGTTTGTGGCTGGAACGTTCCGGAACATCGGAACAACTCACAACATTTAAACATTACCCCGTCCGGTTTCTGAGCGCAGCCGGCAATGGCACGCTGTGCTTTGGTTTCAACGGAGATATTTATTTGCAGGCGCCGGGCGCCGCGCCCCAAAAAGTAAACATACGTGTTACCAGCCGGACCATAGAAAACACAACCGTAGTGCCGGTGGCGGATCATATTAAATACAGTGTGGTTTCACCTTCCGGTAAGGAGTGCGCATTTATTTTCCGGGGAGATGTATTTTCCGCCGATATGAAACAGGGCACTATCAGGCAGTTGACGCATACTCCCGGAGAAGAGGCGGACCTGAGCTTTTCACCGGATGGCACAAAATTGTTGTATGCCAGTGAAAGCAGCCGTGGCTGGCAGCTCTGCGAAATGGATCTGTTGCATGCGAAGGAAAATGTGTTGCTGGCCAACAGCCAGGAAAATTATCAGCCCTTGTATTCTCCCGATGGAAAAGAAGTAGCTTATATTGAAAACAGGGTGACCTTAAAAATATATAACATCGCTTCGGGAAAGAGCCGTCGCATTGCGTCGTTATTCAGCCGTAAGGATCACGATCAGTATTTTCGCTGGAGTCCCGACACCCAGTATCTCCTGCTTCAATACAACCAGCCGGGCGCCGGCAACCAGGAAGTAGGCCTCGTAGCAGCCGATGGTAGTGGTAGTGTACAAAATATTACGCAAAGCGGCTTTGCCGATGAGGCGCCGCAATGGGCAATGGACGGAAACATGATGATCTGGAAAAGCGACCGGAACGGACTGCGGGGTTTTTCCACCAGCAGCAGCCGGCAACAGGACGTATATGCGTTACCGTTTTCCGGCGGCAGTTTTAAAGATGCGGAACGGATTACAAAACTAACCCCATCGGCCGCTATGCTGGCGGATGTATTACTGAGTAAAAACGGTCATAAATTATACTATCTCGTAAAAGCCGGTGCGGCTTTTCAATTGTGGATAACGGATATACCCACCAAAACATCCACGATGCCTTTGTCTGTTAAGGCGGAAGATTGCTCCCTGCAATGGGATACTGCACAACAACAACTTTTCCTGCTGGCAGACGCCCGTATCCTGCAATTGGATACCACCGGGAAAACGCAGCATAGCATTACCATTAACGGTACTATGAAAATAGATCTGCCCGCAGAAAGGAAGGCGATGTTTTCACATATCTGGCGACGAACAAAGGAAGCATTTTATACCGCCGGTTATCACGGCGCCGACTGGGAAGCGTATGGCCGGAATTATGAAAAGTTTCTGCCGCATATTGCCAATAACTTTGAACTGGCAGAGATGCTGAGCGAAATGCTGGGTGAGCTGAATGTAAGTCACAGCGGGGCAACAGGCAGCAATATTGCGGAAGAAAAAGAAGAAACCGCTTCCCTGGGTATTTGTTACGATGTATCTTACAGGGGAGCTGGTGTGAAAATAAGTGAGATACTTCCCAATGGTCCGCTGGATCAGGAGGCATTTGGCGGGAAGCCAGGCATGTTCATTACAGCCATAGATGGAGAGGAGATTACGGCAGATAAAGATCTTTCCCAATATCTTAATCACCGGGCAGGTAAAAATACCCGGCTGCGTATTAGTGATGGCGGTCAGCAGCGGGATATAGTGGTAACGCCGGTTACGCCGGAAGCAGAAAGCGATCTGCTGTATAAAAGATGGGTGAAACGTAACAGGGACGAAGTAACACGCCTCAGCAACGGACAGCTGGGATATATACATTTATACCGGATGAATGATGCTGCCTATCGCAACGCCTACAGCGAAATAATGGGCCGATATGCCGGCTGCAAAGGCATTGTGGTGGATACCCGTTTTAACCGGGGAGGCGACCTGGCCTCAGACCTGGGTATGATGCTGAGTGGCACGGAGGTGAGGAAAAATACGACAGACTCCCAGGTAGAGAGCATGGAACCCGGCTTCCGCTGGACAAAGCCGTCGGTGGTGATTGCCAGCGAAGCTAACTACAGTGATGGCAGTTGTTTTGTGTTCGACTATCAGTATCTCCATATGGGCAGGCTGGTAGGTATGCCGGTGCCGGGAAGCTGTACCTTCATGACCGGGGAAACATTATCTGATGGTAACCTCCACTGGAGCGTGCCTTCACTGGGTGTAAAAAGCAGGGAAGGGTATTACCTGGAAAATCATCAGACGGAGCCGGATATACGTGTGAATAACACGCGGGAAGAGATAATTAAAGGAAGAGATCAGCAACTGGAAGCAGCCATCAGGGAATTGATGAAGGAAACTGCGATATCAACATTATAACGACCTGCATTTTTATGTCTTATGAAGAAGACAATAATATTCACTGGGAGCGCCTGAGAAACGGCGATAAACAGGCGTTGTTTGCACTGTATAATAATACCTATTCACATCTGCTGAGGTTTGGATTGAAAATTTGCGGCAGCGATGAACTGGTAAAGGACTGTATCACACAATTGTTTTTACAGCTGTGGACCGGGCATCAAACGCTGCGCCCGGTAACCAATGTACCGGCCTATTTATTTACCGCCCTGAAACGCCAGCTGCTGGATCAGCTGGCGTACCAGTCGAAGATCCATGCCGCCATTCACCGGATGACGGATAAAGAAGCGGAGCGCGAATTATCTTATGAAGAAATTATTATCCAGGTACAACAGGATGAAGAATTAAAACAGCGGCTGCAACAGGCGCTGAAAGCGCTAACCCCGCGACAGATAGAGCTGATACGGCTTAAATTTTTTGAAGGATTGTCGTATGAACAGATCGCCGCACAAACTTCGCAAACCGTGAAAACGGCTTACAATACCATTTATGATGCCATCAAAGCATTAAGGAAAATGCTGAAATAGCAGCACTTTCCCATCTCCCGAAAAAAAATTTATAAAACCCTTAGGAAAAACGGCGGGTTTCGCCGTCTGTATAGTTAAAGGCATACCTACATGAATTTCCAGGACTTCGAAGCTGCCGACTTTGCATGTGATGAATCTTTCCAGCGCTATTGCCTGGAAGAGAACGACACAGATATATTATTTTGGGAGAGCTGGCTGACCCGCCATCCCGAAAAGAAGGCCGCTGTACAGGAAGCCCGGTATATGATTGAGGTCCTGTCGGCCCGGCAGGGTAACCGCCTGGAGCAACTGAAACACCTGAAAGATGGTATTTCACAATATGAGCTTCTCCATTCGGCCCTGGACGGGCAGCCCATCACTCCTCCCGGCAGAAAAATCAATCCGTTATTTAAATATGCCGCTGCATTGGGAGGCATCCTGTTGCTGGCCGGAGCCATTTACCTGTTCAACCGTACCAATACCGTTGCCGATATCACTTCTCCCAAAACAAGCATGGTGATTATCAATGCCGGCAAGGATCTCCGTAAAACGGTAGTGCTGCCGGATGGTTCCTCCATTATTTTGCGGCAAAACAGTACCGTAGAACTGGCCGCAGGATTTAATGAAGCCAACAGGCAGCTAACCCTTTCAGGAGAGGCTTTTTTTGATGTAACACAACATGCACAGTATCCATTTATTGTACATACTACCGCTTTTGATATTAAGGTACTGGGTACCGTTTTTAATGTAAGCGCCTATGCCGGCAGCCATCAATCGGAAACCGCCTTGTTTAAAGGAAAGGTGGAAGTTACACTGGCCGGCAAACCGGAAGAGAAGATCATATTGCAACCCAATCAGAAACTAACAACGAATGCAGCCGGGCTTTCAGCGCCGGCCAATCCTTTTAAAGTAGTGCCGCTGGACGCTGATCCGGTAAATCACAAAGCCAGGGAAATAGCCTGGGTAAGAAACCGGCTGGAAATTGAAAACGAGCCACTGGAAGTGATAGCAGGCAAGCTGGAAAAATGGTATGGTATCCGGGTCACCTTTGCAGATGAAGAAGTAAAGCATTACCGGTATTCCGGCACCTTTGAAAGTGAAACGATCCTGAAAGCACTGGATGCCCTGCAGTTATCTTATCCATTCAGCTTTAAAATGGTAAACGGAGAAATTATTATCAGTAAATAAATAATTATACATCAACCAAATATAAGAAAGGGGGAAGTGGTGGAACACTTCCCCCCGGAATTAGGCTAGAAAATGTCCTGAATGATCATTTACTAAACCAACATCAAAGGTATGTTAAAACTTGTATTCCTGGAATGGAAGGGGAAACCTGTTCCCACCGGCAAATTGCTGCTTACTATGAAATTAACGGTTCTTCTTTTTTTAACCTGCCTTCAGGTGCAGGCTATTTGTTTCGCGCAGGAGACGATCACCCTGCAGGTAAAAGAAACAAGTATCAAACAATTGCTGAAAATATTGGAGCATCAAACGGCCTACCGCTTTGTGTTTCATGATAAAACACTGCCTGAAAACAAAAGGGTGACGGTAGCAGCAAAAGAAGCCACACTGGATGCAGTGCTTTCACAGGCATTTGCAGGTACCAACCTGGCATATTCCCTGAAAGAAGACGGGCTGGTAGTAGTATACGCCGGTACAGAAAGTAAATCTGCCGTAGATATTACTATCAGGGGAACCGTCCGGGGATTAGATAACCTGCCTTTACCCGGCGTTACCGTACGAGCCTCCGGCACCACCGCCGGTACACTTACCAATGAAGATGGCGCCTATACGCTCATTGCTCCGGATAATGCTGCCACGCTCCAGTTTTCACTGGTAGGCTATGTTAGTCAGCAGGTAACTATTGGCAACAGGCGTGAAATCAATGTGATACTAACAGAAGATATCAAAACGCTGAATGCTGTAACGGTTACCGGGTATACGAATTATGCCAGGGATAAATCTACCGCCGCCGCCGGCGTAGTGGGGGCCGATAAAATTACACAGGTGCCTATGGCCACCTTCGACCAGATCCTGCAGGGGCGGGTTCCGGGAATGGTGGTATCTGCGGGTTCCGGTCAGCCTGGTACCGCCGCCACCATTACCGTACGCGGTGTAGGTACCATCAATGGCAGCTCCTCCGTTTTATATGTAATGGATGGTATCCCCATTGA
This sequence comes from Chitinophaga sp. G7 BAM 1005, assembly GCF_057126945.1. Classification (NCBI taxonomy): domain Bacteria; kingdom Pseudomonadati; phylum Bacteroidota; class Chitinophagia; order Chitinophagales; family Chitinophagaceae; genus Chitinophaga; species Chitinophaga sp. G7 BAM 1005. The sequence continues at coordinate 5,741,666 of NZ_CP181478.1, read as the reverse complement.
AGCAGGTCAGTTTCAGGGCATCAACCCATCAGACATTGCTTCTGTTACCGTATTGAAAGATGCTTCGGCCAAAGCATTATACGGGTCGCGCGGTTCCAATGGCGTAATTGTGATCACCACCAAAAAAGGACAGGCCGGAAGATTAGCAGTGTCCTATAAATCGCAATATGGTTTTTCCAATATGACCACCCCCAAATTCCAGATGATGAATGCTGCACAACACCTGCAGTTTGAAGAAGAGATCGGCCTGGAAACCGGCGCTAACCTGGGACCCGGCTGGGAGTTCTCCAATAAAAATCCTGACTACGCCAATAAAACACCACAGGAAAAGCAGGAAGCGGACCGTATCATCGACAGTTTAAGAAATATAAATACGGACTGGAGAAAGATTTTCCTGCAAACAGGTAAATTCCAGGAACAACAGCTGAGCGTGAGCGGTGGTAATGAAAACGTACGGTTTTACAGTTCCGTGAATTATTATGATCAGCAGGGGATCGCCAAACGTTCTGAACTGAAACGTTACAGCTTTAAAAATAACCTGGATTTTAACGCCGGTAAATTAACCGCCAACATTAACGTGGGACTTGCCTATTCTGAATCTTCCTTTATAGAAAGAGAAGCTTCCAGCAGCGGCAGCAACCCGCTGGCAGCTGTATACTACGCCCTGCCTTATGAATACCCTTATGCACCGGATGGTACCCTCGTCACCAATTATAATGATGATGTGTACCCGGTATATGATCTGCGGGAAGGCAGTAACGCACTGGAAGCATTATTAAATACCAGCAGCAAAGACAACCAGCTGAAAAGCATTATCGGTACTTCACTGAATTATATCCTGGCAAAAGGACTGGTAGCGAAAACCAGGCTGGGTATAGACTTCAGGGAAACTACCACCGAGCGTTATGTAAATCCGGATTCCTATTCCGGTTATAAAGTAGATAACGGCGGAAGAGGCAGTTTTGGAGAAGGCGTTACCAGGAATGTTACACTGGTGAGCACTTCCGGGTTAACGTATTCAAAAGTTGCCGGTAAACATGATTTTGAAGTATCCGGTTATTTTGAGTTTACCAGGAATAATTACCGCGCATTTGACTATACCGGTTATGACCTGGACGACAGGTTGCCCGCCACTCCTGCGGCCATTACACCCGGCTCGCCCTACAATGCTTTGCTGGGAGGAGGCCGTACCAAAAGTGCGCTGGCTTCCTGGATTGGCGTAGGCCGGTATACTTTCAATGAAAAATATACACTGAATGCCAGTTACCGGTATGACGGCGCTTCTACCGTACCACCGGACAACCGCTGGCATGGCTTCTATTCCCTGGGTGTTGGATGGGAAGTGAAGAGAGAAAATTTCCTGAAAGATGTAAGCTTTGTAGATAACCTGCGCTTCCGTGCGAGCTATGGTACTTCTGCCAATCCATTTTCCAATCTCGGCCCCTTTGCTTACTTCCGTACTTACGGAACCGACCAGTATGGCGGTAATCCGGCTATTGTGCCTAACCAGCCGGGTAATCCTAACTACGATTGGGAATATGCCAAAGAATTTAACGTTGGCTTTGACCTGGGTATAATGAATAACCGTATCCGCCTGGTAACAGATGTATATAATAAAGTAACCAATAACCTCTTCATAGAACAACCTTTATCTATCACTTCCGGGTTTTCCACCATGTTCCTCAACTCCGGCGCTATGCGCAACAGGGGCATAGAAATGGATCTCCAGGGAGATATTGTGAAGAGAAGAGATTTCACCTGGTCGGTAGGTGTGAACTTTGCGTATAATAAAAATGTGATCACTGATCTGGGGGCTTCCGGTGAATTTACGCAGGGTACCACGCAGATTGTAAGGGTAGGCTTGCCTTACGGATCTCATTATGCGCCTAAATGGGCCGGTGTGGACCCGCAAACAGGCGATCCGTTGTACTATGACAGATCGGGTAATAAAACGAGCGATTACAATGAAACGGCTTTGAGCGTAGCGGAGTTCGGCACTTATATTCCTCCTTTCACCGGTGGGTTTAATACGGCGGTTACCTGGAAAGGATTTTATCTGAATGCGCTGTTTACGTTTGCGGATAAAACCATGCGCTATCTCAACGAAGATTATTACAACGAGAATCCCAGTTTTGCCAGCAGTAATCAGTCGGTGCGCATGTTGTATGACCGATGGAAGAAACCGGGCGATAATGCCATCCTGCCTAAGTTTGATGCCAGCAGGGGATTTTCCTCCAAAGATATCCAGGATGCATCTTACCTGCGTTTAAGGAATGTAAATATCGGCTATAATTTTCCGAAAGAAATGATGACCCACCTGAAGTTTGTGCAAGGCATCCAGATTTTTGCACAGGCGCAGAACCTGTACACCTGGACCAAATGGAAAAGTTTTGATCCGGAAAATAACTATGGTGAGGGCAGGTTTGATTACCCCAGCGCACGAACCTACACTTTTGGCCTGAACGTTAATTTTTAAATCATTGAGCTCATGACGATCCGTTATATCAAATATACTTTTACACTCCTGTTGTCGTTGTGTATACTTGCCTGTAATAAGCAACTGGACCTTTCTCCTACCGACAGTATCATAGATCCGGGAAGAACCTTCCGGACGGTGAATGATCTGAACGGCGGTTTACTTGGCGCTTATGCCGGTCTTACCTACAACACCATCTACAGCGTATCATTGATTACCGATGAATGTACCCTGCCAAGTGAAAATGGTACTGGTGGCGGCGTTGCCACTTACCGTTGGCGGGTAGATCCCAGCAACACCACCATTACCGCATCTTTCGGGGAATATTATATTGCCATTGACCGCGCTAACCGGGTATTGGGAGCTATGAGTAATGTTACTGCCAAAGGTGATGAGATAGGTTTGAAAGATCAGTACCGCGGAGAGGCGCTGGCAATACGCGCTTATTGTCATTTCCAGTTATTGCAGAGTTATGCAGAAGCATATGAGCCGGCGGCTATGGGAGTGCCTTATATGGATACTTCCGTTAATAGTTTTCCTGCACGGAATACTTTTGGAGAAGTAGTAGCCGCCATCGAAAAAGATTTGCTGCTGGCTAAAACACTGATCCCTGCTGAAGCAGACGATAACACCAGGATCACGCTTCCGGCCATTTCTGCTATCCAGGCTAGAGTGGCTTTATACGCAAAAAAATGGAGTGATGCGGTAACGTATGCTACAGAAGCCATTGATGCGCTGCCGCTGGCTGATGCCAGCGATTTTCCCGGCATCTGGAAAGATACTAAGGAGACTGAAGTTATCTGGAAGCTGAAACAGGTAGCAGGCAGTAATGATGAACTGATCGGCAGCGCTTATTTCGACAGGGACGTAGTGTTATATGCGCCTTCTTTTGAACTGATTAACCTGTTTGATAAAAATAACGACGTGCGTTATCCTGCTTACATACAGTTTGACGATACCCGTGGGGCGGGCAACTCCGAGTACCTGGTGAATAAATATTTTGGTTCTTCCGGTAGTCTTGGTCTGGCAGATATTAAACTTTTCAGAACAGGAGAAATGTACCTGATCCGCGCTGAAGCGCTGGCAGAAAGTAACCGGGTGGGAGACGGCGCTGCTGACCTGAACAGCCTGCGTGCCGCACGCATCAATGGTTACACGCCGCAGTCCTTCAGCAATAAAGATGCGTTGATCACCGCTTTGTATACTGAACGTTTCAAGGAGCTGGCCTTTGAAGGGCATCGTCTCTTCGATCTGAGAAGAAGGGGTCTTTCTGTAACCCGCGACCCGGAAGATGCCATCAACGCACTAGGCGCTGTGTTGCTGAAACCCGGCCAGAAAGGATATGTATTCCCTATTCCTGATGCGGAAACCAAAGCCAATAAAAACATGAAACAAAATCCGGTCTATTGATGAAAAGGATAACGATTGTACTAACGGTAACGGCTATGTGTTTAAATGCCTGTTACATGCATGTTCCAAAACAGCCAACTGTTGCCGGTCGACCGGCCTCTATCGGAATCATTGGCGATACGGCAGATGTAATTACGCCGGTAAAAGGCGGTGTAGCATTGATTGGTGGCGGCGGCAATGTAGACGGCGCTTTTCAGTGGATGATTGAACGCAGTGGCGGCGGTGATGTAGTTGTGCTTACAGCCTCCGGCAACGGTGGTTATAATAGTGACATAGACTCCCTCGGAAAAGTGAATTCCGTAGAAACGTTGAATATCACCAGCCGGGAGGTGGCTAATAATGATACGGTAGCCAATATTATCCGCAATGCGGAGATGTTGTTTATTGCCGGTGGGGATCAGTCGCGCTACATGAACCAATGGAGAGGCACTAAAGTGAATGATGCGATTAATTATTTACTGCAGGAGAAGAAAGTGCCGGTAGGTGGTACCAGCGCGGGTTGTGCTATCCTGAGCGGATTTTATTACAGTGGCGAAGGCGGCAGTGCAGTGTCTGATTCGGTGCTGGCTAATCCGTATGATTCGCTGGTAAAAGTGTATAACAACGATTTCCTGCATGCGCCTTATCTTCGTGACGTAATCAGCGATCAGCATTACCTGAAGCGTGGCCGCGAAGGCAGGCATGTTACCTTTATGAGCCGCATTATTAAGGACCAGGGCATCTTCCCGCGGGGTATTGCACCCGATGAAAAAACAGCGGTGTGTATTGACGAAGCAGGGATAGCAAAAGTTTTTGGCGTGAGTAAGGCCTATTTTATCCTGACTGACAGTCTTAAAAAACCGGAACTTTGCGACCCGGGACAGCCGCTGCAATGGAGCCATAACGGGCAGGCATTGAAAGTATATGAGATTCCTGCGAGCGCCTCCGGCAATGGGAGTTTCCGGGTAGTTGATTTTGATGCGGCAACAGCCAGCGGCGGCGCCTGGTACTGGTGGTGGGTGGAAAATGGCCAGCTGAAGAAGAAGGCAATCTGATTATTCTCTTAATAAAATTTGATATGAAAGGCAGGTTTGGCATTTTATTTTTTCTGACGGTACTTTTTGCTTTGCCTGTAATGGCGCAGCAAAAGGCATCATCTTATGTACTGGTGATTCATGGCGGTGCAGGTACCATTCTCAAAAAGAATATGACCCCCGGGAAAGAAGCGGCTTACAAAGCATCTTTACAAAAAGCATTGGAAACGGGTTACAAGATCCTGCAATCCGGCGGAAGCAGTTTAGATGCAGTGGAAGCCACCGTAAGAGTACTGGAAGATGATTCCCTTTTTAATGCAGGCAAAGGTGCTGTGTTTACTCATGAAGGGCGCAACGAACTGGATGCCGCTATTATGAATGGTAAAACCAGGGCAGCAGGCGCCGTAGCCGGCGTAACCACGGTGCGTAACCCGGTGAGCGCTGCAAGAGCTGTGATGGAAAAGTCGGAGCATGTGATGATGGTAGGTCCTGGTGCGGAAAAGTTTGCAAAGGAAGCAGGATTGGAAATAGTGGATCCTTCTTATTTCAGAACGGAATCGCGCTGGAAGGACCTGCAAAGGGCTATCCGGGAAGATTCTATTGCAGCGGCTAAATCCAACGCCTATACGACCCCGGAAAAACTGGGTATCAAAAACATGGATTATAAATTTGGTACGGTGGGCGCCGTGGCGCTGGATCACCAGGGCAACCTGGCGGCGGCTACTTCTACCGGTGGTATGACCAACAAAAAATATGGCCGTATCGGCGATTCTCCCATTATTGGCGCAGGCACTTATGCGAACAATGAAACAGCCGCGATCTCCTGTACCGGCTGGGGTGAGTTTTATATCCGTAATGTGGTGGCTTACGATTTATCTGCTCTCATGGCGTATAAAGGACTTTCTGTACAGCAGGCGGGGAATACGGTGATCAAAAAAGTAGGGGATATGGGTGGCGACGGCGGTTTGATTGCGCTGGACAAAAAAGGGAACATGACCATGTCTTTCAATACGGAAGGCATGTACCGGGGCGCTGTTACCAAAGACGGAAAAATTGAAATTGCGATCTATAAGTAAGTATTAAAATAACGAACGGATGCGGGGCGTAGTACCCGTATCCGTTCGTGTTTTCATTCCAACGGTCTTTTTGGTGAATCATCTTCTTCCAGGCTGTTTTCAGCTACATCCTCATCCGTAATATCTTCTTCCTCCAGGAGCTCATCTATTTCCACGTCATCATCTTCTTCCTCCAATAGTTCATCAGAAGTGTCGTCTCCCCGTCGTGATTGCTCATCCTGGTTGCCTTTTGGGGGTACCGGTTGTTGTTTTTGATTAATAATATCATCCGGTTGCAGATCGTCGTCGAGGAGTGGTCCGGGTGTTTTAGGTTGTGTGGTCATAAAGCATGTTTTTCAGAAAATAACCCAAACATCGCACCACTAAAAACGGCTTGATTTACAAGGGGCTAATAAGGGAAGCTGCGTAAATAAATACACAGTTGTGGGATAATTATTCAATCACCACTTTACTTTTTCTGAAAATGGCGCTCCACTTGCTTACAAAATCGGCCGGCAAAGTTTCTGTTTTTTTGGCGATAAAAACGGCGTGAAAGGATTTGGGGCCCTGTATCACATAATACAGCTGTGATTCCGGGTTTCCGGCGCCGGGTGTTTCTACTTTAAACAGCGCCCAACGCCGTTGGGGGATATTTTCTTTTCCGAGCACTGTGATCTTTGCCTGGGATGCTTTATTTACTGCGGCGTCTGAAAAGCTTTTTACGGCAAGGTCAATGTTATTGACCCGTGCATTTTCCATTGTCATATCGTTGATGAGCAGGGTCCATTGCTGCGGGGTTTCATCGGCGGGCAGGAACTGGCGCGTGGCCAGGTTATCCATTTCTGTATCGGTGATTATGGTCCATTTAATACCGGCCGGCAATGCTATTTTAAGGCGTTCTTTCCTCGCTGCTTTCCCTGTTTTGAAGGAATGGCCTATTTCGTGGAATAAAGGCTTAAAACCGGCAGAAAACGGTAAAAGGGTAGTGGCTGTCAGCAGGTAGGTTTTATTGTCTGCGTAGGCAATAAAAATGCTGGCAAATATCGTGTCGGTTCTGTTTGGCTCCAGGTGTATTTCGTCCAGCCAGATCATCCGTTTCCCGGCGCTCACAATGCTGCCGGAATCCAGCAGTTTGAAATAGGGATTGCGGCCGATATAATACAGGAGCTTTTTTGTGATGGCATCCACATTGGAGCGGGGCTCATCTACCACATTGACGGCAAAGGTTTCCGGCGCCGGAAGGGCGCTATCGGCAGAACTCCGCTGTGCCATAAATTTCAGGGAAGGGATCTGTTTGTTTTTTATTACCTGCCATCCGTTGGGAATTCCTACGGAGAAATGATTCGCCGTATCACGGTAGTTCACCAGGTTCTGGCCTTTTATAACAAAAGAAAGTAACACGAGGCCACACAGCAAAACATATTTCATCCGGAGTAATTTGTGTACAAATAAAGGATATTTAGTGTAGCCTGCAAAAGAGAAAGCCTCCGACGGGAGGCTTTCTCTTTTGCAGGCTAACGTTCAACGGACGATTATTTAAGGCAAGTACTATACGCGGTTATCCCGTGGCGTCCGGTCGCCATAAAATCTTTCCTGGTTAAACTGGTCGTGGTTGTAGAAGTCGCTATCGGCTCTATACGAATCCGGTGAAGCAAATACATTCCGGATATCCTGTTCTGTTTCGGGCGTAACGATTACTCCTTTTTCGTAGAAAGGCAAAATACTGATCTGTACAGGCGTTACTTCCGGTAGTAATACCGTATCCTCTTTTTCATTCAGGATGGCCACGCCAACAGGAAACAATACTTTGCGGTCGGTGAGCCCCATCTCGTTACCTTTCAGGTTGATGATGAGATAGCGTACCCTGCGTGAGGCGGGGTTAAACAGCAGATCATCTACTTTTCCGAATTTATGGCCCTTCAGATCTTCTACTTCCCAGTGCCTGATATCGGGCTGCCCGTCTACGATTTCGAATTTGCTATCGCTTAATTCTTCGAGGCGGTTAGTTGCAGTTATAGTCATGGTAATAATTTTTTAAGATGATGAACGGGTGAGGACTGTTACGGTTGCGTACCGGCAGTATCTGCTGCAGGTGCAACATGGCTGGTATCGGTGTTAGTAATGATGTTCCGTTGATTACTATTACTGCTGCGCATCAGTAGAAACAGGATAGCAGCGATGATAACAAGCCCTAAGATCAGCCATACCCACGATGGATTTCTTTTCCTGGGTTGAACTTCCAAGTGTGCCATAGTTATATGATTGAAAAAGGTTCATATACTATCCGGCAATCATTATACCAATGCACACAAAAAAACAGTAAATCATTATTTTCCTGATGTATGGCTGATTGGGGAGGATTTACCGGGTAATTCCGGGGAGTTCAGCCATTTTTTTTAGGGTCTTTTTCCTACGTATTGCGGAAATTATCATCCGGTGCAGATACTCAATGCTACCAGCAACATACTGAGGTAGTGTTCTTCTTTCAGTTCCCGGCGTAGTACCTGTAGCGCTTTGCTCATGTGTTTTTCCACTGTTTTTACAGAGATGCCCATTTCCTGTGCGATCGTTTTATAGCTCATATTGCCATAGTAATTGAGCATAAATACCTCTTTGCATTTTTGTGGCAGCGTATTAATGCTGCGGGCGATCCGGTTTTTCAGTTCGTGCTGTTCCAGTTGCACGGGCTGTACCATTTCCTGCTGATGCGCCTGCCTGATCAGTACCTGGTGATGGTTTTCTTTGAGCAGTTTATTACGCAGCTGATTGGACACCTTATATTTAACGGCATTGTTTAGATAACCGCTGATGTTAACATCCCCGGGCAGTTCATCTCTCCTGAGATATAAACTGGTAAAAATATCCTGTATAATATCTTTTACCTGTTCCCGGTCTTTCAGAATACGGAACGCCTGGTTGCTGAGTGAAATAACAGTGGCCCGGTACAACTGCTCAAAGGCTTTGGTATCGCCACTCCTGGCTTGTTGCCATAAGTTATCACATGTATGTTGACCGGCGGAGCAGATAAGCGTTCAGTTTTGCCAGCAAAGATATCTACTGGGGAAAAGTTTCCATGTTAACTTATGGTAAACAACTTCTTCCAATGTTAACTAAATATGAATTCGTTCTTTTTTGGAAAAAAGGAGTGGGGGTAAATGTCTGTTCAGGTGATAAGTATTACAAACACCCATACTGATGACGCCATCGCGCCTGCAATATTTACTGGACCGATACCTGAACGGAACTGCTACAGAAGCGGAGCAGGCAGAATACGATCATTGGTATGAGCAACAGCAAGTGCCGGAGATAAATGCCTTTACTTCTGCAGAAAGAAATGAGATGTATGCCGTAATAGCCACCCGCATCAGGGAAAAGCGCCGGATGGTGTACCTGCGCCGTGCCGCCGCTGTTGCCGCTGCCGTAATAATAGCGGCCGGTGCATTGTGGATGTTCAATACCACGCTGCCGCCTGCACGAAAAGTAGCAGCCAAACAGGAAGTAATACAACCCGATACGACCACCATCGCCAATACTTCCGGTAAACAGCAGATCCTTCATTTGCCTGACGGCTCACAGGTAATATTATATAAGGACGCGGAGATCCGCTTTGCGGCCCCGTTTGGTACAAAAAACAGGGTAGTGTTGCTGCGGGGTAAAGGGTATTTCAATGTAGCAGCCAATGCGCCCAAACCTTTTACGGTATGGAGCGAGGGCGTGTCCACCACCGCGTTGGGGACCAGCTTTACTATCTCCAGTAAACAAAAGGAAGTAAAAGTAATTCTCCATACAGGTAAAGTAATGGTGAAGACCAATGCCGAGGTGCGCTATCTCACTCTGGGTCAATCGCTGGTTTGTAATGCTGCCACAGGAATTGCACGCTTGCAACCGACACCCGGAAAAGCCGCTGCTGCACCGCCGGTTGCCTTTGGTTCTTTACGTGGATTTACCGCCACATTCGACCAGGCGCCGTTGTCCAATGTATTCGATACTATTTCCAGGGGATATCACGTGAACATTCAGCTGAAAGCTGCTGCCTTTAACGATATCGCCTTCTCCGGGATAATCCGGGATACCGATTCACTGTCACAGGTACTGCATCGTATTGCGATGCTGCACGATTTGAAAATTATATCAACAAATACAGGTTACCGTATAGAAAAGAATCACTAACTAAACATTTGCGCATTATGACACATCGCTACCTGCTAGTGAAGGGCGGAGCTTTGCCCCTGAACCACTCCAACAGGTTCCTGCATGGCTGTAAATTTATCAGCCTGCTGCTCCTGATGGCTTTTATCAACCTGCTGCCGGCACAGGCACAAAAGAAAACATGGATCAAAGGCTTAATTGAAGACGAAAAAGGACAGCCTGTACCAGGCGCCTCTGTACAACTAAAAAGTGGCCCCGATAGCCTGAAAAGCTTTGCCATCACAGATGCAAAGGGCGTATTTACTTTTGATAACTCACATCTGCAAGGTCCGTTTGTATTTACGATCGCTTATGTGGGATATGTTACGCAGGTGATTACGAAAAACAATCTCGACCCGCAGAAAGAGCAATCTATTTACGTGGTCATGAAAGAATCTTCGGCTGCACTCAGCGAAATAGTAGTGGTGGGTTATGGTACCCAAAAGAAGATCAATCTCACCGGGGCGGTAGACCAGGTAGGGAAAGAAGTATTTGAAAACAGGCCCATGACCAGCGCCACCAAAGGGTTACAGGGAGTATTACCGAATCTTAATATCCGTATCACGGATGGTAAGCCCATCCGCGGCGCCACCTATAATGTAAGAGGTACTACCTCCATCGGAGCAGGCGGTAGCGCACTGGTGCTGGTAGATGGCGTTCCCGGCGATCCCAATTTATTAAACCCTAACGATATTGAAAGTGTAACCGTATTGAAGGATGCAGCTTCTGCTGCTATTTACGGCGCACGCGGTAGTTTTGGCGTAGTACTCATCACCACAAAAAATCCTGCTAAAAATAATACGCAGCTTACTTATTCCAGTAATTACTCGCTGAACGACCGCACCGTTAAACCACAGTTTGTTACTAACGGTTACGAATGGGCCAAAAATTTTGATGAAGCCTATTACGCATGGAACGATTATAAGTCGCACCCCGCCAAAGCCAACAGCGTATTCCCTTTTTCACTGGATTACCTCGACGAGCTGAAACGCAGGAACGACGACCCTTCCCTGCCAAAAACAGATATCGATCCTGCTACGGGCAATTATGTTTACTACGGTAACACCGACTGGTTTAAAGAACTGTATGCAGACCGGAACCCGGGTACAGAACAAACGTTGTCGGCCTCCGGTGGTAATGCAAAATCGGAATATTATCTCTCCGGCAGGTATATGTCGCAGAACGGTATCTTCCGGTATAACCCCGATAAATTCAAGATGTACAATGTGCGGGCAAAAGGAGCGGTAAGGCCGTTCGACTGGCTGAAGCTGGAAAATAATTTCGATTTCTCCCAACGTACTTATTTCTTCCCTATCCTCAACCACCCCAGCAATACGCCGGTATGGAGAAGAATTTCCGATGAAGCATTTCCTATTGCCATGCTGAAAAACCCGGATGGTTCCCTTACTGAAAACGCCGCTATTGTATTCGGTAGTTTCTTAACAGGGAATAACTATTCCGATCAGACGCAGCTGATGCTGAGAAATACATCACGCTTTACCACGTCTTTCCTGCATGATAAACTGCATGTGAACGGCGACTTCACCTATGCTTATACTTCCAGTGTGGAAACTCGTTTGTATACCCCGGTGCCTTACAGTAAAACGCCCGGTCAGACACTGACCCGCGGTGAAAGCAAGATGAATGAAGAAAACGACCGGACTACCTATACCGGTATGAACCTCTATGCGGATTATGAACAACGCGTAGCGAAAAATACCTTTAAGTTGCTGGTAGGATATAACTACGAAAACACCCTGTTTAAATCGCGGTATTATCAGCACGACGGATTGATTAATCCAAATATGCCCGATTTTTCCCTGATGAATGGCTTGAACTATGTGCTTACGGGTGGCGGTTATGAATGGTGTACACTCGGTGGCTTCTTCCGCCTTAACTACAACTATGATGAGCGTTACCTGCTGGAAGTAAATGGTCGTTACGATGGTTCTTCCAAGTTCCCCGAATCACAGCAGTTTGGCTTCTTTCCTTCTGCTTCTGCCGGGTGGCGCGTATCGAAGGAAAAGTTCTGGAATGTATCACCGAAAGCAGTAAGCGATTTGAAGCTGAGGGCTTCGTATGGCGCATTGGGTAATGGTAACGTAAGCCCTTACCAGTTCCTGCAAACCATGTCGGTGAGCAAACTGCAGATGGCTATCAACGGTGTGATACCGGATTATACGCAGCAGCCCAATGTGATACCTAATGGTCTTACCTGGGAAAAATCCACTACGCTGAATGGTGGTATAGACGTATCGTTGCTGAACAGCCGGTTAAAAGTTTCCTTTGACAAATACACCCGCAATACCACTAACATGTTTACCGTGGGCTTGCCGGTTCCTGCTGTGTTTGGCGCCAGCGTGCCGAAAGGAAACTATGCCGATCTGCAAACAAAGGGTTGGGAATTATCGGTGAACTGGTCTGATCAGTTTAAAGCCGGCAGTAAACCTTTCAGTTATTCGTTTGGTGTAGTGTTGTCTGATTATAAATCGTACATCACCCGGTTCAACAATCCCAATAAGCTGATCAACACTTACTATGAAGGGATGCGCGTAGGTGATATGTGGGGTTTTGTAAATGATGGTTATTTCCAGAGCCAGGATGAAATTAACAAGTATGATGTTGACCAGTCTTTTATCCGCGTGTCTAATGCAAATAAGTTGTTGCCCGGGGATATCCGTTTTAAAGATCTTGATGGAAACAAGAAAATAGACCAGGGCGAGGGCACGGTATACAAGCCGGGCGATCAGCAGGTGATTGGCAATACCGAACCCCGCTATGCTTTTGGGATCACCGGTAGCGCCAACTGGAATAATTTCTTTGTGAACTTTTTCTTCCAGGGGATTGGTAAGCGCGACTGGTGGCCGGGTACAGATGCTTCTCTTTTCTGGGGGCAATACAACCGTCCTTATAGCTGGATGCCGCAGGAGATCATGGATAACCGCTGGTCGGAAACCAATCCGGATGCTTACTTCCCGCGCTTCCGGGGATACACTGCGCTCAACTCCAAGGCAGAGCTGACCGTGCAGCAATCAAAGTATGTGCAGAACGTGGCTTACATCCGTTTAAAGAACCTGACAGTGGGTTACAACCTGCCGCAGGAATGGATTTCAAGGATTAAGATGAAGAATGCAAGGGTGTTCTTCACGGGTCAGAACCTGTGGACATGGTCGCCGCTGTACCGCATTATGAAAACGCTGGATCCGGAAGTGATTGAAGGTTCTGATCCGGAGTTGAATAACAATGCTGCGGGTATTGGTGCCGGTAACGGTATGTCGTACCCGATGCTGAAAACATATACCGTTGGTTTAAGTGTAACTTTTTAACGACTAATGTTTATGAAGATGAAAAATAGTATTTACCTGTTATTGATCCTGGCGATGGTGTCTTGTAAGAAAGATCTTGACCTGAAGCCGTTTGATAAACTGAATCCTGACAATGCGTTTAATACAGAGCAGGATCTGCAGCTGTATGCTACTTCTTTCTATAAAATATTACCTGATGGAAATGCGATTATCAGGGGAGATGTGATGAGTGATTATATGGCGGGAAAAGATGTGAATACGTTTATCCAGCGCGACGCATACGCTGCTACGCAGAGTAGTGGCTGGAGTTGGGGCGACCTGCGTAATATCAATTATTTCCTGGAGCATTACAGCCAGGCGAAAATTCCTGATGAAGCCAAAAACCACTATGCCGGTATTGCCCGTTTTTTTCGTGCTATGTTTTATTTTGAAAAAGTGAAGCGTTTCGGTGACGTGCCCTGGTATAGTAAAACGATGACCATCGACGATCCGGAGTTGTATAAAGGCCGCGATTCCCGTACCGTGGTAATGGACAGTGTACTGGCTGATCTTGATTTCGCCTGCGCCAATATCCGCAATAAAAAAGACAACACCTGTTCACAAATCACCCGTTGGGTGGCGCTGGCGTATAAGTCGCGCGTATGTTTATTTGAAGGCACCTACCGTAAGCATCGTCCGGGAACGCAGACGCCAGGCTACGACAACTGGCTGAATGCCGCGGTGAGTGCTGCCGACGAGGTGATAAAGAGCGGACTGTATACCCTGAACACCGGCAGCGATGCCACTATGAGCTACCGCAACCTGTTTATCAATGAAACACCGAATGTGAATGAAGTGATCCTGGCATATGTGTGCAATAAAAGCTTGCGGGTATTCAATGATGCCAACTGGTTTTTTACCAGCGCTACTTACGGTAACAGGATCAGTCTTGTTAAAACATTTACCGATACTTACCTGAACATCGATGGCAGCCGGTTTACAGATAAGCCCGGTTATGATAACCTGCCTTTCAATGAAGAAGTAAAGGACAGGGATCTGCGTTTGCAGCAAACTATCCGCATGGGAAAATACAGCCGCGACGGACAGATTGCACCGCCTGATTTTACGTATACTTATACTGGTTACCAGCCGCTGAAGTTTACGATGGATTCAAAAGCTACCGATGGTGTGGCAGAGAATAACAACTCCGTTCCCATTATCCGCTATGCAGAGGTATTGCTGAATAAAGCAGAAGCGAAGGCTGAGTTGAAGAGTTTCACCGCGGAAGACTGGAATAGCACCATCAAATTACTGAGAACCCGCGCAGGTTTGAAGAGTACCGAAATGCCGGCAACAGCCGATCCTTACCTCGTCGATTATTTCAAGGATAAAACAGCACGTCCGAATGTTAACGCAAGCGTAACAGACGCCGTATTGCTGGAAGTACGCCGTGAAAGAGGGATTGAACTGATCCTGGAGGGGTTCCGGTTTTATGACCTGGTGCGCTGGGGACTTGGTCCTTTACTTTTGAAGCCTTATATTGGTTTGTATGTACCTGCTATGGATGCCCTGATGGATTTGAATGAAGATGGAAAGCCCGATGTATCCTTTGTAAAGAAAACGCCGGCCACTAAAGTGCCGGGTGTGTACTATTTCCTGATTGATGACGACCAGACCAAATTATCTGCCGGTAACAGCGGAAACCTGATCTGGCTGAGCAATATTGAGCGTCAGTGGGCAGATTATAAGTACGTATACCCGATACCGTATAATGAGCTGGTATTGAACCCTAAACTGGTGCAGAATCCTGAATGGAAATAAAGTAAAATAAAAATAGTATGAAGAAGATTACCGGTATGGCACTGTTGCTGATGATAGGATTCACATCTTATGCACAGCGCGCTTCACATGTGGTGCTGATTACCATTGATGGCTTCCGGCCTGAGTTTTACACCGATGCTTCCTGGGGTATGGTGAACCTGCGGGCAATGAAAGACAGCGGTGCTTATGCAGATGGGGTAAACAGTGTATTTCCTACTGTTACCTATCCCAATCATACGTCGCTGATTACCGGCGTAACACCGGCCAGGCATGGTATTTATTACAACACGCCTTTTGAACCCAATGGCGCCAGCGGGATCTGGTATTTTTATTACGACAGTATAAAAACGCCCACGCTGTTCGATGCAGTGCATAAAGCCGGTAAAAAATCGGCCAATGTAATCTGGCCGGTATCCGTAGGCGCACCGATCGATTACAATATACCAGATGTATGGTCTATTGGTAAAAAAGACAGACGGGAGTTGATGGCTACGGTAACCAACCCGGTATCGCTGTGGCAGGAAGTACAGGAGCATGCCACCGGTAAACTGGGTGCAAAGGACTTCACGATGGAAGATGAAGAAATGATCCTGGATGAAAATGTGGCCCGCATGTCGGCCTATCTGATCGCTACCTATAAGCCTGCTTTTACCACACTGCACCTGGCCTGCACGGACCATTACGAACATGAACAGGGCCGTGACGGGTTGTTGGTAAGAAAGGCCGTAGCCGGCGCCGACAGGGCATTGGGTACCATTATAGAAGCACTCAAACGGGCAGGTATATACGAAAATACCACCATCATTGTTACCGGTGATCATGGTTTTGTGAATATCAGCAAAAGCTTTTCCCCGAATGTATTGCTGGCGCAAAACGGATTGCTGAACAATGCCAAAACGGGCGATTGGAAAGCGCAGTTTCATTCTTCCGGCGGAGCGGCTTTCCTGCATTTGAAAGATCCAAAGGATGCGGCTACACAGCAGAAAGTGCTGGCATTGCTGAAAGCGCTGCCAGCTGCACAGCAGCAGCTGTTCCGGGTTATTACCCGTAAGCAGCTCGATGCAGTGGGGGCTGATCCGCATGCTGCCCTGGCTATTTCCGCATCAGATGGCGTAACCATTGGCGGCGCATCTACCGGGGAACTGGTACGGGCTGCCAAAGGGGGAACGCATGGTTATTTCCCGGATTTTAAGCAGATACAAACCGGCTTTGTGGCTTCCGGAGCCGGGATAGTGGCAGGTGCTCATGTAAAAGAAATGAATGTAACAGACGTGGCGCCGCTGGTAGCACAACTGCTTGGGTTATCGCTGGATAATACCGATGGCAAAGTGCCGGCGGGTGTGGTTACTAAATAAAGCATTGAAAACGTAGCAATAGTAAGCGGGTGCCTTGTGAGAGGGGCGCCCGTTTTTTTGTCTTTTATCGGTGAAAATTATTTACGCCTGCAGGGAAGGTAAATTTTCATAGGCTGCCGGGGTTATTACTGCTGCGTTGTCGGGCTTTACTTTTCTGACAGAATTCACCGGCCAGCATTCCAGTTGTGTTGCGGGCAGTTCATACTGTATGATGGTTCGTATATACGTATCTGTTAGATCTGGTTGCAGCCATTGTTCTGCGAGTTCAGTAGTAAGCATCAAGGGCATTCTGCCGGCGTTGTCGCCACCGTTGTGGATTTGTGCCATCAGTGGGTTGGCGGCGCGGGTTAGTAGTGTGAAAGCGGGTATGCGTGCGGGTTTATCCACATCCCAGGAGTTAGACATTGCCCATAGCCCCGCTATAAAAAAGAGTTCCTGTTCTTTGGGTTTAATATAGTAGGCCACTTTGTTTTTCCATCCGGGGATGTGCCGGTATTCAAAGAAGCCACTGGCGGGAACCAGGCAACGCTGATGCCGGATGGCATTCCACATAGTACCATTTTCAAGTATTTTTTCGCTGCGGGCATTCAGGAAAAGTTGTCGCTGGCGTTTTACTTTTTCCAGGGTGTCCAGCATTTTAGGTACGGGACCCCAGGTATATTTTTCCAGTTTGAATCCGTTGTTGTTGGTTACCACCGGCCATTCAGGGTACGACATTCCAATCTTGTGCCAGGTGGGATCGAAGTGGATATCCAGTTTGCCGCCAGGTTTCAGTCGCGGCAGGTATTTAAAAATGCTCTCTATGCTGGAGGTAAAAGCGATATCGTAACACATATTGATCTGTCGGGATGTTATATCTGATAAAGGTACTTTTATTTCTGTATCTGCCCCGGTACGCTATTTACGCATATCTACAATCACCGCAGTTACCACGCCCCATACCTGGAAGTCGGCATCTTCAGTAATAACAATGGGTTTATAAAAAGCGTTTTCGGGGTGTAATACCCAGCTGCGGCCTGCCTTTACGAGGCGTTTTACAGTATATTCCCCATTGAGCGCCGCCACTACAATATCTCCTGTAGATGGGCGGATGGAGCGGTCTACAACGGCCATGCAACCGTCGGGGATGCTGGCATCTGTCATGCTATCGCCTTTTACCCTGATAATGAAGGAGGTGGTGGGATTTGGCTGCAGGATACGGGAGAGATCAATCTGTTCTTCCTCGTAATCCAGGGCAGGCGTGGGAAACCCTGCGGGGACACTGGTGTTAAAGAATGGCAGGGTGATGTGCCGGTCACTCAGTTTCAATACTTGCATATAACTATCGTTTTTGTGAATACTAATATTATTAGCAAAATAAAGCTAAAATTATTAGTTTGTAAAATTCATTAACACATCGTTTGCAAAAGGTGGAAATCTGCAACTGCAGCGGGTGAAAAGTAAGTGACAGGAGATCAGTGCGCTGTGACAGCCGGCTGCTAAAACAGGCGCAGTGGGATTTTTTGGAGGAGATGGGAAGGGAACATATCTAGTTCAATAATTATCTTCGGGATAAATTTTTTATCACATATATTTGGGAGGAAATACATTGTTTTTGTTTTAGTTTAAAGATTGATTATTCTATTAAAACCCATTCCCTCATTACATGAAAAAATCCTTGCTGCCCCTGTTCGTGGGCCTTATTACCTTTGCCTCCTGCTCCCATAATGCACTGAATGAAATTCAACCGCTTGATGCCGGTTCCCGTTCATTGTTAGGAGCTGACACCTTAGTGGTGGATACTGTCACCCGTTTAGCATCTTCCCCGGCAGTTATTTCCAGGAAAAACTCTAATGTTGTAGACATGTTTGCGCAGAGTATTACTAATAGCCTGCTTCACCGTACCTGGTCACCGGTATCGGGATGGTCGGCGTGGGAAAACCTCGGCGGAACCATTACATCTGCACCTGCAGTGGCTTCTCTGAATATCAATTCGCTGGTAGTATATGCGAAGAGTACCACTAATACGCTGATAGAAAAAAGATGGACATCGTCAACCGGATGGTCTGGCTGGACAGACCTGGGCGGACAGCTTAATTCTGCACCTGCTGCTATCAGCAGGGATGGTATAAACATCAATACCTTCGCGCGTGACTCTGCGAATCACCTGATACAGAGATACTGGGCGCCGGGAGTAGGTTGGTCTACCTGGCAAAGCCTGGGCGGAAATATTACTTCCGCACCGGCAGTTGCAACGCTCGATTCAAGTAACCTGTATGTATTTGCAAAAGGAACTACGAATAACCTGGTACTCAGAAAATGGGTGTTAGGCGCAGACTGGCTGCCGTGGACCGATTTGGGTGGCAGCATTGCTTCCGGTCCGGCTACAGTATCAAGGTCGCTGTGGATAGTAAATGTTTATGCACAGGGTACCGATGGCACATTGGCCCAATTGTATAATACAGTTTCTTCACCTACTTCCGACTCATGGTCCAGCTGGCAAACACTTGGAGGTAGTATCGTTGGTACACCTGCTGTAGCTGCAAGATCAGGTAATTCCCTTAATATTTATGCACCGGGTTCAAGTGGTCTGCTGGTACAAATATCATGGGATTCTGTATTGGGCTGGTCTGCATGGACTAACGTGCCTAACTGATTTTTAAGGAATTAAATTTTTTAAAAGATGAAGCGGGGAGCGATGGTTTCCCGCTTCGTTATTTATAGGGATGCTTCTCTGTTATCGGTAAAATAAAGTTTACCTCTTCAGAGCTTCATCTTTTTGCTATCAATATTAACCTGGATAATAACTGATCAACAGCGTAAAAGAACAACCATTTATACCAGTGATTATATATAAGCGCTTATGTTTAAATTTCCGGTTAATTCCAAAAAAAACCTTTGTTATTTCATTTTACTTCCTATTTTTGCACCTGAAATTATGATTACAAACAAACATACACATCACCACCATCATATCTTACCACAAGGGTAGGCAGGGGATGATTTGTGTATATCACCATATTACATCATCAACAGGGGCTTACCGAGGAGGTAAGCCCCTTTTTTTATTTTATCAGGGATGAAACTGAAAATTGCAATCCAGAAATCTGGCCGCCTGCACGACGATTCCATCAAGCTTTTGAAGGAGTGCGGCATCGACATCAACAATGGTGTTAATAAGCTGAAGACAGAAGCTACCAATTTCCCGCTGGAAGTGTTTTTCCTGCGCGATGATGATATTCCGCAATACATTGAAGATGGTGTGGCAGATATAGGAATTGTAGGAGAAAATGTAGTGCTGGAAAAACAAAAGCAGGTAAATATTGTTCAGAAACTGGGCTTTGGTAAATGCCGCTTGTCTATGGCAGTGGAGAAATCAGTGGATTATACTTCCGTGAAAGACCTGCAGAACAAACGTATTGCTACCAGCTATCCGGTGATAGTAGAAGCGTTCCTGCAACAAAACGGTATCACCGCAGAGATCCATGAAATCAGCGGCTCCGTGGAAATAGCGCCCGGTATAGGTTTGGCGGATGCAATCTGTGACCTGGTGAGCAGCGGATCTACCCTGTTCATGAATGGTTTGAAAGAAGTGGAAACAGTGCTGAAGTCGGAAGCCGTGCTGGCAGCCTGCCACAGCCTGAAGCCGGAACAACAGCTGCTGCTGGACAAACTTCTGTTTCGCATCCAGGCAGTAAGGAAAGCAAAAAATAATAAGTACATCCTGCTCAATGCGCCCAATGAAAAACTGAATGAAATTATTGGTCTGCTGCCGGGCATGAAAAGCCCTACAGTACTTCCTTTGGCAGAAGCCGGCTGGAGCTCTGTACATTCAGTGCTGAATGAAAATGATTTCTGGGATATCATCGAAAGCCTGAAAGAGGCCGGTGCACAAGGTATCCTGGTAGTGCCCATCGAAAAAATGGTGATCTGATAAATTGAGTAAACGATGCAAATAACCAGATTTCCCGATAAAAGTTCCTGGAATACGCTGCTGCAAAGACCTGTAATGGATACCTCCACGCTCGAAAAGAAAGTGAACGATATCCTGCAGGAAGTACGTACCGGCGGAGATGCCGCCGTCAGAAAATTTGCAGCTGAATTTGATAAAGTAACGCTGGAAAATTTACAGGTACCATCCGCTGCTTTTGCCACTGCAGAAGCTACCCTGGAACCCGCACTGAAAGCGGCTATCCAGCAGGCGGCAAAAAATATTACTACCTTTCACCGCGCTCAGCAGGAAAAGGTACAGGTAATTGAAACCATGCCCGGCGTACAATGCTGGCGCAAATCGGTAGCTATACAAAAGGTAGGCTTATATATCCCAGGCGGTTCCGCACCGCTGTTTTCCACTATCCTGATGCTGGGAATACCAGCCATGATAGCAGGTTGTAAGGAGATAGTGCTTTGCACGCCTTCCCTGCACCCGGCGATATTGTACACTGCACAGCTGGTAGGAATTGAAAAAGTATTTACTATCGGTGGTGTGCAGGCTATTGGCGCTATGGCTTACGGTACGGAAAGCGTGCCGCAGGTATATAAGATCTTTGGTCCGGGTAACCAGTATGTTACCTGTGCAAAACAACTGGTAAATAAAAGCGGCGTAGCCATCGATATGCCGGCAGGCCCTTCAGAAGTGGCTGTGCTGGCGGATGATAGCTGTGTGCCGGCTTTTGTGGCCGCCGACTTACTATCGCAGGCAGAGCATGGCCCCGACAGCCAGGTGGTATTGGTAACCACGAGTGAGAAAGTACTCACCAACGTGACCAATGCGTTGAACGCCCAGCTGGACGCACTTCCCCGAAAAGGCATTGCCACCGCAGCGTTGGAAAACAGCAAGATGATCCTGGTAAAGGATATGGACACCGCCATTGATATGCTGAACACCTATGCGCCGGAACACCTCATCCTGGCCTGTGAAGGAGCAGAGAACCTGGCAGATAAAGTAACAGATGCCGGTTCCGTTTTCATGGGCAACTACACCCCGGAAAGCGCCGGTGATTATGCTTCCGGCACCAATCACACGCTGCCTACGAATGGCTATGCCAGGGCCTACAGCGGCGTTTCGCTGGATAGCTTCGTGAAAAAGATTACTTTTCAGCAGATATCTCCCGAAGGGTTGCAAAATATTGGTACTACCATAGAAGCAATGGCAGCAGCAGAGGGACTGGAGGCGCATAAGAACGCCGTTACCGTAAGATTAAAACAGCTGGAATACACCGGCTCACTAATAACAGATTAATTAATACGATATGTTTAATCTCGATACCCTGGTAAGGGAAAACATAAAAAAACTGGTACCTTATTCTACTGCCAGAGATGAGTTCAAAGGAGAAGCGTCTATTTTCCTGGATGCGAATGAGAATAATTTCGGATCTCCGTTGCCGGTGAACTACAACCGCTACCCTGATCCGATGCAATGGCAGCTCAAATACAAAATTGCTGATATCAAAGGCGTGCCCCCGCAGAATATTTTTATTGGTCACGGCAGCGACGAAGCCATAGACGTGCTTTACCGCTCATTCGTAAATCCGGGTGTGGATAATGTGATTCTTTGTCCGCCTACCTATGGTATGTATGAAGTAAGTGCGCATATCAACGATGCTGTTATCCGCAAGGTAACGCTGACAGAAGATTTTCAGCTGGACATTCCCGCACTGCAACAGGCCATAGACGCCAATACAAAGCTCATCTTCATCTGTTCTCCCAATAACCCTACCGGTAATTCTATTAACCGTTCGGATATTGAACTGCTGTTGAATAATTTTGATGGTATTGTAGTGATAGATGAAGCTTATATCAATTTCTCCCGTCAGAAAACCTTTATACAGGAACTCACCGAATACCCCAACCTCGTGGTAATGCAAACGCTGTCGAAGGCATGGGGATTGGCCGGACTCCGTATCGGGATGGCTTTTGCCAGTGAAGATATTGTGAACACCTTTAACAAGGTGAAACCTCCGTATAATATCAGCCAGGCTACCAATGAGCTGGCGCTCCAGGCATTGGAAAACGTAAGCCAGGTAAATGAATGGATCCGTGAAATAGTGATAGAACGCGACCTGCTTTCCGGCGCGCTGATCCAGCTGCCGGAAGTACTGCACATTTATCCCAGCGATGCCAGCTTTATCCTGGTGAAAACCACCGATGCGAAAGGCATTTACAACTACCTTATTGAACAGGGAATTGTAGTGCGCGACCGTTCCAAAGTAGAACTGTGTATGGGCTGCCTGCGGATCACCATAGGTACGCCGGCTGAGAACCTGCGCCTGCTGGAAGTATTGAAATCTTTTAACCTGAAAACAGCCACAACAGCATCTGCATGAAACGAGTGCTCTTTATAGACCGTGATGGTACCCTGATTAAGGAAGTGCCGCCAACTTACCAGATCGATAGCCTGGACAAAATAGAGTTTTATCCCAAAGTATTCGTGAATATGGCGCGGATCGCCGCTGAGCTGGACTATGAGCTGGCAATGGTTACCAACCAGGATGGCTTGGGCACCGCCTCTTTCCCGGAAGATACCTTCTGGCCTGCGCAGAACATGATCATGAAAGCGTTTGAGAACGAAGGGATCAGGTTTGATGAGGTGTTTATTGACCGCTCTTTTCCGGCTGACAACGCGCCTACCCGCAAGCCCCGCACCGGTATGCTCACCAAATACCTGGATGGCAGCTATGATCTGGCCAACTCTTTCGTGATCGGCGATCGCATCACCGATGTGGAACTGGCAAAGAACCTGGGCGCAAAGGCTATCTGGATTAATGAAGGCTCGGGTTTGGGTAGCGCAGAGATCAGCGATAACACGGTGGCCCTGCAATCTGTGATTGCCCTTGAAACCACCGACTGGAACCGGATCTATGAGTTCCTGAAGCTGGGGTTAAGAACGGTAACGCATGTACGTAAAACCAATGAAACAGATATCAATATAGAACTAAACCTGGATGGTACCGGTAAAGCGGATATTCATACCGGGTTGGGTTTCTTTGATCATATGCTCGACCAGATTGCCCGTCATGGCGCTATAGACCTGAAGATCACGGCCAAAGGCGACCTGCATATCGATGAGCACCACACCATAGAAGATACCGGTATTGCACTGGGAGAAGCCATTGCCAAAGGATTGGGAGATAAACGGGGTATCGAAAGATACGGTTTCTGCCTGCCGATGGATGATTGCCTGGCCCAGGTGGGTATTGACTTTGGCGGTCGTAACTGGCTGGTATGGGATGCGGAGTTTAAAAGGGAAAAAATAGGGGAGATGCCTACCGAGATGTTCTATCATTTCTTCAAATCCTTTTCAGATGGCGCGAAAGCGAACCTGAACATTAAGGCGGAAGGCGAAAATGAGCATCATAAGATAGAAGCCATCTTTAAAACCTTTGCCAAGTCCATTAAAATGGCGGTAAAGCGGAATCCGGCCAATATGCAGCTGCCTTCTACCAAAGGCGTGTTGTAGGGAAAGGCAGTCCCGCTCCGCTGTTTCGACAAAAAAAATTTGCATTTTCTAAAAAAATGTTTCATTTTTGTTCTCGCTATGCAAAATATCATTACAAACAAACATTGGTGGTGGCACGGAATCAATTCCTGATCTGTGTTACAGTGCCATGTTTCGTTTAGAAATATATTTGGAAGGCCCGCTGTTACACAGCGGGCCTTCCGCTTTTTCAGCCCTTCCCTTTTTCAAATAAAACAAATACTTCACCCAATACATCATGCGTACCATCCAAGTAAAAACGAGATCCAAACAGATGCTGGCAGACATTTTCACGCCAGTGGGAATATATCTGCGGCTGCGCGATAAATTCCCGGGTTCTATCCTCCTCGAAAGCACTGACTACAGGGCCAGTGACAACAGTTATTCCTTTATTTGTGTGAAGCCTATTGCAGGTATCGAAGTTACTTCCACGTCGCACTTCGAGTTTAAGTATCCCAACCTGCCTGTAGAAAAGAAAGAGCTGAAGAATAAGCAACAGGTACTGGATGAAATGGAAAAGTTTCTGGGCAACTATTCTTTCACCGGTAAACACCCGGTACCAATGGCGCAGAGCCTCTTCGGCTACACTACTTTTGATGCCGTACAGTTCTTTGAAACCATTGAATTTAATAAGAAGAAACAACAGGCAGGTAACACCATCCCGCTGATGCGTTACCGCTACTATCAATATGTAATAGCGATCAATCACTTTAAAGATGAACTGTATCTTTGTGAAAACCAGGTAGAGGGCATCGACAGTGAGTTTGAACTACTGGAGTCGCTTATCCGGCACAAAGATTCCCCCGGGTATCCATTTGCCACTGCCGGGGAAGAGGAAAGCAATATGACGGACGCGGAATATATGCAGATGGTAGAACAAGGCAAACAACACTGCTTCCGCGGAGACGTTTTCCAGGTAGTACTTTCCAGAGCTTTCCAGCAATCCTTCAAAGGCGACGAATTCAACGTTTACCGCGCCCTCCGCTCCATCAACCCCTCTCCTTATCTTTTCTTCTTCGATTACGGCGATTACAAATTAATGGGTTCCTCACCGGAAGCACAGATCGTGATTACAGATGGCAAAGCCACTATTCACCCCATTGCAGGTACTTTCCGCCGTACCGGAGATGATGAACAGGACAAACTGCTGGCGAATAAACTGCTGGAAGATCCGAAGGAAAACGCAGAACATGTGATGCTGGTGGACCTGGCCCGGAATGATCTCAGCAGAAACGCCACAGAAGTGGAAGTGGCTTCGTACAGACAGGTACACTTCTATTCCCACGTAATTCACCTGGTAAGCGAAGTAACCGGAAAGGTAGATCCAAAGCTGAATCCCTTCACCCTCCTGGCTTCCTCCTTCCCGGCAGGTACACTGTCCGGCGCACCGAAATACCGCGCTATGGAAATCATTGATCAGTATGAACCCACTGCGCGTGGCTTCTACGGCGGTTGCATCGGCGCTGTTGGTTTCAACGGCAACTTCAACCACGCCATCATGATCCGCTCCATACTCAGTAAAATGAATACCCTGTACTATCAGGCTGGCGCCGGCGTGGTAGCTAAATCAGTAGCTTCTTCAGAACTGGAGGAAGTGAACAACAAACTCAATGCGTTAAAACAAGCCATTCTGCTGGCACAAAAAATTTAGTATGAATATCCTCGTTTTCGATAACTACGATTCATTTACATACAACCTCGTTCATCTCGTGGAAAAAATCATCAACGGTAAAGTAACCGTGGTACGCAATGATGAAATTCCACTGGAAAAAGTAAACGACTACGATAAAATCATTTTATCGCCCGGTCCCGGCATCCCGGAAGAAGCGGGATTACTACTGCCGCTGATCAAAGAATATGCGCCCACCAAATCCATTTTTGGGGTATGTTTAGGCCAGCAGGCCATAGGACAGGCTTTTGGCGCTTCTCTCACCAACCTGAAAGAAGTATACCACGGCGTAGCTACCAATGTGAATATTATTAAAGAAGATGGACGGCTGTTTAACGGTTTACCACGACAAATACTCGCGGGACGTTATCATTCCTGGGTAATTGACGAATCTACCCTGCCCGCAGAACTGGTGATCACTGCCAAAGATGAAGACGGTTTTATCATGGCCTTGCAACATAACAAGTATGATGTAAGTGGTGTACAGTTTCACCCGGAAAGTGTGCTTACCCCGCAGGGAGAAAAGATTGTAAGAAACTGGTTAAGCCTGTAAGAACAACAGGACACCCGTTTTAACATTATCGAACACCCAATCAGCAAAATTCTTCCAAAAATGAAAAAGATTCTTAACTACCTTTTTGAACATAAAACTTTCAGCCGCGAAGCTGCCAAAGATATCTTAATCAGCATTTCCAAAGGCATGTTCAATGAAAGCGAACTGGCCGCTTTCATGACTGTATACCTGATGCGCAGCATTACCATCGATGAGTTGCTGGGTTTCCGTGATGCCTTGCTGGAACTCTGCGTACCGGTTAATCTCAACGGCTACGATGTACTGGACATCGTTGGTACCGGCGGGGATGCGAAAAATACTTTTAATATTTCTACCTTGTCGTGCTTTGTGGTAGCCGGCGCAGGAGCCAAAGTAGCCAAACATGGCAACTATGGCGTGTCTTCTGTAAGCGGCGCCTCCAATGTAATGGAGCTGATAGGGTATAAATTCAAGAATGACGATGCCAAACTGAGAACAGAGCTGGAAGATTCGGGTATCTGTTTTCTCCACGCACCCCTGTTCCACCCGGCGTTGAAACATGTAGCCGGTATCCGCCGCCAGCTGGGTATCCGTACGTTCTTTAACATGCTCGGCCCCCTGGTGAACCCGGCGCTGGCCAAACATCAGCTGATCGGCGTGTACAGCCTGGAAATGGCAAGGGTATATAACTACCTGTTCCAGCAAACGGACAAACAGTTTGTGATTGTTCACAGCCTGGATGGATATGATGAAATATCCCTCACGGCAGATACCAAAGTGATCACCAACAAAGGTGAACAGGACTGGACCCCGGAACAGCTGGGCAAACGTAAAGTTCACCAGGAAGATATTTATGGCGGTAACTCTACTGAAGAAGCCGCAAAGATCTTTATGAAGATCCTGAAAGGAGAAGGTACCTGGGCACAGAATTCCGTTGTTTTTGCCAACGCAGCAATGGGTTTGTACAGCCTCGGAAAATATAATTCGTATGAAGATTGCTTCGCCGCCGCGGTAGAATCCCTGGAGTCGGGCAGTGCACATAATGCGTTCAAAAAACTGATTGCTTTGCAGTCGTAGTACAGATAGTTTATCATGAAGAATATTTTAGCAGAAATTGTTGCTCATAAACACATCGAAGTAGCTGCCCGCAAGCTGCAGCGCAGCGCGCAGGACCTGGAGCAGTCGCCGGCATTCCCGAGGGAAACCTTGTCGCTCCGCCATTTCCTGCAACAGCCGGAAAAAACGGGCATCATTGCAGAGTTCAAACGCCGCTCTCCTTCAAAGGGAGTGATCAATGGCGATGTTACTGTTCAACAGGTGACCACTGCATATACCCGTTACGGCGCTTCCGGGCTGTCGGTACTCACCGATGAAAAATATTTTGGCGGTTCTTCCGACGATCTGCAACAGGCACGCAGCTTCAACCAGATCCCGATTCTGCGGAAAGATTTTGTGATAGATGAATACCAGATACTGGAAGCAAAGGCCATTGGTGCGGATGTAATACTCCTCATCGCAGAATGCCTGGATGCCGCACAGGTAGCACACCTGGCCGCCTTTGCACATAACCTCGGACTGGAAGTATTGCTGGAAGTGCACAGTGAAGCGCAACTGGAAAAAGTAACCGGACATACTCATTTGGTAGGGGTGAATAACCGCGACCTGATCACTTTCCAGGTGGACTTTAACCGCTCCTGTGAACTGGCGCCGAAAATTCCGGCGGATAAAGTTAAAGTGGCAGAAAGCGGTATCAACGATCCTGCTGCTATTGTAACATTGAAAGCCGCCGGGTTCCAGGGATTCCTGATAGGCGAGCATTTCATGAAACAGGAAGATCCTGCGCGTGCCTTTGAAAATTTTGTACAAACACTCAACGACCTGCAGCATAAATCATAACACTATGCGTATTAAAGTTTGCGGCATTACCAGGATAAATGACTTGCAGGCGCTGGTAGATAACAGCGTGGACTATGCGGGGTTTATTTTTTACGAAAAATCCCCGCGTTTTGCCGGTAACAAAATAGATGCAAGATCGGTACGGGAAACCACCCGCATCAAGAAAGCAGGGGTGTTTGTAAATGCGCCGCTGGAGCAGATCCAGCGCACCGTGAGCGATTACGCACTGGACCTGGTGCAACTGCATGGCGATGAAACACCGGAATTTTGCGCCGCTGTCCGCACATTTATTCCGGTAGTGAAAGCTTTTCGTATAGGTGACAACGTTAACTGGCAAACCGAGGTAGCGCCTTTTATACCGGTAACGGATTATTTCCTGTTCGATACTGCTTCTGTAAAAGGTTATGGCGGTACCGGCGAAAGATTTAACTGGGAGCTGCTGGCTGCTTATCCTTTTGATCATCCCTTCTTTTTAAGTGGTGGCATTAGTGCGGATCAGGCAGCGGAAATATTGGAGATGCAGTTGCCGGCGTTGTTTGCTGCAGATGTGAACAGTAAGTTTGAAGACAGTCCGGGTGTGAAAAACATCCCGCTGGTAAAACAATTTGTGAAACAAATTCATTCATCAATAATAAAATAGACGGTCATGGATATTGCGATTAATACCGGCAACTCCAGGTATCAGGTGGATAAGAATGGCTATTATGGCAGATTTGGCGGGGCATATATCCCGGAGATGCTGTATCCCAATGTACAGGAACTACAGTCCCAATACCTCAGCATCCTCAGTGATCCTACTTTTCAGCAGGACTTTGAAGCCCTGCTGCGGGATTATGTAGGACGGCCTTCCCCTTTATATTTTGCAAAGCGTTTGTCTGAAAAATATAAAGCGAAAATTTATCTTAAGAGAGAAGATCTGAATCATACCGGCGCACATAAAGTAAACAATACTATCGGGCAGATCCTGCTGGCGCAACGACTGGGGAAACGCCGTATCATTGCTGAAACCGGCGCCGGTCAGCATGGCGTGGCTACTGCCACCGTATGTGCGCTCATGGGCATGGAGTGTGTGGTGTATATGGGGAGCATCGATATAGAAAGACAGGCGCCCAACGTAGCCCGTATGAAAATGCTGGGAGCCACTGTAGTGCCGGCCACCAGTGGCAGCAAAACGTTGAAAGACGCCACCAACGAAGCAATCCGCGACTGGATCAACAACCCGGTAGATACCCACTATATTTTAGGTACCGCTGCAGGCCCGCATCCATACCCCGATATGGTGGCCCGTTTTCAGTCGGTGATCAGCGAAGAGATAAAGAAACAGCTCCTGGAGAAAACCGGCAGCGAAAATCCTGACTATGTACTGGCCTGTATTGGTGGCGGTAGCAATGCAGCCGGCGCCTACTTCCACTATCTCGACAGGGAAGAAGTGAAACTGGTAGCAGTAGAAGCTGGTGGAAAGGGTGTACACAGCGGGTTTTCCGCCGCCACCACGCAGCTGGGCACCATTGGTATTATCCATGCCAGCAAAACATTGCTGATGCAAACCAACGACGGACAAATTGTGGAACCGCATTCCATTTCCGCAGGACTTGATTATCCCGGCATCGGACCGATGCACGCCCATTTATATGAATCGGGCCGCGCACAATTCCTGTCG
This sequence comes from Chitinophaga sp. G7 BAM 1005, assembly GCF_057126945.1. NCBI lineage: Bacteria > Pseudomonadati > Bacteroidota > Chitinophagia > Chitinophagales > Chitinophagaceae > Chitinophaga > Chitinophaga sp. G7 BAM 1005. Next base: position 5,711,851 of record NZ_CP181478.1, on the reverse strand, counting down.
GCCACCGATGATGAGGCGCTTGCAGCAGCTTATGAACTGAGCCTGCTGGAAGGAATTATTCCTGCTATGGAATCGGCTCACGCCCTGGCTAAACTGAAAGACCTGCCACTGAATACAGATGATGTAGTAGTGGTATGCCTTTCCGGTCGCGGTGATAAAGATCTGGATACCTATATCCGTCACATGAATAAATAAAATGGATTATGCAAAATCGTATTGATCAACTGTTTGCCGTTAAACGGCACAACGTTTTAAATATATATTGTACGGCTGGTTTTCCGCAGTTAAATGACACCCTGCCGGTAATGACCGCGTTACAACAGTATGGGGCGGATCTTATTGAGCTGGGCATGCCGTTCTCCGATCCGCTGGCGGATGGCCCTGTGATCCAGGACAGCAGCACCAAAGCGTTGCAGAACGGGATGAGTCTTCACAAACTGTTTGAACAACTTACCAGCTTCAGGGATCGTATACAGGTGCCCGTTATTCTCATGGGGTACTTCAACCCGGTATTAACTTACGGTGTCGAAGCCTTTTGTGCAAAATGTGCAGAAGTAGGCGTAGATGGTATCATTGTGCCGGACCTGCCGATGGCGGAATATGAAAATGAATACAGGCCCATTTTTGAAAAGTATAACCTGCACCTGATTTTCCTGGTAACGCCGGAAACCAGTGAAGAACGGATCCGTAAAATAGATAGTCTGAGTAAGGGTTTTATTTATGCCGTGTCTTCTTCCTCCACTACGGGAAAAGACAAGGATATGAAAGACCAGCAGGCTTATTTTGAGCGGCTGAAGCAATTGCAGCTCAAAAACCCGGTTTTAATTGGTTTTGGTATAAAAGATAAAGCTACTTTTGAGGCGGCATCTGCATATGCCAATGGCGCTATTATTGGTACTGCTTTTATCAGGGCCATTGAGCACAGCAAAAATATTGACGAAACGGTGAAAACGTTTATTTCGGGAATAATTCAGTAATAACATGAAAACGGTTATCATAAAATATAACGCCGGCAATATCCGCTCTGTGCAATTCGCATTGGAGCGTTTAGGCGTAAACGGTACTGTTACGGATGATCACGAAGAGATCATGTCGGCCGATAAGGTGATTTTTCCCGGGGTGGGTGAAGCCAGCACGGCGATGCAGTACCTGAAAGAAAGGAAACTGGATGCTGTGATTGCCGGTCTGAAACAGCCGGTGCTGGGCATTTGCCTGGGGATGCAGCTGTTGTGTAAATATTCGGAAGAAAACGATACCAAATGCCTCGGTGTATTTGATGTGGATGTGAAACGTTTTCAGTCGCCGGTGGAAAACCTGCTGAAAATACCACAGATCGGATGGAACAACATCACCGGTTTGCACAGTGTAGTGTTTGAACATGTGCCGGAGAATTCCTACATGTATTTTGTACATAGCTACTATGCAGCCCTCGGCGCAGATACTGTAGCCATCACCAATTACGTGATCAACTACAGTGCTGCTTTGCAGAAGGATAATTTTTACGCGGTACAGTTTCACCCGGAGAAATCCGCAGTAGCCGGCGCCCGTATTATTGAAAACTTTTTGAACCTGTAAGATGAACATCCGGAAAATCAGCGCAGATGATACGCTGCAGCTCCGCAGGGATGTGTTATATCCCAATGAGTCGCTGGACGCTGTAAAAGTAGACCACGATGCAGATGGATTACACTTCGGCGTTTTTGATCAGGGGCAGCTGGTAACAGTGGTATCCCTTTTCCTGGGCCGCGACAGTGCGCAGTTCCGCAAACTGGTTACAGCGCCGGCTGCACAGGGAAAAGGCTTTGGCAAAGCGATACTGGCGCATCTGGCGGATATCTGTAAAAAAGAAAAAATAAAACTGCTCTGGTGTAATGCCCGCGATACTGCAGTAACATTTTATGACAGGCTGGGCTACACGACGAAAGGTGATTACTTTATTAAAGGGGGAATCACTTTTGTTAGAATGGAACTGCCTTTGGATCAGCAAAACATGACTACTAAGAAATTTGAAATTATACCCGCTATCGATATCATCGGTGGTAAATGCGTAAGGCTTACCCAGGGCGATTACAATCAGCAGAAGGTATATAACGAACATCCGCTGGAAGTGGCAAAGGAATTTGAGGCTATCGGCGTTCGCCGCCTTCATCTGGTAGATCTCGACGGCGCCAAAAAAGGAGCGGTGGTAAACTGGAAAGTGCTGGAGAGTATTGCCGGCAGAACCAGTCTGGTAACAGATTTTGGTGGTGGTATCAAAACGGATAAAGACCTGGAGATTGTATTTCAAAGCGGCGCTGCATTGGCTACCATCGGTAGTGTGGCTGTGAAGCAACCGGAATTGTTTTTCAGCTGGGTGAAGCAATATGGGGCAGATAAAATATTCCTGGGCGCAGATGTAAAAGAAGAAAAGATCGCAGTAGGCGGTTGGCTGGAAACAACGGAGTTATCTGTATTTGATTTCCTCGAAAGCAATATCGCACGGGGCGTCACCAATATCTTTTGTACCGATATCGCTAAGGACGGCCTTTTACAGGGACCGTCAATCGATCTGTATAAAAAAATTATAGAACGCTTTCCGGGTATTAACTTTGTGGCCAGCGGCGGCGTGAGTAATATTGAAGATGTGGCGGCCCTGCAGGAAATTGGCTGTAGTGGCGCTATTATCGGTAAAGCGATCTATGAAGGTAACATCTCTATGGATGCATTAAAAACATTCCTGTAAACTATTAGTACATGTTGACCAAACGCATCATACCATGCCTGGATATTAAAGACGGCCGTACCGTGAAGGGCATCAATTTTGAAAATATCCGCGATGCCGGCGATCCTGTGGAACTGGGTGCTTTATATGCTTCACAGGGAGCTGACGAGCTGGTGTTTCTGGATATAACGGCAACGAACGAACGGAGAAAAACGCTGGCGGAGCTGGTAACAAACATTGCCCGTCATGTGAATATTCCGTTTACTGTTGGTGGCGGTATTTCTTCCGTGGAAGATGTATACGTGCTGCTGCAATCCGGTGCAGATAAGATTTCTGTAAATACTTCTGCTTTTAAAGATCCGGCACTGGTAGACAGGCTGGCCCGTGAATTTGGCAGTCAGTGCATTGTACTGGCTATTGATACCCGCTTTGAGGACGGCGACTGGTACGTGTACCTGAATGGCGGCCGTGTGAAAACGGATGTAAAAGCATTCGACTGGGCAAAAGAAGCAGTGGGTCGTGGCGCGGGTGAGATACTGCTCACCTCCATGAATAACGACGGTACGAAGAAAGGCTTTGCGCTGGATATTACCGGGCAGTTGGCACAGCACCTGAATGTGCCTGTTATCGCCTCCGGCGGGGCTGGTACAATGGAACATTTTACCGACGTTTTTGAAAAAGCACAAGCAGATGCTGCACTCGCTGCGAGCATCTTCCACTATAAAGAAATAGAAATTCCTGCGCTCAAAACTTTTCTTTATAACAAGGGAGTGAACGTAAGATTTTAAGTGATACCTGAAATAAGTAAACAATGCAGATAGATTTTCAAAAGTCGCCCGATGGCCTGGTACCGGCCATTATACAGGACGCCATCACCAATAAGGTGCTGATGCTCGGTTACATGAACCGGGAGTCGCTGGAGAAAACCGTTTTGGATGGCAAGGTGACTTTTTTCAGCCGCTCAAAAAACCGTTTGTGGACAAAAGGAGAGGAGAGTGGTAATTTCCTGATCGTAAAAGACCTGATGATAGATTGCGACCAGGATACGATTCTCATTAAGGCCAGTCCCGTGGGCCCGGTATGCCATACCGGCGCTGATACCTGCTGGGATGAAAGGAATGTGGGCAACGACTTTCTTTCCACCCTGGAAAACATCATTACTGACCGGAAAAATAATCCTTCCGATAAATCTTATACTGCCAGTCTTTTTGCCAAAGGCATCAACAAAATTGCACAGAAAGTAGGAGAGGAAGCCGTAGAAGTAGTGATTGAAGCCAAAGACAATAACGATGAGCTGTTCCTCAACGAATCTGCTGACTTGTTGTTCCATTACCTGATCCTTCTTCAGGCAAAGGGTTTCCAGCTGTCAGATGTTATATCGGTGTTAAAACAGCGGCATAAATAGTATACCGGCTTCGCCGGTTTTTAAATTGTCTTGCCCAGGATTTAACTGATTAAAATGATTTCGCTGATTTTATTTTTATTTATTAGAGGTTGATAACTAACTTATAAGCCCACTCATGAACAAAATCAAATCAGCGAAATCATTTTAATCAGTTAAATCCTGCTGCAAGACAATTTAGTGCTGGCGAAGCCGGCACCCATCTCCATAAAAAAATCTCTTCGTATATTACACCCCACTAACTAATTAAAATAATTTGTAATGAAACAGATTTTCCTGTTAGCCGTTGCGGTATTGGTTTTCGCAGGTGCAAATGCCCAGCAGGTGTCGGGTATTGTGAGGGGAGGCAACGGCAAAACCATCTATCTTTTTGACGACCAGGATAATAACCCGGATGATTCGGCAGTGATAAAGAATGAGCAGTTCAGCTTCCGTGTAAAAGGCGGTAAAGAGCCAGCAGTGTATGCGTTGATATTGCGGGATGTAAATTACCCGATGTTGTTTGTAACAGGGAATGAGCCTGTTCAGTTTACTACCTCTGTGGCTACCTATCCTATTGCCACTTCCGTGAAAGGAAATGAGAATACGCTGGCAATGCAGGAGTACCAGAAAGCATTTGAGCCATTGATTAAACAGGCGCAGGAGCTGAATGACGAAGCAAAACAGATTAATCCTGAAGATGAGCCGGGAAAGAATGCCTTCCGTAAGAAAGCAGAGACTTTCAGCCGGGAAGTGGTGAATACCGGTAAACAGTTTATTACCTCGCATCCGAAGAGCATTGCCAGTATCTGGCTGATGATGAACGAACTGCGCAGCAGGCTGGAACCGGAGGAGTTCAGACAATTGTTTGAATCACTGGATAAGTCGGTGCAGGAAAGTCAGTACGGGCAGAGTGTAACCGCCTATGTAAAAAGTCTGAAAGCGAACGTGTCGAATGTGGCCGCCGACGATTTTTCGCAAGAGGATAGTAAAGGGAAGCCGGTAAAGCTGTCGTCTTTCCGTGGTAAGTATGTACTGGTTGATTTCTGGGCGAGCTGGTGTGGTCCTTGTCGCCAGGAGAATCCTAATGTAGTAAAGGCTTATAACAGGTTCAAGGATAAAAACTTCACCATTCTGGGCGTTTCGCTGGACGATAACCGTGAGCGCTGGTTACGGGCTATCAGCCAGGATGGACTGGCCTGGACCCAGGTATCCGATTTGCGTGGCTGGGGCAATGAAGTAGCAGTGCAGTATGGCGTTCAGTCTATTCCCACTAACTTCCTCGTAGATCCCGCCGGGAAAATTATTGCCCGCAATCTGCGTGGGGAAGAGCTGGAGGCAAAGCTGGAACAGTTGTTAAAATAGCCGCTTATCAAAATCAGGTTGTTAAAGAGCGGCGGATTTTACAAATTTGTTATTCGTAAAACAAAAACCAATGAAAAAAGCAATTATAGGTGTTGCCCTTTTAGCGCCGGCGATGATGTTTGCCCAGGACAAGAAAGGTGTGGCTACAGGCAAACCATATACTATACAGGGAACTGTTTCTCAGCAGCACAATCCTGCTACTATATACCTCCGGATGCGCAAGAGCGGTGAGAACTTCATGGACAGCGCGCAGATCAAAGACGGTAAATTTACCTTTAACGGTACCCTGGAAGAAGCTGGTTTGGCCAGCCTGATGCTGGTGCAGAAAGGTACCGAGAAACCAGTGTCGATGGGACGCGATATGCTGGCGGTTTTCCTGGACAAAGGCGTTATCACTATCAGCACTACTGATTCTATCAGCAAAGCTACTGTTACTGGTTCCAAAGCAAATGACGATTACAAAAATCTGAATGAACAGCTGAAAGATGTAAATGAGAAAGGCGCTGCTTTGCAGAAACAATACCGCGAACTGGCGAAGAATAAAGACGAAGAAGGGATTAAGAAACTGGAAGCAGCATATGATGCGTTAGATGCAGAAGAGAAAAAGATCGAGAACGATTTTCTTTCTAAAAATACCAGTTCTCCTATTGCGATCTTCCTGTTAAACCAGGTAGCCGGTTACGATATAAAACCAGCTGAAGTTACGCCGCTGTTCAAGAAATTAAGCAAGGAAGCAAAGAATTCACCTTCCGGTAAAGAATTCTCCAAACGTCTCGAATCTGCCCGTAAAACGGCTGTTGGTCAGCCTGCCATTGAATTTGCCCAGGCAGATGCCAGTGGTAAAGACATCAGCCTGTCGTCTTTCCGGGGTAAATATGTACTGGTTGATTTCTGGGCCAGCTGGTGCGGCCCCTGCCGTGCAGAAAACCCCAACGTGGTAAAGGCATACGATAAATTCAAGTCCAAAGGCTTTGAAATCCTCGGCGTTTCCCTGGATGACAAAAAAGACAAGTGGCTGGCTGCTGTTGATGCAGACAAGCTCACCTGGACGCATGTATCCGACCTGAAAGGCTGGAAGAATGCAGCAGCAGACCTTTACGGCGTTCGCGCCATTCCGCAGAATGTACTGATCGATCCTAAAGGAAAGATCGTAGCGAAAAACCTGCGTGGTGATGAACTGGCCTCCAAGCTGGAAGAGATATTGAAATAATAATTTCCCTCCGGGAGAAAACATATTTAGAGGTGCAAAGGTTCCATCCTTTGCGCCTCTTTCTTTTTAAACAATCCTGCCCGCTGAAATCATCTTTCTAAAAAAATATTTGTTTGTCTACGAAACTTTCGTAGATTTACGAAAGAATCGTAATTCAAAATATTCATTGCTATGGAAAAGCTTACCCAGCAAGAAGAAACAGCCATGCTGGCTATCTGGAAAGTAGGGAAAGGTTTTGTGAAAGACTTCCTGGAAGCGCACAGCGCTCCGGCGCCTCCTTATACCACATTGGCTTCTACCATTAAGAACCTGGAGAAAAAAGGTTTTGTGGAAAGCAGGAAGGTGGGTAACGTATATGAATACACACCTGTTATGGAAGAAGCAGCTTATAAACAGAAGTTTATGAATGGCTTTGTGAAAGACTATTTCGAAAACTCGTATAAAGAGCTGGTGTCTTTTTTCGCCAAAGAGAAAAAGATCAGTCCGGCTGAGTTAAAGGAAATTATCAACATGATAGAAAAAGGTAAATAATAAAATTACGGCTATGGTACCTGCTATTTTAATATACCTCTTAAAGGCAAATATCGCGCTTACGTTATTTTTTCTCGCTTACCGTTTTGGTTTGCGCAGGCTTACCTTTTATACCGGGAACAGGTTGTTTCTGCTCACCGGTATTGCCTTTTCATCCTTGTTTCCCTCAATCCCCATTGATGCGTTTGTAAACAGGCACGAAGCACTGGCGGATAGTGTGATGACCTATGTTCCGGATCTTGCCGGCTGGCAGGCGCCTGCACCGGTGTTTACTATCTGGACATTGCTGGTGTATATCTTCTGGACAGGCGTATCTGTAATGGCTATACGTTTTTGTTTCCAGTTGTTGTCGTTATGGAAGATACACCGAAGCTCCCAACGCAGTGAAATAGCTGATATCCCCGTACAGGTGCTGCAGCAACCCGTGAATCCTTTTTCTTTCTTCCGGAATATTTATATCAATCCTGTGCTGCATCAGCCGGAGGAACTGCCGGCCATACTGCGTCATGAGAAAGTGCATGTACAGCAGTGGCATAGTGTGGATGTGGTATTGGGAGAACTCAACAATATTTTTTACTGGTTCAATCCCGGCGCATGGCTCATGAAAACAGCCATCCGTGAAAACCTGGAGTTTATAACAGACAGGTACCTGCTAAAGCAGGGCGTGGATAAAACCGCCTATCAATACAATTTAATTAAAGTAAGTGGGATCCCATATGCGACGGCCATCGCAAACAATTTCAATTTCTCACATCTAAAAAACAGGATCATCATGATGAACAGCAAAAAGTCATCACGTTATCAAATGGCGCGTTACCTGGTATTAGGACTACTGGTAGGAGGAACCGTTTTGTCGCTCAATTACACAAAGGCGCCTTCCGTTAATCCTTTTGCCAACGTTATCGTTAAAGACACTGTACCTCCGCCTCCGCCACCACCTAAAACGCCTCCGCCGCCTCCACCACCACCCAAAGTGGTAAAACAGCCGCCGCCTCCACCGCCGAGAATAGTAAAAGATACGGTGGCGCCTGCGCAAGGAAACGTGATCAGGCTTCGGAATGTGGATCCGGATGAAGCCCCGCTCTACATAGTAGATGGTAAGCCGGTGGAATCAATGGAAAGTACAGGTATTTCGCCGGACGGGATCGAATCTATCAGCGTGTTGAAAGACAATGCAGCTACTGCAATTTATGGTCCCCGGGGAAAGAACGGTGTGATCCTGATTACCATGAAGAAGGGGTTAAGGGTTGCACCGGCAACGGATACTACCCACCGTGCTGTTAATGTGATTGGATTCAGGACGGGTGTTAGTACCGGCAAAAACAATGGTGCACAAACGCTTCCGGCAGGTGCATTGTTACTGGTAGATGGTAAGAAAGTGTCCAGTGAAGAAGCTAACAGCATACCCGCTTCTTCTATCAAATCCGTAAATGTTTACAAGGGAGGCAAAGCTACTATTTACAAAGGCGAAGCGCACCCGGAAGGCGTAGTGATGATTACCACCAAAGGTGACGGAAATGCCATCAGAGTTGACTCAGATACAGTCATTATTAAATAATATTAACTGCAATAGCCCATCACAAAAAGCCACGGTCCGCCACCGTGGCATTTTTGTTTCTGCACAACATTATTTCGCAATAGCTGTTTATATAGGGTTAAGAACTCATTGCTTATGTTACAGAAAGGCCAAATTGCTCCTGATTTCACGCTGGAAGCCACTCCGGAAAGGAAGGTCCATTTAAAGGACCTGCGTGGCAAAAATGTAATCCTGGCCTTTTATCCGGCCGACTGGAGCCCTGTATGCAGCGATCAGATGACGCTGTACAATGAAATGCTTCACTACTTTGAAAAGTACAATGCTGTGCTATTGGGTATTTCTGTAGACGGAGCCTGGTGTCATCACGCGTTTGCCAGCGCCCGCCAGATCCACTTCGACCTGCTCTCCGATTTTGAGCCGAAAGGTGCTGTTTCCATTGCTTATGGCGTGTATGAGGAAAAGTTTGGCGTAAGCAAACGTGCGTTGTTTGTTATAGATGCCAACGGCATCATTCAATGGAGCTATTTATCGCCGGTGAACGAAAACCCGGGCGCAGATGGTATCCTGGAAGCCCTGGAAAATCTCAAAAATAACTGATATGCCTACACTGATCCCGCCGGTAAACGCATTGGACCATGTCCTCGGTGCGCCCCATGCCACTATCGAACTGGTTGAATATGGCGACTTTCAATGTCCCTACTGCCGGGAGGCTTTTTTCGTGGTAAAGGAACTACAGGAACGTTTTGCTAGTCAGCTCCGGTTTGTATTCCGCAATTTTCCATTGTCTGAAGCCCATGAATATGCGATGGATGCCGCTCTGGCAGCAGAAGCAGCCGCTAAACAAGACCGTTTCTGGGAAATGCATGATGCCATTTATAACCGTCAGCCCGAATTAAATGAGGCCTTGTTGATAACACTGGCAAAAGAACAGGGGCTGGATCTGCAACGATTCACAGAAGACATGGAGGCTCCCAAACTGCTGAGCAGGGTGGAGTCCGACTTTGAAAGTGGCGTTCGCAGCGGCGTAAATGGCACGCCTACTTTTTATGTAAACGGCAAACGCTACAACGGCGACTACCGCGAATTGTCTTCATTTCTGGTCAAGTGAACGCACGCAACGGAAACCCAGGTTCGCCAAACCGGATTCAGGTGTGCTCTTCATGCGTGCAGACACACGGTATCCCCGGCAATATTCATCACTGCACATAAAGGAACCTCCCCGGATTACGCGCTTGGCCTGGCCCGGATCGTCCGGATCAAACCCTGCTGCCGGTCCCGCCGGATTCTTCACTCCTTTTTCTCCCTGGATATAATAATTGGCATCGTACCAGTCTTCACACCATTCCCATACATTGCCGGACATGTCATATAACTGGTAACCGTTAGGACTATACGATTTCACCGGGGCGAGGCCGGAGTAGCCATCTGTTTTGATATTATTGTAAGGGAAATTACCGTTCCAGGTATTGGCTTTGGGCTTGCCGCTGGTTAAGGCTTCGGTTCCCCAGGGATATATTTTACCTGACAGGCCGCCACGTGCTGCGTATTCCCATTCCGCCTCTGTAGGAAGGCGTTTCCCGGCCCATTTGGCGTAAGCCTGTGCATCCAGCCACGACACCTGCGTAACGGGCTCATTTTCCCGCTTATCGATGTTGCTGGCTGGTCCTTCAGGATGTTGCCAGGTGGCGCCTGCTACAAAGGACCACCATTGGGAAATATCATTGAAAGGAACCGCATGATCAGGAGGTGTGAATACCAGCGCTCCCGGCGCCATCATTCCCGCCAATGCAGCGCTGTCGGGTTCCGGTGTTCCGGGTGGCAGGCTGGCCAGCAATTCTTCTTTGCTGATGGGCTTTTCTGCAGTTGTTATATATCCTGTTGCGGCTACGAATTGTGCAAATTCAGCATTGGTCACTTCATGTTCATCCATCCAGAAACCGGCAATATCCACGGTATGTTTAGGATATTCATCTGCCATACCGGTAGAGTCGTCGGCGCCCATTGTAAAAGTACCTGCCGGTATCAGTACCATTTTATTCAGCGAATCCTTTCCGGCGGCAGCTGCGTCCTGCTTCCCCGGATTCCCCGCACAGGCGCTCAGCAATGCAAAGCCAAGCAATAGGTTTATCTTAAACATATATTTGTCTATCAATTTAGTAGGCTTTCAAAAATAATATATTAAAACAGCTTTTGCGAAATTTTCACCGCAGGCTTTCCGGCCGCAATTGTCCCGTTAACAATTATATAATTAAATTTCCCCGAAAACTGTTGTAAACTGCATGCTGTTTCGGGAAGCATTTGCTCCCGGTTACAGGTATTGCATATGCAAACAACTGCCGTACCCTTTACCCGAAAGGACTTCGGGGATGATTTTCTCTGGGGGGTTACTATTTCCGCATTTCAGAATGAAGGTGCCTTCAATACCGATGGCAAGGGACTCTCTATTTGGGATACTTTCTCCGGCCGTAAGGGCAAGATCAAAGATAAAAGCCACGCACAAATAGCCACCGATTTTTACAACCGCTATACACAGGATATACTGCTGGCGAAGCTATTGGGCTTTTCCGTATTCCGTTTTTCGCTGTCCTGGTCGCGCATCATGCCTAAAGGCACGGGCGCGGTAAACTCCGCGGGGATCGACTTTTACCACCGGGTAATAGATGCGTGCCTGGAGCTGGGGCTGGAGCCTTATGTAACCCTTTATCACTGGGATTTGCCCCAGGCGCTGGAGCATAAAGGCGGCTGGAGCCACCGGGGTGTTGTTTTTGCTTTTGAAGAATTTGTACGGGTATGCGCCCGCGAATTCGGGAATAAAGTGAAGAACTGGATTGTGATGAATGAGCCTTTCGGCTTTACGGCCCTGGGTTATATGCTGGGGGTACATGCACCGGGCAAGTTTGGGCTCTCCTGGTTTTTGCCGGCGGTGCATCATGCGGTGATGGCACAGGCGGAGGGCGGACGGGTACTCCGGGAAGAAGTTGCCGGCGCGAATATCGGCACGGCCCTGTCCTGCTCACAGATTATCCCCAATAGCAACAGCGATGCGGACCTGATGGCGGCGCGTCGTGCAGATGCGCTGTTTAACCGCCTGTTCCTGGAACCTTCGCTGGGAATGGGGTACCCGGCGGCGGATTTTCCGTTGCTCAAACGTATTGAACGCCGGTACGCCCTGTGGCGCGACTGGGACCGGCTGGCCTTTGATTTTGATTTTATTGGTGTGCAGAATTATTTCCCGCTGGTAGTAAAGCACAACACTTTTATGCCGGTGGTGAGAATCTCTGAGGTGAAGGCCCGGTACAGGAATGTGCCGTTAACAGGACTGGGCTGGGAAATTAACGGCAACGGGTTATACGAAATTCTCCGCCAGTTTACCGGTTACAAAGGAGTAAAGAAACTGATCGTTACTGAAGGGGGGGCCGCCTTCCCGGATATACCCGGCGCTGATGGCCGCGTAGCAGATACTGCGCGCATCAGCTATTTCCAGGAATATCTTACTGCAGTGCTGAAAGCAAAAAAAGAAGGGATTCCGGTGGATGGTTATTTCGCCTGGACCCTTACCGATAACTTTGAGTGGGCAGAGGGCTACCGCGCCCGCTTTGGCCTGGTGTACGTGAATTTTGCCACGCAGCAGCGAATGATTAAAGACTCCGGCTACTGGTTTCGGGAGTTGTTGTCGGCGGAGAAAGAATTGTAGAAGATGCGGATTTTGTCTTGGAACAGGATTACGCTGATTATACTGATTACCAGGATTTGAACCTTTTAGATTTTATAATGATTAAGGGAGATATAAGCGAATAGATTCGCCTGTATCTCCCTTAATCATTATAAAAAATCTGAAAAAATAAAATCAAATAAATCAGTATAATCAGCGTAATCCTGTTCCAAGACAATTTACAATCGCCGAAGGCGATTCCTATCCACTATTGTGCCAATCGTTTAAAGAACCAGATATCCCTTAAGCTGAAATTAAATACAGCATTTACGTATGTTTCCTTCACCAGCGCAGTGCCTTCTTTTCCGCGTTGTCCGGCTTCCAGGCCAACATAATACCTGAGCTGACCATTTTTATTGGGGAGTGATACGCCCAATGTACCGGAGATGTCGGTGATTTGTGTGCTGCCTACTACCAGCGGGGTTTTATTATAAGCAAATCCCGCCTGTAACACGGCTCCTTCAAAGCTCTGGTTATAGTACTGCCGTTTAATCGTATATTCTACACCGGTTGAATACCGTTCTCCGTCCTGGTAGCGGTAGGTAGCGCCTTTTGCATTCAGTGAGTTCCACAGCGAGTGCCGGTAATCTGCTACCCAGGTAATGGTACCATTGGTAAGACTCAAACCTGCACCATATTCAGCGGGCAGGGTAAAGAAAGAAGGATCTTCATCTTTCTGGTATAACGAAGTACCATCCTGGTTAACGATATTCAGTTTTTCCTGGAGCTTCATCGTTGTTTCGAAGCGGTAAGTGGCGCCCAGTCCGAGTTGCCAGTCCTTGCCTATTTTCCCTGCATATTGTGCGCCTGCTGTAAAGTTGGGTTTGAATCCATATTTGTTATGCTGTGTTTGTAAGGAATCAGAACCAATATATTGGGTAGTATTCAACGGGCCGAATAAAAAGGCGGTAGACACGCCTGCGGAGAAGTTTTTGCTGATCTGGAAACCGTTGGAGATATAGGCCCGGTTAAACCCGCCGGTACCAGTAGTGGTGGCGGTTACAGGGGTGCCTGTACCGGTTACAAACTGTTGGTTTTCCAGTTTGTAATCGATGGTGCTGAAGGGAGTAATACCTGCGCCGATACCCCACCATTTGGCTGCTTTGAATCCGAGTGCGAGCCGTTTAAAATTAACATCCCCGGCGCTTTGTGAAATATTGTTGCCGCTGTAATTTATCTGCTGTGCTTTCAGCGACACGTCAAACATAAAGTTTTGCGGAGGCAGTGCGCTGTAGGAGGCGGGATTCAGTTCATTGAGGTAGCCGGAATGCCTGCGGCCGATGCCAGTGCTTCCCAGCCCGAAATTGCGGCTGTAATCCCTCGATTCCAGGTCGCCTATGCCATAGGCGGAATAAATGGAATTGAGGCCGCGTTGCGCTTTTACGGTGGCCGTGCACAACAGGAGTATGATTAATCCGCTATATATTTTTATTCGCATGAGTATCCTTTATTTATACAACAGATAGTATAACTGTATTTTAAGCTGGTTTTGAGTATTCTTCTGATCACCTGTAACCAGTCTGTCCAGCGTTGTTCTGCTGTCTGTAGCACTGGGTGTAAGCAGGAGGCCGCGGGAGTCGACATCGCTGACGGTTTGTTCTTTCGTTACATAGCTGGTAATGTCGAAGGTGTAGTTAGTGTTTTTATCATACAGTTTATCTACAGTCAGCTGACCATAAGTAAGGGTATCTGTTACATCGTTCAGTTTATTTACTTCGCACAGCGCCATTCTTGGTGGAAGGCGGCTATCGGTATAGGTGCCCAGCACCGGTTTGAGCGTCATGTATACTTTCATTATTTTAAAGAACTGTCCCATGTACACGAGGTTTTTGATATAGGGGATATCTATTCGTGTAGCCGAGCCGGTGATAGGTTGCGTGAATACCCTGTTGCCGGTGCTGGCGGAGGAAAGTTCTTTAACGTTGCCGGTAAGCGGCGCCAGTGGCGTGCCGGTATGGTCCGCTACTACCTGGTTGAATTGCAGGTTAGATGCCTGCATTTTAAAATCAACATATTTAACAGTGGTGATAATTTCGTTGACGTGATAGTATAACCGCATCACGAGGTAACTCTCTGTAGCGTTAAAGCCGGTAACGGCTTTACTGTTGGGCCCACCTCTCACATTCAGTCCTTTAAAAAATTCCAGGAAGGTATTATTGGCCGTGATATCCGGACTTTTGTTACGCAGCATGGTAAATAGCTGACTGCCCAGCAGATCGGACATATGCACGGTAACGATGGTGTCAGTACCCGGCCGGATAATGCCGCTGAAGCTGCCTATCGGTGTGCTTTCTGTGGAGAAGCTGCTGTTGTTATACAGGTAGTAGAAATTTTTTGCGGTTTGGATGGTAGACGTTACACGATACACCTGGAGATCCTGTGGTATGGTGGAGTCGCCGGCTATATAGCCGTTAGGACGCATGATCAATACCATAGAATCGTATGCGGAGCCATTCACCGGGATATCTACTGCGGCGGGTTGTGCAATCTGGAAATAGGACTGTATGGTGGAGGTGCCAAACAGCGGGTCCACTCTTTTCCCGGCCAGTAATACCTCAGCCCCGGAAGTGGGTACAGAATCCTGCTGCACCGTTTTCACATTTACGGTGAGCGTGTCGGTCAGGATGTAATCTGTATTCTGATTATTATCTACAACATTATTATAGGTAAACCCGGTTTTTTGGCAGGACGAAACAGCCGCCACCAGTAAAAGTGCGGGGAGGTACCTGCGTATACCTCCTGCTGAACGCCTGAAAAATAAGTGATACATGGTATTGTTCATGGTGCGCAATTTTAGACAGGATCAATACTTTCAGTTCCTTTAATATGCCAACGGCCAAAATTCATCGATGAATAACGAAATATATCCTTTATGCCGCCAATAGCGCGGCAACAGGCATTTCAGGCGAAAGAAACCAACTGGTAGATGAAATAACGGTATCCGTCCGTTAAAAACAGGGGAACAGCTATTTCCTGTTTGCCGGAATGCTCCTGCGGATAATTTTGGCGCTAGTAAAAAGAACATGCTAATGCGATATTTAAAAGGTTATAGTTTATTATTGATGGCTTCCCTGGCGGCCTGTTCGAAAAGTTCAGATACCACTACGCTGGTGGGGAACTGGGTTAAGCGCTCTCAATATGAAGGCGTGGCCAGGAGTTCGGCGGCTTCCTTTGTAATTGATAATAAAGCTTACGTAGGTACCGGCTATGATGGAACTGAAAGGTTACAGGACTTCTGGGTGTACGATGTGGATCAGAACCAGTGGACGCAGATTACCTCATTCCCCGGCGTGGCAAGGAATGGAGCAGTTGGAATGGCAATGGCCGGTAAAGGTTATGTGGGTACCGGTTACGACGGATTAAATAAACTGAACGACTTTTACGAATACGATCCGGTTGCCAAAACCTGGACCAAAAAAGCCAACTTTAAAGGAACCGCCCGTTATGGCGCGGTGGCTTTTGCACTGAACGATAAAGGTTTTATTACCACCGGTTATGATGGCAACTGGTTAAAGGACAACTGGAAATTTGACCCTACAGCTCCGGATGCCACCGCGTGGACGCAGGTAGAAAGCATGAACAGCGGAAAGAGAACAGATGCTTCTGCTTTTGTGATCGGTAACAAAGCCTATGTTTGCATGGGTACTGCCAACGCTGCTAATGTAACCGACTTCTATTCATTCGACGGAACTAACTGGACTACCCTCAACCCTATCTCCAACGTAAGCGATGATAGCTTTGATGATGACTATAACTTTGCAGGCAGCTCCGCCGCCGCTTTCTCCATGCAGGGCAAGGGCTACATCGTTTCAGGTATTAAAGGCGGCTATTCCGCTGCTGTATGGGAATACACGCCGGGTACCGACCGCTGGGTACAGAAAACTGCTTTTGAAGGCGCTGCCCGCTCAGGAGCAGTTGGCTTTAGTTTGAAAGACCGTGGCTTCGTTGGACTGGGCGCCAGCTCCAGCCTGTCGCTCGATGATTTCTGGGAATTTTATCCTACTGCAGAGTACAACGAAAATGACTAAGCGTAATATAATTATCGTAGCCGGTATTGCCGTGATCGTACTGGCTTTTGTGGTGGGGAAATCTTACCGGCAAACCACCCACGACCCCGGATCGGATATGGTTCCGGTAGTAGTGGTGCCCTTTGAGATAAACAACGGATGGGGATACAGGGTAAATATAGACGGACACACCTATATTTACCAGGATGTGATTCCCGGTCTTCCCGGTAACCATGCGTTCAGATCAAGAGAGCAGGCAATGCGTGTAGGACAGGTGGTAGCTACGAAGTTGACACAACATAAAATACCATCAGTATCCCGGCAGGAATTAATAGCCATGCAGATACCGGAAGCGCAATAGCGAATGTTGTCTTGGCGCAGTATAATCAGCGTAATCCTGAGCCAAGACAATTTCCGCGTTTTTAAGCTATTTTTAATCTCTTTATTAAATTTAACAAACCCTTATATCGGATTAACAAATTTTAACACAAGCCTAACCCTATCTGGTGTAAGTTTATCGCATCAAATAATGTGATGCTAAATTTTAAACAGATTATCAAAAGTCGTCCCTTCCTCATTTCACTGCACATCCTTGGCTGGGCGTGCTTTCTGTTTTTTCCATTTTTCATTTATCGCATCCAGATCCTGCATACAGGTTTCTTTATAAAAGAACTTATTGATAACCTGTTTCTCATCGGTATTTTTTATCTCAATATATATGTGCTGATCCCCCGTTTTTTTAACGGGAAAAAAATTGCCATCTATCTCAGCAGCATCGTTTTACTGATCGTTTTTATCACGGCGCAACAGGCGGTTTTAAATTATTATTTCTTCCGGAATTATGCGCGCAGGCCACATCCGATGATGACGATACGCATGGATAGAAAATTTAACAATTCAGAAGTAACATCCGACGACTTCCCACCGTTTCATCGTCGTCGTATGATGATAAGGGAGAGATTGATGGGGGCAGAGGCACAGGCTATCCCCGTTGGCCAGGTAACTGCGGGAAAGCCCGCTCCTGACGATACTGCTGGTGTTGCCGTTGCAGGTATTGCCGCTGCTCCTGCACTGCCCGGAATGCCAATGATGGAGCCGGATGCGCCAACTATCCTGGAGTATTTGCTTTTTCCGGAGGTGTTGCGAAGGTCCGGATTTTTTGCACTGCTCATGTTGTTTATGAGCGGATTTATAAAGATTGCCCTGGAATGGTTTAAAAGCGAAAAACAACGGGAAGAGCTGAAAGTGGAGAAATTAAATGCGGAATTAAAATTTTTAAAGTCGCAGATTAATCCTCACTTCCTTTTTAACTGTCTAAATACTATTTACTCACTGGCTCATAAACAATCGGCGCAAACAGAACATGCCATTCTGAAGCTGTCAACCATCATGCGCTATATGATCTATGAGTCCAATGAAGCCCGGGTATTGCTGTCGCACGAACTGAAATACCTTCATGATTACATTGAAATACAACGTTTGCGGTTACCAAAGGATATAGAAATCAGCTACCAGTTAAACGGCAACGCGGATGGTGTGGAAATAGAACCGATGCTGCTGGTGCCTTTTGTGGAAAACGCCTTTAAACACGGGATCAGTTATACCGAAGATTCCTTTATATATATAGATATTGCTACAACTGAAAATATGATCAGATTAACAGTTAAGAACAGTCACTTTAAAGAACGGGTAGCCGAAAGGGGCGGAATTGGCCTGGACAACGTATTAAAACGATTGGCATTGCTCTACGAGCATGAACATGAGATTGATATCACGGAAACCGAGAACCAATTTATTGTTGATCTTAAAATTGCGTTGAAAAAATGATAAAGTGTATTGCAGTGGATGACGAGCCGCTGGCGCTGGAAATCATGGAAGACTACATCCGTAAGGTTCCTTTTCTGACCCTGGCCGGTAAATTCGAAAACGCGGCCACCGCGTTACGCTTCATCCAGGACGAACCGGTAGACCTGGTATTCCTTGATATCAAAATGCCCGATATTACAGGGATCCAGTTCCTGAAGTCCCTGAAATACCCTCCAATGGTAGTGTTTACCACTGCCTACGGAGAGTATGCCCTGGATGGCTTTAACCTGGATGTGGTAGACTATCTCCTGAAGCCCGTTCCTTTTGAACGCTTTCTGAAGGCGGCTGCCAAAGCCAGCGAAACATGGTCTGCTACCCAGCAGAAAAATGTAAGCGCCGGCAATAACGCCATCCCAATGGATGCCGCATGGGTAAATGACTACATCTTTATAAAAACAGAATACAAGATCATCAAGATCAATCTGGAAGACATTCTTTTCATCGAAGCACTGAAAGACTATACGAAGATCTATACACAAAACCTGCCGGTACTCACACTACGCAGCCTGAAATCATTTGAAACCCGTTTACCGGCCGATAAATTTATCCGGGTACACCGGTCGTACCTGGTTTCACTTAACAAAATCAACTGCGTGGAAAAGAATACCGTGATGATCGCCAACCAGTCGATCCCCATTTCAGATGGGTACCGCGACCGGTTCTATGACGTGATTAACAGAAATTCATAATATATTTTCCCTTCGGGAGATGTGCATTAAAAGGTGGACAACACGCTTCAACTGTTTTGGCGTATTGTTCACCTTTTAAATTTCCGCTTATAAAAAACCAAAATCAAAAATCCCAAAATTTTCGGAACTTCGCTACCTTTTAAGACCACCAACCACCATTAATTATTATTCTTTTATCAAAAACCACCAAACATTGGAAAGAATATACTTCGACAATGCAGCTACCACATCGCTGGATCCAGCGGTATTGGAAGCGATGCTGCCATTTATGACGGAAAAGTTCGGTAATCCTTCCTCTATCTATTCTTACGGACGGGAATCAAGACTGGGTATCGAAAATGCGCGTAAATCAGTCGCCAAAACATTAAATGCACATCCGGGAGAAATTTTCTTTACCTCCGGGGGTACAGAAAGTAGCAATACGGCCATCAATGCCGCGGTAAAAGATCTGGGCTGCAAGCACATTATCTCTTCGCCCATTGAGCACCATGCTACCCTGCACACCGTAGAATACCTGCATCACCACGATGGCGTAGCCCTTTCTTTTGTGAATGTGCTGCCTACCGGCCATATTGATATGGACCACCTGCGTGAACTGCTGCAGAATTCCGGAGAGCGCTGCCTGGTATCCCTCATGCACGCCAACAATGAAATCGGTAACCTGCTGGATATTCATGCCGTAGGGAACCTCTGCAAGGAGTTTGACGCTATCTTTCATTCAGACACGGTGCAAACCGTAGGTCACTATCCGTTTGATCTGCGCAATACTCCTGTACACTTCATCACCGGCGCCGGGCATAAGTTTCACGGCCCCAAGGGAGTAGGGATCCTGTACATCAATGAAAATGTTAAAATAACGCCTTTCATCCAGGGAGGCAGCCAGGAACGTAACATGCGCGCCGGCACCGAAAACCTGTATGGTATTATCGGTTTTGCAAAAGCCCTGGAACTGGCCACTATACACCATGAAGAACACAGCGCGCATATCAATGGCCTGCGTATGTACATGGCCGAACAGCTGCAAAAACATATTCCTGAAGTAGCCTTTAATGGCGATCTGTATGGCAGCAGCCTTTACACCGTACTGAATGTGGCTTTTCCCAAGTCTGAGAAAACGGAGATGATCCTGTTTAATATGGATATCAACGGCATCTGCGCCTCCGGCGGCAGTGCGTGTACTTCCGGCGCCAATGCGGGATCTCACGTTATTCGCGCCATCAATAGTAATCCTAATCAAATTGCCGTTCGCTTCTCCTTCTGTAAAAATAACACCAAAGAAGAAGTGGACCAGGTAGTGGAAAGACTGAAAGAACTGATGTAAGCGGATTTTGTCTTGACTCAGGATTACGCTGATTATACTGATTTTTTGGATTTTGTTTTTTTGGATTTTTATAATGATTAAGGGAGATATAAGCGGATATATTCGCTTTTATCTCCCTTAATCATTATAAAAATCCAAAAAATCGGTAAAATCAGCGTAATCCTGAGCCAAGACAAAATCCGCATCGCCGAAGGCGATCTAATGCATAAACTCCTTAATATCCTGCATGATCCTTTTGGCGATATTGTCTGCCGTAGTTTCATTCTGGCTTTCCGCATAAATACGGATAATAGGTTCTGTATTGGATGTACGGAGATGTACCCAGTCTTTATCGAACTCTATTTTCAGTCCGTCTTCGGTATTTAAAGGCTGGTTTTTATACTTTACCTTGATTTTTTCGAAGATAGTTTTTACATCTACGCCTTTATCCAGCTCTATTTTATTTTTGGAGATGAAATAGTCGGGATAGCTGTTGCGCAAAGCCTTGATGCTTTTTTTGCTGTGTGCCAGGTGGCTCAGGAACAGCCCGATACCAATCAGGGCATCACGGCCGTAGTGGAGGTCAGGAACAATGATGCCGCCGTTGCCTTCTCCGCCGATCACCGCGTTGGTGTCTTTCATTTTCCTTACCACATTCACTTCACCTACTGCAGACGGGGTATATTCACCGCCATGCTTGAGGGTTACATCTTTCAGCGCCTGTGTGGAAGACATATTGGAAACGGTGTTACCTTTTCTTTTGCTTAAAACGTAATCCGCTACTGCCACCAGGGTGTATTCTTCCCCGAACATGCTGCCATCTTCACAAACAAAGCACAAACGGTCTACATCCGGATCAACGGCAATACCGAGGTCGGCATTGGATTTATTTACTTCATTGGAAAGAGCGGTGAGGTTTTCTGCCAGCGGTTCGGGATTGTGGCTGAATTTGCCGTTTACTTCCGCAAACAGCACTTCTACTTCTTCCACGCCTAATGCTTTCAGCAGGGGAGGGACAAATAATGCGCCGGTAGAATTCACTGCATCCACCACAATTTTGAAGTTGCGTGCTTTAATGGCAGGCACATCCACCAGCGGGTAATTCACGATCAGGTCGATATGCTTCTGCAGATAAGAATCGTCTGCCGTGTAGGAGCCGAGCTTATTTACATCTGCGAAGTTAAAGTCTTCCTGTTCGGCTATTTCCAGCAGTTGTGCGCCGTCTTCACCGGAAATGAATTCGCCTTTGCTGTTCAGCAGCTTCAGGGCGTTCCATTCTCTCGGATTATGGCTGGCAGTGAGAATAATACCGCCTGCGGCATTTTCCATCGTTACCGCCAGTTCCACGGTGGGGGTGGTGGACAAACCGAGGTCTATTACATCAATCCCGAGCCCGTTGAGGGTGGATACTACCAGGTTTTTTACCATTTCGCCGGAAATACGGCCATCACGGCCTATTACCACCTTACGGTTGTCTGTTTGCCGGCTCAGCCAGGTGCCGTAAGCGGCTGTGAATTTTACCACATCTAATGGAGAAAGTCCCTCGCCGGGCCTACCGCCTATGGTTCCGCGTATGCCGGATATCGATTTGATCAGTGCCACAAGATTCAATTTTAAAGGAAGGCAAATATAAAAAAATCCATTCCAGAAAACCTAATTATGAAAAGATGACCACGAATACGCCGCTTTCATTACTGTTTTTCAATTTTCCGCCATCACTTTTCACTATATTTGCAGCTACGCTTTTCAAAAAACAGCTATACGTTACATGCGATACTCGTGGAAGAATATACCCCGGTATATTCGTTATGTGTTTGTTCAAACGCTTTACCTCTTCCTGCTAATGGTGATGTTCAGGGCTATATTTTACCTGTTCTTCTTTAAAACAACCATTACGGAGCATGCAGCAATATTCAAAGCCTGGAACCTGGGACTAAGATTTGATCTCCGGATGGCACTTTACCTCATGATCCCCATATTGTTATTAACGCTGATTACCCGGAATAAATTTTTTGCGTCCAGGGCTATACGTAATACCAATTTTATCTACTTCTTCCTTATTTACCTGTTACTCACCCTTCTTTATATACTGGACCTTGGTCATTACGACTACCTGGGGCAACGTCTTGACCCTTCCGTATTGAGGTTCCTGGCAAAAGGGGAGCGGGCAGACAATGCCCGGATGGTATGGCAAAGTTACCCGGTGGTGAGAGGCGCGCTGGGAATTTTTGTTTTCATGTTTCTTGTATACCGTTTGCAGAAGGCTACCTGGAAAAAATTTGCCGCCCAGCCGGTGATCTACCTCCGTAAATGGCCATTTACCGGCTGTGTAACAGGGATGGTGCTGTTGTTTGCCGCAGGCATCTATGGAAACATCGCTTATTTCCCGCTGCGCTGGAGCCAGGCCATGTTTACCCGCGACAACGGCGTAACCAGCCTGGGACTCAATCCCATCCTGTATTTTGCATCCAACTTCTCTGTAAAAGGGGATACCTATAATCTCGAAGCCACCAAAAAATATTACCCGTCCCTGGCTTCCTACCTTAAAGTGGATTCCGCCGATGTGAATAACCTCAACTATGTTCGTACCGTTGCCGGCGACAGCAGCAGGCAACGGCTCAACGTAGTACTGGTAATGCTGGAATCTACCGGTGCGGCAGTAACCAGTATGTACGGAAATCCCATGCAGGCCACACCCAATATGCAACGCCTGGCAGACAGCGGCATCCTGTTTAAAAACTTTTATGTGCCGGCCATCAGCACCGCCAAAACAGTATTTGGTGTGCACACCGGCTTACCGGACATTACCGCAGTGAAAACAGCCAGCCGTCACCCTAAAATGCTGGATCAGCGTATTGTGATGGACCAGTTCAAAGGCTACGACAAATTGTATCTGCTAGGGGGAAATACCAACTGGGCCAATATCCGCGCGGTATTTACCAACAATGTGGAAGGTGTCCGCATTTATGAAGAGGGCATGTACAAATCCGCGAAGGCAGATGTATGGGGCATCTCCGACTATGACCTGATCACTGAAGCCAGTGGTATTTTTAAAGAAGATAATGATAAGAAGAAACCTTTTGTGGCCTTCCTCCAGCTGGCAGATAATCACCCGCCGTACACCACTACCAGCGGCGCCGGCGATTTTAAAAAGCTGACGGAGAAGGACCTGGACATGAAAAAGTTCAAACAATCGGGTTTTGTGTCGGTGGATCAGTTCAATGCGCTGAGGTATGAAGACTATAACGTGGGGCACCTTATTAATATGGCCCGTAAAGATGGCTATCTTGATAATACCATTTTTGTATTTTTCGGAGATCATAACTGTGTGCTTAATCCATACAGTTTTATGCCGTTGCCGGAATATGAATTATCCACCGGCGGGGTACACGTAACCGCATTTATGTACAGTCCCAGGCACCTGGCGCCGCAACAGGTTAATACCCCCGGAAGCTTGCTGGATGTGTATCCTACGGTAGCGAAACTGGTGGGAATGCCGTATAAAAATTATACATTGGGCGTAGACCTGTTTGATAGTACCCGGGTGAACGATAAGTATGTGTTCATGACTTACCTGCGTAATCAGATGCCTTTTTACGCTACATTGGGCGATCGTTACCTGTATGAAATCAACCTGGTTACAGATGCTGCCGCACTGTACGATCTGAAAGGCGACCCGTTGAAGAATATCCGTGCCCAGCAGCCGGATACAGCGAAAAGCCTCGATAATTTAACACGTGGCTTTTACGAAAGCACCCGATATTTGATGTTTAATAATAAAAAATAGCTGTTAGCTTCTGCCTATAGCTGCACAAAATATGGAAGTAGATAAACTATGGTTTAAAGATTGGTTTAATTCTCCTTATTATCATCTGTTGTACAACAACCGGGATGACAGGGAAGCCGCAGCATTTATTGATAAGTTACTCACCTATCTGCAACCGGCGCCGGTTGCGGAAATGCTGGATGTAGCCTGTGGAAGGGGACGGCATGCCAAATACCTGGCGGATAAAGGTTACTATGTAACCGGGATCGATCTTTCTATCGAAAGTATTAATATCGCAAAAAAGCTGGAAAATGGCCACCTCAGCTTTTTTCAGCACGACATGCGTTTACCTTTTTGGGTAAACTACTTCGATGTGGTGTTTAACTTCTTTACCAGCTTTGGTTATTTTGAAACGCAGCGCGACAATGACAACGCATTGCGTACGCTCAAAAATGCCCTGAAACCAGGAGGCAAACTGGTACTGGACTATCTGAACAGCAATTATGTAGCTGCTCACCTGGTGAACGATGAAGTAAAGGAAAAAGATAACGTGGTATTTGATATCCGCCGGGAACTGAAAGCGCATAAATTTATGAAGCAGATCAGTATCCTGGATAAGGAAAAGATGCGTCGCGCTACGTACACCGAAGGCGTGAATGCCTTTACCAGGCAGGAGTTTGAGGCCATGTTCGCCAAACAGGGGCTCAAAATAACAGAAATATTCGGCGACTATCACTTTAACAGCTATGATGAACAGCGTTCGCCACGACTGATCATCATCGCCACAAAATCATAGCCATGCTTGAATCGATACTCCGCGAGGATCTCCGGCTCTTTTTTCATATTAACGGTCAATGGTATAATGGATTCCTGGATGTGGTGCTGCCTTTTTTAAGGGAGCCTTTTGTATGGGCGCCGTTGTACCTGTTCCTGGGGCTGTTTGTTACTATTAACTATGGCTGGAAGGGCCTTTTCTGGATACTGTTTTTCCTGTTGTGCTTTGGCGTGGCAGATCAGAGTAGCCTGTACCTGAAAAGCGCGATCGGAAGGGTGCGGCCCTGCCGCGATCCGCTGGTGTCGCACTACGCCCGGCTATTAGTGGTGTATTGTCCTATGAGCGGGAGCTTTACTTCCAATCATGCCGCTAATCATTTTGCCCTGGCTACATTTTGTTTCATAACTTTAAAACAGGCATTTCACCGGTACGCCTGGTTATTTTTTGTATGGGCGGCTGCTATTGCCTATGCACAGGTATACGTAGGCGTGCACTATCCGCTCGATGTAGCAGGAGGTGCAGTACTGGGTATTTTAATCGGACTGCTGAGCGGTAGTTTCTTTCAACGCCGCATAAGACTGGAGTCTGAACTCGCATCATGAACTGGAACTATCTGATACTAATACTGGCCGCAACCATTGCTGGTGGGATTATTCCCATGACAGTAAAACGCGTCAATGCCAACTTTTCCATTTATCTGCTCGCATTTACAGGGGCTTTTCTTTTTGGGGTGATCATTATGCACCTCCTGCCGGAAGTGTATGAGGCGCTGGGTCACCAGGCGGGCGTTTATATTGTGCTGGGATTTTTCCTGCAGGTATTCCTGCAGCAGCTCTCACACGGTATGGAACACGGCCATACCCATATGCCGCAGACGCATCACCATCATATTGCGGTGACCCCGCTTTTGCTGGGGCTTTCCATCCATGCGTTCATGGAAGGGGTGCCGCTGGGCTTTAAGTACAATGATCATTCGGCGCTGCCCTCGCTCATGGCGGGCGTGGCTGCCCATAAAATTCCGGAGGCATTAACACTCATTACGGTGATGATGCACGCCCACAAGAAACGGGCGGATCTATGGCGGATACTGATCATTTTCGCGTTGGTAACGCCGCTGGCCGCTGTACTGGCGGGTTGGCTGGGCAGCCGTTTTGAAGTAATACAACATTACCTTTTATACGTGGTAGCGCTGGTAGTGGGTGCATTTCTGCACATTTCCACTACTATCTTTTACGAAAGTGGTACCAAACATCATGAACTCAGCAGGAAAAAAGTGCTGGCAATAGCCCTGGGCTTGCTTCTGGCATTTCTAACCCTGATATTTGAATAATTTTTTATTTTTAGGCTTTATATATGGAAGTCGTCATTATCCTCATCCTTATTTTATTGAACGGCCTTTTCTCGATGTCGGAGATAGCGTTGGTCTCGGCCCGGAAGATCCGATTGGAGAACCAGGCCAATAAAGGGGATGAAAAAGCAAAGGCAGCTTTAAAGCTTGCCAACAATCCGGACACCTTTCTTTCTACCGTGCAAATCGGTATTACCCTGATCGGCATCTTAACGGGTATTTATTCAGGCGAGAACATCAAAACAGATGTGATGGCCTGGCTTAATACCTTTCCGGCTATACAACCATACAGCAGTGTGGTAGCTACCGTCATCATTGTAGTGGTGATCACTTATTTTTCTATGGTACTGGGAGAATTGGTGCCGAAACGTATCGGGCTGGCCAAACCGGAAGCGATTGCCAAGTTTATGGCTAAGCCAATGCAGGTGCTTTCCTGGCTTACCTTTCCCTTTATCTGGCTATTAACTGCATCTTCTGCGGCGCTGATAAAATTACTAAATCTCAAATCCGGTGAGCCCCATGTTACGGAAGAAGAGATCAAAGCCATTATTAATGAAGGTACCAGCTCCGGCGCTATTGAAGAAACTGAACAGGAGATCATAGAAAGGGTGTTTCACCTGGGCGACCGTAATATCACCTCGCTTATGACTTACCGTAATGATATTACCTGGCTGGATATCAACGATGAACCTGCTACCTACCGGGAAACAATTCTCCAAAGCCTGCATTCGGTGTATCCTGTGTGCGACGGACAGATAGACAGTATTAAAGGATTAATTACCATCAAGGACCTGTATTCCGTAGCCGGAAAGTCGACCCCGCTTACGGAGATTATCCGTAAGCCGTTGTTTGTGCCGGAAAACAATACCGCTTACCAGGTACTGGAGAAGTTTAAGGAAACACACCTGCACGCCGCTTTTATTGTGGATGAATATGGCACTTTCCTGGGAATGATTACGCTGAATGATATCCTGGAAGCCATTGTAGGTGATATGCCGGAAACAGCTGAAAGCGACGATTATGAAATGGTACTCCGGGAAGATGGTACCTGGCTCGTAGATGCCCAGATTCCGTTTTATGATTTCCTGGAAGAATTTGATAAAGAAGACTGGATGACCGAGTTTGAACAGGATTTTGATACGCTGGCAGGGTTTATCCTGCATCACCTGGAACATATTCCGCAAACAGGAGAAAAGTTCTCCTGGAGAGATTTTACATTTGAAATAGTGGACATGGATGCGCATCGTATCGACAAAGTACTGGTTATACCGCCGCCGCCAACAACAACAGATTAGGCTTGCTCCTTTCCCCGATAAGTAATAACCGCATGCGTAATTACCCGTAATTCGTTGAATGGGGGTGTTATTTATTTGGATAAATCTAGCTTTATACTAATTTTGAGCACTTTTTTACATATACAAATAATTTAATTTAAGATAAAATGGTTGCAATAGGAAGTAAGGCACTGTCCCTGGAAGAAGTGTACAGGGTTCTTTTGGGAGGAGAAGAGCTGACATTGGAAACAGCAGCTTTGCAGCAGGTGGAAGCTAGTTTTCTATTCCTCGAAAAGTTTTCGGCAAAGAAACTGATCTACGGTATCAACACCGGTTTTGGTCCGATGGCCCAATACCGCATCAGCGATGAAGATACTTTCCAGTTGCAGTATAACCTGATCCGCAGCCATAGCTCCGGCGCCGGCAACTGTATGTCGCCGTTGCATACCAAAGCCCTGATGATCGCGCGTTTGAGCAGCTTTATGCAGGCGCATTCCGGTATTCACCCGGAAGTGGTACATCTTTTAAAAGACCTGATCAATAAAAACGTATATCCGTGCGTGTTTGAGCATGGTGGCGTAGGAGCCAGCGGCGACCTGGTACAGCTGGCCCACCTGGCGCTGGTACTGATCGGCGAAGGAGAGGTATGGTATGAAGATAAATATCAGCCTACGGCAGATGTTTTTGCTAAACTGAACCTGAAACCGATAGGCATCCACGTGAGGGAGGGACTGGCCATTATAAACGGTACTTCCGCCATGACGGGCATTGGGCTGGTAAACCTCATTGAAGCAAAGAAACTGCTGGGCTGGTCGGTGGTATTATCTGCCATGATCAATGAAATCGTGGAAGCGTTTGACGACCACCTGTCGGCCGAACTGAATGCTGTGAAAAAGCATGAAGGCCAGCAGCAAATTGCCGCTAAAATGCGGGAGATCCTCACAGGCAGCAAAATGGTCCGCCATCGCCCTGATCATCTTTATAAAGAACTGGAAGAAGAAATTTTTAAAGATAAAGTACAGGAGTATTATTCCCTGCGTTGCGTACCACAGATCCTGGGTCCCGTTTACGATACCCTTGCACAGGCAGAAAAGCTGGTGGTACAGGAACTGAATTCCGTGAGTGATAATCCAGTAGTGGATCATCACCTGGAAAACGTTTTCCACGGCGGAAATTTCCACGGCGATTATGTCTCCCTGGAAATGGATAAAATCAAGATAGCCATCACAAAATTGTCGATGCTGGCAGAAAGACAACTCAACTACCTGCTGAACGAAAAACTGAATCACAAATTCCCGCCGTTTATGAACCTGGGCAAACTTGGCTTCAATTTTGGAATGCAGGGAGTGCAATTTACGGCAACCTCCACCGTGGCGGAAAACCAGACTTTGTCGTTCCCGATGTATGTGCACAGTATTCCGAACAACAACGATAACCAGGATATTGTGAGCATGGGAACCAACGCTGCTATCATGACCAGCAAAGTAATAGAGAATACTTTCCAGGTATTGGCTATACAGGTGATGACGGTATTACAGGCGGTGGATTATCTGAATTGCCAGGACCGTTTGGCGGGATTCTCTCACAAAGTATACCAGGAAGTGAGAGCAATTTTCCCTAAATTTATTGAGGACAGCCCGCGCTATAAAGATCTTCAGCAAATTAAAGCATACCTGGTAAAGAACATGCCGATTCAGTTCTGATCAAATAATTGTGGTTAGCCGTCATTCGTCATTCGTAATTTGTAATTCATGAAATGTGCATTAGTAACAGGAGGGTCCAGAGGCATAGGCAGGGCAGTATGTATTAAGATGGCCGAAGCGGGCTATCATGTGCTGATCAACTACAAAGGAAATGAGGCTGCAGCGCTGGAAACGCTGGAGGCAGTGAAGGCAAAAGGCAGTACCGGTGAACTGATGCCGTTTAACGTAGGCGATGCCGCCGAAGTACAACAGGTATTGGGCAGCTGGGTAGAAAACAATAAAGAACAACAGATAGAAGTACTGGTGAATAATGCAGGCATCCGGGAAGATTCCCTGATGTTCTGGATGAATGAGGCGCAGTGGAGCAATGTACTCAATATCAGTTTGAACGGATTTTTTAATGTAACCAAGCAGGTGCTGAACGGCATGTTGCTAAAACGTTACGGGCGTATCATTAACATGGTATCGCTGTCTGGTATCAAAGGGTTACCCGGTCAAACCAATTATTCTGCCGCCAAAGCAGGGGTAATCGGCGCTACAAAGGCACTGGCACAGGAAGTCGCCAAAAGAGGGGTAACGGTGAACGCCGTTGCGCCCGGTTTCATCAGAACAGATATGACCGCCGAGCTTAATGAAAAAGAGCTGGCAGCGCAGGTTCCCATGAACCGCTTTGGCACCGCCGAAGAGGTAGCGGATGCAGTGGCCTTCCTGGCTTCCAGGTCGGCAGGTTATATTACCGGGGAAATTTTGAACATCAATGGGGGGCTGCACACTTAATAACGTCAATATAACTGGGCTATAGGCTAACCGCTAAAAGCTAAGAGCTATGAACAGAGTAGTGATCACTGGGATGGGAATTTATTCCTGCATCGGAAAGGATATGCAGGAAGTAAAAGATTCATTGTATCAGGGCAAATCCGGTATTGTGCTGGATCCCGAAAGGAAAACATTTGGCTACCGTTCCGGGCTAACCGGGTATATAGAAAGACCTGAACTCAAAGGGTTGCTGGATCGCCGGGCAAGGCTCATGATGCCGGAACAGGCGGAGTTTGCCTACATGGCCACCCGTGAAGCGCTCGCACAGGCAGGTATGACACCTGAATATATTGACTCCACACCGATAGGACTTTTATATGGTAACGACAGCTCCGCAAAACCAGTGGTAGAAGCCAATGATGTGATGCGGGCTAAAAAAGATACGATGCTGGTGGGTTCCGGATCTGTTTTCCAGACCATGAACTCCACGGTGAATATGAACCTGGCTACTATTTTTAAGCTCAGGGGCGTAAATTTCACAGTAAGCGCGGCCTGCGCCAGCGGCTCACATGCCATTGGGCTCGGATATATGTTTATCCGGAATGGTATGCAGGACGCTGTGATCTGTGGCGGCGCCCAGGAAGTAAATGTGTATGCGATGGGAAATTTTGATGCCATCGCCGCATTCTCCGTGAGAGAAGGAGATCCTACCCGCGCTTCCCGGCCATTTGACCGCGACCGGGATGGGCTGGTACCCAGTGGTGGCGCTGCCACCGTGATACTGGAAAGCCTGGAATCTGCACAGCGCAGGGGCGCCACTATTTTAGGCGAAGTGCTGGGATATGGCTTTTCTTCCAATGGCGCGCATATTTCCAATCCAACTGTAGACGGACCCGTAAGATCCCTGCAGATAGCCCTGCAGGATGCCGGTTTGCAACCGGGCGATATAGCGTATATCAACGCACACGCCACCTCCACCGCCGCCGGTGATGCCAGCGAGGCCAAAGCGATTCATGAAGTGTTTGGCGCTTCCCGGCCCTACGTAAGCTCTACCAAGTCCATGACCGGCCATGAATGCTGGATGGCGGGCGCCAGTGAAATTGTATATTCTATGCTTATGATGCAACACGGCTTTATTGCCCCCAATATCAACCTGGATAACCCGGATGAAGATGCCGCCAGGTTAAATATTGTAACCAGTACAATTAATAAAAATTTTAATATATTTTTGTCCAACTCTTTTGGTTTTGGGGGAACAAATTCATCTCTGGTAGTAAGGGGGTGGAATGGAAAATAAATATCCTTAACTTTGGCGCTCGGAATAGGATTAGCTGACCAATAGACTGAATAAACACAAATTATTAACCGACCTATATCTGATTTCACACTTTTATGGACATTAGAGAGATAATAACTGTTACGAATAAGTTTCTGGTAGAGGAGTTTGAAGCAAACCCTGAAGCCATCACGCCGGAAGCAAATATGAAATCCACACTGGACCTGGATAGTTTGGATTATATCGATATGGTGGTAGTAATAGAAGATAACTTCGGATTTAAAGTAAATCCTGAAGAGTTCCAGGCTATTGTCACCTTCCAGGATTTCTACAACTATGTAGCCACTCGTGTACAACAAAAAGAACTGGTATAATGCCTTCCTGGCAAGGAAAATCTAAGGGGAGTAAGTTCGGATATAGTTGTTTTGTTTTCCTGTTGAAGCATGGAGGGGTGGTGCCTGCGTATATGTTGCTGAGATTTGTAGCCTTCTATTTTTTTGCATTTTCCTGGAGTTCCTCAAAACCTGTCTATCATTATCTCCGTACCAAAATTGGTTATAGCAGGGGCCGCGCATTGCTCAGTTTATACCGGAATTATCATGTATTTGGCCAAACACTGATCGATAAGGTAGTGGTGATGGCAGACATGTCCAATAAATTCACCTTTGAGTTTGAGGGAGAACATCATTTGCGTGAAATGATTGCCGGTGGTAAAGGCGGCATCCTGCTGAGCGCACATGTGGGTAACTGGGAAGTGGCCGGCCATTTGTTCAAACGCCTGCAAACCCGTATCAATATTGTGATGTTTGACGGTGAACATCAGCGGATCAAAGATTATCTGTCTGGTATTACGGGCGACCGGAACATGAATATTATTGTGATCAAAGACGACCTGTCGCATATTTATGCTATCAATGAAGCATTGAGTAATAAGGAACTGGTGTGTATGCATGCCGACAGGTTCCTGCCGGGCAATAAAACCGTAACGGTTCCTTTTTTAGGCCAGGATGCCCGTTTCCCGCTGGGTCCTTTCCTGCTGGCCGCCACCTTCCGGGTGCCGGTTTCTGTAGTATTTGCCTTTAAGGAATCGGCTACCCATTATCATTTTTTTGCCACAGAACCCCGCTCGTACCACGGCCGGCGTAACCAGGGAGTAGAAACCGCCCTGCAGGATTTTGTGCATCATGTGGAAGAAAAAGTATACCGTTACCCGGTACAATGGTTCAATTATTACGATTTTTGGGAATAATGCGTGTTTTTACTGTTAATAATTTCGTATAATTCTATTTATTTCGTGTTTCATATTTAATAATAACTTGTGCAGATGTTTATTCATTCAGACGATATCACCGCCTATATTCCCCAGCGTACTCCCATTGTGATGATCAGTGGAATCCTGGCTGTAGATGGCCCCGTAACCCGTACCGGCCTTCACATAGCACCAGATAATATTTTTGTGGAGAATGGGGTGCTCACCGCACCCGGCCTGATGGAAAATATTGCACAAACCGCCGCTGCCCGCATCGGCTATATCGCCAAACAACAGCATACCCCCGTTCCCCTGGGGTTTATTGGCGCTGTAAAAGACCTGGAAATACTGGAGCTGCCGCCGGCAGGCCAAATGATAGAAACAACCACCGAAATCGGCGGTGAAGTATTTAACGCCACTATGGTAACCGGCAAAGTGATGTTTGAAGGTCGCCTGATGGCACAATGCGAAATGAAAATATTCATCAATCCCCAAATTTAATCACACATGAACTGCAGAAAATTAATTGCACTTCCGTTGCTGATGTTGAGCATGATGGCTATGACAGCAAATGCTCAAACACTGAAGAACTTCCTGGACAACAAAGATTCTACTTTCACCTGGCTGGGCGTGGATTTTACACAGGCTAAACTGATAGGTGATGCCGCTGCCAAAACAGACGCCATCGTAGACCATGAGTTTACTGCCCTTAACCAGGTAATTGTGAACGAACAAAAGAAGTATGATGTACCAGGCGCATTTCACCGCGATAAATACAATACCAGTATTGGTTTGGTGAACAAACGTAATGAAGCCATCAATGGAGATGCGCTGAAATCTGATGAATCTTCTGACTTTGAACGTCTTAAACCGGAAGACATTACCAAGGTGGTGAAATCGTACGATTTTGCCGGAAAACATGGTATTGGCGTAATGCTGGTAATGGAAGGCATGAGCAAAACCAGCAAAAGTGCCTCTATGTGGCTGACCATTGTAGACATGGACAGGAAAAATGTACTGCTCACAGAACGTTATGTAGGTAAAGGCCAGAAATGGAGCTTCGCATGGCGTAACTACTGGCTGGCTACCATCAAGAGCGTGCTGGATGATATCGACGACGACTATAGCAAACTGAAAACCAAATACGCTGAAGCCAAAGATCCGGAAGAACCAAAACCGGTAGTAACGGCGCCCGCAGCAAAGAAAGAAACTAAAGCCGCCGGTACAACACCCGCAACAAAGAAACCAAAGAAGAAAGGATAAATTATGATACTGACTGAATGCACCAACATACTGATAAGATTTAATGAAGCAGATCCGCTGGGAATAGTATGGCACGGGCATTATGTGCGGTATTTTGAAGACGGCAGGGAAGCTTTCGGAGAAAAATACGGGCTCAGATACCTGGATATTTTTGAAGAAGGATTCACCGTGCCGGTAGTAAATGTACAATGTGATTACAAACGCTCTTTGCGCTACGGCGACAGGGTAATAGTAGAAACAAGGTATGTGGACGACCTGGCAGCAAAAATTAAATTTGAATACATCCTTACCAATCCTGCCACAGGGGAAATAGTAGCAAAGGGTTCTTCCGTACAGGTTTTCCTGGACAAGGAAACTTCGTCCCTGCAATTGATTGCTCCTCCTTTTTTCAGTGAATGGAAAAAAAAGCACGGACTGGTATAACCAAAGGGTATTATGCAACAGGTGTATGTAGTAGCAGATAATATTGTGGGGCCTCTTGGCAGTACTACCCGGGAAAATTTTGACCAGGTTTTATCTGGCAACAGTGGCATAGCGCAGCATAACAATGCCGCCTATGCCGCTGCTCCGTTTTATGGCGCTATCACAACGCCTGCACAACTGGATGCCTTTACTGCAAACGCTAACGTAAAAGGATACACGCGGTTTGAGCAGCTGCTGGTTGTTTCTATTCAATCGGCCCTGCAACAAACAGCTGTTAGGCTCACGGATGCACGCACCGGCTTCATTATTTCCACTACAAAAGGAAATATTGAACTGCTGGAGCAGCAACCAGAAGGCGCTGTACCGCCGCTGGCCAACATGCAGCTGTATACAACCGCAAAGAAAGTAGCCGCTCATTTTAACGCGGCCAATGAACCGCTGGTGATCAGCAGTGCCTGTATTTCAGGGCTGGTAGCCATTTTAACCGGCAAACGGCTCATTCAGTCAGGACGCTATGATCACGTAGTGGTGGCCGGCGCAGATGTGCTGACCCGCTTTGTATTATCCGGATTTCAGTCGTTCCAGGCAGTAAGCGCTGTTCCCTGTAAGCCGTTCGATGCCAACAGAACAGGCGTTACGCTGGGAGAAGGCGCTGCCACCGTGATCCTCAGCCGGGAAAAAGGGGATGCGCTCTTTTCATTGGGCGCAGGCGCTATCAGCAATGATGCGAATCATATTTCCGGCCCATCCCGTACCGGCGAAGAACTGGCCGCAGTGATGCAGCTGGCGGTAAACGGCAGCGGACTAACCGCTGCAGACATCGGGTTTGTATCGGCACATGGCACCGCTACCCTGTACAACGATGAAATGGAGGCGAAAGCGCTGCATCACGCAGGGCTGGCAGCGGTACCTGTAAACAGCCTGAAAGGCTATTACGGCCATACACTGGGCGCCGCCGGACTCATAGAGGCCATCATCAGCATGCAGGCCATGAAAGCCGGTGTGGTATTGCCAACAAAAGGATTTGAAATACCCGGTGTGAGTATGCCGGTGAATGTTCATCATACCCTGCTGCAAAAAACATCCCGACACTTCCTGAAAACAGTATCAGGTTTCGGTGGATGCAATGCAGCGATGGTTTTTAATCTTAACAGCTAAACAAAGTTATTGTCGTGTTTAATAAAGAAACAAAAACAGCACTCGAAGCAAAGGAAGCGGCATTGCGTCTGGCATTTGCCCCCGTTGCTTTTCAGGCTACCCGGGCATTACGTGATATGGGCATTTTAACGGCTGTGAGCAACAGCCGCTCTGCCGGTATTACCATTGAAGAAATAATGGAGCAAACCAAAATGTCGCGTTATGCTGTAAGAGTGTTGCTGGAAGCAGGTTTAGGTATGGAACTGGTGATCGTGAACGATAAACGGTATACCCTCACCAAAACCGGTTACTTTATTTTACATGATCAGCTTACCCGTATCAATATGGACTTTTCACAGGATATCTGCTACAAAGGCATGAATCATCTGCAGGAAAGTCTTACCGAAGGAAAGCCCGCTGGTTTGCGCGAGCTTGGTCCCTGGGATACTATCTATCCCGGCTTGTCGCTGCTGCCACCTGAAGTAGGTAAAAGCTGGTTCGACTTCGACCATTACTATTCAGACCTTGCTACTCCGCAGGCGCTGGATATTGTTTTTGAAAAAAAACCAAAACGTTTGCTCGATATCGGCGGCAACACCGGTAAATGGGCGCTGGCCTGCACCGCCAAAGATCCGGAAGTGGAAGTGACCATTTTTGATTTACCGGGTCAGGCCGGACTGGCGCAGCAGAAAATGAAAGATGCCGGCGTGGAAAACCGTGTGCATTTTCATATTGCCAACATCCTCCACGAGGAAGTACCTTTCCCGCAAGGCTTTGATGCCATCTGGATGAGCCAGTTCCTCGATTGTTTTTCTGAAGCTGAAATTGTTTCCATCCTGAAACGTTGCCGCGAAGCGCTCAACGAAGGAGGGACTGTATATATCCTGGAACCTTTCTGGAACCGCCAGCAGTTTAAATCCGCCGCTTTTTGCCTGCAGCAGACTTCCCTGTACTTTACCGCTATGGCTAATGGTAACAGCCAGATGTATCATACAGATGATTTCTTCCAGTGTATTGACGATGCCGGTTTAACCATTATTGAGGAAAATGACCAGATGGGAATGAACTATACATTGTTGAAATGTCAAAGGAAATAACAAACCCAATCGCATAAAATCTATAACTCCCAAAATCGTCACTTATGAAAACTGAGCAAGTTGATGTACTGGTAATAGGAGCAGGTCCGGCAGGAACAGTAGCGGCGTCTATCATTCATCAGGCAGGGTACAACGTAAAAGTGGTGGAGAAGCAGAAATTCCCCCGTTTTGTGATCGGCGAAAGCCTGTTGCCCCGCAGCATGGAAGCCCTGGAAGAAGCGGGGTTTATTGATGCCATCAAAGCCAAGGGATTTCAGCAGAAATATGGGGCGAAGTTTGTAAAAGGAGACGCGCTCTGCGATTTTACTTTCCAGGAGCAATTCACGCCGGGCTGGACCTGGACCTGGCAGGTAACGCGCGCTGATTTTGATAAAACGCTGGCCGACACCGTGGAGAGCATGGGTGTACCGGTAGCTTATGAAACAACTGTAACGGATATACGTTTTAACGGATCTGATTCCATTACAACAGTAGAAGATAAAGATGGGCAGCAGTCGCAGATAGCAGCCCGTTTCATAGTAGACGGGAGTGGCTACGGCCGGGTGATCCCCAAATTATTCAACCTGGAGAAAAACTCCAACCTGCAACCCCGCAAGGCGTTGTTTGCCCATACCGTGGATGTGCGCCGTTCTATGGCCGACGAGCCTAACCGCATTACCGCAGTGGTACATAAAAAAGGCGTATGGATCTGGATCATTCCTTTTGCTACCGGGGTTACCTCCCTGGGTTTTGTGGGAGATCCGGAATTTTTTGAGGAATATCCGGGCACCGATGAAGAGAAATACCGCGCCCTGCTGGAAGCGGAACCCTATACCAGGGAACGTTTCCGGGATGTAGAGCTGGCATTTGAACCACGTATTTTACAGTCGTGGTCCGCCACCACAGATAAATTTTATGGAGATGGGTTTGTGCTGACAGGTAACGTAACAGAATTTCTGGACCCGATTTTCTCATCTGGCGTAACTTTGGCCTGTGTTTCCTCGCAAACAGCGGCAAAACTGGTGATCCGGAAGCTGAAAGGCGGGGCGGTAGATTGGGAGAAAGAGTATATGGAGCCTACCATGCAGGGCGTGAATACGTTCCGTTCCTATGTGATGGCCTGGTACGAAGGTACCCTCGATACCATTTTCTTTAAGAAAGATGCCGATCCGCTGATAAAAGGACAAATCTGTTCTGTACTGGCTGGTTACGTGTGGGATATGAACAATCCTTTTGTGAAAAATCATGACACTGCCTTAAAACGTTTGGCAAGGACTATCGAATTAACAGAAAAACTAAAAAGCAACCCGGAGATTGAATAGCGGATCGACATATATTACAGGTAGTTGCGTCATACGGCAAAACAGGGTTTATTTAAATGGCGCTTTGTTGTGGGAAGCAGATTCCGCACTGGAATTAACTGAGTTTCTGCGGGCGGGATACGATCGTTTTTCCGGTCAGTATCCTAAATTCCATAAAATGGATGCCCTCAGCAAACTGGGCTGGCTGGCAGCGGAAGTATTGCTGAAAGATACAGACATACATTTGTTGGCGCCCGAACAAACGGGCATGGTATTATCCAACCGGAACAGCAGCCTGGATACAGATCTGCGATACTACGCTACTGTAAAGGACTTTGCCAGTCCGGCGCTGTTTGTGTATACCCTGCCAAATATTGTGATGGGGGAGATCTCCATCCGGCACGGTTTTAAAGGAGAGAATACTTTTTTTGTATCAGATGTTTTTGATACCTTTTTGATGAGTACCTATCCGGCGCAGCTGCTGGCAGAAACGCCTTTACAGGCTTGTATTGGTGGATGGGTAGAAGTAATGGAACAACAATACGAGGCCATATTATTCCTCGTGGAAAATAAACAGCGGAACAATGCCATCCCTTTAACAGAGGCGGCTTTGTCATCGTTATATCAACAAAAAAACAGTTAATAACTTTAATCAAACTACAGTGGAAAAGTTGATGGCGGATCTGAAAGCGCAGATCATAGAACAATTGAACTTGCAGGAAGTAGCACCGGACAGCATTGGCAACGATCAGCCGTTGTTTACAAAGGAAGGGCTTGGGCTCGATTCTATCGATGCGCTGGAATTGATTGTATTGCTGCAACAGCACTACAATATCCGCATTGCCAGTCCTGAAGAAGGGCCGAAGATCTTTCACTCGGTACGCACGATGGCGGTGTATATTACCGAAAATCAAACCGTAAAGGCATGAGTGAAAAGGTGTGGATAGCAGGCGGTGGAGTGATCAGCGGTATCGGGCTGGATGTACCGGCCTGTATACAATCGTTCCGGGACATGAAACCCGGTATGGAAGCCATGCAACACCTGTCTTCTGTTCATCGCACTACCTTTCCGGTAGCAGAAGTAAAGGCAGATAACGCCACCCTCGCCGATATCGCGCGGATGCCCGAAAATATCAGCCGTACGGCCCTGCTCAGCATGATTGCCGCCCGCGAAGCGTGGCAGTCCAGCGGTTTGGGGGATATTTCCCAATACCGGGTAGGGTTTGTTTCCGGCAATACCGTAGGCGGGATGGATAAAACCGAGGATTTTTTCGCGGAGTACCTGTCCAATCCCCGTGGTGGCCGGTTACAGAACCTGGTTCATCACGAGTGTGGCAGCATCACCGAACTGGTGGCCGACAGCCTGGGAGTGCGTCATCACATCTCTACCATCAGTACGGCCTGTTCTTCCGGCGCCAACGCACTGATGTATGGCTCCCGGCTGATCCGCAATAACATTGTGGATGTAGTGATTGCCGGTGGTACAGATGCGCTGACCCGCTTTACACTCAACGGGTTCAATACCCTCATGATCCTTGATCAGCAGCCCTGCCGGCCTTTTGATGATACCCGTACCGGGCTTAACCTCGGTGAAGGCGCGGGTTATGTGGTGCTGGTATCCGACAGCCTGGCGGCCCGTTTGCAGCCCTGGTGCCGCTTCAGCGGCTTTGCCAACGCTAATGATGCCTTTCACCAAACGGCGTCTTCGCCGGATGGCACAGGTAACTACCTGGCTATGAAAGGCGCGCTGGATATGGGCGGACTGCAACCACAACAAATTGGTTATATTAATTTACATGGCACCGGTACACAGAATAATGATGTATCGGAAGGAATCGCTATAAACCGGCTCTTTGCGCCGCATTTCCCGGCGATGAGTTCTACTAAATCTTTCACTGGTCATACGCTGGGCGCCAGCGGTGGCATAGAAGCCGTATTTTCGGCGCTGGCAGTGAAGGAAGGAATTATTTACCCGAATGCACGTTTCGGGCGCCAGATGAAGGAATTACCGTTTGCACCTGTTACCGCCTTTTCTGCAGGTCATGATCTGCAACATGTAATGTCCAACTCATTCGGTTTTGGCGGCAATTGTTCCAGCCTGTTATTTTCAAGAGCCAGTTAACAGCTATAAATTATGCAGATCTATATAAATGGCGCCGGTTGTATTTCTCCGCAGGAAACTGCGCAGGGAGGCCCTTTGCTGGCTACTCCCAGGGAATACGAGCAGGTGCGCCTGGCAACCGTGGACCCGGATTACAAACAATGGATTGATGTGAAACAGATCCGCAGGATGAGCCGGGTGGTGAAAATGGGAGTAGGGGCAGCGAATTTAAGCCTGGAAGCAGCCGGCATTACCTCCCCGGATGCAATCATTACCGGCACTGCTTATGGTTGCCTGGACGACACCGGCTTGTTCCTCACCAAAATGGTGAATCAACAAGAGGAAATGCTTACACCTACTGCGTTTATACAAAGCACGCACAACACCGTAGCCGGTCAGATTGCCCTGCTGCTGGGTTGCAACGGCTATAACAACACTTTCGTTCACCGCGGCTTTTCTTTTGAAAACGCCCTGCTGGACGCTATTATGATATTGAAAGAAGGCTCGGCACAACACATTCTCGCCGGCGGAGTGGATGAAATTACGAATCACAGTCACCAGTTGCTGTCGCGTTTCGGCCTCTATAAAAAGACGCCGGTAAAAACGATGGAACTGCTGAACAGCCCTTCCAGAGGCACTATTGCCGGTGAAGGCGCTGCTTTTTTTACGTTGGGTATTACCAAACAACCTGGTACTGTTGCCGGACTATCCGGCGTAAGTACCTTGTACAAACCGCTCTGGGAAGGAGAAGTGATCGGGCACATCATGAAATTCCTGGAAGATAATAATTGCACGCCTGCAGATATCGATCTGATCGTTACCGGCAGGAATGGTGATATTGACCAGGATGAAATTTATGAAGAAGTAGCCGACGCCTTATTTCCTGAACACGCGGAAGCCAGCTTTAAACACCTTTGCGGGGAATATCCTACAGCGGCGGCTTTTGGCGTATGGATGGCCAACGCCATCATCGCGCAACAGGAAGTGCCGGAAGCAGCGGTGTTTTTTGGTAAGGCGCCGGAGCAGATAAAAAATGTATTAATTTATAATCATCACCAGGGAACACATCATTCACTGGTATTACTTACTGCATGCTAAACAACAGGGTTGTAAATATCATTGCCACTATTAGTCTCCTGGTACTTTTGTTCCTGGATAAAGTAATGGCGTATGGTATTTCCTTCTGGTGGTATGGTGTGCCTTTGCTTATTTATCTCCCGGTAACTGTTTACGGGGCGATGAATATTGAATCGGGCTTTTTTTTAAAGGCGTTCTGTGAGGCCAATACTACAGAAAAGGTAGTGGCGCTTTCTTTTGATGACGGGCCACAGGAGGCTTTTACGCCGCAGATACTGGATATCCTGCGCAATGAACAGGTACCTGCAGCTTTTTTTTGTATCGGGAAGAATATCAGGGGAAATGAACGCTTACTGAAACGGATATACGAAGAAGGGCATATCATAGGTAATCATACATATTCACACCACTTCTGGTTTGATATGAAGTTATCCGGTAACATGCTGAAGGATATGCAGGAAATGGATGCGCTCACGGTAGACGCTACGGGCCTGCATCCGCGCCTGTTCCGCCCGCCTTACGGCGTCACCAATCCGAACCTGGCAAGGGCAGTAAAAGCAGGTAATTATCTGCCGATAGGCTGGAACATACGCTCACTGGATACGGTAGCAAAAGATGAAACAGCATTACTGCACCGGATTATGCAACAGTTGAAACCGGGGGCCGTTATTTTATTGCATGATACCTGTAAGATAACTGCCGGTGTACTGCCGCAGCTGATTCATGCGATCCGTGAAAAAGGATACCGCCTGGAAAGAATTGATAAAATGTTAAACGTTAGAGCATATGTGTAAATGGCTGTTAATATTAATTGGTTGTGTAGTGAGCCTGCAAATGCAGGCCCAGTCCGGATTTAAGCCGGTAGTGGATATGGCGCCGCTGAAGCAGCAGTTTGCAAAGGCCGCTCAGGGCACGCAAAGCATTCAGTGCGATTTTGTACAGGAAAAGAACCTGAGCATGTTGTCTGATAAGATTGTGTCTAAAGGGAAGTTCTGGTTTAAGAAAGATAATAAAGTAAGAATGGAATACCTCCAGCCTTCTTATTACCTGCTGGTGATTAACGGGAAAGATATCCGTATCAAAGACGCACAGAAAGAGAATAAAGTTTCAGGGAAGAATAATAAGCTGTTTGAACAGATCAATAAAATTACGGTGGATTGTGTAAGGGGAACAGTGCTGGATAATGCTGATTTTTCTGTCAAAGCCGCCGAAAACGCCCAGTGTTACCGCCTGGAGCTTACGCCGGTAAACAAGGTAATGAAAGAATATTTTCAAACGATTGTGCTGCTGGTAGATAAACAGGACTATGCTGTATCAAAAATCACGATGGCAGAATTATCAGGCGATGATACTACCATCAGTTTTTTACATAAACAATTGAACACAAATATCCCGGATGCGGTATTTTCTGCTAAGTAGTTTGTTGGGAATGGTGATGCTGATGGCAGGTTGCCGGTCGGTGTACAAAGGATTGCAGCGGGTGAACGGCGATGTGAATTGTATCAGGCAGTTCAGCCCGCAGTTCACGTCTACGCTGTATAGTACGCAGGTAGACATCCTGAAGCACCACCTGAGCGGACTCCTGTTTTTCAAGCAAATGCCGGATAGCAGTATCCGGGTGGTATTTGCCAGCGAGATGGGATTTAAGTTCTTTGATTTTGAATTTGATAAGCAGGGCAATTTCACCAAACACTACCTGATGGCCAAAATGAACAAGAAGGCGGTGGTGAAAACGTTGCAGCAGGATTTTGCATTGGTGCTGCTGCGGCCTGATCTGCAGGCGGCTCATATGGCTGCGGATAACCGTTACCGTTATATAGTAGTGCCTACAGAGAAAGGTAACAACTACTATATCACGGATACTGCCTGTACAAAACTGATCCGGATAGAAAAGTCGTCGCGCCGCAAACCGGCTGTCACTGTATGGATGCAGCATTATAACAATGGTGTGCCGGATACGATCAACATCCGTCATGAGCACTTCAAATTCAATATTTCATTGCAGAAAGTAGAAAAATAAAAACGTCACCTTTAATTATATAATTACACAGTCCAATGTTAGCAGGAAATTTTTATACCGTCACCGCGCAATCCCAGGAACCCGGACAGGTGGCTACCACCATCCAACTGAATGCGGCACATCCCATATTTCAGGGACATTTTCCGGAACAGCCTGTAGTACCGGGTGTATGCATGATGCAAACCATTACGGAAGTGCTGGAAAGTGCGCTGGATAGAAAGGTGATGTTGAAAAAAGCAAACCAGATGAAATTCCTGAACATGATAGACCCGGTGAAACAGCCACTGGTGGATGTTGCGCTGACCTACAAAGAAGAGGAAGGAGGATGGAAAGTGAATGCTACACTGAAGCGCGACGATAAAATATTTATGAAGTTCCAGGGTATATTCAACTAAGTGACCAGCCAGCCTACACATAACGAACACTTTGAACGTCACCGCGCAGCGGTGCTCATTCCTACGTACAACAACGCCGGTACGCTGAGCGCTGTATTGTCCGATGCGCTTGCTTATACCAGTCATGTGATTGTGGTAAATGACGGCGCTACAGATGAAACGGCTGCGGTGCTGGAGAAGTTCCCTTCCCTGCAATTAGTTTCGTATAGTCCTAACCGTGGTAAAGGAATTGCACTTCGCCGTGGATTTTCCTATGCATTGGAGCAGGGCTACGACTATGTAATCACAATGGATGCCGACGGACA
Source organism: Chitinophaga sp. G7 BAM 1005 (assembly GCF_057126945.1). Classification (NCBI taxonomy): domain Bacteria; kingdom Pseudomonadati; phylum Bacteroidota; class Chitinophagia; order Chitinophagales; family Chitinophagaceae; genus Chitinophaga; species Chitinophaga sp. G7 BAM 1005. The sequence goes on along the minus strand of NZ_CP181478.1, from coordinate 5,668,307 downwards.
GCATTTTGCTACCGATCTGCCCACTATGTTGCAACAGATTGAAGAGCAACCGGGAGCGCTGATCATAGGCGCCCGTAACCTGCACCAGGAGAATATGCCAGGCAAAAGCACTTCTGCCAATAAAGTATCCAACTTCTGGTTCCAGGTAACCACGGGATTGAAAGGCCCCGATACACAATCCGGCTACCGCCTCTATCCCTTGCAACGCATGGGGAGAATGCACTACTTCTGCACCAAGTACGAATTTGAGATAGAAGTATTGGTGCGCAGCGCGTGGAAAGGTATCAAGGTCGACTGGACGCCGGTGCGTGTATACTACCCACCGCCGGAAGAACGGGTGTCTCATTTCAGACCGGTAAGGGATGTTTCGCGCATCACGGTACTGAACACCATACTGGTGCTCGTTACTTTTTTGTATATCAAACCCCGCGACCTGGTCCGTTTTCTTTTAAAAAAAGAAAACTGGAAAAGGATGTGGAAAGAAGAAGTACTGAAGTCTGACGAATCCAACATCAGGAAAGCGGCTTCCATTGGTTTTGGTATTTTTATGGGAATCATACCTATCTGGGGATTCCAGCTGTTAGTATCTATCCTGTTGTCTATAAAATTTAAGTTGAATAAGGCATTGGTGCTGCTTTTTGCACATATAAGCACTCCGCCGCTTACCCCGTTTGTGATCTTTGCCAGCTTCCTGGCAGGGCGTGTATGGATGGGGCAAACCGCTAAAGACCTGGTATTTTCCAATGGTATCAACTTCGATACCATCAGGGACAACCTGTTGCAATATGTGTTTGGCAGCATTACATTGGCAGTATTGGGTGGATTGCTGGCCTGGATAGTGAGTTGGGCAATACTGACAATTTTTAGAAAAGAACGAAGAAATGGGTAATCTTTTTGTAGCGATCTATAATTTTTTTGAGCGGCGTAAAGCATGGCTGTGGTGTTGCACCATTGCCGGTTTTTTGCTGGTTGGATATTTTGCTGCACAAATAAAACTGGAAGAAGATATTACCAAAATTTTACCGCAGGATAAGAAACTGGATAAGCTGCAACAGGTGTTCCAGGATTCCAGGTTTGCGGACAAGCTGATTGTTACCATCTCCCAAAAAGATACTACGCAGGAAGCTCAGCCAGACAGTTTAACGGCCTATGCCGCAGAACTGTCCACCAGGGCCGGCGCACAGCTATCGCCCTATATCAGGCAAATCCAGTCGCAAACAGACGATGCCATGATAATGGGATTGATGCAGGTGATACAACAACACCTGCCCATCTTCCTGGAAAAAAATGATTACGCAAAGATCGATAGTTTACTGGAGCCCCATCAACTGCGGCAATCATTACAATACGATTATAATACGCTGATATCACCGGCGGGACTGGTACTGAAAAAAATGATCCAGGCCGATCCGGTAGGCATCTCCTGGATAGGCGTAAAGAAGCTGCAACACCTGCAGTATGATGATCAGTTTGAGCTGTATGATAACTACATCATCACTAAAGATCATAAACACCTGATGATCTTTATCACCCCGGCAAATCCGCCGGGCGCCACAAAAATCAATGCGCAGTTCCTGAAGGGACTTGATAAAATAAAAGATAGTCTTGATCAGCAATACCCCCGCATCGCTGCCTCTTATTTCGGTGGCACCGCTGTTTCCGTGGGCAATGCCACCCAGTTAAGACAGGATACTTTTTTAACGCAAGGTATTACAGTTGCATTATTGGTAGTACTGATTGCCCTGTTTTTCAAAAAGAAAAGAGCCCCGGTACTGGTGATGCTGCCGGTTATTTTCGGCGGACTGTTTTCACTGGCATGGATATACGTCATTAAGGGACACATCTCTGTAATGGCGATGGGCGCAGGAGCTGTAGTGCTTGGCATTGCGGTGAATTATTCGTTGCATGTATTTAATCATTACCGTCATTCGCAGGATATCCGCGAAGTGATCAACGACCTGGCTACCCCCATGACGCTCGGTAGCTTTACTACTATCGGCGGGTTTCTGTGTTTGCAGTTTGTGCATTCTCCCATGTTGAAAGACGTGGGACTGTTTGCTGCACTCAGCCTGGTAGGCGCTGCATTATTTTCGCTGATCTTCCTGCCACACTGGATGGTGATGGGACGGCAACCAGTGAAAGTAGCCACCCCTCATGATAACTGGCTCGATAAATTATCCGCTTACCGGCCGGAGAAAAACAAGTACCTGGTAGGCGCTATTTTCCTGCTTACTATCGTGTTTTTCTATACCGCACGCAATGTATCCTTTGAAAGTGATATGATGCGCATGAACTACATGACACCACAATTAAAAGCTGCAGAAGCACAGCTGAACAGCGTGAATTCCTATGTGGCGCAATCAGTGTATGTAGTATCTGATGGCCGGAACCTGGAAGGGGCGCTGGAAAGCGGCGAAAAGCTGCTCCCGGTTATACGGCAGTTGCAGGAAAAAGGTATCGTGAAAAAATATGCCGGCGTACAGGCATTACTGTTATCCAATAAGGAGCAGGAAGCGCGCATTGACCGCTGGAATAATTATTGGTCCGCAAACAGGAAACAGCAATTGCTGCAATATCTGCGTAGTGAAGGAAGCACGCTGGGCTTTAGTAAGGCTGCTTTTGATCCTTTTGATCAGTTGATAAATGAAAATTTTCAGCCCCTCGATCCCAGTGCCTTGCAGGTACTGCGCAGCGGTAACCTGGGGGATTTTATCATAGAAAAGAGCGGCACTACCTCCGTAGTAACTTTACTGAAAGTAGATCTGGCCCACAAACAAGCGGTATATGATGCGTTGGAAAATATGCCGAATACGACGGTGCTGGATAAACAATACGCCGCTAACCGCCTGGTAGAAGTAGTGAAAGAGGAGTTCAACAGCATTGCGTGGATGACTTCCCTGCTGGTGTTTTTTGCGTTGTTATTATCGTATGGCCGCATTGAACTGGCCCTCATCACCTTTATCCCGATGGCCATCAGCTGGGTGTGGATATTAGGTATCATGGGGCTTTTCGGGATTAAGTTCAATATTGTAAATATCATCCTCTCTACTTTTATTTTTGGTTTGGGAGATGATTACAGCATCTTTATGATGGATGGACTGTTACAGGAATACAGAACCGGAAAGAAAACCCTTTCTTCCTTTAAATCATCCATTTTCCTGTCGGCTATCACTACTATTCTTGGGCTGGGTGTGCTCATCTTTGCGCAGCATCCTTCACTGAAATCTATTGCGCTGATTTCTATTATCGGTATTGGTACGGTAGTGTTGATTTCGCAGGTAATGATTCCTTTCCTGTTTAACTGGCTGATCACCGGCCGTGTGCGGAAAGGCTTTGCACCGTGGACTTTCAAAGGATGGACGCTCTCTGTATTTTCCTTTACCTATTTTGCGGTGGGTAGCTTTATTTTAACTGCTATTGGTACGGTGCTGATCCGTTGGAACCCGTTCAATAAGGAAAAAGGCAAGGTGTTGTATCACCGCATACTTTCTGCGTATACACACAGTGTATTGTATATTATGCGCAATGTGAAAAAGCGCATTATTAATCCTTCCAATGAACAACTGGAAAAGCCGGCAGTGATTATCAGTAATCATCAGTCTTTCCTCGATATATTGGTATCCACTATGCTTCACCCAAAGGTGATATTGCTCACCAATCAATGGGTATGGCGTTCACCGGTGTTTGGCTCCGTAGTTCGCCTGGCGGATTACTACCCCGTTGCGGACGGTGCGGAAGGCGCCATTGAAAAGCTGAGAAACAGGGTAGCGGCGGGGTATTCCATTGTGGTATACCCGGAAGGCACCCGCTCGCCCGACCCGGCTATCAAGCGTTTTCATAAAGGAGCCTTTTTTATTGCAGAACAACTGGGTCTGGATATTTTGCCGATGGTGATTCACGGTACGGCCTATACGATGAGTAAAGGTGATTTCCTGTTGAAGGATGGTACGGTAACCGTAAAATACCTGCCCCGTATTACGCAGGAAGATAAGTCGTGGGGAGATAACTACAGCGCACGTACGAAATCTATCAGCCGGTATTTTAAACAACAATACGAAATACTCCGTGCAGAAACAGAAGTGCCAAAATACTTCCGGGAGCAGCTGAAATATAATTATATCTACAAAGGACCAGTGCTGGAATGGTATATGCGCGTGAAAACGATGATGGAAAACAACTACCAGCTGTTTCATGAGTTACTGCCCAAAGAAGGACGCATACTGGATATTGGCTGTGGGTATGGATTCATGGATTACATGCTTACCTGGACGGCGCCTGGCAGAACCATTACCGGTATTGATTATGACGAAGATAAGATAGCCACTGCTGCTTATTGTTTTAAGAAACCGGAACAGCTGCAGTTTATTCATGGTGATATTTCCGCTACTCCTTTTAGCGAGTATGACGCCTTTATATTGAGTGATGTATTGCACTACCTGCCTGCGGATGAGCAGGAAATGCTGCTGCAGCAATGTATAGCACGGCTTACGCCGGATGGCGTGATTGTGATCCGAGATGGCGACAGCGACATGGCCAAAAGGCACGAGGGGACCAGGTTCACGGAGTTTTTGTCTACAAAAGTAATTGGGTTTAATAAAACGAAAGATCGGCCATTGTCGTTTTTCTCAGCTGCGCATGTACGTAGTCTTGTCCACAAGTATGGTGCGGTAGCGGAGGAAATAGACAATACCCGGTACACTTCTAATGTAATATTCGTGATCAAAAAACTTCCCCGGGAAAATTATGCACCACTATGATGTTATCATTATAGGCAGCGGCCTCGGCGGTTTGGTATGTGGAGCTATCCTCAGCCGGCATGGGTATCGTGTATGCATATATGAAAAGAACCGGCAAACAGGCGGTTGCCTGCAAACCTGGTCGCGTGATAAAGTTATTTTTGACTCCGGTGTGCATTATATCGGCGGACTGGCGCCTGGCGAAAACCTGTACAAAGTATTTAAATACCTCGGCATTTATGATAAGCTCCGGCTGAAACGCATGGATATGGATGGTTTCGACCATATCAGTTTTGCCGGCGACGATAAAGTGTACCGCATTGCGCAGGGAGAGGAGAACTTCATCCGCACGCTGCTGGAAGATTTCCCTGAAGAAGAGGCCGCATTGCGTGCTTATTGCAATAAGATCACGGAAGTATGCAGCAAGTTCCCGTTGTATAATCTCCGTACTGGTGATTATGAAGAAAAGCGGTCGGTGTTGCAATTGAACACCGCCGACTATTTACGCAGCATTACCAACAATGAAAAGCTGCAACAGGTACTCGCCGGCAACAATCTTTTGTATGCAGGCGTAGCGGAGAAAACGCCTTTTTACGTACATGCGTTGGTGTTAAACAGCTATATGAAAAGTTCCTGGAAGTGCGTGGATGGCGGCTCCCGGATAGGAAAGCTGCTATGCCGCCTGATCAGAGAGAACGGTGGAGAAGTGATCCGTAACATGGCTGTTACCGCTATCAATGGCGACGGCGATAAGGTGGATCATATTGTATTACAGGATGGCAGGACGGTACAGGCCACGCATTATATTTCCAACCTGCACCCTGCACAAACGATGGCTATTACCCATAGCGATGCATTGCGTAGCGCTTACCGCAGCCGTATGCAGGGATTAGAGAACTCTATAGGGGCTTTTGTATTGAATGTAGCTTTGAAGCCGGGCACCTTTAAATATCTTAATTACAATCATTATTATCATGCTACGGGCAATGCCTGGGCAGGGATTGACTATAAAGAAGAAGAGTGGCCGCAAACCTATGCGATGTATGTGTCGGCCAGCTCACGGCATGAAACCTGGGCGGATAGTTTATCGATTATGACCTATATGCGGTATGATGAGGTAAAGCAATGGCAGCATACTTTTAATACAGTGCTGCAAACTGGCAGCAGGGGAGCTGATTATGAAGCATTTAAGGAGAAAAAGGCCAACCTGCTTATTGATTGCGTGGAGAAACAGTTTCCCGGTTTCCGGGATTGTATCCATACGTCCTATGCGGCTACGCCGTTATCGTACAGGGATTATATCGGTACCGGCGACGGCAGCATGTACGGCATTGCAAAAGATAGTGCGGATCCTTTACGGACAATGGTTTCGGCCCGAACCAAACTATCCAATTTGTATCTTACCGGTCAAAACCTGAACTTGCATGGAATTTTAGGGGTAACTATCAGCAGTGTGATCACCTCGGCGGAGTTGCTGGGGATGGACTTCCTGGTAGATGAAATTAATCAGTCAATTTGTACTTGAAGTGAAAAATAAGAAACGCAGCGGCTGGAGAAGATTTGGACGCATACTACTATACATCATCGGCTTTTTCGTATTGCTTTTTATCGGGCTGGCCATTTACCTGGTATCGGTAAGTAAAATGCCGCCGCCGGTAATAGCCGACCAGCGGGCCTTACAGCTGCAGCGCTCGCAACTGGACAGCACCGCGTATACACTGGGCAATAACTGGTTCCGTAAAAGCAACAGTGGGTTGTATGAAATGTATGTGGAAGGTGCTCCGTTTGAAAGAGGGGTGATCAATGGCAAGCTCTCCGGGGAGCTGATCCGTCGCCAGGAAGATGTATTTGTGGCGCAGTTCAGCAAAATGGTGCCTTCTACTTTCTACCTGCATTTCCTGAAATATTTTATCGGTTGGTTTAACCGCGATCTGGCGGATCATGTGCCGGAAGAGTTTAAGGAAGAAATTTATGGAGAGTCTTTTTCTGCTTCTCCCAACTACGACTATATCGGTACCAACTATGCCCGGCTGATGAACTATCATGCTGCGCACGACATTGGGCATGCCCTGCAAGGCATGATGCTGGTGGGGTGTACGTCGTTTGGTACGTGGAATGATCAGTCGGCCGACAGTAACCTGATCATTGGCCGCAACTTCGATTTTTACATGGGTGATGCCTTTGCAGAAGAGAAGATGGTAGTATTCTACCGCCCCGAAAAAGGACACAACTTTATGTTTGTAACCTGGGGCGGCTTTACCGGCGTGGTTTCCGGCATGAACGACAAAGGGCTTACCGTTACAATCAATGCTGCCAAAACCAGCGTACCTACGGCTGCCGCTACCCCGGTATCATTGGTAGCGCGCGAAATACTGCAGTATGCAAAAAATATCAACGAGGCTTGGGAAATTGCGCGGAAGCGTAAGATGTTTGTTTCAGAATCCTTCCTGGTTGGTTCTGCAGAAGATAATAAGGCGGTGATCATCGAAAAAACACCGGAAGGCATGGATATGTACAGCTCCGGTAAAAACTTTATTACCTGTACCAACCACTTCCAGGGCGATTCGCTGGGCAGCCTGGCGTCTAATAAATTACAGATAAAGGAAAGCGCCTCCGAATATCGCTATGAAAGACTGACAGAATTAATGAAAGAAAAAGGCCCCAATACTGTTCAGAAAACAGTGGATATCCTGCGTGACCGTGGAGGCTTGCACAACGCGGATATCGGGATGGGTAATGAGAAAGCCATTAACCAGCTGATTGCGCATCACTCTATTGTGTTTGAGCCGAAGAAAGGGATGGTATGGGTGTCTACAGCACCTTATCAGCTGGGGCAGTTTGTGGCTTACGATCTGAATAAAATTTTCAGCATGCATGGTCTTACTACTGATCATGAAGTGTATGACAGCGCACAGAATATTGCAGCAGATAGTTTCCTGCTGTCAAAAGATTACCTTGCCTTTGAAACCTACCGCAAGTTGAGAGATCAGATGAAAGAGGGACAGGCAGTGGATATCCGTGCGTTAATTGCTTCCAACCCGGCCTATTATCACACCTACGTGCTGGCAGGTGATTATGAATATAAGCAGCAGGCATATGCAAAGGCGAAATCTTATTACGAAACGGCGTTAACAAAAGTGATTGCCACCAAAGGGGAGGAAGATCATATCCGCAAGCAGCTGGCACTGTGTAATGCTAAACTAAAAAGCTAACCACTATGATCATTGGCATCGGAACAGATATCGTAGATGTACCACGCATCGCGGCAAAGCTGGCGAAGGGAGATGGATTCCGGAACCTGGTATTTACTCCTTTTGAAATCAGCTATTGTGAAAACCAGGCGATGCCGGCAGAAAGCTATGCTGCCCGTTTTGCTGCGAAGGAAGCCCTGCTGAAGGCATTAGGTACCGGTTGGGGCAACGGCGGTGTGAACTTCGACGAAATAGAGATCCGCAATGATGAAGCCGGGAAACCGCAATTGTATTTGATAGGAAATGGTGCAGACAGATATGCATCAGCAGGCATCAGGAAAATATGGGTATCATTGTCTCATGAAAAAAGTGCCGCTATTGCAATGGTGATTTTAGAAGGATAAATTTATAGAAAGATGTATATACCGGATATAGAACTACAATCTAAAGCAGCTATCAGGGCTTACCAGGAGAAGGAAGTAATGCGCCTGTTGGGTTACCTGCGTGAATTTTCGCCATTCTATAAAGCATGGTTTAAAAAACACGGTATTGCTGCAGACCAGGTTCAATCGCTGGAAGCATTTTCACAGATCCCGCCGGTTACAAAGGAAGATCTCCAGGAACATAACTGGGAGTTTCTTTGTGTAGATAAAAGCAAAATAGCCGAATACACTACTACGTCCGGAACTTTAGGACGCCCGGTGATTATCGCCTTAACGGAAAAAGACCTGCAGCGTTTAAGCTATAACGAATACATTTCTTTCTGTTGTGCAGATGGCACTGATAGCGATATTTACCAGCTTATGCTTACGCTGGACCGTCAGTTTATGGCGGGTATGGCGTATTACAATGGTATCCGTAAACTGGGAGCGGGCGTACTGCGTGTTGGTCCCGGTGTGCCCAGCATGCAATGGGAAAACATCCAACGGATACAACCTACCACCATTGTAGGGGTTCCTTCTTTTATTGTAAAGCTGATTGCTTATGCCAAAGAACATCATATAGATATTAATCAAACCTCCGTGAAGAAAGCGGTATGCATTGGAGAGAATATCCGCAACACGGACTTTTCACTGAATGTACTGGGCAAGAAGATTACAGAGCAATGGAATATCCAGCTCTATTCCACCTATGCGTCCACTGAAATGCAAACTGCTTTTACAGAATGTAAAGCCGGGCAGGGTGGTCATCATCATCCGGAGTTGCTTTATGTGGAGTTGCTCGATGAAAATAATCAGCCGGTTGCACCGGGAGAAGAAGGAGAAGTAACTATTACCACACTGGGCGTGGAAGGTATGCCCCTGCTGCGCTATAAAACCGGCGACATCTGCCAGTATCATTATGAAGCCTGCTCCTGCGGCAGACATACGCTCCGGTTATCTCCCGTAATAGGCCGTAAAAAACAGATGATCAAATATAAGGGCACTACCCTGTATCCGCCTGCCCTGTTTGATTTGCTTAATGATATGGAAGATGTGAAGGAGTTTGTGGTGGAAGTGTATTCCAATGAACTCGGTACCGATGAAATATTGCTGCACCTGTGGCCACGGGAAGAATCAGAAGAAATGGACCGCAAGATAAAGTCTTATTTGCAGGCGAAGCTGCGGGTGATTCCGCAGGTGCGGTATACCAGCCAGCAGGATATTATGCGGATGCAGTTTCCGGAGAACAGCCGGAAGCCGGTGAAGTTTTTGGATAACAGAAGTTAAAGGGATAGTTTTTGTCTTCAAAACTTTCCGCTGCAATGGCCATTAATTCCAGTTCATTTAGTTCTATGGGACTGAGATTTTATCATTATGTGGTGTATGCGCTGCATTGTTTTATTATACTCCTCTTCGGTAGTGATAAAAAAAAGGGAATCTCTTTCATAAACGTTTTATAAGAATAGTTATAACTTATCTGAGCTTATCAGCACCTATCGTAGTACGGAAATGAGAAAGCTCCTGCAGTATGATAGTTTTTCGTGGATGATCAGTTGCATAAAGAATAGAAATGAAGGTGGCAGTATAGCCGCTCCCGGTTTCGTCGGGCTCTAATATCTCCTCATCTATCTTTTATAATATCGATCACAGTTGATCCGATTCTGATGTCTAAATTCAAATTCCCCTGAATATAAATGGGATCAACGATAACATAAATCGCATTTTAATAAATTCTGAATAAACATCCTAAAACCCCATCACCGCCACCTCTTTCGGGTTATCCAGCTTCGTACTTTTCCGCTCTCCGCCCACCAGCACATGCACCATATTCGTTTGCGTGGCATGGCGTTCATACAACAGGTTATTCTTTACCTGCACTTTTTTGGGTGTGGGTACATTTTCGGCTTCGAGGAAACTCCACACAGCATCTTCTTCTATTTTATAACCAATAAAATGAAGGGGAACATTTTTACCGTCGAGGGTGATCACCAGGTGTTGGGAGAGATAGGCAGAAATATAGCCTTCTACCTGCTTCCGGCTGGCAGGGTGGGTAATGTCAAGCGGGATCTTATACTGTGCTTTAAGGGTATTTTCCAGGTCGTCTGTAAAAATGCGGCAGCTTACCTGCAGCTCTTTTTTGCCGGCGTCGTGTGAAATCTCTGTCACACTTGCATAGAAGGGATGCAGGGCTGTGAGCCACAATGTCATCCACCATTTACATAATAATAAACCCACTGGACTAATATTTTTATAAAAATTAACTTTTACTTTTTATAATTACCAAAATTATAGAAAAGGGGACAATGGATGAGTTGTATTTTCAGCTGGGGTGGCAACATATTATAAACTGGGATGCGTACGACCATATTCTTTTTGTAATAGCGTTGAGCGCCATTTACCTGCTGCGTGACTGGAGAAAAGTACTGGTATTGGTGACTGCATTTACGATCGGTCATTCTATTACGCTGGCTTTGAGTGTGTTACACATTATCCGTATACCTGCGGCGCTTATTGAATTCCTGATACCGGTAACCATCTGTGTAACAGCAGTTTCTAACATTGTCAGGAAAAACGACGAGCCGCAAAAGCTGCAGCTGAATTATTTTTATGCATTATTTTTCGGTTTAATTCACGGACTGGGGTTTTCCAATTACTTAAAAAGTTTGCTTGGAAGCCAGGCAAACATTGTAAAGCCACTCCTGGGATTCAATTTGGGGCTGGAATTCGGGCAAATCATCATTGTGATGTGTATACTGCTCATTTCTACCGCGATCGTGAAATTTGGAGGCGTAAAACGCCGGGACTGGAACATGTTCCTTTCTTCTGCCACCTTTGGCGTCGCATTTTTAATGATCATTCAAAGCGTAAGAGCACTGTTTATATAATACTGTTTATGAGAAAACAACTTTACCTCGCAGGGGTACTGTGCTGCAGCATATTGTCGCTGCAGGCGCAAAACAACCCGGGATCCAATCATGGCAACCGCTTCGAGCAGCTGGGGACCATGCTGCAAACACCCAACATGTACCGCTCTGCCTCCGGCGCACCAGGCCCTAAATACTGGCAGCAAAGGGCAGATTACGACATCGAAGCGCAACTGGATGATGAGCAGCAGAAACTCACCGGCGCAGAAACCATCACCTATTTTAATAATTCTCCCGACCCGCTTACCTACCTGTGGTTGCAGCTGGATGAGAATGAACACGACAGCAAAAGCGATAACCAGCAGTTCAATGAAAGCCGCATGTCAGATAAAATGACGCTGGCCACACTGAACAGTATCCTGCCTTCGGGAAAAGACCTGGGCGTAAAGATTGTAAAGCTCACCGATGCTGATGGCAAAGCATTGCCTTATACCATTAACCAGACAATGCTCCGCATCGATCTGCCTAAGCCGTTGATGCCCGGTGAGAAATACCGGTTTAAAGTATCCTGGTGGTATAACATTTCCGACCGTATGACTATTGGCGGCCGCGGAGGGTATGAATATTTTCCGGAAGATAAAAATTACCTGTACACCATTTCCCAGTGGTATCCGCGACTGGCCGTATATTCCGATTTCCAGGGCTGGCAGAACAAACAGTTTACCGGCAGAGGAGAATTTGCCCTTACGTTTGGTAGTTTTCGTGTACGCATGACCGTTCCCGCGGACCATATAGTGGGCGCCACCGGCGAATGCCAGAACTATAAAGAAGTGCTCACACCGGCGCAATACCAGCGCTGGCAACAGGCGCAAAACAGCAAAGAGCCCGTTGAAGTAGTGAACCTCGACGAAGCAAAGAAAGCCATGCAGGGCCACGCCGGCAAAACAAGCACCTGGGTGTATGAAGCGCAGAATGTACGCGACTTCGCCTGGGTATCTTCCCGCCGCATCGTATGGGACGCCCTCGCTACCAATGTGGAAGGCAACAAGGTAATGGCCATGTCGTATTACGGACCGGAAGCATATCCGCTCTACCGCCGCTATTCCTCCAAAGTAGTGGCCCACACCCTTAAATCCTACTCCAAACATACTATTCCATATCCTTACCCGGTGGCCATTTCCGTGGAAGCTGCCAACGGAATGGAATATCCCATGATCTGCTTTAACTATGGCCGCGCCGATAAAGACGGCACCTACAGCGAAGCCACTAAAAACGGCATGATCGGAGTGATCACGCACGAAGTAGGACACAACTTTTTCCCCATGATCGTGAACTCCGACGAAAGACAATGGACCTGGATGGATGAAGGGCTCAATACCTTCTGCCAGTTTATGGCGGAACAGGAGTGGGACAGCAACTTCCCTTCTTCCCGTGGCCCTGCTCATAAGATCGTGGATTATATGAAGATGCCGAAAGATCAGCTGGAACCTATCATGACAAACTCCGAGAACATCGTGCAGTTTGGGCCTAATGCCTATGCAAAACCGGCCACAGGATTGAATATCCTCCGCGAAACCATCATGGGCCGCGACCTGTTTGATTTTGCATTCCGTGAATACGCACGCCGCTGGGCCTTTAAACATCCCACACCGGCCGATTTCTTCCGTACAATGGAAGATGCGTCTGCAGTAGACCTGGACTGGTTCTGGCGCGGATGGTTCTTTGGAACCGAACCGGTAGACATCTCTATCGACAGCCTCAAATGGTATCGCATGGATGGCAAAAATCCGGAAGAAACAGCCAAATCCGCACAGGCAGCCTACGATAAAAATATGGATCATGTAGCCAGGCAGAGAAATAAGGCTGCCGGCGTAAAATACACGGTAGACCAGGATACCAGCCTGCAGGACTTCTACAGTAAATGGAACCGCTTCGGGGTAAGCGAGGAAGATAAAGCGGCCTATAACCAGTTTTATAACGGCCTGAGCAAAGAAGAAAAAGCACTGTACGACAGTAAGAAGAACTTCTACCAGCTGACATTCTCCAATAAAGGCGGACTGGTAATGCCGCTCATCATTGAATGGACTTATGCCGATGGTACCAAAGAAACCGACCGGATTTCTGCCTACATCTGGCGCAAAGATGAAAATGCCGTTACAAAAGTATTTGCCAAAGATAAACAGGTAGTAGCCGTGAAGCTAGATCCACTGCGGGAAACAGCCGATATCGACGAAAGCAACAACAGCTGGCCACGCGAAGCTGCGCCATCCAAATTCGAATTGTTTAAGGCATCCGGGAGAATCCGTGGCGCCTCCGCCGGCGATAACCCGATGAAGAAAGCAAGTACAAAATAAACAAGCTATTTTATATTTTGTGGCGGCTATCATCAGGGGATGGTAGCCGCCTTACTTTTTAAGATTCTTTTAAAAGCCCGAGTTATGAAAGCAATAGCCCGTTTATTATTATGGATATGCCTGGTGCAAACAGCCAGGGCCGCGGATGTAGATACCGTTTCTATTTTAAGTCAGAAAATGCAGCGCGCCTACAAGTGTGTGGTCATTACCCCCACCAGCTACAAAAACGGCACGCAGCGCTACCCGGTAGTATACCTGCTGCATGGCGCCGGCGGCAATTTCGCCAACTGGGTAACCAAAGTACCCGTTATCAAAGAACTGGCAGATACTTATCAGTGCATGATCGTATGCCCCGATGGCGCGGTGACCAGCTGGTATTTCGACAGCCCGGTAGACAGCTCCATGCGTTTTGAAACGTATGTGTCAAAGGAAATTCCACAGTATATAGACCAGCATTATCAAACTTTACCGGAACCCGCTCACCGGGCCATCGCCGGTTTGAGCATGGGCGGCCACGGCGCCATGTTCCTTGCCATCCGCCACCAGGATGTATTTGGAGCTGCCGGCAGTATGAGCGGCGGTGTGGATTTTCGCCCCTTCCCCAAAAACTGGGACCTGAAAAAACGCCTGGGCGAACCCGGACCAGACGGCGCTAACTGGTACGACTATACAGTACTCAAACAGGTAGATAGTCTCAAATCAGGCGCATTGTCCATCATCATCGATTGCGGGGTGAAAGACTTCTTTATTGATGTAAACCGGGATCTTCATAAAAAATTATTGCTGGCAGGTATCGCTCACGACTATACGGAGCGTCCTGGAGAGCATAACTGGCAGTACTGGGCCAACGCTGTAAAGTACCAGCTGCTGTTCTTCCACCAGTTTTTTCAACAATAGACAGAGCGGATTTTGTCTTTCTCAGGATTAAACTGATTATACTGATTACCTTGATTTTATTTTTTTGATTTTAAAAGATTCTGGGAGATATACGCTTATATCTCCCAGAATCTTTTAAAATCAAAAGTGATCAAATCCCTAAATCAGTATAATCAGTTTAATCCTGAGAAAGACAACATACGCGTATGCCGGTCCTCAACAGGACCGGCCTTTTTTATGCACGCGATTCAAAATAAGAATGTCCGGTAGTTATTTTTTCGGATCCCACCACAAATGAGTACCACCTACGTCTTTTGGTTCACTCAGTGTACTCACTGCTTTCGCAACAGCAGCTCCGTTGGTAGAGTATTCATTACTTGGGAACGGCGCCCTGCGAACGAAATCAGTAGTACTTACTTTTCCACCGCTGTTGTTCACCACAACAGGGAACAGCTTAGGATAACCGGTGCGGCGGAATTCACTCCACGCTTCCTGTCCTTCAGGGAAATTAGCGATCCATTTCTGGGTAATGATACGTTCCAGTTTCCGGTCCGGCGTAACGCCTTCTTCCCATTTGATGGTGATGGTGCTCAGGTATTGTGAACCCTTCTTGATATCATTTTGTCCGGCAGTCATGGCCTTTGGATCAATATATTCAGCAGGCAGGGAAGTAGCATTGTTGTAGTACGTGCTGGCGCTGCCCAATGAATATTGATTAAAGGATGTTTGAATACCTGTTTCATAATTGGTTTGTGCATTACCTGCGCCTGCCCATCCGCGGATGGCGGCTTCTGCTTTCAGGAACCAGGCTTCAGCAGCAGTTACCAGCTGTAATTTGCCAGGCAGGTCCATCAGTTTGGAATAGTCGGCGTAACGCGCTTTACCGTCGATATTAATACCATTACGGATACCGATATACCGGTCTTTCACAGCAGGGTCCACGGCTTTCTTGAAGTACAGGGGCAGGCGTGGGTCGTTGTAACCACCGAGATAAGTGCCAATGGGCGCACCCATTAAAATATCGCCCCATGAGCCGCAGATGGTATTCAGCGGATGCGTGGTGCTTCCGATATCCACGGTGAAGTTATCCCTGTAAGTTTGCAGCAGTCCGCCGGCGTTGGCCAGGGCTGCTTCGCCTTCCAGTTTCGCTTTCGCGGCGTCTACGTTTACGATACGCAGTGCCAGTCTTAAACGGAGGGTATTGGCAAACTGTAACCACTGTTTGTAATTACCGCCGTACACGAGATCAGATTTTTTAAACAACTCTGTAGATTCTTTGCCGGCCAGTGGCGTCAGAATATCGATCGCTGTTTTCAGTTCTTCAAAGAAGGTATAATAAACATCCTTCTGGCTGTCGTAGTCAACAGAACCATCTCCATTGGGCGTATTGTATTTGCTGTAGATGATGGGGCCGAAGATATCGGAGGTACGGTGCATGGCTTCCACCTTCACGATCAGCGACATGGCGTAGCTATCGGGTACTTTACCTTTTGTAAAACCGGCCACTTTAAAGCAGGGGTTCATTACATTGGTATAGCCGGTGCTGAAAGTAGTGTTGATCCAGCCATCCACGAAGCTGTAAGTGATATTGTTGATGTTACCACCGAAAGGAGTAGGAGACATCATGTAACCACTGTAAATATCACTGAGGAGGTTTTGTTGCAGCTGGAAGGTAGGCGCCGGCTGATACAGGTAAATACTACGTTGTGCCTGTTGCAGTAAAGCGGGTACCAGGGCGAAATCAGCCGCTAATTCCTCATCAGTGGAACCGTATGGATTTTTGTTGATGTCCTCAAAGTTTTTGGTACAGCTGCTGAAGCATAGTGTGGCGGCCATCGCCAGGCCAGCTATTTTGAATGTTTTATAATTCATAGCTCTTGTTTTTGTTGTTCTTAATCAGGTTAAAATGCACATTTCAGGTTCAATCCAAAGCTGCGGGTAGATGGTAAACCAAATACATCCACACCTTGTACACCGTTGCCGGTACTCATGCTCAATTCAGGATCGTAAGGCGCTTTTTTAGTGATGAAGAACAGGTTACGTCCTACCAGTCCAAGCTTCATGTCTTTGAAGAATCCTGGTTTCAATGCGAAAGTATAGCCGATGGATAATTCTCTTAACCGGATGTTGGTAGCATCATACATGTAGAATTCAGTGATACCGGCACGCCCGCCAATGCCCTGATAATAAAGGTCTGCAGGCACCTTCCCGGTATATGCTTTACCACTTGCGTAAATAGCAGGTACATCCACGCCGCCGTTGTTACGGGCATCTGCGGATGCTTTTGATACACCGTACTGATCCATCATCGCCTGGGTGATGCTCATTACCTTACCACCAAAGCGGCCATCAACGAGGATGTTCACGTTGAACTTTTTCCAGTTAATGGTATTGCTCCATCCCAGGAGGAAGTCTGGTGTTGGATTACCGAGGTATTCCAGTTTGCCGTCTTTTGCTTTGGGCTTACCGGTTTCGTCATCTATAACCAGCGCACCGCTTTCGTTACGCACTGCCTTCCTGCCGTAAATATCGCCGTAAGAGCTTCCTTCATGCAGTACTAACGCGTACGTATTAACGTTGTCGCCTCTCGGTGTGAGGGTATAATCACCGTTTAACTGTGGCGCCAGTTTGATCAGCTTATTCCTGTTGCGGGTGAAGTTGAAGGCAGTGTTCCAGCCTACATTCTTCTGTTTAACTACCTGGAAACCCAGTGTGGCTTCTATACCGGTATTCTGTACGTCGCCTGCATTCAGGTAAGCATTAGGGTACAGGTAACCAACGGATACGGGGAAGTCGAAGTACTGATCTTTTGTATGAGAATTGTACCAGGTAACATCCAGGTGGAGGCGGTTGTCAAGGAATCTCCACTCTGTACCTATTTCAACGGAGGTGGTGATCTCTGGTTTTAGCGCCACGCCACCAAAAGGACCGGCAATGTTTGAGATCAGTGTGCCGGAAATGATCTGGTTGGTTGGACGTGTTACAAACTGATCTACGTCGTTACCCACTTTAGCATAAGATGCGCGGATCTTTGAATAAGTGATGGCGGAAGGCATCTTGAATACATCACTCAGAATGGTATTTAAACCAGCTGAATAGTACAGGTAGCCTTTCTTCATAGAAGGGGTGTAAGCCAGGGTGGATGACCAGTCGTTACGGGCGGTCAGGTCCAGGAATACTTTTTCGCTGAGGTTCACACCGGCTGTTGCAAATACGGATTGAATCTGCCTTCTGGCGCCGGTGGGTGTTAATTTTGCGGCAGGGCTCAGGTTCAGGTTACCAATATGGAATACATTGGCAAAAGCCAGGTCGCCGTCTTTGGAATCTATAAAGGTACGGTCCTGTTTCAGGTCGTTGATGCTGGTACCGGCAGTGAAATTGAATCCGAGTTTATCAGATAATTTCCTGTTACCTGATACTAACAGATCCCCGTAGTATTGGGTGCTGGTGAGGTAATCGTAGGTATAACGGCCGTTGGCATCTGCAATAGTGGTTTGTGTACCGGCATTTGCTTTCAGTTCGTATTTATCCCATGCTTTGTTGGCGTTACCACGTACCTGTACGTTTAACCAGTCGTTGATAGCATATCGTAAGCTCAGTGACGCAATCAGGTTATCTTTCCTGTTTTCGGTAACGTTCCTGTTCAGAATCCAGTATGGATTCTGCTGGAAGTCTTCCCCCGCCTGGCCTTTGTCATAATTGATATTCCACCAGTTCTGCATGTTTACGTTACGTTGGGCAGAGAAGTATTCGTAATTGTTTTTATAACTTTCAAAATCCAGTCCTCTTGGGAAGATGTATAAACCGGTAAGCGGGTTATAATATAAACCGGAAGTAGGACGGTTGTGTGCATTTTGTGTGGTCATCTGCACATTCGCATCAATATTCAGTTTGTCGTTCAGGAAGGTACCTGTTTCCCTGAAGTTGAGCGTATGCTGACCATACTTTGCAGTAGGCATTATTCCTGTATTCGTAGTGTTGGAATAGGAGAAATAAGTTTGTGCCTTTTCTGTACCGCCGGCTACGTTTACGGAGTTGATCCAGGTGGTACCCGTTTTGAAGAAGTCTTTTACAATTTCCTTGCTGCTGCCTGCTTTACCCCAGCTATCAATGGTGCCGTTACCGGTTTGAAGATAGGAGTTTTGTGATTCGGGCAGATAAGCAGGCCGGTCGATAGTGAAGTTAGATGAGAAGTTCACTTTTGCCTGACCGGCTTTACCTTTTTTAGTAGTAATGATGATTACACCATTACCGGCCTGGCTGCCGTACAGTGCAGAAGCAGAGGCGCCTTTCAGTACGTTGATGCTTTCAATATCATCCGGGTTAATGGTGCTGAGGATATCGCCACCATCGCGGCCACCGGAAGAAGCGCCGGATGCCTGTCCCCATAGATCACCAGGTTGCGCGCTGGTGAAGTTAGCGATAGGTACGCCATCGATTACGTACAGTGGCTGGTTTTCACGGATAGATTTTTGTCCGCGCAAAATCACCCTGGCAGAGCCACCTACACCGGATGCGCTGCGGTTGATCTGCAACCCCGATACTTTACCGGATAAGCTATTGATTACGTTGGTTTCTTTTACATTCGTCAGATCTTCTCCTTTCACCTGTTGGGTGGAATAGGTGAGATCTTTTGCTTTACGCTGGATGCCCAGTGCGGTAACTACCAGCTCATTCAATCCTCTTACATTGTCTTCAAGGGTGGCATTGAGGGTAGCGCTGCTGCCAACGGTACTTTCTTTAATGGCAAAACCAACATAGCTGAAAACCAGTACATCACCGGTTTTAGCATTGATATGATATTTACCTTCTGCACTTGTTTGCGTGCCTTTGGAGGCGCCTTTAATTTGTACAGTAACACCAGGAAGAGGATTGCCTTTGCTATCCTTTACGGTGCCGCTGATTTCTTTTTCCTGGAAAGTGCTACGGAATGAAGATGCGGGCGACCATGTGTAGCTGGCGGCCTTCACATATGCACTGTCTGCTAATATGGAAGTGAGGGCCAGACCGGTCATAGCGCACACTTTCATAAGGCGTAGGTTTTTTTTCATACTTGCCTTTTTTTTGGTTAATAAATGGGATTTGTATAGTTGAATTAAACTGACCATTTTTATAGCGTGCATTGTTGGAAAATGAGATAGCCGTTAGCATGGCGCGTACCATCCTTTACCGGTTGTTTCCGGAAAGGAGTCGTGTGGAGATAGATTTAGTACTATCCTGTTTTAAATTATTTTTAATTTTTTTTGAGATGCTACCGGAGATCCCACCAGAGCGGTGTTCCACCAGTATCCGGTCCTTTTAACGTGGCTACTGCACGGGCTACTGCTTTAGGATTGGTAACAAGTTCTATCTGCGGCATGGGCAGGCGGCGGATAAATTTTTGGGTGGAGATAGTACCACCGCTGTTGTTGATTACTACGGGAAATAATTTAGGGTAACCGGTGCGGCGGAATTCACTCCAGGCTTCCTGTCCTTCCGGGAACATGGCAATCCATTTCTGGGTGATGATCCGTTCCAGTTTCTGTTGAGGCGTAGCGCTTTCTTCCCATTTAATGGTAATGGTACTTAAATGAGGATCGCCTTCCGGCACATTATTATTGCCATTCTGGGGATCGGTATATGGATGGGGTTTATCCACATTGTTATTCATATATGCATTAGCGTTAGCAATGCTGTATTGATTAAAAGAAGTGCTGATCCCGGCGTCATAATTGGTAGCTGCGTTACCGGCGCCCTGCCAGCCATACAGCGCTGCTTCGGCTTTCAGGAACCAGGCTTCCGCAGCAGTCATAAACAATATCTTACTATCAAATTTCACCAGCTGGGAAAAGCCACTGTATTCTTCTTTGGCGGCAATCTTAATACCATTGCGGATACCGTGGTAAATGTTCACGCCGTCGTCGGTAGGTACAAAATAATGCGCCAGCCGTGGATCTTTATACCCGGTGAGGATCGATTCCATCGGCGCGCTCATTCTCAGATCGGCCCAGGTGTAACACATAATATTCAGCGGATGTGTAACCGGTGAAATATTCACTGCAAAATTATCCGCAGGCGTGGTGAGTAGCCCGATTGGATGACGCAGCGCTGCTTCTCCTTCTTCACGCGCTTTTTTCGGATCAATACCGGAAATACGGATAGCCAGCCGTAAGCGAAGGGTGTTGGCAAATTTTACCCATTGGGTGTAGTTGCCTTTGTATACCAGGTCGAAGGCAGCAAAGCGTTGGGGAAAGCCACTGTTTATAAATCCGGTTAGTGTGTCCACCGCTTCATCCAGGTCTTTAAAAAAAGCATAGTACGCTTCCTGTTGTGAATCATAATCAATCCCCATCTCCTCATTCAGTATACCATACTTCGTATAAATCACCGGGCCATAAATATCGCTGATACGATGCATGGCTTCTACTTTGATGATCTGTGCCCACGCATAAAAATCGGTATAGTGGCCTTTCGCTTTTGATTGTGCAAAATCGCAGGTTTTCATTACGTTGCTGTAAGTTACCTGCCACGGTTTATTATTCCAGTAGTATAGCAGGCCATAGTTGGTATTATTGATGTTGCCTTCAAAGGGAGTGGGCGCCATCATATAGCCGGAGAAAATATCCGCATTCAGATTTTGTTGCAGCTGGGCGGTAGGCGGGTCGTTATAAATAAGCAGGTTCAGTTGGGCCTGCGACAATGGTTCCCCCATCAGCCGGTAATCGGCTTTCAGTTCCTCTTCTGTAAAGTCGAAAGGATTCCTGTTAATCTCATCAAATCTCTTCGTACAAGCACTTGCCAGCACAACTGCCATAACGGCGAATAATGTGTTGATTTTCCAGCTTTTCATTGGTGAGTATTTTAAATTCCTAATCTCAGGTTGATGCCCATACTTCGTGTGGGTGGCAACCCAAAAACATCTACACCCTGCAGCCCGTTGCCCGTACCCATAGATACTTCCGGATCAAACGGCGCATGCAGTTCAAAAAAGAACAGGTTCCTGCCTACTATTCCCATGCGCATATTGCGTATCCATTTCCACTTCAGCGGTATGCGGTAGCTCAGGCTCAGTTCCCGTAAGCGGATGTTAGTGGCGTCGTACATATACATTTCGCCAATGCCGGCCCTGCCGCCAATGGTGGTATAGTAGCTCTGTGCGTCCAGTTTTCCACTGTAAGGCGTGCCGTTGCTGTTCACCGCATTTATTTCCACGCCGCCTTTGTCGCGGGCTTTGGCGCTTTCTTCACTTACGCCGTACCAGTCCAGTACTGCTTGTGTTACGCTCATTACCTTGCCGCCAAAACGGCCATCTATGAGGAAGCTGAGGTTGAAGTTTTTATAGTCGATACTGTTGTTCCATCCTAATGTAAAATCGGGATTGGGATTACCGACTTTTTTAAAAGCGTTGCGTGTTTGCAGCTTGCCGGCAGCATCAATCACGTAGGCGCCTTTATCGTTCTGCAACAATTCTTTATTGGAATAAATGTCGCCCCAGGAACCGCCTTCCATGATAAACGAGCCAAACATATTTACCCCGAAATCTGTGAGCACAAACATGCTGCTGGTATCTGCGCCGATGATCCTGGAATTAGAAAGGGAAACGATTTTATTTTTATTCGCGGCAAAGTTGATGGTACTGGTCCAGGATACTGCCTTATTGCGTATAGGCATTAAAGTGAGTGTGGCTTCCCATCCCTGGTTTTGTATATTCCCCATGTTGAGGTAGTAGGTATTATACTTGTTGCCCAGTGGCGCCGGCACTTCCATGTACTGTTTGTAGTTATTATTTTTGTAGAAGGTAACATCGGCGGTGATCCTGTTTTTCAGGAGATGCGCTTCCAGACCTATTTCAAAAGACCGGTTGTCTTCCGGCTCCAGGCTGAGACCGGGGTATAGGGTACGTTGATTCAATACCACGCGTGTAACACCGGCAATGGTTTGCAGCGTAAACGCCGCCGGCCGGGAGGAGTAGGCGGCGATATCGTTACCTACTTTGGCGTAGGAAATGCGGGAACGCAGGAAATCAACAGCCGCGGGCATTTTGAACATCTCACTCCATACGGCAGATAACCCGGCTGAATAATAAAAATATCCTTTGTGCAGGGTAGATGTATAGGCGAATGTGCTGGACCAGTCGTTGCGGCCGGTGAGATCCAGGAAAAGATAATTGTTGATGCCTGCCTGTACATTACCGAAAAGGGCCTGCAGTTGTTTCTGGTCTATACTGTGTTGCGCATCCAGCGAGGTGCTGAGGATATTTGATACGGAGAATTTATTCGGGTAAGTGAGACCGGGATCGGCATTGGGATTGGAGCCGTTAAAAGTGCGTTCATGTGCTTTGGTGTCTGTAATACTAGCGCCGATATTGCCGGCCAGGTGCAGCCACTTGTTTATTTTGCGGCTGGCGTTCAGCATCATATCTCCGTACAGCTGGGTATTAAATTCCCGTTCGAGGGTATACCGTCCGTTGGCGCCGGCGAGTACAATTTGTGTACCGGCGTATGCTTCCAGTTCGTATTGATCGAGCGATTTATCAAAGTTACCCCGTCCTTTCAATGACAGCCAGTCGTTCAGCTGCCAGGTAAGCGACAGGGTAGCAAGGCCGCGGTAGCGGGAATCCAGCCGCAGATCGCGGTACAGCGCCCACATGGGGTTTTGTTGATCGTCCTGCCCTATCCACTTTTTATCATTGCGGATGTTCCACCAGTTCTGCATATACAGGTCGCGGCCCTGATCGTAGTATTCAAAATTATTTTTGTAGTAGTCGAAGTCCTGTCCGCGGGGAAAGGTATAGAGCCCGGAGATGGGGCTGTAATACAATCCCGACGAAAGCCGGTTGGTAGTACTTTGTGCGGTGAAAGATACATTGGCGTCCATTACCAGTTTATCGTTCAGCAGCTTCAGTGTTTCGCGCAGGTTCACCGTATGACGGTCGAATTTGTTGGTGGGAAGAATTCCTTTATTGGTTGTATTGGCGTATGAAAAATAACTCTGCGCTGTTTCTGTACCGCCGCTGAAGGCGATGGTGTTGGTGAAGGTGGAGCCGGTGTTATAAAAGTTTTTTACATGATCGGGTGCGTTGATGGATTGGCCCCAGCTGCCGAGAGATCCGGGTTGAGGCGTACCTACTTTATCCACGCCGGGCGTATCGGTTTGAGCATAGCGATATTGCAGCGGGGGCAGGATCGCGGGCGTTTCCCGGGTATAATCGGAAGAAACGTCAATTTTGCTTCGGCCGGGCTTCCCTTTTTTGGTGGTGATGAGGATGACGCCGTTGGCGGCCTGGCTGCCATAAAGCGCCGCTGCGGAAGCGCCTTTCAGGATACTGATGCTTTCAATATCATCGGGGTTGATGTTGGAGATACCATCGCCGCCGTCGCGGCCACCGGCCCCGATGATGTTATGCGACTGGCCCCATACGTCTGCGGGTTGTGCCGGTGTGTAATTGGCATAAGGTACGCCATCCACGATATAGAGGGGTTGGTTTTCGCGGGTGGATTTGTTGCCGCGCAATACTACTCTCACGGAGCCGCCGATGCCGGAGGCGCTGCGGGTGATGGTGGCGCCGGCTGTTTTTCCGTTCAGGGAGTTGATCACGTTGGCATCTTTTACCAATTGGAGGTCATCGCCATCCAGTTGTTGGGTGGAGTAGGGCAGTTCCCTGCTTTTTTTCTGGATGCCCAGTGCGGTAACTACCAGCTCATTGAGCGCTTTTACATTTTCCTGCAGGCGTACATCGATGCGGGGATCGGCGCCCACCGTCACTTCACGGGTGATGAATCCTACGGAACTAAAAACAAGCACGTCGCCGGTACTGGCTTTTAATGAAAAACCAGCATCGGCGTTAGATTGGGTTCCTTTATTGGAATGTTTGATCTGAATGGTGACTCCCGGGAGCTGCGTGCCTTTGTTATCGCGTACGGTTCCACTGATTTCTCTCTCCAGGGACACATGATTCAGCAGGTCTACAGTGGGCGAGGGTTTGGTTTCACTTTCTGCGCCTACTATGATTTTGTTATTGATCAGGGTAAACTTTAATCCGGCCTGAACTGATAGTAACGTAAGCACTTCGTCGATGGGTGTTTTCGTACAGTGCAACGTAATCTTTTTCTTCAGGTTAAGATCAGTTTTGTCGTAATGAAAGTTTAGTCCTGTTTTTACCGAAATTTCGGTCATTACTTCTTCCAGGTTTTTATTTTTTACCTGGATGGTGACAACTATACCTGTGGGCGGGTCGGGTGTTTGCGTGATGGCACTAGTCGTTGTGTTCAAGCTCCCCGCCAACAGTAGTGTCAGCATCAACCCCGTGGATACAAACCACATCATGGGGCATGGCTTTACCCTCATATGGACTAGTTTTTGTTTTGCAGGTGAACGGTATCGTTTTTAATGGTATAAGAAAGGGATTTAGCCAGGCAGATGATATCCATGACATCTTTCAGGCTTTCATTTTTGAAAGAGCCGTTGTAGTTCCATTCTTTTTTGTTGCTTTCGTTAATAACGGTAACGGCATAACGATTTTCTATACCTGTTACTATTTCATTATAGGGTGCGTCTCTGAATACGAGGTATCCCTGTTTCCAGGCAGTAATTTCTTCCGGTTTGCTGAAAACAGATTTTACGAGGCTGAGTGAAATGCGGTCGTAGCTGATCTGTTCACTTGGCAGCAGGATGAGTGAGGAAGCGGCGTGGTTGCCTTTATTCAGCTGGTCTACTTTTACTTTACCGCTTACCAGTGCCACGGTTACTTTGTGTTCGCTGGCATATGCCCGGATGTTGAAGGCAGTACCGAGTGCGGTGGTGGCTAATTCCCCGGTATTCACCACAAATTTTCTGGCGGGGTCGGCGGCTACATTGAAAAAAGCTTCACCTTCTTCCAGGAAAATGGTGCGGCTGTTGCTGCCGAAATGTTCGGGGTAGCGTACTTTACTGCCGGCGTTCAGTTCCAGGGAGCTGCCATCTTCCAGGGTAATACTTTCCTTGTTGCCTTTTGGCGTGGTGATTTCCACAAAGCCGTCTTTTACCAACCGGTTGGCTCCGTTAGCGGCAATGGGTGCGGGTTGGTTGCCGGTGGCAGGATGTGTGCCGGGTGTTTGCTGGTTGAACCAGAAAACGCCTGCTGCCAGTAATAGCACTGCTGCGGCAGCGTACCAGTAACGGGCACGGATATGCCGCACCTTTGGCGCGGGTGTGATATGTTTGTTGAGTTGTAAACGGATGCTGTCGAGTTCGCGGTCGAGTTCTTTATCTTCTGTGTAGGTGGACTTGTGCCGGTTGATGTTTTCAAACCATTGATCTACAATAGCCGCCTCCTCCGGTGAGCAATTCCCCTGGTTATACCGCTCCAGCAATATTTTAATCTGTTCTGTGTCCACCTGTTGCCGTTTTATGTGTTGATAAGTCGTAATAACGTGGAAATAGTACCATGTACATTTAATTATTTTTTATCCGGCGCCGGGTGTGCGGGTTAGATAAACAAATAAACATATATCAGGAGGACGATCAGGTCGGTCCTGGCATAGCTGGTCCTTAGTATCTTTAACGCTTTGGTAATCTGGTTTTTTACGGTCTGTTGTGAAAGGCCAAGATGGGTGGAGATCTGTTCTACGGTGAGGTTTTCAAACCTGCTGAGCATAAAAATTTCTTTCATGCGGTCGGGCAGGTGGTTGATGGCCTCAAACAGTTCCTGTGTCCGTGCTTTATTATCTACTGTTTCCGTGATGGAGTGCGGCTGTGCATCGAAATGTCCGATAAGTTGCTGCAGGTATTTGCGGTATGTAGCGTTTTTCCGGTAAATGTCGATGATTTTGTGGCGGGCCACCTGGTACAGGTAAGCTTTCAGTGATTCTTTGAGGATCAGTGAATGTCTTTTCTCCCAAAGGGAAATAAAGAGTTCCTGCAGCACATCTTTGCTGATCTCGGAGGCGTCCAGTTTGCTGTGTATAAACAAATATAACATTTTACTGTAGCGGTCGTAGATGGCATTGAAGGCGGCGCTGTCGTCGCTTTTTAGCAGCGAAATTAACTGGTTATCGGAATAACTGCTGTACATCGAATTACAGTAGTAATTAAGCGTTTTGGTTGATAATTACTGAAATGAATGTAAGAAGAAAAATTTGATATTTTGATATTTGGCCCTTACTTTTTAAAATAACTAAATAACCAAATAATAAAATAATTACATTTTTTATCATGCTTCCTTCAGGCGCAGTTCATTTTTGTATTCTTTGGGTGTTTTGCCTACTATTTCCTTGAAGAACCGGTTGAAATTAGACAGGTTCTTAAAGCCGCAGGAGTAGGCAATTTCCGCGATGGACCAGTCTTCCTCGGTTAACCGTTTACAGGCGTGCCCGATGCGTACTTCATTGAGGAACTGTACAAAAGACTTTTTTGTACGGTTTTTAAAGAAGCGGCAGAAGGATTGTGGCGACAGGTTGGTGATGCTGGCTACATCCTGCAGGGAAATTTCTTTGGAGAAGTTATTCATGACGTACTTGAATACTTCATCGATCTTATGGTTATCCTTTACATTATAGGCGTGGGAGTAACCGGTGCTGGCCAGGTAATAGCAATCGCGGGTTTCTGAGAGTGTTTTTAAGATGTGGAGCAGGGATATGATGCGATCCAGTCCTTCTTTCCGGGGAAGGGCCAGGATCTCGGGTTTCAGCAGTTCGTGGGTGGCGCCGGTAATTTTCATCCCCCTTTGCGCCCGGTGAAATAATTCACTGAGTGCTTTGGTTTCCGGTAATCCGTAAAATTTCTCCCCGAATATATCTTTAGGGAAATAGATGACCACAGAGCGGGCTTTCAGATTTTCATCTCCCTTATAATATTCTTCCTCGTTATACCATACATGCGGTATATGTGGTCCGAGAAACACCATATCGCCTTCTTCAAAGCTCTCGATGCTATCCCCTACAATTCTCTTCCCGTGGCTTTCCGTAACATATACCAGCTCGCACTCCGGGTGGAAGTGGAATGGCGTATTGAAATAAGGATCACTTCTTTCTATAATCGTGATCTGATTATCGGCAAAAGCCCCAACTTTAATAAGGATGGGTTTCATTCATGTATTAATTTAAGCTACTATATTACTGTGACCGTCCTGTACTTTATTACCATTGCCATTATCCCCGCCCAGGGGAACCCTATGCAGGCAGGCGAGCAGTATTGAGATCGTCCTATGAATGATGCCAAATTATTAAAAATTGGTTAAAAAAATATCATTTTGACGAAAATAACCTTTTTATGTGATAGAAAACCAACCGGGGTGAAGAGGAATAGTTTTGACCGGGTTACTTGGAATAATTAGCACAAGAGCGTAATTTCCAACTTCATTTTGTAAATTACGTCCGGCTAAATCGATGTAGCATTTTTTCTATGAAAGGGATCTCTATTAAAGATATTGCAAAACAAGCCGGAGTATCTCCTACAACGGTATCTTTTGTACTCAACGGTAAAGCAAAGGAGAAAAGAATTAGTGAACAGGTGAGTAAGAAAATCCAGAAAATTGCCACCCGTCTGAAATATAAACCAAACCAGCTCGCCCGCGGACTGCGTACCGGTAAAACCAAAACTATTGGTCTTATTGTGGAGGATATTGCCAACAACTTCTTTGCCACGCTGGCCAAAGTAGTGGAAGACGAGGCCGACAAGCACGGTTATAAAGTGCTTTACGGCAGTACAGAAGACAATACGGAAAAGGCAAAGGGACTCCTGGAAGTATTGAAATACCGGCAGGTAGATGGCTATATTATCACGCCTACCAAAAACCTCGATAAAGAAATAGAACTGCTTCAATCGGCGGCCAAACCACTGGTGCTGGTGGATCGTTATTTCCCGCATGTGAACAGCCACTATGTGGTGCTCAACAACTATAAGGGCGCTTATGACGCCACTACTCACCTGGTGAAACAAGGCTATAAAAAAATCGCCATCGTTACTATCGCATCTGACCAAACGCAGATGAAAGAAAGGCTTGACGGCTTTACTGCTGCGCTCAAAGACCATAAAATTCCTTTTAATAAATCGTTCGTGAAACGCCTGCCGTTCGACCTGGACCGGGAAAGCTTCAATAATGAGATAAAGAAATTCCTCACCGCTGTAAAAGACGTGGACGCCGTATTTTTTGCCACCAACTACCTTGGCATTGCCGGTATTGAAACGATCCGCTCAATGGGATGGGAGATAGGAAAGGAAATCGGGCTGGTAGGTTTTGATGACCATGACCTGTTCCGTTTGCACAGTCCTTCTATTACCTGTGTATCACAACCTATCGCCGCTATCGGAAAAAGTATTGTGGATTTATTGATGAAAGAACTGAATCATGTGGCAGGGACTCCTGCTTCTCCGCCACAACAGGTAATACTGGAGCCGGAGCTGATTATCCGCGGATCTTCTTCGCGGAAGTGATCGCCTTCGGCGATTGTCTTTTTCAGGATTACGCTGATTATAATGATTTTTCGGATTTGATCATATTGGATTTTTTTAGATTAAGGGAGATAAGAGCGGAATACCGCTGCTATCTCCCTTAATCATTGTGTAATGGCCGTAACCAGATGATCCCCCATTCCCTGCAAATACATGTATCCTTTCTGCTTTACTTATACCAGGTCCGGAGATAAAACAACGATCATCCATAGATAACTCATATCTCTATAGATACGGCTTATATACGGCTTAACTATGGGTTATATATGGCTTAACTATGGGTTATCTATATTTGGCTGACAAATACCTGACAAATCAGGGGTAGTAAATGGGTAGATTAAACCCGCAGATGGAGTGCTTACATTAAGGAGATAAAGTGCCTCTTTTATCTCCCCTGATCTTAAAAAAATCAAAAGTGATCAAATCCGAAAAATCATTATAATCAGCGTAATCAGTGTTCCAAGACAATTTAAAATCGCCGAAGGCGATCACCTCCTAATGCTATTTTAATCACATGGAATATTATTTTCTCTTTCTTAACGAGCTGTTAACGATAAATAAAAAAATTGTTAAATCTTCTTTGCACTTCTCATAATTATCCCTAAGTTTGAAACCGTTATTCAGACTGATCAGCCAAACTTGTAGCGAAAATGAAATGTGAAAGCGGTGTACAGGTTTTTTTTATGTGGTATTGCTAAAACGTTTTACTACTACTATAGTGTCAGAATAACAATTAATGCCAATGGAGTAATTCCATTTAATTTATTTAAGAACGGAAACCACGTGATTACCATCAGAGCTCCTGTGCAATGCAGGCAGGTTAATGGTAGCGGGACCTTCTGTGTTTTTTTGCTTATGTGTCTGATTCACTTGTTATAATTCACTAAACCAAAAGGAAGCTATGCGAAGATCACTTCTTCTCACCACGTTGCTTTTCTTATGCTGCTGTATCACTGCCTGGGCGCAGGATAAGAAAGCTGTTGCGGGAACCGTTAAGGACGCAAAAGGAACGCCTTTACCGGGTGTTACCGTAAAAGAGAAAAACGCCTCCAACGGAGCTACAACCGGCGCCGATGGAAATTTCAAAATCCAGGTAGCAGATGGTGCTACACTCGTTTTTTCCTACATAGGATTTATCAACCAGGAAGTAGCTGTTAATGGACAGTCTGCTGTAAACATTGTATTAAAAGAAGACAACAAGAATTTGAATGAAGTGGTGGTTACCGCTATGGGTATCAAGAGAGAAGCCAAGGCACTGGGTTACTCTGTCAGCACCGTAAGTTCAAAAGAAATTACCGAAAGCGGAAGCACCAACTTTGCTTCTGCCTTGTATGGTAAAGCTGCCGGTGTGAAAATTGTAGCTGCTCCCGGCGGCGCTGCCAGCGGAGTTTCCGTACAGGTAAGAGGAGTTTCTTCTGTGAGCCTGAGTACACAACCGCTGTATGTAGTGGATGGTGTGCCGCTGAGAAACTTTAACGATCCTACTACCAACAGCTTCGGTACCAGCAACTCAAGAATCGAGGGAAATGGTGCACTGGACATCAACCCCGAAGACATTGAAACACTGACGATCCTCAAAGGCGCCAGTGCATCTGCGTTGTACGGTTCTGAAGCCACTAACGGTGTGGTGGTAATTACCACCAAGAAAGGAGCAAAAGGCCGCGGCCTGAATGTAGACGTTAACTACGTTTACAACCAGGAGAAACTGGCTGCTACACCGGATTACCAGAATGAATATGGTCCCGGTTATGACCCTTCGACCAACATCTCCGTAGGCGCTACACCCGATGGCTGGATTACAGACGCCGATGGTGCTATGCACCCTTATTACAGAGCGTACGATCAGTTCGGGCCAAAATTCGATGGCCGTGACGTGAAATACTGGGATGGCACTACCCGTAAATATGTAGCGCAAAAAGATAACTACAAGGACTTCTTCCAGAACGGTTATAATTCTGCAGCCAACGTGGCTATTTCCAACGCAAGCGATAAAGGTAGTTTCCGGTTTTCTTACAATCGTGTAGATTATAAGAGCATTATGCCGGGAAGTAATCTCTATAAAAACAACTTTAACTTCAACGGTACATTAAAATTAAGTGACAGGGTCAGCGTAGATCTGATATCTACTTATAACAATACCTTTGTTCACAACCGTGCGAATGTGATGAGCAACATATTCGGTTCATTTGATGGCTTCTTCAGCCGCTTCGATGACATGAGTACGTTCTTCAATAAATATCAGACCAGCAACGGTTACAAATATGTAGCTGCAGATAATAACCAGTACGATCAGGATGAGAAAATGGCTTACCGTTTCCGGGCTACCAACCTGATGGACTACCTGTGGAATAACCTGCGTAACAGGTATGATGAAACACAGAACCGCTTTATCAACAGCGCTACGCTGAATGTAAGCATCCTGAACAGCCTGCGTTTCAGAGGTCGTGTAGGTGGTGATTTCACCAACGTAACTACTTCTGATCAGCAATACAATACCAAGCCGTCTGTTTATGGTTATACCGGTCAGTATGCGCTGAATACCCGTAATAACAATTCGTTTTACGGAGATGCGATGTTGATCTATAACCCTAAAGTGGCAAAGGACTTTGATATGTCTTTCACCGGTGGTGTTACCGGCCGCAAACAGAAATATAAAAATCAGTATACCCAGACGAAAGGTGGTTTGATGGACGAAAACTGGTTTAGTCTGGCCAACTCTGCTGATCCTTTGTATGCAACAGGAGTTCGTGCAGAACAGATCGATGTAGCTGGTTTTGGTATGGTGAACCTGGCTTATAAAGGTTTCCTGTTCCTGGAAGGAACCGGTCGTTATGAGTCTACTTCTACTTTACCGGTAAAAAATAACAAGTACTTCTATCCATCTGTGAATGCGGGTTTCCTTCTGTCAGAAGTAGTGAAGCTGCCTTCTTTTGTGGATTACGCGAAGTTCAGAGCCTCTTATGGTCTGGTGGGTAACCATCCCAACATGTACCAGGCTAACGTTGCCTACAATCCTTACACCGTTACCCTCAGTAAGAATAATATTCCTTATCAGCAAACCAATCCCAGCGCCTTTGGGAATGAAGAGTTGAGATCCGAAAAGAAAAGGGAAACTGAGTTTGGTTTCGAGGCAAGGTTCCTGAAAAATAAGATTGGTGTAGACTTCAGTTACTATAATAACAAAGTCATGGATCAGATCCTGACTATGAGTACACCAGCATCTGGCGGTGCTACCTCTCAGATAATGAACGCAGGTGACCTCAGCAACTCTGGTTTTGAAGCAGCTATCAATGCTTCTCCCATCACTACCAAAAATTTCAGCTGGACTACCCGCTTTAATTTTGCCATCAACAAGAACAAGCTCACTGCGCTGAGAGATGGTATGACAACCTTAACCATGCAGAGTTATGACGGCGGTTACCTGTTGCTGCAATCCAACGTAGGTGATCCATTGGGTAACATTTATGTACATCCACGTGATAAAGACGCGAACGGTAACTACCTGGTAAATGCGGATGGTATTTATACCGCTAATACTAACGCATGGGAATTAGCAGGTAACATCATGCCTAAAGTAGTGGGTGGTTTCTCCAACTCGCTCCGCTATAAAAACTTTACACTGGACTTTACGCTGGATTACCGTTTAGGTGGCGACCTGGTATCTATTCCTTACTACTACCAGATTGGTGCAGGTATGTTTAACAGTACCCTGCAATACAGGGATGCTGCTCACGGTGGTATTGCTTACGATGCTATTGACTATGCCAGCGGTAACCTGGTGGCTAACCCGAATGGTGCACATCACGATGGTGTGATTTTACCAGGCGTAACGGCTGATGGTAAGAAGAATGAAAAGGTAATTACTGCTGCACAATACTACATGAATCAGTATGATTGGCAAACCAATGGTCTGTATGAAAATGCAGTAATGAAAAACAGCTATATCAAGCTTCGTGAAGTTACTCTTACTTATAACATGCCTAAAAGCATTGTTGAAAAATTACACTTCCAGGGTTTGCAGTTCTCACTGGTTGGCAGAAACCTGTTCTATGTGTGGAAAACTTTGCCAAAAGGCTTAGATCCGGAAGTAGCAGTAGGTTCTCAATGGTTTAGCCAGGGAATTGATGGTGGTACCGTTGGTCCAACAAGAAGTTTGGGAGCCAGCCTGCGTGCCCGTTTCTAGCAGAATACTGATTTGTAAACGAACTTAACAGATTAAAATGAAACGCCTTTTAATAAATACTTCACTGCTCATCTTGCTGGTAGCTACTTTCAGCTCTTGTAAGAAACAAATTGCAGACGCCTACCCGAACCCGGAGTTAACTACTACCGGTTCTATGAGCAAACTGCTCAGCGGTATGTACATGAACAAGCGTATGCGCCCGTCTTACTGGGATTACGCAACCTTTATACTGCCTACCACTGGTGCATTTTCGCAAACAACGGCACTGTCGCCATCCATAAAAATGTATATTCCTACTCCGGCTTATACGGAGAACCGTTGGATAGATTTTTACGCAGGTAGCAAAAGCGATGATAATGACTTGAACTATGTTGGTCCGGGTATCATGGCTAACTACCGGGAAATGGAAACTACTTATAGTAACCTAACGCCGGCCCAGCAGGCAGATCAACTGATTTTTCTGAACTGTGCCAAAGTGGTGTTGTATGATCAGGCTGCACAAATGATAGATCTCTGGGGAGACATTCCTTTCAGCAAGGCTGGTTCTCTCAACACTGACCGTGTGGTAATACCTGCACCTTTTGATAATGCAGCTGCTGTTTATGATACACTGATTGCCGGACTGGACAACCTGAACAGTTATTTTGAAACGGCTACTATCTCTGTTGAAACGTTAGCCGCTTTTCAGAGAGCTGATTTTGTGCTGAATGGCGACCTTACTGCCTGGAGGCGTTACGCAAACTCCCTGCGCCTGCGCCTGTTGATGCATACTTCTTATGTGAAAGAAGCCAATGCCAAAACAGCAGTAACAGCTATGCTGACCAACCCGTCCAAGTATCCGCTGGTGAGTGACAATTCTCAAAACGTGTTGATCAAAATGAGTTCGCCTACTTTAAAAAGCGACTTGCAAAGCGCCCTGACGGGTAGCCCGTTTGCGCCTGCTTTTCTGCTGGATACCGTGATGGCGATCAATGGCGATCCACGTACAGATGTTTATTGGGATGCGGGTGCAAAGCACGGTATGCATGGTTTCCCGGCAAATGGTACTGCTACTGATTATGAAAATTTAGGGTATGCTACCTACGATACCGCTACTTTCTTTAATAACTACAATGTGCCTGGCGTAATATTTACGGCATCTGAAGTAAGCTTCCTGAAAGCAGAAGCAGGTGAAAGATGGAGTATTGGTACACCGCAAACAGATTACGAAAACGGTATTGCTCAATCAGTAAATTTTTATTACAGTATTAACCAATCTGCTGTATTCAGTTCCGGCGTATGGCCTATACTGCCTACACCGTCCGGCGCTGTTATCAGCAGCTTCGTTGCTAAGCCGGCTATTGCCTACAGCGGTACTTCCCAGCAAAAACTGGCAAAGATCTGGACGCAGAAATGGGTGAACTTCTTCATCCTGCAGGCAGGCGAGTCATGGACAGAAGTCAGACGTACAGGTTATCCTGTATTACCTTTTGCTACCGGTACATCTTCCGGTTCCACGACACCGCCACAGCGTTTGCTGTACCCATCCACAGAGCAGATTTACAATCCGGATAACTATGCCCAGGTAGCGTCAAAAGACAAAGCCAACATCAAAATTTTCTGGGACGTTCGTTAAGGACCAGTGAACAAGTATAATAAAAAAACGTCCCGGACTTTCCGGGACGTTTTTTTATTATAATGATGACCAGAAACCTACCCGATCATATTCTTTATCTCACTCAGCTTCAGCAATGCTTCTACCGGTGTTAACCGGTTAATATCCACGGTATCCAGTTTCTCCCGGATTTGCTGGAACACATCACTATGCGCATCAAATATATTCAGCTGTAGTTTCTGGGACGGTGTGCTGATCTGTTTTATATTTTTCTGCAATGGCGCATCGATATGTTTTTCTTCAAGATTGGCCAGCACTTCATTGGCCCTGTTGATTAGTTCCGGCGGCATGCCGGCCATACGGGCCACGTGAATACCAAAGCTGTGGCGACTTCCGCCGGACGCCAGTTTCCGCAGGAAGATAATTTTATTCCCCGATTCCATGTTGGTGATATGGAAGTTCTTTACCCGCGCGTGTTTGTTTTCCAGTTCATTCAGTTCATGATAATGAGTAGCAAACAGCGTTTTAGGGCGGTGTGTGGTCATGTCGTGGAGGTATTCCACGATGCTCCAGGCAATGGAGATACCATCGTAGGTGCTGGTACCGCGGCCTATTTCATCCAGTATTACGAGGCTGCGTGGGGTAATGCTGTTGATGATGCTGGCGGTTTCGTTCATTTCCACCATGAAGGTAGATTCTCCGCCGCTCAGGTTATCGGAGGCGCCTACACGGGTAAATATTTTGTCGGTAAGACCAATATCAGCGCTGGTAGCAGGTACAAAGCTACCCATGTGCGACATCAGGGTGATGAGCGCCGTTTGTCGCAGCAGGGCCGATTTACCGGACATGTTGGGTCCCGTAAGGATAATGATCTGTTGGGATTCCTTATCCAGTTGCAGGTCGTTGGAAACGTAGGTGTCGCCGGCAGGCAGCCCCCTTTCAATCACCGGGTGACGGCCTTCTTTGATCAAAAGATCGAACCCTTCCGTGATATTCGGCCGCCGGTATTTGTATTGCAGGGCGTTGTGTGCAAAACACAGGAGGCAGTCGATCCGCGCAAACACCTGTGCATCTTCCTGTACCGGTTTAATAAACGCCTGGAGGCTTTGTACCAGGTCGTCGAACAGTTTGCTTTCCAGCACCTGGATCTTATCTTCTGCTCCTACAATCTTTTCCTCGTACTCTTTCAGTTCGGGGGTGATATAGCGTTCTGCATTGGCCAGTGTTTGCTTGCGCATCCAGCGGTCGGGCACTTTGTTTTTGTGGGTGTTGGTTACTTCCAGGTAATAACCGAATACGTTGTTGAAAGCTATTTTCAGGGAAGGGATACCGGTGGCTTCTGACTCTTTCTGCTGGATTTGCAGGAGATAGTCTTTCCCTTTGTTGGCGATGTTCCGGAGGTCATCCAGTTCTGCGTTTACGCCTTCTTTGATGCAGCCGCCTTTGTTTACCAGTACCGGCGGGTTTTCCATGATTTCATTGAGAATACGGTCCAGTAAGGGAACGCAGGGGTCCAGTTTTTCGTTTAGCCGCCGGAGGTAGTCGCTGCTGCTGTTTTCCAGGAGTGCCTGTACGGCCTGTACCTGTTGCAGGGAGCGGGCCAGCTGTAACACT
The DNA here is from genome assembly GCF_057126945.1 of Chitinophaga sp. G7 BAM 1005. NCBI lineage: Bacteria > Pseudomonadati > Bacteroidota > Chitinophagia > Chitinophagales > Chitinophagaceae > Chitinophaga > Chitinophaga sp. G7 BAM 1005. Next base: position 5,632,064 of record NZ_CP181478.1, on the reverse strand, counting down.
TCGCGTGGATTTATTTTCTTCAGTGGTATTTTGGATACCAGTCTTTCCAGGTCGCCGGTTTGTTTCAGGTGATGTACCAGTGATTTGGAGAGATCGGGTTCTTTGATAAAGTATTCCACGGTATCCAGCCGTTCGTTGATGGCGTTGATATCGCGGAGGGGGAATACCATCCAGCGTTTGAGCAGGCGTGCGCCCATCGGGGTTACGGTGTTGTCCAGTACTTTCAGGAGGGTATGCCCGTTTTCCACGCTGCTGTTGAGCAGTTCCAGGTTGCGCACGGTGAAACGGTCCATCCAGAGAAAGTCGTCCTGGCTGATGCGCTGCATGCGTGTAATATGCTGGAGGTTGGGATGCTCGGTATCTTTCAGGTAGTGAAGGGTGGCGCCGGCAGCGATAATGGCGGAGGGCAGGCCTTCCACACCGTATCCTTTCAGGGAATGGGTCTGGAAATGTTTCAGCAGTATTTCTTCCGCATAGGTGGTGGTGAATATCCACTCATCCATTGTATAGGTGTAGAAACGGGCGCCGAAAGTGGCTTTGAAATTTTTCTGTTGTTGTTTGGCGAACAGTACTTCTGCCGGGCGGAAGCTCTGGAGGAGTTTATCCACATATTCCGTGCTGCCTTCTGCAATAAAAAATTCGCCGGTGGAAATATCCAGAAAAGATACGCCGGTGGTGTCTGTACCAAAGTGAACGGCTGCGAGGAAGTTGTTGCTGGAGTTTTCCAGCAGCTTATCGTTGATGGCTACACCTGGTGTGACCATTTCGGTGACGCCGCGTTTGACAATACCTTTTACTGTTTTAGGATCTTCCAGCTGGTCGCATACGGCCACCCGGTGACCTGCTTTAACCAGTTTATGAAGATAAGTATCTAACGAGTGGTGGGGAAATCCTGCCAGGTCAACATAAGAGGCGGACCCGTTGGCCCTTTTGGTTAAAACAATACCCAGCACCCGGGCGGCTATAACTGCATCCTCATTAAACGTTTCATAAAAATCGCCAACACGGAACAACAGTACGGCATCAGGGTATCTGTCCTTGATGGCCTTATGTTGCTGCATGAGCGGTGTTTCTTCCGTTTTACTTTTTGCCATGCCGCAAATATATAAAACTCATCCCATCCTATTATCTTTGCAGGTGATGAGAAAATTAAGCATGGATGAACTGGGCCGTAAAACGGTGGAAGAGTTCAGGGCTGCCGATAAAACGCCTATTGTACTGGTACTGGATAATATACGCAGCATGCACAATGTGGGGTCGGTGTTCCGTACGGCGGATGCATTCCTGGTGCAGGGAATCATTCTTTGCGGCTATACGCCGGTGCCGCCGCACCGCGATATCAATAAAACGGCGTTGGGCGCTACCGAAACGGTGGAGTGGCAGTATTTTGATACAACCGTGAGTGCTGTACAGGAGCTGAAAACAGCCGGGTACCGGGTGATGGCTATTGAGCAGGCGGTAAACAGCTATATGCTGAACAGTTTTGTACCACCTGCGGATCAGCCGCTGGCGCTGGTTTTTGGGAATGAAGTAAGCGGGGTAGACGGGGAAGTAATGAAGCTGGTGGATGGTTGTATTGAAATTCCCCAGCTGGGTATGAAGCATTCCTTAAATATTTCTGTGAGCACCGGTATTGTGGTTTGGGATATCTTTGTAAAATTGAAGAAGGCTTAAAGGACTAATTATATGATTTCTACGGTCAACAAGTATTTATCGCTGGTAAAGTTCAGTCACACGATTTTTGCCATGCCTTTTGCGCTCACCGGCTTTTTTATGGCTACCACCAAAGGAGGCGGCAGCTTTAACTGGGTTACATTTGCGCTGGTAGTGCTGTGTATGGTGTTTGCGCGGAGTGCGGCGATGGCGTTTAACCGGTGGCTGGATGTGGATATCGACAAGCTCAATCCACGTACGGCGAAAAGGGAAATACCGGCCGGTATCATATCTCCCAAAAATGCCCTGTTTTTTATTATAGCCAATGTGATATTGTTTATCATTACCACCTGGTTTATCAACCCGGTGTGCTTTTACCTGTCGCCGGTAGCTTTGCTGGTGGTACTGGGATATAGCTATACCAAGCGTTTTACCGCCCTTTGCCACCTGGTGCTGGGCGTAGGATTGTCGCTGGCGCCCATTGGCGCTTACCTGGCGGTAACCGGCAGTTTTGCGCTGTTACCTGTACTGGTATCTTTGCTGGTGCTGTGCTGGGTATCCGGATTTGACATTATTTACTCCCTGCAGGATGAGGACTTTGATAAATCGCAGCAGCTGAATTCCATCCCGGCCTGGCTGGGACTTTCCGGCGCCCTGCGTTTTTCCGAATTACTCCATGTAATAGCCGCGGCGCTGGTAGTAACGATCGGCTTAACCGGCCATTTTCACTGGATCTACTGGATAGGAGCCGCTGTTTTTGTGGTGATGCTGGTTTCGCAGCATCTGCTGGTAAAACCCGATGATCTCAGTAAGATCAATATTATGTTTATGACCACCAACGGGATTGCGAGCGTGGTGTTCGCTGTTTTTGCGATCACAGATATGCTCGTTTTTCATTAACCCGATACACTGCTAAAAAGCTACGATATGGCCCGCCTGATGGCAATAGATTACGGAAAAAAGAGAACGGGACTGGCCGTAACGGACCCTTTACAGATGATTGCCACCGGGCTTACCACCGTTGCCACGCATGACCTGATCCCTTTCCTGAAAAAATACTTCGCTGCCGAACAGGTGGAAACAATTGTAATAGGGGAACCCAAAGGACTGGATGGCAATGCTACAGACGCCACTGCATTGGTTACGGAATGTATCCGTATCATTAAAAAGAACTTCCCGGATATCCCTGTTGTAACGGTGGACGAGCGTTTTACCTCCAAAATGGCTTTCCAGACGATGATCGACAGCGGTCTGAAGAAAATGGACCGCCGGAATAAGGCCCTCGTTGATGAGATCAGCGCTACTATCATATTACAGGAATATCTCCGTAATAAAATATAATAGCATATAAAAAATCAGTAAAATCAGCGTAATCCAGAGAAAGACAACCTCCGCTTAACTCCGAAATTGTCTATCTTTGCGGATTAAACCAAGTATTTGAACATGATTTTGCCAATTGTAGCTTACGGTCACCCGGTATTGAGAAAAGTAGCAGAAGACATCACTCCTGAATATCCTAACCTGAAGGAATTGATTGCCAATATGTGGGAAACCATGTATGGTTCCAACGGCGTGGGCATTGCCGCCCCGCAGGTGAATAAGGCGATCCGGCTGTTTGTGGTAGATAGTGAGCAGATTATTCATAACCTGGAAGAAGACGAAAAGAACGATTATCCCGGAGATGAGGGCGTGAAAGGAGTGTTTATTAACGCGCATATTGTGGAAACCGGCGGGAAAGACTGGGCATATAATGAAGGATGTTTGAGTATTCCGAAGGTACGGGAAGATGTAAACAGGGCGGAAACAGTTACGCTGAGCTATGTGGATGAGAACTTTATCCCGCATGAAAGAACATTCACTGGTGTGACTGCCCGGGTAATCCTCCATGAATATGATCACATCGATGGTGTTTTATTCATTGATCACCTGAAGCCATTGAAGCGCAGAATGTTAAAAAGTAAGCTCGAAGATATTACCAAAGGCAAAATAAGAGTAGATTACAAGATGACTTTCCCTAAATAGGAAATAATTTTGTAATGTAAAGAAAACCTGTTATTTTGGTATCATAAAGTATAACATCCATATCCTCAAACTTGGGAGCTACCTTAACATACACTGAAGTTGAATTGATTCAGGGCCTTATGGCCAGGGATGAAAAAATATTCACTTATTTGTATGATCATTATTCACCTGCTTTATATGGCGTAGCCCTGAAAGTAGTAGGAGAAGAAGCCGCAGCGGGAGATGTACTACAGGAAGTATTTGTAAAGATCTGGCGGAATATTGACCGCTACGATGCCTCAAAAGGCCGGTTATTTACCTGGATGCTCAATATTACCCGCAACACAGCTATCGACAGTCTTCGCTCAAAAAATCATAAACTGGAACAGCGCGTACAGGATGTAAACAGTGTGGCACTGATGTATGAACCACAGCTGGCAGTACACTTATCTGTGGACCATCTTGGTTTAACCAAAGTGATTGAAAAGCTTCAAAAAGATCAACGTATTATTATAGACATGGCTTACTTCAAAGGACATACCCAGGAAGAAATAGCCAGGTCCCTTGAAATACCATTGGGCACCGTGAAAACCCGCATGCGCAATGCTATCATACAATTGAGAACACTGTTAAAACAATTGTAACTATAAGAAATAGTGGATGTACAACGATACATATCATCCGGAATCCTTGAAAGCTATGTATTCGGTATGTTACCGGAAGCAGAACAAGGTGAGGTAGAAACAGCCGTATCTCAATACCCCGATGTTAAAGCTGCAGTGGATTCATTGCAGCACGACAAGGAGCGTTTTGTGCAGCTGTATGCAGTAGCGCCTCCTCACGGCATTAAGGAACGGCTGATGGAAATTATCCGTCAGGAAAACACGCAGGAAGGAAACGACCTGCTACCGGATGAACTGCGTGCGCCGACGCCCACACCCGTGAACGGGAAAACCAAAAAACAAACGCAGCAACCAGCCAGGGAAACACCGCTAAAACAGCTGCCGGTGGCAAATAAATCAAATGACCGGATCTGGAAGTACCTGACCGCCGCCATCATAGCCTTGCTGCTGGGCAGCGTTTTCATGAATTTCTTTTTCTTCCGGAAATCCACTGACTATAAAAGCCGCTACCAGGCGCTGATAGCCACCAAAGAAAAGCTGGAAGCAGATAAAGAACAGCAGGCGATGACCAGTTTGAAGGAAACGCCCGGCAATGTGGTTGCAGATCCCCTGAATAACCCCGATTTTAAATGGACAAAAATTCCCGGTGGCGGCAAGTATGCTGGCAACCTGGTATCTGTAGGATGGAATGCAAAAACACAGGCTGTATACCTCCAGGCGCAACTGATGCCTGTACCTCCCGCCGGTAAGCAATTCCAGCTATGGGCCATTGCGAATAAGAAACTGGTGGATGCAGGTGTTTTTCTCACCGGCGCCGATGCATCACAACTGTTACAACAAATGAAAGCAGTAGCGATTGCCCAGGGCTTCGCCATTACGCTTGAAAAGAAAGGCGGTAGCCCTGACCCAAGTATGGACCAGGTATGCATGTCGGCAAAACTGGCAAACTAACGCCGGATTTGTTTATCATAAATGAGTATATCGCCTTTACCGGCACCCCGATTAACCATTTTCAAAGACGAATAACTATTATAGAAAAATATCCGTGAAAGCTGAAAACATGATGATCATGTTCCGTTTTGTCATCAAAACCTGCAACAACAAAAGTAGTATCCATGCAAGAAACTAAAAGCCTATCCTGGAAATGGCTTGCCGCCATCGCCGCCGTGCTGCTGGTGGGAAGCCTTATTTTGAATTATGTGTACTTTAACCGGTACAAGGAATTCAAGGAGTACAAAGACAAATACCAGTCTTTACTCGTATCCCAGAACTCCATTTTGTCCAAGAGCAAACAAATGCAGGAATCTCTGGATATTCTCCAGGATCCAAAAGTTCTGAAAGTGCCGATGCCAGGTACCAAAGCGTTCCCTGAAGCATTAGCTACTGTATTCTGGAACCCGCAAAGTCAGGAAGTGTATCTGAAAGTTAACCAACTGCCAGAACCAACTGCCGACAAACAGTATCAACTCTGGGCTATCGTAGATGGCAAACCGGTTGATATGGGCGTGTTCGAAATGGGTGATACAGCCAGCCTCCTCCAGAAAATGAAAGTAACCGGCAAAGCACAAATGTTTGCTGTTACACTGGAGAAAAAAGGTGGTGCGCTGCAACCTACTATGGAACAAATGTATGTGGCCGGAAAAATCCCCGGTTGATAAAAAGAGATAGTTCTTCTCTATCTCCTTTTAAAGAAAAACAGAAAGCTGTTGTAAGTGATACTTGCAACGGCTTTCTGTTTTTAGTATTTGCCTGGCGCCCACTTTGCTCTTTTTTACTAAATTGCAGCTATGTCACATTTTTGGAAAAGTATAGCCGGAACCATTGCTCTCAGCCTGTTACAATGTTTGCAACTCAACGCTCAGGACACAGCCCGCTATAAAGGAATGACGGTTAACCTGGATGAAGTTATTGTAGCTGCAAAGCGTATAGGCTTCGACGTTAACAGCTTTATTAAAAGGGTGGAAGATGACACCACCTTTTACCGCGCATTCAAAAACCTGCATATCGTAGGCTTTGATGCCATCAACGATATCCAGGTACTTGGCAAAAATGCACAGGTACAGGCTTCCCTGTATAATCAAACCCACCAGGAAATGAAAGGGAAATGCCGCACCATGCAGGTTTCTAACGAAAAAGTAACCGGCAACTTCTATACCCGTAAAGGGAATTATAATTATTATACAGCCGAATTATACGCTAACCTCTTCTTTACCAAAGGCACCGTGTGTACCGATGAATCAGGTGAAGATCCCGACCGCTCCAGCGGCAGCCTCGCCCGGCATAAGGCGCAGCTGAAACAACTGATCTTTAACCCCGGGAAACCTATACGTGGCGTGCCCATCGTAGGACCCAAAGTAGCCATCTTCAACAGCGAGGTAATGCGGTATTACGATTTTTCCATCACCGCCGAAAACTATGTGGACGGCACCTCCTGCTATGTGTTTACTGCCAAAACAAAGCCCGGTCTGAGCCGCATCGACAGGGCAGACGTAGTGATCGACGAGCTGATCACCTGGTTTAATAAAGATAACTTTGAGATCGTTGGCCGTAAATATGCCCTGTCTTACAAAACGATGCTGTTTGATTTTAATGTGAAGATGAATGTGCAGATGACCAAATACAATGGCCTCCTGATCCCCGCGCTGGTTACCTATAACGGCACCTGGAACGTACCCTTCAAAAAAAGGGAAACAGCCGTGTTTGCCGCTAAGTTCCTGAATTTTACGGGGGCGCAGTAATCGTTAATTCACCAAAGTAATAGTGCCGGTTTTATGTACGGCAAACCGGGTGATCACTTCTTTATAATCCACTATCCACACATAAGTAGCAATATCCGCTAAAGTACCGTTTACACGCCCGTTCCAGCCTACCTGCGGATCGGTAGTATAAAAAATCCGTTCTCCCCAGCGGTTATAGATGCTGAGCGTATAATCGTATATGGGACACCGGTATACCGGCCGGAAATAATCATTTCTTCCATCTCCGTTAGGAGAAAAGGCGGTGGGGAAGTATAGCTGGCATTCGCAGTCATGATATTTTACTTCTACCGAGTCAACAGATGTTCCGCAACTATTGGTAGCCACCATTGCATAAAACCCGGGCCTGGTAACGGTATACATGGGTGTGCTGGTACTGTCCTGCCACTTATAGGCGCCGCCACCGGCGCCGGTGGCGCGCAGCTGGTATACTTCATTTCTGCAGAGCAGTGTATCCGGGCCGAGGTTTACCCGCAGGGTATCTTCAAATTTCACGGAGATGCTGTCCATTGATTCGCAGCGGCCTATTTGTGCATGCACATAATAGAAGCCGGGCTTGGTTACATAATAGGTGGCCTGGTCGGAGCCATCCTGCCAGAGATATTGCCCGTTGCCGAAATCGGCGGTAAGCACCAGGAAGTTTCCTTTGCAGATGCTGGTATCGTTGCCGAGGTCCAGTTTTTTTAACCGGTTATAATTGATAAAGATGGTATCTACTACGCTGCAGGTGTTGTTGATTTCCACCAGCGCCCACAGGTTAGTAGTATTGCGGATAGTCACCGATGGTGTAGTAGCGCCGGTACTCCATTCCCATTTGGTGGCTTCGGGGATGGCCGGGGCCACGCGGATCGTTTCCCCGGGACACAGCAGGGTATCCGGCCCCAGTGAGAAAGGATAAGGGGCGCCGGTGAAAGTAATGGTGATATCATCCGACACCGTGGGGCATCCTTTCGGATATACGTCTACGTGATAAGTGCCGGAGGTATAAACATCCTGCGTAGGTTCTGTATTGCCGGTACTCCACAGATACGTACAGTTCTGCGCAGTAGCATCCAGCGCAATATGCTCGCCGGTGCATAATATGAGGTCTTTGCCGAGGTCGATCTCCGGGATAGGCGTATAAAAAATATTCACCGAGTCGGGATTCGGGCAGCCATTTATTTTTACTTTATAGGTAGCGGAAGTATCCACGAGGATGCTGCTGTTGGTGGAGCTGTCCTGCCACAGGTAAGTAGCGCCGGGAATGATGGGCGCCTGCAATGTCATAGTGCCGCCTTCACACAGGGTGATGTCCTGATCGCCGAGGTCGAAGATCACGGGGGTAACGATGGTAACGGGTTGTATAGTGGTATCCGGAACACCGTTGCGCCAGGCAATGAGGGTATCGGTATAGGTGCCGGTGCTGGTATAAATATGATACGCCTGCATGCTCCTGGAAGAATCTTTATCTCCCGAAGGGGGATCATTAAAAAACCATTTTACAGAGTCAATACCGGCGGGATTGATGATCAGGAAAAAAGAGGTATCGTTTACACAGGTAGAGGATACTGCAAAGGGGGTGTTCTGGGCGCCGGCCTTGTTGCTAAACAGGCAGCATACCAGCAGAACCGGTATAAGGAATACGAATCGACAGAAAACAGCTATTTGGTCTCTCATGCGTTGACATGGGTAATTGCCGCTAAGATAACCTAAACATGTAGAATATTTATAATAATAAATATGATTTTTGTAAGAAGATGATTTTAGCGGAGACAGTTCCCCGCTAAAACCGGGTATAAGTTATTCTTCATCATCTTTCAGTGGCCTGGCCGCGATGTATCTTTTCCACTTTTCCAGCACAGCCGTAAAGTCGGAAGGTAAGTTGCTTTCAAAGTGCATCTGCTCGCGGGTGCGGGGATGTATGAAGCCCAGCTGTTGTGCGTGCAGGGCATGACGGGGCATGATATTAAAGCAGTTTTCCACAAACTGTTTGTACTTCGTGTATACGGTGCCTTTAACGATGCGGTTACCGCCGTAGGTTTCATCATTAAACAGGGAGTGGCCGATATGCTGCATGTGTACACGGATCTGGTGGGTGCGGCCGGTTTCGAGGCGGCATTCAATCATGGTTACATAATTAAACCTTTCCAGTACGCGGTAGTGGGTGATGGCTTCCTTGCCGTATTCACCGTCGGGATATGCGTCCATGATTTTACGTAAGCGTTGATGGCGGCCTACGTGAGCTACCACCGTTCCTTCGTCTTCTTCAAAATCGCCCCATACCAGCGCAATGTAGCGGCGATGTACGGTGTGATCAAAGAATTGTTTGGCCAGGTCGTTCATCGCTTTCCCGGACTTGGCGATGACCAGCAACCCGCTGGTATTTTTATCGATGCGGTGTACCAGCCCGAAACGGGGAATTTCCGGCTCTGTAGCCTGGGTTTTATCGCCCAGGTACCACGAGAGGCCATTTACCAGTGTGCCATCGCGGTTACCGCAGCCGGGGTGTACTACCAGGCCGGCGGGTTTGTCGATGACCATAATATCGTCGTCTTCAAATACAATATTCAGCGGTAGTTCTTGTGGAATGATATCGGTATTTTCCGGGTTCCGGTTGGAAAACACAACGATCCTGTCCAGCGGCCGGATCTTGTAATTGGCCTTCACGGGTTTATCGTTCACCAATACCAGTTCATCATCCAGGGCCTGTTGGATCTTATTGCGGGTGGCGCCTTCTATGCGGTTAGTAAGGAATTTATCAATACGGATAGGGTCCTGACCTTTGTCGACCACCATATTAATCTTTTCATATAATTCCTCGCTGCCATCCCCGTTTTCCAGCTCATCTTCCAGTTCCAGCAATTCTTCAGCCATCAATATAATTTTTTGCAAAGGTAAAGCTTAGTTGGCAGTTTAGCAGCCCTGTAGGCAAATGTTCCGTATCACAGCGATTTGGCGTACCTTTGCGCGGCTGAAAAAGATTAATATGATCATGGATAAAGTAAAGCAGAAGATTGTAGTAAAAGACCTCGGCGTGATAGACTACCAGGCTGCCTGGGATTACCAGGAGCAGTTGCTGAAGGAAAATGTGCAGTTGAAAACCAGGGTGGCCGATCAGTTGCCAAAGGCTACTACCAACTACCTGTTGTTTTGCGAACATCCACCTGTGTATACCATCGGTAAAAGCGGGCATATGGAAAACCTGCTGATTTCCCAACAGGAGCTGCAGGAGCAGGGGATAGGCTTTGTGCCTACCAACCGCGGCGGAGATATTACGTTTCATGGTCCCGGCCAGGTAGTGGGTTATCCTATCCTGGATCTCGAAAACTTCTTTACAGATATCGGCAAATACCTGCGTTGCCTGGAAGAGGTGATCATCCGCACGTTGGCGGAGTATGGCGTAACCGGCGACCGTTCTTCCGGGGAAACCGGCGTATGGCTGGACCCGCACGATAAAGCGAAAGCCCGTAAAATATGCGCGATGGGGGTTCGTTGCAGCCGCTGGGTAACCATGCATGGCTTCGCCCTGAATGTAAATACCCTCATGGATTACTTCAATAATATTATCGCCTGTGGCATTGCAGACAAGCAGGTTGCCTCACTCGATAAAGAAGTGGGAAAGCCGGTAAGCCTCGAAGAAGTGAAAGCTAAGCTGAGCAAACATTTCGGCGAAGTATTCAACGCTGAAATGGTGTAGCATTACATTTTATAGTTCAATGGAATGAACAGGTTCCATTTCTCCTTTAATTTTCCATCCTCGAATATTTCGAAGTTGAACCATCCGGCATGCATGAAAATGGCTTTCTCCAAAATGAGGGAAGGGCCTTTTACCTGGTTTATATCAAAAAGGAAAGTACCGTTGGATTCATAAAACTTAATGGAGTATTTCTTTTGCGGTGCATCCGGCAGTTTTATGTTGATGTTACCATCGGCGGTAGTGTAGATGTAGTTGGAGGGATGCCAGGAAGCTCTTTCCGGCTCCCTGTTCTCCTGTTCCCGGCCTCTCAGTCCTCTTGAAGCATCCATGATATCGGCATACTGCAATTTCTGATCAGCGCGGATAGTGCTGTCGGACAAGGCCAGTACGGTTTTGCTGTACATGAAGCGTCCGTTGGTGAATAAAATAAAGAGACGATAATAGTTGCTGCCCGGTAACGGTTTATTATCGAGATAAGCATTCCTTGTTTGAGTAGGATAGCTGGCGTAACCAATGGTATTAAAGTTCAGTACGCTGTCGAGCGAGCGCTGTACCCCAATTTCTTTTACCTGTGTGAAGCCGGAGATCCAGTCCAGTTGTATTCTACCGGTTTTAATAGAAGCGGTAAAATTAGGTAGTACAGGTGGCACAAACTCCTGTGTCTGAGCGTTTCCTGCAAATCCGGTCAATAAAAAAATTCCAATAACAAATGTTATACGCACAATCTGCTTCATACTGATTATTCCGTGAGCTCTTAAAGTTGGCAAAAATACACTACCGTTCAAATATAACGAACAGTTTTTAAAAGGATAGAACGCCGGGAGGAAGGGAAAGATTGCCCTGAAGGCCGCCGGTGTGTATCAGCAATATGTTGCTGTTGGCCGGAAAGTAGCCCTGCTGGGCCAGATCGCGAAAGGCCATTACCAGTTTACCGGTGTAAATAATATCTGTTGGGATGCCTGTTTCTTTGTAAATAGTATTGATAAAATCTATAAGTGCAGGCGATTTCTTTGCATAGCCTCCACCGTGGTGTTCGTATAACAACTGCCAGCGGGTGATATTTCCGGGATGCAGGAGGTCTGTAACCTCCTTTTCGAGATACTGTGCGCCTTTCAGCACGGGAATCCCGATTACCTGCTGATGGGGTGCGGCACTGTTGATAAGGCCCGCAAGCGTGGTGCCTGTGCCTGCGGCACAGAGGATATGTGTATAATTTGTTGTGGGGAAGACAGACAGGATCTCTTCGCAGCCTTTGGCGCCCAGGGTGTTGTGACCGCCTTCAGGAACAACATGATAACCGGGATATAAGGTTTCGCCGCCTTTACCATTGCGATAATCCTCCCGGCTAATGAAAACCAGCTTCATGCCATTGTTTTCCGCGGTTTGCAATGTATGATTCAGGTGGTTGTAATGTTCTTCTCCCCGGATAATTCCTACGCAGGGCAATGCTGCTTCCTTACAGGCCAGCGCGGTAGCTGCAATATGATTGGAGTAGGCGCCGCCATAGGTAAGGATGCCGGTGTTGTTATTTGCCTTAGCCGCCGCGATGTTATATTTCAGCTTAAACCACTTATTGCCTGATACCTCCGGGTGAATTTTATCCAAACGCAGTATGGCAGCGTGGATATGCTCCGGCAGCCAGGTGGTTTGAAAAGATTCGAGGGTAATGTTGTTGTAAGAAAGCATGCAGCGGTTAAGTGATAAGGCGATAAAAAGATCAGGGAGATGAAAGCATACGGCAGCTTCCATCTCCCCAAATATAAAATCAAAAATGCTTATTAATCATTGGTTAAGAAACCGCCCTGGCCCCTGTATAGCTTCACTGCCTTATCCAGCTTCACTTTGAGCACCGTGATATATTTATCGTGTACATTTTCCGGTACATTTATAAAAACCAGTCCGGGTACGGGACTCCAGGAAATTTTGCCCACTACTTTGTGGGTCAGCTGGCTGTTGTTGCCCAGTACGGTGATGCTTTCAATTTTATTGGAGAGGCCCTTTACCATTACCTGGCCGCTGGTTTTAGCAGGCAGGAACAGGTAGAGGGTGCTGGAATCTTTAGAGAGGGTGGTGGGGCCATAAAAGTGTCCCTGCGGAATACCGCCGATGGTATTGAACACTGCTTCGCCGTTGCGTTTGTTCCAGGCGCCGAGTTCTTTCAGCATATGTACTTCTTCTTCAGGGATGCTGCCATCGGCTTTGGGGCCGATATCGAGGAGGAGGTTACCGCCATTGCTGACGGCATCCACGAAGATGGTGATAATTTCGAAGGGTGTTTTCCAGTTGTTGTCCTGTGGCTGCCATCCCCAGTTATTGTTGATGGTCATGCAAAGCTCCCACCAGTGGTACTTCGGGCGCGACACGGGGAAGTTCTGTTCCGGGGTTTCATAATCGCCGTAACCCTGGAGGCGTCCGTTGATAATGGTGTTGGGGTTATGGGAGGTGAGCATCTGTCTCATTTTTTGTGCTTCCCATTCGTCGGCGGAATGTTCCCAGTCGCCATCGAACCACCACAGGTCCGGGTTGAACTTCGTCATTACTTCGGCCATCTGGCCTTCATAAAATTTCAGGAAGCGTTGCCATCTTTCGGGCTGGGCTTTGATTTCGTAGCGGTTGCTGTCTTTCAGAAACTGCGGATAATCGTTGTGGCTCCAGTCGATCAGGGAGAAATAGGCGCCACATTTGATACTATCGCGCCGCAAAGCTGCGTAGAGTGGGGTGAGCACGTCTCTTTTCGCCGGTGTACTGTTAGCAACATCCAGTTTACTGTATTTGCTGTCCCACAGCGCTACGCCATCGTGGTGTTTGGTGGTCATTACCGCATAGCGGGCGCCGGATTCTTTGATCAGGTCGGCCCATGCCTGCGGGTTGTAATTATTTGCAGTAAAGCCTTTCAGCTGCTGCATGTAATCGGGGTAGGATATTTTTTTGTTGTGGAAGGACCAGGATTCGTCTATTCCTTTGACAGAATAGATGCCCCAGTGAATAAAAATGCCCAGTTTGGCATCGGAGAACCACTGCATTTTTTCTTTGATGTCATCCGGATTTGTTTTCTGTTGCGCATGGGCAGCGGTAAGAAGCTGCATGGCAAAGGCTACCAGCACTAATACTCTCTTCATTGTTCAGTTTAATTAATCTTTAAAAAAGGGTGTTACTACAAAAAGAAAGTGTGAAAATAGTTTTAATGATTAAATTTAGCGCCGATATTTTTAGGTAAATAGTTGACACTTATAAAACTAATATCAGAAAAATGCAACCGACTTTATTGATTTTGGCGGCCGGTATGGCCAGCCGCTACGGCAGTTTAAAGCAAATCCAGCAATTTGGCCCCAGTGGTGAAACTATCGTTGACTACTCTATTTACGACGCTATCAGCGCCGGTTTTGGAAAAATAGTGTTCATCATCCGCGAGAATTTTGCGGCTGAGTTCAAGGAGATCTTTGAACCAAAGCTCAAAGGCCGCGTGGCTGTTGATTTTGTATACCAGGAAATGGATGCTTTTTTAGGAGATCATGCGGTGCCGGCCGAAAGAACCAAGCCGTGGGGTACTGCCCACGCCGTTCTTTGCGCCAAAAATGCTATCAATGAGCCATTTGCAGTGATCAATGCAGATGATTTCTATGGTACCGATGCTTTCGTTAAAATGGCGGCTTTCCTGAACAACGACTGCAAACCCAACGTATACAGCGTGGTAGGTTATGAACTGGGCAAAACTATCAGTGAGCATGGTTCCGTATCCCGCGGTGTATGCGAAGTAAGCGCAGACGGTAACCTGGCGGCTATCAACGAAAGGACCAAGATATACGCTGAAAACAACCAGATTGTTTATGAAGAGGCAGATGGCAGCAAACATCCGTTAGCAGCCAACACGCCGGTATCCATGAACTTCTGGGGATTTCATCCGAGCGTATTTGAACTGAGCCAGGGCCTTTTCAGTGAATTTCTGGAAAAAAACAGCAGCAATCCTAAATCGGAGTTCTTTATTACGATTGTAGCCGATGAATTTACCCGCCGTGGTATTGGCCAGGTAAAGGTAATACCAACCAGCGCAAAATGGTTTGGCGTTACTTACAAAGAAGATGCACCGGGTGTGCAGGCCAGCTTGTCGGCGCTGGTTAAGAATGGAGAATATCCAGACAATTTATGGAAATAAAACCCAACAAAAAGATCCTTCAGGCTTTCGGACTTGAGCCTGAAGGATTAAATGTCCGAAAATTTGGATCAGGACACATCAACAACACTTTTTTGTTAGAAAAAAAGCAGGACGGCAGTAGATACGTTTTACAAAAGATCAATGTAAACGTATTTAAGGAACCAGGAGTTATCGCCGCCAACCAGAGAATGGCAGCGGATTATCTGGCAGTTCATCATCCCGGCTATCTGTTTATTACGCCGATCCCCACGGTTAACGGGGAAGAGCTCTTTGTAATTGACAACGAATACTGGAGATTGATCCCTTTTATTGCGGATTCCGTAACGGTAGACCAGGCCGACAACCCAAAGCAGGCGTATGAAGCAGCCAGACAATTTGGCCGCCTCGCCAGTTACCTTTCGGGAATTGACCTGAAGCCGTTTAAAGCTTCGATTCCAAACTTTCACAACCTGACCCTTCGGTACAGCGCCTTCCAGGAGGCTATCCGAACGGCAAAGGAAGACCGGAAAGTTGCAGCAGAAGAGCTGATTGAAGATTTCCTCCGCTATTCTGACATCGCAGTAACGTATGAACAACTGAAAACAAATCCTGAATTCAGGGACCATCTGATGCATCATGATACCAAAATCAATAACGTATTGCTCAACAAGGATACTTATGAAGGTATTTGTGTATGTGACCTGGATACCCTGATGCCCGGAAAAATCATCTCGGACCTCGGTGACATGGTACGCACTTATGTTTGCCCCGTGTCTGAAGAAGAAAGGGATTTCAGCCAGATCGTTATCCGCGAAGAATACTACGAAGCCCTTATGCAGGGGTATCTCGCAGAGATTGGCGGTACTTTGACAAAAGTAGAAAAAGAGCAACTGTTCTTTGCCGGGAAGTTTATGATCTACATGCAGGGGATACGCTTCCTCACCGATTATCTGAACGGTGATGTATATTATCCCATCAAGTATCCGACACACAATTACGACCGCGCAAAAAACCAACTGGTTTTACTTCAGCGGCTCATGGAAAAAGAAACAGTACTGCAGGATATCATCGACAAATGCCTGCATGTCAATGTAACAAGTGAACAGTAAATGAAATCATTTTTTAGAACGTGAACAGTAAATGAAATGAAATCATTTTATCCCGGTGCTTCCTGCACCGGGATTTTTTTTTACGCGGAGGTTGTCTTTTTCAGGATTAAACGGATTACACTGATAACCTTGATCGGACTTTTGGGATTTTAAAGGATTTGGGGAGATATAAGTGGATATACCCGCTTATATCTCCCCAAATCCTTTAAAATCCAACATGATCAAATCCCTAAATCAGTATAATCAGCGTAATCCTGAATAAGACAATTTCCGCGTCTTTTGTACACAAAACCGGTAGATTAATTTATAAGGATCAGTTGATTTGTTTAGAAAATGCGTAACTATTGCTTTCTTTTTTTAAATATTTTCAAAAACCTTTAATGTGATTAATTTTTTACTAAATATTGGGTGTGTTGTTGTTTTTTATTTTTTTCACGAATACTTTTGTAGAAACGCTAAAGAAAACAAGCACCTCCATGTGGGTAAATAAAGACAATATAAAACTTAATCACATCGTACCTCAGCTCAACTGGGCTATCACGAAGGTCGTGATTATCGTCGTTGTCATTATTAGCCACCAGTATGGAGGATAGGTAAACGTGCATATAATCACAAAATATAACGCCTTCCTCCGCAAAGAGGAAGGCTTTTTTTTGGACTGTATATTCCTGGTATAATTTCAATTTTATGTATAGCTATTACAACGACAACACTTTTCTTTACATCAACGGTGAGTACACCAAAGCAAATGCTGCTACAACTGACCTGTATGGCCAGTCACTCCACTACGGTTATGCTGTTTTTGAAGGCATCCGCGCCTACAAAACCGCAAACGGCGAAGTGAAAATCTTTAAAGCAAAAGAACACTTCGATCGCCTGAAGCGCTCCTGTGAACTGATCCACATTCCCTACAAATTTGATAACGAAGAGCTGATCGCCGCTTGTTATAAAGTGCTGGAGATGAACAACATGGAAGAAGCGTATATCCGGCCGCTGGTTTTCTGTCCGCCAAATATGACGCTGAAAGCCGCCGCAGAGTCGCATATCCTGATCTGCGCATGGGAATGGGGAGCTTACCTGGGAGAAAAGCTTTTGCGCGTAATGACTTCCTCCTACGAACGACCAAATCCGAAAGCATTTAAAATAGAATCGAAATCGGCCGGTCTTTATGTAAACTCAATACTGGCCTCGCAGGAAGCAAAAGAAAAAGGTTACGATGAAGCGCTGCTGCTGGATATGAATGGTTACGTTGCAGAAGGCCCCGGTGCTAACATCTTCTTTGAAAAAGACGGCAAAATATACACTCCTCCCGCCGGTAACATCCTCCCAGGCATCACCCGCGCCACTGTTATCGAACTTTGCCAGGAACTGAATATCCCACTGGAACAGAAATTATTCACCATCCCAGAGTTAAAAGAAGCCGAAGCAGCATTTTTCTGCGGTACCGCAGCAGAAATCATCGGTATCGACTCCCTGGACGGTCAGCCTTTCAGTAAGCCCTGGGCACAGTCACTCGGAAAATTACTCCAACAGGCTTACAAAGCTAAAGTGCTGGAAAAGTCATTTCAGCGCGAAGCTCAATTAGCATAACCGTTGGCTGTTAGCTGTTAGCATTCGCAAAATGCTAACAGCTAACAGTTAAAACCCTTTGAAGGTTGTAAATCGAAAAACTTACAATCCTTTGCAGTAAAGGGTTTTGAAGTTAAAAGGGCAGATTTGAAGACCGGTAAATTGGAATAAGTTGGTTTGAATTTGACGATGACACCGGGTAATTTGTGGAGAGTTTTTAAAATAGGGTACCTATAAACACCTGTAATCGGGGTAATAACAAAAAGCAATGGAATTAAATAAATACAGCAAGACGATCACGCAAGACCCTACGCAACCAGCTGCGCAGGCACAATTGTATGGAATTGGTTTAACAGAAGAAGATCTGAAAAAAGCACAGGTGGGTATCGTTAGCATGGGCTACGATGGCAACACCTGCAATATGCACCTGAATGATCTGGCGAAAGACGTGAAAAAAGGCGTCTGGGCAAATGATCTGGTCGGACTTATTTTCCATACTATTGGCGTCAGCGATGGTATGAGTAATGGTACGCCGGGGATGCGCTACTCCCTTGTTAGCCGTGATCTGATTGCAGATTCCATTGAAACCGTTGCAGGAGCGCAATATTACGACGCCCTGATCACCGTACCTGGCTGCGATAAGAACATGCCCGGTTCCCTGATGGCTATGGGTCGCCTTAACCGCCCCTCTATCATGGTTTATGGCGGTACCATCGCCCCCGGAAAATATAAAGGCCAGGATCTCAACATCATCTCCGCATTTGAAGCATTAGGTCAGAAAATGGCCGGCAAACTGGATGAAGGCGATTTCAAAGGCATTGTACAGCATTCCTGCCCCGGCGCCGGCGCCTGTGGCGGTATGTACACCGCTAATACCATGTCTTCCGCTATCGAAGCACTCGGTATGAGCCTCCCGTACAGCTCATCCAACCCCGCATTGAGCCAGGACAAAAAGGATGAATGTATCGCTGCTGGTAAATACATCCGCCTGCTCCTTGAAAAAGATATTAAACCGAAGGACATCATGACCAAAGAGGCGTTTGAAAACGCGCTCACCATTATCATGGCCCTGGGTGGCAGCACCAACGCCGTACTGCACTTTATCGCCATTGCAAAGTCAGTAGGCATCTCTATCAGGCTGGAAGATTTTCAGCGCATCAGCGATAAAACACCGTTGATCGCCGACCTGAAACCAAGTGGTAAATACCTCATGGAAGACCTCCACAACATCGGCGGCGTTCCACTGGTAATGAAATATCTCCTGAAAAAAGGCTATCTCCACGGCCACTGTATGACCGTTACCGGTAAAACAATCGCTGAAAACCTGGAAGACGTGGCAGACATAGATTTCAGCACACAGGATATCATTGTGCCGCTGGAAAAACCATTGAAACAAACCGCCCACATCCAGATTCTTTATGGTAACCTCGCTACAGAAGGCTCCGTAGCCAAGATCACCGGCAAGGAAGGCGAACGCTTCAGAGGCCCCGCCCGTGTATTTGACGGCGAATTTGAACTGATCGCAGGTATCACCTCCGGTAAAGTAAAAGAAGGAGATGTGGTCGTCATCCGCCAGGTAGGCCCGAAAGGCGCTCCCGGTATGCCGGAAATGCTGAAACCCACCAGCGCTATCATGGGCGTGGGATTGGGTAAAAGCGTAGCCCTCATCACCGATGGCCGCTTCTCCGGCGGTACCCACGGATTTGTGGTAGGCCATATCACCCCGGAAGCTTTTGAAGGGGGAAATATCGCCCTTGTACAAGACAACGATATCATCGAAATAGACGCAACGAAGAATTTTATCAATGTGGAAATCAGTGACGAGGAACTGGCCGCACGCCGGGCAGCATGGAAACAACCCGCATTGAGAGTGACCAATGGAATCTTATTTAAGTACGCAAAACTTGTAAAAAATGCAACAGAAGGATGTGTTACCGATGAAGCCTGAGATAGCAGATAAACAGTTAGCTGCAAAGCCTGTGATTACAGGTTCCGAAGCTGTGATCCGTTCCCTGATCGAAGAAGGGGTGGACACCATTTTCGGATATCCCGGCGGGGCGATCATGCCTATTTATGATGCCCTTTACGATTTCCAGGATCAGGTCCATCATATACTCGTCCGGCACGAACAGGGTGCCACTCATGCTGCACAAGGTTATGCACGCAGCTCCGGTAAGGTAGGTGTAGCTTTTGCTACGTCCGGTCCGGGCGCCACCAACCTGGTTACAGGTTTGGCGGATGCTTATATGGACAGTACCCCAATGGTATGCGTAACCGGCCAGGTAGCCGCTGCCCTGTTAGGAACCGACGCATTTCAGGAAACAGACGTGATTGGCATTACCATGCCTATCACCAAGTGGAATATACAGGTAACCCGTCCGGAAGATATCCCGGGCGCAATGGCCAAAGCATTTTACATTGCCCGCAGCGGCCGTCCCGGCCCTGTACTGGTGGATATCACCAAAAACGCACAGTTCGGGGAATTTGAATATGAGTACAAGAAATGTGAATATATCCGCAGTTACCGTCCTATTCCTGAATTAAACCAGGATGCAGTAGCAGCAGCAGCAGCACTGATCAACGGTGCAAAGAAGCCATTCATCCTCTGTGGTCATGGCGTACTGTTATCAGGTGCGGAAAAAGAACTGATCGCACTGGCGGAAAAAGCCGCTATCCCGATTGGATCTACCTTACTGGGCTTGTCTGCCGTACCGGTAGATCACCCGCTGTATGTAGGTATGCTGGGAATGCATGGTAACTATGGTCCTAATATGCTCACCGGCGAAGCCGATGTGGTGATCGCAGTGGGTATGCGCTTCGATGACCGCGTAACCGGCGACATAGGCACTTATGTTCCCAACGCGAAAGTTATACACATCGAAATCGATGCAGCAGAGATCAACAAGATCATCAAAGCTGATGTAGCGGTTCACGCAGATGCGAAGCCAGCCCTGGCAGCATTGATCAAACAGGTAAACCCTGCAGAGCATGCCGCCTGGCTGGAAGAATTCCGCGTCGCCGATAAAAAAGAATATGATAAAGTACAGCATGCTGAACTCTATCCGCAGGAAGGTGAACTGAAAATGGCAGAAGTAATCCGCCTGATCTCAGAAAAAACCAAAGGAGAAGCGGTACTGGTAACAGATGTTGGTCAGCATCAGATGGTAGCTTCCCGCTACTACCGCTTCAAAAATCCCAATACCAATGTCACTTCCGGTGGAATGGGTACTATGGGCTTTTCGCTGCCGGCAGCAATGGGCGCCAAAACCGGTACGCCTGAAAAAGAAGTAGTCGCTATTATCGGCGATGGTTGCTTCCAGATGACATTACAGGAACTGGGCACTATCCACCAGTCGCAGATTGGGGTGAAAATAGTGATCCTGAACAATAACTTCCTGGGAATGGTGAGACAATGGCAGCAGCTGTTTTTCGACAGGCGCTATTCCTCCACTGAAATGGTCAATCCCGACTTTGTACAGGTTGCCAAAGGATTTTATATCCCCGGCAAAAAAGTAACAGCAAGGGAAGATATATCCGCCGCTATTGATGAAATGCTGGCGCACAAGGGTGCTTATCTGCTGGAAGTAGTAGTGGAAAAAGAAGATAACGTATTCCCTATGGTGCCTGCAGGCGCTCCTGTTTCCAGCATCAGGCTGGAGTAGCAGCATCCCGGAGGATTCACATTGATCATTTGTAATTCACAACAGGTATATGCAAAAAGAATATACAGTAACGGTATATACGGAAGATCGTATAGGTATAACCAACCGTATCACCATCATATTTACCCGCAGGGGCATCAATATCACCAGCTTAACCACCGCTGAAACAGAAATTCCGGGTGTGTATAAGTTTGTAATAACGGTGATGTCTACACGTGAGAAGCTGGATAAGGTAGTTGGACAGATAGAAAGACTGATTGAAATTCACCGCGCTTTTGTGCATGAAGAAGATGAAGTGGTATACCAGGAGCTGGCGTTGTACAAGATTTCTACCCGGTCGTTACATACAGGTGATATCGAAAGACTGATACGTGAAAACAATGCGCGTATTCTGACGATCACCGCAGATTATTTTGTGATCGAGAAAACAGGTCATCAGCAGGAGCTGACGGATTTCATCAAGAAACTGGAGCCATACGGCCTGATAGAATATACCAAGAGCGGAAGGGTTGCCATTGTAAAATGGAGCCGCCGTTTCCACGAGCACCTGAAAGAATTACACACACAGGAAGCTCCCGGTCTTTAGCCGCGTGCTTTCAGCAAATAACTGGCTGCCGGCCGGCAGCTGACATCTTAATCATTATTCATTCAAATCACACCTCAGCTAATAGCTAACAGCTAGTAGCTAAAAGCTAAAAAAACAACACATGGCAACCATCAATTTTGGAGGGGTACTCGAACAAGTAGTAACCAGAGAAGAATTCCCTATGGAAAAAGCAAGGGAAGTGCTGAAGAACGAAGTGATTGCAGTTATTGGTTATGGCGTACAAGGTCCTGGCCAGGCACTGAACCTGAAAGACAATGGCTTTAATGTTATTGTAGGTCAACGTAAAAATTCCAAAACCTGGGATAAAGCAGTTGCTGATGGCTGGGTTCCTGGTGAAACTTTATTCGATATCGAAGAAGCAGCTCAGAAAGGTACTATTATTCAGTTCCTGCTGTCTGATGCCGGACAGATCACCCTGTGGCCTACTTTAAAGCAACACCTGACTCCTGGTAAAGCACTGTACTTCTCCCACGGTTTCGGTATTACCTATAAAGACCAAACCGGTATTATTCCTCCTGCTGATGTAGACGTAATCCTGGTAGCTCCAAAAGGTTCCGGTACTTCACTGCGCCGCCTGTTCCTGGCTGGTCAGGGTCTGAACTCCAGCTACGCTATTTTCCAGGACGCTACCGGCCGCGCTAAAGAACGCGTAGTAGCACTGGGTATCGGCGTTGGTTCCGGTTACCTGTTTGAAACAGATTTCAAAAAAGAAGTTTTCTCCGATCTTACCGGTGAACGCGGCTCTCTCATGGGTTGTATCCAGGGTATCTTCGCTGCTCAATACGAAACACTGCGTAAGAATGGTCACTCACCTTCTGAAGCTTTCAACGAAACAGTAGAAGAACTCACTCAGTCACTGATGCCACTGGTAGCAGAAAACGGTATGGACTGGATGTATGCAAACTGCTCTACTACTGCTCAGCGCGGTGCGCTCGACTGGTGGAAGAAGTTCAAAACTGCTACCCAGCCTGTATTTGATGAACTGTATGCCAGCGTTGCTGCAGGTAAAGAAGCTGCCCGTTCTATCGCTTCCAACAGCACTCCGGACTACCGCGAGAAACTGAACGAAGAACTGAAAGAACTCCGCGAAAGCGAAATGTGGCAGGCAGGTGCGGCTGTACGTAAGCTGCGTCCTAACAACGCGTAATAGCTAATATTATACATTACAATGGCAAAGCATTTTCGAATTATTGAAATTATTGGCGCTCGTATTTAGTACGGAAGAACACATCTTTCCAATACTGAATACAGGTTCCATGATTTCGATAATCCCGAAAATGCTTTGCCATTTGTATTAATTACATTTTATGTCTGAAGTAATGAGTAGTGTCAATTCCCTGAATATCCTGGACGCGGCAGTGAAACTGAAACCAATCGTCACCCGCACTCCGCTGATGTATAGCGCCAATCTTTCCCGGCGTTATAACTGCGACGTATATCTGAAAAGAGAGGATATGCAGATTGTACGCTCTTATAAATTGCGCGGCGCCTATAACCTGATCAGTAGCCTGCCCGCTGAACTGCTGGCCAAAGGCGTTACCTGCGCCAGCGCCGGTAATCACGCCCAGGGCTTCGCCTATGCGTGTAAAGCCATGAATATAAAAGGCGTGGTGTTTATGCCTGTGATCACACCAAAACAAAAAGTTAACCAGGTAAATATGTTCGGCGGCGATCACATAGAAATCCGCCTCGTAGGGGACACCTTCGACGATTGCTCCGCGGAAGCCCAGGCTTTTACAAAAGCAAACAGCATGACCTTTATCCCTCCTTTCGACAACCCGAAAATAATTGAAGGACAAGGCACGGTGGCAGTGGAAATACTGGAAGATCAGTCCGCTATCGATTTTCTTTTTGTACCCGTTGGCGGCGGCGGACTTGCTGCCGGTCTCGGCACCTATTTTAAAACTTACAGCCCCAATACCCGCATCATCGGCGTGGAACCGGAAGGGGCGCCCTCCATGCTCCGCGCACTGGAAAACGGCCGCCCCGTTACCCTGGATGAAATAGAACGCTTTGTGGATGGCGCCGCTGTTAAAAGAGTAGGTACCCTCAACTACGAAATCTGTAAAGATGTGCTGGATAAAATGCACCTGGTACCGGAAGGAAAAGTGTGTTCCACCATCCTCCGGTTATATAATGAAGATGCTATTGTGGTAGAACCCGCGGGCGCCTTGTCCATCGCAGCGCTGGACGACCATGCAGCCGAAATCAAAGGGAAAAAAGTAGTATGCATTATCAGCGGTAGCAATAACGATATCGACCGCATGCAGGAAATAAAGGAACGTTCACTCCTGTATGAAGGATTGAAACACTATTTTATTGTACGCTTTGCGCAACGCCCAGGAGCCCTGAAACAATTTGTGAATGATATACTCGGTCCGGATGATGATATCACCCGGTTTGAATATATCCAGAAACATAATAAGGAAATAGGCCCCGCACTGGTAGGGGTGGAACTGAGGCACCGCGAAGACTACGATACACTGATTGCCAATTGTCAGAAATATAATTTCCAGATCACCGAGCTGAATAAAGATGACAGCCTGTTCGGCTATCTCGTATAAAAATCAGGCGCGTCCATTAAAGGACGCGCTATTTTTTTTGTGATGCTACCACCGGAAGATCCAGTAATTCACATTTGTGCAGATCTTCCTATACTGGCCGGGACGGGGGTAAATAAAATCCGGCTAACTTATTTTAAACTCGCAATGTCAATTACAAACCGGTACTTCACATCGCCTTTCAGCATCCGCTCGTAAGCGGTATTGATATCCTTGATATTAATTACTTCCACATCACTGGTAATATTATGCTCCGCACAGTAATCCAGCATTTCCTGCGTTTCACGGATACCGCCGATCAGTGACCCGGCAATGCTCCTGCGTCCCATGATCAGGCTGAAAGCTGGTACCACGGAAGGTTCCGGGGGCACGCCCAGGCAAATCATCACACCATCCAGGTTCAGCAGGTTCAGGTAAGTAGTGTAATTATGCGGGGCAGAAATAGTATTGATGATAAAATCGAACTTATTGTAGAGTTGCTTTGCCTGCGCTTTATCTGTCATCAGCGCAAAATGATGGGCTCCCAGCCGGCGGGCATCCGCTTCTTTGGAAGGGGAAGTGCTCAGCATGGTTACCTCAGCGCCCATAGAGGCGGCGAGCTTTACCGCCATGTGACCAAGACCACCCAAACCCACTACTGCTACTTTATGGCCTTTGCCTACTTTCCAGTGGCGAAGCGGGGAATAAGTGGTAATGCCGGCGCATAACAGCGGTGCTACGCCGTCGAGCGGTAATTTATCAGAAACTTTCAGCGTATATTTTTCATCTGTTACAATATGGGTGGAATATCCGCCATAAGTATGCGTTTTTCTGTCCATTTCGTAACCATTGTAAGTACTGGCGCCACCGGTTACACAATATTGCTCCTCGCCGGATTTACACGGATCACACTCCCGGCATGAATCCACAAAACAGCCTATCCCGGCGAGATCGCCCACCTTGAATTTGGTGACATGATCGCCCACTTTGGTGATACGCCCCACTATTTCATGGCCCGGAACCATCGGGTAAATGGAATTGCCCCACTCATTCCGCACCTGGTGTATATCCGAATGGCATACCCCGCAGTAAAGGATTTCGATCTGTACATCATGCGGACCTGGCTCTCTGCGCTCAAAATTCCAGGGACCCAATGGCGATGCAGCATCCTGCACAGCATAAGCTTTTGTTGCAATCATGGTGTATAATTTTAGTCCCCGAAGCTACATAATTTGTACTATCCGGATATCCATTGGTTTTAAACGGCTCTTTTTACTGTTTTTTCAATAACTTATACAGTAATAAACGGATCGCCTGTTTTTATTTTTGGTGTAAAATTAATAAGATCATGGAGCTTAACTTAAAAGGAAAGGTAGCCATCGTTACCGGCGGTAGTAAAGGTATAGGCAAAGGTATCGCAGCATCTTTACTGCAGGAAGGCGCTACAGTAGTGATCACCGCCCGCAATGCGGATGAACTGGAAGATACGGCCGCCATGTTCCGCCTGCAGGGACTGGATGTGCTGGCGGTAGTAGCAGATATGACGAAAGAAGCGGACCTGCAGCGGCTGGTCAACACTACGGTGCAGCAGCTGGGCCACATCAATATCCTCGTAAACAACGCCGGCGGCATTGATGCCTTCGGACCACTGGATACTATCAGTATGAATCAGTGGCGCCAGGTGTTTGAAGTCAATTTCTTCGGTCTGGTAGCGCTCACCCAGCTGGTAATACCTCATATGAAAAAGCAGGGTGGCGGCAGGATCATCAACATTTCCTCCGAAAATGCGGAACAGCCGGATCCCAACATGGGGCATTACAATGCTACAAAAGCCGCGTTGAACAACTATTCCAAAACGCTGTCGCAGAACTACGGGAAAGACAATATCCTGGTAAACACTGTTTCACCGGCATTTATCAAAACACCTTTGGTAGATGAAATGCTGGAAGGCATCTCAAAAGAAAAAAATATTTCCATCGCCGAAGCTGCCCGGGAATTCCTGAAACAAAACCGTCCCTACCAGGTATTGGGCCGCCCCGGTACCCCGGAGGAAACCGGCAGCATAGTGGCCTTCCTGGCATCTGATCACGCCTCTTTCATCACAGGCGCGGTTTTCCGGGTAGATGGCGGATCTGTAGGCACTGTATAACTAATAAGTAAGTATGTTAAGTTTCTGGGAGAAGGAAAGCCTGCTGCAATACGATTATATCATTATCGGCAGCGGTATCGTTGGTTTGTCGGCCGCCATCAGCCTGAAAGAAAGAGCGCCGGGCAGCCGGGTACTGGTGCTGGAAAGAGACGTTCTACCCACCGGGGCCAGTACCAAAAACGCCGGCTTTGCCTGCATCGGCAGCCTCACCGAAATATTGACTGATCTGCAAACGATGTCCGTGGAAGCGGTGAAGAACCTGGTAAATCTGCGGCTGCAGGGCCTGCGCCTGTTGCGCAGCCGCCTCGGCGACGCCACTATCGGCTACGGGGAAAACGGCAGCCATGAACTGATAGGTCCCCGCGAAGAATGGGCGCTGCACCAGCTCCCGGAAGTAAATCACATCCTGGGTGAACTCTTCAACGGGAAACCCGCATTCACCCTGGCAAACGACCAGCTGCCTGTTTTCGGCTTTGCCCCCGGTCATGTGAAAGCACTCATCCGCAATAATTTTGAAGGAGAATTGCATACCGGTAAAATGATGCGCGCACTCATCGACACGGCTATATTAAAAGGAGTAGAAATTAAAACCGGCTGCACCGTAAAAACAATAGATGATTTTCATACAGGTGTAAACGTTATAGTGCCGCATCATACCCTGGAGGAAGATATTACTTTCTCCGCCCGAAAAGCGCTCATCTGTACCAATGCCTTTACCCGCCGGCTGCTCCCGGAGGAAGATGTAGTGCCCGGCAGGGGACAGGTGCTTATCACCACACCGGTAAAAAACCTGCCCTTTAAAGGCGTTTTCCACATGGAAGAAGGATATTACTATTTCAGGGAACTGGAGGGAAGAGTGCTGCTGGGCGGCGGCCGTCAGCTTGATTTTGCCGGGGAAACTTCTACTAACTTCCGGTTTAACGACCGGATCCAGCACGAGCTGGAAGTATTGTTACATAACGTAATACTCCCGGGCCGTGAAGTGGCGGTGGCCGACAGGTGGACCGGCATCATGGCTTTTGGTAGAACAAAGCAACCTATCGTAAAGGCACATACGAAAAATGTGATCATGGGTGTGCGAATGGGAGGCATGGGCGTTGCCATCGGTTCTGTAATCGGGGATAACATCGCCGTAATGGCACTGGAATCCTGAAAGCAACCCGCTACGGGCAGGCATCGGCCCAAAATGTTTTTTCCCGCTAAAGCGGAAAAACTTGCTTCCCGGTTTTCTGTGTTTTATATTTATTTTTTATTTCCACGCTATCAGGCATTCAGTTGACAATTCCCACCCCCATAAAGGAAAGGAAATCAATCAGGAAGGTATTTTTATTGCGTTCACAGGTACCTTTTGTGAAAGTAAAGGGTATCAATTGTTTCTTTTTAGATAAAAGCACTATGACAAGTAATTTAAATGTATAGTTTTAACACCCGGTAAACCGCGGCAGCCCTCGCGTTTTTTATTTTCACGTAAAAAAAACAATTGTAAGCGTATTTTTTACATTTATTATGTATATTGATCCGCTAAATTTTTTATAACCACGTTTGAACGTTATGCAAACAAAATCCTTACACATCTTTGATTACCTGGTATTCCTGGTATATTTTTTAATAGTGGCTGGCTATGGTTACTATATCTATCAGAAAAAGAAGAAGGCCACAACGGATTCCAAAGACTTTTTCCTGGCAGAAGGTTCCCTGACCTGGTGGGCTATCGGCGCATCTCTCATTGCTTCTAATATTTCTGCAGAGCAGTTTATCGGGATGTCCGGAAACGGATTCAGCATGGGGCTGGCCATTTCAACCTACGAATGGATGGCGGCTGCGACGCTCATCGTGGTAGCGGTGTTTTTCCTGCCTATTTACCTGAAAAATAAGATCTATACCATGCCCCAGTTCCTGGAACGCAGGTATAATCAAACGGTAAGTACCATCATGGCCGTTTTCTGGCTGTTGTTGTATGTGGTGGTGAATCTTACTTCTATCCTTTACCTCGGCGCCCTCGCCGTTTCCACTATCTCCGGTATTAACTTCTATGTGTGTATGGTGGCACTGGCTTTCTTCGCCATCCTCATTACGCTGGGAGGGATGAAGGTGATCGGCTACACCGATGTGATACAGGTGTTTTTCCTCATCCTCGGCGGATTAGCCACTACTTACCTGGCATTACAGCTGGTGTCTGAACATTTTGGTGAGAAAGGCGTATTAAAAGGCTTCTCCCTGATGACACAGCATGCCAGCGATCATTTCCATATGATCCTTCATAAAGAGAATCCCAAATACCTCGATCTGCCTGGTCTGAGCGTGCTGATAGGTGGTATGTGGATCGTAAACCTGAACTACTGGGGATGTAACCAGTATATTACACAGCGTGCACTTGGTGCGGATCTGAAAACTGCCCGCCAGGGATTACTGTTTGCCGGCTTCCTGAAACTCCTGATGCCGGTGATCGTAGTATTACCGGGTATTGCGGCTTATGTACTGTATGCCCAGAACCACGGCGATTTCGCACAATCCATGATGAAAGGTGGTTCCCTGAATCCGGATAATGCTTACCCCGTATTGCTCAACCTCCTGCCTTCGGGGCTAAAAGGACTGGCATTTGCTGCGTTAACAGCCGCGGTGGTGGCTTCCCTGGCAGGTAAGGCCAACAGTATTTCCACCATTTATTCCCTGGATATTTATAAGAAGATATATAACAAAGATGCCGACGAAAAGAAGATCGTAGGCGTAGGCCGTGCCGTGGTAGTTATTACGATGATCATTGCCATCGTGATTTCCAACTTCCTCGGTATCGATAAAAAAGGTGGTTTCCAGTTTATCCAGGAATATACCGGCTTTGTTTCTCCCGGTGTATTTGCCATGTTTGCCCTCGGATTTTTCTGGAAACGGACAACCTCCAGCGCAGCCATGTTTGCGATGATAGGTGGCTTGCTGCTTTCCTTCTTCCTGAAGTTTATGCCGGCATGGGTGAACCTGGAGCCATTGCAGCAATTTGGCTTTGCCGCATTGAACCCGGACAGCGGATTATACGAAATGGCCTTCATTGATCGTATGGGACTGGTGTTTGTAGTGTGTGTGGTGGGTATGATCATTATCACGTTGTCGGATAAACGCAGTGTGAACAATCCGAAAGGATTGGCTATCGACGCCAGCATGTTTAAACCCAACCTGGGCTTTACCGTGGGCGCCTTACTGATTGTAGGTATCCTTATTGCCCTGTATACCGTATTCTGGTAATAGGAACATTTTATTATTTTGGTATCCGGATATTTTAGGACATTTTCCTGTCATAAAATATCCGGTCCTTTTTCAGATTGTTAATTTTTCGCGTTATGTACTTTATAGGATACGATATTGGGTCATCATCTATCAAAGCAGCATTGCTGAATGCTGATACCGGCGTTTGCGTGGCCACTGCCACCTGCCCCGAAAAAGAGATGATTATTGATGTACCACATCCCGACTGGGCAGAGCAGGACCCCGAAAGCTGGTGGAAGGAAATTATTCATGCTACAGAAATACTGCTGAACAGGTATACTGTTGATCCGGCACAGATCAAAGGAATAGGTATTGCGTACCAGATGCACGGATTGGTGTGTGTAGACAAGCAACAACAGGTGCTGCGCCCGGCTATTATCTGGTGCGACAGCCGCGCTGTTAACACCGGCAATGCGGCCTTTAAAGCCCTCGGGGAACAATATTGCCTTGAGCACCTGCTTAATTCTCCCGGTAACTTCACCGCCTCAAAGCTCCGCTGGATCCAGGAAAATGAACCGCATATTTATGAACGCATTCATAAAGTAATGCTGCCGGGCGATTTTATTGCGATGAAATTAACCGGTGAAGCCTGCACCACCATCTCCGGTTTATCAGAAGGCACCTTCTGGGACTTTGAAGAAAATACTGTTTCCAAAGCATTACTGAAATATTATAATATAGATGAACAACTGCTGTCTGCCATCGTACCTACGTTCGGTATCCAGGGCCAGCTCACTGCGGCAGCAGCTGCTACATTGAAGCTGGCGCCCGGCACACCGGTTACCTATCGCGCCGGCGATCAGCCCAACAACGCTTTCTCGCTCAATGTGCTGCAACCCGGAGAAGCCGCCACCACAGCGGGTACATCGGGCGTAGTATATGCCGTACATGATAAAAACAGTTTCGATCAGCAGAGCCGTGTCAATACATTTGTGCACGTGAATAACGACCACGCCCATACGAGAAATGGCGTGCTCATGTGTCTCAATGGTACCGGCATTGCCAACAGCTGGCTCAAAAACCTGGTAGGGGATATTACCTATCCCGAAATGAATACCCTGGCACAGCAGGCGCCGGTAGGCGCTAAAGGCCTGCAGGTATTTCCTTTTGGCAACGGTGCGGAACGCATCCTGGAAAACAGGAGTCTGGGCGCCACCCTCCGCAACCTGGAGTTCAACCGCCACAGCCGCGCACACATCATGCGCGCCGTACAGGAAGGCATTGTATTTGGCCTTAACTATGGAATGGATATCATGGCGGAAATGGACCTCAGCATTCACCGCGTAAGAGCCGGGCATGCCAACATGTTCCTCAGCCCCCTGTTCCGGGAAGCCTTTGCCAATACAGCCAATGTAGTGATAGAATTATATAATACAGATGGTGCACAGGGCGCCGCCCGCGGCGCAGCAATAGGAGCTGGCTATGTTAGCACTGCAGACGCTTTCCGTGGTATGGAATGCCTCGCAGTAATAGAGCCGGATACCGCTCTTCAATCACAATACCGTGATGTTTACGGCAACTGGTTGAACGGGCTCCGTACCCTGATGCACTAACGGAAACATATAGGTTGATCCAGCATTTTAAAAACCACATTAGTTATGAGTATTACATTAGGAAACAACGAGTATTTCAAAGGGATTGGTAAAATACAGTTCGAAGGACCACAGTCAGACAACCCGCTGGCTTACAAATGGTATGATGAAAACCGCCTCATCGGGGGGAAATCCATGAAAGAACTGTTCCGTTTTGCAGTGTCTTACTGGCATACCTTCTGCGGAACAGGCGGTGATCCCTTTGGCCCGGGTACCAAACAATTCCCGTGGCTCACTTCTCCGGACGCCAATCAGAGCGCTAAAGACAAGATGGACGCAGCTTTTGAGTTCATCACCAAAATGGGGCTTCCTTACTACTGCTTCCATGATATAGATCTGGTAGATGAAGGCGCGAACATCGCAGAATATGAAAGCCGTATACAACAGATCGTTGCCTACGCCAAACAAAAGCAACAGGCCAGCGGCGTGAAATTATTATGGGGCACAGCCAACGTATTCAGCAACCCGCGCTACATGAACGGCGCTGCTACCAACCCTGATTTCGCCGTATTGGCCTATGCAGGTACCCAGGTGAAAAATTCACTGGATGCCACCATCGCACTGGGCGGCGAAAACTATGTATTCTGGGGCGGCCGCGAAGGGTACATGACCTTGCTCAACACCAATATGAAACGCGAACAGGAACACCTGGGCCGTTTCCTGGGTATGGCCCGCGATTACGCACGGGCGCAGGGTTTCAAAGGTACCTTCTTTATAGAGCCTAAACCCTGCGAACCTACCAAACACCAGTACGATTACGATGCCGCCACGGTGATCGGCTTCCTGCGCCAGTTTGGCCTCGACAAAGATTTCAAACTGAACCTCGAAGTAAACCACGCTACATTGGCAGGTCATACCTTCCAGCATGAACTGCAGGTAGCCGTAGATGCAGGGATGCTGGGCAGCATTGACGCTAACCGCGGAGATGCACAAAATGGCTGGGATACTGATCAGTTTCCCACCAATCTCAACGACCTCATTGAAAGCATGCTCGTAATCCTCGATGCTGGCGGATTTGCCGGCGGCGGTGTAAACTTCGACGCAAAAACCCGTCGTAACTCCACCGACCTGGAAGATATCTTCCACGCACACATCGGTGGTATCGATACTTTCGCAAGAGCAGCGATCGTTGCGGAAAAAGTACTGACTGCCACGCCATATAAAAAGTTCCGCCAGGACCGGTATGCTTCTTTCGACAGTGGTAAAGGACAGGAATTTGAAGCAGGTAAACTTACACTGGAAGACCTTCGCAATTTTGCAGTGGCAAACGGAGAGCCCAAACAAACCAGCGGCAAACAGGAATGGCTGGAAAACCTGATCAACGCAAGCATTTAAGATACTATTTTGGGATTTTGCCCTGGCATTATGCAGTAACAACAAACAGCTGTTATCAAATAACACCAAAGTAAAATCCCAAAATGTTTTATTTTTTCTTCCAAAATAATGAACAATGAAATTTAGCATCCATTCTTTTCAAGAGGCAGGATTTGATATCATTGCGCTCCAGGATCTCG
Source organism: Chitinophaga sp. G7 BAM 1005 (assembly GCF_057126945.1). Classification (NCBI taxonomy): domain Bacteria; kingdom Pseudomonadati; phylum Bacteroidota; class Chitinophagia; order Chitinophagales; family Chitinophagaceae; genus Chitinophaga; species Chitinophaga sp. G7 BAM 1005. The sequence goes on along the minus strand of NZ_CP181478.1, from coordinate 5,599,223 downwards.
AAACAGGAACACAGGTAGAAATAATTCCTTCTTACGGCGCACTGCTGCATGCTTTCAAAGTAAAGCACGCAACAGGAAATCTGAACCTGATAGATAGTTATACAGATATCGCCGACCTGGAAGCAAATCTGCGCACCAGCTTTAAAAGCGTAAAACTGAGTCCCTACGCATGCCGCATGAAGGATGCGCAATATACCTGGGAAGGCAAGCCCTACGCCATTCAAAAAACATTGGCGCCCGGAAATGCCATCCACGGCTTATTATACGATGCGCCCTTTATGGTAACCGCGCAACAGGCAGATGATCAGCAGGCATCGGTAACTCTTACCCATCATTTCAAACAAACGGATGATGCAGGGTATCCTTTTGCGTACGACTGTATTGCTACCTTTACCTTGCGCGCCGGTAATGAGTTGCAGCTGAATACCACCCTCGTAAACCAAAGTGGCGTTACCATCCCCGTGATGGATGGCTGGCATCCATACTTCAGCACCGGTACCCCGGTAGATGAACTGATGCTCACCTTTGCTTCAAAAGAAATAGTGGAGTTTAACGAAAAACTGCTCCCTACCGGAAAGGTATTGCCATATACCGAATTTGTTGAAGGGAGGTTGCTCAAAGGCGTGGAGCTTGATAATTCCTTTGTGCTGGATCTCACAAAGCCACAACCGCTTGCCACGATCCACGATCCGAAGAAAAATATCAACATTGCCTTCTACCCGGAAAATAGCTACCCCATCCTGCAGATATATATTCCGCCGCACCGTACCAGCATCGCCGTAGAAAATCTCAGCGGCGCCCCGGATGCCTTTAACAACGGGCTCGGACTGGTTCAGCTGGCTGCCGGCGAAAGCCGTGTTTTCAGTACCCGCATCCAGGTGTCTTTATAGAATAACCAGGTGACGGCAAATTCTTTAGCAACCTGAAATTTTAAATATACAGATCCTTCCGCCCCGGGGTGGAAGGATTTTGTTTTTAAAACACCGTGGCATTTTCATTAATTTGTATTTCATTAGGATAGATGAACAATGTCTATACTGATCTGTTTGTAAAGAATTGGAAGAGATTTAGCTGTAAAAATTATTATATTCTATATGAAGGGTTTCATACGCATCATAGCACTAGGCTGTATACTCAGTATGGCATTTGCTCCAAAGGCACAGGCACAGGTAACCGTTACCGGGATGATTTCAGACAGCAACAAGCTGGTGCTGCCTTATGCCACAATCAGCAATCTCAACTCCGGGAAAAGGTCGCTTTCTGACCAGGGAGGGTATTACAAAATATCTGCCTCCCGCAACGACCGGCTCCTGGTTACTTTTGTAGGGTACAAGCCGGATACAATCATCGTTACCCAAAGTTCCGGCACCCAAAATATCAATGTGGTGATGGAATCTGCCGGGAAATTCCTGAAAGGAGTGGAAATCACCTCTCAGTATACCCCTTACCAGGTAGATTCGATGGATAGACGTAACCAGTATGGCTATATCCTTGATAATCCGAATAAGCCCCTGGCAGGCGGCAGTACCCCTGAAGGCGCTGGTATTGTGTTTAGTCCCATTACCCGTTTCTCCAAAAAAGAAAAACAAAAACGGCAGTTTAAAGAGAATTACGAGAAGATGGAAAAGGAAAAGTACATCGACTCCCGCTTTACGCCGGTACTGGTAAGCCGGGTAACCGGGCTTAAAGGCGACTCACTCCAATTATTTATGCGGGACAATTATCCTGATTATAATACCATGCGGACGATCAATAACAACGATCTGCTGTACTGGATCACTGATAAATACAAAGCCTGGTTGAAGAAATAACCAGGCAGGGCATAAAAAAAGCGCGGGATAACATATCCTGCGCTTTTTTACTTTAATGGGTGTTGGCTCAATTATACACCTTCACCATATATACAAAGTCTTCCAGTTTCTTAATCTGATCTACCCGGTTCATTCCTTCCAGGCGGCTCTTCTGGTTCCAATCCTTACGGGTTTGTTTATCTTTCGGCATTTCGTCCAGCAGGTGTTTGAGGTGGGCAGATTTTACCGCAAAGGCAATACCATCGGAGGTAGTTTGTTTGCCGGTTACTATTCCCACTACATCTCCTTTGCTGTCGAGTAGCGGAGCGCCGCTGTTACCGGGGTTTACCGGGATAGATACCTGGTAGGCCGTAGTATCTCCGTTAAAACCTGTTTTGGCGCTGATATAACCTTTGCCATAAACAATTTCATCGCGGGGGAAGCCCATTGTGAATACTTCTTCGCCCAGTTTTACGCTCTGTGGTTTCAAAGCATAGGGCAAGGGTTGATTTTTAAAAGAAGAATCTGCAATCTTCAGTACAGCCAGATCGCTGGAAATATCTTCAAATATGCTGATGGCTTTAAAAGCTTCTCCTTTATTATTCTGAACATATACAGAGTCAGCGCCGGCTACTACATGATAGTTGGTAACGATGTAGCCATTACCGGATACCGCGAAACCGGTACCACCATAAGTGCCTGGGTTTAACGGCGCCCTGCTTTTGCTGTTCATATCGCTGATGATAGCATTCTGGGAACGTTGAATATTATTCAGTACCCTTCTTACATCTTCGTATTGCGCAGTGGATTTATTTTTGGAAACATTCTGTATTACCGCGATGGTAGACAGGGAGGTAACCAGTGCTATACAGGCGGCGGCAGCCAGGTTGGTAATGGTTCTGCGACGGATGGTTAATCTTCTTGCAGTCTGATTTTCTTCCTGTGCCTGTTTGCGGAGGCTCGGCATATCCAGTTGCTGATGTATCTGGTTGAGCTTAGCCTGTAATTGTTGGCGTTTTCCGTAATTGTCCAGGTGTTGCAGGAACAGTTGGTGTTCTTCTACCTGCTTATTAACTAACGGGTTGGTATGACGTAAAGTTTCGAAAGCAGTTTTTTCCTGTTCGCTCATTTCCCCTTCCAGGTAACGCTCAATTTCACGTAATAAGATCATGTCTTCTTTCATGGCTGCTTTCTGCTTATAGTGGTGTTTTGTATTGATCAAAAAATAACTTCTTCAAACGCATCAGGCACTTGTACTTCTGGTTCTTGGCATTTTCCGCATTGGTGTATCCGAACTTTTCCGCTATTTCCTGCATAGATTTTTTATGCAGATAATAATCTTCCAGGATGGTTTGGCAGGGTTGACCAATACTGCTCAACGCCCCTTCCATGATCCTGAATTCCTGATCCCTTGCATCATGCTCTTCCAGTTCTTCTGCAGCAGGAATCACTTCTTCCAGCTCAGGCGTTAAAGCATATAATCCGTAGGTACGGTGAACTTTTTTAAGCCACAGATGGCGGCAAACTGAATAAAGAAAGGTTTTTAGCCTGCTGCTTAAAGTAAAATCACTGGTTTGTACCTTTTCATATAATACTATAATAGCCTCCTGGAACACATCTTTTGCGTCGTCTTCCGAGCCATTATGCTGAAGGATCATTCGTAATACCACCGGAAAGTTCTCAGAATAGATGATTTCCAATGATTTATCCTCGCCTTTTGCCAGTCCCAGCAATAATTCCCGATCTCTTGTTATGTCTTGATTTTGCTTCACTCTTAATACAGTTATTAGGCATTTGGTAACCCAAAGTAGCGAAAAAAAATATTTTTAAAAGTTTGGGTTACCTTTTAGGTAATCCCGGTATAAAGGTTAAATCATTCAAAAACAACTTAAATAATTGTAACATGAAGAACGTAATCAAAATTGGTTTCTTAGCTCTGTCTTTCGGTCTGTTCGCAGTTGCTTGCGGTGGTGCAAAAACTGAAACTGGTACCGACTCTACTGCTAGCGCTGCTGGTGCTGCTATCGATTCAGCTGCTCAGGTAGCTACTTCTGCTGTTGATTCTGTAGCTGCTGCTGCAAAATCTACTGTTGATTCTGCTGCTAAAACTATCGATTCAGCTGCTGTTAATCACTAATCTGACTTTAGAATTTATAATTAACCGTTCCGGCTTGGCCTGAACGGTTTTTTTATGCCTTGTTTTGGGTTACAGAAATATGTTTATTTGAAAGTTATTCAATAAACGGCCTTTATTATTAAAAAAAGCATATTTTTTGATATTACCCCTTGGATAATTAAAATCGTGCCGTATTTTTGTCCTACACTTAAAAAGAGTAACAAATAATAATATGATACAACAAACCTCTTTCGGCTTTTTTAGCTTTTATTATTTCTGGTACCAGGAATAGGGAGGTCGTTTGTAAAAGATAAAAGAACTACAAAAAGGCCTTCCGGAACCGGAAGGCCTTTTTTAATACCAAAAACAGGGCATACAGCCAGCTGATGCCAACAATACATAAACATATGTTACAGCCAGTTTCAGGCAATTACTTTTTTTATTACTTCTCTTACTTCTTTTATGCGAAGAAGCAGGGGACCCGTTTGCAATAACATACTTACATATAAAAGTACAGCGCAAAGGGTCCCGGATCGGGACCCTTTCTGTTTTTAATAGCTAGTTGCTGTAGCAACTATAACTGAATAAACTCAATCACATACACATGAAAATTGCCATACAGGGGTTTGAAGGATGTTTTCACCAGGTTGCTGCCCAGGGGTATTTCGGTAAACAAGCCGAAATAGAATGCTGTGCCTCCTTTGCAGAGCTGGTTAAAAAAGCAAAACAACAAACCGATGTGGATGCAGGTATGATGGCCATCGAAAACTCAATTGCCGGCAGCATCTTACCAAACTACAGTCTTATTAAAAACTCCGGTCTGCATATCACCGGTGAAATTTATCTCCAGATCAATCAGCACCTCATGGTACTGCCCGGGCAAACGATGGAAGATATCAGGGAAGTACATTCACACCCGATGGCTCTTTTGCAGTGTATGGATTTCCTGGAAAAGTACCCGCATATCAAACTGGTGGAAACAGAAGATACCGCTCTCAGTGCCAGGCATGTAAGACAGAAGAAACTGAAAAGTACCGCTGCTATTGCAGGTAAACTGGCAGCGGAAATCTTTGAACTGGATATTATAGCGCCTAATATTCACACCAATAAAAACAACTATACCCGCTTCCTGGCAGTATCCCGCACGCCGATGGTTACTCCCGAAGATGCCAATAAAGCATCCGTATACTTTCAAACCAGCCACGACAGGGGCAGCCTGGCTAAAGTGCTTACCCAGATCGCAGTGGCCGGCATCAACCTGTCGAAGCTGCAATCCTTTCCTATCCCGGCGAAAGAGTGGAATTATTACTTCCACGCCGACATGGAATTTGATAACGCCGCTCACTTTGAAAAGGCATTATCGAAAATAGAACCACTCACAGAACACCTGAAAGTGCTGGGTATTTATAAAAAAGGAAAAACACATTAATCAGTTTTATGCAAATACAGGTTGCTAAAAGATTACAAGGCACAGAAGAATACTACTTCTCCAAAAAGCTCAGGGAAATTGAGGAAATGAACCAAACCGGTACAAAGGTGATCAATCTCGGTATCGGAAGTCCGGATCTGCCTCCTCATCCTTCAGTGGTGGCTGCATTGAACGAAAATGCCGCTTTGCCGAATACGCACAACTACCAGGGCTATAAAGGCATTCCTGCCCTGCGTAAAGCAATGGCAGACTGGTATCAACGCTATTACAACGTAACCCTGAACCCAGATACAGAAGTATTGCCGCTGATTGGTTCCAAAGAAGGGATTATGCATATCTGCATGACTTACCTGCAGGAAGGCGACGAGGCCCTGATCCCTAACCCGGGTTATCCTACCTACCGCTCCGCAGTGAACCTGAGTGGCGCTACTGTTGTTGATTATGACCTGACGGAAGAAAACAGCTGGCTGCCGGACCTGGATGCACTGGCACAAAAAGATCTGAGCCGCGTGAAACTGATGTGGGTAAACTACCCGCATATGCCTACCGGCGCGAAAGTAAACAGGCAATTTGCCGCAAAGCTCATCACTTTCGCCAAACAACATAACATCCTTATCTGCCACGATAATCCGTACAGCTTCATCCTGAATGAGCAACCCGAAAGTTTGCTGCAGTTTGAAGGTGCAAAAGAGGTGGTGCTGGAACTGAACTCCCTCAGCAAATCATCCAACATGGCCGGATGGCGCATTGGTATGCTGGTGGGTAAGGCAGAATGGATTGCACAGGTACTGCGCTTCAAAAGCAATATGGATTCCGGTATGTTCCAGCCTATGCAGATGGCCGCTGTAAAAGCACTGCAGCTGGGGAAGGAGTGGTACGATGACTTAAATAAAATTTACCGTGCACGCAGGGAGAAAGTATTCCAGTTACTGGATCTGCTGCATTGCACCTACGATAAAAACCAGGTAGGTATGTTCGTTTGGGCGAAGATACCTGCTACTAACGAAAACGGCTATACGCTCACTGATGAAATACTGCAAAAGGCACGTGTATTCATTACCCCGGGAGGAATATTCGGAAGTAACGGTAACGGCTATATCAGGGTGAGTTTGTGCCAGGATGAAAAGGTATTCCAGGAAGCGATAGAACGTATCAAAACCAACGTAAAATGATTGCAACAATAATAGGAACGGGTTTAATCGGCGGCTCGCTCGCCATCACGCTGAAGGAAAAAGGCGTGGCGGAGCGGATCATCGGGGTGGATCTGAACCAGGAGCACCTGCAACGGGCGCTGGAGCTGAACATCATCGATGAAGGCGCCAGCCTGGAAGATGCCATGAAACGCTCCGACCTGGTAATACTGGCAATCCCCGTGGATGCAGTGCTGCAGGCCCTGCCCGCCATCATGGATAAAGCGCGCCCCGGCCAGGTGATTATGGATGTAGGTTCTACCAAAGAAAAAATACTGCAACTCGTTGCCGGTCATCCCAACAGAGGACGTTTCGTGGCGGCCCACCCGATGGCCGGCACCGAGTATTCCGGCCCCGATGCGGCTATACGCAACCTCTTCGTAAATAAAACGATGGTGCTCTGCGATGTGAAAAACAGCGATGAAGACGCGCTGGAAATAGTGGAAAATATGGTAGACCAGCTGCAGATGCGCACCGTATATATGAATGCAGAAGAGCACGACCTGCACACTGCTTATGTATCTCACATTTCTCACATCACTTCTTTCGCACTGGCATTAACGGTGTTGAAAAAAGAGAAAGAGTCAGGACGCATCTTCGAACTGGCGAGCGGTGGTTTTGAATCCACTGTACGGTTGGCGAAAAGCTCTCCTGATATGTGGGTACCTATCTTCAAACACAACCGCAACAATGTACTCGATGTACTGGAGGAACATATCAGCCAGTTACAGCAAATGAAAACATTGCTGGAAAATGAAGACTACGACACCTTTTACAAATTGATTCAAAAATCCAATAAAATCAGGAAGATCCTGAAATAACTAAATTCTGATAATCTACTTAACTTCAATACTATGGTACAGACAATGGAACAGATATTATCTAAAACAAAATTCTCCGATCCGTCTTCCGATAAAAAGCCGTTGATCATTTCCGGACCCTGCAGTGCAGAAACCGAAGAGCAGGTATTAGCCACCGCACTGGCCCTGCAAAAAACAGGTAAAGTGGACGTTTTACGCGCTGGTATCTGGAAACCCCGTACCCGCCCCGGTTCTTTCGAAGGCATAGGTACAAAGGGTCTTGCATGGCTGCAGAAAGCCCGTGAAATCACTGGTCTGCCGCTGGCGGTGGAAGTAGCTACTGCGAAGCAAGTGGAAGACGCGCTGCATTTCGGTGTGGATATTCTGTGGGTAGGCGCACGTACTACCGTAAACCCTTTTTCTGTGCAGGAAGTAGCCGACGCACTGAGAGGTGTGGATACAACCGTTTTAATTAAGAATCCTATCAATCCTGACCTGGAACTGTGGATTGGCGCCGTGGAAAGAATCCAGAAAGCTGGTATCAATAAAGTAGGTTTAATTCACCGTGGCTTCTCCAGCTATGGCAACACCCAATACCGTAATGCACCGATGTGGCACCTGGCTATTGAGCTGAAACGCCGTATGCCTGAACTGCCTATGATCTGCGATCCTTCGCATATCTCCGGCCGCCGCGATATCCTGCAGGAAGTTTCCCAGGAAGCCATTGACCTTGATTACGATGGACTGATGCTGGAAACACATGTAGATCCGGACAACGCGTGGAGCGATGCCAAACAACAGATCACGCCGGAAAAATTAGCAGACCTGCTGGATGGTATCACCTGGAGAAGAGAACATTCCGATAAAAAAGATTTCAACTCCGCACTGGAAAAACTGCGCGCGCAGATCAACCAGGTAGATGATGAAATCATGCTGTTGCTCGGCAACCGTATGAAAATTGCAGAAAAGATTGGTGTGTACAAGAAAGAAAATAACATCACCATCCTGCAAACAAACCGCTGGAATGAAATCCTGGACCGCGCAGTGTCTAAGGGCGAGAAACTGGGCCTGACGAAAGATTTCATCGTGAAATATTTCGATGCAGTTCACCTGGAATCCATCAACCGCCAGAACAAAGTAATGAACGAAGATAAGTAGATCCATCAGCCGCCGGCTGTTGACACTAACAACAGCCGGCAGTAGTTTTTCTGACAGCTAAAGCTAATCGCTCCATGCTCATACAAACCCACCAGTTTCAACAACAGGAAACTACCTATTTTTTAGGGGAAAGCCTGATGGAGCTGGGCAATCATGTAAACCGTCACAGGGCAGTACTGGTAATAGATGAAAATGTAGAATATTATCACGGTCATCATCTGCACAACTGGAACAAAATTGTGGTGCCCGCAGGGGAAGAATTAAAAAATATGGCTACGGTAGATAAGATCATCGATGGTCTTATTTCTTACGAAGCCGACCGCAAAACCACGCTGGTAGGTATTGGCGGCGGAATGCTCACCGATGTGGCAGGGTTTGCCGCCAGCATTTACATGCGTGGAATTCCCTTTGGCTTTGTACCTACTACTTTATTAGCGCAGGTGGATGCTTCCATTGGCGGAAAGAACGGGGTGAGTCATGGTAAACAGAAAAACCTGCTGGGCATTATCCGCCAGCCGGAGTTTATCCTTTTTGATTATGCCCTGCCGCTCACTATGCCGGCAGAAGAATGGCACAACGGCTTTGCTGAAATCATCAAATACGCGTGTATCATGGATGCAACGCTGTTTGATTATCTCGAAAATAACAAAGAAAAAGCGCTGGCCCGCGATGTGGAAGTACTGCAATACCTGGTGGAAAAATCAGTAGCAGCAAAAACAAAAGTAGTACTGGAAGATGAGTTGGAAAACGGTCCACGCAGATGGCTCAACTTTGGTCATACCCTCGGGCATGCCGTGGAAAAGCTTGAACATATAGCGCATGGTAAAGCGGTGGCCATAGGAATGGTAGCAGCTGCCCGTTTTTCGGAAAAGCTGATGAACCTGCCGGCAGATCAAACGATCCGCCTGATAAAACTGATCAGCGATTACCAGCTGCCCGTAGCTTTTAACTCTGATAAAGACGCGGTGTTCGACATCTTTAAACTGGATAAAAAACGGGAGAAAGACGTAATACATTTTGTATTGCTGGAGCAGATCGGGAAAGCAACCACTATGCCCATTCCTATTGCAGAACTGAAGTTGTTACTGCAGGAATTGTAAATTTTTTTCTAATCAATTAAAGGCAGACGAAATATACATATGCAAGTTACTGTATCACCAGCCATCATTAAAGGCACGGTTACGGCCAATCCTTCCAAAAGCGCCATGCAACGCGCTGTGGCAGCGGCTTTGCTGGCAAAAGGGAAGAGCGTTATCCGTAATCCCGGCCTGAGCAATGATTGCCTGGCAGCACTGGAAGTAGCCGAAAACCTGGGTGCTAAAATCAAACGGGAATACGACTATTTCGAAATCACCAGCAACGGTGTAGCGCCGTTTTATGATGAAATCAACTGCGGCGAATCCGGTTTGGGCATCCGTATGTTTACGCCCATCGCGGCGTTGTCGTCCCTGCCCATTACCATTGAAGGCCACGGTAGCTTAACTACCCGCCCGATGGATTTCTTCGAAGCAGTATTACCACAGCTCGACGTAAAATGCTCCACACAGGGCGGTAAATTACCGCTGCATATCCAGGGGCCATTACATCCGAAAGATATTACGATCGATGGTTCCCTCAGCTCACAGTTCCTCACCGGCCTGCTCATGGCCTACGGCGCTGCAGCAGAAAATGTAACTATCACAGTAACAGATCTGAAAAGCAAACCATACATTGCGTTAACCCTCCAGCTGATGGCGCACTTTGGCGTTCAGGTGGAAGAAAAGAATTTTGAAACCTTCCATTTCGGAAAGAAACAGGCATATAACGCCTGCGACTATACGGTGGAAGGCGACTGGAGCGGCGCGGCCTTTCTGCTGGTAGCTGCAGCAGTAGCCGGTAAAGCGGAAGTACAGCATCTCAACACCTCCTCTGCCCAGTCAGATAAAGCTATCCTGGAAGCATTGGAAAAAGCCGGCGCACATTTAATGTCCGGCGTGTTTACGGTAAATATAGAAAAAGGCGGATTGAACGCATTTGAAATAGATGCCACCGATTGTCCCGATCTGTTCCCTCCGCTGGTAGCGCTGGCAGCTAACTGTAACGGCACTACGAAAATAAAAGGCGTGAGCCGTTTAGCCCATAAAGAAAGCGACCGCGGGTTAACACTGCAGGCAGAATTTGGCAAGATGGGTATCAAGATTGATCTTGAAGGCGATATCATGCTGGTACATGGCGGCACCGGTATTAAAGGCGCGCAGGTACATTCACATAACGACCACCGTATTGCGATGGCCTGTGCTGTAGCTGCTTTAACAGCAGACGGCCCGGTGATCATCGACAATGCAGAAGCAATCAATAAATCCTACCCGGAATTTTATGATCACCTGGAATTGTTAGGTGGTAAGGTGGCGGTAACCGTATAATTTCACTTTAAATCATCAGCGTGTGAACAGTTTTGGCAGATTATTCAGGGTAAATGTTTTTGGAGAATCACATGGCGCCAGCGTTGGCGTAAATATAGATGGTATACCGGCAGGTATCCCGTTAAAGCAGGAAGATTTCCTGGCAGACCTGGAACGTCGTAAAGGCGGCTCCAGGGGCACTACGCCCCGCAAGGAGGAAGACCTGCCCTTTATCAAATCAGGCGTTTTTAACGATTTTACTACCGGTGCGCCTGTTACCATTCTTTTTGAAAATAACAATACCCGCAGCACTGATTACGAAAAGTTGCGGGAGTTCCCGCGTCCGGGGCATGCCGATTTTGTAGCTACCGAAAAGTTCGGCGGCTTTGAAGACTATCGCGGCGGCGGACATTTCAGCGGCAGGCTCACCCTCAACCTGGTGGCAGCCGGTGTAATCGCCAAAAAGATCCTGGGTGAAGAGATCCAGGTAAATGCCACCATCACGGAAGTAGGAGGTAATCCCGATCCGGAAGCTGGGCTGGAAGCCGCGATTGCAGCAAAAGATTCGGTAGGCGGTATCGTGGAGTGCGTGGTGAATGGCCTGCCCATTGGCCTGGGCGAACCTTTCTTTGATTCGCTGGAATCCGCGCTGGCTCATGCCGTTTTTGCGATTCCCGCCATCAAAGGTATTGAGTTTGGCGCCGGCTTTGCCGCCGCTAAAATGAAAGGACTCGAACATAATGATCCCATCATCGATAAAACCGGTAAAACGGCCTCCAATCATGCAGGCGGAGTAGTAGGCGGTATCACCAACGGTAACCCGCTGGTTTTCCGCATTGCGGTGAAACCTACATCCAGCACACCTAAAGAACAACAAACCCTCAACATTAAAAGCGGGGAAGTGGAAACTTTCAGCGTGAAGGGCCGTCACGACCTCTGCATCGCGCTGCGCGTACCGGTAGTATTGGAAGCCGTTACCGCTATGGTACTGGCAGACTTCTTCCTGCTGGAACAACGCCGCCCGCGGGTGTTTAGAGGGGAGTAGCGCCTTCGGCGCTTTTAAATTGTCTTGGAGCAGGATTAGGATGATTATGTTGATTGCACTGATTTTCCCATTTTTTGTTGTTTGGTATTTTGGGGAGATGAAAGCGGGTATTTGATTTTATTGATTTTTGTACTAAAATATCTCGGGGAGATAACAGCAAAAACATTTGCTGCTATCTCCCCGAATTTGTTAATCTCGTTATAATAAAATCAAATACCCGCTTTCATCTCCCCAAAATACCAAACAACAAAAAATGGGAAAATCAGTGCAATCAACATAATCATCCTAATCCTGTTCCAAGACAATTTAAAAGCGCCAAAGGCGCTCCATCCGCTGCATTACTGCTCTATCGCCAGCAGCTCCACATCAAATATCAGCGCCGCACCCGGGCCGATTTTTGGACCCGCACCGCGGTCGCCATACGCCAGCTCAGAAGGGATGAAAAGACGCCATTTAGAGCCTACTGGCATTAACTGAAGGGCTTCTGTCCAGCCTTTGATCACGCCGCCTACCGGGAAGGAAATGGGCTGTCCTCTGTCTACAGAGCTATCGAACACCGTACCATCGATTAATGTACCGTGATAATGCGTTTTTACTTTGTCGGCGGCGGTAGGTTTAGGACCATCGCCTTCTTTCAGGATCTGGTATTGTAAACCATCGGGTAGTGTTACCACTCCTGGTTTGGATTTATTCTCCGCCAGGAATTTAAGTCCTGCTTCGCGGTTTTTGGCAGCTTTGTCTGCTTTCAGCTGCTGCAGATAATTACTTATGCTCATATCACATTGTTCTTTTGACAGTGTTAACGGTTTGTTCTTCAACGCATCCTGTACTGCTTTGGCCAGGAGGGCGGGATTCACATTTTCCAGTCCCTGGGCTTTCAGGTTCTCGGCAATACTAACTCCTATTCCGTAGCTCACGGAATCCAGCTTGTTTTTTAATACCGGTGACTTAACGGCTGTTTTGGCCACGGGCTTCTTAGGTGCAGGTTTAGCCTGACTGAAACCTTGTACGGATAAGCATCCCAGGGCTCCTATGAACAGGTATTTTTTGTACTTCATAAATAATAGACCGAAATGTTAGTTAAAATAAGGCTTTTTAAAGATGATGCAAGTTAATCAATATAATATTTCACCCGCAAGCCTTTTACCGGGATGACACCATTAGCATCACCCCGGTAAATCATTATTTCACTACCGGCAGCACCACGTTGGAAGGGTGCTGCGTATCGTGGTAGATGCGGATAGTGGCCTTTTTAAAATCTTTGTCTGTAGCCTTGTAAATATCCATGAACTGCTGCGGGTTCCGGTCTGACAGCGGAAACCAGCTGCTTTGTACCTGGATCATGATGCGGTGTCCTTTCTGGAAGGTATGCGCCACATCCGGCATGGTGAATTTTACTTCAGCAGGTTGATTGGGCACAAATGCTTCCGGCTTTTCAAAGCTGTTGCGGAATTTGCCACGCATGATCTCTCCACGTACCAGCATCTGGTAGCCCCCCATCGGGTAGGTAGCAGAAGGCACCCGGCGATGTTCGGTAGGCGCGTCTTCTTCATATTTGAAATCATCAGGGAATACATCAATCACTTTCACGATGAAATCGGCATCTGTAGTGCTGGTACTGGCAATCAGGTCCGCTACTAACGGGCCGGCCAGGGTAATATCCTTGTCCAGTACTTCACTTTCAAATACGGCTACATCAGGTCTGCGGGAGGCAAAGCGCTGATCATCGGTCATATAGTTGATGGTACGGCCAAAATGTACGTCTTCTGTATACGGAACGGGTTTGGCCGGATCGCTTACGTATTCGCTGAAGCTATTGGTAACAGCGGGTTTGGTGAAGGAAAGCTTACCATCTTCCTGCAAATAAACCGGTGCATCTTCCATGTTAGCCGGAGGCCATTTAGGGAGTTGTTTCCATTTGTTTTCGCCGGTGAAGAAAATAGTGGCTTCTGCGATATCCGGTGCAGCGCCTTTGCCTTTAAGGTAATAATTGAAGAAAGGAATTTCAACGTTTTGTGCATAGTATTCGGCGGTGTTGCTGCCAAAGCGCACATTACCCAGGTGGGTGCCATCGTTGGATGCCCACTGACCGTGGTACCAGGGTCCCATTACAATACGGTTGTTGGTAGCCGGACTTTTGGTTTCAATTGCCTGATAGGTATTCCAGGCGCCGAAGCAATCTTCCGCATCAAACACGCCTCCTACAATCAACATAGCAGGTTTTACATTTTGTAGAAAGTTACGCACGTTGCGGGCTTTCCACCAGCTGTCGTAAGTAGGATGTGCGTACATTTCATGCCAGAAGGTTACGCTGTCGCCGATGATTTTAGCGAAGTTGGGCAATGCGCCGGTTTCCAGGTAGTATTTGTAGTTGTCGTGCGTGTAGTAATCAATGCCCTTTGGCCCTTCTGTAGTGGGTTTGGGATGTGGGTGATCAAATACGGTATAAAAAGAAAAAGCGTCTGCGATAAAGAAAGCACCGTTGTGATGAAAATCATCTCCCAAAAACCAATCCGTAACAGGCGCCTGCGGGCTCACCGCTTTCAGTGCCGGATGACCGCTCAGCGCAGCCATAGTAGAGTAGAAGCCGGGATAGGAAATACCAAATATTCCTACGCTACCGTTGTTGCCGCTGAGGTTTTTCACGAGCCAGTCGATAGTATCATAGGTATCACTGGCTTCATCAATATCTTTCTTTCCCTTTTTAGCAGGATTGAAAGGTCTTACATTTACAAATTTACCTTCACTCATCCAGGTGCCTCTTACATCCTGTATGACCATAATGTAGCCTTCTTTCAGGTATTCTTTGTAATGATTTTTATATAACGGACGGAAGGCGTTTTCTCCATAAGGAGCGCAGGAATAAGGCGTGCGCGTCATCAGGATAGGATGTTTCTCTGATTGATCTTTTGGCAGGTAAATGGATGTAAACAACTTAATGCCATCGCGCATGGTGATGTACACTTCTTTTTTAGTGTAGTGTTCATACATCCAGAGTGAATCCTGGTTAACGGCTTTACACGCCGCGGGAATTACAAACAGCGCGGCACAGGCCAGCAGCAGCCATTTTCTCATAAACAGTTTATTTTAGATTTCGGGCTAATGTAATAAAAAAACGGGGGATGGCTGGCAGCTATGTGGGGAACGGTTACCGGCCCAGTTTCTCTTTTTCTTTCTTTGGCAAACTCGCCACTACTAACTCGTACGAGTTCCTGATCCATCCCAGCAGCAGCTTATTGGGAATGCCGGAATGCACATCAACGGTATTCCAGTGTTTTTTATTCATATGATAGCCGGGGATCACACCTTCATATCGCTCCCGCAGCTCAACGGCTTCTTCCGGATCACATTTGAGGTTAATGGATTCAAAATTTGAAAGACCGCTGAGGGCAAATACTTTTCCGCAAACTTTATATACCAGGGTTTCATCTCCAAAAGGAAACTCTTCTGTAACGCCAGGGAGTGAAAGGCAATATTCCTGAAATTGTGCAAGGTTCATGAGTAACAATTATATCTGGCTACAAAAGTCAGGAAAATTTCCGGAGGGACAGGGAAATTTATCACCGTCAATGGCAATAGTATAGCCCTGTACGTTAGCAGGTAGGCTACACGCACAGGGCCGGCACTTAAAAACTTTGGTGGATTATTTCTTGTTGATACTGATGATCACGCGGGAATAACGGGCATAGGTGATCTCCACTTCCTGCCCCGCCCTGTATCCTTCCAACGCACCACGCATCCAGTAAAACAGGCGTTTTTTCTTATTCTCCAGCAGGATCATAATATTGGTTTGTGTATCATTGTTTTCCAGGTATACCGCTTCCATCGGCGCCTGCAGGGTGGCTTTCTGTAAGGCTGTCAGGTCTTTTTTAATGGCCCAGTAGCGTATATCTGTTACTTTTATCAACGCAAATATCAACGCTATCACAAAGCATAACAGCCATACCCAGAACCAAAGGTTTTTGAAAGACAGGAGCGAATCATCCGCATCACCCAGGTTGTTGTGAGTGTATAAATAAATTTGCGGTATCACAGCAGCAATGAATAACAGCCCCAAACCGATAAGGGTGAATTTTGTTAACTGTTGCTTGTTTCTCTTCAGCGCGTCCTGTAATAGAAAATGTTCCTCAGTCGTAATAAAGGTGTAATCAGACATAGTTGTTAGATGGTTTTTCAGTTGGCTAATATATAGATAAACAATTAATTAATTAAAATTATATATATAATTTTTTATTTAGTGATTATCATTTTGCCTGTTTATAGCCATTTTGTAATGATATGTGGTAAAATATTATTACATGTTTACGGAAGATTTAATAGTTGTGGCAACTCATATCTATCTTTTATTAACGGATATATAATTTCTTCCGATGGTTTTGAATGGAAATAGTTTTCTAATTTGCCTCCACGTCATAACCCATCATCTGTTATTCTTCCCCAATTATTACCATGCAATCATAAATACCATAAATAGTGAAAAGGATTTTTTTATTAGCCGCCGTCCTGTTATCGATCAGCTTTGCCGGTTATACCCAGGATACAGCCCAGCTGGTAGTGGAAGGAAGAAAGAACAGCGCCACGCAGCAGTCGAGGCCCTATGTGATCATGATCTCCATTGATGGTTTCCGGTACGACTACGCCGAAAAATACAATGCACAAAACCTGTTGCGGCTGTCGGGAGCAGGCGTTCGCGCTACTGCTATGCAGCCGGCATTTCCATCCCTTACGTTTCCCAATCACTATTCCCTGGCTACTGGTCTTTACCCGGCGCATCACGGCCTGGTGGATAATCTTTTTTACGACCGTAAAAGAGATGCTGTTTACAAAGTGGGCAACCGCGCCGCCGTGGAAGACGGCACCTGGTACAACGGCGTACCACTATGGGTACTGGCGGAGAAACAGGAAATGATCAGCGCCAGCTATTTCTGGGTAGGCTCAGAAAGCGCCATACAAAACGTACGCCCTACCTACTATTTTAAATACCAGGAAAAAACAGGGATCGATCAACGCATCCAAACAGTAATAAACTGGCTCCGCCTGCCGGAAGAACAACGCCCGCACCTCATTACCTTCTACTTCCCCGAAGTGGATCACATGGGACATTCCTGGGGGCCGGACGCCGACAGTGTACGCAGCGCCGTACAATTTGTGGATGCCGCCATCGGCAAAATGGTGGCCGAAGTAGAACAGTTGCATCTGCCGGTAAATTTTATCGTGGTATCCGATCACGGTATGATGCAGGCAGATACTACTCACACCATCACCCTGCCCGATGCACCCGTACTGCAACCCCTGAAAAGTATACCAGGAAACGAAAAGGTAATGCTATACGGTAAAACCGACGAGGAAATCAAAGCCGCATATGATTATCTTAAACAACACGAAAACCACTATACGGCTTACCTGAAAAAGGAAACACCGGAAAGATGGCATTATGGCCAGGAAGATGTTTATAACCGCATCGGTGATATTATCCTGCTGGCAGAAGCCAACTATATATTTACACCGGCAAAAAAAGCAAGTCCAGGTCATCATGGGTATGATAATAACCTCACCAACATGAACGCTGTATTCATGGCCTGGGGCCCGGCCTTTAAGCCACACACCCGCATCGCCACTTTCGAAAACGTACATGTGTACCCGTTAGTAGCAAGAATACTTGGCCTGGATATTACCCAGCCAATCGATGGGCGCCTGGAAGTACTGGAGCCTGTCTTACAATAACCGTTATATATCTGTAAAAAAAGAGAAGGGGATAGACGTAACATCTATCCCCTTCTCTTTTAATTTTTAAACCAACAGCTTATACCGCTGCTTCCTCATATGCACTTGCAGGTTCGCAGGTACAGATCAGGTTCCTGTCGCCGAATGTATTGTTGATACGGCTTACAGAAGGCCAGAATTTATTTGCCTTCACATATTCCAGCGGGAAGGCTGCCTGCTGACGGCTGTATGGACGGGTCCATTCATCAGCAGTGATCACCTGTTGGGTATGCGGTGCATTTTTCAGCACGTTGTTTTGTTTATCGCTTTGACCCAGTTCTACCGCACGGATCTCTTCACGGATAGCCAGCAAGGCATCGCAGAAGCGATCCAGCTCACCTTTATCCTCACTTTCAGTAGGCTCAATCATGATAGTGCCAGGAACCGGGAAGCTCATGGTAGGAGCGTGGAAGCCATAATCCATCAGGCGTTTGGCTACATCTTCCGCTTCAATACCGGCAGCTGCTTTAAACGGACGGAGGTCCACAATGAATTCATGCGCACAGGTGCCGTTAACACCGGTATACAGGATGTCATATGCTTTTTCCAGTTTTGCCTTCATATAGTTGGCATTCAGGATAGCAAATTCAGATGCCTGTTTAACGCCGTTGAATCCAAGCATGCGGATGTAAGCGTAAGAGATCAGCAGGATGCTGGCAGAACCAAATGGCGCTGCAGATACTGCGTTGGATGGCTTGCCATCATTCAGCGTAACGTGTCCTGGCAGGAATGGCGCCAGGTGTTTGGCTACGCAGATAGGGCCCATGCCGGGACCGCCGCCACCGTGAGGGATAGCGAAAGTTTTGTGCAGGTTCAGGTGACAAACATCTGCGCCAATCAGTCCGGGTGCAGTTAAACCTACCTGGGCATTCATGTTGGCGCCGTCCATATATACCTGTCCGCCATGTTCGTGTATAGTAGCGCAGATATCTTTTACACTTTCTTCATATACACCATAGGTAGATGGATAGGTGATCATGATACCGGCGAGGTCTTTACTGTAGGTGGCTGCTTTTGCTTTCAGATCGTCTACATCGATGTAGCCGTTTTCCAGTGCTTTTACAATCACTACCTTAAAGCCTGCCATTACTGCAGATGCAGGGTTGGTACCGTGGGCGCTGACCGGGATCAGCATTACATTACGGTGGCCTTCACCTCTGCTCTTCTGGTATTCGCGGATCACCAGCAGGCCGGTGTATTCGCCCTGTGCGCCACTGTTGGGTTGCAGACTGCATGCGTCGAAGCCGGTAATTTTGCTGAGGTATTCTCCCAATTCTTCGGTCATCTGTAAATAGCCGCCTACCTGGTTTTTCGGTGCAAATGGATGCATCTTGCTCCAGTGTGCCCAGCTCAAAGGAATCATCTCGGTAGCTGCATTCAGCTTCATGGTGCAGGAACCCAGGGAGATCATGGAAGTATTCAGGGAAAGATCCTTGTTTTCCAGCATCTTCAGGTAACGCATCATCAGTGATTCGCTGTGATAGCTGTTAAATACAGGGTATTGCAGGTAAGGAGAAGTACGTTGCAGATCGGCAGGGATACCGGTGGTGCCACCAGAAATGGCTGCTGCATCTGTAGTACCTGCGCCAAATACGTGCAGGATATCGTTTACATCAGCAATGGTGGTGGTTTCATCGAGAGAGATACCCACGTTGCCATTGGCGAAGTAACGGAAGTTGATACCCAATGCTTCTGCTGCATCTTTTACATCAGCGCCTTCTACTACGATAGTATCGAAGAAGCTGTCTGACGCCAGCTTCAGCCCTTTGGCCTTGAGCTTGCCCGCCAGTGTGTTGGTAAGCAGGGAAATACGGGTAGCAATATTTTTCAGCCCTTCCGGACCATGATATACGGCATACATGGCGGCCATGTTGGCCAGCAGGGCCTGTGCTGTACAGATATTGGAAGTCGCTTTTTCACGTTTGATGTGCTGTTCACGGGTTTGCAGTGCCATACGCAGCGCACGGCCGCCATTGGCATCAATGCTCACACCGATGATACGACCAGGGATAGAACGTTTAAAGTCATCCTTTACTGCAAAGAAAGCAGCGTGCGGACCCCCAAAGCCCAATGGAACACCAAAGCGTTGTGCAGAACCAAAGGCTGCATCAGCGCCCATGTCGCCGGGGGAGGTGAGCAGGGTCAGTGCCAGCAGATCTGTTGCCACACCTACAAATGCACCCGCCGCATGTACCTGGTCAATGAAAGCACGGTAACCGGCTGCAGCGCCTACGTTGTCGGGATACTGGATCAGCGCGCCGAAGTATAATTCGTCGAAGGAAGCAGTTTTGTAATCGCCTACCACTACTTCAATGTGAAGCGGGGTAGCGCGGGTATGAATTACATCCAGCGTTTGCGGATATACGTTGTTATCTACAAAAAATTTAGGCCTGGTTACATGGTCATGATCCTTATTCAACGCATTGAAGAACATGGTCATGGCCTCTGCTGCTGCAGTGGCTTCATCCAGCAGGGAAGCATTGGCAATTGGCAGTCCGGTCAGATCGCATACCATCGTCTGGTAGTTCAGCAGGCTTTCCAGGCGGCCCTGGGAAATTTCTGCCTGGTAAGGCGTATACTGGGTATACCATCCTGGATTCTCAAATACATTACGCAGAATAACACTCGGTGTAATGGTATCAAAATAACCCTGGCCAATATAGTTGCGGTATACTTTGTTTTTCAGTGATATGTCCTTCAGATGACGGAGATAATCACTTTCACTCATCGCTGCAGGAATAGCCAATGGCTGTTGCATACGGATGGCGCCCGGAACGGTTTTGCTGATCAGCTGGTCCAGGTTGGAGGCCCCGATGGTTTCCAGCATCTGGTTGGTCTCTCTTTCATTCGGCCCTATGTGACGGTGCACGAATTCATTTTGTTGAATATCAAAAAGATTCATGATGTAAGCAGGTAATTTGAAATAGAATGCGCAAAGCTATGCAGATTTTAAGCAACGGCCAAACAATCAATATTGGCGGGGGAAAACAGTGATAAATGATACTTCAGGGATAAGGGTATATGTCATAATTTTGTCCACAGACTATTTACCTATCTTTGCAGCAAATGAGCAAAATATTAGAAGACTGGGAACAGAAGGCCCAGGACAAGCAAAAAGCGAATAAACAGTTCCTCGCAAAACTGCAAACCCGCCGTGGAAAAGGAGTGGAGAAACTGTTGCCGGATCTGCACGAAGAAGCATTCAGTAAAATCGACTGCCTCCAGTGCGGTAACTGCTGCAAAACCATCAGTCCCCGTTTTAAAGGGCCCGATATCAGGCGCATCTCAAAGCACCTAGGCATGAAGGAAGGCGATTTTATTGAAACCTACCTCCGGCTTGATAAGGATGAAGACTATGTGGTGAAGTTCACGCCGTGCCCTTTCCTGGGCGCCGACAACTACTGTGGCATCTATGACGTACGCCCCGGCGATTGCGCCAACTATCCCTATACAGACAGTTACGACTTCTTTAAACGCCCGAAGATCACCTACGAAAACAGCACCGTTTGCCCGGCTGTTTATTATGTGCTGGAAAAGTTAAAAGAAAAGATGGATTTATAGGTAAAGGCGGTTAGTGCTGTTAAAGGCTACCCGCCGCCCGCTATGGCTTCAGATCCAGCTTGCGCATAGCCGGCGAGATAATGTAAGTGGTGATCACTACACCCAGCGTAACACATCCTCCAAATACCACCGATGGCGCCAAACCCATTGCCCTGGCCATAAAGCCGCTTTCAAAGGCCCCCAGCTCATTGGAAGAACCCACAAACATGGAACTTACCGATGCTACCCGCCCGCGCATATCGTCCGGCGTTTTTAACTGCAGGATCGTTTGCCGTATGATTACACTGATACCATCCAGCGCGCCACTGATCAGCAGCGCAAACATCGACAGGTAAAAGCTCGTGGAAAGACCAAACAATATAATGGTTAATCCAAAACCAAATACCGCCGCCAGCAGCTTGATGCCCGGTTTGTTCACCAATGGCTTATGAGCCAGTATAAACATGGTGACCAACGCGCCCACCGCAGGGGCAGAACGCAGCAATCCATATCCCAGGGAACCCACATGCAGCACATCTGTGGCAAATGCCGGTAACATCGCCACCGCACCGCCAAACAACACCGCAAACATATCAAGCGCCATCGCATTCAATACCACTTTGGTTTTCCATACAAACCGCATTCCTTCAGTAAGACCCGTCACAAAACTTTCCCCCTTCGGTTTATAATAAACCGGCTTGGGCTTTATCTTCAGCAAACTGTATAGAGGCGCCAGGAAAATAAATACCACCATCAACATCGACCAGTGTACCCCGAACCAGTGAATGAAAAGCCCGCCCAGCGCAGGCCCCAGTACACCGCCTATCTGCCAGGCAGAACTGCTCCACGTAGAGGCGTTGGCGTATAATTCACGCGGTACCAGCAGCGACATCAGGGTAAAGTTGGAAGGACTTGTATAGGCCCGCACAATACCGCCCAGGAAAACCAGCAGGTAAATGAGGTTAAGCACCCAGTGCTTTGAGATGCCCGCCACTGCGCGGTCCCAGGTTAACAGGAATAGTCCCGAGCTGATAAAAAGATAAGCAATCACACAGTTGAGGAGCATGCCCCGCTTCTCGCGTTTGTCCACCATATGACCAGCAAACGGCGCCAGCAACACAGCAGGAATTACTTCTGCCAAACCTATCAATCCCAGTGAGAAGGGATCTTTTGCAATTTCATATACCTTCCATTCTATAATGGCAAATTGCATGGCCAGCGCAAATACAAGCGCAAAGCGGATTACCAGGTAATAGTTGAATTCCGGAAAGCGTAGCGAAGCGTATGGGTCGTTCTTTTTCGGTGCCGTAGTGTCCAACCTGATGATTTTTTGCGAAGGTACAAAAATCAGAACCGGCGCCGGCAGAATATCGGACAATCCGCTTCACCGCTCACCACAATCACTTCTTCTTTTCGGCTTTCTGGTTTATATTTATTCTGCATTAATACCGCAGTTCTATGGAAATACATACCCTTATTTTCCGGGCTTTATTACCGGCTATATTCATACAGTTTGCCTGTGCGGGCAACAATTCAAATGATGATGGCCCGGAGCCTCCGGCTAATGCGCCCCGGAAAGCGAAGCTGCAGCTGGTAACAGACCAGTTCATATCTCCGGTAAATATGGCCGTGCCCGGGGATGGTTCCGGCAGGTTATTTTTCTGTCAGAAAGAAGGGAAAGTATGGATTGTGCAGCAAAACAAGCTGCTTCCCACTCCTTTCCTGGATGTAAGCGGCGATATGATCTCCGTAAATCCGGGATATGATGAACGGGGGCTGCTGGGGATGGCCTTTCACCCCGATTTTAAATCGAATCACAAGTTTTATGTGTACTATAGCTCGCCTGCTAAAAAATCCGGCTTCAACCACACCAGCCGGCTGGTAGAGTTTACCACCACAGCAGGAAATCCAAATGTGGCTAACCCAGCCTCCAAAAGAATTGTGCTGGAAGTGGATGAGCCGGAATCCAATCACAATGGCGGGCAGCTGCAGTTTGGCCCGGATGGCTACCTCTACGTGGGGCTTGGCGATGGCGGCGGTGGCGGCGATAAGCATGGCACTATTGGCAACGGTCAGGATCTCAATACTTTATTGGGTAAAATATTAAGAATAAATGTCAATGGAACACCCTATTCCATCCCGCCGGATAATCCTTTCGTTAACCGGCCCGACACCCGGCCTGAAATATGGGCCTATGGCCTTCGCAACCCCTGGCGCTTTTCCTTCGACAAAACTACCAGGATGCTTTTTGCGGGTGATGTGGGACAGAATAAGTATGAAGAAGTAGACATCATTACCAAAGGAGGCAATTACGGCTGGCGGATCCTGGAAGGCAATCACGATTATAATGTGCCTGCGGGCGCGGACAAGTCGGCATTGATTGCACCTATCCACGAATACAGCCACGATGTGGGGATAAGTATCACCGGTGGCTATGTATATCGCGGAAGCGCCATCCCGGCACTGAAAGGATTATATGTTTTCGGCGATTATAACGGCAAAGCCTTTGTACTCACGCCCAACGGGCAAAAATGGGACAGCGCTCCCCTGGAACTCACCGGTCGCCCGGCAGATAACCTCCAGATCCTCAGCTGGGGAGAGGATGAACAGGGCGAATTATATATGCTTGCCAGCACTTCCGGCAGCAGCGGCTTTAAAGGAGCGGTGTATAAGCTGGTGAAAGAATAAAACATTCCAGCCACCTTAATCGTTTACTTCAGGTCCACCTTTAAGGCGGGGTTCCTCCCGGTATACCCCGGGTCACGGAGCTATCGGCAACTACACCTTTACAGGTACTGCAGCGAGCGGGAAAAGCAACGCTTTTCAGCCATGTATCTCGCCTGGTGCCCGTTTGGCCCAATTTTTTGTTAAAAGGAAATAAATTGCACGACCGACGGGTGATTTTATTTTATATTTGATTTGACAACGTTTAAGTTCAATTGAGATACATATGAGACTGAAAGTGATTATACCGGTTGTGCTGCTTAGCATCTCCGCAGGCGTGCTGGCTTTTAATAAGCTCGGACATAATGACGATCCTCCCGGTCGTTACGAGGTGATCATGAACCTGGTAGGGCAGATGCTGAAAGAAGGGCATTATCAACCTAAAGCAATAGATGATAAATTCTCCACCGAAGTTTTTAATAAATACCTGCGTAGCCTGGACACGGAAAAGAAATTTTTCCTGAAAACAGATGTGGATAAGCTCATGCCGCTTGCCGTTCATATTGATGATGAACTGAAAGGCGCGCCGATCGACTGTTTCCGCAGCATCAACACCCTGATTAAACAACGGGTGGCTGAAGCCGCGGCGATCTACCCCGAAATCCTGTCAAAACCTTTTGATTTCACTGTGGATGAAAAGGTAACACTGGACCCGGATAAAGTGGATTTTCCTGCTGATGAAAATGCCCGCAAAGAAGCCTGGCGCAAAGTATTGAAATACCGTACGCTGGAAAAACTGACCGATCTCCAGGAAATGAGAGAAAAAGATAAAGGGAAAGACAGTATTAAAACCAAAACCGATGTGGAACTGGAAGCAGAAGCCCGCGTAAAGGTGAAACAACTGTACGACCGTTATTTTGAACGTCTGAAAAACAGGCAGAACGATAATGATCGCTTTAACCTCTACGTAAATGCAATCACCACTACGATGGATCCGCATACCGACTACTTCCCGCCGGATGAAAAACGCGCGTTCGAAGAACAGATGGCCGGTAAGTTCTTTGGTATCGGCGCACAGCTGAAAGAAGAAGGCGACAAAATCCGCGTGGTAAGCATCGTTACCGGAAGTCCGAGCTGGAAACAGGGACAACTGAAAGCAAACGATGTAATCCAGAAAGTAGCCCAGGGAAATACTGAACCAGTGGATATCACAGGTTACCCCGTAGAAGATGCGGTGAAACTGATCCGTGGTAAAAAAGGTACCCCCGTTAAACTGACCGTAAGAAGCGTGGACGGTACCAATAAAGATATCACCATCATCCGTGATGAAATTGTTACCGAAGAAACATTCGCCAAATCAGCGATCATCAACGGACAACATAAAATAGGCTACATCTACCTGCCGGAATTTTACGCCGACTTCAACGACCGTAACGGCGCCCGCAGCGCGGAAGACGTTGCCAAAGAAGTAGCTAAACTGAAAGCAGAAAACGTGGAAGGCATCATCCTCGATCTCCGCTTTAACGGCGGCGGCTCCCTCCAGGATGTAGTGCAAATGGCTGGTCTGTTTATTCCGGAAGGCCCCGTGGTACAGGTACGTTCCCGTGGTGGCGACGCTGTAGTACTGCGTGACCGCGATAAAAATGTACAATACGAAGGACCACTGGCTATCATGGTAAATGAATACAGCGCCTCCGCTTCCGAAATTATGGCTGCAGCCATGCAGGATTACAAACGCGCAGTGATCATCGGCAGCACTCAAACATTTGGTAAAGGCACTGTACAGCGTCTCTTCAACCTCGATGATTTCTACCCGGTGAAAGACGGTGGCAGCCTCGGCGCCCTGAAACTTACCCAGCAGAAATTTTACCGCGCAAATGGAGGCTCTACCCAGCTGAAAGGCGTGGCTTCAGATATCGTATTGCCTGATCCATACTACGAAGTAGCCGAACGCAAAGATTCCGATGCACTGGCATGGGATGAAATCCCCCGCGCAAGCTTCACCGCATGGTATAACCCGGTAAATGCAGAATCTCTGAAAAAGAGCAGCGAAAAAAGAATGGCCTCCAGCGCAGCTTTCAAATTGCTCAACGAAAACCTGAACACTTTAAAGAAACTGGAAAAACAGGAAACTTATTCCCTGAACCTGCAGACTTATAAAACAGAACAAAAAACAAATACCGCTGCACTCAAAAAATATGATGCAGTAAATGATAAAGTAAAAGAACTCAGTATCGTAAATATCAAATCCGATATGGAGAAATTTGGCAGCGATTCTTCCAAGATAGCCCGTAACAAGGACTGGATCAGGATCAGAACCAAAGACATCTATCTCGATGAAGCAGTGAACGTAATGAACGACCTGATCGTTCAGTCATTGCCTAAGATGCAGCGTAAGAACCAGTAACGAGGGAGCGCCTTCGGCGCTTTTAAATTGTCTTGGAGCAGGATTACGCTGATTATACTGATTTGTAGGATTTGATCATATTTGATTTTAAAAGATTAAGGGAGATAGAAGCGGATATCGCTTTTTATCTCCCTTAGTCTTTTAAAAATCCCTGAAAATAAAATCAATTAAAGAATTAAGGGAGATAGAAGTGGTACTCACTCCTATCTCCCTTAATCTTTTAAAATCAAATATGATCAAATCCTACAAATCAGTATAATCAGCGTAATCCTGCTCCAAGACAATTTAAAAATCGCCGAAGGCGATTACTCCGCAGCGCCCTTTTCCTTGCTCACTACTTCAAGCGCTTTCTTTACCATAGGATCTTCTGCATTAATGGCTTCATAGAAACCTTCCGTTCTGTACAGCTGGCGTGCCAGCATGGCTTTGAGCCTTGTCCGGATTTCTATTTCGTCACGGGCCGTAAGATGATCCAGGCCAGGTACGCTGTCTTTTTTAGCGTATGCTTTAAAGTCGCTGATCAGTTCAGGCGTAGCCTGGAAGTTTTTGGTGAAAGCCTCTGCGTTCTTATAAGATTTGAAAATTTCCCTGTGCGTGGTATAATACTGATACGCAAAGTTGCTGAACGTATTGCGGGTATAAATGGCCGTTAAAGTAGGTGTAAAGCGGGAAGTATCAAACGGAATGAAAATATCCGGGGTAATACCGCCACCGCCGTAAACCGGGCGGCCTGCTGCTGTTTTATAAAGCACGGTATCGGTTATTTTAATACTGTCTTTGTTCACCATTTCCCCGTGGTGATAACGTTCAATGATGTCGTCATCATAATCATCATGCCCTTTTCCATAGGGCTTCTGGATACTTCTGCCGGAAGGAATATAATAGCGGGCCACGGTAAGGCGCAGCGCGCCCCCGTTGTCCAGGTCGTACTGTTCCTGTACCAGGCCCTTACCAAAAGTGCGGCGGCCAATAACGGTGCCACGGTCCCAGTCCTGTATGGCGCCTGCAAGGATTTCACTGGCGGAAGCAGAGCCTTCATCCGTAAGTACGGCGAGGGCGCCTCTTTCAAAAAGACCCGGCCGTTTCGTTTTATAATCGGTGCGTGGGAAGTCTTTCCCCTTCGTGTATACAATCAGTTTCTGGTCGTCGATGAGTTCATCGGCTATGCGGGTGGCCGCATCCAGGTAACCGCCGGGGTTCTGTCTGAGGTCAATGACCAGTTTCTGCATGCCTTGTTTTTCCAGCAGACGGATGGCTTTCATAAACTCATCGTAGGTAGTGGCAGAGAATTTGCTGATCTTGATATAGCCCACACCGGGAGCTGCCAGGTAGCTGGCATCTATACTATATAAAGGAATAACGCCTCTTTTGATGGGAATGGTGATTTTTTTATCCTGTCGTAATACAATGGTGTTCACGGTAGAACCGGCAGGGCCTCTCAGCAGTTTACGGATCTTTTCCGGAGTTATGCTGTTGCCGGCTACCAGGCTGTCGTTCACTTTCAGGATCTTATCACCGGTTTGCACGCCTGCGGTTTCAGACGGGCCGCCGCTCAGCACACTCACCACGTTCACCGTATCGGCAGTGATATTGAATTCTACCCCGATCCCTTCAAAGTTACCTTCCATATCTTCATTCACCCGTTGCAGTTCAGAAGGTGGTATATATATGGAGTGAGGATCCAGGTGGGTTAGCAACCCTTCTATGGCTTCTTGTTGTAAATCATCTGTATTGAGTGAATCTACATATTTCGCTTTGATCAGGTCCATCACTTCCTGTAACGGGCCCCTGTTGGGTTTGGTGAAAAATACAGTGCCCCCTCCGTTGTTCGATCCAGGCATTTTATGTCCGAGGAACATTCCCAGGGCTAATACAACTGCAAAGAGAAGAGGTAAAAAAACATTCAACTTCCTGTTAGACATAATCAGATTATTATCCCGCTAATTTATATGACCAATCTTTGTATTCATGTAGCAAAAGCACCTGGCGGAAAGCAATCTGCTGCATACATGTATCATCATCACTTAAACTTAAAGGGGCCATTTGTTTTTATGAACCCCTTTTGTTTAAATTGTGACAAAAATAGCATAAATCGGGTGCAAACTTTTAGGATTCTTAAATTTCATAAATAACCGGATATGGGTGCTGGAATAAAGTTAATTGCAGACAGCGGATCTACAAAGACGGAATGGGGCTTGCTGGGCGAGGGGGAACCGCTGGTATTGAAAACGCAGGGCGTGAGTCCGTATTTTCAATCTGCGGAGCAGATCAAGGCCATTTTCGAAAAGGAACTGGTACCACAGTTACCTGCCGGCCAACCGGTAACAGAAGTATATTTTTACGGAACCGGCCTGTCGCAGCCAAAGAACCTGCAGCTGGTATCCGATGCTATAAAGGCCGTATGGCCGGCTGCTGCATACGATGTACAGCACGACCTTATGGGCGCTGCCCGTGCACTTTGCGGCACACAGGAAGGTGTGGTAAGCATTTTAGGCACCGGCTCCAACTCCTGTTACTACGATGGGAAAGAGGTGGTGAAGAACAATCCGGGCCTGGGTTATATCCTCGGCGATGAAGGTAGTGGCGCCTATCTGGGGCGTAAAGTACTCCAGTATTACCTCTACCATAGTTTTGATGACGACCTGCACGCCCGCTTTGAATATAAGTACCATACCAATAAAGATGAGATCCTGGAAAACGTATACCGCAAGCCGTTAGCCAACCGATACCTGGCTGGGTTTACAGAGTTTCTGTCGGAAAACCGCGAGCACTATATGATTCAGAATATCCTGGAAGACGGGCTGAACGACTTTTTCTTCAATCATATTTATAAATACAGGGAAAGCTGGACCACTGCACTACACTTTACCGGTGGGGTTGCCTGGCATTTCCGCGACATTATCAGCGAATTGTGCGAACTCTATGAATTGCCAATGGGCAAAGTGCTGCGCACGCCAATGGAAGGTTTGCTGGAATATCATCGTTAATCATTTTTAACCATTCAATATGTCATTTGTAAAAGTAACGGAACAGCCTTCACACTATCGTCACCTTGAAAAGATGAGCGTGCAGCAGCTGCTGACGAACATGAACAAAGAAGATCAGACCGTTCCGTTAGCCGTGGAAAAAGCGATCCCGCAAATAGAGAAACTGGTGACTGCCGTAGCAGATAAAATGCTGGCAGGTGGCCGCCTGTTTTATATGGGAGCCGGTACCAGTGGCCGCTTAGGCGTGGTAGACGCCTCTGAGTGCCCGCCTACTTTTGGCGTGCCGCAGGGACTGGTGGTAGGATTGATTGCCGGCGGCGATACAGCTATACGTAAAGCAGTGGAGTTTGCGGAAGACAGCCGCACACAGGGCTGGGAAGATCTGCAGGCGTATAATATAACTGATAAAGATGTGGTGGTGGGAATCGCGGCCAGCGGCACCACGCCGTATGTAATAGGCGCCCTCAATGAATGCCGTAAGCACGGTATTGTTACGGGCAGTATCAGCTGTAACCCGGATACGCCGGTATCTGCAGCCGCCGACTTCCCCGTGGAGGTAGTGGTAGGGCCGGAGTTTGTTACGGGCAGCACACGCCTGAAAAGCGGCACTGCGCAGAAGCTGGTGCTGAATATGCTGTCTACCGCCGTAATGATCCAGCTCGGCAGGGTAGAAGATAACAAAATGGTGAACATGCAGCTCAGTAACGAAAAGCTGGTAGACCGCGGCGTGAAAATGCTCATGGAACAATTGTCACTCACCGACTACGAACAGGCGCAACAACTGCTGTTAAAGGCTGGCAGCGTGAAAAAGGCAGTGGACGACTTTACCGGAAAATGATTTAAAAATTTTTGTACCCAGAAACCAGGTATGCATAACATAGAGCCATATTACAACTGGCGGCATTTGTACACCGCCGAAGAAGATGAGTACTCTCCGTTTTACGGAAGGGAATACAGTGAGTTTGAATATTCCAATTCGGTGTATAACTATTATATACATCCACAGTGGGATGAATTTGGCTCACGCAACCTGTACATGAAAATCCTCTTCATAGATTACCAGTTTAACTTCGCCATCATAGAATTACTGGGAGAATGGAATGATGCTATTGATAACGACATCATGACTATGAAGCGCAACATCATCGATACCCTCATCGCACAAGGCATCACAAAATATATCCTCATCACGGAAAATGTAATGAACTTCCATTCTTCCGATGATTGTTATTATGAAGAATGGTGGGAAGATATCCGCGATGAAGGCGGTTGGATCGTAAGCCTGAACATGCCAATACAAACCCGTGAAGAGTTTGAGAGAGCCCGTTTGCACTACTATGTTCACCTGCTCGATGATGATAAATGGCGGACATATCAACCATTACACCTGTTTAACATGGTAGATAATATCATGTTAAAACGGCTGGAATAATATTAATTTTCATTACAAAATGAAAGATATTATGCGTGTTTATATGATTATAAATACGTAATGTATGCGTATAATAGTATATGCGTGTGAAAACCTGATAAATATCATTTGGTTTTTATTTTTCCTGCGTTAAATTTGCCCGACATTTCAAACATCTTTTTATACTAGGAAGCTTAGAATTTTACTTATGAAGTGGTCACAGTTCTTTAATACCTCTATCGGTAAGAAGTTATTGGTAGGTGCTACCGGCTTGTTTCTTTGCAGTTTTGTTATTGTACACCTGGCAGGTAATTTCCAGCTGTTGTATAACGACGAAGGCAAAGCCTTTAACGCATACGCTGCGTTTATGGGACACAACAGCCTGATTCAGTTTATTGCCTGGGGGCTGAAAATTGTGATACTGCTGCACGCGTTTATTGCGCTCCAGCTCACATTCAGCAACAGAGCAGCCCGTCCGGTGAAATATGCCGTGAACCCGGGCAATCAGACATCTTCCTGGTTCAGTCGTCAGATGGCCATTATGGGAAGTATCCTCTTCATCTTCATCGTTATCCACCTGGTTAACTTCTGGGGGAAATTCCACTACACGGAAATGCCCACCCGCACTTATGAAGGCAGCATTGAACCGCTGAAAGACCTGTACGCTTTATCTTATGAAACCTTTAAGAATGGCTGGCTGGTAGCATTGTACGTGATCGGTATGATCGGTCTGTCCTTCCACCTGGTCCACGGCTTTAAAAGCGCCTGTCAGACCTTTGGTTTAAATCATAAAAAATACAACGGCTTACTCAGCTTCATTGGCATATGGTTGTTTGGTATCGCAATCCCTATCGGTTTCGCTATCATCCCCGTTGTAATCTATTTCAAATAATTCTGTAAAGTAAGGATATATGTTTGACGCAAAAATTCCTGCCGGACCATTAAATTCCAAATGGGAAGACTATAAAGGACACTGTAAACTGGTGAACCCTGCCAATAAGCGCAACCTGGAAGTAATTATCATTGGTACTGGTTTGGCCGGCGCTTCAGCAGCGGCTTCATTAGGAGAGTTGGGATATAAAGTAAAAGCATTCTGCTTTCAGGATAGTCCGCGCCGCGCGCACAGTATTGCTGCCCAGGGTGGTATCAATGCGGCAAAAAATTATCAGAATGACGGTGACTCTGTTTTCCGCTTATTCTACGACACAGTAAAAGGTGGTGACTACCGCGCCCGCGAAGCGAACGTACACCGTTTGGCAGAAGTGAGCGGTAATATTATAGATCAGTGCGTGGCACAGGGTGTTCCCTTTGCACGTGAATACGGTGGCCTGTTAAGTAACCGCTCTTTTGGTGGTACGCAGGTACAACGTACTTTTTATGCTGCTGGTCAAACCGGTCAGCAGCTGCTCCTCGGCGCTTACTCCGCATTGGAACGCCAGGTAGCGCTGGGTAACGTGAAAATGTATAACCGCCACGAAATGCTCGACATCGTGAAAATCGATGGTAAAGCACGCGGTATCATTGCACGTAACCTGATCACCGGCGAACTGGAACGCCATTTCGGTCATGCCGTGCTGATCTGCAGCGGTGGTTATGGCAACGTGTTCTACCTGTCTACCAACGCAATGGGTTCTAACGTAACTGCCGCCTGGAAAGCTACCAAGAACGGCGCTTACTTCGCTAACCCCTGCTTCACGCAGATCCATCCTACCTGTATCCCGGTTTCCGGCGATCACCAGTCGAAACTGACCCTCATGTCAGAATCACTGCGTAACGATGGCCGTATCTGGGTACCCAAAAAACAAAACGATACCCGCAAAGCCAGCGACATTCCTGAAGAAGAAAGGGATTACTACCTGGAAAGAAGATATCCTGCATTCGGTAACCTCGTTCCCCGCGACGTGGCTTCCCGTGCAGCAAAAGAAAGATGCGATGCCGGTTATGGCGTAGGTACTTCCAAACAGGCCGTATA
The DNA here is from genome assembly GCF_057126945.1 of Chitinophaga sp. G7 BAM 1005. Lineage (NCBI taxonomy): Bacteria > Pseudomonadati > Bacteroidota > Chitinophagia > Chitinophagales > Chitinophagaceae > Chitinophaga > Chitinophaga sp. G7 BAM 1005. The sequence continues at coordinate 5,566,570 of NZ_CP181478.1, read as the reverse complement.
CCTCGACTTTGCCGCAGCCATCGAACGTTATGGTAATATTGAAGTGGGTAAACGCCAGCTTTCCAATGTTTCCAAAGAAGAAATCATTAAACTGGGTAAAGAAGTAGTAGCCGAGAAATATGGTAACCTGTTCGACATGTATGCCAAAATCACCGGTGAAAATCCTTACGAACTGCCTATGCGTATCTATCCTGCAGTACACTACACAATGGGTGGCCTCTGGGTGGATTACGAACTGGGTACTACCGTTCCCGGCTTGTATTCCCTGGGAGAAGCAAACTTCTCTGATCACGGCGCTAACCGCCTGGGTGCATCTGCACTGATGCAGGGGCTGGCAGATGGTTACTTCGTTATTCCTTATACCGTTGGTAATTACCTGGCAGATGAAATCCGCACAAAGGCAATCCCTACCGACCATCCTGCTTTCGTGGAAGCAGAAAATAAAGTAAGGGAAACCATGAATAAGTTCATCAACATCAAAGGCACCAAATCTGTCGATTTCTTCCACAAGAAACTGGGTAAGATCATGTGGGAAAAATGCGGTATGGCGCGTAATGAAAAGGGACTGAAAGAAGCGATCGAAGAAATTAAAGCGCTGCGTGCCGAGTTCTGGAAAGATGTTCGTGTTCCCGGTGAAGCCAATGAATTCAACCCTGAACTGGAAAAAGCCGGTCGTGTGGCCGACTTCCTGGAACTGGGCGAATTAATGTGCATTGATGCGCTGAACCGCCGCGAATCCTGTGGTGGCCACTTCCGCGAAGAATCACAAACAGATGAAGGGGAAGCAAAACGTGACGACGAAAACTTCAGCTACGTATCTGCATGGGAATACAAAGGCGATGGCCAGTATGAACTGCACAAAGAACCGCTGGAATTCGTTGAATGTAAACCAACACAGCGTAGCTACAAATAATGGTTATTGGTAAACTGTTTAACGGTTAACCAGGATTATAAATCAAATAATTGTCCAAGGTATATGGAACATTATAACATGAACCTCACATTAAAAGTGTGGAGGCAGAAAAACAAAAACGATCAGGGTAGATTTGAAACATTACAGGCAAAAAACATTTCTTCTGAAATGTCTTTCCTGGAAATGTTTGATGTGGTGAATGAAGAGCTGATCAATGAAGGCAAAGAACCAGTAGCATTTGATCACGATTGCCGCGAAGGTATCTGCGGTATGTGCTCCATGCATATCAATGGCCGCGCACACGGTCCGTGGGATGGTACTACTACCTGCCAGCTGCATATGCGCGCTTTCAAAGATGGCGACACCATTACGGTAGAACCCTGGAGAGCAGGTGCATTCCCGGTAATTAAAGATCTGACAGTAGACAGATCCGCTTTCGACCGTATCATTGAAGCAGGCGGTTATATTTCCGTAAATACAGGTAACGCACAGGATGCGAACTGTTTACCGGTAGATAAAAACAAAGCTGACCTGGCTTTTGCGGCTGCTGCCTGTATCGGTTGCGGCGCCTGCGTAGCAGCTTGTAAGAACTCTTCTGCCATGCTGTTCGTATCTGCAAAAGTTTCCCAGCTGGCATTGCTGCCACAGGGCCAGCCAGAAAAACAATCCCGCGCCCTCAACATGGTAGCGCAAATGGATAAGGAAGGTTTTGGCAGCTGTACCAATACCGGCGCCTGCGAAGCTGAATGTCCGAAAGAAATTTCCCTCACCAATATCGCCCGCCTCAACCGGGAGTTCATTGGAGCAGGACTTTCTTCCGAGAAATAAGCGCGCGGAGTTTGTCTTACTCAGGATTACACTGATTAAGCTGATTATCTTGATTTGATCTTTTGTGATTTTATAAATGATTAAAAAAGATTTGGGGAGATGAGAATGGTATATCCATTCTTATCTCCTTTCTTTTTTTCATTTATTCTTTTATCTTCCAAAAGCTAAAAATCTTCCAAAAAAGATCCAAAACTGCTATCATCTCCCCAATCTTTTTTAATCATTTATAAAATCACAAAAGATCAAATCAAGATAATCAGCTTAATCAGCGTAATCCTGGGTAAGACAACCTCCGCTCATCCATCGGACTTTATCTTTCTAAATTTTTTTACTATCATGTGTTTTTTCCACGCAATGTAAAACAGAGAACATATGTCAGAACAATCACGCAGAAAGTTTATCAAACACATCGGCAGCACCGCTGCACTGCTCGGAATAGGCCAGCTGGCAGCCCTCGCAAACGAAAAGGAACACGTAGAAATATTACAGCCTGAGAAAAGGATAGCTCCGAACGACAAAATCCGCATTGCCTGCGTAGGAATGGGGATCATGGGATTCGGGGATGTGGAAACCGCCATCAAAGTGCCGGGAGTGGAATTTGTGGGCGCTGCTGATCTGTACACCGGTCACCTCACAAAAGTAAAAGACGTATTCGGTTCCCAGGTATACACCACCCGCGACTACCGCGAACTATTGAAACGAAAAGATATAGACGCCATCATAGTAGCTACACCCGATCACTGGCACGATACCATTGCCATCGCCGCAATGGAAGCCGGTAAAGCCGTGTACTGTGAAAAGCCGATGGTACAGCAGATAGAAGAAGGACATAAAGTAATTGCCGCACAGCAACGTACCAAAGCCGTTTTCCAGGTGGGCAGCCAGCGCATCAGCAGCATCGCTCTCGCGGAGGCGCGTAAACGTTACCGGGCCGGCGAAATAGGACAACTGAACGTGGTGGAGGCCAGGATGGACCGCCACAGCGCACTCGGCGCCTGGCAATATTCCATCCCGCCGGATGCTTCACCCGCTACCGTAGATTTTGACACCTTCCTGAAAGATACGGCCAAAATGCCTTTCGACCCGGTACGCTTCTTCCGCTGGCGTAATTACCGCGCCTATGGTACCGGCATCCCCGGCGACCTCTTTGTTCACCTGATCTCCGGACTGCATTTCATTACCGGATCCCTCGGCCCCACATCTATTTATGCCAGTGGTAACCTGGTACAATGGAAAGATGGCCGCGACGTGCCGGATGTGGTAGTGGCTATTTTCGACTATCCCGAAACAAAAGAACATCCCGCCTTCCAGATGACACTCCGCGTGAATTTTGCTGATGGCAGCGGCGGCGGAGAATACACCCGTTTTATTGGTACCGAAGGCGTGCTGGAACTGGGCTGGAATGATTTCAAAATCAAAAAACATAAACTGCCGGAAGCGCCGGGCTATGGTGGCTGGGATACCTATAACACATTTACCAAACAACAACAGGCGCAGTATGTGCAGGAGTATAACGCCAAATACCCGGCAGACAAACGGAATACAGTAGAAACCTCCAGCGCTTTTGCCGCTCCCAAAGGATACGACGACCGCCTGGACCACTTCACCAACTTCTTTGAATCCATGCGCTCCGGTAAACCGGTAGTGGAAGATGCCGTATTTGGTCTCCGCGCCGCAGGACCAGCCCTGGTAACAAATGAGAGCTACTTCAGCAAAAAACTGATCAACTGGGACCCGGTGAATATGAAAATAGTGTAAGGAGAATTCGTAATTTGTAATGCTTTTGAGTTAAAACCTTACTATTTAAATCTATCTCCTATGTTTAAAAACTTCCAGGGTAATTGTTGGTTGCTTTTGGGAACGGCGCTTTTGTCTTGTAATCAAAAGAAAAATACTATGAATGATCAGGTTGATATAAAACCTCCTGTAGCGGAAAAGATAGCTAAAGAACTCAGCATCCACGGCGACAAACGGATCGATAACTATTACTGGATGAACAACCGGGAAGATCCGAAAGTACTTGCCTGGCTGAACGCAGAAAACGCCTACCTCGACACTATCCTGTCGCCCGAAAAAAAGCTCCGTGAAAAACTCTTCACCGAGATGAAATCCCGGATCAAGGAAACAGATATGAGTGTGCCTTATCTTAAAAACGGCTATTATTACTATACCCGTTATGAAGAAGGAAAAGAGTACCCCGTACATTGCCGTAAGAAAGGCAGCCTGGACGCGCCCGAAGAGGTGATCCTGAACGTAAACGAATTGGCTGCAGGCCACGCCTACTGCCAGGTAGCCGGACTGAGTGTAAGCCCCGATGCGAAATTACTCGCTTACGGAATAGATACCGTGAGCCGCAGACGTTATATCATCCGGATCAAAAACCTGGAAACAAACGAACTGCTGAAAGACGAAATTCATGAAACCACCGCCGGCAGCACCTGGGCCAGCGATAATAAAACCCTGTTTTATTCCCGCAAAGATACCGTTACCCTCCGGGCCGATCGTATCATGCGGCACTCACTGGGCGTTGCAGCCGACAAGGAAGTATATCATGAAGCCGATGAAACGTTTAATGTAGAGGTATCCAAAACAAAATCCGGTAAGTATATTATTATCAACAGCGAAAGCACCTTATCCTCTGAAAGCAGGATCCTGGATGCAGCCAAACCCAATGAAGAATTCCGCATTTTCCACCCGCGCGAAAAAGAGATGCTGTACCATGTGGATCACCGCGATGATAAATTCTACATCACCACCAACTGGAACGCACTCAACTTCCGCCTGATGGAAACCCCGCTGGATAAAACTTCCCGGCAAAACTGGAAAGAACTGATTCCCAACCGCAGCGATGTATTGCTGGAAGGAGTAGAGCTGTTTAAAGAGTATACGGTACTGGAAGAAAGAAAAGGCGGTTTAACGCATATCCGGATCATCAACGACAACACCCATACGGAAAAATACCTGCCCTTTTCAGAAACCGCTTATACCGCTTCCGTTAGCAGTAACCCGGAAATGGACAGCAAAGAACTGCGGTATAACTATACTTCCATGATCACACCCAACTCGGTGTATGATTACAACATGGAAACAGGCGCCAGTGAACTGAAACGTCAGCAGGAAGTACTGGGCGGTTATGATCCGAAAGATTACACAACAGAGAGATTATTTGCCACCGCCACCGACGGCACCAAAATTCCGGTGTCGATTGTGTATAAGAAAGCGTTTGAGAAAAATGGCAGGGGCCCGTTATTACTGTATGGATACGGTTCTTATGGCAACAGTATGGATGCCACTTTCAGCTCTACCCGGTTAAGTTTACTGGATCGTGGTTTTGCTTTTGCTATTGCGCATATCCGCGGTGGTCAGGAAATGGGGCGGCAGTGGTATGAAGATGGCAAGATGTTTAAAAAGAAAAACACGTTCACCGATTTTATCGCCTGCGCCAAATTCCTGGTACAGCAACATTATACCGATACTGCGCATCTTTATGCGATGGGCGGCAGTGCGGGTGGCCTGTTGATGGGCGCTGTAGCCAACATGGAGCCTACGTTGTTCAACGGCATTGTAGCACAGGTACCTTTTGTGGATGTGGTTACCACCATGCTCGATGAAAGTATTCCGCTTACTACCGGAGAGTTTGATGAATGGGGCAATCCGAAAAATAAAGATGCTTACGATTACATGAAGTCCTATTCTCCTTACGATAATGTGGAGCAGAAGGTATATCCGAATATGCTGGTCACCACCGGGCTACATGATTCACAGGTGCAGTACTGGGAACCGGCCAAGTGGGTGGCGAAGCTCAGGGAAATGAAAACAGATCATCATTTACTGCTGTTGCATACCAATATGGAAGCCGGCCACGGTGGCGCTTCCGGAAGGTTTAAAGCACTGGAGGAAGTGGCGTTGGAGTATTCATTCCTGTTGAAGCTCGAGGGAAAATAAAGAAGAGAAATAAAAATGTAAAGCCTGCCGGTATCATTTGCCGGCAGGCTTTATTTATTTGGTAAGCATCTTTGCAGACGTCACTGTTTTACCGTAAAAGATCTCCGCCATTTTATCAAAAATTGCCGGGTCATCTGTTGTATAAAAGGCATGTTGCTGTTGCTTACTCAACCTGCTTTCCATTTCAGGATGGCGTTTCAGATAATCTTTAAGGCTATGTGCCACAATTTTTCCCTGTGACAAAACAGTAATACCGCCTGGTAAAAACTGTTTGATCTTTTTCATCAGCAGGGGATAATGGGTACAGCCAAGTACGAGGGTATCGATGCCGGGTGAGGGCAGCAATATTTTATCCAGGTACTCTTTTACAAAATAGTCTGCTCCTTCGCTTTCGTGTTCATTATTTTCAATCAGCGGTACCCACATGGGGCAGGCCAGCTGATGTGTTTTTACGTGCGGGAAAAACTTTTGTATTTCCAGCGGGTAAGATTCGGACGATACGGTGCCGTTGGTGGCCAGTATGCCTACTTCACCGGTTTGCGTGATGGTGCCCACCATTTCAGAAGTAGGGCGGATCACGCCCAGCACCCGGTTATCGGGGGCTATATCGGGCAGATCTTTTTGCTGGATGGTACGCAGGGCTTTGGCCGAAGCGGTGTTACAGGCGAGTATTACCAGCGGGCAACCCATTGCAAACAGTTTCTGCACACATTCCAGCGTATAGGCGTGAATGGTATCAAAGCCGCGGTTGCCATAAGGCGCGCGGGCATTATCGCCCAGGTAGATATAATCGTATTGCGGGAGTTCCGCTACTATTTCTTTAAGTACGGTTAAGCCGCCGTAGCCGGAATCGAATATGCCTATCGGACCCATGATTAGTCGTTGTCTTTTTGCATCAGGCCGGAACCTGTTAAGTCATAAATCTTCTGAATTTCGTGCAGTACGCCTTCAAAGTCTATTTCCAGGTCTTTGAGTATGCCGTTTTTCAGATCATACACCCAGCCGTGCACGGTAGGGAATCCTTTTTCCACGTATGATTTCTGTACCGCTGCGGTTTTGATCACGTTGATGCATTGTTCCTGTGTATTCAGTTCCACGAGCCGATCGTAGCGTGTTTGCTCATCTGTTATTGCGTTGAGTTCGTCCATATGAAGGCGGTAAACATCGCGGATGTTGCGCAGCCAGGGGTTGAGGATGCCGAGGTCTTTCGCCTGCATGGCCGACTTTACGCCGCCGCAGTTGTAGTGGCCGCATACAATGATATGTTTTACTTCGAGATGTACCACCGCGTAGTTGATCACTCCCATTACATTGAGGTCGGTGTTGGGAACAAGGTTGGCAATATTGCGATGTACAAAAACTTCACCTGCTTCGAGCCCCATGATTTCATTGGTGGGAACGCGGCTGTCGCTGCAACCGATATACAGATAAGCTGGTTTCTGGGAATCGGCCATCTTCTCGAAAAACTCCGCGTCTGTGGCTAACTTGGTAGCTATCCAACGTTTGTTGTTCTCAAATATCTGGTTATAAGCTGTCATGCGGTTTCCATTTTTATGCGCTAAAGATACGTATAGAAAGCATATTGCAGGCAACCCTTTCATGATGAAGAGGTTAACGGAATAAAAGTTTACTTACTGCCGGGTGTTTCAGCAAAGGAAATGTACAAAATGTTATTATAAAGATGATTATCAATATTTTTTATTGATATGTCTGCCAGGACGTCTTCTTGGAAACCCCGCATAAAATCAGTACCTTTGCAGCTTCAAAATTTACATAGCCAGCATGATCAGTGTTAAAAACGTAACGCTCTCTTTTGGAAAGAGAGTATTGTTTGACGAAGTAAACCTCAATTTCACAAAAGGGAACTGTTATGGTGTGATTGGGGCCAATGGAGCAGGTAAGTCTACTTTTCTGAAGATATTGTCCGGTGAAATAGAACCGAATAAAGGTACTGTGGAAATCACCCCCGGTGAGCGCATGAGCGTGCTCACGCAAAACCACTTTGGGTTTGATGAGGTTACCGTACTGAATGCCGTATTGATGGGTAATAAGAAGCTTTGGGAAATAGCACACGAAAGGGACACTATTTACGCCAAAGAAGATTTTACCGAAGAAGACGGTATGCGCGCAGGCGAACTGGAAGCTGAATATGGCGAAATGGGCGGTTATACTGCGGAAAGCGATGCGGGAGTACTGCTGAGCGATCTGGGTGTGAAGGAAGAAATGCACGGTACGCTCATGAAAGACATTGCCGGTAGCCTTAAAGTGCGGGTACTGCTTGCACAGGCACTGTTCGGTAATCCTGATATCCTGCTGCTGGATGAGCCTACGAACGACCTTGACGTGGAAACCATTGGCTGGCTGGAGAATTTCCTGGCCGACTACGAAAATATCGTGATCGTTGTATCCCACGACCGTCACTTCCTTGATGCCGTATGTACGCATGTGGCAGATGTGGACCGCGCGAAGATCCAGATCTTCAGTGGTAACTATACCTTCTGGTACGAATCATCCCAGCTGATGGCCCGCCAGATTGCAGACAAGAACAAGAAAATGGAAGATAAGCGTAAAGACCTTATGGACTTTATCGCCCGGTTTAGCGCCAACGCTTCCAAAAGTAAACAGGCTACTTCCCGTAAGAAAGCCCTCGAAAAACTGGTAGTGGAAGATATCCAGCCTTCTAACCGTAAGTACCCGGGTATCATCTTCAAGCAACAGCGTGAAGTAGGTAACCAGATCCTGAACGTAGAGAAACTGGAAAAACTGGTGGATGGCCGTAAACTCTTTACTGATGTTACTTTCTCTGTTAACAAAGGAGATAAGATCGCATTCCTGTCTAAAGATCACCTGGCCCTCACTACTTTCTTTGAAGTGATCAACAATGAAGCAAAGGCCGACAGCGGTAAGTTTGAATGGGGTACCACTGTTACCAGTGCCTACCTGCCAAACGACAACGCTGCCTTCTTTACCAATAAAGACCTGAACCTGATGGATTGGCTGCGTCAATACGTACCGCCACATGTAACAGATGTGGATGAGCCTTTCCTGCGTGGCTTCCTCGGTAAAATGTTATTCGGCGGAGATGAGATCATGAAGAAAACTTCCGTGCTGAGTGGTGGTGAAAAAGTACGCTGCATGACCAGCCGCATGATGCTGCAGGATCCGAATGTGCTGATACTTGATGAACCTACCAACCACCTGGATCTGGAATCTATCCAGTCTTTCAACGAAAGTATGATCAACTACAAAGGCGTGGTGTTGTTCACTACCCATGACCATACCTTCATGCAATCAGTAGCAAACCGTATTATTGAACTGACGCCTAAAGGTATCATCGACAGGTTAATGACCTTTGATGAGTACCTGGCCGATGAGCGTGTGAAAACACTGCGTGAAGAAATGTATGGCAGCGCAGTTTTAGCGTAAAGATAAATAGCTGAAAATAATTGAAGCGAATGGTCAACCGATCATTCGCTTCTTTTTTTTAATGGTGTTTTTATATCTTACAGATACTCCTCTATTACTTTTAGTTTATTCTTATCGAGCGGTTTTGTAATGTATGCCATCAGCTCCGGTGTACGCTGTACTTTTTGCATATCGCGTACATCTACTGAGGAGGAGCACATAATAATCGGGATGGTATTTTTAAGAGAAGTTTTCAATCCTCTGTATGCCTCAATAAAATCCCAGCCATTCATTCGCTGCATATTCATATCAAGAATGATAAGAGAGGGTAAGGTAGGTTGAGGGGTACTGGAAAGCTGCTCCAGGGCCTCTTCTGCACAGAGAAAAGAGGTAACTACCAGGTGATCGCTTTGGTGCCCCAACATTTTTTTGATGATGAAATGAAATATTTCATCGTCATCTACAACGTACACTATTTTATTCATGTCTTCCATGCTTCAGTTTTAATTGGGCTTCTTATCTTATCCGATAATAACAAAAGGCGCACAAGAGACGATGTTAAGAAGTGAATTACCTGGGTCCGTTTTCTGTCAAATAAAGGGCATTGACTTCAGGGATAACAAGCAGCTGAAATCAATCTCCTTAATTATAAACACGGGCTAAACCGGCATTATATGCCTGTCACATTCTCTTCTTAAGCATTGGTCAAGGGAGTACAGTGGCCTCCGGCTATCTTTAATTGTGAAGCAAAGAACGTTAATTTAATTTTATTTTTATATATATCTTTTTGTCAATAACTAATCATTAACAAATCAGATAGGCGAAAAAAACACCATGAACCCGCTATAAACCCGCTATAAATGCGAATGGCCGGAGCAAAAGATTGATCTTCGCTCCGGCCATTGCCTTTATCAGTAAGGCAGATTGCTATTAAAACAGGCCGCCTTTTTTCAATGTTACTTTACCTTGTCCGATTTTGAAACCATTGTGATAGATTTCAACAGCATAATCGCCTACTTTGAAATCGGAGTTCTGTTTCCAGTCCATACTTACTGTTTGTTTCTGACCAGTAGTGTAAGCAACTGTTTTCTTGGCGGTATATAATTTCTCTGTACCATCTTCCAGTGTGAAACGGCCGGACCCCAGCGCTTCTACAGCCAGAGGAGCCCCATCGGGAGCAGTAATGGCCACAAAGATTTCTTTGTCGCCGGTTGGTGCAATACGGTTGTCGTCCAGGTCAAAAGTAACCCGCATCATATCAGCGCGTTTTGCTTTGCTGGTTTCCACTTCTTTACCGTTGTTCCTTACACGGATTGGTAACAGTTTAATGTTGGATGCGTGCAGTACGGAACCCAGGTCCACTTTCTTATTAAGACTGTCTTTCACGGTAGACACAGAGTCGCGCTCTTTACGTGCATAATCTCTTTCCCCTGCCAGCACTATTTTTTCACCTTCAAGGCGTTCAATAGTCTCTGAGTAACCTTCAATATTGGATTTCAGCTGCTCAATCAGGCGACGGGCTTCCGCCAGCTGTGCCTGTGTAGCATTTTTGTTGGTCAGGATGCTGGAGATCCTGGCTTTCATATCCTGTATTTCTTTATCTTTTGTTTTAACCAGGCTATCCATCCGGGTGTTCTGTGAAACCAGATCATCCAGGCGGGCATTGGCCGCATTGTATTCCTGCTGCAACGCATCACGGGAAGAAGAGATCGAATCTATCTGTGTACTTTTTTGAACGATTTGCTCATTGGATTTATTCTTATCGTACAACATATATATCCAGGTACCCGCTAATGCTGCAATTAAAATACCGTAAATTAGACCGTTCCGGCTACGTGGTTTTTCTGGTCCGGGTGATCCCGGTGCAGGTGAATTAAAAGTGTTCTCCGTCATAGTTGTGAGTTTTATGTTTATTATTATATGGTTAAAAATTGTTATTCAAAAGTACTTATAATATTCTTATTTTATAAATAGCTATAAAACTGTTTTTCAATCGTGCTTCCAAATATTGCATTAGATCAATTACTACTGTTGGACATAGAAACAACACCGGCGGCTCCAGCTATGGAGCACTTATCTGAAGACATGCAACAGCTCTGGCGGGAAAAAATTGCAAAAACTGCGCCAGTTTCGGGGAACGAAGATTCAGCATACGCTGACAGGGCTGGCATTTACGCTGAATTCGGAAAAATTGTGTGTATTTCGGCCGGCTTCTTCAGCCTCGAAAATAACAGGTACCAGCTAAGGCTGAAATCGTTTTATAATGATGATGAATCAGTTGTGCTGTCAGGATTTTTAGAATTAATCAATAAATTCTATGCGAAATACCCCCGGTTTCAGTTCGCCGGGCATAACATCAAAGAATTTGATATTCCTTTTATTTGCAGGAGGTCTGTTATTCATCAGTTATCTTTGCCACAGCCTTTACAGTTGCACGGATTTAAACCCTGGGAAATTCCCATGCTCGATACCCTGCAACTGTGGCGCTTCGGGGACTTTAAACATTATATTTCCCTGAAACTCCTGACCGCCGTAATGGGTATTGATACGCCCAAAGACGATATAGACGGCAGCATGGTAGGCAAGGTGTACTGGGAGGAAAGAGACCTGGAACGTATTGCCGCCTACTGCCAGAAGGATGTACTGGCGGTAGCACAGCTGTTGCTGAAATTCAAACGTTTACCGGCATTGACACAGGAAGATATTATTATCGTAAAAAAATAGTCTTAAAAAGACGAAAAGCATTCTAGTAATGGAGTACCAGGATATCATCAGGGATTGGAAGCAACAGAAATTCAAATCATTATACTGGCTGGAAGGAGATGAAGATTTTTTTATTGACCAGGTTACCAGCTATGCTGAACATGAACTGTTACCTGAATCAGAAAGAGGCTTCAACCTCACCGTCCTTTATGGAAAGGATACCGACTGGAGCCAGGTGATCAACGCCTGCCGCAGGTACCCGATGTTTGCAGAAAGACAAGTAGTACTCCTCAAAGAAGCGCAGGCCATGCGCGACCTCCTGAAACTGGAAACCTATATCGATAACCCGCTTACCTCCACCGTGTTTGTAGTGGCGCATAAACAGGGCAAAATAGATGGCAGGAGTAAAATGGCCAAGCTCATAAAGGAAAAAGGCGTACTGCTGTCTACCAAAAAATTGTATGATAACCAGCTGCCTGCCTGGGTAGAAAGCTATGTGAGCAGCCGCGGACTGGCCATCTCACAAAAAGCGGCTATCCTCCTGGTAGATCATATCGGTAATGACCTGTCGCGTATCTCCAATGAAATAGATAAGCTGCTGGTAAATCTACCGGCCCAGAAAAAGATTGATGAAGGGGATATCGAAAAGTATGTGGGCATCAGCAAAGAATACAATGTATTTGAATTGCAAAACGCCCTGGGACAGAAAAATACGGCCAAAGTATTCCGGATCATCTCCTACTTTGCCGCCAATCCCAAAGCAGCGCCTATCCAGATGACATTGCCCGCATTGTATAATTTCTTCGCTAAAGTAAACCTCATTTTCAGCGTAAAAGGAGGAGAGAAGGAAGTAGCCACTGCGCTTGGGGTACATCCGTTTTTTGTGAAGGATTATATGAGCGCTGCCCGTCAATACGGACCCGAAGGAACCGAAAAAGCTATTTTGCTGTTACATCAATATAACCTGCGGAGTATAGGCATTAATGATAGTGGTGTGGAAGACGGGGAGCTGATGAAAGAGCTGATGTATAAGGTGATGAATTAATTATTTATATGGCTATCGGGGTAAAAAAGATATTCAGGTTGCTGTTTGGCCTGTTGTGTTTCTGCTTAAGTAGTTGCTGCGCTTTAATTGTGCTGATGAATATCGTTACTGTTCATAAGGGAAGGATCGGTGTGGATCTTAGAATGAGCACCAATACGGCCATGATAATGTGCTTTTATGTAATCGCTTCTGCCTTTTTTCTCTGGCGCGGGGTTCGTTTGATGAAACCTCCTAAAATGAAAGAGCAAAAGACAGAATTCCTGGGAGAAGAATTTTAGATCTTCGCCAGTATCTCTTTCGCCTGTGCAGAATCCTTATCCATTTGCACTATCAGGGCATCTATATTGTCGAATTTCAGGTTGGAGCGGATGTAGTCTACAAAATGAACCGTTAATTCCTGTCCGTAAATATCTTCATTAAAATCAAAGACGTGTACTTCCAGTCGCAAATCGGAGCCATTAAAAGTAGGACGGAAGCCAATGCTCATAACGGCGGGTAATAATTCGCTGCGGCCGCTGAGCTGTGCATTTACGGCATAAATCCCTTCAGCGGGAATCAGCTTTCTTTCATCTGCCAGGTGCAGATTGGCGGTTGGATAACCCAGCTGCCGGCCCATTTTATCGCCATGCACCACGGTGCCGGTTAAGAAATAGGTGTAATCCAGTAATTCATTGGCGAGCCGGATATCGCCTTCCTGCAGGCTTTTGCGGATTTTGGTAGAACTCACCGTAAGGTGATGCACAACCTGTTGCGGAATTTCTATCAGGGTAAAGCCATATTGCTGCTGCTCTGCTTCCAGCAGTTCCAGTCCGCCTTCCCGGTTGTGGCCAAACCGGTGGTCATAGCCTATGATGATGGTATGCGGCTTGAAGCGTGCTACCAGGAAGTCTTCCAGGTAACTACGGGCGGGCATCTCAGAAAATTCTTTGGTAAAAGGTACCACTACCAGGTGATTGATACCGGCACGTTCCAGCAAGGCAATTTTTTCAGGCAGGGTAGTCAGCAGCCGGATGTTATTAGGTTTGGGTTGTAATACCTCCCGCGGATGCGGATCAAAGGTAATGATCACGGTTTCCCCACCGCAGGTATTGGCAGCCTGCTCCAATTGCTCAATAATGAAGCGGTGGCCTGCATGTACTCCGTCGAAAGTGCCTATCGTGATAACAGCATTACGGAATTCCGGTAAATGGTCTAAGTCCCTGTGAACCTGCATATAAATCAATAACTATCAAAATCGCCGTGCAAATCTAACACATTCGGCGGGCATTCTGCATGGAATCTGTTACTTTTGCAGCCTGAAGAGCATCTTTATTTAGTTTATTTTTTATTTACATATTTATTTATTTCCCGGTGGATAATAATATTTACGCCAAACGCGGTGTTTCAGCAGGTAAGGAAGATGTGCATAACGCCATTAAAAACATTGATAAGGGCCTTTTCCCAAAAGCATTCTGCAAAATTGTACCCGATATTTTGGGGGGCGATGAGGCTTATTGCAATATTATGCACGCAGATGGCGCCGGCACCAAATCTTCCCTGGCTTATATTTATTGGAAAGAAACCGGTGATCTGGGCGTTTGGAAGGGTATAGCCCAGGATGCAATTATCATGAACATGGACGACCTGCTTTGTGTGGGCGCTACAGATAATATCCTCCTTTCTTCCACCATTGGCCGCAACAAACAATTGTTGCCCGGTGAAGTAATTGCCGCCATCATCAATGGCACTGAAGAAATCCTGGCAGAACTGCGGAATCACGGTATCAGTATCTATTCCACCGGTGGGGAAACCGCCGATGTGGGCGATCTTGTACGTACTATCATCGTGGATTCTACTGTTACCTGCCGTATGAAACGTGAAGATGTGATCTCCAATGATCGTATCCAGGCAGGAGATGTGGTAGTGGGACTGGCATCATACGGACAGGCCACTTACGAAACGGAATACAACGGTGGTATGGGCAGCAATGGCCTCACCAGTGCCCGTCATGATGTATTCAGCAAAGCTATTGCGGAAAAATACCCCGAAAGCTTTGATCCCAATATTCCTTATGAACTTGTATTCAGCGGTAAAAAATCGCTGACAGATAAAATAGATATCCCAGGCTTTGGCGCCGTGGATGCAGGCAAGCTGGTATTGTCTCCCACCCGTACCTATGCACCGGTGATCAAAAAAGTACTGGAGCAATTCCGTCCGCAGATTCACGGGATGGTGCATTGCAGTGGTGGCGCTCAAACCAAAGTGCTGCATTTTATTGAGAAACTGCATGTGATCAAGGATAACCTGTTCCCGGTACCTCCGTTGTTCAGTCTTATCCAGGAACAGTCCGGTACCCCCTGGAAGGAAATGTACCAGGTGTTTAACATGGGGCACAGAATGGAACTGTATGTTCCGGAAGCAATAGCAGCCGGCATTATCAGCATTTCCAAAAGCTTTAATATCGATGCACAGATTATAGGCAGGGTAGAGGCCGCTGAAGAGAAGAAAGTGACCGTGAAAGCGCCGGCCGGTACTTTTGTGTATTAGAGGTTACTTTTAAGAAAATGATCCTGTTCACCGGCAAAGTGGGCAGGATTTTTTATTCATAGTGTATGGGGAGTGTATTGGAAGTGTATTGTGAGTGTATTGTGAGTGTATGGGAACAGTATAGGGAGTGTATGGGGACAGTATAGGAACAGTATAGGAACTGTATGGGGAATACGACACATAGACGACTCCTAAGTATCCAAGAAGTATCTGAGAAGTATTCAAGAAGTAATAACCGTATTTTAATAACAAAGGCCGCCGTTTAAAACTGTGGCCCTTGTTCATTGATTGTTTATAGTTGTGTTAGTTTTGTAAACTAAACCTGATAGGAAGATTGAACTGCACAGCTACCTGGCGTTCGTTTTGCACGCCTGGTTCCCATTTCGGCATGTCTTTGACCACTCTTATCGCTTCATCTTCAAGGCCGTAACCTTTCTTAGCGCCCACTGTTTTTACATCACGGATGGTGCCATCTGCATCTACAATAAACTGCACAAAGGTGGTGCCGCTGGCTTTGGCTTTCTGTGCTTCTGCAGGATAGTGGATGCTCCTGGTAAGATAGCGTGCCAGGGCCTCTTCTCCTCCCGGGAATTGTGGGGGCTGTTCAACAAAGGTGAATACTTCATTATTATTATTAGATGGCTGGAAGTTAATGGTATGATCACCGGTTTTCGGTGTCTGTTTGCCTGCATCCAGCACAAAGCGGATGGGGAGGTTAAACTGAACAGATACCGTTTTCCCCTGGTGCTTTCCCGGTACCCATTGCGGCATTTCTTTTACCACACGTATGGCTTCTTCAGCAAGACCAAAGCCCGGGTTTTTCCCTACGGTATGAACATCCGTGATATTACCTTCTTCGTTTACCACATACTGTACGAATACGGTACCTGAAATGTTTTTTTCCTGTGCGGCTTTAGGATACCGGATGTTTTTGGAAAGATATTTTGCCAGCGCTTCTTCGCCGCCCTGGAAAGACGGGGGCTGCTCTACAAAAGTATACACGTTGTCTTTCGTTTTGTTCACCTTTTTCACAGGTGTGGTATCCATTGCCAGGGTGGCGGAGGGTACAGCAGAGGGGGTGGGTACAAGGGGGTTAGTGGCGGTAAGCGCCGGAATGGCGGACGGACGCTTATCGGCCACAAATGCAAGGGAGCAGAAAATGAATGCGGCCAGTGGCAGCACCATAATACGTCGCAGGTAACTGAACCTGGGGGTGTGGAATTGTGTCAGCATAAGAATTCTTCTTTTTATTGGCGGATGGAAAAAGTCGTTCGTAATACTGAATTGTTTGCTTTGAAAGGCCATCTGGAGAATGGTTTGGGCGTAGCCCGCTATTTCTTCTCCCGCTGCTTTTTTGTCGGCCAGGAATTCATGCACCAGTGCCAGTTCCCGTTTAATCAGGTGAAAGAAGGGATTGATCCAGCATATAGCGGTGACCAGTTCCATGAACAGTTTATCTGTGCTGTGTTTCTCCTGCAGGTGTACCAGTTCATGTTTGAATATTTGTTGCCCTTCGGGCGAATTCAGCGAAGTTTGATGATCCCAGAAAATATAGCTGAAGAAAGAGAAGGGCGCTTTGATATCCTTGTTCTTTACAAACCGGTAAGGAGGAATTTCCTGTACCTGGCTGCGGCGGATCAGGTTTTTGATCCGGAAAAGACTGATCACCGTTTTTGTCAGCAGCAAGCCTATCACCGCGATGTACAATGTGTTGAGTACTGTGCCGGAGCTGATCCCCGGGCTGGCCGATATCACGGTTTCGCGGATATTAACAATACGTGCGGTATAAGATAATACTGCAGACGATTCGGTTGCCTGACCCGGCAATGGAATCTTCAGGAGTGGAGTGAGCAGGGAAATCAGGGTGATGAGCACCAGGTAGTACCGGTTCCATTGATGGAAGCGGTTATTACGCAGGGCGATATAATAGTAGCCGTATAAAACGGCAGAACAGATGATCACTTTGGAAAGATAGGTGAGCAGAACTGTCATAGTTAAGGTTTTTGGGCTGCTTTAATTTTTTGTACCAGTTTCTCCAGTTCAGTGACACTCAGTTCTTTCTCTTTCACAAAAAAAGAAACCATGTTGCTGAAGGAGCCGTCGAAATAGCCTTTCACAATATTGTTCACCGTTTTGTGGCTGTAGGCGTCTTTGGTAACAAGAGCAAAATACTGGTGTGATTTACCGTAGGCTTTGAAGTCAACAAATCCTTTTTCAATCAGAATTTTCACAAGGGTAGATACCGTGTTGTAATGTGGTTTTGGTTCCGGCATTACTTCTATCATATCTTTCACGAAGGCGGGTCCTGTTTCCCAGAGTGCCTGCATGATCTGTTCTTCTGCTTTGGTGAGTTGTTTCATATATCTCGTTTATAAAACCAAATTAAAACTAATTATTTAGTTTAACAACTATTTTTTTAGTTTTAAAGAGATGGATATTTGACATATTATCACAACGAGTTATTTTTTAATTAGTTATTTTTGTCCGCACAGACCGTAAAAAACAGAAAGGACATGACGCCTGAACAACCTATCATACAATTAACAAACGCCAGTATATACCAGGGCCATTCATTGATATTAGCTGATGTGAATATCACGGTGAATAAGGGTGAATTTGTGTATCTTATTGGTAAAACCGGTACCGGGAAATCCAGTTTGTTAAAGACATTGTATGGCGATTTACCTTTAAATGATGGCACAGGACAGGTGGTTGGTTTTGATCTCAAGAAGATGGATTGGAAAAAAGTGCCGTATCTTCGCCGGAATCTGGGTGTGGTATTCCAGGATTTTCAGTTATTAACCGACCGCAACGTGCATGATAACCTGAAATTTGCGCTCCGGGCTACCGGCTGGCAGGATCCAAAGGAAATGGAGAATAAGATCACGGATGTACTGGAAAAAGTGGGGTTGGGTACCAAAGGTTTTAAGATGCCGTATGAGTTATCGGGAGGAGAGCAGCAGCGCGTGGATATTGCCCGTGCTATGCTGAATTCGCCCAAACTGATCCTGGCGGATGAGCCTACAGGTAACCTGGATCCGGAAACTTCCGATGGTATTATGCAGTTGTTATTCCGTATTTGCCGGGAGGGAACCGCCATAGTGATGGCCACACACGATTACATTGTATTACAGAAATTCCCGTCGAGAGTACTGCGTACAGAAAACGGGCATGTAACGGATAATGCAGCTGTGAATTTTTCTTCTTAGGAGTTGTTGAGAAAGAAAATATTACAAATGTACATTATCTCTCATTTATTATTAATTTCCCGTTAATTGGTAATTCCTATTTTTTAAATTACCTTTGCACCGGAAAAATAGCGACAAAAAAACATTATTATTACTTATTATTTTTAAAGATGTCTTACTTAACTGTTGAAAAGAAAGCCAATATTTTTAAGGAATTTGGTGGAAGCGAAAAAAATACAGGCTCTTCGGAAGCACAAATTGCACTGCTGACTGAGCGTATCAACAGCATTTCCGGTCACCTGAAACAAAACAAAAAGGATTTTTCTACCCACCGTGGTTTGATGAAGATGGTTGGCCAGAGAAAGCGTTTGCTTTCCTATTTATCTAAAACCAACCTCACCGGCTACCGTGCCCTCATCGAGAAGTTAGGTATCAGAAAATAACCATGACTTAATTATAGCGCTATTCCCAACTTATATGGTTGGGAATAGTTTTTTTGTATGTATACCTTTTGTTGTTCTTTAGCGATCAAAAAAGAATAACTTTATTTTTAATCCTCACTTTATTATGAATCTGACACCTATTTCAGTGAAATTCGATATAGGAGACGGTCGTATGGTGACCATCGAAACCGGCAAGTTGGCCCGTCAGGCTGACGGCGCCGTTACGGTGCGTTTAGGGAATTCAATATTGCTGGCCACTGTGGTAGCGAATAAAGAACCCAAACCAGGCCAGTCTTTCTTCCCCCTTACAGTTGATTACCAGGAAAAGTTTGCATCCGCCGGCCGTATCCCTGGTTCCTTTTTCAAACGTGAAGGCCGGTTGTCTGATTCCGAGGTACTTATTTCCCGTTTGATTGACCGCGCTCTGCGTCCCCTGTTCCCCGATAATTATTTATGTGAAGTACAGGTACTGGTGTCCCTGATTTCATCTGATCCCGAAGTAATGCCCGATGCACTGGCCTGTCTGGCTGCATCTGCTGCACTGGCTGTATCCGACGTTCCCATCCAGGAAATTATTTCCGAGTGCCGCGTAGCGCGCATTGATGGCAAACTCGTGATCAACCCTAACCGTACTGAACTGGCTAAAGCCGACATGGACTTCATCATCGGTGCTACCGACAAGAACATCATGATGGTGGAAGGTGAAAGTAAAGAGTGCCAGGAAGAAGATCTGATCCTCGCTATTGAAGCAGCACACGCTGCGATCAAGGTGCAGGTGAAAGCACAGGAAGAACTGCGTGACCTGAAAGGTGTAACCGGCAAACGTGAATACGCACAACCTCATCAGAACGAAGAACTGAAAGCAAAAGTAGCAGCTTTTGCAAAAGATAAAATTTACCAGGTAGCCAAGTCTGCTTCTGCCAAGCACGATCGCAGCGATGCGTTTGCTGCCATTGGTACCGAACTGAAAGAACACCTGGGCGAATTACCGGAAGAAGACCAGCCGCTGGTAAAAGAATACCTGCATGACCTGGAAAAAGAAGTGATCCGCAACATGATCCTGGATGAATCCGTTCGTCTGGATGGCCGTGCGCTGGATCAGGTTCGTCCGCTGGCTATGGAAACAGATATCCTGCCTTCTCCTCACGGTTCCGCCCTGTTTACCCGTGGTGAAACACAGTCGCTGACTACTGTTACACTGGGTACCCCGGAAGATGAACTGCTGATAGAAAGCGCAGCCGTTTCCAACTATTCCAAATTTATCCTGCACTACAATTTTCCTCCATTCTCTACAGGTGAAGTGAAAATGATGCGCGGTCCCGGCCGTCGTGAAGTAGGACATGGTAACCTGGCCATGCGCTCCCTGAAGCAAATGATGCCAGGCAGCGACTATGCTTACACGGTAAGGGTGGTTTCTGATATCCTCGAATCAAACGGTTCGTCCTCTATGGCTACCGTATGTGCCGGTTCACTGGCACTGATGGACGCTGGTGTGCCTCTGCCTAAACACGTTTCCGGTGTGGCAATGGGTCTTATCTCCCGCGCTTCCGATGGTAAATGGGCAGTATTAACCGATATCCTCGGTGATGAAGATCACCTGGGTGATATGGACTTTAAAGTAACCGGCACCCGCGATGGTATTGTGGGTATCCAGATGGATATTAAAGTGGATGGTTTAAGCATGGATGTAATGCGCTCTGCTCTGGCTCAGGCTAAGAAAGGCCGTCTGCATATCGTGGAAGCCATGTACGAAGCAATGCCTGCTGCACGTCCTGAACCAAAACCACATGCGCCACGCATGGAGAAGATCATCATCGACCGTGAATTTATCGGCGCTGTAATCGGACCCGGTGGTAAAATTATACAGGAGATCCAACGCGAAACCGGTACTACCATCAACATCGAAGAGGTTGGTGAAACCGGCGAAGTTAGTATCTTCTCTGCTCAGAAAGAAAGTCTTGATAAAGCAGTTGCATGGGTGAAAGGAATTATTGCGATACCTGAAGTAGGTGAAGTATATGAATCCGTTGTAAAATCCATTATGCCTTATGGCGCTTTCGTTGAGTTCATGCCTGGTAAACAAGGCTTGCTCCACATCTCTGAAGTTTCCTGGAAACGCCTGGAAACAATGGAAGGTGTGCTGACAGAAGGCGAAAAAGTAAAAGTAAAACTGACTGGTACCGATCCTAAAACCGGTAAGTTTAAGCTGAGCCGCAAAGTGCTTATGCCTAAACCGGAAGGTTATGTAGAAAGACCGGAACGTGAAGAGCGTGGCGACAGAGGCGACTTCCGTGATCGTGGCGATCGTGGCGACAGACGTGGTCCCCGTGACGACAGACGTGGCGGTGATGACAGACGCGGTGGCGGCGACAGACGTGATTTCAACCGCGACGGTAACCGTGGTGGCGGAAATTACAACGCCGGTCCTGATAAACCCCAGGAGCCTACCTTTGACGCCGAATAGGCGCTGTTATAGCTAGCAGATAACTGGAATTAAATACAAAAGAAAGCAGTCACCCAGGTGGCTGCTTTCTCTTTTTATGATGGATCCGTTTTATCTCCTGGTAAGCTGCTCTACACGAAAAGTACTTTCCCTGAAAATTTCCCGGCCGCTGTTCAGGCGGAACACCCGGTAATTATTACCATCTACCGGTTCGGCAATCATCTTGTAAGCCGGCTGTATCGCTTTGGTACTTCTGTCTATCACCCTTACTTCTCCGCCCGCCAGCAGGTCCGGCATTATTTCTTCCACATAAGGAAGCATAATACCGCCATCTTCTGCCCATAACATATTCATTTTACCGGTGCTGTAACTGAAATCCTTGTTGGCAGTATCTTCCAGGTAGCAATAAGCCTTACGGAAATGGTTACCCATATCTATGGCATTCAGGTGCGCAAACTGTACGCTGTTAAATACCTTGTTGCTGTATTTACTGTTACGGAGGGTGGAATCCATGCCCGTCATATATTCCGTGAGATGCTTCCGGTCGAAGACCAGGGTTACATTTTCAGTCTGGTAAATGATGGAATCCATAATAGGTTCAGGCGGCCGTACTTTAATTACCTGGGCCATTCCCGACAGGGACAACGCCACGCCGGTCAGCAGGAGGAACAGTGCTTTCATAGGATAGTTAATATGATTTATAAATCAAATATAATGATTTTTAATATTGAGAGATGGTTTTAGCCGCAGATGCGGGGGCAAAACGTTGAAAGATAGCTGCTAATGGCTATCTTTGCGGCCTATGTCTTACATTGCTATTACCATGCGGGCCGACGCCGAACAAACAGACCTGCTGATTGCCCGGTTATCTGAGCTGAAATACGAAGGGTTTGAAGAACAGCCGGACACACTTATTGCTTATATCCCCGCCGCTGATTTCGACGAGGCTGCGCTACAGCAACAACTGGGGGCTCACGGGGTTACCTATACGAAAGAAACGATTTTACCGGTTAACTGGAATGCCCTGTGGGAAAGCAATTTTCAACCTGTGCAGGTAGATAGTTTTTGCGGTATCCGGGCGGAGTTTCATCCGCCGTTTGATCCCCAACCCGTATATGAAATTATTATTACCCCTAAAATGGCTTTTGGTACCGGGCATCATGCCACTACCGCTTCCATGATAAAGCTCATGGAGCCACTGGACTTTAAAGGGAAGAAGGTATTTGATTTCGGTACCGGAACCGGTATCCTCGCCATCCTGGCGGAAATGATGGGCGCTGATACGGCGGACGCCATCGACTACGACGAATGGTCCGTGAATAATACGCTGGAAAACATTACTGCCAACGGTATGAACAAGGTAAAAGTATGGCAGGCGGACAACCTTGACGCAATTACCGGAAAATATGATATATTGCTGGCAAATATCAACTATAATATTTTACTGAAATTTATGGGAGATATGCGGCATTTATTAGTGCCCGGGGGCAAATTATTATTGAGCGGTATCTTACCAACCGATGAAGAAAACATTGCAGCGGCCGCGGTTTCAAAAGGTTTTATCATGGAGGGAAGGATAGAAAAAGATAACTGGCTGGCGCTTCAGTTTTATGTACCCGAAACAAAATAGATTAAAAGTTACATATAAATAGTGTTGATAATCCAACTTTTGTGTTACAATCTTTTCTAATATTCTCTCTATTTTAACACAGAATTTGTTATCTTAGCATTCCTAACTTGTAGTGATGATAGAAATTTTATTGCTTATTTGTGCTTATCTGATAGGATCTGTTCCTACAGCTGTTTGGGTGAGTAAAGGCGTTTTTGGTATGGATATCCGGGAGTATGGCAGCGGCAATGCCGGCGCCACCAATACTTTCAGGGTACTGGGGCCTAAAGCGGGCACTTTTGTAATGGTAGTAGACATGCTGAAAGGCGTGTTAGCTGTACGTTTAGCTTATCTGGCTCCCTATTATCTTGATCCTGAGCATCTTACACAACTCGTGAATCTCCAGATCGGTCTGGGGCTCGCTGCAGTGGTAGGTCATATATTTCCTATCTGGGCAAATTTCAAGGGTGGTAAAGGAATTGCTACCCTGTTCGGACTGGTGCTTGCCATCCAGCCGCTGGTAGCTTTGTGCTGCGTAGGCGTATTTTTAATGATCCTTTTTTTAACCAGGTACGTTTCTCTCAGTTCTATCATTGCCAGTATCGCTTTCCCGATACTTATCCTCTATATCTTCAATGAACCGGAAATCTTTTATCGCATATTTGCTATTGCGGTAGCTTTAATGGTGGTATTAACCCATCAGAAGAATATTACGCGGCTCTTGAAAGGGGTGGAAAGTAAAGTTCCGCTGTTTAAGAACAGAAAAGACAAGAACTAGTTATAGTTATATAATAAAGCAGGGAGCAAAAAGCGACAGCCATAAAAATGTGCATGCTTTTTGCTTTTTGCATTGTGCGTTTCCGCATATTTAAATTGATGCTCCCATGAAAAAGTATGTTTTATTCTTTACTGCAAGCCTCGCATTGGCGGCCTGTTCGCGTGTACCCATCACCGGCCGTAGTCAGCTGAACCTCGTTCCTGAAAGCACCATGCAATCAATGGCCCTGCAACAATACCAGTCATTTTTGTCTGAAAACAAAGTAGTGGCGCAAACTTCCAGTAAAGACGCCGAAATGGTAAAAAGAGTGGGCCAGCGCATTGCGGCCGCCGTTACCAGGTACATGAACCAGAATAATATGGGGAATGAAATATCCAGCTATAAATGGGAATTTAACCTGGTAGACAGCAAAGAAGTGAATGCCTGGTGTATGCCCGGTGGTAAGGTAGTGGTGTATACAGGTTTGTTGCCCGTAACCCAGAATGAAACGGCACTTGCCTGTGTAATGGGGCATGAAATAGCGCATGCAATTGCCCGTCATGGTAACGAACGTATGAGCCAGGGACTGGTCATGCAGGGTATCCAGGTAGCCGGCGCCGTAGCGCTGAATAAGAATCCTACTGCCGTAAACCTCTTCAACCAGGCATTTGGTGTAGGCGGTAACTTAGGTACGCTCGCCTTTTCCCGCGGTAATGAGCTGGAAGCCGATCACCTGGGTGTAATATTCATGGCAATGGCCGGTTACAATCCACAGGAATCGATTCCTTTCTGGCAACGTATGGCTAACATGAGCAAAGGTCAGAAACCACCTGAGTTCCTGAGCACACACCCCAGCGACGCTACCCGCGTACAGAAATTACAAGGGCTGATGCCGGAAGCGATGAAGTATTATACGCCGGCGAAAGCATAAATCTCTTTAAAAAGCAACGGGCTGGTAATGTATTATTACCAGCCCGTTTCCTTTATATCTTCCGTTATGCTGTTATAATTTCAATTACTTTCTTATTTTTCTGCACCTTCATCTTCTCCGGCACATGTGCCAGGATCTCTTTTTTGAAGGCTTCTATCAACGCCTGTTTAATAAAGTGACGATGTGTTACCAGGCTGATTTCCCTCACCGGTTCCGGCGCCTTGAAATAGCGAACCATATTCAGCTGCCGGGAGGAGAGGTCCTGCAGCGACAGCTCCGGCAAAATCGTATAGCCTTCGTTGAGGTCTACCATTCTTTTCAGCGTTTCCACACTACCGGTATTATATTCCAGGTTCTTGTTATCACCCATCGTGAATTTATCTTTACAGATATTCAGCACCTGGTTGCGCATACAATGTCCTTCATTGAGCAGCCACACATCTTTGATATCCAGCTCATCTGCCTTCACAATTTTTTTCTCGTATAAAGCATTGCTTTTAGCGGTATACACCACAAAGGACTCATAAAACAAAGGATGTTCTTCCAGGTGGGGGTTATGCAGCGGGGTAGCCAGCAGGCCACAATCCAGCAGTTCCTGTTTCAGTTGCTGCATAATTTGCTCGGTAGGATATTCCCATATTTCCAGCCGTACCTTCGGATATTTTTTCATGAACCCGGTCAGGATACGGGGAAGCAGGTAGGGCGCGAGGGTAGGAATGATGCCCACTTTCAGGTTGCCCTGTACTTCCTTTTTCTGGTCTGCTATAATCTCGCGGATGCGGGCATTTTCCTTAATAATGATCCTGGCCTGGGCAACCACGGATACGCCTATTTCTGTAGGGACTACCGGTAATTTGCTGCGATCAAACAGTTTAATGCCTAATTCATCTTCCAGCTTCTGAATCTGCATGCTCAGTGTTGGCTGGGTTACAAAGCATTTCTCTGCTGCTACTACAAAACTTCTGTATGTATCTACCGCAACAATGTACTCCAATTGAACTGTCGTCATTTCCTCTAAGATTGTGGCGCAAAGATATAAATAAAATCTATAGGAAGACGTTAAATCCTATAAAAGCAAAAGACGGTAGTGAAGGATCTCACTACCGTCTTTTGCCTTTATAGGAATCCGTTAATTAGAATATCCTGTAACGGTATTTGATTTTCTCTGTATTGCTGTACAGTTCCCGTATATTGATTGACGCCTGGATTTCGCCCACTGCTTCTGTTTTCAGGTTCCTGAACTCCGCCTGTTTGGCATCGATGATGCTTTTGTCGGCAAGGCCATTATCCTGAGCTATTTTCAGCGAGTTGTTTACTTTGGTATAGTAAGAATCCAGTAAAGTGAAATATTCGTTGTAAAGATTTTCAAACCGTTTGGTTTGTAATACCAGGTCTTCCAGCTGATTATTTACTTCTTTCAGGGAAGAGTTTTCGCGCAGCAGGGATTCATAGTCGATCCGTTTGCCTTTGGTATATTTTTCTTCCAGCTTAGCGAAGTAATCCACTACTTTTTCTTTCTTAAAATCAAAAAAGTATTCATTCATCGTTTGGCTCAAACCCTGGTTCCCTTTCTGCGGAGCAGGAAATTTGAGGGAAGTGGCGGTAAACGACAGATGATCAAACAGGTTATCCTGTAACAGGCTTAGCTGATCTTTATTGAAGTTCAGGCCATATTCAAATTTCTGGTTGGCATCATTTAATGCGGTGTAATACACCACATATTTGTTCAGCTCCTTTTCGAAATCCTGTAATGACTTCTGATTGATCTGTTTGTTATTCACACTCACGCTGTGCAGGAAGTTCATCACCGAGTTGGCAATTGCCAGCGGGGGAGTGAGGGAGGTAAAGCTCTGGAAGATAGGACTGTTGATGATCGACTTGGTAGACTCAACAATTTTAGAATTCTTTTCTCCTTTATCTCCTTTGTTTTTCAGGATGATCTTTTCTACCAGTTCTACAATGCGGTCGCTCAAAGAAAAGCCCAGCGCTTTACTTTCCGGGTTATTCAGCGAGGTGATGAAAACATCGAGGTTATTAGTAGTAGTACGTGACTTCAGATCGATAATTTTCTTATTCAGCAGATAATACGTTTCACTGGCATTGATGATATTATTTTTTATCAGCTCATACTTCGTGATATTATCTATTTCCTTTCCCTGTAACAGGGCTTGTATGGCGGTAGAGTTTTGTTTGTCATTGTCGGTGATCCGTTGTACGTCTTCCAGCAGTTTGCGGATGGTAGTATCCTGGGTTTTGATAACAGGAGACGTGGTGCTTTTCAGTTCCGGGTCCTGCGCATAGGCTGTCTGGAAAGTAAAAAGTAAAACAAGTGGGGCTGGTAGCACTTTAATCCATCTGGTGGTCAGAAATTTTTGAGCCAGGCGTACTAACGGTAATGACTCATCGGGCTTGCAGGTCAAGCGTTTATCGAGCCTCATTTCCGTTGGTAGGTGTTTTAACATGTTGTTTTTGCTTTTTGTTAACAAAAATTTAAGAAAATATGATGCCAAAAACATCATCAGGCAAAGATAAATAATTAATAACAGTTAAAATTAAATCATGATAGGTGGTGTCCGGAACGCATTTCCGGGAGATATTTTGAATTATCAGCAGGTGAGTTACCTTTGCTGCCAAATTTGATCCACTTTCATGCTTAATAACAAAAAGATTGTGGTTGTATTACCGGCCTACAACGCAGCACTTACGCTGGAAAAAACATTCCGGGAAATCCCTTTTGACATAGTTGATGATGTAGTGCTGGTAGATGATGCCAGCAGAGACGATACCCTTGAAGTCGGCAGGCGGCTGGGGATTCAGCACCTGATACGCCACGACAAAAACAAAGGTTACGGAGGTAACCAGAAATCCTGCTACAACAAAGCGCTGGACCTGGGAGCTGATATTGTGGTGATGCTGCACCCCGATTATCAGTATACGCCAAAGCTCATTACCGCCATGTGCAGTATTATCGCCAATGATGTGTACCCGGTGGTTTTCGGGTCCAGGATCCTGGGAAAAGGCGCCCTGAAAGGGGGGATGCCGATGTACAAGTACATATTTAATCGTTTCTTAACGTTGACACAAAACATCCTGATTGGTCAGAAGCTGAGTGAATACCACACCGGCTACCGGACTTTTTCATCGGAGGTATTGCGTGATATCAACTATATGGCTGATAATGACGATTTTGTGTTCGATAATGAAATGGTTTCGCAGATATTTATGAAAGGATACGATATTGCAGAAATTACCTGTCCTACCAAATACTTCGACGAAGCCTCCAGTATCAATTTCAAACGCAGCGCCATTTATGGTCTTGGCGTATTGAGAGTATCCCTGCAGCATCGTTTGCATATGTGGGGCATGATAAAAGGAAAGATCTATTAAAAATAATTTAGCCAGTGGGTTTAGCGCAACAGTATAATTTAGCCGGAAAATACCTGAAGTATTATTTTACTTCAGGTAATCGTCATGACGTACACTCTCCCTTTGTATTTTCACTGATAGAGGATGTATTGCTGGATAAAAAACAGCATCCGGCTTTCCGGGAAATAGAACAGTTGCGCAAACAGTTGCTGCAAAGTAATGAAACGCTGCAGGTAACCGACCTGGGCGCCGGGTCGCTGATATCGGCCGGTAATGAACGCCGGGTACGGGATATTACCCGCTATGCGGCAAAACAGCCTAAATTCGGGCAGTTATTTTACCGGCTGATACAATATCTCCAACCGGGCCGTATCCTTGAATTGGGGACTTCTATGGGGCTTTCTACAGCATATATGGCAAAGGCCGCCCCGCAGGCCCGTATTTATACCATTGAAGGATGCCCTAATATAGCCGCCCGGGCTGCCAAAAACTTTGAGGCGCTTCACATAAAAAACATTACGCAGGTAACCGGGAATTTTGATACCGTGTTACCGGACGTGTTAAAACAAATGCAGCTGCCCGACTGGGTGTATATAGATGGCAACCACCGTAAAGAACCCACCCTGGCCTATTTTGAGCAGTGCCTGCAGTTTGCCGATGAATATTCCGTTTTTATTTTTGACGATATCCACTGGACCCCGGATATGGAAGCCGCCTGGCATACTATACAGGAACATCCGCAGGTGACTATGACCATCGACCTGTTTTTTATCGGGCTGGTTTTTTTCCGGAAAGATTTTAAAGTTAAACAGCATTTTACACTGAAATACTGATTTTGCCGTAGTATATTGGGTGTAAAAATACCCCGTTATGCGTTACCTGAAATTATTCTTCCTGGCCTGCGCCCTCACCGGTAGCCTGGTAGCCGCCGCACAGGATGATCTTTCCCAGTACAGCCACGAATCGTTTATACGTAAAGGGGATACCCTCCGCTACCGCCTCCTGTTGCCCGCCAGCTACGATAGTCACAAAAAATATCCGCTGATCGTTTTCCTGCACGGGTCTGGTGAAAGAGGCCGTGATAATAATGCGCAGCTCCTGCATGGTGGCGCCATGTTCCTGCGCGATACCATCCGCGCCAATTACCCGGCATTTGTGGTTTTCCCGCAATGCCCTCCCAATCAAACATGGGCGCCCATGAAATTTGAGCGTGACAGCACCGGTAAAATAATCAAGGCAGATTTTCCGATGGATGGCGATCCCACACCTCCCACCGCTTTACTCAACCAGTTGCTGGATAGTTTACTGGCCGGTGGAAAAGTGGATACCAAACGGGTATACATCGGCGGTTTATCGCTCGGCGGAATGGGCACATTCTATGAAATCACCAAACGTCCCGATATTTTTGCTGCCGCATTTCCAATTTGTGGTGCAGGCAACGTAGAAGCTGCCGGTAAGTTTGCCAAAAAAGTACCGGTGTGGATCTTTCATGGCGGCGACGACAAAGTAGTGCCGGTAGAATCTTCCAGGGCTTATGACGCCAAACTGAAAGCACTGGGCGCAGAAGAAAAGTACACAGAGTATCCCGGCGTAGGACACAACAGCTGGGACAATATGTTTGTGGAACCCGGTGTGATGCCGTGGTTATTTCAGCACCGTAAAAAGTAAAATACGGAACGGATCGCCGCACCGGCGATCCGTTCCGCTAAAAAGACATTAGTTACCTCCCAGCGCGCGATACAACGATACCATTCCCTGGTACACATTCCGGCGCGTTGTTACCAGCGCCAGCTCTGCTTCCAGTACACTCTTCTGTGCGGTGATCACCTCCAGGTAATTGGCGTAACCGGTGGTGAAAAGAATGTTAGCCGTAGATACCGCCTGCTGCAATACCAATACCTCCTTGCTTTTCAGCGCATAGGCCTCCTGCTGGTTTTCTACTTTATTTAAGGCGGAAGCTACTTCCTGGTAGCCATTTACAATGGTTTGCTGGTATTCGTAGAATGCCGTCCAGGCGTTGGCGGTACTGATATTGTATTGGGCCTGTATTTGTTTTTTATTGAAGATGGGCGCGGTTAAATTGCCCACGGCGCCCCATGCAATGGACGCAGGCGACTGGAACAACAACCCCGCTTTGAAAGCATTAAAGCCCGCATACGGCGTGATGGTGAGTCCGGGTAAAAAGGCGGCCCGCGCAGCTTTTACATCAGCTTTTGTTGCGGCCAGTTCAAGTTCTGCACGTTGTACATCCGGACGTTGCAACAGCAAACTGGCAGGGATACCTTTTTTAATCGCCGCCGGCAACGCCTGCGCATCTTTTACCGTGCTGCGTACAATGGGCTGTGGCAGCCTTCCCAGGAGGGCGTTAAGCTGGTTTTCCAATGACGCGATTTCCTGTTTTACGCCATACTCCAGTGCCTGCGTGCTCAGTAACTGGGCGGTGAACTGTTGCACTGCCAGCTCGGTAGCGCGTCCGCCGGCCTTTTGAATATGCACGGTGGCTACTGCGGTTTCCTGTAATTTAATATTGCGTTGTATAATAGCCAGCTCATTATCCATCGCGGTGAGCTCATAATACAGCCCGGTAACGCCTGCCACTATTTGCGTGGTAAGCAGCCGGCGGCCCTGTTCACTACCAAGAAAGCGTGCGTAGGTGGCCTGGCGCTGGCTTTTCAGTTTTCCCCAGAGATCTATTTCCCAGCTGCTTCTCAGGCCGGCAAAGTATTCGGGTGTTGGGCCGGGAATGCGTTGATCCTTACTGATATTGGGCGACAGGTTGGTATCGAAATTACCCACGCCATTGAGCGTATAATCGGCATACTTATCCACACCGGCCGATAGGGATAGGTTCAGCGATGGCAGCCAGGCGTTTTTAGCCATCATCAGGTTGGCCTGCGCCATAGCTACGCGCTGTGCAGCGGAGAGCAGGTCGTAGTTGTTACGCAATGCGGTATCAATGAGGCTCCGCAGGTTAGGATCATTAAACACCTGTGCAAAATTGTGCAGTGAAATGGTGTCACTGTTATTACCGGATACCACGGGAACGCTTATACGCTCCGGCAGCGCCAGTTCTTTTTGTGTGCTGCAGGCCACTGTTGCAGTGGCCATAGCAGCATATAATGCGTATTGATATATTCGTTTATTCATTGGTGTAAGCTTTTAGTTCAACGGATTTTTTCCTGATCATGGAAGCAAACAGCACATATAATCCGGGTATGATCAGTACGCCGAAAATGGTTCCGATGAGCATGCCGCCGGCTGCGGCCGTACCAATGGAACGATTGCCCATAGCGCCGGCGCCGGAGGCAATACACAACGGTATTAACCCGGCAATGAATGCGAAGGACGTCATAAGAATAGGGCGTAGCCTGGATACGGCGCCTTCTTTCGCGGCGGCCAGGATGGTAGCGCCATGCTTATTTCTAAGGATGGCAAATTCCACAATGAGGATGGCGTTCTTACCAAGTAAACCTATCAGCATAACCAATGCCACCTGTGCATAGATGTTGTTTTCCAGGCCCAGTACTTTCAGGGAAAGGAAAGCGCCGAAAATACCGGCGGGTAGCGATAACAATACCGGTAGTGGCAGCAGGAAGCTTTCGTATTGGGCTGCCAGCAACAGGTATACAAACACCAGTACGATAATGAAAATATAGATGGCCTGGTTACCGGAAAGGATCTGCTCTCTCGTCATACCGCTCCATTCGTAGCTATATCCCCTGGGCAGTTCTTTTGCGGCTACTTCCTGTACGGCGGCAATGGCCTGGCTGCTGCTGAATCCTGGTTTGGCGTCGCCATTGATCATGGCAGCGGTGTACATGTTATAGCGCGTCAGTTGTTCCGGTCCATATACGCGTTCCAGTTTTACGAAGTCGGAATACGACACCATTTCGCCGCGGTCATTTTTTACGTAGAGGCGCAGCAGGTCATCGGGCTTGGTACGGTAGGAGGGATCTGCCTGTACCATTACCTTATACATTTGCCCGAAGCGGATGAAGTTGGAAGCATAGAAGCTGCCCATCAGCGTTTGAAGATTGCTCATGGCATTTTCTATACTCACGCCTTTTTTTGCCGCCATTGCCTGGTCTACATGGATCAGGTATTGTGGGAACTCTGCATCAAAGCTGGTGAAGGCGCTGCCTATCTCCGGCCTTTTTTTTAGCGCGTCGATGAACTGGTTGGTAATTTGCGCCGTTTGCCGGAGATCGCCGCTGCCGCTGCGATCGAGCAGCCGTAGTTCAAATCCGCTGGAGTTACCGAATCCGGGAACGGTAGGCGGCGGGAAAAATTCTATGCTGGCATCTGCAATACCGGCTGTTTTCTTTTGTAATATTTCAATGATATCCTGTACAGATGCTTTGCGGTCGTCCCAGGGTTTCAGGTTCACCATGCCCATCCCGTAGGAGGCGCCGGCCACTTCATTTACCAGGCTGTAACCAGCGAGGGTGGATACGGATTCCACTTCTCCCAGTTCAGCGGCAATAGTTTGCACCTGGTCCAGTATGGCTTCGGTACGTTCTACAGTAGCGCCCGGGGGAGTGGTTACGTTTACGTAGATCATCCCCTGGTCTTCGGTAGGAATGAACCCGGAAGGCAGGATGGCGCTAACGCCCCAGGTGGCGGCAAAGAAGAATACCAGGCAGGCCAGTGTAATCAGTCTCCTGCCGGCGATGAAGCTGATCAGCTTCGCATATTTATTTTCAGTAGCATTATAGCCTTTGTTGAAACCGTTGAAGAAGCGCTGCAGCAGGCTCTTTTTACGGGGTTTGCCATGTGTGTCTTTTAACATGATGGCGCAGAGTGCAGGCGTTAACGTTACTGCGTTGATACCTGAAATCACAATGGAAATGGCCAGTGTGAGAGAAAATTGCCGGTAGAATACGCCTACCGGACCCGATAAAAATGCCACCGGTATAAATACGGCAGACATTACGAGGGTAATTGCCACCAACGCCCCGCTTATTTCCTTCATGGCCGCCAGCGTGGCTTCCATCGGTGGAAGGTGTTCTTCACTCATTTTTACGTGTACGGCTTCCACTACCACGATAGCATTATCTACCACAATACCAATAGCCAGTACCAGCGCAAAAAGCGTGAGCAGGTTAATGGAGAAGCCCATCATCTGCATAAAGGCGAGTGTACCGATCAGCGCCACGGGTACCGCAAGCGCGGGAATGAGGGTAGAACGGAAGTCCTGCAGGAAGATGAACACCACGATAAATACCAGCAGGAATGCTTCAAACAGGGTTCTTACCACTTCGTGGATAGAGGCGTCGAGGAAGCGGGATACATCGTAGTTGAAGTTGAAGGTCATGCCCGGAGGAAACGAGGAATGTTTCATTTCTTCCATTTTTGCCTTCACATTGTTAATTACTTCGCGTGCATTGGAGCCGGGACGTTGTTTAAGCATGATGGAAGCGGAAGGCTTGCCATCTGTTTTGGATACCATGCTGTAGGTGAGCGAGCCAAATTCCACATCGGCTACATCTTTGAGGTGCAGCACGGATCCGTCTTGCCCTGCCCGTAGCACTATTTGCCGGTATTGCTCCGGTTCAAAAAATTTACCGGTATACCGTAATACATATTGCAGCATCATCGCATCTTTATCGGAGCTTTCGCCGGTTTTACCGGGAGCCGCTTCGATATTCTGTTTGCGGATAGCCTGGATCACTTCATCGGCAGATACATTGTAAGCCAGCATGCGATCGGGTTTCAGCCACACGCGCATGGCGTATTCTTTTGCGCCCATGATTTCCGCACGGCCTACCCCGTCGATACGTTTTAATTCCTGGAGTACGTTGATGTCGGCAAAGTTGTAGATAAACTGTTCATCCAGGGTGGTGTCCTCGCTCATCACGTTGAGATATAGCAGCATACTGTTTACCTCTTTTTCCGTGGTTACGCCGGCTTTGATCACTTCTTCGGGCAGCTCATCAATAATAGTGGCTACGCGGTTTTGCACGTTCACTGCGGCCTGGTCGGGGTCTGTACCCACCTGGAAGAATACCTGGATCACGGTGATCCCGTCGTTACTGGATACGGACGACATATACGTCATGCCCGGTACGCCGTTGATGGCCCTTTCCAGTGGTGTAGACACTGCTTTGGCAGATACTTCGGCATTGGCGCCGGTATATTTAGCCGTTACCGTTACCGAAGGCGGCACAATATCGGGGAACTGGGTGACCGGTAAGGTAAATAGCGCGAGCAAGCCTACCAGTGTGATAATAAGCGATATGACCAGTGACAGCACTGGTCTTTTTATAAAAGTTTCAAACATTGTTCGTGATTTCAGCTCAGAAGCTGTGTGATTATAAACTGAGTAAACTATCCATTGGTACGCCGCGTGGTGAAATCCGGATACCATCGCGGATGTTGCGTACACCTTCACACACAATACGTTCTCCGGGCAGAAGTCCGGACCGAACGATGTAGAAATGTGCAAAGCGGGCCTGTGGAATAAAGTTTCTCATCTTCACTTTGTTGCTGCCATCTACCACGAACACATAGTTTTTGTCCTGCATTTCGAATACGGCTTTTTGCGGGATGATCACCGCACTGTCGATGTTGGTAGTGAGGCGTACTTTCCCGCTGGCGCCGTGTTTCAGCAGCTTGGAAGGATTGGGGAAGCGGGCGCGGAATGCAATGGAGCCGGTATTTTCTTCAAATTCACCTTCTATGGTTTCTATTTTACCAACATGATTATAATCGGTGCCATCCGCCAATACAAGCGCTACCTGCCGGTAACTGTTGTCGCCTTTGGCCAGCGCTTTATTATACTGGAGATACTCTGTTTCTGATACGTTGAAGTAAGCATAAATTTCGCGTGTATCCGATACCGTAGTAAGCAGGGTGCCTTCACTGATCAGGCTTCCTTTCTTTAAGGGAATACGATCAATGATACCATCAAAGGGTGCGCGGATACTGGTATAGGATAACCGCATTTCCGCATTGGAGGCGGCAGAGCGGGCTTCTTCTATTTTTGCCTGTGCGGCAGCGAGTTTTGCATGGGCTACTTCCAGTTCAGAAGGCGCTACTACTTTTTTCTCTACCAGTAACTTAACCCGGTCCAGTTCCAGTGCGGCGGCTTTGCTTTCTGCTACCACGCTGCTGAGAACTGCTTTTGCTTTGGCCAGTTCTGCCCGGTATTCCGCATCATTGATACCAAACAGCAGTTGTCCCTTTTTTACTTCCTGACCTTCGTCGATAAAAATTTTATCAAGAAATCCGTTTACACGGGCGCGTATTTCCACATTCTGCACTGCCTGGATATCTGTTACATAAGAACGGTGCAGCAGTGTATCTTTTGTTACCAGTGTGGTAACCGGTAAAACTTTAAGATCCTCTTTGTTGGTACTTTCTCCCTTGGTGGCGCAACCAGCCATGAAAAGAGCGATCAGCGATGTTAAGATCCCTGTATATTGACGCATAGCAATAAGATATTGATCCCGGAATAACCGGAATAGGTGAATACAACACAATAGGAGGCCATCCGCTGTGATAGCAGAAAAGGCAGGCATCTCCCTAAAAAAATTAAAAATGATTACAATAAAAGGTGTGCTGGTATTCAAAAGGGAGTAAACCGGAAGAGAAAGGAATAGTAGGCGGGCAGGAAGGATTTCTGGCGGCCATACTCACCGGTTTTATTTTCAGGAATAAGGCTGTATGCAGTGTTATCTGCATCAAGATATACAATACGGGTGGCAGTACTTACCTGTGGCGCAGCAGCAGAGAGATACCAGCGCGTTTTACGGCGATGCTTGGTAATATGCCATACTTCAGCGCCTTCATCATCTGATTCGAGATGTACAGGGATTTTATTAACAAGACTTAATAACCTGTCCTGCTCTACCTGTTGCTTGTGCAGATCCGGTAACAGAAAATAATGACGATGAGCTGCAAACGAAGGCAGAACGCTGGTTGCCAGCTGTAAGCACAGCAGGAAGCAGACGAGTGTCCAACGTTTTAATATGTGCGCACGATCATTCATTAAACCACAAAATTAATAGTTTTTGATTTATTTGAAGATTAGTTTATTGTAAAGGAGTTATTTTTTGATAGATGGTAAGATGGGTATAAAAATAAAGAGCCGTCTCATTTTATAGAGACAGCTCTTTCCACTCTGCACAGGATTGAATTGTTAACTATTTGATTGCCTGCATGGCAGATTTAGCAGCAGCAATGGTTTCGTCCAGGTCTTCGGTAGTGAGTGCATTACTCATAAACCAGCTTTCGAAAGCGGAAGGCGGCAAATAAATACCACGATCCAGCATCGCATGGAAGAAACGTTTGAATAATTCATTATTAGCGGCGGAGGCAGCGGTGAAGTCCACAATCGGATATTCGGTGAAATGTGCGCTCAGCATAGATCCCATCTGGTTGATGCTATGCACGATACCTGCAGCGCCGAATGCTTCTTTTAATCCGTTTACCAGGTAGCTGGCTTTTTCTTCCAGTTGCTGGTAAATAACAGGATTTTCATTCAGCGTTTGCAATAAAGTATAACCGGCAATCATTGCAATAGGGTTGCCGCTTAAAGTGCCCGCCTGGTATACTTTTCCGGCCGGAGCAAGATGTTCCATGATTTCTTTCGGACCGGCTACTGCGCCTACCGGCATACCTGCTCCGATGATTTTACCAAAGGTAACGAGATCGGCGCGGATGCCCAGCAATTCCTGTGCGCCACCGCGCGCAAGACGGAACCCTGTCATTACTTCGTCGAAGATGAGCAGGATATTGTTTGCGTCGCAAAGCTGACGGAGCCCTTCCAGGAAGCCCGGCTGCGGAAGGATACAGCCCATGTTGCCCGCTACGGGTTCAATGATAATTGCGGCAATCTGGTTGGTGTTATCGGCAATCAATTGCTCTACCGCGGGTAAATTATTGTATGGAGCAGTAAGCGTATCTTCTGCTACAGCAGTGGTAACGCCCGGAACAGATTGAATGCCCAGCGTAGCTACGCCACTGCCGGCGCTTACCAGGAACGCATCAGCGTGACCGTGATAGCAACCTTCAAATTTGATAAACTTATTACGGCCGGTATAGCCTCTAGCCAGCCGGATGGCCGTCATACAGGCTTCCGTACCGGAGTTTACCATGCGTATCATATCGATATTAGGCACCATGCCTACGATCAGTTCTGCGATCTTTGTTTCCAGTTCTGTAGGAGCCCCGAAAGATGTGGAGTAGGTGGCATATTCCTGTATAGCCTTCACCACCGGCTCATAGGCATGGCCGAGGATCATGGGGCCCCAGGAATTGATGTAGTCGATATAACGGTTGCCATCTACATCGTACATATAGGCGCCTTTGGCACGTTCCATAAATACGGGCGTGCCGCCTACACTTTTAAATGCACGTACGGGAGAGTTAACACCGCCGGGAATTACCTGCTTTGCTTTCCCGAATAACATTTCACTTTTACTGTACATCTGTTGGTGGTTTATTATTTTACGCAAGATAGGGAATTATGCATTCAGCAGTTTTACCGCGTCCTTTGCAAAGTAAGTAGCGATCAGATCCGCGCCGGCGCGTTTCATACTGGTCATACATTCCATGATGGCCTTGTTTTCATCGAGCCAGCCTCTTTCTGCTGCTGCTTTGATCATGGCGTATTCCCCGCTTACATGATAAGCGCTCACTGGTACGGTTACACGATCTTTAATAATGCGCATAATATCGAGGTAAGCCATAGCAGGTTTTACCATTACAATGTCGGCGCCCTCTTCAATATCCATCAGCGTTTCCCTGATAGCTTCGCGGGAATTGGCATAATCCATCTGGTAGGTTTTCTTATCGCCGAAGCCGGGGGCTGAGTCCAGTGCATCACGGAAAGGACCGTAGAAACAGGATGCGTATTTGGCGCTGTAAGCCATAATGCCTGTTTTGTCGAAACCATTTTCTTCAAGGATATTGCGGATGGCGAGAATGCGGCCGTCCATCATATCGCTGGGCGCTACAAAATCGGCGCCTGCCTGTGCATGGCTCAGGCTCATACGTGCTAGTACTTCTACCGTTGGATCATTTACAATTTCTGTTCCTTCTACAATACCATCGTGACCGTAGGAAGAGTAGGGGTCCAGTGCAACATCTGTCATCACCACCATTTCGGGTATGGCGTTTTTAATGCCGCGGATGGCGCGCTGCATCAACCCGTTGGGGTTTACTGCTTCAGTACCTTTATTATCTTTTACACTGTCCGGCGCTTTTACAAACAGCAGTACGCATTTAATACCCAGGCTCCAGAGTTCCCTGGCTTCTTTAATGGTAAGGTCCAGGGAGTGCCTGAAATAACCCGGCATAGAGCTGATCTCTTCCTTCACATTTTCTCCTTCGGTAACAAATAACGGCGCTATAAAATCGCTGGGTGTTAAAATTGTTTCCGCTACCATTGCACGAATAGCAGGAGATACTCTTAAAATTCTGTTTCTTCTGATCATCTTTATAAAAATTTTATTGTTTTTATATCGTCGTCTGCCGGTTTATTATTTTACCCATTCCCTGGGTTTCAGGTATTCTTCCAGCTGCGCTTCGGGGCTGCCAGGTGCAGGATGAAAATCATACTCCCAGCGGGCTACCGGCGGTAAGCTCATCAGGATGGATTCTGTACGGCCATTTGTTTTCAAGCCAAACAGTGTGCCCCTGTCGTGAACAAGATTAAACTCCACATAACGTCCGCGCCTATACGCCTGCCAGCTTTTATGTGCTTCGGTATAAGGCAGTTTTTTTGTTTTCTCTACCAGCGGAAGATATGCGTCAAGGAAAGCGTTTCCATTTGCTTTGGAGAAATTCAGGAGTTCTTCTGCAGTTCTCTCCGCGTTAGGACGTAGGTAATCATAAAAGATACCACCTATTCCACGCGCTTCGTTATTACGGTGTTTATTAATAAAATATTCGTCGCAGTGCTTTTTATATGCAGGATACAATTCTTTTCCGAAAGGATCACAGGCATCTTTAAAGGTACGGTGAAAATGTATTCCGTCTTCTTCCTGCAGGTAATAGGGCGTAAGATCTGCACCGCCGCCAAACCAGCTGTCTTTCAGCGTTCCATCCTGATCATACAATTCAAAATAGCGGAAGTTGGCGTGCACGGTAGGCACAAAAGGATTCACCGGGTGAAGCACCAGCGAAATACCACATGCCATGAACTGGCTGTTGGTAACGCCAAACTGTTGTGCCATTGCTTCCGGCAATTCGCCATGAACGACAGAAGTATTTACGCCACCTTTTTCAAACACATTCCCATTGGCGATCACACGTGTTTTACCACCGCCGCCACCAGGGCGTTCCCAGCGGTCTTCCAGGAAAGTAGCCTTGCCGTCTGCCTTTTCCAGCGCAGCGCAGATCTCATCCTGTAAGCCGTGTATGAATGATATGAAATTATCTTTGATGCTCATGGTTAATTATCCGTGTGCTTTAACTGTTTCTACAAATGCTTTGGCGTGATCAACCGGAACATTGGGTAAGATACCATGTCCGAGGTTGGCAATGTAACGCTGTCTGCCAAAGCCTTTCAGCATTTCCTTCACCGCTTTTTCAATTTCAGGGATGGGAGCCAGCAATTTAGCCGGATCAAAATTTCCCTGCAGGGTGATGTTGCTGCCGGCAAACTGGCGGGCCAGTTCCGGTTTAATACACCAGTCGATACCCAGTCCGTGCGCGCCGGTAGCGGCCATGTCTTCCAGGGCAAACCAGGCGCCTTTGGCAAATACGATAGTAGGGCAAACATCCTTCATCGCAGCTACTATCTGGCGGATATATTGTAAAGAGAATACTTCAAAATCCTGCGGACTGAGCAGCCCGCCCCAGGAGTCAAATACCTGTACGGTATCAGCGCCTGCGGCTACCTGTGCTTTCAGGTAAGCGATGGTGGTATCGGTGATCATCTGCAACAACTGATGCGCTACGGCAGGCTGCTGATAGCAGAATGCTTTTGCTTCATCAAAAGTTTTGGAGCCTTTGCCTTGTACCATGTAGCAGAGCAGGGTCCAGGGTGCGCCACCAAAGCCAATCAGCGGTACCCTGCCATCCAGTGTTTTTTTGGTGAGCTTCAGTGCATCAAATACATAGTGCAATCTTTCCTGTACATCGGGAACGCATAAACGCTGCAGATCCTGTGCAGTTTTAATGGGAGCGGGCAGCAGTGGCCCTACTTTTTCTACCAGCTGTACCTCCATACCCATCGCCTGTGGAACCACCAGGATATCGGAAAAGATAATAGCAGCATCAACGCCTACCTGGTCTACCGGCATCACCGTTATTTCTGTTGCCA
This sequence comes from Chitinophaga sp. G7 BAM 1005, assembly GCF_057126945.1. Taxonomy (NCBI): domain Bacteria; kingdom Pseudomonadati; phylum Bacteroidota; class Chitinophagia; order Chitinophagales; family Chitinophagaceae; genus Chitinophaga; species Chitinophaga sp. G7 BAM 1005. Next base: position 5,526,197 of record NZ_CP181478.1, on the reverse strand, counting down.
GCTCCGGGTTTTCGCAGCGTTCAAAGAACGTATATTTATCACGCAGTTTGATATAATCCGGTAAATAGCGACCAGCCTGACGCATCATCCATACTGGTGTGCGGGAAACAGTTTCGCCTTTAAGGGCCTTCAGCAATAAGTCGTTCTTCAATGCGCTCATTCGTAGCAGTTAATGTTGTTAAAATAAAATATAGCAGTTTGCACCATGCTTTCTTCGCTGATATCGGTGCTCATTATAATTTTGTTATCGGTGTGTTCTCTCAGTTCGGTGGCGGTTGTTCTGCCAATGGCGAAACAAACGGTTTTACTATTCAGCCTGTTGGCAGACAGATAGCTTTTTACTGCACTGGGACTGAAAAAGAATACGCCGTCGTAATCATCGGCTGTTACGGCAGGAGCGGGGATATTTTCATAGATCACGAACTCTTTTACTTCAATACCAGCCTTTTGCAATGCATCCGGTAATTCGTTTCTCCGGATATTTCCACAGAAAAAATTAACAGAAGTAATATTGCCGAGTTGTATAATAGCCTTAGCAAGTTCGCTGCCATAGGGTGATTCCGCTAAGATCTTACAATCAGTGAATGCGTTTTCCACTGCTTTCCTGGTGCTGCCGGAAATACAGCAAATATTTGGCTCGCTGATCACATAAAACGTATCATCCTGATGGAGATAACATCTGGCCAGTATTTTCGCTGCATTGGCACTGGTGAACACATGTACTGCTTCCGGACGGAAAACCTGTGCCATATGCGCTTCACCTAACAGCGCTTCATTGGAAAGCGGCTTTATCTGTATAAAATCCTGTACATCTATGTGTATACCACTTTCACCAGCAACAGCCACAGAGCTGTCTGTTAAATGCCTGGTGCTTAATATGCGGTATTTATCATTTCGCATTTCTGATCTGTGCTACTATTTCAGCGCCACCCTGCGCCATAATATCTTCTGCAGCTTCCTGTCCGAGGTGTTGGGCCTGTTCCAATGGTACTTCGCGTGAAACAGTGAAGTACCGGGCGCCATCCAGGCTGCACAGTTCGCCGCTGAAATGTATGTGATTGTTTTGTATATAAGCGTAAGCGCTGATGGGGGTGGTGCATCCGCCCATCAGGGTACGTAAAAATTCGCGTTCAATGTGTGTGGCGAGGGCCGTATCTGCGTGATTAAAAGCAGCGCAGGCATCGAGGCAAAATTGATCATCTTCCCTGCACACTGCCACTACTGCGCCTTGTGCGGGAGCCGGCAGCATCCAGTCGAGATCAATGGAATTGGCAGGACGTACGTTGATCCTTTCCAGTCCGGCTACCGCGAAAATGGCGCCGTCCCAGTTTTCCTCCGCCAGTTTCTTTAAGCGGGTATTTACATTGCCACGCAGGTTATGCAGCTGGTGCTGCGGATATTTCCGCAGCCACTGGGCTTTACGGCGTACACTGCTGGTAGCGATGTTAGCTATATAATCCGGTTGTGAGAGGAAATTAGTATCCTTTTTATATACCAGCAAATCCTTTACCGGCCCGCGTTGCAGGATAGCGGCATGTACAATTTGTTTCGGCAGTTGTGTGGGAACGTCTTTGAAGGAGTGAACGGCAATGTCTATACGGTTATTGAGCAATGCCAGATCGAGGCTTTTAGTGAAGATGCCTTGTACGCCTATTTCATACAGGGGTGTTACCAGGTCTATATCTCCTTCGCTTTTGATGGGTACCAGTTCTGTACGGTAACCTTGTGCGGTGAGCAGATCATTTACCTGGTTTGCCTGCCACAAGGCCAGCTGACTTTCTCTTGTGCCTATCCTGATAACTTTATCCATTTGTTTATTCCTGGTTAACTCCGGTCTCAAAAATATCGTTGATCATGGCAATGTACTGGTCGCTTTTGTCTGTTTCCTTTCGTACTTTACCAGCCATGAGATTAATCATTTTTTGTATGATGCGGGAAGATACAAGTTCGATGTCTTCCATGTTGTAATGACCTCCGTTTTTCTGTTGTTGTATTTCGCGGGTATGTATTTCCTGCAGCTTATCTTTCACTGCTTTCAGTACTACTGCGTGTTTGCGCATTTTATACCAGTAAAGGAATTCCTCCATATGTTCGTCGATGATGGAGACTGCCTTTGGCACTTCTCCCAGCCTGTTTTGCAGGGTTTCGTCCTGTACTTTGGAGAGTTCATCCACATTCACGAGGGTGATATGCGGGAGTTCACCTACTGCCGCTTCCACGTTGAAAGGAATGGATAAGTCAACGATGAGTTTTGGAGAAGCGTTGTAGAGATGTTCTGCCAATACCGTTGGGTGCGGGGCGTTGGAAGCAACGAGTATCACATCTGCCTGCTGCATTTCGCTTACCATATTTTCGATAGGAGCGTATTTCAGTCCGTGCTGACCGGCGAATTCTGCGGCCACCTGCAGGGTGCGGTTAATGAGGGTTACTTCTTTTACGCCGAGGTATTCGATCATGTTCTTGCAGGTGTTGCGGCCTATTTTACCTACACCCAGCAATACAATTTTTTTATCTTTTATATCAGGACAGATGCGTTCCAGCATTCTCACGGTGGCAAAAGCCACTGATACTGTGCCTTTGCTGAGTCCTGTTTCAGTTTTAATAAGTTTGGAAACCTGTAAAACGCTGTTAACGAGCCTTTCCAGGAAGCTGCCCAGGCTGTGATGCGCTTTGGCAAACTTAGTGGCATTACGGATCTGACCTATGATTTCGTAGTCGCCGAGGATCTGGGAGTCGAGACCGGTACCTACCTGGTACAAATGCCTGATCGCTTCTTCTCCTGACTTGGTATAGGCTAATTCTTCCAACTGGCTTCTGTCGCCGTTTGATTCTCTGCAAAGCAAATCTATCAACTGCCCCGGGTTCGCCGCAAATCCGTATACTTCCGTTCTGTTACATGTAGAGAGCACAAAGAGATCGTCTAATTGCACTACCCTGGCATGCTCCAGGAGTTGTTGATACTGAGCCGGATTGATGGCGTATAATCCCCTGATAGCAGCGTCTGTTTTCTTATAGTTGATGCCAACGATATGAAAATTTGCTATTTCTTTTGAATGACTGACCTGCATGTTTTTGTATAAGCTTCCGGTTGCAAAAGTACTTTCATACGTCCCAAACAAAAGGGGTTAGCTGTCATTAGTGTGTCATTTCTGCTACTGGTAATCATTACGACGAAAAAATGATTTTTATCAGGTTTTGTCTTTACAAAAGGATGACACTAATCATGCACACTGTAACGGGGCATATTGCTTTTCGCTTTCGGCTTTTTGCTTACTTTTGCACCAATTTAAAAGAAATGGTATCTAAATCTGATGTTGGAATAGTATTAATGAACCTCGGATCGCCTGATTCTACCGCGGTGCCGGATGTTAAGCGTTATCTGAATGAGTTCCTGATGGACAAGCGTGTGATTGATTATCCGTGGTTGTTCCGCAAGATCTTAATTGAAGGTATCATTGTGCCAAAACGTGCGGAGCAATCTGCCAGGGCTTATGAATCTATCTGGTGGGAAGAAGGATCGCCATTGGTAGCTTTAACAAAGCAGCTGCAGATGGCAGTGCAGAACGACATGGAAATCCCGGTGGAAATAGCGATGCGTTATGGTAATCCGCATCCGCAGGTGGCTTACGACAACCTGCTCAAACAAAATCCTGGTCTGAAAGAAGTGGTGCTGTTGCCCCTGTATCCGCATTATGCCATGTCTTCTTATGAAACAGCAGTGGAATACGCGCAGGAAGTCTATAAAAAGAAAAAATATAAATTCAAGCTGTCGGTAGTGCCTCCGTTTTATGAAGAACCGGATTATATCAATGCACTTACTGAAAGCATGCGTCCATATCTTCAGCAGGACTATGATTACGTATTATTCAGTTATCATGGGTTACCGGAAAGGCATATGCGTAAAGCCGATCCTACCGGTGCGCATTGTATGAAGGTAAATGACTGTTGTCATGTAAAGTCACCCGCACATGATTATTGCTACCGTCACCAGATTACGGTTACTACTGAGCTGGTAGCGGAAAAGCTGGGACTGCCGCGGGAAAAATGGGGGATCTCTTTTCAATCAAGACTGGGCCGTGAAGAATGGCTGAAGCCCTACACCGCCGGTTTGCTGGAAACACTGCCGGCCGAAGGCAAAAAACGACTGCTGATCGTGTGTCCTGCCTTTGTTTCAGATTGCCTTGAAACACTGGAGGAGATAGCTGTAGAAGGAAAACACTCTTTCCTGAATAGCGGCGGTGAATCTTTTACGATGATTCCGTGTTTGAATATTCACCCGTTGTGGGTAAAAGCAGTGGTTAAATATTGCACGCAGATAATCGCAACTGAAGCCGTTTAAATTTACCATATGTCTGATCAACCCGTATTGATTGTCGGCGCCGGTCTGTCCGGACTGAGTATTGCGTATGAATTGCAGAAACTGCAGGTGCCATACCAGGTACTGGAGGTTTCTGATCATACCGGTGGCGTAATGAAATCTATACGGGAAAATGGTTTTGAGCTGGATGCCGGCGCCAACACCATTGCAGCCTCGCCTGAACTGCTGCAGTATTTTACAGAACTTGGTCTCGACAAAGAAATTTTACAGGCCAGCGCCGCCAGCAAAAACCGCTTCCTGGTAAGAAGACATCAACTACATGCGGTTTCCCCACATCCTTTCAAAATCATGGCTTCTCCATACCTGAGCCGCAGCAGCAAGTGGCGGCTGTTTACAGAGCGCTTCCGTAAACCGGCAGCTGTAGCAGGAGAAGAAACGGTGAGTGATTTTGTAACAAGAAGATTTAATAAAGAGATTGCCGAATATGTTTTTGATCCGGTATTATCAGGCATTTATGCCGGTAATCCCGACCTGATGAGCGTAGCGGAAGTATTACCCGCACTCCCGCGGTGGGAGCGGGAATACGGCAGTGTTACCAAAGGGCTGATGAAAGACAAAGGCGCTATGGGCGGCCGGAAAATCATCAGCTTCAAAGGTGGTAATCAGCTGCTCACAAACCGTTTACAGCAATTGCTGACCACCCCGGTACGCTTTAATTGCAAAGTAACCGGCATCACTGCCGCCAATGGCGGATACATTGTAAGTGCGATGGAAAACGGGGTATCGGAAAGCTATACGGCTTCAAAAGTTGTACTGACCACCCCGGCATACAGTACGGCAGAAACCATTACCCACCTTGATGCGGCTACCGCAGCCTTGTTAAACAATATTCATTACCCCCGCATGGGTGTGCTGCACCTGGGTTTTGACGCCGCCGCGCTGCCACAGCCGCTGGAAGGCTTTGGTTTCCTGGTGCCCAATGCGGAAAATTTGCATTTCCTCGGCGCTATCTGTAACTCTGCTATCTTCCCGGATAAAGCTCCTGCAGGCAAAATCCTGTTTACCGTATTCCTGGGAGGGGCAAGGCAGGAACGCCTGTTCGACCAGATGACCCCGGAAACCCTGCAGCAGCAGGTAGTTTCGGAGGTACAGTCTTTACTGCATCTGTCGGCTCCGCCGGTAATGCAGCGGTTCAGCACCTGGAACAAGGCCATTCCGCAGTTGAATGTAGGTCATGTTAAGTTGCGTAATGCTGTAACCGACTTTGAAAAAAAATATCCAGGCATTCATGTCGCAGGAAATTACCTGCAAGGCGTAGCCATCCCGGCTTTACTGCAACATGCCGCTGCTTTGGCCGCTTCCCTGAAGAAAAATTAAACAGAAAAATAGTTCGTTGTTGCCGTTTTTTCTTTAAATTCCATTATAAATTTCCACCAGATGATTGCAGGGATTTTAAAAGAAAAAAACGGCGAAACCAGGGTGTCTCTTGTCCCTGAAGTAGTAAAGCAACTGCAGCAAATGTCGGTGACCGTGTGGGTGGAGCAGGGAGCCGGCGACAATGCTTTTTATAACGATGACGCCTATATGCAGGCTGGCGCGGAAATAAAAACAGCTGCCGGCATCCTCACCGGGGCAGATATCATCTTTACCCTGCAGCCTCCGTCAAAAGAGATGACAGACCAGATCCCTCCGGGGAAAATTATTGCCGGTATTTTGCAACCACTGTACCGCGTAAACGAAGTAGAGTACTGGGCGTCCTGTAATATCACCGCTTTCAGTTTAGATACTATCCCGCGCACTACCCGTGCGCAGGTAATGGATGTGCTTAGTTCACAGGCCAATATCGCCGGTTATAAGGCGGTATTGCTGGCTGCGTATAGCTATTCCCGTTATTTCCCCATGTTTATGACCGCAGCAGGCAGTATTGCTCCCGCCAAAGTACTGATACTGGGCGCCGGTGTAGCGGGTTTGCAGGCCATTGCCACTGCCCGCCGTTTAGGCGCTGTAGTGGAAGTATTTGATACCAGACCCGCTGTGAAGGAAGAAGTGATGAGCCTGGGCGCCAAATTTGTAGAAGTGGAAGGAGCCGCAGACGCTTCCTCCGCCGGCGGTTATGCGGTAGAACAAAGCGAAACATATAAGCAGCAGCAACAGCAGCGTATTGGGGAAAGCATTGCCAAAGCAGATATTGTGATCACTACCGCGCAAATCCCTGGTAAAACCGCGCCGGTACTGGTTAGTAATGAAATGCTGGACCGTATGCGCGCCGGCTCCGTGATTGTGGATCTTGCAGCGGCCACGGGCGGCAACACCAGTGCTACAAAGAACAATGAAACCGTGCAGTACAAAGGAGTTACCATCATCGGAAATTCCAACCTGCCTGCTACTATGCCAGCCGATGCGAGCAAGCTGTATGCAAAAAATCTATTCAATTTCCTGAAACTGATACTGACAAAAGAAGGAGCGCTGCACCTGAATTTTGAAGATGATATTGTGAAAGGCGCCTGTATTACGCACAACGGTGATATTGTGAATGACCGTGTGAAAAACCTGATGCAGCCAGCTTAGTAGCCGAGATCGTAAAATACCCGTCTGACATGGAATATATTTTAACTTTTCTTCACCAGCATATCGATCTTATCTACATCGTTATCCTGTCTGTTTTTTTAGGAATAGAAGTGATTTCGAGAGTGCCGTCTGTATTGCACACACCGCTGATGAGCGGCGCTAACGCTATTCACGGCGTTGTAATTATCGGGGCTATCATTGTGATGGGGAAGGCAGAAGCGGATAATTATCCCGCGCTGATCATCGGTTTCCTGGCGGTGATCCTGGGTACGATCAATGTGGTAGGAGGCTTTGTGGTAACCGACCGTATGCTGGAAATGTTCAAAGGAAAAAAGAAATAGCTGATAAATAGTTACCGGTTATCTGTTTGTTTTTTACGGCAGACAGAAGCTAACAATTTAACAGCTTAAAGCTAACGGCTAAAAGCATAATACTTATGGGATCCAGCATTTTATCAATTATCTACCTGATCGGCTCTGTTACTTTTATCCTCGGACTGAAAATGTTAAGTAAACCGGACACTGCCCGCAAAGGCAATCTGGTAGCCGCCGCGGGAATGTCGCTGGCCATTCTCGGCACTATCTTTCTCTACCGGGTAAACGATACCCCCCTGCATAATTATGGTTGGATATTCACCGGGCTGGTTATCGGTGGCGTTATCGGCGTGTTGTCTGCAAAGAAAGTGAAGATGACGGCCATGCCGGAAATGGTAAGTATGTTCAACGGAATGGGCGGGGCCTGCGCCGCGCTTATTTCTATCGTGGAATTTGATCACCTGATCAAACTGATAAAAAATTTATACGCACCTGTTTCTGACGATCATCTGGCGCTTCAGTTATTGGAGTCGTCTGCCTCAAAAGGAATGGTGATCATCATTTTGCTGAGCCTCATCATTGGAGCGGTATCCTGTGCGGGCAGTATTGTTGCCTGGGGAAAGCTCACCGGAAAAGTAAAGGATTTTTCCTTCAATGGCCAGCACTTCCTCAATATGGGCGTATTGGCGCTGATAGTAGGTTTATCCGTTTGGCTGGTGTGTATCTTTGGTGTTTCACCGGGAACGGGTCTTATTGTGTTTTATGTTGTTTTCCTGCTGGCGTTATTCTATGGCGTGTTATTCGTGCTGCCGATTGGCGGGGCGGATATGCCCGTGGTGATTTCCCTGTTGAATTCATTTACGGGAGTAGCCGCGGCCTGTGGCGGGTTCCTGTACAGTAACCCGGTGATGCTTACGGGCGGTATCCTGGTAGGTTCGGCCGGAACGATCCTCACTATCCTCATGTGCAAGGCCATGAACCGTTCCCTGAAAAATGTGCTGATAGGCTCTTTTGGTGGTGGTGCAGCAGGTGCTGCTGCCTCCGGGAAGGAGCAGGGCAACTATAAAGAGATCAGTTTGAATGACGCCGCCGTGGTGCTGGCATATGCCAATAAAGTGATCATTGTACCAGGTTATGGTTTGGCGGTGGCGCAGGCCCAGCATGCCTGTCACGAGCTGGAGAAGCAGCTGGAAGAGAAAGGCGTGGAAGTAAAATATGCTATTCACCCGGTAGCAGGCCGGATGCCCGGGCATATGAATGTATTGCTGGCAGAAGCAGATGTTCCCTATGAAAAGTTATTGGAAATGGAAGATGCCAACGCTGAATTTCCCACTACCGATGCGGTATTGATCTTAGGGGCCAATGATGTGGTAAACCCTGCAGCGAAGAGCGACCCCGCCAGCCCCATTTACGGGATGCCTATCCTGGAAGTTGAAAACGCGAAAGTGGTGATCGTCAATAAACGCAGTATGAAACCGGGATATGCCGGTATCGAAAACGATCTTTTTTTCCAACCCAAAACGTCCATGCTGTTTGGGGATGCAAAGAAGGTGTTGCAGGAGCTGCTTTCCGCCATCAAGGAGGTGTAGCGGGGATCGCCTTCGGCGATTTTAAATTGTCTTGGAGCAGGATTACGCTGATTATACTGATTTTAAGGATTTGATCATATTTGATTTTTGAAGATTAGGGAGATAAAAGCGGATATATTCGCTTTTATCTCCCTAATCTTTTTTAAAAAATCCCAAAAAATCAAATCAGAGAAATCAGTATAATCAGCGTAATCCTGCTCCAAGACAATTTAAAATCGCCGAAGGCGATCCCCCTGCATAAAACAAATTTTGCTAAATTTGCGGAAAAAAAATTCCTTTGTCCAGTCAATTACCAGCAGCGCTACTAGATTCGTTAGCGGGACTTCCGGGTTATAACCGGGAAACTTTTGAGCAGGTGCATGCCGCCGCCGAAAAAATTACTTCACTGCGATTGAATCCCAATAAAATAAAAACGCCGGAACAAACGGCTGCTGTGCTGCAATCCCTGTCGGCTCCCGGCGCCACCCCGGTTCCCTGGAGCAGGGATGGGTATTATTTACCGGAGCGGCCCTCCTTTACTTTTGATCCTTATTTTCATGCAGGCGCTTACTATGTGCAGGAGGCTTCCTCTATGTTCCTGGAACAGGTGATACGTGCAACGGTGGATCTTACGCAGCCATTGAAGGTATTGGACCTCTGTGCCTCTCCGGGAGGCAAATCCACTTTGCTGCAATCCCTGATCAGCCGGGATAGCCTGTTGGTGGCCAATGAGGTGATCAAGCCACGGGCCGCGCTGCTGGCAGACAACCTTACAAAATGGGGCGCTGCAAATGTAGTGGTGAGTAATAATGATCCGCGTGATTTTTCAAGACTGCCCGGTTACTTCGATCTGGCGGTAGTGGATGCACCTTGTTCCGGCTCCGGGTTATTCCGCCGCGATCCGGAGCTGGTGGAGGAATGGTCGCCGGAGAATGTAACGCTCTGTAGCCAGCGGCAGCAAAGGATTATGGCAGATGTGCTGCCGTCGGTAAAGGAAGGCGGCGTTGTTATTTATTCCACCTGCTCTTTTTCTGCAGAAGAAGATGAAGCCATTCTGGATTGGCTGGCAGAACATTTTGAACTGGAGAATATCCCGGTTACGCTGAATCCCGAATGGAATATTGTTACAACGGTAACGCACAAACGAAATTGTACCGGTTACCGGTTTTACCCCGACAGGCTGAAGGGAGAAGGATTTTTTATAGCAGCCTTCCGTAAGCGCAGCAGCGAAACCCCGCGTAAGCCGAAGCAACATAAATCAACTGCACTCACTGCCCGTCAGCAGGAAGTAATTACACCCTGGATAAACATGCCAGACGATTACCAGTATTTCATGCACCAGGAAGAAGTATTGATTTTACCACCTTCAGTGGCGGCAGAAATACCATTGTTGCGGCAACAATTGTATATTCGCAAGGCGGGTGTAAAAGCGGGTCATCCCGGCGCGAAAGAATTGATCCCCGATCATCAGCTGGCAGCCAGTACATTAGTATCTGATGAGCTGCCGGTGGTTTCCCTGGATTTGCGGCAGGCGTTGCAATACCTGCGCAAGGAAGATCCGGGAATGAGCACACGGGTGCGGGGCTGGGCACTGGTAAGATATGAGGACATGAACCTCGGCTGGGCGAAAATATTACCCAACCGCATGAACAACTACTATCCGAAAGAGCTGCGTATCCTGAAAGAAATTACAGGATTGTAAAGAATAAACGACTGCTATTTATCCGGGAATGATACCAACTTTGAAATACAGTGCCAACGGGGCGCCGTTTATGACGGCAGCCACAACAAAAAGGGATTTTCTCCGTTTGGTTTATTAAATAATTTTGTCAATTTTAACGCATATATTCGTTGCCCGAAATAGCAGATAAAATTTAAGATATTCTGCTGCATCATAAACAGAGTTAGTATGATAAAATCGATTCTTTCAATCGTCTTGTTTGGTTTTAGTGCAGTAGCGGCGCAAGCGCAGGACACGCTGGAGGTACAAGGTACTTCCCCCGCTCTCTACATATCCCATGTTGTTAAAAAAGGAGAAAATTTTTATAGTCTCAGCCGTGCTTATGGCTTACCGCCAAAAGAAATTGCGGCTGCCAATAAAGTGAATATGGAACAGGGATTACAGCTGGGTCATAAGCTGCATATCCCCCTCACCGCTGCCAACTTTTCACAGAAAGCAGATGCCTCCGGCAAACCGGTATATCATAAAGTATCCGACAAAGAAACTTTATACCGTGTAAGTGTGAACTATAACAAAGTACCGTTGGATAATATCCGTCAGTGGAATAGTTTTTCCGGAGACGGACTGAAAAAAGACAGCTACCTGATTGTGGGCTTTATGAAAGCCGGTGGAGCCGCTGCAGAAGCTGCGCCCCGTCCTGAAAAAGTAAAGGAGAAAGCCACCCCGGCATCCGAACCGGTGGTTACCTTATCCCCGCCACCACCACCGCCTCCGGCAGTAAAGGAAACGGCTAAGAAAGAACCGGAAGCCCGCCCCGTAGCAGAAGCAACAGAAACGGTTACTCCTGCCCCGGCGCCGGTTAAATCCGCTCCTGTTAGCAGCAGCACCGATTTTGAACAGTTGTATGAGCAGCAAACCAATGGCGGCAAAAAAACTACTTCTGAAAAAGGCCCCGGTACCTGGTTCAAAAGCAACGCGGTAGGTAAATATTACGCACTGCATAACACAGCGCCACGCGGTACTATTATCAAGGTAACCAATCCGCTGAACGGCAAAGCCGTATACGCAAAAGTGCTGGACGTAATCCCGCAGATGAAAGCCAATGCTGGCCTCATCATCAAGCTGAGCGACAGTGCCATGCAGGCACTCGGCAGCAATGAAACCAAGTTTTATTGCGAGCTGAGTTACGAGGATTAACGCGAAGATCGCCTTCGGCGATGTAAATTGTCTTGGAGCAGGATTACGCTGATTAACCGTGATTACTATGATTTGATCATATTTGATTTTAAAGATTAAGGGAGATATAAGCGAATAGATCCGCCTATATCTCCCTTAATCATTTATAAAAATCTAAAAAATCAAATCAGTATAATCAGTATAATCAGCGTAATCCTGCTCCAAGACAATTTACATCGCCGAAGGCGATTGCTACACCTGGAAGCGATATCCCCGCAGGAACGACTCCACATCCATTTTCTTCTTGCCTTCCAGCTGGATTTCATCCAGGTAAAGGTAACCGTCCGGTGCTGCTATTTTGATATAGGTTTTTTGATCAGTATCAAAGTCGCCCGGTGCTTTTGCCGGTGTGATATGTTCCTTACGGGCTTTGTATATTTTCAGTGTTTTTCCCTGGAAAGTAGTCCACGCAGCGGGGTAGGGGCTAAGCCCGCGTACCAGGTTGTAAATGCCGTCCAACGGCTGGTTCCAGTTGATCTGGCAGGTTTCCTTGAAAATTTTTGGCGCGTGTTTAATTGCTGCAGCGGGGATATTGGCCTGTGGTGTTTCCTGTACATTGCCGGAAGCAATGGCCTGTACAGTTTTGAGCAGTAACCGGGCGCCTGTTTGCATCAGGGCGTCGTGTAGTTCGCCGGCGGTTTCATCTTCGTGGATAGCTACTTTATCGCTGAACAGGATGTCGCCCGTATCTATTTCATGCTGTAGTTTGAAGGTGGTAACACCAGACTCTTTTTCGCCGTTGATAATAGCCCAGTTAATGGGTGCGGCGCCGCGGTAATTGGGCAACAGCGAAGCATGTACATTGATGGTGCCTTCGGGCGGCATATTCCATACTGTTTCAGGCAACATGCGGAAAGCTACTACTACCTGCAGGTCGGCTTTCAGGTCTTTTAAGGCAGCGATGAAATCAGGATTTTTCAGTTTCTCCGGTTGCAAAACAGGGAGCCCTTTACTCACTGCATATTGTTTCACTGCGCTCTCCTGCAGCTGTAAACCACGACCGGCGGGCCTGTCCGGTGCTGTAATCACGCCCACTACGTTAAATCCGTTTTGTACCAATATATCAAGGGATGCCACTGCAAAATCAGGGGTACCCATAAAAACAATGCGAAGATCTTTACTCATAGGATGCAAAAATAACGACCTTTCGCGGATTTTAGCGAGGAGAAGACGGAAAGCCATCCCCTTTGCTTTTTAGTACAACAGGTATTTGGCCCGTGTTATCTTAAACTTCGCCAGGCCGGGTTCCCAGCTTTTGCGGATCTCTGCTTCAGACATACCTTTCACGATCTGCTGCTGCAGAATAGTGTTACCGGCCAGTTTGCTGAAGAAGGGAATGAAGAATTTAGATTTATCCGGGAACATGCGATAGGCATTCAGTAACCATTTCAGTTCAATTCTACGGCCTGCGTGGGGAGTAGCTTCGGGAGCATCGCTCAGGTCAAAGCCGTAGCACAGCTGGTCTTTCAGCACCGGCGTTGGATTGGTGGCGCTGGCGCGGGGCGTAAATGAGTAACCCTTTTTAGGAAAAGCCGGTGAGCCATATACCTGGAAAGGCTTGTCTGTGCCACGTCCCAGGCTAAGTGCGGTGCCTTCAAAAAAGCAGAGGGAGGCATAGAGGTTAATAGCAGCCATATTGGGCAGGTTGGGCGAAGGCTTGATGGGTACGCGGTAAAATGTTTTGTGGTCATAGTTTTCGCAGGGGATCACTTTAATATCGCAGTGTACGCCTTTGCGGAGCATGCGTTCTCCATTCAGCATCCGGGCATATTCGCCAACGGTCATGCCGTGCACAACAGGGATGGGCTGCATGCCTATAAAGGAGCGGTAGGCAGTATCGAGGATGGGACCGTCTACATAGTCGCCGTTAGGATTAGGGCGGTCCAGTATTACGAGTGTTTTTTTATTTTCTGCTGCGGACTCCATCAGTTCCTGCAGGGAAGAGATGTAAGTAAAAAAGCGGGTGCCTACATCCTGGATATCGAACAACAGGATATCCACATCTTCCAGGTCGGCTGCGGTAGCTTTACGGTGTTGTCCGTAGAGCGATACAATGGGAATACCGGTAGCAGAATCGATGCTGTTGGCTACTTTTTCACCATGACCTGCATTGCCGCGGAAGCCGTGCTCAGGGCTGAAGATCTTCTGTATTTTTACATTCAGTTTTAACAGGGAATCTACCAGGTGCGTATTATCGATGGTGGCGGTTTGATTTACCATCATGGCTACCCGCTTGTTTTTCAGCAGTGGAAGGTAACGCGCTGTTTGTGTGGCGCCTGGCAATACATGTTCCGCATATTGTGCGGAGGTTTCATAAATGCACCCTGCCAGGAGGGCGCAAAGAAGGAGAATACGGTTCATACCGTTAAGATAATGCAAAGCTTTATTGACTGTATCAAAAAGTGCGGATTATGGCTGCTTTTTGTATCTTGCGCGTAATTATTAACACTAAACAATTAATTTTTATGCAAACTGTTAAAAACGGGGATACAGTGAAGGTGCATTACCACGGCCGTTTAACGAACGGAACTACTTTTGATTCTTCCGAAGGTAGAGCTCCGCTCGAATTCAAGGTAGGTGCCGGTATGGTTATCAAAGGTTTTGAGAATGGTGTGCTGGATATGAAAATTGGCGACAAGAAAACCATTCATATCCCTGTTGATCAGGCATATGGTCCCAAAAGTGATGAAATGATCATGGATTTTCCAAAAGAAAATATCCCGGCTGATCTGAATCCTGAAGTAGGTATGGAATTGCAGATGAGCAACCCTCAGGGACAGGTTTTCCAGGTAAAAGTAGCTGCTATCGGCGACGAGTTTATTACCCTGGATGCTAACCACGCGCTGGCTGGCGAAGACCTGGTATTTGACCTGGAACTGGTTGAAATCGTATAATATTCAGGTATTTTTTTGATTTACGGATGCAGGAACTGGTTGATAAAACTACCCTTGCATCCGTAAGTTTTTTATGTCTGTTGATACATTGCTTTCATATCGCGCAAACAATCTGCACAAAGACAACCGCTATAATTCTGCTGGATGAAATAACGCTCTTCTTCAGTTAACATCACATCCTGGCACTGACAGCGTAGAATGGTGCCTACGCGGCATTCAAAGGTGCATTCGCACCGCGGACAGGTTACGGTTTCATGACACGCCATGTCCTAAAATTACGGATTTTAGGCTGCATTCAGTAAATGCAGCGTGGATGATTTTCGCTGCATTTACTAAAAGCCCGGCACTAGTTGCTCATCGCCAGCCGTACATTCTTTGCGGCAGTAACCATATTACGCAACGCCATTTCTGTTTCCGGCCATTTCCGCGTTTTCAGCCCGCAGTCGGGGTTTACCCATATATTACGCAGCGGCAGCAAGGTAGCCGCCTTATGTAGTAATGCCTCCATCTCCGCTACAGCCGGCACTCTCGGGGAATGAATATCGTATACGCCCGGGCCGGTTTCATTCGGATATCTGAATCCTGCAAACGCTTCCAGCAGCTCCATCTGTGAGCGCGATGTTTCTATGGTAATCACATCAGCATCCATCGCGGCGATGTGCGCTATAATATCATTGAATTCCGCGTAGCACATATGCGTGTGGATCTGGGTGGAATCATCCACGGTGCTTACCGCGAGGCGGAAGGCTTTTACGGCCTGCCCGAGATAGGCGGCGCGTTGTGCTTTACGCAGTGGCAGCCCTTCGCGGAGAGCCGGCTCATCTACCTGTATGATGGTAATACCGGCATCTTCGAGGTCTTTCACTTCATCACGGATAGCGAGTGCTATTTGCATAGCAGTTTGCATACGTGGCTGATCGTTTCTTACAAATGACCATTGCAGAATAGTGATCGGGCCGGTCAACATACCTTTAACAGGCTTGCTGGTCAGCGACTGCGCAAAACGGCTCCAGGCAACGGTCATGGGTTCCGGCCGTTGTACATCTCCAAAAATAACCGGTGGTTTTACACAGCGGGTACCGTAACTCTGTACCCAGCCGTTTTGAGTAAATACAAATCCGTCCAGTTGTTCACCAAAGTATTCCACCATGTCGTTCCGCTCAAACTCGCCATGTACCAGCACATCCAGCCCGAGGCTTTCCTGGCGGTAAATGGTTTCCGTGATAGCGTTGCGGATATCTGCATTATAGGTTTCCGGTGTAATGATCCCTTTTTTAAGATCGGCGCGGAGCTGTCTTATTTCCGTGGTTTGCGGGAAAGAGCCGATAGTGGTGGTAGGAAACAGCGGGAGTTGTAATACCGATTGCTGTAATTTCTGGCGGTGGGGAAAGATGCTGTGCCGCTGTGTATCCGCTGTGGTAATACTTTCCAGCCGGGCTTTCACTTCCGGCTGATGTATCCGGGAAGATATTTTGCGGCTGTTCATCACTGTTTCATTATCAATAAGGAGGGAGGTATCACCGGCTATGATGTGCTTCAGCGCTATTACTTCTGCTACCTTCTGTTTGGCAAAAGCCATCCATTGTTTTACTTCCGGGTCCAGCGTGGTTTCATCTTCCAGGTTGTAGGGAACATGCAGGAGGGAGCAGGAAGTGCCCAGCAGTACACGTTCTTCACCGATTTTCCCGATCGCTTTTTCAATCAGCGTCACGGAAGCGGCGTAATCATTTTTCCAGATATTGCGCCCGTCCACTACGCCGAGCGACAGCAATTTATCTGCCGGCAGGGCGGCCAATACGGCATCCAGTTGCTCCGGAGCCCTTACCAGGTCGATATGCACCGCCTGCACCGGCAGCTGCAAAGCCAGGGTGGTATTGTCTTCCAGCGCACCGAAATAAGTGGTCAGTAATATGCTGAGCGCAGGTAATGCCTGGCTGATGGCGGTGTATGCGGCGTGGTAAAGGTCTCTGGTGGCGGGGTCCAGGTCAGTCACCAGGAAAGGTTCATCCAGCTGGAT
Organism: Chitinophaga sp. G7 BAM 1005; assembly: GCF_057126945.1. NCBI lineage: Bacteria > Pseudomonadati > Bacteroidota > Chitinophagia > Chitinophagales > Chitinophagaceae > Chitinophaga > Chitinophaga sp. G7 BAM 1005. The sequence goes on along the minus strand of NZ_CP181478.1, from coordinate 5,509,601 downwards.
CCATGTGGCGCCTGCCTGTTGAAGGGATCTTAACAAGTCGATATAAACGGGCAGCAGTTTTTCCAGCAGCTGGGTGTGCGTAAGGTCATCTCCCTTGATTTTTCCACATAAGAGAAAGGTAACAGGCCCGATGAGTACGGGTTTGGTGGTGATACCATGACTAAGCGCTTCTTTGAATTCTTTCACACACTTAGGCTGGTGAAGGGTATATTGCTGAACGGATTCAAATTCAGGCACCAGGTAATGATAATTGGTATCAAACCATTTGGTCATTTCCAGGGCGGTGATATCGAAATTATTTTTCTGGTAACCCCTTGCCATAGCGAAATACAGCTCCGGGCAACCCGGGTTGGCAAATGTTTGCTGCAATGCTTTGAAACGTGAAGGAATTACGCCCAGGGTCATGCACATATCCAGTACCTGGTCGTACCAGGAAAAATCGTTGGAGGGGATCAGGTCAATACCGGCTTCCTGTAACAAGCTCCAGTTTTCTTTTCGTAGCTGCCTTGACGTTAGCTCAAGACGCTCCAGGGAAATTTTTCCGGCCCAGTAATTTTCGCAGGCTTTTTTCAGCTCCCGCTGGCTACCTATTCTCGGATAGCCTGGAATGTTGGTAAGCATATATAGGATGTATTTTATTCTACACAAACCTATCATTATTAGATCTTTGTTCGATCATTTCATGTAATTTTGGTTTTTTGTCTTAAAAAAGTATCATTTTAAAGAATAAATTACTGTTTGGTATATTGTGAGAGATGGTAAAACAGAATAATCTACGGCAGAAGTGTGAAGATGATTTTCCTTACGTTTGCAATATGTTTACAGATTACTCATATACAGTAGATAAACGCTTCATGCGTTACGCACAGATAGATACACAGTCGGACCCGATGAGCAACACTTTTCCTACAACGGAAAAACAAAAGGATCTTTCCCGGTTGCTGGTAAAGGAATTACAGGAAATGGGTATTACCGATGCAGAACTGGACAGACATGGCTATGTGTATGCCACCATTCCGGCCAACACCGGTAAAAAAGTACCGGTGATCTGCTTTTGTTCACATGTGGATACTTCTTCAGACAGCAGCGGCGCCGGCATAAAGCCGATTGTACACTCCGGGTACGATGGCGGCGATATTGTTTTGCCCGATGATGAAACAGTAGTGATCAGTGCAAAAGAACATCCTTACCTGGCCAGTAAAAAAGGCGACGATATTATTACTGCCAGCGGTACCACCCTGCTGGGAGCAGACGATAAAGCCGGTGTGGCCGAAATCATGGATGCCGCCAATTTCCTGATGACGCATCCCGAAGTAAAGCATGGCGCGATCCGCATCCTGTTTACCCCGGATGAAGAAGTGGGCCGCGGTGTGGAAAAAGTGGATATGAAGAAGCTGGCCGCCGATTTTGGTTATACGATGGACGGCGGAGAACTGGGTTCCCTGGAAGATGAAAATTTCTCGGCAGATGGCGCCAGGATCACGGTATACGGCATCAGCGCCCACCCCGGTGCTGCAAAGGATAAACTGGTAAGCGCTATCAAAATAGCCGGTGAAATCGTAGATGCGTTACCGAAGGACAGTCTTTCCCCTGAAACCACCGACGACCGTGAGGGCTTTATCCATCCCGTTCGTATACAGGGCACTGTGGAAAAAACAGAGATCGATTTTATTATACGTGATTTTGAAACCGCTCATCTCGAAGCGCATGAAACTTTCCTGCGCAGGATCATGGATAAGGTACTGGCAAAGCATCATGGCGCAAAGGCTATGCTGAAAGTAACAGAGCAGTACCGTAATATGAAAGAGGTGCTGGTAAATCATCCTGAAGTAACGGCCAATGCGGCAGAAGCCATCCGCCGCGCCGGTGTACAACCCCTGAGAATGAGCATCCGGGGCGGTACCGACGGCTCCCGGCTGTCTTTTATGGGTCTTCCCTGCCCCAATATTTTTACCGGTGAAATGGCGCTTCACAGCAAACATGAATACGTAAGCATACAGGATATGCAGAAAGCGGTGCAAACAATTGTGTATCTGGCACAGGTTTGGGAAGAGAAGGCGTAAATATTGCCGTGCACATTCGCAAATATTTTATTACTTTAACCGTTTATAGTAGTGTGTTCTACTTATGCACCCGTTAAAATATAGTTCATGTTGTTAGGTTTTATTACGTTATTACAGGATTCTTTATCGTCCCTTCCGGCTGATTCAGCAGCCCTGGCAGCCGGTGCTGCCGGAGCCCCGGCGCCGGAAATTCATCTGATAGATATGCTGATGAAAGGCGGCGTGCTGATGATCCCACTGGGGATACTTTCCCTGATAGCTGTATATGTATTTGTGGAAAGAGCCATCACCATCAGTAAAGCCGGCCGGTTGCCTGATAACTTTATGCCCATGATCCGTGATCAGATCACCACGGGTAATATGCAATCTGCCAGATCACTGGCAAAAAACACCTACGGACCCATCGCACGTATGATTGAGAAAGGAATTCAGCGCATAGGCAAGCCTATTGAGAATATTGAAAAATCTATGGAGAATGTGGGTAAACTGGAAATTTACCGGATGGAAAAGAACCTGGTGATCCTGTCTATTATTGCAGGTATTGCTCCTATGTTCGGCTTCCTCGGTACTATTGCAGGGATGATCCAGACTTTTTTCAATATCTCCATTACCTCTGATATCACACTGGGAACTATTGCAGGGGGTATCTATGTAAAAATGATTACTTCTGCTTCCGGGTTAATTATCGGTATCGTGGCTTTCATTGGTTACAGTTACCTGAATGCCCAGATAGACAAGGTAGTAAACAAGATGGAAGGCGCTTCTGCTGAATTCATCGATATTTTGCAGGAACCAACCCGCTAAAACCACCCTCATGAATTTACGCAGACGAAATAAGAGACAGGTGGAAATGCACAACTCAGCACTGAATGACATTCTGTTCATTCTGTTGTTGTTCTTTCTTATTGTTTCCACCCTGGCTAACCCGAATGTGATTAAACTGCTGCTGCCAAAAGCGAAGAGCAATACCAAGTCGAAACAAACAGTAGTAGTCAGTATCAACGATAAACGCGAGTTTTTTGTAGGCACCAATAAAGTGACCTTTGACCACCTGAAACAGGCGCTGGCGCCTTCCATCGGTAATGAAAAGATTGATCCCACGATTGTGATCAATGCGGAAAAATCTGTACCGGTGGAAGATGTGGTGAGTGTGATGGAAGTGGCCAGGGAGATGGGGGCCAAAGTAGTGCTGGCCACCGCACATAAGTAATAATGCCTTTAACTTATACGGAACCTGGTGGTATTATACCACCAGGTTTTTTTATTTATATCTTTTTTCCTTTTACCATCCTGTCTTTCCCGAACATATCCTGCTTCAGTGTTACTTCCATAAACCCGATATGCTCCATGAGCGCTATCACTTCTTTTCCCAGCGCCTCGTTGATTTCAAAATAAAGGGCGCCGCCGGAAACCAGCCTGGAATAGGCCATTCCGGAGATATGGCGATAAAACAGCAGCGCATCATTATCCGGAACAAACAGGGCCAGCGACGGCTCGAAGCCCCAAACCAGTTGCTGCATGGAGGTTTGCTCACTCTGCGTGATATAGGGCGGATTGCTCACAATCATATCAAACTCCGGTAAGCCTGCCATCTGTTGCGGGTTCAGCGCATCAAGATGAAGGAACCCAACTTCCAGCCGTTGCCGTGCAGCATTGCTGCGCGCCACGTCCAGTGCGCCTTCACTCACATCTATGGCAGATACCTGTGCATCCGGCAATGATTTTTTTAATGCCAGCGCAATGCATCCGCTGCCGGTGCCTACGTCCAGCAGGTGAAGCCGGTGGCGGTGTGCAGCATCCTGCACCATCCATTCTACCAGTTCTTCCGTTTCCGGGCGTGGAATCAATACATTTTTATTTACGAGGAGTTCCATGCCGTAAAACCAGCTGGTACCGGTGATGTATTGTACCGGTTCGTGGCGTTGCAGCGCTTCTATGGCTGCCTGGAGACGTTGCTTCTGATCGGGGGAAAGGATTTTTGTTTTGTGAACAATCCGGTCCAGTTTACCCATACCCGTTAGGTATTCCATTATGATATGCGCAATATTGGCGGCTTCCCGCTCATCATATAGTTCACTGATAGCGCCTGTAATATAGGTAAAGGCCGTTTGTATGTTCAATATAATCAGTTTAAGGAATGTGACGGGAAAAGTGCAAACCTGAGGGAGCGGCATTTTCCATTCGTTAAAAACGATACTTTTGCAAAAATATTACTTCGCCCGGTGATTATGAATAGCACGTTCAATGAATTTTATATGCAGCGTTGCCTCGAACTGGCCGCTATGGGGGCCGGTCAGGTGGCGCCCAATCCAATGGTGGGAGCCGTGCTGGTACACCAGGGGCGTATCATCGGGGAAGGTTATCACCGGCAATACGGGCAGGCCCACGCGGAAGTGAACTGTGTGAACAGCGTGGCGCCGGAAGAACGTTCGCTCATTCCGCTGGCTACCATGTATGTAAGCCTGGAACCCTGCGCGCATCATGGTAAAACGCCGCCCTGCGCGGACCTTATTGTATCACAAGGCATCCGGCAGGTGGTGATTGGCTGCGTGGATACCTTTTCAGCAGTCGCCGGAAAAGGCATCGAAAAACTGGAGAAGGCCGGCGTACAGGTGCAAACAGGCGTGCTGGAAGCGGCCTGCAGGCAAATCAACCGCCGTTTTTTTACCTTTCATGAACAACAACGCCCGTATATTGTGCTGAAATGGGCGCAAAGCAGCAATGGCCTGATCGCCGGGGCAGGAGGGGCGCCCGTGCGGATATCCAATAAATACAGCGACCGCCTCGTACACAAATGGCGCAGCGAGGAAATGGGCATCCTGGCAGGTACCCGCACCGCGATAAATGATAACCCCCGGCTCAATAACCGGCTGTGGACCGGTAAAGACCCGGTGCGCCTGATCATTGACCGGGAGCTGAAAGTGCCGAGATCTCATCATGTGTGGGACGGTAGCATCCCTACTATCTTCATCACGGCTACAGCGGCGGAAACCCACGGTCTTACCGAAACCCTGCCGCTCGATTTCAACGCCGCCCTGCTGCCGCAACTGATGCAGCAATTACACCGGCGGCAGATCCAGAGTATCCTGGTGGAAGGCGGCAGCAATGTGCTGCAGCAATTCATTGCAGCCGGTTTGTGGGATGAGGCGCGTGTTATCACGGGTAGGGGTGCTCTGCCGGAAGGACTGGCGGCGCCGGTACTTGCCAACGCATCGCTCACGCATACCTTACAGGTAGCCGGCGATCGCATCGATTTTTATCATCCCGCGTAGTTTTAAGCGCGTATTAAATTATTTTGATGGAGGTTTATTTTACAATTGATAAAACAGCAGTAGCAGAATTTAAAGACAGAGGCAGTAAATTTCTCGCGTACGCATTTCCCGTTAAATCGCCTGAGGAAGTAAAAGAATGCCTCGGCGAGGTAAAAAAGGAACACCCAAAGGCCACCCATCACTGTTATGCTTACCGCATTGGCACCGCCGGGCTCCAGTTCCGCGCCAGCGACGACGGGGAACCTTCCGGCTCGGCAGGCAAACCTATCCTGGGGCAAATAGACAGTAAACAAATTACGGATGTGCTCATTGTGGTGGTGCGTTATTTTGGCGGCAGCCTGCTCGGCGTACCCGGACTCATCAATGCGTACAAAATGAGCGCGGCTATGGTGCTGCAGCTGATCCCCGTGATCCAGAAAAACATAGAAACAAAATATCATCTCAGCTTCGATTATACCATCATGAACGACGTGATGATGGTGGTGAAGCAAAATAACTGCACCGTTATTTCACAGGAACTTCAGCTGTTCTGTGAAATGGTGATCGGCATTCCAAAATCAGGTGAAGAGCTTTGCCTGCTGCGCTTAAAAGATATTTACGGGTTGCAGATACAACCACAAAAGCCCTGAAAGAAAAATGGATGATCCTGGTAAGCAGGCGGATATTACAACATGTAGATAGGAATCCGTACTTCAGGATCATCTCCCTAAAATACCCCCGGAAATATTTTCCCCGTTTGCATAAAATGAGCCGGTCGTAATATAAATTTCCTTAAATTTATTTTTGTTAACTAGGATTTCCTTAACCCGTTTTTCAGGTGTTTTTTGAGATGAGATCTGCTCATGCAGCAGCGCCCATCCAGCTTTTTCAGATCAGATATAGGACCATATTAATATTAAAAGCCCCCCTGTATATGTTACATACCATAACAACCGTATCTATTGCTGACAAACAGTTTAAACAATTTCATTCCCTGCGCCTGGAACAACAGTTACAGGGACATCATCGTTTTGAGCTGAAAATAGGCTACGACTGGCTGCAGGAACTGGGCCCCGGTATGGTGTCGGCTACCAAAGCTTTTCTGGGAAAAGAAGTGAGCATCACCATACAGGCTTTTGAACAATTACAAACATATGAACCGCTTGTTTTCAATGGCATTGTGATGTCTGTCAGCTCCGGAAAAGAAAGTGACGGCACACATGGTTTTTGCGTGATCCGCGGATACAGTCCCACCGTTCTGCTAAGTAACGACCTGCATGTACAGGTGTTTGAAAACCAGGACCTCAGCGCTATTGTGAACAATACGCTGAAAGCGGGTGGCCCCTATGTGGCGCGCCCATTGGTAGATCCCAATACTACATCGCCTCTGAAATATATTGTGCAGTACAAAGAAACATCGTTCGACTTCCTGCACCGGCTCTCAGAGCGTTTCGGGGAATGGTTTTTTTATAACGGGCAACAGGTGGTTTTTGGAAAATATCAACCCCGTGAAGTATCACTGGTACACCTGGTTGACCTTATGAGCTTCGACCTCGAAATGAAAGTGCAACCTAACAATCAGCAGTTGAACGGATTTGACTACCGGAACAATAAAGTGGTGGAAAATACCACGGTGGCGCAGCCTGCCGGGAAAGTCAACGATTATACCTCACATGTACAGGGACTAAGTGAAAAATTATACAGTACACCCTCCACCTATAAAATGAACCACGCCTTTACCAGCAACGCCAAAGCAGAACTGGATACGCTGGTAACCCGGCAAAAAAAAGGACGTATGGCCGCTATGGTGCAACTGAAGGGCAGCAGCAGGCATACCTCGCTCCGGGTTGGGGATCATATTTCTATACAGGAGAGTGTATACGCAAAAGATGATCATGGGAAATTCATGATCTGGGGGCTCACTCATCATGTAACCGGCAACGGCGACTATTACAACGAGTTTGAAGGTATCCCGGCAGATGCGGCCGCTCCGCCCGTGAACCTGGAAAATATGCCCTTCTGTGAAGCGCAGAGCGCTACTGTAGTGGACAATCATGACCCTAAAGACCTCGGACGCGTAAGAGCGCGTTTCAAATGGCAGCAACAGGGCATGACCCCCTGGATGAGAGTGGTGGCTCCCCACGGTGGCGGCAGCAAAGGCATGTATATGGTACCGGAAAAAGGAGAAGAAGTAGTGGTGGACTTTGAAGGTGGCAACCCCGAACTCCCCTTCGTATTGGGAACCACTTACAACGGGGAAGGTAAGTCGGGATTTGGCACCGCCAATAACGACATGAAAGCCATCCGCACCCGTACCGGCATTTCCATTCTACTGAATGATGCCGACGGCAGCGTTACCGTTTCAGACAAAGCCGGTAATACCATCTTCATAGATGGTACAGATAAAATGTCGCTCTTCTCCAAAACAAAAATGTCAATATCTTCCAAAGAAGTCGAAATCACCTCCGAGAAATTTAGCATCGCAGCCTCCGAACAAGGCTCTATTGTAGCCAAAAAAGGCATCTACCTGGAAGGCACGGAAACTGTGACTGTAAACAGTAAGGATGCCGTAGTGAAAGGAGGCGATTCACTTACACTGATATCGAAAGACCTGCTGGCCTCCGGAAGTAAAAATGCCAACGTTACCGGCGCCTCCGTTATGGTAAATGGTACAAAGGATGTTACTGTAAGCGGGCATGGCGATGTAGTAGTATCCGGCGGACTGGTGAAAATAAATTCCTGATCCTTAAAGCTCACTTATGACAACCTCACCAACTATCGGGCAGGAGTTTTATAAAGTAAGGGAAACATGGGCCACCGCCGACAGCGATCACCAATGGAAACTGGCCATCTGGCTGATACAATATGCCGACGTGGAAATTATTGATAAATTCCTGGAAACCGAACGCACTGCCATTGGTGTTTTTAAAGAGATATTTTTCAGATTTGATTCCCCATACCAGGAAGATCACCAGGCGTATGAACAAGGACTGTGGAATGAATTCCTGGAATGGTTTGAACCCGTGCCACGCGAAGAATATGATGTTTACAGCGCAATGAAAAAAGATGGCCTGCTGAAAACAGATTATCGACCCGACCGCAGCCTGCCGCCAACAGCACAAAGTACCTGGAAGGAACTGCGGCGTTTTATGGGCTGCATCCGCGGATTGGAAGATACCGGCTGCTGCATTTATTTCCCCGCTTTAAGACCCGACCAGCCCGATGCCGGCGCATGGTACGCGGACGTACTGAAAAAAGGATTGCCGGAAGGTATCCGGCTTGTTACGATAGATATAGCGGCCAATTCCCGTATTACCATCCCCAGAATATTTACCAACCAGGTAAAAATATTGCAGCCATCCCTTCAAATGGTGGCCGCTATTAACCATGAAATGGACAAAGGCGGCGGCAACTCTGACACCATCAGTGTAGACGCACGTTTCCGTAAACAGATCCGTAAAGTAATGGATTGCACTACACAGCCTGATTCGCCCGCGCTGGATCAGGAAGTATCTGTCCTGCTTTCACTAAGTAAAAAAATGGGCGGTGAACCCCACGAAGTAGCCGGTATGATGATAGCTGCCCAGGCATATTTCATGGCGCGTGAAGCTGATAAGAGCGCAGGCTATGCCGATAAAGCCATCCGGTTATCAAGGCAGCTGATGGACAGGAATGATCCGGCAGGCTATCCTACCTGGAAATCCTGTGTGATGATCCGCGCCGCTATACTGGCCGGCAGGAAGAAAAGAAAACAGGCCATTGCACTCTATGAAGCACTGGCGCTGGAGGCCGTGAATAAAGGCGATGCCTTTATGATCATGGAAGGATACCGCCTTTGTGGTCACCTGCATTATGAACTGGGACAATTGAACACGGCCTTTGAAAACCTATTGCTGTCCATGACCGGCGGCAGCTACCTGGAACGGGAAGTAAGAAGACAATCAACTTTCCTGCACGCAGCCGCGATGGCAGTACATCTGTGTGAAAAGATCCGGGGACCGGAAGATCTCGCCATATTGGAAAGTAACCTACAGGAACTATTAGGCGATGACTGGCATACATTACTACAGGCGGAAGGCATGGACAAAGCAACAGTGAGACGTAAATCCACCTTGTTTGAGTTTAACTAAGATCCTATCCCGCGAGGGAATAAAGTAATCATATCATGGCTGTAGAAAACAAAGGCTTTGGAGCATTATTTGCCGAAAAGAAAAACTCACTGGACCATATCCAGAAAGGAATGGCCAGTATTTTACCCGCTTTCCCGGGAATGCCCGCCGCAAAATATTTTGATCTCGGCATAGGTATCGACTTTCACGATTCCGTATTTCCTCCATCACCGTTGTTGCCGGTACCGCATATCGGTATGGTGTTCGATATCCTGGGCGCTATCATGGCGGCTATTGCCAGCGTAGTGCCCCCGCCGCCACCCCCGCCGCCTGCAGAGGAAGGAAAAGAACCGGCGCCGGAACCATTTTCGCTGGCAGCTACCGCGCAAATGCTGGTGCATGCACTCAGTCCTTCCGTAAAAGTGCATAACCAATGGGTGGCCAACGCAGGTACACCCATCCTGCATTTACCCGCCATCATTGCACATTTGCCCTTTCCTGTTGTGAAGCCCAAAGCAGCATCCGAAATGTGGATGGGGAGTTCTACTGTGCTGGCAGACGGGGGCCCTTTTTCCACGCAGTTTCATCCCGCGTTGTCGTGTAACCTGGTGGGGCTTCCTTCACCGCCACGGCTGAATAAAAAGAGCACCGCTATGGCGCTGATGGCGCCTACTTCCATGTTGCTGATCATGACTTCTTCCGGGAAGCCGGTGCTGGTGGGTGGTCCGCCGACTATCGACCTGTTTCAGCTGATGTTTAAACTGGGCCTGAAAGGACTGTCCAAAGCAGCAGGCGCGGCTTTACAGAAAGTGGTCAATAAAATAGAAAGCCGCTTTCCAAAGCTGGCAGGTGTACTACAGGATTTTAAATGTAAAAGATTTGGGGAACCTGTGGATGCCGCAAGCGGAAGTGTGGTTTCCTCCAATATAGATTTTGAATTGCCCGGTCCCATACCGCTGGTGTGGGAACGTACGTATTACAGCAATGCAGAAGTACAGGGGCCATTGGGTTACAACTGGCACCATAGCTATAACCTCAGCCTGTACAATCTGCATAACGGCTACTTTAGTATCCGCCTGGCAGATGGCCGCGAAACAGTGATGCCGGCACTACCTGCAAACAGCAGCTATTTTAACAGGGCGGAACAGTTGTGGTGGCGCCGCGACAGCAGCGGTTATTACCTGGAAGATAAAGAGCAGCTCCGGTATCGCTTCAACACCCGGCCTGCACCAGATGGCAGTTGTATGCTATCTGAAATATGTAGCGCTGCAGGATTCCGGATCCAGTTCCGGTATAACGGGCATGGCTATCTGCAACAGATCATCGACAGCGGGAACCGGCTGCTGCAGGTAACCACCGATGAACACGGCCGTATTGAAGGGATTCACACCCGCAAAGGAGCGGAGGTTATTCACCTCGTGCGTTATTCCTTTGATGAAGCAGGTAATCTCGCCAGTACTACGAATGCGCGGGATGTTAGCAAATACTTTTTTTACAAAGGACATTTATTGGTGCGGCTAACCAACCAGAGCGGATTGAATTTTTACTGGGAATATGAAGGCGGGGGAGAGGAGGCGCGTTGTGTTCATACCTGGGGAGATGAAGGCGTATTGGAATACCATGCACAGTATGAAAAAGGGAAAACCGTTGTTACTAACGGTCTTGGGCATACGACAACCTACTACCACGACGAACGTTATCTTATTTATAAATTCATTGATGGCAACGGAGGCGTTACCCTGCAGCATTACAACAGGTATGACGAACTGGAAGTAGTGGTAGATCCTGCGGGCAATACTATGAAGTATGAATATGACGCCTATGGGAATAAAGTGAAAGAAACCAATGGCAACGGGGAATCCACCCTGTTTTATTTTGACGAGGAACAGCGGTTAACAGGGCTTAAAACGCCCGGTGGCAAACGAACAGAATGGACCTATAATGATGAAGGACTGGTGGTGAAGAAAAAGAACATGGAAGGAGTGGTAACGCGGTACAGGTATACAGGTCCGTATCTCACCCACGTAACTTATAAAAACGGCCGCACCTTTGTGCTGGAATATGACGAACAGCACAACCTCAGCGGAATTACTTCTCCTGAAAATGCACAGCGTCACTGGAAGTATGATGAATTGGGGCAGTTGATAAAAGAAACCACTGAAACCGGCTACTGGTACGCGTATGAGTACAATGCTGCCGGTAATGTGATTCATGTGGAAGAAGCCGATGGCAGTATTCATCAGTTCAGTTACGATGCCGCTGATAACCTGGTGAAGGCGGGAGACGGCCAGCGGGAAGTAAGTTTTACTTACGGACCATTGGGTGTGTTAACAGGAAGAAGTCAGCATGGTGTGAATGTCCGTTTTAATTACGACAGGGAGTTGCAGCTACGCAGTATTGCCAACGAAGGAGGAGAGCTGTACCGGCAGGAGCCGGATGCAAACGGGAATATCATCAATGAATGGGGTTTCGACGGTGTGCATTACCATTACGAGCGCGATGCAGCAGGCCAGGTGAAAAAAATATTCCGGCCGGATAATCGGTGGACCGCCTGCGAGTATGACAGCACCGGTTTACTGGTACGGGAAGAATACAACGACGGCAGCGTAACTGCATATGGATATAACAAAGACGGGCAGCTGACGGGCGCCTTTAATGAAGACGGCGCAGTTACCATTCAACGGGATGCCTGCGGCCGCGCCATCAGCGAGGTACAAGGCGCTCACGCGGTGAACCGTGAATACAATGAATGGGGAGAGCCGGTTTTCATAGGGAGTACGTTGGGCGCTGCTATTCAGCTGGAACATCATGCAGCAGGATATGTGGAAGGGATGCAGGCGGCTAATGGACCGGGAGGCGCCTGGCAGGCGCAGTGGAAACATAATGAAAGCGGACTGGAAGTATTGCGGATGTTATCCGGTGGAGTGAGTGTGGAAACACAACGCGATAAGCAGGGGAAGGTACTAAGGCAATCTATCGGGGTGCATAAAGTAGAACAACATCGCATTCGTTATGAATGGGGAAGAAATACGAAGCTGCGGCGGATGGTGAATGAACTGAATGGTGCGCAGGCGCAGTTTTCCTATGATGAATTTGATAACCTGGTAAGTGCCACCTATGGCCAAACAAACGGCGCTGCGGTGGATACCGTTTACCGGATACCCGATAAGCTGGGGCATCTTTTCAGAACACCCGCACGAACCGACCGTGTATATGGCAAAGGCGGGCGCCTGCTGGAATGTCCGGATTACTTCTACTATTATGATGGAGAAGGAAATCTTATCTGCAAAGAATTCCGGCACAATCACCAAATAGCAGAAGATAAGCAGGCGTGGGCGAAGGCAAATAAAGTAGTATTGAAAGGAAGCCATACTGGTTGGGTATATGAATGGAAAGCAAACGGATGGCTGTGGAAAGTGATCACACCTGCAGGAGGAGAAATTGTATTCAGCTATGATCCGCTGGGCAGGCGTATTGCGAAGGTGAATAAACGAAAGCAGGAGGTAACCCGCTGGCTATGGGACGGCAATGTACCATTGCATGAATGGCAGTATACAGGCGATTATCCACCGCACCTGGAAGCAGTGGCAGATGGCGCATTGCAGATAGAAGCCGAGCCGGTAGAGAACCTGGTGACCTGGGTATTTGAAGAAAGTTCCCTGGCGCCCTGTGCGAAGCTCACCGCGGCAGGGTCTTACAGTATTGTTGCAGATCATCTCGGCACGCCGGTGCATGCATTTGATACATCGGGAAATAAAGTGTGGGAGCGGGAACTCGATTGTTATGGGAAAGTAAGACGCCTGCATGGCGATAAAACATTTTGTAATTATCTTTATCAGGGGCAGTATGAAGATGCCGAAACAGGGTTAAGTTATAACAGGTTCCGGTATTACGACTCCGGAAGTGGCATGTATATTTCCCAGGACCCTATTGGATTGCTGGGGGGCATGAAAATGTATGGCTATGTGCATGACCCGAACAGCTGGGTTGATGTGTATGGATTGACAGGCGGTGCAGGAGCGGGATCAGGCCGGGGCTGGCTGAACTGGGCCAAACAATGGCATGATAAACGTGCCGACGAGATATTCGGGAAAGACAATAAGGGAAAGTCAGTTGGCGGGCGTAATTATGATAAATCTTATGATGGCAAAGATATTGAGTTCAAATCTGATAACTTCTCCAAAGGCCCGAGATCGAAAGAATCATTAGCGAGGATGGATAAACAGGTGGATAAAGATATCGCCAACAAGGTAGCCGGCGATGCAAATCCGCACTGGCATTTTGACCATGATCCAACTAATGCTGTGGATATGCAGGATCTGTTGAAGAAAATGGATGATAACGGAATTACCTATACACATGGAAAAACATATCCTGGTAACCACTAAATAAGAGATAGTATGTCTGAGTTTTTTAGCGTCGTTAATGAATTTGAAGATCTGATTAAACAATTTGATTTTAAACAGCCAAAGAAGCTATGGTATCCTCATCTGGTGGCATTAAGTAAACATATCGAAGATATTTTTTATTGTTATGTCATTGCCAGAGTATATAAAGATGATGGTTCCCTGCAAACCACTATGTGGGTTGGCCCCGTTGGCAGACCTGATGATGGTCTTGATAACCTGTCGGCTAATATTAAAGTGGATATTGGATATACACAAATCCTTGATGAGAATTTTTTCAGGAATTGTGAAAAAAAGATCATCCGCCTGATTGAAGACGGAACTTTAACATCATTGTTAGCTACTTCAAAAAAAGAACTGGCAGATCCGTCTGTTCATAACAGAAGGTATGAAGTGTATACCACTTATCTGTTACCTTTTTTTAAGAAGATTTTAGCTGCGACAGACAATGATGTAAAAGTGTTGAAGAATAAGGCGAAATGTGAGGCCGTTATAGAGAAAGAGCTTTCAAACCTGGAAGGTGAGATGAAAACATTTTTTGTTGACAAACTGGGCGTAAAAGGTACAAAAGACAAGATATGGGAACTATGTTACATTTATTCGCTGTAGAATGCAGGCGTATCAGCCCTGCCAGGATATCGCTGTTGTTTCAGCATGGATCAATGACACGGCGGAATATCATAGAAAGCGGTTGGACTTTGAACATTTAATCAGCTTACTGGTGTTGAGAAAACGAAGCGGATGCAACAATAGTTTTATTGAGCATCCGCTGTTGAGTAAGTTCATGCCCTTTATCTAAAAACGCCCGCTCACAACCAGGTCTTTACTACCTTGGGTGTATTTATAAAATCCTTCACCGCTTTTAACCCCGAGATAACCTGCTGTTACCATGTTCACAAGCAGCGGGCAGGGTGCATATTTAGGATTGCCAAAGCCGTCGTGCAATACCTGCAGGATAGAGAGGCAAACATCGAGTCCGATGAAATCCGCCAGCTGTAAGGGGCCCATAGGATGGGCCATACCCAGTTTCATCACCGTATCAATTTCAGCTACACCGGCCACGCCTTCAAAAAGGGAGCAGATAGCTTCGTTGATCATGGGCATCAGGATGCGGTTGGCGATAAAGCCGGGATAATCATTTACTACGCAGGGAACTTTTTCCAGTTTTTCGGAGAGCGCTACGATAGCAGCGGTTACTTCTTTATCGGTGGCGTAGCCATTGATGATCTCTACCAGTTTCATTACCGGTACAGGATTCATGAAGTGCATGCCTATTACTTTTGCCGGGCGTTTGGTAACGGCTGCAATTTTTGTAATAGAGATAGAAGAGGTGTTGGTAGCGAGAATGGCATCAGCCGGTGCGTGGAGATCGAGGTCCTGGAATATTTTCAGCTTCAGCGCAATATTTTCTGTGGCGGCTTCCACTACCAGGGATACTTCTTTTACGCCGGCGGCCAGGTCGGTTTGCAGGGAAATGTTACCCAGTGTATCCGCCTTTATGGCTTCAGTAATGGCGCCTTTTGCCACCTGGCGGTCCAGGTTTTTGGTAATGGTTTGCAGCGCCTTATCCAGTGCCGGGGCCGAAACATCGATCAGTTTTACGGCGTAGCCGTGTTGAGCAAATACATGCGCAATACCATTTCCCATAGTACCAGCGCCGATAACCGCAATTTTTTGCATGGTGTAGTGATTTGTCGGAATTGAATAAGGCGCTAATTTAAGGTATTACACGTTACGGTCAGTAACTGCCATAACTGTCGTCTTTCCTTTTAAAGTCGCCTTGTTTCCATGCCTGGATAAACTGGGCCCATGCCAGCGGATTAAAGATATTTTGCGGAGGGGGCTGACCGGCATAGTAAAGGCTCTGGGCCTGTTTCTTGAGGTATTGGCTGGTGCCTTCCCTGCCGTCAACCGGTATATAGCGGGCCATAGCGCGAAGCCTGGCATTACTTGTATTTTTTCGTGCCACCTCATAGGCATCATCGGGGATGTCCATATTGGCGAAGGCACGTTCAAATTCTTCCCTGGAAAGATAAGGTTTGATAATAGTTACAGGGAGATAGGTGGTATCTTCCACCATCAGCTGTATCAGGGAAAAGCTGTTGCCTTTGATGTCCGGAGGTATGCGGTAATTTTTATGTTTGAAGCCCACTGCACTGAACGACAGGGTATCGCCTTTAAATACAACAATAGAGAATATGCCGGATCTGTTGGAGATAGTTCCCCTGTTTTGTCCTTTTACCAGGATGCTTACCGCGGGGATGGCCCGCAGGCTGTCTGCCGTCATGGTAATACCCGAAATTTGTATAACGCTGTCTCTGAATTCCGCGATCTGAGCTTTCAAAAGGAAAGGAGATAAAACGAAAACTATTATGAGTGACAGTATGTAGGATCTTTTCTGATGCATGCCGGCCCTAAGATATAAAAATTTAATTACGTGTTTCCATGCAGTTGGTCACCTGCCCAGAGAAATTGTAAATTAAATCCCAATTGGGTTAACTTTGCTGTCTGGATTCAAAATTAACAACAATTTATGATCACGAAAGAGCAGGTTTTAAAGGCCCTGAGCAACGTAGAAGAGCCGGATCTGGGCAAGGATCTGGTTACGCTGAACATGGTAAAAGATATAGAGATTGATGGCAATAAAGTAAAATTTACGGTCATTCTTACCACGCCGGCGTGTCCCTTAAAGGACCTGATCCGCAATGCCTGTGTGAATGCTATTCACATGCTGGTAAGCAAAGATGCAGAAGTGGAAGTTGTCATGACGGCCAACGTAAACACCAAAAGAGCAAACGGACAGGGTGTCCTGTCTAATGTAAAGAATATCATTGTGGTGGCCTCCGGTAAAGGGGGAGTGGGTAAATCCACTGTGGCAGCCAACCTGGCGCTGGCTTTGGGCCGTGATGGCGCCAAAGTAGGGCTGATGGATGCGGATATTTACGGTCCGTCGGTTCCCATTATGTTCGGATTACGTGGCGAAAGGCCGCTGATGGTGAATGTAGATGGCAAAGGCATGATCCAGCCGATAGAAAAGTTCGGTATCAAGGTAATGTCTATCGGGTTGCTGATAGATGAAAAACAGGCGGTTGTTTGGCGTGGACCTATGGCCAGCAGCGCTTTGAAGCAGTTTATTACGGATGTATACTGGGATGAACTGGATTACCTGATCATCGATATGCCTCCCGGCACCGGCGATATTCACCTTACCCTGGTACAAACAGTGCCTGTTACCGGCGCTGTGATTGTAACCACTCCGCAGGATGTAGCCCTGGCCGATGCCAAAAAAGGTATTGCCATGTTCATGGGACAACAGATTAATGTGCCAATTCTCGGATTAGTGGAAAATATGGCCTATTTCACACCTGCTGAACTGCCGGAAAATAAATATTACATTTTTGGTAAAGAAGGCGGAAAACAACTGGCGGAAGAAATGGATATCCCGTTCCTCGGCCAGATCCCGCTGGTACAAAGCATCCGCGAAGGTGGTGATGCCGGTGTGCCCGCTATGGCCGGCGACGAAAAGCTAACCCGCAAGGCTTTCCTGGATGTTGCCGGTGCAGCTGCACGCAGCATCGCTATGCGCAACGCCAATGTTGCTCCTACCAGGATTGTGGAAATTATTGTATAAAAGAATCAGCGGTTACGGGTTACAGATAGGGATACCTGTGATCCGTAATCATTTGCTTTAATAGCTTCATATGTATACTCCAAAACATACCAGGGAAACCAACTGGGATACTATTGCCAATTTTATCGGGGAAAATGGTTTTGGTTTGCTGATCAATACCGATAACGCCGGAACTCCCCATGCTACACATATTCCCATGACGCTGGTGGAAAAAACACCCGGAGAATTTGTGTTACACGGACATATCGCACGGATCAATCCACAATGGGAATTTTTTGAGAAAAACGAAACACTGGCAGTGTTTTCAGGACATCACGCGTACATCTCCTCCTCGTGGTACGAAAAAGAAAAGATACCCACCTGGAACTATATGGCAGTACATATTCACGGTACTATCCGTATCCAGGAAGAAGCAGAAGTAGTGCAGGCGCTGGGCGCACTGATGGATCACTATGAGGCGGCATCTGCCTGCCCGGTGCATATCACTGATATTGACGATAAAACGCTCCGGAATAATGTAAAAGCAATTGTGGGATTTGAAATGAGCATCCGGGAGGTGAACGCCAATTATAAGCTCAGCCAGAATAAAAAAGATATGGATTATTTCAGCGTAATTGCGCATTTGCGGGCATTGGGCGACGAAAATTCACTGCGTGTGGCGGCAGAAATGGAGGCCCGCCGGTCAACTGAAAAATAGACGGAAACATTTTATTTTTGTTGATGGTCATAATCCCAAAAAGGAATATCTTTATTTTAATCTTCCGCGCTAAAGAAAATCCGCATTGCTGGTAAACCACAACTACCACAGTGAATAAAAAAGAGTTGTTTTTCAATTACAGGTAATCATAATATGTTTAAAGAAGCGTCAATGCTTAAGTTTTTCTTAACTTTGCGCCCCAAATTAACCGACTATGAATCGACAGGAATTGGTGAATCTGATTAAGGAAAAGCAGTCTTACCTGTGTGTAGGACTGGATACGGACATTCAAAAGATTCCAAAACACCTGCTTTCTCATGCAGATCCGGTGTTTGCCTTTAACAAGGCGATTATTGACGCTACCAAAGATCTTTGCGTGGCGTATAAAATTAATACGGCCTTTTACGAAAGTATGGGCATGCGCGGCTGGGAAAGTTTACAACGGACCATTGAATATATCCCTGCCGGTATATTCACAATTGCAGATGCCAAACGCGGTGATATCGGCAATACTTCCACCCAGTACGCCAAAACATTTTTCGAAACCTATAAGTTCGATTCTGTGACCGTTGCGCCATACATGGGTAAAGACAGCGTAACGCCTTTCCTCCAGTTCTCTGAAAAATGGGCGATCCTGCTGGGATTAACTTCCAATGAAGGCAGCCAGGATTTCCAGATGCAACAGATCGGAGACGAATTCCTGTTTGAAAAAGTGCTGAAAGCCGGTATGGAATGGGGCACTCCGGAAAACCTGATGTTCGTGATAGGAGCTACCCGGTCTTCACAGCTGGGCTATATCCGCAAACTGGTACCGGATCATTTCTTCCTTGTACCTGGGGTAGGCGCACAGGGCGGAAGCCTCGAAGAAATTTCCACACAGGCCATGAATAAGGATTGCGGACTGCTGGTAAATGCCAGCCGTGCCATCATTTATGCAGGCAATGGAGACGATTTTGCTACAGACGCCCGTCGTGTAGCCAAACAATACCAGGTGGAAATGGCCGGCTATCTGAACAAGATGGTAGCAGCCGTGTAAATAATTTTTTAATACCGGTACCTGGCAGCTGCAGTTTGCAGCAGACACCAGGTACCGGTATCTTCCTGATTTCTACTTAAAAATACAGTTCTTTACAGTCCACCACGGCTTTACCTCGAAAGCCAGTCTGCCTGCTATCACAGCAGCATCCTTATTCACCAGCGACACCACTTCCAGGCTGTCTTTACAATCCATAATTAAAATACCACGTAACTCTTCATCATTTTCAAAAGGCCCTGCTACCAGCAGCTTGCCGGCGGCGGCCATTTTGTTGATGTTGTCCATATGGGCTTGTTGGATTTTTGCCGCAAGGGCAGTATCCTGGTTACGGACGGGACCTTTCTTTAGCAGCACCATCCAATAACGTTTTAGTTCAGGAGACGCGCCTGATTTGACTTTTGGTGGCAGCACCTTGCTCAGTGCAACAGATTGTAATGGTGTGGGGTGAAATGATAACATCACAACAACTAAAAATCCCAATAGCAAAAGCGCAGGTATAACTTTGCTTGCCATAGTTATTGAATTTGAAGGAAAGGTACAAACTTGTCATGAAATAACATGCTCGTCTCCAGGTATTTTAATGCAGGCATACATGACTGAAATCTCCCCGCGGACGTGGTTCCTAACAGGTAATTTCTTATATTGGGTATTAAACCTGTAGTTAATGCAACAAGATCTGTTTCAGTCACCTGATTACTTTGCTATAGATGATTTGCTGAAAGAAGAACACCTTTTGATCCGCGACGCAGTACGCCGGTGGGTGAAGAAAGAAGTATCCCCCATCATTGAAGACTATTGCCAGCGCGCTGCTTTTCCATCACATATTTTAGAAGGACTCGGAGAACTGGGCTGCTTTGGCCCCACCATCCCGGTGGAATACGGCGGAGGCGGAATGGATCATATTGCTTACGGACTGATGATGCAGGAACTGGAACGGGGCGACAGTGGCATCCGGTCTACCGCCTCGGTGCAGGGATCGCTGGTGATGTTCCCGATCTTTACTTTTGGCAGCGAAGCGCAGAAAAAGAAGTACCTGCCCAAACTGGCTACAGGAAAATGGATGGGCTGCTTTGGCCTTACAGAACCGGACCACGGTTCCAATCCTGCCGGTATGCTCACCAACTTCCGGGAAGATGGAGATCAGGTGATCCTGAACGGCGCTAAAATGTGGATCTCCAATGCGCCATTTGCAGATATCGCCGTGGTGTGGGCAAAAGACGAAAGTGGTGTGATCCGCGGTATCATTGTGGAAAGAGGGATGGAGGGATTTACCACGCCTGAAACAAAAGGGAAGTGGAGTTTACGCGCCAGCGCTACCGGCGAACTGGTATTTGATAATGTAAAAGTACCTAAAGAAAATATTCTGCCCGAAGCCCGCGGATTAAAGGGGCCGTTAACCTGCCTTTCTTCGGCGCGTTATGGCATTGCCTGGGGAGTGATAGGCGCCGCGATGGATTGCTACGATACGGCCCTCAGATATGCCAAAGAACGGATTCAGTTTGACCGTCCCATTGGCGGATTTCAGCTTACGCAGAAGAAACTGGCAGAGATGATCACCGAAATCACCAAAGCGCAACTGCTCAACTGGCGCCTCGGCGTGTTAAAAAATGAAGGAAAAGCAACGGCCGCACAAATATCTATGGCCAAGCGCAATTCCTGCGAAGTGGCCGCCAATATAGCCCGCAACGCCCGCAGCATTTTAGGTGGAATGGGCATCACCGGCGAATTTCCGGTAATGCGCCATATGATGAACCTGGAAAGCGTAATGACTTACGAAGGAACACACGAAATACATTTACTCATCACCGGTATGGATATTACCGGGTTAGACGCATTTAAATAGCAGCATTAGCGGTTACATGAAACGATTTTTTTTCCTGGCCATTCTTCTGTGGTCTGCCAACACCCGGGCGCAGCAGGCGCCTGCCCTGAAGCTGATCACCTGCGAAGGAAAAGCACAGGGTACCTACTATCTCGTGAAATATTTATCGGCCGATACCACGTCAATGGATAAACGAATTGATTCCCTATTTGGCGTGATCGATCAGTCGTTGTCGCTGTATAAACCCGGATCAGCCATCAACCGGTTTAATGAAACCGGCCATATCACGATGGATGAACACATGAAAGCAGTTATTCAAAAAGCCTTATTCACCAGTAAAGCTACCAATGGCCTGTTTGATATTACGGTAAAACCGCTGGTTTACCTGTGGGGTTTTGGCGTTATCAAACCTTCTTTTAAAGGTGTTCCGCCACCCGATAGCATCAAAGTTGCTATGTCGTATATTGGTTACCGTTATCTCCGTGTAAAAGGGGATCAGCTGTATGCTGTAAAGAAGGGCGTACAGATTGATTGCAACGGTATCGCGCAGGGATATACGGTAGATGTTATCGGTCATTTTTTATCGCAGCAGGGAATAGATAATTACCTGGTAGATGTAGGTGGTGAATTATGCGCAAAAGGACATAATCATCAGCATAAAGTATGGAGTGTGGGGATTGAAAGGCCATCGGAAGGGGATACTGCGTATGAGCCGGTACAGGGGCTGGTACGGCTTCCCGGCAAGGGTATTGCCACCAGTGGAAATTACCGCCGCTTTTTTGACCAGGGACGTACACGTTTTGCGCATACCATTCACCCCGGAACAGGAGTGGCACTGCATAATAATATTATCAGCGTAACCGTGATTGCAAAAGATTGTTTTACGGCAGATGCTTTTGATAACCCGCTTATCCTGATGGGCGTGGAAAAGGGACTCGCCTTTATTGCACAGCATCCGGAGTATGGGCTGGAAGCAATTTATATTTATAAAGACAGGGATGGCGCCATTAAGGAAGCCTTTAGTAAAGGCTTTAAGGCGTATATGGAATTCTAAAAAAAATGTCCCGTTCGCTGGTTCACGAACGGGACTCACTCTCACGCTTTCTTCTTAGAATATGGACACAAAAGGATTTAGTTCAGTGAGAACTTCAATCCAATATTTCCCTGAACGGTATTGTAATTGGTGATATCGCCATACTTATAAGGCGCATAATTATACCGCACACTGGCATTGAACATCAACGGTGAAGCTTTTCCAAAAGGCACATTGATGCCTATTTCCGGGCTCACGAGGAATTGCCAGCTATTATCTTTCTCTACAAATTCACCCCAGTATTTTTCATAATTCATATTGGCAGTACCTACACCTACGGTAGCATACGGAATAACGGCTGCAGATGGTTTGGTAAAGGCATAACTCACCGTTGCCTGGATCGGAATTACCTGTAACGTACGCGACTGAACAGCAGATACATCGCCTTGTTTATCGGGATATACTGCACGTGGAAGCCGTTGGTAAAAGTCCTGGAATCCGGAACGTAATCCTACGGACCATTGGTCATTCAACTGATATTGTAACCCTGCACTCCAGCCACGGAAGCTGGTTTTATCGGAATAGTCCTTTAATGAACCGAGGGGTTGTGCAATAGAATAGTTAACATCTACGGATAAAGGCGGACGAACCTGTGCGGATACTGCCTGGGCAGCAAAACATCCTGCAAAAATCAATATCCAGTTTCTTATCTTTTTCATTTCCTGTCAGTTTAAAAGTTCTCAATCAACATTAATTAGCGGTTTTACTCAGGTAGGGCGATTGGGCAAAAGATGCCTGTACCATTGAATCGATATTACCGATACTCCATACGCCTGAGCCGCGCCATAATGAATTCCATACAGCCGTCAGCTTATTGTTTTTGGGGTTTTTGAGGTCAAATACGTCGATGGCCACCTGTCTTTCATTCACCTGGTAAACGGTGTAATAAGAAGGCCAGTACCAGCCGCCACCCGGATATCCCCAGTAACCTGGATCCCAGTAGCCGCCGCCACCCCACCATCCCGGATTCCAGGAGATGTTGGTGTAGGAGTTGTCGATACGTGTGAGGTTCACCGCCAGATCGGGTTTGGCGGCTTTGTTCACAAGTGTGTAACCCCGTTGCTGCATAGCAGTGCTTACGGAAGCAATTAATTTTTTGTCGTAGTCGGTTAATTCTTTTTTAGCTGAATCGCTGCTACGCGTCAGCACTGCTACCGAATCTACTATGCTAAAAGTTG
The DNA here is from genome assembly GCF_057126945.1 of Chitinophaga sp. G7 BAM 1005. NCBI lineage: Bacteria > Pseudomonadati > Bacteroidota > Chitinophagia > Chitinophagales > Chitinophagaceae > Chitinophaga > Chitinophaga sp. G7 BAM 1005. The sequence continues at coordinate 5,486,315 of NZ_CP181478.1, read as the reverse complement.
AATATGAGGTGAAGTTAGCGGTGCTGTCGTGATTAGTGATATAGATCCTCGACTCTTCATTAGTCATATCTTTTAAGGGATCTTTACGACAGCTACTGAATGAAACCATCGCTACCACTGCGGCAGCGGCACTGAATAAAAGCAAAGTTTTTTTCATGTCCTAGCGTATTAATTAAAAAAATAAAATCTACAGGTTAACGATCATGGACCAAACAGATTAGTATCCTGACATTCCGGTTTCCGTGTATCCTTCTTGAACGGATTAGATGGTTGATTGTTACAGAAAGTTTATCTGCGGAGTGTTAATGAAATCCTAAAGTGGAAGAAGGGTTAACAAATACAGTAAGTAATGTAGTGGATTAAATTATTATAGATCTGTTTTCTAATTCAATTCTTAACTGTTCCGGACTTTCAAACAAAATAGTATCAATACCAAACTCACGCGCCGCCAACACATTGCGTAAATTATCATCGATAAACAATGACGTATGTGCGTCGGCGTTGTATCTGTCAAGCAAGAGCTGGAAAAATGCATGGGCTGGTTTGCGCATTTTTTCTTTGCCGGAAACTACGATAGCATCAAACCAGTGGAGGGAAGGGTAGATGGCCCAGGCAATGGGGAAAGTTTCGTCAGACCAGTTGGTGAGTGCGTATAATTTATATTGCCCGCTTTTCTTCAATTGATGCAATATATTTTTGGTGCCTTCAATTTCCCCGCCGAGCATTTCGTCCCATCTGCCGTAATAGGCGCGGATGTTTTCTTCATGGTGCGGAAAGCTGTTAACCAGCAGATCGGTGCCTTCTGCCAGGGTTCTGCCTTCATCTTGTGTTTCGTTCCAATCGGAAGTACATACATCGCGGAGGAAGTTTTCCATTTCTTCTTCCGAAGAAAAAATTTTACGGTACAAGTGACGGGGATTCCAGTCGATCAATACTGCGCCCAGGTCGAATATAATCGTGTTGATTTTTTTGTTTTGCATAGGTTTATATTTATTCAGGAAGTTCATCGGCTGCATCCTCCAGCAGTTGCAGGTCTACCGAATCACTACCGGCAATACCTTCAATAGAGCCTTTGATATGCGCCGCATTGAGCAATACTTTTTCCAGTTGTTTTTCGCGTGCTTTCCAGAGTTTTTCCATCGCATCCCGTTCCCGCTGTATGGATAATTTCATAGACATAAATCCTTCGCGGATAGCTTTCCATTGCTCTGCAAACTCGCCACCGGTAAGGTATTCGTAGAGCATGTGCATTTTGTCGCCTTTGTTTTCCTGTGAGCGGAGCTTACCTGAAATTTTGATGATTCCATCTCTCAGCACATAGGCCAGTGCTTTCACCTCTGCGAAGGTGCAGATCCAGATCCCTTCTTTTTCACCAAACCGTTCCATGTCTTTCGGCATGGTTTGGGTAACCAGGATGGCTACATCCACTCCCTGGCTGCGCATGTCTGCCTTCAGCTTCTCTACCCAGTCTTTGATAAATTCTTTGGTGCGTTTGCTTTCATAGATGATGCGTCCGCATTCCTGTCCATATTGGTTGCGGATCAGGTGTATACAATCGGCGCCGCGAACGCCTTTGCCTACCGGCGTCACTTCATCAAACGGGAAATGGAGACGCAGCATTTCTTCCAGTATCAGTTCCTGTGCTTCACCCTGCAGTTGCATGGAGCCTTGTTCTGCCCGGCGCCTCATTTCTTCTGCCAGTTTGCGCTGGTCTTCCAGTTGCTTTTCCAGTTCACGGAGGCGCAGCTGGTGTTCTGTATCTCTGAGGGAGTTACGTTCGGATTCTTCCTTTCGTATCTGATCGGCCAGTTCAGACCGGGCTTCCAGTAATCTTTTCTGGAGATCAATTTCCAGTTCCTGTTCTTTGGTTTTCAGTTCCTGCTCCTTGCGGAGGAACTCCAGCTCCTGTTTGCGGGCTTCCCGGAGCTTTTCTTCCTGTTCCTGGTTGGCTTCCTTCAAAGCCGACAGCTGGCTGCCGAAATCGGCGGTAATAGTTTTGCGTAGTTCCTGCTCCATAGTATCCTGGAGCTGTTTTTTTTCTGCGAGTACACGGCGGTTCACTTCTTCTTCCTGTTGCTGTTTCAGCGTTTCTATCTGCCGGCGTTCGAGTGCCATCTTATTTTTTTCAGAAAGAAGCGTATCTTTTTCCTCCTGGAGAGATTTCAGGCGTCTGCGCCACTCATCTTCCATTTTTCCCCGCATTTCTTTTTCTATATCCGCTGCAAAAGCATCCTCAATAACAAACTGGTGCCTGCAACTGGGACAGGTAATTGATGTTCCCATAGTATCTCAGTAAAAAATTACGTAAAGATAGGGGTTTGGCAGCCGGAATAAAAAAAGGAAGGAGCTTACTCTTCCTTCCTCCTGCATCAATAATGGCTGAAACAAACAATAGTTAATAGGTTTTTCAATCAGATAGTATTTCCTGCTGGGGTAACAACGGCAAGATGGGAAATGATTGTTAGACGGAGGTTAAATATGGGTTAGGAGATTGTTAAGAATGTGTTCCCGATATATTCGTAATTACCGATATATAAACCCTTCAGGGTATGTTTATAGTTTACCCGGAGTAAAAAAGGTGATAAGCTATAGATAACCCATATCTCTATAGGTATGGGTTATCTATGGCTTATATATGGGTTATATATGGCTTATCTATGGGTTATCCCATCCTGAGGGTAGTATATGGAAGAGGTTGCCAATACCTGGCGCGGCCTGGCTCTCTCTTTCTTCAGGCAAGGTTTCCCTGAAAAGTAAAACCGGTAATCAAAGCGTACAGTTGTCGCCGGGTTATGAAGCTATCTATATTGTTTTATTGTCCATAAGACAATTATACTATCAATTTCAACAAATAAGCTATTAGTTAAAGGTGGGTTCCCGTATTTTTGTTTTATCACCGGCTCTGATGATACGTGCTTTTAGTTCTTATGTTAATCATCCGGAAGCAACTAGGCTGCATTTGTAATAAAACAATCATTCCACATGAAAAAGATAGTATTTAATCTTACCATTCTTCTATTGTTTACCGTAACCGCTTTTACACAGGGCATTATTGAACACGCACTGCCCGGTTTTGACACCCCGCATACAGATATACCGCATGGCCGGATTGATACCATCAGCTATCATTCAGTAACAGTGGGCAATCCTCGCAAAGCACTGATATATTTGCCACCAGGATTTTCCAGGAAAAATAAATACCCGGTGTTATACCTGTTGCATGGCATTGGCGGCGATGAAAAGGAATGGCTAAGAGGCGGCACGCCCCAGGTAATCCTGGACAACCTGTACGCAGAAGGAAAAATTGAGCCGATGATTGTTGTTATGCCCAACGGAAGGGCCATGAAAGACGACCGGGCCACGGGGAATATCATGGCCCCCGACAAAGTGCAGGCATTCGCCACTTTTGAAAAAGATTTGTTGAGTGATCTTATTCCCTATATACAAAAGAAGTATCCTGTTTATACAGACAGGGAGCACCGGGCCATTGCCGGCCTGTCGATGGGAGGAGGGCAGTCACTGAATTTTGGACTGGGTAACCTGGATAAGTTTGCATGGATCGGCGGTTTTTCGTCTGCCCCGAACACCAAAGTACCGGAGCAGCTGATACCGGATCCTGTGGAAGCAAAACAGCAAATAAAACTACTCTGGATCTCCTGCGGCGCCAGCGACGGATTAGTTACTTTCAGCAAACGTACACATGATTACCTGCAAAAAAACAATGTACCGCATATCTATTACATTGAACCCGGCGTGCATGACTTTAAGGTATGGAAGAACGGATTGTTTATGTTTTCCCAGCTGATCTTTAAACCGGTAGATACCGCTACCTTCTCAAAATACCCGGTGGTGGGCGCCCCCGCTGAAACCAATGTTCGCAATGCAAAGTATCCACAGGTACTGGCAGACCATCGCGTTGTTTTCCGCGTCAAAGCGCCGGAAGCGCGGAAGGTCCAGGTGGACCTGGGCCGCAGGTATGATATGGTGAAAGACACCGGCGGTTTATGGACAGTAACAACAGATTCCATAGGCGAAGGCTTTCATTACTATTCCCTGCTGATAGATGATGTAGCCGTTGCGGACCCCGCCAGCGAAACCTTTTACGGCATGGGAAGAATGGCAAGCGGTATTGAAATACCGTTTGCCGGCGGTAACTATTATGCGTTAAGAGATGTGCCGCATGGCGATATCCGGATCAGGAAATATTTCTCAAAGGTTACCGGTTCATGGCGGCAGTTATATATCTATACCCCACCAGGTTATGACGCCAATACAAACGAAAAATATCCCGTGCTCTATATTTTGCATGGTGGCGGTGAAGATGAAACCGGGTGGGCCATGCAAGGCAAAACAGATCTGATCATGGATAACCTCATCGCTTCAAAAAAAGCCGGGCCTATGCTGATCGTGATGCCCGATGCCAACATAGGCGGCACTGCTTTCGACGAATCTGCATTGAAGACATTTGAATCAGAACTGAAGGATATTATTATTCCCCTGGTAGAAAAAAACTATCGCGCTGAAACAGCTGCCAATAAAAGAGCATTGGCGGGGTTATCGATGGGCGGCATTCATACGCTTTATACAGGCATCAAAAACACGGATCTGTTTTCTTCCCTGGGGGTATTCAGTTCCGGCTGGATACAGTCGCGGCAAGCCGGTATTGCGGCAGCTCAGTACGATTTTATGAAAGCCCATGCCGCTACGATTAACAACAATTTGAAAACGTTCTGGATTTCTATGGGTGGAAAAGAAGATATTGCTTACGGGAATTGTCAGCTGATGCTGGCAAAATTGGATGAGCTGAATATTAAGCATACCTATAGTGAATACCAGGGCGGTCACACCTGGCCGGTATGGCGGAATAACCTGTTCAATTTTGCACAGCTGCTTTTTAAATAAATTTACGCACGAACAGGCTTTGCCCTAAAAAAAAAGAGACAAACAAGGATAGCCCTGTTTGTCTTGTTGTGGTATCCCAGAAAGAGCTGTATGATTTATAATAAGGAAGAAAATTATTAGTTATTTGAAAGGATTGAGAATTTTAAGCGTTTTTTCCACTGTCAACCCGGTGTGCATGTCTTAAGCAACGATAACGGCGTCAAAGAGTTGAAATTGATATTTTTTTACCAACTCACCTGCTAATAGTAAAGTGGAAGCTGTAACTGGTATTATATCATTTTTAGCAAAAAGACCAGCGGACTGAAATAGCAGGGCATCCCTTGGCATCGAGGTCAAACGGCGCATCGTATTGAGGTATTCGGAAATGACTTGCGCAGGAATTTTAGGGCCATCAGACAGGAGGTTAGCGGCAATTGTTCTTTTGGTTTCACTTGATCCATCGTGCAGATAAATTAGCACGTTTGTATCCAGGGCAACAACTTTACTATTCATCATAATCATTGGCCTTGTCACGATCAAACTTAAATTTGCTAAGATCAATCAGGCTGGAAGCAGTTAGTGCCAGGATCTCCTGAAGACGTTCCTGCCTGGTACTTTCTTTTTTTACAGGTTTTTCTTCCGCAATTTCAAAGGCAATTACCTCAACAGTCTTACCTATCATTTCGTCAGGAAGACGCATTGTTATAATTGGCTGCTGTGGGTGAATTATAGTTCTGATCATCCTTTTATTTCCAGGTGCCGGAGAAAGCGCCGTCCTTACCTGCATCATTACTATCCAAAAAAAGTCATAACGGTTGGGCCTAAAATTCCTGTACAATGGCTAAGCACAACTTCTGGAATTCATACCAGTCCAAGAGATGTAAATCGTATTTAATCATTTATAAAAGGTATTCAACATTGAGTTTTTAGCAACTAATAACCTTATGCTATTTCTTTTAAATTAACCCTTTTTTCTGTAAGATTATAGTTTTTGAATTTATACCTCATGAAGGCAGATATCATATCTTCATGTGTGGACATGACAATTTGATTGTCTATAAATTCATTTCTAAGGAGATCAATAAATCCATACATATTCAACTCATCCATTGTCTGAACGGGATCATCAATCAGCACTATTCTATTCTGCGAATATTTCTTGTGAAGTGACAATGTAAAGGCAATAATAAGAGCAGATAGTTGGCCAGAACTCATGGTAAAAATCGCATCGTATGTTTTATTTGAGTCGGACTGAAACCTTATACCATCTTTTTCAGAATATATAAATAGACCTATTCCTCCTTGAAAAGATTGCATAATCCTTCCCGAGTATATGTGAAACACAACTTCTATATCCTTAATAATCTGTTTCTGGTAAGATTTTAGTGAAGCGCTATAAGTACCTTTTAATCCATTTAATTTTTGAGAAGTTTCCCTGGCTTCGTCTCTGCTTTTAGTCACGTCAAGCAATTTTGTTGATTTTTCTTGCAAAAGCTGGTTTTGAGTTAGAGACCATTTATGAGAAAGGTATCTTTTCTTCGTTTCTATATTTTCAATAGTTATACCATCAATTTTAGTAAACTCACCATCAAAATACTCATTAAAATAGGTCATAAAATAGTCTTCAATCTGCTCCATTCTAGACTCATCCTTTAAAGGAGTGATTGTATTCTTTAATCTATTGAAGACTTCCGAAATATCTATCTCCTGTTCGTTGCTTAGATATTGCAAATAATCAACTTTAAGAAAATCAAACGCCTTAAGCAAATTGTTAAAGCTGCTGACTTCCTTTTCCAATAGCTCGGTTACAAATTCTTCATTATAATTTAGCTGGGATAAGTTTTCCTTTAAAATGTCAATTAACTGTTGAACGGTCCCTGACTTAAATACGTTAAATGACTCCTCAACTCGAATGCTCTTTTCAGAATTAATAACTCTAATTTGATCTGATTTCTTCTCGATCTGAGAAAAGAGTTCTTCAATGTTTCCCCAGTTATATCCACATAAAACGCACTCGCTGGTTAAGGTTCCTGCATCTTTTAAATTATTAATTTCTCTGATCAGTTCATTTCTCGACCTGGAGATATCTGAGTATATTTTATCTAGCCCCGAAAGCTCCTGAAAGCCAAACAAAAGCTCCTGTTTTGTTGTAGCAAATATTGCCTTAAGATCGGCCGGAATAAATTCATAGGGTTCTAAATCAATTGCCGTTTCAAGTGTATTGTTAGTAAGAGATTCTAATTGCCTGATTAAATTCTGTTGTTGGGCTATCCTTTTGCCTAGATCACGTAATTCATCTTTTCTAGGAAGAAAACTGTAAAACCTGAAAAAATCAAGAGTTATTGCCTCGTTTCCCAACAAAAATTCGACCGCTCTATTTATCCTGTATTGACTAAATAAACTTTTTCGTTCAACAAATACTTTTAAACGTTCAAGAAACCCTTCGGCACCTGCCACATCTAAATAGTTAAACGAATTGATATCTACATCTTCCAGATCCCAATTCAAGTCTTTTTCTCCAAATAGTCTAATGTAAGATGAGGGTGTTTGATCTTCAATCAAGCCAACTTTTACCTTATCAATTTCTTCTTTTAATATTTTCTCCTCATTGTTTTTATTATTTACAAAAGCATCAATTCTTTTTTTTAGCGTATCAATTTTTTTAATTTTTTCTTCAAATTCTTTAAGGTCAAATAAATGACCAATATGACTTTTTCTGTTTTTATCAGAATGTTTCAGTAGAAAAAGACACTCTTCTTGTTCAACGTAATTCAAAAACTGAAAATTTGAATTATAATTTTTGCCCAGTATTTCTACCAAGAATAATTCTTCATTGTTAACAGCGCTCTTTTCTTCTGAGGGGAAGTTATCTTTTATAAATAGCTTATAGATCGAAAAGTCTATATAAGGGCTTATATCATCAGCTTGCGCAAATCGTTCCAATACATAAACCTGATCATTTTTGGCAAATTCAATCGTAATTACCACATCTCCACCCTGTGCATTTACATGCAGGAATGGGTTCTCTGAAAAGTTTTGTCTTCCATCAATCAATTTTGACTTTAAATCATCATACCGCCTTATTTTACCGGTAAAAACCAGTTCTATGGCATCATAAATAGTTGTCTTGCCAAACCCGTTCGGACCGTCAAATACAATAATGTCCGACGAACTGAAGTCCAAAGTAATATCTTTAAATACTTTAAAGTTTTGAATTCTGATCTTGTTAATTTTCATCCGGCAATATTGTTTTTATCTTTTCGAGAATAACTTCTTCTGTCATTGCGTTAAAGTCTTCGTCACCCAATGAAAGAAAATTTTGCTCTAACAAGTCATTAAGGGGATTCCTTCCGATTGATTTTTGATTGATCTCTTCTAGTGATTTTAGATTATTGGTTTGCGTGATCCGTATTTTAATGAATGGTATTTTGATAGCCATCCGGTACACTAATGATTCGAAATCATTAGCATCGAAACTAATTTTATGTCGTGAAAACACTTGGTCTGCTAAGATTAGAGATTCGATGGAGGAGAGTGCTGGAGAATCACCAATTTTCTTAGTGAGATTATTCAGTTCATCTTCTGTGTAATAAAGGATGCTCTTTTTAAAATGATATGGATTTTCCTCAACCTGTAAAAAACTATCTGCTTTGATATCGGATATTGCTGCCACCTTGTTTAAAATAAGCAGATTCGCATTTTTGTCAAATGTTGGTTTTTGAATAATTTCCTTTGCTTTTATGAAAAGCTCAACTTGCTCATCAATAATATTCTCCACAACATCATTGCGTTGAACAATTACCCAATAATTTTGCTGCTCTTTCAGTCCATAGATTTTAAACTCTGCGCCTGTTTTTTCTTCAAGCCCGGCTTCTTCGAATATTCTGCTGATCAGATTAATCATTTAGTTTATTTTTTGCTGTTTCAAGATCAATCAGACGTACCTTTTTCCATTGGGTTATTCTAACCCGTCTTTCATCGTCCAGGTCTGTATCGCCAATATTTAAGTGTCCTATATTATTTGCACAAGCCTCAATGTCATCAACATTGCATTCGCTTGTGATAAGATAATCCGAATTAAAAGGGACATCGACCATTGTACTTAGTGCTGTTTTTAATATTCTTTCGGATGCATTTTTTCGACCTTTATCGGTATTTGAATAGGTCAAGGAAGTTGGGTAATAGTGCTTCAACTCAGGACATATCCAACCAATACCTTCATTTTCATTTGAACCTTTAATTATCAACAGAATATTAAAGAAAGCGTCTTTTATTTCGTCTTCAGTCATACTTAGATCAGTATACTCCTGCAGATTGCGGTAATTAATTTCTTTATGTGGCCTAATACTCTGTAGAAATGACCTAAAACCAAGTGATCGGTGAGAGTTAAACAGCACCAGGTATTTGTCCATCTTAATCTTAACATCATCCGTCATTTGATCTTCATCACAACTGATACAAAATTCATCATAGTAGCGATTCAGGTTACTTTTAATTATGGTCTCAAAATAATTTTCATCTTGAACGAGTTTAGTAACATCAGTTTTTATTTCGTCTAAAAAGTATTTAAGTGGAATAGGATTATCAGATGCAGCTTGCCGTATTGCCTCACCTGCGTGATTTAAAGAGTGGATATAAATTACTTTATCACTCACTATTTTTTCCAGTATTTCACTTAGTAATTGAATATTCGTTGGATTGTCCGATCCACCAATATTATATTTCTGAAGAACTAAGACAATCTGCGCTTTAATTTTGCCATCGATATCGCTTAAAGCACATGATTCGGCATTGTTCTCATACACATAAATTTTTAAATTGGGATGTAAGGCCTCTATCTGTGCTTTTGCTTTTTTGTTTTTTGTTGCCAGATGAAAAAATGCCTCAACCGTGTTAATTCCAATGGCCGCCCACTTTTGTTCAAGTTGGTCAAAATCATCTTTATAAGTTGCATAGGCTTCACTTTTTACCGCTTTTACCTGATGCATGGAAACTGGCATAGGACTGCCGTTTGGATTTGATCTCATTATTGTGAAATCTTCTATTGAATCAACCTGAAATACTAATTCATTAATTTCATCTTCTGATTTAGAGTTAAGTTGTTTCAATATATGATAGAGACCAATTCTGCCTTGGTAAATAAAACCGCTCCATGTCGGTATTGCCGTATGTGGCAAAGTATCATCGACTTCTTCTATAATCTTCATATTAAATTTTTATTTAATGCTAATCATATAGGTGTTTTGCATAGCGGTTAATATAGCTGTTTAAGCCACTACCATTTCGAGCTAATTGTTTCATTTGCTCCACGTGAGTGCTGCCAGCTTTTTTGTAGCTGTAAATATAGGTGCGGGATGTTCCCGAAAATTTTACTTTAATATAGTCTGTACCTATTTCGTAGGCCGACACTCCGGAGTCTCCTCCTGCGTTTCTATATCTTTCCATTGTTTTAAGTTTTTACAATTCAACATAAATTCTTGACATTCCTTTATCGCCGCTTTGGTAGCCAGGACGAGGCCCATTAAACTCGTCATCCGTAACAGTAATTCTATCGGCTTTGCCCAAATCATACATTTTCCACCCCAATTTCCCCGATGCGCTATAACCACCTGTCTGGTAGGCTCTAAGCCCTTCGTTGCCCGCAGTTGTTACGCCATAACAATGAGGTTCAACAACTCTGAATTCTCCTTCGTAATAAAACTCTATTACATTTTGGCTTTCGATTGCATCAACGATGTTCTGATTCATGATTTTGTTTTTTTTAGTTTTTAGTTTGGTTAATTGCATTGCTTTTATGATTGCCTCCGCGTGAGGGATAGCATCGGAAAGGCCGCACGGCGAATTATGAGCCGGAGGACTTGCAGCGGATAGACCGACCCGAAGGGGCGCGCCCACATAAATATTTGTTTTATCGGTTTGGTTAAGATGCATTGTTTTATACTTTTTTAAACGCCAATTACCTCCACTTTGCTTTTGCCGCTTTGCTGTTTACTTACCTTAATCTGTACCGGTATACGTTCCGTCATTTCCTGCACGTGCGATATCACAGCTACCTTACGCCCCTGGTTGTGCAAACGTTCCAACGCGTCCATAGCGATATTTAAAGTAGCAGGGTCGAGTGAGCCAAAGCCTTCGTCAATAAACAATGATTCTACCTGCATGCGGCTACTGGATAGCGAAGCCAGTCCCAATGCCAGCGCCAACGATGCCAGGAACGATTCACCGCCGGAGAGGGAATACACAGTACGCACTTCATCGCCCATATCTTGGTCTATTACCTGCAGGCCTAGCGTATTGGGTATGCGTTGCAGCAGGTAGCGATTGCTGAGCATACCCAGGTGTACATTGGCATAGCTGAGCAATACATCCAGGGTATATTCCTGTGCTATGAGCCGGAACTTTTTCCCATCTGCCGAGCCAATAATGTCATTGAGCTTTGCCCAGTTTTCTGTAATGAGTCCTTTGGCTTCAATGATGCCCAGCAGGCCGCCGATCTTCTGTTTATTGGCAAGGTCCTGCTGCAGCTGGAAACCGATCTCGTTCTTTTGCTGTACCTGTTGTTGCAGGTTTGTTTTTACAGTATTCAGTAATTCGGTTAACGCTTCTGCACTTAGTTCAGAGAGCCGTTGTTGCTCATGCTGTTGCAGTTGTGCTGAGCGTTCCTGCAATACGGATTGTGCTTGTGTAATGGCATCGGCTAGCGCTCTCAATGCGGTACGTTCTGTTTCTATCCAGCTGGGTTCATACGCCAGCAAATGCGATAATCGCTCTTCATCTAAAACCGGGATATTGCGGCTGTTGAATACAGTAAGCCACTCCCGCGTTTTTTGATGCAAGGTTTCGGCTTGTTGCTGCAACAGTAGTATGTCTTTTTCGGCCTGCTCTTTCTGTGTGCCGGTACGGGTAAGATTTGTTTGTAAAAGTTCTCGCTCAGACTTAATTTTTTCCAGCGCTTGTTGTGTTGCTGCTACGGCCTGTTTTAAACCTTGCTCTATGGTTGTAGCTGCTTCGCCGTTAAAGATGGCTTTTCGTTTTTGGATGAGCGTAGCCTGTTGTTCTTTTACAGCGGTAAGTGTGGCTTGCTTTTTTTGTACATCCACTGAAAAGCTTTGTAGTTGTCCCTTTGCGGCTTCGAGTGTTGCAGTTAATATGCCCTGCTGCCGGGAATCGTCTTCCATCTTTTGATCAGTAGCTTTCCATTGTTCAGCGAAATCACTGATGCGTTGCAGGAATGCTGCTGCATCATTTTTCCAATGCGTAAACCAACCGGGTGCGGTAAAGTAAGCAGACAAGCTTTGTTCTATTGTGGTAAGTGCCTGGTTATTGCTTTGCTGTTCTTTCTGGTATTGCGTATCTTGTTCCTGCAATGATTGCAGACGCCTGTCTGTATCTTTTACTGCATTGCTGTTTTCGTTCTGCTGCCGTTCCAGTGTACTTATTTTTTGCTGCAGAGCATCCAGCTCCTGTTTTTTTGCAGTGTACAATTGTATTTGCTGTTGCAGGTTTTTTTGTTGTGCCTTCGCATCCTGTAATTGCTGTGCCAGCCATATTGCTTTTTGTTCATTGGGTATTTCAGCAGTATGGGGATAAATAACAAAGTCTTCCCAGGTTTTTTGATGCGCTGCAAGTGCAGTTTCTTTTATACTTGTTTCCTGTTCCTGCAGGGCAATCGCTTCTTTTAACCAATTGATCGTTTCCTGCGAACTGCTTTCTGTTTGCAGGCAGTTAGTATAAGCTTTATCATTTTCATGATGTGTAGTTTCCAGTTCCGCTAACACATGATTCAATTGGGGCTGTTCGGTAACATACGGATGCTCTTTGTTGCCACAAACCGGGCAGGGTTCTTCGGGTATTAATTGTGATCGCAGGGATTCCACATTTTCAGCAGCAGCAAGGCGCGCTCGATTCAACATGCGGAGCGATGCATCCCGCTCTGCTGCAGCAACCACCAATTGCGCTGACGCATGTGCCAGTGATTGCGACTTATTGCTTAATTCTCTTTTATTACCGGCCAGTTGTTGCTTTAATGTATTAAAGTCAGCCTCGCTGTGAGATAATATTCTCCAATGCGCTACTGCCGCAATCATATCTTCTATGCGGGAGTCGATAGCTGCTTTTTCTTTTTCTAAAGATGTAATGGGTATAGTCGGCAATGCCTCCGAAGCTATGGTATGCTGCTTCTTCTCTACCTGCAAGCGCTGTATTATAGCTGCTGATTCTGGCTCCAGGTCAGCTTTTGCCTGTTTCGCTTCGGCTATAGAAGTTTGTGTGCTTTCCAGTTGCGGCAACAACGACTGTATCGCATCCAACAGAACCCGTGCATCACCAAGTTTTGAGCTGATGAGGCCGTGATTCTCAGCAATGGGCTGCCGTGTACTATGATCTTCCTTCCACTGTTGTAATTGTGTAATGGAAGTGAGTAACTGTTCGGTTTGCTGCTGCCGTACCTGTAGCTGTTGTTCCAGTTGTAGATGATTATCTTCAACACTCTTTACTTCTGTCGCTGCCTGGTTTGCCTGTTCTGTTTTTTCCCTGATCTGTACATCCAATGCCCTTGCTTCTTCTAAGAACGGTACCGCTTCTACCTGTTTTTGAATAGTGGTAGTCGCTTCTTCATTTGCGGTTTGTAGTTGCCTGTCTAATGCCTCCTGCTGCTTTTGTAGGCTATCAAGCGTTGTTTGTAATTGTTGCAGCGTTGCTGTCTTTTCAGCCAGTTGCTTTTCAGTTGCTTGTTGTCCATCCACCCAGGTCCGGGTGGATTGCACTTGCTCTGCCTGTTTTAATTCCTGCTCACGGCCCGCTGCATTTTGCTTGGCTTCAATGGCCTGTTCATGCGTCGTATGCGCTGTACTGAGATTGGCTTGCAATAGCGTAAGCTGGATATGCCAGGCAATTTCCTTGTTTAAAGATTCTGCATCTTTTTCCTGTATCACTATGCTTTGTTCCAGTGTTGCTTTTTGCAGCTCAAAAGCCTCCAGTTCTGCAGATGTAAGTGTGCCAATACCATCGCGTTGCAGGTTCAGGTCTTCCAGCTCTCGCTTTTCTTTGCTGTAATTGGCAAACACATGTTTGGATATTTCAGAATAGATATGCGTGCCTGTAAGCTTTTCCAGCAGAGCAGATTTTTCCTCCTTGGCCGCTTTGAGAAAAGCAGTAAAATCACCCTGGGCCAGCAGTACGGAACGGGTAAACTGTTCAAAATTCAATCCTACCAATCTTTCTATCTCTTCTAGTATTTCGTTCTTCTTCCCGGGAATATCTGTGTTGGTATCGACGTTTTTTAAGGCAATGTTATATTGTTGCAGGCTTCCCTCGGCCCTATCCCTCGCTCTTCGCACCCGCCAGGTAGACCTATAGCGTTGTCCGTCAACACCTGTAAAATCTACTTCTGCAAATCCTTCGCCGGTGCCGTCTCTTAATATACCCCGTACATCTCCCTGGCTGATGGTACTTCCCTGTACATCCGTTATTTCGATCCCGGATTCTTTGGCCTGCAAGTATCTGGGTGTTTTGCCATACAAAGCCAGGCAAAGTGCATCCAGGAGGGTAGATTTTCCCGCACCGGTAGGGCCAGTAATGGCAAAAATGCCTGCGGATGATAGCGGTTCCTGCGTGAAATCAATTTCAGTCACCCCTTCCAGCGAGGCCAGGTTCTTTATGCGGATGGTCAGTATCTTCATATCGTTTCAGATTGGGCGACCTCCTGGGTTACCTGGTTAAATAATCGGAGCAGCTCTACTGGAACAACATTGTTGTACCTGGATTGATATACCTGCTCAAAAACATCCTGGGGCTGGAGTTCGCGAAGGCTGCCTTCCGCAACAGCCGCTGCTCTATCGCCCGTGGTATTGGCGGCAGGGTATCTTACATCAATTTTTGCCAGGCGAACATCTTTGCCGCCTAGGGCTGTTTCTATTTTGTGGCGCAGCCCGGGCTCAGGCCCATCGAGCAGAACCCGTACTTCGAGGTATGGCGCTAATTGGGGATCGGTACCTGCAACAGGTAATTGCTGTAATGCATTGATCACATCTGTAAGTGAGCTATGAACAAGGGGGACTCTTTTTAATGCCACAGATACAGGCACTTCGATAGATTTCAGGTTATTGATGCCTTGTTCTTCTGGGTCAAACACAATTACCTGATGCTTATAGTTAGCTTCGGAGAAGGACATAGGCAATGGACTTCCGCAGTAGCGTATGTGTTCCTTACCACCAATCCGCTGTGCTTTATGAATATGCCCCAAAGCCACATACCGAATATCTTCGTGGAAAGCCGTAGTGCCAATACATTCTATACCGCCCATTATGGCCCGTTCAACTGATTTGTCCACATCAGTCATATCCGTTTGCTGCGCATGCAGGTGGCCCATACAAATGATGGGTTCGCTTGCCCGTTTTTTAGCACAGGCGCAGTTATACACCTCCGCATAGAACGTTGCAACACCAGCTGTATAAGGATTTTCCGCATCGGGAATGACCGGATAATCGCCCATTCGTAAAAAGGGGACTGACAGGCACCAGGCTTTGATTACTCCGTCTTTATCTTTCAGCGGAATAATTAGTTTTTCATAATCAATACTCCCATCCTCCTTTTTCTCCACAAGGCCAATTATATGTATGCTGGATGATTCCAATAGTGGCTTGGGCGATTCCAATCGTGCAGCAGAATCGTGGTTGCCGGCAGTGATTATTATTTGCAGATCGGGATTAGCTTTAATCGCCCGGTTGAGAAAGTTGTAAAACATTTTGATAGATACTGCTGAAGGGTTGGATAGATCGAATACATCGCCACTGATCAGCAAAACATCGACATGCTCGGTTATAAGCGTTGCCAATAGCCAATTTAAAAACTGAGAATGTTCGTAAGTACGATCGTATTCATGGAATAACTGGCCAATATGCCAGTCAGCGGTATGAAGGATAACCATTACAATGTTATATTGATTTAATAATCAATTCGTTTGGGGCTTCTCTTTTTTGGGGATATGTGCTAATATTTTCTATTTGACAATTTAACTATAAAAAATTGAATATGAAAATACAATTTCTGAAGTGGTCAACATTACAAACATGTTAGTACAAATAATGTCAACAAAAATGCCCACAATGTACTCAAGTCCTTTATCCTATCCGCGGGGGAAAATACACGATTATGAGTATCTGAACATTCGCTTTTCAGCTATATGGGCGAGAAAAATGGGGCGATGGCCTGGAACATCCGACATTAGCCTTTCTATGGCAGTTTGGCTACATGATAAATCGGCGCTTAAGAATTTCGGAAAAATCTCGAACACACTTTATTGCTCCACAAAAACAGGCAAATCAGCCTGTTGATTGCATAAAAAAAGGAAACGATCAAAACCGATCGTTTCCTTGTGTGCGAAGGAGGAGATTCGAACTCCCAAGCCCTTTCAGGCACTACCACCTCAAAGTAGCGCGTCTACCAATTTCGCCACCTTCGCATCTGGTAGAATGGGGTGCAAAAATAATGGCTTTTTTAAAATAAGCAAATTTATTTATTCATATTTTACTGAAAAGGGTCATTATTTCCGCAATAGGATCCGGAAAGTGGTGCCTTTATTTATTTCGGACGACTTCACATACAGCCGGCCGCGGTGGTATTCTTCAATGATCCGTTTGGCCAGCGACAGGCCCAGGCCCCATCCCCGCTTTTTGGTGCTGAATCCGGGTTTGAATACTTTTTCGAAGCTCAGTTTAGGGATACCTTTACCGGTGTCGGCTACATCGATGGTGATAAAAGTCGGGTGGTTTTCTATGGTGATATCGATCTTCCCTTTTCCTTCCATTGCATCAAGTGCATTTTTTAATAAATTCTCCACAACCCAGTCGAAAAGCGGGGGAGAAAACATAGCAGGTAGCTCTTCTTCTGCGCTGTGAACCGTGAGTATCACCTTCTGGGGCGCCCGTTTACGGATGTAATTGGTCATGTTTTCTATTTGTGCCACGATGTCTTTCTCTTCCAGTTTTGGAACGCTTCCTATTTTAGAGAAACGGTCGGTGATGAGTTTTAGCCGGTCTACATCTTTGGAGAGTTCTGTTACGATGGTGGCATTGGCTTCATTGTCGCGGAGGATTTCCAGCCAGGCTTCCATAGAAGAGAGGGGCGTGCCCAGCTGGTGGGCCGTTTCTTTGGCCAGTCCTACCCACACCTGGTTCTGGGTGGCGCGGTTGGTGCTGGACAGGGCAAAGAGTACTATGGCAATGAAAAGGGTTACCACTATCAGCTGAATGTAAGGGTAGTAGCGGATCTGCCGGAGGATCAGCGAATCGCCGTAGTAGATGTAGTTATATAGTTTCTGTTTGGAATCCACTTCCATGATAAACGGCGGATGTTGCTTTTTGAAAGCCTGCAGTTCGTTGTTCAGGAAGTTGGGGTCCTGCATAATGCGCATGGAGTCGAGGTTGCGGCTATCCAGGATCTTACCGGTTTCGTCGGTTAATATCAGCGGGATGGTGGTATTGTTGGTAACGATGTCTACTGCCAGGTTAAGATTGGCTTCGGAACTTGCCCGCAGGAGTTCGCGGTTGGCTTCCACCCAGGTAGCAACTTTTTTTCTTTCTTCTTCCTGAATATTGCGGGATAAATTACTTACAAACCAGATAGTAGTGCCTATGATGAGCACTGCTATGGAGGCCAGTACAAACTTCCAACCGATATACTGTTTAAACATACTTCTAATTTAAGCCTTATTCGACTTACCTGAATCTGTAATGATTCGCAAATATTAGAATCCTTTGTTGCATATTTGCATCTCAAAAATAATTGTTCACGCATAAACGTAATTGCCGTTGTCCGTATTGCCATCAGTAGCAGTTGTTATTTTAAATTGGAATGGGAGATCTTTTCTGGAAAAGTTCCTGCCGTCTGTTTGCCGTTCTACCTACGGCAACCTGCAGCTGGTGCTGGCCGATAATGCCTCTACGGACGACAGTGTGGCTTTTGTAGCGGAGCATTACCCGCAGATCCGGATTATCCAGAATCCCCGGAACGATGGATTTGCCGGCGGGTACAATGATGCCCTGCAACACGTGCAGGCCGACATTTACGTGCTGCTCAACCAGGACGTAGAGGTGGAACCGGGCTGGATAGAGCCGGTAGTGGCGCTCATGCAGCAGGATACAAAGATTGCTGCCTGTCAGCCTAAAATGAGAGCTTACAAAGACCCGGACGAATTTGAATATGCAGGGGCAGCCGGCGGCTGGATGGATATCCTGGGCTATACTTTTTGCCGCGGACGGATCCTGTATACCACGGAGAAAGACCACGGGCAATATGACGACGTAAAGGACATTTTCTGGGCAACCGGGGCGGCATTGTTTATCCGTTCGGCCTGTTATCACCAGGTGGGGGGCTTCGACCGCGATTTTTTTGCCCATATGGAAGAAGTGGACCTTTGCTGGCGGCTGCAGAGAGCGGGTTACCGCATTTGTTACTGTCCTGATTCCAGGGTGTTTCACGTAGGAGGAGGGAGCTTACCACAGGGGAATCCCCGCAAGCTGTACCTGAATTTCAGGAATAACCTGATGATGCTGTGGAAAAACCTGCATAGCGAAGACCGCTGGATTGTGCTGGTACAACGCTTTTTCCTGGATATACTGGCGGGCGTAAAAAGCCTGGTAGCAGGAAAACCAAAGGATATGGCGGCTATTTACCGCGCCTATAGGGATTATTATCGCTGGCGGAGAACTTATGTGAAGAAAGATGATCTGCCGGAAATGAAGCTGATGAAAATGAGTGGTGTGTTTCACGGTATTATGATCTGGCGCTACTATTTTCTCGGACACAAACATTTTTCTGAATTGATTTAAACAGCGGTAATCTCCGGGGAAAGTTTCTTGTCTCACAAAATTACCAGCTATGAAAATTCGAAAATTTCAAAATATTATGTAGGTTTGCACCGGAAATAAACTGATTATGGAACAGAATACAGTAGAAAATAAATACGACATCACCCTAGACAAGGTTTCCCGTTCCCGCTGGCTTTTTTACGTACAATTGTTTTGTATGGTAGCCTTTATCCTGGGACTTAGCTACGGGCTTTATGCACATAGATACAAGGGCAAACCGGAAGTAAAGGTGCAGGAAAGCTCGCTGTACAATCCAAAATATAAATAAGCTACGGCTTAAACATAATTATCCTGCCTCCACCGGTTTTCCGGTGGAGGTTTTTTTATGCCTTTCCGTTTTGCGTAAATAAATTTCCCGATCCGATCAGCTTTTCTGACCATTTGAATCGACTTTTGTATCTCCGGCATGAGATCTACCGGGGGGATTAGTATATGTTTAAACGGACGGATAAGTTAAAGAAGAAACAGCATAAGTCGCTGTTCAGGATAGTTGTGGATAAACTGCATCTCTGGCTGGGGCTGGGGGCAGGTATTATTGTGCTTATTATCAGCATTACCGGCTGTTTGTTTGTTTTTCAGAAAGAAGTAAACGATTATTATTATCGTAAAATATTATATGTTGCCCCGGAAAATACGCCCTTACGCCCGGTAAGCGAGCTGAAAAAGATTGCACAGGCGGCCCTGGGACCCGACAAACCGGCGATGACGATCACCACTTATACCCGGCCGGATATGGCCTGGGAGTTTATGGCTTATAAAGGCATTGATACTGCACTGACCTATTTTGGTACATTGGAGTATTATGAATCTGTGCTGGTGAACCCTTACACTGGAGAGGTGACCGGAAAGATCGACTATAAACACAACTTCTTTTCAATTGTAAAGGGTATCCACTGGAGCCTTCTGCTGAACGACAAATACGGCCAAACTATTGTAGGCTGGAGTACCCTCATTTTTGTGGTTCTGATGATCACCGGGTTAATCATGTGGTGGCCAAAGAAGTGGAACAAAGCCAACCGCGATAAGAGCTTTAAAATAAAATGGAAAGCAGGCTTCAAAAGAGTGAACTACGACCTGCACAATGTACTGGGCTTTTATGCCATGATCATTGCACTGGTAATTGCCTTTACTGGCATGGTATGGGCGTTTACATGGTTTCAGACCACGGTATATGTAGTGGCCTCCCGCAGTATTACCCCTCCTGATGTAAAACAATATGAATCCGCCAAAACAGCAGCACAGCTAAGCCAGGATCCGCTGGATATCGCTTACAGCAAGGCCCTGCCTATTCTGAAAGATGCAAAGCGCCTGTTCATTTACCCGGCATCCGGTGAAACCGGGGTGAACACTATCAGCGGAAATAAAAGAGCGGAAACCTATTACAGTTCTGATAACCTTACGTTTGACCAGTACAGCGGCGCGCTGCTGGGTAGAAGGAACGACTCGCATAAAAATGCAGGCGAGCGGCTAATAGACATGAACTATGATATCCATGTGGGCGCCATCGCCGGACTACCCGGAAAGATCCTGGCCTTCATCATCAGCCTGATCTGCGCATCTTTACCGGTAACGGGTTTTTATGTGTGGTGGGGTAAAAGGAAGAAGTCGAAAAAGAAGCCGGTGGTGATCCGTGCAGCTGTTGTACCGAGCACAATGTAAATAAAAAGTGTTACTTATTTTTCTGTTGAAATGCTTTTCCCTGTTGTGTTTCAGCAAGTTGCTGTATACAGCGGCGTAAAAGATATTCGAAAAAGTTTCAAAAAAAATTTTGTGTTTTCAGTCCGTTTCCTATCTTTGCAATCCCAACGAAAACGCCACGGGGCAAAGCAAACGGAAGAATGCGATTCGAAAGGAAGAGTTCTTAAAATAACAAAGTTTTTAATACCTGCGAAAGTAGCTCATTTGGTAGAGCACGACCTTGCCAAGGTCGGGGTGGCCGGTTCGAGCCCGGTCTTTCGCTCCAGTTTTTATAAAGTTCTTAATACATCTGCGAAAGTAGCTCATTTGGTAGAGCACGACCTTGCCAAGGTCGGGGTGGCCGGTTCGAGCCCGGTCTTTCGCTCTAAAGCCTGACTGATCATCTCAGTCAGGCTTTTTTTATGCGCGGAAGCGAGAGACTTCCGCGCCCTTGTTAGTATCCTCCGCTTGCTCCGCCACCGCCACCGGTACCGCCGCCAAACTGCACATCATTACCGGCAGGCTGTGCACCCGGTACATAAGTTTGCGCAATAATCAGCGACTCCAGCCTTAATTTATCTGCCAGGGAAGGATCTTCCGGCTCGGCATAAGTGAAGCCATGCCTTGGTTCTTTCAGATAACGGATCAGCGCCCAGGCGCCTACAGTGAGTACCAGTCCGCCAATTACCATCACCGTTTCCAACGGAAGCACGCTGTGATAGTAACGGATGGTAAATACAATGGCTGCCAGTAATATCATACCCGTACGCAACAGCACAGCATCTTTTTTCCGGATACCCAGGTAGAGATATATCACCGGAACAATGGCTGTATAGATCCAGAAGAATATAGCGCCTGGAATACTTTGTCCATCCTGCAACTGCAAATCAAACATCTCATTACTCACCTCTCTCACCACGAAATAATTACCCGCCAGGTAAAGTGTGAGCAAAGACAGTACAGATACCACCGTCAGGCAATGTTTATAATGCCTGCTGCTATGATAGGCCGATATTTTTTCTGCTGCAATGTACATGGTAGTGGAAATGAACATGATAAGAAACGGCACAATGGTTTTGGCAACAGGCCCCAGTTTGATAGCTACCGTAAATATAAAACCCAGGAAAGCCAGATACGCCACGCCAGCCATCATCATATCTGCAAAACGTAAAGTAGCCAGCAGGGCGACCATACAAACCACGAAGCAGATAGTAGAAGCGGAGATCCTGTCTACAATAGCCATGCTGCTGCAAATGAGCAGTACGGCGCCCCATAACAGGGCATCATCAACCCCCGCGCGGAATAACTTCTTCTCGCGGATAAATATTTCCAGGATACCATAACATGTCAGTCCGGCGAAAATACAAAGACCTGCGAATCCATCTTCATTACGCAGCAGATCCATCGCCATGAGCGACAACAAGCCAAGCGAAAAGGAAATAATAACAACCGTAAGAATAAACAACCCGATTTTAATCACGGGGTTAGGCGTATAAAAATCTACCGGGTGCGCTGCTTCTATTGCTTTGTAGGCAGGTACTGTGATACAGTTTTTCCGCAATGCTTTTTCTGCTTCCTCCCGTATTTCAAGATTATCGAGTGTTTGGGAATTATATGCCAGCATGTTTAATTTTTTTGTTGAGACTGATCAATAATACAATTACGCCAATGGCAGAACCGATGAAGTATAACAAACCAAGATATACACCGCCGATATCGTTTGTTGTAACGAGTAAACGCACTACGGCAATACTCACAGCGATGTAGCTATATAGAACAGTGATCAGTACAAAATAGAAAGACCGTTCCTTGAATGCTTCTTTGAAAATAAAGTAAGCAATAACCGCCATAAATGCGAACCAGGCTAACCAACCTGCATCATATACACACATGCCCGCTACACAGGCAATGAAAATGATATGCGTACCAAAGTTCTGGTAAGTAAAGGCAAAGTTTTTTTTCAGATTTTTTCTGGCAGATATAAATGCGACCACCAACAGGAGGCCTCCCAGTATCACGCCGGTATAAATAAGCCGCCCGCTGCCGAAATCGTTGGCGGATAACACCTGGAAAGGCGTTACTGCAATACCCATCCAGGCAGCGAGGTTGGTGATAGCCATAGACAGTACGCCCAGGTGATCAAAGTAATAGGCGCTAATGGTGAGTACGGCCAGTGGGATAAAAGTGGCCAGTCCATACGCAGTACCAAATGCTGTGTACTGAAACTGGAGATAACCCACAAACGAAACGAACGTGAGACAACCTAACAGTAACGCATAATCGAAGAACGCATTGGGCGAGTTTACTTTTGCCCATGAAAACGGCGCCTTTTTCCGGATACAATAACTAAAGCAACCGGCGCAGATCACACCAATGATCAAAAGGATTGCCTGGTGACCAATAGTATCAATATTTTTATAGATCAGGATACCCAAACCGCCACTCAGCAGTAGTACGCCGAGGTAGAGTAGTGTTTTTATTTCCCAGTGGAGGGAGAATAGCTGTTGATCTTCCGCAGTTTTTACTGCTGTAAGCTCCGCATCATTTATCAGTTCTGCTGCGCGGAGTTTTTCAAATACTTTGATGTTCATAGATGGAGTTAAAGTAGTTGGAATTAACAATCGTTACCCGCTGCAATATACAATATCAGCGCACAAAACTATATATTGCGGTATACGGAAACGATTCGCAGTAAATCCACCGCATGAACATGAAAATGAATGAACTGCTGATTACAACTGCCCGGAGCACATGACAGCTGAACAGGTAGCTGAATATCCCCTTAGTGGCAGCGTGTTTCACGTAAGGCTTCCAATTAAAGGCTTACCTGCCAACTACTTTAAATATTAATTATTTTTACATATTATTGTTTCACGGTTTTCTGTTATATTATTAGTATATTTGCAGACGGAATCAGCTTTTTCAGGGTATTTTAATACCATTCGTACTATCTTATTTCAACTTCCCTTTGCATAAGATACTTCCCTTTAGTATGCTACCGCTAGAAACATCATGTAAAAAATAATTATGATCATGAAGGATTTTAAAATTATTGACAACAAAGAGGCCAGGCAGTTTGAGGCGCATATAGCCGGACAAATGGCTAAAGTTATTTACGAAAGAAACGGAAGCCGTATTTTCCTGACTGGTGCAGAAGTGCCGCCGGTATTGGAAAAACAGGGTGTATTACCAATGATGCTGGGAAAAGTAATGGAGGAAATTTCTGCACAGAATATCCGTATGGTGCCTTCCAGCAAAAAAGTGGCAGAATTTGTACGCAGTAATCCTCAGTGGAAAACACTGCTGGCGCATGGTTTACACATATAGCTCTTTATTTTACATTTGACATTTAGTTATTTAATTATTTGCCGGCCATCCACATTATCAGAAAATAAGAATGGCGGAAGATTCATCGAACATTGAGACCAGTCAGATAACTAAATAACTAAATATTCAAATGCCCTCTTACCTGATTCCCCTCTTCACCTTTACTGCTGACATCAGGTCATCGGCTTCTGCGGATACCAATACCGCGTCTCTGGAGTTATCAATCACCAGCGTATAGCCCTTTTCGTTAGCTACCGCCTTTAATATCTTTTTTGTGTACTCTGCCACCAGCTGCTGCCCGTTGGCATTCAACTTCGTTTGTAAAATATTTAATGAATCTCCTGCCAGTTTACTTTCCGGCATCATACCAATCATTTGTTGAAAATTGATGTAACCCGTTTTGGATTGGGCAAAAAGAACAGTACTTCCTAACAGTAACAGGCAAAGTGTACAGGTAAATTTCATCGGGATAATTTCCACAATAATAATCGTCCAGTTGTGAAATATTCTTTAACACGAATATAAAGTAATGTTAAAGTGGTGCGGATTTTGTCTTTTTGCAGGATTAACCTGATTAGGCTGATTTCCTTGATTTTATTTTTATCACATTGATTTTCATATTGTTATTTGCTGTAGAAGCATTCTTTATAATATATCAAATAATCAAAATACAATCCAAAATACAATCCAAAATAAAATCAAGGAAATCAGCCTAATCAGGTTAATCCTGCAAAAAGACAAAATCCGCGTAGGGGTAAGTACTTAGAAAGGTGTCGTATAATAAATCAGTTCAATTGGCAGAAGGAATTATATTTGACGTTAGATATCAAACCCTGGGTATGGAATTTATAAATCCGGGTAATACTGCAGCACCGGTAATAGAAAACTCATTAACATTTGAACAGGTTTTTAAAACTCATTTTAAAGGCTTGCATGCATATGCATGTACCTTATTAAAAGACGAAGTGATGGCGGAAGAGATGGTACAGAATGTCTTTTGTAAACTGTGGGAAAAATCAGGTGATATAAAAATAAAGCAATCTGTTTCGGGATACCTATACCGGGCGGTGTATCACGAGTGCATTAATTATCTGCGGCACCAGAAAGTGAAAGCTACCCACCAGGCACATACCAAATACCAGATGAGCAATGATCATGATACCGGCAACGCATCCGGTAAAGTAATGCTGCGGGAGCTGGAAGAGAAGCTGGAAGCAGCTTTGATGGCACTACCTGAAAAATGCCGCACCGTTTTTCAACTCAGCCGCTTTGAAGAACTGAAATACCAGGAAATAGCAGATCGCCTGGATATCTCTATAAAAACTGTGGAAAATCAGATGGGCAAAGCGTTGCGCTTACTACGACTCAACCTGGTAGATTTTCTGCCCTTGTTATTAATTTTGCTCCACCTGTAAAAGTGCACCCGTGAAAAAAACATCTACACATATAAACGACGACCTGCTGGTAAAGCATCTGCTGGATATCGCCACACCATCCGAAAAAGCAGCTGTAACCGCATGGCTGGCAGAGAAGGCGGAGCATCAACGCTATTTTGAACACTTCCGCCTGATTTGGGAGGAAAGCCGCAAACTGGCCGCGGTAAGCACCGTGAATGAAAATGACGCATGGTCGCGCTTCCGGCAACGGGTAAGCGCCAACGAAAATACGACCCGCATCGTAAAACCGGATGCCGGTATTGCCTGGCGACCTATTCTCCGCATTGCCGCCATACTCATTGTCATGATAGGCGCTGCCGGCGCCTGGTTTATCTCGCAAAACCGCAACACCCCGCTGATCGTAAGCTCAGGGGAACAAATCAAACAAGACGTTTTGCCGGATGGCTCGCAGGTAACGCTGAATAAACAATCCACCATCACCTATGCGGGTAACAGAAAAGAACGCTCGGTAAAACTGGAAGGAGAAGCATTTTTTAACGTGGCACAGGACCCGGGAAAACCTTTCGTGATAAAAGTGAACGATGTAACCGTAACCGTATTGGGTACTTCTTTCAATGTTAAAAGCGTACACGGTAAAACAGAGGTAATTGTGGAAACCGGCGCCGTGGAAGTAACAAAAAACAATAACAGCGTACAACTGAAACAACACGAAAAAGCGGTGGTAACCGAACAACAGGCTGCCCCCAGCAAACAAAGTAATACAGATGAATTGTACAGCTATTACCGCACCCAAACATTTGTATGCAATAACACTCCTTTATGGAAACTGGTGGAGATCCTGAATGAAGCATATGGCGTAAACATCGTTATTGTCAATAATGCTAAACGCGATCTGCAGATTAATTCTACCTTTACCAACAGTTCGCTGGATAGTACTTTAAAAGTAATCGGGCTTACTTATGAGATCGCCGTGGAGAAACAGGGATCACAAATTACACTGAAATAATAGCCTTCGTACTGTATGTTACTACCTAAGCAATTGCTGACATTATTATTTGTTTGTTGTTTTTCATTACCACTGGCTGCCCAGCAGTTATTGAATAAAACCGTTAGCATTGATGTGAAGCAGCAGCCACTTTCGGATGTGCTCACCACCATCAGTAAACAAGGCAATTTTTATTTCTCGTATCTCAGCACCATCCTTCCACAAGACAGCCTGGTAAGCATCTCCGTAAAAAATAAAAGTGTAAAACAGGTACTTGATATTTTATTCAACGGTGATTTTTTATATAAAGAATCGGGGAACTATATTATCCTTTTAAAAAAATCGTCGGGACAAGTATACTATCTGATCAGCGGGGTGGTCACGGACCGGAAAACAGGGCAACGGCTACCTAATGCCAGTGTGTATGAACGACAGCAACTCATTTCTACCTTAACAAACAACGACGGTTACTTCAGGCTGCGGTTAAAGGATAAATATCCTACCGCAGCCATCAGTGTTAGTAAGGACCTCTATGCAGATACCTCCCTGTTACTCACTACCGGCTACGACCAGGAAATCACGGTAAGCATTGCCCCTTCTACTTATCAGCTGAAAGTGGTGGATATCACCGGGCATTCACACGTGGAAAAAACCTGGTTCGGCAGCATGTTTTTATCTTCCCGTCAGAAGCTAACCAGTTTGAACATCGGCGCCTTCCTGGCCGATAAGCCTTACCAGGTATCACTCACGCCGGGCCTGGGTACTCACGGCAGGATGAGCGGACAGGTAGTGAATAAATTTTCCATGAACATGCTCGGCGGCTACGCTGCCGGGGTAGATGGCGTGGAAATAGGCGCCGTTTTCAACATCGTGAAAAATGATATGCAGCATGTACAGATCGCCGGTTTGGTGAATGTAGTGGGTGGAAAAACAAAAGGTGTACAGCTGGCAGGGTTTCACAATAATGTATTGGACTCTATGAAAGGTGTACAGGCAGCCGGCATCAGCAATATTACAGAGGGTAATATGGAAGGTGTGCAGCTCACCGGCGCCATAGGTCAGGTATATGGAAATATGAACGGGGTATCCATACAAGGCATCGCGGGCGTTACACGCGGTAATACGCAGGGCTGGCAGGTAGCAGGCGCGCTCAACTACAACGGTAACAACCTCGACGGGCTGCAACTGAGCGGCATTGCCAATTACAACGGAAAAGATGCTCACGGTATGCAGCTGGCCGGCGGCGGAAATATCAACCGCGGTGTGATGAAAGGCTTGCAGCTCGCCGCTATTTTTAATTACGCGCGGCAAATGGACGGAGTACAGATTGGCCTGGTAAATATTGCAGATACCGTGAACGGATATAGTATCGGCATCATCAATATTGTGCGCAAGGGTTACAAAAAAGTAGTGTTGTTCAGTACGGATGTGCTGCCTTTTAATATCGCCTGGAAAGCCGGTCGCAGTGAGTTGTACAGCATCCTGCTGGGTGGCGCCAGCTTTGGTGAAAATAACAAAGCGTGGTCGCTGGGATATGGTATAGGTAAAATTATTCCATTTAATAAAACGTTGTCTTTATCCACAGAAATTACCGGGCAGAATATTTTCCTGGGCAGCTGGGAGCGCAATACACAGATCTTCCGTTTGCAGCCCTCTCTCAACATTAAATTATCCAAACGCATCACCTTATTTGCAGGGCCTGCGATGGCAATTTACATCGATGAGAAAATAGCGCCCATGCCGGGTTATAAGTCGGTGGACTTTAGCAGGCACTATCCTTCTTTTAACATGGGAAACTCCGTTACTTCCTGGCTGGGATGGCAGGCGGGTATCAGTCTTTTTTAAATTTCATTTTCCACATAGGGGTATAAGTTCTTCAAGGTGTCGTTATACAGTACGAAATAACTAACACACCATGAGAATATTTTACTTCAGCAGCCGGATCATTTGTTTTTTGGTTTCCGTTTTATCCTTTACTACAGCGACTTACGCGCAGTCGCCGCTTACCAGTCCTGCACATATTGGTTTTATATATCCGTTGAGCAGCAATGGGAAAAATGCAGCTGCCTATACGAATCATTTTTCATTGCATATCATTGCCGGTGTGTCCAAAGCCGAAACAGGCGTGGCTATCGCAGGCATTTCCAATATCATTAAAGACAACGCTACCGGTGCAGAAGTAGCGGCTTTTTCCAATCATATTGGTAAAACATTTCACGCTGCTACGGTAGCAGGTTTTATGAACCAGGTAAAAACCAGCGCCGACGGCGCTATGGTAGCAGGTTTTCTGAATTTGTCCGGAAGCCTGCATGGTTTCCAGATGGCAGGTTTCGCCAATCTTGTGCAGCATGATGTGAAAGGCACACAGGTAGCCGGTTTTATGAACATGGGCGCAAATAATTCACAGGCGCAGGTAGCCGGGTTTACGAATATTGTAAAGAAGGATGCCAACATACAGGTAGCCGGCTTTATGAATAAATCGGAGAACGCGCATACACAGGTAGCCGGTTTCCTGAATATGGCAAAGAAGGTAAAAGGTGTGCAGGTTGGCTTTATCAACATTGCGGACAGCAGCGAATGCCCGATTGGGGTGATCAACATCGTGAAAGGCGGCGAGAAACAGGTAAGTGTGAGCATCGATGAAACTGCCACCACTATTGCGTCTTTCAAATCGGGTGGAAGAATATTATACGGTATCCTCGGGGTGGGATATAACTTTAAAGATAACCCTGATCCGCTGTATGCCCTGCAGGCAGGTATTGGTGCGCATTTTCCGCTGTTATCACATTTCAGGATCAATGCAGAAGCCACCACGTTGATGCTCACCGATTTCAAAAAGGGTTACTATCACCGTCAGTCGCTGGGCATATTTCCCGCCTACCGTTTTGGTAGCAGGGTAGAAGTATTTGCCGGTCCTACGTTTAATGTTGTGCAAACGGAACATGGCGTGGGAGAGGAGCTGAGCGATCATTATATCTGGTCGGAGTATAGGAGTAATAACAAATTTCGCGGCGGATATATAGGTGGAACCGCCGGTGTACAGGTAAGAATCTAACTATTATTTTCAGCGGAGGAATCAGACCTCCCCGCTGAAATATTTTTATTTTCAAATATTGTATCTCAATATATTTCCTTCCAGCGTAGCGGGTACAATTGCTGCGCTGCATCCGGTAGCTGATGTTGTCGGTGGCCACGCTTTCCGGGGCATGCATGAATGCGGAATTATTGAGCTTTTACTGTGCAAGGGTTTTGGCGCCCCGGAGAATGAATACCAGGGAATTTTCCGTAAAGAAAGCCCTGTTCCCTGCCGGGTTCGTCAGATTGCCTGAACCTCGCCACTATTGACTTTCCGGCGTGTTGTAACCGGACACCGGGAATATGTTCAAAGGCTTTTGGATATCGTGGTAATATGCCATAAAAATACGGATTAGCATGGAATTATATGTTTATGGCATTGTATTTGGTAAAATGATGTTAAAAGCAACTCAATATGAAAACATGGTTTTACCTGCCGCTGCTGTTACTGGGTTTTATATTGCCCGGTTGCACCAAAACAACTAACGAAGTAGTAATCCCTAACCAGACGATTTTGTTTGAAATAAATCCAAACGACTGGGGATTCGATAACAATACCGGCGTTTACTTCTATTCCATTCCGGTATCGGAGCTGAATAATGTGAACCAGTTGGATGGCGTGATCGTTTCTATGGCCAGATACGATGCCAATGCTCCAACAGTGGTACCACAGGCATTTGAATTATTGCCGCAGGTGTATAACAACCAATCTTATTTCGTTATCCACGATGATCAGGCAGTAGAGGTGGATATCAAAGGTGTGAACGGCGCTGCATCGCAAAAGCCGGCTACCAAAGTGAGAGTGAAAATTGTATTGATACCTTCCGCACAGTAAACCATCTTTACCATTTCTCAACATACATAAGGCTTCCGTGGAAACGGGCGCCTTTTTTATTTCCGTTAAGTCAGAACCATAATAATAAAATAACAGCGATTCTTCATAGTAAGTTGCGTATAGCACGGGATTTTTACTATTTTCCATCTTTCGTAATCCCTTTACAGTGTACATGAAAAATTCAACGAATAATGGATAACAGAAGAGATTTTATTAAGAAGGCAGCGTTGCTATCCGGGGCAGCCGGTGTTTTCGGTGCCCTGCCGGCGTCTATCCAGCGGGCAATGGCTATTGACCCTAAACCGGGTACCACTTTCCTGGATGCAGAGCACATCGTGGTGCTGATGCAGGAGAACCGTTCCTTTGATCACTGTTATGGAACGCTTCGTGGCGTGAGGGGCTACAATGATCCGCGTGCCATTCAGCTGCCCAATAAAAACCTGGTATGGCTGCAGAGCAATGCGAAGCATGAAACGTATGCCCCTTTCCGGCTCAATCTGAAGGAAACAAAGGCTACCTGGATGAGCAGCCTGCCGCATTCATGGGGTAACCAGGTAGATGCCCGCAACAACGGTAAATATGATCAGTGGCTGCTGGTAAAGAAATCAGGTAACAAAGACTGGGCGCCTATGCCACTCACACTGGGGTATTATAACCGGGAGGATATTCCGTTTTATTATTCCCTGGCAGATGCGTTTACCGTATGCGACCAGAATTTCTGTTCTTCACTAACCGGTACTACGCCCAACAGGCTTTATCTGTGGACAGGTACCGTGCGGGATGAACAGAAAGCCGATTCCAAAGCCAATGTATGGAATGAAGACGTGGATTATGGCCGGGAAGCACATTGGACCAGTTTTCCCGAACGCCTCGAAGACAACGGCGTTTCCTGGAAAATTTACCAGAATGAAATCAGTGCTGCGGGCCTGGAAGGAGAAAAGGATGGTATGCTGGCCAACTTTACCGATAACCCCATAGAGTGGTTTGCTGCCTATAACGTTCGTTTTGCTGCCGGGCATATCCAATACCTGCAACGTAAAATTAAAGAGCTGCCTGCCGAAATAAAAGCGCTGGAATCAAAACTGGGCGGCACTTCCGGGGAGGAAGCCACCAAGCTGCAAAAGCAACTGGAACAACGTAAAACGGAACTGGAACGGGCAAAGTCCGATGCGGAAAAGTTTACAGCGGCTAATTTTGCCAAATTGCCGCAACGCGCACAAAATCTCCATAACAAAGCCTTTACCACCAATATTGCCGATCCGGATTACCACGAACTGGAAACCCTCGCCTACAAAGACGGCGGCATGGAAAGAACTGTACAGGTGCCGAAGGGAGATATCCTGCATCAGTTCAGAACAGATGTAAATGAAGGTAAGCTGCCAACCATCTCATGGCTGGTGGCGCCGGGCGAGTTTTCTGATCACCCCGGATCGCCGTGGTATGGCGCCTGGTATGTGTCGGAAGTGTTGGATATCCTCACCCGACAGGAAGAGGTGTGGAAAAAGACCATTTTCATTTTATGTTATGATGAGAATGATGGCTACTTCGACCACGTACCCCCGTTTACCGCACCACATAAACCCGGCACCGGCAAAGTATCTGCAGGAATTGACACCGGTATTGAATATGTGACACGCGAGGAAGAAGAAGCAAAGAAATATCTCAGCGCAGATGAAATCCGGGAAAGCCCTATCGGGTTAGGTTATCGTGTGCCATTGGTGATAGCATCGCCCTGGAGCCGCGGTGGCTACGTAAATTCGCAGGTATGTGATCATACTTCCATTGTGCAGCTGATGGAGCATTTCCTGCAACATAAAACGGGTAAACCTATCAAAGAAACGAACATATCTGCCTGGCGACGTACGGTGTGCAGTGATCTTACTTCCGTATTCCGTCCTTTTAACGGGGAAAAAATTTCAGTACCCTTCCCGGAAAGGAACGAGTTTATTGAAACGATCTACAATGCGAAGTTCAAGAAGCTGCCGGATGAATTTAAGCTGCTCACGGCGGAGGAAATTGCAAAGATCAATGCCAACCCCGCCACCGCAGAGTGGATGCCACAGCAGGAGAAAGGCACCCGGGCTTCCAACGCATTGCCTTATGAATTGTACGTTGGAGGGAAACTGGGGGCGGATAAGCAATCATTTGAAATCAGTTTTGAGGCGGCCAGCAAGGTGTTTGGCGACCGGGCTGCCGGCGCTCCATTCAATGTATATGCCCCCGGCAAATACCTGCAGGAAACCACGCAAATAATGGAGCCGGTAAGAACCTGGTCGTACGCCGTGAAGGCCGGAGACCAGCTGAAAGATACCTGGCCACTGACGGCTTTTGAGGATGCGCACTATCACCTGAGGGTATATGGCCCTAATGGCTTTTACCGTGAATTTACCGGCGCATCCAATGATCCGCAGGTGGAAATACAATGCAGCTATCAGCGGGGCCTTACCAATAGTAAAAAACTGACCGGGAATGTGGAACTGAAACTGGTGAACCACAGTACACAACCGGCCACCTTTACCATCAGCGACCTGGGATATAACAAGGGCGTGCTGAAGAAAACAGTAGCCGCACGCACAACCGCCACGCTGGTAATAGACCTGGTTAAAAGCCACGGCTGGTACGATTTTTCCGTGAAGGCCACCGGCAGCGATGTATTCGCACAGCGTTATGCCGGCAGGGTGGAAACCGGGAAGGAAAGCATAAGCGACCCGGTGATGGGAAGAGTATAATATTTATTTGCAATGATAGGAAAGAAGGCGTCTTCATTAATACGAGGCGCCTTTTTTTATTGTCCTACCGGAGGCGATTGTTTTTTGTCTGTTAGCTTCAAACGAAGTTTGGTAAGTAAGGGTAGTATTGACTTACACTTCTTTATAAAGCGCTGCGACAAATCGTGCCGCGACAGGAACGCATGATAAATGCGGTCATTGTAGGTAGTGCCGTATCCGAATTTATTATGTTCCGGATGATGCAGGTACCATTGCTCATCTTCGATGTGGGTGGGCCACCAGTATTTTACGTTGCCGCCACGTTGTATAATCTGTTCCGTTAGATTTTGTCCTGCGTCCATATCTTCCGTCATATTCATATCCGGATACCCCAGCTCTTTCAGGTAAGCGGTGGAAATACCAAAGAAGAACGGGGAAACATACAGGTTTTTTGCATCGCGCAGGTGATTGGCTGTTTGCGCAGCGCCGGCGATGGTGCGGGGTTCACGAAGGTCTTCCAATAGATCAGATAACCATTCCTTACGCGTGGGCACGCAATCAATATCAAAGAAAATCAGGTAGTCGGTATCTGTAACGGTTCTGCAGATATGGTTCAGAAAATCGCCATGACTGAACTGTTCATCAACAATGTGATGTACCGGTACTCCGAATTTACCAAACACTGCTTTTTGATACCGGGGTACCCTGGGATTTACTTTATGATTATAAAACGAGAATATCTTAAACTGCTTTCTTCTTTCTCTTGCCATCATTTATTATTTAAGAATTTTTTAATTGAGTTGGTAACCTCGTCCTGTTTGCGGGCGAACGGCGACAGGTAAAAGAGTACCTGTCTTTCTGTTGTCAGATCCCGTTTAGACAAACCCATTCTTGCAAACAATATCCGGACCGGGGTCATAACAAGTAAGCGCCACCTGTTCTTATGTTTATTTTTGTTGTGGAGGAAGAGCGCCCTGTCGTACATGCTTAGTACTTTTGTGGCCTCGCGGATGCCGTCCATCAGGCGGTCCCTGTAATCTATTGTTAATCTTTCTGCCGGTATAAAATGTTTCAGTTTCAGCTCTTTATCATAATATAAGGTAAACCCCCACAGGAGCAGTCGTTTGCAGTATTCGAAATCATCGCCGGTGGTGAGTTTTTCGCCATTCCTGCCATTCAGGAGGGAAGGGTACCTGTCGTCAAATACCTGGAGGAACAGGGCTCTGCGGGTAATCAGTCCGGCGCCGAGTACAAACCCACGGTGGGTTACATCGCCTGATTCTTCCGCGGGGATGCCGATGGCATATTTATCTTTATAGTCTTCAAACCAGTCGGGGTATGCTGCCGAATCTGTTACCGGTACATTTTGCCCGCCTGCTGCACCGATCATTTTATCTTTCAGCATCACCTGCCAGGAAAGATAAACGTAGTTTTTATCCAGGAGGTTATCATCGTCACAAAATAGGAGGCATTCATAACTGGCTTCCCTGGCGCCTCTTTTCCGGGCATACATTTGTCCGCGTGTAAATTCATCTACTATCCTGCACGTAGCATTTACCGGTTGGTTTTCCTGCCAGATGGCCCGGGTGCATTCAACTGTGTTATCTGTAGAGGCATTGTTGACCAGTATAATCTCCCAGAAAAAATCTTCCGGCACTACCTGTTCATTCAGATGAGCTAATGTTTGCGGCAGCCGGGAAGCACTGTTATAGCAGCAAATAATAACTGAAACGCCTTTAGTATTACTTTCCGGAATCTTCCACTTCATGTTTATATTTAGTTTTAAGCTATTCTACTTTCAGCATCCTCACTATCTGGTTCACCGGTAGCGGTACCGGTTTGTTCAATGCTGCATAGGTTCCTGCGTTGGTGGCAATGAATTCCACGAGATCAAACATTTTGTGCGGATCTTTGCTCCAGCGGGCCCGGATGAATTTCTTCAGGGATTTCCGGGAGAATTTCCACCGCGGCATTATTTTTTGTTCGAGTGATTTTTTTTGTTCGGGAAATACCTGCAACAGGCAGGTTTCATAACAGATAAACGTGCCATACAGCAAACGTTGCAGGTATTGGCTGTTGGCCCGGCTCCGCGGTATGATATGTGTGAGTTTCAGCGCTGGAGATACGCCTGCAGCATATCCTTTGCTGATGCAATGCAGTACCATTTGTGTGTCTTCCCCGCTGCTGAGTTTATTCCCTTTTCTGCCAGAGGCGGTAAAGCGTCCCTGGCGGGCCAGCTGTACAAATTCTTTCAACAGCGAAGCGGTAGTGCAAAGACCGGTACCAAAAGGGTAACAGGATTGCCACGAATTTTCCCGGGCGGTTCTTACCGTTTGTTCTTCCCGTTGCTGAAAGGCCATGCTGGCAAAATGCCTGATAGCGCTATCTACTCCGTCAATGAAATCCACCTTTACGATACCGGGCCCCCAGGCAGCCACGGCAGGAAATTGTTCGTTTAGTTTTTTCAATTCCTGGAGGTAATCGCTTTCGGGTTCATTGTCGTAGTCAAAGTATACGATATAGTTGCCGGCAGCTTTTTCTATGGCGGCCATCCGTGCGTAATTTACGCCCTGCTCCGGTACCAGGAGGATGTGCATGCCGGGGATCTTTTCTTCAAATATCTTTATATATGATTGCTGGTGAAGTGGGAAATCACTGTTGTTATCCACTAAAATCACTTCGGTGGAAATGCCGGTGGTATCCAGCTGCCACACGGCTTCCAGGCAACGTTGCAGGATACGTTTATCCGGGTTGAAGGTGCATATAACCAGTGAATAATCTATCTTTTTTTCCCGATCCATAACGAGTCATATTGCCTGAAAAAATTGAAATGGTCGCCCACGAGGTTTTCGATCACATAAGTAGGGCCCAGTTCATCCCGGTCGGGGTAGTAGTCGTGGAAAGCGATATAGCCACCTCTTACAACTTTGGAGGCGTACAATTCAAAATCCGATCTGCATCCTGCGATGGAGTGGTCGCCATCGATAAAAAGGAAGTCGATTTTTTGAAAGTCGTTATGCATTTCATACGAATAGCCTTTTCTTACGATGATCTTATCATGAACAGAGAGGCGTTCCATATTTTCTGTAAAGCGTATCAGGAGATCGGTACTGGCGCCTTTCTCTGCATATTCTTTGCGGCTTTCCTGGTCAAACCCGGCGTCTGCATTGAATGGATCGATGGCATATATTTTTCCTGACCGGAGTCCTTTTGAAATACAGTAGGTGCTTTTTCCCTGCCAGCTGCCAATTTCCACTACTACCGCATCGCGGCGCAGTTTACGTGCGGTGAGGAACAGTCCCAGTGCCTCCCGTTCGGTGAGCCATCCGTCTATTTCGTAATAGGGATGGATCTTTTTCAGGGCAGATCTTTCTATCATTTTTTGAAACATACTGCTGGACGTTTGAGGATGATTTATTTAAAAAAACTTCTTACCCATCGTTTAAACCGTCTTCTCAACAGTTGTTCTTTTTTTACTTTCCGCCATTTCTCTTCGAGCATAAAGTCTTTACTTAAAAAATAATAATCTGCCTGTTTCTCCGGTGTAAAATGTAAAGGATGCACCAGGGGTTTTTCCAGTTGTTCCGCCGGTAGGTTGGCGTGATCATCCGGAACGTTATAAGTATGGGTGGCATCCGGCCTGAACCCTAAGTTGCTGATAAGATTTACATTGGGTGTAATACATAGTCCGTTCCGGAAAAAGTTAATCAGGTTAAACTGGTAGTCCCAGGAGTCTATTTCTTTTCTTTTTAGTCTTTGAAAGATGTCTATCCAGCCGTCGATCAGGAATTGATCCGTAAAGATATTTTCCAGTACGGAAACGGTTTCTTTTTCGTCGTAGTGCTCGAGGTCGATGTCGTATGCTTCCCATGCCCGCCGCCAGCTTGCCCATCCCCAGATGTGGCTGTATTGTGAGAAATAGTAACTGCCATTTCCCCACTTTTTCCCCATCTGCAGGTTGGTACCGGTGATATTCACCATACGTGTATCGTGCCGGTAGCGCGGGAGCAGCTGGTCGCAAAAATAGAAGAAATCGTTGGTGGGTAAACAATCGTCTTCCAGGATAATGCCTTCTTCTTCCTGTTGGAAAAACCAGGTCACAGCTTCTGCTACGGCTACTTTACAACCTTTATTTTCTTCACTGAATAATTTGTATACGCTACAGTCCCAATCTACCTGGTCATATATCATCCTTGTTTCCCTGCATAGCTGTGTATCTTTTTCTACGCCGGTTCGTGGTCCGTCTGCAGCGATATACAACTTAGCGGGCCGGGCTTCTCTTACCCGTTCAAATATCTTTAAGGCAGTATCAGGTCGGTTGAAGGATAATAATAAGACAGGAGATTGCACATGATAATTGGCCATACCTGATAAATAGATGTATAGTAAATTTAATAAAATGATGCCTGGAAAACAAGCATGTACCTGGTAAGCGCACGCTTACACTTTGATATATTTTTCCCAGAAAGGAAACCTGAACCATGCATGACATCCGAGTGGCAGCCGGCCATTGTTTAGTTCATAGAGCCGTTCGGGGTTTACCTCAAAGCTGAATACAGCCGCGGTTTCCGGTGGGGCTGTTCTGAAGGTAGGTTCCAATAGGGGAACTACCTGTGTCCAGATCATATCTTCATTGAAATTTTTTCCTGTATAATATTTTTTAAGATGAATGTTAAAAAAGATAGCGTCCTGATCCTGTTTTATCCTTCTCCGTAAAGCGGCGCAATTGGCGTAAATGAAATGGTAGAATTTCCATCTCAACTTATACCTTCTGAGTAATTTCAGAACCGTGATACACGACTGTATATTGCGGATAGAAAAACCGGAATTAAGTGCACCGTGGAATGGTGCATCCGGTGTTGCATTCAGGTATCCCTCAAAAACGGGCGCCCCTATGAAATCGAAGTCGAATCCATGATGTTCATGAACTTTAGAGCTGAAGATATAAGCATCCAGTTCATAGGTCATCATAAATTCATAGTCAGCAAATTGCTGGTAAAACGGAACTGATAATTTCATCCTGTTATAATTCCCCAGGGAAGAAAGCCACGATGGGGCAACCGGTTTAAGTTTGAGTCCGGGATGTATTGCCAGGTAACGATCAATGGGCAGTCCTTCCGGGTAAACAAGGAAACAGTCGAATGCTTTCAGATGCCTGTGGCATGCATACAGGGACAAAACTTCTTCCTCAGATAGCACAGATTTATGTACAGGTATTATCACACAAAGTTTACGGCGCACTGTCATATTCTAATTATAGGTTATCAAAGAAATGGTTCAGATGACAAAAAGAGGCCACATTGTATTTAAACCAACAAGTGACGATTTTGTTCAAGAAAAGCGAGTAGTTATGGATGGCTATCTGAACTAAATTATACCATTTTTGTTATTTGTTTTTTTGTATATTGACTAACGTGTTAAAGATCCCGTTGCCTTGAATCTCCACATATCATTAATTATATTAAATCATCCAAAATCTTCCTTTATGAAATTATCTTCCCGTCACCTGCCCCTTATGTTTCTGTTTGCTGTAATTCTGGCTTTTGCCGCCTGCTCCAAAGACGGAGATCAGGGCCCTGCCGGAAATCCTGGTCCGGCCGGGCCTGCGGGTCCAGCCGGTCCTGCCGGCCCTGGTGGCGCCAAAGGCGATACCGGTGTGGCGAATGTGATCTACTCGGAGTGGCTTAACGTAGCCTTTGATAGTATCCGGGATGAAAATGGCGTGCCAACCGGCGATGGCTTTATTGGTTCCATCGAAATTCCGAAACTGACCAACGAGATACTGACTAAAGGGCTGATCAATGTTTATTTTAACCTCGACTCCGCCGATGCGCCGTATATAGTGCCGTTGCCTTATGTGGATCCTTACCTGTTTGTAAGCTTCCGCGCTGCTGAAGGAGGAATCATCATCCTGGCCAGTCATGATCTCAGCTCCGGCAATTATCCCGGTGAGAAAGTGATCCAGCAGTTCCGCTATGTGCTTGTTCCCGGCGGCGTTGCTGCCCGCAGTGCCAGTGGAGTGGACTGGAAAAATTATAAGTCGGTACAGCAATACCTGGGACTGAAAAATTAGCACAAATATTTTTTTGTGAGAAAGTCCTCCTGCCATCCGCGGGGGGACTTTTTGTTGCGCTATTTGCACAGTTTGTTCCAGAGCGGCTACGTCTGCTCTTTATTTGCCCGGTAAAAGGACATCCTGCAACCGGCTTCCTATTTGATAGACGATCAGGTATGAAAAGGGTACTACTGATTACATTGTTTGCATACATGCTGAATGGCTGCAACTCCCCATCTACCCCCGCCACGTCCGATGAACACATTAGTCCCCGTAATGCAGGGGTCACCCCGGAAAATGCCTACAACGACCTGTTCCTCGACAGTTCTGCTATTGCCGCATTCATCACCGCAGAAAAGCTGAATGATACCATCGCTAACCGGTTACGCAGCTTTTACAATGCGCGTAACTTCGAGTTTGCCTGGTTCGACAGCAAAGGACCGGTAGAACAGGCCGCCGCTTTCCGGAGCCTGTATAATTACAGTAAAGACAGTACCAGCAACCGGGCGCTTGATAAGCGGCTGAATGCTCTCATAGATGAAGACAGCCTGGTGGTGAGCGCTACCGACAAAGAGATTATTAAAACGGAATTGCAGCTTACCTGGCGGCTCATTAACTATTTCAGGGAAACCGGGGGCAGCGTTGGTCAGCTGGAGCACATGGTGCCGGCGCAGGGTTACGCTTTAATGGAGCTGGCCGATTCCATGCTTAAAACCAATGATAAGATGTTCCCGGCGGTTGCTTCTATGAAAGAACCGCTCAAAGTCTACCGGGAATATGTCAAAAAGGGCGGCTGGCAGGCGTTGCCCGCGATAAAGAAGGGATTGAAAAAGGGGCAATCCTCTCCCGAAATTATAGCCGTAAAAAAACGATTGCTGATAACCGGGGAGCTGAAGCATAATGACAGCACCGATGTATTTGATGATGAACTGGAAACTGCCATCAATGCATTTCGTAACAGCAACGGGTATACGCAAAACGGGGTATTGAATGATACCGTGATCAATGCATTAAACATCCCCGCTGAAGAACGGCTGCAGGAGTTGCTGGTAAATATGGAACGCATGAAGTGGATGCCTGTAAAACCGCAGGGGAAGCTGATCCTGGTAAATATACCTGCTTTTATACTGCATGTAACGGATGGGGATAAACGTTTATTTGATATGGATATTGTGGTGGGAAAGGAAGGACACAGCACTACTATGTTTTCAGGAATGCTGAACCAGGTGGTGTTTAGTCCTTACTGGAATATTCCCCGCAGCATTGTCCGGAAGGAAATCCTGCCTGCCATCCGGCGCAACAGGGGATACCTGGCGTCGAAAGATATGGAGGTTACCGGGCAGGCGAATGGGTTGCCGGTTATCCGTCAGCGGCCCGGGCCGCGCAA
This sequence comes from Chitinophaga sp. G7 BAM 1005, assembly GCF_057126945.1. Taxonomy (NCBI): domain Bacteria; kingdom Pseudomonadati; phylum Bacteroidota; class Chitinophagia; order Chitinophagales; family Chitinophagaceae; genus Chitinophaga; species Chitinophaga sp. G7 BAM 1005. The sequence goes on along the minus strand of NZ_CP181478.1, from coordinate 5,446,120 downwards.
CGCACTGGGACGGGTGAAGTTCCTGTTCCCGAACAGTTATAATATCTACTTTCATGATACGCCTGAGAAAAGTCTTTTTGAGCGGGATAACCGGGCTTACAGTCATGGTTGTATCCGGCTGAAAGATCCGGTAAAAATGGCGCAGTTTGTCCTGGAGGGCTTACCTCAATGGACCAACGAAAAAATTGACAGCGCTATGAACAGCGGAAAGGAAAAGTTTGTGGCGGTAAAGAATCCGGTGCCGGTGATTATTACCTATTTCACCGCATGGGCGGAAGGAGGCAAGTTATACTTTGCCTCCGATGTATATGGGCATGACGCCGTTTTTAAGGAAAAGCTGTTTAAATAGTTTAAGATGCAGTACTGTCTTTTACGAGGATCCTGGTATGTGTGGAATAATATTTATCCGGGCTGTAAAGAAACAGGCAGGTACCATTCCTGATGCTGCTGATCACTTTGCGGTGCACATTTTCGGGGATGGCGGGGCATCCCAGGCTGCGGCCAATATAACCCTGTAATTTACCGAGGTTATCATTCACATAGTTTGCACTGTGCATCACAATACCCCTGCTAAGGGCGTTATCGTTGATGCCGGCTTCTTCTCCTTCGAGGCGGAGGGAGTAGCCATGTTCGCCGTTATAGGTATCGCCGGTAACATAAAAACCAAGACTGCTTTTAAAGCTGTTCATCTTGTTGGAAAAAGCGTTGGCGATATCTTTACCGGAGTTCCGGCCATGAGATACGAGGGTATTGAAAAGTAATAGTTTATTTTTCAGATCTATTACAAACAAACGCTTTTTTGTACTGGGCAGGGAGAAGTCGATAATAGACACTACATCCGGATTTTTTATCCGTCCTTTTTCCTGCAGGTGCTCGTATCCTACCATCGCATTGTCAAACGCCTCCCTGGAAAGACCGGTAGTATCCAGCCGCATCATGTCGTATAGACTTTCCCGTTGAACCGAGTCCGTTTTTACAGCAGTAGCCGGTTGGATAGCTGCAGTGGGTGTTCCTGCTGTGGTAAGGTTTGTAAAATTGGTAAATAGAAATACGAAAAGACAAATTGTAATAATAAAAATCAACGGTTTCATCACTTGCTTCAATTTCATGTTCACACTCCGTGTTTTATTGGTTTAGAGAAAAGGCATAGGCAACAAATATAGCGATTTTTATGTTTGAAAAGCCCGTAAAGTCGCGTCTGAGGCCGTTGGACGATTATTTTAACAGGATGTTCACATACATGAAAAATATGTATAAGTGGCTAATATTGGTTAAATGATGGACAATATCAGCATAAGCTGATCTGTTATGATAATTATCTTTGGTTTATTGTTTCGTAGAAGGAAAAAACTGCCATAAAAAATGGGTCGGTTATTGCTGCCGGCCCTTTATTATTTCCCCCACATTCGTTAACTTATCTTAAAAATATTCATTATGCCTGAATTACCTGATCTGCAAGCCTTCCGGCATAACCTGGAAAAGGCGCTGCTTCATAAAAGACTGAAGTCCATTACGGTAAAAAATGCCAAGAAATTACATACGAAAGAAGCCGACCTGCAGGCAGCATTGGAAGGGCAGGCTTTGGAACACTTACAACGGGTGGGAAAGGAGCTGCATTTTGTATTTAAGAACGGGCATGTGCTGGGTATGCATTTAATGCTGCATGGGAAATTGTATCTGTTTGATAAGAAGAATGAGCAGAAGTATACCATTGCAGAATTGTTGTTTGCAGATGGTACCGGGCTGGCCTTAACGGATTTTCAGGCCGCCGCCAATATCACCCTCGACCCGGAGGAGAAAACTGCACCGGATGCAATGTCGGAAGACTTCAACGAAAGTTACCTGACAGCGCAGCTGGCAAAGAAGAAGATAACTATCAAAAAATACCTGCTGGATCAGCACAATGTATTGGGTATCGGGAACGCGTATGCGGATGATATTTTATGGGATGCGAAAATTTCGCCTTTTTCTATCGCCAATAAAATACCGGCGTCAAAGATCAAAGCGTTGTTGAAATCAGTTAAAAAGATCCTGGAAGGAGCGGAAAAGAAGATCCTGAAAAGTAACCCTGATATCATTAATGGCGAGGTCCGCGATTTTATGCTGGTGCATAACTCCAAATTAACTGAAAGTCCTGGTGGCGCTCCTATTAAGAAGGACACCGGCGGTGGCCGGAAAACTTATTATACAGATGAGCAGGAGCTATTTGAGTAGCGCAATAATTTGCTGTGCATTTTGTAAAGCATAACCGTGCCCGTCGTTGTTAAAAAATGCCCAGATAGTATGTTTGTCCTGTTCCCACTCTTTGAATTTTCCCGCATAGGTATCTATTGTTTTCTCAGGATATAGTTTATCATATTTGCCGTCGGGCCCGTGGAAGCGGACGTAGATATGCTTTGCGGTAATGGTTTCTGCAAATGGCCACCGGCGCCCCGACAGTGCAATTACCCAGGCAATTTTGTATTGCTGCAGCAACGCCATTGCTTCCCCGGAAAGCCAGCTTTGGTGCCGCGCTTCCAGGGCGAAATGATAATCGTGATAATTTTCAGTCAGTATTTTGAAGAAGTGATCTGCTCTTTCGGCCTCAAAAGCAGCCGCCGCCGGCAATTGGATGAGTACGGGTCCCAGGTGTTTTGTGAAGGGATCGAAGAGGTCAAAGAATTTGGGTAATGATTCTTCGGGGTCCAGTAATCTTTTTACATGGGTGATATACCTGCTGATCTTCGGGCAAAAATAGAAGCGTGCAGGTACTTTTTCTATCCAGGCTTTCACCGTAACTGGCTTGGGCAGGTGATAAAAGCTGGTGTTTATTTCTGTTACCTTAAATTTTTTTGCATACCAGGGGAGATAGTCAACGGGTTTTAGTCCCGTTGGATAAAATATTTCGCGCCAATGCCTGTAGCTCCAGCCGGATGTGCCGATATGAATGCCTGTGGTTGCCATTCTTTTTTTAATGGAAGCGCTGCAAATGTTGTTCCCATATAAGAAGAAATACCGCGTCGGGATCCTGAAATACAGGACCATGAATGTTTCCCGGGTCAGAAGATGCGCATTAATACTGTAGTGATGGGAAAAGGGTTCCTGAAACGGTGATTTATTTTGTGCTGATGAGCAGTTGTTCATAGTCGCCATTGGTATCTATATCCACTGCTCCCTGTGGAAAATCAACAGTAGCTGCCTGCTCCGGATGTTGCAAGAGTATTTTTTTTGCGCCTTCCTGGCCATTGAGTGCCAGCAATTGTGGAAAAAAGGACTTGCCAAAAAGCGCCGGCGTACCGGTAGAATTACCATAGGAGCAAGCTATAATCGTTTTGCCGGAAGAATTTTTCAGCGCAAACATTTCTTCCAGCAGCGCAGTGGTAATAAAAGGCTGATCACATAGCAGCAGCAATGCGTTGCTCACGTGAGGGGCTATACGCAGCAGGTGCTGTAACCCCGTGTGGATAGAGCCACCCATACCGGCGGGCCAGTTGGGATTTACTACGGTGTGTACTTTTTCAGCCGCCAGTTGTTCCCTGATCTGTGTGGCAAATGCGCCCAGCACTACTACCGTGGGCATATTACACTGACGGGCCGTATGCACTACATTTTGCAGCAGGCTTTTGTTTTGGAAGGGGAGTTGCTGTTTGGGTGTTCCCAGTCGTTTAGAGGCGCCGGCGGCCAGGATGATGATACCAGTTGTTTCCATTATAGTTGTTGTTGATGTATGACCTGTTGTTCGCGGGAATGGATAGCGGTAGTTTTTTCCCGCAGTGATGCTGCGGTAGCGGCAGACAGCACGGACTTTATTTCACTGATAACAGATAAGGCAATTTCTTCCGATGTTTCAGCGCCCAGGTCCAATCCTGCCGGACCGTGTATGCGTTCCCGTTGTAGCCGGGAAATGCAGATACCGTTTTCTGCCAGTTCGTCCAGCATACGCTGTAGTTTTTTGGCAGGCCCCAGCACGCCGATGTAGGGTAGTGGCAGCGGGAGCAGTTGCGCCAGCACGGCAAGATCGTAATTGTAGTTGTGGGTCATCAGTACAGCTGCGGTATATAGATCTGTTTGCACCTGTAGGAGCACCTGTGCGGGTTTGGCGGTGATCACCTGTGTAGCTGCCGGAAAACGCGCAGCGGTGGCGTAACCCGGTCGGCCATCGATAACGGTGGTGTGCCATCCGAGCAGCGCTGCCATTTTCACCAGCGGGATTACATCGTTGCCTGCACCGGCAATTAATAGCTGTGGCGCTGGCGGAATGTAAGCCGTATGTGTTGTGTAGTCGTTGCCGGCGGAGAGGTATGTTTTTGTAAAAGAAGCGCGTGTTTGTAAGGCCTGATGTGCATCTGCGGTGATGGCATTTTGCAGCTGAGAGTCAGTGATACGGTGATGCATCTGGCCGTTGGCGGTAAGCACCAGGCAGGTGCCGGGTTGGGGCGCTTTGCGCTGGCGCAGCGTAAACAGGGTAACCAATACGGCGGGTGCACGATGGGAAGTTATTTCCTGCAGCATGGCCACGGGGTTGCCGGGATCTTCTGCATTCACAGGTTCCAGCAGTATGTGAATGATACCGTTGCATCCGAGTCCAACGCCCAGTTTGGCATCATCTTCATCGTTGGTATCATAAGTCACCAGCATGGACCGTTGCTGCATCATCACCAGCTGCGCTTTGCGCAGGGCGTCCCCTTCAAGGCAGCCGCCGCTGATGGCGCCGGTGAGCATGCCGGTTTCTGTAACCAGCATCCTTGCGCCTGGCTGGCGGTAAGCAGAGCCTTCTACATATACTACCGTGGCCAGCGCCGTTTTTATTCCCTGGCGGCAGGCAGCGTGGTATGATTTCACAATGTCTTCCAGTTCTTTCATGTACTCATTTTATTTTCCAGCTTCCATTGCTGATATCCTTTCTCATCCAGTACTTTATCCGGCGTGATGGGCAGGTCGCGTACCCGCTTGCCGGTGGCGTGGTACACTGCATTGGAAACTGCGGCGGCAAAGCCGATCAGCGCTATTTCTCCCATGCCTTTTGAGCCCATCGGATTAATATAAGGATCTTTCTTGTTAATAAAATATACATCGGTGGGTGGTGTGTCTGCATTTACCGGAACGTGATAGTCTGCATAATTATTATTTACAAAACGTCCGAAACGGTGATCCATGATTGCTTCTTCAGTGAGCGCCATACCGATGCCGCCTACTACGCCGCCGATCATCTGGCTGCGGGCTGTTTTGGCATTTACAATAGTACCAGCGTCTGCCACACTTACAATATGTTTTATACGAACCACGCCGGTAGCAGGGTGTACATGCACTTTGGTAAAATGCACAGAGAAAGAATACATGGAATATTTTTTTCTTTCTTCCCCGCTTTGTGAAGTGGCTACTACATTTACTTCCGGCAGCTGTTGTTGTTGTAAGATAGTTTCGTAAGATATTTTTTCGCTTTGTCCGGCTCTCAGCAGTTGTCCATCTTCAAAAATAATTGTTTCCGGAGCAGCATTTTTAAACGCAGGTACATGGCTGATTGCAAGACCGGCCAGCTTCTGCTGCAGTGCCTTACAGGCGTCTGTTACCGCGCTGCCTAAAGTAGACACGGTAGAAGAACCACCCTGCTGGGGCGCAAAGGGGTAAGCAGATTCGCCGAGCATGAATTTTATTTTTGCTGGTGCCATGCCGGTTACATCTGCTGCTATCTGTACCATTGCGGTAGCGGTACCCGGGCCAATATCGGCAGCAGCGCTCTGCAGGATGAGAGAACCATCTGCTTTCAGTGTAGCTGATACCGTTGCTTTGCCGCGGAATGCGCCAAAGGTGCCGCTGCTCATGCCATAGCCTACCAGCATACCATCTTCCTGCATACTGCGGGGAGCGGCTTTCCGGTTCGACCATCCAATTTTTTCAGCTCCCAGCTGGTAAGCTTCCTTGAGATATTTACTGGAGAAAGGGAGATCTTTTTCAGGGTCGGTATCCGCATGGTTCAGCACCCGGAGTTCCAGTGGATCGATGTTGAGCTTATAAGACAGTTCATCGATGGCCGATTCCAGTGCAAATGCACCGGTAGCTTCGCCGGGGCCGCGCATCCAGATGGGCGTGCTGATATTAAGCGGTACCAGTTTGTACCGGGTAGTTACATTCGGGCAGGCATACATGAATTTGCTCATGGCTACAATGCCTTCTGTAAAATCCTCGTAGGGAGATGTAACAGCTACCGCTTCATGGGTGATGCCGGTGAGCTTACCATCGGCGGTGGCGCCCAGGCTTAATCGTTGTATAGCGTTGGGCCGGTAACCTACCAATGTAAACATCTGGTCGCGTGTGATCACCAGTTTTACCGGTTTGCGTACTTTCTTTGCGGCCAGTATGGTGGCTATTTCCAGCGGCCATACGCGTAACGCCATACCAAACCCGCCACCCACAAACTGTGAATGCACGGTGATATTTTGTTCAGGTATCTGGAATAATCTTTTTATGGTATCCTGCACATTTTTCACTCCCTGTGTTTTGGCGTATAGCACCAGTGTGTCCGGCGTATCCCAGTGGGCGATGATGCCGGCCAGTTCCATCGGGTTATGTACTTCCATCGGAAGGCTATAGGTGGCGTCAATGGTTACGGGCGCTTTTTTCCATGCATCCGCTTCACCGCGTGTATAGTCTTTCATCCGGTTATTCTGAAAGGCTTTGCCCATATTGGCATTCATATCGGTGTAATGCGTTTCCTGGTTGTATTGTACTTCCACGAGGGAAGCGGCGTGTACAGCGCGTTCCAGCGTGTTGGCCAATACGATGGCTACGGGCTGACCGTTGGAGTAGATGCGGTTGTCTTTGAATATTTTGAGTCCATCTTTCGCATTGGGATCGGAATTTTTGTATCCCGGTACCGGGGGGGCGTTGAGATGTGATATTACATCCTGTACACCGGGTGCTCTGAGCGCTTTGGTAGTATTGATGCTTTTAATGGTACCGTTGCTGATGGAGCTGCATACCAGTGCGGCATACAGCAGATCAGGCAGCTGGTGGTCTGCGAAATATTTTGCGCCGCCGGTTACTTTCAGGCGGCCATCTACACGGTCCATCGACTGTCCTGTTTGTTGCTTTTTCATACACTGGCAGCTTTAAGTAAGGCGGTTTGAATGCTGTTGACTGATAAACCTGTTTTAAACTGGTTATGGGTATATGCTTTGGCAGATTGCAACGCAATGCCGGCAGCATAGCGGAAATTTTCTTCCGTAGGCGCTTTGCCGGCCAATGCTTTTTCGGCATCATACAATCGCCAGGGTTTGTGCGCCACGCCACCCATTGCCAGCCGGGCGCTCCGGATTACATTGTTGCTGATGTCCAGCGCTGCGGCCACGGATACCAGTGCAAAAGCGTAGGAGGCGCGGTCGCGTACTTTCAGGTAGTATACATTTTTCGTGTAGGTGCTGGTGGGAATTTCCACTGCTGTGATCAGTTCTCCTTTTGCCAGGTTGTTATCCAGTTGCGGGGTATTGCCCGGCAGGCGGTGAAAGTCTGTAAAAGGAATGCGGCGGTTACCCTTTGGACCGGTTACCAGTACAGTAGCATCCAGTGCTGCGAGTGCCACGCACATATCGCTGGGGTGTACGGCAATACAACTTTCGCTGGCGCCGAAGATGGCGTGCATACGGTTGATGCCGCCAAGAGCGCCACAGCCGCTGTTGGGGCTGCGTTTGTTGCAGGGCATGGTGGTATCATAAAAATAAGTACAGCGGGTACGTTGCATTATATTACCGCCTACGGTGGCCATATTGCGGAGTTGTTGCGAAGCGCCTGCCAGTAAAGCCTGCGACAGCAGCGGATGATGCGTGGTAACCAGTTCATGTGCGGCCAGTTCACTGTTAAGCGCCAGTGCGCCTATATGCAGGGTGTTGCCATTTAACTGGATATCTTTTAACGGCAAACGGTTAATGTCTACCAGTTTTTCCGGGATCACCACCCCGCTTTTCATCAGGTCCAGCAGGTTGGTGCCGCCGGCAATGAAGCGGGCCGTGTTATCTTTTGTCACCGCGTCTATAGCTGCCTTCAGGCTGGCGGGGCGTACGTAGGAGAATTGGTTCATACTGTTTTCCCTCCTTGTTTTACTTCCGCAATGGCGTGAACGATATTGTCGTATGCACCGCAGCGGCAGATATTCCCACTCATAAATTCTCTTATTTCTTCCGGAGAGCCGGCATGGCCTTCACGGATGCAGGCTACCGCCGACATGATTTGCCCGGGGGTACAATAGCCGCACTGGAAGCCATCGTGTTTAATAAAGGCTTCCTGTACCGGATGCAGTTGTTCGCCGTTGGCGAGGCCCTCAATGGTCGTGATTTTTTTACCTTCCTGCATGACGGCGAGCGTGAGACAGGAATTAATGCGGTGGCCGTTTACATGCACCGTACAGGCGCCGCACTGGCCATGATCGCAGCCTTTTTTGGTGCCGGTAAGATTTAGTTGTTCACGGAGAAGGTCGAGCAAAGTAACACGGGGCTCTACAGAAATCTCTATTTTCTTCCCGTTTATTTCCATGCTCACCGGCATCTTTTCAAAGATACCTGCAATGGCCTCATCGTGCTGAGCCGCTTTTATTACCAGCGGCGGCGTGAGCGCCAGCGCCATCATAGCGGAAGATTGTTTCAGGAAGTCGCGGCGGGCTTCATGTTTTTCTTTCCTGTGCGGATAGTGTTGTTGGTCGTTTTCCTGTGGCATTTTCTACCAGATTTAATCACTAATAAGTTAGGAAATAAATCCGGTATTTTGCTTTTAAAATAGATGAACGGATATATCGCCTTTACCACGCGGAAGAAGACAGGTAGTTTTATGCTTCAGATCTTTTAATATCCGACGGGAAGCGCGATGATAATCACCCGCCATTTTTAAGATGTGAAAGCCACTGTTGTGCAAATTCATTTCCCGGTTCCAGTTGCAGCAGGTGTTCAAAAGAAGCAATGGCTTCCGGGATCTGTTCCATGTGATAAAAGAGTACTGCACGATTCAGATGTACATATGGATTTTCGGGTGCGATGGCGAGTGCTTCGTTATAAACGGCGAGCGCCTGATCGTATTGTTCCAGGAGCATCAGTATGGAGCCTTTATTCATGAGCAGTCCGGGTTCGCCGGGCGACAGCTCCAGTCCTTTATCAGCATATACCAGTCCTTGTTGCAGACGTTCATAAACGCTTCGCTGTGTGGCTTCATTGGGGCCGCTATCTTCCATGTGAGTGATGGCTGCATTGGCATCCTGGAGGATCTGCACTACCTGTTGCTCGTACCAGGCGGCGCTTTTATCCACCTGTTCTGTAAATGGTACGGCTTCGAGGTCTATTTCTTCTGCTGTTTCTTCCGGCGCTGTTGCAGGCATTTTATCTGCTGCGGGGGCGTACCACCACTTGCAGAACTTCCCCAACTCACCGCCTACGGGCAGTTCATCTGCCGGAGGCAGCCCTTCATCCGGGATGGCATCGTTGGCTACCACCAATTCCAGTATGGCTTCCAGCGCTTTGTAGTGAATGGGTTCTCCTTCCTGTTCCGCTTCCATTACCATGTAAGGAAGAAGCTGATACCACAGGCCCAGCACGTCTTTATCTTTTTGTTCACCAGCGGCTTCTGCCACTTCATGTGCCAGCGGGAAGGTGTCTATCTTTTCCGGCGTTATGGCATCATCACCGGTGAGGGCGCCATTGGCCACCAAAGCCGCCCAGAGCGCGGAGCCGGCATCGCAATATAAAATATAAGATTGAGTGGCAAAATCGAAATTGGCGTAACCCGCTACAGGATTGGCTTCCTGGTTCCATTCGGCGGTGGGGTCCTGGTAAATGAAGCTAAATTGCTTACTGGCAGCCAGTGCATCAAACCAGGCAGCATGCGCGGTATAAGCCGGATGTGCAGTAACGGGAAAGGTATATACGAAATGATGTTTGATTAATACGTCCATTACCCGGAAATGGGTAAACCCCGTATCGTATTGCTGTTGTAATTTGTATAGGTTAAAAAAGAGGCTCCTGCGATCCAGTCCTTCTTCCTGGCTTTTATCCAGGCAAAGAACAGATAGTTCCACCAATGTTTCAATTTCATGCATCGCCATATGTTAGTTGCTTTGGTGCAAAACTACGCGAATTTTGTTGCGGATGTTGTCTTTCCCGCTGATTACGCTGATTATACTGATTACCTTGATTTTACTTTTTTAATTTTATAAGGATTTTACAGGATTAGGGGAGATATAAACGGATATTTTCGCTTATATCTCCCCTAATCCTGTAAAATCCAAAGTGATCAAATCCCTAAATCAGTATAATCAGCGTAATCAGCGGGAAAGACAACATCCGCATCGCCGGAGGCGATCCCCTTCGCTATTTCAGCAAAACGTTCTTCACATATTTATAACTCTGTGTTACGCTGTCAAATGGATCGATGGTGATTTTATCCTGCTCTACGAAAAGATGTTTTACACCGGCAAGTTTTGCCTGGGCAAATATTTTGGAGAAGTTGATGCTGCCGGTTCCTACTTCTGCAAAAGTAACGCCGGAGAGCAGTTCCATAGAGGTTTTGTTTTCTGTACCGCTGGCGGTAAGACTGGCAGTATTAGCCTTGTCCATGTCTTTCACATGCCAGGCTACAAATCTGCCCGGTGCTTCTTTAAACAGGGAGATTGGATCATGCCCGGATTTTACCGCCCAGAAAAGATCCAGTTCAAAGGTAACGAGTGCGGGATCTGTTTCTTTCAGCATAATTTCATAACCGGTGCTGTTGCTGTCTGCCAGCGGTTTGAATTCCCAGTAGTGGTTATGATAACCGATCTTCAGGTTTGCTTTTTTGCATTGCTCACCGGCTTTATTCAGTTGTTCGGCCATGAACTTATAATCGTCAGCACCCAGTTTCTTATCCCAGAGGGAGAGAGGGAGTACCGGAACGATAAAATATTGTTGTCCGAGTGCGGCGGCCAGGTCGATCTGTGGCTGCAGCGCATCCGCGTTGCCATTGCCTTTGGTGAGGTAGTCGTTGAGCTGATAGTGGCCGCTGGGTGTACTGAGCTGGTACTGTTTTAATACGACATTCAGTTCGGCGGGCTTCAGTCCCCAGAACTCTCCTTTATCGCCCGCGCCCAGGTAGCCGTAAAAGGTTTCCACTTCTTTGTAGCCGATACCTGCTACTTTGGCCAGCGTACCTTTGGGGTCTTTGGCCAGCTGGTCGCGGAGAGTATACAGCTGCAAACCTATTTTCTTTGGGAGCGCTTTGTTGCCGGTCATGGCAGCCAAAGCACCGGGCAACATCATACCTGCGGCTATCAGCCCGGTTTGTTGTATGAAAGAACGTCTCGACGTATGCATGATAATTATGTTTGGAACGTGGGTAAATGTATAACTACTGAAGTGGTTACGCAGAGCAATTTAATAAAACGATTTTATCTTGTTGAAATTATTTAAAAAGAATTACGGGAGATAATACTTTTTTGCAGAAACGGGTATAGTAGTACAATGAAATGCATGTTTTTTATAACGCAGATGCTTCATCGAGGTAATAGCTGATTTGGGCTGTATGCTGCTGCTATAAAGGTTTTTTGCCGTTGCTTACTGCGTCATTACAGCAGCCCTTTTTATTCATATAAATTTTGAAAAGATGTGGGTATAATTAATTAAATTGTTAGTAGTTACTTGTCCAAAACCACGTGTAAAATGAATTTTTCTTTCAGCGATGTAAAGCAGCCAGAGGAAGGTACCCGGAAGAAATCGAAGGTGAGAGAATGGATAGAAGCTGCTCTTTTTGCTGTAGTTGCCGCTACCCTTATCCGTACCTTTATCTTTGAAGCTTTTGTTATCCCCAGCGCTTCTATGGAAAAAACATTGCTGATCAACGATTTTATTTTTGTCAGCAAAATCAGTTATGGTCCGCGTATCCCCATTACACCACTGGCATGGCCTTTTACCCATCACACCCTTCCGCTTACCCAAAATACCAAACCCTTTTCCACCGCCGTTCAATGGCCTTATACGCGTTTACCGGGCTTCAGCAGTATTCAATGCAATGATGTGGTGGTATTTAATTATCCCTGCGGGGATACCGTATTGAAAACCATTACCGGCGCTGATGAGGACTACTACACGAATATGCGGTCGCTTGGTGCGGAATACGTTCATAAAAATTATCCTCCTCCTGTAATCCGGCCGGTCGACAAAAGAGAAAACTGGATCAAGCGATGCATTGCTATTCCAGGCGATACCCTGCAGATCATCGACGGCATCGTGTACATCAATCATATGCCCACGGCCTCACCGGAACACTTTGAAGCGCGATATTATGTTACCATGCCGGATAAAAAGGAACTCAGCGACTCCATGCGGGATGTACTGGGAACAGATCATATCCAGCGGGCTACCCGCGATTCGGGCATGTTTATTTACAACCTCACCACCGCCAATATAGACACCCTGAAGGCGATGGGCGCTACCGTGCAACGCTATGTGTATGACGCCTTTGCAGACTCCCGGGTGTTTCCCTTTGATACGAAACACTACGACTGGAACGAGGATTGCTTCGGTCCCTTATACATTCCCCGGAAAGGGACCACCGTAATGCTGGATACCCTTACACTGCCTTTCTACAGCCGTATCATAGATACGTATGAACATAACATGCTGCGTGTGGTGAATGGAAAAATTTATATCAACAACCAGGAAACCAATACCTATACTTTCAAAATGGATTATTACTGGATGATGGGGGATAACCGCCGTGAGTCGATGGATTCCCGCTTCTGGGGCTATGTTCCCGAAGATCATATTGTGGGAAAAGCATGGATCATCTGGATGAGTATTCATCATAACCGCATCCGTTGGGGAAGAATATTTTCAGCGATAAGATAAGCCAGCTTTGACTTTGAAATCTTCCTTTTTGTAAGGGAGATTAAATATTTTCCCTATACCAAAAACGGGTAGCGGCATGCAGCGAAAATACGGATTAAGGAGTTTGAATTCGTAATTTTGCGGGATGCCCGTATTACATAACTCAGATTACCAGGCGCCTTTTTTATTACAGAATCGCCATATGCTCACCATCTATCCCTCTTTATTCCGCAGCATCCGGCCGGCGGCTTACAGGAGGGAGAGGATTGCTACGCCCGACGCCGATTTCCTGGATCTGGATTTCAGTGAGAAGGGGCATGAACGTATTGTAGTGATCCTGCATGGACTGGAAGGCAATGCCGGCCGCAAGTATGTGCTGGGAATGGTGCATATCTTCAATGGCGCGGGGTTTGATACGGTGTCCATGAATTTCAGGGGCTGCAGCGGCGAGCCGAATAAAAACCTCCGTTTTTACCACAGTGGCGAAACGGAAGATCTGCATACCGTGATCCGATACCTGGGGGCGCTGAAAAAGTATAAGACCATTCACCTGGTGGGTTTTTCGCTGGGAGGGAATGTAACATTAAAATACCTGGGAGAAAGGGGCGCGTCGTTGGATAGTGCGATAAAGTCGGCTGTAGCTATTTCTGTGCCGTGTGACCTGAAAAGCGGCTCCGCGGAGCTGGAGAAAAGGCACAATATTATATATATGCAGCGCTTCATCCGCGACCTGGGGGAGAAGCTGCGGTTGAAGGAGTTGCAGTTCCCGGGGAGCATCAGTCTCGACCGGTATGACGATATCCGGTCGTTCCGGCAGTTCGATGATCGCTATACAGCGCCCATGCATGGGTTTAAAGATGCCCTTACCTATTGGGAACAATGCAGCTCCCGGCCGTTGTTGCCCTATATCCGGATACCGGTATTGGTGATCAATGCGAAGGATGATCCGTTCCTGGGGAAGGAATGTTATCCTTATGAGATAGCGGCCGATAGTCCATATCTGTTCCTGGAAACCCCACACCAGGGCGGCCATGTAGGATTTGTAAAATTCGGGGACGATTTTTACTGGTCGGAGAAAAGGGCGCTGGCATTTATACAGGAAGCGTAAACTATACACCAGTGCTGTGAAATTCGTGTTATTTGTATTTCCCGTGGTTTTTTATAATTTACACCGGAACGGTGTGCATCATTAAAACCTGTTAAACTCATATGGAGCGAATGCCATCTGAAGAAGAAGTGTTGTTGAGGATGATAGGGGGCGACGAATTGGCTTTTTCCAGTATCTACCGGCACTACCATTCTTCTCTCTATATCTACCTGTTACGCTTTTGCAAAGTGCCTTCCCTGGCGGAGGACCTTGTTCATGATGTGTTCCTGAAGATATGGGAAATCAGGGAGCGGATTAACCCAAAGCTTTCTTTCAGCGGTTATCTTTACAGGATTGCGCGTAACCACGTTTTTAAAACCATCGCCAAACTGGCTACCGATGGGCAAATGCGGGAACAGTTGTTTTTGCAGCTCTCTCACCACGATACCGGGTTAACCGATCTGACCATTAGGTCGCGGGAATACGACCGTCTTTTCCAGGAAGCATTAAGCCGGATGACCAGTCAGCGGCAAAGCGTATTCCGCCTGTGCCGGCAGGAAGGCAAAACATATGACGAAGCCGCCGCCATCTTAGGTATTTCCCGCGATACCGTTAAAAAGCATATGGTGCTCAGTATGCGGTTTATACAGGATTATATCTTCCGTCATGGCGATATCCTGGTGGCTACCTATCTTCTTACCACAATTATTTAAAAAAATATTTTCCCGGAGGGGTACCCTCTTTCTTCATTTCCGGATATTATATGCAGGGCCTGTATGCAAAAGGTTCTGGCATAATAATGAATTTACCGGAAGACTACCAGGAAGCACTATTGCAAAAATACCTCGATGGGCAATGCGGCCCGGAGGAAATAGCCACCTTATACAGCTGGCTGCTGACCTCTGATGCGCATAAGCCTTTGTTGTCAGTAATGCAACAGGATTTTGAGCGTATCATGCAGGAGCGGCCGGCAGTTCCGGAAGAACTGAGCAACCGGATAGAAACCCGGTTGCTCAGTTCTATCAGTACCAGTAAGGAAGAAGCGGTACCGATGCGGGTATCCTTCCGCCGTAACTGGGCGATAGCAGCTACAGTAGCCTTGTTGGTAACATCCGGCATTACTTTGTTTTACACCCTGCGTAAGCCTGCAGTATCTTTACCGGCTGCTCCGCTCATCACAGATGTAATGCCGGGTACCAACAAAGCCATACTTACACTGGCCGATGGCTCGGTAGTAACGCTCGACAGTGCAGGCAAACAGGTGATACAGCAGGGTGCAACGGTAGTGAAGCAACAGAATGGAAAACTCGAGTACGCCGTATCCGGTAGCAATGCATCAGTTGGATATAACACGCTGAAAGTACCACGCGGCGGGCAGTTCACCGTTGAATTGCCGGATGGCACAATGGCATGGCTCAACTCCGCCTCCAGCCTGCGTTATCCAACTGCTTTTACCGGTAATAACCGCACAGTGGAAATGGAAGGGCAGGGCTATTTTGAAGTAAAGCAGGATGCAAAACACCCGTTTATTGTAAAAGTAAACGCCATAGAAGTACAGGTACTGGGCACTGCGTTCGATATCATGGCCTATGCCGATGAAGATGCCGTGAAAACCACTTTACTCAGTGGTGCGGTAAAAGTGAAACTTGGCAAGGCAGAAAAGTACCTGCGTCCCGGCGATCAGGCAGCCATCAGTAACAGCACCGGCATGATGTCGGTACACGCTGCAGATGTAGCGGGTGTAACCGCCTGGAAAACCGGATTCTTTGAATTTGACAATGCTAATATAAATGTAATTATGAGACAGTTAGCCCGCTGGTATGATATAGAGACAGATGCAGGAAATGCAGACGACAGGCTATTCGGAGGGAGGATCAACAGGAACCTGCCGCTATCGGAAATGTTGAAACTACTGGAAGCCAGTGGTGCGAAATTTAACCTGGAAGGAAGAAAATTAACCGTAATAAAATAAGAAGACAACACTTTTAATATTTGCTAATTATTGCAGCTTCCACGTTGCGGCAATCCACGTAAAAACTGATAAATTTTAAACAGATGACAACAACCGAAACAAGTTAACCGGGGAAGGTATGTCCGAAAAAACCGGAAGTGCTCGCAACACTCCCGGTATGGCCTGGGCATTCCCCTTGAGTTTCAGTCCCTTAATCAAAGAACTTCATTACAAGAATTCCCAAACACTACAAAAGTATGCAATTAAACTTTAGTGGTATAATTTCCTGTACCCGGAAATTACTATCAACCAAAACGTTCTGCGTTATGAAAATGACCGCCTTTTTGCTTCTTACAGCTTGCCTGCATATCAGCGCAAAAGGATTGTCGCAGCAGATCACACTCTCGGAAAAAAACGCACCCCTGAAAAAAGTGCTGAAAGAAGTGGCCCGACAAGCGGGTATATCTGTGGTGTATGACGAAGCCTTATTGTCTTCATTTGCGCGTGTTAACGTAAATGTTAGCAATGTATCGGTAAAGGAAGCCCTGGACATCTGCCTGAAGAATCAACCCCTGGCTTATGTCATGGAAGGAAAGCGCATCACCCTGGTAAATATACTTCCGGGAAAAAGCGCCGATTCCAGTATAACCGTTACCGGTAGAGTGTTAACTGAAACAGGCGAACCCATTCCGGGAGCTACTATCCGTGTACAGAATGCCGGTACCGGAGCTGCGGCAGATGCTGAAGGTAAATTCAGCATCAAAGTACCCAATAACAAAAGCCTGTTGCTGGTATCTTTCATCGGATACGACAGCAAAGTGGTGGCGGTATCCAACAGTCCTTTGAGTATTCACCTGAAACCTTCCAATACGGCACTTACGGAAACGGTGGTAGTGGGTTATGGTATCCAGAAGAAAAGTGTGGTCACCGGCGCTATTTCCAGTGTGCGTGCCGCTGATATTGAATCCCAGCCTGTAACCCGCGTGGAGCAGGTACTCCAGGGCCGTACGTCCGGCTTAACAGTAGCTGCCAGTTCCGGTCAGCCAGGTTCGGCGTCGTCTGTCCGGGTGAGAGGCATCACTTCTTTTAACAACAACAACCCACTGTGGGTAGTGGATGGAGTAGTGGTAGATAATGGCGGCATCGGTTACCTGAACCAATACGATATTGAATCCGTGGAAGTGCTGAAAGATGCGGCTTCCCAGGCTATTTACGGCGCACGAGCTGCTGCGGGAGTTATCCTGGTAACTACCAAAAAAGGCAAGAGCGGTAAAATATCCGTGAGCTATAATGGGTACTTAGGTACTTCTGCACCGGCACATAAACTGAAATTGCTGGATGCCACGCAATACGCCACTTTAAGAAATGAAGCCGTTACAAATGATGGCGGCGCCGCCCCTTTTGCCAATCCTTCTTCTTATGGCAAGGGAACCGACTGGCAGGCTGAAATATTCAACAACAGCGCTATCCGTCAGAATCATGAACTGAGCATCAGCGGTGGCAGCGAAAAATCTACGTTCTATTCCTCCTTTGGTTATCTGAAGCAGGAAGGTGTAGTGGCCTCTGATATCTCCAAGTACGAACGGGTTAACTTCCGCCTGAATTCCACACATAAAATTACTCCCTGGCTTACCTGGGGCGAAAATGTTGGTTATTCTTATGAGAAATCAACCGGCATCGGTAATACCAATAATGAATTTGGCGGACCGCTGAGTTCCGCCATCAACCTGGATCCGATCACCAAAGCTGTGATCACCGATCCGGCAGAATCTGCCGGAGGCGCATACACACAAACAGGCGCCCGGAAAAATGCGGCTGGTCAGTTTTATGGTATCTCCGACCAGGTGGCGCAGGAAATTACCAATCCACTGGCTTATATCAGTACCCGTCTTGGAAATTACGACTGGTCGCATAACGTGGTAGGTAATACCTTCCTGGAGATGGAACCGGTTAAAGGATTGAAATTCCGCTCTACTGTAGGCGCAAAAATTTCCTTCTGGGGAGATGAAACATTTACGCCCATTTACTACCTGAACAGCTCTTCCAAAAATACCCGTACATCTTTTAACCGCGGCCAGCATCAAAGCTATGCCTGGAATATTGAAAATATTGTTTCCTATACCCGCAGTTTCAATAAGCACAATATCACATTGCTCGCAGGGCAGGGCGCTTATATGGATAACCGGTTGAAGGAACTCAATGTGATGTTCTACGATATCCCGGCCACAAATTTTGAAGAGGCATCGCTTAACTTTAAATCGGCAGCGGCTAACCGCATCTCTGATGGTAAGGAAAATATTGATCACCGCGTATCTTCTCTCTTCGGTCGTATCAACTACAACTATGCAGAAAAATACCTGGTAGAAGGTATCCTGCGCCGCGACGGTTCCTCCCGCTTCGGCCCCAATCACCAGTATGGTATCTTCCCTTCTTATTCATTGGGATGGGTGGCCTCCAAAGAAAGTTTCTGGCCGGAAAATAAAGTGGTGGACTTCCTCAAATTCCGCGGCGGTTACGGTACGGTAGGTAGCGATGAAATAGACGACCAGGCATTTGCTTCTACTATCGGCAGCGGCAGGAATTATAATTTTGGTCCGCTCGGCTATACCGTTGGTTACAGCCCAAATGCACCGGCCAACCCAAATCTGAAATGGGAATCTACCAGTCAAACCAATATCGGTTTTGAAGCTACGTTGTTGCGCAATATTACACTGAGCTTCGACTGGTACAATAAAAAAACAAAAGACATCCTGATGAAGCCCCGCCTGCCCCTGTTTGTAGGCGCTATCGGCAACTCTGCGGCCAACGTGGGCAGCATGGAAAACAGTGGCGTGGAGCTGGAACTGGGCTACCACGGAAAGATCGGTGAAGTGGAATTTTCTGCCAATGGTAATGCTTCCTACATGAGAAACAAAGTGACCTACCTCGGTGATGGCGTAACCCGCCTGAACGATAAGGAAGAGAGATTCCAGAACATGCCCGAAATTGTAAGAACAGAAGTGGGTCATGCCTTCAACTCTTTTTATGGTTATGAATTAATGGGCATTTTCCAGAACCAGCAACAGATAGATGCCTACACCAACAAAACAGGCGGCAAGATCCAGCCATCCGCAAAACCAGGAGATTTCCAGTTTGCAGACCTTGATGGTGATGGCAGTATTTCTGATAAAGACCGGACTTTCATCGGTAACCCCACTCCGAGCTGGACCTATGGTGTAACCATCAGCGCCGCATACAAAGGATTTGATATCATCGCATTTGGCCAGGGCGTTAACGGCAACAAAATTTTCCAGGGATTACGCCGCCTGGATATTCCCAAAGCAAACTGGCAAACCAAAGCCCTGGAACGCTGGACGCCGGAAAATCCATCTACTACTTATCCGCGGCTTACCGCTGCTGACCCAAATAAAAACTACAGCAGCCCTTCTTCTTTTTACCTGGAAGATGGCAGCTACTTCAGGATTAAAACATTACAGATAGGCTATTCACTGCCGTCAACGCTGGTGAAGAGAACCGGGTTGCAGAAAATACGTGTATACGTTATGAGCGAAAACCTGTTCACCATTACCAAATATACCGGGTATGATCCTGAAATAGGCGGTACCAATGCGTTGAGCATCGACCGTGGCGTATATCCGCAGGCGCGTTCCTTTATGGGTGGTTTGAATGTTACTTTCTGATAATTTTAAAGCTGATCAAAAATGAAAAAACGAAACTTAAAATATATAGTAGCCATAGTGGCAGGCATGCAGTTAATGAGCAGCTGTAGTGATAAATTCATCACCGTTCCTCCCAAAGGAAGTTTCCTGGAAAGTACTTACTACTCCAATCAACAGGAAGCTTTTAACGGGCTGGTAGCGGTGTATGACATGGTGGGCTACCAGGCCGGCAACTATACTACGAAGATAGGCGCTATGGATGCCGCATCAGATGACCACTGGACAGGCGGCGCCAGTCCCAGTGATATCAATGTGTTCCAGGTAATGACCCGGTTAGACCTGCTTACGCCGCTTACCGGTCCGCAGGATGAACTCTGGAAGAGAGGCTTTTCGGGCATCAGCCGCGCAAATATCCTGTTATCCAAGCTGCCGGGAGTACCAATGGATGAAAATCTGAAAAAGAGATATGCCGCAGAAGCAAAATTATTGCGTGCATATTTTTATTTCGACCTGGTGCGCTTATTCAGGAATGTACCGCTGATGACAGCCCCCCTTCCGATTGCGGATGTAAAGAAAGTAACCCAGGCCGCACCGGAAGAAGTATACAAACAGATTGAACAGGACCTGAAAGACGCCATCGCTGAAGCCAGTCTGCCGGACGTGCCGCCACGTCTTACCGAAGGAGGCCGCGTAGGTAAAGGCGTTGCACATGCTTTGCTGGGAAAAGTATACCTGTATGAGAAAAAGTGGGCCGAAGCCGCCGCAGAACTTAAAGAAGTAAATGGCGAAACTCCCGGTCAGCCGAGCGCTAAATATAACTATACACTGGTACCGAATTTTGCCGATCTCTGGAGATCAGAAGATGCTTACAAATTCCCCAGCGAATCTATTTTTGAGATATCCTATACGGCTACTTCAGGCGGTAACTGGACTTCAGGTGTTGCCAACACCGATGGAAATATTCTGAATATCCTTTGCGGTCCCCGCAGCCTGGTGGCAACACCTGCTACGAGTGAGGCTTCCCAGTATGTGGCCGGATGGGGTTTCCTGCTTGTATCCAAAGAACTGGAAAGCGTTATGCGTGGTGATCCACGCTACAACGCCACCATACTGGATATGAAGAGCCTGGTTGCCGCAGGTAAAGCTACCTACTCGGAAAGTTTTGATAACACGGGTTTCTTCCTGAATAAATTTGTGGGCCGTACTGCCAACATCTCCAAAGGCGGTGGTAATATGGAACTGAACTTTCCGCAAAACCTGTATGAAATACGCCTGGCAGATACTTACCTGATGGAGGCAGAAGCCCGCGTAAAAGCAGGAGAAGGCAGTGGCAGCGGCAGTCGCGCCTATCAGCTGCTCAATGCCGTACGCGCCCGCGTTGGACTAACGCCCGTAGATGCTACTTTTGATAACATCTTTAAAGAACGACGCCTGGAACTGGCCGGAGAAGGACACCGTTTCCTTGACCTGGTAAGAACCGGGCAGGCGTCCGCCGTACTGAACGCTATCGAAAAAAGAAGCTTTAAACCGAAGAATGAAATATTGCCGATTCCTGCGCTGGAACTGCAAAACACAAGTCTGAAGCAGAGCAAAGAGTGGGAGTAACGATCCCTTTATTCAGGAGTTCCAGTATTTCTTCAAAAAAGGAGGAAATCCGGGAATTCCTGAATACTTTTACCGATTAATAATTCGTTTTGCTATGATGAAGAAAACCGGACAACTGCTATGTTGCCTCGCCTTGCTGACAGTAAGTATCCAGCCCGCAATAAGTCAGCAGAAAAAAAATAAAGAGATCAGTTACTGGTTAACATCTCCCGACAAATCCATTGCCCTGCAACGGCAGGTAACTACACTGCCGTTTTCCAAGCAGGAAAAAAATGTTGCTACCATTGAAGTGGATCCCGCAAAGAAATTTCAGCTGATAGATGGCTTTGGTTTCACTCTCACCGGTGGCAGCGCCACGCTGATCAACCAGCTGCCCGCTGCACAACAGGATGCCTTGTTGAAAGAGTTGTTCCTCACAAAAGGAAACGGTATCGGCATCAGCTACCTGCGCCTCAGTATCGGTGCTTCCGATCTGAGCGCATCTGTATTTACCTATGATGATATGCCCGACGGACAAACAGATCCGGAGCTGAAACATTTCAATATCAACGAAGAAAAAAAAGACCTGATCCCCGTACTGAAAAAAATTGTAGCACTAAATCCGGCTATTAAAATATTAGGCTCTCCCTGGACGCCGCCAGCCTGGATGAAAACAAATAACTCGTTTATTGGTGGCAGCCTGAAACCGGAATACTATAGCGCTTATGCACAGTATTTTGTAAAGTATGTAAAGACGATGAAAGCCGCTGGTATCACTATCGATGCCATCACCATCCAGAATGAACCTCTGCATCCTAAAAATAATCCCAGCATGCTGATGCTGGCAGAAGACCAGGCCATCTTTATCAAAGATCACCTGGGGCCTGCTTTTAAAAAAGCCGGCGTGAAAACAAAAATCATCCTGTATGATCACAACTGTGATAAGCCGGAATACCCGCTCACTATTTTGAGAGACCAGGCCGCTTATCCTTATATAGATGGTTCCGCGTTTCACCTGTATGGCGGCACTATTGATGCGCTGAGTAAAGTACACGACGAGTTCCCGGCAAAGCACCTCTACTTCACAGAGCAGTGGTCTGATGGAAAAGGTAGTTTCTCCCATGAGCTGACAAATAATGTCAGCAAACTGATCGTAGGCGCTACCCGCAACTGGAGCCGCAATGTATTGCAATGGAATCTCGCCGCTGATGCACATTGGAATCCACACACCGATCAGGGTGGATGCTCCCAGTGCCTGGGTGGTATTACCATTGATGGGCAGGCTATTTCCCGTAACTCCTCCTACTATGTAATAGGTCATGCTGCTAAGTTTGTGCCGGTTGGTTCCGTAAGGATTGCTTCCAATATCGCAGGCACACTTGATAACGTCGCCTTTTTAACGCCCGGAGGTAAAACTGTGCTGATTGTAGTAAATACAGATGCGGCTGCGCAGGATTTCCAGATTAAAGTAAAAAGCAAAGTAGCTGCAGCTTCCCTCCGAAGCGGAGAAGTAGCCACTTTTGTTTGGTAAAATATGGTAACTGACATTAATGATATGAAGAAGATATTTTTGACAGGAGCCAGTTTGCTCGCATTGTGGAGCGCCGGTTACAGTCAGCAGAAAAAAGTAACGGTATTTACCACCGCTGAAAATACCAACCTGCGGCTAACCCAAACGGCTACACTGGAATTCACTGCCATGCCACAGCCGCTGGAAACAGCGCCCTGCGTGTTTGTAGACACAAAGAAAAGTTTCCAGACCTTTATCGGTATAGGTGGCGCATTAACAGACGCTTCGGCGGAAACATATGCTAAACTGCCCAAAGATAAACAGCAGGAGTTGCTGAAAGCGTACTATGATGTTAATAACGGTATCGGGTATACGTTTTCACGGACCAACATCCAGAGCTGCGATTTCTCCAGCGGCAGCTATAGCTACACGACGCCATTCGACGCTACATTGAAAACTTTCAGCGTGGACCACGACAAGCAATACCGCATCCCTTTTATTAAAGCTGCCATTGCCGCAGCCGGCGGGAAGCTGCCGTTGTTTGTAAGCCCGTGGAGCCCGCCGGCATGGATGAAAGACAATAACAGCGTATTACAGGGTGGCCACCTTCTGAAACAATATTACCAGGTATGGGCCAATCACTATGTAAAGTTCATCAACGCATACGAAGCGCTGGGTATCCCGGTATGGGGCCTTTCCGTGCAGAATGAACCGATGGCCAAACAGAAATGGGAGTCCTGTATTTACACCGCGGAGGAAGAACGCGACTTCATCAAAAGTTATCTCGGACCTACCTTACAGAAAGCCGGCATGGGCGGCAAAAAGCTGATTGCCTGGGACCACAACCGAGATCTCCTGTATCAACGCGCCAGCACGTTGCTGCAGGATAAGGAAGCCGCCAGATATATCTGGGGGATAGGTTATCACTGGTATGAAACCTGGACCGGCAGTGAAATGCAGTTCCAGAACGAAAGACTGGTACATGAAGCGTTCCCTGATAAGGCATTGATCTTTACGGAAGGGTGTATTGAGAAATTTGATCTTGCTAAAGTACACGACTGGTTCATTGGCGAAAAATATGGCGCCTCCATGATCGGCGATTTTAACGCCGGTACCGCCGCATGGACCGACTGGAACATCCTGCTGGATGAGAAGGGCGGGCCAAACCACGTGGGCAACTTCTGTTTTGCACCGGTGCATGCTGATACCCAAAAAGGAGAACTGATTTATACCAACGCTTATTATTATCTCGGTCATTTTTCTAAATTCATCCGCCCCGGCGCCAAGCGTGTGGTAAGTTCTTCCAGCCGTTCCATGCTGCAAACCACTGCATTTGTAAACACCGATGGCAAACTGGCGGTAGTAGTAATGAACGCCACCGACAAAGAAATTCCTTTCAGCTTATGGATAGCAGGAAAGGCTGCGGCCACTAAAAGCCTGCCGCACTCTATCAGTACGCTGATCGTGCAGTAAATGCAGCGCGCGGAGGATCGCCTTCGGCGATGCGGAAATTGTCTTTTTCAGGATTAGACTGATTATTCTGATTACGCTGATTTGATTATGTTTTGATTTTAAAAGGTTAGGGAAGATAAAAGCCGATATCCGCTTTTATCTTCCCTAATCTTTTTATATCTCCCAAAATTAAATCAGAATAGTCAGTCTAATCCTGAAAAAGACAAAATCCGCGCTGATGATTTATTCACATTTCCTGACGCTCCCTTAACATCCGGCATAATCCTTCCGGAAGGTTGTATATATTGCTGTACCACTGGTTATGATTAACACCTGGCAGGGAAATATAACATTGAACAATGATAGTAATGTCTTTAAGGCATTATGCCTGCACGTGATGCCCGGACTTTCCAAAATAAAAATCGCTGATTCCTGCAATGCCGCCACAGGAATATCTTTTATGCAATCGGCTCTCGATAAAACACTTCTTTATGGGTATTGAACGTAGAAAATTTTTAAGAAATATTGGTTTAACAATGGCGGGAGCATTCACTGTGCGTTTGCCGGTGTTAGGCAGCGGTATGGCAGCAAGTGGCCGCCTGTTGTTTACCCGGCAGCCGGATGCCGCCTGGATCGCTTCGCTCTACGAAAGGGGCAATGCCACCACTTATCTCAAAAGTAAAAATGAGCTGCAATATATTGGTATGCCGGTAGGAGGGATCATGTGCGGCACCGTGTATCTCGGTGGCGATGGCCGCCTGTGGCTCTGGGATATTTTTAATAAAAACCAGGAAGGAATAGAACCCAAAGTAGTTAACTACAGCGCCAACGTGCTGGATGGCGGCAAAAAAGTGCGCTCCCGCGATGGGGCGTGTTATATTGAGCCATCGAAGAATATCCGGCCGCTGGACCAGGGATTTGCGTTGCAGCTTACCTGGGGCGGGCAAACCATTATCCGGAAGTTTGATGAGGAAAGCTGGCCTGAAATCAGTTTTGAAGCAACGTATCCGATAGCCACTATCCGTTATACCGATCCCGAGCTGCCGGTAGCTGTTACACTGGAAGCATTTTCTCCTTTTATTCCTTTGAATGAAGATGATTCCGGATTACCTGTCACCATTTTGTCCTATAAAATAGAAAACAAAGATACCGTACCTGTTACCGCTACCATTCTCGGATGGCTGGAAAACAAGACGGCTATTTATTCTGCCGGTGCTGCACACGAACGCGTGAATACTACCGTAAAAGGAAAGAACTGGCAGGGCGTTTATGAAACAGTGCGTACAAAAAGTGGCAATGAAGAAGATTTTCAGAAACAATATGACTACGGAAATTTTTGCATCGCGGCGGCGGGTAATAAAGTAATGGTAAACCCGGTAATGCCCACCGGTGAATTAACGGCTGCACATTTTTCACTGATGTCTGCAAAGCACGCAGTGAAAGGAACGGGGGAGCAATTAACCGGCACAGTTGCCACCAGGCATGACATACTACCGGGCAGGACTATACGTACTGTTTTTGCCATCAGCTGGTACGCGGCCAACCTGCATTTCAAAGACATTCAGGGAGAAGGACGCTACTACGCCAATAAGTTTACAGATGCATCTGCAGTAATGAAATATGTACTGGAAAATTATGCCCGCCTGGCCGGAGAAAGCCGCCTGTGGAAGAATACCTGGTATGATGCATCGCTGCCGTGGTGGTTTATGGAGCGCACTTTTCTCAACATATCCACGCTGGCTACTACCACGGCACACCGCTTCAGGTCGGGGCGCTTTTATGCCTGGGAAGGTGTGGGCGCCTGTGAAGGCACCTGCACCCACGTATGGCAGTATGCGCAGGCTGTAGGACGCATATTCCCGGCACTGGAGCGCGATACCCGGCAACGGGTAGACCTCGGCATTGGCCAGATGCCCGACGGCGGCATCCTGTTCCGCGGTGAAGCGGAGAAACGTCCCGCTATCGACGGACAGGCAGGCACTATATTACGCATTTACCGCGAACACCAGATGAGCAGCAATCATTCTTTCCTGCAACAAAACTGGCCCAATATAAAGAAGGCCACGCTCTTCCTGATCCACCAGGACCGTAACAACGACGGTATGGAAGATACGCCGATGGAAAATACGCTGGATGCTGTTTGGGACGGGGAAATCGCCTGGATAGTGGGTTTGTGTATTGCCGCTGTTAAAGCTGCCGCACTCATGGCCACAGAACTAAATGATACTGCCTTCGCTGCTATCTGTAACGACTATACGGAGAAAGGAAAACGCAACATGGAAACGCAGTTGTTCAATGGCGAATATTTTATTCATCAGCCGGATAAAGTAAAAGGAAGATCGGTGATTGGTTCTTACAATACTTGTCATATCGACCAGGTATATGGCCAGAGCTGGGCTTTCCAGGTGGGCATAGACCGGGTGATTGACCGCGAAAAAACATTATCGGCTTTAAAAGCATTGTATAAATATAATTTTAAGGCAGATGTAGGGCCTTATATCGCCGCTCATCCCGGAGGCCGGCCCTATGCGCTGGCAGGTGAAGGAGGCATGATCCTGAACACCAATCCCCGCAATGAGGAATTTCCTTTTGGCGTAAAAAACGCGTGGCAGCTCGGGTACTTTAATGAATGCATGAGTGGCTTTGAACACCAGGTGGCAGCGCATATGATGGCGGAAGGCATGACAGATGAAGCGCTTACACTTACCCGTGCTATACACGACCGTTACCACGCCGTGAAGCGTAACCCGTTTAATGAAATTGAATGCAGCGACCACTACGCGCGTGCAATGGCCAGCTATGGCACTTTTATTACCGCCAGCGGATTCCGTTATCATGGTCCTGAAGGTTTTATCGCTTTTGCACCGGCCATCAACCGGGAAAATTTTAAAGCGCCCTTTGTTACCGCCGAAGGATGGGGCACTTATACACAACAGGGTAGTAGTCATACGCTGCAGCTAAAATATGGTCAGCTGCAAATAAATACCCTGGGTTTTCAGCGTACCGGTGTGAAACAGGTATTGTTGGGAGATAAGAAAACACCGGCCACCTTTAAAGAAGAAAATGGTTACGTTACTATCCAACTGGCCACATCCCTGCAATTGAAGGCAGGTCAGCATCTTCATCTTATTATCGTATAATTTATGAGGGCATATACGAGAACTAAAAATGCTGTACCTTTCTTATTGCAAACAGTAAAAAATGGCGGCGTTAAAATTGTTTATGCTGGTGTTGGGATGTTCGCCGGAGGGGCGTCATACAGAACAACACGATGTGTTTTTTGGGATCGGGCTTCACCTGCGTGATCTTATCCCCGATGTGAGGGCATTCTGGCCGGCATCTAAACAAACGGCTTTTTACAAGCATACCTCGTTCGGAGAGGCTACCTCGCATGTTGATGACAAATATGGGATAGACGTGGATGATGTGCCGATGCGATAGCCGATTCTATTCATTTCAGATATTTTCAGCTGCAACATTTATGAATGGATTAGAATACATTGATTGGTCGCAGTACGGGCATCTCTATGAAGAAATCAGCGTACCTGCCAAATCTGTTTTGCTGGAAGAAGGCAAAATATCCCGGTATGCCTATCTCATCATAGAAGGTGCGGTGCGCGTGTGGTTTAACAATAAAGGGAAAGATACTACCTTCCAGTTTTTCTTTGAGGGAGAAGCGGTGTCTTCTATTGAGAGTTTCCGTACCGGCCAGCCGAGTATGTGTACTATAGAAACCATTACTGCCGCCAGGCTCTATAAGATCTCCAAAGAAAACCTGGACCTGGTAATCGATAGTACGCCGGGCTTGAGGCCAAAGATGGAAGGAATTATTTTTCAACGTTTGCTGCGTTACGCCAGCATGTTCATATCCCAGATCCGCGATACGCCGCAGGAGCGCTATGAAGCGCTGATTCGTGATCAACCGCACATCCTGCAAAGGGTTCCCCTGCAATACATCGCTTCCTACCTGGGTATTACCCCTGTATCCCTTAGCCGGATCAGGAATAAACTCCAGCGGTAATTTCTTAACAAATGTAAAGTGATCCTGTTTTTTCGTCGTGCACTTTTGTAATACAAAAATGCAAATAAGATGAATGCAGCAATTGTAACTTCCGGTCAGGTTCCTCAGTATGGAAATTTCGCTGATCCTGTAGCCGGGGAAAAAGAACAGATAGTACAGGTAAGGGCCGCCGCTATACACCATGTGGTGAGGTCCATTGCAGCAGGAAAGCACTATTCTGCGGGCGGCGATCAATCCTTTGTTCCCGGTGTGGATGGCGTGGGTCTGCTGGCAAGTGGGGCCCGGGTATATTTCGGCGCCATACGTAAGCCTTATGGTACTTTCGCGGAATTAAGCATTACCACTCCGGGTTGGAGCATCCCGGTTCCGGATGGCCTCCCTGATGCCACCGCCGCAGCTATTTTAAATCCTGCGATGTCGTCCTGGTTGGCATTAACCTACAGGGCGCAGCTGCAACCCGGAGAAACTGTATTGATTCTCGGCGCCACCGGTACATCCGGTCAGCTGGCAGTACAGGTAGCAAAATTGCTGGGAGCGGGCAAAGTGATTGCCGCCGGTCGTAATAAAGCCGTGTTGGAACAACTGCGTGCGCTTGGGGCGGATGAGTGTATACCGCTGGATCAATCTCCCGAAAACCTGGTAAAAGCTTTTGCCGCTCAACCTTATGATGTGGTAATAGATTACCTGTGGGGAGAACCGGCAATGACGCTTATTACAGCACTAACGGGTAATAGCATGACGAAGGAAGCACCGCGCACGCGTCTGATACAGGTGGGTAGTATGGCCGGAGATCCTATTTCACTTTCTTCCGCGGCATTGCGCAGTTCGAGGTTGGAAATCATGGGAAGTGGCGGAGGCAGCGTATCTATAGAAGCCATCTTTAAAGTATTACCGGAAATTATGAGAAAGGCTGCTGAAGGAAAACTGCTGATCAACACTATAGAGATGCCGCTGAGTGAAGTAGCCACCGCCTGGACGAGGGAAGTACCCGGCGGCAGCAGGCTGGTGCTCATTCCCTGAGGCCCGCCGGTAATCATGATCCATCGACCGCCCGCCGTTAAGCACTAGCTGTTGCATTTTTATACTTTCGGGCAAAACCAACCAATCATTCATCGTATCAAAAAATGATTCCCGGCTGCCTGGCAACAGTAGCCGTTTCAGGTGCATTTGCACAAAAGAAATCTGTCATCACCGGTAAAATACCCACGGGTTACGGCAGTCCAGCCTCGGGCAAAAAGCATATAACAAATTCAAGGATAAGAATTTTAATATCCTGGGTGGCATTGGAAAAAGAACTGGAAAAAATACTGCACTAAGTTGTTCATTCATTTCCGGCATGGTATCTGCACTATGCCGGCAACGAATTATTTATTCGGTGAAATGGATGACAATGGACCACCCGTCCCGGTTTCCCGGGACGGGTTTTTTTATGGAAAAATGTGAATTTATTTATTACTTTTAATACGTGTTATATTGACAATTAATTATTTCCACGTATATGAAATACATTCACCGGGTGATATTTATGGTATCTGTTGTTATCAGCGCATGCCAATCCAACAAGCCGGCAACGCCTCCACCTGTATTAACGGAAGCGCAGCAGCGACTGCCTGAAAATGCCGTACACGGACTAAAAACGCTTTCCGGTTTGGAAACTACCCTGTTTGCCAGTGAACCCAACATCATGAATCCCACCAATATGGATATCGATGAAAAGGGCCGGGTATGGATCACAGAAGCCTATAATTACCGCAATGAACTAAATCCGGATCATCCTTATAAGGCTGCCGGTGATCGTATTATGATCCTGGAAGATCTGAACGGAGATGGTAAGGCAGACACGGCCAAAGTATTTTACCAGGATACCTGCATTAATGCCGCACTGGGTATTTGTGTGCTGGGGAATAAAGTGATTGTGTCCTGCAGCCCGAACGTTTTTATTTTTACGGATACCAATGGAGATGATAAAGCAGATAAAAAAGAATTGCTGTTCCGCGGTATCGGTGGAGTACAGCACGATCATGCTATTCATTCATTCACCTTTGGTCCCGACGGGAAACTATATTTCAATTTTGGTAACGCCGGCGACAGCATACTTGACAAAAACGGAAACGTGATCCGTGATGCAGAAGGTAATCTCATCGCCAACAAAGGGAAGCCTTACCGCCAGGGAATGATTTTCCGCTGTAATGAAGATGGCAGCAACCTGGAAGTTATGGCGCATAACTTCCGTAACAACTACGAAGTAGCGGTGGATGCTTTTGGTAATATGTGGCAGAGCGATAACGACGACGATGGCAACAGGGGCGTTCGCATCAATTATATTCTTGAACATGGCAACTATGGTTATACGGATGAGATGACCGGCGCAGGCTGGTCATCCCGCCGTATGAATATGGAAGACTCCATTCCATACCGGCATTGGCACCTCAATGATCCCGGTGTAGTGCCCAACCTGTTGCAAACGGGTTCGGGTTCGCCTACCGGTATGGTGATTTATGAAGGAGAGCTGTTACCGGCGCCCTTTCGTAACCAGATGATCCACGGAGATCCAGGCCATAATGTGGTAAGATCCTATCCCGTTAAAAAACACGGCGCCGGCTATACGGCCACTATTGAAAATATCCTGGAAAGCGGTTCCGATCAGTGGTTCCGGCCATCAGATGTGTGCGTGGCGCCTGACGGATCACTGTTTGCAGCCGATTGGTACGACCCCGGCGTTGGCGGTCACCAGGTGGCCGACCTGAACCGGGGCCGCGTATTTCGTATAGCCCCGCCCGGTAGCTCATATAAGGTGAAGCCACCGGTACTCAATACTGCCGCCGATGCCATTGCCGCATTGAAAAACCCTAATCTCAGTACCCGCTACCTCGCCTGGACAAAACTATCCGGCATGGGCGCAACAGCAGAAAAGGAATTACAGGAGCTGTATAACAGCGCCAATCCCCGCTACCGTGCCCGCGCCCTGTGGCTGCTCAGCAGGCTGCCTAACGGTAACGGCTATGTGCAGGCAGCCCTGAAAGATAAAGATGAAGATATCCGCATTACGGCCATTCGCGCCGCCAGGGAAACCGGCGTATCCTACGGTAATATGCTGGTAACAGATACTTCCGTTGCGGTGCGCCGCCAGTTACTGCTGGCCATGCATCACAGCCGTGAAAAAGACATGCCTGCCAACTGGGCGTTGCTCGCTGCACAATACAACGGAAATGACCGGTGGTACCTGGAAGCACTGGGCATTGCAGCAGATGGCAACTGGGATGCCTGCTTTAATGAATGGCGGAAATTACCACCCAATACAAAACACCCGGTAGCAGACCACGATATTATCTGGCGTGCCAGAACACCGGCAGCGCTGCCGCTGCTGGCCGCATTGATCCTGGAACCGGATGCAGATCCCCTGCAAAACAAACGTTACTTCCGCGCATTCGATTTCTATCCCGCTGCAGTAACCACTCCCGTGCTGCTGGGGTTATTGAAAGGACAACATCCGCAGCAAGCCTATATCAATGCACTGGCATTTATACAGCTGGATGAGAAAGCAGTACCCAAAACACCGGAAGTCGCAGCCCTGCTCCTTAACAGCCTGGCCGCATTTAAAGGGCATATGGAATTTATTGACCTCGTGTTAAAGTACCATGTCCGCGATCAGAATGAAGCACTTTTGCAGATGGTGCTGGATTCAAAGCGTGAGGACCTCCAGGGATACGCTATGAAAACGCTGCTGCAAAGCGGCGGACAACCACTGGTGATTAAAACCATTTCAAAAAAAGATTCAACATCCGCCACCCTACTGATAAACGCCATCGGCAAAACACAGGACCGCACCGGCCGGGCATTGCTCTCTACGGTGATGCGCAACAACGTATACCCTTTAACGTTACGGCAACAGGCCACGCGCAATCTTGGTCACGGATGGGACGGATTTGCAGATCTGTGGAATATGGTGGAAGGCAAATTGCTCCCTGCCGATTTAGATACTGTAGCCAGGGCGGTTCTTACGCACGCATGGCGGCAAGACATCAAAGCTAAAGCCGTAGCCTATTATGAGCCTGCAGCAGTACACCACGACCTGCAGCCCGTAGATAAGCTGGTGACCCTGCCGGGCAACATCTCCGGAGGAAAAAAAGTATTTAATACTTATTGCGCTACCTGCCACCTGGATGGAAACTCCGGTGTGAACTTCGGACCTGCACTAACAGAAATTGGCAGCAAGCTCACCAAAAGCGCTATCTACGATGCCATCATCGAACCGGATGCAGGCATCAGCTTTGGCTTTGAAGGCTATTTCTTTAAACTGAAAGATGGCTCACAGGTATTGGGGTATATTGCCGGAGAAACAAAAGAGGAAGTTGATGTACGTACCGCCGGGGGGCAGGGTGTAAAACTGCAAAAGAGCACCATTGTGTCCCGGAAAGCATATGAACACTCGCTCATGCCCACCGGCCTCGCTACGGCCATGTCGCAGCAGGAACTGGTTGACCTGGTCACCTACCTGGCATCATTAAAGAAGTAGGAAGCGCTTAGCTTTCCAATATTGCTGTTACGCCCGTGCCGCCGGCGGTGCAGATAGAAATCAAAGCCCGGCCGCTGCCGTGCTGTTGCAGCATTTTAGCCGTTTGCGCTACTATGCGTGCGCCGGTGGCTGCAAAGGGATGGCCAATAGCCACGCTGCCGCCTTTTGTATTTAATTTGCCCCGGTGGATACTTCCCAGCGGCGTGTCCCAGCCGAGTTTTTTGCAGTAAGCTGCATCTTCCCATGCTTTCAGTGTGCAGAGTACCTGCCCGCTGAAGGCTTCATGGATTTCGTAAATATCAAAGTCCTGCAGCTTCAGGTGATTGCGTTTCAGCATACGTGCCACAGCATAGGTAGGCGCCATTAGCAGGCCCTCGCCATTTACATAATCCACAGCGGCGGTTTCCGCATCTACGAGATGGGCCAGCACGGGCCAGTTCTGTTGCTGCGCAAACTCTTCGGAGGCCATCAGCAAAGCAGCCGCACCGTCGGTATATAAAGTGCTGTTACCCGCTGTCAGGGAGCCGTTGCCGCTGAAATCAAAAGCCGGCTTCAATGCAGCCAGTTTCTCCGGTGTGGTATCGGCCCGCACAATAGTATCTCTTTTTACACCTTTGTAAGGAATAATGAGGTCATTGAAAAAGCCTTCTTCATAAGCCTTTGCGGCATTCATATGGCTCCGGTATGCCAGCGCATCCTGTTCTTCGCGTGTAATGCCCCATTCCTTCACCATTTTTTCGGTGTGTTGCCCCATCGACAGGCCCGTTCTGGGTTCCACGATGGAAGGGTATAATGGCTTCAGGTCTTTGAAGCGGATAGAGGCCAGTATTTTTAGCCGTTGGGAAAAAGTTTTTGCTGCGCGCAGGTCGGCCAGCTTCCACGCCAGCTGTTGCCGGAACAGCAATGGAATATCGCTGTTGGTATCGCTGCCGCCGCTGATGGCGGTATCTATTTGCCCACAGCCAATGCGGAGCCCCAGTTGTATGGTGGTATCCAGACTGGTTCCGCAGGCTCTCAGCACGCCATAGGCAGGCGTATGCGGATCCAGCGATGTGCCCAGCACACACTCCCTGGCAAAGTTCCAATCGGTGGAGCGGTTCAGCAATGCGCCCAGCGCTACTTCCCCCAGTCGTTTTCCGGAAAGCTGGTATTTGTCTACCAATGCACTCAATACAGTGGTTAACATTTCCTGGTTGCTGATATGATTGTATTCTCTAAAGGATCTTACGAAAGGGATACGTAATCCGCCGATGATAGCGACCTTTTTCATGCTGCTGTGCTTTAACTAAAGTTAAGGAATATATCAGCCCAACAATCACCGGTGGTACTTGTTTACAGGTCATAAATATGATTCACCGGGTTGGGCACGGGGTGGCCGGTTAGCGCAGCAATTACATTCTGTGCAGCAATCCTGGACATGGCGTTGCGGGTTTCCAGCGTGGCTGAGCCAATATGCGGCAGTACTGCTACGGTGGGCATTTCCAGCAGTGGATTGTCCGGGTGCATGGGTTCCGGATTGGTAACATCCAGCCCGGCGCCCCATATTTCCCCTTCCTTTAAAGCGGCAATGAGATCTGTTTCATTGTGAATGCCTCCACGTGCAGCATTGATGAAAATGGCGGTGGGCTTCATTTTACGGAAGGCTTCTTTATTAAACTTTTCCTTTGTTTCGGGTGTAAGGGAAGTGTGTATGCTGATAACATCGCTTTGTTGCAGCAACTCGTCAAAGGTAACAAAGGTGGCGTCCAGTTCTTTTTCAGCGGCTTCGTTGCGATGCCGGTTGGAGTAAATGATTTTCATGCCAAAAGCAGCCTTGCAGCGTTTAGCCATTACCGTACCTATGTTGCCGAGTCCCCATATGCCCAGTGTTTTTCCTTCGATGTCGGTGCCGAGGTTGGCGGTAGGAGTAGAGAATCCCCATTCGCCTTTTAAAATTCTTTTATGTTGATAGAATGCTTTGCGTGCTACGGATAACATCAGTAAAAAGGCGGTGTCGGCGGTGGCGTTACTTAATACGCCAGGTGTGTTGGTGATCTGTAATCCCAGTTCTGTAGCAGCTTTCAGATCTACGTTGTCGTATCCTACGGATAAAAGACTGATCACTTTCAGGTGCCGGCACTGTTCTAAAAATGCCCGGTCCAGTTTTTCACCACCGGCGAAAAGCAGGGCATCACTGTTTTTGCAATATTGTACTCTTTGCGCAGGTGTCATTTCTTTTTCTTCTGACCACTGTGTAACGGTAAAGCCTGCACGTTGCAGGAGTGATAACCCTTCTTCCGGAATAACCCTTGTTGTGAATACCTTCATAATATCATCAGTTTAATTGCGCTGAAATTTCCTCTTCCCCAGTTTCCATATTTCAAACCATAATACCGATGCCGCGCTGATGGCGGTACACAGCAGCAGTTCATATACTGAAAGGCCGGTAATACTGAAGAACCGCGCCACCGGCGGAACATATAGCATGGCTGCCAGCAACAGCAGGGTGATACCAATTACGCCAACCATCAGTTTGTTCCGGTTGCGCATGCTGTGTATAAAGGAGTAATAGAATGAACGGTTCACTAAGGTAAGAAAAATATTTGCGAGAACCAGCGTGGTGAACACCATGCTGCGGGTGAGCACTTCCCCGGAACCCTGCGCTATGCTCCACCGGTAGGCCGTTAATACACCTGCGGTGATGATCAGGCCCTGCAGGATGCTGATATTCATTTCCCGGAAAGACAGGAAGGTTTGCGTAATAGGCCGGGGTGGTTGTAACATGGCATTTTCTTCCATCGGTTCATTTTCATATACAATAGAACAGGTAGGGCCCATAATTACTTCCAGGAAGATTACATGCACGGGTGTAAATATGTTGGGATAGATCCACCCGAGGAACAGCGGAAGCGATACAGTAAGAATAATCGGGATGTGAATAGAGATGATATACTGCACCGCCTTTTTTATATTGGTATAAATTCTCCGTCCCATTGCAATGGCATCTACCATGTTGCTGAGATCATCGTTCACGAGGATCAGCGCGGCGGCCTGTTTGGCGATCTCCGTTCCTTTTTTGCCCATTGCAATGCCAATATGAGCGGCCTTAAGGGCAGGACCATCATTCACGCCGTCGCCGGTCATGGCCACCACTTCATTGTCAGCCTTCAATGCATTGATGGCTGCCAGTTTTGCTTCGGGGAACATGCGTGTAAAAATATTGACGGACTGTAAGGTTTGCTGCATCTTTTTTTCGTTCATCTGCATCAGGGTATCACCGTTTACTGCTTCATCCGCCTGCTGTAACCCGGCCTGTTGTGCAATGGCGCGGGTGGTAATGGCGTTGTCGCCGGTAATGATCTTTACCTTAATGCCCGCCTGGTAAAATTGTTGGAATACCTTGCCGATATTGCTTTTGGGAGGATCGTAGAAAGCCAGCAATCCCACAAAAACAAACGGCAATTCCTGTTGTGTGGCGGGATAGTTGGTGCCGGTAAAATCCGAAGTGGCTACTCCCAATACCCGGTAGCCCTTTGCTGCCAGTATATTTACCTGGTCGAGGATCGTTTGTTTTTCTTTTTCGGGGAGATGGGAAACCTGTAGTATTGCTTCCGGCGCTCCTTTCGCTGCCACGAGGCGCTTACCAGCGGCATTCTCAAAGATATGCGTCATCATGGGTGGTTTGCCTTCCAGAGGATATTCATGCACCATTGTGTAATTGGTACGTTCATCAAACGGTACCATTTCTTCGTATAGCCGGTGGAGTGTTTTCTCCATCGGATCAAAGGGTACGGGTTCACTGGCCCACATGGCACTGGTGATCAGCGCTGCCGGAAAGTGGCCGGCTTCATATATCGTGTGGTCGGCGCCGTTATATACGGCCTGCAGGCTCATTTTGTTTTCAGTAATAGTACCTGTTTTATCGATGCAGATAACGGTGGCGCTGCCTAATGCTTCCACGGTACGGATCCTTTTTACGATGATCCCCATCTGCATCAGTCGCCTGGAACCCAGCGCCATAAAGGTGGTGAAGGCCACCGGTATTTCTTCGGGTAAAATAGACATGGCCAGCGTTAGTCCTTTCAGCAGGCTGTCGGTAAGGCTTCCGCTGCGGATATAATTAAACAGCCATACTCCCAGGAAAACGATTACGCCGACTACGGCCATCCATTTTACAAACTGCCGGATCTGTAGTTGCAGCGGCGTTATTTCTTCTTTGATATTGAGAATGGCTTCCCCCAACTGACCGATTTTTGTTTGCGCGCCTATCTCCTGTACTTCACAGATAGCGAGTCCGGACACCACGACGGTGCCGCTGTACACTTTATTATCTTCACTGTCGCTTTGCTTGAATACGGCGTAGGCCTCCCCGGTGAGGGTCGATTCGTTGACAGAAAAGTCATTGCCGTGTACAATGATACCGTCGGCATTGATCGTATTACCCTCAGACACCAGCATCATATCTCCTTTCACAATTTCCCTGGTAGGTATACTTTTCAGTTCCCCGCTGCGGATAACCTTGCTGAGCGGCTCATTCATTTTCTCCAGCGCTTCCAGCGCCTTACGGCTGCGGCTGTCCTGGTAAAACGAAATGCCAGACACCAATGCAATGGCAGCCAGCATAAAATAAGCCTCACCGAGTTCTCCCATCACAAAATAAATAGCGGTTACCGCTATCAGCAATACCAGCATGGGTTCTTCTACAATCTCTTTCAATATGGCCTTCAGTGGACTTGTAGCAGGTTCCGGAGGAACATTGCTGCCATATTGTTCTCTTGAAGCCTTAACAGCTGCTTCGTCCAAGCCTTTGATATGCTCCGGTAAATTGATCTGTCCAGCCATGCAGGGTTGTTTTGGTGAAAAGAGGTCTGGTAAATTTACAAATTATGAATTAAGGATTTGTAATTCATAATTTTTTATCATCTTTAATGATTGATTTATCTAACGGGGGGACCAACGAACAAAAAAACTGCTGGTAAATGATGCCAACAGGGAATGGGACGGTCTGATGAGGAATTTCTACTTCCCCGCTGGAAAATGGATATCACTGACCTCACTGCCCGGCTGCAGGGAAAGCCGGCCCCCGTGCCTGATTTCCTCCGGTAGCAAAAACAATGAACGGCATTGCCCCGGACGCCTGAACGCGGAATAGCCACTGTTTGAGGCTGAACATAACCAGTGCGGTAGTGTTAATTATAGTTAAGTAACGGGTATAAAATTACCAAGCGGCACAGAGATTGTGGAAGGAACGCATCTGATCACATTATCTGTAACAACTACAACTACAACTGTCAGCCTAACATATGCAGGATCTATCGGGGAGTAATCGTTTCATTGCCTATATCACAGCAAATAAGTGGGTGGCCGTTGCCATCGGGATTATTGTGTTGATGAGATTTTCATTTATAGGGATCATGGGGGCCATGCCCCAGGACGCCTATTATTACTTCTACGGACAACACTTCGCGCTGTCATATTTCGACCACCCTCCGGCGATAGCATGGATCCTGCGTGCTTTTACAGACTTATTCGGCCGGCATGTATTTGTGATAAAGCTGGCAGATACCCTCGTAACCATCGGTACCTTGCTGGCTTTTTATAGCTTGTCAGGATGTTTCCTTTCCCGGGAGCGTGCCTGGAATAGCCTGTTGTTGTTGGGCGCCACGCTGATGATCACTATTTTATCACTGGTGTCCACGCCCGACGTGCCTTTGCTGCTGTTCTGGACATTATCGCTGATAGCGATGTACAGGGCAGTATTTGAGGAGCGTAAAGCATATTGGATATGGGCGGGGATTGCAATGGGACTGGCATTCGACAGCAAGTACACGGCTGTTTTCCTGCCGGCAGGCGCCGTGCTTTATCTGTTGCTGTCGAAGAGGCACCGGCGGTATTTGTGGTCGCCCTGGTTCTTTGGCAGTATCGTGGTTTTCTGTATCACCATTTTGCCGGTTGTGATCTGGAATGTGGATAACGACTTTGCTTCTTTCCGGTTCCAATCGACCGGCCGGGTAGGAGGCGTGGAATTCCGGCCGCTGGATTTTTTCGGCGTTATTGGTCACCAGGCGGCGATCCTGTTGCCGGTATTATTTTTTGCCTTGCTGTACTATGTGTATAAACTGGTCCGCAAATACGGATGGCATATTGGCCGGATCTCCGCCCGGCAGCTTTTCCTGTTATGCTTTTTCATTCCCGTTTTTGGCATTTTCTTCCTGATTTCACCTATCTACTGGGTAAAGATCAACTGGATGATGCCTGCCTATATTACGGGTATTATATGGATAAGCACCTGGATCACCTTTAAGTATGTACGCTGGCAGTGGGTCTGTTCATTGGTAATACACCTGGCGCTGGCCGTAGAGATCATTTTCTATCCCGTGCCTATTCATTCAGATGATACGATGATTGGCTGGAAAGGGCTGGGCGACGGTGTGAAGACATTGTCCGAAGAATACCCCGATGATTTTATTTTCTCTGCAGATGATTATAAAACCAGTGCGATGCTCAATCTTTACCTGGGGCGCATGGTATACTCCCGTAATATTATTGGCGAAAATGCCCTGCAGTTCGATTTTATCGGAACCAATATTAATGCATTAAAGGGAAAAAACGCCCTGTTTATTAATTCATTGACCGACGTGAACGATGATGTGGATGAACAAACGTTTGTGGAAGAGGAACTGGCGCCGTTCTTTAGCTCCGTACGGTCGCTGCCTCCCATTGTTGTTACCCGCCAGGGCCGCGTAGTAAGGAAATTCCTCGTTTTCCGCTGTATGAACTATCAGCCTCCGCAGCCGGGTAATGATCCCGGTCATCTGAAAGAATGATGACAGTCAGCAGAAGGAATAATGCCCGTCATTGTTCAGCAACGTATTCCGGCTTAGTTTTACGCTAGTATTTGGACATCCACCTGGATTCCTTGGCGTAAACAAAAGTGAAGATGTGCTGTTGAGAAGGTATCACCGTTCTATCAGCGGTGATACTTTTACCTACTGTTAAAAAAATACAAATCATGTTCAGCGGATTAACTCCTACATCCCGTCAGCGGAAATTTTGTGAAGGTTTCCTCTTTTTTCCCATCAGGCATTTACGCAAGTATGGGAATCATATTTTCAGGCAGTATGGACGTCATGCCGGTGTGAAAGCATTGTTGGATATGCAGCTGGGCATACCGGGGAACAACGACCGGTATGCAGACGAAATACAGCGCTGTATCGCCGAAAAGGCAGCGCCGGAAACGGCGAAGGTGCTGGAGAAGCTGGAGGAATTTTATACGCAGGTACAGGCGTTAGCTGGTAGTTTGCCGGGCTTATACCTGGATTTCAATGATCTCATCATTCATTTTTACAGGGAGGCATCTATCTATCACAATGTGATCCTGCGCAATATGAAGCAGGAATTGCAGCCGGCCGGAAAATCGAGGAAACGGGAGCCGATCGCCGAACCCGGGCAGGAACACATCTCTAAACTATATAGGGTAGTAAAGGATTTTGTTTTGCAAAGCAAAACCATGTTGTCTGTACTGGAAGATGTGGCAAGAAAAGAAAACTATTTGCCAGACGAACAATATCTCCGTTATATGATGGAGTTAATGTCAGGCATCCGGCAGATGAATCATCACCAGCAACATCTATGTCAGCTATTGAAGAAATGGGGAGCGGATAAGAATCTGCAGATGGAGCAAACCTACTATAATTAGCAACTATCAATATGTTTTATGAACCTCTGACTGACACAGATATTACTGCTTACCAGGAGGCATGCAGCAACTGGATCAGGATACTGAAAGCCTTAAGGGAAGATAATGCCTCGCTGATCAACCAGCTGGCGGCAGCGTTAAAAGAAACAACGCGGCGGTCGTTTATTGAGGAGGCAGAGGAGTTTCAGCTCACTATGCTGGACCGGGAAGAGTCGCTTGTCCTGTTGCGGCATGAAATAGGGGAGCAGCTCGATTGGCTGAATTGGCAGCCGGCGGGTGTGCCTGCGCCTCATACTTATGCTGTGCTGAAAAATGATATGGAAGGAATGATCCGGGAGTACGAGCGGTTAAAGGTTGCATTTCTCGTTTTTATAGCGGCTGAAAAGGTATAGGCTCAGTTTACCAGCGCCGCCAGTTTTTTGACAGATAGAAAAGCAATCTGACCCTCTTTCAATGTAATCAGCTGCTCATCCCTGAAGTCGCCCAATGTACGTATCAGAGATTCTTTTGCCACGCCTGCTACTGCAGCAAGGTTTTCCCGGCTGATATCAATCGTAAAATGTTTACTGCCTGTTGTATTGTATTTTTTGTCGAGCATCAGTAATGCTTCCGCTACTTTTTTACGAAGCGAATTATACGCCAGTCCGATCAGCTGCTGCTCTTTTTCCGCCATTTCTTTTGATAATAGCTGGATAAATTTCCCCAGCACTTCGGGGTTACTGCTGATCAGCTGTTCAAAATCTTTTTGCGGGATCACGGCTATCAGCGTGTCTTCCATCGCCTCTGCATACTCCTGGTAGTTACCGCCTTCAAGCAGGGCATTATACCCGAGGAAATCCCCTTCGTTATATAAACCAATGATCAGTTCTTTACCTTCATCGTTGCGTTTATATGTTTTTACTTTTCCCTGGAGGAGGTAATACAAATGATCCGGGCGGTTGCCTGCGGCGTAAATGCTTTGTTTCTTTTTATAGTGATTGGTATTACGGTCTTCTTTGAGCATGGTCAGCTGATCCCTGCCGGTACTGGCAGAAAGCAGTACCTGGAGTCCGTGTAAACCGGTAACGGTGTCCTGTTTGATCTCTGCGCATCTTTTCAGGCGGCTTTCTATGGCACTGAGTAACTCTGTGCCTTCAAAAGGCTTGGTGATATAATCATCTGCGCCCAGCTCCATTCCTTTTCGTATATCCGTTCTTTCTGCTTTGGCCGTCAGGAAGATAAAAGGCGTTTTTTGGAGGGCCTTATTTTTATGCAGCATGTGTAATACGCCATAGCCATCCAGCACGGGCATCATGATATCGCATACAATGAGGTCGGGGAGGTGTTCCAGGGCCATTGCCACGCCTTCTTTGCCGTTGGTGGCGGTGAGCACCTGGTAGTTGGCCAGTTCAAGGATTTCTGCTACGTTGTCACGGATGGCAGCGTTATCTTCAATCAGCAATATTTTTTCCATGAGCGTCAGTTTTTGGGGAAGGGAACCGTAACAATGAACTCTGTACCTTTTTCCGGAGCGCTGTTACAGGAAACTGTGCCATTCATTAATTCTGCATATTTGGCTACAATGTGCAGTCCGAGTCCTGTACCTTGGATATTGGACACATGCTGACTACGGAAAAAGCGCTCAAAAAGATGCTGGCGGTCTTCTTCTGAAATACCTATTCCTTTGTCTTTTACGGATAGCTGGAAGTTGCTGTCGCTGCATTGTGACCGAATTGAAATGATGGCTCCCTCCGGAGAAAACTTGATGGCATTGGATACAAGGTTCATAACAATGTGTTTTAATAGTGTAGGATCCATGCAGGCATGAGCAGCGCCGTGGTGGGCATAGTAAATATTCTGTTTTGGTTTTTTGAGTCCGTCCATTTCACCGAGAAT
This sequence comes from Chitinophaga sp. G7 BAM 1005, assembly GCF_057126945.1. Classification (NCBI taxonomy): domain Bacteria; kingdom Pseudomonadati; phylum Bacteroidota; class Chitinophagia; order Chitinophagales; family Chitinophagaceae; genus Chitinophaga; species Chitinophaga sp. G7 BAM 1005. The sequence goes on along the minus strand of NZ_CP181478.1, from coordinate 5,403,972 downwards.
GTTGCTGATATGTTTGCCGGCATCAAAAGTACCGGGGCGTACCTGTATCTTTCCTTCTTCTATTTTTCCTACCGACAGGAAATCGTTTAATATATCCGTTAGCATATTAACCGCGGAAATAATACGTTGAATATGTTTGCTCCGTTTGGCTAAATCATCATCTGCTTCATATTTGGACACCAGGTAGATGGAAGACAGAATAGCGCTGAGTGGCGTTCTGAATTCGTGGGAGGCCAGGGATACAAACCTGGATTTAAGTTCATTCAGCTCCCGCTCTTTTTCCAGGGAAGTTCTCAGCTCTGATTCCGCCTGTTTAATACGGGAAAGATCGATGGCAATGCCGATGTATCCTGTAATATCGGTGGCATCCCGGATGGCGGATACCGTCAGGGAAACCGGTAGTCTGCTTCCATCTTTCCGGATATATTGCCATTCGTATTCATTGTACAGGTTCAGCCTGGCTTTGATTGTGAGTGTTTCCATACCGGGAGCAACCGGCTGGTTCAGCTGTTGTGAAAATTCTTCTGCCCGCAGGGCCACTTCTTCCGGATCATGCAGCAGCAATGGGGTATACACATCCACCATTTCGCTGGCTTTATAGCCCAGTATCCTTTCTGCTGCCGGGTTGAACCACTTGATGAAACCATCGGTATTGATTACAATGATCATGGCGCCGGTACTGGTCCATAAACTACTGAGGAAGCTGTGCATCCGCTGGAGCGAACCGTCTTTAACGGCCGCTTCTTTCCGTTGCAGCGAAAGCTCCCGGAGCGTCATCTCTGCATTCCGGCGATCGGTGGTATCAGTGATGTAAAGGATAGTTAGTATCCCTTCCGGGGTGGCGTGGTTAGCCTGGCTGATCTCTACCGGGAACTGGCTGCCGTTTTTCCGTACTGCATATTGTTCTTTACCGTTGCGGACAAGTAACAGGCTTGTTAACTGACCCGTAACTTCTTCTTTTGTGTAGCCAAACTGGTTGAGCAGAAAGGGGTTGGCCATCACGATCCGGTGCTGGTTGTCAGCAACCAGTATGCTGATGGTGGCATGGTTAAAGAGTACCTCGAAACCTATGTAATTATTTTGGGAGGTATTAATCATACAGGTAATTGACCCTTTAGAGCGGTGCTATATAAATTTAATGATTCCCGGTGGAATAAATTACCTGTATGAATAAATTGGATGTTATTATTTTATAAAAGTAATAATATGTTTGTATTTAATGTGTATTAAGAAGGTATCTACTTCTGATTGACAGGTGTTTCAATAATCAGGAACTCCGTTTTCTCTCCGCACTGCAGGATCACCTCACCGGTTTCCCATATCCCGATAGCGTCACGCGGCTGCAATACTTGGTCCTGTATTCTCAGGCTGCCGGAAATGGAAAAGATAAACAGGCATTTATTCAGCTGGTTAAAGGTATAGGTAACGCTGGCCGGCTGCTCATAATAACCGAGCGACAACTTCGCGTTCTGGTTGATCCAGCAATGCTGCATCCCTTCTTCACCGGATACGATGGTTACCAGTTTGTTCTTTCTTTTTTCCAGGGGGAAACTCCGCTGCTGGTAGCGTGGTGAAATGTTTTGTTGTTTGGGAAGAATCCAGATCTGTAAGAAGTTAACTTCTTCTGTACCTATATTATACTCTTCATGTCTTAGTCCGCTGCCGGCACTCATGATCTGTACAGCGGGTGCTTCTATCTCGGTACTATATCCCATTGTATCTTTGTGATTCATCTTTCCCTTCAGTAAAACGGAAATAATTTCCATATTCACGTGTGGATGAATACCAAAGCCTTTGCCGGCTTCTACATAGTCGTCGTTGAAAGCGAACAGCGTACCAAAAGCGCTGCGCATCGGGTGATAAAAATCACTGAAGCTGAAGAAGAAATTACTTTTCAGCCAGCCTATGTCTTTAACGCCTCTGTCGCCCGCCGGGAAGTATTGTGTTTTCATATATTAATGAACAGGTAATGATTTAAAATTGTTTGGACACCGGTTAGTTTTTCCGGGCCAACTAAGTTAAATGCAAATTTCCGGATCTCGTAAATAACTTTCCCAAACTCGTAAAGGTACTGATGTTTATGCCCGTACTTTTGCTTCACAATTTCAGATAAACCTTAAGATGTATAGATATTTATTCCTGCTCACCTGCATCATGCGGGCAGGGACCCTTTTTGCCCAAACAGACACTACTTCCGGCAGTAAAGTATTACAGGAAGTAGTGGTTACCGCTACCAGGAATGAACAACTGTTAAGCAAAGTACCCGTACCGGTTACGGTGATCCATAAGCAACAGATACAGGCTATGGGAGCGCTATTGCTGCAGCAGGTGCTGGCAGAACAAACCGGCCTGTTCATCACCTCCAACCACGGAACATCAATAAGCCGTTATTATAATTTCCGGTTTGCGTATCAGCCGGATGGCACACGTAAATTCAACTAACCACTCATTTTTATTTTTATGAAATGTATTTCCATTTTAATCATCAGCGCATTCATGGCGCTGGCAGCAACAGCCCAGCAAAAGGGCGGTGATAAACTGTTGCAGGATAAAGCAGCTATCAGAAGTATGTGTGGCTGCCAGGAAGTGACTTTTGAGTACACGGAAACATTCCCGGCAGATACCAGCTATAAGCCCAAAGGATATCATAAAATTATTGACGCCATAGAATATGTAACCGTTGCATCTGAAGATCCCCGCCGCATTGTATTGCAGCATCTGCTTATTGCAGACAGCAGCGTGATCAAGCACTGGACGGAAGACTGGCAGTACGAAAATCAGCAACTGCTTGCTTATGCACAGGATAACCAGTGGAAGAAAGTTACGCTACCCGCCGCCCAGATGAAAGGCCAGTGGTCACAGAAAGTATACGGCGTGGATGATGAGCCGCGCTACGAAGGCTCTGCTACCTGGGTACATGCCGATGGCCGCCACTATTGGGAAGCTGCGTCCGATGCACCGTTGCCCCGCCGGGAGTATACCACCCGCAAAGACTATAATGTATTACACCGGGTAAATCATCATGAAATCACTGCTACCGGATCTGTACATGAGCAGGATAACAAGAAAGTGATCCGCGCAAATGGTACGGATAAGGTGATTGTGGGAGAGAAAGGATTGAATACCTATAACCGCACCGGCGAAAGCAAATGCCAGCTGGCCAAAGAATGGTGGGAACAACATAAAGCTTTCTGGACAGAGTACGTAAAAGCTGGGATAAGATCTACGGTGGTGAAAGCAGCGAAATTAATCTGCAGAAGAAAGTAAATAATGAACCGCTATATAAGGTGATGTCTGCACTGGAGGAAAAAGCTTTCCGCAAGGAGCTTTCCGGCGCAGAACTGGAAAAGACCGTAACAACTACATTACAACAGTTTTCGCATAATACAGCGTTGAGTTTACAACGATAAACGAGTGGATAAGAAAAGTACCGCAGTCATTCCTGGCTGCGGTTTTTTGTTGGAAGAAGTATTTTTTTTCTGTAAAGCAAATGGATAGATATCCATTGCGGATATCCACCCATTGTTATTTTATTTTGTGAAGCTGTTGTACCTGCCAATCATGGTATCGAGCGAGTTGTCGAGGCTTTCCAGCTGACTGTCGGTCATTTCGCCTTTTTCCCTGGCATCACGCATGATCCTTTTTGCTGTCAGGAGGAACTGATGGAAGCTGTCGTAGAAGTTCTTGTAATATGATTCTTTGTTTTCTTTTGCGGCGTTGGCCATATCTATACCTGCATGCGCTGCCTGGCTTTTTTCCAATGCGTCGTAGGCTGCCTGCGCTTTATCGCTGATCTTTGCGAAGTCTGCACCACCTTCTCCCAGCAGGTTAATGTAATCGCGTACCGACTGCATATCGGCTTTCATAGCCAGTACATATTCTTTTATGGGGCTGTCTTTCAGAATGATCGCCTCACTGGCATCTGCTACTTCGCCCACTCTTTTCATCAGGACAGTTTTCTGTTCAAAGAAAACCTGTGCATCGTTGCGGATGGAATCTGCCAGTGCCAGGCCCTTTGCGCCTTTGTCGTCTTTATAGTCCTGTGCTTTCAGGTAATCATCCAGTTGGGTGTAAGTAGTTTTTAACTTGTCGAACGAGCCTTTAAAGCTGGCTACCTTTTCTTTAAAAAACTGTTGATCTGCCTTATTTAAGGCATCTACCGGTTCTTCCACTTTCACCTTTCCATGACTGATCATATTGATCATAATGGGTTTGATGATACTGCTAAGGAAGGCAGGATTGCCGTTGCCAGACAGTAATTCGGTTACACGGTCGGCGTTATTTACCAGCCGGGCTACGTAGTCGGAATTTTTGTTAGACAGGTCTACAATGAGGTTGGTGTACTCAATTACGTCATTTGCGGAAGATGCAGATTTATCTTCGTACGCTGCGTTGCTGTCTTTTTTACCAGTTTCATTACATGACACAAACGTGGTGAGAAGGGCGGTTCCCAGGGCTAAGTACAGTACGGATCTTTTCATGATAAGTGTTTTTCGGATTAAACAATGGCACAATCGGGTGCCGGGGCATTTTCGTGGGCAAAGATATTTTTTCGGGCAAAGAAAACAAAAGAAAAGTAGGACGACAAACTACTTGTATAAGTATATGTCATCATCTATATAACCGGTAATTTTAATGCGGTAAATGAGCGGCATGTTTTCAGATCTCACAGTTATATACGGAATACTATGCTGCTGGCTGTTTTTAGCTTTGTGCGTGCCGGCGGAGGCGCAGCAGATACCCTTAAGTAACCCTTCACTGGAAGGCCGTACCGGGAAAGGTTTGGTTCCTGCAGGCTGGATGGTAGCTAATGGTACGCCGGATACACAGCCGGGCGTTTTTGAGATCCTGCTGGCCCCCTCAGCTGGTAATAGTTATATAGGTGTGCATAGTGGAAAAGGATTCCTGGAAGGTATCGCCCAAAAGTTGTCTGCCTCGTTAAAACAGGACAGCACTTATGTATTGAGCTTCGACCTGGCCTTTACACTTTATTATTTATACCCGGCCTGTTACGGCAACCTGGCGATTTTTGGAGGTAATGCACCCGGAGATACTGCCGAGCTGTTGTGGTCGTCCGGTAACTTTACCCATGAAAACTGGAAACGGTATCATGCAGTGTTCAGGCCGCACGGCAATTATGCTTATATTTCCTGCTGGGCTTATCCTACAACGCCCTGCAATAAAAGTATGTATGGGATCGCGCTGCTGATGGACAATCTTTCTGCCATTGATCCGCTGATGCCGCCGGCAGTGCAGGCCAGTGTAAAGCCCTGCAGCTGTGGGGAAGTAGCTGATGGGCGCATTATGCTGCATGTAACCGGCGGCGCGGCGCCTTACCGGTACCGGCTGGATAACGGGCAATGGCAAACAGATAGCGTGTTCCCCGGGCTTGCGGCGGGTACGCATATAGCGGAAATAATGGATGCGCATGATTACAGCGCCGGTGTAACTGCTAAGGTAGAATCTCCCTGGAAAAACTGTACGGTGGTGATGCCCGGTGCTTTCAGTCCAAACAACGACGGACTGAACGATTTGTTTCGCCCGAAAGTATATGATGTTATTCACGACTACCGGTTACGGGTATACGACAGGTGGGGGGCTTTGGTGTTTATGAGTAACGCGCCCGAAGCGGGCTGGGACGGGAATTTTAAAGGCATGCCGGCGGGTGTTCAGGCATATGTGTACGTATGTACGTATACGGATAGCCGCAGTGACCAGCATGTATTGAAAGGAACAGTGATGCTGCTCCGTTAATAGCTAAAGGTAACCGAGAAAACAGAACCATTTTTGCCGCTGGTTACGCTGATATGCCCGTTGTTGGCGGCAACATACGATTTTACAATAGCCAGGCCGAGGCCGGTACCCTCTTTGCTGCGGGCGTTTGTTGCCCGGAAGAAAGGAGTGAATAAAAAGCGTATATCCGCTTCCGGTATACCGATGCCATTGTCCTTTACTTTGATGCAGAGGTGGTTTTTCCGGAAATGCAGGCCGAGCAGCGGATCGCCGGAAGAGTATTTAAACGCATTGCTGATAAGATTGGTGAGTATCCCCGCCAGGTGGCTTCTGTCGATATAGATATTACGCGGGCGCCCGGATACTTTGATGCGGAGTTCCCGCTGATCAGCACGGTTACTGAAATATTGTTGCCGGATCATACTGGCAAAAATGGGTAGTGCTGTTTCTTCCGGTTGTGTTACAGGGGGGCCGGCTACCATGCTGCCGGTAGTAAGGATATCGTCTACCATGCTGCTTAAAATGTCTATTTCTTCCTTAATGCGGGACAAATTGCGTTCGTAAAACGGTAACATCAATTCATCTCTCTGCATTTTGGTTTCCAGTAACTCTATGGAGGATGAGATGGCACTGATCGGTGTTTTAAATTCATGTGTAGCCATTGCAATAAAATCCGATCGCATTTCCAGTAATGATTTTTGGCCACCTGCATGCCTTTTGATATGGTTCAGCATACTCTTTTTTTGGTTGATTCTTAATAAGGTTTCTATTTCGAAGGATACCGGGTTAGGAGCACAAATGGTTATGTGCACAATATACGAAACTTATATATATTTTTAAAAAAGTCCGTATTGATCATTTTTATTTAACATAGAGTGAGAATTTGTTTATATAGAATATTTTATAATTTATTTTATAAAGATGTCATGTTTTATTTCCATCTGTATATAAATACATAACATATGTGTAAAAAATTATACTAATCAACTATCATTTTTCAGACTATATTTACTATCAGATTACCTTATTAAACCATATCATTTCGAATACCATACCCCCGTTTAGCCATGATCAACATTGGAATCATTGAAGACAACCATTTTCTGCTAAGTAATTACCGTGAATTCCTGGAAGACTTCCAGGAGTGTAAGGTGATGTTTGCCTGTAAATCGATAGAGGAATTTATGGCCTTACCTGTTACTTATCCGGATGTAAAAGTAATCCTGCTGGATATCACGTTACCTGGTATATCCGGCATTGAAGGGCTCCGCGAAGTAAAGCGGTTGTATCCCGACGCAAAGGTGATTGTACTGTCTGGCCATGAGGAGCAGCAGTATATTATTGAAGCCATTAAAAATGGCGCGAGCGGCTATGTCATTAAATCCAGCCGCCTCAGTGATATCTATCAGTCGGTGATGGATACTGTTCAAAGCGGCGCTTCTTTATCCCCACGTGCAGCGCACCTGCTCATTACTCATATCAATAAGGATCCGCTGGAAAGCATCAAAGACAAGCTTACCCGCAGGGAGTATGAACTGGTGGCCCTGCTGAAAGAAGGTTACTCATATAAGGAAATGGCAGCCAAGCTATTTGTGACAGTATTCACTGTGAACCAACATCTGAAAAAGGTATATTTTAAATTGAACGTTTCAACCAAATCTGAGTTAATCTCAAAAATTTTATCAAATAACTTATTCATTACCCTATTTTTTATCTTTATTCAAATATATTATTAATATTTTGTTTTATTATATATGTCAGTGGTTGTGAGCGGTAACTTACTTTAATAAGTAAGGACGCCATACCAATCATCCCAATTTATACTGTAGTGAGTAATTGAATCCCACCCCGTTCTGAAGTAAGTTTGTATTGAGAGGAACGGTCAGTGTAAGTGATGATGTTAAATGCCATATCGATGATATTGAAAGCCTGCTTAACCTGGATAGGATTGGGATTGCTATGCTTAAGTTGTTTGTTTACTTCGTGCGTGTCAACCAAAAATGCTGTTTATTTCAATGATGTGAGAGATACGGTGCTATTACCATCAGATAGCAGTTTTGACCCCCGTATTCAGAAGAATGACATACTGCAGATCAACGTAAGCAGTCTTAATCCGGAGGATGTGATCATATATAATGTATCCAACATGACCTCCGCTTCCGGCGCAGGTGGCGCCAATGCAGGAGCCGGCGCTATGCTGGGAGGATTCCTGGTAGATGAACAGGGATTTATACAGTACCCCGTACTGGGTCCCGTAAAAGTAACGGGCCTCACCAAAAAAGCACTTACCGTATACCTGCATGATCAGCTCATTGAACGAAAGCTCCTGGTAGACCCGGTGGTGAGCATACGGTTTCTCAACTACCGCGTAACCATACTGGGAGAGGTGAATAAACCAACTGTAGTAAATGTAACCAACGAAAAAATATCGGTCCTTGAAGCATTGGGAATGGCAGGTGATATAACGGTGTTCGGTAAACGAAATAATATCCTGTTAATCCGGGAGATAGACGGGCAGCGGATTATACGACGCATCGATCTGAACGACAAAAGTATCCTGAATTCTCCTTACTATTTTCTGCAACCCAATGATATCCTATATGTAGAACCCAATAAATCAAAAGTAGCGACGGCTGATCGTTCGCGGCAAATCCTGCCAATTATTCTCAGCAGTCTCTCATTACTCGTTATTATCCTGGACCGGTTAGTTATTAATAATTAGGTTATGCAAAAAGTAAACGGACATAAAACCCAGCACACGGAAGCGCCTCAGAGTTTGCTTACTATCATCCGCTCCCGCTATCTGCCATACTGGCCTTTCTTTGCAGGAGCCGTAGTAGCCGCACTGGTAGCTGCTTTCCTTTATCTCCGTTATGCTACTCCTTTGTATAAAATTTCCGGTGTACTCCTGGTACAGGAAGCCACCAATGGGCTCGGCGCCAGCGATATGCTGCAGTCGCTCGACCTGATGGGCGGCAGCAAAACAGTGATGGAAAACGAAATAGAAATCCTGAAGTCACGCACCCTCACAAAGGAAGTGGTAAGGAACCTGAATCTTTATGGAGAAGTAATAGAAAAAGGAAAAATAAGAGACGTTGTACTTTATAAAGATAGCCCGGTGAAATTTACCTTCCTGGAACCGGAATCTATCCAGCTGGCTTCTACCGGCAACTGGCCTTTTACATATGATCCTGTGCAAAAGCGTGTAGCCATCGACGGTAAAAAATATCCGCTGAACGATACGGTGCAAACACGCTGGGGAAAAATGCTCATCCAGGCAGAAGCCAGGCATACAGATACTACCGCCGGTTATGTGCTGCATATCATGAATGAGAAAACCTGGATGCAGATCATCCTCGGTACCATGAAAATTATGCCCGCCGCAAAAGCCGGCAGCGTAGTAGATCTTGAATACACCGACGCGGCGCCGGAACGCGGGGAAGATATTGTGAATGAACTGATCCGGGTATATAGCCAGGCCGCTGTGGAAGATAAGAACAGAACCTCTGCCAACACTATGCGCTTCGTGGAAGAACGCCTGCGTATTGTAAGTACGGAACTGGGCCAGGCGGAAACAGAAGTGGAACACTTCAAAACCTCCCAGGGCATTGTGGACATTAGTGAACAAAGTAAAATATTCCTCGCAGGTGTACAGGAAAACGATCGCAAGATCAGTGAGGCCAATATGCAGATCTCCGTACTGGATGCCATTGAAAGATATGTTACCAGCCAGAATCCCGGAGGGAATATTGTACCCGGTACATTGGGACTTTCTGATCCGGTGTTGCTGGAACTGGTGAGCAAGTTGTCTGAAACAGAATTACAACTGGAAAGACTACGCAAAACCACCGGCGAAAACAGCCCGCTGCTGGCAAGTTTGAACCGGCAGGTAGAAAGGCTGAAACCCGCTATCATGGAAAATATCGGGAGCCTGCGCGCCAATCTGCAGGCGGGCTTAACACGCCTGCAGGCAGAAAACAGCCGCAACATGGGCATCATCCGCAGCGTACCCGGAAAAGAAAAAGCATTGCTGGAAGTAAGCAGGCAACAGGTGATCAAAAATAATATCTACACCTTCCTGCTGGAGAAAAGAGAAGAAACCGCACTGGCATACGCGGCCGCCGTTTCCGACAGCCGCGTGGTAGATGCGGGAGAAGCAGCAGCATATGCTTTCAGTCCGCAGAAACCAATGGTATTCGGTATTTCGATACTCACAGCTCTTGCACTGGTAGCAGGATTTGTATCCCTGAAAGATATGATGAACCGCGAAGTGATGTTCCGCTCAGATATTGAAAAAATAACAACGGCGCCTATTGCAGCAGAGATTATGCACCACGACAGCAAAGATGCCATCGTGATGTCTAATAACAGCAGAACCGCGGTGGCAGAACAGTTCAGGGCATTGAGAACATCCCTGTCTTATATCGGTTTAAACGGCGACCGCAAAACATTACTGATCACTTCTTCCATATCCGGTGAAGGAAAAAGCTTTATATCCGTTAACCTGGCCATGAGCTTATCACTCGCCAAAAAGAAAGTAGTGCTGCTGGAATTTGACCTGAGAAAACCAATGGTCAGCAAAATGTTGAACATGCGTGCCGATCCGGGTATCAGCAACTACCTCGTTGGCAAAGCATCGTTGCAGCAGATATTGCAACCCGTTGGAGATAATGAATACCTCTATCTGTTGTCGGCCGGTATTATGCCGCCAAACCCAAGTGAACTTATTCTGAATGGTGAACTGGAACGGTTGCTGAATGAACTGAAAGAACGGTTCGATTATATTATCATTGACTCCGCACCGGTAGGACTGGTAACAGATGCCCGCCTGATAGCGCCTTATTGCGATGCTACCCTGTATGTGGTACGTCACCAGCGGACTCCGAAACACTATCTTAAACTCATTGAAGAGTTGTATCAGAATAAAGAGTTAGGAAAACTAAACATCGTGTTTAACGGTATCAAACGACAAGGTGTAGCAGGATACGGTTACGGATCCGGATATGGTGATATTAACGGATACGGATACACGGAAGTAACAAAGAAACCCGGATTATTCAGGCGCAGTGTAAAGTAACTGCAGCCAGCTATAGTCGAGATATAAATAAACAAAGGGCGAAATCATGCCCGCTCCTGCCTTTATAAATTCTACAAAAAACTATCCGATCACCTTAAAACCGGCTTCTATGTTTAATGAACAGCCTCCGGTCTGGTATGCGGTATATACCCGGCCAAAATGCGAAAAAAAAGTGGCAGACCTTTTCACCCGTAAAAAAGTGGAACACTACGTTCCCGCTAAACCGTTGGTGCGTGCCCGTAAGATCATCCAGGAACCTCTTTTTCCATCCTACGTATTCGTACACATTCCTGAAAGCAGGAGCTGGGTGGTAAAGGAAACAGACAACGTGGTCAACTTCGTGTACTGGCTGGGGCAACCGGCGGTGATACCGGATCACGAAATAGCACTCATCCGCCATTTTCTCCGTGATTATGAAGATGTATCTGTAGAAAAATTTCCTATACGGGCAGAGGAAGAAGAAAATCGTTCTGCTTCTACCGCCAGGATCTTACAGATCAGCCGTAACCGCGTGAAAGTGGAACTCAATAGGCTGGGCTGTATGCTTGTAGCAACCGTGCCTTCCAGGGAAATGACGGTGATCACCGGCCATAAAACGGTGAACGGACATCATTACTGACCATAAACCAATCATCCTATGATGCAGCATATTCTCCTTTGCGGTGGCTCCGGCACCCGGTTATGGCCTTTGTCCAACCAACAAACGCCCAAGCAATTACTCACCCTGTTCGACGGCTATAGTCTTTTGCAACTCGCTTTCCGGCGAAACCGTTTTGCCTGTAACAAAGTAATGGCGATTGTCAATGAACAGCAGTCGGAAATTGTTCAGGAACAACTGATGCAGGCAGGCGCAGCTGCGCCGGTATGCCTGGCCGAACCGGTAGGACGTAATACGGCTGCCGCCATTGCCCTGGCAGCCTTCACCGCAGAGCCGGAAACCATACTACTCATTACACCGGCCGATCACCTGATAGGCACGCCCGACCGATACGCAATGGCCATTGAAACCGCCGGCCTGCTGGCCGCTGGCAACCATATTGTTACCATTGGCCTGGTGCCTACACGCCCGGATACGGGATTCGGCTACATCAGCTACTCCGGTCATGATGTGCTCCGTTTCGTGGAAAAACCTGATCGCGCCGTGGCAGAAGCCATGCTGGCCGCCGGCGGATTCCTCTGGAACAGCGGCATCTTCTGCTGCAAAGCACGCATCATGCTGCAGGAACTGCAAAAACATGCACCTGCTATCTATGAAGCTGCTGCCATCGCCGCGGAAGAATGGAAACAAACCGGCGTGCTGTCGAAAGAAAGCATGGAAGCGATTCCGTCTGACAGCATCGACTATGCAGTGTTGGAAAAAAGCAGTATCGTAAAAGTAGTGCCCAGCAAAATGGACTGGAGCGATGTAGGCAGCTATGAAGCACTGGCAGATGCACTTTCACAACATTACCAGTACAGGAATCACCAGGCAGTATTTATTCAAAGCGATCCCCGTAAGAGTATGGTGATAGGAAAAGATAAACTGGTAGCATTGGTAGGTGTGGAAGATATGGTGGTGGTGAATACAGAAAGCGCATTGCTGATTATGCGGAAAGGAAGCGGACAGGATATTAAACAACTGCATCAATGGGTGAGGGAAAACCGCCCGGAGCTGCTCTAAACATAAACACAATCAATCAACACGTATGGAGGCAAACGATCTTATATATGTAGCCGGCCACCGCGGAATGGTAGGAAGTGCTATTAAACGCAGACTGGAAACACTAGGTTACCAGAACATTATTACCCGCACATCCGGCACACTGGATTTACGGAACGCTGAAGCGGTAGATGAATTTTTTGCAAAAGAAAAACCGGCCTATGTATTCCTGGCAGCCGCCAAAGTAGGCGGCATACACGCTAACAATACTTACCGCGCAGAGTTCCTGTATGATAACCTCATGATTGCCGCCAATGTAATCCATTCGGCATGGAAACACAACGTTACCAAGTTGCAGTTCCTGGGAAGCTCCTGCATTTACCCGCGCATGGCGCCGCAGCCTATCAAAGAAAGTTTCTTACTCACAGGTTTACTGGAACAAACCAATGAACCCTACGCGATTGCAAAAATAGCCGGCATCAAATTGTGCGAAGCTTACCGCGATCAGTATGGCTGCAACTTTACCAGCGTAATGCCCACTAACCTGTTCGGCATCGGCGATAATTATCACCCGGAAAATGCACACGTATTACCGGCGCTGATCCGCCGCTTTCATGAAGCAAAAGTAAATCAGAAACCATCGGTAACTGTATGGGGTACGGGAATGCCTAAACGCGAATTTTTATTTGCAGATGACCTGGCGGATGCCTGTGTATATCTCATGCAGCATTACAGCGATAAAGAACCGGTGAACATCGGAATAGGAGAAGACCTCACCATCAAGCAACTGGCAGAATATATCCGGGAAGTGGTTTGCTATGAAGGGGAAATCATTTTTGACGCTACCAAACCGGATGGCACACCACGTAAGCTGATGGATGTATCAAAACTGCACCGGCTGGGATGGAAACATAGCATCAGCCTGAAAGAAGGACTGGTAATGGCTTACAGGGATTTCCTGCAACAGGATCAGTTCAAATTACAACCTTAAAAACCAGGGGTATGAAAGTAGTTATTGTAGGAACAGGATATGTTGGACTGGTTACCGGTGCCTGCCTGGCTGAAGTGGGAACCAGTGTTACCTGCGTTGATGTGGACGCAGCAAAGATAGCGCGGCTTCAGAAAGGGGTATTGCCCATTTATGAACCCGGTTTGCCTGAAATGGTGATGCGTAATCAGGCAAGCGGCCGGCTTTCCTTCACTACCTCGCTGGCCAGTGCATTACCCGGTGCTGAAGTAGTATTCATTGCTGTAGGCACACCACCGGGAGAAGATGGCAGCGCTGACCTGAAGTATGTATTACAGGTAGCGCATGAGGTAGGGCAGCACATGGAGCATTACCTCCTGCTGGTGACCAAAAGCACCGTGCCGGTAGGTACCGCCGCCCGTGTGAACCGCGCAGTAAAGGAAAGCCTGTCGGCCCGTCAGCTGATTATTGATTACGATGTAGCGTCCAACCCGGAGTTCCTGAAAGAAGGCGCTGCGGTAAATGATTTCCTGAAGCCGGATCGTATAGTCGCCGGCGTGAGTACTACCCATGCCCGCGAAGTACTGGAACAATTATACCGCCCATTTGTGTTAAACGGACACCCGCTGCTTTTTATGGATATCGCCTCCGCGGAGATGACCAAGTACGCAGCCAATGCCATGCTGGCTACCAGGATCTCCTATATGAACGATATCGCCAACGTATGCACGCTTGTAGGTGCTGATATTAACCAGGTACGCAAAGGTATCGGCAGCGATCCCCGCATCGGGAAACACTTCCTGTATCCCGGCATCGGCTACGGTGGTTCCTGCTTCCCGAAGGATGTAAAAGCCCTGATTCAGACCGGCCGAGAATACGGCTATCAGCTCCGCATTCTCGAAGCAGTGGAAGCAGTGAATGAAGACCAGAAGAAAATACTATCCGATAAAGTATTCCGTCATTTCGACGGCGATATCAAAGGCCGCACGTTCGCCATATGGGGATTGTCTTTCAAGCCCAATACCGACGACATGCGGGAAGCGCCTTCCCTGGTGCTGATCAACAGCCTGCTGGAAGCCGGCGCGCAGGTTCGTGTATACGATCCCGTTGCAATGGAAGAAGCGCTTCACCTGCTGGGCGACAGCGTCATCTTTGCAGATGATATGTATGCCGCCGCCACCGGTGCAGATGCGGTACTACTGGTAACGGAATGGAATGCCTTCCGGATGCCCGACTGGCCACGCCTGCATAGCCTGCTGCAAACACCACTGCTCTTTGATGGCAGGAATATCTATGATGATGTACAACTGGTAAAACACGGGTTCACCTATTACGGCATCGGCAATACTGCCGCTACCGCAGTAAATGCCCTTATGCAATAACTCATTTCTTTATCACTAAAAATAACGATCGTATGAAAGTAGCCCTGATAACAGGTATTACCGGCCAGGATGGCGCTTATCTGGCAGAACTGCTGCTGGGAAAGGGATATATGGTGCATGGTGTAAAACGCCGCGCTTCGCTGATCAACACAGAAAGAATTGATCACCTCTACCAGGATATGCACAGCGAAAATGTGCGCTTCCGTTTGCATTACGGCGATATGACCGACAGCACCAACCTCATACGCATTATACAGGAAATCCAACCGGATGAAATCTATAACCTGGCGGCCATGAGCCATGTACGGGTAAGTTTCGACACGCCTGAATACACGGCCAACGCGGACGGAATAGGTACATTGCGTCTCCTGGAAGCACTGCGCATCCTGAAAATGGAAAAGAAAACACGCATCTACCAGGCCAGCACCTCCGAATTATATGGACTGGTACAGGAAGTACCGCAACGTGAAACCACGCCTTTCTACCCACGCAGTCCATACGCCGTGGCGAAATTATACGCTTACTGGATTACGGTGAACTACCGCGAGGCTTATGGCATGTACGCCTGCAACGGTATCCTCTTTAATCATGAAAGCCCACTGCGCGGAGAAACCTTCGTAACCCGCAAAATCACCAGGGGCGCTGCTGCTATCGCACTCGGCCTGCAGGATAAACTGTACCTCGGTAACCTGGATGCACAACGCGACTGGGGTCATGCAAAAGACTATGTGGAAGCCATGTGGCGCATCCTGCAACAGGAAAAACCGGACGACTATGTAATTGCCACCGGCATCACCACTACGGTGAGAGAGTTCGTACGCATGTCTTTTGCAGAACTGGGCATTGAAATCGCCTTCACCGGCACGGGCGCAGACGAAGTTGGTACCGTAGCCGCCTGCACAAATGAAGTATATGCGTTGCCGTTAGGCAAGCAGGTGGTAGCCATCGATCCGCGTTATTTCCGCCCCACAGAAGTGGAACTGCTGATAGGCGATCCTACCAAGTCCAAAACAGTACTGGGATGGGAACCAGCCTACGACCTGGCAGCACTGGTAAAGGAAATGATGGCCAGCGATGTGGCGTTGTTTGCAAAGAAAGAAGTTACACAACTGGAACACTTAATCGGATAATTTAACCAACATGCAGGTAGCGAACAGGGTGATATTGAATACAGGAGCACTTTACGGGCGAATGCTGATCACGGTTTTTATTTCTTTGTACGCCACCCGGCTGGTACTCAACCTGCTGGGTGCGGCAGACTATGGATTGTTTAACCTGATCAGCGGGGTCATTGCCATGTTGTCTTTTCTGAACATGGCCATGACCATCAGCACGCAGCGCTATATGTCTTTTCACCTGGGCACCAAAGACGCACACAAATTAAAAGTGGTGTTTAACTCCAGCGTGCTGCTACACTTTGTACTGGGCCTGGCATTGGTGCTGCTGTTTGAAGTAATAGGCAGCTATCTTTTTGATCATGTGCTCAACTATCCTGCATCCCGCACGGTGGCCGCAAAGCTTATCTTTCAATTCATGGTGGTCAGCGCATTCTTTACCATCATCTCCGTGCCTTATGATGCTACATTGATTGCACAGGAAAACATGGTAATGGTAGCCATATTGGGTATTGTAGAGTCAGTAGGAAAGCTGCTGATAGCACTCAGCCTGCAATACACCTCGTACGACCGGCTCATTGTATACGGTGGCCTCATGGCATTGCTCACGGTATTGTTGCTGGTATTCAAGCAAGTGTATTGCGCTGTGAAGTATGAGGAAAGCCGAATCCGCATCCGGCAGTATTTCGACAAAAGTCTGTTGAAAGAAATGTTTGCCTATGCAGGATGGAATATGTTTGGCGCCGGCAGCTTTGTGGCCCGCAACCAGGGTATTGCACTCCTGCTGAATGTTTTCTTCGGTACCATTGTAAACGCGGCCTATGGTATAGCCAACCAGGTGAATGCGCAGCTGAGCTACTTTTCTGTTACCATGTTGCGGGCATTGAATCCACAGATCATTAAAAGTGAAGGCAGTGGCGACCGTCCGAGGATGCTGCGGCTGGCGATGATTGCCAGCAAGTTTTCCTTTTTCCTGCTGAGTTTTTTTGCCATCCCTATAATGATAGAAATGCCTTTTGTATTGCAATGCTGGCTCAAACAAGTGCCTGATTTTACCGTGATGATGTGTCGCCTGATCATCGTTGCTACGTTGATTAACCAGCTGTCATCCGGCATACAGGTAGCCGTGCAGTCGGTAGGGAAAATAAGAAAGTACCAGGTAGTGGTCAGCACAATGGTGCTGTTCAATTTACCCGTTGCATGGTTGCTGCTGAAAGCCGGATACCCCGCAGCTACGGTATTGATCAGCGCAATAGCCATAGAAGTAATAAGTGGTATCTATCGTATGATGGCAGCGAAAACCATCACGGGCTTATCACCGGCAGTATTCACGAGGCAGGTGATCATCAAATCAATAGTGCCGGTACTGCTGGCAGCCGGACTGGCCTGTATCCCGCAGCTATTCATGGGTAAAGGGTTTGTACGGTTGGGCGTTACCACGATAATAAGTATCATCAGTATTGTGTTCCTCATCCGTTTCATTGGGCTAACCACTAATGAAACCGCGAAAGTGGAACAGTTACTCAACAGGATTTTTACAAAACTACAGGCACGGCTAGTGGTATTAAAAGCGAATTAAGATATGAACATTCTTTTCTTCACAGACATATCTCCCTTCCCGCAAAACGGGGGAGAACGGATCAGGAGCTACTACCTGATCAAAGCTTTGTCGCAGCTCGGCTATGAGGTGATTGCCGTGGTACGGAATGTGGAGAAGGTGGACCTGCAAAAATACCATCTCCCTAACGTTACTTTTTATACTTATGAAGCAAAACCTTTTGACCTGCTGACCCGTATTACGGGTAAGCAATACTTCCAGCGATCCGCTACTGTGATGAACATCTTTGAAGAAGTGTGCCGGGAATACCCTTTGGCGGCGGCTATCCTGGACTATGGCTATGTAGGTCATTATATTTCTTATTTCAGAGAGAAACAGATACCCGTTATCCTGGGTACTCACAACGCACAGCCCATGATCACGTGGCAGCTACCTTCAAAAAGTATTGTGGATAAGCTGCGCAAGTGGCAGTTGTTCAGCATGGAGAAGCTGCATGAACGTATGTACTTTAACAAGGCTGCTGCTGTGCTGGTAGTAAGTGAAGATGATAATGCCTATCACACCAGATTCCTGCCTAAACAGAAAGTTTTTACCATCCCCAACTTCCTGGATGCAAAAGATTATCACTTCACCGGGAAGAAGCAACAGCGTGTGCTGGTGATGACGGCTAACTTCGGTGTATATATGAATTTCGCCGGCCTCAAATGGTTTATAGAAAATGTATGGGACGATGACCTGGCCGGGAAGTATGATCTGTGGCTGGTTGGCAGAGGTTCTAAAGAGGCGCTGAAACAAATTACCGGCAAAGAAGAGTACCGCAATATTGTGGCCTTTGGAAAGGTAGACGATGTAAAATGGTATATCTCCGTAGCCAGTGCAGTGATCATTCCGTTGGTGCATGGCAGTGGCACCCGCCTGAAATGCCTGGAAGCAATGGCGCTTAGCACACCTATTATCAGCACCCGGAAGGGAGTGGAAGGCGTGAAGAGCCATCACTTTATTGTGTCCGATGAACCGGCGGCCTTTAAACAATCCTTACTGGCCTTTGATCCGGAAACAGATAAAGGCGCCAGGTTGCGCGAAGATTTTTTACAGGAATACAGCCTGGATGTAAACCGGGAACGACTACAGCAAATTGTTAACTACGCGGTACGCGGTAAAATGCCTGCCTATGTTTAACCGGATCAAAATAGCCATGTACACCTTGCTGAGTGGCGTGAATGTAGCACTGGTAGGCCAGTTGAAGCTCAATGAGATCATGGTGCTGCTGTCTACTCCCTTTGTATTTGACCTGCGGGATTTTAAAGCATATCCCATGTTCCGCAAGATCATTTTTGCCTTGGTAGCGCTTTTTGTATTTCAGGCTATTACAGATCTGTTTGTTGTACATAGTTCATCGGAAAATTTCATGCGCGGCTGGGCTGCTATTATTATGTCTATCCTCTCATTTATTTTTCTGTTTAAAACTTTGGAAGATGATCAGGCAATCTTCTTCTTCCTTTGCATGACACTTATAAAAAATATTATCTGGACAGATGATAATGCAGACACCGATATGTCGTACTTCAAGTTTAAAATGGTACCTATCCTGTCGTATGCTGTTTATATCTGTTCTTTCCTATTATATCGCAGAGGACGATGGAAAGCAGTGCTGGCACTGTTATTAGGCTATAGCCTGTTGTGTTTTGCCCGCGACTCGCGCTCAACAGGCATGGTCTTTTTCCTGGGTGCTATCATCATCTATTGCTTTAACAGCGGTATGTACCTCACCCGCGACCGGTTGCTGGTATTTGGTATTGCAGGCGCTATCCTGTTCCAGTTTGCCTATGTGTGTTATGTAAATGCTGTGATGAACCATGAAATAGGGGGGGATCATGCTTCCGAACAAATCGACCGGCTCGATAATCCTTATAATCCGTTGTCGTTACTCATGACAGGCAGGGGCGAAACCTTTGCTGCAATGGCCGCTATTGCTGATGCGCCTTTGTTCGGTCACGGTTCCTGGGCAAAAGATGATAACCTGCAGTATTACCGGATCCTGTTACTATACCAGAATGAAGAGATGAATGAACAACTGGCTACCTCAACAGATCACCTGATCCCCAGTCACTCGATCCTGCTGGGCGCCTGGGTAAACTGTGGGCTGGGTGGATTTATTGCGGTATTGCTCATATTCATCTTCCTGCTGAGAATGGGGTTTTATCTCATCCGGAATGCTGCTGATACAGCCTTGTACCCGGTACTGGTGCTCATGACGATTGGGGTGATATGGACCTTTCTTTTCTCCCCCATCCAGCAACTGAGATTTAATATACCTGCTATCGGTGCAGTGTTGTTACGCGCGTATTATGATTTTATGGAAGAAGCCAGCACTGAGGAAGTAACGGTACATACAAATGAAACGATCGATATGCTATCTCCCGAAGGGAAAATATAAACGGTAAAAAACATCAGCTATGAAAATATGCTTCATTACACTAGGGGATATTAAATTCATTGCCACCATGAAACGGGCCATAGGCATGGCCGGACCGTTGCTGTCGCTCGGCTGGGAGGTGTCCATCATTGCACAGGACAGTGAAGAGAATCGCAAACGCATAGGGATGGAGTGCAGCGAGGCCGTGAAGGTATACTACTATCAGCCTGGCTCCGCTGGGGAAGAAGTACGGGTTAAAACAGATTTGGTAAACCAGATTGCACCCGACTATGTACTGTTTTGTTCCTTTAGTTTCCGTAACCGCATTTCCAAAAGTAAACTCAACGTAAAACCAAAAATACTCATCGAACATTCGGAGCTGCCCTCTGGTATCCCTGATAATAAAGGGATTCGCAAGTTTGCTATGCTGGCGCTGGAGTATTGGTCGGTGTTATATGCAGATGGATTACTATGTGCCAGTAAGTATCTCTGTAACGTATATACGAAAAGAGCTGCACAGCTGTTCCGCAAACAGCTTCCCGTTTTATACTCGCCATACGCATTCAATAACGATGTAATCGCGTCGCCCCGTATCCGCCTGAAAGAATTGCAGGACGCTTATGCGGGTAAAACAATGTTGATCTATATGGGCACGCTCACCCGCAACTATGGCCTCTTCACTATGTTGCAAGCGATGGAGATGGTGAGCAAGGAACGAAGTGATGTGGTGTTAATGCTGTTGGGTCAGGGAAGACATATGGCGGAAGCAAAAACTTTTGTGAAAGAGAAACAACTTGATGCACAGGTGGAATTCCTGGGCTACGCGCCGGAAGAAGATCTCAGCTCCTGGTTTACTGCTGCTGATGCATTTATTTCTCCGCTGAATGATACCGTGCAGGACTGGGCGCGTTGCCCCAGCAAAATTTATATGTACCTGCCATTTGATAAGCCGGTGTTTACCTGTGCCATTGGTGAGCCACTGGAAATATTCGGACAACAGGGATATTATTTCAACAATAATGCGCCGGCATCGCTGGCAGCATTGATCAGTAAACTGGCCAATGGCAGACTGGCGCCGGCAACGGTGAACAGCGAAGCTCACAGCTGGGAACGACGGGCAGTTGATTTTACAGCATGGATCAACAGTAATGATGCAGTAAAAGTATTACGTATTGCTAACCTGTAAATGACTACAACGTGGACTATGTATATTATAAAGATCCCAAAGGTAATTTTGGTGACGACCTGAACGGCTGGCTCTGGCCCAAGTTATTTGGCGAAGGCAATATCAATGACCCGGAAGCATTCCTGGGCATTGGCTCCATCCTGTTCGATGGTTCTCCATTATTCAGGGATATACCGGACAAATGCAAGATCGTATTCGGCACAGGTGTAAGGCCCTCTCATCAAACCTTCAGCCTCAACAGCAGCTGGGATATCCGCTTCCTGCGGGGACCATTGTCTGCCTATGCGTTTAATAACCAGTTCCCGTATATCGCAGATGCTGCTTATGCCATCCGTCAGTTGCCGGAGTTCGATAAATTCCTGAAGGTGAAAAAAAAGTATAAGGTGAGCGTGATCCCTTATTTTAAGTCAGTGCCATTTTTCGATTGGGAAGCGCTCTGTAATAAACTGGGTTATAATTATATCTCACCGCGGTCTGAAAAAGGAGTAGAGCATACCTTACAGGAAATCGCTGCATCAGAATATGTGATTGCAGAAGCCATGCACGGCGCTATCCTGGCCGATGCGCTGCGCGTGCCCTGGCATCGCTTTATATTGTCTACCCCGCATACAGAAGGCAGCGGTGTGGCGGAATTTAAATGGATGGACTGGCAGGCCGCCATTCATCTGTATAATATCAATGCCACACCAGTGAAGCTTTACCGCAAATCGTTTCTTCATCAGAAAATTAAGACACTTTCCGGTAACCGCATCAGTGCGGAATTTATGGCCAGGGATATCGTAAAAACAGACCTGCTGAAAACGCTGCAGGCAGTGAATGGTTTCTATTTATCTGAAGAAGATGTTATCAGGCGTATCGATAATAAAATTCATGATCAGACTTTTTTGTTAAGAAAGGAAAAGTGCATGGATAAATCATCTTTCATCACAACACATTAACATATGCAGCAGGAATTTATTTTATCAGCAGGAACAGGACATTTCTTTTTTGGTTTTCATGATCTGGTAGCTTGGAATGCTGCAGGTGATAAATTGCTCGCATTACAAACACCAGATATCACCGTTCCCCCGGACCCGCGCATCCCCTGCGGCATCGGCTATTTTGATGCAGCACAGCAATACCGCCGCATGGGAGATACCTATGCCTACAACTATCCGCAGGGCGCCCGCCAGCAATGGATCGGCGATACAGATACTTTTATCGTAAATGATCGTGTTGATGATGTTTGGGGTTCGCGGATATATGATACAAATGCCGGTAAATGTGTGAGCGTATTGCATCAGCCCGCCCATGTGATCACAGATGAGGGCGTCGCTTTTGGTATCGACTATGCGCGGCTGTTCCGTGTAGGAGGATATGGATACACGGGTCTTACGGATAAGTATGCACACGTTCATGTGCCCGATACATCCGGTATTGTGAAACATAATGTATACACCGGTGAGCAGACCCTGCTGCTGTCTATTGCCGCTGCTGCCAATTATAAAATGAATCCGGCCCTGGGGCAACATCATTATATCACGCATCTGCTGCTGAATCCTTCGCAGCAGCGGTTAGCATTCCTGCACCGCTATAAGTTAAAGGATGGCGGCGAAACCACACGGCTCATGACCATCGGTGTGGATGGCAGCAACCTGAAATGCCTGGCAACAGGTTTCCTCAGTCATTTCGACTGGAAAGATGATGCCCACATTGCCATTTGGGGCAGAACTGGCAGTAACATAGAAAAACTGCGTGGCTCGCTGTTGTATAAAATGATGCCTTCCGGGTTGATTTCCGGAGGAAAGAAAGTGTTGAAGAAACTATTATATACAAAAGAGAAAGGAGCCAAAGCAGTAGCGCCCTTCAACTGGTTGTTACTGGAAGATGTGGATAACGGTACACCGGCTATGCTGGCGAAAGATATTATTACAGAAGACGGGCATCCGATGTTTTGCCCTGCGGACCGCGACTGGATGATTTGTGATACCTATCCCAATCAACAGGGGATTCGTACGCTGTTCCTTTTCCAGTACAGCACACAACAGAAAGTTACGTTGGGCACTTACTGTATGATTGATGATAAACCTGACCTGCAACTAGCACACCCTTTACTGGCCGGCGTGGAAGAAGGTGTGTTAAAAGCCTTCTCACTGGAGCAGATGGCTTTTACACGCAGCGGTCTGCACTGCGATTTACACCCGCGCTGGAAGCGCGATGGTAACGTGGTGGCTTTTGATTCCATCCATGAAGGCCGCCGCATGATTTATGGTTATGATGTGAGCAGTATTATTCATGCACATAAAAATGTATTGGTATGATTGCCATCCTGCAGCCATTGGTACCGCATTACCGCGAACATTTTTTTAACCGGCTCAATGAGCAGGCCCCTTTCGATCTGTATTGTTATGATCAGGCGGATGCTATCAAACAGCAGAACCTGTCGGCAGGCAATACTGCGGTGAAGCAATTACCTGCCTGGAGCGTAGGCCCATTTGTGTTATATAACCCGTTGCGCTTTTTTAGTAAAGATTATAAGGTGCTGGTGCTGATGCTCAATTTCGCGCATTTGTCAACCTGGATGATCCTGCTGATGAAACCTTTGCTGAAACAAAAGATTATCCTCTGGGGACATGGTATTTCAGTAAAAAGATATGTACAGGAAGAGCAACGGCCCAGCCGCCTGCTGAAATGGATGATACAACTGGCAGATGCTACCTGGTTTTACACGCCAAAGGAAATGGCGCTCTGGCAACAGGAAATGCCGGGTTTAAAAGCAGTGGCTTTAAACAATACTATTTCTGAAGTAGAGAAGATCATGCAACGGGAGGCGCCCGATAAAGCGGCACTACGGGAAAAGTACAATATCCGTTCAAAACGCATATTGATTTATTGCGCCCGCTTTAATGAGACCGGCCGTCGTATTGATCTGCTGGAGAAGCTGATGCAGGAAACCGATCCGGAACAGTATGGATTTATTATCATCGGGGCAGGTAAATATAAACCGGACTTCAGCAGTTATCCACATGTGCACGACTTCGGGGCAGTATATGATCCTGTCATCAAACAGGAGTTGTTTGGCATCGCCGATCTGTACTTTCAGCCAGGATGGGTGGGCCTTTCGGCGGTGGAAGCAATGGCCTATGGTAAACCGGTGTGTACTTTTAAACGCAGCGAGGAAGTGTTGCAATGCGTGGAGTACAGCTATATCCGGGATGGTTACAACGGACTGATCTTCGATAGTATGGAGGAGTGTTTGTATGTGCTGGATCAATTGTCGGATGAAGAGATCAACCGGCTGGGGCAACATGCAAAGCAATTTGTGGGAGAAAACCTCACCATGACGGCGATGGTGGATAATGCTTTTCACTCACTGGATTCAATGAATAAATAACCCTTGTTTATGAAGATACTTTTTATTGTTCCTTCCTACAAACCGGCCTACGTGTACGGAGGTCCTATTGTAGTAATAGCGCGGTTGGCGGAGCAACTGGTGTTAATGGGGCACCAGGTGGAAGTGTATACTACCACTGCCAACGGTGCGAAGGAACTGGATATAGCGGCTAATACTACGGTGATCATGGACGGGGTTAAGGTAACCTATTTCAAGAGGATCACCGGCGATCATACGCATGTGTCGCCGGCATTGTGGAAAGCAGTTTGGTCTAATGCAAAACGATTTGATAAAGTACATATCCACTCCTGGTGGAATTTCCTGGTAATGGGCGCTTCCTTTATCTGTAAATGGAGGAAGCTGAAACCATTGCTATCGCCGCATGGCATGTTCTGCGACTATGTACTAACGGCGCGGAATAACAGGAAGAAGAAACTGCTGCATACGGTGATGGGTAAACGTTTATTAAAGAATACTTACCTGCATGTTTCATCAGAGCTGGAGTGGAAGGAATGCCGGCAGGTGAATACCCACTGGGAAGGCGGACAGGTATTTAACCTGGTGGATTTGCCGGAAGGGAGTTTTATACGGAAGGAGAACGAAGTATTTACCATCAGCTTTCTTTCACGGGTGGATCCCAAGAAGGGGCTGGACCTGCTGATCCGTGCATTGGCAAAGGTTACGTTCCCCTACCGGTTACAGATCGCCGGGAGTGGAGATGCACAGTATGTAGCAGAACTAAAAGATTTAATTGCGTCGCTCGATATGGATAATAGCGTCGAATGGGTAGGTTGGAAAGGCAGTGAGGACAAATTTCATTTCCTCGCTGCCACCGACCTTTTTGCGCTTACCTCCCGTAATGAAAACTTTGCCATTGTGGTGATAGAATCGCTGTATGCGGGTACGCCGGTGCTGATCAGCGATCAGGTAGGATTGGCAACCTATGTGCAGCAGCATGATCTGGGCTGGATTACGGGGATCGATAGTGTGGATATGATCACAGCACAGCTCACTGCTGCTTACCAGGAAAAAGGGCAACGGCAAAGGATTACGCGGTCTGCCCCTTTGCAGATCCGTAGTGATTTCAATGATGCCACGCTGGCATCGTCTTATGTAGAACTGTATGAAAAATGTAGCTAGATGAAGATCGCGGTAGTAATACTCACATTTAATGAATCGTTGCACCTGGCACGCTGCCTGGAGAATCTCCGGCAAATAACAGATGAACTGTACGTAATAGATGCTTTTTCAACAGATGATACCGTAGCGATAGCGGAGAGATTCGGTGCAAAGGTTTTTCAGCGTAAATGGGTCAACTATGCCAATCAGTTTCAATGGGCATTGGATCATTGCGGCATTGAAACGCCCTGGGTGATGCGCATGGATGCAGATGAGTACCTGGAACCCGGATTGGTAAAGGAAATCCGCCAGCGGATAGACAAAGTACCAGCTGGTATAACGGGGATATATATACGCCGCAAGGTGTTATTTAAAGGTAAATGGATCCGCTTCGGCGGTTTCTACCCGCATACCCTGTTGCGGATATGGCGCAATGGGGTAGGCAGCATCGAACAGCGCTGGATGGATGAACATATTGTATTGTCCGACGGCGCTACGATGCTGTTTAAAGAACATATTGTAGACGATAACCTGAACTCTATTCACTGGTGGGTAAACAAACATAATAACTACGCCATCCGTGAAATGGTGGACCTGCTGAATATCCGCTATGGCTTCTGGCAAACCGATGAAAGGTTGCTGCGCGAAAGCGGAACACAGGCCAAACGGAAACGGTTCCTGAAAGAGAAGGTATACGCCTCCATGTCGCCGGGAATGCGCGCGTCGCTGTACTTCCTGTTCCGCTATGTGGTACGTTACGGCTTCCTGGATGGCTATAAGGGCTTCCTTTTCCATTTCATGCAGGGGTACTGGTATCGTTTACTCGTAGACGTTAATGTGCAGGAATTTCAGCAAAAGCTTGATGGAAAAGAAAGCAGGGAAGATATTATGGCGTTACTGAAACAGGATTATAACATTCATATCTGATATCACATGACCACTAATCTTGCTGCATTTAATACAGGCAGTTATTATGCCGGCCCTAAGTGGAAAGTGCTGTTATGGTACTTCTGTAACTACTATATTTTCAACAGCGCTTTCCCCTGGCCTTATGGCTTTAAAAGTAAGCTGCTGAAGCTGTTTGGCGCCCGTGTAGGCAAGGGCCTCGTTATAAAAACAAAGGTGCGGATCAAATATCCCTGGCTGCTGACTATCGGCGATCATTGCTGGATAGGGGAGTCGGTGTGGATTGATAACCTGGCGGCGGTAACGCTGGGAGATCATGTTTGTCTTTCGCAGGGCGCCCTGTTGCTCACCGGCAACCACGATTATAAACAACCGGATTTTCCTTACCGGCTCGGGCCCATTCACATTGAAAACGGCGCCTGGATAGGCGCTATGGCAGTAGTGTGTGCAGGTGTTACCTGCGGCAGCCATGCCGTACTTACGGTGAACAGCGTGGCTTCAAAAGAAATGCAGCCCTGGCTGATCTACTCTGGGAACCCTGCGGTGGCAGTACGTAAAAGGGAAATGAAAGGGCATACGGTTACCATGCTAAATACGGCGGCTATATGAAGAAATGGTGCTTATATATCGCGTTAATGATGGGACCAGCCACCGCGTGGGCGCAGGTTCATTTTGCAGATTCGCTGGAAGTGCACGCGGGCGCAGCAGGGACCATTGCTTCGAAAGACTACCAGCCGCTCTGGCTCATGGCTAATCATTTTGGTACCATCAGCGACCGTAAAGGCGATGTATCCACACATGTTGGCTTTAGTAACAGGCATGTATGGAAGGAGAATTTTTATGTGAGATACGGGCTGGATGTATACAATAATGATCAGTTCCACCAAACATTTATAGAGCAGGGATATGTAAAAGCCGGTTATAAACACTGGGAAATCAGGGCCGGCCGGTATGAGGAAATCATTGGGGAAAATGATAAAGACCTGAGCAGCGGCTCTATGGGGATTAGTGGTAATGCACTCCCTATTCCAAAAGTAGGCATCGCGGTAACGGAGTACACCGATATTCCCTACACCAATGGCTGGGTTCAGTTTAAAGGACTCATCAGTCACGGCTGGATGGGGAAGGACCAATACATCAAAGATGCCTGGTTGCATGAGAAAAATTTCTATCTCCGCATAGGCAAAAGAAAACTAAAAGTATTTGGCGGCCTACAGCACTACGCGGTATGGGGCGGCAACCGGAAAGACCTGCCAAAGATCACTGCCGACTGGCAGGGGTTTATGGATGTGCTGCTGGTTAAAACAAAAGATGATGGCACCGTTGGTACTTCGGAAATACAGCCCAATCGCCCCGGCGACCACCGCGGCATTATAGAAGGAGGTATTGAATGGGAAAACGACCAGTTGTCTCTTCGCCTGTATAATCAAACTCCTTTTGAATCGGGGCAGGGTATCGATATCCGGAATATCGACCGGCTCCTGGGTATTGTGTATACCAACAAACAAGCTGGCAGCTGGCTGGAGAAGATCACAGCAGAGGTGCTGTATACCAAACAAATGAACGATTTCTTCCCGTTGCATCAACGAGAAAGCTATTATAACAACGGGGTATATCTTACTGGCTGGGATTATCATGAACGTGTGATCGGCACTCCGTTGTTTATTGACCGGGATCGCGGACAGCATTACTTCCCCAGCATGAAGCCGTTCAACTGGAATGATCACAAGGATTCACTGAGAGCAAAGGGGGGGAATATTATTAATAACCGTGTAATGGGAGTGCATATCGGCGCACTTTATCATCTCCCGAAAAAAATTACCGGTAGAACATTAATCACCTACACGCAGAATTATGGCACCTACACCAATACTGCCCTTTTTAAACCAATGAAGCGGCAATGGTATACCCTGCAGGAGTTTCAGTACCAGGTGTCGTCGAAAGGACTTGCCCTGAAAGCATCCATAGCAGTGGATCAGGGGCAGCTCTCCGATAACGTGGGGTTTATGCTGGGGGTATTATGGAGTTGGCGGCAATAATATTTAAATACAACGTATATGGGTAAACGAATATTACTGATAGGCGGCAATTTTTCACCCGAGCCAACGGGAATAGGAAAGTATAATGGAGAAATGATTAGTTGGCTGGCAGATAACGGGGACGACTGCACGGTAATAACTACCTATCCTTATTATCCGCAATGGCAGGTGCAATCGCCCTATGAACGGTCAAAGAACTGGTTTAAAAAAGAAGTACATCCGCAGGGAAAAGGAAAACTAACGGTGTATCGCTGCCCGCAGTATGTACCTGCAGAACCTTCCGGTAAGAAGAGAATGTTGCAGGATTTTTCTTTTGCGGCAGCCGCATTCGTCAAAGTGATGCAGCTGGTGTGGAAAAAGAAGTATGATATCGTAATTACGGTAGCGCCGCCTTTTCATCTCGGGTTGCTGGCCGTTTTCTATAAAAAGCTGCGGGGCGCCAGCTTCGTGTATCATGTGCAGGATCTGCAGATAGAAGCCGCGCGCGACCTGCAGATGATCCGCTCGCCACGGCTTATCAATGCGCTGTTGAAACTGGAGAAGATGATTCTCCGGCAGGCGGATCATGTAAGCAGTATAGCCGACGGGATGATCCGTAAAATAAGTGACAAGGCCGGCAGGGAAGTGTTTTATTTTCCTAACTGGGTGGATGTAACACAATTTCATCCACTAACGGACAAGGCTATATTAAAGCAGTCTTTTGGATTTCTGCCTACCGATAAAATTATATTGTACTCCGGCGCCATCGGCGAAAAGCAGGGGCTGGAAGCCTTGTTGCATGCCGCCGCGTCATGGCAGCACCGCGAAGAAATGAAATTCCTGATCTGTGGTTCCGGCCCTTATAAGGCCAAACTGGAACAGGTTGCATCGCAGCTGCAGTTAAAGAATACAATTTTCTTTCCATTGCAACCCCTCGCGCAGTTTAATAACTTTTTAAACATGGCAGACGTACACCTGGTTATACAAAAATCACATGCCAGCGATCTGGTGATGCCATCTAAATTAACTACTATACTCGCAGTGGGCGGTATAGCGCTGATTACCGCCAATGAAGGCACTGGCCTGCATGAGCTGGTTAGCCGGCATCAGATGGGCATCCTCGTGGATGCGGAAAACCAGGAGGCGTTGCAAACAGGAATAGGCAGGGCCGTATGGGAAAATACTGCCGACATTGCAAGGAATGCCCGTGAATTTGCAGCCAGTCACCTTTCTATTTCAGGAGTGATGACGCGCTTTAAAGAACAGGTGGCGTAGCGCTTTCTTTTATTGATCAACCATATTCTATTTTATGCTGAACCGGTATCTCAAAATTTGCAGTATCCAGTTGATTGTTCTGGATTTTATCTGGCTGAATGTGTTGTTTTTTTTAACCAGCTCCTGGTTACAGCGGTACGACCGTATGCAGGATATTAATGTGGATATTTTTCTCGTGGTATCAAATCTCTCCTGGCTGGTGGCTTTGTACACTACTGGTATTTACTTCCTCAGTCAGCAATTATCGTTTGACCGTATTGCCCGCAAAACAATACAGAGTATATTGTTGTACCTGTTGTTATTGTTGTTGTCATTGTTTCTTACCAAGCAGTTATATTCCCGGTTGTTTATCCTGAGTTATTGTTCCAGCTTCCTGTGCATGGTATTATTGGGCCGCTGGATTTTCTACAAGGTTACCCGGCATATCCTGCATCGCAGCGGAGTGGAGAAGAAAGTAGTCATCCTGGGGTATAATGATCTTTCCAAACAATTGGCGGATCAGTTGATAGGAGATAACAGCAACCTTAAGTTTGAAGGTTATTTTGAAGAATACAGTAACGTGCATGAGTTGTCTTATTACCCGGTAATCGGCAACCTGGAAGCCTGTGTGCCTTACGCACAGTCTAACAACATCCGTGAAATATATTCTACGTTATCTCCCGAAAAATTTCCTTACCTGTACACGCTGGCGAGGGAGGCAGAACTGAACCTGATTCATTTCCGTTTTGTACCCGATTTCAAGTTGTTTGTGAACAGGCAGATCTTTGTGGATTACTTCAATAATATTCCTATTATCTCATTACGTTCTGAACCGCTGGATGATATTGCCAACCGCATCCGTAAGCGTGTGTTTGATATTATCTTCAGCAGTCTTGTGATTGTTTTTATACTCACCTGGCTGATTCCTTTGCTGGCGCTGCTGATCAAGCTGGAGTCCAGGGGGCCGGTGTTTTTTATTCAATACCGTACAGGCCGTAATAACCTGAATTTTCCCTGTTTGAAACTGCGGAGCATGTATGTAAACAATGAGGCGAATGCGAAGCAGGCCACGCGGCATGATAGCCGGTTCACGAAGATCGGGCGTATTCTGCGTAAAACAAACCTCGATGAAATGCCGCAGTTCCTGAATGTTTTTATGGGAGATATGTCTATTGTGGGGCCTCGTCCACATATGCTTCGTCATACCGAGGAATTTTCGCGGGTGATCCAGCAATACATGATCCGCCATTTTCTGAAGCCCGGTATCACAGGCTGGGCGCAGGTATGCGGGTTGCGTGGGGAAATTACGGAAGAATCGCATCTGCGCAGAAGGATCGAACATGATATCTGGTATATGGAGAACTGGTCGGTATATCTCGATCTGCGTATTATATTTTTAACGATCAGAAATACGATTAAGGGAGATGAGAATGCGTTTTGAATACCGGTATAGATATTTTGCTTAAAATCATAGGAAAGATTAAATTTCAGATTAAATCTTTCCTATGGAGATAAGAGCCATTATTACAGGAAGTACCGGTATGGTAGGAGAAGGGGTGCTGCATGAATGTTTACAACATCCGGATGTAAAAGAGGTGCTGGTCATTAACCGCAGGCCTTGTGGCGTACGGCATCCCAGGCTGAAGGAAATTATTCATGAAAACTTCTATGATATGCTGCCCGTGGCTGCAAAGCTGCACGGATATAATGCCTGCTACTTCTGCCTGGGCGTTTCTTCTGTAGGAATGAAGGAGGAGGCTTACAAACGGGTCACGTACGATCTCACGATGGAAGTGGCTAAAACGCGGTTTTTTCCGCAGTCGGTATCCACGCTGGCAGAGGTAGGGCAGGCCATGATCAACGTTACCCGCTACGGATGCCCGAAGCCGGTACTGGAAGTAAAAGATATCCTGACTTTGGCCCATCATCCATGAAATACTGGTAACCTGCGGGATAGCGGCCTACTTTATATAGATGTCGGGGTGTATATTTGCATCTTGTTACTTTAACAGTGTAACAGTTGTAGGTTATGAGATGACTGGAATATTCCTATCCCGGGTCCAAATAAAAAAAGGCGGTGCTTCGGCGCCGCCTTTTTGTTGTGCACAACCCCAGTTTTTTTAGGTTATCTCCCCAAAAAATCTTTACTTCACGTTAAAATGACGCAAACGGAGTATGATGTCTTTCCACGAGTATAAGAACCCTTCCCTGGCGGTAGACCTGGTGGTATTTGGGTACCACAACAATACCTTATCGGTATTGTTGCTGAACCGTAAAGAGGAGCCGTTTAAAGACTGCTGGACCTTACCGGGCGGCTTCCTGCAAATGGAAGAAACCTTCCTGGACACCTGTTCCCGCATCCTGCAAACAAAGCTCGGCATGAAGGAAGTATTCCTTGAACAGCTCTATTCCTTTGACGCACCTGACAGGGATCCGCGTGGCCGGGTAATAGCCGTGGGATATTATGCCCTCATTAACCCCGCTAAATTTGATGTGGTGGCCGGTAGCATGGCCAATGATGTAAAATGGTTCAATGTCAGGAAAATGCCGGTCCTGGGCTTCGATCATAAACATATTTTTAAACAGGCACTGCAAAGGCTCCGGTCGAAGATCCAGTATTACCCGGTAGGATTTGAATTGCTGGATGAACTGTTTACCATCACAGAGCTGCATGAACTGTATGAATGTATCCTGCAAACAACGATCGACCGGCGCAACTTCCGCCGCAAAATACTGGATGCCGCCTATGTGGTTAATACGGGCCTGAAACGCGAAGGATTGAAGAACCGGCATCCCGAACTGTATAAGTTCAACAAACAACTAAAGAAAAATAATTTCCAGATCAATGTTCCCACTGAAACCTGATGTTATGGAGAAAATGACTTACACCCCGGAAATTTTTACCATTAAAAACTTTCTCAGCACAGCCGAATGTGCCCAACTCATAAAAAAAAGTGAAGCAATGGGCTACGGAGAAGCCACCGTAGACGTAGGTGGAGGCGTACAACGGATGATAAAAGGTGTACGAAATAATGAACGGGTCTTGTATAAAGATGTAGCTTATGCTACCTTTATCTGGGAACGGCTGAAAAACTCTGCTCCGGAAGGAAAAGATAACAGAACCGCCTCCGGTGTAAATGAATTGTTCCGGTTCTATAAATACAGTCCGGGACAACGTTTCAAAATGCACAAGGACGGCAGTTTTGAGCGGAACAGGTTTGAAGCCAGCCAGTATACTTTTATGATCTATCTGAACGAAGCATATACCGGCGGGGAAACCATTTTTGCCTCCGGCGAAATTATCCGCCCGGAAACCGGTACCGCCCTGATATTTCATCACCCGTTGCGGCATGAAGGTTCATTGCTTACCGCAGGTGTGAAATATGTGCTGCGAACAGACATTATGTACAAATAAAACAAAACATGCCCGCAACCTACGTAATAGGTGATATACACGGTGCGCTGAAAGCCCTCAAACAGCTGGTAGAGCGTATCGCGCCGAAAACAACCGATACTCTGATTTTTTTAGGTGATTATGTAGATGGATGGTCTGAGTCTGCAGAAACAATCACCTGGCTCATGGAACTGGAATCACAATACACCTGCATTTTTATAAAAGGAAACCACGACGCCTGGTGCGAATCCTGGCTGAATGGCGTAATGCCCGAAGCCTCCTGGCAACGCAATGGCGGCAAAGCCACGGTGGAGAGCTTCAATAAACTGTCGCCCGCAGCATTGGAAGGTCACAAACAATTCCTGAACCGCATGCGCATGTATTACACTGATGATCAAAACAGGTTGTACATACACGCGGGGTTCACTTCCACTCACGGCCCCGCCCATGAAAGGTTTGAACCCATGCTCTATTGGGACAGAAGCCTCTGGGAACTCGCCCTGGCGATGGATCGCGGCATTCCAAAGAACTCCATGTTCTATCCAAAAAGACTGCTGCAGTTCAAAGAGATCTATATCGGTCATACCCCCAGTCTTAATTATGGTGAAGACCTCCCCATGATCGCCTGCAACGTACATAACATCGATACCGGTGCCGCCTTCAAAGGCAAAATTTCCGCGATGAATGTGGATACGAAGGAAGTTTGGCAGAGCGATGCGGTGTATTTGCTGTATCCGGGGGAGAATGGCCGGAATCCATGACTCCGGCCTTCAACTATTATTTGCTTACAGCTGTCTGTATTGTTTTTAACTCCTTCATCAATGCTTTATTGGTGGCTTTTACTTCCGTTATTTCTTTTTGCATAGAGATCAGGTGCAATGTAAGCTCTTCTACTTTTTTCAGCAGAATGGTATTCATATCTCCCAGATCCTGGCCGTTTTCAGCAACTTCCTTTGCGGAAGGTACCTCTGGTAAATGTTTGTTTTCCCTGATGAATGCTTCGGTTTTTTGTAAAGATGGCAACAGGTAATCCTGCTCAAAAACATAATCAGGCCAGGTAGCGGCCTGTGTTACTTTAACCCTTCTGGCGGCAATAGTGCCTTCTACGGCAAGTTTATTGGTACCGGGGGCAGTGGTGCCTATGCCCACGTTGCCATTGGCTTTGATAAGCATGAATGGGGCTGAAGGTGATCTTACCACAAACACATTCGCATTTACTAAGCCGCTAAGTGTGTTACTTCTCGCGAGAAGTGTAAAAGCAGCTGCATGCGATTCATTAGAGGAAGCGGTCACATCTTCGGCTTCAGCAATCAGAGACAAACCGTAACATCTTCCCGGCGAATAGGCGCGACCAGTAATAGTAGGTACGTAACTGCCGGTAAATGAAGTTGAGTTGTGAATAGTCAATGCCGCACTCGTTTCCGGAATATCCGTACAGGTAAATTTAGCCAAACTTATTTGTGTGGGACCGTTGACATGCAATTGCGCAGTAGGTGACACTATATTAATCCCCATAAATCCGTTACTTCTCATAACTGTTAAATGCCTGGCAATAAAGCTGCCATCGTTGTTATAAGCAAATAATGCAAAATCGCTGCCCTGAGGGTTAGTACCATTTTCTGCATTGACGGTTCCCAACCCCCAGCGATAAGCGCTACCCTGCATAAGCATATAGTGACCTGACCCACCTGCGCCGGTTGTGACAGATGTCCTGAACTGGCTTGCGCGTCCAATCCCATCAATATTAAAATCGGCGCCACTCTGCAACGTAGTCTGATTGAGGATCTGTGCATTACTCATCATTGCCGTCAAACAGCAAAAGGAAGTTAACAAAAAGAATCTTTTCATGATATAGGAGAATAAGGTTACAAAATCAACCAAAGATGTAAAAAATCCCCCACAAAAAAAAGCCCGGAACGCTCAGGTGTACCCCCTCGCATTCCGGTGCTTTAAACTATAAGACAACTTCTTACTGAATCACTTCCTGCATTCCCTGCATGCCCGCGCCCATATTCTTTCTCTTAAACAGGCTGGCGTCAATTTTACCAAACCGGTAAGCAAATGTCAGGCGCATCATCTGCGGGTCGCGTAAGCGACTGTAATATTGTGTGAAATAATCGCTTTGTGAATATTGGTCGGACCAGCGGGTTCTGAAGATATCATTCACGCTAAAGGTCACCGAAGCGGCATTGTTTTTCAGGAAGCTCTTTTTGATGGCGGCGTCTACACCATAAAAAGAAGCAATGTAGCCCTGTGAAGCATTCTGCGACTGCTGCATTGGCGGACCGCTCTGCACATTCTTATTTTCATTCACCGGCAAATTGGTTTTCGACTGATACGTACCTGTGAGCTGCAATTCAAAACTGGCTGGCAGCCTAAAGGTGTTGTTGAGCTTACCAAACCAGCTCCAGAGCGCATCCTGCGATTGCGTAACATTGTCTGTATTGATCTTTGAATTATAAATATTCACGTTGCCCGTTGCGCTCCACCATTTGGTGAAATTATACATGGCGGTTACTTCCGCACCGGCAGAATAGCTGGAATTCGCGTTGATATAAGTGTTCACCAGCATTTCCTGGCCGTTTACCGGATCGGTTTCCTTCGTGAGGTAACGGGTGATCAGGTTGTTGGTATGTCTGTAATAGAGAGATGCCAATATGGTATTGTTTCCTTTCAGCGTTTTCAGGTACGACATTTCCAGTGAAGTGGTGAACTCCGGTACCAGCCCTGGATTACCTTTCGTGATATTCAGCTTATCAGTGGAATCGGTGAAAGGAATCAGCTGGAAGAAGTTGGGCCGGTTAATACGACGGGTATAGCTCAGCTGCAGCTCCTGGTCGTGTTTCAGCTTCTGGCTTAAAAACAGCGATGGGAACAGGCTCACCGGGTAGTTGTTGGAGAAATGTTGTCCATTGTTGAGCAGGTCGCCGGTGTAATTGGAACTTTCTGCACGTACGCCTGCTTTATAACCAAAATTACCGATGGTATTGGATACGCTTACATAAGCTGCGTATACGTTATCACTGTTCTTATAATTATTGGAGGCGGCCGGGATCAGTACATATTCCTGTGTTTCCGGGTCCAGCATATAGTTGTTAAAGTTGCTCTTCGTTTTACGGACAGAGGCTCTTAAACCCGTTTCCAGTTTTAATTTACCGGTAAAAGGTTTTACATAATCCGTTTGAATGGTCATAAAGCTCATGGAGCCATTACCCAGTATCTGTTGTATATCGCTGCCGCTGATGTTGCTGCCGGTATAACGGTCAGTTCTGTAGTCGGAGTTATTATCGCTCTTTCCGCCAAAATAGTTGAAGTCGGCGGTCAGTTCTTCTCCTTCTTTAGGGAAAAGGTGTTTCATTCCCAATACCAGGCCGTTAGCATTGAACTTGTTATGGGAACTGGAGTTACGCTGACTGAAAGCCCTGATATCGCCGGCTTTATTCAGGCTGTCGGTATTAATATCTATCCGTTCAGAAGGGTTCATGGAGCCATGTACCTTGATACCGGCCACAGACAAGGTGGTACGGTTGGTAACAAACCAATCCAGCCCAAGTTTACCAAAAACGAAACCACCATCTGTTTTGTTGGTGTTGTACTGGTTGATGTTGGTAGGCGGTTCGTCTGCAAAGTTGTTACGCTCGGTGGTACCATTGGTACGGCCTTTCATCTGGTTGCCCATTACGCTGGCAGAAATATTTACCTTATCCTGGCGCAGGTTAAAGTCAGCACCGCCATTTACAGCGCCGCGTTTATCCACACCAGCGCGCAGGTTACCATTGTAACCCGTTTTCCGGTTCTTTTTCAGTACAATGTTCAGGATACCGGCGCTACCACCGGACGCGTCGTATTTGGCAGAAGGATTGGTGATCACTTCCACGTTTTCAATCGCATCCGCCGGAATCTGTTCCAGGGTAAGGGTGGTCGGACGACCGTCGATATACAGTTGCGGAGCGCTGTTACGCAGGGTTACATTACCATCGATATCCACATTTACAGAAGGCACGTTTTTCATCACGTCCAGCGCGGTACCACCGGCGCTTACGATGTTTTTTTCTACGTTGAATACCTTTTTATCGATATCCATCTGCATCATCGGTTTGGTGCCGGCTACCGTAACGCCCTGCAACTGCGTGGTGCTTACTGCCAGCTTAATATTGCCGAGATCCTTTTCAAACGGAGGAAAGGTAACCGGTTGTTCCACCGTTTTGTATCCGGTAGCAGTGATCCGCAGCTTGAGCGGGCCTCTGCCGGGCAGATCTTCCAGGCTGAACTCACCGTTGCCTTTGGTCAGTACGCCTTTCAGCAGTTTTTCCTTCATTTTTTTTGTAACGCTATCCATGCGGTTCTGCAGGATAATTACGGAAGCATAAGGAACGGCTTTTCCATCGGGGTCAATAATTTTGCCATATACATGGCCGCTCATTCCCATACCCATCGGCATTTTGGCGCCTGCAGGGGGTTGAGCTACAGCACTCATTGAAAGCAAAAACAGGGTGATAAACAAATAAATCTTATACATTTTATAAAAATTCAGATCACGCAAAAGTATACCCACCAGGTGGATAAAATAA
Organism: Chitinophaga sp. G7 BAM 1005; assembly: GCF_057126945.1. Classification (NCBI taxonomy): domain Bacteria; kingdom Pseudomonadati; phylum Bacteroidota; class Chitinophagia; order Chitinophagales; family Chitinophagaceae; genus Chitinophaga; species Chitinophaga sp. G7 BAM 1005. The sequence goes on along the minus strand of NZ_CP181478.1, from coordinate 5,366,264 downwards.
ATTAAATGAGATGAGTGGGGAAAAAACTGCTACGAACTGTCGGATCACTGACCGGCCTTACCGGCAATGGCATATACCGCATCACGGTAAGTATCGCCCACAGGAAGTTCCAGCGTATCGAGGAATACACTGTTTTTCCGGATCGTAGTGATGGCCGCAACGGAAACGATATACGACTTGTGCACCCGCACAAACCTGGAGCCGGGCAACTGCTCCTCCAATCCCTTGATGCTCATACGGGTAATAACCGGTTTGGGGTTGCTGTTCAGGTGGATTTTTACATAATCTTTCAATCCCTCTATCCACCGGATATCGGCATATACCACTTTCAGCAGGCTGTAGTCCACGTTTACAAAAAAGAAGTCCGCCTCTTCCCGCGCCGTTTTCCCACCTGTTCTGAGCAGGAAAAGCTCCTGCGCTTTATTGCAGGCTTTGATAAAGCGTTCCAGGGACACCGGTTTTACGAGATAGTCCGTTACTGCGAGGTTAAACCCCTGCAACGCATATTTTTCATAAGCAGTGATGAGGATCACCAGCGGTTTATTGGGCAGCGATTCCAGGAACTGTAACCCCGTAAGCCCCGGCATCTGGATGTCCAGGAATATGAGGTCTACGGACTGGCGCCGCAAAATCTCCATCGCCTCAAATGCGTTGTTGCATTTGCCGGTGAGCTGCAGGTAAGGAACCATGCTGATATTGTCTTCCAGCAGGTCCAGCGCTAACGGTTCATCATCTATGGCAATACATTTCATCATCAGTGGAGATTTAATTGCAAGGATACTATAAACCAGTCATCTTTCTTATCAATATGCAAAACATAATTATCTCCATACAACAAATTCAAACGCCTTTTTACATTTGTAAGACCGATACCACTGGTTTTATCTTTTATTTCGGAAGAATCTTTAATGAAACGGTTCCGCACAGAAAAAAACAGCTTGTCGTCGCGCGTATATAACCGGATATCTATCGTTGCATCGGTGATCATGCCGGTACCGTGCTTAAAAGCGTTTTCCACAAAGGGGATCAGCAGCATTGGCTCTATTTCATAGCAGGTATCCCCCGTTTCCAACGATACCTGGATGGTTACATTCTTCCCGAAACGTTGCTGTTGCAGGTCTATATAACTTTGCAGGTATTCTGTTTCTTTTTGCAGGGGAACTTTGTCTTCATCTGCTTCATACAACATATAACGCATCAGCGACGACAGTTTGATGAGAGAAGGTTCCAGCACATCCGACTTTTTGCGCGCCAGCGATACCATGTTGTTAAGTACATTAAACATGAAATGAGGGCTTACCTGTGAGCGGAGCAGCGATAATTCCGTTTTGAGCAACTCATTTTCCCGCGCACTGCTTCGTCTTTCCAGCTTCATTTTATCTACAATCATCTGGAAGGCGGTACTTGCCGAGAGTACAAAGAAAAAAGCAAAAAAGGTGAACAGGATGGCAGGTTTTATATCTATCTGATGCGGTTTCAGGAATATCTTTTCAAAAGCATACCGCATGGTGCACATAAAAATAAATATCCCCACGATGTAGAGGATATAATCGACAATCTTCTTTTTATAAACCAGCTTCGGAATAAATACCCAGGCGTTCAGGTAAAAAAACACCACCATTACCAGGTAAGTAAAATACACATACATAGCCCACGCCTGTTTTTCATCTATGCGGTCCCGGTCGTACTTTTCGTTGGTAGGATGTAACAAATAGGGGAGAGAGAAGAATATCAGCCATGCGAGAATATGCCTGGCTATTATTGCCCATTTCTGTTGGTACCATTCCTGTTTCATGGCGGCAAATTAGGGCATTTGTATAATTATCAAGGCAGAGTTGCGACCAATTGTAATAATTCTACGACTAACATGGAAAAAAACAAAGCTTTCCGGGGTATGTCCCCGGAAAGCCCGTTAAGCCGTTTTCCTGGCATCCATCAGCTCCTGTATCCTGGCGGGGCCGGTGATTACATTCGCTTTCAGGTCGCTCAGAATGGAGTATAACCCAAAATAGGTACGGTTAATATAAAGACTATGCCTGGAGCCACGAGCTACCTTTGAATCACGGATCTCTTTCATATTGTAGAGTTCATCCATGTAGGCATATATTTCATTAAAATAAACTTCGTTGCCGAAATCAAAAGTGTCCAGCGTGAAGGGAAGGGTCAGCAAATCGATCATGTGTTGGAAAAGACCGGAGAAGAATTCCACCTCTTTGGGGCTGTCCGACGGATGGATCATCTCCAGGTTGGTGTAGATCTGATGCCGGCGTTTCTCGTCTTTCAATACCTCTTTATCTACCAGGAGGAAGTAATTTTCATAAAAATCTTCCGGTATTTCCTTTACACAGCCAAAATCAAAGATGCCCACCGTTCCGTCCGGGCGCATCAGGAAATTGCCGGGATGCGGGTCTGCATGCACCTGTTTGAGGCTATGCACCTGGAACTGGTAAAAGTCCCAGAGGGCCTGGCCAATCTTATCCCGCACTTCCTGCGAGGGGTTGGTTAGCAGGAACTCCTTCAGATGCTGACCGTCCAGCCAGTCCATTGTAATGATCCGTTCCGACGACAGTTCCGGGTAGTAACCGGGAAACTTCAGGTTGGGAATATGCGCGCATTCCCTGGAAAGGTCCATAGAACGGCGGAGTTCCAGCTTATAGTCGGTTTCTTCCAGCAGCTTACTTTCTATCTCGTCAAAATATTTGTCCATATCCACCTCGTTCATGCCCACAATGCGGATGGCAAAGGGTTTCACTATGCGGAGGTCGGACTTTACGCTATTGGCCACGCCGGGATACTGGATCTTCACGGCCAGTTTTTTACCATTTTTGGCGGCTTTATGTACCTGCCCTATGGAGGCGGCGTTGGACGCCTGCAGGTCAAACTGGTCGTACAGCTGTGAAGGCGATTTTCCCAACGTCTTTACAAAAGTATTTACTACCAGCGGGCCGCTCAGCGGGGGAGCGCTGTATTGCGACATGGCGAACTTTTCGGTATAGGCTTTCGGAAGCATACCTTTATCCATACTCAGCATTTGCGCCACTTTCAGCGCGCTGCCTTTCAGGTTACTCAGCGTATCGTAAATATCCGCGGCATTGTCCTGGTGAAGCTCTTCTTTGGTGGTAGAAGGATCCATCAGTTTCCGGGTGTAGTGTTTGATATAATTGGTACCTACCTTAAGTCCTGTCGTAACGAATTTGCCTGCCCGTTCCACTTTGGAAGTGGGAATATTGGATTGCTCTTTCATGATACTTATTTCCGCGTAAAAATGAATTTCCCGAAATCCAGCAAACTGTCCAGTGTATTGGATTTGATCAGCTGGAAGCTCAGGTTTACCGCTTTTTCAATGGCGGCATCCGTCATTTCAAACTGGTTGCTGGTATCATCCAGCCAGTATTTCAGCACAAACAGGGCCTGTAACCAGAAACCATGTACGTACTGGTCGGAAATATATTTTCTTTCCTTGATTTCGCTGGACTGATAGCCTTCTTTCACCAGGTCGCTCACATACTTGTTAAACGCGTGACGGAAAGTTTCCAGTTTGTTGCGGTACAGGTCCGGTAACCGGAAGTGTTTGCGCTGCAATAACAGGTAACTCCGGTCTTCCTTCAGCTTCTGTACCCAGAGGAAATAAAAGGCCAGCAGTTTTTCCTGTGCATTATATTGCTGATAAATTTCATCTGCATGCAGTTGATCCAATGTTTGTTGGAAGATAGCTAACCAGATGTCTTTTTCTACCGCTTCCAGTGAACTGTATTGTTCATAGAATTCGGTTTCAGAAACGTCTACAAGTTTGCAGAGCGCATAAACAGAAACGGGCGCTTTGCCGTTTTCCAGCCAGTACACTTTATAGGCGTTGCGGATGAGCTGTTTGTCCATAAGAAAAAGTTTTATAATGTTGATGTAACCCGTCCGGAGCGGGTTCCGGAGGTTAAAAATGCGGGTACATACAAATTTACGTCATGCGCAGTTATAAACCCTTTTTTATAGGCTGGAGAAATGTTAAAATCTGCTACAATCGGCACTAAAATTATTATGCGAAAAAAATGCAGTTGTATTTATAAAATAAATATACCTTTGCATCCGAATTCCTTATTTATCATCTTTAAAAATACAAGGAATCATGACAGAACATACCCACATATCGCACCTTTCGCTTCTTGCCTGATCAGGCAAACGTTGCTGCTTACTTTTACATAAGCCGGAATAATCTTTTCATGCATCTTATGTCTTTTGTATAAACGTATTTCGTATATACGGATACGTTAGTGCCTCCGTTTGCTTTATCTCTTCTTCGGAAGGTGTATTCCCACACAGAACAAAATTTATATTCAATACCCGCACCGGATCGCCGGCGCAGCATTGGTGTGCCCGCAAAGGCCGCATCACTGCAAATACATTACCTTTTATGGGCAGTATAAAAACAAAGGAACTTAGTAGAATAGGTTATACAAACGACCAGGCCAGAAGCCTCGTGGTCAATATTATATCAAAGCATTTCAAACACGAAGCGAAGACAGATCTCATAACGCTGTTAACCGCCATCAAAGCTAATCCGGCCAACTATCGCTCCCACGAAATACTGGGAAAAATAGCAGACACCTTTATCGATGAACCGGTGGAATGCAATTTTCAGTCGTACGACCTGCTGGAAAAAACAGGCCAGCTGAAAGTATACGGCGCCAAAGAAATAGAACGCTCCGCCAAACAGCAAATGGAAACAGCAATGTCTTTACCGGTTGCCATCCAGGGCGCCCTTATGCCGGACGCACATACCGGCTACGGCCTGCCTATCGGCGGCGTACTGGCTACTGATAACGTCGTGCTGCCGTTTGCGGTAGGCGTGGATATCGGCTGCCGCATGGCGCTCATCATCTTCGGCGAAGGAGAAAGCTTTTTAAAACGCTTCTCCCACCAGGTAAAAGTAGCGTTGAAAGAATACACGCACTTTGGTATGGAAGGTGGACTGGAATTTCCACAGGAACATGAAGTGCTCGACAGCGCGGCGTTTCAGTCGACAGAATTGTTGCGGAAATTGCAGGCCAAAGCCATGCGGCAGTTAGGTTCTTCCGGCAGCGGCAACCACTTCGTGGAATTTGGCTTAATAGAACTGAAAGACCACAATGCGCTGCAACTGCCACCAAAAAAGTACCTGGCGCTGCTGTCGCATTCCGGCAGCCGCGGACTGGGGGCTAACATTGCGCAGCATTACACGCGTATCGCTATGGACACCTGTAAGCTGCCAAAGTCAGCGCAGCAGCTGGCCTGGCTGGATCTCAACAGCGAAGCCGGACAGGAATACTGGCTGGCCATGAACCTGGCAGGCGATTATGCCAAAGCATGCCACGACCGCATTCACCTCAACCTCATGAAGGCGCTGGGTTTGCAGTCGCTCGCAAAAGTGGAAAATCACCACAACTTTGCCTGGGAAGATACCCTCGCAAACGGTCAATCCGTGATCATTCACCGCAAAGGCGCTACCCCTGCTCATGCCGGCGAAATGGGCATCATTCCCGGCAGCATGTGCACCGCCGCCTACCTCGTAATGGGAAAGGGCGTGGACAACGCTTTGTACTCCGCCTCCCACGGCGCAGGCAGGGCCATGAGCCGAAAAAGAGCCAAAGAAAGCATGACCGTATCAGGGTTGAAAAAAATGCTGGCCGCCGCAGGTGTAACCCTCATCGGTGGCAGCGTGGAAGAAAATCCGCTGGCGTATAAAGACATTGAAAATGTTATCGGCGCTCAGCAGGAATTAGTAGACATACAAGGCCGGTTTATGCCCGCCATAGTAAGAATGAATAAAGACTAACAACATGGAACAAATGATTGTACAAATCACCTCCGGCCGCGGCCCTGCAGAATGTTGCAGGGTAGTGGCCAAGGTGCAGGAAATAATGATAAAGGAAGGCCGTACAGCAGGCATCAGCATACAGGTACTGGAAAATATCAAAGGAGATATTAACGGTACCCTGCTCTCTGCTACGCTGCTGCTCACCTGTCGTGCAGCGGGTCCGGGCGGTCAGCATGTGAATAAAGTGGAAACCGCCGTTCGCGGTATTCGGGACAGCCGCTCTCAACTACAGAATAAACGGTTATGCCTGGAACGGCTGGAGGCAAAGTTCCTCGCCTGGCAAACCAGTGAGCTGGTAAAACAGCAGCAGGACCGCTGGCAGGAACACAACGAACTGGAAAGAGGGGATGCGGTGAAAGTGATCCGGGAACGGTTGTAAGAAGAAGGTGTATCGGCCGGTACACCTTCTTTAATATTGCTCTATTGCCTTCGTATACTCCATCTCAAACGTTTCCCCATAAATCCTTTCATACTCGGCAATAAATGAAGTGTATATTTTCTTCGCAGAAGCGTGCTGCCGCAGCGTTACCAACGCTTTGCATTTTAACATCACGGCTTCTTCACAAAGGGAATCAAAGTTGAGAATACAATCACAGATACTGATTACCTGCTCCGGTTCTGCAGTATGCTCCTCCAGGTAATGGATCAGCAGTGGAATCGCCTGCGCAGAAATATCCGCCTTGAATTTGTCCAGCCACGAGTACTCTGTTTCCTGCAAAAATGCGCCTCTTTTTACAATGTCCGCAACGCGGTGAACATTACTCCCATCGATTGAAATAACGGACAACAGGTGCAGGTATTCAGCCAGATCCACCTGGATCTGCGGATCATCGAAATGAAAGATCCATTTATCGTTTTCTTTCACCAGCGTATAGGCGCCGGTTTTATCGAGGATACTTTTCAGCTTCACAATATTTACGGAGCGGTTATTTTTCGCATCTTTCACAGATCGTCCCGGCCATAGTATTTCATTGATTTTTTCGGAAGAAATACCCGCTTTACCCGGTAAGGAATGCAGGAATAATAGCAGGAACAATTCTTTTAGGAGCGGGCTGAATAGCCGGGTGATATCATTGCCTTCTTTGTCGAGCACAGTGAAATGCCCGAATAAATAAACGGCCGATGCGGGTTGCGTATGCAGGATAGTAGTTGCAGGTATATGTATTGCGGGTGGTTCCTGTGCATCCGCCTGCGGAGCAGGAGCTACCTGCGGCTCATCATCTTCCTTTACTGTTCTATTGATTTTTAAAGCAGAAATTCCAGCCGCCAGCAGGAACAGGGAGAAACCAATGGCTACTGCCAGCAGCAGTCGTACTACGTATACGGGTATACGTTCATTGACTGGCGCTTTTACTGCAAGGCCGTAGGGTGAAAAACTGAGCGTATATATTTTTGCCTTTGTAATATTATTTTTTGGAGAGAAGAAGGTAACCGCTACCAGTTTATCATTCTGCGGGCAATAGAACAGGTATGCAGCTGATTTGGTGTCGTAGAAATTGTACGGTAAACTGGCTGCCATTTTGGTATACACCGGGTTTTTCAGCGAACCCCGGATCAGTTGCAGTGAAGAATTCATCCGGTCGTTGGGAAATGTCAGCGCAAAATATTCCTGGTGCGCGCTGTTGACGATCATATTACTGGCAAAAGCAAAAGGCTCTTCCGGTTCTTTCAGCTTACAGATATTTTTGAAAGTCCGGCGTTTTACATCAAACAGCATCAGGTCGTACAGTGGGTGTGGATTCAGCAGCTGATCACCGGTAATACTGCCATAGCCTCCCAGCACATAAACGGAGTCGCCGGCGTTATTAGCGCCTGCGGCGGCTAAGTAACGCGGCGTGAAAAAGTCGCCGGTTGCATGTACGGTATCCCAGCGCAGCTGCCGCGGATCATACCGGTGGATCTCATTTTTATAGCGGAAGTCGCCATACCCGCCGAGGGAATAAATGGTGCTGTCGTATAACGAAAAGAAAATATTGGAATGCCAGTAGTTGGTTACTGCATTATGATCAATAGACTGGTTCCACCTGCCGGTGGCTGAATCAAACAGGGCTGCCTGTTGCCTGTCGGGGAATAAATTGCACAGCTGGCGCCGGGCAAGGTCGTATACCGACCGTATACCCGCGGGAGTGCCTTGTTGCTGCGGCAAAGCGCTGGCCACCAGTGTGCGCAAACTGCAATTGTATTGATATATGGAATCCCTCGCGGTGATATACACGTTTTCGGTGGCGGGATTCATTGCCACGCTGGCATTGCTGTTAATGGAAAAGGAATCGGCCAGTTGCCATTGGCTGAATTGAGGCCGCAGCCAAACAGGGTTTTTAATGGCGGCGGTTTGCCCGGTTAACCCGTCTTTTGCGACTGTACCACTTACCTGGTCCAGCGGCCAGTGATGTAACAACTCCTGCCCGGTGGAAATTCTCACATCTTTGAGCCGCATCGGCGCTACGTCAAAGGTTTTGAATGTTTTGCGATAATTGGCGCCAAAACAAATATTCAGCTGGTGTCCTGAAATAACCGGGTGACGGATACTTTTTATTGCTTTCCCGTTTACAGTAACGAGAAGCGTATGCACCCTTGTATCAATGTCGAGCCGGATGTTATTCCATTGATGATACAGGGAGTCCCGGTCTATCTTAAAAGAGATCCCGGAAAATTCATTGCCGGTAACTACATTAAACGCAAACGTATGTACATTATATATCAGGTCGATATTTTGTTTCTTTTCATCCGTTATCCGGAAAATATATCCGAAATAAGAAGAATAAAAAGGCATAAAAGACAAATCAAACGAAAGCGCATATTTATCTTTTACCACCAAAGGTTGTTCCGGGGAAAGATCAAGGGACGTGCGCGATTCCTGCGGGATATTTTTGCACGCGAACTCCAGTCCGTAAGCTTCCTGGGCTTTGCTGATGATGGTTATAGTTAGTAACGTCAATAATAAAAGAGTAGATCTGTACATTGGCTGCCTTACAATTGTTGCTGTAAGAATTTTTCAATTGTCCTATGGTAAAAGCGGGTTCCCGGCTCTCAATAACGTGGCAAATTACTCGCTAAATAGGTATTATCTCCGATCTGAAAGTTAACTTTAGTTTAAGAAACTTTTCTAGTGTTAATTTAGGCGATTATACACGCATTTCATAATTTATTCTGGGTTAATTAACCCCATTAATCACCAGTTAACCCACCCGTTAACCCGCACTTCCTTATTTGCAGCAGACATTTTATTATTCCTGATCTACAAAATCACAGAATCGCCATGAAGAGATGGTTATGCATTCTACTGCTGCTAGGCTACGCATTCAGAAGCACTGCGCAATCGCACCCGGTAAAGGGCAGGGTGGTCGACGCCGCTGGCCAGCCATTGCTGGGGGTATCTATTAAACTGTCGGGCACAGGCGCTGGCACCAACACCGATACCAAAGGTAATTTCATTATCAATGCCACTGCGGACGACCGCCTGATATTCAGCTTTGTCGGATACAAACCGGATACCCTCGCCGTAGGTAACCAAACAAATATCGAGGTAGTATTAAAAGATAACATCTCCAACCTCAACGACGTGGTAGTGGTAGGATATGGCACCCAGAGAAAAGCAAATCTTACCGGGGCCGTTGCACAGGTGTCCGGCAAAGTACTGGAAAACCGTCCGCTCCCTAATCTCAGCCAGGGACTACAGGGTATGATCCCCAACCTCAACCTGGTACCCGGTGATGGAAAACCGATCCAGTCGCCCGCCTATAATATCCGCGGTACCACCTCCATCGGACAGGGAGGAAGTGCCCTCATCCTCATTGATGGGGTAGAAGGAGATCCTGCGATGCTCAACCCCGCCGATGTAGCCAGTGTCACCGTATTAAAAGATGCGTCTTCTGCCGCTATCTACGGGGCAAGAGCGGCATTTGGCGTAGTCCTCATCACCACAAAAACACCGGTTAAGGATAAACTGAGCGTGAGCTATTCGTCTAATTACTCTATTAAAAAGCCAACCACAGTTCCTGATATGGTAACTAACGGTTACGAATACGCCAAAAATTTCAACGAAGCCTGGAGCGCCTGGAACGATTATTCCCAGTCGCCACAAAATATTAATAAAACACAACCTTTCTCCAAAGCATACCTGGATGCGCTGAAAGCGCATGAAGATGATCCCACCCTGCCGAAAACAATCGTGAATGCAGCAGGCAATTATGAGTATTATGGCAACACCGACTGGTACGGCCTGCTATATAAAAACCATACTACCGCCACAGACCAGAACCTCACCGTTTCGGGCAGCAGCGGTAAAGCCAGCTACTACCTCACCGGCCGCTACTATGGTCAGGATGGACTGTTCCGCTTTAACACCGACGATTATAAAATGTATAACCTGCGCGCAAAAGGCAACATCCAGCTGTTCCCTTTTTTGCAGGTGTATAACAACACAGAATTTTCCAACAGGGATTATCACAACCCGCTCAACGTTGGCGAAGGGGGTGGTATCTGGCGCAATATGGCCGATGAAGCGCATCCTTCTTCCATGTTGCTCAACCCGGATGGCACCCTCACCGCCTCTGCTGCCTACACAGTAGGGGATATGTATTATGGAAAAAACGGACTCGACTGGAACAAACAGGTATTCAGAAACACGACCGGCTTTGTAGCTAATATTTATAAGGATAAATTCCGGCTGAAAGGTGACTTCACCTTCCAGAACACCGCCGATAACCAGAAACGCTTACGCGTACCGGTGCCGTACAGCGCAGCGCCGGGTGTAATTGCTTACGTGGGCAATGCCTACAACGACCTCATGATGAGCAATTACAATACCCTCTATCTTGCCTCTAATCTGTATGGTGAATACGAAAACCGTTTTGGGGGAGATGTGCATTACTTTAAAGCCCTCGTGGGGTTCAACTATGAGCAGTCGACCTACAAAGGATTCGCTACCACCCGCAACGGCCTGGTGTACAGCGATGCCAAAGACCTCAGTCTCGCACTCGGCACCAATGTAAACACCACCGGCGGCTACGACCGCTGGGCCATTATGGGTGAATTTTTCCGGTTAAACTATGCGTATAAAGACCGCTACCTCGTGGAAGTGAATGGCCGTTACGACGGCTCATCCAAATTTCCCTCCGATCAGCGCTACGCCTTCTTTCCCTCCGTATCCGCAGGCTGGAGAGTAGCACAGGAGCCATTCTGGAAGGTATCGCCCAAAATTATTTCCGATCTGAAAATACGAGGCTCCTATGGTTCGCTGGGTAATGGTAATGTAGCCTCCTATGCCTACCAGGAAAAACTGGCTATCACACAATCAGCCCGCGTGATCAACGGTGTAAAGCAACAGCAAACATCGCAACCTGTGGTGCTGCCGGACGGTCTCACCTGGGAAACCTCCACCACCCGCGATCTCGGACTGGACCTCTCTGCTATCAATGATCACCTCACCATTAGCGGCGACGCCTATACGAGAATTACTAAAAATATGTTCACTGTAGGGCAAACACTTCCCGCCGTATTTGGTACCGATGTACCCAAAGGAAACTATGCAGATCTGAAAACAGTGGGCTGGGAAGTAACCGTAGGTTGGAAAGACCAGTTTAACGTAGCAGCCAAACCACTCCACTATGCAGTAAGCGTTTCTATGGCCGATTATAAAGCCACTATCACCAAATACAACAACACCAATAATAAACTCACTGATTATTATGTAGGTCAGCGCTTTGGTGAAATATGGGGATATACCAACGATGGCTACTGGACAAAAGAAAATGTAGCTCAGGCCGCAGCAACACAGGCCCTCTTCAAAGCCTCTAACAGCGGACAATGGCTGCCCGGCGATATCCGGTTTAAAAACCTGGATAACGATCCCGCCATCAATAACGGCGCAAATACCCTGAGCCAGCATGGCGATCTGACTATCATTGGTGATACCCTGCCGCGGTATACCTATGGCATCAACCTGAGTGCCGACTGGAATAACTTCTTTGTTGGGGCCTTCTTTCAGGGGGTACTGCAACAGGACTGGTGGCCGGGATCAGAGTCAGATGTATTCTGGGGACAGTATAACCGGCCCTATAACTTTATGCCTAAATCGCAGCAGGGAAAGATCTGGTCGGAAGATAACCCCGACGCATACTTCCCACGTTACCGCGGATATGTAGCGCAAAACGGCGCGGGTGAATTAAATCCGCCACAATCCAAGTACCTGCAGAATGTAGCGTACATACGGCTCAAAAATCTGCAGCTGGGTTATAACCTCCCGCACTCGCTGGTATCCCGCGCCCGGATGACGTCTGCCCGCGTTTATCTCTCCGCGGAAAATCTCTGGTCATGGTCGCCACTCTATAAAATTACCCGCGACCTTGATGTGGAAAGCATCCGCCGCTCGGATGCCGTAACGGATCAGAACAGTTCCGGCAACGGTAATAACTATCCCATCCTGAAAAGCTATACGATCGGGATTAACATCACACTCTGATAAATAAAAAGGAAAAGCTATGCAACAATATATAACTGCATTACTCCGGAAAAGGACGGCATTGGTACTGGCAGCAGGGATGTTTATCACCGGTTGCGCAAAAAATCTGGATCAGACGCCGCAATCCACCGCTACTAAAGATGCGGTGTTTGGAAGCGCCGATGGACTGAAACTCTATTCAAACTCTTTCTACGACGTACTACCTGGTATCAACGATATCTATAAAACAGACGGAATGGCTGATTATAGCGCCGTGAATTCCGTTCCCGATTTTTTAAGACAGGGAGGATATACTTCCAGAACAGCTACAGGCTGGGATTGGAAAAATTTACGGAATATCAATTACTTCATCGCCAACTGCACCGATCAGCGCGTGCCGGAAGCCATAAGAAATAATTACCTCGGGCTGGCCCGCTTTTTCAGGGCGTACTTTTATTTCGATAAAGTAAAACGTTTCGGCAATGTACCCTGGATCGGTAAACCTTTTGAAGTAGATGATCCCGCCCTGTATGCCGGCCGCGATCCGCGCACAAAGATCATCGACTCTGTGATCGCCGACCTGGATTACGCCGCCGCCAACATCACCCTCACCAGCGATCCAACCTGCAGCCAGATCACTAAAAATGTGGTGTATGGATTTAAATCCCGCGTATGCCTGTTTGAAGGTACCTTCCGCAAATATCAGCAGCAGCTGGGCCTGGTGGGTGGCGCCGACAGCCTGCTGACTGCCGCCGCCGCTGCTGCCAAAACAGTGATCGACAGTAAAGCGTTTAGTTTAAGCCAGGCGGGTGGCAGTACCCTGTCGTACCGGCAATTATTTACCAACACCGCTCCGGTTACGGCAGAAGTGATGCTGGCGAATATCGCCAACGCCAGCCTCGGCGCCTTTAACGATGCCAACTGGTGGTATACCAGCGCTACGTATGGCTCCCGGCTCAGCTTCACCCGTAAATTTGTGAATACCTACCTCAATGTGGATGGTACGCCTTTTACCAGCATACCAGGATATGATACCCTGCCCTTTAACAAAGAAACGCTGGGCCGCGATAACCGCCTTCAGCAAACCATCCGCACACCGGGATATAAGCGTACCAGCAATGGAGCAGTGGTGTCTGCACCTCCGGTATTTTCGTATACCTATACAGGTTATATGCCTATTAAATGGTGCCTGGATGACACTTATTATGATAACGGTACCAATAACATCAATGCCATTAGCCTCATGCGCTATGCGGAAATCCTGCTGAACTATGCGGAAGCCCGCGCGGAACTGAAGCTGCTCAGCGACGACGACTGGAAAATAACAGTAGGCGCACTACGCGCCCGTGCCGGTATTACCGGCGGTATTGCCAGTAAACCGGTGATCATTGATAACTATTTAAAAAGCAATTATTTTAACGATATTACTGATCCTTCCCTGCTGGAAATCAGAAGGGAAAGAGGGATAGAGCTGGTGCTGGAAGGATTCCGTTTTTATGACCTGGTAAGATGGAGACAGGCGCCGTTGCTCACCGGTTCCTGGAACGGTATGTACGTGCCGGCGCTGAACGTGCCAATGGATCTCGACAGCGACGGTGTGCCGGATGTTTGCTTCTACCAGACCATGCCGGCCAATCCCGTAAAAGGAGTTACCTATATTAACGTATCTCCCCAACTGGGTAACACCGCAAATCCGCAGCAGTTGTCGCACGGCACCTATGGCGAATTGCACTGGCTGGATAACGTACCGAAAGAATGGCTGGAACGCAAGTACCTGTATCCCATTCCTTACACCGACCTTCAGCTCAATCCTGCCCTGCTGCAGAATCCAGGCTGGGAAGAGTAACATTGATAACCGTATAAATAACAACAGATGAAGAAAAGCGTAATGCTGCTAATGGCCTGTGTAGTCATTTTTTCCTACGGCGTAAAAGCGCAAAAATTCAATGTAGCCACCTACAATATGCGCAACGATAACAACAAAGACGATTCTATTGCAGGCAACGGCTGGAAACAGCGGTTCCCCGTAATCGCTTCCCTGATTGCGTTTCACGACTTTGATATATTCGGTACCCAGGAATGTTTATACCACCAGCTGGAAGATGTGAAAGGCAGTCTTTCCGGTTACGACTATATCGGTATAGGCCGCGATGACGGAAAAACAAAAGGAGAATACTCTGCCATCTTCTATAAAACATCAAAATTCAAATTGCTCAAAAAAGGTGATTTCTGGATGTCTACTATTACCGACAGGCCCAATAAAGGCTGGGATGCCGTGCTGCCCAGGATTTGCTCCTGGGGCGAGTTCAAAGAAATTAAAACAGGGTTTACCTTTTATTTCTTTAACCTCCACATGGATCATGTGGGCGTAGTAGCCCGCGCAGAAAGTGCGAAGCTGATCCTGGCAAAAATAAAAGAGATGACCGGCAACAAACCGGTGATCCTTACGGGCGATTTCAACGTGGATCAAACCAGTGAATCTTATGCCGTGCTCCACACCTCCGGTGTGCTGGAAGATGCATACGAAACTACCGCTGTCCGTTACGCGCTGAACGGTACCTTCAACAGCTTTAAACCCGACAGCAAAACAGACAGCCGGATCGATCATATCTTCCTGACCAAACAGTTTAAAGTGAGCCGTTATGGGATCCTTACCGATACCTACCGCAGCAAACGCCCTGAAGGCGCCACTCCGGAGGCAAACGCCAACTTCCCCAAAGAAGTGCGTATGTCGAAATATATCGCCAGGGAACCATCTGATCACTTCCCCGTAATAGCCACGGTGGAATACAGTAAATAGTCATCTCTTTTTTATCAACACGGGCCTGCTGATGTGGGCCCGTGTTATGAACAGGCATTCTATGCAGTCACCTTTCTGTTATCTGCCGGTAATCGCCTTACTGTTTTTATTGGGTTGCAGCACCAGTCCACAAGTAAGTACAGAACAGTATATCGACCCCACTATCGGCAATGTTTCCACGTTATTGCAGCCCACCAGGCCCGTGATGCACCTGCCCAATCAAATGATCCGCGTTTACCCGTTAAGGAAGGATTACACCGATGATCAGATCAGCGGATTTCCGCTGCAGGTGGCCGCACATAACAGCGGCCCTTTGTTTGTAGTACAACCCGCCACCGGTAAACTTACACCCACACGCTGGCAACAAAAACAAACCTACGACCAGGAAATTATTCATCCCTGGTATTATCACACTATGTTGCTGGAAAGTAATACCACCGTGGAATTTACGCCTGGCAGCAAAACCGGTGTCTATCGTTTTACTTATCCCGCTGGTACACGGAAATATTTATTACTGGACAATGCCGGGTACCACACCAACGGTACCGCAGTTACTGCGCAAACACTGTATCATGACGATGTACCGGTATACTTATACGGAGAATTTAATACGCCCGTTAACGTTCTAACGTTAACGGATACACTGCAATATCTTTCTTTCCCCGATACCACCATTAACATCATTACCCTGAAGTACGCCATTTCTTACGTTAGTATGGCGAGTGCGGAAAATAGTTTTAAACGGGAGATAGATAACAAAGACTTTACCACAGTACAAAGCAATGGCCGGCAGCAATGGAAAGCAATAACGGATCAGATCAGGGTGGAAGGTGGCACCACGGCGCAACGCCGCTCTTTTTACACCGCCCTGTACCGGTGCCACGAGCGGATGGTAGATATTACAGAAGATACACTTTACTACAGCGGGTACAATAAAAAAGTAAACCGCACCCCCCGCCCGTTTTATGTAGATGACGCCACCTGGGATACCTACCAGGCGCTGCACCCCCTGCGCATGATCCTGCACCCGCAGCAGGAAGCCGATATGCTGTATTCCTATACAGAAATGTACCGGCAAAGCGGCTGGATGCCCACTTTTCCGCGACTGTATGGTGATCATCCCTGTATGAACGGGTTTCACAGCACCATCGTTTTTCTCGACGCGCTGCGCAAAGGCATCCCGATAACAGCCCCAGATACAGCATACGCGGGGATGAAGAAGAACGCATGGATGGCTACCATGCTGCCGTGGCGTAATGGTCCCAACGGCTCGCTCGACTCATTCTACTACACCAACGGATACTACCCGGCTTTACCACCCGGCGATACCGAAACCATCAGCGCCGTACATCCCCTTGAAAAGCGGCAGGCGGTGGCCGTTACATTAGGGCACAGCTACGACGACTGGGCGCTGTCGCAATTCGCGGCGGCATTAAAACACGATGCCGATGCCCGCCTGTTTGCTGCCCGCGGCGAAAATTACCGCCACCTCTGGAACCCGGGCAATGGCTTTTTTATGCCAAAAGACGCCGCCGGCAACTGGATCAGTATAGATCCTGCTTTCGACGGAGGACCGGGTGGCCGCGACTATTACGATGAAAACAACGGCTGGACCTATCTCTGGCAGGTGCAACACAACCTGCCTGCCCTTATCAGTTTAATGGGTGGCGAAAAACGTTTTGAAGCCAGGCTGGATGAACTGTTCCGCAAAGATCCGGGCATGCCGCGCTATGAGCTATGGCACAAATTCCCGGATGCCACCGGTCTCGTAGGACAGTTTTCTATGGGCAATGAACCCGGTTTCCACATTCCCTGGCTGTATAACTATGCCGGCGCCCCGTGGAAAACGCAGAAGCGCGTCCGCTTTTTACTGGACCTCTGGTTTAAAGACAATGTATTTGGTATCCCCGGTGATGAAGATGGCGGCGGCATGAGCGCCTTTGTGGTGTTTGCGTCTATGGGCTTTTACCCGGTTACCCCGGGCATACCTATCTATACCATCGGCAGCCCCGTATTCAGCAGGATAAGTATTGCCCTTCCGGATAACCGCCGATTTACCATCATTGCCAACCAGTGCTCAGATACCAATAAATATATCCAAAGCGCCCGCCTCAACGGAGAAGTACTGACCTCCCCCTTTTTCACGCACCGGCAACTTATGCAAGGCGGTACCCTGGAGCTGGAAATGGGGCCTACGCCGGACCGTCGCTGGGGAGCGAGTGTGCATGCGTTGTAAGCGGGAAAGACAAATTCCGCTTCTTTTTACTTATTTTTATAGCGCACACCGGATATCAACCAATTACCACACGTGGAGGAACAAAGTGACATAGCGCTATTACAAAGACTACGGCAATCCGATGAATCGGCGTACACCGAAATATTTCATCGTTACTGGGAGAAACTGTATGCTATTGCGTACAACCGCTTACGTACCCGCGCCGCTGCTGAAGATGTAGTGCAGGAAGTACTGGCCAGCCTGTGGGTTAGAAAAGCGGAGCTGGATATCCGCCACCTTTCCGGATACCTCGCCACGGCCACCCGCTACGCCGTATTCCGCCAGATCAGCCGTTTGCTGCCGGATCATCCGCTCGATACGTCCGATGTAGCGCAGCAACTGGTACAAACCCCGGACATGGATCACCTGGATTATTGCCGCCTGCAGGAACGGCTCGGACAGGAAATAGCCCGGCTCCCCGAAAAATGCCGCCTCGTATTTTTATACAGCCGCCATGATCAATACAGCAATAAAGAAATCGCGGCGGCTCTGCAGTTGTCCGAAAAAACAGTGGAAGCCCATCTCACAAAGGCTTTGAAACACCTGCGCGTTCGCCTGAAAGATGTATACCCCTATCTTTCTTTCTTCTTCTGAAAAAAAATATAAAAACAACTAAGGGTAACGGCAGTATTTCTGTACTCTGTTATTATGCAGCACCTAAAAGACCTGATCCAACGTTACCTGAAAGGCAATGCTTCACCCGAAGAAGCGGAAGCGCTTCATGAGTGGTATGATAGCTTCGACGACAGCGAAGTGCCGCTGTCCGTGGAGCCGGGGGAAGATCGCCGGATGCTGGAACAGCGGCTGCTCAACAGGTTGAAACCGGTGATGCAGTCACAAAAAGTAAAAAGGATTCCCTTCTGGCGTTATGCGGCTGCTGCGGCCCTGCTGGCCCTGGTAGCAGTAGCCGGCAAAATAGGGTGGCAGCACCGGTATCCATCTCCCCAAAAAAATATCATGGCGGATAACACAGCCGCAACAGATAAACCTCCTGCCAACAAAAAAGCCATGCTTACATTAGCCGATGGCAGCACCATCTCCCTCGATGATGCAGCCAACGGCGCCCTCGGTAAACAGGGCGGTGCAAACATTATCAAAAAAGAAAAAGGACAACTGGCCTACCAGGCCGGTGACGCCAACGGCGCAGTGGTATACAACACCCTCTCTGTACCCCGTGGTGGCCAGTATCAGCTGGTATTGCCGGACGGTACCAACGTATGGCTCAACTCCGCTACTTCCCTGCGCTATCCTACCAGTTTCCGGGGAACAGAACGGAAAGTGATCCTGCAGGGACAAGCCTACTTTGAAATTGCCGCCAATGCCGCACAACCTTTTAAAGTACAGGCCAATGAAATGGAAGTGGTAGTGCTGGGCACCCGCTTCGATATGATGGCCTACGCCGATGAACCAACTATCAACGCCACCCTGGTGGATGGAAAAATAAAAGTACAGGATAAGATCCTGCGCCCCGGTCAGCAGGCCGTGCTGGCACTATCCGGCCACCAGCTCACCGTACGCGATGCCGACGTGAATAAAATTATGGCCTGGAAAAACGGCCTCTTTGTATTTAATAATATGGACCTGCCAACCATACTGAGGGAAATTGCCCGCTGGTATGATGTGGAAATAGTATATCAGTCCGCACCCGGTAAAGAACTGTATGGTGGCGGAATCAGCCGGAATCTTAATTTATCAGCCGTATTGCAAGTATTAGAAGAAAACGGAACTAATCACTTTAAAACAGATGGAAATAAAGTAGTGGTATTACCGTAAAACCTGTAAAAAGAACATATGAAGTAACACATTGAACAATGAAAAAAGCCGGAGGTGGTGACACACCCCCGGCAGCAGCTCAGCATCCTGTAAGATCAGCGACGATCATTTAAGAATTCTAAACCTTATTAAAAGTATGCATTTAAAATTTAAGGAGATACCATTTCTCCCAAAGGGACTTTTATTAACCAAAATTTTGCGGGTTATGAAAATGACCACCTGGCTTATCCTGATCGCCTGCTTACACGTAAGCGCCAGGAGTTTTTCACAACAGGTTACCCTCTCTGTGAAAAATATGCCGTTACAGAAAGTGTTTGCAGAAATAATCCTGCAATCCGGGGCCACCATCGTATACAATGAATCCGCCCTCAAAAACACTACCCCGGTTACCTTACAGGTAAGCAGCGCCTCCGTGCAATCCGTATTGGAGCAATGCCTGCAACATCAGCCGGTCACCTTTTCTATCAACAACGGCGTATTCGTGATCCGCCCAAAGTCCGAGCCCCCGCTGCCGCCAGTGGATACTACTGGCCGTATTACCGGTACAGTACGTGGCCCTGATGGCACACTGCTCCCCGGCGCTACTGTAATCGTAAAAGGCACCAGCAGGGGCGACGCCACCAATGCCGGCGGACAATTTACCGTACCCGCCAATGCCGGTGAAATACTGGTAATTTCCTTCACCGGTTATGATAAACAGGAACTGCCCGCCCGCAACGGTATGCAGGTAACCCTGCGTACCGCTAACAGTCAGCTGGACCAGGTAGTGGTAGTGGGCTACTCCGATAAAAAGAAAAGCGAATTAACCAGCGCCGTTACCGTAGTAGATGCCACAAAACTGAAAGACGTCACCACCAATGATGTAGGTACCATGCTGCAAGGCAAGGTAGCCGGTCTCCAGGTGGTCAGCAGCTCAGGCGTTCCCGGCGCGGCAGCAGAAATACGCATGCGCGGCATTTCTTCTGTAAACGCTTCACAAAGTCCGCTCGTAGTAGTGGATGGTATTATTGGCGGCAACTACGACCCCAACGATATCGAAAGCGTAACCGTACTCAAAGATGCCGGCGCCACCGCTATGTATGGCTCCCAGGCTAACGCAGGCGTAATCATCATCACCACCAAAAGAGCCGCCTCCGGAAAAATACAGTTCCAGGCAAAAGTAACCACGGGCTTCCGTACACCCGACTTCGGCACAATGGACATGATGAACGGCAGCGAATTGTATGAACGCCAGAAAGAATATTACCGCGACTATATTCCCGGCGCTACCAACAACTCCTATAAAATAGACCTGCTGAAATTCTACAATGAACGCCCGCTTGCCTTGCGCAACCAGAACTATAACTGGTTAACAGACATGTTCCGGCGCGCACCCATGCAAAATGTATATCTCTCCGCCAGCGGCAGGTCAGAAAAATCAGATTATTACCTGGGCCTCTCTTATTACAACGAGAAAGGTACTTTCATGAATACCAACTATCAGCGCGTAAACCTGAGAGCCAATTCTACCTATCACTTTACCAAACGTATCAGCTTAACCAATAACATCAATCTCAGTGGCTCCTTTGGTAAAACATACGACTACAACGATATGTATTATGCTTATCTCAATATGCCCTGGGATAACCCGTACGACAGCTCCGGTAAAGCATTGTATGTAGATGGTAACTCGCCCTTCAAATGGTGGTCGCGCGATAAGGTAAATCCTATTCACACCATCAATAATTCAGAACATCCCTATAAAAATTTTGATGTGAATTATGACATGGGACTTAACATCGGCATCACCGACTGGCTCACATTTACCAGCACCAACCGGCTTTCGCTGGGATACAATAAAAATAAAACCTGGTATTCGCCGGATGTGGCCGGGCAATATCATAGTACCGGTTACCTCAGCGAGTTTAGCACGCTTAACTACGGCTACGTATCCAATAACCTGCTGAAAGTAGATTTCCGCATGGGTGATCACCGCATCAGCGGCCTCGCGGGCGTAGCATTTGAAGGCAGCAATACTGAAGTGCTGGGCGCCTCGGGAAAAGGATTGCCCGCCGGGTTAAAGGTGTTGAACGTAGTAGCTAACAGCCAGATCGTAAATGGTAGTATCAATGAAGCCATTATACAGTCGCTCATCTCACAGGTAAACTACAGTTACCTGGATAAATATTTCCTCACCGGATCATTCCGCGTGGATGGCTCTTCCAATTTTCCCTCCGGTAACCGCTGGGCATCTTTCCCCTCTGTTTCTGCAGCATGGTTGATGAGTAACGAAGATTTTCTGAAAGACAATAATGTGTTCACCAATCTGAAACTCCGCGCCAGTTACGGTGTTACCGGTACGCAGGACATCGGGTCATCGCGCTATCTCGCATTGTTTTCACTGGCCAGTCAGTACAACGGGCAAATAGCGGCAACTCCTTCACAGCTGCCCAGCCCGGATCTCACCTGGGAAAGCAAATATCAGTGGAATGGTGGTATCGATATCGGGTTGTTCAAACGTATTGATCTGAGTGTGGATGTGTATAATAATATCACCAAAAACCTGTTGCTGCAGGTGTCACAACCACTGTCGGTTGGCTTTGAAACACGCTGGCAGAACGTTGGTGAACTGGTGAATAACGGCGTGGAACTGGGCATCAGCTCCGTAAATATCCGCAGCCGGAAATTCCAGTGGAGCACCGATTTTAATATCAACTTCAATACCAACAAATTGCAGAAATTCCCTGCCAGTATCATTAATACACAATCTACCTGGAGTATCTCGCAGATCTACCGCAATGGTGGTAACCTGTATGAATTTTATATGCCCAAATGGTTAGGTGTGGACGTACAAACCGGCGCACCTTTGTGGGAAGTAGTGGATAAAGACGGCAACAAATCATCTACATCAGACTATGCCAGCGCCACCTACCAGGAAGTGGGCTCCGCACTGCCGAAATTCCAGGGTGGCATGACCAACACCTTTACCTACAGCGGTATCTCTTTAAGCGCAAATATTTATTTTCTTTCCGGCAACAAAGTATACAGCAATAACCTGCGCTTTGTGGAAAATGACGGCAACGAACCTTACTACAACCAGGTAAACCTGCCCAAAGGCAGCAGCACCTGGGCAAAGCCCGGTGATATTGCCACAGAGCCCAGTCCGCAGAACTCTGCCAACAGCACGCAAACGTCTACACGTTTTCTGAAAGACGGCAGCTTCTGGGCATTACGTAACATCAGCCTGAGTTACGAACTGCCAAAAGCCCTCGTAAACAGGTGGCGCCTCGATGGGGTAACCGTTGGCTTCACCGCCGACAACGTGCATACGTTCACCAATTTCTTAGGGCAGGACCCGCAAACCACCATCACACCCGGATCACAGGTGATGCCGGGCGTATCGGATTTTAAATATCCCAACAACCGCCAGTACCTGTTCAACATTAATTTCAGATTTTAAAATGCCTGTCATGAGATCAGCGATTATAATATTACTACTACTGCCTGTGTTGTTATGGCAAACAGGTTGTATGAAAGATGTGAATCCAAGCGATGCCCTCACCACAGAAACCATTACCGGTTCTCCCGAAGGGCTGAAGAACGCTGTGAACGGGGCATATTCCCTGCTGAAGGATCACGTGCCGTTTAATGGTACCACCGATGATAATAACATGTACCTGCGCCAGTATTTCCAGCTGTCGGATTTTGCCAGTGATGATATTGTATGCGGACAAACAACAGAAGATCCCCTGTTCTATAGTTTCTCGTTAGGCCACTCGCCAACGCAAACGAATACACGCTATTTCTGGTATATCTCCTACAAAATTATCAACGACGCCAATACTGTCATTGAAGCGGTGGAAAAGCAGGCTAACCCTGATGCCACTACGCAGCAAATGCTGGGCGAGTGCTATTTTTTACGCGCCTTCAGTCACTTTAACCTGGTGAAATTATTTGCCATGCCATACGCGCAAAACCCCGGCGCTCCCGGTGTGATCCTGCGCACAGCTACCAGCGATCCTGCGCAAAAGGCACGGGCCAGTGTGGGAGAGGTATATGCACAGATTATTGCCGACGCCAGGAGGGGAGCCGAACTGATGTCGCAAAGCAGGGGTCCGCAGTATGCTTCCCGCGAAGCTGCATGGGCGCTGCTTTCCAGGGCATACCTGTATGAAGGGAACAACGACAGCACCACCTACTTCGCATCACAGGTCATTTCATCCGGTCGCTATTCACTGGCTACCCCGGCTACTTATCCCGATCTGTTTGCCAACGCTACCGCCGGTACAGAAACCATTTTCTGCGTGGCCTTTACGCAGCTGGACGATTACGGTAAGTTTGGTTCTATCGCCTCCATGATCTATTCCAACGGTAACTCCGGCTGGGGCGAAGAATTTGCTTCCGCCTCGCTGAGGGATACCATGTCTGCTAACCCGGAAGATGTACGCTGGAAATATATTATCCCGCTGAAAGATGACAACGGCGTATTGCAGAAAAAGAACGGCATCGATATTTACTATATCTCTAAATTCTCCGGGCAGGGGGGAAGTCCTACGCTTAGCTCACCCATCCTTTTCCGCCTTGCGGAAATGTACCTGAACAGGGCTGAAGCAGCAGCGAAAGCAGGCAAAACAGCCGCCGCACTGGACGACCTGGATATCATTCGCACCAACCGCGGCTTGTCGGGGGCATTGTATCATCAACAGCTGCCTGCCGGTAAAACCGCGCTGGACGTGGTACTAAAGGAAAGACGACTGGAACTTGCCTTTGAAGGCCACCGCACCTTTGATGTGTACCGCAATAAAAAAGCAATGAACAGAACTTACTGGGGTTATCATTTACCGGGACTGAAAGAATCGGATATCAACCCGGCCGTAAATCCTTCCGGTTATGCCGGTATGGTGGTGCAGCCCGATAATCCCAAAATTATCTATTACATCCCGATCGATGAGATAGAAACCAATAAATTGTGCGTACAGAATCCTTAAAACCACCCGATCATGCAAAAGCAACTGCTCTATATATTCATGCTGCTGTGCGCAGCTTCCGCCTGTAAAAAAGATGATACCAATCCCGCGCCGCTGGTAGTATATACCATCGAAGTAAACGGCAACCAGGTATCTTTTAATAACACCAGCACCGGCGCCACCTCGTGGAAATGGGACTTCGGCGATGGTACCGGCTCCACCGAGCAAAGCCCCGTGCATATCTACCAGGGCAAGGGCAAATACGTGCCCACGTTGTATGCTACATCTGCTGCAGGGGTTACGGCAGAAGGATCTACCGTGATCCGGATCTCCAAAACTTCACCGGTGAAACTCACCGATAACAGCCTGGCCGATTGGGATACCATCAGTCAGAATGTGATCACTGCCGGCCCGGCCGGTGGCGTTTTCAAAAAGGTGAAATTTGATTACGACGGACAGTTTGTTTATTTCTATGGAGAGATGAGCGGGAAACTGGCCGATGGCGCTATTTTCGACATGTACATCGACAGCGACAACAGTGCTGCTACCGGCCTGATCACCTCCCTGTTTACCGGCGCGGCGTACGATGTACTGCTGGAGGGCCAGTTATTGCTCAATCAGAACACGGCCGCCGTCCCGATGGCGATGTATTATCATAATGGACCGCAAACCAGCTTCAGTTTCGACCAGCAATCAGGTACAGATTTCTTTACGATGGGCGCCATTGCGGAAGCCGGTGGCGTGATCCGTTTTGAAGGAAAACTGGACCGCTCAAAAATAAAAGGCTTTACGGGAGCGGCTATACGACTTGGTATGGTGGCCACTTCCAACGATTGGTCTACCCAGCTGGGCACCATCCCCGATGAAGGCGCCGCCGCTTTTTTATTAAATATGCCGGAATAAATTATTAATTTAAGCCTACAAACAGGACAATGAACAAAACAACCAATGTCAGCCAACGATTGATTTCCCTGGACGTAATGCGTGGCCTTATCATGATTCTTCTGGCTGGAGAAAGCGCCCGTATCTATGAGTCAATAGCACATTTACATCCTACGGGGATAGCCGGTAGTTTAATAACGCAGTTTTTTCACCACCCCTGGAACGGCCTGCGCGCCTGGGACCTGGTGCAACCTGCTTTTATGACAATGGCCGGTGCTGCGATGTTCATCTCTTATTATTATAAAACACAAAAGGGCATTACCTGGTCACAAAATTTCAGGCATATTGCCCTGCGTTGTTTAAAGTTGTTTATATTTGGTACCGCCCTCCATTGCGTATATGCAGGAAGGTTAGTATGGGAGTTATGGAATGTGCTCACGCAGTTATCGGTAACCACCCTGATCGCTTACCTCATCATACGCCGTTCCTTTGGTTTCCAGCTGGGCGTAAGCCTGTTATTGCTGCTGGCAACTGATTTATTGTACCGGTTTGTTTTATTGCCCGGTTTCGAAGAACCCTTCACACAAGGTCATAACTTCGGAGCTTTTATGGATACTGTGCTGATGGGTAAGATCAACCCGGGCGGATGGGTAACCATTAACTTTATACCCACTGCTGCACATACCATCTGGGGCGCGCTGGCCGGGAAGTTACTGATCAGCGACCGGCCACGGACACAGAAAATAAAGATCCTGGTGACAGCAGGACTGATAGGGCTCATCACCGGCTATGGACTGGACCTGGCAGGCATTACACCCATTATCAAACGGATTGCCACCGCCTCTTTTACGCTGGCTTCCGGGGGATGGGTGATGCTGGTAATGGCCCTGCTGTATTGGCTTATAGATGTAAAACAAAATGTGCGTTACGCCTGGATAGCCACAGTAGTGGGCATGAACGCCATTTTTATTTATCTCTTCTTTGAAACAGTAGGTGGGCAATGGGTAAATCCCACGACTGATATCTTCGTAAAAGGATTTACTGCGCTGGCAGGAATTCCCGAAAGCATCCGGGAAATATTATCTGCCTTTGCGGCACTGGCACTGGAATGGGGACTGTGCTACTGGCTATTTAAAAAGAAGATCTTCTTTAAATTATAAGCTATCTACTGAAACCCCCCATGAGAAAAAAAGCTCCGGTATCCTTTACCGGGGCTTTTAATTTTTTTACCGGGGCCGTATATTTTTCCGATTTTATTATTTACCTTGATTCCAGTTTAATAGTCAATTAGCCAAAATCTTTAGTATCAAAGCGTGAACAATGGAAGAAGTCAATTTCTTCCGGATCATTTAATCAAAATCACTGTAATAAGGCTGCCGCCAAGCAGCGTTACAGATATGTTATGTGTTTAAGCTACCTGTAATGAATAATTACCAATAAGGTTCCGGTTACATGAATCATTCTTCAGACATAGTATTGGTACAGCGGTTAAAGGAAGGCGATGCTTCAGCATATGATGCTTTATTTATGAAGTATCACAAGCTGCTTTGCCTGAATGCCTATTGGTTCCTGCGAAACGAAGCAGAAGCAAATGATCTTGTACAGACCTTCTTCCTGGACATTTGGGACAAAAAGTTATACCTTCATTTTTCAGGTGATATCAAAGGATACCTGCATCAGGCCGTAAAAAACCGTTGCCTGACGCATCTTAAAAAGCAAAAGACGGAACTGGAAAATAAAGTAGCGTTCACCCAGTTACAGGAGGATACCTGTATGGCAAACACCGAAGTTTCACCGGATTATTATAAACAGGTATTAACGGCCATCAATGATATGGCCGTACAAAAAAGATCAGCTATACAAATGGTGTATATCCAGGGAAAACGTTACCAGGAAGCAGCGGATGAAATGGGCATCAGTATCAATTCTTTCAAAACCCATCTGAAAAGAGGGCTGAAAGTATTACGTCATGCAATTACTAATAAGGGGTATTAGCCCGCGTTTTGTTAACAATGGAGCAGGCACAGGAAAAAATATTTGAATTATATCTACAACGTTTGTCGGGAACACTCTCTGCAGAAGAGGAGCGGTATGTGCAGGAAATGCTGCAGCATGATGCCGGCTTCAAAGCACAATGGGATCAGCTGGAACTGGAGAACATAACCCTTCATACAGACAGGTATCTTCAGCAGATTGATTCTGAAGCAGCCCTCCACCGGATTAAGGAAGAAAGAACAGCACCCCGCCCGGTAGTCCACCTTAAAAAGTGGTTGTCTGCCGCCGCCATATTGCTATTGGCAGGTAGTGGTGTCTACTACTTCTTTGTCCGCACAACACCCGCCACTTCGCCGGCGGTGGCTATGCAGCAGCAAAAGCAACCGGTACGCCTGTTACTGAGCAATGGCGAAAAAGTAGTGCTGAGTAAAGACAGCAGCCCCAAAACGATCGCCCTCAACAACGCCACGCTGAATACCAGCAATGGCGCCCTGCAATACTCTTCTGCCGACACCGTATTAAATACCCTCGATGTACCAGCCGGAGAAAGCTATAAACTTACTTTGTCAGACGGTACGGAAGTATGGCTGAACGCTGCCACCAGGCTACGTTTTCCTTTCCACTTCGGGCGGCCGGCAAGAGAAGTATATGTAGAAGGGGAAGCCTATTTTAAAGTGGCCGCCAATGCGGAGAAACCCTTTATTGTACACACAGCACTTACCAGCGTACAAGTGCTGGGAACAGCTTTTAATATAAATACCTATCAGCCGGGCATCGTGAAAACGGCGCTGGTACAGGGCAGCGTTGTTACCAAAGGAAAAACGGGCGAACGCCAAACGCTGCAACCAGGTATCCAGGCCGATTATGATGCCGGTAAAGGATTTGTTACCAGTCATTTTGATGAAGAAGAAGTATTATCCTGGCGCAACGGTGTTTACTACTATCACCGCATGCCGCTAACAACCCTTATCACCGCTGCTTCCCGCTTCTATGGGATGCGTTTTGTATTGGATAAAAACAAAGAAGCCGGACAAGTAGTAACGGGCCTGATGGACCGTAACCGGCTGGAAGATTTCTTATCCGATCTTAAAACAACTGCACATATCGAATACCATTTATCAGGTAATGAAATTACCCTGAGATAAATTTTTCTTCCCTCAGAAAATATTTTTACTACTCCTTGTCACCCGTTTTCTGAAAAACGATGTAGTTGCAATGAAAGCATTTGTTACGGTCATTTGCTGTACCATCATTTTAACTTGTAAACAATTCCCGAATGAGAAAAAGTATACGCCACTGCCAGCTGGCTATGCGAAACGTTGTGCGCATGTTGGTGCTGTGTGCCCTTATATGCACTGCATTTTCCCGCGTGAAGGCACAAACACCGCCGCCTTCGCTGCAATCAATCGTTACGGTTACCGGTAACGAGGTGACCCTCCTGCAGATCTTCCGGGCCATCAAAAAGCAAACAGGGCTTACACTGGTGTACAGCAACCAGCTGTTGAACGACGGGGAAAAGATGTCGCTCAACTTCCAGCAGGCGAAACTGGAAGAAGTACTGGCTTTTATCTTTAAAAATAAAAATATCAGCTATGTACTGCAACGCAATCGTATTGTACTCGACAAAAAAGCAGCTGCTCCGGAAACAACGGTAGCTCCTGCAGGGGAGAAACCGGCAGAATGGCTGGTGCGGGGGCAGGTAATGGATGTAGATGGAAATCCCTTACCTGGCGCTACTATTACGGTGAAAGACGGTAAAAAAGGAACGGTTACCGATGTGATGGGCGTATTTTCCATTGCCGCCAACAGGGATGACATTATCAAAGTGGCCATGATGGGAATGAATCCCGAAGAAGTAAAGGTAGTCAACCAGAAAACACTCAAAGTAAGTTTAACCGCCAAAGTGGATAAGCTGAACGAAGTAGTGGTAGTAGGTTTTGGCAGCCAGAAAAAAGTAACCGTAACAGGCGCTGTATCCACCGTAAATATGGCCGATATGCAAACACCGGTACGCTCACTTACCAACGCACTGGTAGGCAAGGTAGCCGGCGTAATATCCATGCAGAGCGGTGGCGGTGAACCCGGTTATGATAACCCTAACTTCACCATCCGCGGTATTGGTACTTTCCAGGGAAGCGTTTCCCCGCTCATCATTGTGGATGGCGTGCAAAGGGAAGATGTAAACAGCACCTACGGCGGCGCTTTTAATAATATTGATCCGGAAGATATCCAGAGTATTTCGTTGTTGAAAGATGCTTCCGCTACCGCAGTATATGGGGCCAAAGGCGCCAATGGCGTACTGATCATTACCACCCGCAGAGGCGTGGCGGGTAAACCAAAAGTATCTGCCAAAGCAGAAACAGGCTTCAGCGGATTAACCCAGATGCCAAAAATGCTGGACGGCGTGAATTATATGAAGCTGTATAATGAAGCCCGTACCAATGCCGGCGAAGAACCGGTATATTCCGATGAACTGATTCGTAAAACAGCCAGCGGACTTGATCCATATATCTATCCAAATGTAAACTGGATCAAGACTATTTATAAGGACTGGGCATCTATGGCCAATGCCAACGTAAATGTAAGCGGTGGTGGTGAAGCCATGCGTTACTATGTGTCGATGTCGTTTTACAACCAGGATGGACAATATAAAGTGAATAACATCGGCTACAACCCCAACCTCAATTTCAAAAGATATGATTTCAGGAGTAATGTAGACCTGAATGTTACCAAAACAACATTGCTTTCCCTCAACCTGGCTTCCATGCTGGTAAATACCCGCTACCCGGGCAATTCCGCCGGCTCTATCTGGTACGCTACCTACGGCACCAACCCCATCTCCTTCCCCGTATCTTACCCGGATGGCAAGTGGGCTGGCCCGGTTAATAACGGCGGTTCCAATCCTTTTAACCTCGTGCAAAACGCCGGCTACGCCACAGAATTCAGACCCTCCATCCAATCCGTGTTATCCCTTAATCAGAAACTGGATGTAATTACCGAAGGACTGAGCGCCAACGCCCGTTTTTCTTTTGATACTTACAGCGAATTTGATAACCGCAGGACGGGAGTAAATGATTTGTTTTATGCGCCTGGCAGAAATGAAGACGGTAGCCTGATCTTCAACCAAACCAGAACAGGAAATACTTACCTGGGCTATGGCGCTTCTTCTACAGGTGAACGCATGATGTACCTGGAAGGGAACCTCACGTATGATCATAGCTTCGGTAAACATAATTTCGGTGGATTGCTGGTGGGTAGCATCCGCAACCGCCTGGTAGGCTCTGCAGGCAACGTAAAAGAAGCCATCCCTTACCGCAACCAAAGCGCTGCAGCCAGGGTCACCTATTCCTATATGGATAAATACCTGGCGGAAATAAATATGGGCGCCACCGGTTCTGAAAACTTTGAACAAGGGAAAAGATGGGGTTACTTCCCCGCAGGTTCCGTTGGCTGGGTGATTTCCAAAGAAAACTTTTTTCTGCCTTATACAAAAGTGATCAACCTGTTAAAGATCCGTGGATCTTATGGTATGACGGGTAATGATCAGATTGAGAATAACCGCTTCGGTTATCTCACTTATTATAATGGCGCATCCGGTGTTTCTTTCGGTAGCTCCGGTACGCCTTCCTATTATGGAGGTATTAATGCAGATGTAATTGGTACGGAAAATCTCACCTGGGAAAAATCTGCTAAAACAGATATTGGCCTGGAAATAGGTTTGTGGAATAAGTTGAATATTATAGTAGATGGATTCCAGGATAAAAGAAGTGCCATCCTCGTTGCCCGCAGATCTATTTCACCCGTTGCAGGATACGGCTCCAGCGCCATTTATGGTAACATCGGGGAAATGGTGAATAAAGGAATAGATGGCAGCATGGAATACACCGGTCATATCGGAAAAGATATCTCTATTCGTTTATTCGGTAACGTTACTTACGCACGTAACAAGATCCTCTTTGCAGATAATCCCATTGCCCTGTATGCCTATGCTCAACAGGAAGGACATAAGTATGGCGAGTTCAAAGGCTACCAGAGCCTCGGCCTGTTCACCAGCCAGGACGACGTGGAAAAAAGCCCGCAACAGTTCAGGGTAGTGCATCCCGGTGATGTGAAATACGCTGATCTTAATAACGATGGAAGGATTGATGGTAACGACCAAACCTATTTAGGCAAATCCAGTTTTCCAACCTGGTCATACGGTTATGGCTTTAATTTCGGGTATAAGAAATTTGAACTCTCCGCCGTTTTCGCAGGCGTGGCTGATGTAGGGATCATGGCCAATGGTTCAGGCGTACTCGGTAATGGGGCCGGCGCCGATGGCGTAGGCGTAATTCCTTTCGCCGGTATGGGACAATATCCTGCGAGTGTGTTGGAAGATATGATGAACAGATGGACACCGGAAAATCCAAGTCAGGATGTACATTATCCACGTTTAACTGTCGCCAATACCAACGACAATAACTATTTAAACAGCAGCTGGTGGATCAGGGACGGTAGCTTTATGCGCCTGAAACAAGCCACTTTCAGCTATTCCTTTATCACACCCGATATGAAACGCAAGGGCATCAGCAGCTTGCAGGTATATACCACTGCCACCAACATGCTCACGTTCTCGAAGTTTAAATTATGGGATCCGGAACTGGGTATCTATGCTTCAAGGTACCCTTATCCGAAAACCTTTACCCTGGGTGTAAGAACGCAGTTTTAATCAAGATCAAAAAGATTATTGTTATGACCAGATATAAATACCTGTTACTTTTTTTCATCGGTATCAACGCCATCACACTGGTATCCTGCAGCAAGTACCTGGACAAAAAGCCGGATAATCTTCTCACAGAAGATCAGATCTGGCAAACCAGGGCTAACGCGGAAGCCTATCTGAGTAATATCTACAGCGCCCGCCAGGCTGGCGGCGACTATGCCGGCATCGGCGCCGCGGATGATCTCTCGGTTTCCATTCCCGGTACCACGGTAAGGTATATGGTAAGCGGCAACTGGAGCGCATCCGATTGGTACTTCTACAACTGGGGCGGCTACTATACCGCCATCCGGAAATCTTTCATCTTTGAACAAAACATCGATAAAGTGCCGGCCGATCAGCTGAGCAACGAACTGAAAGCACAATACAAGTCGGAAAATCTTTTTCTGCGCGGCTACTTTTACTGGATGCTGCTAAGACAATACGGACCATTTGTGAAACTCACCACTACGGTTAGCCAGGACGAAGACATGAACAAATACCCGAGAGCGCCTTTCGATACCTGCGTAAAATTCATCAATGAAATGCTGGATGGCGCTGCCGCCGGACTTCCTTTCGTATGGAGTTCCTCCGGTAACAACGGCCGTGCAACCCGCGGCGCCTGTCTCGCTGTAAAAGCAAAAGTAGCACAGTGGGCAGCCAGCCCGTTATGGAATGGCAACCCTGCTCTCGCTGCGTTCAAAAACCAGGACGGTACCGCACTCGCTCCCGCCGGCTATGATGTGAATAAATGGCGCATCGCCGCACAGGCAGCAAAAGCGATCATCGATTCCAACAAGTACAAACTGTTTACCAACCTCGATAATGGCGGTACTACCTTCGATCCGTTCCTTTCTGTAAGAGATGTATTCCTTACTTCCTGGAACGATGAAATCATTCTGGCTTCCATGAACTGGCAACGCTGGGGATATACCATCTGTTCCTCTCCCGGCCCCGCAGGATACAACCTGTACAACGCCACACAAAATGTAGTGGATGCCTTTTATATGAACAATGGTAAAACCATCAGTGATCCTACTTCCAACTACGTGGAAACGGGCTTTGCTACACATGACGGCGACCATTACTGGGAAAATAAGGAAGGCGACTGGAATATGTATGCAAAGCGCGAACCACGGTTCTATGCTTACATCGCTTACAACCGCCGCCCGGTGATTGCAGCGGTATCAGTAGATGATAAAAACTATTTCTCTTCTGAAAAAAATAAAGATGGTACCGGCCGCCAGGAGTTCTATTACAGCGGTAAATCCGGGATGCAGGGAATGGGCAGCAGCATCATCACCGGCTATCTACCGGCTAAATTACTGAGTCCGAACGATAATCTCCGCAGCATGTCTACCGACGCATACCGTTCTCCGTATATCCTTCTCCGTTACTCCGAAATTTTGCTGGACTATGCAGAAGCTTTGAATGAATATGATCCCGCCAATCCTGATATCGTGAAGTACCTCAACCAGGTAAGAACGCGCGCCGGACTGCCCGGCATTGAAACCGTATATCCCGGCGCAGTAGGCAACCAGGAAGAAATGAGAAAATATATTCTGCGGGAAAGACAGGTGGAACTCTGCTTTGAAGGCGATCGTTATTATACACTCATCCGCCGCTTGCTGATGAGTAAACCGGAAAACCAGGCGATTTACGGCATGAATATAAATGCGAAAGATAATGACCAGGGATTTTCCTTCACCGGTTTTTATACCCGCACACTTTTCCAGAAAAGATACTGGGATAACAAAATGTATATGTTCCCTATCCAGCAACAGGACCTGGAAAGAGATCGCGCATTGGTGCAAAACCCGGGCTGGTAATTTTTTCTTTATTTAATTCTTAACTAACTGCTATGATCAGGCCACTGAATTCATATATACTGAAAGGTTGTTTACTGATGTCTGCCTTGTTGGCGGGATGTTCAAAAGACGATGATCTGAAACACGCGGAAGGACAACCCGTATTGCTCACCGACTTCATTCCCGCTACCGGCGGCAGTACCACAGAAGTACTGATTACAGGCGATAATTTCTCCGCTGATACCTCCGATATCACCGTTACCATCAACGGTAAACGTTGTGCTATCGTGAACGCCAATACGAAACAGATCATGGTGATAGTGCCAAAAAAGTGTGGCACCGGTAACCTCGTGGTGAAAGTAGGGAAAGACAGCGTGGTGAGCAGCACCCCTTTTACCTATGTGTTTTCCAGGACCGTTACAACGCTGGCTGGCAACGGAACGGCGGGATTTGCAAATGGAAAAGGCGCCGACGCGTTGTTTAATTTTAACGGGCAAAGCTGGTACCGGATGATGGGAATTGGTGCAGATGATAACGGGAACGTATATGTGGCAGATCCGGGCAACGCCTGTATCCGTAAAATTGATAACGAAGGAAATACAACTGTATTAGCCGGTAGCCCGGGTAACAGTGGAAGCGACGATGGCAAAGGCCCGGCAGCGCGTTTCCAGATTCCATACGGTTTAGCACTGGATGCACAGGGCAATGTGTATACGGCAGATCCGGGTACGTGGAGTATCCGCAAAATTACACCAGACGGCGCCACCACTACCCTCGGAGGCACCGTACAGGAGCCCTGGAATGTAGCGGTAGATAAAGTATCCGGTAAAGTATATTATTGCAGCAACGGGGGCGGAAGCGTTTTCGAGATGAAGGCGGATGGCAGCAGTACCGCTATTATCAACGGTATCACAGCTCCCGGTGGTATGGACTTCGACAAAGCTGGTAACCTCTATGTATCAAGTAATACTGGTCATACTATTATCCAGTTTAAAGCAGGTACCTGGCAGCCTACCGTTATTGCCGGGTCTACCGGAGTAGCAGGGTACGTAAACGGAACTGGCGCTGCTGCACGGTTTGCAAATCCCTGGGGACTGGCAGTAGACATCACCGGTAATATATACGTGGCCGGTAATGGCAGCTACGGCGCCAATGCCGATGAAAGTATCCGTGCTATTTCCGCTAACACCTGGGATGTGATTACGTATGCCGGCAGCAACAGCGCCGGGTTTACAGACGGCATCGGAGCTGCAGCCTCTTTCAACGCACCAATGGGAGTAGCAGTAGATAAGGATGGAATAGTGTATGTGTTGGATAAAAATAATAACAGGGTCAGGAAAATAATTTCAGAATAACTTATATGCAAACCCACGGCGGCAGTAGCTTACTGCCGCCATTTATTTTTTAAAGATGTTAAACAGGAACATGTATTTATTGCTATTCGCTATGCTGGCCGGCGCCTGTAGTAAAGGATCTACCGCTGTTACTACCGTTGATGCCGCACAAACCCACACCTGGTACGTAGCCGCCAACGGCGATAACTCGGCCGCAGGTACTATCAGCAAACCGGTACGCAGCATCAACATCGCTTTGGCAAAAGCCCTTCCCGGCGATACCGTGATGGTGAGAGCCGGAACTTACGCAGAGAAGGTAGTATTTCCACGCTCCGGGCGACTGGAAAAACTCATTACCCTCAAAGTATATCCCGGTGAAAAAGCCGTGATTGACGGCACTGGTATGACCGTTACCGGGAAGGAAGCATTGGTTACTATCAGTAACACCAGTTATGTGGTGCTGGAAGGATTTGATATCTGCAATTTAAAAAGTACCGCGGCATGGGCCAATGTGAATGGGGTCACAGCAGACGCTGGCGCCGGCAATATCATCATCCGGAAAAATAAAATTTATAACATAGAGCATAACGTAGATCCTTCACAAGGCCGTAGCGGTCATGGTATCGAAATTATCGGCAACACCGCCGATGTGATGAAGAACATCCTTGTGGAGGATAATATCATTCACGATACCAAAACAGGATACAGCGAAAATCTCACGATCAATGGTTATGTAGACGGATTTATTATCAGGAGAAACACGATCTACAATACTGAGAACATTGGTATCGACGCAGCAGGCGGCTACGCCGCCAATACTAACCCTGCATTTAATTATGCAAGGAACGGCGTTATCACCGAAAATGAATTGTATAATATTGATATGACCCGCGGCCCTGTTGGCGGCACACATGGCCACGGCGCCATTGCTATTTATGTAGACGGCGCGCGGAATATCACCGTGGAAAGAAACCATATTCATGAAGCAGACCGCGGCATCGGTATCGTAAGTGAAAATGATGCTTACCCTACCAGCAACTGCATCGTGAGGAATAACTTTGTGTATAACTGCTGGCGCACCGGCATCTATCTTGGTGGTTACCTGGGTTATACTTCCGGTGGTACACGCAACTGTTATGTGGTAAACAACACGTTGTTGTTCAACGACCGCGAGCCGGGCGCCTTTGGCGAAATAGAAGGAGAGATCCGCCTCACGGAACAATGCTTTGATAATGTGATCCGTAATAATATCGTATATGCGCGACCGGTAGATATCTTTGTGCATAAATATACCGGCACCGGTTCCGGTAATATCATCGACAACAACCTTTACTTCACCACCGGCACACCGCAATGGATCTGGAATGGTACCAACACTAACATCATTACCGATTTCAATACATGGAAAGCCACTTCCGGCACAGATGCGAACTCCGTATATGGTACAGATCCTTTACTCATCAGCACAACAACACCAGATCTGCACATTGCTCCTAATTCACCCGCCCGCAATACCGGCGCAGTGATTTCTGAGGCAGTGAATGGCAGTCTCGATATCGACGGCAACACACGTATCGTCAATAACAAGATCAGCAAAGGAGCACAGCAGTGATAAATCCCCTTTTTACGTGATTGATGGTAACAGATTCTTATCGTAAATTGAAATAACCTAAATCTGTATCAATATGAAAAAGAAAATCACTTCAAAGCTGAAGCTCACAAAAATTACAGTTGCCAGCCTTAGTAAAGCGCCACAGGAAAAAAGCAAAGGCCGCACTTTGCCAACTACGCAGTTTATTTCCTGCGGAGAAACTTTTTGGGTATGCTAATAGCCGGATGCCCAATGGCTAAAGTTTGTTTTAGTTGAATTGAACCCGCTGTAAGAGGCGGGTTCAGTGTTTTATGGGGGAGAATGTAATAGATCGGGTCGCGGAAAAAATGCTGTGAAAACAGCGTGTAATAACGTAAAGTTTAATATTATTGATAATGTGATAAATCAATATGCCCTTTAGATTGTCTGAACGCTTTCTGAATAAAATAAAGCCATATAGATAATTATTAAAATAGGTATTCCAAAGGGGAGATAGTGCATTGATAGTGCATTGATAGTGCATTGATAGTGCATTAATAGTGCATGAGGAGTGCATGAGGAGTGCATGGGAACTGTATAGATAGTGCATGGATAGTCCATGACATATCCAAGTCCGAAGTATGGGAGAGGCATCCGGGAGGCAATGGCGGCATTACTCTTCATGTGTGGGTTAATCTTCATATATTGGCAGATGAGTACTCATAAAAAAAGCATTACG
The DNA here is from genome assembly GCF_057126945.1 of Chitinophaga sp. G7 BAM 1005. NCBI lineage: Bacteria > Pseudomonadati > Bacteroidota > Chitinophagia > Chitinophagales > Chitinophagaceae > Chitinophaga > Chitinophaga sp. G7 BAM 1005. The sequence goes on along the minus strand of NZ_CP181478.1, from coordinate 5,329,114 downwards.
GTATGAATCGTAATGCTTTCTTTTTATCATGCTCCTTCATACGCCGCATAGTCTGTATATCCATGTGCGGCCCCTCCATAGTGTAAATTCCGGTCGGGTGTATTTAATGGCCAGTCGTTTTTTAGTCGTTCGGCAAGGTCAGGGTTGGCAATAAAAGGCTCTCCCCATGCGGCCAGGTCAATGGTGCCGGCAGTTAAATACCGTTCCGCTTTTTCCTTGTTCATGCCGCCTGCCAGTATGATTACACCATTGTATTGTTTTCTGAATCGTTCCAGGAAGCCGTCAGGTAAGGCAAAGCTGCCTCTCGACTGCTGGTCCATGATATGAATGTAGGCGATATTCCGTTTGCCGAGTTCCGCAGCAAGGTAATGGTAGGTAGCCTCCAGCTCGTCGTAGTGGGGCATTTCATGAAGGCCACCATAAGGAGTAAGACGGATAGCTACTTTCGCTGCGCCAATGTTAGCGATGCACGCATCAATTGCTTCCAGTAAAAAGCGGCTGCGGTTAACGATGTTGCCGCCATATTCATCTGTGCGGTTATTCACAAAGGGATTCAGGAATTGTTCAATCAGGTAGCCGTTAGCGCCGTGGAGTTCTACTCCGTCGAAGCCTGCTTTTACCGCATTGGCAGCGGCGTTGGCAAAATCCTGTATCACGCCTTTCACGCCTTCGGTGGTTAATGCTACCGGAACAGAACAGGGAACAAAGGCTTCCTGGCCGTTTTCGTTGTAGCCCCATGCATGTGAGTTGGCAGCCTGGATGTTGGAAGCGCTTACCGGTGCAATGCCGCCTGGTTGATTGGTGGTATGTGATACGCGGCCCACATGCCACAACTGTGTAAATATTTTAGTGCCTGCTGCGTGAACGGCTGCTGTAACCAGTTTCCAGCCTTCCACCTGCTCCGGTGTATACAAGCCGGGAATATGCAATACGCCCGAGGAAGTAGGAGAGATGGAAGTACCTTCCGTGATGATGAGTCCTGCGTTGGTGCGTTGCCGGTAGTACAACGCATTCATTTCATTGGGAATTCCGTTTGGATTCCGTGCGCGTGTCATGGGCGCCATCACGATCCTGTTCTTTAATGCCAGGCCTTTGCCGGTATATGGTTCAAATAATAGCATCTGTTGTTTTTTTAATGATGGGATAATCGGTGTACCCTGCCGCGCTGCCTCCGAAGAATTTCGATCTGTCGGGTTCATTGAGCGGCAACTGGTGTTGCAGGCGGTAAGGAAGATCGGGGTTGGCAATAAACGGCCGGCCAAAGCCGATGAGGTCTGCCCAGCCTTTCTGCAATGCTTCTTCTGCCCTGGCAACAGTATATTTACCGGCATAAATAAGGGTACCGGAGAAGGCTTTTCTGTATGCTTCCTTAAATGCCACCGGCATCACGGGTGCATTGTCCCAGTCGGCTTCCGCGATGTGGATATAGGCAATGCCTATGTCGTTCAGCACTTTTGCTGCCGCAATATAAGTTTCCTCCGGATGGTCGTCCATAGCGCCCATTAAAGTGGTCAGCGGCGCCTGGCGCACGCCTACACGGTGTTTGCCGATGGCGTCGGCTACTGCTGTTACCACTTCTTTCAGGAAGCGTAACCGGTTTTCCAGGGAGCCGCCGTATTCATCTGTTCTGTGATTGGTTTGTGAGTCGATGAACTGCTCAATCAGGTAGCCATTGGCGCCATGTAGCTCCACGCCATCAAAACCGGCGGCTATGGCGTTTCTGGCTGCCTGTGCAAAATCGTTGATAATAGCCTGTATTTCGGGCTTGGTAAGCTCCCGGGGCATAGAGTGCTGCACCATTTCCCCGGCGCCGTTTTCGGCCCCTTTCCCTGCGGGATCGGCAAATACTTTCACGCCTTCTGCAAGGATGGCGGAAGGCGCCACCGGAGCGGCCTCGTTTTCCTGTATGGATATATGTGAAACACGGCCTACATGCCACAACTGGGCAAAGATGAGGCCGTTATTGGCATGTACGGCGTCTGTCACCTGTTTCCAGCCGGCTATCTGCTCCGGACTGTATATACCCGGCGTCCAGGCATAGCCCTGGCCCTGCCGGCTCACCTGCGTGCCTTCTGATATCAGCAGCCCGGCGCCGGTACGCTGACTGTAATATTCCGCCATCAGTGAAGTGGCTACATCGCCGCGGGCGGCTCTGGACCTGGTCATCGGCGGCATTACTATCCTGTTTTTCAGGTGAAGTCCGCCTAGTGTATAATGTGTAAAAAGCATCGTATTCGTATTTTGACAACACAAAATTCTTCCAAAAAATATTATTATCATAATTATTTAACTTATATCTTTGTATCAGAAAAATGATAATAATATGGGACTTAACCTGGAATGGCTCCGTACCTTCAAATCCATCTATGAGCAGGGTACCCTCACCGGCGCAGCGCAGGAACTCTTTATTTCACAGCCGGGCGTAAGCCTGCACCTCAACTCCCTGGAAGCATATACCGGCTATAAACTGTTCGACCGCTCGGCCAAAAAACTAGTGCCCACCGAAAGGGGAAAAGTGATCTATAATTTTATAGAGGAACCACTGCTCAAACTGGAAAACGCAGAACAGCTTTTTCATAAAAGCACAAAAGCCGACAGGGCCACTATCAGCATCGGTATGTGCTTCGAAACATTTCAATATACACTGGAGAAATATATCGCCACACTACCCTTTAACATCATCATCAAATTCGGTGACTACCCGCAAATGATCAATGACCTCGATAAAGGACTGCTGGACCTCATCATCACCCCGCAGAAAGGTGATCAGAAAAACCTGGAGTTTAAATCCTTCTCAAAAGAAAAGATTGTACTGGTGGCCGGTGGCAAAACAGATATCAAACCCCTGGACGCATTGTTGAAAAAGAAAGACGTGAAAGCGGCGGAAAACTGGTTGAAAGAACAGCTTTGGTACAGCACCGCGGCAGATATGGAACACCTGAAACGTTTCTGGCAATTCAACTTCCGCCATCAAATGGATTTTAAACCCAACTACATCGTTCCAAATATTTGCTCTATTGTTCGCTGTCTCAGCGGGGAAACCGGTTTCTCGGTAGTGCCCGACTTTTTGTGCGCCCATGAAATTGAAGCTGGCAGCATAAAGCTGGTGTGGGAAGGAGAACAGGTCATAGAAAATACCCTGTATTTTGGTACCCGGAAAAAAACAATGTACGCGGCAGAAATAGACAAAATACAGCGGATCTTTTCCGCCGAATTTTACAGCCCGTCACTCGTGAATAGTTACGCTGGTAGCCACCAGTGATTTGATATATTCAGTAGGTGTAAGACCGGTGATCTTTTTAAAATACTGGTTGAAAGATGACTTGGCTTTAAAGCCACAATCATACGCCAGTGTTAACACATTCACCGGCAGCGCTTTTTCGTTCATGAAGCGGATCTGTTCCATCGCCCGCCGGATACGCCATTCATTGATATACTGGTAAAACGACTTACCGGCATAACTGTTCAGCGTTTCTGAAATATGATACTTACTGATCCCGGCGCCCTGCGCAAGCTTGTCAAGGTTTAGCTCGGCATCCGTAAATACTTTTGTTTTATGAAGATAAGCTTCCAGCGATTGCAATAGCAGCCGCTGCTCTTCGGTACTGAGCTGCATCCTGCGGGAAGGCAATACCTCCGCCGCTGCTACTGTTTGCGCCGCTGCCTTCACCGGCTGCACACCTATGATCCCCACATACTTGTACCGGATAATCACGAGGCACACCACTAACAGTAAAGAATATACGATATCTCTGCAGATAATATTATAGTTATAGGAGCCATCCAGCATATGCACCGATTGCGCCATTTTAAATCCCAGCGAAACGATGCTGATAATACCCAACAGGTAGCTGATACTGTTGATCAGCTTCTTCTCCTGCGGCATATCAGGTAATTGCTTCGCAATACGGAGCGATAATGCGGGAAAGAGGAAACCCAACACCATCATTATCCAGGTAGTGGTTTCATTGTAGTAATACAATACCGCATGACCGGCATCCGCCGACCACATCAGCACGCACACCACCGTAAGATAGCCCACTGCGCCCAGTATAAAAGGCAAAAAAACATACCACCGTGAAGCTGGAATAAATGCAGCATTCCGCCGCTGGCATGCATATAAATACAGTAACGGCCCGTAACAAAAACCGATAAATGTATTCATCTGTGTACGCACCTCGCTGTCGTTCACAAAAGAATAGATACAGAATTTAATAGCGAGATGCGCAGCAATACAGCACAGCAACAGGATCAGCAGAAAATCTGCTTTACTGCGCAATTTACTGCTCCCTAATAAAGCAACTGCGGTAAGCGCCTGAAATGCTCCGATGGCAATAACATATATCATAGTGCGGATATGCACCGAAAGTATAAAACCAATATTACCGGAATGTTAAACCTGCGGTTTCAGATAGCTGTTACTCCATTTGGTAATGATTTCGTAACACATGGTAATGTATTGGTTTTCAATAAAAGTGAGTACGTTTAAAACGGAAAATACGTATACACGTAGCAGTAGTTGGATGCGGTCGAACTCATCATCAGCAACCCCCACTTTTGTTGAAAAATACCTTCATATGGATCGCATTTTTATACCATTAAAAAGCTCCCGTTACCTTACATTGCTGCTCCTGCTGGTAATGGCCGGCACGGCAAAGGCACAAACCATCAAGGGAGTTGTCAACGGCAGGGAAGGACACCTGCCCGGCGCTTCTGTACAAACCGCAGGAAGCAAACAAGGCACTGCTACCGATCTGAATGGCGCTTTCACTATCAACGTACACACCACCGGTAAAGTAACTTTGCTGGTATCCTATATAGGACATGAAACACAACAACTGGAATTAACGGTAAAGCCCGGCATCAACGACGCCGGCAATATCACACTGGCGCCCACCGGCGGCAAACTGGGAGAAGTACTGGTGAAAGGAACAATGGCGCCTTCCACCGTGAAAGCCCTCAGTATCAAAAAGAATTCCCTTGCTATCATGGACGTAATCGCGGCAGACGCCATCGGTAAATTGCCGGACCGTAATGCCGCCGAAGCCGTACAACGTGTACAGGGTGTAGCCGTAGCCCGCTACCACGGGGAAGCCGATGCCGCCACGGTAAGAGGTACGCCTTTCGCCTGGACCTCTATTCTTTTTAACGGCAGCCGCCTGCCAAGCGCCAATGTACTGGGCAACCGCAACTCAGTACTGGACGCAGTACCTTCAGAAATTATCCAGTACGTACAGGTAGCCAAAGCCATTACACCAGACATGGAAGGCGACGCTATTGGCGGTTCCATTAACTTCATTACCCGCACCGCTCCCGCTAAAAGAACACTCAATGTAAGCGCGGCAGGCGGTTACAACACCTTCTCAAAAGATGCTACCTACAACGCATCCCTCGTATACGGTGATCGCTTTTTTAAAGATAAACTGGGCGTGATGATCGCCGGCGCCATCTGGGACCGCCAGTGGGGCACGGATGCCTTTGAAGTGGCCTATAACACCGGTCTTCCCGATCCGGTGCAACAGAAGTCTGTCAGCACCGTTATGCTGAAACGATACATGGGCAAACGCCAGACTTATGGCGCCAACGTTGGACTCGAATATAAATTCAATTCTGCCAATAAAATATTCTTCCGCGGACTGATGGATAAGTTCAACGACATCCGCCCGGTATATGAATCTTATGTGGATTACAACAACAGCCGCTATCAGTATAACTATCGCTACTCTTACTACCAAACCGTATTGAACGGCGGTGAACTGGGAGGAGAACACCAGTTGTCTTCCAAAGTGAAAATGGACTGGACGGTGAGCGATTACTACACAAAGTATTTCCTGGAAACACCGCCTACCAATGGTAATAAAGGATTGCCCATCGCTACTTTCCGGCAGAAAATTACCGGTGGTTTTAATAATCTTTCTGCAGATGGAAAACGGTATTGGGGCTTCGATTCACCAAATGGTACCGGCGGTGATCCGCTACACTTTGATGCCGGTATAAAAAACAGCGGGGAAGTAATGGACCCGTCGAAGCTTACCCTGCAACAGTTAGTGATTGCGCAACTGGATACAAAAGAAGAAGATAAAACCGCACAGGTGAACTTCAAAATAAGCGCATCTTCCAGGGTGAACCTGAAGTTTGGCGCCAAATACCGTCATAAAGACCGCGCCGGTATGTACGGCTCCAACATCGTGTACCTCCCCGGCGCAGCACTGGGCATTCCAAATTCACCGGGCCTGCTGCCGCTGAATACACTGCAAACCACCGGTTTCCCGGTACGCGGCGGCTTCTTCCAGGGGCTGAAAGGCAACTATGATCAGTTTATGATTGATCCCATCACCAAACAACAGTTGTTTGATTTGTATGATACCGCCACCCTGCGCAAAAACGGCTTTGCCGACTACACGTCTAAATCCAATGCCACCAATATTTATACAGGTACAGAAAATGTAGCTGCAGCTTATGCAATGGCAGAAATCGATCTTACAGATAAACTGAAAATGATTGCCGGTGTTAGAAATGAATACACCGCATTTACATTACATGGATCAAAAGCCACTGCCGAAGGCACACCAAAAGTAACTACCATTACACCGGCTACAGTAAAAAATAATTACAACGCGCTGCTGCCAATGCTGCATCTTAAATACAGCATTAACGACCAGGCCAACCTGCGTGCTGCCTACACCCGCACGTTTATCCGCCCCAATTTTACAGACCTCACGCCAGGCGAATCTGTGGATAACACCGGCTCTAATATTACCATCACCAAAGGTAATCCCGACTTACAGCCTACTTTCTCCAACAACTTCGATCTGATGGGCGAATACTATTTTAAAAATATTGGTCTTATTTCCGGTGGTGTCTTTTATAAGAAGATCAGTAACGTAATTTTTGCAGATAAAACTTACTACACGGAGAATAACACCAACTACGTGGTGGCACAGGCAAAGAACCTGAACGACGCCTCCCTCATAGGACTGGAAGCAGGTATCAACAAACGGTTCGATTTTCTGCCAGGTATCCTCAGTGGATTGGGCGCAGAACTGAATTATACTTTTATCAGCTCGTCAGTGGAAGTACCAAGAACCGCCAGCGGTAATAAGATCATGGATAAAACCAGCCTGCCAAACCAATCGCGTCACCTGTTTAACAGCATCCTCTTTTATGAACGCAACGGTCTTATGATCCGTATTGCGGGCAACTACCGCGGTGCATCTGTGGAAACCATCAATCAGCAGCTGGGTAAGGATTTTTATACCTGGACAGATAAAAACTTTACGGTAGATGCTTCTGCTACTGTAAACATCACATCCAAAATACGGGTGTTTGCAGAACTGAATAACATTACCAACGAACCACTGAAAACCTATATGGGTGATAAACGACGTATTGCCGCGGAAGAATGGTATGGCAGTCGCGGTCAGGCCGGTATCCGGTGGGACATCATCAAATAACATCATCTCTCAAAAAATAACAAATACTATATGAAAAGAATAATGCTGGTACTGGCCATTGCTTTACCTGGTGCAACTTTTGCCCAATTAGCCGATAGCGCGCAAAGAGTGGTGCGCATGCAGGGAACGGTTAACTTCCGCGATATAGGCGGATACAAAACAAAGGATGGCAAAAAAGTAGTGTGGGGAAAAGTGTTCCGCTCTGCTGATGTAAGCCACCTGACAGACCAGGATCTCACCGTACTGGAACAAAAACATATCCACACCGTAATAGATTTCCGTGGTGTGAAAGAAGCTGCTGCTGCCCCGGATCATTTGCTGCCAAAAACGGATTACCTGCTATGCCCCGCCGGCAGCGACAGCCTGCCCGGCGCCGCGCAAATGGGGGAAATTATTAAGAATGGTAATTTCCTGGAGAAGTTTTACGGCAACACCCAATACCTGGGCGATCGCTATAAACCACTGTTCCAGAAACTCCTGGTATTACCTGCCAATGAATCTATTATGTACCACTGCACCGGTGGCCGCGACAGAACCGGTATGGCTACCGCGCTATTCCTTTACGCATTAGGCGTGCCGCAGCAAACCATCGAAGCAGATTTTACTGCCAGCAATGTATACCTGCTGCCTATGAATAAACGGATGTTCCAGGGGCTGCAACAGCGCACGGGCATGGATGAAGAAACCATTCGTAAAGCATTGGAACTGAAACCGGAATTACTGCATAGCCTCTTTAATGCCATTGAAGGCAAATACGGCACGGTAGAAAATTTCTTTGAGAAAGAATTAGGTATCGGGGAAAAGGAGCGGGCAGTTTTGAAAGAGAAGTATACTATTTAGCAGTTTAAGCGGAGGGGAATCCCCTCCGCTTAAACTTATTCCTTCATTCCTTTCACCAGGGCTACAATCGCTAATCCGCATATTGCCATAATAGCAAATGACCAGCGTAAACTGGTAGCCTGGGCCACCAATCCTACCAGTGGCGGTACTACCATGAATCCAAGATAGCCGATCGTGGAAATAGAAGCCAGTGTTTGCCCGCTGTTAGTGCTCTTTGAGCGTCCTGCCAAACTGAATACCAGTGGCACTACACACGCTACTCCCAAACCTGCAAAAATAAAACCGATACCGGCCGTCACCGGATAAGGCAGCACTATAGCGAGCAATAACCCGGTAAGTATAAACCAGCCGCTATACAGCAGCATCGATTTGATCCCCAGCCGGTTTACGAGCCTGTCGCCGATAAAACGCCCGGTAGTCATGGCTACCATGTATATGCCAAAAGCAGCTACAGCAGTAGATTTGCTGGTGCCAACAATTTTTTCAAAGTATAGCCCGCTCCAGTCGTACATCGTATTTTCCGTGGCCATACAGGCAAAGCAGATCAGCGAATATTTCAGCAGCGATTTATCAGGCAGCGCAAAAGCCGCTCTTTTTACCGTTTCCTTCACCGGCTGATCCGGTAATGTTTTGGGATAATAATAGATGGTAAATACCAGTAATAATGTACTAATCATCAGCAGATGATAGGAAGGCGCCACGTTCATGGTCACCATCAGGTAGCCAATGGCCGCGCCTGCAAAGCCCGCCACGCTCCAGATGCCGTGAAAGGTGGTCATAATAGACTGTGGGAACAAGTGCTGCACCTGTACCGCCTGCGAGTTCATGGAGAGGTTCAGCAGGTTACGGGCAGAGCCAAAACAAAATAACACCAGTGCCAGCTGCCAGATGCTGGTGGTGAAACCCGGTAAGCTCAGTATCAGGTTAAACACCATTGCGCCAAATACCATGATCTTCCGGCTGCTGAATAAGCCCAGCAGTTTGCCGGTAATGGGCATTGTGAGCATCAGCCCGATAGGCAGTGCCAGCAATACCAGCCCAAACTGCGCCTCATTTAAATGCAATTGCTGCTTAATGGAGGGAATCCTGGAAGCCCAGGAAGAATAACCTAATCCGGAGATGAAAAAGAAGACGGAAATAGCGATACGGTATTGCCTCGCATCGGTTTCATTTTGAATATCTGCTAACATGATCTGCGCTCCACACCTGTTTGAGGTATTTGACGGTGCAAAATTAGGCAAATCCGGGGAGAATTAGCCCGGGAAATGCGGGAGGGAGCGCGGAAATGAAGCGGGGGGAGGGTTTGGGTGTTAGACGGACACTTTATTGTTTAAATAAATCCTCCATTGTTACTTCATTCTGAACGACCGCTGTTTTATACATATTGTTTTTGGTACCATAAGTAGTTACCATTGTCAGGAATAAGGTCTTCTTTGTGTTGGTCCTTTCTCTAAAAACTTGCAGCTTGTTTTCCAGTTCTGTGGCATAAGATTTATCAATGGAAAATGGGGTATTGGAAAATTTCATTTCACAGATATTAATACAGCCATCCTGCCTGTCAACCAGCAAATCTATCTGTGCTCCTTTCTCTTTTTTTTCAGGTATTGATCTCCAGGAAGATTCTTCAGTATAGACACCAGAGATCCCCAAAGCATGTTTAATCTGGTCAGTATGTTTTAGGCAAATACTTTCAAAGGCACTGCCACTCCAGCTCTTCCACGACTGTGAGATCGACAGTTTCATCCATGTTCCCTTCCCCGTTGCTCTGGAATGCTCAATGAATTTGAGGTAGAACAAGCTATATTCATCAACTAGTTTATAAATTCCATCCCTCGTATTTTTTTGAAATGGCATATATATGCTCACAAAGGCCGACTGGATCAGCTCATCAAGCAGCTTCGTTGTGGTACCGCCAGTTTGCAGATTACAGGCTTCAATGATCTCTTTTCTTGTTAAACCTGATGGCTTCGCTGCCAGTGCTTTTACAACTGTGATATGACGGTCGGCCATTTCAAACAGTGAATGATACAGGTTATTGAATTCAGTTACAAGCAGCCCATCCTTTGTAAAACACAACCTATCTATAGTCTGTGTGGCACTTTCTCCTTTTGTAATCTCTTTTAGATAATGCGGAACACCACCAAAGGCCATATATATCTGTAAGGTCTGATATGTATCCAGATTCACAGATTTACTATGCAGATAAGTTGACGTTTCATGGAGTGTAAAGGGTAACAAGCGGATTTTTTTTGTAATCCGGTTATGCAATCCTCCCTTATTATTAACAATTTTTTGGATCATCCATGACGCCGCGGAGCCGCAGATGGCAATTACCAGTCCGGCTTGTTTTGATCCCCATGAATTCCAGAAATATTCAAACGCCGATAAAAAACCCGATTTAGGAGAACTTAGCCAGGGAAACTCATCAAAGAATATTACTCTTTTTTCCTTTCCCAGTAACGGGGTCGAAAATTTTATAAGCAGAAGAAATGCTTCTGTCCAGGTTTTCGGAACCATAGGTGGTACAGGCGAGTTTAGCGCAATGGCAATGCTATTCCTGAAATTTTCCAGCTGTTGTTGAACGGAGGCATTATGAACGCCTGAAAATTCACAAATGAGTTGTTTATTGTAGAACTCCCGGATCAGGAAGGTTTTTCCAACTCTCCTTCTTCCATATACAGCAACAAGTTCTGCTTCCTCAGAAATCAGCGTCTGTTGCAGTATTTTTTTTTCGCTCTCCCTGCCGATAAGTCTTTCCATGTTTAATTATTTTAATATTAACTAAGTTGTGGCTGCCGATCGGAATATATCCGCAGCCACAACTATACAAATATACATAGTTATGGCTGCGGATCAAAATATATCCGCAGCCATAACTTATAAAGCAGGGTGCTTATAATGGAAAAGTTCCTTTTCAGTCTCTGTAATCTCCCCCGATATTTATCAGGCCCGGCTCATAATTAACTCCCAGCACAAATCTTTTATACTCAACCCCTACACCGGAACTTAATCCGAAATCCGTTTTTGCTAAACCAGTTCGTGTTTCACCGAATGTATCTGTTGAAGTTTTTTCATAATCGGTTTCTCCGGATGGATGAACTGTTTTGTCCTTTGTAACTTCTTTTCCCGCTGCATCATTTAAGTTTATATCAGCTAAGTTTATATCAGCCGGATTTAATGCAGGCATAAGATGCTGATTAAAAAAGTACTGGTTTAAACATCTCCTGAAGTCAGCTGGCAACCGGATCATTATTCAGGTATAAAAACAGCTCACCGGAGGCCAGGTAAGCGCAGCAGATTTTATTAAGTTCGCCACACAACCACCGGTTATTTTACTAAACCGGTTACAAACAACTGCTGTTTATAAAAAATAGTAGGTTGTTATCAGGACAATTATATATTTTGTAGGGGAGAGATGATTACCGGGGAGGTAATGATTTCTCCCCTTTTCTGTATGTAAATATCCACGTTATGCCCTTCTTTAAATATATTGTCAGCTGTTGTTTTCTTTACCTGCCCGTTGCAGCGCAGGTGCCGGTAAACCTGCATGGATACAAGCCCTCCGGCGGGACAAAGGTAAGCGTGGCCAATCAGCAGCTCACTGCTGTGTGGAATACCGGCGCCAATCAACAGGCCAGGATTGTACTGGATATGGAGCAGCAAAATCCGCTTATCCACAGCCTCAGCTGGAATACCGGCAAAAAAGAATGGCAGCAGGTGGCATCCGGGCTGCAGCCGGTGTTTTTTCTTACCGCTGGCAAACGCGACCTGGTATCACAAAACGGCTGGAATATCTTCTTTGATAAAACGGCAAAATTACCCCGCACCACTTATCCGGTACAATTGCAGAAAGACAGTATAGCCGTTATTACAGATGGCTCCCGCACTGTTATTCGTGTGGCCGGCGCTACTGGAGGCCCTTTTAGTGGTGCTGTGGAAATAACCCTGTACAATGGCAGCGGGCTGATGAACATAGCAGCCGTAATGACCACCCAAAAAGATTCTATCGCTATACTATACGACGCCGGCCTAACGGCCACGGATATACCCTGGCAACAGATCCACTGGGCCGATCCCAAAGGTGTGATGAAGTCCGTGCCGGCAGTAACAGGCACGCAGAGCACTAATGTAGCCGTAAAATACCGCACCATCATCGGTGAAAGTAGAACCGGCAGCCTGGCGTTATTTCCCGCGCCACACCAATTCTTTTACCCGCTGGATAATTGTTTCAACCAGTCGTTTACCTGGTACGGGAATAGCTATAATAAAGCTGCACCCGGCTATGGTATTGGTATCCGGCAGGAGCCGGAAGGAGATAAAAGATGGGTACCCTGGTTTAATGCTCCTCCCGGAACCGAACAGCGCCTTCATTTCTTTTGTTTACTCAGCAATACCAATGCCGGCAAAACATTGCAGTATGTGCGCCGCTATACCCACAGTGATGCATATACGCCGCTCCCCGGATACTACACCATGAGCAGCCACTTTCACCAGGAGCATACCGCTGATGTATTGAATAAACTGCCGATGCCGGAACTTCCTGCATTCATAAAAGCCTTTCGTGAAACAGGTGTGAATATCGTCCACCTGGGCGAGTTCCACGGCCCCGGCCATCCACGCGGTCCGGAAAGTGAACGCTTCCTCGAACAGCAAACACTGTTTAAAGAGTGCGAACGATTATCTACTAAACAGTTTTTATTACTCCCCGGTGAAGAACCCAATAACTTCTTCGGCGGCCACTGGATGAACATCTTTCCTAAACCGGTTTATTGGGTGATGGATCGTAAGCCCTCACAGCCTTTTGTAACCAATGATCCCACCTACGGAAAAGTATACCGCATAAGCAATAAAGAGGAAATGCTGCAGCTCCTGCAAACAGAAAAAGGCATGGCCTGGACAGCTCACGCACGTACCAAAGGATCTACCGGGTTCCCGGATAAATATAAAGAGGAAGCATTTTTCACGGCTCCCCAATTTATGGGCGCCGCCTGGAAAGCTTTACCCGCCGACCTTTCACAGCCTTATCTCGGGAAGCGGGCGCTGGATCTGCTGGATGATATGGCCAACTGGGGCTTGCACAAAACAATGATTGCAGAAGCAGACCTGTTCCGTATTACGCCGGAAGATGAATTGTACGGACACCTCAACGTAAACTATCTCCAGCTGGATCACCTGCCCGCTTTTAAAGATGGCTGGCAACCTGTGCTGGATGCCATGCAGCAGGGAAAGTTTTTTGTAACCACAGGAGAAATACTGTTGCCCGTTTTTACCGTGAATGGAAAATCTTCCGGAAATACGATCGCCGCCACAGGAAAAGGAATTGTGAAAGTATCTGCCAGCTGGACTTTTCCGCTTAACTACGCCGTAATCATCTCCGGAGATGGGAAGGATGTTTACCGGGAAAAAATTCCCCTGCATCAGACACAGTCATTCGGATCAAACACGTTTACATTTAATACCAACCTGGAAAACCGTAAATGGGTACGGTTTGAATTATGGGATGTTGCCGCTAATGGCGCATTTACACAGTGTGTATGGATAAAGTAGCTTCATTAATCGCTTTAAATTCATCTAACGGCGACGAACATACGGAGCAGCAATAATCTTCCGGTAAATCACTGAATAAAGTGCCAGCAGGTACCTGCTGTTCTGGATCTCCGGCGGTATCGTCGTATACCGTTAAGCACACCTGGCATTGATGGACAGTCCGTTCAGCAGCGGCAACAGGCGCCAGCGATTGCTGCTCTGTTACATAATGCTGTAATACATCCGCCTCACTTTCCCGCTCGTAAAAAGTTCTGCACAACGCTACAATATAAGGCCCCAGGTGCTCTTTGGAAACACCTTCCCGGTATAACAACAGCTGTGCAGAATTGGCGTTGTACCCCGCCGTGTACAGAATGTCGTAACGCTGCATATACTTCAGTTTGCTGCCATGCTTGTTTTCCTGCTTGCGGATCACCACCGTTCCAAAAAGGCTCGCCGGCCGGTTAATCCTCACGCTGAAACACAAACCATAAGTACGTACATCGGCAGTATCAAAATAGCGGATGATGTGCCGCTTTAAAACAAGCCCGTCTTCACAATTATCTTCTACCTGCCAGTTCAATTCATTCGCCGCATGACGTACATTGATGCCGTATTTCCCCAACACATAATCCCAGAGCTTACGGTGAGCCGGCTCAATATTTTTAATGATCAGCGATTTCCACGGCGTGGCATATAATTGCCCGATGCGGGTTTCCAAACAAATGGTACATACTTCTTTCAAAAAAGCAATGGGGAAATCTTCATCTCTCCGGTAAATACCTAACCAATAGCTATTGTCATGCTTATTAAAACCTTCGTAGTAGGGCAAATGAAAAGCAGGAAGATCCGGTTCTTTCTCTTTCGCGCGGCCGATGTAACCCGCCACCTGTTTTACCTGCTGGTACACTTCCTCCGGCGTATCGCCTTCATTGATGCTTTGCTCCAATTGCTTGCTCATAGCAGCAATATTATTGGTATAGATCAGCTCCGGCCACGCATACAGCTGCTGGCTTCCCGGCATGCGGATATACAGGTACCAGTAATGTAAACTGGAAGAAGAGATCCAGTTAATATGCCCGGTAAACAACGGCACAAATGTTTGCTGACTATCACATATATTGATCTTCAGTGTTGGCGTATAGTCGAAGCCGTTAAATACATCTTTATAAATCCCTTCACTCAACCAGCTGTCGTGGATAAAGATACCGGCAGCAGGGTAGGAGCTCATAATATTGGGCTGATCCGCTATCGGCAATTGTTTCTCCGCGCAGTTCTTTTTAAAGACAGCTAAATTTCTATCCGGTATATCTACCAGCAATTGTTGCCGTAAGCCAAAACGTACATGCGTAGCCTGCGCTGCAGCTGCTGTTTCCAGTAACTGCAGCAGGTATCCCGGTGAAATAATACCACCGGTGAAATTAACGGGTAATGTATGCGTATGTTTAGCCATAATTATACAAGTGCTGCCACGTTTTTTTGAATTGATTTTTCCAGCAAAGCCTTCACCTCTGATTTGCAGCTGCCACAGCCCAGGCCAGCGCCGGAAGCCTGGCAAAGCTGTTGCAGGTTATCACAACCTCCTGCTATCTTCTCCATGATATTACCTTCGCCTATATTGCCACAGGAGCATACCAGCCTGCCCATTACCGGCGTTCCCTTTTTACCGGAACGCAGTAGTTCCAGCCGCTTATCCGACAACTCAATTTTTTGCTGGATGAGATCCCTGAATTCGATAAACTCCGATTTGTCGCCGATCAGGATGGCGCCCACCAGCCGGTCCTGGTGAATGATACATTTCTTATAATAACGTTTCGCTTTATCAATAAACACTACCTCTTCATAAGCCGGATCTTTTGGCGTTTCCACCATGCCAAGCGAGCAAAGATCCGTGCCATGCATCTTCAGGATGTTCATAAACAGGGAACCCTGATAATAATTGCTGATGTCGCCGTTAAGATACCGGGCCACTACTTCTGCCTGTTGTTCTGCAGCAGCAGTAATGCCGTACAAGGTACCATTGAAAGCGGCAATTTCACCAATCGCGTAAATCTCCGGATCACTGGTCTGAAGATATTCATTCACCACCACACCCCGGTTACACTCCAGCTGTGCCGCTTGCGCCAGCTCTATATTGGGAACCGTGCCTATAGACATAACCACTGCCTGGCACGGAATGTACAGGCCACTTTTCAGCTGGATGCCTTCCAGCTGATCCTGCCCGGAGAAACGGTTGATTTCATCATTGTAATAGATGTCAATACCACGGTCGGTAAGCTCTTCGTAAAGTAGCTGTCCGCCCAGTGTATCCAGTTGACGGTCCATTAAACGGGAAGTACGTTGTATAACGCCAACGTCTATATTAATTTCTTTGAGAGATGCTGCCAGCTCTATCCCCAATAATCCACCGCCTGCTATCATGACTTTCCCTTTGGATGGATCTATATGCTGTTTGAAAGCATCTGCATCCATCCGGGTACGCATGGTGAAAATGCCCGGTATGGGTGGAATATCCCGCAGCGTGGCCGCCCGGCTGCCGGTTGCCATCAGCAGGATATCGTACGTATGTACGTTCCCGTTACTATCGGTGAGTAACTTGTTGCTACGGTCGATATGCGTAATGCTTACGCCGCGGTGCAAGGTAATATTATAGGATTTTTCTTCTGCACGGGTCATCTTCACCAGCTGCTTCCATTGCTGGGTGCCGCTGATGTAATCCGGTAGCATCACGCGGTTGTAAAACGGCAGGTCTTCTTTACTGAACACCACTATTTCATCTGAAGTGTTTAATTCGCGGTACGATTTTACAAAACCGCAGGCCCCGGCTCCCGCGCCTATTATCACAATTTTCTGTACCGGTTTCCGGTAGCGCGCTACCTGTACTGCTGCATATTTAAAGTCCGGCTGTTTGGAAAGAGGATCAAGCAGCGGGCTGGTCAGGTTATTGGCGCGGTGAAGATCGTTGTGCAATATCTTTCCCCAATGCATGGGTAGGAAAACAACTCCTTTTTTGATGGTGGTGCTGAGCTGCGCTTTTACCCGTACTGTTCCGCGTCCGTTGGTAACGGTAACAATATCGTCTGCCGAAATGCCGCGCTGCCGTGCATCTTCGGGATGTATTTCAAGGAAGGAGGAAGAAATATGCTGTTTCAGCTTACTCACCTTACCCGTTTTGCTCATGGTATGCCACTGGTCGCGTATGCGGCCGGTAGTTAATACCAGCGGCAGCTCATTGCTGAGTGGCTCGGATGTGTTTTCGTCTTCGAAACTATGGATTACCGCCCTTTCATCTGGGGTATAAAACCGGTGGTCGCGGAACAGGCGCGGCGTGCCGTTGCCCGATTGATAGGGCCACTGCACGCTGCGCTGCGCCTTGATAATATCATAGTTCAGTTCACTCACATCAATATTGGTACCGGCCGTAAGCCGGCAATGTTCATCGTATATCTCAGATACATTCGTATAGTCGAACCCGTGATAACCCATTTTTTGCGCGAAGCGGCAAATGATTTCGGCATCGGGTAATGCCTCGCCGGGCGCATCATTCACTTTGGTGAGATAACTGATGCGTCGTTCTGCGTTGGTCATGGTACCCTCTTTTTCCGTCCATGCGGCCGCGGGTAATACTACATCTGCATAACGCAATGTTTCGGGCTTACTGGAAATTTCCTGCACCACTACATACTTTGCTTTTTGCAGTGCAGCTTCGGCAAAGCGGGCGTCGGGCAGACTTACCAGTGGATTGGTACACATGATCCAGATAGCTTTCAGCCGTCCATCGTTCAGGGCTGTGAACATCTCTGTGGCAGTAAAACCCGGCTTGTCGGAAAGCTCCGTGCCTCCCCAGAAAGCCTGTACCTCTTTACGGTGCACGGGATTGTTCAGTACCCGGTGCGCCGGCAGGAGATTGGATAAGCCGCCTACTTCGCGGCCCCCCATTGCATTTGGCTGGCCTGTTAAAGAAAAAGGACCGCTGCCGGCTTTGCCGATTTGCCCGGTAATGAGGTGAAGGTTAATGAGACTAAGATTTTTATGCACGCCCACTGAGCTTTGATTCAAACCCATTGTCCAGAGGGTCATGAACCCGGTGGCGT
Organism: Chitinophaga sp. G7 BAM 1005; assembly: GCF_057126945.1. NCBI lineage: Bacteria > Pseudomonadati > Bacteroidota > Chitinophagia > Chitinophagales > Chitinophagaceae > Chitinophaga > Chitinophaga sp. G7 BAM 1005. The sequence goes on along the minus strand of NZ_CP181478.1, from coordinate 5,311,200 downwards.
TGCCGATGTAATCAGCCGCACGGTGAATATCTTCTGCCGCAATACCGCAAATGGCGGCGGCTTCTTCTATGGTGCGTTCCATCACGGTATCCTTGTACTTATCAAAACCATTGGTATGCGCTTCCACAAAGGAGCTATCCGTATGCCCGGCGGTGATCAGCGCCCGGCCTATGGCATGATGTAATACAATGTCGGTACCGGGGTTTACCTGTAAATGCAGATCCGCCAGCGCGCAACTTTGCGTTACCCGAGGATCACTCACAATGATCTTCATGGCCGGGTTGGCGGCCTTCGCTGCTTCTACCCTGCGCCATAAAATGGGATGGCACCATGCCGGATTGGCGCCTGCCACAAAGATACAGTCGGCCTGCTCTATATCATCGTAGGCGCCGGGCACGGCATCTTCTCCCAAAGCCATTTTATAAGCCACAACCGCACTGCTCATACACAGCCGGGAGTTGGTATCTATATTATTGCTGCCAATAAATCCCTTGATCAGCTTATTCACTACATAGTATTCCTCCGTGAGGCATTGCCCGGATGCGTAGAAGGCTACAGCATCCGGACCATGTTTTTTTATGATGGCTGCAAATACAGCGGCGGTTCTTTCCAATGCCTGGTCCCATGTAACCCTTTGCCGTGGAAGGTTACGGTGATACCGCATTTCAGGATACAACAACCTGTCTGATGTATCCATCACTGTATAATGCAGGTTCATACCTTTGGAACAAAGCATGCCCTTGTTAACCGGGTGTGTTTTGTCACCTTCTACATGCAGCTTGCCCTGCCGGTCTTTATATACCACTATTCCGCAGCCTACGCCGCAGTAACAACAGGTGGTTTTGAATGATGCTTGCATGCTAAAGGTTTTACAATGATTTATGATACCGCTACCGGTGTTCTTACCGGTGCTTCCTCAGCAGCAGGCTGCCGGGTAAAGCGTGTCAGCATTACAATACAGGAGATGGCAATAACTACATAGCCAATATACGTGAACGCCTGTACGTAGCTGATACTGTCTGATTTAAACAGGAAGCCGAACATCATTCCGCCGAGGTTACCTCCTGCGCCAACAATGCCGCCAACAAGCCCTGCATTTTTTTCGTTGATAAACGGTACGATGCCATAAGTGGCGCCATTGGCCATTTTCAGGAACAGCGCAAAGCCCAGCATGGCTATGATAGCCACTACCAGCGATCCCGCCTGTGCAAACAGTAACAACCCGATTCCCTCCGCCAGCAGCATCAGGGCCAGTAACCATCCTTTACCTCTCATGCCAAATCTGGCGCCTGCCCTATCTGAAATAATGCCTCCCAGTGCCCGCGCAAACAGGTTCATAAAACCAAAGATGCCGGCCCAGAACCCTGCACTGCCTTGCGAAAGCTGAAAGGTATCTACAAAATGTAAAGACGCTACATTGTCAAAAGTGATCTCCATACCAAAACACATTCCGTATGCCAGCGTAAGCGCCCAGATGCGCCAGTCGCCCAGCACGGACCAATCCGTTTTATTATCTTTCTTATTATAACCAATCTCATCAAAATTTCCGTTAGGCGTATCTTTGGTATAACGGTAATACAGGTACGCTACACCGAGCATCATCAGACCCGGCAGTATCATGGCATACCGCCACGCTTCAGGTTTGGTGTAACCAAAACCAACAATCGCGGCAAATATCACCGGCATCACCATGTTGGTAACGCCTCCGCCCAGGTTGCCCCAGCCGCCGGTAATTGCATTGGCGGTGCCTTTGATGGCAGGGGCGAACATAAGGGAGGTGTGAAACTGCGTAATAACAAAGGAGCCCCCTATAACGCTGATGGCTAAACGGAACAGCATAAAGGAAGTATAGTCTTTTGATAAGCCTACCAGGAATACCGGCAACGAACCCACCAGCAACAGCCGGATAGCGGTTTTACGCGGCCCCCAGGTGTCGCAGAGCCGGCCAATGATGAGCCGCGCGATGATGGTGCCGGATACGGAAGCAATAATGATATTACCTACCTGCGATTTGGTTAACCCGAGATCCGTACGGATAGTAGGCATCAGCGGGGCCAGCCCAAACCAGCCGAAAAAACAAACGAAGAACATCAGCCACGTAATATGGAACGTGCGCATCTGTATGGTATCAAGACTGAATATTTTTAATTTTTCTAAAGGAGCAGCCATGTGTTGTGTTTTACAGATTATTTAATCAGAAATTCGGGCCGGATATTAACCGATATATATGCCCAGTTACTGTTTGCAGCAGCGTTTTTTACATTTTTAACAGTAGGGGACGACAGGGTAGCAGTACTCCAGAAATGGCTGTAACCTGCTTCCAGTCCTATCATTTTGGTAAGGGTGTAATTCGCTGTTACATCTGCCTCTGTTCCAAACTGTTTATTCATGCCCGTTACATCGGCTGCACTGAAAAACTCGTGTACGTCGCCGGTCAATGCCCAACGCGACCCCGGCTTTAGTTTCGTTTTTACGTAATAGTCCTGTAATCCTTTATTCCCAAATCCGCTGGCCACATAGAAGTAATCCATATTGCCCCAGAACTTATGAGGGGTACCATACAGCGGATCAAAATCCGGACTGGTATAATCCGCTCCGGCGCCAGCGCTGAACGCTTTATTCACACTATAAAAGAAAGAACCTGAAAGTAAACTGCCGCTCACCGTTTGTCCGTTCCCGTTGGTGCCAAACTGATGATACGCGGCAGCTGTATAGGTAAATCTGTTAAATGCCTGTGTGTAAAATAACCCGGTGGTCAAACGGGTGTTTACTGCTCCTTCATATACTTTTACGGCCACATGCTCTACACTGTCGATGTGGTATTTTGAAAACTGATCTGCCAGGAAAAGAAAGGATAAATTACCCTTGTTCAGCTTCCTGGATACATAGGCAAATTCCAGGCTTTTGTACATATTGCCGCCATTGGTGTTTGCGGTATAATTACCGGGAGGCGTGGCATTGTATACGCTGCCGTTGGCATTTTCTTTATTCTGGTTAAAGGCGGCGCCCACATGCAGGGTCCACGCATTACTTTCGTATTTCAACACCGCTGCATCGTGCCGGCGGCCCTGTTGCAGCCAGTCGAGATTACCCAGTAAACGGCTGTCGTCATACACCAGTTCCTGGCGGCCGATCTTTAGAGAAAGACTTTTATTCTTCACCACGGTATCTGTCAGCAATACCTCCGCCCACGCTTCATGCAGCATAAACCCGTTATTATCCGGGGTAGTGGTACGGTTAATAGTAGAGCCATCCTGCCCCCAAACACGTACATCCTGTACCGTTAGTCCCAGTTTGATCCGGTAAGCACTGAAGCCGGCCATTAACCGGGTACGCTGAGAGGTGAAGAAAGCTGGTGCGGCGCCATCGGGCTGCGGAGCGCCTTGTCCGTTACGTAGTTCGGTGCGGGTTCTGAGTTGCGCACCGAGTGTGAGCTGGGCATAGCCGTACTGCGATAACAGCAGTCCGGGAAGTATCAACGATACCTTGCCTGGAAACCATTTTTTCATGTAACTTTGGTTGATTTTGAATGAGCCAATCATTTCCGGATCAGAAGCCCGGTTAGCCTGCCAGCTACCGGGTTTCGTTTTTTTATTATACACCTGCCATCTCCATCTCAGTGGCTACGCCTATATATACCATGTCGTCCACGATCTTTACAGGGTAGGTGGTGAGGGAACATTCGTGTTCGTCAGACAGGCAACGGCCATCTTTCAGGGAGAATGTTTTTTTATGAAAAGGACAGGCTACTTTGGGCTCATCTTGTACAGTGCCGGTCATACCGCGGCTGAGTGCCATCTGCTGGCGGTGCGGGCAAAGGTTCTGGGTGGCATACCATTCATTTCTGCGGGCAAAATAGAACAGGGCTATCTGCTCCTCTTTATACTTTACGCAAACGCCGCCATTGGTAGGTACATCTGATGTTTTGCAAGCCAGGAACCAGCTGGTAGTAGTTGTGTGAGTAGTAGACATAGCAGTGTATTTTTGTGTAAAGAGATTATTTCCATTCAGCGGCTTTCTTCTGAGCACGCATCGTTTCAAATTTTACTGTCGGATCTTTGTCGGTTGGTGCGTTTACGAAGTGGGAGAAACGCTTGCGCAGTTCAGGGTTTTCCACCACTTCGCGCCATTCGCATTTGTAGTTATCTACCAGCAGCTGCATTTCTGATTCGAGCTGGGTGGCAATACCAAGACTGTCATTCAACACCACATTGCGTAAATAGTCCATACCGCCATCCAGCTTGTTGAGCCAGGTAGCAGTGCGTGTCAGCGGATCGGCTGTTTTGATGTAAAACATCAGGAAGCGGTCGATGTATTGAATACAGGTTTCGCTGTCGATGTCTGATGCAAGTAATTGTGCATGTTGTGGTTTGGAACCGCCGTTACCGCATACATACAGGTTCCAGCCTCTTTCGGTGGCAATGATGCCAAAGTCTTTCGACTGCGCTTCTGCACACTCCCGGATACACCCGGATACGGCCGATTTAATTTTATGCGGCGCCCGCAATCCACGGTAGCGTTCTTCTATGCGGATGGCGAAGCTCACGCTGTCGTGCAGTCCGAAGCGGCACCAGGTGGAGCCTACGCAACTTTTTACTGTGCGGAGCGCTTTACCATAAGCATGGCCGCTTTCAAAACCTGCTGCAATTAATTCTTCCCATATGTTTGGCAGATCGCTTAGGTGTGCGCCAAACAAGTCGATACGTTGTCCGCCGGTGATTTTCGTATAGAGGTTATATTTAGTACCTATCTGCCCGATCACTACCAGTTTTTCCGGTGTAATTTCTCCACCGGGAATCCGGGGCACTACGGAGTAGGTACCGCCTTTCTGGATATTGGCAAGGTAGCGGTCGTTGGAATCCTGCGCAGTGTCATTGCCTTTGTCCAGGATCATATCATTCCACAAACTGGCGAGAATAGAGGCTACCACTGGTTTACATACTTCGCAGCCTTCGCCGCTGCCGTAATGGTCCAGTACTTCATCAAAGGAACGGAGTGATTTTACTTTGATGAGGTCCAGCATTTCCTGGCGGGAATATTGGAAGTGCTCGCATACCACGTTACGGATATATTTGCCCTGTGCCTTCATGGTGGCGGTGATCAGATCTTTCACCATTGGCGTACAGCCACCACAGCAGGTACCGGCTTTGGTGCATTTTTTTACTTCATCCAGTGTTTCACGGCCATCGGTTACTGCCTGGCAGATAGCGCCTTTGCTTACGCTTTCACAGCTGCAGATAATGGCTTCATCCGGAAGGGCGGTAACGCCGGCGCCGGCATCGGCACTGCCGCTTCTGTTACCCAGCAGTAAATCTTCCGGGTTGGCCGGCAGGACCAGTTTGTTTTTGGTGGTTTGCAGCAGCATGTTGTAGGCGGCTGCGTCACCTATTAATATACCTCCCAGCAGGAACTGGCCATCCCGGGTAATGTTGATCCTTTTGTAAGTGCCTTTGAATTTATCTTCAAATACAATGCTGTGGCAGCTTTCCGGAGCAGGGAACGGGTCGCCGAAGCTGGCCACATCCACGCCGATGAGTTTTAATTTGGTGCTCATATCAAACCCCGTGAAGGCTTTAGCTTCACCGGCGATATGGGAGGCGGCCACTTCTGCCATTTCATAACCCGGGGCCACCAGGCCGTAGATCATGTTGTTGTAAAGTGCGCACTCACCGATGGAATATATAAAGGAGTCACTTGTCTGCATCTGTTCGTTTACCACAATGCCACCGCGTGGGCCAATGGCGATACCGGCAGCACGCGCCAGCTCGTCGCGCGGTTTAATACCGGCAGAAACTACCAGGATGTCTGTCTCCAGGATAGTATCGTCGGAAAACTGGAGCCCTGTTATTGCTTCATCTCCCAGTATCTCCCGGGTGTTTTTACCAGTAAGCACTTTCAGTCCCAGGCCGGCCAGTTTGTTTTGGAGGATGCTCGAACCCTGTTCATCTATCTGGCGTGGCATGAGGCGGGGGGAAAACTCCACCACATGCGTATTATTAATACCGAGGTCCAGGAGAGCTTTGGCGGCTTCCAGTCCCAGCAACCCGCCGCCTATAACAGCGCCGCTGCTGGCTCGGGGGGCATATGCCTTCATCATTTCCAGGTCTTCTATAGTGCGGTAAATGAATACGCCTTTTTTATCCATGCCGGGTACCGGTGGTACAAATGCAGCAGAGCCGGTGGCCATCACCAGGTAATCGTAGGTTTCCACGATACCTTTATAAGACTGCACCGTTTTATGGGTGCGGTCAATCTGTAGTACCGGGTCGCCGAGGTGCAGGCGGATGCCCCGCTCCACGTACCAGTCGGCCGTAGCAAGCAGGAGGTCGTCGGCTGTTTTGCCGTCAAACCAGGAGGTGAGATGTACGCGATCATAGGCGGGACGGGGTTCTTCTCCAAATACAACCAGTTCAATCGGGGTGTCGGCAGATTTGGAAATGATCTTCTCACAAAATTTGTATCCCACCATACCGTTTCCTATAACTACTATTTTCATTCGATTATATTTAAGGATCAGAAATCTTGAATTATATTATTAAATAATTAATATAATAGTATTTTTTGCTTTGGAGATGATTTTTAAGGTAGGTGTATGATGTTAATTATAAAATTAAGCGTTTTTGTTTTAATTTTAGGCATGCATAGCTGTTAAATAATCACATAATTTTAAATACAATATGTATGCAGGTAGCAATTCCATCTCTATCTTTAGTCGGAGCAGGACCGGGAGATCCTGAAATGATCACGCTGAAAGCGATTAATACCATCCGCCGGGCCAACGTCATATTATATGATGCATTGGTAAACGAATCCCTGCTCACTTATGCCTCGCCGGGTGCGATCATTAAGTTTGTAGGTAAAAGATATGGTTGCCATGCCCTGTCTCAGCAGGAAATAAATCACCTGATCGTGGAAATGGCACTGGCTCATGGCCATGTGGTACGGCTCAAAGGTGGCGATCCCTTCATATTCGGCAGGGCTGTGGAAGAAATTGAAGCCGCCAGGAAGCATGGGATCAAAGTGGCTATTGTACCAGGGATCTCCAGCGCAGTAGCAGTACCGGCATCCCAGATGATACCGCTTACCTGCAGGGGCGCCGCGGAAAGCTTCTGGGTAACCACCGGTACCACCAAAAGCGGCGATATTTCAAAAGACATTGCGCTGGCGGCACAATCTACTGCAACGGTAGTAATATTAATGGCCATGAGTAAACTGGAAGGTATCATGGATATCTTTCATGCACACGGCAAAGCAGCTACACCGGTAGCCATTATCCAGGACGGCACTACACCACAGCAAAAAATGGTGATCGGTACCGTAAAGGATATTGCCTTACGTGCACAGGCCGCCGGAATGGGAAATCCTGCTATTATAGTGGTAGGGGAGGTAGTAAAGTTGCAATCCATGCTGGCAGATGAAACATTACAACAATTACAAAACAGCAATACAATACATGAAGAAAGATAAACAGGGTTGTGATGGTAAAACTTGCCTCCTTTGCCGGTTATCCCTGAAAGAATGGGCCCCGGCAACAGCATTGTACCGCAAAAATTTTACCCTGAACAAAGGAGAAACCCTGTTTAAAGAAGGTGATAAAGTAGAAGGCATCTACTTTATTTATGAAGGCCGCATGAAAGTGCATAAACACTGGGGCTCCGAAAAGGAACTCATTGTCCGCTTTGCACAAAAAGGCGATATCGTTGGCCACCGCGGTATAGGCGGTACGGAACATCATTATCCCATATCAGCCACTGCATTGGAGCCGGTAAAAGTTTGTTTTATAGAGATGGACTTTTTCCAGGCATCTCTTAAAATTAATCACGACCTGCTGTACGAACTCATGCTGTTTTATGCACAGGAACTGCAAACGTCCGAAAAACAGATGCGTAACCTTGCACATATGTCTGTTAAAGGCCGCATGGCCAATGCACTGATACTACTGCAACAAAAGTTTGGCTTCAACAAAGACGGATTTATTGACCTCGCACTTAGTAAACAAGACCTCGCTTCCTACATCGGGGCTACTTATGAAACCACTTTCCGGGTATTGAATGAATTGATAGAAGAACGGCTGGTAGCCGTTTCAGGGAAAAGTATCACTATTTTGAACGAAGATAAACTACTCCGGCTTACCGAGACCAGTTAGCCTGCCAGCGGGCATTTCCGGATCAAGTCCACCTCAAAGCCATGTATGCGTCGGGTTTACTTCCACTCAACCTCCAACAATATACCTGCGCAGCTTCTTTTCGTTTAATATCGTTATCGCCCTGCCTTCCGCAGTAATCAGTTTCTCCGCAATAAACTCCTGCAAATTGCGGTAAATAGTTTCATAGGTAGTGCCTGCAAAAGCCGCAAGATCCTGGCGGCTGATGGTAAAATGAAGCGCCTTATGCAACCGGCTGAGTTCCAGCAAAGCATCTGCCAGCCTGCCTTTTACGTCCATATGCACCAAATTGCGCATCTTCCGTTCTGCTTCCTGTAATTCGTCGGCATAAAACTGCATCAGCTTCAATGCCAGGCTGGGGTTCACTTTCAGCGACGCCTCAAAAAACGACAGCTCCGTATAACACACCGTGGTGTCTTCCAGCGCGGTGGCGGAAACAGTATACAGCCGCTCTCCACTGCCCAACCCACGATGCCCAAGGATATCCCCTTTCTGCGCAAAGCGGACAATAAGTTCTTTTTCGGCCCCCCATTGCTTATGCACTTTCACTTTGCCATCATACAAAAAAAAGATCCCCTTCACCGGGCTGCCCTCCTGGAAAATCGTTTCATTCTTCTTATAAAAAAGATGCTGCCTGTGATCTGATACCGCCGCAATCCATTCAGGAATGCTGTACTGGCATAAAAAACAGGTGTTCAGATCGCAGGTTCCGGCTTTTTTCATGACTGCAATACTAATGTTTTTTCACGTTTTTGGAAGAAAAAATAGGTTTTAATATGATTTGAATCATATCTTTGTGTTTTTTTAAAGATGTAATTGTCATTTTATATAGTATGAATCACAAAAAAGAGCAGAAGTTTGCCGGAAACATGTCACGGAGAGTATTTTACCTCAGCCTGCAGGCATGTATCAACGCCCTGGTCATTGGCGTAGTGGCAAAAGCACTGGTGTTGCTGATCAGTCTCATTACCAATCTGTCGTTTTACGGGAAATTTTCATTTGAAGAAGCAGGGCCGGCAGGAAACCACCTGGGCACGCTGGTAATCATAGTACCCATTATAGGCAGCCTGATAGTAGGGGTGATGGCGCGTTTTGGCAGTAAAGCCATCCGCGGTCATGGTATCCCGGAAGCAATGGAAAACATCATCGGCAATGAAAGTAAGATTCCGCCGGTAATCACATTGCTGAAACCACTGTCCGCCGCCATCTCTATCGGCACCGGCGGTCCCTTTGGTGCGGAAGGCCCCATTATCGCTACCGGTGGCGCCATTGGCTCATTCACGGGACAGGTAATCCATATTTCTTCCGCAGAAAGAAAAGTATTGCTGGCAGCAGGCGCCTGCGCCGGTATGGCCGCGATCTTCGGAAGCCCGCTGGCAGCTATTTTGCTCGCTATTGAACTGCTGCTGTTTGAATTCTCTCCCCGTTCGGTGATCCCAGTAGCTATAGGCTGTATCGCCGGCGCCGGGATGCACATCCTGTTGTTCGACAGCACCCCGGTTTTTGCCATGCCCCCAATCCCCGCCGTAACCGATATTGCCCTGGTCACTTATGTGCTGATGGGCGCCATAGTGGGCGTAGTGGCGGCTTACGTGTCGAAATCCGTTTATTTTGTGGAAGACCTGTTTGAGAAATTGCCCATCCACTGGATGTGGTGGCCGGCACTCGGCGCCATCGCGGTAGGTGTGATCGGCTACTTCGCTCCACACACAATGGGTGTGGGCTATGATAACATTAAAACACTGTTAACCGGCAACGCGCCGCTGGCACTGCTGGTATCACTTTGCGTCCTCAAGTATCTTTCATGGGTGATCTCCCTGGGTAGCGGTACCTCCGGCGGAACACTGGCTCCCCTGTTTACCATTGGTGGCGCTTTTGGGGCGTTACTGGGTGTGGCAGTGATGCATTTATTCCCCGGCAGCGGCATCAACATCGCTACGGCGGCGTTGATTGGTATGGCCGCCATGTTTGCCGGCGCCTCCCGCGCATTGCTCACCGCCATTGTATTCTCACTGGAAACAACCGGGCAAACACACGGCCTCCTGCCGCTGATAGCCGCCTGCACGGCCGCTTATTTTGTGTCGTTCTTTCTCATGAAAGGCAGCATCATGACCGAAAAGATCCGCCGCAGAGGCATTGTCACCCCGGAAGAATATACCCCCGATATGATGCAGCTGATCAATGTGGCGGCCGTGGCCACCAACACCCCGGTAGTGCTGGATGAACAAACAACCCAGGCGCAGGCACATCAGTTGCTGCAAACAGTCTTTTATCACTACCGCTACCTGCCGGTAACAGATAAGACCGGGCATTTCAAAGGATATATTAACCGGCAGCACCTATCGGCCGTAAACAATACGCCTCTCAGGGAGCTCCTGGAATCATCTGCGCCCTACCTGTATCCCGCCGATGATATCAATCTCGTTACAGAACTCTTCGATAGCTATCCGCCGGATATCCTGGCAGTACTCGATGCAGGAAAGAAATTAACAGGCATCGTCACTGCCGATGCGGTGCTGAGAACCTATGGCGAACGCCGCAGGGCCACCGCAAAGTATCATTCTGCTTTCTATGGCAATACCCGCCTGCTGCGGTTAATGGCACGGGGAAAACGCCTGCTGGCACGGCCTTAATAACTGACATGATGGTTGAAATGCAGGTCCGCTCTTTGGGGTGGACCTTTTTTTAACCCGGTAAAATATTCTCCCGCGTTGCCCGTCTTCGTATAAAAGCTTCTTAACTTTAATACATGCAACGGAAATTACCTTCCATAAAAGAAAGAATACAACACTCTCAGAACTTCCGGAACGGAGCCTTTCAGAACCTCTCCATTACGCCGGTAAAGCCGGAGGATGTTACTTATTTCACCATGTTTCGCAAAGTACTGAAACGCCCGGCAGATGTACGGCCTCCCGGACTAATGCCAACGGTGCGCACCGATCTGAAAGCACTATATTCGGAAAAGCCTGTGGTCACCTGGTTTGGACACTCTTCTTACCTCATCCATGTAAAGGGATTTAATATACTGGTAGACCCCGTGTTTAGCGGCAGCGCATCGCCCATGTCATTTATGGTAAAGGCATTCCCCGGAGCAGATGCCTATACGCCCGCCGATATGCCGGAAATAGATCTCATGATCATTACCCACAATCACTATGATCATCTTGATAAAAAAACATTAGCACAGCTAAAGTCCCATACTAAAAGAATATATACCAGCTTGGGCGTTGGCTATGATCTGCAGCACTGCGTGGCAACCGGCAATAATATCACGGAAATGGACTGGTGGGAAACCCATGAAATCGCAAATGATATCATCCTAACGGCTACGCCTGCACGACATTTCTCCGGCCGTGGATTTAAAAGAGGCGGCAGCCTCTGGTCTTCTTTTGTACTGGAAATCTTCGGGTATAAGATTTTTATCGGGGGAGACTCCGGGTACGATACGCATTTCAAAGCCATTGGTGATAAATTTGGTCCGTTCGACCTCGTGATACTGGAATGCGGACAATACAACGATTACTGGCCTTTCATCCACATGAACCCGGAAGAAACCGTGCAGGCGGCCATCGACCTGCAGGCACGAGCCCTGCTGCCGGTACATTGGGGCAAATTTGTACTGGCTATGCATGCCTGGAATGACTCCCCGAAGCGAGTGACTGCCGCAGGCGCACAAAGAGGTCTGCTTGTCGCCACACCCCGCATAGGAGAACCGGTAACCGTAGGCGCACATTATCCCCAGGAACATTGGTGGGAGTAGTCCCTAGATCCGGAAGCTCACCATTTCTACAATACCTTCACCGGGCGCATGAAACAGCTGATTGTTCCCGGTGAGCTTTTTTTCCGTTTCACACAATGGCTCCACTATTTCCAGTATACCATCCAGCCGGTACAGTAAACCGGCAATATCTGCGCGGTTATTCATATTTATAGGCCGGCCAATATAGCTTTCCAGCACGTCTTTCACCACTTTGTGATAAGACAGGAATCTGGCAGGTACCTCTTCTTCAGATAAAGAATAATCCAGCAATACCAGGTTATGCTGTTGCAGCGTTTTAAACAACTGCATTACCTGCACAAACGCATTGTTGGAGATATAATGAAGCACGCCCTCAAAAACAATGATCGCCGGAATCTCTTCCCGGTAGCCGTTTTCCAATAATTTACTCCATAGTAATGCAGTATCCGTTATATCGCATTTGATAAAACGGATCAACGGGTTGCCCGGCATGATCTCCTCATAGAGCCGTTGCTTTTCTTCGATATATCCATTGTCCACCTCTATGATTCCGCTGATCTGTTGCGGGTAATTTTCCAGGAGATATAAAGATAAAGGGTCCAGTCCGGCGCCGAGCATAATCACCTGTTGACCCGGAAACGCGGGCATACGCTCCCGCAACATCCTCCGGATACTTTGTTTGCGCAGGCAGATCACATCTGTAATAAATGGATATTGTTGTTTCAGTTCATCATAGAAACCGCTGGTTTCGCTAAAATCGATCGCTTCTATATACTGCTGCTGCAGTGCTGTGGTATACAATTGCATGGCTGCTTCCAGCACCAGGCGGGAAGTGGAGGGTACTTTTAATTTTTCGGTCATTTTGAGGTGTATTTATAATAAAGCTAATATAGGCCAATGCATAAGCACGGCAGGGTTATTTTAATATTAATCGTTCCTGAACGGTTCACAATAAGGTATATTTAATAAACAAAATGGTAGCATCATTGTTTCACTAAAATGTCAACAACTCAGATTATGCAGCCACGTATCGCATCACTCAGCAAACTGGAACAGGACGGTAGAAAAATCTCCCGGTTGCCTTTCTCGATCAGGATCTTACTGGAAAATGTACTGCGGAACCACGACAACTTCGCCATCACCGACGAACACCTGGAAACACTGGTAAACTGGGACCCGGCAGGAACGGACAAAGAAATACCCTTTAAACCCGCCCGTGTACTGATGCAGGACTTTACCGGCGTTGCCGCCGTAGTGGATATTGCTTCCATCCGTGCAGAAGTGATCCGTAAAGGAAAAGACGGTGCAAAAATTAACCCGGCCATCCCGGTGGATCTCGTGGTAGATCACTCCGTGCAGGTCGATTTCTTCGGAACAGATTACTCCTATACAAAAAATGTGGCCTATGAATATGAACGTAATAAAGAACGTTACCAGCTGCTCAAGTGGGCACAACAGGCTTTCGATAATTTTACGGTAGTACCGCCAGGCATGGGTATCTGCCACCAGGTAAACCTGGAATACCTCGCCAAAGGCGTTATAAGCCGCGATGGCTGGCTGTTTCCCGATACATTGGTTGGCACCGACTCACATACCCCGATGGTCAACGGTATCGGTGTACTGGGCTGGGGCGTAGGCGGTATTGAAGCAGAAGCTGCTATCCTGGGTCAGCCTATTTATTTCTCCTGCCCCCAGGTAATCGGGCTGCGTCTCACCGGCCGGCTCACAGAAGGCGTTACTGCCACCGATATGGTACTTGCCATCACACAACTGTTGCGTAAATACGGGGTGGTCGACAAATTCGTGGAAGTATTCGGCGACGGGCTGGACTTCCTCTCTGTACCTGACCGCGCCACTATCTCCAATATGTCGCCGGAATTTGGCTGCACCGTTACCTATTTCCCGATAGATACGCAAACGCTGCAATACATGCACCGCACTAACCGCTCCAAAGAAGATATTGCACAAGTGGAGAATTATTGCAAAGAAAATATGCTCTGGCGTCATGGCAGCGAACAAATCACTTATACAGATATTATCGAACTGGACCTCGGACAAATACAATCCGCGGTAGCCGGGCCTAAGCGGCCGCAGGACCGTATCCTGGTCCGCGATCTGCACAACGAGTTTGAAACCCTGCTCAGCAAGGAATTTAAACGCATGTATACTCCCGAAGGAAAACGCCGCGACACCGCCTGGCTGTCGGAAGGTGGTTCCGGTACCGCCTTTACCTACGAAATACAAAAGCAGGTGGAAGAAGTAGCGGTAGAACTGGACTATCTTAAATCCGTACGTATTAAACTGAAAAATGAAGAATATGTACTGAGCGACGGCGCCATTACCATCGCCGCTATCACCAGCTGTACCAACACCTCCAATCCAAGTGTGATGATAGGAGCAGGGCTGGTAGCGAAAAAAGCTATCAGTCGCGGGTTGTATGTAAAACCCTGGGTGAAAACCAGCCTGGCGCCGGGTTCAAGGGTGGTAACGGAATACCTGAAACGCTCCGGGTTACTCTCCGAACTGGAAGCGCTGCGTTTCCATATCGTTGGTTACGGCTGTACTTCGTGTATTGGTAACAGTGGTCCGCTGCCGCCGGCCATTGCGGAAGCGGTGGAGAAAGGAAACCTGGTGGTGGCATCTGTGCTTTCCGGCAATCGTAACTTCGAGGCAAGGGTACATCCGCAGGTGAAGATGAACTTCCTCGCCTCGCCATTGCTGGTGGTAGCCTACGCCATTGCCGGCCGCATCGATGTGGATATGCTCACCGCCCCGCTGGGCTACGACCCCAATGGCGAACCTGTGTATCTCCGCGATATCTGGCCCACCCAGCAGGAAATCAACGACGCCGTAGCCGCCGCAGTAAAGCAGGAAGACTTTGAGAATATCTACAAGGTAATATTTGACGGTGATGAACAATGGCGCGGTTTATTGGCGCCCTCCGGGAAGGATTATCACTGGAGCAACGACTCCACCTACATCCGGGAAGCGCCGTTCTTTAACGGCTTGTCCGAATTCCCGCTTCCCGTGGAAGATGTAAAAGGTGCACGCGTGCTACTGAAACTGGGAGATTCCGTCACCACGGATCATATCTCTCCGGCAGGCTCATTCAAACCGGATACGCCGGCGGGCAAATACCTGCTGGATCATGGCATTGATCCACGCCTGTTTAACTCCTATGGCTCCCGCAGGGGAAACCATGAAGTAATGATCCGCGGCACCTTTGCCAATGTGCGTATTAAAAATGAGCTGTCGCCCAAAGAAGGTGGTTTTACCACTATTATTCCATCCGGAACAGTATTGCCCGTTTATGATGCGGCGCAGCAATATGCCGCTAAAAAAGTGCCACTGATCATACTGGCCGGAAAGGAATATGGCAGCGGTTCTTCGCGCGACTGGGCCGCAAAGGGTACCAACCTTCTCGGCGTAAAAGCAGTGATTGCTGAAAGCTATGAACGTATTCACCGCAGCAACCTGGTAGGCATGGGCGTACTTCCACTCGAATACCTGGAAGGAGAAAATGCAAACACCTTAAAACTTACCGGAACTGAATTGTACACAATCAGCGATATTGCTGCTGGTCTCATTCCAAATAAAATACTAACGGTAACGGCTATCCCGGCAGAAGGGGCGCCCATTGTTTTCAAAGTAAAATCAAAGCTGAACTCCCTGATAGAAATTGAGTATTATCGTCATGGTGGTATTTTGCAGTATGTGCTGCGGGCGTTTCTTGAAAAAGCGTAGGATCGCCTTCGGCGATGTTAAATTGTCTTGGTGCAGGATTTTGGGATTAACCGTGATTCCGTTGATTTTCCCACCATCTGTTATAAATATTTAGGGGAGATAGAAGCGAATTCGCTTCTATCTCCCCTAATCTTTTAAAATCCAAAATAATCAAATCCTTAAATCAGTATAATCAGCGTAATCCAGCTCCAAGACAATTTAACATCGCCGAAGGCGATCCTTCTCGCTTACCTTCCCCTTGAAAATTCCAGGATCTTCCGGCGGTTACCCACCAGCCAAACTACATCCTCCCATTCAAACTCCGTTTCGGAAGCGGGGTTAAGGATCTTTTCACCGCCGCGGGCAATACCCACCACCAGCGCCTGCGTTTTTTCGCGGATGCCGGATCCACGGATGGTCTGGCCTTTGAGGCCATTGTGCTCATCCACCACGATGCTGGTGAGGCCAATGTTTTCATCTGCCACATCATCACTTCTTTCTACATTCAGGGTATTCACTACCCGGTTAAATTCTTCCAGCTGCGCTTCCGTGCCAATAGCAGTAAGGATGTCGTGCGGAAACAATTTTTCATCACGGGTCGGTGCGTAGATAGTCACATTTCCTCTTTTAATGGCTCCTACGTTGATGCCGTATTTCTCCCGCAGCTCGAGGTCTATCAGCGGCTTATCCACCAGGGTAGACCACGGATCAATTTCCACCTCAGATACCTGTGCATCCCAGGGCAGAAGATCTGCTGCTGTGGCTTTATTGTTGGCCGCATCCGCTGTCTCGCGGGCATTCAGATTGGTAAGAAAGCGGCTTTCAATACGGTTATAATATTTCTGTAATTGTGAACGCAGCACCAGCAACACGCAGGCCAGTATAATGGCGGTGCCTATCAACGCCTGCCAGAAGGGGAAGTACTGAATTACCAGGAAACCCACCAGCAGCACCGCCACCACGTTACGTACCACTTCCACCACTACCAGCGGTCCGTGATTGTATTTGGAATCCAGCCACAACGCCTTGTAAGAGTTGCTCGAAATTTTCTGTACCATCAGCGCCCAGATAAACGGCGACATCATGGCAATTCCAATGATCACACTTACCATCTCCGCCAGGAACAGGTTCTTCACATACTTTATCACAAACGGGCCAATATAGTAGGTATTCAGCAGGATCATCGCAAATATGATCACCGCATTGAGTACAATCACTTTTACATAACTGCGCAATACAATGCGCCAGTCGCTTTCCGCCTGTAAGGTTTGTGAACTGGCGCTATACCGGTTCAAGGTGGCCATCCAGCGCGTAGGGATAATTTTTTCCAGCCAGTTGTAAAACGGTATGGAAAACTTGATCATGTAAGGCGTTGTAAAAGTAGTAATGGCCGAAACGCCCACAGCTACCGGGAACAGGAACTCGCTGGTCACACCCAGTGAAAGACCCAGCGTAGCAATAATAAAGGCAAACTCACCCACCTGCGCCATACTCATACCCACCTGGACGGCCTGTTTCAGCGGCTGACCGGATAATAACGCTCCCATAGTGGTGCTGAAAAATTTCCCGGTAATGGTTAACAATGTTATCCACAACACCGGCCACCTGTATTCCACAATCATTTCCGGGTTAATGAGCATGCCTACCGATACGAAAAAGATAGCACCAAAAAGGTCTTTTACCGGTTGTATCAGGTGTTCCACTTTTTCAGAAGAAGTGGTTTCTGCTATGATAGAACCCATAATGAAGGCGCCCAGTTCTGCGGAGAAACCCACTTTGGTTGCCAGGATCACCATGCCCAAACAGAGCGCTATACTTAGTATCAGCAAAGTTTCTCCATTCAGGTAACGTTCTATTTTTTTGAGTGCAGTAGGTAACAGGAAGATGCCCGCGAGGAACCATACCGCCAGGAAGAACATCAGCTTGGCAATGGTAAACAACATCTCTGTTCCTTCAAATTTACGGCTCACTGCCATCGTAGATAACAATACCATCATGAGGATCACCACAATGTCTTCTATCACCAATACGCCGAATACGATTTTGGTAAATGACTTTTTCTTGATACCTAATTCTTCAAAGGCGCGGATAATAATAGTAGTGGAAGAACTGGCCAGCAACCCCCCGAGAAACAGGCTGTCCATAAAACCCCAGCCCATCAGCTTACCGGTGAAATAACCGGCTACCGTGATAAGCGCTATTTCTACAAATGCGGTAATAGTGGCAGTACCTCCCACCCGCATCAGCTTTTTGAAACTAAACTCCAGACCCAGTGAAAATAAGAGGAAAATAACACCGATCTCAGACCAGGTTTTTATGCCTTCCGCATCCCCGATAGTGGGGAATAATTTGAAATTGGGACCCACTATAAACCCTGCGATGATATACCCCAGCACCATCGGCTGTTTCAGCCGTTTAAACAGTAATGTAATAACTCCCGCCGCTCCTAATATTAATGCCAGGTCAATGATCAATGATGGTAGATGCATACAGTAATAATCGATTTAATGATTCGTGTGATGTACTTTTATGACGCTGAGAAATCAGCGCACATATGTGTCAGATGCCAGTTTCCGGACCTTTGAATATTGCTAATATATTATTTTTCCTGCGGGGAAGCAAGATTAAGTTTGGGAGAAGGGAAAGGAAAAGAAGCTACCGCTCTTTCTCCGCCTGTATCTGCGCCACATACCTCGATGGTAGTATCCCGAACTGCTTCTGGAAATTCTTCCCAAAATTAGTCAGGGAGGCAAAACCGCAAAGCTCGGCCACTTCATTTACTTTATACGATCCGGTAGACAGTAAAGACGCCGCTTTTTTCAGGCGCGCAATATTAATCAGTTCATGCGGGGTAAGATCTGATATCGCTTTTATTTTTCGGTAGAAGGTAGGCCGGCTCATGTTCATGAAGTCTGCCAGCTGTTCTACATCCAGGTCAATATTATTGAGATGCTGGTTGATCAGGTCATTCAGTTTCTCTAAAAACTGTTCGTCGGCGCTGGTATAGGCCATGCTGCGCAGATGTACCAGCGGGGTGCTGGCATAGTAGGATTTTATTTTATGACGGTTGCTGAGCAGGCTCGCAATTTGCGCCTGCAGGAATTCAGGTGAAAATGGTTTTTCAATATAAGCATCGGCGCCAAGTTCAAGTCCTTCTATTTTCGATTGCATCGTATTGCGTGCTGTAAGCAGGATCACCGGAATATGACTGGATACAAAATCAGACTTAATAATGCGGCAAAGCTCAAAGCCATCCATTACAGGCATCATCACATCACTGATCACCAGTTGCACGGGTTGCTCCTGCAATAAAAGCATGGCTGCCTGCCCGTCGCGAGCAGTGATCACTTTATATTTATCTTCCAGGTCGTCTGCAATGAAAGAAAGGATTTCTTCATTATCATCTACCAGCAGTATCAGTGGTTTGTTTTCCATTTGCTCAGGTTAAACTCTATTTCCTGGTGAACAGGCAAAGTAAGTGAAAAAACATTTAGTGTTCCACCGGTGGATAACAGCTCCAGGCTGCCTTTGTGCAGCAGCGTCAATGATCTTGATAACGACAACCCTATACCGGTACCGGATTTATCGGCGGTGGCCTTTGCCCGGAAGAACGGCTCAAATATTTTCTCTTTCATCTCCGCAGGAATAATGTATCCGTCATTCTTCACCAGTATAGTAAAAGTGGTATCATTTTCATCAACAGGTAACAGGTGTATAGATGCTTTGGTTGCCGCATACCGGATAGCATTGTTAATAAGATTGCCCAATATTTTATGTAATGCTTCCCCATCTACATAAGCAAAAAAATGCAGGCTGGATAACTCTATTTTAAACCGGATATCCTGCTGCTCTGCAGCTGGCGTAAACCGCAGATGATTTTCTTTCAGCAGTTCAGAAATATCGGTACGCACAAAATTGAGGCTGAAACCATTGATCTCTGTTTTGCGGAAATCGAGCAACTGGTTGGTCAGCTCCAGCAGCCGGTCGGTATTGCGTTCCATGATGCGCAGGTTCTTCTGGATCAGCGGCACTTCATCCGATTTACGGATCACCTTTTCCATTGGTCCCTTGATCAGCGTGAGCGGTGTCCGGATCTCATGCGCGAGATGTGTAAAGAATTCAATTTTCGCCTGGTATAACTCTTTTTCTTTTTCGTGCTCCAACAGCTCCAGCTGCCGTTTTTGTTTTTGCTGCGCACGCTGATGATACCACCGGATAATAAAATACACCAGGCTGCATAACAGGATGATGTAGGCGGCATATGCCTGGTAGCTGGCCCAGAAGGGCGGCAGAATAGTAATGGTAAGCACACGCGGTGTAATACTCCAGTTGCCTCCGCTGCTGGCCGACTTCACCATAAACTTATAAGTACCGGGAGATAACCTGGTGAAGAAGGCTTTCCGGTTGGTTTCCAGGTAAGTCCAGTCACGGTCCAGGCCTTCCATTTTATACGCATAGGCCGTCATCTCAGGCGACGTGTAACTCAGCGCGGCAAAGTTGATACTAAATGACGACTGGTCGTGCGATAATACAATCGTATCCGTCAGGAAAATAGATTTCTCCAGGATATCGCCTACGGCTGCTTCTTTATTATACACCTGGAAGCCGGTAATATATACCGGTGGGAGATAACTGTTACGCACAAACGTTTCCGGGTTGAAACGGATCAATCCTTTTACACTGCCGAAATACATATTACCGCAACTATCTTTATAAGCAGAATTATAATTAAACTGATCATTTAACAATCCACTGGCTTTGGTATATACCACCGCATTTTCAGTGGCAGGTGTAAAGCACGCCAGCCCTTTGGAGGTAGTCACCCACAGGCGGTCGCTCTGATCTTCCAGGATACAGAACATCATATTGCTCTGGAAACCATGATGGGTTCTGTAGGTAGTGAAATTATTCCGTTGCCGGTTATACAAACAAAGACCATCATCTGTAGCCAGCCATAAACGATGATGACTGTCTTCAAAAATTCTGTTCACCCGGTTGTTACTCACACTGGTGCTGTCGCCTGCATCATGCAGGTAGAGTCCTTTCTTTCCCGTGCGGCGGTTATAGAAATAGAGTCCGTCTCTCACCGTGCCTAACCATATGGTGCCTTCACTATCTTCAAAAACAGCCGTATAAAAAATATAATGCGGTACTTCTTTTACAGTATTAAATTCATCACGGGAACGGATATACTCATATAACCCCCAGGTAGTGCATATCAGTATATTATCGTTGCTGGTGCGCAGCAAACTATAAATAAAGCCGCTGTGGAGCTGATGCGGACCGTCACCTGGGGCATAGTGCCGGATAAATTTCCCGGTGGGAATATCCATGACATCCAATCCATGCTCGAAAGTGCCTATCCAGAGAGAATCTCCGGTGATCAGTAAACCATGAAGATTGGTATGCGATAAACCCGGCGCATGTTTATCCAATGGCTTGATGGCGGAAAAACTGCCATCCGATGGCGTAAACCTATTCAACCCGCCATCTTCAGTACCTATCCATAAATGACCATATTTGTCAGGATGTATTTCTCTTACTGCATTACCACTGAGAGAAGAGGAACCTGTTTTTGGAAATAACTTTTCAAAATAAGTATATGGCTGCGGGAAATAATTGGCGCCGCCAAAGTAAGTGCCTACCCATATACCGCCTTCTTTATCTTTACAAAAATTATAAATGGCATTATCAGAAACAGAGTAAGGATCATCATAATTTTTTTTCAGGTTGATGATCTTACCGCTTTTAATGTTATAGATATAGATACCGGATTCCGATGCAATCCAGTATTCATCATTGTTCCGGCGGATAAAATCCCTCACATACAGTTCAATGCCGGTGGTGTCCCTGGAAAGGAAATCTTCGTAGGTACGTGCCCGTGTGTTGAATAGTTTTAGGCCCTGCCCTGCGGTACACGCCCATATAGTATCCCCGCCCATCGGTACAATTTTCTGGATAGCGTAGGAATTTGGTTTGGTAGAGTGCGAAAAAAGAGAGTAGGTGGTGAAATTGTTTTTGTCGTAGTGATAAACAGCCATATTCCCTCTGGAGGATGACAACCAGAGATGCCCTTCACCATCCAGGCAAATAGAGGACGCGTCCGGAAAGCCGGGAATTTCCGTCAGGCGGTCGGTGGCAGCCTGGTAACGGAACAGGTGTCCTGCGGATATAATCCAGATATTTCCCTGCCTGTCTTTGGTAATGGCCCGTACTTCTCCTGCTGTCTTTTTACTCAGCTCACGGAACTGCTCATTACGCGGGTTATATATAAATACTCCTTTGTCCGATCCCACATATAGCAAACCATCATCGTCCTGGAACAGGCAAAGGATATAGTTGCCGCCGATACTTCCGGGCTGCTCTGTTCGCCGGAATACGCGGAAGGTATAGCCATCGAACCGGTTTAAACCATACAGCGTTCCAAACCACATAAACCCCTGTTTATCCTGCAGCGTACAGATAACGGCGTTGTGCGATAAACCGTTCTCTACCTGGTAATGTACAAAACCGGGCGACTGGCAATATAGCGCCTCGCTTAGCAGCAGCAACATGAACAGGATGTAATAGCGGATTTTTGGCATGTGTTCATTTAGTGGAAAACTTAAAACTAATGGTTTTTCCGCTAAAACCCACCACCGTCCGGCCAAAAGCTAAAATGATACAAAAGCGAGAAAAAATGAGATAAATGGGCAAACAAGTATTCAAAGGATAGTCTTTCTTTGGAGAAGTGTGTTAAGCGTGAAATATACACTTAAATAAGCCATCTTCTAAATCCATGTTATGAAAAGTAGCCAACTACTTTCACTGGTATTTTTTCTGTTCATCAGTGGGATATGCCGCGCTACCTCTGCGGATACTACGGGTATGTTCAAGAATCCTTTACTGGCCTCCGGCCCCGATCCCTGGGTGGTGAGGCACAACGGCATGTATTACTATATGCATACCACCGGTCATAACCTGGTGATGAGGAAAACAAAAAACATGTCGGCGCTGGCCCAATCAACCGAAACGGTTATCTGGAGGCCACCGGCCAAAGGTCCCAACGCAAGGGATGTCTGGGCGCCGGAGCTGTACCGCCTGAATGGGAAATGGTACGTGTATTATACCGCCGGATCATCAGATAGCATTCATCCGCAACACACCTTCGTACTGGAAAATACCGCCGAAGATCCTACCACCGGCAGCTGGACGGACAAAGGACAGATCACCGATCCTGCCCATCCGGAGCACTTCGCCATTGATGGTACCCTCTTTGAACATAAAGGCAATAACTATTTTATCTGGAGCGGGCATAACGGAAAAGATGCCGTGCAACGCCTGTATATAGCCCGTATGAAAGATCCGTGGACACTGGCCTCGTCAAAAGTAGAGATAGCTGCGCCGCAGTATCCGTGGGAACAGAACGGGATAAATGAAGGTCCTGAAATCCTGCGGAATGCTAAAGGAGAGGTATTCCTGGTTTTTTCCGCGTGTGGTTGCTGGACAGAAAATTATATACTCGGCATCATGAAACTAAAGACCGGCGCCGATCCGCTGCTGCCCGCAAGCTGGACCAAATCACCGGAGCCGGTACTGCGAAGCAAACCCGAAAATGGCGCCTATGCACCAGGACATAACGGCTTCTTTAAATCACCCGACGGAAAAGAAGACTGGATCATTTATCACGCCAACTCAAAAGCCGGACAGGGATGTGGCAACCTTCGTAATCCCCGCATTCAAAAAATCGCCTGGAACACAGACGGTACCCCGTTTTTTGGAGAACCGGTGAAAATAAATACATGGATCACTAATCCCTCTGGAGAATAAAATCACTTTAAGTAAATATATGAAAAAGAAGTACCTATTTTTTGCACTGGCACTTGGATTGGGCAGCAGTACAGCCATAGCACAACAACAGGATTGGAAAATGGTGGGAGGAAAGATTGCTTCCTCCTGGAGCGAACAGGTATCTCCGGCAGCTACATTGCCGGATTATCCGCGTCCGCAGCTGGTTCGCGGCAACTGGAAAAACCTGAACGGGTTGTGGAACTATGCCATCAAAGCAAAAGAGGAAAATCAACCTGCCACCTGGGACGGCAAAATACTGGTACCTTTTGCTGTTGAATCAGCACTCTCCGGCGTAGGCCGCAATGTGGGGAAAGACAGCACCCTGTGGTACAACACCACACTCACACTGCCTTCCGGTATGCAGGGCAAAAAGATACTGCTGCACTTCGGTGCATCCGACTGGCGTACTACCGTATATGTGAATGGCAAAGAAGCCGGCAGCCACGAAGGCGGTTTTGATCCCTTTACCTTCGATATCACCTCGTTAGTGAAAAAAGGTAAACAGGAGATCGTAGTAAAAGTATGGGACCCAACCGACGACGGCGATCAGCCAAGAGGCAAGCAGGTAAAGCGTCCCGAAGGGATCTGGTATACACCGGTAACCGGTATCTGGCAAACGGTTTGGGTGGAAGCGGTAGCGGATACCTATATCGCCTCAACCAAACAAACACCCGACATCGACCAGGAAACACTCACCGTAGCGGCCAATGTGGAAAACATAAAAGCCGGCGACGTAATAAAAGTAACCGCGTACGATGGTGGCGCCAAAGTAGCAGAGAACACGATCAACGGTGAAAATGCCGTACTAAAAATAGCTTCGCCAAAATTATGGTCGCCCGAAAGTCCTTTCCTCTATAATCTCACGCTTACGGTTACACGAAAAGGTAAAGTGATAGATGAAGTAAAAAGCTATTTCGCCATGCGTAAATCTTCCATTGGCAAAGACGCCAATGGTGTGGAACGCATGTTGCTGAACAATAAATTTGTATTCCAGTACGGCCCGCTGGATCAGGGCTGGTGGCCCGACGGATTATACACCGCCCCTACAGATGAAGCCCTGAAGTTTGATATCGTACAAACTAAAGCAATGGGCTTTAACATGATCCGGAAGCATATTAAAGTAGAGCCGGCACGCTGGTACTATTACTGCGATCAACTGGGAATGCTGGTATGGCAGGACATGCCAAGCGGCGATCTCGGGAACGGCTGGGAGCCTCGTCCCGGTATCATCGACCGCGCTACCGACCAGAATCGTTCAGCCGAATCAGAAGGCTACTACCGCAAGGAATGGAACGCTATCATCGACCACTTATACAACTATCCTTCTATTGTAGTATGGACGCCATTCAACGAAGCATGGGGACAATTCAAAACGGTAGAAATCGCGGAATGGACCATGAAGAAAGATCCGTCCCGCCTCGTGAACACTGCCAGCGGTGGTAATTTCTACCCGGTAGGACATATTATTGATCTGCATAACTACCCGGAGCCCGCGATGCCCGACCCGGCAATATATGGCGATAAACGCGCCATCGTGTTGGGTGAATTCGGTGGCCTCGGTCTCCCGGTGAACGGACACGTCTGGCAGCAAAAAGACAACTGGGGTTACCAGAGCTTCAAAAATGAGGAAGATCTTTTTAAACGCTACAGCGGCTTTACCGATAGGCTGGAAACACTGATTAAACAGGGATTGTCAGCTGCCGTATACACACAAACAACTGATGTGGAGGTGGAAATAAATGGCCTGATGACCTACGACCGGAAAGTGCAGAAGATGCCACTGGAAAAACTAAAACTGATTCATCAGAAATTATATAACCCGGCTTTGGTAACTATAAAACCATAATGATGAAAAAGCGAAAGTTGTTTGGCTTATTGATGCTTTCTGTTTTTTTTGTTGGTCTTATCCCGGCGGATGCAACGCATCTGCCGGGTGCCAGGGCCGACAACAATATCTTTGTGATGCCCGTTTACCAGGCATTGCCGCTGGGCGCAGTAAAGCCGCAGGGCTGGCTGCTGCACCAGCTGCAGATCATGCGTAACGGCACCAGTGGTCACCTCGATGAAGTATACGATAAAGTGAAGAACGACAATGGCTGGCTCGGTGGAAAAGGCGATGGCTGGGAGGAAACACCCTACTGGCTCGATGGCGCTGTACCGCTGGCTTACCTGCTCAACGACAAAGAACTGAAGAATAAAGTACTCCGCTATATCAACTGGACGCTCGATCACCAGCGCCCTTCCGGTTATTTTGGTCCGCTCACAAAAGCAGAAAGAGAGAAAAATATAGCCATTGGCGTTAGTAACGCTGCAGCCGGCGACGACTGGTGGCCGAAGATGGTGATGCTGAAAGTACTGCAACAATATTATACGGCCACAAATGATCCCCGTGTTTTACCTTTTATGACGCGGTACTTTCACTACCAGCTGCAGGTATTGAAAACCTGCCCGCTCGGAAAATGGACGGAATGGGCCACCTCCCGCGGCGCTGAGAATGTAATGGTAGCACAATGGCTGTATAGCATCAATAAAGACAAACAACTGCTGGAACTGGCCACATTGCTGCAATCACAGGCATTCACCTGGAGCAGCTGGCTCGGCAACCGCAGCTGGGTAATAGATGCCGCAGCACAACAAAACGACCAGCACTGGATGCGTCGCCACGGCGTGAATGTAGGCATGGGGCTGAAAGACCCCGTGATGAACTATCAGCGCACCGGCAACAAAAAGTACCTGCAGGACCTGCACACCGGCTTTGCCGACCTGATGAACCTTCACGGTTTGCCAATGGGCATCTTCTCTGCAGATGAAGACCTGCACGGTAACGCGCCTACGCAGGGAACAGAGCTGTGTGCCGTTGTGGAAGCCATGTTTTCCCTGGAGGAAATTATCGGCATCACCGGTGATCCCCTGTACATGGAAGCATTGGAACGCATGACCTTTAACGCGCTGCCCACACAAACAACAGACGACTATAACAACAAACAATACTTCCAGGTAGCCAACCAGGTGAATATCAAAAGAGGCGTATTTAATTTTTCCCTGCCGTTCGACCGGGAAATGAATAACGTACTGGGCATGCGCAGCGGTTATACCTGCTGCCTGGCCAATATGCACCAGGGTTGGACAAAGTTCGCATCCCACCTGTGGTATGGCGCCGCAGGAAACGGTCTTGCTGCACTTACGTACAGCCCGAGTGAAGTAACTGCCAAAGTGGGAAAAAACAATACGCCCGTTACTATCCGGGAAGAAACCGGTTATCCTTTTGAAGAACAAATCCGCTTCCGGATGCGCATGCAACAGGTAGTTGCCTTCCCCCTCCAACTGCGTATTCCAGCCTGGTGCGATGAAGCAACCATATTGCTCAATGGCGAAAAATTGCGCACTGCGAAAGGTGGTCAGATCATTACGGTAAACCGTAACTGGAATAACGATGATCAGCTGGTGCTGCAACTTCCCATGCAGATACGCACTTCCAACTGGGGCCGTAATTCACGCGCCGTGGAAAGAGGGCCGATCGTATACGCGTTAAGGTTAGAAGAGCAATGGGAGAAAGGACATGACGAGGTGGAAGGCGATTACTTCAGCGTTTATCCTAAGGGTGAATGGAACTATGGGCTGCCTGAAAAAATCATCCGCGAGCCGGCAAAGTACCTGCAGGTAAGCGCCCTGAAACCGGTAACAGACACTTTCGTATGGAACCTGGCACACGCGCCGGTAACCCTTACCACCACCGCTAAACAAATCCCTGAGTGGAAACTGGTGGATGACGTGGCGCCACAACCCGTAACAGACAGGAATGGTATTTATAAAGGAAAAGTAAACGACAAAGAAACCAATATAAGCCTGGTGCCCTATGGATGCACGAAAGTGAGAATAGTAGCATTCCCGGTAGTGAAGTAAACAACAGCACAAGCAGACATCAACCAAACAGGCAGTTATGTAAGACTGATATTTTAATAAGACCACACAAAAACATGTTATGAAAAAACGATTACGTTTCCGCAATTCAATCCGGAAAGTGATACCGGGCGGCTATTGCCGGCTATTCACGGTATTGTTGCTTTCCCTCAGCCTGATGGCCCATGCTGCCCCCGCAGATATGGTGATTACCGGTAAGGTAACAGACGATAAAGGAATACCACTGGTAGGAGTAACAGTGAATGTAAAAGGTACCAATAAAGGAACCGCTACAGATGGCGCCGGAAATTACTCGCTGTCTGTTCCTGAAAGTGGCGCCGTACTGGTGTTTTCCTATGTAGGATTTTTAAAACAGGAAGTTCCGTTGTCGGGTAAGAAAGTAGTGAACGTACAACTGGAAACTGATAGTAAAGGATTGGGAGAAGTAGTGGTGGTAGGGTATGGTACACAGAAGAAGGAGTCTATTACAGGCGCTATCTCGGGGGTTACCAGTAAAGACCTGGAAAGGGTTCATGCCTCTACTGTGAGCGCTACGCTGGCAGGTAAAATCCCCGGTGTATCTTTCCGTATGCCCGACGGCAGGCCAGGCGCCGGCGCCAATATCCAGATCCGTAATTTTGGAAATGCCCTGTATGTAATTGACGGTATACAGAAAGATGCCGGCCAGTTCAATAATATTTCCCCCAACGACATTGAAAGTATTACCGTACTCAAAGACGCCTCTGCCGCCATTTACGGTGTAAGGGCTGCCAACGGGGTAGTGGTGGTAACTACCAAACGTGGTAAAATGGGCGCCGGAAATACTATTAACGTAGACGCCTATACGGGATGGCAGAACTGGTCGAGGTTCCCCAAAACCGTAAACGCCTATGAATGGATGCTGGGTAAAGCAGATGCAGAAATGAACGACGAAAACCCACATACAGACATCACAAGGGAAGAACTGGAGAAATGGAAAGCGGGAACAGAAAAAGGATATAAGAGCTTCGACTGGTACGATTTTATTATCAAGAAAAACGCTCCGCAGAATTCTATTAACGTAAATGCTACAGGCGGTTCGGAGAATATCAACTACTATCTTTCCCTCACACGCCTGGATCAGAAATCAGTGCTTGGAAGAGAGTTTGATTTTAACCGTACCAACATCCAGAGTAACGTGGATGCCAAAGTAGCCAAACGTGTGAAAGTAGGCGTACAGATCAACGGTCGTATTGAGCAACGCGATAACCCCGGCGTACCGGGCGGCGACGATTATTGGGCGCCCCGTTTCGCCCTGTTCCGTAACAGGCCAACAGAAAGACCCTACGCCAACGACAACCCGCTGTACCCAAATGATATCGGCCATAACACAGAGAACTGGGCGGTACAATCCAAAGACATCTCCGGCTACTGGACGGAAGACTGGCGCGTACTGCAAACCAACTTTAACGCCACTTACGAAACACCCATAAAAGGGCTTACGCTGAAAGGAATGTATTCCTACTATTTCGCCGACAAGCTGATGAACGGTCACGAATATACGTACGACACCTACACCTACCAGGAAGCCACCGATACTTATCTGCGTACCGGCGGAAGCTCCAATCCCTGGAGGGAAAGGGGCAATCATAAAGTATTGGAAAACGTACTGCAGGCCCAGATCAATTATAACAACACTTTTGGTAAACATACCATCGGCGCTACATTGGTGTCTGAGCGCATCAAGCGCCGGGAACTGGATGTATGGGTGCATGCCGTACCCAAAAGTAACGAGCTGCCACTGATCCAGTTTTCCGATATGGATACCTATAATGATAACGACTGGACGGAAGCGCGTGTGGGCTATATCGGCCGTCTGAACTATAGCTTCAGCGATAAATATTTCCTCGAAGTAGCGGGCCGTTATGATGGCTCCTGGAAGTTTACTCCAGATAAAAGATGGGGCTTTTTCCCATCTATCTCCGGAGGATGGAGAATAACAGAAGAACCCTTTGTTAAGAACTGGCTGGGCGGAAATTCTATCCTCACAGAATTAAAACTACGGGCTTCCTATGGCGAACTGGGTGACGATGATATCGGTATCGGCGCCTACGATTACCTGCCCGGATACACCTATGGTACTTCTACCGTAATCCTGGATGGCACTGTTATCAGGGGTTCCCGCGATAAAGGCGTTCCCAACGACCGCCTCTCCTGGTTTACCAGTAAGATCGCCGACATAGGATTGGATTACCAGTTGTGGAACGGGAAAATATCCGGCTCCCTCGATTTCTTTAACCGTAAACGCTCCGGCTTACGCGGCCGCAAATACGATGTACTGGTGCCGAGTGAAATAGGTTACAACCTGCCGGATGAAAACGTGAACAGCGATTCACAAAGAGGCGGCGAGTTTTCTGCTGCCTATAACGGGCAGGCAGGCAAAGTGAATTTCATGATAGGCGGTAATGTGTCTTACTCCCGCAGCAGGTTCCTCGAAAGTTATAAACCGGTTTGGGGCAACTCATGGGATCACTACAGAAATTCCATTGAAGATCGCTGGAATAATATCTACTGGGGATATGAAGCAATCGGTCAGTTTCAGTCGCAGGAAGAAATCAATAAGTACCCTGTTAACGTTGATGGACAAGGCAATAAAACTTTGTTACCGGGAGATATTATCTACAAAGATATGAACGGTGATAACGTAATTAATGACTACGATCAGCGCCCCATCGGCTACCAGACAACTGGTAACCCTACGGTTAATTTTGGTTTGAACTTTGGCGTAAGATGGAATGGTTTTGATTTTGCAGCCGACTTCTCCGGTGGTTCCATGTACTCCTATAATCAGAACTGGGAAATGAGATGGCCCTATCAGAATGGCGGTAACCTGTTGAAACAATTCTACGATGACCGCTGGCACCGCGAAGATCCTTTTGATCTGAACAGCAAATGGATTCCCGGTAAAAACCCTCCGTTGCGTTTCAACAAAGGTGGTCATAGTAATTATAACAAGCCTTCCACTTTCTGGTTGCATAATGTGCATTATCTGCGGTTGAGAACAATGGAAATAGGCTATTCCATTCCCCAGCAAATACTGGACAGGATCAGGTTTAAGAAGGTGAGGGTATATGTAAATACTTACAATCTCTTCTCGTTAGATAATGTAAAAGATCTTGGAATAGAGCCGGAAATAGCTGATGAAAACGGGTTGCAGTATCCGCAGAATAAGCTGGTTAATATTGGGTTGAATTTTACTTTCTAAGTAATTAATAAGATTCGTTATGAAAAAAAGTTTGTTATATATAGGTCTTTGCGCACTCGCTTTAAGTACGGGCTGCAACAGGGACAAAGATTTCCTGGATGTGCCACCCTCCAACATCCTGCAGAACGATCAGTTATGGAATGATGAAGGGCTGATCCTGTCGGTACTGGCAGATCTGTATGATCGTTATCCCGACAGGCAAACAGATGTGAACAATTCCACCATTCCGTCGATGGTAGTACAGACCATTGATAACTGGGGAGAATTTGCCCGCTTCGATGAAGCCTTTGCTTCTGAAAACGGCCAGTACTGGCGGCATAGCGCGAGTGATTACCCATACGTGTTTCCTGGTATGATTGTTCGCGGAGGTGCGGAAGTAACCTATTGGGACTATGCCTACATCAGGGAACTGAATATCTTTATTGAAAAATGCGGTACTTCTACAAAGCTTAAACAGGAGGTGAAAGACCGCTTTATAGCAGAAGCGCGTTACCTGAGAGCAGTGGTATATTTTGAAGAAGTAAAAAGGGTGGGCGGCGTGCCGCTGATCCTGCAGGCAATGGAATATGATTATAAAAATGATCCTGTTTATCTGCAACATCCGCGCGCAAAAGAATCAGAGATCTACGATTTTGTGATCAATGAAATGGATTCTGTAAAGAAATATGTGCCTGCAAGCCCGGTAAGCAAAACCCGTGTAACGGTAGGACTGGCGCTGGCCACCAAAACAAGGGCTGCACTATATGCCGGTTCCATTGCGAAACATGGCGCTGAAACACCGCAGGTATCTTTGCCCGGTGGAGAAGTGGGAATTCCTGTTTCAAAAGCAAATGCTTATTATACGACTGCCTTACAGGCGGCACAGGAGCTGATTGCAACGGGAAGTTATTCTTTGTATAGAAAGAATTCAGATAATGTTACACAGAATTTTGTCAGCCTGTTTATAGACAAGGGCTCCAATCCGGAAGTAATATTTGCAAAGGATTACAAACTACAGAGCGGAAGGGTACAACCCTGGACCTTATGGAGCCAGCCCCGTTCCAATGCCGAAGAGCAGCAGGGTGGCCGCCTCAATCCATCGCTGAATCTCGTGCAGTCGTTCGAGTTATTGGACAACACCTTTGCCCCGTTGCCCATAAGTGCCAATGGCGGCGGCTATATCTATTACAACGATCCGATGGACCTGTTTGCCAACAGGGATCCACGTTTAGCCGCAACCGTTATGTTGCCGGGATCTGAATTTAAAGACAAGAAAGTGGATATCTGGGCGGGTTACATTAAGAAAGATGGCAGCATTGTTACCGGTGATAATTTCGGAGCAAAGGCAAAGCTGGAGCCGAACGGCCCGGATGTACAGGTGGTAGGGTTCGACGGCCCGGTAAATAACCTGGAGTTCAGCGCGCAATCCGGCTTCATCATCCGCAAGTATATGGACCCAACTGTTGGCTCCGGCCGTATTGGTACGCAGAGTGAAGTGTGGTGGATCCGTTACCGTTACGCAGAAGTATTGCTAAACGCTGCGGAAGCTGCGTTTGAATTGGGGCAGGCGGGAGTGGCAGCCGGCTATATCAATGAAGTACGTGAAAGAGCCGGCTTTAAAATTCCGCTGACAGCCGCACAAATCACTTTCGACCGGATTGTACATGAAAGGAAAGTGGAGCTGGCGTTTGAAGGACATGAGTTCTGGGATATGAAGCGCTGGCGTTTGGCACACAAGATATGGAATGGCGCTAAAACGCCGCTCACCACTGCACCAGGAAGTGCAACCGCAGTAAGCACACGCGTATTTGCCCTGTGGCCCTATAAAGTATATGATCCGGGAAGTGCTAATAACGGTAAGTATGTATTTAAACAGGTATTACCCGGAGCGGTTACCTCTGCGCATTTATTCCGTTTAGGAAATTATTACGGATTTATCGGAGATGATATCCGGAATAATAATCCTAAAATAGTAAAGAATCCTAACCAGTAAAGTGATTTATTATGAGAACTAAAATTCAGTATGCGATAATCATTGCGTTAGGTGTCTTTTTTGCTTCCTGCAAAAAAGATAACTATAAGGCGCCGTCCAGTACTTTCAACGGGAGACTGGTATACCAGGGAGAACCAATAAATGTTAGTTATAACGATGTGTATTTTGAACTGTGGGAACCCGGATGGGGAACCCGTACGCCCATCAACGTTAATGTTAGCCAGGATGGCTCGTTTTCAGCAATGCTGTTCAACGCTGCCTATAAGCTGGTGATTCCTGCTGCCCAGGGGCCTTTCAGATCTATTCCTGATAAAACAACCAATACAGATACCATTCCGCTGACTATCTCCGGTAGCCTGCACCAGGATATCGAGGTAATGCCTTATTACATGATCCGTTCTCCGAAATTTACGGCGGTGGCCAGAAAACTCACGGCTACCTTTAGCGCCGAGAAGATCATTAAAGATGCCAATGCGCGGGATATTGAGCGAGTATTCCTGTATGTGTGTAAAACGCAGTTTGTGGATGGCCGTAATAGTATTGAAACAGCCGACATGGCCGGCGGCGATATTGTTGATCCTGCTAATATCAGTTTGCAGCTGACTATACCGGATGTAGTGCCGGCACAACCTTCTGTATTTGTGAGGGTTGGCTTAAAAATAGCTGGTGTGGAAGATCTGCTTTTCTCCCCGGTACAGGAGATTACACTGTAGAGAATGATGAACAGACCGCTTCACATGCCCGCCGGTTTTCCGGTGGGCTTTTTATTTTTCTTCGTTCGTTTCCGGATATCATTCACCTGTGATGGTGTCAAAGAGGATATCCGTGAGTCGCTATCCCGGCTACGCTGCTACTGGTGAGCACTGATTGCCAGGTACGATTTGCCTTTTCCAGTGCGGCCAGGGCCGGCAGAACGGCGGATATGAAACAGGCGTTGTATGAGAAAATAGCCGGCCACATTGCAGCCGCCCCACCGGTGAGTGTAGATGACGTAATCATCGTCTTCGTAGAAAACGATCTGGCGGATTGGTCTTTCGGCCGTGGAGTTGCGCAGATGGTGAAGAAATAACGCATCAGTTATATCACGTAGTGCAACTTCAGCACACCATTGGGATGAGATGTGGTATCC
Source organism: Chitinophaga sp. G7 BAM 1005 (assembly GCF_057126945.1). Taxonomy (NCBI): domain Bacteria; kingdom Pseudomonadati; phylum Bacteroidota; class Chitinophagia; order Chitinophagales; family Chitinophagaceae; genus Chitinophaga; species Chitinophaga sp. G7 BAM 1005. The sequence continues at coordinate 5,277,499 of NZ_CP181478.1, read as the reverse complement.
GTTAACCGGAATGCTTTTTCCATTGGTATACCGCCAAATAGAGGACTTCCTTCTCCCAATACTACCGGCATCACATGAATGATCATTTCATCGATGAGGTCTGCCTCCAGTAGCGCACCATTCAGCAGTCCGCCGCCGATGAGCCAGATATCTTTGCCATTTTCTTGTTTAAGATTCCTTACAAACTCCGTAATATCCCGGCTGATAAATTGTACAAATGGTGTGTCTATCAATGTGCTGTCTCTTGTAAACACATAATTTGTTTTATCCGGGTATGGAAAAGTTTCACTGAGTACCAGCACATCTTTATAGGTAGTGTTTCCCATCAGCGTGGTATCGATGGTGGCAAGAAAATCAGCATAACCGTAATCCGTGTTCTCCGGGTTTGGGAAACCGGTGAGCCATTCGATTTTCCCATCGCGGTCAGCGATGTAGCCATCCAGGCTGGTGGCAATATATACTTTTAGCTTTTTCATGTTTTTTATGATAAATTGAGGCTTAATTAATAAGTGAGAATGTACAAAATTTCCATTGGTATTTGATAGTAGCTGAATCAGAATGATAGAGTGATTTAGTAAATAATAATGTGATAAAAAATATCTGATTTGAAAGTGTTGTGTACTTTAAATATGTATTAAATTTGACGAATTAAAATTTTATAAAGTATATGGAAACACAAGCTTTACAGACAATTTTGTCAAAGTTTGATAAAGTTCATGAACAATTTAGTGCAATTCATGAACAATTTGCTGTAGTGAATAAAAGGTTCGATGCAGTAGATGGACGATTTGACTCAGTGAATGAGCGATTTAACTCAGTAGACAAACGACTTGACACCACGGATCTCAGAATTGATGCAATGGAAACCCGGTTTGATCGGCGGTTTGACTTAGTTGATCAACGATTGGAATCTATTGAGAAAAGTATTGAGAAAATTGCGGAATGGGTACCTTTCAGAACCCCACCGTTAAGAAGACTGCAATAGTCAGTAATTAAGTATGTTCGATCTATTTGTTGAATAAGAGCCCCACTAAGTTAATACAAGTAATTTTCTGCAAATATCATATCAGGAACCGCCACATGAACAAGGCCCTCACTACACCGCGTTTTTATATTTTTGAAGGCCGGGAAGAACTTGCCCTTTGACAGAATGCGCCTCGTCAGCTAACTACTATCTTTAGTTTTTTAAAACAGCCCGTAATTTTCTCCGCCATTAATCCGCTCACCGTCGTTGTTGTAATTATCGCCTATAAAACCTTTTTATTACTGGTGGCAACCACTGTAAAGAAGTACATCACAACTGATAAATGTTAAAATGACAAGAAGGCGTAATATTTGCATAAGGTGGTAATTGCGGGGCAAATTAAATAATGTACTCCGCAATTTCAACCGGCTGACCAGCAACGGAAATTAATCAGTAAATTGGGTGCAGGTATGAACACCGTTACAACAGAAAAACAATTGCCGCGCTGGCAGCTTTTCCTGCTTTCCTTTAAAGAGGCATATAAGGCGCTGCAGGCCAGTGACCCGCTGCGGATGGCCGGCGCTACAGCCTTCTTCACCACTTTTGCGTTGCCCGCTATCCTGATCATTATTATCCAGTTGCTGCGTATTATTTTCCGGATACAACACCCTGGCCTGCGCCTCATGATACAGTTGGAAGGTATGTTTGGAAAGGAAACAACCGAAGCCATCCTCGAAACCCTGAAGGCCTTCCGGAGTATTGCACAGAACTGGATCATCGCTATTGCCGGGTTTATCTTCCTGCTGTTTGTTGCTACCACACTCTTTAAAATTATTAAAGGCTCCCTGAATGAACTCTGGAAAATAAGACCAACCCATAAGAGTAGTTTTTGGGAAATTATGGTGTCCCGGCTGAAGGCCGTGCTGGTGATTGTTTTTGCAGGTGTGCTGTTTATTATCGACCTGGTGGTGGAAACTGCACGTACCTTTCTTGGAAAGTATATTGACTTATACCTGCCTGCATTGGCTGGTTATTATAACAGTACGCTCAACTATGTTATTTCTGTGATCATTGTTACCATCTGGTTTTTTCTTGTGTTCCATTTCCTGCCGGACGGGCGTCCACGCTGGAGGATAGGGATTACCGGCGCGCTGGTGACAAGTATCCTGTTTAACATCGGGAAAATGGTATTAAAGGTAATGCTCACCTATAGCAGTATTAACAGCATTTATGGCGCTTCTGCGTCTACTGTGCTGGTGTTGTTGTTTATGTTTTATTCTTCCCTGATCTTTTATTTCGGCGCCTGTTTTACCTATGCCTGGGGCGCCCTTACCGGCAGACCTGTGGAGCCACTACATTACGCCGCGAGGTTTGAAATCACCCCTGCGGAAGACTGATCTCCCCAACTGATAACAAAGCACCCTGAATAGACAAATAAGTATTATAAAAATTGTCTTTTATAGAGATAGATTTGCTAATTGCAGTATAAAATATTTTTCAGGCAGAATTCCACCCCGCAACCCCGCATACCTTGTAATGGCGGATCGTGCATATCAGTATTTTAATACGCACTTTATTGATCACACCTACGGAGGCGTATACTGGACGGTGGACTATACCGGCCAGCCGGCGGAAACAAAGAAACAGGTATACGCTATTGCATTTGCGCTTTACGCCTACAGTGAATACTACAAAGCGGCGCCACATCCGGAGGTACTGGCCACGGCCATCTCCCTGTACAACAGTATAGAGGAGCACAGCTATGATCCGGTTTATGGCGGCTACTTTGAAGCATTCACACGCGAGTGGCAGAAAATAGCAGACCTGCGCCTCAGTGCAAAAGACGCCAATGAAAAGAAAACCATGAACACCCATCTGCATGTGGTGGAAGCCTATGCCAACCTGTACACCGTTTGGCCGGATGAAAAACTACGTACACAAATACAACGGCTGTTGCAGGTATTCTATGATAAGATCATCGATAAAAAAAACGGGCATCTGCATTTATTTTTTGATGAGCAATGGCAGGTAAAAAGGGAATAATGTATCCTACGGCCATGATATTGAAGCCAGCCGGCTCCTGCAGGAAGCCGCGGAAATTGCCGGTGATCCGCTCCTCACGGAACAATACCGGAAACTGGCCCTGGTGATCACCAACGCCATCCTGCAGGGCGACATTGACAAAGATGGTGGCCTATGGTATGAATATGAAACTTACCGCCGGCATATGAATACCGAAAAACACTGGTGGCCGCAGGCCGAAGCACTGGTTGGTTTTATCAACGCCTGGCAGCTGCAACCGCATGGCCGCTGTCGTCCTTATCATACCGCCCGGGCGTGCATGAAAGGCATGAAGTGGTTGCAATGAGCCCGTCACCGATACTGAATTCGCATTTCTTAATTTGTAATTAGCAATTACCCCTTGGGGGCTTCCGCTGCATAACTATTTTATATATCTTGAAGCATATGAACTGCAAGATATATTCCACGCTGCAAGCTGCATTTTTATTGGGCGCCCTCACATTATCGGCGCAATCTGATGTAACGGTACGGTTCAGTGAACCGGCCCGGCATTTTACCGCGTCTGCCCCGTTGGGAAACGGGCGTATGGGTGCTATGGTGTTTGGTAACACCAACAGGGAACGGATTGTATTAAACGAAATATCGATGTGGGCCGGCGGCGTACAGGATGCCGACAGCAAAGAAGCAGGCAACTACCTGCCACAGATCAGAACATTACTACTGGAAGGAAAAAATATTGAAGCGCAGAAAATGTTGCAGCAGTATTTTGTGTGCAAGGGTCCGGGAAGCAGTGGTGGCGCCAACGTAAAGTTTGGTTGCTATCAAACCCTGGGCGATCTTTTTATTCAGTGGAAAGACACCCTGTCGGCGGTAAGCAACTACCAGCGCCAGCTGCGGCTGGATAGCGCCATCAGCGCCGTAAGCTGGGAAAAGAACGGGGTTACTTTTAAGGAAGAAGTACTGGTATCCGCCCCCGGACAGGTAGCCGTGGTACGACTCACTGCCAGCAAGCCCGGCAGCCTCTCTTTCAGCACGGGGTTATACCGGAAAGAACGCGCCGCACTGAAACTGGTAAACGGCAACCTGGAAATGAGCGGCACACTGAATGGCGGCAACAACGACCCCGGCGTTCAGTATGCAGCCGTACTGAAAGTAATACCCAAAGGTGGTACCCGCACACAAAGCAATGACCAGATCACCATTGCCGGCGCCACCGAATGTTTATTACTGGTGGCCGCCCGTACCAATATGAATTGGCCGGCGGTGGAAACACCCGGTCCGGCCCCGATGCAGAAAACACTGGCAGACATCAGCAAAGTCACTGCCTCGTCGTGGCAATCATTGCTGCAGGCACACGTAAAAGACTATACGTCGTTTTTCAACCGTTGCCGCATATCGTTTACAGATAACAGCAATGAGGAGGTGAAGTCACTCGCTACCATCGACCGGCTGCAACGCCTGCACGACGGTAAGAAAGACGCTTCCCTGGCCTCCCTGTATTTTAACTTCGGACGGTACCTGCTGATCAGCTCCTCCCGTAATGGCGGCATGCCGGCCAATTTACAGGGACTATGGGCGGAAGAGTACCAAACGCCGTGGAACGCCGACTATCATCTCAACATCAATGTACAGATGAACTACTGGCCGGCGGAAGTAACCAACCTGTCGGACTGCCACCAGCCACTGTTTACACTGGCCGGGCAAATGGCGAAATACGGTCAGCGCACTGCCCGTACTTACTACAATGCAGATGGCTGGGTAGCGCATGTGATCAACAACCCGTGGGGCTTTACTTCTCCAGGTGAAGGGGCCGACTGGGGCTCTACGCTAACCGGTGGCGCCTGGGTAGCCACTCATCTCTGGAAACATTACCAGTATACCAACGATAAAAAGTTCCTGAAAGAAATATACCCGGTCCTGAAAGGCGCCGCTGTATTTTATAAAGATATCCTGATCACCGAACCATCGCATCAGTGGCTGGTTACGGCGCCTTCTAATTCACCGGAAAATGCGTACATCCTGCCCAACGGGCAGCAAGGACAAACCTGTATGGGTCCAACAATGGATATGCAGATCGGAAGGGATCTGCTCAAAGCCAACCAGGAAGCGGCCCGCATCCTGCAAACGGATAAAGCCTGGGCAGACACACTCCAGGCGGTACTGGGCAAACTGGCGCCCAACCAGATCAGCCCAAGCATGGGTGGGGTGCAGGAATGGCTGCAGGATTATAAAGAATCCGACCCGCATCACCGCCACGTATCACCATTGTATGGCTTATACCCCTACGATGAAATTACGCCGTGGGATACGCCGGAGCTGGCGGCCGCTGCAGAAAAAACACTCCTCAGAAGAGGCGATGGCGGCACCGGGTGGTCGCGCGCATGGAAAATTGCTTTCTGGGCGCGCTTAGGCAACGGCAACCACGCCTATACGATGTTACGCGAATTATTGGCGCCAGCCGCTGCTACCAGCGAAATCAGTATGAGATCAGGAGCAGGTACTTATGCTAACCTTTTCTGCGCACATCCGCCGTTCCAGATTGATGGTAACTTAGGCGCTGTTGCCGGTATCGCGGAAATGTTGCTGCAAAGTCATGGCGGCGATAACGTGATCCGCCTGCTGCCGGCCCTGCCGGACAATGAGGAATTTGCTGCCGGCGAGGTAAAGGGACTTTGTGCCATCAATGGTTTTGTGGTGGATTTCAGCTGGAAGAATAAAGCGGTGCAGGAACTCCACCTGCTCTCCAATACCGGTGCAGAATGTAGGGTGTTGCTGCCGGAAAGGGCTGTGGTAAAGGATCGTAACGGAGTGGTGATTCCGCATCAGTATAAGGATGGCGTATTGCGCTTTGCTACAAAGAAGGGAATGATGTATCACATAGCAGTATAAAGTTGCGGAGTTTTGTCTTACTCAGTCTACCCTGAGTAAGACAAAAAAATCGCATCTTTACCTTTCATAACAACCCATATGGAAGATCTGAAACAAGTGGCTGCAAAGGCAGCATTGGATTATATAAAACCCGGCCATACCATAGGACTGGGCGCAGGCAGCACCATTGCACACCTGGTGAATTACCTGAAAACGGAGGAAACGTTGTTTAAAAGTATTACTACGGTCACCTCTTCCTTTAGTACACAGCAGTTGCTGCAGGAACATGGATTTAACACGAAGCAACCCGGTGAGCTATCCCAACTGGATATTTATTTCGATGGATGCGATCAGTTCGATCATCAGCTGAATGCGTTGAAAAGTGGCGGCGGTATTCATACGCGCGAGAAATTGCTGGCCGCGATGGCAGATAAGTTTATCCTTATCGGCGATGGCTCCAAATACGTAACGCAGTTGTACACTACTTTCCCCGTGGTGATAGAGGTGATCCCGGAAGCGGTTCCTTTTGTGATGAAGCAGCTGAAGAAAATATTTTCACTGGCTAACCCGGTGATCCGGCTCAGCAATAAAAAAGATGGCGCGGTGATTACGGAGAATGGCAACCTGCTCATTGATATCTGGTTCCGTTCTTTCCCGCCATTAGACAGCCTCAATGATCGTTTAAAGGAAATTCCGGGTATTCTTGAAACTTCGCTTTTTTACAATATGGCGCATGCTGCCATCATAGCAGGAAAGAAAGGAGTGGAAATTATTCCGAAAGATCCGGCTTACCTGATCTGAAACTCTTTCGTACCAGCGGTTACATGATAACGTAACCCTTTACCGGTGTTTTGTGTAGTTACCGGTTTATCATTTTCATATATTTTTTGTGTGGGTGAGATGTGAAAGAAGATGTCTGCACCGGCATTTGCGGGTACTGTCACACGGTAGGTGATGGCAGTACCGTTTCTTTTCCAGGAAGAAACTACGGTACCATAAGGGCTGTCATGACTTCCTTCAAAATGATCGAGTCCTTCCACAAAATTGGGCGACAGCAGGATGTTTTTAAACCCGGGAGCATTTTCGTCCGGCTTAATACCGGCGAGCCCTTTGTACATCCAGGCGCCTATTTCGCCAAACATGATGTGGTTGCGCGATAGGTCTGAGGAAGCGTTGATGTCCCAGTTTTCAAAGAGGGTAGTGGCGCCGTTCATGATCCACCAGCCCCAGGAAGGGAAGGTGCGTTGCGCGGCCAGTTTCCAGGCCACATCTGCATACCCGTTTTCACTCAGCGCATTCAGGATACTTTTGGTTCCGAGCAAACCTACGTCGAGGTGAAAGTTATCCGCGGCTACTCTCTTTGCGAGATTGGCTGCTACCTTGCTTTTCATGGCGTCCGGCGCCAATCCCCAGTACAGGGCAACACTTTGCTCTGTTTGTACTCCTTCTCCATAAATACCGGTTTCCTTGTTCAGGTATTTGGCATTAAAGGCGGTTTTGATCTTTTCTGCTAATGCGCTGTAATAGGTATAGTCGGCTGTTTTGCCAAACAGTTTCGCAGCTTTGGCCAGTATCAGTGCATCGGCGTAGTAGTAGGCTGATGAGGTAAATTCTACCGGTGATTTTGATTTTACCGGTACCCAGTCGCCGAGGCCCCAGGTGGTTAATCCGGAAGGACTGATATCGGTGATCCGGTCTACATACCGGCGCATATTATCATAGGAAGCAGATAACAGCGTGGCATCCCCGTAAAAAAGATAGATGTTCCACGGGATGATGGCAATAGTGCTGGTCCAGTCCGGACCGTTGCCCCATTCATATCCCCAGCCGCCGGTTGGAATGATAGAGGGCAGCACACCGTTGGGTTGCTGCTCATCGCGGTGATCTGCCAGCCACTTTTCATAGATGGTGATGCCGTCGTAGCTATACAACCCTGTTTCAATGGCGATCTGTGCATCTCCCGTCCAGCCGTTCTTTTCACGCTGCGGACAATCCGTTGGATAGCCGAACAGGTTAGAGAGATATGCGTTATTGGTGGCTGCGAATAATTTATTGATCATGGAATCGGAGCCATGAATGTGGCCCGCGGGAGGTACGTTGCTGTGCATGAAATAGCCGGTAAGGCTTTCCTTATTGAGCTGCACCGGTTTGGTGCTGGTAACTTCCACATACTGAAAACCTTTATAATTAAAGCGGGGCATGAAGGTTTCCTCGCCTTTGCCGCTGAGGGTAAAAATATCTGTCTGGAAAGGATCGGTATCATCTGTAGGGCGGTAATGCACCACGATATTGGAGAGATCCACGAAACCTTTTTTATCCAGTTGTTCGCCGTGCTTCAGTTTAATGACGGTGCCGGCTGCACCGCTTACGCGGATCTTGCTAACACCGGCAATATTTCTGCCCAGGTCATATATCCAGGTGCTGTCGTTGGGATGGGTAACGCCGGCAGCAGGAATTTCCTCCACATTTTCGATGGGATATAATTGTTGGGATACAATATTTTGAGAGGGAGCGGCGCGGTAAATAACATTCTTCCATTTGCTATCGTCGAAATTTGCCGTGCTCCATCCTGGTTGTTCCTTGCGGGCATCATAATGTTCGGCGGTGTAGATGCTGTTAAATACAATAGGTCCCAGCGCTGTTTTCCAGTCTTTCCCGGAGGAGATGGTTTCCACGGTACCATCGGTATAGGTTACCCGCAGATCGAGGCAGAATGCAGGTCTGCCGCGCCACGGCGCTTCATGGAAGTTCCATACGGCAGTGGACTGGTGATTGTACCACCCATTGCCAAGCATCACGCCGATGGCATTTTTACCGGATTGCAACAGGGAGGTAACATCGTAGGTAACGTACAGGGTGCGGCGGTCGAAGCGTGTGTACATGGGATCGAGGCGGTGGTTGCCTGCTTTTTCCCCGTTGATATACAGTTCATACAGGCCTGCCACCGCGATATAGGCGCGGGCGGATTTAATTGGATTAGAAGCCGTGAAAACTTTCCTGAAGTTAGCGGCGGGTTTCAGGCGAACGTTATTGTCGTCGCTGATCCAGGCGCCTTTCCAGTTGTTTTGTTGCTGCATGCCGGTTTCAAACCAGGAGCGGCGGGCAATGGATTTTACGCCGTCTTTATCCCACACTTCCACGCTCCAGTAGTAGCGGGTAAACGGATCGAGTGCTTTTCCGGAGTAAGTGGTCAGGATATCTGCACGGTTAATTTTTCCGGAGGTCCAGAGCGGGTGGGTGTTCAGTGTCAGGGAGTCGGTGGATACACGGATCTGGTAAGCCGTTTGACGCGCGCCGGGGCGCGTATCTTCCAGTTGCCACGACAGCCGCGGATGAGCGGCATCTATGCCGAGTGGCGTTACCAGGTGTTCACATTTCAGGCCGGTAGCCTCACAGGGAGTGACTCCTGATGTTGCTTTGCTGGCAGTAGCAGGTTGGGCGGGCGTTCCCATCGCTTTGTAATGGCTATAGGCTTTTGTGAAAGCCGTTCTGGTGGTAAGGCTGCCCGCCTTTGCACTGGTTGACACGACAGGCCATAAAAATAACAGGTACAGAAACAATTTCCGGAATGTTGAATGCATGCTAAGCGCTTGATTATTTGACAACAAGATAAAGTAAGCCACACTTTTTTTTTATTGTTTTATGTAGATGAAAAAAAGATAGACCGATCTGTCTATTTATTTCTTATCTTTGTTCCATGAAGAAGAAAACAGGTGATCCGAAGCAGCGTTTGCTGGATACAGCCACTACGCTTTTCTATAACCAGGGATATCATGCCACGGGTATTAACCAGGTAATTGAAGAAGCCGGTGTGGCAAGAGCCAGTTTATATCTGCATTACGAATCAAAGGAATCCCTGCTCCTGGCGTTCTTAAACCAGCGTCATATCGACTGGATGGCGGGGTTGAAAAGCTTTACTGATGAGGCCAGCAAACCGAAGGATAAAATTGCGGCGGCGTTTGACTTCCTGTTGGATAATAATGAAAGAGAGCATTTCAGAGGGTGTGCCTTTTTGAATATCCTGTCGGAAACTACGGAAAAGGATACCGCGGTGCTGACAGTGATACAGGATCATAAAAAAGACCTGCGCGCCTTTCTGGGGGAGATCCTCACCAACGAAAAGCAATTGTTAAAGGATCATGTTTACCTGTTGTTTGAATCCGCGATCGTGGAAAGCCAGCTTTACCGGAATCAGTGGCCGGTGCAGGAAGCGAGGAAAATGGCGTTGGGATTGTTGTAGTACGGCAGCTTTACCGGAACTGCAGACGAAGCAGTCAGGAGGTTGTAGTACGGCGGCTGATTGCAGACTGCACCGTTAGATTAGCGGTAATTACCTGCGCACTCCATGTATCAGTTCAGGCCAAACAGGCCACCTGTAAATCAAAAGATGCCGGGCATCTTTTTTTAAATCTTTTTAAATAGACAGATCGATCTATCTGTATAAATCATATTCATCATTTTTAAACATTTTTATCATGGAACAAAAATTCCCCCTTCCCCCGTTTACGCGTGAAACCGCCCTGCAGAAAGTACAGATGGCAGAAGACGCCTGGAACAGCCGTGATCCGCAAAAGGTATCATTGGTATACACACCCGATACTGTGTGGCGCAACCGCGACCAGTTCATCAACGGCCGGGAAGAAGTAGTGGCCTTTCTTACAAAAAAATGGCAGCGGGAGCTGGACTACCGCCTGAAAAAAGAACTCTGGAGCTTTACAGACAACCACATTGCTGTATGTTTTGAATATGAATGGCACGACTATGCCGGTAACTGGTTCAGATCTTACGGTAATGAGCTATGGGAGTTTAATGCCGACGGATTCATGCAGCGCAGGCTGGCGGCCATCAACGACGTGCCTATTAAAAGCAGCGAACGGAAATTCCGGGAACCGGAAGACCTGATACTGGCCTGTTAGGGCGCGGGACCGGAGAAAAGTCCCGGCTAAACAGGATAATGTGATGATGGCGATTTTCCGGATAATTACCATCATCACATCAACCATAGTGTGAATTTTGTAATTTTGTAAGATGAACAAAACAGAAACACTCCGGGAGTTTTACGAATATAAGTTCCAGGCAGTACCCGATAAGTTACAGCAGGATATAGGACATTTTAATGTGTTCCGGCTGGAAGACTGTATTGTAGACGGCGCTTCAACGGTGAAGTACAGCCGCCGCGACTTTTACAAGGTAAGCCTGCTAAGGGGAACCAACCTCTATCACTATGCAGATAAAACCATTGAAGTGAAAGGCAGTACCCTGATCTTCTTCAACCCGCAGGTACCTTATGGCTGGGAGCCTCTATCCGCCGATAATAGCGGCTATTTCTGCATATTCAGGGAGTCCTTTTTTACCGGCGCCACCCGTGGTAACATCCACGATCTGCCCATGATGATGCCGGGCGGCATTCCTTCTTACATACTCACGAAGGCACAGGACAAAGAAGTATCAGAGATCTTCAAAAAGATGCTCACAGAAATTAATACGGACTATGTCTATAAATACGATCTGCTGCGCAGTTACCTCACAGAAATCATCCATTACGCATTAAAGATGCAACCCTCCGAAACCCTGTACCAGCATGCCGATGCGAAGTCGCGTATCACCGCGGTATTTACCGACCTGCTGGAACGGCAATTCCCTATTGAATCGCCGGCACAGCGGTTTGCGTTGCGTTCTGCCAACGACTTTGCAAAGCAGTTGTCCGTACACGTAAACCACCTGAACCGGGCCATCCGCGAAACCACCGGTAAAACCACCACGGCACATATTGCAGAACGCATAACCGCCGAAGCAAAGGCTTTATTAAAGCACACCAACTGGAACGTGGCAGAGATCAGCTATGCCCTCGGATTTGAAGAACCTGCCCACTTCAGTAACTTTTTCAAAAAACAAACCAGCATCACTCCCGGGGCTTTTCGCGTTGTTTGATTTTTGCAATCATTGGTTTGAATAACGTAACAGGCGGCAACGTTCCCTGATCTACTTTTGTGTTAACAAAAAACACAAGTTCATGGACAACAAAAAAGTATGGTTTGTAACCGGCGCCTCCAAAGGATTAGGCCGCTCCCTTGTAAAACAATTATTAGGTAAAGGATATAAAGTAGCCGCCACTTCACGTAGCATCGACGACCTGCGCAAAATTGCAACGGACGCGGATTTTCTGCCGCTGGCCGTTGACCTTAAAAATGAGAACAGCATACAGGTAGCAGTAAAAGAAACGATCAGCCGTTTTGGCCGTATCGATGTGCTGGTGAACAATGCCGGATTCGGACAGATAGGCAGCATTGAAGAGCTGTCGGATGCGGAATCAAGAAACAATTTTGAGGTGAATGTATTCGGCCTCCTGAATGTAACCCGCAATATCCTGCCGCATATGAGAACGCAGCAGTCGGGACAGATCTTCAATATTTCCTCCATTGCCGGCTTTACCGGTGGCTTCCCCGGCTTCGGGATCTATTGCGCTACCAAGTTTGCAGTAGATGGTTTATCAGAGTCGCTCGCCGCAGAAGTAAAACCTTTTGGTATTTCCGTTACCATCGTTTCACCCGGTTATTTCAGAACCGATTTCCTTACTTCCGGCTCCCTGGGCCTGCCTGCCAGCCCACTGGCTGCCTATGAGTCTGTTCGCGCCACCCAACAGGCGCATCAGCAGGAGATCAACGGAAACCAGCCTGGAGATCCTGAAAAAGCAGTAGCCGCCATCATCGATGTAGCCACTGTGGAAAATGCACCGCTGCACCTCTTCCTCGGTGAAGACGCCTACAACCTCGCTTATCAGAAAATAGCCGCGTTGGAAGCCGACCTGGAACAGTGGAAAGAAGTAACCGTAGGAACTGCGATTGCGTAGTGGTGGATCGCCTTCGGCGATGATAAATTGTCTTGGAGCAGGATTACGCTGATTTTACTGATTTCCTTGATTTTATTTTCTGGGATTTTAGATTTTTAAATGATTAGGGGAGATATAAACGAAAATATCCGCTTATATCTCCCCTAATCATTTAAAATCAAAACATAATCAAATCAGTGTAATCAGTAAAATCAGCGTAATCCTGCTCCAAGACAATTTATCATCGCCGAAGGCGATGCCCTCCTCACTAAGACATGCTGATATTAAAATCCGCTCCCAGCTCCAGTTTACCTTCACGTTCTTCCCCGCTGCCGGGTACTTTGAGCCCTTTTATTTTGGCGGTTTTGCCTTTGGTCAGCAAATCCGTGATGTGTTTATCAGTTAACTTTTTGCCCAGTATTTCAAAAGGAAGTTTGAAGCCGCATTCCTTAAAATTGGCGCAGCCATAGGCTGTGTTACCTTTTTTAAGTGGATGCGTTTTGCATTTCGGGCATTGCATTTCTTCTATCACCACTACCTTTTTGGGCTTAGGTTCTTTTTTAGGCTTCTCTTTTTCTTCCGGTACGGGTGGCGGATCGGGAGCAATGGTGATGAACTTGTAGCTGGCGGTTTTTACTTCTTTGGTAAGATCAACCACCATCTGGATCAGTTCATCTTTGAAGGTATCCATAGCATATTCGCCTTTTTCTATGAGGCGTAGTTTACGTTCCCACTGACCGGTTAGTTCGGCGCTTTTCAGTAATTCTGTTTGTATGGTGTCAATGAGATCCATGCCGGTTTGGGTGGCATAGATATTCTTCTTTTTCTTCTCGATATATTTTCTGCGGAACAGTGTTTCGATGATGTTGGCACGGGTAGAAGGCCGGCCGATACCATTGTCTTTCAGCAGTTCCCTCATTTCTTCATCATCTACCTGCTTGCCGGCAGTTTCCATTGCTCTCAGCAAAGTAGCTTCTGTAAAGGCTTTGGGAGGAGATGTTTTACCCTGGTGGATGCGGGGGGTATGCGGCCCGCTTTCACCCACTTCAAAGTGTGGGAGTATTTTTTCTTCTTCTTCCCCTTCCTTTTTCTCTTTTATATCGTTGGCATAAACTTCTTTCCAGCCGGGTTCTATGATCTGTTTACCGGTTACTTTGAAAGGTACCTGTCCAACTTTGCCGAGTACGGTGGTATTGGAGATCTTACATTCCGGGTAGAAAGCGGCGATAAAGCGGCGGGCCACCAGGTCGTAGATCCGTTTTTCTTCCAGGGGAAGACCACCGGGATGCTGACCGGTAGGGATGATGGCATGGTGATCGGTTACTTTTTTATCGTCGAAAACGGTTTTCAGCTTTGGGATCGGCGCGGCCAGCAGCGGTGCAGTGAGCGCGCTGTAGGGCATCATGTCCTGCAGGATGCCCGCAATTTTTGGGTGAAGGTCTTCTGAGAGATAGGTGGTATCTACCCTGGGGTAGGTGGTCAGCTTTTTCTCGTAGAGGTTCTGGATATATTTGAGCGTATCGTCTGCGGAGAAGCCGAATTTTTTATTGGCTTCCACCTGCAGGGCGGTGAGGTCAAACAGGCGCGGATTGCCTTCTTTTCCATCTTTCTTTTCAAAAGAAGTTACTTCAAACGGATGTTCCTGTAGATAGGAGAGCCCTTTGGCGGCTTTATCCGGTGTTTTCAGCCGGTCGATGGCCGCGGTGAATTCTGTTTCCCGGTAAATGGTTTTCAGTTCCCAGTAATCTTCGGATACAAAGGCATTGATTTCCTTTTGCCGTTGTACAATCATGGCCAGAGTAGGTGTTTGCACCCTTCCGATAGACAGTACCACTTTGCCCTGCGCAAATTTTTTGGTGAACAGCCGGGTGGCGTTCATGCCCAGGAGCCAGTCGCCGATAGCGCGTGCGCTGCCTGCAGCGTACAGGTTATTATATTGTTCGGAAGCTTTCAGGTTTTGAAAACCATCGCGGATAGCCTCTACCGTTAGTGAGGAAATCCAGAGTCTTTTAATGGGCGCGGCGCATTTGGCTTTCAGCAGCACCCAGCGCTGGATCAGTTCCCCCTCCTGGCCGGCATCCCCGCAGTTTATCACTTCTTCACAGGCCTGTACCAGGGTTTCTATAATTTTAAACTGTTTTTGTACTCCTGAATTTTCAATCAGTTTGATACCGAAGCTGGGAGGAATCATCGGCAGATCTTCGAGCCGCCAGAACTTCCATTGCTCGTAATAATCGTGCGGCTCCTTGAGGGTACAGAAATGTCCGAAAGTCCAGGTTACCTGGTAGCCATTGCCCTCATAGTAGCCATCTTTGCGTTGTTTCGCACCGATCACTTCAGCAATATCCCTTGCCACGCTTGGTTTTTCAGCAATGCAAACTTTCATATTCGTTTAAAATTGGGTAACAAATGTCGGATAAAAAGTTGTAAATGAAAGAAGGTTAAAATACGCCAAAAAAATCTTAAAATAATCAAGTACATACTTTAACTTTTAGTGCACAAAAATACCCGTTATTTTAAGGTAAGATTTGAACCTGAAAATCCTGTTCCTTATGCGCTTTCCAGCCCTTTTATTATCGTGTGCCTTATCTCTTCCTGTTGCAGCACAATTCCCTGCGTCCTTCGATGGAAGTTTTGAAAGTAAAAAACCGGATGGCGGACTACCGTCCGGCTGGATCGACTGGGGCTCCAATTACCGCCTCGCCGTTGACAGCGCCAGTTACGAAGGACATGGAGCATTACGTATTACGCCATTTCAAAAAAGAGGCAGTAACGATTTCGGTTGCACGGTAATGCGTATACCGGTTACTTTCGCCGGGAAAACCATTTTGCTCAATGGCTACCTGAAACTGGATTCGGTGACCAATGGCTATGCCGGCCTGTTTATGCGGGTGGACAATACATCGGGCGCTGTGTACAAAATGGACAATATGCAGAAGCAGCGGCTGCAGGGAACCACCGGCTGGAAAAAATACAGCATTACCCTTTCCCTTCCGCCAGGTGGCGGCACAGTATACGCCGGCGCCATTAATCACAGCAATGGCAACGTATGGGCAGATAACCTGGAAATATTGATTGATGGAAAGCCGTTGAAGGAAGCGCCACCCCTCCGCGTGTATAAGGCCGACAGCGATCATGTGTTCGATAAAGGCTCCGGTATAAATATTTCCGGTCTTACACCTTTGCAAATAACACACCTGGAAGTACTTGGAAAAGTTTGGGGCTTCCTGAAATATTATCATCCTGCGGTAATGGCCGGGGAGTATAACTGGGACTATGAACTATTCCGGATCCTGCCGGCGATACTGAACAGTACCAGCGAAACGGCCAGGAATGAGGTGCTGTTTCGCTGGACCAATCAGCTTGCGGCGCCGCAGGAATTCCGGCGTACACGCACCGGTAAAATGGCTGTTAAATTTACACCTGATCTTGACTGGATCTCAGATGAGAAAACCCTCGGCGCTGCGTTATCTGTGGCCCTGAAAAAGGTGGCCGCCATGCCCCGTGATGATGTCAGTTATTACCTCGGATTGGAGCCTGCGGGTAATCCGGCATTTAAGAATGAAGAAGGTTATAACACAATGCCCTATCCTGACGCAGGTTTCCGCCTGCTGGCATTATACCGCTACTGGAACATCATACAGTATTATTTTCCCTATAAGCACCTGATCACTGAAGGCTGGAATAATAAACTGGCTGAGCATATCCCCGCAATGATAGCCGCGGCAGATACCGCGGCATACCAAACTGCGTTGCTGCGGCTGATTGCAGGCATTCACGATTCGCACGCAGGCATGTATGGCCCCAATGTAGTGATCCGCGGAGTGGATAGATTTAGAACGCTGCCATTGAGGGCGCGGTTCGTGGAAAACAAGGCCGTACTGGTAAAAGTGGGCGATGAAAAATGCGGACTATGCATCGGGGATGTGATTACTGCTATCAATAAAGAGCCGGTGGCAGCTATGGTACAAAGATTATTGCCACTTACCTCTGCTTCCAATTATGCCACACAGCTAAACAGGATTGAACGGATCCTGTTTCAAACGCAGGATAGTACCCTGCAAATGGAATACGAAAGAGATGGTAAAGTCAGCAGTGTAGCTTTGGCCACCACTACTTATAAACAGGCTATTATAGCGAATGACTGGCCGTCTGTTTCCTGGAAGATGATAGGAGAAGACGTGGGATATGTATACCCGGGCAATTTTAAGAACACACAAATGGATTCGGTGAGAGAGGCTTTTAGAAATACCAAAGGAATGGTGATAGACCTGCGTTCTTATCCTGCGGACAACCTGCTGAATTCACTTGTGAAGTATGTGTTGCCGTCGCCCGTACCTTTTGCTAAGTTTACCGTTGGCAGTGTACAGCAACCAGGGTTGTTTGGTATGACAGATGAAATGAAAGCCGGCACAAGAAACAAAGATTATTACAAAGGCAAACTGGTGATCCTGGTAGACGCCACCACGCAAAGCAATGCCGAGTTTGTAACGATGGCGCTCCGGCTGGCGCCGCGTGCAGTGGTGCTGGGCAGTACTACCGCCGGGGCAGATGGAAATGTTTCTTATTTCACACTTCCCGGCGGCGTACAAACGCTGATCACCGGCATTGGCGTGTATTATCCTGATGGCCGGGAAACGCAGCGTGTAGGCATTGTTCCTGACATTGTGATGGAACCAACGGTGAAGGGTATACGGGAAAACAGGGATGAGCTGCTGGACAGGGCCCTGGCAATTATCAGGGAATAAGTTATTTTTTTGGTAAAGAGTATTTCTTCGCTACCTTATTATATTTCTTCAGGTACTTCCGGTCTTTTTTAACGCCTACGGCTGTTACCATACCGGAAGTTTCTGCTTTTACCCAGTAGTTGAAGATGAACTTCTCCCGGTCGCGCTCAAAGAACATAAGGGTGGGCCGTTGATTGCGGTTTCTCAGGAAAGCGTTTGCGAGGAAGGTTTCCAGGTTAGCCTTGAAACCCTGGCGCGTGGAATCCTTTTTATTGAGCACCTGTATGTTCAGGTTGTGATAGTAAAAATTCATGTTGCCCAGCGTAGCGTATTTATTTCCTGACCATTGTGAGAAGACCGTATCTGCATAACCGCGTCTTACTTTTACGGCAGCCATCGGGATGGCTACGGCGTTAAAATCCTTCAGGTCCATCGGGGCGAGATAACTTTGTGCCGTGAAGCCCGAAAGGGAATCCCCATAGGATTCATGATAGGAAAAGTAACGGATGGGATTTCCCAGCAGCCGGCCGGTGGCCTGCACCAGGAGGCTGTCGGTGTTACTGTACGTATTGCCGAAATGCGTGATCAGGGCGTTGATATCTGTAATGGGTACGGCCGACCACTTGTGTGTGGACTTCGACGATTCATTGACCGTTACAGCCGATTGCTTTACCACGATAGAATCCACCTGCAAGGCAAATGGAATGGTGTGAATTAATTTTGTAGGCATCCATTTTTCGACGCCGTGTTCAAATGGAATTCGTTTATCCCTGGCCGTAGTCAGCAGCGTATTATTCACCGTGATTTTGCGGATGGCAATAGTGGTGTCGCCGGGTTGGTGATGCATATTGACACCGCTGATCTGTAATGCATCTCCTTTCACCGTAATGTAATCGCGCTGCCAGCGGGCGGTGCGAAAAGTTTCTGCTGCCGTAAGGTTGGGCGCTACTTCAAAGTTGCTCACATGAAATGTTTGGGTGGCGGGGTCCAGTTTAAAGTTTTCCGCGTGGGCATGGATCTGTTTATTGCGGTAGCGTAATCCGCCGTCGCTGAGAGTGGTATTGCTGATAAATGATTGCCACTTCATTTTATGGCCCTGGCGCCAGGAGAAGGACGCATCTTTAAACATGCCGGACAATTTTTGCAATACCAGTTCCAATGTATCGGCATGGTGCAGGGAAAGTTGCGCCTCCCGCCATGCGAGGGCTACACCGGAATAGATCGACAAATGACCGGACTTGTCCTTATGCAACGATCCTTTATTAAGTTGCAGGGATAGCTGTGGAACCACGGCAGTGGTACCGGTATGGCTATAAGAAACCGCTGATAGTTGCACATTCATGTCGCCATATTGCAACAGGCGTTGGCCTACCGTATTTAATTCCAGTTGATTTCCCGTAAGCGTGGCCTGTGTTTCCAGCCGGGTGGTGTCATGTCCTTTAATGCTGGTATGCGCAACCGCGGCATTGCCTGTGGCCAGTTTACTGATAGCTACCCTGCTGAAATCGGTGCTATGGATATTGGTTTGAATATCGAGAGAAGGAACCGTTATTTTAGTGTGACCGTTACCGTTATACAGCGTAGCATCGGCGTCAGTAATATGCGTATGGCCGTTGCTGTTAAACTGCATGCCTCCAATGGCAACATCCATTTTTTTATTATGATGGCTGATGAGGTTAAGCTGCCCGGTGGCAGCTGCCCAGGTAAAGAAGCGTTCGCGCGTGCGTACATCTTTCAAAGTAATTTTATCCGCATTAAAACTGCTGTGTTCACCGGCGCCTTCGCTGTTAAACTGCATGTTGCCGATGTTTACACGACCAACGCGGATTATCGGCAGATCCTTCTTTGCAGGAGCTTCTTTCTTTGCGCCACTATGCGGCGCCTGTATATTGATGGCGCCTATTCTCAACGCATCTATCTGTATATCCTTTGTTTGCTGGTATACATCCCAGTCGAACACTTCCCAGTAAAGATCCCGTGCAGCAATGCGGGCGCCGTTAGAGAGTGCCACGGCTGCTTTTGCGGCTTTGTTATGCCGGTGGGTACCGTTGAAACTATAGTTGTCCAGCGTAATATTGGCCTTGTCGGATATCACGTTCATTTGCAGGATACGCAGGTTGGGCATGGCGTGTTTAATATCTACCAGTGAATCGCTGAGCAGGAAGTTGTGCAGCAGGATATCGGTGTTCAGTTTTTTTACCAGTATCGTCACCTTTGATTTACCGTTGGAAGTAAAGTTAACATTACCATCTACTATCCGGAAAGTGTTCACCTGTATCAGTTCACTGAGGCCATGCAATGTTTGATAGAAGGCCGGCATTTTAAGCGCGGTGCTGTCTGTTGGTGGTTTACCTTTAACGGATTGCTTTGCTTTGGTAAGAAAGGTGATGCCGGGTTCGTAGAGTATCGCGCTGGCAGCTTTCAAACGCTTTCTCAGCAAGTGTTCCAGGCTTACATTGTTAAGCCGCAGGGATGGTGCGCGGAATGTTAATCCTTTGCCGGAATGGTTTTGTGGCGTGGGACTATATTCCACGTTGTTAAAGATCACATCATTTTGTTGCAGGATAAATTCATCCACGCTGAGCTGGAACATACTATCGAGCGAATAGAACTTTATTTTATTGAGGTTCAGTGCGATACTGTCGGTGGTGATACCGGGCGTGGTATCATGCGCAATGGTGAGGTTATAGATATTCAGGTTGGTACGTTTGGTAGTGCCGGTAGACACATTGCCGCGGAGCAACAGTTCACCATCTTTTACTTCGATGTACCTGAAGTTCATTCTTTTAAACAGAGTATTGGGCAGGCTGTCCAGCGCTACTTTTCTATCTTTGGTACTCACCTTTCTGCCGGGGAGCTTCAGCACGGGGCGGATACATACGAGGGTATCTATCAGCAATTCTTCCCGCATATAAATAGCAGGGAGATGCCGGGCGCTGAAGTAGAATTTATCTGCCTGCAGCGACATCTCTCCTTTTGTGGCAGTAGCGGCACTGAAGATAGTAGCGGAGTCGAGTTCAAAGATTTGTTTTTTACCGGAGAAGTGCAGCCGTTTGAAGCTGATGGTATTCCTGCCATCCGGAAGGACCCAGTATTGGCGATCGAATGAAAAGTCCACATCATCCGATCCGAGAATGTGGCTGTCGGCCTGGGTAACTTTAGAGAAATTGAGGATAGAGAAATTGAAATGATCAACATGGAGTGGCGGCGGCCCCTTTACCTTGCTGTATAACAGGGAGCCGTTTTGCAGGTGAACGATGCGGGCATTTACATATTGAAGGGCTTGTTCCAGGTGTTGTACTACAGATGAAAGCTGGAACCCTTCCTGGCGTGGGCCGCGCGACACATGTTCATGAATGCTGAGCGCCGGGCTGATCACGGAAAGACTGTCCACCAACAATTTTTTATGCAGTATCAGTGCCCGCCAGGATTGTATGGAGAGATAGACCCTGGGAATGGACACATCGAAATGTGAGGCCACGTTGACGGTATCTTTTCCTGTAAGCCGCGCGCCACTGATTACAATATTTCTTTTGAGAAGGGAGAAGTCGATATCATCCGCATTAAACGTATAGGCGTTACCGGATTCCTTGTTCACGATGTACTGTATGATGTTTACGAACTTATGTTCCACAAGATAATATAACAGCACGCCTATGGCTATCCTGATGATGAGCAGGATGGCCAGTACTTTCAGCCATATTTTTGCTTTAGGTGATATCTTCATGTTCCTCGTATGCGAATGATCTGATTACAAACAGCCGGGTATCGTATATGTTCACTTTCAGGAAACCAGTTTTGCGATGGCAAAAGCGGCGGCAGCGGCGAGCACACCTATCATGGTTACTTTCAGGGCTCCCTGTGTGGGTGGTTGCCCGGTTACTTTACTTTTAAAATAGCCGAATACAAACAGGCAGATGATGGTGAGCGCGGTGGAGCCCATCAAACCACGTTGGGGCGTGTCCGTGAAAAGATAGGCCGATAAAGGCAGGAGTCCGCCTACAAAATAGGAGACGCCGATGGTGAGTGCGCTTTGCCGCGCCCTGTTTGGATCAGGCGCTTCCAGTCCCAGTTCAAATTTCATCATGAAGTTCACCCATTTGGTTTTGTCTTTCGACAGCTCGGTGGCAATCAGGTGTTGTACTTCCGGGCTGAGGCCATATTCCGCAAACACTTCTTTCACTTCTTCTATTTCTTTGGCAGGCATGGTTTCTACTTCCGTATATTCTCTTTTTAATTCGCTTTCATAATGTTCCAGTTCTGTTTTCCCGGCGAGATAGCCACCGAGGCCCATAGCAATACAGCCGGCTACAATTTCAGCGATACCAGCGGTGAGGATGATGTTATTACTGCTCACGGCGCCGCTGAGTCCTGCGGCCAGGGCAAAGGGCACGGTGAGTCCGTCGCTCATGCCAATGACCATATCTGTAATAAAATCTGAGCTTTTTAAATGTTCTTCCTGGTGCATCTTTTTCCGGGTTTAGGGGGCTTCAAATTATAAATATAAGCGCTTTATCGTATTTTGTCTGAACAAGGTAAGGGATCATCACCTTTAATCAAAATTGGAAAATTATGGCAAACGGGATTGTATGTTTTGGTGAAATGCTCTGGGATATTTTACCGGAGAAGGAATTACCCGGCGGGGCGGTGATGAATGTAGCTTACCACCTGCAAAAGCTGGGAGAGCAGGTATCGATGGTATCGCGGGTGGGGCGTGATGTGCGGGGGCAGGGATTGCTGGATATGCTGCGCCGGTTTGGACTGGATACCAGCCTGGTGCAGATCGATGAGCAGCAGGAAACCGGGAAAGTATTTGCTGATATGACTGATCCGCATAATGTACATTATGATATCGTATACCCGGCAGCGTGGGATTTTATTGAATGGGAACCTGCATTGGCAGCGCGGCTAAAGGATACGGCTACACGCTATTTTGTATTCGGAAGTCTTTGCTCCCGTGATAAAGTATCGCTGCATACATTGCAGCAGGCATTGAAGGAGGATGTGGTAAAAGTGCTGGATATTAATTTAAGGGAGCCGCATTATACCCGTGCGCATGTGGAATGGCTGCTGACGGAGTGTGATATCCTGAAGCTGAATACCAGTGAGCTGGAACTGATCAGTGAATGGTATCATCCTTATGTGGATAAGGAGCAGGCCGTGGGTATGTTATCGGAGCGTTTTGGGATTGAGACTATTGTGGTAACAATGGGTGCAGATGGTGCGTTGTTGTTTACGAATGATATTTTTTATGTGGAACCTGGTATTGCGGTGAAGGTAGTGGATACTATCGGTAGTGGGGATGCCTTCCTGGCGGGGTTTCTGCATAGTATAATCCGTGGGTGTGCGGCGCGGGAATGCCTGGTGTTTGCCAATGCGTTGGGGGCGCTGGTGGCGTCTTATGCGGGAGGCGCGCCGGATTATAACGTGAATGATATTTTAAAGCAGGGGAATTAGCGTCCGCCGGAAGCTGAATCCCCTGCAAAACCTGGTGTTATTTGCGGGTGTATTTTATCTCCATGTCTTTTGTTTCTTTTCCATCTACGGTTTTGTACATTTCCATGCTGTGATGATCTTTATCCTGCCATGTCATTACCTGGCGGATATTGTGTTCTTTGCCGGTTACGGGATCCAGTCCTTTGCCGGTAAATTCAAGTGCATCGCCGTTAGCTTTCCCTTCCATCACGGTGATGCCGGTGCCCATGTTGTCCACCCAGGTGGAGATGTACATTTTCTTTGCATTGTCGTACGCCATAGTACTGATCCCTTCGAAGTCCATGCCCATCATGTTGGCAGTATAACGGCCTTCGCAATAGCGGCCGCCCAGGATCATTTTGTACGTGGCGGCGCCTATTGATTTGGTGGGTGGCGCATCTGGTTTTTCCCAGAAGGTCATGTCGGCTGTCCATTCGCCGTCGATTTGTGCCATTTTCTGATGTGCGGGGCCTGGTGTCATGTAGTCTGTCCATGCTTTCATCATGGCGGCAGAGTCTTGCTGTGCAAAGGTTGCGGAGTTAATTAACAGGCATAACGCAGCTGTTAACAGGTAAATTGTTTTCATGATTTGCAGCTGTTTAAGAGATGTTTGTATCGGGGTGAAATTACAGGACAACAAGATAAGATATTTATTGCTCTCCGCCATCGCATGCGTGTTACACCTCGTAAATAGCCGGGATTTCCCCTACCTTTGATCCTGAAAAAGAATATTCCTCTTTATGCAAACAACCATATTGGATGTGTCGGGAAAAAAGGCGCAGCCACTGGCAATAGATGCAGCCATTTCCTTTGAAGCATTTATATCCTATCTCAGGCAACGGATCGGGGAAGAACCCACGGTGAAGGCCCGGTTGTATAAAGAAGCGCTGGCAGCATTTGAAGCGTCGGATATTGGCCGGCGGGATATTCCCCTGGAAGAAACGCCACAGTATTCCGGTCTGCTGGAATATGTATATGCCTGTCTTTCTCCTGCCATGAGCCCGGAGCATCAGCTGGCATGGGGACTCAGCTTCCCGTTCCTTCCCACTACTTTTTATGGTACAGACCTGATTTATCAACTGCTCGGAAGCAACACGGAGGAACATACCTACGAAGTAACCCGCACACCGGCCGATTATCACCGGGAAAGGCTGCAACTGGTGTATTCACTGATCCTGCAGCGGCTTTATAATTTCCAGGCGCCGGTGAAAACGGAGCAGCACCATGCAGGGGTGAATACCGCTACCGGTTTGCTGCAATACTATGCAGTGGCCATCAACACCGACTTTGTTACGGTAACGGCGAAAGCGGAACTGCCGGAAATTGATTTTGTAAAGCTGTATACGCATTTCAGCGAAGGCGGTGGAGAGGAAATACTGGAAGAAATGTTGCCGCTGAACCTGTTCAGCTTCCGTGGATTTTGTGTGATCACCGTAACGGATGTAACGGCGGAAAAAGCGGTGGAGAATATTGCCGGTATGAGGTTATCGCGTACAACACTGATAAATGAGCAGAACTTCGAACAGGTGATCTTATCGCTTAAATCGTTGGTGCGTGACAGTAGAATTGAATTCGACCTGTTTCCTTTCCTCCGGGTAAATGATAACCCGGTATATAGTTTTGAAAAAGGCGGGACGGGTATATTGTTTGCCGTTTGGGGAGAAAGCCGCCTGTCGCCGGAAGAGTTCAGCCGGAACGCGAAATCATTTATGTCGAAACCTCTCTTCTTTTTTTCTCAGGATATCTGGAAGGAAACGCGGAAAGAATACGCCTTCCTGGAATATTTCCGCCAGCAGGGGGTAAAGTCGCTCGCCATCATGCCCATTTTCCATCTGGGGGAACCGGTAGGGGCATTTGCGGTACATACCTGGAGCGATCATATGTTTGATGAAAAAACTTTGTCGCTGCTGGAACCTGCCATAGGAGCAATAGGACAGCTTTTGCAGATCTATATAGAAGAATTTAACGGAGAGATAGAGAAGGTCATCAAGGAGAAATTTACCTCCATACAACCGGCGGTGCAATGGAAATTTAATGAGGCCGCCTGGTATTACCTGTACCGGCTGAAAAAGAACCAGCCGGCTGTGATCAGCAATATCCTGTTCAAAGAAGTATACCCGTTGTATGGCGCCATTGATATCCGGAATTCTACTGTGGAAAGAAATAAGGCAATTATTGCCGACCTGGATAGTCATTTAAGCATCCTCGCCAATACATTGGACGTGCTGCGTAAGTACCAGCAGAATGATTTGCTACAGGAGATGATCTATCATTGCCAGCGATGGCAGCAGGCCCTGTTGCATCAGCAGTTGAGCCCTTCCGATGAAAATGCACTGAACAGGTTCCTGGAAGAAGAATCGGTGAAGTACCTGCAACATATTGCCGCCCAATATCCGAATACCCGTGAAACTATTGATGCGTGCCTGCAAAGCATGGCCGGTAATGTGAACAAGGATGCACTGGAAACGTCTATGCAGCTGATCACCCAGGCTGCGAACGGCTACCTGGAATCAGAGAAAGCCAGGTTACAGGAGTCTTATCCCTGTTATTTTGAAAAGTTCAGAACAGATGGGGTGGAGTATGATATTTATATTGGTCAGTCTATTGCACCGGACCGGCCCTTTAATCATTTCCATCTCAAAAACCTCCGGTTATGGCAGTTGTCTTCTATGGTGGCCATTACAAAGCTTACCCACTCGCTGATCGCGCAAATGGAAAAAGAGTTGTATACCACCCAGCTTATTTTTGTGCATAACCATCCTATTGACATCAGCTTCCGGGCAGATGAGCGGAAGTTTGATGTGGAGGGCGCGTATAATATCCGTTACCAGATGATTAAAAAACGGATCGATAAAGTACATATCCGGAATACCGAAGAGCGGTTAACCCAGCCCGATAAAATTGCGTTGATCTATTCCGACAGGGACGATGTGGATGATTACCTGCCGTTTATCCGTTATTTACAGGATACCGGTGTGCTGCATCCGGAGCTGGAAGAGCTGGAACTGGAAGACCTGCAGGGCCTCAGCGGTTTGAAAGCACTCCGGCTGGCCGTAGTAGTGGAAGAGGCAAAATAAAATATTATCTTTCTCAAAAATAATTTGCATTCCCGTTAATAGCGTACTTGGTTTGTAGACGAGTGAATCAGCGCGGGGATATGATCTCTCAACCACGGCAAGCAGCTCATGGAGAAAAAAGATTACGATGTAATAGTGGTAGGGTCCGGACCCAATGGCCTGTCTGCCGCCATCAGGCTGCAACAGCAGGGGGTATCGGTGTTGCTGCTGGAAGCAAAGGACATCATTGGCGGGGGAATGCGTACCGCAGAACTCACGTTGCCGGGGTTTTACCACGACGTATGTTCAGCCGTGCATCCAATGGCAATGGGATCTCCTTTTTTTTCTAAATTGCCGCTGGCGGATTATGGATTGGAGTTTGCCTATTCCCCGCTGGAAGCAGCCCATCCGTTTGATGACGGCACGGCAGCCTTCCTGGCGCGTTCGCTGGACGATACCGCCCGCGCGCTGGGAGCCGATGAAAAAGTGTACCGGGAGCTGATAAAGCCGGTAGCAGACAATTGGGAGGCAGTGGCGGAAGATAGCCTGGGGCCTTTTTCCTTTCCGCGGCATCCTTTGATCATGGCCCGTTTTGGGCTGAATGCGCTGCGCTCTGCATCGGCTGTTGCCAACAGGTTTTCCACTACCGCAGCGCGGGGTTTATGGGCCGGCATGACGGCGCACTCCATACAACCCTTAACCAACGTGGCTTCTGCAGCCATCGGCATTGTATTGTCTGCGGTAGGCCACCGCTACGGATGGCCGGTTCCCAAAGGAGGCTCACAGGCTATCGGGCATGCGTTGGCGCAATACTTTATTTCACTAGGCGGACAAATTCAGACAGGCGTGCACGTTAGCTCGCTCTCGCAATTGCCATCGCATCATGCAGTGGTTTTTGATCTCACGCCAAAACAATTACTGACCATTGCAGGTGATCAGTTTTCACCTTATTATAAACGGCAACTATCCCGCTACCGCTATGGCCCGGGCGTGTTTAAGATGGACTGGGCGCTGAGCGGCCCCATTCCTTTCACCGCGCCGGAATGCAGGCAGGCCATCACAGTACACCTGGGTGGCGCCTTTGAGGAAATTGCCTTATCGGAGCAACAGGCATACGACGGAAAGGTCTGTCAGGCGCCGTATGTATTGCTATCGCAGCAAAGCCTGTTTGATAACAGGGCGCCTGCGGGAAAACATACAGCCTGGGCCTATTGCCACGTTCCCAATGGCAGCGATGCGGACATGACCCGGATCATAGAACAGCAGATAGAACGCTTTGCACCGGGATTCCGCGACCTGATCCTGGCAAAACACACAATGAATGCACAACAGATGGAAATATATAATCCAAACTATGTAGGGGGCGATATCAATGGCGGCATCATTGACATCAGGCAGTTGTACACCCGCCCTGCCTGTCGCATTTCTCCCTACCGTACCTCTGCCAAAGGGATCTATATCTGTTCTTCCGCCACACCGCCGGGAGGCGGCGTTCATGGCATGTGCGGATACCATGCTGCCAACACCGTGCTGAAAGATATTTTTTAAACCGTCACTATCTTAATGAAAAAAAATATGCCTGGAGTTAAGTCTTATTTACAGGAAGATTGGGCCATTGTTGTACTGGGGTTCCTGATCATCCTGCTGTCGCTGGCCGGAGTACACATTGCTTTACCGGATTACAAATGGAATGCCACCGGTGATCTTACCACAAAGGTATTGACCGGCGCCAACTTTTTAAAGATCGGCGCACAGTTTATTTACGTGTTGCTGGTGGCCCTGCTGGGATCCTTTCTTACCGGCAGATCATTAAAAAACACCTTGCTGGTATTCCCTGCTGTGTTTATATTAACCACATTAGCGCTGATTGTAGCGGGTAACGCCGCGTTAAATGAACTTGGACTGGAAGCAGTTATCTTCAGCCTCATCATTGGCTTGCTGATCGGTAACCTGTTTAAATTACCCACCTGGTTCCGGGAAGCGCTTACATCGGAGTTTTTTGTGAAGATAGGCCTGGTATTGCTCGGTACCACTGTTATTTTTTCGGATGTGCTGAAAGCCGGTTCCCTGGGACTGATACAGGCATTGGTGGTAGTTATTTCTGTGTGGTATTTTTCTTATTGGGTATGTAAGCAACTGAAAATAGATAAAGAACTGACCATGATGTTATCCAGCGCTGTATCTATTTGTGGGGTGTCTGCAGCTATCGCTACTTCCGGCGCTATTAAGGGAGATTCAAAGAAATTGTCGCTGGTGATTTCGCTGGTATTGATCACCGCTATCCCTATGATGATTTTTATGCCGATGATTGCCCATCATTTCCAGTTCCCGGAAGAAGTAACAGGGGCCTGGCTGGGAGGTAGTATAGACACTACCGGTGCGGTGGTGGCCTCTGGATCGCTGGTAGGTGAAACCGCATTGAAGATCAGCACCATCGTGAAGTTTTCGCAGAATGTGTTGCTGGGTATCGCTGCTTTTGCTATATCGGTATACTGGACCTATACCAAACATCCGAATGCGGCCGATAAGGAACAGAAGCCCACGCTGAAAGTGATTTGGGATAGATTTCCCAAATTCGTGATTGGTTTTATCATTGCTTCACTGGTGTTTTCTTTTTTATTGTCGCCTGCGGCTATTGCGCCGGTGAAGGGATCGCTGAAAAGTTTACAGGGACTGTGGTTTGCGCTGGCATTTACCAGCATAGGGCTGGAAACAAATTTCAAGGACCTGATCGGCACAGAAAGCAGGAAACCCGTGTATGCGTTCCTGATAGCCCAAACGTTTAACGTGATTGTTACACTGATATTGGCTTACCTGTTGTTTTCCTGACCCGGCTGATTACTTTTTTTAGTATTTTGCCGGTATATGAAATACCTGAATCCCTTTGCTTTCCTGGAGAAGATGAATGGCGGGCCCGTATCAGCGGAGGATGCTGCAGCAGTATCCCTTCTCCGGAAAAAAATGATGGCAGAGCTGGAACTATCAGAAGAAAAGGTATTAAGGGTAGGTGCACAATGGTTTAGTAAAAACGACCTGCTGCTTTTTTTTGATGAACTGCAGTCACCCGGCAAATTACACTTACATCAACAGATCAATGAAGATAACGTCCTGTCGGCTTTCCTGGAAACGGGTAAGCTGACAGGACTTTTTAATAATAACCCGCTTTACAGCACGCCTCTGTTCCTCACTTTTATAGCACCGTTTTATGAGCCGGTATTTACCACGGCAGTGCTCAACAGCCTGAAACAGCAGCAGGCGCCGGCACTACGGCAATTGTATGCCAACCCGCTGTTAATGGATGGCGAACACCTGAACCGGAGCTACGATAAAATATTCCGGGCATTACCCGAATCCTATAAAATACTGGAAGCAGCAGAAAAGCGAAGGAGAGCTGATCCCGGCTCCAGGTGGAGGGAAGCCGCGCTGTATGTGAGTTTGCAGCAGGTACAGGCGCTGAATGCACTGCCGGATATTTTCCAGGAGTTCCGGAATGACTATGGTATCCTGATGATCAACTTTGCGCTGGCGCTGGATGGCACCCGCGAAAATAAAAAGGCGCTGGAAATCCTGCATGCCGTAAACACATTGAAATGTGGCGCGTATGTGAGAGAAGAAACACACCGGTATCTTCAGCAACTGGAAGAAAAGGCAGCCAGCCGCAAATCATTGCTGGGCAGGTTTTTCGGGATCGGTTATAAAACCAGGCAAC
Source organism: Chitinophaga sp. G7 BAM 1005 (assembly GCF_057126945.1). Classification (NCBI taxonomy): domain Bacteria; kingdom Pseudomonadati; phylum Bacteroidota; class Chitinophagia; order Chitinophagales; family Chitinophagaceae; genus Chitinophaga; species Chitinophaga sp. G7 BAM 1005. The sequence goes on along the minus strand of NZ_CP181478.1, from coordinate 5,247,849 downwards.
AGCGCCGGAAACTGGTGCGTGATGCCTTGCTGAAAGGAGGGATTGCGCTTGGCATTATTGTAGCCATTTTCATTGGCGCCCGCTTTGAACAGGAATATACGCCCCGCATAAAAGTCCGCGAAAGTGAGCACAGTATTTTTATGGGCGCCCGTACTTCGCTGACCATGCAATACCTTTTATCGCAGTTGCTGATGGACACAGAAAAACGGGCGAAGAAGCTGTTAAAGGGCGCTAAGCTGCCATCTCCCGCCACGGGGGCAGATGTGTATGGCGCTGATTTTATGAAGGCCGTGCGTATGCAGGGAGATTATGGCGCCGGCTTTGTACGTCCGCCTTTTGGCCGGTTGCGGGAGTGGGCGCCGGAAGACAGCTCCTGGAATGATGCCGCACACCGGCAAAGCATGCATGTTGTTAACCGTCAGGATGGCGCACTGATTACGATGGTACAAACGCCCGATTCTTTTTACTCGTGTTACATAGCGCCGTTCGACAGCGCCTTTGTGCCCCTGCCGCTTTCAATAAGCAGGGTATATTTCTACGCCGGCATAGGCTGGGACCCGGAATGGAAGGCGGAATATGTAATGGAATACGTACCATCTTATCGTGCCAAAGGTTTTTTCCTCATGCCTGTGTATGATGCGCTGTCGTTTCTGAAAACGTCGTGCCTGCAACTCAACCTGGACAGTAGCTACTGGCAACACTCCAACCGTTATATCCCGGTAGAAGTTTTCTTATCCCAAAAGAACCAGCTGCAGCAGGAGCTGCAACTCCGGCAGCTGACTAATAATTTCAACGGCGTAGACCTGATTCCGATGGAGTAGCCACTTTTTTATTTATTTTGCTCTCTTATGAAATATGTGAATCCCGTTAGTTTCCTGGAGGCAGTTCATGGTGAACCCGTAGATACGGAGAATGCTGCTGCGTTATCCCTTCTCCGGAAAAAAATGCTGGCAGAACTGGAACTGTCGGATGATAAGCAATTCAAAATAAATCAATGGACATTCGATAAGCACCAGCTGTTACAGTTTTTCGACAAGCTGACAGCAGGCAATGAGCTGCGCTATCATGCACAGATAGCGGCAGACCCGGTGCTGCTGCATTTCCTGGAAACCGGTGAAATCACCGGAAGGTTTGCAGATAGTCCTCTTTATAATGAGAATGGGTTCCTGAAATTTATATCTCCCTACTACGAGCCGCTATTTACCAATGCGGTGCTGGATAGTTTTAAACATCAGCGGTTGCAAAGTACTTCCTATCTGTTTGCCAATCCCTGGCTACTGGATGGAGAGCATACTACAACCTGCTATGGCCGGATATTCCGTTATGTAAAAGTGCTGGAAGAACAACTGAAAATTGCCATTGCGAAATTGAGGGCAGGCGAGGTGATTCCATATAACGAGCTGTCGTTTTTTGCCAACATCACGTTGGTGAAACAGCTGAATCAGTTACCGCATACGTTTCAGGACTGGAGAAGTGATTATGGTATTTGTTTGATTAATCTGGGGCTTGCTATATACCGGAATGATTTTAAACATGGTAGTGCGGTACCCGGACTGGTAGCGCAGTTGCAAACCACAGAATATGTACAGGAGGAAAATAAGCGATGGAAAACGAAGATACTGGCGTATCAGAAAGAAAAGCGAAATAATATGTCGCTGGCGCAACAGTGGGCATGGTGGGTAGGGCACTGGTTTGCCCCAATTTTACCACGATGGCTGAGTGAACAGGGAGCAGGATGGACGATTATAATTGTAGTGTGTTCGTCGATTTATTTCATAAACAATAGATCGGAGGGTGAAGGACGGCAACCACGGGGGGCCAGCATGGAAGTAAGTTATTTTATGAATGCCTCTACATATGAACCTGTAAAATACCTCCTGTACAACTTACAAACGGACTCGGTATATACTTCAAACAGGGATACCAGTAAAACACCTAAAACAGGAGACGACGTATACGGCCCCGACTTTATGGCCGCATTGCAAAAGCCGTTGTTCTCTAATACAACCGACCCTGCTGTATTAAAGACGGTGGACGATCGTCTTAAAGATCGCAAACCGGGAGCAACTATCTCTGCACCAAAGTCGAATACCGCTCACCGGCAAAGCCTGCATCTCTACAACCGTTTGATCGTTCCTGCCATTGCCATGATTCAAACGCCGGATACTTTTTATTCCTGTTATATTGCGCCGGCCGATAGCGCTTATGTACCGCTGCAGCTCACCGTTAACCAGTTGTATGTATATGTAGGGCAGCTTTGGAATGGAAGTAAAGAAGCCAGATCCCCGATGGATGATGCGCGCGCCTACCGGGTCAAAGGATTTTTCCTGATGCCGTATAAAAATTCCAGGCAGTTCCTGGAAGAAAGCAGTCTGATTTTTAAGCTCGACCCCAATTACTGGGCTACCTCCGACAGGAATATCCCTATTGAAATCGGGCTTACTGATAGTACCAGTTTGCATTTCAACCTGCTGGAAAATAATGCGGAAGGAATAGAACTGGAAGTTGGCAATTAGCCGATCCCGGTTCCTTTCAGCTGGTCGGTTTCTTTTTTAGTATCCGGCATGAGGTTGTACAGTTGATTCACGGCTACTTTCAGTTCTTCATAATTTTTCCGTTCCAGCGCTTTTTCCCCGATTTCCTTGAAGCGGGCGGCTGTTTGCGGATCTGTATAATCTTCCGTACTTACATTGGCGTAGTAGTAATACGCATTGATCCAGGTTTCGGGTTTGTTGCGTCTTATTTCCCAGCTGAGGTCATTCAGCTCATCAATTTTTGCTTTGATGGCGTAGTAGCTTTGTGAAGAAAGACAGGCGCTTTCATCGGCGGTGATCTTTTCAAAACGGATCATGCGGGTGCTGTCTTCTTCTTCCCGGATATTATACAAACAATATTCTTTCCGTTTAAAATAGAGTTCTGTAATTTCTACAATCAGCTGGTCTTTCCCGGTGCTGTCGAGATGTTGTGCGAGTTTACGTTTCTTTTCTTCCAGCTGATATTTTTCGTCGGTTACATCGTCTGTGCTGAGTAATTCCAGGCGGTTGCTGATATGATCCAGATCCACCATAATATCCTGTACAGTTGCTGCCAGTTCATACTGCTGGCTTCTTCTGAATGATTTTATTTTTTCAGATGCGCTGAGGCGCAGCTGGCGGATATCGTCCAGTAGTTTACCGGTGTTGATTTTCCTGATCATCGGGTTAAATACTTCGGAAAATTCCTGTTCGTTCATGAGCAGTACTGCCTTCACGGAAAGGTCCCTGCTTTCGCTTATCTGCAACGTAATTTCCACATCGGAGCCTTTCACCAGGTCGGTGATGAGATCGGTACTTTTTATTTCGATCATGCCGAGGGGAACGCAGCTGCCGGGGATGGCATAGCGGCTACCTTCCAGCACGTTGATCAGGAGGCTGTCCTGGCTGGTGCGCAGGATTGTTTTCATCACTTCTTTGATAATCGTTTTCCTCAGCGGGAGGATGGCGTTTTTTTCAAAGATGAGTTCCAGTTTGGTGGTATTATTTTCCAGGTCATCTATTTCAATACAGATATCGTTGGGCAATGGCTGACCATGAATATTAAACTTGCCCTGCGAAATAGCGATCACGGGGGCTTGTACCGGCAGTTCATTATGTGCCGCATCGAATACCAGGATATTAAATACGTTGCTGGTATTTTCGGCCAGCAGCAGCATTTCTGAGATACGTTCCTGCAGCGGTTTGATGCCGCTGTCGTAGCCGCCGTCGGTACGCACAATGCGGTAGCTTAACCCGGCTACGGGGCCGGTTACAATGGCGGTAAAATATTCTTCCTTATCGGCGGTATTTTTCTGATAGGCTGTTTTAAACCGGATGTCAGGCATGCCTGCGGCCAAATGTTTGCTGGCGGCGGGTTTGGACTGAGTAATTGTTTTGGTGCCGGCATACCATGCTGCGCCTGCAGCTACGGCGGTGGTGGGATCTACGCTGCAGTTAACCGGGATGCCCAGTTGCGCCGCGACGAGGTTTTTTACCAGCGGGATATACGTACTGCCACCGATCATGACTACTTCTTTGATATCGGCAGCAGTGAGGTGGTTACGGTCGATGATCTTTTTTACGAGATCAACGGAATACTGTATGCGGTCGTATATAACGGTTTCAAATTGCTCGCGGGTAATGGTGAGATAGATATCCTGCTGCTGGCCGGTGGCGTCGGTGATTTCAAATTCTATTTCTGCCGAAGGACTGGCAGTGAGCTGTACTTTTACTTCCTCTGCTTTTTTGAGCAGGATATGATACAGGGTATTATATTTCCCGCGTGCGCTGCGCATTTCGGTGAGCAGGTCGGGGAGGGCGTGTTGTTGTTGCAGGGCGGGGATCACCAGTTGCTCTATGATGGCAATGTCGAAGTCCACACCACCGAGATAGTTATCTCCTTCATGATCGGTAACGCGCATTTCGCCATCTACGATTTTCACAAGGGCCACATCAAAGGTACCGCCGCCGAGGTCATACACGAGCCATTGGCCCTGCAGGGAGGTGGCGTTGGCCTGTTTGTTGGCAAAAGCGAGGCTGGCGGCAATGGGTTCCTGCAGCAGCATTACTTCGCTGAAGCCCGCATCGTTGCCGGCTTTTTTGGTAGCGTTCGACTGGATGGTATCAAAAGAAGCGGGGATGGTGATGATCACTGCTTCCGGTTTTTCGCCGGTATAGATAAAGTTTTTAAGTTCGCGGAGTACCAGGGCAGAAAGTTCTACCGGTGTTTTAAAGTCGCTTGTATTAGGTACAAAGAATGATTCCGATGTTCCCATTTTTCTTTTGAAAGAAGAGAATACATTTTCCGGATCTTTCTCTATCAGCTCCCTGGCTTTGTCGCCAACAATGATCCGGTCTTTCCGGAAGGCTACCACCGAAGGCAATGTTTCTTTCTGACCGAACGGGTTTTTGAAGATTTCCACGGCGCCGTTCTGGAACCTGGCGATCAGGGAATTGGTAGTGCCCAGGTCGATACCGAAATTAATTTGGTTGTTCATAGGTTTATTTTGCAGCGGCGATGACTACACCTTTTTGTAAAATGGACTTTTGTCCTCCGTTTGTATAATATACCACAGGCTTGATCACATTTACTATTTCCATGTCCGGCGACATCTCGCCGGTGATGCTGGCTTCGTAATCCACCCGTGTTTCCCGGTAAGGTTCGCCCAGCGGGTTGAGGATGGTATAGCCGGCTTCTTCAAAATGTTGTTTGATCCGGTCTATATTACGTTGCAGGGATAGCAGCTCCGGTTTGGCACTTGTTTTCTTATCCAGTTCAAAAACCTGGTTGATGATCCGGATATGCAGGGTAGATAATGGGTCCATTATTCAAATGCTGGTCTAAGCAAATATATGGATAATTTAATCTGTTTTCCGGAAGTTACCGGGGTGTTTTATTTAACTTCATACCACAATCAGCTTCTTATGATATCCAGAGCCGCTACCCCTGATGAATATTTTGCTGCGTTGCCTCCCGGCCGCAAAGAAATACTCACCCGTTTACGCCGGGTGTTGCAGGAACACATACCGGCAGGGTTCCGGGAGGAAATGAATTATGGTATGCCCGGCTTTGTGGTGCCGCACTCCCTGTATCCTTCCGGGTATCATGCAAACCCCAAATTGCCTTTGCCTTTTATCAATATAGCGTCGCAAAAAAATTATGTGTCTTTTTATCACATGGGGTTGTATGATCCGGAGTTGCTGGAATGGCTTACTACCCGTTGGATAGAAGCAACCGGTAAGAAACCGGATATGGGAAAAGGTTGTATCCGGTTTAAAAAAACGACGGAGATACCTTATGAGCTGCTGGGAGAGCTGGCGGCAAAGATTACACCGGAAGCGTGGATTAAGCAGTATGAAAAAGAAGTAAAAAAATAAGAATATGCGTATAGGAATTATCATCATCGTTGCGCTGGCAGCTATTGCGCTGATCGGGTTCTTGATTGTAAGAAACCGCAAAGACAGAAAAGAGTTGTTACCTCCCGGGGCAACGGATGATCCTGTGGAAGAAAGGAGAATGGATGATCAAAGGGGAAGGGATAAAGTATAGGCAGATGTACTAGGGCAAGGATTGCAGGCTTTGCAGTGAATGAAATGAAGAAAGATAATTTGTAACAGCCATTTTTTTTATTTACTGTTTGTCAGAATTTATGGGTATATTAATATAAAAAAAGATGAAGATTACCGCCTCAAAAATACTTCCTTCCATTAACGAACTATCAGAAACCCTGAAGCAAAAGTTCTCCGGCAGATATTCTTATGAATTATTTGATTTTGGTCACAAGCAAAGTATTTTTGTGGAGAAATCTCCTTTAGTATCTCTCCAGGTAACAAGAGAAGGAAACGAAATTGTTATTGAGAGAATTCCTAAACCATCTGTTCTCACCGCGGTTCTCTTTTTACTGGATCTTGTTACAACAGGTAGTGGTAATGTATGGCGTTCATTATTTTATTCAGAACAGAAAAAACTTGAACAGGAATTAAGTACCTTTTTAAAACAGGAGTATAATTAGTCTGCGCGTCTTTCTGCTTTTCCTTCCCATATAAATTCAACAATGCCTTTTATTTCGTCAGGCTATTCCGATGAACCTAACTACAGGCTATGATTTGTTAATCGCTGCGTACCTGCCGGTGTTTTACTAGTCATAGCCTGTGTTGGTTTTAGACGAGTAAAATTATTATTTTCGCCAGCCGATGTAGGAAATGGCGTTAAAATACTATTAGCCTCAGGGGCCTAAGTGTATTGGGAGTGTATTAAGAGTGTATTAAGAGTGTATAGTGAGTGTATTAAGAGTGTATAGTGAGTGTATGGGAACTGTATAGGGAGAGTATAGTGACTATATGGGGACTATATAGGAACCGTATAGGGAGTACAACACATACGCGACTCCTAAGTATCCAAGAAGTATCCAAGAAGTATAGGAGAAGTATGCAGGAAGTAACCTTTATAAAGCTCAAATCCTCTCTTTAAGGCTGAGTTCGGGAAAAATATTGAACGGTACCGCCCATTTTTCCGCTTGTCGTCTTTTTGTTTTGTTTTTCCGGAATTAGATATTATCTTAATGCTGTTCCGTTTTTCCACATAAACTTACCAGACGTTATGAAAACTTGGTTGCTACTGCTTTTTTCTGTTATCTTCTCCTCGTTTTTGCAATCGAATGCACAGTCGTTACCGGCTATTGGCATCTGTACTTCTTTTTCCAACGACAGCCTCGCTGCGGCCACCGGATTTACTTTCCTGGAAGAAACGGTCCGCAAGATCCTGTCGCCCGCACTGAGCGAGGCGCAGTTCAGTGAACAGCTGCACGCCATACGCAGCAGCAAGTGTAAGATCCAGAGTTGCAATGTATTTATCCCGGGAACCATGAAACTAACCGGCAGCGGGGTAAACGAAGCCAACGTGCTGGGGTACGTGGATGCTGTGATGCAACGGGCAAAAATTGCAGGAGTAAAGCTCATTGTGCTGGGTAGCGGGGAAGCCAGGAAAATACCGGAAGGCGCCGACCGGGAAAAATGCAAACAACAGTTTATTCAACTGTGTCGCAAAATGGCGGTGGTGGCTGCAAAGTACAATATCATCATCGCTATGGAAAACCTCAATACCACGGAAACCAATTTTGTGAATACGCTGGCCGAAGGAAATGAGATCGTTACAGCGATACAGCATCCTAACTTCCGGCTTACTGCAGATATCTATCATATGCTGAAAGAGCATGAATCTCCCGCCAGCATTGAAAATGCTAAGGCGGTACTGGTGCATTGCCACATTGCGGAACGGGATAAACGTACGCCGCCCGGTGTTGCCGGAGACGATTTCCGGCCCTATTTTGCCGCCCTGCATAAAATTGGATATACCGGTCGCATTATGATGGAATGTCGCTGGGACGACCCTGCCAGGCAGTACAAACCAGCCTTTGATTACCTGGAAGGTCAATTGAAAGAAGCTTACGCCAAATAAACCACACACTATAAAAAACGCCTTTATATGTCTGAATCAAAAAAAACAAGACGGGAATTCCTGCAACAGTCGTTACTGGCAGGAGCTGGTATCACGATCAGTGCTATGGGAATGCCTGCCAGCAGCTATGCCCGCATCATGGGCGCCAACGACCGGGTAAATGTGGGACTGGTAGGATTTTCCGATCGTGCACGCCAGGCCCTGCTGCCATCTTTCTTTAACAACAACAAGGAACTGAACTTTGATCTGATCGCTGTATCTGATATATGGAACCGCCGCAGGGATGAAGGGAAAGCTTTTCTGCAGCAAAAAACGGGGCATAACGTACAGGCATGTATGAATAATGATGAGCTGTATAATGTCAAAGGACTGGATGCAGTATTCATTGCCTCCGCCGATTTTCAGCATGCTTACCATACCATTGAAGCGGTGAAGAATAAGTGCGATGTATACAGCGAAAAACCTTTCGCGGAAACAATGGAAGACGCCCGCAGCGCCCTCAAAGCCGTGAAAGACTCCGGCCGCATTATGCAGGTGGGTACGCAGCGCCGCAGCGGTCCGAGCTACCACTCCGCCGCCAACTTTATCCAACAGGGGAAATTTGGTCCTATTACGATGGTGGAAATGACCTGGAACGTAAATCAGCCAGGCCGCTGGCGCCGCCCGGACCTGGTAAAGTCCATCAAAGAATCGGATACCGACTGGAAACGATTCCTGGCCGGTCGGCCGCAGGATAGCTGGGACCCGCGCAAGTATCTCGAATACCGTCTCTTCTGGCCTTATTCCTCCGGCATCTTCGGACAGTGGATGACGCACCAGATAGATACGGTGCATTGGTTCAGCGGATTGAAACATCCACGCAGCGCGGTAGCCAATGGCGGCATCTATATGTGGAAAGATGGCCGCAAAAATCCGGATACCCTCACCGCAGTTTTCGACTACGGCCCGGAAAATGATCCTTCCAATGGCTTCCAGGTAATGTACAGCAGCCGTTTCCACAACTCTGCCGGTGGTACCAAAGAAATTTATTATTCCAACGGCGGCACTATTGATATGTCTACCAACAAAATAACTGCTACCGGTGGCCTCACAGAAAAAGAAGCACAGGAAATGGGCATGCACGCTAACCTGCTGACGCCTCAAACACTCAGCAACGAAGTAGCTGCTGCTACCAGCGCCAACACCGGCGGCGATCCGCTCACCAATGCGCATGTACGCAACTGGATGACGTGTGTGCGTGAACGTAAGCAACCCAATGCGCCGATAGAAGCAGCCTACTCACACTCTATTGCACTCATCATGGGCAATGCGGCCTACCGCACCGGCATGAAAGCTACCTTCGATGAAGCTACACAGGAAGTGATGGTAGGAGGTAAAGTATTTAAAATGTAAAAACATATTGTTAAGCGGAGGGTGTGCATACCCTCCGCTTAAACAATTTCACACCAGGCTCGTTGCCGCTTCATAGCCATCCTTCGCGGACTGTTTCCCTGCCCGCTGCTGCCAACGGCGATTTCTTCCTGCCGGATACCCTGCTTTGCTCTCGGTCCTGTTGTTGCAAAAAGACCGGAATACTTTTGTATTTTGAACCAGTGAAGTAATTGCAAAGTATAGCACAATGAACATGAAAATTTTTAACACACTACTGCCTGTTGCAGCAGGACTCACCCTGTTAACCACACCAGTGGCGGCACAGCAAAAGACGACGACTCCACCCAATATTGTTTTTATTCTTGCCGACGACCTGGGTTATGGTGATCTGAGTGCATATGGTCAGCGTAAATTCAGTACGCCCCACATCGACCAGCTGGCAAAGCAGGGCATGCGGTTTACACAATTCTACGCCGGTACATCGGTATGCGCCCCCTCCCGCGCATCGCTGGTAACCGGGCTGCATACAGGACATACCTTTATCAGGGGCAACAAGGAGATCCGGCCGGAAGGACAACAACCTATAGCCGACACCGTTATAACGGTGATGGAAGTACTGAAAAAAGCCGGGTATACTTCCGGTATCTTTGGTAAGTGGGGACTGGGGCCGGTTGGCTCAGAGGGAGATCCATTGAAGCAGGGAGCCGACAGGTTTTATGGTTATAACTGCCAGCGCGAATCGCACCGCTTTTTTCCAACACACCTGTGGGACAACGATACCAAAGTGGTGCTGGAACAAAACGGCCAGCTGGAACATATGAACACCTATGCACCGGACCTCATCCAGCAACAGGCGCTCCGCTTCCTGGACGACAATAAAAACAAACCTTTCTTTTTATATCTCACCTACACCCTGCCACATGCAGAACTGCAGGTGCCGGATGATAGCCTCTTTCAGCATTTTAAAGGCAAATTTGAAGAGAAGCCCTATAAAGGCAACGACTACGGTCCAAACGCCACCGTGCCCGGCTATGCCTCCCAGCAATATCCGCATGCCACTTTTGCCACAATGGTCACCCGGCTGGATACCTACGTAGGGCAGGTAATGACGCGCTTAAAAGAACTGGGCTTAGATAAAAATACCCTGGTGATTTTCACCAGCGATAACGGCCCGCATAAAGAAGGCGGCGCCGATCCGGCCTTCTTCAACAGCAGCGGAGGTTTCCGTGGGGTTAAACGCGACCTGTATGAAGGAGGTATCCGGGAACCGTTTATTGCCCGCTGGCCCGGTAAAATCAAAGCCGGCAGCACCAATAGTTTCCAGGGCGCATTCTGGGACATTATGCCTACACTGGCGCAACTCACCAATGCCCCTGCCATACCTTATACAGATGGCGTGTCACTATTGCCTGCTCTTACAAACGGAAAAGGACAACAGCAACATGATTATCTCTATTGGGAATTCCACGAAGACGGTGGCCGTCAGGCAGTGCGGCAGGGAAACTGGAAAGCGGTGCGGTTGCACGCAGCACAACACCCTGACGGGCCTGTGGAACTCTATGATCTTGCCACAGACCCGGGAGAAACAAAGAATATAACAGCAGCCCGCCCGGACATTGCGCGCAGGCTGGCTGCCTGTATGAAGGAGGCGCATGTGGAAACGGCATTGTTCCCCTTCCAGGAAAAGTAGCGCAATGATGCTTAGCTCTTATCCACCAGTTTGTTCATTGCCTCGGTATATCGTTCCCCTGTGTTGGGATACTTCTGCAGTAATTCTTCCAGGTTTTGCAGATCAGTAGTTGTTAAATCTACATCCACTGCACCGGCGTTATCCAGCAGGTATTTTCTTCTTTTAGTACCCGGAATAGGAATGATATTTTCGCCTTGTGCCAACACCCATGCCAGTGCCAGTTGTGCAGGGGTACAGTTTTTGCCGGCAGCCAGTTCCGCAAATCCGGCGGCCAGCAGGCGGTTGTTTTCCGCATGTTCGCCCTGGTAGCGGGGGAGTGATTTCCGGAAGTCGTTGTCAGCAAGCTTGGATATATCAAGGTCGTTGGTTACCAGGCCACGTGCAAGCGGACTGAATGGCACAAAGCTGATGCCCAGCTCTTTGCACACCGGCAGGATTTCTTTCTCCACATCCCTGGTTAATAACGAGTATTCACTTTGCAAGGCGCTGACAGGATGCACAGCATGTGCTTTACGCAAGCTGGTAGCCGACGCTTCGGAGAGGCCGAGGTAGCGTACCTTTCCTTCCTTCACCAGTTCGGCCATAGCGCCTACCATTTCTTCCACCGGCACTTTCGGGTCGATGCGGTGTGCATAATATAAATCAATCACATCCGTTTGTAATCTTTTTAAGCTGGCTTCCACGGCCTTTCTCATGTAGGCGGGTGAAGCGTCAAACTGTACTGCACCGGATGCAGGAGAAGAAGTGAACCCAAATTTGGTGGCAAGAAATATCTTGCTGCGGTTAGGCTTTAATACTTTGGCGATCAGTTCCTCATTTTTACCGGCAGCATACACATCCGCGGTATCCCAGAAATTGATCCCGATTTCCAGGGCCTTTTCCAGGGTGGCAATGGATTCCACGTCATCCGGTGTGCCATAGGCGTAGCTCATACCCATGCAGCCCAGTCCAATGGCTGACAATTGCACGTCTGTTGTTCCTAGTGTTCTGTACTTCATATGATGTAATTTCGGGTTGGTGGTAATTCAACGGGGCAAAGATAGGCGGCGTAATACTTGCATACTTGTAGTTATTACAGTATTAATTGTGCAAATCAAAGATACCCCGTAATATTCGTATTTTTAGGACCCATTATGAACCATGATAAACAACATCAGTTAGTTACCGCATTCAGCGTTACCGATATCACAGACTGGTTTTGTGATGATATCCGCTTAACGCATACTGTTTCCCGTTATACAAAACCCGATAAAATACGCGCCAGCAACGATACCGATGTGGTACGCCTGCATTTCGGTATGAAAGGCGACTATGCATTTTCCTATAAACAACTGGACCGCTCTTTTGACCTGATCGGCGGGCATCATAACATCATGTATTCAAATGGCTTTGAGATCGAAATAGCACCCAAAGCCACAGAGATAGAAACATTCGGGATCCAGTTCTCTAAAAAACTATTCCTGGAATTTACCGAAAACGGTAATGAACATCTGCAACGGTTTTGTGAAGCGGTGCTGGGTGGAAAAAGTGTATTGCTGTCTGAAAACTGGGGTCCTATTGATGCCGGCATCCAACAGGTGATCGGGCAAATACTGAACTGCCGTTTTAGCGGGCAGCTGAAGAAATTATTCCTCCTGTCAAAGAGTATTGAATTGTTGGTGCTATCGGCCGAAGCATATAATTATACGGCGAAGAAAGACATCTTTATAAAAAATAAAACAGACAAAGAAAAGATCATTGCAGTAAGAGACCTGATCAACGACCGGCTCAGTAACCCGCCCGGCCTCAGTGAAATAGCGCAACTGGTAGGACTGAACGAATATAAACTCAAACGTGGTTTTAAAGAAACATTTAATTCCACGGTGTTTGATTATCTCACCGGGCAACGCCTGCAGCTGGCTAACCAGTACCTGCAGGACACCCAGAAAACCTCTGCTGAAATAGCTTATGAACTGGGCTATTCCACACCGCAACATTTTAATAATGCTTTTAAAAAGAAATTCGGGGTTACTCCCAATTCCGTTAGAATTAATCCGTAAAATGCAATCCGCCGGAAGGTCGGTTGCTTAATATTGTGCTATCAAAAACAATGTATTATGGACAAACAGTTAAAACTTTCGGAAACCATCTCTATTAACGCCCCTGTTTCAAAAGTATGGGCCGCCATCACTGATAAAGCACTGATCAAAGAATATTTTTTTGGAACAGATGTTATCAGCGACTGGAAAGTAGGCAGCCCTGTGATCTGGTCCGGTGAATGGGAAGGACAACACTACGAAGAAAAAGGCGAAGTACTGGCAGCGGAGCAGGATAAGAAATTATCTTTCACCTACCTGAGTTCCGGTAAAGAAGATAAACCGGAGAACTATTCCATTATCGTTTATATACTGAACAGTAACGGCAATGGCGCTACCGGCCTTACAGTAAACCAGGAAAATTTTGAGAACCAGGAAGCCTGCGATCATTCGCGCAACAACTGGCGGCAGGTGCTGGCCGGCCTGAAGAAAGTAGCGGAGAAAGCATAACTATTTTTTACATAGTATGTAATAGCAAAGGGGAAGGCCGGTGGCATTGCAAGAGCTGCCTGCTGTTTTTTTATGATTTGGTAATAAGCAGGGAATTAGTCAACTTAGCAGGTATGAAAGCACCCGCAAATGCACGGCGTATATGGCTGTTATGCCTCCTGGCATTTTGCAGTATCTCTGCACACGCACAGCATTATGTTCCTACAGACGCCGGTTCCAAAGTACAGTTTACCATTATCAATCACCTGATCTTTACTTCTACGGTGAATGGCTATTTCAAAGGATTGAAAGGGAGTATCCATTTTGATCCGCGCGATCTGAAATCGTCGTCGATAGATGCAACCGTTGTTGTAAATACTATCAGCACCGGTATTGGTAAACGCGACAGGGACCTGCTGGAAGAGAAGTATTTTAATGCGGCGAAGTTCCCCGTGATGCGGATTGTTTCCACTGGTATTGCAGCTACAGATAAGCCCTCCACTTACCAGCTCACTGCAGCGCTTACCATCAGGGGAATTACCCGGACCATCACCTTTCCGTTTACGGCAGTGGTATCTGCTGAGGCGGTGCAACTGACCGGTAAGTTTACCATTAACCGGAAGGACTTCCAGGTGGGACCTGACAACGCCATCGATGATAAGCTCACCGTAACACTGAATGTACAGGCAAAAAAACAGTAACGGTGATACGCGGTGTGCCCGTACACGGGTATCATCGTTACCGGCAACCGTTACAATAGTTGTGAGAAATGGTGGGACGGGGTTATGACGCCCTGTTGCGGACGGTTTTCACAGGTACCATATTGTTTAGTTTTAATGGAGTTTATTGACCGGGGAAAAGGTGTTGTTCTACTGATCATAGAACTGCCTGGAGCGATTAAGCCGCAAATCCTTCAGGATGCTGGCTTTGGCGCTGATAGTGAAACTGAATTGCCGGTAAGTGCCAAACGGAATCAGGTTGATGGAGAGATTGAAATCGTGCAGGTCGCGCGAGATATACATGTTGGTGTAAGCGATTTGCATATTGGTAAAATCGAAGCCGCTGTTTAAACCTATCTTCCATTTGGGCGTAAGACTAAAGTCGCCATTAAAACTCACATATTGAGTAATACGCTTTACCACGCCGCCGGAGTCGGGGATGATGGTGTTGGTATACGACAAGCTGTAAGAAAGATCTATGCGCCAGGGGATATCGAAGTCCACGTACTCGCCAGGATTGTTGCGTACCTGTGCCAGCTGGCGTTGTTGCGCAGCAAAGGCGGCGTCGCCTCCCTGGACGTTTTGGAGGGAATCCATTTTTTGTTCTTTGGCTGCGCCTTTTTTATCTTTTGATTGGAAAGAAGTGCTCATGGAGATGCTGGCGTTGGTTAAACGCCCCAGGCTGATCTTACCCTGCTGCCATACGTATTTATCAAGACGGCGGCCGCGGGCATCTACCTGGTATGGATCAAGGTTACCGCTGGCGGAAATGTTCAGTTTATCGAACAGGTTGGTGCGGGCATATAAGCTGAAAGTGGACAACTTAAAGGAATCGGCCACCAGGTTGTAGCTGCCGTTGATTCCAAAACCATCCAGCAGTTTTATTTTCTTTTCATGGCGCCCGCTTGTGTCGTTTTTTGAGAATACTTTCATCTCCAGGTTATTATCCAGGCCGAAGTTAATACCTCCGAAAGCACCGGGGGAAGGCACCCCGATGATGGCGCCGTCGAAGTCGGATACCATTTGTTTATCGCCTTCCTTGTTGTACTGCAGTTCATGGTAATACTGGCTGGAGAGATCCGGGCGGTAGCTCACGCTCATGGTGGGTCGCATCACATGACGGATAGCTTTTATCTTCGAGTTTTTGTTAAACGTATACATGCCGTACATGGCGGTGGACAATGACATGCTGGCACTGATGTCGCGGGCACTGTAAAAGCCGGGAACGTAAGTGGTGTCAATAGCACCACCGGCGGTATCTGATCCGAGGTTCTTTTTATTGGGATCCCACTTACGGATAAGTTTCTTGGTGTACCAGTATTCTGTATAGTTGATGCCCGGTGATAATGTAAATGTTTTAAACACCGGGATAGAAAACGAGATCGGGATATTGTGCTGCATACCTGTTTGCATGGCATCAAACATCGCTTGTTTTCCAAACAGGGAGTCCTTGAAATTAGCCTGGTTGCGGAGGATCGTATTATAAGAGATCCCGATCTTTTCATACCACTTTGGTGAGCCCACCATTTCCTTTGGCTGGAAAGGATAGATGGTGTTCACCGTGAAGGTAGCATCCGGGAAAGAGATAGATACATCGCGGGTGCTGAGGTTCTGCGAGTGGTTCAACCCCATTGTAAGGTTATAGGGTTTACCCTGCCAGGTTTTGGAGAACGTGATAGATGACCCGATGTTATTGTTTACGCGGGTATTGTAATCAAATACATTGTATTTGTTATAGGAAGATGTACCAAAGTTTACTGCGGCGCCAAAGTTCACACCTGGGCGGGCCTTGCTGTCCATGCTGTGGTTCCAGGTTACGCGGAAATCTTTCGAGGTGCTGAACTCCGATTTTACTTCCGGGTCGCCGAAGCGGGTATTGGCAAAGTCGAAGTTAAAGCCGCCGTTGTATTTATACCTTTTCCGGTAGGTGGGACTCGCCTTGATCCCCCAGCTGCCGTACGAATAGAGGTCTATCCGGGTGGTGAGGTCGAAGTTGTCGCCCAGCCCCAGATAGTACCCGCCGTTTTCAAGGCCTATTCCCTTTTGCTGGTTTACTACGTATTGTGGCGGCAGGATCCCGGAGCGTTGTCCCTGTGTGATGGGGAAAATGGCGAACGGGATGAACAGGGGGGTGGGAATGCCTTCAATTTCGAGGTTAGCCGGACCGGAGATCACCAGTTTATCGGGGATCACTTTTATTTTGCGGGCGCGGAACTGGAAGTGCGGGGTATCAAGGTCGCAGGTAGTAAATGTATTTTTAAAGCCGAAGATGGTATTATCCGGCATCCGTTTGGATTGCTGGCTGGTGATAAATCCTTCTCCATATACCGACCGGGTATTATAAATTTTTGCTTTACGGGTGGTAATATTAAACTGCATGGTATCTGACTCAAAGCTTTGTCCGTTGTCGGTCATAACAGGACGGCCAATGGCTTTGCCGGCGGTGTCGTTCACTTTGGTGGCTTCCACCATGCCGTTTTCCTGGTCGAAGCTGATACGTTCTGCCGTGATGTTGGTTTCTTTGTATTTGGTATCGCCGCTACCGTACAGGAGTATACGTTTTTTGGGTATCTGCATTACGATAGAGTCTTTCGCTTTGTAATGGATGGGGGCATCCATGCTATCGGGTGAGGCGATGGGTAACGTATCGGCAGGGAGGCTGTCCAAAGCATCCGGTGAAATAATGAGGGCCGTATGAGGCACGCCTGCGGCAATAAGAATGAGGGCAATCAGTAAAACCGAAAGTAGCTGGCAAAGTATTTTCATGTATGCAGTTGGATGGCATCCGTTGAGCGAAAATAGTACCGGAATGGTTATGTTTGCCTCGTGTAACCAGTTACAAAAAGGATACTGACATGGAACATTTAAACGAGAAGGAGTGCAAATCAGCCGGGATGGCTGTAAGAGATACTTTAGAAACCATCAGCGGAAAGTGGAAGCTGTTGCTACTTTTAACATTTTATAAAGGAGGCAAGCGTCGTTTCCGTGAGCTGGTGAAAGAATTAAACATTTCCCCGAGGGTACTTTCAAAGGAATTACAGGAACTGGAAATGCATAAACTGGTGAGTCGTACGGTATGCGATACGCGGCCGGTGACAGTGGAATATGACATTACGCCTCATTGCAAAACACTGGCGCCGGTACTTAGTGCAATGAAAGAGTGGGGAGAGCAGCACCGCGCGGAAATTCTCGGAAAGAAAAATACAAGTGAAAACGGAGGGAAATGATCCCCTCCGTTTTTTTATTCTAGTAGAATAATCCTCTCAACAGGTTTTTCTTATCGTCGAGTGGTGGCTTTGACGCCATGAATGCGGACATCTGTTCGCTGTTCAGCACTGCGGCGAGTTTTGTTTTAAAGTCGTTGAACAGGGCAGGTTGCTGCTGCCTGTAAACGCTGAGGTCTTGTTTGTTAGCCAGCGCCAATGTTCTTTTGGCGTCGAGATAGTTCAGTATTATTTTATTTACCTGTGGTTTCTGCGCATCGGTTACCGCAATGTTTCTCAGGTAAATCATGCTATAATCGGTATTGGCTCTTGTTTGCTTATAGCCTTCTTTTACCTGGTTAACCGGCGACGGGGTGCTTTGCTGGGCATATACCAGTTTGCCGCCCAGTACGGTTATAACAGCTATGAAGAATATCTTTTTCATCTGATAAAAATTTTAATAATAAAATTACTGGTGGCTCCATGATATCCAGCCAAGTGCATCGCCGGCAGTCACCATGTCCATTGAAGCTCCATCTGCTTTACGTACAATGTAAAAGCCAGCGGAGTTGGCAAAATAAGGCGGCGCTGTTTTACCGGTATTAAAAACGTTATTGGTAGAAATAATGGCGGGAGGATTCACGATGGGGTCGCCGCCGTCGAGCATTTCGAAGGTAAGGCGGCCGCCACTCTGTAAATATGGATAAGCCACTCCACCTGCAAACAGGTAGGGGTAGCCGTTAGTGGCTCCTATGAAGAACGGAGACAATACATCGTAAAATTCTCCACCACCTGCATCTACCAGGCCCGGGTAATATACATACCTGTAGTAGGTTCGGCCCGGAAACGTAAGTCCCCTGATATTGTAAGCGTCATCCACCCCGCTGATGTGGAAGCCTGGAATAGTAAGCCAGGGGTTGTCGAGTCCTTCATTGTAGAAGGCGAGCGCGATACCTGGTTCCGGCGACAGCGGCGCCAGAGCGGGCGCAATGGTAGCTGCAGTACCATTGATAGTGGCGCTGATGGTGCGGCTGCCTGCATTCCAAACGAGGTTGTCGAGGGAGCGAACCGTGAGCCCACCAACAGTAACGGGTTCCTGCAGTATGATGCTGGTCGGTGCGAACTGGCAACCAACATTGGTAATGGTTTGACTACCCGCTGTTTTAATATCAAACGACCTGCCGCCTACGCCGGGAGTTATTTCGAAGATAACGCCGCCGGCGTTCACCCGTTTGAAATATTCGAGGATCTTATTGAAGGTGCTGTAAGAACCGAACCCGCTGGTAGTAAACAGGGTTTGTTCTGCCTGCGTGGCCTTTACCATCACCGCTTCCGCCTGATTCAGGTTGCCTTTCAAACGGATGGTGTCACCCAGTTCCGCTGCGGCCACGTTGTCTGCAAAAGAAAATTCAAAATCGGTCCCCCATCCGAAGCCCGATCCAAAGGGACTGTTGGATATGCTACCATCCGGATCGCAGGGGAGGTGAACATAGCTATAGGTATCAAAGATCAGCGTTGGGCGCTGGTTAGCTTTGATGCGGTAGCCGGTATTGTTAAAAATAGTAGCGGCTCCCATGTTAAAATCCGATAGCATAGACACCTGGCTGTTTTTATCGAATTTCATATAGTAGGAAAACGCCGCTTTTGGTCCGTTGCGGGTAACACCGCCATTAGTGGAAGTACCGTTGGTGTACTGGGTAACCACCCATCCATAGGGGGCGTCCGTAAGTTTTTGCTGATAGGTGGCCAGGGCCTGTGCTATTCTCACATCCGTTGGTATCCCATCTATATCAAGGTCTGATTTCCTGTCGCACGCAGAGAGCATCACTGCTATGCCGAGGAAATAATATATCCATATCTTTTTCATAAATAATAATTCAGGGTGATCAACAATTATTGATAATAGGCGGCCAGGGCTCTGCGGCATTTGCGTTGCAGGGCGTAAAAGTCGATGGACCACGACCGGGCAAAATAATCCACCACCGCCGCTTCTTTTGCTTTGATGGCTTCATATCCAAATGTTCCCGGACCATCTGTCTGATCGGCCAGAATTTTTTCATAGTCGTCATATCCATCGTTGCCATTGTCGGCGCCTATCAGGAGGGAGGCGATCATTTCCACGAAGTCTTCATTCGGGTCTGATTCTGCGTAGGCGGTAATAAACCCATCCATCCGCGCTTCCTGGTCGGCGATATTATACCAGTTACCGGTGTACCGTGGTGTGATCTGTTTAAAGGAAGGGGGAACTATGATATTCTGATTCAGGATGTGGCCAAACTCGTGGTGCATGGTATGTCCCATCCGTTTCAGCGTATTGGAGTCTTTTGCCTGGGTGGTAAAATTATTAAATTCAAACAGTACCATTGAAGTACCGCCTTCCGCCTGGCCGAGAATAATAGATCCGTTACTCAGGTATTGTGCGGACCCCGCTACTTTAAACGTTTTAGGCAGGTACTTTCTCAGGAAAACGGTGCTGCCGGTTTGATCGTTATATGGTCTGAAAGTAACCGCCAGCAAGGCTTTTAGTGCCGGGATCATTTTCTCTGCCTTTGGCGGAACAATTTCATAAGGAAAGTCCAGCTGACCGGGCAGCCATTTATAATAAACGGCGATGTTATAAGGTATGGTCAGACTATCATGTATAAAGATATCTTCCAGTGTGGTGGCGGTAGAGTCGCCGCCGAGCCCAACAGGAGGTGTGGTAAGGTTCACCTTTTCTTTTTTGCACGCGCTCCCCATTAGTAGTAGCAGGAAGATGCCGGTGATGATATGTAGTTTCATTGGTTTCATTTTAAAAGGTTTACAACAGATGAATTATCTCGGATTCAATGCCATGCCGTCGTTAACCGCTTCCGGCGGCAGCTGCAGCAATCGCCTTTTATCGCCGGGTACCAGGGTCGTGTTAAAATTAGGCGAGCCGGTATGTACTATCGGGATATCGAGACGAAGGATATCGAACCAGCGCAGACCTTCCTGCATGTAAGTGATCCTTTTCATAAAGAGCGTGGTTTCAATCATGGATTCATCCTGTGGCAGCCCATAGAAAGACATCATTTTTGCGATGGTTACGTTGTGGCTGGATGGATTGTAACCCGAGATATTTTTGCTTACCCAGGTATTCATGTCGGTGATAGCGGCGCTGTAATTCTTTAGGCGGATATTGGCTTCCACCCTGTTCATCAATACTTCATCCATGCTCAGGAGCGACATCACGGTAACGTCCGACTTAAATTTCGGGAAGTTAAAATACTGCGGACCTGCACCATAGATGCTGGCTGCCAGGTTACCGCCGGTAACATTGTCTGACAGGAAATATTCCTGGTTAATTTCAGAGCCTATCCCATAGCGGTAGCTATAATAGTTGTCTGGATATTTGGTGCCGGGCGCTTCCTGCAATAAAATATTGGCAGGATTAGATGCGTGGTTGTAGTATACCACCATATCATCGTACGACATGCCATAGAATGCATCCTGGTCGCGGATCAGGTTTGCCGGGTTGGCGCTGCCGAAAACAGCGGTGGCATGTGTTACCACTTTTGCATAATCCCGTTTGAATAAATAGAACCGTGCAGCAAAGGCGTTTGCAGCCTGGCGGGTGAAGTGATATTTTGGCGCGTTGGCATACAGTTCATCTTTCAGCAGGGGCAAGCCGGTGGTCAGGTCACTTTCAATTTTCTGGTATACCGCGGCTACGGTGCCCCTGTCGTATTTATTGAAAACGGAAGTGCTGATGGTGGTCATGTAGGGCACACCCGGGTCGGTGGCGGCAGTAGCCGGGTTATATGCTTTGGCAAACAGGGTAACCAGCATAAAATGGGCATAGGCTCTGCATACCAGGGCTTCTCCTTTTTGTGCGGAATAGTTTGCCGAGTCCGGACCGTTGCAATAGGACAATGCCTGGTTGGCCACCGCGATAGCGGCATAACAGGAATCCCAGTAAGCAATAGGGCCATCGGCGGAAATATCATCGGCATCCTGGTACTTAAATGTTTGGGTATTGATCTGGAAAGTTTGCGGATCAATACCTACCCCGGTGTTGCCTTTGTCTTCCACATTATCGCTCATCGCTTCGCAAAACAGCATATAACTGGCATGCGGATACGCAGTAGTGAGCAGCTGGGTCACCTGCTCCGGTGAGGTGATCACCGTCCTGTTGTCGGGCAGTGTTTCGAGGTACTTCTTACAGCCAGGTGCGGTTAGTACGGCGGTAAACAAGCCTATATAGATCAGTAGTTTTTTCATAATGAATACTTTTTGGATTAAAGGCTTACCCTCAGTGAAACGGTTACCTGTTTGTTGACAGGCATTGCTACCCCGCCGGTATTATAAAATTCCGGGTCCTGCCCGTGCAGGCGCTCATCGGCGTAGATAAGCCATAAGTTGTTTCCTGTGGCCGTGAGTGATCCGCCTTTTAACCCGATGCGACCCAGCAATGGCGCGGGAATCTGGTAACTGAGCGTCACTGATTTTAATCTTACAAATCCACCATCTGCTACGCGGTCGCTGGAAAAGTTATAGTTGTTATACGGATAGGCAGTATTAGACAGCAGATCTGTTTGTGTGTAGATGTCGGCCACGGAGGGGATATTTGTTTTCTTATCATCTCCGGGTAAGCTCCATCTTCCTTTAAACTCATTTGGCAGCGAGTTAAAATCCGTATAGTTGGTAGTGTATACCGGTGTAAGCCTGATCTTATTTCCCGCCTGGTAAGTAATGAGTGCGCTGAGGGAGAAATCCTTGTACCGGAAGGTGTTGCTCCATCCGCCGGTGATGGTTGGATCGGCGGGGCCTTCATACTTCAGGTATTTCACATTATGGCTTTGCAGGTATACGCCGGACGATACGGTACCGGTGTCGTTGATAAAGCGCGCTACGCCGGTGTAGGGATCCAGTCCTGCATTTTGCAGGGAGAACAGTCCGCGTACAGGATAGCCTTCCAGTGCGCCGCCGCCTTCACCTACCAGGTCGAAGATCACCGGGTTGTTCCTGGCGTTGGTGATGAGGGTATTATTATAGCTGAAGATGAAGGTACTGGTAAGACCCACATTCTTTTGTGCGATGATTTTGCCGGTGAGCGCTACATCCACACCATGTGATTTCATATCGGCGTAGTTGGCGAATTGGTTTACCTGTCCGCCTACGCCGGAAGTTTTAATCAAACCGATCAGGTCAAAGCTTTTTCTCCGGTAGTAATCGAAGGTGAGTCCGAGTCTTTCTTCAAAAAATCCCATATCAGCGCCGAGGTCCAGTTCATATTTCTTCTCCCAGGTAAGATCCGAGTTTTCCAGTGCCTGTATGAGAATGGCTGTTTGCTGATCGGCAAGATATGGCCGGGCAGTAACAAACGACCGTAGGATGGCGGTGGTATTGGTAGCCGCGCCGGTGCTGGCGTTCAGGCCATAGCTGGCTTTGAGCATCAGGTGACTGACTGCTGAGGCGTTTTTCAGGAAGTTTTCCTGGTCAACGTTCCAGTTACCGGCAACGGTCCAGGTAGGCAGCCAGCGTGCGTTGGGTGAGCTGCCAAGCCTGTTGGAACCATCTTCGCGGACGGTGGCCTGGACGGTGTATTTACTTTTATAGGTATAACTGGCGTTGGCATAAAATGCGGTAAACCGGTCGTAGTCGTTGCTTACACCGTAGTAGGTTTTATTTTTCTCTGTCATTTTTTTGATGAAGAGATAATCTACAAAGGGTGTTCCGCCGCTGTTATACTGATAACCTACGCCTATGTTGTTGGACGTTTGGCGGTCGGCGTATTTTACTTCCTGTCCTATCAGCGCTGCTACCTGGTGTTCGTCATCGTTGAACGACTGGTTATAGTTAAACTGGTTACGGAAAGTATAATTTTTCAGTTCCACATCATTTCTCCGGTAAAACCCTCCGTAGGGCAGTACTACCACTGCCGGGTCGTTAGGGAAGTCAGGATTTTTGTAGAGGAATGAATTCCGCTGGTTAATAATGCTGTTGCCGTTGGCACGGTAGGCATTGGCCTCATTGGATTTTTCATTTGACTTATGTTCCGCACTGGTCCGTGCGTAGCGGATGGCGCCGGTAAAGTCGTAGTTGAAATGGGAATTGAATTTATAATTCAGGTTGCCCTGTAATCTGAAATCGATGACGTTGAGGTCTGTAAAGTTATTTCTCGTTTCGTCAATGATATTAAAGGGGGCAAAGTTCCGCGTGAAGTATTCAAGCTGGCCGTTTTCGTCGTATGCTCTGAGCGCCCTGCTGGTGCTGAGTGCATAGGAGAAGGGGTTGATGTCGAAGTCCCTGGTGTAGGTACCCTGTACATTGTCAGATACGCGGTCTTCCGTGCCTGGTGCGCGTTGCTGGCGTACGTTACCGTTAACCTGGAGGCCGTAGCTCAGTTTATTATTAGGCGTATAGTTGGCGCGCATGTTTACCGTATATCGTTTCACGTTATCTGCGATGGTCCAGCCGGCGTCGTTGTAGAAGCTGGTGGAGAGATAGAGTTGTGATTTTTCGTTACCGGTAGACAGGCTCAGTGAGTGTTCCTGTGTGAGGGAATTCCGGAACAGGATATCGAACCAGTCGGTGTTGGCGTTGGCGTATTGCATGAGCCATTGCTGCCGTGCTTCGGGGGTATTCAGTACTGAAAATTTATCGCTGCCATCGGGATATTGAAGGAGGCGGCCCAGTTTTCCGTAGATACCTGAAGTAGGTTCGTTGATCTGTTCGGAATACTGGAGCAGTTGTTTACGTTCCAGTTCCGCGTATACCGACATCTGGTCGGCGGAGTTCATGATATCGTAGTTTTCGTAGGAGGGTTTCAGTTGTACGCCGAAGTTGCCGGTGTAAGAAACTGCGGCCCTGCCTGCCTTACCTTTTTTGGTGGTGATAACGATTACGCCGTTCATGGCGCGGGCGCCATAGAGGGCGGTAGCGGCGGCATCTTTCAGGATATCGAAGGTTTCAATATCGTTGGCATTCAGTCCGGCTACGGCAGAACCCAGTAGGGTATTGATATTACCGCTGGAGAGCTGTTCGTTGGAAACGTTTACGATATCTTCCAGCACTACGCCGTCTACTACCCACAGTGGTTTGTTTTCACCGGAGATAGAGGTAGCGCCGCGGATACGTACTTTAGGGGCGGAGCCGAAGGTGCCGGAAACGTTTTGTACGCTCACACCGGCAGCGCGGCCTTCCAGCATACGGCTCACATCCTGTACGCCGTCTATTTTCACATTATCACCTTTGAGGGTAACGGCGGCGCCGGCAAATTTCTTGCGGTCGATATTCTGGAAACCGGTTACTACCACACCTCCCAGTTCTGTTACATCTTCTTCAAGGGAAACAACCAGGTTAGCGGTGGCTCTTACTTCCCGGGTTTTGTAGCCTACGGCAGATATCACCAGCGTGGCGCCATCCGGCACATCCAGGTCAAATGCACCTGCCGCATTGGTAATAGCGCCTCTTGTAGTACCCTTTACTTTTACCGAGGCGCCGGGTAATGGTTCCCCTTTATTGTTGCGGATAATGCCATGCACAGGGGCTGCCGCTTTCACGGTTTGCCGCAAGGGGCCGGGCGGGAGTTTTTCCAGGGAATCCCTGGCGCTTGCCTGCAAAGAAAGCGCGAGCAGAAAAAGGGACAGTAGCTTCATAGTTAACAGCGATTTAATTGAATATAATCCGGGCAATGTAGGGTAGGGAAACGCACCCAGCTTTCTACATCTCTTGGTTGAATGCATATGAGGTAATAAGGGTTTAATCTTATATTCTGGTTGATATCACTATACCTTCCCGGCAGTATTATTGATGGCTCCGACTTGATAAAAAAAGCAAAAACTTACCGGGGATCTTATCTACATCAGTACATTATCATAGTGTATAAGGCTAATTTAACTAAAATTATTATACCATCCCGGGCAAAAAAAGAAGAACGGTCAATTTCATCCCGGCAGCGGTTACGCATTTTGCCGTAAACGATTTTTACTGTATTTTGCCCCCTCGTTATGGAACTAATCCCATTATTCCAACATCATGCATGATAATGAATTATGGTACTCCTATAAAGAAGGAGATGTAAAAGCCCTGGAAGGATTATATGAACTCTATTATTCCCCGCTCACGAACTACGGATTTAAATTTACGCCCGATAATGTATGCATAGAAGAAAGCATGCAGGATCTTTTCCTGAGGCTATGGCAAAACAGGGAGCGTATTGAAAGTCCGGCGGTGGTAAAACAGTACCTGTATCTTTCTTTCCGGCGTATCCTGCTTCGTAAGCTGGAGTACAACCCTTCGCGGCATGAAGAAGAGTTGAGCGGAGAACATATTCCTTTTCAACTGGAACTGATCGGCGGGCACCCGATGGTGAGGAAAGAACGTATGGAGGAACTTACTGCCAAAGTAGATCTGTTGCTCACCATTTTAAATAACCGGCAGCGGGAAGCGGTATTCCTGAAATATTATGAAGACCTTTCTTATGAAGAGATCGCTGACATCATGCACATGAATATAGTTGGCGCGTACAGGCTGGTATACCGTGCGCTTGAAAGTTTACGTGAACAGTTTGGCGACTTCACTTTACTCCTGATTCTTTATGTTTTAAAACGGGCCTGAAAAATTAAACTAAAAGATAAAAAAAAGCAGCGAAGATTTTCTTCGCTGCTTTTTGTGTTAAGCTGTTTTGCAGAAAGCAATATGATCGTGTACCTGTGGTATTTTCTGATAGCCGTTGGTAAGACCTAATTGCAGATCCAGCCAGAGGATATACGCGCAGGGTTCCATACCGGTGGTAGAGAATACCAGGCTGTTGTTGTGGTATTCTGCTGCTGCCGGTGGCGGGCCGCCGTGGAAGGATGCGGGGAGTACGGGGTTGCCTTCAAAGCGGATGGTGAATGCTTCGATATGCGGGTGGGCAATGGTGTATTGCGCGGTAACGGTGGTGGTGATACCTCCGCAGCCGTGGCCACTGCCGGTAGTTTCCCCGATTTCGAGCATGGCAGCTGCGAGGATATTTTCATCGCCGGTGTAGCCCCATCCCGGGTGTCTTCTTTGTTTATAATTTACATTGGATACTACAATTTTCTCCAGTGTATTGATGGCGGTGAGTGTGGTGGTACCTACTTTCCGGGCTTCGAAGATAATTTTGAAAGTATGGATGCCTGCTCTTTGTGCGGGTGGTACGGCGTTGCCGGCCACGAGCACAGCAGGTGCGGTGAGATCAAAATTATCCCTTGCGAAGGCCGTGCCGGCGGCGTTGAGCGCCAGCTGGGCAGTATTGAGGATGGCCAGTACACCGTTGGTAGGGGTGAAGATACCGGTGGTCAGGTTATTGCCACGCGGTACCGGAATCCATACTTCGCCTGCGCTGTTGAGGGCGGGGGTAACAATTACCGCTTCGTGTGTCCAGGTGGTGGGGCCGGTTTGTTTCAGCAGCTCACCTATCTTAAATGGCAGCAGGGCGCTGAGCACTTGTGCGGCGCTGAGTTCGTAGCTGGTGTCGGCATTGATGATGCGGAAGCGGTATTCCATTTCATTGGAGTTGGTGCCGCTTGGCAAGGTGCCGTTGAGATCGAGGGGGCCGTAGAAGGAGAGACGGGGCACATCAGTGGTATAACCCTGTGCATCAAACTGGGCGCCGGTAGGGCCTATGTCGTAGGCGCCTACTCTTTCAAAGAGGGCGGGTACTTCATTATTAGGGGTGATATCGTCCGGTACGCAGAGTTCTATGCAGAAGCAGGGGCCGCGGTTGGTGCGGTCGGCGCGGTGGCCTATGCTGCGGTCTTCCTTTAGCAATACAGCGCCTGATACGGGTTCCGTGATGCTGAAATAGAGATCGGGGCCTGCGGGCCATTCCACATTAAGCCAGGGCGACAGGAGCGTTTGACTGAAGTCGGCCATTGTATAATCTATCCGGAAATGCCCGGTGGCATCGGTGAGCTGGCTGCCGAGAGGGTCGTCCTGGAGCCAGTCTACATCAAAAGCGGCTACCCGTAAGCCTTCCAGCGGCTTCTGGGTTTTGCAGTTGATCACGCGGCCGCAGATCACCCATGCGTCATATTTAGCGCGGATGAGGCACCACCAGCGGTTGGGGATTACATGTTCCCAGGAGGCAAAGAAATCATTTTCCTGTCCGCGCCACCGTGGCTGGAGGGTGGTGATGTGGAACTGGAGGGTAGGCAGTGTGCCGGGGTAGGGTTTGGGACGTGGTACATTGCCGCATTCGAAGTCGATTTCAAAGGCTTCGCCTTCATATTTACTTTCTCTTCCGAGAGAAAAGGCGAAGTTGCCTTCCGCATCGGTGAGGGTTTCTGCCAGCAGGTTGCCGGCTTTCTTTTTGGCTTCTTCTGCGGATACTTCGTGAAAAGTTTCTTTCTCCGCAGCAGTGGCCTGCAGGATTACTTCCCGGGAAACGGCTGCCCGGTAAAGCCTGATCTTAACATTGGCAATGGCTTCTATGCAGTATTTGTCGCACAGGAGGCCCTTTAAATTGCCTTTAAACTGGTAACTCATGACATTTTTTTTTGGGTTATTTTAAATCTAAAGCAGGTGCTTTTGGGGTGTTCTTCATTAGAATTTTTGGGGACTGTTTGTGCTGTTATGATGGCGCCTGCTTCTTTAGCAAATCTCTACCTAAATTCCTTCGTTATCAAGAGGATAAGTGCGGGAATTGCTAAATGCGTATATATCGCGTGGTGGCGGGAAAGCGCTGATAAGTGGAAAGGTATTTTGGGCATCCGGGATAAAAGTGCTTATTTTGCCGGTTAGGTTTGGTAGAGCAACATGAAAGAAGACAGCAGCAATTATTCCCTATATGATGAGGAGGATTTGGTGACAGCTTTCCAGGTGAGTGAGGATATACGTGCGTTTGAAGAAATCTATAAAAGATTCTGGTTCAAACTGTATAGTGCAGCTGTGAAGCGTACTACTTCCCAGCACGAGGTGGAGGAGCTGATCCAGACCATTTTTGAGCGGTTGTGGGCCAACCGGCGCAAGGTGGTGATTCATAATATAGGCGCTTACCTGGCTGTTTCACTCAGAAACATCCTGCACGATTCCCAGCGGAGGAAGATGACAGCAGAAAAATACAGGGAAACACTGGATGCCGATCCACTGGTGAATACTACAGAAGAAGATGTGAACAGGGGGCTTCTCCTGAAAGACATCGAAAAAACGTTGCGGGAGCTGCCGGAGAAAACCCAGGCTGTTTTCCGGCTGAGCCGTTTTGAAAATAAGTCGGTCCGCGAAATCGCCGGCAACCTCGATCTCACCGAAAAGGCCGTGGAATATCATATCACAAAGGCTATAAAACTGCTGCGGCAGCGGCTCCGCGGCTATATGTCTTCCTTCCTGTAAAATTCTTTTGATTTTTTTTAGGGATTTAATTCAGTTGTGCGTCAATGTAATCAGATAAACTGATTCCATGAGCCAATATGAATTCGACGACCTGCTTGAAAAATATCTTTCGGGGCAATGCACGCCGCAGGAAGAAAAACTGGTATTGGCCTGGTACCGCTCATTTATCAATGAAAGTGAAATAGAGATATCTGCAGAAGAAAAGCAGCGGATTGAAAGCCGGATCTGGTCTAATGTAGCTGCCACCGTTGGCAGCGGGGAACCGGAAACGCCGGTAGTGCGCATGTGGCCCCGGCAAATCGCGCGGCTGGCCATTGCGGGCTGCCTCGTACTGATTACCGTAGGCGCCTGGTATTGGTGGTCGCGGCAAAAGGCCGTTACGCCAAAGAATTTATTTACGCAGGAGCCTATCCCGGGTGGGTATGTATCCGTTTTCAATGAAACGGAGGGCAACCGGGAAGTGGCGTTGAGTGATGGATCGGAGGTGAGACTGGAGCCCGGCAGTATAGTGTATTACCCGCCTGCATTCAGCGGCCATACACGGGATGTGTACCTGAGCGGGAATGCATTCTTCCGGATCGCGCATGATGCCAGCAGGCATTTCATTGTACACACCAGCGAAGGCATACTGGCAGAGGTATTGGGAACGAGTTTTTATGTGAGCCATGATAAGGTGAGTCATAAGGTAGAAGTGGCCGTGGTAACCGGGAAAGTATCTGTTTATGAGCGGAAGAAGAAGAATGATACTTTATTTACAGCATCTGCCAACAGCATTATTATTACACCCAACCAGAAGGTTACTTATAAAACAGAAAACAACCAGTTTACCACCTCGCTGGTAGACGACCCAAAACCGGTAACAGTACCGGAGAAGCAGCCCACGTTCAGTTATGAAGATGCTTCCCTGGAAGATGTATTAAAGGCTTTGGAGAACACTTATGCCATTACCATTGAAACGGATAACGGGCAATTCAGCCGGTGTCATTTTACAGGAGATATTACAAGACAACATCTATACGAGAAGCTGGATATTATTTGCCAATCTGTTCAGGCTTCATATGAAGTAAAGGGTACCACCATTTATATAAAAGGAAAAGGATGTAATTAACGAAGGTTATATAAAAATCACTAAAAGAAAAAACTGGTAATGTGGGGCATTACCAGTTTAATAAAATTAACCGTTTGCCGCGGTTAAAATGCGCTATGTCCGCAAACTTTCAATTAACGAAACAAAGCCACACAAGTTATGAAAAAAAAGCGATTCGCTGCCGTAATCTACTACGTTATGAGATTAACTGCTGTTCAACTTATTCTTGCTTCCGTTTTTTCACTGTCGCTGTACGCCAATAAGGTGCACTCACAGTCTGTGCTGGAAAAACCGATCTCCATTTCGGCAGAGCAAACTTCCGTGAAAAAGCTGCTGAACCAGATCCGCACCCAGACAGGCGTGAATTTCACCTATAGCAGCGATATGGTGGATGTAAACCGGAAGATATCTGTAGAGCTGAAATCCAGACAGCTGAAGGAGTTTTTTGATGATATTTTAAAGCCTATGGGTATCGACTTTAAGGTGATAGATAACCAGCAGATACTGCTGTACCTGACACCTGCCGATGGCCGTCAGAATATAGTGGTAACCGGTGTGGTAACCGGTGAAGACGGTTTACCCGTGCCTGGCGCTACAGTGAGAGTAAAGGGCCGCACCACGGGTACCACCACTTCCGTAGATGGTAAATTCACGCTGTCTGTTCCCGATAAACAGGCAGTGCTGGTGATCTCGTTTATCGGTTATCAACCGCAGGAACTGATAGTAGGAGAGCAAACTCATATCACCGTGAAGCTGACCGCAGAAAACAGTAAGCTGAATGAAGTGGTGGTAGTGGGTTATGGCACCCAGCGGAAGAAAGACATTACCGGTGCAGTATCTGTAGTAAAGGCAGATGCCTTTGAAAGCAGACCCATTGTAAGCGCCGCAGCAGGCTTACAGGGCCAGGCGGCCGGTGTAACGGTTACCGCCCCTTCCGGCAAACCCGGTGCAGGATTGAATGTGAGCATCCGTGGTAATACATCCCTTAACGCCAGCAACAACCCGCTGTTTGTGGTAGATGGGGTGATTGTTCCGAATATTGACTTCCTGAACCCGAGTGATATCGAAAGTTTTTCTGTGCTGAAAGATGCGTCTTCCGCAGCTATTTATGGCGCCAGCGGAGCGAATGGAGTGGTACTTGTTACCACTAAAAAAGGAACCAGCCAGTCGAAAGTATTTGTAAATGCGTATACCGGTATGTCCAACTTCGCTAAGAAAATGGATGTATTGAATACTACGCAGTACCAGGCGCTGATGGCCGACCTGGGCATCACTGATCCCAATAACCTGAACACCGACTGGCAGAAAGAAACGTTCAAAACCGGCAGAGAGCAGAATATCCAGGTAGGGGTTTCCGGTGGTAGCGAGAAAGGACATTACTATGTGTCCGGCGGTTATCAGAAACAAAAAGGCGTCGTGGCGCCGGCAGATTATGACCGTTATTCTGTAAGGGCCAACATCGATAATAAAGTGAAAGACTGGCTGACACTGGCTTCCAACCTGTCGTTCAACAGGTCAGTATATGTAGATGTACCGGATAACAGTGGTGTGGCAAGAGGAGGTACGATCCTGTCGGCCTTAACATCACCGCCTACAATCGGTATTTATAATGCAGATGGTACTTATACCTCTAACCCAAATAATAAAAGCTGGCAGAATCCTATCGCCTATGCTTTTGCGCCGCAACAGAAAGCGATCAACAACCGTTTCCTGGGTAATGTAAGCGCAGATTTCACCATCTTACCGGAACTGCATTTCCGTTCCAACCTCGGCGCTGAATCGGAAGGCTACCGTTATGACTATTTCCTCGATCCCTATTCTACTGACTATGGCGCAAAGGAAAAAATGGGTTATGGCAAGTCCCAGTCGATCGAACGTTTTGTATGGTTATGGGAAAACACTGTGAGCTATAACAAACAGTTTGGTAAACACAATGTGGGCGCAATGGTAGGTCATACCATGCAGGAATCTGATTATAATTTCACCGATGATATCGCCAAAGGATATACCAGCGATAAGATCCCGACGCTGACAGGTTCTACTATCCGTGAGAAACAGGAAGTAACCAAAAATCAATGGGGTAAACGGTCTTACCTGGGCCGCCTGAACTATGGCTATGCCGATAAATACCTGTTCACTGCTACCATGCGTTATGATGGTTCATCCAGGTTTGCACCGGATGCGCGTTACGGATGGTTCCCGTCTGTATCGGCAGCATGGCGTATTTCCAACGAAGATTTCTTCAGCAAAGATGGTATAGTGAATGACCTGAAAATCCGCGCGGGCTGGGGTAAAACCGGGAACGACGGAATCGGCGATTACGACTGGCGCCGGCTGTTCACCAGCAATGGTACCGGTGGCTTGAACTTCACCAACCTGCCAAAGAACGACCTGACCTGGGAAAAGACCACCCAAAGCAACGTGGGCGTGGATCTTAGTATCCTGAACAGCCGCATCAACATTACAGCGGATGCCTATATCAAGAAAACCAATGACCTGCTGGTGGATATTCAGCCACCCGCCAGTTCGGGTTTTGGAACACAACGTTACAACGTCGGCAGCATAGAAAATAAAGGGGTGGAACTGAGTGTGAATGCACTGATCATCGATAAGGAAGTGAAATGGAATGCCAACGGTAATATTTCCATGAACCGTAATAAAGTACTGAACCTCGGCCCTACACCGAGTTTAGGTTATGGAGATGTATATGAAAGAGGTAACGCTATCCGCGTAGAACCGGGTCATCCCCTCGGTGCGTTTTATGGTTACGTGGCACAGGGTGTTGATCCTGCTACCGGTAACATGATCTACGCAGATCTGGATGGCGACAAGAAATTATCTGATGGTGACCGCACCTGGATCGGCAATGCACAGCCCGACTTTATCTATGGTCTTACCAATAGTATCAGTTACAAAGGCTTTGACCTGAACCTTTTCTTCCAGGGTATCCAGGGCAACGAGATCTTCAATGCTACCCGTATGGAGCTGGAAGGTTTGTACGACTCCAAGAACCAGAGCACGGCGGTATTGCGCCGCTGGAAACAGGCAGGCGATGTTACAGATATTCCAAAAGCAGAAAAAGGAAATACAATCAACAGTGCATCGTCTTCCCGCTTTGTGGAAAATGGTGCTTACCTGCGCCTGAAATCAGCTACGCTGAGCTACAAGTTTTCAAATGATCTGCTGAAACATATCGGTGTTGGCCGGTTGAATGTGTATGTGACAGGACAAAACCTGCTGACATTTACCAGGTACAAAGGACTGGATCCGGAGGTAAGCAAAGATGCTGCTAACGGCCCGGCTATGGGTATCGACTATGGAACCTATCCACAGTCGCGCGCCTTTATCTTTGGTTTGAATGCTGAGTTTTAGTCTTAACAATTAATTATTCCAAGTATGAAACAATTCACTTCTTATATAGCAACCGGTTTTCTCAGTGTGTCTTTGCTTTCGTCCTGCACAAAGGATCTGCTGGACAAGAAGCCAATTTCCCAGTCAGAAACCGCCACTGCAGAGTCGCTGCTGCTGGGCGCCTATGATAATATGTATGATGAGTATTACACCTCCGACTTCCTGACCAACGGAGATGTATCGGCAGATAATGGTTATGCAGGCGGTGATAACGCAGCTAACTTTTCCATTGATAAATTCACGGTTAATTCCATCAATGGCAACGTGAAAAGAGACTGGAAATACCTGTACACTGATATAAAGAACTGTAACCTGATCCTGAGCATAACGCCAACTACGGATGATAAAGGACTAACGCCTGAACGCCGTGAAGAGATCATGGGAGAGGCGTCTTTCCTGCGTGCATGGCATTATTTTAACCTGATCAGGAGCTGGAAGGAAATACCAATCATTACTGCTATACCAACGGATCTGCAAAGCATGTACGTGGCTAAAAAGCCTGCGGAAGAAGTATATGCGCTGATCATACAGGACCTGGAATATGCGTTGGCCCGTGTACGTGATAATCCGCCTGCCGGTAACAAAGGCATAGTGGCCAAAGGAGCAGTAAATGCCTTGCTCGCAAAAGTATATGCGCAGAAACCAAACCCCGACTGGAACAAAGTGATTACTTATTGCGATGCCGTAGCCGCCGGCGGTTATGACCTGGTACCGGATTTTGCTACCCTGTTTACCGTGGCCGGAAAGAATAATATCGAATCTATCTGGGAAACACAGTTTGATGGTATCTTACACCAGAACTGGGTAACGGGTATGAATACACCGTTTATGTGGGGCGACTGGAAGAAATTCAATATTCCTTCACATACGATTGTAGCTGCGTTTGATGCAGAAGGCGACACCGTGAGAAAAGCTGCCAGCATTAAGTTTGTGAATGTTTCCTGGACAGATGACTATTGGAAACAACCGGTTCCCGTGATCTATAAATATAATGATGCAGATGGTAAAAGTAATACTTACCGCCTGCGCTATGCAGACATCCTGCTGATGAAAGCAGAAGCGTTAACAGAGCTGAACAAACTGGACAACACTACCAACGGGGCGCAGTATTATATCAATAAAATCAGGCATCGTGCGAAGCTGGGCGATACACCGGCCAGAACCCAGGCCGAACTCCGCCTGGCGGTGGAAAAGGAAAGACAACTGGAACTGGCTTTTGAAGGCCACCGCTGGTATGATCTCATCCGCACCAACCGCGCTATCCCGGTAATGAATGCACAAAAAGACGGCAACGGTAACAACCTGAACTACAATGTAACCGCGGATAAGTTATACTTCCCTATTTCACAGGACGAAATAGACAGTAATCCAAACATCAACAAATAAGTACTGGAATTATAAAATGAAAACGGAACGGGAGCCTGGATAACACCAGGCTCTTTGTTTAAATACCCTTTCCACATGCAGAAAATATTCAGTCATATATTATTTGCCGGCGGCCTGGCGCTCTTTGCCTGCTCCGGCAGTAAAGGCATTACGCAACCGATTATACCAACAGATACCAGTCGCCCTAATGGCGCCACAGTAAACTACTGGATTACTACCGGAGATCAGCAAAGCCTGTTGAAGCAATCAAACGCACAGCCGGTATTCGGTACTCCTGACACCAACGGTTATACGACTATTGAAGTGGACAGCGCCAACACTTTCCAGGAAGTAGATGGATTTGGCTATACCCTTACCGGTGGCAGCGCACAACTGGTCAATGCCATGAATGCCACCGCGAAACAACAACTGTTGCAGGAGCTGTTTGGTAATACCGCGAACAGTATCGGCATCAGCTACCTGCGTATCAGCATAGGCGCCTCTGATCTGAATGCCATGCCCTTCACCTATAATGATATACCGGCAGGACAAACCGATTTATCACTGACACATTTTTCACTGGATGCCGACATGGCTACTGGCACAGGTTTGATCCCCCTGCTGAAAGAAATACTGCTGATCAATCCACAGCTGAAAATACTCGCAACGCCGTGGAGTCCACCGGTATGGATGAAGGACAATGGTTCTTTTAAAGGCGGTGTCCTGCAAACAAAATATTATGAAGTGTATGCGCAGTACCTGGTACAATACCTGCAGCAAATGAAAGCCGCCGGTGTTACTATTGATGCCATCACACCACAGAATGAGCCGCTGAATCCTGATAATAACCCCAGCCTGAAAATGGTGGCCGAAGCGCAGCGCGACTTTATCAAAAACAACCTGGGACCCGCCTTCGCAGCAGCAGGGCTCACCACCAAAATTATTGTATACGATCATAACTGTGATCATCCGGATTACCCGTTGACCATCCTGGCCGATGCAGCGGCCGCGAAGTTTGTAAACGGCAGCGCCTTTCACTTATACGCAGGCGATATCAGCGCATTATCCACCGTACACGCCGCGGCGCCTGGTAAAGCGTTGTATTTTACCGAACAATGGACCAGCGCCACCGGCGGTTTCGACGGCGACCTGAAATGGCATATAAAAAATGTGATCATCGGAAGCATGCGTAATTACAGTCGTACTGCGCTGGAATGGAACCTGGCCAACGATCCCAACTACGGCCCGCATACGCCCGGTGGATGTACCGAATGCAAAGGTGCGCTTACCATCAGTGGCAGCAACATTACGCGGAATGTTGCGTATTACATCATTGCACATGCGTCTAAATTTGTGCCTGCAGGCTCGGTTCGGATTGGCAGCAACAGCGAAGGGAATTTGTACACAGTGGCCTTTAAACGGCCCGACGGAAAAAAGGCGCTGATTGTATTGAATGATAACAATGCAACTACTTCTTTTAACCTGAAGTATCAGGGTAAACAGGTGATACCTGTGTTGCCTGCGGGGAGTGTAGCTACTTTTGTGTGGTAATCATTATTTCAAACAGGGGTTTTCCCACGTGGAAAACCCCTGTTTCTTTTTACTGCTCCGTCCATTTCCGGACACCTCTGTCTTAAATCCGGACAAATTATAAATTTAACTTATTCAGTTCCACCTGATCCTAATACCTCTATCCGCTGGCATTTTCTTCGCGGCAACCCCGGCGGTCCCGTGAGGTTGATATCTTTCAAAATCCAACTTTCCCGCTAATGTTTAAAAACTATCTCAAAATTGCCTGGCGCAATCTATGGAGAAATAAAGTTTTTTCTTTTATCAATGTAATGGGCCTCACTATAGGTCTTACTGCCTGCTTCTTCATTTTCCTCTATGTACGTTTTGAACTGAGCTATGATAAATTTCATAGTAAAGGGGATCGTATTTACCAGGTTACCTGTGATATAAAAACGCCCAGTGAAATGATAAAGGGCGGAATTACGCCCTGGCCGTTTGCGCCGAATATGCAACATGATTTTCCGGAGGTGGAAGCCTTTACCCGGTTTAGCGGCGCCAACCTGTTGGTGAAGAAGGGGAACCTGAGTTTCCAGGAGGAGCATTCGTTGTTTGCGGATTCATCTGTTTTCCGGGTATTTGATTTTAAACTGATTTATGGGAACCCTGCTACGGCGCTGAAAGAAGTGAATAGTGTGGTGCTGAGTAAAACAGCGGTGAAGAAATATTTCGGGGATAAAGACCCGGTGGGAGAAACCATAATGCTTACCGGTGATTTAATACCAAATACCGTTACCGGGGTGATGGAAGATATGCCGGAGAATTCACAGATCAAGGCGGATATGCTGGTGTCGATGAGTTCATTGATTAAACTGAATCCGCGTCTCGATGAATCATGGGGCAATTTTGGTGCAAACACTTTCCTGCTGTTGAAGCCCAACACTGATCCTGCTGCGCTGACAGCAAAATTCCCGGACTTCGTGGAGCGGCATAATGGCGATGAGAGAAGAAAAGCCAAAATGTTTTATACCATTTTGTTGCAGCCACTGGAGCAGATTTACCTGCATTCCGAACGACCTGCTTTTGAGAATGGCAGTATGACAAATGTGTACATTTTTTCCATTATTGCCATTTTTATATTGTTTATCGCCTGTATTAACTTCATCAATCTTACTACTGCAAGATCGGTGGAGCGCGCAAAGGAGATCGGCATACGTAAAGTGGTGGGCGCTACCCGGGTGGAGCTGATCCGGCAGTTTATCGGGGAATGTGTGTTGTTGTGTTTGATGGCGTTTGTATTCACTATTATACTATTCGCAGTTTTGCTGCCATCCTTTAACCTGTTGGCGGGTAAAACGATTAGTACCGGCTTGTTTGCCAATGGCTGGTATATTGGAGCATTGCTGGCCGCCGCCATCGGCATTGGTTTACTGGCGGGCGTGTATCCGGCGCTGGTGTTGTCGTCCTTTAAACCGGTAACGGTATTGAAAGGACGGTTTTCTACGGGTACCAAAGGCATTTTTCTCCGCAAAGGACTGGTGGTAACACAATTTGCTATTTCCATTGCACTGATCACAGGTACCATTGTGGTATATCTGCAAATGCACTATATACATAGTAAAGACCTGGGCTTTAATAAAGACCAGGTGTTGGTGATCGATACACATGGAGATCCGGCAAAACACACTTTCAGAACATCTATTGAAGATATTCCGAAAGTAAATTCCGTTACCATCTCATCAGGTATTCCCGGCGGAACAACCAATGGCGCTTATTCAGAAATTCAGAACAAGCAGGGGGATATGCAGGTAGCCAACCTGGACCTGTATTCTGTGGATTATAATTTTTTACAGCAGTATAAAATGAAGATAGTAGCCGGACGCGGATTCTCCCGCGACTTTGGCAGCGACTCTTCGCATGCCCTGGTGATCAATGAGGCGGCCGCAAAGCTATTTGGTTACGCTACTCCGCAAGAGGCCATAGGCAGGGGTTACCGGCAGTGGGGCCACGAAGGCACCATCATTGGCGTGGTAAAGGATTTCCATTTCCGCTCGCTGCAGCAGGATATTAAGCCGCTTACCATCCGGATGGAACCGCAGGATTGTGATATGGTGTCGGTAAACGTAGCTCCCGGAGATTTATCCGGCACTATTGCCGCCATTGAACGTAAGTGGAAAACGCTGCTGCCCAACCGGCCGTTCAGCTATTATTTCCTGGATGAATTTTTCGACAGGCAATACCGCACGGAAGAACGGTTTGGAAAACTCTTCTTCAACTTTGCCCTGCTGGCTATTATTATTTCCTGTCTTGGTTTACTTGGACTGGCCTCCTACAGCGCCATGCAACGTACACGGGAAATAGGCATCCGTAAGGTAATGGGGGCATCTGTAACAGATATCGTGAACCTGTTATCAAAAGAATTTCTTAAACTGGTATTAATCTCTTTTGTTATAGCTACACCGGTAGCCTGGTACTTTATGCACAAATGGCTGCTGGTATTTGCCTACCGGATCAGTATCGGCTGGTGGGTATTCGCCGTATCCGGTATTATTGCCGGTATCATTGCCATTGGCACCATCAGCTACCAGGCGCTGAAAGCCGCGCTGGCAGACCCGGTAAAAAGCATGCGGGCAGAATAGCGTCAGCATATTCTTATCTTATCATGAGTACCCTGCTCTGTGGAAATTAATGCGTTTGTTAATGCGTTAACAGTCTTTTTTGTCTTTTTTTTCCGGAAACCATCCGGATTAAGCTTTTATTAATCATTTATTATGCCCTTCCGCTTTACTTGCACCAACATTCTATTCCACATTATTTATAATTCTTTATTACGATATGAAACGTTTAGCTATTCCTCTTTTTTTACTGATGTGTATCATGGGAGCCGTTCACGCCCAAACGAAACCGGCTGCCAAAAAGGCGACTGTCAAAGCTTCTCCCAAAACAACCACTGCACCGGTTATTAAACCGCAGGATATTGAAGAAGGTAAAATGTTACTGACTAAATCTGATTGTCTCGCCTGCCATAAAGTGGATACCAAAGTAGTAGGGCCGGCTTATGCTGATGTGGCAAAGAAGTATCCGTACTCTACTGCGAACGTAGATCTGTTGTCGTCCAAAATCATCAACGGCGGCTCCGGTACCTGGGGCGCAGTGCCTATGGCGGCGCATCCCGCGCTGACGGCCGCAGATGCAAAGAAAATGGTCACGTATATTCTTTCTTTAAATGCTAAATAAAGTTCCGCGTTCATGAAAAGAAATTCATTACTGGCAATCGCGCTGGCCGGCTTCAGCCTCTTTGTTTATCAATGCAGGGTATCCAGTAAAACCAGCAGCCTGAAAAAGGATGCAGCCGGCAATATTATAGTGAACCCGCATCCTTCCCCTGCGTATCAAACGGTAAAAGAAAGTATGAAATCCATCCAGGCGCCGGCCGGTTATCACCTGCAACTGGTGGCCAGCGAGCCAATGATCAAAGAACCTGTAGCTGTTGTATGGGACGGCAACGGCCGGATGTACGTGGCAGAAATGCGCACCTATATGCAGGATATCAACGGTACCGGGCAGCGGCAGCCCATTTGCCGCATATCCTTACTGGAAGATACCAACAACGATGGTACGATGGATAAAAGTTCCACCTTTATCGACAGCCTGGTACTGCCCCGCATGATGCTGTGTGTAGGCCATAAGCTGCTGGTAAACGAAACTTTTACCTATAATATCAGTAGTTATGAAGATACCAACGGCGATGGCGTAGCAGATGCCAGCGAGCTGGTGTATAAAAACGATAAGCCCGATACCCGTAACCTGGAACACCAGAAAAGCGGCCTCGTGTGGAATATGGACAACTGGATTTATGTGAGCTGCGACCCGGTGCGTTATCGTTATGTAAGCGGTAAACTGGTACCGGATAGTTTAACCAACTCACCCGGCGGCCAGTGGGGATTAGGAAATGATGATTACGGCAGATTGTATTTCTCCAGTGCAGGCGCAGAAATTCCGGCACTGGGTTTCCAGATCAATCCTGCTTACGGTTTCCTGAATCCCAACGATCAGTACGACCGCGATTTCCTGGCAGTATGGCCCATCATTGCCACCCCGGATGTACAGGGAGGTATGAACAGGTTACGCCCCGACACTACGCTCAATCATTTTACCGCCAGCTGCGGGCAGTCGGTGTTCAGGGGAGATGCGTTACCCGCCGATCTGAAAGGCGATCTGCTGATCTGTGAGCCGGTAGGCCGCCTGATCCGCCGTGCGAAAGTATCCGAAGTGGATGGTAAGATCACCCTGAAGAACGCATACGACGGTCAGAAAGAATTTATCACCTCCTATGATATGAACTTCCGCCCGGTGAATACTGCCACCGGTCCGGATGGTTGTTTGTATATCGTGGATATGTATCGCGGAATTATCCAGGAAGCCACCTGGACAGCTGAAGGCAGCTTCCTGCGCCCGCGCATTCTGCAAAAGGGACTGGACAAAAATATTGGCCGCGGCCGGATCTACCGGCTGGTGCATGATGGTTATAAACCGGATGCAAAGCCGCAGTTGCTGGATGCGCCCGGCAGTACGCTGATCACCTGGCTTGATCATGCCAATGGCTGGTGGAGAGAAAACGCACAGAAGGAAATTATTGCCAATGGCGACCTGTCTGTAGTACCTGCATTAAAACTTATTGCCACGGGTAAACATGCTACCATTGGAAAAACCAACGGCGCACTGGCACGTATTCACGCCCTGTGGACACTGGAAGGTTTGCATGCCATTGATAAAGAAACATTGTTTACCGCCTTTGGCGATACAGATGCGCAGGTAAGAAAAGCTGCCGTATGGATCAGCGAAATCTACCTGAAACAGGATGATGAAGCTGTGATCAGCAAACTGGCTTCGCTGCAAAATGATCCGGCAGCCGCTGTGCAGATACAGCTGGCGTTGTCTTTATCTGTAAGTAAATCTGAAAAAGCAAAAGTATTGCAAACCGCGATGGTGAGTAATTCCGCTTACACAAAAATGTTGGGCAGCGTTGCTAACAGCTTGGAAGTAAATAACAACACCAAACTGTTTGGCCGCCGCCTGGCCAACATGCCGGCAGCACATCGTAATCTTATCCTGAATGGGGCTAATATTTACAAACAGCTTTGTTCCACCTGTCACGGTCCGGATGGCAAAGGTATTGTTGTTGGCGGCGGTACCGCTGCTGCACCGCCTTTTGTAGGTTCCAAACGGGTAAGCGGCGATAAGGAACTGATGATGAAAATTCTGCTCAACGGTTTATCCGGTCCTATTGATGGGAAAACCTACACCGACGTGATGGCGCCCTTTGGCGCTACCAACACCGACGAATGGATAGCTTCTATCTTAAGTTATGTGCGTTATAACTTCGGGAAAAATGAAAAGGGAAAGTCACCGGTAGTGGATGTAGAAAGTGTAAAGAAAATGAGAGTGGCTACCGCCAGCCGTGATAAATTCTGGACGCTGGAAGAACTGGAGCAATCTGCCAGATAGATCAACGGAGAATATTATTATAATCCCCTGTTATCACGCAGGGGATTAGCTATTAATAGAAGCGATATGAAAAGTGTTTTGAATGCCTGCTTTGCCTTGCTGCTGGCAGGTACTGTATGTAAGGGATTTCAGGGTAATTCCGAATGATTTGTACCGCCGCTCTGTAGCCACCGCACTGGAGTATGCCATCAGCGATGGCAGCACGGCCCTGATGGCAAAGAAATCAGGATATACGAACGACTATCATTATTTTCAACAGCGCGCAGCCAATTATAAATTGTATTTTGATCCGGCAAGCGGTGTTCCCGGCCTCCGGGAAATATGTGATCGGCAGCCGGTCGGTGGATAAAGCCGTGATCCATACCGGCGGCGGAAAACCTTTTGTGGTAGATTACATACCGATATCTTAAAAGGAGGTGTTTTAAAAATAATGATGGGCAATAAGCCCGGTAATCAGTTCGGCGTTTTGAAAGAAAACCAGCCGGAGTAATTTTATTCCACTTAACTGTAAAAACTCATGCGAAGGAACAAACACACTATAGCCGTTTGCGTTATAGCATTGCTAACATCGCTGCCCGCATTGGCGCAGCACACGGAGTTGAAACTCAGGTACAACCGCCCTTCGGGCAAAGTATGGGAAGCTGCATTGCCGGTAGGCAATGGCCGCCTGGCTGCAATGGTATATGGTAATCCCGGAAGCGAACTGATACGGCTAAACGAAAATACGGTGTGGAGCGGCAGTCCCAACCGCAATGATAATCCGCATGCGCTGGCAGCCTTACCGGAAATCCGCCAGCTGATTTTCGATGGCAAAATGAAAGAAGCCAGCGAGATGGCGGCAAAAAATATCCAGGCAGAAAAGATCAATGGCATGTGCTATCAGCCGGTAGGCGACCTGGAACTG
The DNA here is from genome assembly GCF_057126945.1 of Chitinophaga sp. G7 BAM 1005. Classification (NCBI taxonomy): domain Bacteria; kingdom Pseudomonadati; phylum Bacteroidota; class Chitinophagia; order Chitinophagales; family Chitinophagaceae; genus Chitinophaga; species Chitinophaga sp. G7 BAM 1005. Next base: position 5,205,285 of record NZ_CP181478.1, on the reverse strand, counting down.
GCATTTCCCGGTCATGAGCAATATACCGGTTATGAACGGGAGCTGGATCTGCAAACAGCAGTAGCCGCTACCAGTTATACTGTGAACGGGGTAAAGTATACCCGGCAGGTATTTGCCTCTATACCGGATCAGGCGATTATTATACAACTTACCGCCAGTAAGCCCGGCAGCATTACTTTCAACGCCGGCATGAAGAGCCCGCAAAAATCAAATGTAGCCGCCAGTGGAAATAATGAACTGGTGTTATCCGGTATCAGCGGGGATAGAGATGGCGTACCAGGTAAGGTAAAGTTCCAGTCGCAGGTAAAGTTTAAAACCAGCGGTGGTAAAGCAGCCGCCGGTGGTAATACTATCAGCGTTACCGGGGCCGATGCGGTAACTATCTACGTGTCAATTGCCACCAACTTTGTAAACTATGCCGATGTAAGCGGCGATGAAGTAAAGCGTACCACGGCGTATATGTCGAAGGTATGGCCGAAGCATTTCGCAGGTCTTTTGAAAGATCATATAGCGGCCTATCAGCACTTCTTTAACCGGGTACAGCTGGATTTAGGGACCACCGATTCTATCAAAAATCCAACTGACATCCGCGTCAGGGATTTCAGGAACGGCAATGATCCGCAGCTGGTAACGCTGTACTTCCAGTTTGGCAGGTACCTGCTGATAGCCGCTTCACAACCGGGTGGCCAGCCGGCAAACCTGCAGGGCATCTGGAACCCGTTGATGAGTCCACCGTGGGGAAGTAAGTATACCATCAACATTAATACAGAAATGAATTACTGGCCTGCGGAAGAAACAAACCTTTCTGAAATGCATGAGCCATTGATACAAATGGTAAAGGACCTATCTGTTACCGGCCGGGAAACAGCAAAGGTAATGTATGGCGCCGGCGGATGGGTAACGCATCATAACACGGACCTGTGGCGTATTACAGGTCCGGTAGACGGTATTTACTCCGCTATGTGGCCAATGGGAGGCGCGTGGTTAAGCCGGCATACGTGGGAGAAATATTTGTTTAACGGCGATAAGAAATACCTGCAAACCGTATATCCGGCATTAAAAGGCGCTGCCCGGTTTTACCTCGATTTTCTGGTAGAAGAACCTGTGCATAAATGGCTGGTGGTATCGCCATCCATGTCGCCGGAAAATAGTCCGAAAGCTTATCCTGGCATATCTATCGCGGCAGGCGCCACGATGGATAATCAACTGGTGTTTGATCTGTTTACCAATACCATCCATGCCGCAGAAATCTTACAAACAGACAAAGCGCTGGTGGAAAAAATGAAAGCGGCACGTAAGCGGTTACCGCCTATGCAGGTGGGCCAGCACAACCAGTTGCAGGAATGGCTGCAGGATCTGGACAATCCGAATGATAAGCACCGTCACGTGTCGCATTTATTTGGTTTGTATCCTGCCAACCAGATCTCTCCCTATCGCACGCCTGCTTTGTTCAGCGCTGCACGTACCTCGCTGCTGCAACGTGGCGATGTGTCTACGGGTTGGTCGATGGGCTGGAAAGTGAACCTCTGGGCGCGTTTGCTGGATGGCAATCATGCATGGAAACTGATTAAAGACCAGCTCACCCCCGCGGGCGTAAATAAAGGAGAGAACAGTGGCGGAGGTACTTATCCCAATCTTTTTGATGCGCATCCTCCTTTCCAGATCGACGGGAACTATGGCTGTACTGCGGGGATTTGTGAAATGCTGCTGCAAAGCCAGGATGGCGCCATCCACCTGTTGCCGGCCCTTCCGGACGACTGGAAGAACGGGCGTGTGAGTGGCTTGCGTGCCAGAGGCGGTTTTGAGATCCGGGAAATGGTGTGGGAAAATGGTCAGCTGAGTAAAATCACCATCCGCTCCACGCTTGGTGGCAACTGCCGTTTGCGCGTACCCAATGCATTACAGGAAAACGGACAGTTGAAAGCGGCTGGTGGTGATCAAACCAATCCTTTCTTTGAAATAACGCCAACTGCTCCTGCATTGGTGAGCGACAAAGCAAAGGTGGAGGAGTTGCCTTTGCCGAATACGATATTGTACGACCTGGATACACAGGCGGGGAAGACGTATACTTTTGTGAAGAAGTAAACGCGGATTTTGTCTTTCTCAGGATTACGCTGATTTTACTGATTTTATTTTTTAAATATTAGGGAAGACAGAAGCGGATAAATTCGCTTTTATCTTCCCTATCTTTTTATAAAAATCTCAAAAAATAAAATCAGTAAAATCAGCGTAATCCTGAGAAAGACAAAATCCGCGTTTACAGCACCAGCTGCCGGTGCAACCGCATCAGCGTATCTTCCGCATCAGCGCTGCAAAATCCGGGATGTACTCTCGATGTTTGCACCACACTGCTGCGTGTGGCAGTTAACCAGCGGAAGCGGCTGGCAAGATCAAGCGCCCCGATTGGCCCACCTGCTTTACTGCCTTTGGAAATTTCCACGAAAGCATCCAGGTAGGGGCGGATGGTGTTAATATCTGTTTCCGGAGAAAGTGCGTGTAATTTTTCTTCGTTTAAGGTATATACTGCCCGTAAAAATTTTTGTTGCCTGCAATAGAGAATAACACCAACATTCAGAAATTCTTCCCGCTCTACGCTTGGCACCACCCGTATTACAGCGTACTCATATAAGTGATTGTCTTGCATGTTGTGCTTCTTTTACAAAAATTCCGGAGTGGCTGATCCGGGTTGTTAAAAATTCAAAATATACCTGGCGTCTTTCTTCGGGTGTAACATCGTTGCTGTCTTCACTGCGCAGCCATTCTTCAGGGATGATGTTTACAACAGCGCGTATCCGCTCTGGTGTGAGGATCAGGTTGAAGGCGGCATCTACCTGTTCCAGCTCACCGGCCTGTGGCAGCAGCACATGATCTTTTACCTGTACAAAGGGCCGGAGGGATTGTTCCTGCCAGTTTTGCCAGGAGTGATGGAAATAGAGCGAGGCGCCATGATCAATGAGCCACAGTTCATTGCGCCACATCAGCATATTGGTATTGCGGGCGGTGCGGTCTACATTGGTCAGGAGGCAGTCGAGCCACACGATCTTTGATGCTGTTAATGCATCGATGGTATTTACCGTAGGGTCGTAGGTGGTAGCGCCGGATAAATAGTGCAGGGCAAGATTGAGGCCCACACTTTTTTTCAGCAGGTCCTGTATTTCTTCATCGGGTTCTGTACGGCCAAAGGCCGCATCGAGATGGGCAAATACGAGTTCCGGTATTTTCAGTTTGAGTATCCTGGCCAGTTCGCCGCCGATTAATTCTGCGATGAGTGCTTTAACGCCCTGACCTGCGCCCCTGAACTTCAGGGCATACAGGAATCCGTCGTCTGCTTCGGCGATGGCCGGCAGCGAACCACCTTCACGTAACGGTGTTACGTAGCGGGTTACATTCACCGTTCTTAGCTGAAGTTGAATATCGTCTATCATCTGATAATCTGGTTATCGTTTTCTTAATATGAGTCTATAGTCAAACAAAGTAACCAAATATCAGGCACTTTTTGCCGTTGGGCTTTATATGGAGGTTATGCTTTGCAGCTTCTTCCCCATAAAAGCCGCGTAGGCAGCAGCTGCGGTGTTTACCGCCGCTTTTTTGCCGGGACAGATCAGTTGTGTGGTCACGGTAATATGCCGACTACTTTCTTTCCGGCTCCAGATGCCGCTCACTTGCCCGTTAACCAGCACTACAGGTTTAAAGATGCCATAACCGGCGGTGGACTGGTGTTCAGCAGGAAGGATATCGCAGCGGTCTTTATAAGCCACGGCATATTCATCGTAGCAGGGCAGGAGAAACGTGGAGGGAACTGTGCGTTTATTTACCGGTGTGCCGGCAGCAAACCAATAGGCTTGCCCGTTAGCAACGGTGTGGGAGAGATGTTCTTTGTTGAGGTGCAGTCCTGTTTTGATATCGGCGATATTTAACCCGCTCCACCACTGGAAATCCTGGATGGTGGCGGGGCCTCTGCTGCTGAAGTAGCAATCTGTGAGGCGTGCAATAGCTTCTTCGCGGAGGGGTGCAGGCGTATCGGGTACGCGGTCGGAGAGTAACGCATAGGTAAATTGTTTCCCCTGCCGGGGCCCGCTGCAGATGAGTCCTTCCAGCTCCGCATCCATCAGGAGGAATCCCAGCCGGATATCATCGGTGTTGATCTTTGCTTTGGCGAGCAGCGGAAGGAGGGCCGTGCGTGTGAGGAATTTATGGTCGCTGAGCGCTTTGGTGATAATGGTGTTGCTTCGTTTCAGGTCTTTATCGGAGATGCCCAGTTTTATGTGCAGCCTTTTATTAAAGGCTTTTATTTTGGGAGCGGTCAGTTGCAGCATCCAACGGATATCTTCCGGGGCTACAAAGTGCCAGGTGGGGCGCAGGATATGGGTGCGCAGGATCTTCCCTTCATTAAAATCCTTTTCAATGGAGGCGTCGGTACTGCCTTTAATACGGTTGCCGATGGCCCATTTGGCGCCTGCATAATCCTGGGCCTGTATGCAGCCCATCCAGCGTACCAGGTCGGCGGACCGGGTAAAACGGGAATGGAGGAGCTGCTGTTGATGTAGCCGGTGTTGTATGATCTTCGGACTGTTCATATTCCAAAATTACCGGCGAGGTGTGACAACGGTATGTCAGTTGGGAAAACGGGTCAGGAAACTTTTTTAAGCATCTCCTTCAGCCTGTCTTTTACCAGGGTTTTAAGGGGTGCAGGGCTAATAATGTCAGCCTGATCGGCAAAGGTGATATACCATCGGGAAAATGCCTGTATACAGGGCGCCTCAAACTCCATGCGGGTGTGCGTTTTGCCTGCTTTCTCACTGGTGAAGCCATAGTTATATTTCTGTTCTGTAAGATACCGGGCCATATCGTTATGTACGTTGATCACTACCGGGAACGACTGCCCGTTATCTTTTGGTTTGTTTGCCAGGTATTCAGTCAGGGAGATGTGTTGCCGGTGAAATGGCCGGCCGGTATCTTTTACAGAAAGCATCCGTTCTGTTCTGAAAGGATGATACTTCCTGGAGGTGGTACAGAAGGCGATGGCATTCCAGCTGCCATTTTCCCGGAAAATACCGATGGGTTCTATATCCCTTTCATTAATACCGGTTTCGGTGGCATACTGGATATGCAACACTTTCTTCTCACCTACTGCCCTGATGAGCAGCGGAAGGGTGTCGTTAAGTAGATGATTATGTTCGGATACTTTATGTTTAACGGCAATATTTTCTTCCAGGTCTTCCAGCACTTTTTTCTGTGCATTACGCAGCACGGCTTTAACTTTGAACATAGCGCCTTTAAAGCGCTCGCTGTTTTGGAGATCGGCATGATGTTCCAGCATTTTTTCTGCCATGAGGAAAGCAATTACTTCTTCTTCGGTAAACATGACCGGTGGCAGGCGGTAACCCTCCATGATGGAGTAGCCCAGTCCTTTTTCGCCGATAACAGGCACCCCGGCCTGTTCCAGCGAACGGACATCGCGGTAAACAGTACGCAGACTCACATCAAAGCGGTCGGCAATTTCCTGGGCCAGCACCAGTTTTTTGGATTGCAGATGTATGAGGATAGCGGTTAAGCGGTCGAAGCGGTTCATCGTGGTAATCAGTTAACAGGATTAAGGGAACTAGAAAATACGGTTTACGGCGTTAAAAAGATATGTATACATGGGCAGCAAAGGCTATCAGCTGCAATTGCCTGTTAAAGCCACTTTAATCAACTGATGCCACTTCCAGGGCGGGCAATTCCATGCTGCGCCCTGTGATCTTTCTCCGGTGCATGGCTCCCCATACTGTTAATGAATGGAGCACATCTCCCAGGGTATCGCTGTAATCAGTCAGCTCATACTCCATAAGGGTACTGCCCTCCGCTACCGGTATTCTTCTCACAAAACCATTCATCTCCATGTCTTTCAGCTCGTTCGACAACACCTTTGCCGAAATTCCTTCCACTAAACGCTGTAGTTCATTAAACCGCCGCCTGTGGTCAATAAGGGCTACAATAATCTTCAGTTTCCACTTGCCACCAATGGCATACATCGCGTCCCCCACTGCTGCGAGAGAGGCGGCACATACTTCCGATGAAGGATGACGTTTTTTATCCACTTGCATATATTTTAACTTACCTGGAGGTTAGTAGTAACCTCCAGGTAAGGTTGAACAGATAGTTACCAAAGGTAAGTAGTTTTGGAAAATAAAACTGAAATGTAACATGTGCGGAATATTGGTAACAGGAGCCACCGGCCGCCTCGGAAAAGTAGTAACGGAAGAATTACTGAAAAGAACAGACGTGGCCAACATTGCCGTATTTGGTAAGAGATCCTGATAAAGCGGCGGCCTTACAGGTAAAGGGCGTAGCAGTGCTGAAAGGCGATTACGATGATTATAACTCACTGGTAACCGCCTTCCCCTTTCTTAAAAGCAACTGACCGTTATTTGCTGAGTAATTGAAAATCTTCTTCAGATAATTCAATCGCTCCTGCTTTAAGATTTTCTTCCAGGTGGGCAATGCTTTTAGTACCTGGGATCAGCAGGATATTGCCGGCGCGTTTCAGCAGCCATGCCAGCGCAATCTGCGCGGTGGTAGCATTGTGGCGGGCGGCAATTTTACTGATCTTTTCTTCCAGCGTATGCGGACCGGAAGCCAGCGGATACCAGGGAATAAAGGCAATGCCCTTTTCAGCGGTATAATCCAGTACGGATTCCCACTGGCGGTTACCGAGGTTGTACAGGTTTTGTACCGATACAATGGGAAGTATTTTTTCCGCCTGTTGGATCTGTTCAATACTTACTTCAGATAGTCCCACATGCTTAATCTTACCCGCTTTCACAGCCGCCACTACCGGCGCCAGGGTTTCTTCCACCGGGATGTTGGGGTCTATGCGGTGCAGCTGCCAGAGATCTATCACTTCTGTTTTCAGATTTTTGAGACTGGCATCGATGTCTTTGGCAATCCATTCCGGGCGGCCATCAGGTACCCACTGGTTGGGTCCGGGGCGCTGGAAGCCACCTTTGGTAGCGATAATGAGCCCTTTTTGATATGGATGCAGGGCATCTGCAATGAGGCGTTCATTGGTACCAGGACCATAAGCCGCTGCGGTATCAATAAAGTTTACCCCGGAAGCCACTGCCTGTTGCAATACCCTGATGGCGTTGGGGCGGTCGGTTGCGTCGCCAAACACGCCGTTACCGGTTAATTGCATGGCGCCATAACCCACGCGGTTAATATTGAATTCACCTCCTAAGAGAAAGGTGGTGGCGGGAGATATTTGTGTTGTTTCCATTTTTTTATGATTTGATGAATCAAAGGTAGGGGGAACGGCTGATCCTGAAATTGTGAAAATAACAGAAAGAGTTGTATAAATCAAAGAATGAAGGAAAGGAGGATATTTGTCATTAAAACGTAATGCCAGGCTAATTTGCGATGGGCTTATCCGTCAACGCATTAATAAACGCAATCAGGTCTTTTATCTCCGCTTCACGAAGGTTCAACGGCGTGGAAGAAAGCGTCTGATAAGGATCAGCCATACCCACTCCATTGCCGCCACCGGCGTTATAAAATTCCATTACTTTTTCAAGATCACGGAAAGCGCCATTGTGCATGTAAGGGGCGGTCATAGCACTATTGCGCACCGTGGGCGTTTTGAAGGCGCGCTGGTAATATGCGATCGGGAAAAATTCAAACCTGCCGGCGTCGGTATCGTGTTGCGGATGTTGGAGATTATCGTTGGCGGGCATGCCCAGGTTTTCAAATTCGGTGAACTGGTATAAGGGTGGCGTGAGGCCGTTGAACAGGGGGGCAAAGTGACAGGTAGCGCATTGCGCTTTGCCGGTAAATAAGTTGAAGCCCCGGATCTGTGCCGGCGTCAGGGCGTTTTTGTTGCCGGCAAAGTATTCATCCATTGCGCTGTTCATGGGTGCGAGGGTAGTGAGATAGGCAGCGATGGCGGTGGCCAGGTGCGGCATGGTTACAGCGGCGGTGTCTTCAGGAAAGGCCGCAGCAAAGGCGTTGCGGTAATGGGCGCTGTCTTTTAACCGGCCGATGATTGTGGCAGGATGGCCATTCATCTCTTCGGGGTTGCTGATCACGGTGAGTATCTGTTTTGATAAGGTACCGGCTCTGCCGTCCCAGAACTGTGCATATTGGAATGCAGTATAGGTGAGGCCCGGCGCATTTCTTCTCACCGTCGTTTTATTATCCAGCGCCATGCTGGTGCGCAGGCCATCGCTGAAGTATAGTTCCGGGCGGTGACAGGTACCACAGTTGCGGGTGTTGTTACCGGAGAGCGCTTTTTCAAAGAATAATTGCTTTCCTAATAGCTTTTCTTTTTCCGTATATACTGAACCGTTAGTAAATGCTTTGAGGTCTATAGCGTCTTTGCTGAAGAGGTTTGTTGCGTTGTAGTTGAGCGCACTACGGGTATGCTGATCCAGTTGTAAAGCACGAATGAGTACGCCGGTGCTTTCCTGCAGGGGCAGGCCGCAGGTGGTGAGAAATTCCAGGCGGTTGAAGTCGTCGAAGCCGGGGTGCGCGTCGAGGTATTGTATACAAAGGGCCAGGTGATGTGCTACGGATTTTGTTTCAGGAGAAGATGTGCTGAGCCAGGGTTCCATCACTGCCTGGATGGTGCGCATGGATTGTGCGGTTTCTGCAATACCTGTTTTTAATTCCGGTGCATCGTAGCCGGTGATGCCTCCTGCGTATAGGCGTACCAGTTCGAGGCGGATACTTTCCATAATGGCTTTATCGCTGGTGGTGAACTGGTAGAGCAACGACGTAAGATCGGCTGCGGCAGTACGGATCACCAGTGCTTCTGTCACCAGTTCTTTTTTCCGGGAGAAAGGATCTTTCTCAAACAGCAGTACCGCTATCTGCTGTAACCCTGATGGCGCCTGGTATTCCATGTAAGGTTCATCTATTTCCGTTTTGGCCGGGCGGTTATATACCATAGAGGAAGAGAAGAAAAAGTAATCGAGGAAAAACTCGATCCTTTTATATTGTAACCGGCATTTTTTCAGTGCTTCTTTGGCAGCAGCAATGCTGGCTGTATCATCTTTATCAATCGCCTGTATGGCTTGTTCCAGTTCCAGGGAAGCCGCCGAAAACCCGTTGGCGCCTTCCCTGAAAATGGCAATGGTATGGGTAACACCACGGTTGTCCGTGGAGGGTGTAAAGCTATAAGCTACCAGCAGGCTGAATAACAGCCAGATGATCTTATTTCGATACATATACGGTGAAGGTATCTTTTACATTATTGTACGCATCCACTACGGTATATTTTGTGGTGGACGCGGTGGGCGTTACGGTAATACTCCGGGTAGTTTCCTTACGGTTATTCCATTTATAGGCGCCAATAAAGGAAGCGGTTAATGTGGCTGTTTCTCCTTTTTTGATCCGGATATCCGTGTGCCGGTTCACATTTTTCATCATGGTAAACTGGTCGCGGATGGCGCCATCTGCGCAGATCCATTTCAGTTCGAGGCGGTTGTCCTGTATTTCGAGTATGCTGGAGCCGCCATGTTCTGCATCTGCAAAATACATGGCATTATGCGGGTAAACGGTTTGTTTGCCGCCCAGTTTCCCGGCGGAGCCGCTCACTACGTATACGGTACCGGTAGTACGGATGCTGTCTTTGATATACGGTGCGGAATTGTTGCCGCCGTCGTACCGGCCGGAAGAATTGCTCACGTTATGTTTGGCAGGATCAAAACTATTGGCAGGGCCATAATGTCCCTTGATCATCCTGGATCTTTCGTAATCATGACTATGCCCATTCAATACCAGGTCTACCCCGTTGCGTTCCAGTATCCGGATAAAGTTTTCGCGGATGTGTACCAGTTCATCTTCTTCATCAGAATTATGGGAACCCATTGTATACGGCGGGTGGTGCCAGTAGGCAATTACCCAGCCCTTGTTTTTATTGGCGGCGAGGTCTTTCTTTATCCAGGTTACCTGCGGACCGGTAGTGTCGTACAGGCGGTAAGCGCTGTCTTCTTTACCGTAGCTGTCCAGCGACAGGAAGTGGATATTTCCGATATCAAAAGAGTAGAAAGAAGCGGTGTGGGAAGGCAACCCGCCGGATTCTCCTTCTGATGGCATGGAGAAGTTCTGGTAATAATTTGTTTGGTGCGACTGCTGTGCAAAGGCGGCAGAGATATCGGTATCATGATAGTCATGATTTCCGGGCGCCGGGAACAGGGGATATTTCTTCAGCAGGTCATCTTTATAAACATTAAAAAACTTGCTTTGATACTCCGCGTCCGTACCGTTGGGATAGGCGTTGTCACCCAACAATATCCATGCATTCAGGTAGTTGTTGCCGAGGTATTTTACCAGTTGCTCCTTTACGAGTTGCTGGTTGGGAGAGCCGTCGCCGCAATCGCCCAGCGCGGCAATGCGGTACAGGTCTGTTTTACCGGCTTCGGGGAGGGTCATAAAGTAATTGTCTGCGCTGCCCTGCAATACATCCTTATAGCCACCAATGGAATAGTAGTAGCGGGTGTTTGGTTGCAGGTTTGTAAGCAGTACTTTATGTTCTGTTACCAGGTTGGCATCATCTGCCTGCTGATCCAGCTTATCCGGCGCGGCGCCGTATTTCACACGGCTGCGGGCAGATGCATCGGTGCGCCAGCGGATCAGCATCTGCTGAGTACCTGCTGCCTGCAGGTAAGGGCCACGGATCAGCTTTGCAGCGATGGGCGCTTTCGTAGCAGCGGCATCCTGTGCCTGCGCCAGGTGTAAACCGGCGAACAGGCACAGGGAAGCGAGAAAGATAGATTTCATATATGGGACACTATTTTTTTGTTGGCGTTGATTCCAGCTCTTTACCGGCAATATCTTCCCAGCGATAATAATGGAAGGTACGGTCGTCGCTCATCACTACAAATAATCCATGTTTGAAAGTATTGTTCAGTGGCACATTTACCATATCGGAGCCATCGCTGTGGCCGGCGCTTACTTTCACTACTTTCAGCAACGTATGTGTTGTTCCTGACCGGTTGAAGATATGAAATTTGTTGGCACCCTGGTCAGATACCAGGATATATCCTTTGGTGGGAGAGGTTTTATAAATGGAGATGCCCTCATGATCTTCTGTAAAACCGGTGGTGGCGAAAACTGTTAATTCTTCATTACCTTTTTCCGGGTCGGCATAATATTGTCTTACGCCGTACTGTTCATCAGAGTAATAAACATAGCCGGCTTCATTATCTACCGCAATAGATTCTATTTCCTTTTTACCGCTGTAGTGGCCAAACTTACGTACCAGTGTGGCTTTTATCTTTCCTGCGCCGTTATCGGTAAGGCGGTATTGCCATAAATAGGTACCATCCTGCGGACCGGTTTTGCGGCCTGCAATTACATAGTGTTCGTTCTTTTTATTAGTATAAACGGCCACTCCCATCAGATCACGGTATTGTGTTCCGGTTTCGCCTTCAAATGCCGGGATGCCGCCATCGTCGATGGGTTGCATATCAGGCAATGAATAGAACCGGAGCTTATGCGTGATGCGTTCAGTGGTAACGGCGTAGTCTATACGTTTTCCGTTGAGAAGCAGTCCATATGCGATGTCCACATTGTTGGGACGTTGCAGATTGGGCACTACCTGTTTAATCTTTCCTTCGAGATCGAACACATACAGGGCGCCATCGGCCGATTTGTCTGTGCCTATCACCAGGCTTTGGGCGGGGTTTTGCGGGTTTACCCAGATGGCAGGATCGTCTGAATCAAACTTTACATGTTCGGTGATAACTGCGGGCTGAATGGCGGTAGTGTCCGTATATACCTGCCCGTTAGCCCGGCTTGCGGGTCGTGCGCAGGCAAGAAAACACAGCAGTCCGGGAAGAACTGCTGCGGAGAATAATATATTGCGTGTAGTCATTACTGTGAGATCGCTGTTTTAGTTTTTAGTGCCAAAGGCGCCAATAAAAGAAGAGGGAGCGGGAGAGGCGTAGTTAATGCCGTTCAGCTCCAGTCCGTTCGGAAAGTTGCGGGTAAAGGCGGTGGTACCGGCGCCCAGCGCAGGTGAACCGGCCAGTAAATGAAAGTCCCAGCTGGTATTAAAATCCGGGCTATCGGTGGGTGTGTTCAACGGATAATTTACAAATTTCGGATCATGCTCACCGGCCTTTGTACCGATAACATCGTTGGCGCCGCTAACGATATCTTTTGCGGGCTGGAACTGGTCTACGGTTGTTTGGTTAAAGCCATAATAAAGATTGTTGCTGATCACCGAGCGACTATCCTCTACTTTTTTGGTATCTCTCTTAATACCAAAACGTGTGTTGGCAAACAGGTTATTGTGCAGCTCCACGAATACGGTAGCCTCCACCCAGATGGAACCGCCTTTTACAGTAGGTCTTCTCCAGCCGGTGTTGAGCATGGTGTTGTTATAGGCAATTACATGCGCCTGTGGCGTGCGTTCGCCGGAGTTAGATAATTTAAGCGCGTTGGTATTGGTAGAGTAAAAGAGATTATAACTCACGTCTGCAATACAGCCGGATTTGATGTTGATGCCTTCTCCGCCGGTGATACCGGTAGTGTAAAATTTATTATTGGAGAAGATGAGCTTACCGCCTTCGATGTAGGTGCAGTCCTCATTAAAATTGCGGAAGATACAGTTAGTCACCACCAGTTTACCATTTACGTTGCTGTACCATAATGCGGGCAGTGCTTCGCCGCTTACGGCTTTATACAGTCCCAGTTTTACAGAGGCAGACGATTCGGTGGTAACAGCGCCTCCATATTCGAGAATGGTATTATCCAACAGCAGTTCTGCGCAGGATGGCGCTGCAAGGATACCTCCCCATTGTTTACCAAACTTGCGGCTGTCGGTGCGGTAGTTTTCTTCAATAGTAAATCTCACCGGTTGTTCAGCTGTTCCCATTGAATACAGGTTTCCTTTTACAATCACTTCGGGTTTCACAAGGGTATCCATGATCACCAGCACCCCTTCTTCGATCACCAGTGTTTTACCTTCAGGAATAGTGATATCGCCGGAAACACGTTGAATACTGCCTTTGGGCCAGATGCCCCACACGTCGCCGTGAACAGTGCCGGAGCCAATGATGCTTTCGCTGAGGTCTACATCGCTGTTTGCTTTTTTACAGCCGCTGACAATAGTCAGGATTAATGCGGCGTAAAAGAGGATATTTTTATATTTCATGATGATGAATATTTTGGAATGAGTTTATAATTTGTAACGTACACCCAGCAGGTAAGTTTGTTTGTAGTATTCTTTCTTGATCAGGGTTTCATTGGCCTTTCCCTGTCCCGGCATATTGGTGTTGGCGGGATCAGTTCCTTTGATAAATATTTCTGCGGGCGTGTTCAGCAGGTTACCTGCTTTGGCGAAGATGCTGAAGTTATTCCTGAATCTCTTTTCTACAGAGACATCCATCTGTATAAATCCTTTCTGCCAGAGATCATTGTCGACGTACTGGGAAACGGTAACGATACGCGGACCGGTGTAAGCGCCGGCCAGCTGTGCATCCCATCCATGCTGAATGTCTTTGTACAATACAGAGAGGTTACCGATATGTTCGGACTGTCCGTACAACGGGCGTGTTTGATCTACCGCGATGGTTTTAACGTCGCCTTTTTCATCCCTTGTCCTCAGACTTTTGGAAGTAGTGATAGAAGAATGGGTGTAAGTATAATTAGCTTTGAAACCTATCTTGCTGAAGAATTTGATATAGTCTGTTTCCAGGCCGTAGTTGCGGGCGGTACCGAAGTTACCGGCAGAATAGTACTGGTCCTGCGGACGGGTAGCATCTGCGCGGATGGTATTTTCAATCGGATCTTGGATCCTTTTGTAGAATACGCCTACCAATAATTGATCGGAACGCTTCGGAAACAGTTCATAGCGCAGGTCGAAGTTATCAGCGATGGCGCGCTTCAGGTCCGGGTTACCGCGTTCCTGGTAGTCTTCCAGTACAATTTTAGAAGGAACAATTTCAAAGAAACCCGGACGGTTCAGTGAGCGGAAATAAGAACCACGTAAGTTCTGGTGTTCGGATAATTCGTATTTCAGGTTCAGGCTGGGCAACACATCGGTATACATCTGGCTGCCGGTAGGACGGTCTTCTCCCTGTGGAAAAAACATATGATAACCCTGGTTGGTATGTTCCACACGTACGCCGCCGGTTATTTCCAGTTCGGATACTTCGAATTTAAACATACCATATCCGGAGGTTGTTTTTTCAGAAGCGTCGTAAGTAAGCGGGTTGCCTACTGCGCCGCCGGGGTTCTGGATATCCCATACAATATCTGTATAGCTGGTGAAATCCTTGCCATATAATGCGTCGATATTGGCTGGCCTGAAGGTATAGTTATTAAAGAAGCTGCTGCGTTGTTTGTCGCGGTACAGGCCACCTGCGGAGAAATCTACTTTAGTTCCGGCTATCCTGGCAGTGTAAGTCAGATCAAGGTAACCTGCTATATCATCATCAGTATTGCGTTCCCAGCGACGGCTGCTTCCATCTATAGTAGTGCGTGTTTCCTGGAAGTTGTTACGAACCCCGTTTAAAGAAATATTGGTATTATCCGGTACTTCATTCTTAGCGGAAGAAAATACGGCAGACCATTGCAGTTTTAATTTACCGGGAACGATCTGATGATCACCATGCAGCGTGGAATTGTAAATCTGCTGGGTAGTTTTCCTGGAACGGCTCTCATAGGTAAGCTGTGCGTTTCCGGCTGCCGGATCGAATATGCCATCGGAGAAATTGGTGGTGATGCCTTCACGGGTCTGGAAGCTTTGCAGGTTCATGTAGGCATTGTAAAGCGACAGCTTATTATTTTCATTAAACACATAGTCGATCTTTCCATGAAGGCCGCTGCGTTGTTGTTGTTCGCTGTACTGCCTGTTTTGCATACTGGTAAGCACAGAGTAATGCCCGGTGTCCATATCATTCTTATAGAACGTGCTGGTAGTACCGCGATAAGTATTCTGGAAGCTACCGGCGAGGATCACGCCCAGCTTATTATGCAGGAAACGCTGGCCGATAGATAAACCTGCTACCAGGTTGGGCGCGAAGTTCTTGTTTTTATAGTTCAGTGTACCTGTGGCAAAATCTGCCGGGGTGGCGTTATAGCTTTTACCGTGGACTTCGTAAGGTGATTTGGATTGTATGTTGCCGGCTTCAAAAGAAGTAAAGCCTTTGTCCAGTACCATCTGGCTATAGCCGGTGGCTACGTTGGCATTGAGCGACAACTTGCCGGGGGCGTCTTTCATCACCATGTTCACTACGCCGCCTACGGCGTCGCCTTCCATGTTGGGGGTTAAGGACTTGTATACTTCCAGGCGGTCCAGCAACTCCGACGGGAAAATGTCGAGCGGCACGTAACGGAATTTATTATCGGGACTGGGTATTTTCACCCCATTGATGAGGGTGTAGTTGTATCTTTTATCCATGCCGCGGAGAATGGCGTACTGTCCGTCGCCGTTGCTGCTGCGTTCTATGGAGATACCGGAAACACGCTGGATCACGTTCGCAACGGTGAGGTCGGGAGATACTTCTATCGCCTGACCGGATACTACGTTCATCACCTGGATGGATTTCTGTTCCAGTTTACGGGCGGTGTTTTCCGAGGAGGCCTTAGAGCCGCCGGCAATCACTACTTCACTCAGGTTTTTGCTGCTGCGTTCACTGAGGTAGATGTTGAGTGCCGGGTTATCACTTTCCAGTATGGTAACTTCTTTTGTTAATGTTTTGTAGGTAAGATGGGAAATGTGCAGGGTGAATTTTCCTGCCGTAATCTTTTTGAATTCAAAGGAGCCGTCGAGACCAGTGAGGGCAACCAGTTTGGTTTGATCCATTACAATGGTGACGCCTACCAGCGGTTCCCCTGTTTTCTGATCGTACACATGTCCTTTCAGACTGCCGGCGCTGGCGAATGTGACGCTTAGCAGCAGACATAAAAGCGTTGTTAAAAGTGTCTTCATCTTTGGTGAATTTGATGCCGTTCGTGTTAGTGGCGAACTGCATCACAAATGTGGGCTGCTGCAAAAAAAAATACAAAGAAGCAGCGTAAGCAAAACGTAAACAGCGTTAACAACACCGTAAACAAAGCGTGATCAGCGTATACAAACAGGATGTAAATGATTGGTAATTAGGTATTTATTTGTAACAAGAACCGCCATTACCATTATGTTACCGCAACGTTACCGGAGTGTTATGCATTACAGGCTTTGTACAAAAGTGTTGAGCGTATCGCCTTCCGGGATGTTTAATTTTTTCCGGAGACGGTATCTGGCCACCCGTAAACTGTCGGGTGAAATACCAAGAATGGTAGCCATATCTTTTGAGTCCATATTCATTTTATGGAGCGCCAGTAATTTGATATCGTTGTTGGTAAGATCGCAGTACAGCGCATTGAGTTTATCAAAAAACACCTGGTGTACCTGTTCAAAGATGCCGGTGAATTCCTTCCATTGTTTCTCGTGATTTACCGTTTGGTTAATTTTTAGCACCAGTTGCTGCAATTGTTTTTTCTGGTCCCGTTTATCTTCCTGTACCATTTCGGAGAGAGTGTTACGGAGTTCATCGAGGAACTGGTTCCGTTGGATTACATCCAGCGTGTGGGTAGCCAGTTGTTTACTTTTCAATTCCAGCTGGTCTTTTTGCACCCGGTTTATTTCGGCATTCCGTTCAGATACGGTTTGGGCCTGGCTGATTTTCAGCTTCTGGCGGGAGATAGTGAGGAGGCAAAGGATGATGAGTAATACCACCACAATCACTACGGCCGTGTAAATGATGCGGTTTATTTTATGGCTGTTTTCCAGCTGGAGGATTTCGTCGTTCTTTTTATTGGTATCATACAGGATCTGGAGGAAGTTCATCTGCTGGTTGTTTTGGGCAGAGTAGATGTCGAGCAGGCATTTACGGCTGTACTCCATATAATAAAAGGCGCTGTCGTTCCGTCCGAGGAGATTGAATGCCTTGGCAATGTCTTTACAGGCTGCGGCTTCCTGGTATTTGTTATTGGTTTGCTGTGCAAGGGCCAGCGCTTCCCTGGAATATGGCAGGCTGTTTTTAACATCGCCGGTTTTCCGGAGTACGTCACCTATATTATTCAGTACTTCTATGCCTGCTATGCGTTCGTGGCTTACCTCAAAGAGTTGCAGGGCCATGCGGAAAGACGATAAGGCGGTATCGTATTTTTCGAGGTCTTCATAAATGGTGCCCAGGTTTTCATAGATGCCGGCCATCCCGAAGGTATCGCGTGCGCCCTGGTATTGTGTCAGCGCCAGTTGCTGGAAGTACCGGGCGCTGTCGTATTGTTGTTGCTTTTCATAATAATGGCCGATGTTGCCATAGGTAGCGGCTATGCCGCCGGGATCGTTTACCTGCCGGTACAGCTGAAGGGCTTTATCATACTGCATTTTAGCGCCGGGCTTATTAATATTGCGGTAATACAGCTGACCCATGTCATTGAGCACGGCTGCTTCGGACGCTTTATGCCCGGTGGTGGTAAAAAGGGTGGCTGCCTGCTGGTAATATTCCAGCGATTTGGCGTAGTGGCCCAGGGTGAAGCAGATCTTTCCCATCTGGCGGAGGCATTTGCCGGCAGTGGCTTCATCTTTATTACTGATAGCTGCATCATGCATTTTGCGCAGGGCGAGAAAGGCGGCATCCGGTGATTCCTGGCTGAGCTTCCCGGCGGCAGCGAGCTGCATCTGCAGCGTGTCCTGCGCCGCGGTGGCGATTACCGGAAAGGCAGATAAGCATAGTACGATAAACTGAAAAACCCGTTTCATTTGTAATGACAGCACGTATTAATTAAGTGTAATCAATCCGCAAAGAATGTTTTTTAGTGTTAACTGTATGTTACCAAACCAGCTGCCGCTGACATAAAAATGCTTGCTTACCGATACTATTTT
The DNA here is from genome assembly GCF_057126945.1 of Chitinophaga sp. G7 BAM 1005. Taxonomy (NCBI): domain Bacteria; kingdom Pseudomonadati; phylum Bacteroidota; class Chitinophagia; order Chitinophagales; family Chitinophagaceae; genus Chitinophaga; species Chitinophaga sp. G7 BAM 1005. The sequence goes on along the minus strand of NZ_CP181478.1, from coordinate 5,187,428 downwards.
ATATATTATTGTGACGCCGGTTACATTTTTGACCCATAAATTAGTTCCAGTTAAATATTGATTATGAAAAAGAGAATCTTAGTTACCATGCTGCTGGCCGGAGGAATTGGCGCCGCCAATGCCCAGGAAAAAGCAAAACCAGAAGATACAGAGGTGTATACCCCGGTGCCACCGGAAGTAAAGCCCGGGAAAAAATGTGGTGAAGCGCCTTCAGATGCCATCATATTGTTCGACGGCAGCAACCTGGATCAGTGGGTAATGACCGACGACCGGGAGAAACCCGCAGAATGGCTGGTGAGCAAAGGCATCCTGACGGTGAACAAGAAGGTAGGGAATATTGAAACAAAGAAATCCTTTAAGAACTACCAGTTACACATCGAGTGGCGCGTTCCCGCCAATATCACCGGTACCGGTCAGGGCAGGGGCAACAGCGGTGTTTTCCTGGCTTCCATCGGTAAAGGGGATGCCGGTTATGAATTGCAGGTACTGGATTCCTACGGCAATAAAACGTATACCAATGGACAGGCCGGCAGCATCTACAAGCAGTCCGTGCCACTGGCTAACCCTACCCTGAAACCAGGGGAGTGGAATACGTATGATGTGATCTGGACAGCGCCCGTATTTGGTGCAGATGGCGCGTTGACATCTCCCGCAAAAGTAACCGTAACCTTTAACGGGGTAGTAGTACAGAATGGCTACGAGCTGAAAGGACCCACCCAATACATCGGTCAGGCAGCCTACCGCCAGGCGCATGGCCCCAGCCCTATCAAGCTGCAGGCACATGGCGATAAGAGCGAACCGCTGAGCTTCCGGAATATCTGGGTAAGAGAATTGTAGTAACAAAAAAGAATTTACAGGAGAGGGCTGTCGGCAACGACCGCCCTTTTTTATTTTTTTCTCCCTGTTCCATCATTTTCTTTACTTTTAATACCACGACGTTATGTAAAACTATTCCACTTTATCCTGTTTCATGGAGCATGTAAACATTGAAAAGAAATTGTTGCTAAGGGCTGCTGCAGGCCATGAGGAGTCGTTTACCCAACTCTTTTTCCTGTACAGGCATAAGTTGTACAGCTTCCTGCTGCGCCTGACGGAATCTCCCGAGATGACGGAAGATGTGATACAGGACGTATTCCTGAAGTTGTGGAAAGACCGCGAAAACCTGGTGAACATCGAACAGTTTGGCGGATATATTTACCGGATGGCGCAACACCAGGCGCTGAATGCGTTCCGGCGGATGGCGAAAGAAACCCTGATCCTGGCCGAACTCACCAGGGCGACTAACGAAGCCGCACCTGCCGATGCTGCGGATAACCTGAGTGTCCGCGAGGTGAGGGAAAAGTTACAATACGCGCTGGATCATCTTCCTCCAAAACAAAAACTGGTATATACCCTTAGCCGGGAACAAGGGCTGAAACACGATGAAATTGCCCGGCAGCTCAATATCTCCCCGTCTACCGTTAATAATCATATGATTGCCGCCCTGCGTACCATCCGCCGGCAACTGGGGCCACACCTGCATTCCATTACCGGCGCTTCCTGCCTGCTTGTGATCATCGATGGCTTCCTCTGAAAAAATTTTTCAGATACACTAGTCATATTTTTCCGCTCAAGTGTCTATTGTAAGACAGATTCCACATTAATGTAAAAGCACCGCATGATTTCAGCAAGGATCAGCTACCTCGCAGCACGCTATTTTGATAATACCTGTACCCCGGCAGAAAAGCTGGAGCTGGCGGCATGGATCGACCAGCAAACGGATGATGCCGTGCTGGAAGCCGTATTGGGTGAAGCCTGGGAATCGCATGTGCCGCCGATCACGATGCCCGGTGAAATGTCGGATCGCATCGTGAAAGCCATGTTTGGCCACACATTGGGAACGGTTGCAACACAGCATGTACCCGGAGCAAAAGTAATCACACTGCGCAGCTACCGTAAAATATGGTGGGGGGCGGCAGGGCTTCTTTTACTTGGTGGCATAGGCGTATGGGCATGGCAGCGTCAGTCGGCGCCAGCGCCGGTAGCGGAAAGCAAACAACAGCGGTATAAAAATGAAGTGATGCCCGGTAGCAACCGCGCCATGCTCACCCTGGCCGATGGCAGCGTTATTGCGCTGGATAGTGCCGGCAACGGAGTTCTCGGGCAACAGGGCGCCGTAAAAATCATCAAACAGGCCAACGGCGAACTGGCCTATGTGGGTAATGGCGCCGGGGAAGCCATGTATAATACTATGACCACCCCCCGCGGCGGCCAATACCACCTTACCCTGCCCGATGGCACACAAGTATGGCTCAACGCCGCTTCTGCCATTACTTACCCTGCCGCCTTTACCGGTAACGAAAGAAAAGTAACGGTGAAAGGAGAAGCTTATTTCGAAGTCACTGCCAATGCCAACATGCCTTTCCGGGTGGCGGCCGGCAATACGGAAATAACGGTACTGGGTACACGTTTTAACGTAAATGCCTATACGGAGGAACCGGCTATCCGCACTACGCTGGTAGATGGCGCCGTAAGCGTGGCTGCCGGTAAAAACAGCACCGTACTCCGCCCGCGTATGCAGGCGAGGGTAGGAAAAGATGAACTATTACACGTTACTGAAAATATAGACACCGATGAAACCATCGCCTGGAAAAACGGGTTCTTCCAGTTTACCGATGCAGATATGCCTGCGGTAATGCGGCAAATTGAAAAGTGGTACGACGTCAAAGTATCTTATGAAGGAGCTATTCCTGAAAGGAGCTTTGGCGGCGGCATGCAACGCTCTTTGCCCTTAACGGAAGTGCTGGGAATATTGGAAGAAAACGGTGTGAAATTTAAGATAGAAGGAAAAAATATTATTGTTTTGAAATAAAAAACCACGTTACTGATTTATTGCTAAAACTAAGAAACACAAATTCCACTGCATAGGCTCCTGTAGTTTATGTATTCTAACCTGTTATGCACAATAAAGCCGGAAACGCTGATAACATTTCCGGCGGCGTCTGGATAACACAAACAAAACAGTCGGCGAAGACTCTTTATTCATTCAACCAAACAATGCAAATGTATGCAAATTAATTGTATCGCTCTTTGCAGCCGGACAGCTGTTGCTATTACCCGGAGCGTTATTTCCCGGACAGGCAGCAGGGTTTCCCGGCATCGCACGCTATGCTCAACCAAAATGCTGTTAGCTATGAAGTTAACGATTCTGTTCACGTTATTGCTCCTGAACGTAAGTGCCACCGGCCTTTCGCAAACGGTCAGCTTTTCCGGTAAGTCGGTATCACTCAAATCAGTGTTTGCCGCTATCAAAAAACAAACGGGATACGTAGTGTTCTACGACAACCTGCTGCTGAAAAACAGCAAGCCCGTGACTATCTCCGTGGAAAACGCACCGCTGGCGGTATTGCTGAATGCTGCCCTTAAAGATCAGGGGATGACTTTTACCATCCTGGACAGAACCATCTCCGTCAGAAAGCAACGGCCGCCGCTCACGTTTCCGCCTTTCCTGATGTTAATGGCCCCGCAGATGACCATCACCGGCCGTGTTACGGACGACTCCAATACACCGTTGCCAGGCGTTACGGTATTGCAGAAAGGAACCAGCAACGCCGTCATCACCAATGAAACCGGCGAATACCGGCTCACCAACGTCAGCGACGGCGCCGTGATCGTTTTTTCCTATATCGGCTTTAATAAAGAAGAGATCACCGTGAATGGCCAGTATAAGCTGGACATCCGCCTCACCAAAGCCGCCAACACCGCCCTCGATGAGCTGGTGGTAATTGGTTATGGTACCATGAAGAAAAGCGACCTCACCGGCGCCGTGTCCACCGTGAAAGGCGATGCCATCGCCTCCCGCAAAACCACACAGGTATCACAGGCGCTCCAGGGCGCTGTGCCGGGCGTAATGGTTACCCGTACCAACAATGCGCCGGGTTCCGTAGCGCAGATCCGCGTAAGGGGAATCACTACTATTTCTGACGCCGGCGCCTCGCCGCTCATCATCCTCGATGGCGTACCCATTGATGATATCAACTCCATCAACCCAAATGATATTGATAATATCTCCGTACTGAAAGATGCTGCTTCTGCTTCTATTTACGGCTCCAGGGCCGCCGCCGGCGTAATCCTGGTCACTACCAAACGCGCAAAGAACGGTCAGCTGGATCTGAACTACAGTTATGAATACGGCGTGGAAAAGCCCACCAAACTGCCTGGTTATGTAAACGCTGTAGACTATATGCGACTCACCAATGAGCTGCGGTGGAATGATAACGGCAATAACGCCAACGAATACCCTACCTATACCAAAGATATTGTGGATAACTACGCAACACTGCATGCGCAAAATCCTGATCAATACCCGGATACCGACTTTAGAGGCCTGATCCTCAACAACAGCGCTCCCCGCGAAAGCCATGCACTGAGTATTGCCGGCGCCGGGAAATCCCTGCGCTCAAGGGTATCGCTGGTGTATGATAAAATCGGCGCGCTGTACGACGACCGATCTTACGACCGCCTCACCACGCGCATCAATAACGACATCATCATCAATAAATACCTCACCGCCAGCGTGGACGTGAATTACAAACGTACCATCGTTAAACAACCCATTGTTGACCCGATGTACAAGATGGGTATCATGCCGCCTATTTATGCGGCCATGTGGTCCGACGGCCGCATCGGCGCAGGAAAAGACGGCGCGAACATATACGTGCAAACAAAATACGGCGGCTTTAACAACAACTGGTTTAATCAACTTGGCGGAAAGGTAGGCATCGATTTTACGCCGATAGAAGGATTGAAAATTTCCGGTATCGTATCTCCCTTTATCAACTTCGATAAAGGAAAGAAATTTACCCGCAAAGTACCCTACACTGCTTTCAACAATCCAGGCGTCATTTCAGGATATATTGAAGGCGCTACGGAAACCAAACTGGAAGAAGTACGCAACGATAGCTACCGCTACACCACCCAGTTTATTGCCAATTATAATAAGCAGATCAAAGACCACAGCTTCAGCCTCATGGGTGGATATGAGTTTTATAAGGCGTTCAATGAAGATCTGGGTGCATCCCGCGGACAATATAATCTCAGTAACTATCCTTACCTCAACCTGGGACCGCTGGAGTTCCGCGACAACAGCGGCGGCGCTTATGAAAACGCATACCGCTCCTGGTTTGGAAGAGTTACCTATAGCTACAAAGACAAATACCTGTTCCAGGGAAATATCCGTTATGATGCGTCTTCCCGTTTTGCTGCGGGCTACCGCTGGGGCTCTTTCCCCTCTTTCTCTGCCGGCTGGGTGATATCAGAAGAGAAATTTATGAAGTCCACCGCACCGTGGTTATCCTTTGCAAAGTTCCGTGCTTCCTGGGGTTCGCTGGGTAATGAACGCATCGGTAACTATCCTTACCAGGCGCTGCTACGCTTTGAAAATAATTCCCTGTTCTATAAAGGCAGCAACGTTGTATCCGCGCAATCTGCTGCACAGTGGCAATATGCGATCCGTGATATTTCCTGGGAAACCACGCACTCATGGGATCTGGGTGCTGATGTAAACTTCCTCAATAACAGGTTACGCTTTACAGGTGATTATTTTAAGAAGACAACCGAAGATATCCTGCTGGAGCTGGAAATCCCTGATTATATTGGTTTCGACAATCCTTACCAGAACACCGGTAAAATGTTTACTACCGGCTGGGAAGCACAACTGGGCTGGAGTGATCGTATCGGTGATTTTAATTATAGTATATCCGTGAACGTAGCCGACTTTGTGTCCAAAATGGGCGACCTCGGTGGCACACAGTTCGTAGGGGATTCTATAAAAAGACAAGGCAGTGAATTCAACGAATGGTATGGCTATATATCAGATGGTATTTACCAAACACAGGACGAAGTGGATAAATCAGCGAAGCTCAACGCCAACGTGAAACCAGGCGATATCCGCTACCGTGATGTGAGCGGTCCGAACGGCGTACCCGATGGTAAAATATCCCCTGAATACGACCGCGTACTGCTGGGTGGTTCGCTGCCCCGTTACCAATACGGTATTAATTTACAGGGCGGATTCCGTAACTGGGATCTCGGCATCGTATTCCAGGGCGTAGGTAAACAAAACTCACGGCTTACGGTTGATATGGTACGGCCCCTCGTTGAAAATTTCGGCAATTTCCCCGCTATCCTGGATGGCAATTCCTGGAGTAAATACAATACGCCGGAACAGAATAAAGCTGCCAGGTATCCACGCTATACCAATACTTCCGCAGGTAACAACTACGCCATGTCCGACTTCTGGCTGATCAACGGCGCTTATTTCCGCCTGAAAAATATCAGCGTAGGGTATTCTATGCCTAACGACTGGGTAAAGAAGATCCGTATACAAGGCGTTCGTATATACGGCAGCGTTAGCGACCTGTTTTCTGTGAATAATTTTCCGAGGGGATGGGATCCTGAACAACCTTCATTGGGTTATCCTATTACCACCAGTTATGTTATTGGCGCATCTGTTAAATTCTAAATTCCACGAACATGAAGCAACTTATTCTCATAGCCGGCATCACCAGTATTTTCTTCAGCGCCTGCGGCAGCCTGGATCTTAACCCATTGTCCGATGGCTCCAGCGAAACCTGGAATTCCAATGCGGAAGAAATAGAAATGTCGCTCAACGGATTATATAAAATTGATTTCTGGCAGAAGGATAGCGACGACTGGACCGACGACTGGATCTACCGCGATGTTACTACTCCTGTTACCGGCGCTACTATCAATGGGGAAACAGATTTTGTAAAGAAGTCGTGGACGAATACCTACAAAGCCGTAGCCCGTGCCAACAACATCCTGCAAAGCATTTCCCGCGCAGATAAAGTATTGTCCGCCGACCAGATTGCCAGTTACACCGCGGAAGCCCGTTTTGTAAGAGCATGTATGTATTCCGGTTTGTTATCGCACTACGGCAATATCATTTACACCGATTCCATGCTCGATATCGATCAGGCGTTACAACTGAAGCAAATGGATAAAACCACGGTACTCAAAAAGATCTATGAAGATTTTGATTTCGCCGCCGCTACGTTGAAAACTACCTATGGCGCATCGGAACTCAGGCGTGCCACCAAAGGCGCTGCCCTGGCTATGAAAGCCCGCATCGCCCTGTATATGGGCGACTGGGCCGTTGCACGCGATGCCGCTAAAGCCTGTATCGACCTGGATGTATATAAACTGCACGATAATTTTGGAAACCTCTTCCTGTCGAAAACAAAGAATTCTACGGAAACTGTTTTTGGCATGCCAAGATCTGTTACGCTAAAAGTTACTTTCGACGACTGCCAGAATTATGTGTCGCGCAATGCCGGTGGCTGGGCTGCCAAAGATCCGTCCTGGGACCTCTTTTGCAGTTTTCTATGTAAAGATGGATTACCGGTAGATGAATCGCCTTTATTTAACCCCCGCCGCCCGTTTGATAACCGTGATCCGCGTTGTGCCGCCACCATCGTGGAATTCCAGACCCCGCACCTGGGATACATTTTCCAGCCGCATCCGGATTCCCTGAAAGTGAGATCCGTATCAGATAATAAATACGTGGAAAATAAAGACACCCGTTCTATTGCGCAATACGCTTCCTTCAACGGGTTGCTGTGGAAGAAAGGCATCGACGGCGACTGGCTCCTCAACTCCTGGAAGTCGGAGCCTGATAATATCGTGATCCGTTTTGCAGATGTACTGCTCATCTTCGCAGAAGCAAAAACAGAACTGGGAGAAACTGATCAGCTGGTACGCGATGCCATTAATAAAGTAAGGGCGCGCGCCTATGGTACCGTATACACCAATACCAGCGCATATCCTGCGGTTACTGCCGCAGATCAGACTACCCTGCGTAAAATTATCCGTACGGAAAGAAGAATGGAGTTTGCGCTGGAAGGCATCCGGTATATGGATCTTATCCGCTGGAAGCTGGCGGAAAAAGTGCTGAACAAAGCAAACTATGGTTTGCTGGAACCCGCAGAGCTACGTACAAAAATAGTGCAGCCGGGGTTATGGTTCTTCCCGCAAACGCCTGCTATTGATGAAGATGGAGTGCCTGATTTTACCGCGATGTATAACGCCGGCCTGGTAAAACAGATCACCGTGCGTAAGTTTGATGCCACGCGCCAGTACCTTTGGCCTATTCCATCTACAGAAGTATTGACCAGTCACCTAACCCAGAATCCAAACTATTGAGCTATTGTATGAAACAAAGAAATAGACTGGCCGCAGTAATAGTTGCCATCGGCATATCGGGCGCTGCGTGTAAAAGTGAAAAAGCCGCTGCCCCGCGATCGTTCAGCGGTATTTATCCGCAGCTGGCCATGTATAACAAGGAAGGAGAGTGTGGCACCGGTGCAGTAGTGCCGTGGGCGGGGAAGTTGTGGGTAATTACTTATGGTCCGCACCTGCCTTTTGGCTCGTCCGATAAACTGTATGAAATAACGCCGGATCTGAAACAGGTGGTGCGCAGCGAAAGCATTGGCGGTACACCGGCCAACCGGATGATTCACCCGGAAAGTCACCAGTTGTTTATAGGGCCGTATGCCATCGGTGAAAATGGCCAGGTGCGCGTAATACCCTACACCGCCATGCCAGGGCGGCATACCGGTAACGCGAGGCATCTTACAGATCCTGCCGGTAAAATTTATTATGGTACGATGGAAGAAGGTTTTTACGAAGTAGATGTAAAAACCCTTCAACCTGTTTTATTATATGAAGATGGAAATGTAAAAAGCAAAAAAGGCGCAGACACTACCGCCAATACACCTTCCGCCTTATTGCCGGGAGCGCATGGTAAAGGTTTGTATTCCGGGCAAGGCGTAATGATTTATTCCAACAACGGGGAACCCGGACCCAAAGCGCTCACCCAGTTTGATATTGAAGCCGGGTCGTTATCGGAATGGAACGGGAAAGACTGGAAAGTAGTGCGTCGGAACCAGTTCACGGAAATCACCGGTCCGGGTGGCATCTCCGGAAATAAAAATCCGGCCACCGATCCCATATGGGCTACAGGCTGGGATCATAAATCTGTATTACTCGGATTGCGCGACCAGGGCAAATGGACCTTTTTCCGGTTGCCAAAGGCCAGCCATAGTTACGATGGCGCACATGGCTGGAACACCGAGTGGCCGCGTATCCGCAACATTGGCACAGAAAACAAACCGGATTACCTCATGACGATGCACGGCCTGTTCTGGCGTTTCCCCGGACAGTTTTCTACCGGGCATACTGCGGGTATCCGTCCACGTAGTGCGTACCTGAAAGTGATCGGCGACTTTGCCCGCTGGCAGGATCAGCTGGTATTTGGTTGTGACGACGCTGCACAAAAAGAATTTCTCAACAAGCGCACCGCCAAAGGAAATATCGAAGGACCGGGACAATCCAATTCCAATCTCTGGTTTACTTCCCTGCAACAACCCGATGAGCTGGGGCCTAACACCGCCGAAGGCGCCGTATGGCTGAATGAAGCGGTAACGCCATCGCAGTCTTCCGAACCTTTCCTCTTTGCAGGATGGCCTCACCGCAGCGCACGGATTACCCACAACGGCAAACGTCCGGTGGAGTTCATGCTGGAAACAGATAAGGGCGACGGCAACTGGAGCATTGCACAAAAAGTAACCGTAGCACCCGGTAAAACCGGCGACATTATTTTCCCGGAAAACATGCCCGGAGAATGGATCCGTATTACCGCCGCGCAACCGGTAGTGGCTACGGCGCATTTTTTTTATGCCGCCAATGACGCCCGCAAAACAGCGCCGGCAGCACTTTTCAACGGACTAAGCAAAGTAACGGACGCCGTTTCCAATGGCGGGTTATTATATGGCCTGGGCGACGACCGCCGCGCACTCGGTATACTCGCACAGTCGTATAAAAACGGGGATGCTACCGCGGAAGGCTATTACGAGCTGGATGCCAACATGGACCTGGTAAAAAAAGACGATCCCAAAACAGCGGACTTTATCCGGCAGAAATTCGCCATCCCGCAACAGGCAGTGACCATTGAAGCCGGGTCTGTATTGATAGTGGACGACAAAGGACGCAGATGGCGGTTGCCACTGGGTAATGAAGCCTTTGCCGGGCTCACCGGGAAGGCCGCTTTGCGCATTTGCCGCGAGGTATCAACAGAAAGGGACCTGTTTAATTGTATGGGCACCTTCTATGAATTGCCCGCCGAAAACGCCGACGGCTATGCGAAAATAAGACCGGTAGCGTCGCATCCTTTCCGGATCAACGACTACGCCGCTTACCGCGGTTTGCTGGTAATGACGGGCATTGCTCCCGACACCAAAGCCGGAGAGCACATCATTGTATCGGCCGATAAAAAAGCAATGGTGTGGGCGGGCGCGATTGATGATCTCTGGCAACTGGGCCGGCCGGTGGGCCGTGGCGGTCCGTGGAAAGATGCAGAAGTGGAAGCAGGCAAACCATCAGACCCTTACCTGGTGGGTTTTTATTCACAGCGTCAGTTGCAGTTATCACATGATGCCACCGCGCCCGTTGAATTTACCGTAGACATTGATCCCGTGGGCAATGGCGCCTGGATGAATTATAAAACCGTTACCGTTGCGCCGGGTGAAACGCTGAACTGGCAATTCCCCGGTGGCTTCGAGGCACGGTGGATCCGTTTCACCACCAATAAAAACTGCCACGCTACCGCGTGGCTGGAATATAAATAAGCGGCGAATATGAAATATACAGTGGTCTGTTTACTGATATGGTGTTGCCAGGTAACAAACGGGATGAATCCCGCTGATACCTTGAAAGACGTGCTGGGTAACCGCTCGTTGTTGCCTGTTGCTGCCACGTATAAAACATACCGGATCAGCGACACGGCTACTTACGAGCTGCAACTGGCGCTGGATGCCGATAACAGGCCACTGTATTATTACCGGAATATTTTTACGCCCGTTTGTTATACAGGAGAATGTAAACCGGTATACATCAACCTTTACTGGGATTTACTAGGCAATTATATCCGTTATGACCTGCCCGCAAAGGAAGTATTAACAAAACTGGATCACCGGGAATTTAAGCCGGATGATTATGAAAAGCTGCACGACATACTGGCGCGTCCTAATTCACTGCTCGCGGATCTGGCTATCACCGATCTCATTGTACCTGGAACGGAAAATCTCAGCGATTCGGTAGATGCCCGCACCGGCGCTACACTCAAAACCATTAAAAATGAAGTGATCTCCGGCGCGGTATATACCTGCTATACGTTGTGGCATATTGCACACGGACCGGTAACAGATGAAATGGCCCGCATTACCGATACGTATCTCAATCCCGCACTGCTGCACCGTTTTCTATCTTCCCAAAATCATACTTACCAGTATAAGGCACTTGAACAGATAATGGATAAAAATGGAAGGATAGCGCCGGGCTTTGAGATAGATATCCGTACATTGATCAATGGCAAAAACATTTTTATTGCACGCTATACCTTACAACAGGTGCATCCCGGTTTTATTACCGGCGCTAAAGCACAATCGTGGTTGTGGGATACCTATACAAAAAGCGGCTATCCCCTGCAATTAACAATACTGCGCAAACTGGCCACCGTGCCGTTGAGTGCTGCAATGGTAAAACAACTCACCACCGCCAGCAGCAGCGCCAACGAAGAACAGTTCCATCTAATACTGGCTGCATTGCAGGCCACTCCTGGTTTGCCGGAGGCGGTGATACAGCAGCTGGCAGATCAGTTAAAAAACACCGATGCCACGCGCGCAGCCGCTATCCATGCGTTGCTGTTGCAGCGGCAGCCGGTGAATCATTCCGTAAAAACTAAGATGCATGAATATGAACAAACGCTTCATCCAACTGAAAAATAGCTGGCAGATCATCCTGTTGTTGTGTATAAGTACACAATGGCTGCAGGCGCAGCAGCGGGTATTTGTGGAAACAGAGTCCTTTGCAGAGAAAGGTGGCTGGGTAATTGACCAGCAGTCGTTTCCCGTAATGGGCTCCTCTTACCTGATGGCGCACGGCATGGGCCGCCCGGTAAAAGATGCCGTGACTACCGTCAATTTTCCGGAGAAAGGCACCTGGCATGTATGGGTACGCACCAAAGACTGGGCCCCCTTCCCGAAAGGACCGGGGAAATTCCAGGTAGTGGTAAATGATGCGCCGGTGAAAACAGTGTTTGGCGAAAGTGGCAACGACAAATGGAAATGGTACGATGGCGGCGAGATCACCGTTCCAGCCGGCGCCGCAAAAATCGCCCTGCGCGACCTCACGGGTTTTAATGGCCGTTGTGATGCGCTGCTATTCACCACCGGCAAGTTCACGCCGCCGGATGATGCCGCTGCACTAAGCGCATTACGGCGTAACCTGTTGCATTTGTCGGCCACACCAAAAGCAGCGGGCTCTTTTGATCTCGTGGTAGTGGGTGGTGGCATCGCTGGCACCTGTGCCGCTATCTCCGCTGCCCGCATGGGTTTGAAGGTAGCGTTAATCCAGGACAGACCCGTACTCGGTGGTAATAACAGCTCAGAAATACGGGTGCACCTGAAGGGAGATATCGACAAAAATTACTATCCTAAGCTGGGCCGCATTGTAAGGGAAATGGATAACGGCGATCCCGGTAATGGTAACCCCGATGCAAATGAATATGGTGATGCCCGTAAAATTGAAATCGTTAAAGCAGAAAAAAATCTCACCCTGTTCCTCAATACCTACGTATTCAAAGTAGAAAAAGAGAACGACCGCATCGTAGCGGTTACTGGTCGTGATATTGCGACCAACCAGGAAACACGTTTTGCCGGCACGTATTTCTCCGATTGTACCGGCGATGGAACAGTAGGCTATCTTGCCGGCGCCGCCTTCAGAATGGGCCGGGAAAGCAAGGCAGAAACAGGCGAATCGCTCGCCGCTGAAAAGCCGGATAGCTTTACATTGGGTACCTCCAATTTATGGGCGTCCCTGCCAACAGACAGTGTTACCTCCTTCCCCGCCACACCGTGGGCGTTGCAGTTTTCAGACGAATATCATATCGATGCATCCAAAGCCGACTGGGAATGGGAAACCGGCTTTGGTAATTTCAATACCATCACGGAGGCCGAAAAGCTCCGCGATCATAACCTGCGTGCCATTTATGGTAACTGGTCGTATCTCAAAAACAGCAAGCCGGAAAAATATAGCAAACAACAACTGGCATGGGTAGCCTATATTGGTGGTAAGCGCGAATCCCGGAGGATCATCGGTGATCATGTGCTTACCCAGATGGATATCCAGGAAGGCAAAATGTATCCCGATGGCACAGTAACCGCCACCTGGACCATCGACCTGCATTTCCCCGACCCTGCCAACAAAAAATATTTTGAAGGACAGGAGTTTTTTGCCGGCACCAAACATATCCGGGTAGCGCCGTATACTATTCCATACCGTTGTTTGTATTCTAAAAACATCAGCAACCTGTTTATGGCAGGACGGAACATCAGCACCACGCACGTAGCCTTTGGCAGCACCCGCGTAATGCGCACCTGTGGTATGATGGGAGAAGTAGTAGGCTTCGCCGCTTATGTAGCCAATAAATACCACGGCAGCCCGAGAAGTGTATACACCGATCACCTCCCCGAGCTTATGAACCTGATCAAAAATTAAAAATGTACGCCGTTTATATCCTGCTGCTGCTTCATACCGCCGTTGCTCCTTCCATGATACGCCTGGAAGGCAGCGCGCAGGGCACCACCTGGCATATCCAATACGCGGATGCGCAGCAGCGGGATTTTACGCCGGAGATCACCCAAATCTTACAGGACATCGACCAGTGCCTGTCCATTTACCGGAAAGACTCCGAAATCTCTTTATTCAACCGCGCCTCTTCCCTTGAATTCCAGCTGTCCTATTTTTACCCGGTATTAAAAAAATCCGCCGAGATATATGCCGCCACCGCCGGCGCCTTCGACCCCACCGTAATGCCCCTCACCGCCGCCTACCGCCAGGGCAAAAGAACACATACCCCGTGGTGGGAAAAGGCCGATTCCCTGTTGCAATACGTAGGCTTTTCGTATATCTGTTTTGATGAAACCGGCGTGCGCAAATTAAAGGAAGGCGTGAGCCTGGATTTCGACGGTATTGCGCAGGGCTATAGCGTGGATGTTTTAGCGGCGTTACTGGACCGCAACGGCATCAGCGACTACATGGTGGAGATAGGAGGAGAAGTGCGCTGTAAAGGGCTTAAAAACGGTGTATCTTGGACTGTTGGCATCGATAACCCATTGCATCCTGATCAGCAGCTGGCTACTGTACGGTTGCACAACAAATCCGCTACCACAGCAGGCAATTACCGCGATCATTATGAGCAGAACGGCGCCATATCCGGGCATATCATTCATCCTAAAACAGGGTACTCCACACCGGATTCGCTGTTAAGCGTTACCGTGTTTTCCGAAGATGCGATCACCGCAGACGGGTACGACACCGCTTTTATGGTGATGGGCGTGGAGGGTACGAAACGGTTCCTGGAGCAGCGGAAAGATATGGATGTGTATTTGGTGTACCTCGATTCGAAGGGAGGGGTAAGGGTGTGGATGACGGAGGGGTTGAGGGAGATGGTGGAGTGAGGTGGAGATACATTTCAGACGTAATTATATAAAGTGCCCGCGATATTAAGTATCTGACGATTCATCAAATGGCTGTAAAAGGTCAATTAGTTGCTGTGTGGAGAGAATAGGTAGGATAGCTTTGTCCAGCATGGTTCCCTGACATCTCGTATAGATAATGCCTCTTGAAGTGGCGTAAGCGATGTTGGCAAGTGCTACTATGAGCTCAGAATTAATCAGCATATGTTCATGATGAATTGTCAGATTCTCAATATTTTCAATATGGAACACAAATACTAAATCAAATTTTCCGCTTAGGGCTATTTTTTCATCGGACTTATTAAATGTATTTATTTCACAGGAAAACATCGTTTTGAATTTCTTTTGAGAGATGTTTACGCTATTTGAAAAAGAGTAAGTCAAATCAAAATAATGATTTTCAACGTCCACATGAGAGAGATTGGAATTATTAACAATATTAGCACTGTTAATAATTATCTCATCAATTCTTATGAGATCTGTATTGAAAATTTCGGTATTGCTCATACAGGTAAATTACTTCGGATATTATTTTTTATAGAAATCGGCTGGACCTTCTCATAGAGAATAGCTCTATTATTAATGGGTTCATTTTTATTGATTACTAGTTTTGTGTGTGCAATTTTCCTGGGTGCTTTTATCTCTTGAAAAATGATATTTCCCTCATTGCCACAGACTTTTATTATTGGTTCGCCAAAAGCAACCTCCAGTTTGATAAGCGTTTTCGTTGTAAAGTTTTGTACGCCGGATAGCCACCTGGATATTTCAGCCTCGCTTTTATTCATCTTCTCTGCCAGAAGCTTTTGTTTTCCTTCAAATTTTTGTTCTAGCAGTTCATGAATTCTATCCAGTATATCCATAGACAGCTTCACATGTTTCTGAACATCTGCAGGAGTTTGTTCAATAATAGATTGAAATTTGTCAAGTTTCATATATCAATTTCAAAATCAGTTAAACATTCAAAATCTGAGAAATCAATCTCGTTATTAAGATTTGCAGCATCTAGTTGATTGGCGATTTTTATGGCTCGTTTGAAATGAATACTAACATTTTCGCAATCCTGTGGTAAATGTTTTGTTTTGATGTCTCCATTCAAAAGTATCAACAAATGATCTGTTAGCCTGATACAGTATAGTCTTAAACCGAAGTCATTTTTATTGTCATTGATCATTTCTTGCCTGACCCTGGGTAAAGCATTTGCAGGACCTTCGTGCTTAAAATAATAATGTTTTGCTCCTCTTATTTTTATCTCTGCAAGCACGTTATAAATTAGTTGTAATTCAATCAAGTGCTGAGAGAAATCCTTTTTATCGAATAATTCAAATTCAGTTAATTCATTCTTTCCAAATATAACTGTGTAAAAATCAACTATTTTACTGGAATGAAGCAGCATTTTTTTAAAAAGAACTTTCAACTTAATATATAAGTTAAGAACAAATATACAGCATTTTAGAGAGTAAATGCCAAATGTTGTTCTGTGTGTACTAATAGGATAACAATACGAAATTCATTTTTCTTCAAATGCCTTCCTCTTACCACAAGTTAAATGTTGTTTATTAACAAAATTACAGACATCATTAACGTGATGAATTTACTATTTGATAGTACTGATTTTATGATAATCGTGTATAGATTTCTTTATAGAATATCCGGAAAACGATTAATCATGAAAAGAAAGAAAAATTGCGAAGAAGAACTTACAATAGACAATATCTATCCTCACGGACTTTCCAAAGAAGAAAAAGAGGCCGGGGACAAAGTGTTGGTTGCACATCGGATGGAGCTACTGAAAAAGATGACCAAAGCAGATCACCTCCGCGCAGACCTGTTACAAGTCAAGTACCAGATGGAAAGCGTTATTGAATCACTGGAGTACCAGGGCTCATTGCATTTCGGCTATTTCCTTTCCGCCTACATCCGGGCAGTACAAAAAAAGCAAAAGGAATTTGCCGCAGAAATCAGCATTGATAAAACCCGTTTAAGCCACATTATCCACAATAAGGAATTCCCGAATGATGAACTCTTTATCAGGCTGGAACTTCACTCAAACAATGCCATATCCGCACTCAGCTGGTTTTTGCTGGCGGAAAAAGGCAAAGCCTATAATATCAGCACAAATAAGGAGTTACGAAAGAAAGAGAAGAAAAATGTGCATAAAACCATTGCAAAAATATAAGTTACAAATACCTTTTAACCCCCCCATTCTTCCGCACCAAATATACCACTCCCCAACTCAGCGCTACCGTCACCACAAATGTGATCAGGAACTTCACGAATGCGTGTAATGGCGCATTCAACAAACTGTACTGGCACCAAACAATAAAAATGTAATGCACCAGGTAAATACCATAGGCATTAGCGGAAAGTGATTCCCACCACTGGTTTGTTTTGTTGAGGATGCTTTTAAACAGGGTTAAAAAAGCAATACAACTCATTGTACAGGATAATATCCATACCGATCTGTAGATAAGCGTGGCCTGTAATTCGCTCAGCTGGTGGCTGCCGATCATCCGGATGATGGGGGCTTCGCTGAGTTTCAGCCCGGCGTATATCACCAAACAACTGATCACCCACAGTGGCCATTTTTTTACAAAGGCAGATCCATCTGCAAATATGCCGTTGGCTAATCCTGGCGTGCCGATCACAGCTCCAAGCAGGAAATAACCGGCGTACAGGAACACCCTGCTGATCTGGAAATCGAAAGGACCGATGCCCGTCCATGCATAGGGAGACACAAATTGGATAACAGGGATATAGAGCAATAAAGTATAGACGTACCAGGAAAGAAATAATTTTGCCGGGCGTTGCTTTTGCATCGCCAGCCAGTTACCTGCTTTGATGACGCCGTTTTTTACCAGCGGGTAGCACAAGGCAAAAACGAGATTAAACACAAATAATACCCAAATGAACCAGGGCGGTCCTACCGGCCACGCTTCTACCGTAAAAAAATCTATTACATAAGCCTTTATGTTGTGTTGCCCTGTAGCCAATAGGAAGGAAGGGTAATAGGCAATGAGCATCAGGAGGGTAACGGCAATCATAAAAGGAATAAACAACCGGTAAAACCGGTCCCGGATAAACTTCCGGGTGCTTTTGTTACGCAGACTGCTCATCACAAAAATGCCGCTGATCAGGAACATCAGCGACATAAAAAAGATATCATTAAAATCTTCAAAGAGATCCAGTCCTTTCCACCTCGCAGTATCCACTACGGGGTTGGAGGAGAGGATATAGGCGCTTTTATTAAAAGAGGCAAACGTGGTATATGCCAGCGATGAATGATGAGCTACCACTAAAAGAGTAATGAACGAACGCAGATTATCCACCCAACTATTCCTGACTGGTACCATATGTTTTACCGGGTTTAGCAGGAACAAGATAAAACAAAAAAGTTGCAGGACATGCCTGCAACTTTTTAATACTTAGTATCCCGGGTTCTGTACAATCTTCGGGTTACGGTCTATCACGTCCTGTGGTACCGGGTTCAGGTACATTTTTGGGGTGAACACATGCGGATGATTCAGTGGTACAATTTCGTATTTCCATACGCCCGCATTATCGTTTGGAGAAGTATTGGTGATTTTCATGGCGTGTTTATCTACATTCATCACGGTACTCACCGTTTTCCAGCGGATGATATCATAAAAGCGTTTGTTCTCAAAGCAGAGTTCCACGCGTCTTTCGTGATAAATAGCGGACCGCATATCTGCCTGGGATAATCCCGGCGCCAGGTTGGGTAAACCTGCTCTTTTGCGGACCTGGTTAATGGCGTTATATACGGTGCCATCCGGCCCTGCGGCTTCATTTTGCGCTTCTGCATATCCCAGCAGCACTTCTGCGTAGCGGTAATAAATAAAGTTGGCGCCGCTTACTGCACCACCGCCGGGGCGTACCAGTGGGTTGAGCCGCTTCTTAAAATAATAGCCGGTGTTGCTTACGTCATCGGTACCAAAGTCAATCTGGTTTTTGGATGGATGTACTTTATCGATGCGGGTGTATATGACGTCGGCTTTGTCCATCCAGGTCATTTTATAGGGGGCGCCGTCATATACGATCCAGTCGTAGAAGCGTCTCTCGCGGCCTACATAAGGATGCTGCGGATCGTAGCCGGAGGTGGGATCGGTGATAGGCTTGCCATTGGCCATGTTGAACTGGTCTACCAGTTCCTGCGTGGGGTTGTAGTTGCCCCAGGTATAATAAGCGCCGTTAATCCACACGGGGCCGCCGTATTGCTCAAAGGAAGATCCCATCGTATTGGCTACTACCTGCCGGTCCCACACCACTTCTGAATGGTATTCATTGGCTTCATACCAGATGGCGGAAGGATCGGGAAACAGTTCGTACGCTTTGCCGTTGCCATAAAGATCAATGAATTGTTTGAAGGTAGCGGCGGCCTTTGCCCAGCGTTGTGCGTCGTAGTTATTGTAACCGGCTATTTTGTGCGGATCATTGCCGGCGGCGGGTTGTGCAGCGTTGAATGCAGGGCTGGCGGCATATAGCTCTACCCATCCTTTTAAGGCCAGCGCAGCGCCGAGGGTAGCACGACCGGCATCTGCATCGCCCTTGTTGTATTTAGCCGGCAGGTAACCATCTTTGGCGATGGAATCGAGTTGCGTGGTGATGAAGTCCACTGTTTCCGCAAAGGTGTTCCTGGGCGTATAGATGGCAGCGCTGTCCATTGTGCGCCTGTCTGCAGGGATGGTGATAATGGGCAGTCCGCCGATGTGCATCCACAATTCGCTGTAGAAAAAGGCACGGATAAACCGGGCTTCATCGAGCCGTTTGTTCAGCCACTCCGGCGAAAAGTTAGCAGCGTTATTGCGCACTTCTGTGATGAAGGTGTTGCATTTGCGGATATTGGTGAAGATAGTGGTCCAGTTGGTCAGATCGCCGGAACCGGTGATGCCTCCCCAAATGGTATAGTCGTTGGAAGACGGCTCCACAATGCCTTGTTTCCAGTTGTAGGACGTGTAATAAAAGCCGGCGTCGTTGTCGTCGGTGAAGTTATCCAGGTTTTCCGGCTGATTCCAGTAGTTGGGTAATGCGCTGTAGATATCGTTGAGGAAAAGATCAGCATTCCCTTCTGTTCCCCACTGGGTTTCATCGGTGAGTTTCGACTTGTCGGTATTTTCCAGGAATTCCTTTTTGCACGACAGGATACTGAGTAACAGTATGACGGCGGACAACAAATGTATGAAGCGGATCATAATATTTTGATTTAACAGGATGAATCTAAAAAGTGACATTGAGCCCAAACACAAATACTTTCTGGTTGGGATAGGCTGTTTCCAGGTCGGTGTAGCCTACTTCCGGGTCCATGAATTTCATTTTGCTGAAGGTGAGCAGGTTTTGCCCGGAGAAATAAGCACGGACGCTCTGCATCTTCATAGCTTTGGAAATATTGGCAGGAAGCGTGTATCCCAGCACGGCAGTTTTTAAACGGAGATAACCTGTTTTCATCATCCAGAAATCAGAATTCTGCGTGTTATTGGCGTAAGGCGACTGGTTTGCACGCGGGTACTTTGCATTGGGTGTGTTGGGTGTCCAGTGGTTGTTATAGTATTCATAGGCAGAATTACTATTGTTGTTGTTAAAAGGCACTGTCTGAAAACCACGGATGTTCAGGCCGGCCAGTGCAGAGCCCTGGAAAAACAGGCTGAGGTCAAATCCTTTCCAGGAGGCGCCGGGGGTGAACCCATAAGTGATGAAAGGATATACGGGATTCCCGATCACCGTTTCATCGTAGGAGTCAATTCTACCATCGGGTTTACCATCAGGGCCGCCTATATCGGCATAGCGGATGTCGCCGGGATGCAGTACGCCAAACTGGGTAACGTTATATCCATCTTCGGTGTTGATGATGCCATCGTTGTTTTTATCATCTTCCAGGGAAAACAATCCCAGTGCATGATAGCCGAACTGCGTGCCGGTGGGCCGGCCTGTTCTGCTTCGGTTGGGATTATTGCGTGTGGCGGAAGTTTCAAACACCTGGATCATTTTATTTTTAGCATAGCTGAAATTGCCGTTCAGGTTGAGCTGCAGGCCATTGGAGAAACGATGGCTGGTACCTGCGGAAATATCTATACCGCGGTTTTCCATAATGCCCTGGTTTTCGTCGGAGAGGTTCAGCCCATATTCTACCGGCACCGTTACCGCCGGGGGCAGCAGCATACCCGTTCTTCTTTCATGAAAATAATCTACTTCCAGGGTGAGCAAACCTTTCCATAAAGTGGCGTCTATGCCGATGTCTGTTTTAGTGGATATTTCCCAGGTGATGTTGGGATTGGCTTCCCGGGTGATGTTGGAACCCTGTACCATATTGCCGTTGCCATAAGCATAGGCGTTACCGTATAAGTTATAGCCATTCAGGTACTGGAATGCCGCGCCGGCCAGGTTACCCGATTTTCCCCAGGAACCCCTTAGTTTGAGATAGGTCAGCGGGGAGGGATGGTCTTTCATAAAGTTTTCTTCAGAGATGATCCATCCAGCGGAGAAGGCGGGGAAATAACCCCAGCGTTTGCCGGGAGCAAAGTAGTAATGACCGTCATACCGGCCGGCGGCTTCAAAAAGATATTTATGATCGTAGATGTAGCCTAAGCGGTATACAAATCCAAGCTGACTACCGGTAATAGTGGAGCCGTTGTTATCAAAATCATTTTTGTTGGAGCTGCCCATACCCAGCTCGTCGATGTTTACCGCAAAATTATTACGCCGGGCGGAGAAGCCGGTGGAGTCGTTCTTGCGGGCTTCTGCTACCAGCAGCCCGGTGAAGTCGTGTTTGCCAAAGGTGTTATGATAGTTCAGGAATCCCTGGTAGGTGAAGTACTGGTTTTTTGAGTACTCCTGGTTCAGCCAGGTGTAGGGCGCAGCACTTCCTTCCGATGTGGATATCTGTTTCGTATAGCTGTAAGGGTTAGTGGACGTGTTCTGCGAATAAAAGTAAAACGGCGTATGCCATCCCTTAACGGTAAAGTCATTAGGATCGTAGCTGAAGGTTCCTTTAATACTCAGTCCTTTAATGAAAGGCAGTTGTTGTTCCACTGCAAGGGTAGTGAGCAGGGAAGTGGCATTGCGGTGGGAATAACCTGCTTTCAGGATCCCTACCGGCGTATTGCCCGCAAACTCGCCCCAGAGGCCATTACTGTAGTACATGTTGGTAATGGGGATCAGTTTGTATGCGCTGCGGAACAGTTGCCCCGGCGTGGTAGCGGCATCCACACTGTTGGTGTTTTCGATGGCGCCAATGAGCGACAGCGATACCGTGGTGGTGGAGGTGGCGCTTACTTCCATGTTCACGTTATAATCGTAACGTTTGTAATTTATTGGGTCAAACATCCCATCCTGTTTAAGAAAACCGAGACCGGCATAATACCTTATTACTTTAGTGCCGCCGCTGAGCTGCAGGTTATAATTTTGAATGGGCGCACGCATGCGTACCAGGTCTTTGGTATTGCTGATGGGATATTTGTCGGGATCTTTAGCGTTCAGGTCTGCATAGGTATTAATAAGCTCTTCGGAGAAGGGCTGTTGGGCGCCACCGGGATTTTCATTCATATAGGCTTCATTACGCAGGCGCATGTAGTCGGGTGCGTTCAGCATCTTTGGGTAATAGGTGGGCGTTTGCCAACCATAGTAGGCGTTGAGCGACAGCGAAGGCATACCTGTTTGTCCGCGTTTGGTGGTAATGAGAATTACGCCGTTGGCGCCGCCCAATCCATAGGGGGCTACAGCAGCAGCATCTTTCAATACGGTAACGGAGGCGATGGAGCTGGGCGCAATTTCGTTGATGTTATTGCGGATGATACCATCCACTACTATCAGTGGTGAGTTGTTGCCGGTGGTGGCAATACCCCTGATGTGTATATCGGGATTGTCTCTGCCAGGCTGACCGCCATTGGGACGCATGCTGATGCCGGAAACATTTCCTGCCAGCGAATTGGAGATGTTGGTTACCGGCGATTTCGCCAGTTCCTTTCCCTGCACCGCTGCTACAGCTGCCGTGGAGGAAGTTTTTTTCTGTGTACCGTAACCAACCACCACTACTTCATTTAAGCCGCTGGCGCTTTCTTTCAGGATAATGTTGATGGGATCGGCGGTGCTTATAACTTCGGTTTGTTCATAACCCACATAGCTGAACACCAGTGTAACGCCGGCAGCGGCCTGCAGTTCAAAACGACCGTGTTCATTGGTCATGGCGCCAATATTGGTGCCTTTTACTTTTACGGATACGCCAATGAGTGGATCGCCATGTTCATTTTTTACGATGCCGCTTATTTTGGCGGCCCTTATGTTTCCGGAGGCTATCACAATCGCGTTGTCGTTTAGTACTGTGTAGCGCAGTGTGGTGCCGGTAAAGGTTTTCGTGAGCAGTTGTTCTACCGTGGCATTTTCCGCGTGAATGGATACCGGCGGTTCTTCCGGTAAAATATCGTCGTTGTAGATGAGCCGGCAGCGGCTTTTTTGTTGAATAGCTTTCAGCACTGTTTTAATGCTGACTTTTTCCAGGGAGATGCTGATCTTTTCCTGGGTGGCAGAGGTGGCGTATGCGGGTGTAATGCCGGTTAGCAGCAAAGCCAGGATGAGTATGCCCGGCAGCCCGCCATGCAGACTTTTATTAAAAGTCCATAGGAACATTATTTTCATAACATGGAATGTAAGAGGGTGAAGGAAAGTAAAGTAAATTGAATGCTTTGTAATGTTTTTATGTCATAGCTTTTATTTTTGAAGATGAGGAATGCGGTATCAGTTACTGATGTGGACTTCCTTCCCGTTGATCCGGAAATTAAAATGGCGCGATAGCTGCAGCATTTTCAGTGCCTGCTCTATTGACTCTGTATCGATGATGCCGGAAAACCGGAGTTGTTGCAGGCTGGCAGATTCGAAATAGAAAGTAACGCCGTACCACTGTTTCATTTTCACCGCCAGATCGCCAAAGGTTTCGTTGTCAAATGCCAGCTTATTATTGAGCCAGGATATTTCCCGGAGTTGCCCGCTGCTGTCTTTTTCCAGGTGTTTTTGCTGAAAGACAGGCGCCAGGCGGGTTGCCGGAACCATTAGTTTTTCTTCGGGTTGCAGCACCACGGTTTTTCCGCCAAACGATACCGCAATTTTTCCACGCACCAGCGTAGTAGAAACGGCGCTGTCGCCCGTATAGGCTTTCACGTTAAACGCGGTGCCGAGTACGCGGATGTTTACTTTTCCCGCATGGATAGTAAAAGGAATGCCTTCACTTTTTGCGATATCAAAAAATGCTTCACCGGTGAGCGTAATTTCGCGGTGTTGTTTGCCAAAGCCGGTTTTTTCGTAACAGAGTTGTGTGTTGCTGTTGAGCCATACGGTGGAGCCGTCGGGAAGTACTACCCTTGACTTTCCACCGGGAGCGGAGCTGAGTTGTTGCACTGCAGGCATTGTTGAACGCCATAGTACCGCTGTTGCCGTTAATACCGCTGCTGCCGCCGCCATTGCTACCAGCCTGCGTACAATACTGCGGCGCGGGGATGGCTGAAGTTGCGGACTCACTGCCTCCCATATACGTTCTTTACTGTCATGAGCAGGGGGTACTTCCTGCATAGGCGCCTGCCAGATGGCCGCAGCAAGTTCCCGCGAAGCAGCTGCCTCCGGATCATCTTTCAGCAATGTTTCCAGTTCAGACAGTTCTTCAGGTGAAATATCACCGCTGAACTGTTTACCGAGTAATATCCATATACGGTCGTTGCTCATAGTACGATTGAAAATGGTTGAATGAACGCGCGCTTCGGGGTATAAGACAACCGGAAGGAGAGAATACCCCCAAAGAGGGAAAAAGTTTTTTTTGAGAAGGGGTTTACTGATCGCCAGGCAGCGGCGTAGTGAGGAGTGCTCTCATTTTAGTGAGTTTTTTCAGCGCGATACCTACCTGGTTTTCTACTGTTTTTATGGAGATGTTAAGCAATACGGCCACCTCCCTGTATTTGAGCTCATCTTCTTTCACCAGTTTAAAGATCAGCCGGCACTGCGGTGGCAGCTCGCTGATAGCCATATTAATATGCCGCATCATTTCATTGCTGATGAGTTGCGCTTCGGGATTTATTTCGTATTCCGGTAAACAGGCTTCATCGAGATGCAGCGTTTTTTTAGAGGTATATTTACGGAGATAGTTCAGCGCAATGTTGCGGGTGGCTGCATAGAGATACCATTTCAGGTTGCTTACCTGGTGCAGGCTTTCCTTTTTTCTCCATACGGCAATAAACACATCTGCTACTATTTCTTCCGCCATTTCCCTGGAATGAACAATGGCCAGGGCTAACTGGAGTAATGGGGCGCAGAAGTAATCGTATAATTCCTTAAATGCCTGTGTATCACCGCTGTATATTCTGCTTTGCAATTCGGGGATATCGTCGCGCATAAAAGTAAAAATACCCAAATTATACAAAAATGCCAAAGCGCAAATATTAAGTGTCCTAATGACAGATAACTTGTTATTTAAGGGTTTTTCGCCGAAAAAAGGCAATATATCTTACAGAGATGATAATATACTATGATAAATATCTTCCTTAAACCTGTTTCTTTGAATATCATTCGTCCTGCCGTATGTGAAAATAAAACATCCGGGTACGGATTTTTTTTTCTAAATTAATTATAGTGAAAACACTCATTTGTACTACTCCCGGCAATTTTGAATATGGTCTGCAGGCAATGCCCGCGCTGCAGGCGGGTCATGCTATTATCCGTATCCGGAAAATAGGCGTTTGTGGCACCGATCTGCACGCTTTTGAAGGTACACAACCTTATTTTAACTACCCCCGCATCCTGGGACATGAGCTGGCTGGCGAAATTGTAGCGCTGGACGCCGTGGAAACCACTGGTTTCAGTGTTGGAGAGCTGGTAACCATTATCCCCTACGAAAATTGCGGCGTTTGTATTGCCTGCCGTAACGGCAAACCCAACTGCTGCGAAAACATCGCAGTATTGGGTGTGCATAAAGACGGCGGCATGGCGGAGTTCATCTCGGTGCCGGAGCGGCTGCTGGTGCATGGCAATGGCCTCACTGCCGAGCAGCTGGCACTGGTGGAACCCCTGTCGGTAAGCGCGCATGGCATCCGTCGCGCAGCCGTTCAACCCGGTGAGTTTGTACTGGTAATAGGCGCGGGCCCCATCGGGCTGGCAGCAATGGAATTTGCCCGCATTGCCGGCGCACAGGTAATTGCCACCGATATCCAGGATAAACGCCTGGAATTTGCACGGGAAACACTGGGCATTCCTTTTACCATTAATGCCGCCACCGACGTAGCCGGGCAGCTGCGCACCATCACCGGCGGCGATATGCCGGTAGTAGTGATCGACGCCACCGGTAACCAGAAAGCCATAAACAACGGCATCTATTACCTGGCGCACGGCGGCCGGTATGTGCTTATCGGATTGCAGAAAGAATTGCTGCAGTTTCCCCATCCCGAATTCCACAAAAGGGAAACCACGCTGATGAGCAGCCGCAACGCCACCCGCGAGGATTTTGAACAGGTGATCCGCTGCATCAAAGAAGGAACGGCGCATCCTGATAAATATATTACACACCGGGTGAAATTCGGGGAAGTGAAAACTACCTTTGCTTCCTGGCTGGATCCCCGTAATGAAGTGATAAAGGCGATCATAGATATTTGATCCTCAAAACAGCTGATGATGATGAAATCATGGTTCTTGTTGCTAGTGTTTGGTATTACCAATACCGTTGTTGCACAATCTGTTTCATTGCAACAGCTGCTATGTGAATACCAGCACAATCCCATTGGTATCGATGCCACACGCCCCGCTCTCAGCTGGCAACTGGAAAGCAAAGGAACAAACATCCGGCAAACTGCCTACCGCATCCTGGTGGCCGACAATCCCGCTGCGCTGGAGAAAAACCGCGGGCGTATCTGGGATTCAAAAAAAGTATCGTCGGATCAGTCGGTGCAGGTGCTTTACAACGGTAAGCCACTATTGCCCGCCACCACCTACTACTGGAAAGTAATGGTATGGGATCAGCAGGGAAAACCCTCCGCGTGGAGTGAAACGGCACAGTGGCATACCGGCCTGTTTTCTCCGCGCGACTGGCAGCAGGCGCAATGGATCGGCTATGAGAAAATGCCGGATACAGCACGCATCGTTCCTGCCATCACCAACGACAGCGACAAAAAATACCGTAACCGGAAGGATATACTACCGCTGCTGAGAAAAGAATTTAATATCACCAAACCACTGCAAAGGGCCACGGTTTATATCAGCGGACTGGGTCAGTTTGATCTTCATCTCAACGGGAAAAAAACAGGCGATCATTTTCTTGATCCCGGCTGGACAAAATATGATCAGCATGCCCTCTATGTTACTTTTGATGTAACGTCCCAACTACACACCGGTACCAATGCGCTCGGCGTGATGCTGGGCAACGGCTTCTTTTATGTGCCCGGAGAAAGATACCGTAAACTCACCGGCGCCTTTGGTTATCCACAGCTCATTTGCCGGCTGTATCTGCAATACAGCGATGGTACTACCGAAAATATTATCAGCGACACCAGCTGGAAAGCAGCACCCGGCCCCGTTACTTTTTCCAGCATCTACGGCGGAGAGGATTACAATGCTACCCTGGAACAACCAGGATGGGACACGTCCTCCTTTGATGATGCCTCCTGGCAACCCGCAGTAGCGGTAACCGGTCCGCCGCAACTGGATGCGCAAACCGCGACGCCGCTGAAAATATTCGACCGCTTTACGCCGCTTAAAGTAACACAAACCGGTACTAACACCTGGGTATACGATATGGGGCAAAATGCGTCTGCTATTCCTGCCATCTCCCTGAAAGGGAAAAAAGGAATGGTGGTACGTATTACGCCGGCGGAACTGATCACCGGCAAGGGTCTGGCAGATCAATCTGCCGTAGGCAGCCCGGTATTTTTTAATTATACTTTAAAGGGACAGGATACAGAATCCTGGCAGCCGCAGTTTATGTACTATGGCTTCCGGTATATACAAATTGATGGCGCGGTGCCCGCCGGCAGCAGCAATCCTTCGGGGTTGCCGGAAATACAAACACTGTATAGCCTGCATACGCGCAATGCTGCCGCCACCATCGGGCAGTTTACCTGCTCCAATGAATTATTCAACCGGACTTTTAAGCTGATCGACTGGGCCATCCGCAGTAACACGGCGAGCGTGTTTACCGATTGCCCGCACCGCGAAAAATTGGGATGGCTGGAAGAAGCGCACCTGGTGGGCAGCTCTATCCGTTACAATTACGACATCGCCGCACTTTGCAGGAAAGTAGTGCGCGATATGATTCATGCACAAACCGCAGATGGCCTGATCCCCGACATCGCGCCGGAGTATGTGCATTTTGATGGCGGCTTCCGCGATTCACCGGAATGGGGCAGCAATGGCATCATCCTGCCCTGGTACATGTACCAGTGGTACGGCGATAAATCTGTACTGGAAGAAAGTTACCCGATGATGACCCGCTACGTGAACTATCTTTCGCAAAAATCAAATCATCATATTCTTTCCCACGGCCTGGGCGACTGGTACGATATTGGTCCTGAATTCCCCGGCGAATCGCAGCTCACCCCAAAGGGTATAACGGCTACGGCTATATATTATTATGATCTCAGCATCCTGTCGAAAGTAGCTACGGTATTAGGAAAAACAGCAGATGCGCAAAAGTTTTTATCGCAAAGTGAAGCCGTAAAGCAAGCTTATAACCGTACCTTCTTTAACGACAGCACCAAACAATATGCTACGGGTAGTCAAACCGCCAACGCGATGTCGGTATACATGCAGTTGGCAGATCCCCGTTACAAAACCGACATCGTGGAAAACATGGTGGCAGATATCCGTCAGCATAACAACAGTCTCACTGCCGGCGATATCGGTTACCGCTACCTGCTCCGCGTACTGGACGACGAAGGCCGTTCGGATGTAATCTTTGATATGAACAGCCGCAGCGATGTTCCCGGCTATGGACTGCAACTGGCCAAAGGCGCCACTGCGCTCACCGAATCCTGGCAGGGCTACCGCGATGCATCCAACAATCACTTTATGCTGGGCCACCTGATGGAATGGTTTTACAGCGGTCTTGCCGGTATACGACCAGCGCCCGGCAGTATCGCCTTCCGCGATATCGTGATCCGGCCGGAACCTGTTGGCGATGTTACCGCCGCCAAAGCCAGCTATCTTTCTCCCTATGGTGAAATTGTGAGCGACTGGAAGAAAGAAGACAACACGTTTACACTGCGGGTACATATACCTGCCAACACTCATGCTACTATTTATCTTCCTGCGGAATCCACTTCAGATGTTACCGTAAATGGAGTAGCGGTGGCCATAGAAAAGGGATACAAAGAAGGCCGGTATATTATGGAAACCGGTTCCGGTGAATACCTGCTGCATGTGGTGAACCGGCGGCCGGTAACGTCATCGGCGGGGAGTTATGCCGGCAGGTAAGCTATGGTACCTTCCGCCTGATTGGGGTGTATTATTATTTGCACGTGTGGCGCGGCAAGGATACTAACCCCCAACCAATCGTTATGAATGAAGCACTACTCCATGTAATTCAAAAGGATTTACCGGCATTTCTGCAGCAGCTGAACGAAAAGCATCACGCTCACCGGCCGGTGGGCATGCTGGAAAAAACGGATATCGCTTACCTTGAAACATTGCAAGGCAACAGGCGGCAGCAGCAGGAACAAATTTCTTTATACCTGATACTGGCATACAGTAATTATGCGATCGACGAGTTACGGATGGCCATTCATTATTTTGAACAGGCATTTACCTTGTCCGACGACTATTTTCCGCAGGGAGTCCTGTTGGCAAAAGCTTACCTCGATGCTTTACATACCGTGGCCGCACAAACGGGCGATCTTTCTTTGCTGAGTAACGGTTTGGAGTGGGCCGAGAAATTTGAGTTCATCAAATTTAATACACACAGGGAGCTGGCTGCTATCTACTACCAGGCAAAAGATTATCATACTGCTGCCGCTCTCTGGAAGCAGCACCTGCAAAATGTTCCTGATTGCGTAACCACCAGTCAGCTGCTGATTAAAACATTGTCGGACCTGCATCGTTATGAGGCGGCTATTGCTGTGTTTAAACATGCGCCGGCATCTGTGCAGGGGGTATCTTTCTTACAACTGCTGGTGGGGCATTGTTATAAAAAAACAGGAGAATATGCGGAGGCAGAAAAGTTGTATAAAGCCGCTATGGCCGCTCCCTACAATGATCAGTGCCTGCCTATGTGTGCCCTGGCGGAACTGTATGCAGAAAGTCTTACGGATTACCGGTTGGCGCATACCTGGTACCAGCAAGCCGTAGATCAGAAGGGGAGTAGCTACGATTTGCTGTATGCAAAAATTTCCTATCTGCGTTTCCTGGTAGATCAGGGAGAAACATCCACCGCATTGTCCCTGTTGTTGTTTATGGAACAACAACTTAATTCCAACTATCTCCGCTTGTCGCCCGACGATTTGAACCGGGTGGCCCGGTGCCTGTATAAACTGAATACGCGGTTAGACCTGGCTACGAAGTTCTCCCGTCGTGCCGTAGAACTGGAGCCGCATGTAACAGATTATGTACACACATTAGTGGCCATATTGATCCGTATAAGAGAATGGAACGAAGTAGCACCGCACGTACGTCACTGGCTGAAGTTCTCCGACGATGAAATGGTGAAAGCTTCCTGGAGCGATTATAGCCTGCTGTTCCAGGATACTATTATACAGGGCCAGCAGGCTGCTATGGAAGCGCTGTTATACGATAAAACGTCTGATTGCTGGCGCGCCATCCGGTGCGCATTGTACAAAACATCGGAGTATGGGGAAACGGCGATGATCCCCAATGATATTTATCCTGTTGCAGATCAACTATACAAACAATTTATTTTCAGGGATATGCCGCGCATATTCCCAGGGTAGGGAGGGGAAAAGCCCGGTAAAATTTATTACCGGGCAATTTTTTTATGACAGGAACAAATCCCGCTGCAGTTTGCCGCCCGGCACCACTGCATATTTATCAAAGTTGGTAATACCCGCTGCTTTCAACACCTCTTCATCAATCAGTGTATTTCCCGAGTACGACGCAGGTTGTTGGAGGATATATTCCACTGCGTCGGCAATAATTTCCGGGGTGCGGCTTTTGTTGATCAGCGAATCACCTCCCAGCAGGTTTTTTACCGCGGCGGTGGCGATAGTTGTGGCCGGCCACAGTGCGTTGGAGGCAATGTTGTATTTCTCCAGCTCATTTGCCCAGCCCATTGCCAGCATGCTCATATTGTATTTGCTGATGGTGTACGCTACGTGTGGTCCAAACCATCTTGGATCGAGGTTTATTGGTGGTGACAGCGTAAGGATATGCGGATTATTTCCTTTTTTCAGATAAGGAAGGCAATGTTGTGTTACGAGAAAGGTGCCGCGTACGTTGATATTATACATGAGGTCGAAACGTTTGGCAGGGGTTTCTTCTGTATTGGTGAGTTGAATGGCGGATGCGTTGTTGATCACTACATCAATCCCACCAAATTTCTCCGCTCCCTGTTGCACGGCGGCGGCTATCTGTGCTTCTTCCCGGATATCTACCTGTACAGCGAGGGCTTTACCACCGGCGGCTTCTACTTCTGCGGCGGCGGAATAAATGGTTCCTCCCAGTCTTGGATCTTCTTCCACGCTTTTGGCGGCAATGATAATATTGGCTCCCCGGCTGGCGAGGCGCAGCGCAATGGCTTTACCTATGCCGCGGCTTGCGCCGGTAATGAAGATGGTACGTTGCTGAAATGACATAACCCTTGCTTTTAGCGGTGAGAAAGAAAAAGGAATTTAAGGAATCTTTCTCTGACGGCAAAAAGCAAGGGTTATTTTGAGGGATAAGTGAATGGCCGGATCAGGATTGATCCGGCATATAAACAACCTAAAAAATCAAAATGGGGATATTCAATCTCTTCATTGACTATTTCGAATGATAGCGATGGAACAGTTGAAATAGGATTCAAACAGGGTAGTGAATTCGTCTACATTGTTCATTGCTATGGAAGTACAAACTTTTTCAAGGGGTTCTGCAGATGTAGTTACGGTGCCATATGCCTGGATCATCTGGCGTTGGAAGTGAAAGTGCTCCGGCGTCATAAAAAAGCTATCTATAAAGGCTTCTCTTAACTCCTGGGTACCCAGGTCCAGCAGCACTGCC
Source organism: Chitinophaga sp. G7 BAM 1005 (assembly GCF_057126945.1). Lineage (NCBI taxonomy): Bacteria > Pseudomonadati > Bacteroidota > Chitinophagia > Chitinophagales > Chitinophagaceae > Chitinophaga > Chitinophaga sp. G7 BAM 1005. The sequence continues at coordinate 5,155,653 of NZ_CP181478.1, read as the reverse complement.
ATTTTCGCCATCGAAAACTTTTCGTTGGTAACGTTAACCAGGTATTTGATGGAGGCCTCTAGTTTTTCGGATACATATAATGGGAACACCCGCATGGGTTCGTCCTCCAGTTTATCCTGCGCCGCAAAATTGAAGTATAGTTCCAGGCAACACCGGTGCATAAATACTTCTGCCTGTTTACCTACAAACTTGCAGTTGCAGATAGCATCAATAAGCTCTGTACACGCCAGGTTGATGTGATACGGCTCTGCATTCACAGGCGCGCTTCCTTTCTGGCTTGTTTTCTTCGCTATTGCTGCCAGTTCAGGATATTCCAGTGCCAGCATCGCCAGGTCTTCCGGTGTAATATTGATATGGAAGCTGAACATAGTCTCCCACGGTTTCATGGGCGCTTTATGTGCGCTGGGCTCCAGTTTGAATAAGGTCATTTCCCTTTTGGGCATCATATACGGCCCATTGTCCGTGATCTCTGCTACTACTTCGCCACCAGCCATAAAATGGAGGGCCAGCAGCTCGATCTTTGTATAAGGCACCAGCATAATGGCGTGTTCCTTATTATACACTTCATGTGTACGGAGTGTAAACCTGCCAAATTTGATGGTCTGACTGATGATATCCACATAATCATCGCTTCTGAAAGAGATTTTTGCTGCCGGCATAGCCAGGTGCTGGTATTCCGGGGGTAAACTGTCAATAGAGATGAAATCCTGGTCATCTTCATCGATTCTTAAAGGTATACGGGGTAAGTTGCTGGGCGCTTTCATAACATTATTTTTTTGAAAGTGGTGTAAAAATGTCTGTTATTGTTTTGCCTGCTGACCGGGCTGACTGAAGTGTTTTTATAGGATAGCAACAAACTATTTCAATCTGGCCTATTCAGTTTTGGATCTTAAAATTTTGCTTTTGTCTTTTTTTAAGGTTAATCATATATAGTACACATGCAAATTTGCCTACGTACTATTGATATGAAAAAATAATTTATTTGACATTTTGAGTGTGATTTTGAGAAAAAATGGGTCACCAATAGGAATATTAGCGACCGACACATGAGTGCGTAAGGGGTGTAAACCATCCACCCACTTACACCGCGTAGAGTTTAATTATTTTGTGGCCAGGTAGGGAGGCCGGCTTTCATTTTTTGAAGGGTTTCGGCGTATGCTTTTTCCTCCTGTCTACCTTTCATTAGCTTAACAGCCTTTTCTTCCCACTTTATGGCTTCATTTGATTTGTTTGTTCTATGAAGCAGATTGGCATATGTATCATATGCTTCGGGAGATTCATCTAATTTATTCTCAATAGTATATTTCATTACGTCAACGGCAAAGCGTAACACTTCAGGGTCATCGACATGCTCATATAGTATCCAAGTGATAGTATTAATAATATACTCTGGACTTTGTTTTAATGACTTTTCATAATAAAGCATATAGTACTTTCCATAATTTTTCCAATCCATTTTTTCAAAGCCATAGTATATCATTTGTCTACCCAATACATACTCTTCCCCCATAGCTCCATATTTGGTGACTATGCTTTTTTGAATGGTCTCCCAGTTAGGGCTTTTATAATAATAGGGAGCAATTTCTTCAGCATCTATCACTTTTTTTAGCATGTGTAAAGAAGTATTAGCACCTAGTACGGAATCTACCCTTTCAGGTTGGGTAAGAGAAATTTTGAATCCAGTATCTCGGCTGGTTCTAGAGTTTTTTAGAATGAAATTTAGATTGTCTTTTGAAAAGGGCTGTGTCAAACTGCTAAAATAATCATTGCTAATTCGAGTGGCATTTTCTTGGTCTTTTTTACGGAGGGCAATTAGTGTAAGTCTTCTAAGAAAAGCAGAATCCCTTTTGTTCCTCTGGTATTCTTTTAAAAATTCGTCATATCTACTGTCATTATCATCGGGATCTATGTCCGCGGCGATATAGAAATTAGAATCAAGCGTAAAGCCACTCGTTTGCTTAACCAAGGTGCGGTTGATTGATCTTATCTCATTTACCGGAATTTTTATAAGTTCTCTGTCATAGGTTAGTAAACCATTTTCCTCACCTTCCACATCAAAAGGTTGAGTATAGATGGAGCCACTTAAGCCAGTAATCTCTTGTTTTTTAAGTTCCTCTGTCATATTCAAGTATTGCCTTTTCAATTCACGTGCGTCAACCTGCACATACCCCCATCCTTGCATATCGTTCCATTCGTGCCCTGGAACGGATACTCCTATACCGCCAAACTCCCCGATTACTTTTGCTTTATTAGGAAGGCCGGGGACATTTCGGGGGGCAGGGTAGGAATGTATGTCTGTCATATCACTTCCACTCCAAGGGTTTTTTGAAGGCTCTCGCAGCTGATTGTCGACATACAATAGCTCACCAGAGTGGCCGTTTACAATTCTGCTAGGATCGTGTTTTTTTACTAATTGGGTTAGTCTTTCTTGATCATATGCTCCCCAGCGTTCATTGAATAGTACCCAAGTGACAATGCTTGGGTGACCATATAGTTGATCTATTGTTTCAATCATTTCTTTTTCAAAGATTGATCTAGACCCCTCTGGAAGACCATGTGTAGGATTGACAAAATCTTGCCATATCAATACACCAATTTTATCTGCATGGTAGTACCATCTTTCAGGTTCAATTTTTATGTGTTTCCTTATAGTATTGAAGCCCAGTGATTTTATTGTTTTTATGTCGAATGCTAGTGCTTCGTCTGTTGGGGCTGTGTATAATCCATCAGGCCAGAATCCTTGATCTAGAGTTCCTAGATTATAGGTGTATTTATTGTTTAGGAAAATACGGTCTGTCCCTTTTTCATCTTTTTGGATATCTATTTTTCGCATGCCAAAGTAACTAATTACTTTGTCGATTGTTTTAGCTCCTTTGGTTATCTTAATTGAAAGATCATATAAGAATGGATCATCTGGAGACCACAATTTTGGATTAGGAATACTCAAAGTTAGTTTTGTTATGGACGGATTTGATAAATTGTTTGATAGTTTAATGTGTTTTTTTTGAGTGGTAATAGTTTTTCCATTTGCAGTTGCTATCACTTCTAGCATGGTGTTTCCATCTATGCCAAGAATGCTTATCTCTAAGTCCAATATACCTTTGTCTATATTGGGAGAGGCCTTTATGTTCTCAATGCGTAGGTCGCCAACCTTTTCTAACCAAACGGTTTGCCATATGCCGCTAGAAGGAGTATAGTATATGTTGGCGGGATTTAGGATTTGTTTTCCATGAGGATTAAGGCCTTGATCGGTTGGGTCATATACCTTAACGATGATTTCGTTGTCGCCTGAAGTTAGGTACTTGGTGATGTCAAAGGAAAATTTCTGATAACCTCCGGTATGAATTCCAACTTTATTTCGATTGACAAAGATTGTTGCTTGCCAGTCGACAGCTCCAAAATTTAGAATAATATGTTCGTTGGCAGAAAGTGACTTAAGCTGAATGACTTTTCGGTACCATAAACACTTATCTGGCGTAAGGACTTTCTGGACACCTGATAGTGCTGATTCAATTGGATAAGGAACTAGAATACTGTCTTCAAATGAAGGTATATTTATTATAGATGAATCCGTAATTGAATATTCCCATAGTCCGTTAAGGTTAACCCAGTTTTCGCGTTGTAATAATGGTCTGGGATATTCATTTAGAGTATTATCAGGGCTTACGTCTTTTGCCCAACGGGTCTGTAGTAATGTGGGTTTCATCTTATACCCTATAAGGGACTTAGAGTGATCTCGTTTAGAAGTATCTATCTGAGAAAAGCAATTTAATGAAATTAGTGTTAGTAGAAAAACACCTCGTACATTCAAATTCATTTGTTATGTTTTAAAGGCATGGTATAATTGAATTATATGCTTTTTATAGGATGGAGAATTTAGTATCCATTATTTTGTGTCAAGTTACCATCGGCAATTATTTCACTAGACGGAATTGGATATAATTGCCAGTCGGGACTCCAAATACCTCCCTTTATGGGCGTTACTACGTTCATGACGGCATTGATAGTTTGAGTTCGCTTTAAATCCATCCATCTGTGTCCCCATTCGGTAAATAACTCTACTTGTCGTTCATGATATATGGCAGATAAGAGAAGTGCTTTATCGTTGATTTGCGATTTTTTTAGCCAAGCTCTTTCTCTAATAACGTTTAAATCGTTTAATGCCTCATTTATATTGTTTTGCTGTACTCTTGCTTCTGCTCGGATAAGGAATTGCTCGCTTAAACGTAAAACTGTATTGTATTCAGTGACTGGTGCATTCAAACTGTCTGATTTATACTTGCTTACGAAATTGTATACCTCTCCACTGAGTGTTATTGAATCCGTCCATTTATTCTTACGTTGATCATTTTTTTCAAAACTTTTGATTAATTGTGAATTGATGTAGACGGGTTTTGACGGTGAAAAACCTGTAGAGTGAATAATATATGTTTTTGCCTCTTCTGTATTTGATCCATAATTTACTGGTTGTAGTTGCCAAATAGCTTCCATATTGTTCTTTTGAAATACATTATCTAAAGAATCAATATGATATAGTTGAGTATTGTTAATTACTACTGTCGATTGAATTTCGGCATTTTTCCAATCTTTGATATATAAGTATACTCTCGCCAGCAGAGCAATTGCTGCCCATTTCGTTGGTCTTAATCTTTCGGCAGTTGCATTGAGCAAAGTGCCATCTACATAGTTAGGATTCAGAAGTTCTTTCGCGTCAGTTAGGTCCGTAATAATTTGCGCCCAAACATCGGAGCTGGGAGCACGTGGCAGTGTGCTGTTTACTGTATAATCAGTTGTGGTTACTAGGGGGACATCTCCGTATAGATTGATTAAATAGAAATAGAAAAAAGCTCGCATGAATTTTGCCTCTCCTAAAAGTTGTTTTTTTACTCCGGCTGATAATGATTGCGAGTTAGGTATCTTTTCGATCGCGGAATTTATCACGAATAGTTTTGGGTAAATGTTGTTCCATGCATTATAAGGCATATTAGCAGTTAGCCTATTTACATAGAAGTTGTTTAAGAATCTGTTGTTGGCTAGAACATGTAACGATAGTTCATCTCCAACTAGTCCAGTTAAAAATCCAATGGCGACTAAGTCATCACTTACAACTGATGCGCTGCTCATTTGAGTATAGATTCCAGTTAAAACAGCAGCAGCAGCTCCATTATTTGTGAAGACGTTATCCCCTGTAATATTAGTAGTAGGGCTATTGACCTCGACAAGCTTTTTACAACTAGTATGAAATAGAGGCATTAAAATACTCAAGCAGACGAATCTAAAATATATTATTTTTCTTATTTTCCGCTTCATTTGGTGCTGTTTTAAGATGTAAGAAAATATCATAAATTAATCTGTACTCCAAAGGTGATTACTCTTAAAGGAGGAAGACCCAGTCCAGGACTTTCTGGATCAAAACCCTTATACTTTGTAATAGTAAAGACGTTTTGTGCATTAATGAATATTCTTGAACTTTGCAGTCTTATTGTTTTGTTCCATATTTCCGGCAACTGCCAGGAAATAGAGATATTTTTTAGCTTAATATATGAAGCATCTGACCAAATAGCATCACTAAGAGATAGTATTGATAAATCTTTGCTGTAGTTTGAGCTGTATTGCTGATGCGATGTATTATCTCCACTCTTTTGCCATCTGTCTAACACTGCTTTAGATTGGTTACTTCTCCCGAAATTGAACTGACCTGGATAAAAATCATTTAAGCCATATGTAATATTATTGGAAGCTTCCTGTTTACAAAACGTAAAGAGGAAGTCTAGTGTAATTCCCTTATAACTAAAACTATTTTGAAACCCTCCATAGAATTTTGGATCAGGACTAACTATAGTTGTTCTATCAACAGGGTCTGAAGGAGTAGTCGTAATATTACCTTTGTTATCTATAAATTCGTAAAGTCCTGTGGTGTCATTTAGTCCGGCATATTTGAAAAGTTTTTGCATCGTGATTGACTGACCAACTAGTATTGCAGAATAACTGTCTGCCCCAGCAAAGGAGAGGAATTTATTTTGGGGGATGGTCAGGTTTACGCTCGATGTCCAATTAAAGGATTTTGATTTAATATTGTTGGTATTTAAGGTGAATTCCCATCCAGTATTTTGAATTACGGCAGGGAAATTTCTGGTTATACTTTTGAATCCAGTGATTACAGGTAGTTGATAGGCTAATAGCTGATTTGAAGAGCGGTTTTGATTGTAATTTGTTGTAAAAAGTATTCGATCCTGACAGAAGCCCAATTCAAGCCCGAATTGAAGTTTTTTAGTTTCTTCCCATTGCAAATAAGGATTTGTTAATCTACTAACAGACAATCCTAAGGAATTTTGATAAAGAGGGCCGAGTACTGTATTTGGTTGATACAAATCAAGGAAAAGATAATCTTGAATTTGGTCGTTACCAGTAGTTCCGTAACTGCCTCTTATTTTTCCAAAGCTTAAGAAAGGGAGTGTATTTTGCACGAATGCCTCTTGCGAGAAGATCCATGCCCCTGCTATTGAACCAAAATTATGGAATTGATTTTTGGGGCCAAAGCGGGAACTACCATCCCTTCTTGCATTTAGGCTAAGAATGTATTTATCTAGCCAGTTATAAGTCATTCTACTGTATAAGGCGTTATACTTATACACAGTATTGATGGTAGTTCCGTTGATTCTTGTGGCGGATGCCAGATCCTGCATCACAAGGTCGTTATTGAATCCGCTTGCGCCAATCCATGATTGATCACTATTTTTCTGCGAGATAGTGCTACCTAATAAAAAACCAAATGTGCCTTTACTAATATTCCGTTTGTATTCAATTTGCGGTTCCGCAACCCAGGAAGCAATCCTATTATTTATAAACACACTTGATCTGAAAGAGTATATTGCGTCTTCAGGAGGCATTCTTTCTAATGGTTGAATTGATGTTTCATTAGTTGTTAAATTATTGTATCCCATGCTGCTTTTGATTTCTAGGCCAGGAGCTATCTCATAGCTAACTATCAAGTTGCTTGTTAAATTGTTGGTTTTATTTGTGTTATTAACGAGTAAAGGGGCGACAGGGTTTATATAAAATGTGGATCCTAATGTTGAAGGTTGCCAATTAATACTACCATCCAGATTATTGGGTTCCGGCGCAACCGGTGATAGTTGAATCGCACTTGTTGTTATATCCGACATTGGAGCATTGTATTCATCATACATGTAAGAAGCAGATAGCCGTATTTTGAATTTTTGGTTTGCTGACGTATTATTTAGATTAAAATGAAGAGATCCTTTTGTATCGGAAAAATCTCCTGGGAAGACAGTTGTTTGCTTATTGTATCCAGCTCCAATTAAATATTGTGTTAGTGTATTACCTCCAGAGACGTTTGCTTGAGCATTTGTAAAATTTGAGGAATTCCCGATTAGCCTTTTTTGCCAATTTACGTCACGTGTTGTATCCCAGGCTCCATTTAGATCAAAGTCGAAATCAGATGGAGCAGTAATTCCATCATTTTTTAATGCTTCGTGCCTCATGGCTAAATATTCTTTTGTATTTAATAGATCCAGCATATGTCCGACCTTTCCCCAACCGGTCTGTACTGTTACATCGGCTCTGGTTTCACCCGGTTTCCCTTTTTTAGTTGTAATCAAAACTGCACCATTTGCAGCTCTAGAGCCATATATTGCCGTTGCATCAGCATCTTTTAATACCTCAATGCTTTCAATGTCACCCGGATTAAGGAAATTTAAGGGGTTTCCGGCAATTCCCGAATTTGCAGATGACCCTGAGCTGCCATTATATATAGGTAGTAGCTGGGAAATATATGGTACGCCATCGATGACAAAGAATGGATCATTACCACTTCGAAGACTATTTAATCCCTGTATATGTACAGTGACTCCTGAGTTAGGTAATCCCGTTGACTGCTGAATTACAACACCTGGGACGCGCCCTTGTAGGGATAAAAGCGCGTTGCTTACCGGTTGTCGCTCTATATCTCGTGCTTTAATACTACCAATGTTTCCCGTATTTAACCGCTTTGTAGTACTTCCATAGGCAATTATGACTCTTTCATCCAAATTGTTTGTTTGGGGTTTCAACCGGACTAGAATATTTTGATTGTTGGCAACTACTTCAACTGACTCAAATCCAATGGAGCTTATTGTAATTACTGTGCCTTTTTCGATATCCGGTAAGCTAAAGCTGCCATCCGTATTACTAATTGCTCCATATTTGGTATCTTTAACGATTAATGTTGCGCCCGGAATCGGGTTGCCAGCCATATCCAGTACTTTGCCAGAAACAGGAAATGAAGAAAGTATTGAATCAGATCGATTGATTTCTTTGGAGGTTTTATTGTACTTAGATTCAATGGGATAAATCTTTATATTCTTGTCTCTGATATAATAGGTTAACTCTTGATAGTCATTTAATAAGAATGCCATTACTTCAACAATATCTGTTTGAACAAAATTCACTGTGACTTTTTTAGAGTTATCTAATTTGGTTTCATGTGGATTGTTGTTAATTGAATACCCTGTTTGTTGATTGATCTTCTTAAAAACATTAGTTAGAGGAATGTTCGTCGCTGAGATTGTGATTTTTTGATTTTGCCTCTTAGAGCTACCTAAGGATTGAGAATAAAGAACTATGCTACATAACATTAGTAATACTACATAAGAGTGAAATCTTCGATTTCCTAATGAATTCTTTATCCTTTTCATATTGCTTTTGTTAGAGGTTATTGATATTGAAAAGCGATTCTTTGGTTGATATGATATATTTACACTAATGGGAAGTATAAAGTACCATGTTTTGATATAGTAATTCGTTTTATACTTTTTGTCGTTAGTATATAGTGGAGATTGAGGTATTGATCTACGTTAGACGGTGAACTTAGTTTGAGTGCGAAATATTAGCAGGTTTTATGTTCCGTAGTCAACTTTCTTCAGTCAATTATGTATTATATTAACTGTATTTGTATTTGATAAACAATTATTTATAAAATACTATGGAATTTATTTCAACTAACTTGGTATCATACGATTCAACTTTGTGTAATTAGTCACTTGAACTGATGAAGTTTAGCAGTGAGTTGCGTTATTTTTATCTATACGTATTTTATTTAATGTATTTGTATATTTAAATATGAAACTGATTATGAGGTGTTTTATTTTATTACTGTCCATATTTATACTTCCTATTAGTACTTCTTGTCAAGTTATTTGCCAGAATGCACAGAACAAGACATTGATAGATTCCAATGCCTATAGGAAATGGTGTTCTGCAGAAAATATTTCTATTACTAACAATTCAAAGTACGTTTCATTTATTATTGACAATATGCCAGTTGGTAGCTGCACATTAGTCTTAAAAAATATAGATGGAAAGTGGGAGCAAAAATTAGCTGGTGTTAGAGAGGTTAAATTTACTTCAGACAGTAAGAAAGCATTGTTTATCGATCAAAATAATGTCTTGTCAGCAGTGAAATTAGGGAACTCTAATGTGGAGAGAATTTCGAAAGCAAAATCTTTCACTCTCGCCAAAGGAAGGAAAAATGATTGGATTATATTTAAAAGTTTGATAGGGGATACTTTGACGTTAGAGAACCTTTTAACCAAAGAAAGTAAGTCCTATCCATCAGTTAGAAGCTTTTTATTTGGCAATAGAAAGGAGGTGTTAATTCTAGAGTCTAATAAAGATAACAACAGTGATTTGCATTCAATAGATTGGATTGAGCTTGAGAATATGAAATCTAATAGCGTATATGAAGGCAAGGGGATTAAGAGAATGATGCTTAATGAAAGTGAAAGCAAATTGGCTTTTTTAGTTTCTGATAGGATGGAGGATAATAAGCAAATTTGGTTGTATAATAGTTTGTCGAAGAACACTACTCGGCTAATCGATAATAAATCGGATGATATTAATGATTTATTTCGAATAGGCGATTTATATGTATTCAAAGGAGAAGATTATCTTTTTTTTTCAATAAAAAAACTACATAAAGAGAAAGTAGACAGCAAATTAATTAATGCTACAGTAAATATTTGGAGTTACCTTGATGCTAAACTTCAGTCTGTTCAAAGAAGGGAAGCTAGCAATGTTCCTGAGTATATTGCGGCAGTCAATCTTGTTAATCATCGATTTATACGGGTGAGTTATGATAATGACTTCATAAATATAGCAAATTATGAGAAGAACATTTTTTTGATTTCACATACTGGTGATGGAGAGATTGGTGAGTACTGGAACAACTACTCTCAAAGTACCTATTATATCACATCGCTCAATGAGAATAAGAGAATATGTTTGGATATATCAGCTAGGGAACTTGGTTTTTTGTCACCTGGGGGGAAATATTTTGTATATTTTGATAGTAAATTGAATGCTTTTTTCAGCTATGAGATCTCAACTGGACGCAGGCGTAATTTGACAGACGGACTTGGTGTTAATTTTATAAGTATCTATTGGGAGGATGAGCTACCCAGAGCAAGAGGTATTGGAGGATGGATGAGGAATGATTCATCTGTTCTAATTTATGATCGTTTTGATGTTTGGAGGATTGATCTTGGGGGGGGGGGGAATCCAGTAAATCTGACTAATGGCTACGGTACTCGGAATCAGATCGTCTTTTATTTAGGACTTCAGGAAAAAGATAAGTCAATTTTTAATGAGAAAGATGATTTGATTCTAAACGGCTTGAGCATGAGTACGAAGCAAAATGGTTTTTTCAAAGCTGGATTGGTAAAGCAAAAGGATCCCATAAAGTTAAGTATGGGAAATTATATTTATAATTTGATTGATAATCCATATGTGCCTAATTCTGGTTGGTACCCTATTAAATCAATGGGGAGCAATAGTTATGTGGTTAAACGAATGAGCGCGACTGAATCTCCTAACTATTTCTATACAACTGACTTCACCAGATTCCTACCATTAAGCGAAATCTATCCAGAAAGAGAGTATAATTGGTTTACTTCAGAGCTATGTGTGTGGCAAGAGCAAAATGGAACTTCGCATCAGGGGATTCTCTATAAACCATCAAATTTTGATTCAACTAGGAAGTATCCTTTAGTAATTCACTATTATGATAAGATGTCATATGGACTAAACTTATATATTGCACCCGAGAATATTTCTGGAGGTTGTGATATAAATATTGCTACATATGTGAGTAACGGCTATTTGATTTTTGCACCAGACATTAACTATGTTATTGGAGATCCAATGCAGGGAACCTTTAATTCGGTTGTTTCTTCCGTCAATTATTTATCAAAGTTTCCATTTGTAAATAAGGATAGGCTGGGTATCGGTGGATGTAGTTTTGGTGGAAGCCAGACTAATTATCTGATTACCCATACAGATATTTTTAGAGCTGCATATTCATCGAGTTCCATGTCAGATTTTGTAAGCTCTTATGGAAATTTGTTTGATAACGCTTCAAGCTTGCAAAGTTATTTTGAAAATGGAGGACAGGGTCGCATGCTAGGACCACTTTCACTGTTTCCCGATGCCTATATCAAGAGCTCTGCCATTTTTAATGCTGATAAGGTTAAAACTCCACTCCTACTTATGCATACTACCAAGGATCCAATATCGTCTTTTTCGCAAGCCACAGCTTTTTTTACGGCATTAAGGAGATTAGGAAAAAAGGTTTGGATGTTGGAGTATACAGAGGGGAGTCACACTATATACGGAAATTCGGCTGCAGATTTCAATATTCGAATGAGACAGTTCTTCGATCATTATTTAAAGGATTTACCTGCACCTAATTGGATGACTCGAGGGGTGCCTGCCAAAATGAAGGGCGTTGATACAGGTTTGGAGCTCGATGATAGTATTTCAACTCCTGGGAAAGGCTTATTGAAAGATTAGGGCCAATATTGTCTTGATTATTATGTCTATTGCGCGATACCTAGATGATGCATTTTTGATACTGGGTTAATTTGGAAGGACCGTAAACCTATATTAAGGATAGTGGATTGATAGTCCGTGATATATGCAAGTCAGAGGTACTGCAGAAGTATCCGGAAGGTAATAGAGATATTGCACTCATAGGTCGGTTAAAGTGTAGAAGTTAAGAGTTGATCTGACAATTGGGATTAAATTTAAGTAACCACACTTATTTTAAAAACCCAAAATGTCAGATCATGAACTCAGAAACTAAGTTAATCAAATCTCGCGTTGGTCTCCTCAATTTAGCTGAACAATTGAATAACGTAACTCGTGCCTGTAAGCTAATGGGTACGAGCCGGGACAGCTTCTACCGTATTAAAGAACTCTATAACACTGGCGGAGAGGAAGCCTTACGGGAGGTGAGCCGCCGTAAACCGATTCCGAAGAACCGGGTTGAACCAGAAATAGAGGAGGCTGTTGTAAAGATGGCTTTAGATTACCCGGCTTATGGCCAATCCCGAGCTTGTAACGAGTTGAGAAAGAAGGGTATTTTTATCTCTCCAGCTGGTGTTCGTTGTGTCTGGCAGCGCCATAATCTGGAGATTTTTGAAAAGCGACTGAAGGCACTGGAAGATCGGGTAGCCCAGGAAGGCCTTATTCTGACCGAAGCCCAGGTCATTGCCATGGAGCGGAAGAGAGAAAAGCAGGAAGCCCATGGAGAGATAGAAACAGAACATCCTGGTTACCTGGTTGCCCAGGATACTTACTACGTCGGAACAATTAAAGGCGTAGGTGGATATTACGGCCTATAGTGTACCACTCGTTTCAGTCCAAAGTTTACCAGCGATTTCAGTGCAAAGTGTACCAGTTTTAACTGTTCTAATTATGGTATTTCAGTGCAAAGTGTACCACTCGACTAGGGAATAAACTGACATTACGGCGCAAAGTGTACCACTTCTCAAAGACTTGTTGATAGCATTTTTTCACGGCCTTTCTTTGTAATAAAAGCATGGCCAATAAAGTGATTCAAATGCAACATATTCGTGCGCTCATGCAGTTGATTGAGAAGGGATACTCTTTAAGGTCTATCACTGCTCAATTAAAATTATCCCGACAGGCTGTAACCCTATATAGTATCAGGCTTAAGAATGCCACCACTGCCTTTGAATCTCTTCGACAGTTGCCGGATGCGGAGTTGGCCAAAATTGTTTACCCGGTAGAGGGACCAGCTGACTTTGACGATAATGTTCGAAGGCTGGAGTTCAATAAACAGATACCTTATTTTCAAGCGGAACTTAAGCGCACGGGAGTTACCCGCTTATTGCTGTGGGAAGAATACAGTAAGGAATTTGCATCCCATTATCGGTATACCCAATTTTGTATTCTGCTGAAAGAATCCAGTAAGATCTCGCAGGCTACTATGCACCTGGTGCATAAACCCGGAGAGATGGTGATGGTTGATTTTGCCGGAGACAAAATGAGCTATATTGATAAATCTACCGGTGAGATTGTTGATTGCCCAGTCCTGGTAGCTGTGCTACCGTTTAGTAATTATTCATTTGCTATGGCATTGCCTAATGCAACCATTCCCCAGGTAATCAAAGCTTTGAATGCCTGTCTTCAATATTATGATGGGGTTCCGTTAAGCCTGAAAACAGATAACATGAAACAGGTGGTCACCAAGCCATCCCGATATGAACCCCTTTTTAGTGAGGCCTTGCAACAATGGGCACTTCATTACAACATCACGTTGTTGGCAACCAGGCCCGTGAAGCCCAAAGACAAAGCGGCGGTAGAGAACCTTGTAAAGATTGCCTACCAGCGCATCTATGCACCCCTAAGAGATCAAACATTCTTCCATATCAATGAGATGAATACCGCCATTGCAGTGCAGTTGGAGATCCATAACCAGAAGCTATTCCAGTTAAAAGATCACAGCCGGGTTCAATTATACGCCATCCAGGAAAAAGATTTGCTGCAGCAGCTACCAACAGATGTCTTTGTAATAAAGCACCGGGTGCTGGCTAAGGTCCAGAAGAACTATCATATTACCCTGGGGGAGAACTATCATCATTACAGCGTTCCATATCAGTTCATTGGAAAGAAAGTGAGTGCCGTTTACGACACTGATGTGGTAGAGATCTATTATCAGCATCAGCGCATTGCCATGCACATCCGGAGTTATAAGAAACATGGGTTCACGACAACAGGAATACATATGCCAGCTGGCCATCAGAACTATGCACAGCAACAAGGATGGACGCCCTCGTACTTTTTAAAACGGGCAATAGCCATCGGCCCCTCAGTCCAGTCTTACGTGGATGAGGTATTAAAAAGCAAGGCCTATACAGAACAAACCTATAACGCCTGTCGGGGCATCCTGCGGTTAAACCATGAATATGGACCGATAAGGTTACAAGCAGCTTGCAGCCGTGCTTTGAACGGCATCACTTTTAATTACAGAACCTTGCAAAATATCCTGATCAACAACCTGGATCAGTTAGATATCACAGAACCTCCGGATCTGTTCAAGCTTCCGGACCATGAAAACCTCCGTGGGGCAGGAACCTATCAATAAATATCTTCAATAATTAACTAAATAATCACCACATGAATCAGCAAAGCACACTAGATCAATTACAGGAACTCAAACTATCAGGTATGGCAAAAAGGTATGCAGCCATTTTAATGCAGCCCGTGCATCAACAACCAGAACCACATATGTTGATCGCTTCGCTGGCAGAAGCGGAAGCTGGTTACCGGGTACATCAGAGAACCCAACTTTACCTACGGCTTGCCAAACTCCGTTACAATGCAACACCTGAAGAAATTAATTGCACCCCGGCAAGGGGAATAACCAAAGAAGTGCTGATCACGTTATCTGATGGCATGTTCATTGAAAAATCAGAAAATCTATTGATCACAGGGGCGACCGGATGTGGTAAAAGTTATCTGGCCTGCGCTATGGGAAGGAATGCTTGTCTACTTGGCCATAGAACTTTGTATTACTCGATGAACAGGTTCGTTGAAGCACTGGCGGCTGCAAGGCTTGATGGAACTTACATACGGTGGCTAAATATGATTGCTAAAACACCATTGTTAATAATCGATGACTTTGGGTTGATGCCATTGAGTAATGATATGAAATTAACCCTACTCCAAATCCTGGAAGATCGCTTCGCTAAAGGCGCGACCATTATTACCTCTCAATTACCTGTCAATAAGTGGTATGAATATATCAATGAACCTACACTGGCTGATGCAATCTGTGACAGGCTGACAGCAAACGCCCATAAAGTGGAACTGAAAGGTGAATCCTTAAGAAAGAAGAAAAACAACTAAATTACATCAGCTACCACGAGTCTTTAAATGTGGTACACTTTGCGGTGAAATACTGGTACACTTTAACCGTAATATCCAGCGTAGGCCGCATTTACCAGCAAACAGTCATAGATACTTATACCCGTGTGGCTTTTGCGAAGCTCTATACTAGTAAGCATGCGATTACTTCAGCAGATGTACTCAATGACCGCGTAATACCATTCTTTGAGCAGCACGAAATTCCCATTTTAAGAATGTTGACAGATCGGGGAACCGAGTTCAATGGCAGACCGGAGAACCATGAATACGAACTCTATTTGCAGCTTGAGGACATTGACCATAGTAAGACTAAGGTCCGTCATCCGCAAAGCAATGGGATCTGCGAACGATTACATCGGACGATGCAAGAAGAGTTCTATGCTGTGACCTTCCGCAGAAAACTCTACCTGAACCTGGAAGCGCTTCAAGCAGATCTTGACGAATGGTTACTATACTATAACCAAGAGCGTCCTCATAGCGGCCGGTATTGCTTCGGTAAAACGCCAATGGAAACGTTCATAGAATCCCTTATCTTGGCTAAAGAAAAGCAGCTTGGTCAAACGTCACCTGCTGCTTAATTCTTCAATTTAAATACGTTTGAAAATTAAAAACAAAATCCTCAACTGTCGGATCAACTACTAACTATTACAGTTAAAGGAAGTACCTGAATTGTTCCCTTTTCATTTTGACAACTGTTAAGTATTGAGATTTACATTTTATGATGCTATTTTTTACCAATCAAATACATGAATCTAAGTAGAAAGAAACGATGCAATACATTTGTTTGGGTGTCCTCAATGTAATTGACTCCAATGTTTCTGCTAACTTGTATGTTTTGCTTTAGTATATCAAATGCTTGTAACTTAATTAATCCCTGTTTTTTTCGAAATAATACTTTGGAAATATTAGCATTTAACATTATTTTTTTTATATTGTAATTTGTTATATTTCCATCTAACCACTCATAATTAATCGTGCTATTTATAGAGATGCCCGCAAGAAGATTTAGAGTAGCGTCTAAGCCCCAATTGTATCTAATTGTAGTGTTTTTTTTTAGATAATCTGAGTCATATTGAGCATGATTGTAGATGATGTTTCCGGATATGTATAGGTCAAATATATTTTTCGTGTTATAATTGTACACTATCATCTGATTTATACTTATGGTTTTATAGTTGCTAACTGCACTATTCAAAGAGTTTAAGTCATTATTATAATTGATGGTAGTGTTAGATCTAATAGTTCCCATTGAGTTCTTCAAAGAGGTGCTGCTATTTACATTTATTCCAACCTTGGAAGCCCCACTTAAATTTAATGGCTGAAGAGTCTGCCTGCCTAGTGAGTCAAACCAAATGCCTGTAACAATTTGATTTTTTATATACTCTCCGAAAAATGATATTGCGAATAAACTTAAGTTACTTTGATTGAAATTACTAAAAGATAATTCAAGTGATTCGATTGAACTTGGTTTTAATTCTGGATTCCCCTTTTTTATATACATTGGATCACTATTGTCGACAATGGACTGGAGTTCGTTCATCTCAGGATATCGGATGTTTCGATAGTAGACGAATTTTAAAGCTTTACTGCTTGTGAGGTTGTAATTTAAAAACAAGTTAGGAAGAAAATTAGATGACCACATTTTTATACTTTCAGTGGAGAGTCTATTTAAATTACGCATACCTGAAATTATACCAGCAAGTGAGATAGTATATTCTATTTTGCCTGTTTGATTAGCAATGCCAATTTTCCCAAATCGTTGAAAAGATGTGTATTTTAAGTTGCTGCTTAGACTGTCATTTGGAATGTTGTAGGAATGAGTTAAGTAGTTGTAATTGAATGCAGATTTAATAAGCGGCCTATTCATATAGTCCTCGCCATATGCAAATAATAGAAATTGTTTTCTTGAAATCGGCTCTGTATGAGCCAGGCTAAGGAATAATTGGTTGACGTTTCCAGACTGTTTCGCATTGGTGTTTATGGTGTCCCGTACAGATTCTCCGGTATTGTTATTGTAAAAACTACTAGATTCATTATTTTCATTCTTAGTATGATTATTTTGAGCATATCCAATCACCATATTCGTTGAACGACCTACTTTCTTGTATTTTTTTTCGAAAGAAATATTAGTAGATGCAGATTTTGCCGTAGTCCTATTTTTCTCATGGGAGAGTCCATTATTAAGGATAATTGAATTCGTACTTAGTGACTCATACTGATTTTCGAGAAGGTTCTTTATATTAGTAATTCCTAATTGATTAGTGATTATTATTCTGTTTAGCGTATCAATCTTATATTCTAGTTGCGCATAGATTCTATGCGATAAGCTTTTTGTTTTATTCACGGATTGTTGATTATAGTAGTATTCTGCATCATTGTTGATCGTCCGCTTGGAACTCCTTCGTTCATATGTATTTTCTCCTAACTGCATTATATAATTGGTACTAAGTGTAAGTTTAGTGTTGATGTCCTTGTTATAGTTAATTCCCATTTCCCATTTTTTTTCGATACCATTGTTTCCCATATTCTTATTGTCAAGTAGTCCATTTATATTATTTCCGTTGGCAATGAGTATAATTTGTTGATTTTTATTAAATTGGTTTAAGTTGGTTTTAGCTCCGAATCTTTCGGATGTGCCAATTGCCGTGGTTAGTTGTCCATTTATTAAGTCTTGAATATTTTTCTTAGTTGTAATGTTAATCACTTTTTCGATTTTGGGACCATCAGCTACTATTGAGGTTGCCTTGTCTTTTTTTTGCTCTATTAGTTGTACCTTATCTATTATACTAGCTAGGAGATTTTGACTCACAGATCTTAGATCTTCACTCCCAAAGATACGTCGTCCATCAACCATTATTGTTTTAATTATTTCTCCATTAATACTAATAATGCCACTATTGTCTATTTGGATTCCTGGTATTTTTTTTAATAGATCTTCAACTAAATCATAGTCTTTAGGTTTAAAATAGCTCGCATTAAATTCAATTGTATCTTTTTTAATTTTTGCTGGACTAATTGATTGGACGATATTGATCTGGGTTAGTGTCAAGCCTGTCTTTTGTATAGATATATTCCCAAGGTTGATGGAAGTTTGGCTAGCAGTAGTTGTTACAGGATAACGCAGAGAGTTGTATCCAATGAATGATATTGTGAGAATATAGTTGCCAGTTAATAGACTGTCTATTTTGAATCTTCCACTCTCATCAGTTAATGTGATTTCGATAGTGGATGAATCTTTCGCGTTTAGGCAAGATACTGTTGCTAATGATAACCAATTAGTCGTCTCCTTGTCAGAAACACGGCCATTTACTTGAACTCTATGGGTTGATTGCGACAAGGTCGGAAGTGCAAACAATGTTATGATAAAAAACAATGCTAATTGTTTCATAATGAGGGATTGCCAATAATGCTAAATTCAATTATTTGAGTGCAACCGTATTGCAGTTTTATAAGACAAGGTGCGCTTTATGAGTCTTTAAGTTTTTATTTAAAAAAATACTTGCTGTGTGGACATTGCAGTGAATAAAAGTAATTTTGATTTTATAAGAATAGAAATTCAATTAGCGATAGATAGATGGACGAATATTTCGCTTGTCTCGCGAATCGAGTCTCTATTAATTATAAGACCCTCAAATAACTTAAGCCATGTCATTGACAGTTCTTCTTTCTGTGATTTCAGTGCTAACCTTTGCCATAGTTCTGGAGCACCTCTTTTTTGACTGATCATATCTGTTATCAATTTTCAATTGTATTCCATTTTATGCGATTATTTACTATGATAATGAGTGAATTTAAATGTGGTAATTCATAAATGACCTACATACAGTAAATGATCATCATTCATTGGGCTAATACCCTTGTCGTCATAGTTAATAGTATACTTAACTCAAGCTAATTTAAGTAGTATTGTGCAGCGAATTATAGGCTAGCTTGCTTTATAATTAAAGTATAGGAGTTGGTGATTAGTAGGCCAATATGAGATATTTATGAGATATTTATGAGTATTCTATTAGCGTATGTTGTGATTATAATGGTTGTTGATAAATGGATGCCAATTGGATAACCTATTTTTCAATTTATTTTGAAAATAAACTAATGTTTAATATGGGATTTAAGGATTTTGTTTTCAATAATTCACAGAATAGATGGTTTGTAATGCTTACAATTCCAATTATTCTTCTTCAGTTTATTTTTTTTAAATATTTTTATCCATTTGCTGGGTTTATCAATGGAGATTCATTTGTCTATTTAGATACGGCTTATCATAACTTGTTTATAAATACTTATCCCATTGGATATTCAAAATTTCTAAGATTAATAAGCGTTTTCACTCATTCTGATACGATGGTGGTTGCAATACAATACCTGTTATTGCAAATGAGTTCATTGTATTTTGTTTTTACGCTTTTTTATTTTTATACCCCTTTGAAGTTGACCAGGGTATTACTCTGGTTGGGAGCTATCTTGAATCCTGTATACTTATATTTGGCAAATTATATTTCGAGCGATGCCCTCTTTCTTTCAATTAGTATGACTTGGTTTACCTTACTGATATGGATAATGAATTACCCTACTAGGCGCTTGGTCGTTATAAATGCGTTGTTGCTTTTTATTGCATTCACAGTTAGGTATAACGCTCTCTTCTATCCCATTATTAGTGTTGTAGCGGTATTACTGGCAAGGAGAAAAGTATTAATGAATATTTTAGGTTTTGTTATCAGCATAGTTCTAATAGGTGCTTTTATGCAGATAACGAGTTTGAAGTATGAGAAACTAAGCGGTTATAAGCAGTTTACTCCTTTTAGTGGTTGGCAGCTTGCCAATAATGCTCTTTATGCATATAGATTTATTGATAAAGGCAAAATTAAGAAGGTGCCCAGGAGATTTCAGGAAATTGACGGGCTAGTGCGTAGTTATTTTGATTCTACTAGAGATATTAAAAAATATCCATATGAGTTGATCATGGCAGGAACTACTTATATGTGGGCTGAAAATTCTCCACTAACTATTTATATGCTAAATCAGTTCAAGAAGGATTCTGCAGCTTCTCCTTTGAAAAAGTGGGCTACAGTTGCACCTATGATGGGAGATTATGGCTCTTTTCTGATTCGCAGTTATCCCAAGGAATTTGCAAAATTTTTTTTGTTGCCAAATGCTATTAAATACTATGCTCCTCCGGTAGAGTTTCTTGATCATTATAGTACTGGGGTTGATAGTGTCAATTTATTGGCTCAAGTATGGTTCGATTATGACGGCAATAAGTTAAAGACACGGGTTAAGGATTTCAAAGTTAATACACTTAACTATTTCCCTGTTTTAGTGGGTATGATGAACGTGGTTTTGATATTAGGTATTATCAGTTTTATGTTATTGCGTGGATATACAAAGTTTCCATTACTAACAAAAGGGCTAGTATTAGTCGGTACGCTATGGTGTGTTAATTTTGGATTTAGTGTTTTTGCCTCATCAATAGCTCTTAGATTTCAGTTATTCCCAATTCTTGTTTCTCTATCATTTGCTTTCTTATTGATTGAATACCTTATTAAAGCATCCAATGATACATCTATCCATAAGCATAATGATGGCGAAATAGTTACAACGATAACAAGCATTGAAAGTATTCCATCTTAAGTAGGTTCATTAATTATCTTGATTTGCTAAACTGTATATTATGAAGCGCGGTGAACTTATTGCAATTGCTATAATTATCGTGTCTGGCGTGTTTTTATATATAGGCGTATGTAGATTGATGGGATACCCTCTTTTAAGTAGTACTGAGAAGAGGTTACAGTTTAATATTCCATTGAAGACTGGTCATGAAGGAGAATCTCTACCGTCAATTGAAATCCTTCTTCCAGACAGTTTGACTTATTTTAATGTCAGGAATGTTAAAAAAGGAAACCCTGTAGTTTTATTTTATTTCGGTACAAATTGCCCATTCTGCCATGCTCAGATGGAGGAAATTATTCAAAAGATGAACACCTTGCATAAGGTTGAATTTTATCTAATCACTACTAACCCTTACAGCGAGATGAAATGGTTTTACCAATATTTTAGGTTGGATCGTTTCCCAAATGTGACTGTTGGCGTTGACTATAAATTCGCGTTTGGCACCTATTTTCATACGCAAAAGGTACCATATACGGCGGTTTATAATGACAAATTACAGCTAAATGCAGCGTTTACAGGGAGAATCAGATATGAGCAATTAGTAGAACATATAAATTAATAATTTATTGCGCAATAAGGACTGATTTATAACCTGCTAGCGGGATCAGTCGAAATGGGGAAGCCGAAAGCCATTAAAAATGAGTAGGCACATCTTTAAAAACAAAGTTTAGCTTTTTGATTTATAAAAGCATCTATCATTATGAAAAGTGCAAAAATCGCATTATCAGTAGTAGCTGTTTTGGCAGTTATCGGTGGAGCATTGGCATTCAAGGCTAATGGAGCTCAAACCAAATTGTATTATGTAACTGCAGGTCAGACGGATTGTACTGCATCTACTACCTTTCCTTATGTAGTTGATGCTCAGGGTACATATAAAACCAATCTGTCAATTGCTCCTGTTACAGGACCTTGTCCAGCAATTACATTAAGATTGCAGAACTAATCAATTTTTAACAGTTGTGACGAATTCATAGCTTATAATTTCATGTTTTATTTATGGGTTTGTCGCGTATAATTTAGATAATAAAGCTGTCTCTAAGTTTTTATGGCTTAGAGATGGCTTTTTTTGATTTTTTTTCCTTTTATATCTTAATTGTAAAACGCATTGATAGACATCTGCTATTCTGTAATCATATTGTTTATCCTTTTTAGGAGTGTATATGTCTTATGCCCCATGACTTGTTTAATCCGATCGACTAGAATTATTTGTTGCATTCCAGTCTTAACCAGGCAGTAAGAAGCAGTCTTAACTAAGCAGTAAGAAAAAATTAAGCTATGAAGTTCATTTATTTACTTTTTCTGCATTTAATGACCTTTACTTTTTGCAGGGCGCAAGCGCCGAATTATAATAGTTATAATCATATTAAGACTCGCATTGATACTTCGATTTTTGCCAAATGGCCGACCCTTAGTCAACCTAGACTTAGTAGAAATGGTAGATATATTGGATATGTCGTTAAAATAGGTGAATCAAATATTGGGAGGTTGATACTTGTTGATTCCGTTGGGAGTTTTAGAATGGAAACCCTGATTAATGGATGGTACGTATTTACAAACGATAGCCGCTTCGTTGTTTGTCTAAATTCCCACGACAGCCTATGCATTGGAGACTTACAATCCACTGAATGGTCTTTCGTTCCCAATGTGTCCTTATTTGAGTTGATTGGACTTGAGGTTTTCTATCGATCTAAACTATCGACTGACGATCTCTTAGCTATAAATATTAAAACGGGTAAAATCAATAAATTCCTTTCGGTAAATCAATGGTTTAAAAAAGAAAATGGACAAACGGTGATAATATTGCAATCTAATAAAGATAATGAGCAAATTTTGACCATGTTGGGTAGGGCTGGTGTTCCAAAGATAGTTATCTGGAAAGGTAAAGGATTTCGCAGTTTAGTGATGGATAGAATACGAAATCAAGTGGCATTTGTCTCAGATTCTGGGGAGCATGCGGTATGGTATTTTCGTAAAGGAATGAGGCAGGCGAGACCTTTGAGTATACCTGATAGTTGTAAGTTAGAGATACAAAATATCGAGCGTTTTACTATGCAAGGAGATCAACTAATCTTAAATATGATACGTAAGACGGAAAGACACAGAGGTGATGATAATCGAATGCCTATTGTTAATATATGGAGTTATATGGATAGTGAGTTGCAGTCGCAACAAAGGCGAAGGTCGAATGATAAGTGTTATTCCGCGGTCTTTCGGATTTCTGACAATAGATTTTTTAAATTAGGTGATTTTGATGATTGGGTTTTTCTTCCAAAGCTACAGGATTCTGTAGTGTTAATTCGTCATCAATCCAGTATTGTATCCGGAACTGAAATGAATTGGAATACGAAGGGGGAATATATCTGGACTTTGGTTTCAGTTAGAAGTGGATGTAGAATTCAAATGGACAGTTGTATAGGTAACCGTAAAGTTGAATTATCGTCTTTTGGTAAGTATGCGATTTATTTTGATGCATCTCAACAACAATATTTTGTTTACAATAGTGGGACAGGGAATAGTCGTTGTATCACTAGCGGAATTAATGAAAAGTGGGAAAAGAATGTTTACCAGGGAAGTTATGGCAGGGGCGTAGCAGGATGGGAGACTGATGACGAGTCTGTATTTATTTATGGAGAACGAGATATTTGGCGAGTTGATCCATCTGGAAGAAGAGCGCCACTGAATTTAACAGAAGGATATGGTAAAAAGCATAATGTAATTTTTTTTCTTGCATTGGCTGATTATGGTTTTAGGGGTATACATAAAAATGAGCTGCTTATTTTATCGGCGTTTAATCTTGATTCAAAGGATAACGGATTTTATAAAAAGAAATCGAACGGAGATGGTAAGCTAGATTCATTAATAATGGCCCCTTATATTTTTGACATCGAGGAGAATCCTTATTTACCACCTGACTCGAATTTTCCACCCGTTGGAACAGCTGATGGTAGAATATTTCTTGTGCGAAGAATGAGTGCCACTGAATCGCCGAATTTTTTTTCGACATGTAATTTTAAAAATTTCAGACAGTTGAGCGATTTTTTTCCTGAAAAAAACTATAATTGGTATACTTCCGAATTGCATACCTGGCTATCACCAGATAAGACTCCGATACAGGGTATTTTGTATAAGCCAGAGAATTTTAATCCACAGAGAAAGTATCCTGTTATTTTATATTTTTATGAGAAAAAATCTGATGGACTGAACGCTTTTTTAACTCCTGAAATTTTAAGTGTTGGATGTGCCATTAATATACCATATTATGTGAGTAATGACTATTTGATTTTTTCTCCTGATATTGATTATAGAATTGGAGATCCAATGCAGGGGGCTTATAATTCTATAATTTCGGCTGCAAGCTATCTTGCTGATCTATCCTACGTTGATGCCAAAAGAATGGGGCTCCAAGGATGTAGTTGGGGAGGTATACAGACTAATTATTTGGTGACGCATACTAAGATATTTGCCGCAGCTTGTTCCGCCTCAGGTATTGGAAATTGGATAAGTAGCTATGGGAGTTTAGTAGGCTCTGGTGAAAGCATGCAGGGGATGTATGAGTTTGGCCAATTGCGAATGGGAGGGACGTTATGGGATAAATCTGATATTTATATTAAGAATTCTGCCATATTTAATACGAAGGATGTAAGTACTCCGTTATTGTTGATGCATACTATTAACGATGATATTTGCCCATTGGAAAATATTATTGAATTTTTTGTTTCTCTCCGTCGATTGGGAAAAAAATCTTGGATGTTAGTATATGAGGGTAATCATTCAGTATTAGGGAGAGATGCAGTAGATTTTAGTGTGAGAATGAAGCAATTTTTTGATCATTATTTACAAAATAATCCAGCACCTAAATGGATGACACGAAGCGTCACTAGAAGATATGGGATGTCGTATAATGAATTGGAATTGGACGACTCCATAGTAACACCAGGTGCTGGACTATTAAAATCTCCTTAAAATTCATATTTATTGGAGAAAGTGATTGAAAATTTATCGAAATTAATGAAAGTGATAAATTGACCTGTTTGTTTGAATATATTTGAGACTTATTTGTAATAGCTACTACTTGATCTGACAGTACAGGGATTTTTTGTTGGTTAAGTAGTAGCTAAAGTTAACACTTATTTGATTGGGCACCAAGTAAATCCCTTTTAGCTTGTTTTTTCGATTTAAAATATGTGATACGTTATCGTTTTGATAACTAGTTCGTTTATTCTTATAACTATTTTCCGTCGAGTAGAGAAAAATTATAGACGGATTCTCAATCTAATTTGTGGACAGTTTCCCGTGATAGTTGTGGTAGATAAGTATGTTATATATGTTCCTGCATAGTCTGGGATATAAATCAGTGTTGTTGGTGCTATGCAATCAATCATGCCGGGTGCCTGATAGAAGAATCTAAGGCCGATTCGATTGATTTTGTATGCAAATGCCCCGCCGATTACGCTTAGCACAACAATGGCTGTTATTGCTAATTTTACTTTGTTCATAATTTTGATGTTTATTACGAGGTTGTTCTACGATGACATTTGAGGTCCCTATTCCCGTGAGTGGTGCAATTAGTTTTTATTCAGTTCCTATCGTGTTTATTACTCTATAATGCTATTAGCAGAATTGTAGATTTATGGAGTATACCTTTCATTGTTTACAAGTATGGCCGCACAGTTATTTGTTGACAGGCTGTGTTTGAGCTTTGCGTAGAGGCATGTGTAATACTGGTCCCATTGAAGTCAACGGTATAATTCATCACGGTTGGGAGTGTGCAATTCCCATTAGTTCCATTTATAAAAAAACTGGAACCAGCTCTGTTACTTTTATAAGCCAAACTACCACCTATTAATGCGAAAAATGTGATGGTCGTTAGCATGATTTTTGCTTTTTTCATTTTTTTTCATTTTGGAAAGTTGGAAAATTGTAATTGCTTTTGCTAAAGTATTTGTATTAGTTACTGGATCTTGATCATTTCTGTTGAGGAATTTATCTTCTCCTTTATTTTTTCAAATGATAGTACAAGCTGAGGTATCGATTTTCTTATCTAAAGAGGGCTATTATTTTCGGATTTCTTTATACATATGAATTGTCTTTTCATGGAAAGTTTGACCTTACAGGTGAATAATCTCTAATGTTTTAAAACTTTTTGAATTCCATACTTTAAATTACTGATTCCCGCTGCAATTATCTCGCAATTTCTCCCCATTTCCACAAAAAAACATAACAATACCTTAAACCTCCCCCCCAACAAAATCCCCTAATTTCGCCTCGTTGCTCAAAACAATGCCATGCTGCATGCTCATGATGATATAGCGCTTATCCGTACCGGTGACACAAAAGCATTCGAAAGGTGTTTCAATCAACACTGGCCGGCGCTCTACGCCTTCGCCCTCAAAATCCTTGGCAATAAAGACGATGCAAAAGACGTAGTGCAGGGGGTATACATCTCCTTGTGGTCGCGGAAAGAAAAGCTGAATCTGAGCGGCCCCCTCGAAAACTATCTCCACCAGGCCGTCCGCTTCCAGTCTATCAAAAAGCTAAAGGAAATCATGAACCGGCCGGAGGAGCTGGACCGCGTGCAGGAGTATATCATGCCGGTGTTAAACGATATCTGGGAAAAGATGGAAACGGCCGATGTATTTAAAGAAATAGATAACCAGTTAACCACCTTACCGGAAAAAACGCGGGAAATATTCCTGCTGAGTCGCCGGCATCATTTATCTATTGCGGAAATCGCCGGGAAATTAAATCTCTCCGAAAAAACAGTAAGAAACCAGCTGCACATAGCATTGAAGGCTTTAAGACACCATATCGCAGCTGCCCTGATCCTTGCGGAAGTAATGAGTTAATAATTCCTTAACGTACTTCTTCGGGACAAACACCTCCTCCAAAGGAACATATCTATAGAAGAATGTTCCGGATGAATATCGCACAGTTTAAAAGATTGGTCAGTAATTACCTGTCGGGCAATGCCACCCACAGGGAAGCTACGCTGCTGAACACCTACCTCGATAAAGCCTGGGAGGAAAAACAGGTGCCCGCCGATGTGGAAGAGCAGCGCCTTGAGGTGTGGAATAACCTGAAAAGGGAAATCGCGCCGCCACGCATCAGGGTATGGCGGTATGCGGCTACGGCCTTAATTCTCATAACCACCGGGGCTACCTATACCTACCGGCTGGCGTTGCAGAACTGGCTGGATCCTGTTCCCATGCAAAGCATTACGGCATTGAAGTACCAGGTAAAAAAGGTAATCCTGCCGGATAGCTCGGTAGCTATTCTCAATGGAGGTACCACGCTTATTTATCCCCAATACTTCCGCGGCAAACAAAGGAACATCACGGTGAACGGGGAAGCATTCTTCGAGGTCACCCCGCAAACGGCGCCTTTTATCATCACCGGCCCGCATTTAAGCGTGAAGGTATTGGGCACCAGTTTCGTGGTGGCCGATAGTAGTGGTATCGAAAAACCAAAGGTAAGCGTGAAAACGGGTAGGGTAGCGGTTACCGCCGGTGCGGCGGTGCAGCAGCTCACGGAAAATGAGGAGCTGGTATATGACAAGGAAACCATCTATATCTATAAACAAACGGAAGTAAACACCGGGTGGACCAGCAAAAAGCTGTTGTTCAATGAATCATCGCTGAACGATGTTTTCAGGGAAATAGAGATGCTGTATGGAGTAAAAATAAAAACTGCCCCGGCTATCAGCGACCTGAAATTCACCGGCGCATTCGAGGAAACCGACACCATGAACGATATCCTGAAAGTGATATCCCTGTCGTACCGGCTAACTATTCACAAAAACAAAAACGGCATCATCGTAATTAAGTAGCATCAAACATAACGGAAATGCTAACAACCATCGGCGTACAGCTGCTGGTAACGGATCTTCTTTTTTTAAATCACAAACGAATGAAGGAAAAAATTTTACACGGATGTATGTGGGTCCTGCTATGCTTTACTTTGCCGGCAATGGCACAGGAAAGCTTCCTGCAGAAAAAGATCAGCATCAGTTTCAGGAATGAGCCCATCGCAAAATGTTTCATGACAGTGCAACAGAAGGGCGGCATTACCTTCTTCTACAATCCTGCCGATATGAAGGCGGTAGATAAAAAATATACGGCCGATCTCAATAATAAAACTGTAGCGGAAGTGATCACCTGGTTATTACAAAATACCGGGTTGGAATTTGAAGCAGTGGATGGCAGGAAAGTAGTGGTACGCAAAATCATTATCAAACAATCAACAGCGCCCCGGAAACGTACCATCAGCGGGATGGTGACAGACGCCACTAAAAACAGCCCCATCGCCCGCGCGGAAATCATGGCGCAAAGTACCGGCAGTGTAGTGATGGCCGATGAATCCGGCCGCTTCTCAGTGGAGGTAAAAGATACTTCGGATGTGCTGGTGATCTATTATGTAGGCTATGCCACCAAAATGATCAAAGCCGGCAGCGCGCCGGTATTATCGGTACAACTGAAACCCGACAGCAAAACGCTGAGCGGCGTAACGGTAGATGCCCGCCGGCGCTCCAACACGGAAGTAATGCTGCTGAACGACCGTAAAAACTCCGCCATGATCTCCGACGGGATCTCCGCCCAGAACATCGAAAAAACAGCCAGCATTACCACCACCCAGGCCCTGCAACGCGTATCAGGCGTAACGGTTACCGACGATAAGTATGTAGCCATCCGCGGCCTCGGCGACCGCTCCGTGATTGGCCAGCTCAACGGCATCCGCCTGGCCTCTTCCGATCCCGACAGGAGCGCCATCCCGCTCGATCTGGTGCCCGCCGGCCTGCTGGACAATATCACCATCTACAAAACCACTACCTCCGATAAACCTGCCGATGCCGCTGCCGGTATCGTGGAGCTCAAAACAAAGTCGGTGCCCGACCGGGAAATGCTCACCATCACCGTGCAAACGGGCATGAACTCACAAACCGGCAGCAAAGTGAACAGCTTCTATAACAGCGACATGGGCTTTCTGGGGCAAAAGGTAAAATCAAAAGGATTATCGCCGGAATTCCGGGAACTGTCCAAACAGTACCCGAACGGCCTGGGCGATATCCAGCGCAAAATCGCCAACAGCCGCAACGATCCGGCCCTGCTGGCGGAAGCCAACCGCATCAGCGGTATCATGCACGGCTTCGATCCCGTGCTCACCACAAAGTATAAATCGGCGCCGCTGAACCAGATCTATGCGGTTACTTACGGTAACAGTTATACGGTATTTAAGAAACACCAGGTAGGATTAATAGCCGGCGCCAATTATTATAACCGCACCAACGATATTTACGACGGCCAGCTCACCCAGTACAGCGTATACCAGGGCGTGTTAACAGGCAACAGCGTATTGTACAGTCCCCGTGTAATCCCTAACTACATTACCCCCAACAACATCAATCTTGGGAAGTATTTAAATTATAAGGAAAACACCGGCACACAAACACTCAACTATGGATTTTTGGGTGGACTCACATACCGCTTCAGCCCTCAGCACGAAATAAGTATGCAGTACCTGGGCAGCCGTGGTGCGGAAACACGTGCCAGCAACCTGCACGGCGCCTACGAATATACCGGCCTGCCAGGCAAGGTGTATAACCTCGTGTATTCCTTACGTCAAAGCTATCGCACACTCAACACCTTCAACCTGCAGGGCGAGCATAAGTTCACAAAAAAAGAATACGCGCCAAAGCTGAGCTACAACCTCGCTACCTCTTCGTCGGCACAGGACGATCCGGATTATCGCTTTGTAAACCTGGCAGATTATCGCATTAATGGCGGTACCAGCTACCCCGGCGTACCGGATAAACCAGGCGGTACGCCACCAAACCTCTACTCGCCCAGTCTGTATTCACTGGTGTCAGGGTATGTAAACGGATATGGCCCCTATGGCATTATCCAGGCCGATCCCAACGGCCGCCGCTTCCGTCATCTCAACGAAAATAATTACAACTATAAGGCAGATCTCACCCTGCCTTTTAAAGTGCTTAACAAAAAGCAGGAATTTAAAACCGGGGTCAACTACCTGCACCGCAGGAGAAGCTTCAATGAAAATGTGCTCTATCTCCCGGGGTCAAATTACTCCACCAACGGCGCGCTGCCTTTATATGAAGTAAGCGGCAATCTCGATCAGCTCATCGGTTACGACCGTATCGGTATCCGCCCGCAGTCGTCGTATAATGAGGAAGGCGCTCCCCGCAATGGTGGCTATCTGTACAATATCCAGAAGTCGCCCAACAACTACAAAGGCTACTACGAAACACGCGCCTTCTACGGTATGCTCGATCTGCATCTCACGGAGCAGCTGCGCCTCACCGGTGGCGTGCGTTTTGAAATGACCGACATCCAGGCGTCTGTGGATACAGCCAATGTTTTCCTCGATCCCAGTATTACTACTACCGATGCTTCCGGCAATAAAGTGAACCTGGTGTACACGGAACCAAATTCTGTCTACAAAACCGACTACGAACCTTACTACTCTGCTAACCTTACCTATACGCTGAATAAAAATATGAACTTCCGCCTGGGCTACAACACTACGTTGGCGCGGCCGGAGCTGAGGGAACTCACCAATGTATTTGATTTTGATCCTTTCCAGTTTGCACTGGTGGTAGGTAATCCTAACCTGAAAAATCAACAAACCACCAACTACGATTTTCGCTGGGAATGGTTCCCCGCACCAGGTGAGGTATTGTCTGCTTCGGTTTTTTATAAGGAGATAGATAACCAGTTAACAAAGGTGTTTAAACAAAATTCATCCGGACTGGAAGCACGGTTCCCCGAATTCCCTGCAATAGAGTTTCAGAACGATCCCAACAAAGGACGGGTGTATGGAATAGAACTGGAAGTAGTAAAAAACCTCGGCCTGCTGTGGGCGCCCATGAAAAATTTCTTCCTGGGATCCAACCTGCTGCTGGCACAAAGTGAAATTAAGAAAACGAAAGAGAGATTGGAATCTTCCCGCGCCATCGATCGCCGCGCACCGGCCAACAGCCCGCTGTTTGAACAGGCGCCGTATTCCGTGAATGTATTCGTTAACTACAACAATACTAAATCAGGCACCGATTTCACGGCCACTTTTAACATGGTAGGAGAGCGGCTTATCCAGGTAAACCTCGATGGTACGCCGGATCTCTACTCCCGGCCAAACCCGGTACTGGATTTCGTGGGCTCGCAAAAATTACTGAAACGTCTCACCTTAAAAGGCTTCGCCAAAAATATCCTCGACAGGCCCGTGGAGGAAGTATACGCGAACCCCGGCACCGGTGGTATGTTCTACGGCAAAAAGTATGTACGCAGAAGTTTTTACCGGGGAACAGAATTTATGCTGGGCCTGACTTACAACCTGTAAAACCTGAATGATGAAAATGAAAATTACATACATAGGGATGGCTGCTGCGCTCTTGTTCAGCGCCTGCAGTAAGAAATTGGACTACACTTACGATAACCGCTTTATCCAGCAACCGGTCACCGCGTCCACCGTTCGCCTGGTGAACCTCGTAGGCGCTACGGAACTGACTATCGGTGGGCAGCAGCTCACCAGCTTTATTGCGCCGGATTATGAAGGCAATTATGGTCCCAACGAAACCCGGGCTACCCGCTGGTTTCCGGAAAATGGCCGCCTCGGTACTACATTCACCATTCCTGCGGAACTGCTGAAAAATGGCCTGGCAGATAGCATCCTGTTCAGCAGCTTGTCTCCAAAACTATCAGTACCATCACCGCGTCCTTTTAGTGTACAGGAAGAGGTGAACAACCCGTCGGATTATTACTTCGTGCGCTTCCGTCCCAATGCGGCCGGTTTCACGGATTCGCTGTTCCGTATTCCCCGCGCTGTTTCACCGGCATCAGATCCGGCCGGCTTCAAAGTGCGCCTGCTTAATCTCAGTTCCTTACCGGGCAGCAATTCCCTGCCGGGTCTTTTCCGCCACGGACCAATGACGCTCACGCTGGGAGATGGTACTGCCATACCCGGTCTGTCCAGCATCATGCCCGGCGCTTATTCTGATTATGTGGAACTGCCCTACGGTACCTATCAGTTTAAAGTACTCAACAGCGAAGGAAAAGAAGTACCGGCAAGCGGAGGGTATAACTTACTCAACCCTGCCACGGGCACATTAATGGATCTGCAGGGAACGCCCGGCATCGGCGGCGGTAAAGACACCTGGCTCACGTATGCACCACTAAAAACATTCCAGCCCGGCGGTATCTATACCATCGTGGTAGGATGTAACTACGATACCAAAGTGCCTACCGGTAACCCCAACGGGGAAACTATCACTACAGAAAATAATTCTTTCCGCATCATCGCAGATATATCCGAACCGGTGAATATGACCTACGCCCGCATGCAGGGCATCAATGTAGCTGCCGGCAGGAAAATATCCTGGCAGGTAGATGGTCAACCGATGGGGGCCACACTGGATTACACCCAACAAACCACCTATAGCCGGTATATAACGGGCACGCATATAGTAAAAGCAATAGACGAAAAAGGACAGGTGCTGGCAGAACGTTCCTTACCCCTGCAGCCGGGCGATAACCTTACGCTCTGGTACTATCAGCGTAAAGATGGCACAGCTGCTATCACCTTCTCTGCCAATAACCTGAGCGGGAAATTCTATGGCGGCACGGCTACCGATAACGGTACCTACGGTATGTTCAAAGACAGCTACCCCTTCTGGATCCGCTTCATGAATTGCTGCCCCGACCTGGAAGAGGTGACCTTCACAACAGACGATGGGCAGTCTTTCCCCAATCTCACGGGTATCCCTAATCGGGCGGCGCAGCATATCGCGCTGGGAACTCCGGTAACAGACAATCCTTATGTGATGATGTATGTCAATTTCCCGCAAAGGATCCTGGCGTACGCATCGGCGCCCGGCATCCTTCCCGGCAACTGGATCCGTACCATCACCCCGCTGAACAGCCGTCAGTTTATTGCCCGCCCGGAACTCTATAAAACACCGGAGCTGCCGCAAAGTGAACCCGGCATCTATACGGTAGCGCTCATAGGCAGCACATCCGCCAATGCTACAGAAAAAGCCCGGATGATTATTGTGAAACATAACAACTGAGTTAAGTATGAAGTCGAAATATTTTTTGCTGCTTTTATGTGCAACCGCCCTGCTCTTTAACAGCTGCCGCAAAACGGATTATGCCACCTTGAACAGCCCGGCGTATCTCCGCGTGTTCAACTGCCTGGAGTACAACGCCACGCTCGATAATAAAGATGTGCCGGTGCCTTTCCTCGTGTTCCTCGTAGATCCCGTAATGGATGATGCAGGCGTGCCGGTCAGCGCCGCTATCACCGGCGATTTCCTGGATCGCCGCAGCGAATGGGCCATGCCTTACCCCGATGCCGCCAGCAACGTGATCTGGCAAAAGGAATATCCAGGCACCAAAAGAGTACTGGCTGGTCCTATCTTAAATGGATATGATCTGTCCAGCTGGGCGCAGGTACCGTCAGGAAAACATCACATCGTTTTCCGTACCCGGCCACTGAACAACACGCCTTACTTCGAACTGGATAAACTGGAAAGAGGCGTTACACTGATCGATACCACCATCGATCTCACCGCGGGCGAAGTATATACCATGCACGCACTTATTGCGGAATATACAAGCCAGCAGCCGTTTATGTACCTGCGCCAGGAAACCTTTACCAAACAACCGTTTGCGGATTCAATGGTGTACGTGAATTTTTACAACCTCAGTTCTAAAAACTGGTACCGGCTGTCGCCCAATGAAATCACCAACCAATACCTGGTGAGTACCAAGCTGCAGGATACCATGCAGGTGTATTATTCACTGAATAAAAGAAAGGATGCCATTCTCACCCCTTTACCGGGTTACAGGGGCGTGCCGATGGGGCAAATCATACATTCCCTGGAACCGCGTGTGGCGCCGTATTACAGCTTCCCGCTGTTTGCAGATACCAGCGGCAATAAAATTTTTACAGGTAACATGAGCCAGCAGTTCGGATTTTTTGGAGCAGGCTTTTCCCCGGAAAACCTCGGCTATCCCGACTTCCTGCCGGTAGGCGCCTACTCAGCGCTTATCCTCGGCGATTACGGCGATGCCGGCAAAACATCTTACCTGCCTTTCAAAATAAGAACAGACCTGCGCACAGGACTCATCGTCAGTATTCATTCCGGTACCACCAACCCACGCTCTTTTGCTACGGTAAATACCATTGAATACATCAACCGCAAATTTTATGTAACCACCATCCAGCGGAAGTTTGCGCCGCCTGTTTATTAACATCTTATTGTATGAATATGCTGAATATAACTTTTAATAGATTTAGGGAGATGATGGGACTGCTGTTAGTGTTGCTGATGGCAGGGTGCAGTAAAGATGACCTCATCCCCCCGGTAGATAAAACCACGATACCCCGCAACATGGGCGTGTTCATTGAAAATAACTACGACCTGAGCCTGTTAAGCGCCGCCCTCAAAAAAACCGGTTTGCTGGATTCATTAAACCAGCCGGGAGCCATCACGCTCTTTGCGACGGATAACGCGGCCTTTAACAGGATAGGTATCAGCACACCCGCAGAAATAGACCGTATGGACGTGGACAGCCTGCGGTTTATGCTGCGGTATCACATGATCCGCAACCGGTATTTTATTACCACCTTCCCGAAACAGATGGATAATAAATATCTCTCCCTCACCGGCGATGCGCTCTATGTGTCTGTGGATAAACAGGAACAATTTATTAAAGACGACATCTTCACATTTGTGAATGGCGCCTACATCATGACCGGCGCCAAACGTAATATCGCATTGGCCAACGGGGTAATCCACATCCTCGCCAAACCATTGCAGTATAAAAAAGAAACGGTACAGGACTATATCTCCAAAGATACCAGTCTTGCCCTCTTCGCCGCCGTCATGAAACAGTTCAATCTCTGGGATGATCTGAAAACAAAAGATCCGCTTACCTTATTCGTACCGGATAACAACGCTTTCCTGAAGTACGGCTTAACAGCGGAAAAAATTGCCACCCTGAAATCCGCGGATTATAAACCGCTCACCTTCGGCATCTATGCCCTCATGATGCGGCCCATGCATATTTTTTCCACGGATGGCTATATCCTGTCCGGCACCAATGTATATGGCGCCAATACTATCTACTTCAACGATACCTATGGTATCACCCCCGGTTATATGCGGAATAACTACCTCGGCACAGAGGAGTCGGCGGTCTACATCGGCAAAAGAGTGGGCGTAAACTGGGGATCAAACGAAGAAGGACCTGCCATAGTACAATATAAAGGCGGGCTCACAAATGCCGATCACCTGTGCAGCAACGGTATTGTGCATGTGATAGACGACCTGGTGTTTAACCCGGATTTAATGAAGCAATAAAATGAATCAGATGAAATTACAGATACACGTACTCTTATTACTGTTACTGGTGGTGGCCGGTTGCCGCAAACAGGATATTGAACCGGAGCCGGTGGGCGACCCCGTGCCCCATGAAGCCGGCCCGGATAAAACCTGGCAACAACTGCTGGCCACTTCTCCGTATACCCGTTTCCGTGAGGCATGGCAATTATCCGGTATGGATGAAAAGGTAAGGCAATCCGGATCGGGTTTTCACACGGTGCTGGTACCCACAGATAGAGCTTTTGATGAAGCCGGATGGACCGCCGCAAAAATAAAGGCCGCCACTAAAGAAGAACTGGATGAACTGCTCACCATATATGTGATGCCTGCCCGCCTCACACCGGAAAGCATTGCGGCAGTACCCGGCAACACGCCCGGCGCCACCCTGTCGGAGCGCTCAATGGCGGGCCGGGACAACTGGTACAGCAAAAACTATATCGATTTCCTGTTCCTCGGCAAACACGGCGACAGCCTCCTGGTAAACGGCATTGCCCAGGCAAAATGGGGCCAATCCCGGGAAGCTACCAACGGCCTCATTTACCCGCTGGAACATTGCATCGCCAAACCACAGCAAACGATGTGGGAGTACATCAGCACAGAGCCCCGCTTCAGCCTCTACAGGGATGCATTGCTCGTCTGCGATAGCCTCTATAACTCCGTTTGGATGAACCTGGGCGTAATGACCGTACTGCAATCGTCAGAAGCGGTGGCACAGCTTACCCTGTACGCACCCAACAACGATGCGTTTATAAAGAATGGGTTTCATAATGCAGATGATATTCTGAACTATTGCCTGCGCTCATGGCCACTGCCGCCCGCTGATTATGATGAAAATATGTACTACCAGCAGCCGGTGATAGCAATCGATTCTATTCTTTTTGCACACGGTTTGGAAATATACGCTGCCTTGCAGCTGACCGGAGACGCAAGGATAGGACCAGTGTACTTCTCCAACGATCTCGCCGATAACGCGCAGGGGCTCAGCGGAATGATGATCCAGAAAGGACAGGTATATAGCGGCCCGCCGGTATACATTAGCCTTGATTTTATCAGCAACAACGGACAACCCGGCGTAAAAAGACGTGGCGTAAACACACCATACACCGGTCTTAAAAAGAAAGATATCCGTGTGCTCAACGGCGTGATCCACGAAGTAGATGATCTGTTCAAATTGCCCAACTAAACAAACGTACCCATGAAAATATTGAAGTATACCGGCGTGTTGTTAATGTTACTGTCGGCCTGTACAAAAGACGATGATAAGGTGGCCGGTACGGACGAAAACAACCGCCTCACCTACGTCATCGACGATAACAAATTTAACTTCTCTGCTTTCAACACTGCCCTGGGCAGAACCGGTTACCGCACCACACTGGCCGGCCCCGGTCCATATACAGTGATGATACCGGATAACAACGCCTTTTTAAAAGCAGGCTATCCCACTGATCAGTCGGTGTTGGTAGAAGACGGCGCCATTCTTAACAACCTGGTCTCTTATCACGTCGTAAACGGGGTATGGGAACTGAACAAACTACCGTTTAAGTTCAACCAGGAAATTACCGCTATCACGGGCGCGAAGATGTTCGTTACCCACTGGGTAAAAGGAACAGATACGCTGCTCACCATCAACGGTACGCCATTACTCGCCTACAACCTGCCCGCCAGCAACGGCGTAATACAGGTGCTGGATAATGTGCTGCAGCCATTGGTACATAAAACATTGTCGGACGCCATCTCTTCAGATACCTCGCTCACCTTCCTGAACGTAGCACTGCAACAGGCAGGGATGAAACAGCTGCTTACTACCGGTAACACCTACACTTTTTTTGCACCTTCCAACACAGCTTTCCGCAGCGCAGGTTTTTTTGCTGCAGATAGTATCAGCGCAACAGATCCCGCCATACTGCGGGAGTTATTGCAATATCATCTGTTCTCCGGCAGGAAATTCATATACGATTATATCCTCACCACCGGTGAATCCGATCAAACAGAACAGGCCATGCTCAACGGCAACAACGTGAAAATCAGCCTGCTGAAATCCGGTGTGAAATACACAGGTATCAGCATCGCCGGCCCCGGTAATGCCGCGGCCGCACAGGTGAAGAAAGCCAACGTTATGGCCGGCAACGGGGTACTCCACATCATAGACCAGGTATTAAAAGAAAATCAGTAGTGATGAAGAAAATTTTATACATAGCTTATTTGTTCACCGTACTGCTGGCAACCAGCCACCTGGCACATGCGCAGGAAACAAACGGTACGCTGAGCGGGAAAATCACCAACGATAAAAATGAACCGCTCATCGGTGTTACCGTACTGGCCATACATGAACCGTCAGGTACAAAGTACGGCGTAATCACCACCGCCGATGGCCGCTACTATTTGCCGGGCCTGCGTATCGGCGGCCCTTACTCAGTAAGCATTACCATGATGGGCATGCAGCCGCAGAAAAGAGAACAGCTCAACGTCCGCCTCGGTGAACCTGTACAAATCAACGTGGTAATGGCCGTTGCCGGTAAAGATCTTGCTGCGGTAACCATCAAAGGCGCAAGGAAAGCTGCTTCCGCCAACACCACCGGCGCAGGGCAAAACATCAGCCGCACACAATTGGCAAATATGCCCACCATCTCCCGCAGCCTGCAGGACATGACCAAAATGGTTCCGCAGAGCAGCCGCGATAACTCCTTTGCCGGTACCAACTTCCGCTACAACAACGTGACCATCGATGGCGCTATCAACAACGACGCTATTGGCTTCAGTCCGTCCGCAGGAGGCATCACCGGCAGCTCCGGTATGCCCGGCTCCAGTACCCGCACCAACGCAGTATCGCTGGATGCTATTGAAGACATGCAGGTATACCTCGCCCCCTTCGATGTAAAGATCGGGAACTTCACCGGCGGTAGTATCAATGCCGTTACACGCAGCGGTACCAATGCGGTAACAGGCTCGGTGTATGGCTTTGGCCGCAACGCTGCGCTCACCGGTAAAGGCCCCAACGGCAAAATGAACAGCGACTTCTATGATTACCAGGCAGGCGTCCGGATCGGATTTCCCATCATAAAAAATAAACTGTTCTTTTTTACCAACGAAGAAATAACTTCCCGCCAGGACCCTGCGCAGCTGCTGGCCGGTCAACCTGAAACCGCGCAGATCCTCAGCGTAAAAGACGCGGACGATATCCGCAATGCTACGCTGAATCGCTATGGCAAAGGGTTTGATCCCGGTACCGCCGGTAATTATACGGCTTACTCCCGCTCACAGAAATTCTTTAACCGCATCGACTGGAACATCAACGATAAACACCAGCTCTCCTTCCGCAATAATACCATTCTGTCAAAAGCCATGAACATGGATCGGGATCAGCAGGATTTCCGGTTCAGCAGCATGGCCTATCAACAGGTAAATAACCAGAGTTCTACCGTGATGGAAATAAAGTCGAGGTTCAACAACCGCTGGTCCAACAGCTTCATCGCGGGTTTCAGCGTAGTACACGACAAGCGTAACCCGGATGCAGATCCATCGCTGCCACAGGTGCAGATCGCCGGCCGTACACCCGGTACCACTATCTACCTCGGTACCGATCGTGAGGCGAGCATCTTTGATATGAAACAACGTACCATCGAAATCTCTGATAACCTTACCTTCAGAAAAGGAAAACATACCGTGTTACTCGGTACGCACAATGAACTGTATCATATAGACTACGGCTTCGTGAACAGCTGGAACGGGAGAGTGGATTACCTCAGCATTGAAGATTATCTGAACAACAATCCTTACCGCGTTCGTGGTAGTTACAACTATACCAACAACAACCGCGAATATATCCTCGCACACCCGGAAGCACAGTTTAATGTAAACATGCACAGCGTATACGCACAGGATGAAATACAGGTAACAGACAAACTGAAAGTGATCCCCGGTATACGCGCCGATTATACCTGGCTGCCGGAAAAACCTGTACTGAGCGATAAAACACAGAACGCATACACCGATGGCTCCTTTGGTAACACCTACGCCTATACGCCGCTTAACCGTATCAACAACGGCTACCTGGGTAAAGTGCAGCTGTCGCCACGGATTGGCTTCCGCTACGACTGGAAAAACGATCAGAGCCTCATCCTCCGCGGGGGTACCGGCCTGTTCACCGGCCGCATTCCTTTTGCCTGGATCGCCTACGCATACTATAACAACGGCATCAACTACGGTTCCTTTGATCAGAAGGCAGATACAAAAGTATTTGTGCCCGGCAGCGATCCGTTGCAACCAAATCCCAACGGTATTGCACAATTCATTGAGCAAAACGGCGCACAGATGAATAACCGGAACGCAGGTAAAACACAGGTAGATGTGATTGACAATAACTTTGTGATGCCACAGGTATGGCGCAGTAGTGTAGGATTGGATTATGTGAGCCCGGCAGGATTTAAATACACCGTGGAAGCGATGTACACCAAAACGTTGAAAGATGTACTGTTTCAGCAGGTGAATATCAAAGATGATCCGAAGTATTACGCTTATGATAAAGACCGGCAGCAACCCATTTACAGCGGCACCACAGATCCGCATTTTTCCAACGCTTACCTGTTAAGCAATACGAAGAAAGGCTACCGCTACAGCTTTACCGGTAGCGTAAACCGTAGCTTCCCTTCAGGTATCCAGGCGTCACTGGCTTATACCTACGGAGGCTCCAAAGATATCTCCAACGGTATCCGTAACTCTATGGAAAGTAACTGGCAGCTGAACCAGGCGCTGAGTCCCAACAACCCGGGATTGGCATGGTCCAACTTTGATGTACGTCACCGTATAGTCGGTAACGTTACTTATCATAAAGCGTGGAGCAACAGCTGGGTGAGTACCATTACGATATTCGCCACTGCGCAATCCGGCAGCCCGTTTACCTATGGTGTGGTGAACAACAGCATCCAGGGATTACCGCAGCAGGTGAGTTTATTATACATTCCGTATGTGGATGAGGCTATCAACTACTTCCGTGATAAAGGCATTTCTGCGGAACAACAGGCCGCCGCTTTTAATGCTTATATAGATGGCGATAAATACCTGCGCAGCCGCCGCGGGCAGTTCACAGAGCGCAATGCCGGCCGCACGCCGTGGAATGTACAGGCGGATCTGCACTTTGCACAGGAGTATCATTTTGGCGGAAAGCAGTTCATTACTTTTACGGTAGATGTAGTAAATCTAACGCACCTGGTCAACAGCAACTGGGGCAAGGTATATTTCTCTCCCAATACATTTAACTCCACTGCCAGCACCGGCTTAACACCGGTATTCCCGGCAGGGCAAAA
Organism: Chitinophaga sp. G7 BAM 1005; assembly: GCF_057126945.1. Taxonomy (NCBI): domain Bacteria; kingdom Pseudomonadati; phylum Bacteroidota; class Chitinophagia; order Chitinophagales; family Chitinophagaceae; genus Chitinophaga; species Chitinophaga sp. G7 BAM 1005. Next base: position 5,115,057 of record NZ_CP181478.1, on the reverse strand, counting down.
CCCGGGCGGATACCCGGTGTATACCTTCGAAAACCCGGGCACGCCTTACTCAGTTGATTTCCTCAACTCCAGGGCACAGGTGCAGCTGGGATTACGGTATTCTTTTTAATCAATGTTAATCATCTGACAATGAAATATGCTTTATACCTGCTGTTGGTAGTGTTGTTACTGGCAGCAGGCTGCAAGAAAGATCGGGATCATAACGCCGTGGCCATGAATGTAAAAACGTTCTGGCCCAATAGCGGAAATGCAGGTACAATTGTTACCCTGCAGGGACAGGGACTCACTAAAGACGTACTGGTAAGCTTTAACGGTATAGAAGCCAGGGTACTGGATGCGCGCGATTCCGTGCTGATAGTACTGGCGCCGGAAAATGGCAGTACTGGTCCGCTCTCCGTAAAATCCGGCGACCGTAAAATGGAACTGGGCGCCTACACTTACCAGGCTTTGAGTTTGCATGGTATCAGTCCGGCTAACGGTCCCGCAGGTACGAATATTTCTATCCGCGGCGCCGGCTTCAGCAGTATGGAAGCGCCGGCAAAGGTAACCATCAATGGAAAAGAAGCGCTGATCACGGGTGCAGCTGATACGTTGCTGGTAGCAGCAGTACCGGAAGGTGCAGGTACCGGCAAGGTAGTAGTAATGGTAGATGGAAAAGAAGTAAGCGGCCCCGAATTTTCCTTCCAGTTTATCCGCAGCATCAAGCCGCTGAAGGGGGGTAGCGGTACGGCGGTAACCATTAACGGGGAAGGCTTTAATACCCTGGCCGCCGGAAATAACGTAACCTTTAATGGTAAAGCAGCTACAGTAATAAGCGCCGCTGCCGGTAAGCTGGTGGTAACAGCGCCGGAAGGCGTGGCTACTGGTCCGGTAGCAGTAAGCATCAACGGACAGAAAACGATTGGCCAGGTATTTACCGTGGTTCCCAAACCGGTGATCAGAACGGTAACACCGCTCAGCGCGCCGGCCGGCGCTACGGTGGATATCGCAGGCGATTACTTCAGCGCTCTCACCGACGAGGTAGCGGTGTCTTTCAATGGGCACACTGCTGTTGTTACTGCGGCCGCGGATAAGAGTATAAGCGTAAAAGTACCTGCCGGAGCAGGCGCCGGGAAAATGCAGCTCACTGTAAACGGGCAGCAAACAGAAGGTCCGTTGTTTAAAGAGCAGTCGCTGGGCATTTTGCAGCTGATACCCGATAACGGCCTCGCGGGTACGGAGGTGATCGTAAGAGGACTCGGCTTCAGCGCCAATGCGGCAGAGAACACCGTTAGCTTTAATGGCCTGGTAGTACCGGTAACAGCGGCCACCGACAGTACGCTTCGTGTAGTGGTACCCGTTGGGGTAAGCACCGGCGCGCTGAAAGTAAAAGTGGGCACACTGGATGCCACTGGTCCTGTATTCCGCAGGGCAGGCGTGATCACCATTGTGGGGGGACCGTCGCAAACTGTTTTTGACGAGCCGAAAGGCGTGGCAGTGGATTCCCGCGGCAATATATTCGTGCTTGATCTGAATGTGATAAAGAAAGTAACGGCAAGCGGAACGGTGAGCGTTTTTGCAGGGAAAACCGATGGTTCTACAGGAAATGCAGATGGCAACGGAACTGCTGCGGCATTCAATTACCCGGTGGCTTGCGTGGTGGACGCGCAGGATAATCTCTACGTATGTGATCAGAATAACAGAAGCATCCGCAAAATTACGCCGGCCGGGAATGTAACAACATTAGCGCGTGTAGCATTTACGCCTATCGGGTTAGGTATTGATAAAAATGGTACGGTTTACATAGGCGCACAATATTCAGGCGTATACCGGCTCGATGGTGCGGGCAATGCCAGTTCGCTGGCGCCAAATGTATACCAGAGCGCGCCGGGCACAATGGTAATCGATAACAGTGGAACGCTGTTCTACGGTGGCGACTGGGACAATCCGTTTGTTTCTAAAATTGCAGGCGGCGTTAAAAAGCTGTATGCCGGTAATCAGTATGGCTATAGTGATGGATCGCTTACCGGTGCGCAGTTCAGTGGCATTACCGGCCTGGCCCGCAATGCGGTAACCGGCGAAATGTATGTGGCAGATAATAATGCCATCCGGTTAATAGCCAACGACCAGGTAACGCGGATCACCGGCTGGAAAGGTGGTAGCAATCCGGTTGCAGGCAATGATGATGGAACGTTGAACCAGGCTACCTATAACAGTATTAATGGTATTTGTGTGGATAAAGAAGGAAATATTTATGTAGTAGAACGTTTTGGAAAAGCAGTGAGGAAAATTATCTTACAATAGTTTTTTTAGAAAAGAAGAAAAGAGGGCTGACCAGATCACTGGCCAGCCCTCTTTTATGAATAAGCGTTGCGGCTTAGTAGTCGGGGTTTTGTTTCATATTAGGATTACGTTCCACTTCCGTAGCAGGCAGGGGGAAAATCACGTAACTGCTGTTCCATTCCTGTTCATCTACATTTCCACGGGCAGGAATATTGCGGTGGGTTCTCAGGAAGTCATATTCGCCATGTCCTTCAAAAGCCAGCTCAATTCTGCGCTCTGTGAGAATGTTGGTGATCAGCGCGGCTTGTGTGGCAGGCGCCAGTGGAGCGGCATTAGCCCTGGTTCTGATTGCATTCAGGAGGGTAATAGCGCCCGGATCAGCGGTGGCGGTATTTAATCTTGCCAGCGCCTCAGCTTTGATCAGCATCACTTCGGCGAGACGGATTACAGGTACCCATGCATCCACGGTGCTGTTACCAAAGAATTTCTTGGTGTACCATATGGAGTCCGGAGTGCCTTTTACAAAGGTGAATAATGGTTTACCCCTGAGATCAGTGAACCGGTCGAAGCCCGGCAGCGTTAAGTAGGATTTGCTGATAACGATATCGCCTCTGCCACTGCTGCCGTAATGTTGCCCCATCGCGTTGTTGGTATTGGGGTTGTCACCGGAAGTCATGGCAACAGAGAAAATACGTTCTGTTGATGACTGGTAATTATCTGGTGCAAATACGGTAGCGGGAGTAGGATCCAGCTCATAGCCGTAGGACGACAGCAATACGCTGTCTGCGTAATCCCTGGCTTTGGCCCAGTTGCCCTGGTACAGGTATATACGTGACAGCAGCGCGTGTGCAGCTCCTTTGGTAGCCCTGGCATGATCATAGTAGGCATCGCCGGTGCTAACGGGAAGTGCGGCTGAAGCCTCGCTCAGGTCTTTGATCATCTGGTCATACACTTCTTTTACGGTGTTGCGTGGAATCTTATTTTTAGGATCCATCGCTTCACCGCCGTCTTTTGCAGCAATCAATACCAGCGGTACGCCCATTTGACCGGCTGCCGGATCGGAAGTATAAGTTTGCGCGTATGTATTTACCAGGTAAAAGTAAGAAAGGGCGCGGATGAATTTTGCTTCTGCATAATAACTGGCAGCAGCTTCAGCGCCAACTACCGCTTCATTCTCCTGCAGATTGAGGGTAAAGTAATTGCTTTCGAAAATCGTTCTGTAGCCGCCGGCCCAGCAGTTAAAAGCATATACATTATTGGAAAGCATGTTAAAAGTAGGCACCTGACCAAAGTAAGAGGAGATATCCACATCATTTCCTCTGACATCAGAATAGATCAATACACGGCCTCCGAGGAATTCAGCATTCTGGAGGGCATCATACATACCGATAGCTGATTTTTCCACCCTTTCCGGCGTACTGAAAGCCTCTTTAGGCGTAAGCTTGGAAAAAGGGATCTGGTCATCTACCTTGGAGCAGGAAAACAGCAGGGAAGTAGCGATGGCAACAACGCTCATGACTAAACCGCTGTGGATGTTGTTCCGGAAGTTCTTTTTATATCTAAAGTCCATAATTCATTTTTTTAATTGCCAACAATTAGAATCCAACATTTAAGCCCAGCATAAATATCCGGGGGATAGGCACACCGCGGTTATCTGTGCCGAGGTTGATATTGCCATCACGGTTGGTGGTAATTTCAGGATCCGCGCCTTTATAGCCGGTGATGATAAATGCATTTTGAACGAGACCATACAAACGAAGGTTGCTTAAGCCAAGTTTTTCTCTCACACCAGGGAATGTATAACCTATGCTGATTTCACGCGCTCTTAAGAAATCACTTTTTTCCAGCCAGCGGGTAGAGGCCTGGTTGGTAGGTGCATCGGACAGTACGAGTCGTGGTACATCGGAATTCTTGTTCTCCGGCGTCCACCTGTTTTTGATTTCCTCCAGGTTGTTACCAAAATAATTGCTCATCAATGCGGCCCTGGTAGCATTGTATACATAACTTCCTCCGCTGTACTGGAGTGCAATAGTAGCCTCAAAGCCTTTATAGAAGAAGTTGTTGGTGAAACCGCCATACCAGGAAGGGATACCGGATTTATCAAGATATACCGCATCAGTAGATGTTACGGGACTCATTTTTTTGCTGCCATCAGGAGAAGTCCATTTGTTAGCGGTAGCTACGTTGGGATCGGGATTGTACATCACCAATTCTCCTGCGGCATTATAATACATCGGGTTACCATTGTCCGGATTTACGCCGCCCCATTTGATCAGGCGGAAAACACCGATGGTTTTGCCTACACTCACCCTGTTATTACCTGATACGATATCGGTGCCATCTGCTGTTTGGGTCACCCTGTTTTTAATAGTAGTGAAGTTCAGGCTGGAAGTCCAGGTAAAGTCTTTGGTAGTAATGTTCTGGGTATTGATCGTTAGCTCCAGTCCTTTGTTCCACATGGTACCGACATTGGTAGTAAGAATGGAACCTACCGGAGTTCCCCAGGGAATCCCCACGGTATTAAGAATGGGTGCATTCAATATCAGGTGATCGATGTTGGAGCTGAAATAATCGGCTACAAAGGTAATCCTGTTTTTCAGGAGAGTAACATCTATACCGATATCCAGTTTTTTGGATTTCTCCCATTGCAGGTTAGGGTCACCGATCTGTGATACACCAAAACCATTCAGATCGCCGTACTGGCCACCACCATATAGAGAGCGGAAAGCATAGGCCCTGATATTGGAGTTACCCACCATGCCATAGCTGGCCCTGAATTTCAGGTCGCTGATAACACCCACATTTTCTTTGAAGAAGTTTTCATCAGAAATTCTCCATCCAACAGATGCACCGGGGAAGTAACCACGACGTTTATTGAGACCGAAATCAGAGTAAGCGTCTGCTCTCAGGGTTGCATCAAAGTAATATTTCGATCCGTAGTTGTAACCTACTTTACCAAAATAGGAGTCGAATGAATTGGCGATTCTGGCGCCACCGGTATAACTGTTGTCAGAACCGGCAAACAAACCGTCGTAGATTTCTTTAAAGTAAGAGTCAGCGAGGTTACCCTGTCCGGTGTATAATTCTTTTCGGTCCATATGCTGCGATTCCTGGCCAATCGTTGCATTGATGAAATGCGTATTATTGATCGCTTTCGTATAGGTGGCGTAGTTAGACCAGTTCCACAGTGTTTGCCTTAGCAGGTTTTCCTGTACCAGTCCATTGTTGCCTAATCCTAAACCAGCCTGCAATGGTCCGCTGTACTGGTCTTCGAAGTTTTGCATGAAATCCACTCCAAAACGGGAGGTTAACTTTAACCCGGGAACCGGCTCTACTTCCAGGTACACATTAGATAAGGTACGGTTGGTGGTATTGTCGTTTCTTCCAAGTTGTAAATTGGAAAGCGGATGAAAAAAGCGGTTCAGCTTATTGGTGGTAATATTATTGCCATCTGCCAGGTCACCGTTGCTCGATTTTATATACAGGTTTCCGTTTTTATCATACACCGGAACGTTAGGCATGGCGTTATAGGAAGAAAAAGTGGATCCTGCGAGGTAGCCATCAGACAATACGCCGTTGTTCAACACTTTGGAGCTGTATAAAGAGAGACCTGCTTTCAGCCATTTCATTGGTGTTACGTCCAGGTTCATGCGGATACCACCTCTGCGCAGGCGGTTAGCGAGCACAATACCTTTCTGATCAGCATATTCACCGGAACCATAGAATTTTACTTTTTCTGTTCCACCGGAGAGTGACAACAGGTGGTTCTGGATTAAGCCGGTCTGAAATACTTCATCCAGCCAGTTTGTTCTGTCGGCTTTACCATCTCCATCAACATCAATATCTTTTGCGAGTATGGGAACAACGCCACCTGTTTTGGTACCATTCTTTGCCTTTTCATTCTGGATAACTGTAAAGTCGTCGCCATTCAGCAGTTTAGGTAACTTGGCGGCTTTACTCCAGCCTACATAGGTGTTGTAGTTAACATTTACGGTACCATTCTTGCCTCTTTTCGTGGTAATGATGATTACACCGCCGGCAGCCCTCGAACCATATAATGCGCTGGCAGCAGCATCTTTTAAGATGTCTATAGATTCGATATCATTGGGGTTAACGTCCGCCATTGGATTATAACGGGTACCGTTACCACCATTAAATACGTTTAAGTTGTTATTGCTGTTTAACGGAATACCATCTACAATTATCAGCGGCTGACTGCTGTTGGAAATGGAGTTCACACCCCTGATCCTGATGGCTACTGCATCTCCCAGCAAACCGGAAGAAGTGCTGATGTTCACACCGGCAGCCCTGCCGGTTAAAGCCTGGTCAAAGCTGGTAGAAGGGCGGTTGTTAATCAGTGCTGCAGATACGTGACTCACAGAAGAAGTCACATCTTTTCTCTTCAGTTCTCCATAGCCTGTTACCAGTATTTCACTCAATACTTTATTACTACTGCTTAGGGAAACATTGATGTTGGCGCGGTTACCGGTCTTTTCTTCTTTTGTTTCATAACCTACAAACGAAAAAAGTAATACGGCTCCCTGATCTACCTGGATAGTGAATTTACCATCTGCACCGGATACAGAGCCTGTTTTGGTGCCTCTGATAATCACAGAAACGCCGGGTAGATTTTGTCCGTCAATGGCATCTGTAACCCTGCCTGTAACTGTTCGGGTCTGGGCATAGGAATGCACCACACCAATGGCTAGCAAAAGCCATAGTAGTAAACCTTTTTTCATACGGTTTCAATTTGGTTTAGATATATAAGAAAATGTTGCGGGCAGGCGACTACGCGTCAGATTTTGGTCTAATAAGTAATCGGGTCTTGAAAGGCGCAGACGCCCGCTTTATTCATAGTTATACAGATTTTGGTTTAAAGTATATATACAGAATAGATAAGCCCATAAAGGCTTATAACATTATTAAAGATTTTGTTGTTGATAGAAACACCACCTTTGGACGGACCGGGATCCATCGCATCTGCTGTGTAAAAGGTTAATAAAAACCAGTATGTAGTTGGCTACGCTACAGTCGTTGGGCCTACAGTACAGATTTAGATAAAATAATTAAGCTTCGTGATTAGCAAAAACAAGTCAATTATAGCATGTTCAAATTTTGGTTATAGGGTCCATGTCCGGTTACAGCGGGTCAAAGCTGAAACAAAACAGGTTGATTCTCATTAGCAGCATAAAAATATATTGTTTTTCGCATAAAAACAATATTCCCCTGGATGTTTATTTTGAAATATAATTACTTACCTCCAGCAGGTTGCCGTCGGGGTCCCTGAAATAGATGGGGCGGATCTTGCAGGACTAAATACCATCAACAGGATCCACGGGTAGTTCGCCAGCACCACGCCGCTGCTGGCAACAGTATTGGCGCCGGACGCTATATATCCCGGATTTCCATTAACTTACCACATACCCATTAATGACAAGGTTCATGGATAAACAGGATTCCCCCAATAAACCCATCTCGTTTTTTAAAAAGCTGGGTCCAGGTTTAATTACCGGCGCCAGTGATGATGATCCGTCTGGTATTGCTACCTATTCGCAGGCAGGAGCACAGTTCGGGCTGGCCACTTTGTGGACATCATTGCTCACTTTTCCGCTGATGGCGGCTATCCAGGGCATGTGCGCCCGCATCGGGCTCGTTACCTGCGAAGGCTTAACGGTTACCTTGAAAAGGAATTATCCCAGGCCGGTACTTTACATCATGCTGTTATTCAGTTTTCCGGCCATTACGCTGAACATAGGCGCGGATATTCAGGGCATGGGAGCAGTGTGTCATATGATCTTCCCGGCGGTACCTGTATCCGTTTTTTGTGTAGGAATCACTGCCCTGATGATGTTTGTGATCATCCGGTTTTCCTACAGAAAAATTGCTATGATCCTGAAGTGGCTTTGTATGTCGCTGCTGCTGTATATAGTGGTGCCCTTTATGATAAAACAAAACTGGGGCGATATAGCAAAACATACTTTCATCCCCACCATTCAGTACAACAAAGATTTCTTCTCTATCATCGTTGCGATATTGGGTACTACTATTTCACCGTATCTCTTTTTCTGGCAAACGACTATGGAAGCGGAAGGCCAGGCACATAACGGCAAAGGGATTGTGGTGGATAAAAGGGTGTTGAGTGAAATGAAGACAGATGTAAACACGGGGATGTTGTTCTCCAATATCGTGATGTTCTTTATCATCCTCACTACTGGCAGCGTATTATTTCCCGCCGGTGTGAGAGAGATAGATACGGTAGATCAGGCCGCCAAAGCGCTGGAACCGCTGGCAGGAAAACTTACCTACCTGATTTTTGCCACGGGTGTATTAGGAACGGGGTTGCTGGCCATCCCGGTGCTGGCAGGTTCGCAGTCGTATATGCTCGCGGAAACGCTCGGGTGGCAGGCGGGGCTGGATAAGAAGTTTTCCCAGGCCAAACCGTTTTATGTATCTATTATCTTTTCACTGATCGTAGGCTTATCACTCAATTTCTTCGGGGTAAGTCCCATAAAAGCGTTGTTATACACCGCCATTGCCTATGGCCTTACGGCGCCGGTAATGATTGTGATGATCATGCATATCGGCAACAATAAAAAGATTATGAAAGAGTATACCAATTCAAAGCTGTCCAATACGCTCGGCGGACTTACACTATTACTGATGACTGCCGCAGCAGTGGCTATGATCTGGTTCCTGTTCTGATATCATGGATGGGGCATGGTGTTCTTAAATATTTTCCCGTCTTTAATGATAAGCAGGAGGTTTTTCTCCGGGTCGCCCAATAGCTCCAGGTTTTTCAATACGTCGCCGTCTACCAGCAACATATCTGCCAGCGCGCCTTCTTCCAGTACGCCGAGCTTACCGGGATAAGGATTCCGCGGACCGGACAATGCCAGCAATTGTGCATTATCACTGGTGATCATTTTAAGGATTTCAAAATTGCTGAACCAGTTTTTCATACGGATTACCTGCTGGTTCTGGTTTTTTGTTGCCGCCGGGTTAAAAAGCATGTCTGTTCCCCAGGCCAGCTTTACTTTATATTTTTTTGCCCACCGGTAGATGTTATCCGTACCTTCTCCTACCATTTTACTGTCTGCCGCCTGTTTGGGATCAGTATAGGTATTGCTGTTGGGACCACCAAAGGGCTGCATGCTGAGCCAGATGCCTTTATCGGCCAGGAGTTTTACACATTCCTCATCCATCAGGTGCCCGTGGTCAATACACTTCACGCCGGCAGCAACGGCGCGCTTAATGGCTGCTGTCGTATAGGCGTGCACGGTAACATAGGTGCCCCAGTCGGCCGCCGCCTCCACCGCCGCTTTCATTTCCTCCACGGAGTACTGGGTCGCTTCCAGCGGATCATAAAGAGAAGCTACTCCGCCGCCTGCTGCGAGTTTTATTTGTGATGCGCCATGCCGCAGCTGTTCACGGGTGGCTACCAGCACTTCATCACTGCCGTCGGCAATAATGCCTACGCCCAGCACTTCCGGCCGGGCTATTTCCCTGGCCGACATACGGGGAGGATCTGTAGGTAAACGGAAATCGCCATGTCCCGCAGTCTGGGAAATCATGGCGCCGCTGGCATAGATCCGGGGACCAGGCTGCAGGCCCTGGTCAATAGCGCGCTTAATGCCAAATACCGGCCCGGCCAGATCCCTCACAGCGGTAAAGCCTCTCTGCAGGGTTTGTTCCGATTCTTTGGCTGCCCGGATAAAAAGGAAGCTCTGTTCGCCCATCATCATATCCATCATGGTGTTGGCACACATGAAGCTATGCCAGTGGGCATCTATCATACCCGGCATCAGAAACCGCTGTTGCCCGTCGATAATGGTCACCATCATGCTTTTATTGGTAGCAACAGGGTCTTTGGAGATGCGGCTGATCACATTGCCGGTGATCAGCACATTAACAGTTTCGGTTTTATTATCCTTCCCGTTGAACAACTGCACATTATTAATTAACACCTGTTGCTGTGCATTTATCAGCAAAGGAGGCAGGCAGTAAAGAAACAGCAATACTTTTTTCATGATAATAACTTTTCTTTATGAACACCGTTCCGCCGTTTTTGTTTGGAGCCGCAGAAAATTTTTTGCCTTATAACCGGCATATTTAGTAGCTTTCCTGTTGCCTGCAGCAGCGCAGGAAACGCCTTGAAAATAATATGCGTTTGCAGCAAAACAGTATCAATCTTTCATCATCATTTTTCCACGTAAAGAATTTTTATCATCATCAACAAATGAATATTTTAAGAAAGATATTTACCGGCATCGGGATCGCTTTTTCTTTCACGGTTGCCGCACAGGAACGGATACACGTAAATAGTTTTGGTCTTGCACCCAATACCTTCACAGATGCCACCACGCGGGTACAGCAGGCAATTGCAGCCTGTAAGGACAAACCCGGCGCTATATTGGAATTTGCGCCGGGTCGCTACGATTTTTACCCCGACAGCGCCGTGAAGAAGGTATATTTTATTTCCAACACTTCCAGCGAAACGGAAGTGCCGGAGAAAACAAAAACCATCGGGTTGTTTTTCGAAAACTTCAAAGACCTTACCATTGAAGGGAATGGAGCGGAGTTTGTTTTTCATGGAAAGATGACCACCTGGGTTTTTGACCGGTGTGAAAACATCACCATGCGCCATGTGACCGTGGATATGGAACGCCCCTCAATGTCGGAAATGACACTGAAAACGGTTACGCCGCAAATGGTAGTTGCGGCGGTACATCCCGGTTCAAAGTATACTATTATTGATCAGCACCTCGAATGGTATGGTCCTAAATGGGGCATGAAAATATTCCATGCAGTGCTGGCAGATACCGCCAGGGGCATATACACTTATTCTTCCTGGACGCCATTTCAGAAAAGCATGGCAACCACTATTGCTCCCAATACCGTACAGTTTACCGGTGATTTCTCCGGCTTCAAAGGCCAGCCAGGCAACGTGCTTACCGTAAGGGATGGGATCCGCGACCAGGTAGGCGCATTCATTCAGCATTGCCGCAATGTGCAGCTGGATCATATCAACATGCGTTACATGCATGGCCTCGGGATTGTATCACAGTTCTCCGAAGATCTTCACTACAGCCATATACAGATCATGCCGGACGAAAAGAGTGGTCGTGTAATGGCCACGTTTGCAGATGGCATGCACTTCTCCGGCTGCAAAGGAAACATCATAATTACGGATTCGCATTTCAAGGGCCTGCACGACGACCCGGTGAATGTACACGGCACTCACCTGGTAATTACGGAGAAAGTGGCGCCACGGGTACTGAAACTGCGGTTTATGCATCATCAGACATATGGATTCCAGGCTTTCTTTGCGGGCGACAGTATCAGTTTCGTACATGCTGCCACGTTACAGGGATATGCAAACAGCCGGATCTTCTCCGCGCGCATGCTCAGCGAAAGGGAAATGGAAGTGACGCTCAGCACGGATTTGCCGGATGGGATCGTTGCCGGCGACTGCCTGGAAAACATCACCTGGACACCGTCGCTGACGATACGGAATTGCCTGTTTGAAGCCGTGAATACAAGAGGATTGCTGGTAACCACCCGTAAAAAAGTAGTGATAGAACATAACCGGTTCTACAGAATCGGTATGCACGCCATCCTTATTGCCGATGATGCCGCCAGCTGGTTTGAGTCCGGCCCGGTACAGGATGTGCTGATCACCGGTAATATCTTTGAAGGCTGCGGGTATAACCTGGCGCCCGATAATAATTATGTGATCGCCATAGCGACCGAAAACCATCAGCTGCTGAAAGGCTTTATGGTGCATCATAACATCCGCATAGAAGATAATGAATTCAGGATTTACGATTACCCGGTGTTAACAGCCCGGAGCACGGGCAACTTATCGTTTACCCGTAACCGTATTTCCTGGATGAAAGGCTATTTGCCACAGGGCGCACCACGGCCTGCTTTCCGGCTTACCGGCTGCGAAGGCGTAAAACTGAATAGCAATGAATGGCAGGTGCCTTTTAAACCGGCAGTGTTGCTGCAAAGCATGACGGCCAAAGCCATCAAAACAGATCTGCAGGTAGCACCATAATTATTTTACCGTCCGGAAACCCTGGTTGCTGAAGGAAGCCCGCTGGTGAACACGGCCAATATCCACGGAATTGAAGAAGGAGCAGGAGCGCTGGCTGCACCACCATGAGCCGCCGCGGGCATGCGCCAGGGTAGGGCTTTCACCGGGCTTTATGTGGCCGGAACAGAATTCAAAAACGTTGCCATACATATCATACAACCCCCAGGCATTGGGTTGAAAACTACCAACAGGCGCCGTATACATATATCCGTCGGAACTATCGGCCTGCAGGTGGTCTTTCCCATGCCAGATATTGGCATAGCGGCCGATGAGCGCTTTTTTTTCTCCAAAAAAATAAGTGCTGCGGGCGCCGGCACGGGAAGCAATTTCCCATTCTTCCAGCGTGGGAAGCCTTACGCCTGCCCAGTGGCAATAAGCCTGCGCATCTTTATAACTGATGCAGGTAACCGGGTGCCCCATTTTATTTTCAATACCACCGGCACTTACGCCGTTGGGGAAACGCCAGCAGGCGGTGGAATCATTGTTCCATTCAAACTCCCGCAATCCGGGTACAAATACCAGCGCATCGTGCCGTTGCTCTGCATCAGTTATATAACCGGTGGCCGCCACAAACGCAGCAAACTGCCGGTTAGTGGTTTCATATACTGCTATATTAAAACTATCTACCCTCACTTGTCTTTCCGGGTTAAGCGCATGTTGCTGCCCACCTATACGGTAAGTGCCGGCGGGTACCGGTATGTACACCCCCGGCGTTTGCGCGCAGCAGACATAGCCACTCAGCACCAGCAACGCGGTACTAACTTTTTTTAGGAAGCCCATTGTAAAATGCAGTAGCCCGCTCAATGATCAACGCTTCATTGGCAGTATTGAAATTTAAGAATGCCTGGTAACTGGTTCCTTCATTGGCGTACAGCTTTTTGTAGGAAACAGAGGAGAGGAACGGCGCATATTCATTATTCTTCATCAATACCATCAGCAGGGTGAGTATATCATGATCTTTATGATCCCTGTTATAGGTGCTGATCAGCAAAGGAATCATTTCCCGGCCATTGATGTCAATGATCGCCTTTTTATAATTAACGCCAATCCGGCTGCTGCGCTGGATGGAAGCGCTCATTAACGCGATGGCGGAATCGCGGTTAGCCGTCATGAAATTCTGCTGACGCTGGCTCCAGCTGTATTCCCCGAAAGCGTCCGGCAATTGCGCGAAAATCTTTTTATGCTCATCCGGAACCGGTGGCATGGCATCACAGTTCTGGCTATACGATTCTGCATGGATCAGGTGATAAGTAAGCTTTTCCCGCATGGATAACGCCATGTAATCTTTTTGGGACAGAGGAGTGTTCTCGTCTTCATCATGACCGGCCTTGGCAATCAGGGCCAGCACTTTTTCCAACCCATCCGGAGGCCTGCTTATTTTGAGGCGGTATTCGTGATAAGCCTGGCTTTCTTTGCTGGGCTCAATCCATGTTCCATCTTCCTGGGCAAAACAAACGCTGTAAGCAAATACTGATAGAAGAACTGCTGCAATTTTTTTCATGAGAACTAAAAATTTACAGGAAGATAAAGCAGGTGCCGGTATTTGCCAAACAATTCAGCGAAATGGATCTTGCTAAAAATAAAAAAGCAGCGAAGGTTTTCTTTGCTGCTTTTTTATTAAGATGAATGTATTATTAACTGATCTTTTCCAGGTGCACATCAATACGCTTTTCTTTCTTGAAATATTCCAGGATCATCACAGAGCCAGGCTTTGCCGGGAATATTTTCAGCTGGCTGGCTTTGGATTTTAACTTGATCTTATCCTGCGTGAATTTACTGCCGTTATAGTGGATGGTATTGAAAGTTTGTCCTTTGTATTCACCGGTTCTTTCATAATCACTGTAACAGATGGAGAACGCTTCGTTATCTTCATCACCGGTAGTAAAATCATAATCAAAAGCGCCTGTGCTTTTGAGCGCCAGTGCAATCATATGCTGACTTACATAATCTATACCTGGCGGGGTAGTGGCGGCATTATTTGTTTTATTAAATATCTGGGCGCCGGTTACATTAAAATGTTCATCAAATGTCATGACCACCATATCGGTGATGGTGATTTTTGTGGCATTAAATGCATCAACTCCCGCTGCAATGCTTAATGCCTTCAGAGCTGTGCCGCCGGCGCTAACCTGCCTTTTATAGCCTTCACCTACTACCGTTAGTTTACCATCCGCTGAAAGAATGAGGTTATGAATACAGAGATAACCTATTTCATCTATTTTTCCTTTCCCGGAAGTGTGAAGGTATTTGGCAAAATCAGTTTCCCAGCTGTTGTATTTTCTGGAGAGAATTTTTCCTGCTGTATTCATTTCATAAACAGCAAGCCCTTTACTGGCAGCTTTTACCGGGTTTTCGCCCTTGTCGCAATAAGGCCCCATTACCAGGAAGGTGCCATCGCTTTTACGTTTGATGCTGGAAGGGAGTATGCGGTATTCATCTTCCTCTCCCTCAAGATCAAATGCCACTTTTTTAGTAATAAAGTTGATACCTACCAGGTGCGCTGTCACGGCATTACCGATCAGGCGTCTTCTGCTCAGTACCTGCAGGATAATGAGACTATCGGTATTACCCAGGTATTCTGCCTGGGCATACCGGTTCTTGTCATCCGGGATGTATTTCCAGTAAGCTTTTTTCTGAGATCCGTAGAAATCCATTTCATAGGTATAATCTTTTCCGTCTTTCACAGGCATTACAGACACAAACCCTTTTTCTCCCACATCAAATACATGCCGGTTGGTAGCTTCATTATCTGCGCGGTCTTTGTTATACATCTTCATGAACTCCTCTGTTTTGCGGCTGTATTCATTGATATAAGTACGGAGCAGCTTACCTTGCATAGAATATATCTTCATCGTGAGTTTTCTTTCCTTTTCATCCTGGAAAAGAAAAGAGAGACTGTTACCATTGTATGCGGCTTCCAGGAGATTCACCTTTTTGTTATCCTCGAACTTGATATCCTTTACTTTATTGAGATTCTCGTCCAGGATCTGCAAAGTATATTCATTTGTTTTTCTATCTACTTTATCACTCAGATAAAAAAAGAAGTATCCTTTGATCTGTTGCTTCTCCATAATGGTACCGCTGTTACGCAAATAAGCGGAATACACATTGTCGATAGAAAGCTTACCCTGCGCCTGCAATGCAGACCAGCCAGAGAGAAAGAGCAGTACAACTGCGAACATTTTTTTGTACATGATGTTTAGGTATTAGGGCGTTAATTTTTATTATTGGATTAACTGACGCGATTTATTAAACTCCCGCATAAAAGCGGTATAGGTATTCAGTTTCGGCTGATATGCTTCCAGGTAATAAAAGCTGACGGCCGGGTATTCATCCAGGTGCAGGTTTTGGATCATCTGCAGCAGCACATTGTAATTATCGGTGTAAACGGGCGACGGCAGGTCGGTGAGTTTTCCCAGGGTATGCGCTTTCTGTGCATCATAGCAACTGTTCAGCACCTTACCGATATGTGTTACCAGGAAAGGATCATCGGGATATTCCTGTAACAGGGAAATCGCATAATATAAGCTTCTCGAATACTGGTCATTTTCAAATGCATAACTGATCACTTCATATTTAAAAGCATGCTGCAGGGAATCAAAAGTGGCTTTGTCAATAATATTCGGCGCAGTATTGTTCCTTTGACCAGCGCCTGCCATTGCTTCAAGCAGCTTTATGCGTTGTTTGCAATCAGGATGTGTTTTAAGAGAATCTTCCATCTCCCGGTCTTTTTCCAATTGCGCATGTCCGCCAAGTAGTCCTTCCCGTTTGGCTGTCCATCTTTTGCGGAAGGGATACGCTTTGGCGTTGAACAGCTGCTGTAACCTGGCGGCAGTATTCATCGTATCTACGTCTACCGTATCCAGCAGGGCCATTACGGTTAAGGCGCCATTCACGCTGAAGCGGGTGCGTTGCAGGAATGCCAGCCCCATAGAATCGGCCTGGGATTCATGATCCCGGCTGTGCCGGCGGCTGTTAAACGTAACCCCCTTGATCAGTTTTTCCAGTTGCTCCCGCTTGCCGTATTCGGTGGCTTTGATCTTACGCAGCTGCTGTTGCATATCTTTCCCGTTCATGGTATTTACATAACGGGCAATGCTGTTTTCACTATGCTGCAGGTAGTAATGCGCCAGTTCATGACACAGTACAAAAGCTGCCTGGCTCTCATTTTCCAGTTGCTTAAACAGGCCCATGTTAAACAGGATAATGCCTTCGCCGATATAGCTGGCATTGGGAACAGCCGATCTTGAAAAGTAGCAGTGTATTTTTTGATGTTGTAATAACGGGTTTGCCTGTACAATTTCCTGTAATAACTTATCAAGATATTGTTTGGCGCCGGTGGCCGTATAGATCTCTTTTTTGTCGAATTTGGATTTGATATTTTCCCAGCGCTGGTCGTAAACAGCCTGGAATTCTTTTTTGTATTTGGATGGGAAGGCGGCCAGCCTCGCTTTGTAACCGGCTTCAAACTGTTGTTCCAGGCTGGTTAGCAGGCGTTCGTCCGGACTTGCGGGACTGAATACGTTTAACTGTGCGCTCACAGCAGGGGTGAAATAAATAAAACAGGAAAGGCAAACAATACAAATCCGCGCAGCGAGCCGGAAGCAGGGAATACTCATATATGACATAGTGTTATAGGCGCTGCTAAATTAGTTATTTATTTCTAATTCCTGCAGGTTTCAGATCAGGGCGCCATCATGAGCTGCATGGCCTTTTTATGCTCCAGTTCCCGGTGATGCCGGAAAACGCTTTTGGTTACAAAATGTCCCAGGGCCAGGCCTACCCATACATCGCTGCTCCAGTGCCGGTTTTCATACAGGCGGGTGGCGCCGGTAAGGCCGGCAATGCCATAGGATACCCACGGCACCCAGGGATGATCTTTTCCGTAGAGTTCCGCAAAAGCGGTGGCTACTGTCATCACGGTGAGGCTATGTCCTGATGGGAATGAGGTATGCTGTTTATCTTTGCTGAAGGGAGCATTGAAGCTAAACGGGGAATCGTAATAGGTAGGGCGCCCGCGTCTCACAATACTTTTAAGGGTGGCGTAAATGGCGGTGGAAATGATCAGCGATTTGGCAGCCATTAGTCCGCCATGTTCCAGGTTGCGGTCTTTTGCAATTACTCCCACTACATACATGCCGGCTACAAGATACGGGGAATAGGCATTGCCAAAGGGTTCTATCTGGTCTGTTACGCTGGTAACAAAATTCGACTGGTGGCGTACAAAAAACTGTTTCACGCCATAGTCCCCTCCCAGCAGGATGCCGGTTACGCCGGTTACCACGCCCAGCCGGATGTAATCTCTTTTTCCCCAGTGGGCCGGCCGCGCTACCGTATATTTCAGGTCCTGCCAGATACTGCCCAGGTAAACACCGTTTATACGGTACCGTATTAAGGTATCGCTGGCTTTAATAGCCGGACGGCTGCTGTCTGCCACAACGGGCAGGCTGCTGTCCGGTTGTGCCTGTATGCGGGGGGAGAAAATAACCAGTAAAAGAAATATAAGCCGGAATCCCATCTGTTTAAGTGCTTTGCAAAGAGCACGAAAGTAGTATTTTTAAAAGGACGCAGCGCAGGAATTGTTTAACTTTACGATCACATTAATCAGCAATTATGAGAAACTGTTTCCTTGCACTCCTGGTACTTTTGGCCGCCGGCAATGCCATTGCGCAGAGAGTTACACCGGATGTGATCTCCACCTCCAAAGGCAATCTTACTATCCAGCCCATTAACCATGCCGACCTCCTGTTGTCGGTGGCAGGCAAAACCATTTATGTGGACCCTGCCGGTGGTGCGGAGCCACACAAAGGACTGGCGGCGCCGGATATCATCCTGGTAACCGATATTCATGGCGATCACTTTGATCCGGCTACCATCAATACTGTTAAAACGGCCCATACAATTATTATTGCCCCGGCAGTTGTAACAGCGAAACTGGAAGGGATCCCAGCCAGCCAGGTTATCACCCTGAAAAACGGGGAATCCAAAACCGTGGAAGGGATTTCCGTCAACGCCATTCCCATGTACAACCTCCCGGAAAGCGCCACCGCTATGCATACCAAAGGAAGAGGTAACGGATATGTGCTGAAAGTAGGGGGTAAATCTGTCTATATCTCCGGCGATACCCAGGGAATTCCGGAAATGAGGGCGCTGAAAAATATTGATGTAGCCTTTGTTTGCATGAACCTGCCATACACAATGGATGTAACCGAAGCGGCAGATGCCGTACTGGCCTTTGCACCCAAAATAGTATACCCTTATCACTACCGCGGTAAAGGCGGACTCGCCGATGTGAATAAGTTCAAAAGCCTGGTAGACGCGGGTAATAAAGGAATAGAAGTACGACTGCGCGATTGGTATGCGAAATAACAACCACTGAAAGAATGCTGGTGTAAAATCCTTATTTTTAGTATTTACACCAGCATTTAATTTCAGCAGCACATGACAGAAAACAATATCATTTGCCCGGGCTGTAAACTACATCTTGCGTACCAGCAATTAGCCCCCTCCGAAAGATATAATGCATCCGGAGAATGCCTGGATCTCTTCAATCAGCTCGCCGACCGTACCTTTGCTTTTCAACATCCGGATTTCCATCATCAGCTGTCTGTAGAT
This sequence comes from Chitinophaga sp. G7 BAM 1005, assembly GCF_057126945.1. Lineage (NCBI taxonomy): Bacteria > Pseudomonadati > Bacteroidota > Chitinophagia > Chitinophagales > Chitinophagaceae > Chitinophaga > Chitinophaga sp. G7 BAM 1005. The sequence goes on along the minus strand of NZ_CP181478.1, from coordinate 5,096,084 downwards.
GCCTACGGCGCCCAGCATGCCGGTGGCGTGAGCCGCAATATCATCACCGCCTACGCGTTGATGGGGTTGTATCTTGCACTGGAAAAGAATTATACCGGGCGGCAGGTACAGCATGTGCACAGTATCATCCCGAAGCAATCCTGGGAGAAGCTGGAGCCGCCCGCCACCACCGGCGCCCTCACCGTACAGGATGTACTCAAAGCCACTACCGAGGAGGAACTATACGCCGCCATGAAAAAATGGGCACAGGCGGTATGGGATAGCTGGAGCGCACATCATGCCTTTATAAAAGAAAAGACCGCCCTTTACATTTAAAAAATCAGGAACGGGATATTTGTATAGTTTTGCGGCTTGTTATGCAACTATCTTCTTTCTTCGAACTGATTATTATACTGGTGGCGATTATCGCCATCGCGGTACTGTGTGTGAAAAAACGTAAGCTCACCCCGGGCGGTGGCGTGATGGCAGCGGCAGTAGCCCTGCTGGTAGCCGCAGGAACCGGCTACGGCGGACTGTTATTGCTCGGCGCATTTTTTATCATGGGCATAACCGCTACCTCACATAAGAAGTACCTGAAAGTTTTTCCGGGAGAAAACCCCCCTGAACAGCGCACGGCCGGTCAGGTGTTTGCCAATGGCGGCGTTGCCGCTATCATGGCGTTGCTGGCGCTCATAAACCCTGATATCGACGATATGTACCGGATGATGCTGGCCGCCAGCCTGGCCGCGGCTACTGCCGATACGCTGTCGTCCGAACTGGGCATGGTATACGGCCGCAACTTTTATAATATCCTCACTTTTAAAAAAGAGGCCAGGGGGCTGGATGGGGTGGTTAGCCTGGAAGGCACCCTGCTGGGCGCAGCGGGCGCAGGCATCCTCGCTTTACTTTACGGTATCTGCTTTGGTATGGACGAAACCGTATGGTTTGTGGCCATTGCCGGTATTGCCGGTAACCTGGCAGACTCCCTGCTGGGCGCCACACTGGAACGCAAACACATCATCGGTAATGATACGGTGAACTTCGGCAATACCTTGTTTGGCGCTATTACAGCGATGCTGTTGTACCTGCTGTAACCCCGTGTAGATAGGATTCCTATGTTGTCACATATGTTATTCTGCTGCAAATGATAAAATTCAGTAAACCTTTTACCATTTTTATTGTTGATAGAGGCTGGGAGATACCCTTCTGGTTGCTATTGATGTATGTAGATAATGGAGGGTATCCTTCACAACCGTTTTCAAAAACTGATTTGTAGCTCATATTCTATGGGAAAAAGCGTGCCCGTTGCACGTCCAACCCCTTTTGTCTGTTCGGTTCTAACATTGACATATCCTTTGGCTGCACTGTATCCTGCTACCACCACGCAATGTGAATCAGATCATCGAGTTTATTGTACCCGGACAGAAATGGTAAAACGATTGTTTCGTGATAGGACCTCAATAAAAGTATTTACTTCTACATACTGAAATGATGTACAGCACAAACTGGACAGGGATTTAACGGGGAGGTCAAATTACTTCGGTAATCATTACTTATTGACATCTTAAAGGATCTCGTATGAGCATAAACATGAAATCAAAGTTAATGCTGTTGTTAACGTTTTCCGGGTTGCTGTATAAGCCGCTATCAGTACAGGCGCAGCAGAATCTACAGTTCAGCCAATATGTTTTTAATATGTTGAGTGTAAACCCGGCCTACGCAGGTTACAAAGAAGATCTGTTTGCAAATGCCATTTACAGAAAGCAATGGGTTAATTTCCCCGGTGGTCCCCAAACCGGCGGCGTATCTGTAGACGGCGCCCTGAACGCCTCCCGCGATAACCGCGTAGGATTAGGGCTGCAGGTAATGTATGATAAACTCGGCCCCCAGGACGCTACCTCCATTTATGGAATGTACTCCTACCGTATTCCGCTGAATGAAGACGGCGATAAACGTTTATGCCTGGGAGTAGGAGCAGGGATTACGCAATATGCTATCGACGGTAACGCCCTTGTGTACAACGATGATAATGATCCTACCATTCCTATGGGCAGGGCATCCACCTGGGTACCCGATGCACGGTTCGGAATCTATTACTTCACCTCGAAATTTTACGCAGGCGCCTCCGTAATGGATCTCTTTTCCCTTTATACAGATGCCTCCCGTTATTACTGGAAAGGATACCAGTATAAAACCATCCGTAAAACACAACACCTGTATGTAAACGCCGGCATGATGTTCGACCTGTCTGAAACCGTAAAGTTCAAACCATCTATCCTCGTAAAAGAAGACTTTAAAGGACCTACCAATGTAGACCTCACTGCTTTATTCTTTATAGCCGACCGCCTTTGGGTTGGCGGCTCTTACCGCACCGGGGTGAAGATCTGGAGTAAACCCGCACTGGATAAGAACCTGGAGCAACTGGACGCCGCCAGCGCACTGGTACAGTTTAATATCACCAATCAATTCAGGTTGGGATATGCGTATGATCTTACCGTTAGCAAAATGTCTTCTTTCCAGAGCGGATCACATGAAATATCCATTGGCTTTTTATTCCCCGGCAAGAAAGCCAGGGTGATCAGTCCGAGATATTTCTAATGCAGGGTATTCATTTAAATATACACTATGAAAAAATATGCTGGTATAATTCTACTCATCTTATCGGTACAGTTTTTACAGGCACAGGAACAATTGCCGCTCGACCAACAGGCTGCTGTTTACTACGCCAAATACGATTACGCAAAAGCAGCTTCCCTGTATGAAAGGATTGCCGCAAAGAAAAAAGACAAAACAAAAAACCTTGTGTTGGAACGCCTGGCAGATTCCTACCGGCATATCAATGAATATGCCGCCGCCGCCGATTGGTACGCCAAATTGCTGACCCGCCCCGATGCCCCCGCTGATGCCCGTTTATACTACGGCGATATGCTCAAAAGTTTAGGTAAATACAATGAAGCAAAAGCAGCCTACACACAATATGCACAAACCGGTAGCCCCGAACAGGTGAAAAACCGGATCGCCGGCTGCGATGCCGCACAGGAATGGATACAAACACCCACGCCTGTTGCCATCCGTAATGTGGAACGGCTTAATACCATTGGTTCCGACTGGGGCGCTACTTATTATCCCGGCGGTATCGTATTCGTGTCCGACTCGCTATACCGCAACCAGCTCGAAAATGGCAGCCATTTTAACAGGAATGTATATGGCCGCACCCGCACCGATTTTCAGGGCCTTTATATAGGAGATACCGCCAACTATGGCAATGTATACGTCAAAGATTTTTCCCCGGCATTTAACTGGTCGAAATACCATGTAGGCCCCGCCGTTTTTGATAAAGATTACCGCACGGCCTATGTAACCATGACAAACGCGGACCGCCGCATTCCTGCCGTAAAGGAAGATAAAGTAAAGTACGGCTACCGCCGCCTGGAATTATTCTCCGCGCAAAAAGATGCAAATGGTAAATGGGGCGAACTAACTGCATTCCCCTATAATAAACCCGATGAATATTCCCTGGGACATGCCGCCCTCAGCAATGATGGCAACACCCTTTATTTTGCGGCCAACATGCCAGGCGGACAGGGAGCTACAGACATCTGGTACAGCGAAAAACAAGGCGATGGCAAATGGGGCGCACCGGTAAATTGCGGTGCGGGTATTAATACTTTAGAAGAAGAGGAGTTTCCAACCATAGCCCCCGATGGCGGCCTGTACTTTTCCAGTAAAGGATGGACCGGCATGGGCGGTTTCGACATTTTCCATACCGCTGGTAGCAAAACCCAATGGAGCACACCGGAAAACCTCCGCTATCCCACCAATTCCGCGGGCGACGATTTTTATTTTGTAGCCGCTGCCAATGGAAATACCTACTTTGCCTCCAACCGCACGGGTGGCAAAGGAAGTGATGATATTTATTCCATTACCACACCCTCCACCTATACGCTTACCCAATTACCGCCGGGACTCGTGATCCCATTCACCGGTACCGTGTGCCCGTCATTAACAGCCGCATGTATTTATATCTATAACAAACAACGGCAAATCGGCTGGTGCTTTATCGGGGAGGCCGGCAGGGAAATTAACCTGACACTGGAAAAAGATACCGACTATGAAATCCGCCTCCATTATCCGGGTGGCACACGCGTGGAAACTATTGAGTTCAATACACACGGTGTGAAAGACGGAGAAGCGCTGAGAAAAGATATCTGTAAATAAAAAGAAGAACGAATGACGGCTTTTTTCTATTTTTACGATATCAATCAAAACACCGATCTCTCCGCGCCTAGATTTTTATGGAATGCACCAGTTAGAAGATGAGAAGGAATTGCTCCAGCGGGTAGCCGACGCCGATCAGGAGGCATTCAGTATACTTTATGAACATTATGCCAGGCATGTGTACGGCCTTGCCCTGCGCCTGATGAAATCACCGGAGATAGCACAGGACCTTACCCAGGAAGTTTTTGTAAAAATATGGGTGAAAAGAACACAACTGCTTACTGTACAGCAATTCAGACCCTGGCTCAACGCCATTACCCGCAATCTGGCAATGGATTACCTGCGGAAAAAAGTAGCGGCTCCGGAAAATGAAGCATACCTGACCAGCTTTTTTACAGATACAGCGCCTTCCGTAGAAGAACAACTGGCGCTGAAACAACTGGAAGGAGCCATTTTACAGGCAGTAGACCAACTTTCCCCTCAATTAAAAACCGCTTTTATGCTGAGTCGTTTCCAGGGATTAACCCATACGGAAATTGCACAACGCATGAATATTTCACCCATTACCTCCAAAAGTCATCTGGTGCGGGCATTGGCCATTATCCGTAAATACCTGGAAGAAAACTTCCCGGAAATAGTACTGGTGGCTCTTTTGTACCTGACGCCATTATTTTCTGCTTTTTTTTAAGAAAGTATGCATTACCCACCGGATGTATTTACGTCTAATAGTAGCAAAGGGTAATAACAACATCAACCATTATTATTTAAATGCATGCAACCTGCCGACAAGGAATTTGATGAACTGTTCCGCAAGTATACGGACGATACCATGACACCGGAAGAGTTCCGGCAATGGCGGGTAATGCTCCTGGATGAGCGCAACACTGCCCGGCTGGAAAGCCTGCTGGCGGCGCTTGCCGACACTGACCACTCGGCATTCGGACAGGACGCGCCCCTGCCGGAAATGTACGCGCATATTATACAAGCCACTCCATCAAAAGCAACAGATAAACCACCGCGCCGCCTGATTCCCCGGCAGTATGCCTGGTGGGCAGCAGCGGCATCCCTGCTGCTACTCATTGGCACCGGTATTTTCCGCTGGCAGCAGCAAACCGGCAAACAGCAACTGGCCGCGAAATACGACGTGGCGCCAGGCAGCAGTAAAGCTGTACTGAAACTGGCCGATGGCTCCGTAATTGCACTCGACAGCGTTGCCAAACGGCAAATACAGCTGGGCAATACCACCGCCCAGCAGGTAAACGGCCAGCTGAATTATGCGCCTTCCTCCAACGGGGAGGCCGCCGGTATCAACGTACTTACAACGCCACGTGGCGGCCAGTTCCAGGTAGTACTGCCCGATGGTACCAAAGTATGGCTGAACGCCGCCTCTTCGCTCAGCTATCCTACTGCTTTTACCAGCCGGGAACGACTGGTGGAAGTGAGCGGGGAAGCCTACTTTGAAGTAGCGAAGGACCCGCACAAACCCTTCCGGGTAAAGATCAGCAAACAGGAAAGCTATATTGATGTACTGGGCACTCACTTTAACATAAACGCCTACCCCGATGAAGGGGCCATCCGCTCTACCTTGCTGGAAGGGCGTATCCGCTTCAGCGCGGCGCAGGCGGTGGTATTGCAGCCAGGACAGCAGGCTGTTTTAGCGGCAGGTACGCAAACGCCGCAGGTGGTGAACGGAGTGGATACCAGCGCGGTAATGGCCTGGCGCAGCGGCCTGTTTAATTTTGAAGGACAACACCTGCGGGAGGTAATGCGGCAACTGGCCAGGTGGTATAACATCGAGGTAGTGTACGACCAGGAAGTACCGGATGTGGTGTTCGGTGGTAAAATAGTACGGAACGTAAGCCTGACGCAATTACTCAAGATATTGACTGATGCCGGCATTCACTTCAGGCTGGAGCCTGGAGGAAAACTCATCATACAACCTAAATAAACCAATCATAAAAAACGAAAACCGGAAGTGCTTGGACCCACTTCCGGTTGGTAGTTCAGTCGTTTTAAATTTTCCGTAAGAGAATCTATTATCAACCAAACCAAATGCAATTTATGCAAAAAAATGCTTATTGTGGCCACCTGTCATGGTGGAGGCATCGTTACATTACCAAAATCTTCTTCGTAATGAGGCTTACCTTTTTACTGCTGACCATTACTTTTCTAAGTGTGCATGCGTCAACTTTTTCACAAAGTGTTACACTTTCGGGAAAGGATCTTTCCCTGAAGAAAATTTTTACTGCTATCGAGCAGCAAACAGGCTATGTAGTTTTCTACAACAGCGAATTGCTGAAAACGGCAAAACCGGTAACGGTAGCGGCAGAAGAGATGCCATTGGCGGCTTTCCTGGCAACGGCCTTTAAAGACCAGCCATTGAATTATACTATCACGGATAAAGTGATCACGCTCGCGGTAAAACCGCCGCCACTGGAAGGCAAATTACCTTTTGTGGTAAGTGCTTTTATAGAAGTGAGGGGAACCGTACTGAATGCGGTGAATAAAGAGCCCATTGCATCGGCATCTGTAAAAATAAAAGGAAAAAACAGGGGCGCTATTACAGATCCGCAGGGCAACTTTGTACTGAATGCAGAACCCGGCAATGTGCTGATCATCACCTCCCTGCAATATGAAACACAGGAAATAAAGATCATCCCTAATCAGCCCGTCCTCACGGTACTGATGAATCCGGCAGTATCTAAACTGGATGAAACCGTAGTAACGGCTTTTGGGATAGAAAAAAGTTCCAAAGAAGTAGGTTATAGTGTAGCCAAAGTGAGCGGGGCAGATATCAACCGCGCCAATTCCGGCAACCTGCTCCAGGGATTGGCTGGTAAAGTGTCCGGTTTAAATATTGCTATACAGAGTGCCGACATGAACCCGCAGATGCGGGTACTGATCCGCGGCATCCGCTCTTTTAGTACCACCAGTAATAACCAGCCGCTGTTTATCCTGAATGGTACCCCCTTATCTTTTGGCTCCGACAACGGCTCCGCCGCCATGATCATGGACTTTATCAATAACATCAACCCTGCTGATATTGAAAACGTAACCGTGCTGAAAGGCGCCAATGGTACGGCCTTGTACGGACCGGAAGGGGTGAATGGCGTGATCGTCATCACCACCAAAAAAGGACAAAAGGGTAAACCGGCTATTAACTTCCGCAACAGCGTAAACTTTTCCCGCCTCGATTTCCGGAACGATAAGAGTAAACAACGACGCTTCGGCACCGGCAGCGGACTGGTAGATGACAAAGGAAACGGTATTTACAGCAGCCTGGATAAAAACGGCTGGGGGCCCGCCTACGATGGCCGCCTGGTACCGATCGGAAGAGCCGATGAAAACGGCGACTACCAGATGGTGACCTACTCTGATAAAAAAGACGCAAGACGCTTCTTCCATGTAGGCCGTACCGTACAAAATAACCTGTCTATTTCGCAATCAGATGCCATCTCCGATTTTTATCTCGGCCTGAGTGCCGTGAATCAAACGGGTATGGTACCAGGCGATAAACAGGATGCTGTCAACCTTTTCTTCAGCGCCGGACGTAAACTGGGCAAACTGAATGTACAGTTGAACCTGAACTACTCCCGCACCAATACCGATAAAGGACCTGAGTTCACTGATATGCTGAGCACACCCACTTTTATCCCTATCCTTAGTTATAAGGATTATGAAAATGATAAGTGGTCAGACATCAACCATTACTGGAATGACAATGATGTGATGAGCCCCTACCAGGCTGCAGCAGACCGCAGGAAGAAAGGGACAGATAATGCGGTGGTAGCGGGTTTGGTCCTGACAGGAAAAGTATTGCCCTGGCTAACGGTAACGGATAAACCGAGTATTGTATATAACGGATTTTATGAAAGATCCGTCTTACAGCCGCAGAACTTTTCTGACTTTGCAAAAATAAATGGTGGCTATAACCGCTTCCGCGACCGGCTTACACAAATGAGCGAGGAATCCCGCGTTATTACTACCCTTAACAACGACCTGCTGATAACAGCCTTAAACCGTGCCGGCGATTTTAACTTCCGTACCACATTAGGAAGTTCTGTAAAAGAAAATTATTACAAGAAATTAATGGGTACCGGTAATCCCATCATACCGGTATTTAACCTGGCCTTTTCCCGCGACCAGCCTTTCGGGAGCGAAGCATCGTTGCTCACCCGCAATTACTCCTTCTTTGGTACTGCTGGTATTGGTTATAAAGACAAAGTATTTGTGGAGCTGATGGCGCGTAATGACTGGGATTCCAAACGTGCAAAAGTAGGTAGGGGTAAAGATCTGTATATAGGCGGTAATACTTCGGTGATCCTGAATGAAGTAATTTCCTCCCTGAAAAATTATACCTGGCTATCCCGTTTGCAGGTACGCGCAGCGGTCAATACCACGGCCAATATGAATATTGAGCCTTATCAGTCTGAAAGGACATTACAGATGGCTTATTCTAATAGTTTTCCTTATCCGGGCACTTCAGATGAAGGCATCATTGCCTATGAATACATGGACGGTAATCCTAACCCATACCTGAAACCGGAAAAGATCCTTAGCCAGGAATATGGCGTTGGTATAAGCTTATGGAAAAACCGCGTATCAGCAGATTTTACCTGGTACACACAACGTAATAACGGGGTGATCATGAAAGTAAAGATCCCCTGGTTAAGTGGCGGCAGCACCGTAGATAACCTGGGCGTGATGCGCAACTACGGCTGGGAAACAGATCTGAAATTTGATCCCATCATTAAAACAAGAAGCGGCTTTACCCTCAGTGCTGATGTACGTATAGCCATGAACGATAATAAGGTCATCTCCATCAGCGATGCCTATGATGGATTGTTCCCACTGAAAACACCCTACTATGGCAGCATGTACGGTGTAGTAGCCCGCACCGGCCAACGCGCCTTTGAATACCAGGTGTATGATTTAAAAAGAGATGCAGAAGGCAGGGTGATCGTAGATAAAGAAACCGGTATGCCGGATGTGGATGTGAACAAACCCATTTACGGTGGTCGTACCTTACCGAAGTATTCCGGTGGAATGAGTTTGAACTTCGGCTTTAAGGGATTCAACTTAGCGGTAATGGGAGAATTCAATACCGGCGCCATGCACTACTCTGAACTGATGGAATATGATGTGCAGTACGGATTCAGCGTACTTACTACGTATAACGACCGGAAGCCTTTTATTTATCCAAACTCATCTTATGATGATGGAACCGGTAAGTATGTGGCTAACACCAGTGTATATACGAAGAATGCTAATCAGGAATTATACAGCCACTTTACCAATGCCTCCGCCAACTATCTCACCAAAGCCAGCTTCTTCAAAATAAGGGAAGTGGTGATAGGTTACGAACGCTTCTTTAAAACAAAAACTATCAAGAAACTCAACTTAAGTGTATACGGCCGAAATGTGTTCAACTTCTATGCAAAAGCAAATAAATCAGGTGATCCGCAGCTGATCAAAGGTCCTGGCGACAGAGGCTACCGGACTATCCCCGACAACCTTTCGGGATCTGCTTCCGGTGTTTCTACCGTTCCGGGTGTTGCACAATATGGGGTGATTACTACTGTGAGTTTCTAACAACAAAAAAATTAAACTGATGCGCAAACGATATCACATTTTAGCGGGAGCCTTACTAACTGCCGCCACACTCATCGCCGGATGTAAGAAGGGCTGGATCGACATTAACTACAACCCGATGCAGCTCACAGAAAATAATGCCACACCGGATCTGATGCTGCCGGATATGTTGTACAAAAGTATGTCCGGTGTAGACAATGAAATAGAAGCACAGTGGATGGGATACTGGACATTCGCGGAATATTCTTCCGGAGCCACCGTGCTTACCTATTACCAGCTGAGCGATAATTTTTTTGGCACCAGCTCCCCCGACCCGGCTATCCTGCTCTGGGAAGCCAATGCCAGGTTGCATAACCAACCCTATTACATCGGTATCGCCAAAGTGATCAGGGCATTGCAATGGAGCCGCGCGGTGGATAACAGTAACAGTATGCCTTACAGCGAGGCCAATAATACCAGCATCCGCAAGCCAAAGTATGACAGCGGAGAGTTTATTTATGAAGACCTGATGACACAACTGGACAGCTCTGTTATCCTGATCAGGGACGCTCCGCAGGATAAGGCGCTCCGTATATCCATTGCGGATATTATGTTTCATGGCGACAAACAAAAGTGGTTTAAGTTTATCAACACCCTGAAGCTGCGCTTGCTGGTACACCAGGCTAATAAAGCCGGAAGAGAGAATTATATCAAAGGAGAAATAGCGAAGATTGTAGCACAAGGTTCCGGCTTTTTAAACAGTGGAGAAAATGCGGATATGAATCCCGGTTTTACCGATCAGAAGCCATCCAATTATTATGCAAAATATTCACAGTATGATGTATATGCCCGCTATTATACCGCAGCCGGTGAAAAAATGGTACCTAACTGGCAGATCGCTTCCGCAAATGTAACGGCCATGAATATGCTGAAAGAAAATCATGACCCCCGTCTTGGTTTCTTTTACTCACCTGCCCGCGTGCCATTGCCTGCCAATGCGCCGGAACCATTTATACAACCCGGTCCGCAGGAATACAGGGGTAATAAATTCGGTTTGCCGGTAGATGAACAACAGTTCCCTTACAACCGCACAGAATACGTTTCGCAGGTAGGCGGCGTACGCACTTTCCGTACACCCGTATCGCCTTTGTCAACCGGTATCATAAAAGGCTATGACATGCCCTGCTGGATCATCACCAGCATCGAAAGCATGTTCCTCCAGGCAGAAGCCATTCAGCGCGGATGGTTGCCCGGTGATCCCGAAACAGCCTATACAGATGCCGTAAAGGAATCATTCCGCTGGCTCAATGTAGGCGGCAACACCACGGTGCCTTCCCTGTCGGATGATGCTTTCAATACCTGGTATAATGCAGAAACAGCTGCCGCCAATCCAAAGGTAAGCTGGGCTGCCGCACCGGATAAATACAAACTGCTGATGTTCCAGAAATACATGGCCTTTAACGGTATTGAACCTTTTGAAGCATGGGTAGACTATCGCCGCAATGGCAGGTTTCCGGAAATTCCATTGTCTTACGACCCGGCCAGGGTAGGTAATTCCATGCCTATCCGGTGTCCTTACCCGGTATCAGAAATGGTACAGAATAAGGAGAACCTGCTGGCGCAGGGTCCTATCGACATCTTCACCAGCAAAATCTGGTGGATGCCATAATCATCTTTTAAAAATAACGGTTATCATGATAAAATTTTGTTGCAAAATTGCAGCGTGGGGGATGCTATTGTCTGCCTTTACCGGCAGCATAGCCCATGCACAACAAACCGGTGAAACAGTTCCAATGGACCCGGAAGTAACGATAGGTAAACTCCCCAACGGGTTTACCTATTATATCCGGAAAAATACTACGCCGGAAAAAAGAGCGGTAATGTACCTGGTGAACAAAGCCGGGTCTATCCTGGAAACAAACGAACAACGCGGCCTGGCGCACTTCCTGGAGCACATGGCGTTTAACGGCACTACCCACTATCCCAAAAATGAACTGGTAAATTATCTCCAGAAATCAGGGGTACGCTTTGGCGCCGACCTTAACGCTTACACCGGTTTCGATGAAACAGTATACCAGCTGCCGGTATCTGTGGAAGATAAAACCGTTTTCCGTAATGCTATGCAAATCATGCGCGACTGGGCGCAGGAACTTACCCTCAGTGATGAAGAAATAGATAATGAAAGAGGTGTAATACTGGAAGAGAAAAGACAACGCCTCGGCTCAGCGCAACGCATACAGGACAAAGTAATGCCATTGTCGGTGAACCAGTCGTTGTACGCCTCCCGTTTGCCGATAGGCACGGAAGAAGTACTGAAAAACTTTAAGCATGAACAGATCCGTACTTTTTATAAAGACTGGTACCGGCCCGACCTGCAGGCACTGATCGTAGTGGGCGATGTAAATGTGGCGCAGATAGAGAAGTCTATCCGCAGCATGTTTGCCGACCTGCGCTCACCCGCACAGCCGAAAGAACGTAAATACACCACCATCGCGCTCACCGGCAAAAACCAGTTCCTGGCAGTAACAGATCCGGAAATAGCCACCACCCGCCTGGAACTCGCCATCAAACAGCCGGGAACCACCATTAAAACAAAAACAGATTTCAGCAATACCCTCATCCAATCCCTGTTTAACAGCATGGTCAGCGATCGCATGAATGAAGTGGCCCGCCAGAAGAATGCGCCCTTCCTCAGTGGCGGCGCAGGATTCGGCAAAATGATGGCCAATCTCGGCGGCCTTAGCGGCAGGGTAGTGCTTAAACCCGGCGAAACAGAGAAAGGCATCAAAGCCTGGTGGACAGAACTGCAACGGGTAAAGAAATATGGCTTCACCGAAGGAGAATTGCAACGGGCAAAAACATCATTCCTCAGCAACGTTTCCCTGAGCTACAGGGAGCGGGATAAAACCCCTTCGGAATCATACGTAAGGGAATATGTAAAACACTTCCTGGAGGGGGAAGCCAGTCCGGGCAGCGCATATGAAACTGCCTTGTACAAGGACATTACCGACACACTCACGTTGAAAGGTTTTAATGCCGTTACACAATCCTACTTTAAGGATACCGACCGTGATCTTATCCTCGTAGCCAACGACAAACAGAAAGACTCCCTTCCTTCGGAAGCCACGGTGCTGCAATGGATGAACGAAGCTGCCGCCGCGCCCATCGCTCCCTATGAAGATAAAAAAGTATTGCGCACCACGTTGCTCGACAGCGCGCCGCAACCCGGTACTATCACCAGTGAGAAAGTGATCAAAGACCTGGGTATTACTTCACTGGAACTCAGCAATGGGCTTAAAGTGCTGCTGAAACCAACCACCTTTAAAAAAGATGAAATCTTATTTAATGGTTTCAGTCGCGGAGGCTTGTCACAGGTTAGTGACGCGGATTTTTATAACGCCAGCATCGCTGCTTCACTCGTTAGCGCCAGCGGCGTATCAGATATGACCCAGGCGGAATTACGCAAATTACTCACCGGGAAGAATGTGTCGGTATCGCCATTCATCAGCGAAACATCAGAAGGCATCACCGGCGGTGCTGCCGATGAAGACCTGGAAACCGCACTGCAACTGGTATACCTGTACTTCACCAGTCCGCGTAAAGACCCGGTGATGTTCAGCAATATGATTGAACAGGCGCGGTTGTCGTATGCCAATGCCAACAAGGCGCCGCGACAACTATACAGCGACACCCTCAACGCTGTAATGGCAAATTACCACTTCCGTAAAATGCAGCTGCCGGAGCAACAACTGAACCTGCTCGATGCAGATCAGGCGCTGGCCATTTATAAAAACCGGTTTGCAGATGCCGCCGGCTTTACCTTCACCTTTGTAGGGAACTTTAACACGGATAGCATCAAGCCATTACTGGTCAAATACCTTGGATCATTGCCGGCTCTACATAAGCAGGAAGATGTAAAGGATCTTCAGCTGAATTATCCGCAGGGCAGGGTAGTGAAAAAAGTAGTAGCCGGTAAAGAGCCGCAGGCAATTGTTACCCTTGCTTTCAGCGGTTCATTTCCATATGATATGACTACCAGCGACCAGATGAAAGCACTGGCAGGGGTGCTTAATATCCGTCTTACAGAACGGCTCCGTGAACAGGAAGCAGGCGTATACAGCGTTAATGTAAATGCCAATACCCGCAAAGTACCTTCCGGTGAATATATGTTTGGCATTAATTTTATCTGCGATCCGCGCAATGTGGAAACCCTGATCCTCAGCGTTAACAGTGAAATCATGAAACTGAAAACAACAGGCGTGGCAGAAGATGATGTGGTGAAATATAAGGCCGGCTATAAAAGCAGCGTGGAACGGGCGTTTAAAGAAAACGGATTCTGGCTGAATTATATCGCTTCCACGTTCCTGAACCAGGAACCTTTACAACAGCCGGATATTAAGAACCGGCTACAGAAAATTACGCCGGAAACTTTACAGGAAACCGCCGTGAAATATTTTAACAATGCTAATTATATCCGCGCCATACTGGTACCGGAAAGTAACTAAACAAACGTGAAAACATTATACGCCGCAGGGATCGCATTTTTCCTTGCCGGATGTTTCGTAACCGTTCCCTGCGCATTTGCGCAGGGGCGGACTACGGACAGCCTGCCGGTATCATCTGCCGATACCACGCGCCCCAAAATTATAGGACTCAAAACAGTAGAGGTAACCGTTGCCAAACCGCCTTTTACGCTTCGCAACGACACCCTGGAATTTGATGCTTCGGCCATAAAACTGGCTGCAAATGCCAGCGTATTGCAGCTGCTGAAAAAACTCCCCGGCGTAGTGATAGGCAATGATGGCAGTATTACCGTAAACGGAAAATCAGTCACAAGAATAAAAGTAGATGGCAGGGAGTTTTTTGGAGATAATAAAGAGGCCGCTACCAAATACCTGCCCGCGGAAATTATTGATAAGATAGAAGTAACCACTACCAAAGACCTCGCCTCCCAACGCTCCCTTGCAGTGAAAGCCCCGGCGGAAGACGTGACCGTAAATCTCGTACTTAAAAAAGATAAAAACACCGGCATCGTAGGAAACATAACTGCCGGTGCGGGTAGTCGTGACCGTTATCTTGCAGATGGTATGATCAGCTCTATGCGTAATCCTACAAGCATCAGTGTGATGGCGGCTGCAAAGAATGTTGCTGATCAACCGGGCGGTATAACAGCGATACCTGTCGCTGGCACGGGTGGTGGCGGAGAAGGAGGCTTGCCGGAATACAAAAACAGCAGCATCAACATCAACACAAAACCCGGTAGAAAGCTCACATTGGACGGCAACTACAGCTATAATAATACCAAAAATATAAAAACAGCCACCACCGACCGGCTCAATTTATTGCCGGATAACAGTTTCCGCAACCAAAGTACCAATGAAGAAATAAGCAGGAATAGCCAGCATCAGCTGTATACCAGTTTTGTTTATGAAAAGGATTCGCTGACCACCTGGACATTCAGGACCAACGCGGCTATCGGGAAAAACAGCAACACATTGCAAACGCATTCCTTATCGGAAACGCCTACCGGTGACCTGCTGAATACGCTCTCTTCACGGAATAACGGTGAAGCACATACGCGCAACGGCGGCAGTGAAATAAACTTCAACAAAACCAGCCGTAACCGCAGGCTCAACCTCAACACCACCTGGAGGTTTGATGCCGGTAGTAAAAAAGAAACTGAATATAATAATGTAGTCAATAATTTTTATACCAACAATAGCATCAGTCAACGCGATTCTGTAAACCAGTATATCAGCTCCAGGGAAAACAGCTTTAATAATAATTTTACATTTAACCTGTCGGCGGCTATCGGGCATGGCTTTGTGCTGGCACTGGACTACACGCTGGGTACCACTTACAACAAACAGCTCCGGGAAGTATTGGAAGAAGATCCCGTGTCCGGTAAATATGGTATGCGGGATAGCGCGTTATCCAGCAGTAATAAAAATTCGAGTTTTACCCATACGCCTTCTGTGCAGCTGGCCTGGAAAAGCGATCGTCTTAGTATAGCGCTGAACACCGGTATGCGGATCCTGCAACAGGAAAACCGGCTGCTGTGGCTTGACTCTGTGATTAAGATCCATCAGCAGCAATTTGCGCCCAACCTGCAGCTAAATTATTCCGTCAGTAAATACGGACGGTTGTTCACCAACTATTCTATTTCTTCTTCCGCCCCTTCGGCAGAGCAGTTGTCGCCCGTAGTGGATAACACCAACCCCTTGTTCATGAAGGTCGGCAACCCTTTGCTGAAAGGTACTTTCACTCAAAATCTGTCGCTGATGTTTTTCGTTTATCAGCCGGTTACAGGGTTTAGTTTCAATCTTAGTGGCAATGGGTCCCTTGCCCGTAATGAAATTGTGGTGGATCAGCGTTATGATTCCCTGGGCAGGCAAACCAGTACCTTTCAGAATGTGAATGGTACGTGGAGAATGATGGTACATGGAAGTATCAATCTCCGGAAAAAAATCAACGACTGGACATTTAACAATGGTCTTAATATCAGCATGGATAGAAACAGAAGCATTGGCCTGGTGGGCGGTGAGGAAAATATCTCCAACGGGTGGACTGCGGGCGCCGGTGTTTATTTTTCCATTGCTTATAAAGAGTGGCTGACCATATCGCCTGCTGTAAATATAGATATGAATAACACCGTTTATTCCCTGCCCGGCATTGATAATGTTAATTATAACACGCAACGCTTTAACATGCAGTGGGAGCTGATCCCCGTTAAACGGCTGGAGCTGTCCGGCGACATGGCATACCATTATAATTCGCAGGTAACGGCGCCGGACCAACGCCGTTACTTTGTTTGTAACAGCGCGGTGGCCTATAGCTTTGGCAGGAAAGAACAGATGAAACTGAAGTGCAGGGTGAATGATCTTTTTAATAATAACACCAGTATCTCTAACATCACAACGGCTACTTATACAGAAACAAAACAGGTAAATGCTTTACAACGTTATGTAATGATCAGTTTCCAGTATTTTTTCGGGAAGATGGGACCGCAAAAAGATTAATCTTTGAAGGGTTCCTGCATAGGGCTATCTTTGAAGAATAACTATTATTTTCAGGGGCATGAAATTGCTGACAGATAGTATTCTCCAACATGTACCGCTGCGCGATGCTGATATTAAACGTATTCCAGGCCATTTTGAATCCGTGCGCATCCGCCGCCGCCAGTTCCTGCTGCGGGAGGGCGATGTTTGCCGCTACGAATTTTTTATCCTGAAAGGTTGTTGCCGCCAGTATGAGAAAGATGCCACTGGGAAGGAAAATGTGCTGCAGTTCAGCGTGGAAGGCTGGTGGATCACGGATCTGGACAGCCTGCTGTCCGGTCAGCCATCCCTGTTTAATATTGACGTGCTGGAGGGAGGGGAGGTGCTGCGTATCACCCGGCAGCAACTGGAGCAGCTGTTTAACGATGTTCCGGCAGTGGAACGGTATTACCGCATTATTTCCCAGCGGGGTTACATAGCGTTGCAACGACGTATCCTGTCGCTGCAGAAGCCGGCCATAGAGCGGTACCGCGGGTTTGTGAGCCGGTATCCTTTTCTTGAAACACGCCTGCCCCAGCACCAGGTGGCGGCGTACCTGGGTATTACCCCCGAATCACTGAGCCGTTTACGTGGTAAAATAGCAAAGGAGCCGTTATAGATTTCTTACCATTTGTTATTGTTTTGGAGGGGCAGAGTGCACAACTTTGCGCTAAAGTTTTATATATGATTACACACCCGGTATTGGCGCCCGTTACGCTGGCGCAGCAATCTGTAAAGAACAGGGTGGTGCTGGCGCCTATGAGTCGTGCCAGCGCTACATTGCAGGGCATTCCTACTGCAGCTATGCATGCTTATTACGAACGTTTTGCCTCCGGCGGTTTTGGAATCATCATCACCGAAGGATTATATACTGATGCGGTAGCCAGCCAGGCGTATCCGCATCAGCCGGGGTTGGTAACGCCACATCAGGTAGCCGGCTGGCGGGAGCTGGGAGCGCAAGTAAAAGCACGCGGCAGCTTATTCATTGCGCAGCTGATGCATGCCGGCGCGTTATCGCAGCATTTATCGCATACGCTGGCGCCTTCCGTGGTAACGCCGCTGGGTCGTAAGCTGCGCTCCTACGGCGGCGGCGACGGCCCCTTTCCTGTTCCCGCTGCAATGACGCCCGCTGACATTACCACCGCAGTGGCAGGATATGCCGCGGCTGCTGCCAATGCCGTGGCCGCCGGATTTGATGGCATAGAAGTGCATGCCGCCAATGGCTACTTGCCCGACCAGTTTTTAACGGAGTACACCAATCTGCGGGAGGACGAATACGGTGGATCTGTGGGGAACCGCTTCCGTATTATCGCAGAAATCATCACTGCCATCAGGCAGGCAGTGCCTCCGCATTTTATTATCGGGCTGCGCCTTTCGGAAGGCAAAGTGAACAACTTCACCTATCGCTGGCCGGATGGTGCTGTTACGGCAGCAGCACTACTGGAAGAAGTAAGAAAGGTATCGCCGGATTATATCCATATTTCAGGGGAAGGCAGCACCTGGGAAAAACTGGGCGCCTATGCACATGGGGAAACACTTACGGGCATGGCTAAACGCATTGTTCAACGGCCGGTGATTGCCAACGGCGGCATGGAAGAACTGACCGTGGCCGGAAGGGCATTAACGGAAGGACATGCGGATCTTATTTCGCTTGGAAAGGCAGCACTCGCCAATCCAAACTGGCCGGCACGTGTGGCCGCAGGAGAACCGTTCACACCTTTTGAGCGGGGAATGGCGGAGCCTTTTCCGCCGGTACAGTAATATTTCGTTCGGGAGGCAGGAGGTTATTCACCGTTATTCAGCATCTCCATTTCGAGGAGCTTGCTGCCTCCTGCAAAATCTGCCGCAGCATCCGGACATAATACCATTCCCAGGGAATTCATCATTCTTTGGGCAACCAGGTCTATATCTTCGGTGGTGGTGGCGAGAAATGGCGCCTGGCTTTTCAGCCGCTGGATTAACGCATTCTTCTGGGTAACAGAAATATCTACCAGCTTGTTGATTCTTTCTACAGCCGCTTTGTACAGTTCGTCGTAATAAAAAAGCATGTTCATATCAACAGGTTATTTTGTACGGCTCAAATGTAGCCCATAGCTTATAATCCTGGCTATATGAAAATATTATGACCTATAATTAATAATTATAAATGGATCTGGCCATTTTGATGAAGCGTTTGTTGAGATCGCTGGTTTCACCTTTGCGTTGAATGAAATAAAAACTACGTTCTATCCGCAGGCCTTCGAAGGAAAGGATGGTTAATTCGCCGTGTTGCAGCTCTTTAGCGATGGAGCGGGTAGACAGGAATCCTACGCAGCCGGATTCCAGTAGGAAGTTTTTCAGGGCTTCAGTGCCTCCCAGGCGAACTTTTATTTTCAGGTCGTTGAGCCGGATCTTACTTTTCTGCAGCCCTTTTTTGAGCGCCTCGAGGGTGCCGCTGCCGCGTTCCCGGATGGCTACCGGCATTTGCAGGATTTCTTTCAGCGGGTAGTTCTTTTTGCGGGCCAGGGGGTTGTCGTGGCTGCATACGGCAACTATCTGGTCTTTCAGGAAAGGCTGGTAGGTAATATTGCTCAGTTGTCCTTTTTCTTCGGTAACGCCTATATTAATTTCTTTGTCGAGCAGTGCCTGCAATACAATTTCACTGTTCCGGTTAAGCAGGGAGATATCTACCAGCGGGTATTCGCGGTGAAAGGCCGACATTACTTTGGGTAATATATATAGCGCTGCGGTGGTGCTGGCGCCCAGGTTAAGCATGCCGGTGGCCTGCTGCTGGTCGTGGATCACGGAAATATCGAACTCGGTTTCCTGTTGTATATGGCGTACCGTAAGCAGGCGGCTATACAGCAGCTGACCGGCTTCTGTCAGTTCTATCTGCAAACCTTTTCTTTCAAATAATTTGGTTTTATACTGTTCTTCCAACCCTTTGATATGTGTGCTTACTGCCGGTTGTGAAATAAACAATGCCTGGCTGGCCTTTGAAAAGCTTTTCTGATGGGCCACTTCCATAAAGATCTGGTGACGGTTAGATAGCATGTGCGCAAATTTTATGGAGCGTATAAAATCTCTCTCCGGCGGATAAAACGGACTTTGTCTTTATAATCCGTTACCCTGTTGTTCATGATTTCTACTTTTTCTATCCAGTTATGATGAAGGTCGTAGGTAAATTCATACCGGTGCACCGTTCTTTCCACGGTACCGGTGGCAGTATTCCTGTCGGATATTTTCGCGGTCAGATGTCCGTGTTCATTGTACTGGCAAATGGTGGTTTCTACTGCATGGTTACCGGCCAAACCGTCGGCGTCCTGGAATTTGTATTCTTCCAGTAATTGTTGCCGGCTGTTATACCTGCTTTTGGTGATTTCCATCAACGCATCAAAAGAATAGTAGCGGGTAATTTCTATCCGGCAACCATCGTCATCCGTGCTGGTATTGGTTTCCCATTGCTCGTTGTAGGGGTCTTCTTCCACTGGCAGGGGATCGTTGTTTTCCAGTTGCTCCAGCACATTACCTGCTTCATCATACCGGGTGTAGAAGGTATCTTCCCCATAGTATTCGATGCATTCTTTCAGTGCGCCGTTTTCAAAATAACTGTTTTTGTAGATAGGTCCCTTGGCTGCGGAGGTCAATGCTTTTTCCAGCAGGTTTCCCTGGTCATCAAAAGTATAAGCGAGGGTTTTATCCAGTTGATGGCCTGCGGTATAATCTTCCCATTTGAGCAATAATCCTTTTTCATCAAAAAAGGAGAGTTCATACCCGTAATATTTGCCATCGGGGTCTGTGGTAGCATATTTCATTTGCTGTACCGGCCCGGTCAGCTCAGTATCTGCCAATGTCTGTTTCATGGTACCTAAAGTTATTGGAAACAAAATAAACTTCCACTATTTAAGTACTTATTTCTGCATGATATTTTTAGAGCGGTGTTTTCCGGGTATTTTTTTCCGGGGGAGATGGGGAACGCGGTAATCCCGGTAAATCCAGGCAGCCCGCACGGGGGCTGCCTGGCGGAAGGAGTGGTTATTTGCCGAAGGTCATATTTTCGAACTTATCCAGTTTAGCCATTATTCCCCAGCCATAAAAATCGTTGGCCAGGGCAATCAATATTTCATTGTCGCCGGCTACCAACGGGAGGGGGAAGGACGCATTATCCACGGAGCAACGGCCATCCGGTTGCTTCATCAGGGGATAGGAGTAGAGGTTTTTGTCTACGTACACAAATTTATCGTTCACAAACACCCATACTTCATCGCTGAAGCCCAGGTGTAGCTGCCGGGTTTGTGCTACGGCGGAACGGATATTTGTTTTCAGCCACACGATGCGACGGGCGCGGTTTTCAACGCCGCCAAATTTGCGGGTTACATTGATCAGCCCCCGTCTTTCTGCCCGGATGGTTTCCCAGGGGGTATCTTTTCCGGGGATCCACGCCATACTGAAATCAATTTTCTCCGGGGTTTTCATTGGCTGGGAAATTTGCCAGGTGCGGAGGTAGGAGGCATCATTGTTGGTGATGTCGATACCTTCACCGGGAGGCAAACCCTCCGTTTGATCCGGTTTTACCACCAGGTTGGCGATGATCGCCTGTCCGTCGAATGCCAGGCCGCCATGCCAGGTGTTGCCTTCCAGTTGCGGTACCTCCAGCACCGGCCGGGAGGTATCGTTTACATACACGCGCATTTGTTTGCCGGAAATAACCAGCTTTACGTGGTTCCAGTCGTCTTTGGAAAACCAGGCCGCCGACTGGTACTGATCCAGCATATCCCAGAGGTTAATACCATCGATGTGCGGCGCATACTGTACGGCGTCTCCTTTTCCGGAAGAGGGCATACGGAAATAGAAACATTCATTCTCTTTCCGGCTCATACGCCTGAAATAGAAGGATGTAAAAGGAGAGGTGGCTTGTACATCGTATTCAATGGTGCCGTTGGTAAAGTCGAGATCTTTCAGCACCACGGTGTCGTTGCGGTTCAACAGCTTCATGGCCGGCGCCGATTTATAGGTGATAAACTCCACGGTGCCGGGTTGAAATGCCCAGTGCCCGGCTTCTAACGGTACCTTGATAACATCCTGTTGGCTGGGTTTCTTTTTTTGTGCTGCAACGCATAATGGAAGCAATAGGAATAAGCACACAGTGCGGATTTTTGTCATGACCAGTATTTTTAATTTTAAATGCTGCAGCAAATCTGAATAATAACTAATTTCAGGGCTAATCATTGGCGCATCAAGTGTGTGCAAATCCGTGCAAGCTTGTAATAGACTACCAGGGAATGAATAATAGTTTTGAGATTAATTACATACGAAAGTGCCTTGAGCTGGCAGAAGCCCGGTTAAACCGGGGCGACGCCAGCGAATGGACCAGCTA
Source organism: Chitinophaga sp. G7 BAM 1005 (assembly GCF_057126945.1). Lineage (NCBI taxonomy): Bacteria > Pseudomonadati > Bacteroidota > Chitinophagia > Chitinophagales > Chitinophagaceae > Chitinophaga > Chitinophaga sp. G7 BAM 1005. The sequence goes on along the minus strand of NZ_CP181478.1, from coordinate 5,073,923 downwards.
TGATTTTGAAAAACTAAGTGCGGCCATAGAAGATGCCACCGGGGTAATATTGAGTGTTACCACCCTGAAACGGCTGTGGGGAAAACTGAAGTACACCAATATGCCCGCCACCACCACGCTGAACACCCTGGCGCAGTTTGCCGGGTATGCCGACTGGCGGGAGTTCAAACGCCTCGTTACCTTGTTGCCGGAGGAGAGGGAAATTACTTCTGTGGCAGCTGGTGATGAAACGACCGGGTCTTTACCAGTTGACGATATCATATCCACCGGGCAGGTAGTATCAGGTAATACAACAGGCAACGGCGGCGCCGTCCATTTGCCCGCCGCAACGCCGCGGAAACGTAGTAAATGGACTTACTGGTTGCTGGCCCTGATACCGCTGGGAATCCTCGTATATGCCGCCTTACTGTTATCCAATACCAAACCGGGAAAACCGCTTGATACAGCTGCTTTTTCCTTCAGCTCCAATAAAGTAATAGCAGACGGCGTACCCAATTCTGTTATTTTCAGCTATGACGCCGCCGCAGCAGGGAACGATTCGGTTTTCATTGCGCAAACCTGGGATATCCGCAGGAAAATACCGGTATCTGCAAAAGAAAAAACATACACGGCTATTTATTATGAGCCGGGTTATTTCAAGGCTAAATTAATGGTGGATAAACAGATCGTAAAAGAACACGACCTGATGATCGGCTCCGGTGGCTGGCTCGCCATGATAGAACAGGAGCCGGGTACGCCGCTGTATTTCCGGAAAAGCGAAGTAGCAAAAGGGAACGGAATAGAAGTGAATGAAGCATTGTTGTCGGCGTATCATGTTCCGCTGCAACCCGTTCCTCCCGCGTTGCGCTTCTATAATGTACAACCCCTCGGCGATATAAAAACGGATCACTTTACTTTTGAAACTACGCTGAAAAGCGATTTTCAGCAGGGCACCGCTGCCTGTCAGCGGGTACAGCTGCTGATCCTGTGCAAAAATGACCTGATCTCCATCCCGCTGTGCGCCCCCGGATGTGTAGGGGATCTCTCCCTGTTTGCCGCCGGCGCTGTCCTCAACAGCCGGAATGCCGACCTCTCAAAATTTGGCGCCGACCTGACAAAATGGGTAAAACTCCGCGTGGTGGCAAAAGACAGGCATATGCAGTTTTTTGTGAACGACAGTGCCGCCGCTGCGCTTACTATCTCCAATCCGCCTTCCGGTATTGTTGGTGTGCAGTACCGGTTCAATGGCACCGGCGCTGTAAAAGACACCCGCTTTACGAAAGACAGCGCTGTGATTGCATTACAGCAATAGCTGCTGCGGGCCTATCTTCCAACCCGGCCCGGATATCATCTACATGCCAGTAAATAACAGCGCCGCCAGGCCCGCTGCCAGCTGATTTTGGCGCATATTTGCTGTCGATAATACCCAGTTCGTTCTGATAGTCGCCCAGGCGGAATTCTGCATAGCCCGGCTTTTCAAAGTAAGGAGGAATACCGGTTAACGTCGTGTACCATTTTTTTGCGGCTTCATGGTCTGCTGCGTAAATGGTCAGTGTGGCGAATCCTCTTAAAATGTTTGTGTTGCTCATATGGATTGTTTTAGGATGAAATTTTTATTGTCTGATGTAAAAGTAGCAGGCGGGCATGACAGCCCTATGTCAGCAGCGGAAAAGAAAGACAGGAAATATTTCTGGATATAGTTATAAATTTTAAATATCTATTTTTAGGTCCTAATCTGTATATCATGAAAAAGGTAGCCTATGACCCTGATGGCGGAAAAATCTGGATAAGGATAGAAATGACCGGCATTTATTTTATTACTTACATCTACCAGATGTGGGCCGCCACCGCCGATGAACTGCCTGTGTTAACAAAGCCCCTCCGGCAAAACAGCAATGAACTGCCGCAACCGGATTATTACCTCGTTCAAAACGATTATAAGCCCGGTGAACCATTAACAAATTTTGATAAAAGAGTGCTGGATATTTCTTTCAGGGTAAGGAAGTATGAGGACGACAACGGTTATAAATTAAGGGTAAGCTTGTTGCAGGGCGACGATTTCAGTACTGCCAAAGTAATAGGCAGCGACCAGGTTGGCTATATCGCCACCGCTACATTAGGTGCGGACGTTACCGGCAAACAGGAAGATATTTTACTGCAGTTAATCGCTAAACAGGATTGATTACCCCTATTTAAAACACATGTATGTCAGCACTGAGAAAAATATGTATGCTGTTATCCCTGATTTCTTTTCAGGCATCTGCGCAGTTTAAAACAGACAGTACCGAGCATTACCTGTTAAACTTTTCCGTACCGGACATGCCGGCATTTAAAGCGTTGGGAGCAGATCCTTCTAACCTGTTGCGTCCTTCGGATATTCAAAAATTCGCGCTCAGTTTGTCCCCGTTTTATTCAAACAGCCCGGGCGTCATCCCGCGAAATTTTGCGGTGGAATTTTCCCCCGGAAAACTGGCCAGCAAAAACTGGACACTGGAAGACTATGGTAAAAGGAAGTTCTGGTATAACTCTTCCTTTAGTATCGGCGCGATTGTAGACTCGGGGAACGTATCCTCTAAACTGGCTGTCGGCTACCGGTTCTCTATTGTCAGGAAGAAAGACGACCTGTTATTGAATGCTGCAAAAAGAAGAGCTGTTTTTGTTGCGCAACAACAGGCACAGTTAGCGCTCCGGGAATTTAAAAATAACTGGATCATTATTGTACATAAGGAAGTGCCACCTGCAGAGCGTGCAGAATATGGAGTAGCGCACGATAAAGAGTTCTGGGATTTCGCAGAAAACAAAGCAGAAGAATATCTCAAACAAAATCCCGATACCACTTTACAGGCCAGCTACGACGCCTTTAAAAAAGGATACGACACCGATAAAAAGAAATATTACGCAGCAGTAGATGACCTGATAGAAAAGTTTAAAAGCGAACATTGGAACGCTACCCGCCTGGATGGCGCCATTGCGTGGATAGGACAATCCCGCGATTCCTTGGTAAAAAATGCCGGCTTCGCTTCCTTCAATACCTGGCTCACCTGGGCGTTGGGCATCGGGAAAAGCAGTCAGCTGCTGTTGGGCGGTAGTTTTAGCCTGCCCCGGTCTGAGTTTAAAGACAGCACTTTCATCAATGCAACAGTGAATGTCCGCTACTACCTGGGCACCTCTGGCTTCAGGGGATTTGCGGAAACGCAGTTTAAGTATCAAAATTATGACGACCCGGAGAAGTCCCTGCTGTTTAATTTCGGTACTGAATTCAGGATCGCCAAAAGTATATGGATTGTGGCCGAAGCAGGCATTGATAATTACCTGAAAGAGAAAGACCCTTTCAGCGTTTTTGTAGCGAGTATTAATTTGCGGTATGGATTTAACCAGGTGATGAAGTAGTGATGGGTGTGCTGACTTTATTCCTCTTCACCAGCAAAAAACATACATATAAAAACACCACCCACGCCGGGATCAGTTCTACCGGTAGCTTCATCCCCGTTATCCACATCAGGATCAGGATACCCACCAGGAACACCAGGCAAATGTAATTGGACACCGGATAAATAAAGGAAGGGAATTTTGTTTGGATCTGCGCGGTTCGTTTACTCTTTTTGAATTTCAGATGTACCACGGTAATCATCAGCCAGTTGATGATCAATGACGACACTACCAGTGACATGAGCACCTCCAGCGCTTTTTCAGGGATCACTTTATTTACCACAATACAGATAGCAGCAAACAATCCCGATACAAGAATCGCTTTTACAGGTACATGGTTTTTATTTAGTTGAGATAGAAATGCGGGTGCATTGCCTTGCTTCGACAGGCCGTACAACATCCTGCTGTTACTGTATACGCAGCTGTTGTAAACGGAAAGGGCCGCGGTTAAAACGATCAGGTTCAGCACATTTGCAATCAGGCTGGTGAAATAGATGGTTTTACCAAAAAGAGAGAACTGGAACCCTTTTAAGCTTTCAAATACCGTTACAAAGGGACTGCTGTCTGTAGTAATACTTTTCCACGGCGATAAGGAAAACAGGATAACAAGGGCACCTACATAAAAGATCAGGATACGGTAAATCACCTGGTTGGTGGCCTTTGGTATTGTTTTTTCCGGCTGGTCCGCTTCCGCGGCAGTGATACCAATCAGTTCCAACCCGCCAAATGAAAACATGATCAGCGCAATGGCTGCAAACAATCCCTGGAAACCGCCTTTACCGTCGGCATGCAGTAATCCCCGTGGGAAAAAGCCGCCATCGTTCCAGAGATTCTGAATACTGGCCTGTGCGCCGCCGCTTCCGCTTATCAGCAGATAAATACCAAAAACGATCATGGCGATGATAGCCACTACTTTTATGATGGAAAACCAAAACTCTGCTTCTCCATATACTTTAACAGAACTCAGGTTTAACGCATTAATAGCAATAAAGAAGAAAAGACTGGAAGACCATAACGGGATCTCCGGCCACCAGAAATGTACATACACGCCAATGGCAGTCAGTTCCGACATGCTCACCAGGATATAAAGGATCCAGTAATTCCATCCCGAAGAAAAACCCGCAAACGCCCCCCAGTATTTATAGGCAAAATGACTAAAACTCCCCGATACCGGCTCTTCCACTACCATTTCGCCCAGCTGGCGCATAATAAAGAAAGCAATGATGCCGGCCAGTGCATAGCCCAGAATAACAGATGGTCCTGCCAGTACGGCTGCCGGACCTATGCCCAGGAATAAGCCGGTACCTATGGCGCCGCCCAGGGCAATCAGCTGGATATGCCTGTTCTGTAATCCTCTTTTAAGGCTTTTTTCGTCGTTTTTTTCGTTTGTTGAGTTCAATGTTTATGATGCTGGATAAGGCTGCAATTTGGGGTAATTTCGGCAGAAATAGGGCGCAGGGATTAAATTTTCCGGTTTATTAAGGAGGAGCGGGAGGATGTTCCCCTACACTCCCTATACACTATGCCCCGGTAAAAACATGTTGCCAATATTTAGAATACGGCTTGTAGATATGAAATGTTTAAAAAAGATTTTGAGGTTTAATTTTTAATCATAATTTAGTGAGTGAATTGAAAGTGTTACCCGGATTTTTATGTGAAAGAGAATAGTTAGCCAATTTTTAATCATTTTTTTATAAACGTTAACCCAGAACAACGGATAATGATGTAATCGATGGACTGCAGCATTAGCCTTAATTATCATTTTTTTTATCGACCCTGTACCATAATAACCTGACTATGAAGTATCGTTTTTTATTTTTCTGTGCTTTTCTTACAAGTACTTTTACCTATTCCCAGAACATCTTTCCATCAACCGGACCGGTAGGTATTGGCACTTCGTTACCTTCAGCCTCGCTGCATGTAAATGGTGGTGCAATTAAACTTACAAATCCATCAAATTATCCCTGGGGAGTTAATATGGATGTTAATTTTACTGGCACATGGGCCCGGGAGTTCAGCATTTCCTATAATGGAACAGGAAAGCTTGCTGCTTTTGGTGTAAATAATAGCAGTGGAACAGTTAATTACGCCTATATTGGAGGAAGTACAACTGCGGATTCTCCCCATCCTTCTCCCTGGATGACCTTTAAGCCAAACGGATATATCGGTATCGGAACAATAGCACCGATAGCAAAACTTACAGTACAATCGGCCGACAGTACGCTTGATAATATGATAAGACTGGAGAATAAAAGTATTCCCAATTCTTTATTGTACCTGGGGACGGCAAATTCAGCCTTTGCGGTAACGGGTTATCGTAAAGATAATGTAATTGAGAGCTATAGTGATCTCCATATTTCGGCAGCTAATGCAGCCAGTAATCTCTACTTTGAAACAGGGCGGATAAACGCCACTGCTACTGTTAGGATGACTATTAACAACGTGGGTAATGTTGGAATCGGTACTACCAGTCCCGGAAGCTATAAACTGGCTGTGGAAGGTACCGTTGGCGCCCGGAAAGTGAAGGTGACTCAGGGCAGCTGGGCGGACTTTGTGTTTCATCCTAATTATCAATTGCCGCCTTTACAGGAAGTAGAGAGCTTTATTAAGAAGAATGGGCATTTGCCGGAGATCCCGTCTGAGGTGGAAGTAAAACAGGATGGGCTGGATATTGGTGAAATGAACAAGAAGCTGTTGCAGAAGATAGAAGAACTTACGCTATATATTATAGAGTTAAAGAAAGAAAATGAAAGACAATGGAAGGAGATGGAGAGGATAAAATCATCGGTTAGGTAAAACTAACTGCTATTCTCTGGTTGTGACTTTCATTGATTTAAAATCCCTTTATGAAATCGTCGTTAATCATTTTGTTAGTACTTGTTGGTATTGTTAGCGGAATAGGACAATTGAGCGCTCAGAATTCCAGCAATGCTTATTTCATTCCTACCGTATTTCCCAGTATAAGGGGTCCGATGGAAAGAAGTGGGCTACAGTGGAAGATAAAGTCGTATATAGCAATCCGATAACCTATGCGGACGGTAGTAAGGGTACTGTGTATAATGTTACTTCGCAGGTTTTTAAGCCTGGGAAGGACCGATCGGATTTACTTGTTGGTGCAGGAGTGGGAATGCATGAAACAGATCTTGCAACAAAGTCAGGATGGGCATATGTGAATGGAATATTGGCGCAGGGAGACGCATGGGCAAGTGGAACAGGAGAGTACAATCGAAATGGACATCCTCCGGGTGGTGTCAAGATAATTGCGGGCTTAAATCCATTGTTTAGTGTTCCGAATAGTTTGAATGTATTGGCCACTAAAACAGATCTCTATGGTGCAGATGCTTCCAGTAAACTTGATCAAGGGTTAGCAGTCGTTAATGTAGTATCAAGTACAGTTGGATTTACAAAAATATTGGGAATCCTTGCAAAAGGAGCAAATGCAGGGACTCAAAGTACTGTTCATAATGTGGGTGCGGCTTTGGATAATGCCAATGTAGTAGTTCAGGCGGCAAATGATGGAGGATTTTTGGATAATCTTAAAACTCCTTAAGTTCAATTAACAGATATTAAAAATTAAAAACAAATTTCTGAAGAATGGATAAGATTGAAGTCATACTACCTTTAATAGTCAATAGCAGGTCCATTGTACTTAGAATACTTACATGGGGAGGAGTATTGTTTGTATGTATTGCTTTCATTAACTTTATTCGAGGAGAAGGAGGTGGATTAGTGTCTATAGTTTTTCTATTCATAGGTGTTTTGATGTTGAATGCGAATTTTGTCATCAAGGAGTATAGTGTCATTGGAACTATTTGCTTATTGCCGGATAAAATAACGGTAAGTAATGAGAATGGACTGAATAATTATCCTATAGTGAATTTAGATCAGATAGAAATCTTTCTTTTGGAGATTAAAGGTGAATTCTATGGAGGAAAGGCAATTACCACAAAAACGGGAGTGCGTAACTTTATTAAGTTTAGATATCAGGGAGAAGTAAAAGAGATGATGTTTCTGCTAGAGGATCAGTGGACATTTCAATTATCCCAGATTATTCAGTTTTGGCAGCGTAGTAACATTGACGTTGTATTACATAACCAAACGAGGAAACAGTTTGTTTAGGCATTTTTGTCAGAGGCGATGACACCATTTATTGGAACGGTGGCACAGTTATCGATAACCCACCTGCTGAAAACTAAATCCACAGGTTATGCTATCTCATCAAAACCCAATAATCCGGCATAAATTCACTGCCGATCCCACCGCAATAGTCCACAATAACACCATATACCTATACACCGGCCACGACGAAGCACCAGTAGGAACGGAAGCTTACGTAATGAACGAGTGGTTATGCTTCTCATCCACCAACCTCACGGAATGGACGGAACATCCTGTTCCGTTGAAGGCAACGGATTTTTCATGGGCCAGCGGTAATGCGTATGCATCAAAAGTAATCGCGCACAACGATAAGTTTTATTGGTATGTGGCCGTAGCCCATGCTACCATTAAAGGTTCGGCCATTGGTGTGGCAGAGGCTACCAATCCGGCTGGTCCGTTTAAAGATGCCGGTGAATCGGCATTGATCACCCTTGATATGCTGCCATCAGGCGTTCATGAAAAGGCTAACCTCGATCCAACCGTAATGATCGACGACAACGGGCAGGCATATATTTTCTGGGGGAACGGCCAGTGCTTTTATGCGAAACTGAAACCCAATCTCACTGAACTGGACGGGCCGATAAACACACTGGACCTGCCGGGGTTTGAAGAAGGTGCACACCTGCATAAGCGCAACGGCTGGTACTATCTTTCATATGGCTACCAGATGCCGGAAAGAGTGGCTTATGCCATGAGCCGGAGTATGGAAGGCCCGTGGGAGTTTAAGGGAATATTAAATGAGCTGGCAGGAAATTGCGAAACAAACAGGCCGGCGATACTGGATTTCAAAGGCAGATCTTATTTTATTTATCACAACGGCGGACTGAAAAATGGAGGAAGTCACAGGCGCTCGGTGTGTATCGACTATCTGCATTACAATTCCGACGATACCATGAAACGGGTTATCATGACCTCCGAAGGAGTACAGATGGAATATTAAATGCAGTGCCTGTTATTATGAAAGTAATAGGCTCAGCCTGGAAAAGAAATAATCAACTCCAGTGAAAGGCTGCTTTTACCAGCGCTTCATTGCTTTCTGCAATGGCGCCGGATGGGTCCAGCAAGGTGTCTTCAAATCCTATCCTCAGGTCGTAGCCCTTATACTTGGCTACTTTCAGTAACTCCCAGCAGGTGCTGTCAAAACCATGCAATACCACGGTTTGATGCGGCTGCTTATCGGTAAGCTTATCTTCAATGGCTTTCACCGTTGCCAGTGCTGCCGTCAGCTCCTGCTCTTCCGGTTCAATTAGCAAGCGGAAACATTCCTTCAGTAATCCGCTGCTCCTGAAATTAGCGGCTGCCACTGCGGAGTTGAGGCCAGCTTCCACACCTGTCTTCTTATCAAGTATTGCCTGTATGATGCGTTCAAAACCAGCTTCATGCCCGTTTACAGACACAAAGTTGGGTAGTACTTCCCACTCGCGGATATATGCAAGCCGCTTGCTGATATCGGGTACTATCCAGGCGCCGCTGCTGATGCCTACCGGGATTTCCGGCACGGCTGCCTTTACTGCTTTTACCTGTTCATTTACAAACTGAGGTTCCAGGGTTTCTTTACCGTCGTGGTCACGTACATGGAAATGGATGGCGCCAGCCCCGGCAAGAACAGCGCTTGTGGCGGCTGCCACCAGTTCTGCTGTGGTAACCGGAATATCCGGATGATCGGCTTTGGTCCTGGAACCATTTAATGCTGCTTTTATAAACATACTTCCTGGCTTTTTTGAGGTCACTGCATAAATGATACCTGTATTTTGATGATCGGTTTTTTCGCCGGTACCAGCCGAAAGCAGGAGCGTCAGCGCTGTGGAGGAGGGTGAGCAAATTGCAGGATTTTTTCCCTGAAGTGGGTATTTACCTGCTGCGGCAACAGGGCAGGGCTTGTCTTCTTTCATCATTATTTTTAGCATACCGGTTGAGCTTTTTATCATAGCTTTAATCGTTTAAAAAGCTGCTGATGACGGATAATATTCTGACACAATCGTTAAAAGACATTACGGACCAGGAGGTAAGTATCAACAAATTTATTGGAACGCGGAATAAAGAAGACTTCTACAAAAAAGCAGCACATCGTAGGGATGACCATTACCTGTTTATCTTTCAAAAAAAAGGCAGAAGTACGATCGTTATTGATTTTAAAGAAGTGGAATTAATTGAAAGTATGGCGTTGTGCGTGTTACCCGGACAAATTCATTATGGCGTTACAGCAGATAATAACACTGAAGCATGGCTGATCACACTGGATACTAATTTTGTGGAAGAAGATTACAGGAGAATTTTTGATGATTACTATTTTCAAAACACACCATTAGCCTTATCCGGCATAGAAAGTTCTTCCCTGAATGATGGTATTGAATTGATGGCGTCCATAGCGCAAAACCGCCGGCAATTGAATTTTATGCCCCGGGTAATGCATTCATTGATCAGCGCCGGTATTGGGATGTTTGCTTCTGCTTATCGCCGGCAGGAGAATAGGGACGCATCTTTATCACGCACGCATCTTTTAACACAGCAATTTAAACGGTTACTTTTGCAACAGGTTAAAACACATAAAACTACTTCTGCTTACGCTACCCTGTTAAATATAACCCCTGCATACCTGAATGACGCCGTAAAACAGACAACAGGATTCACGGTAAGTTTCTGGATACAACAAACTATCATTGTAGAAGCAAAAAGACTACTGTATGCAACAAATGCATCCGTTAAGGAAATAGCCTGGCAGTTGGGTTTTACTGATCACGCTTACTTTACCCGTTATTTTTCTAATGCCGAAGGCCAGCCGCCACTGCAATTCCGCCACAATTGCCGCAAATAATCCAATAGTTCCCCTTATCCATCCATTTTACGGGTGAATGGCTGCTGATAACTTTGCAGGAAAATAACAAATGGGAACCCACATCATTCTTACGGTCGGAGTAGTATGCCTGTTATGGCTTTTATTCAGGGGGATAAAGTTTGTTTATCCTTATATCCGTCGCACGGATCTTAAAAAGTACCTGAAGCCGGGAGCCTTTGCTGTTGTTACCGGCGCAACCGACGGAATCGGGAAGGTTATCGCTATGGCACTGGCAGAGAAAGGCTTTAATATCGTTTTACATGGCCGGAACGAAGAGAAATTACAGGCGGTGAAATTGGAAATTGAAACGGATAACCCGCAATGCAGGGTAGTTCTCCTGTTACATGATGGGAGCAGGAAAAGCCGGGTGAATGTGGAAGAAATTGAACATTTACCTGTGACGGTACTGGTTAATAACGTGGGGATAGGGCCGATGAAGGCACTCACGGATTTTTCTGCTAACGAAATTGATGAAACCATTACGCTCAACATGGCCTTCCCATCACAGCTTACCCGTAGTTTGCTGCCACAACTGGGAAAACAGGCGCTTATATTAAATATTTCGTCGTACGCGGGCCTGTTCCCACCTCCCTATTTAGCGGTGTATGCAGGCTCAAAGGCATATAACAATGCCTTTTCCACTTCGCTGGCCCGTGAATTAGAAAATGTGGAAGTGATTTCAATAATAACCGGTAGTGTAAACACCGGGACCAATAAAAAACCTGTCACCTTTATGAGGCCGGCCGCGGCCACCTATGCAAAGCATGTGCTGGCCATTGTGGGTTGTGGCAGAAAGAGTATTATGCCTTATTGGCCCCATGCCATACAAACTTTTCTGATATCCCTGCTGCCTGAAAAGCTGATCGATAGCGCAACCAAAAGAGCCATGCAACAGGAGTTAAAACGTTTAGGGGCTTAACCTCACCGGCTTTAGTATAGCCAGAAAGGATTACATTCATCCTTTCTGGCTTACATCTTTCTGAAAAAATAATTATTTCGCTGCTACAACAGGTTTCTCATACCCATCTTTCTTCGCTTTCTCCGCCATTGTATTCATTCTTTTTTCTGTATCAGGATGAGAAGAGAATAACTGGGAACCTTTCTTTTTATCACCACTGCTTTCCTGTGACGCCTTCCACAATTTTTCAAAAGCCATAGACATGCCCCACGGATTGAGCTTTGCTGCTTTCACTGCTTTGGCGCCGGCGCCCAGTGTTTTTGTGTTTAATTTCAATTGTGCATTTGAGGCTAACGCAAATGACATCGTCAAAGCGCATACGAAACCGAACCGTGCGTAAACAGACATAATAAAGGTTTTTATTGTTGAAAAGGGTTAAATACTTAATGACTGCATTCGGGGCTACGGCGCGGAGATAAATATTGTGATGATTTCGTACAAACAATTTTAAACCCTCCACCCCGGTAAAACTATTTCATATATCGATGAAAGATCTGATCTTCACCTATCTTTGCCCTCATTAATTCTAACAGGTGATCATTTAATTGATTTTTTGAGATGATAAACTTATATCGTAAAACAGCATTGATCGAAGCAGTATCTTATCTGATATTATTATTTGTGGCGATGCCCATGAAATATATCTTCTCTGTTCCCGAACCGGTAAAGTATTTCGGGTGGCTGCATGGTGTATTATTTATCGTATTTGTGGCGCTCCTGCTTTCCTGCTGGATTAAATACAGGTGGAGTATAGTTAGGGTTGCCGGCTTTTTCGTGGGATCGCTGCTGCCGTTTGTACCATTTATATTTGAAAAAAAGCTGAAGGAAGAATACGGAGCCTGATGGGCCCCACGCGGGCAGTCATCAAAGAAAATAAATGGCGAATGGCGGTAACTATCTTGCAGGGTGTCTACTCTAAAAGCCGTTATCACGCCATGCAGATACCACGTATAAAAAACACCCGCCGGTTTTTCACCGGCTTACTTTGCTGCTGCTCCCTCGCCACCGCGGCGCAGCAAAAAGAACTGGTCGCCTATGCCAATACATTACAGGGCACCAATTCCGAATTTTCACTCAGTAATGGCAATACGCATCCTTCTACGGCACTGCCTTTTGGCATGCATGCCTGGTCTGCACAAACAGGCAAAAACGGCGACGGCTGGAAATATCAATATAAAGCCACTACCATCCGCGGCTTCCAGCAAACGCACCAATGCAGCCCCTGGGTGGGCGACTATGCCGTATTCAGCCTGATGCCGGTAACGGGAAAACTCACCGTGGGAGAAGAGGAGCGAGCCACGGCTTTCAGTCATGCGGATGAAGTAGCCCGCCCGGACTACTACAAGGTAACTTTCGCCAATAAAATCACTACGGAATTATCGCCTACCGAAAGAGGCGCACACCTGCGCTTTTCTTTCCCGGCAAAGCAACCTGCCTACATTGTGCTGGATGGCTATGATGCCCTGAGTGGCGTACAAATATTTCCGGCAGAAAGAAAAATCACCGGCTACGTCACCAATGGCCGCTTTATTCCCAAAGGCTTCAGGAACTATTTTGTGATCGTGTTTGACCAACCCTTTGAAGCCAGCGGCGCCTGGGAAAATACAAACAACCGGATCTTTGCAGATACGCTATCCGCCGAAGGAAAAGGGGTAGGCGCATTTGTCCGTTTTAAAAACGGCGCTGTGGTACAGGCCAGGGTTGCTTCTTCCTATATAAGTACCCAACAGGCGGAACTTACCTGGCAACAGGAACTCAAACCCTTCACCAGGCTGGAACAAACAAGGGCGGCTGCCGCCAGGATATGGAACACCCTCTTTGGCAGGGTGCTGGTGGAAGGTGGCACGGAAAAAGATAAAGCCACTTTTTATTCCTGTCTTTTCCGCGCAAATCTTTTCTCACATACCTTCTTTGAATACAACAGCAAAGGAGAACCTTATTACTTCAGTCCATACGACGGAAGGATACATAACGGGTACATGTACACCGACAACGGCTTCTGGGACACTTTTCGCGCACAGTTCCCGCTAAATACCATCCTGCACCCCACTATGGAAGGGCGCTATATGCAGGCGCTGCTGGATGCACAGCAACAATGCGGCTGGCTCCCTGCCTGGTCGTTCCCCGGCGAAACAGGCGGCATGCTCGGCAATCACGCCATTTCCCTGCTGGCCGATGCCTGGGTGAAAGGTATCCGCACCTTCAATCCCAAACAGGCGCTGGACGCCTATTTCCACGAAGCCATGAACAAAGGCCCCTGGGGCGGCGCCAATGGACGCGCAGGTTGGAAAGAATACTATCAGCTGGGATATGTAAGTTTCCCGGAGTCACACGGCAGCACCTCGCAAACATTGGAATATGCATACGATGATTTTTGCGGCTATCAACTGGCGAAGCTCACCGGCAACGATTTCTATCAGTACGTTTTTGGTCGCACCATGTATAATTATAAAAACCAGTACGACAGCCTCACCGGGTTTATGCGTGGCCGTAAGCTGGATGGCGCCTGGCTGGAAAACTTTGATCCGTATGAATGGGGCGGCCCCTACACAGAAGGAAATGCCTGGCACTGGCAATGGTCGGTATTCCACGATGTACAGGGGCTGATCAACCTGATGGGTGGGAATATGCCCTTCATCACAAAACTGGATTCGGTTTTCAGCGCCCCCAATAAAGTGAATGTTGGCGCTTACAAACAAACGATCCACGAAATGACGGAAATGGTAAATGCCAACATGGGACAATACGCACACGGCAACCAGCCCGTGCAACATATGATCTATCTTTATAACTATGCCGGTCAACCCTGGAAAACACAGGCGCACGTGCGGAAGGTAATGGCCAAACTTTACAATGCAGGCGAAAACGGGTACCCTGGTGATGAAGACCAGGGGCAGATGTCATCCTGGTACGTGATGAGCGCCATGGGCTTTTACAGCGTATGTCCCGGCACAGATCAATACGTGATCGGCAGCCCGCTGTTTCCGAAAATGACGCTAACCTTTGAAAACGGGAAGCAGTTTGTAGTGGAGGCCCGTAACAACAGCCCGGAAAATGTATATATCCAGTCGGCTGTGCTCAACGGCAAACCCTGGCCGCATAACTGGCTCCGGCACCCGGATATCGTTAATGGCGGGGTGCTGCTGCTGGAAATGGGTAACAAACCGGCTACCGGCCGGGGCATCGCCAATGAGGATAAACCTTTTTCGTTAAGCAGCCGGTAATAACACGGCTGCCGATAATTTCGTACCGACAGTAAGAATTTCGTACTGAAACGATTAAATTAGCCCGTAGTTCGAATTCATGTCGATGCGAAAAGATTTTTCCACGTATACAGATGAAGAGTTGTTCCTGTTTGTAAAGCAGGGCCATAAGGATGCGTTTGAGGATATCTACAGGCGCTTCTGGCAGGAGTTACTGGATGCCGCTTACCGGCGCGTAAAAGTGCAGGAAACCGCCATGGAGCTGGTGCAAAGCCTGCTGGTAGACTTGTACCTGAAAAGGGAAACCATTTCTCTTAACACCTCGCTCCGCAATTACCTGCACACGTCACTGAAAAACAGGGTACTGAATACCATCCGTTCACAATTGGTGCGGAACACCTATCAGCAACATGTACTGAACGACAACAGCCACTATGCGTCCGATGCCGCCAGCACCCTGCAATTAAAGGAATTGCAGCGGCACATAGATGAGTCCTGCGCCAGCATGCCCGAAAAATGCCGGGAAGTATTTTACCTGAGCAGGAGAGAGCAGTTGTCGTACCAGCACATCGCCCGGCAACTGAATATTTCGGTGAACACCGTAGAGAAACATATGGTGAAAGCGCTGAAAATACTACGCTCTCACCTGAAACAATACCACTACATCGTGTTCTGGTGCGTGGTATCCCTGTTGCTGCTGTGGGGGCAAATGTCAAACTATTTTGAATCGTGATGGCGGTAAGCCATTTTTCAGGTGTCTAATGTTAGAGAGACTATGGATATGAACAACACCCGGTTAAAAGAATTATTGGATAAATACCTGGACGGTACAGCCACTGAAGTTGAAATCAGTGAGGTGGACAATTGGTACAGGTCTTTCGAAAATGATCCGGCCTTCACCGCGCAATTCAGCCCGGAGCAACGCGCTGCGTTGGAACAGCTGCTCTTCCTGCGTATCAGCCGCCAGGTAGACGCGGCGGAACCACGGGTAAGCTACCGGTCCGTTCGTTGGTGGGCCGCCGCTGCTGCAGTGGCTTTGCTTATTACCGCAGGCGCATTCTTCCTGACCCGTAAACAACCGGTTCCGCCGGAAAAAACGATAGCAAGTGTTACAGAACAAACAACTAAAAACGCTATAAAAAAGATCAGCCTGCCGGATAGCAGCATTGTGTGGTTGAATATAGACAGTAAGATCCGGTATGAAGAAACTAAAGGCCGGGAGATCTGGCTGGATGGAGAAGCCTACTTTGAAGTAGCGCCCAAACAAGGCGCTCCCTTTTTGGTACATGCCGGTACACTCAACATTAACGTACTCGGCACCAGCTTTAACATCGACGCCTATACGCCGGACGCAAAAGTAACCGTAACGGTAGCCAGCGGAAAAGTAGCCATTGGCAATAATCAGCGTAGCCATACTACATTGGTGGCCAATCAGCAGGCTATTTACCACGCTGCAAAAGATCAGCTGGAAACAAATAACATCGCTGCTGCCGATATCAGCGCCTGGACACAGGGCCAGCTGATCTTTAAGAAAGCTTTGTTCCGCGATATTGCACAGAAACTGGAACGCAGGTACGATGTACGTATCCTGTTTGCCAGTGAACAAATTGCCAACTCATTGCTTACCGCCCGGTTCGATGCCAACGTACCGTTTAAAAACGTACTGGGTATGCTGTGTGATATCTATGGGTTCAGCTACCGGCAAACGCCGGGCAAAAACGAATACCTGGTTTACAAAAAAGGTCAACCAAATAAATAATCCGGAAGGGTCAGCCATGTGGCGTGATAATTTCAAGTTATGAAAGTGAAAACAGCGGAGTGCGTGCACATGACGCCCAGGTGGCTTGCCTGCCTGGTGCTGGCATTGTGTTGCCTGTACCCGCCGCGGATCACGGCGCAACCGGGAACAACAGAACTGAAACGGACCACGGTAGATATATACGTTGTGAATGAAACACTCGATAAAGTGTTTGAACAGGTGGAAGCAGCCACCACATTCCGGTTTGTATATAACCCGTCGGAAATAGCAAAAAGCGGAAAAGTAACGATCAATAAAAAGAATATTCCGGTGGAACAGGTGCTGAAATTATTGCCGGCTGTATTACAATATGAACTGCGTGGCAGGAACCTCCTCATCACCCGGAAGGAACCGCCGCCTTTGAACCAGGCTTCGGTATTAACAGGAAAGGTAACGGATACCAACGGCAACCCGCTGCCGGGTGTGTATGTGACGAAGAAAGGGGCGCCACCCCGTATCGTAACGGATCCGGATGGCTCCTTCAGCATCCATGCCGATCCGGGCGATACCCTGCGCTTCAGTCTTCCGGGCTTTGGCGAACAGGAAGTGCCGGTGGAAAGAGTGAATATGCTATACGTGTCCCTGCTGGCAAAATATGCTTCTCTCAAAGAAGTAGTGGTGATCGGCTACGGTACTTCCAGCAAGGAAAAGCTCACTACGGCTGTGGGCACCGTAAGCGGCGATGTATTAAAAGAACGCGCTACTACCATGAACCTCATGCAGGGACTGGCAGGAAAAGTAGCCGGCGTAAGCGTGATGATGAACTCCGGAAAACCCGGCGGCAACCCGATCGTAAAAATCAGGGGCACCGGTTCTATCAACGCCTACAACGGCCCGCTGTATGTGGTAGACGGGATTGTGGGCGCAGATCCCCTGATCCTTGATCCGAATATTGTGGCTTCGGTAGATGTGCTGAAAGATGCCGCTGCCTCCGCAATTTACGGCGCCAGGGGATCTAATGGCGTGATCGTGATCACCACCAGGAAAGGAACAAAAAGCAGCCCGGCTATTTCATTCCGTAACACCCTCAGCTTCGGCTCCCTGGCCCGCAAAGTAAAGCTGATGAATGCGGAAGAAGCGCTGGAGATGTTCAAGCGGGAATATGAATATCTTCCGGGCCGCACAGCGCCGCATCTCGATGCCTCCCGCCAGTTTCCGCGGAAGGAAGAACTTTTCAATGTAGACGGTACGCCTAAATATCATACGGACTGGCAAAAGGAAGCAAGTCGCCTCGCAGTGTCCCACGAGCATTCATTGTCGCTGTCTGCAGGAAAGGATGGCTTCTCT
This sequence comes from Chitinophaga sp. G7 BAM 1005, assembly GCF_057126945.1. Taxonomy (NCBI): domain Bacteria; kingdom Pseudomonadati; phylum Bacteroidota; class Chitinophagia; order Chitinophagales; family Chitinophagaceae; genus Chitinophaga; species Chitinophaga sp. G7 BAM 1005. The sequence continues at coordinate 5,056,275 of NZ_CP181478.1, read as the reverse complement.
GCCCTGGTCAATCTTTCTTACAACGACCAGCAGGGAATCCTGATCAACAGCTACTCCCGGCAGATCAACGGCTTTATCAACCTCGGCTGGGATGTTACAAAATGGCTGCACGTACAGGCGGTGATCAACAGCGGCGCCGCCAAACAAAATAATGTGGACATCAATACATTCGGGCTGAATGCCGTGCGCCAGATCTATGAATTTCTGCCCTTCCTGCCGGTACGTTATGCCGATGGTACGTATTCACGAAAAGGGGATTATCCCGGTGCAGAAGATTCTGAAAACCCGGTAAGACTTATGCAGGAAGTGAAGTCGGTGGCCGGCCGCACGTATACGATGGGCAACCTGATCACCACCATCCGCCTGAACAGTAAACTGCATATCACAGCAGGTTTGAGCGGACAAACAGGCGCCACCTACAACCTGTATTATTCCGGCAGGGATATCCGCGGATATTCTGATACACAACAGGGCGTGGCCACACGGGCAAATGGTAATTCCGGCTCCTGGACTTCAGAGGATTACCTGACCTGGAACAACCAGTTTGGCAAACATAAAGTCACCGCCGTGGCAGGCGCCAGCTGGTACTATTTCGGGAACATGAGCACCCAGGCAGGAAGCGAAGGCTTCTTCGATGATTTCTTTTCCTACAACAGCCTGCAAACAGGGCTGGTGCCACAACGGCCGCAGTCGGGAACAAGCAATACAGCGATGAACTCTTATTACATGCGCTTCAATTACGACTACGACAGCCGCTACCTGTTCGGATTTTCCTTCCGCGCAGATGGATCTTCGCGCTTCGGTGCCAATAATATGTATGGTTATTTCCCCAGTTTCTCGGGCGCGTGGCGGTTGTCTTCGGAGCCTTTCCTCCGGAATGTGCATAGTATCAGCGACCTGAAAATACGCGGCAGCTACGGCATTGTAGGTAATGCGGATATCGGCGATTACGTAACGCAGGACCGACTGAGGAGCGGCCAGGTAGCATTCAATGGTCAGGCGGCGCCGGCAGAGATGCTGGAAGCATTGGGCAACAAAAATCTTAAATGGGAAAAAGCCCACCAGCTGAATATCGGCATCGATGTTTCTCTGCTGGACAACAGGGTGCAATTTACCGGCGATGTTTATAACCGTGTAACAAAAGATCTGTTGTATTACAGGTTGATGCCCGCTACCACCGGCTACGAGGGCGTTTTTGACAATATCGGTTCTATCCGCAACAGGGGCGTTGAACTGTCATTGGTCACCAACAACATCCGGCGCAAACAGTTTTCATGGAACACCTCCCTGATCTATTCCATGAACCGCTCCCTCGTGCTGGAACTGAATGGCGATATCATGTATCCCTGGGGTGGCCGCATCATGGAAGGACGCCCGTTAAATGAATTTTATGGTTACCGCCGGCTGGGTACCTGGGGAACAGATGAAGCGCTGGAAGCCGCCACCTATGGCAAAAAGCCAGGCGATGTGAAATACGCAGATGGGAACAATAATAAAGTGAAAGATGCCAACGACCGTACGGTACTCGGCAACGGCATGCCCGGTTTTGAAGCAAGCCTGAGTAATACATTTACCTATAAAAATTTTTCGCTGTTGGTAGATGTGCAAGCGATCTATGGACACAGCCTGGCAAATTTTACCAGGATGCTCATGGAAAACGCAGCGCCCACCACCAACAGCTACCGCAGCCTCCTCAACGCCTGGACGCCGCAACAGCAGGGGGGCATGAACCCGGCGCTGCGGCTGCCACAGGACGGATTGGATAATGAAATGGATAGTTATTACATAGAGAAAGGCACGTTCCTACGCGTGCGCAATATCGCACTGGCGTACAAGCTGAAGGAAGACTGGCTCGCACGGTATCATATAAAGTCGGCCGCCATCAGTGTCAGCGCAGAAAACTATTTCCTGTTCACAAAATATAAAGGATACGATCCCGAAGCCTCCTCGTTTGATGGCGACTTTAACCAGGGAGTGGATATGTATCAATACCCGAAAGCGAAAACGCTGGCGTTCACATTAAATGTTACATTCTGAATAAAGGAATTGAAATATGAAACAACTGGTCCTGTTGGGGATGATCATATTGATTACTTCCTGCAACAAATTCCTGGAAGAGGAGCCCTCGGGTTCTCTCAGCCTCACACACTACTACAAAACACCTGAACATGTGAGCGCCGCGGTAAACGGTACATACGACGGTCTTGCTACTCCTTTCGTGGCCAATATCGGCGTAGCCGTAAGCCCCGTGTATTCACTGGAATATATCACCGGGTACAGCCGCCGGCCACGGCCATCAGGTTTTGAGGACGACCAGTTCCTGCGGTTAGACAGGCTCGATAATGCCAATTCAAAATTACAGGCATGGTGGAACGCTACCTATTACCCGGTGGAAAACTGCAACAGCGTTATTGAAAACGTCAGCGTAACACTGGTGGTAGATGAATTAACAAAGCAGCGTTATCTCGGTGAGGCGCATTTCCTGCGGGCATGGTATTACTTCCAGGCAGTACGGCTTTTTGGTGATATCCCCCTGAAACTGACCACTACAAAAAATATTAATGATGTGAGGATTCGCCGCTCGCCAAAAGAAGCCGTGTATGAACAGATTGTGAAAGACCTTACAGCAGCAGAAAACGCCGGTCTTTCCTGGACGGATCAGAGCGGGCATGTAAGCCTGGGCGCCGTAAAATCTTTGCTGGCGAAAGTATACATTACAATGGCAGGCTATCCTTTGCAGAAAGGAATGCCCTATTACCGGATGGCATATGATAAAGCGATGGAAGTGATCGACAGCCACCAGTTTTCCCTGTTTGAACAATACAGCGATCTGCGCAACCCGGCGGTGCAAAATACCAGGGAGCATATTTTTATGCTGCAACGTCATCCTACTGTGGCAGTGAGCAACATTCACTGGGCATATCTTCCGTATCCCGGTGAACCGGTTTCTATTCAACCGGCCTACGGAGGGGCAATGGCGCCGGCGCCCGCATTTTACAATTCGTATGCAGCAGGTGATGGACGCAAACAGGAAAAGGCTTTTTTCTACACAAAATATCCGCGTTACGGCAATCCGGCCGAAACCATCTTTTTCTCCGAACCTTACATCTTCAAATTCTGGGATGAAGAAGCAGAGAAAACCGGCCGCTCAGGAGCTAACTTTCCGCTGATACGTTACGCCGATGTGCTGCTTTTATGTGCAGAAGCAAAAAGCGTGATCGACGGCGGCATTACCTCGGATGCTGCGGCTATCGACGCATATTATTCGGTACGCCACCGGGCATTTCCCGCGGCGCCCAAACCTGCAACTTTAACAACAGATGATATCCTGAAGGAAAGATATTGGGAACTGTGTTTTGAATTCCAGACCTGGTACGATATGCTGCGCACCCGCAAAGCCTTTGATGTGGCGCATGGCAGCATGATCAACCTGGTTGGATACAAAGCCCCCAATCACCTGCGGAGCTTCGAAGAAACTGATTTTCAATTTCCATTACCATTAGCTGAAGTTCAGAAAAACCCGGACTTGGCCCTTTAACAACAGCATGAAACGAATGAATATTTGCCTGGCGGTTTTACTCACCGCTGCGGCACAGGAATCTTTTGCCCAGCAGCCTCACTTTATCGATGGCTATCACGGCGGCGTTTACGGACATTATCCCGCAGGATACACCCGGTTTATCACCGGCCAGCTGCAGGAGAATCCATACTGGAAAATTAACCTGGAAATAGAACCCGAAACCTGGGATATGGTAAAGGCCCGTGAACCACAGGCGTATGGTGTTTTCCAACAACTGTTTGCCGATCAATCGGGCAATGGCCGCATAGAATATGTAAACCCGGGATATGGCCAGAGTTATCTCTACACCAGCTCGGGCGAAAGCATGATCCGCCAGTTCAGCTACGGCATACAAAAAGTAAGGGAACATTTCCCCGGCGCGGTATTCACCACCTATTCAAGTGAAGAACCCTGCTTTACCAGCGCATTGCCGCAGATACTCCGCTCGTTCGGATTTAAATATGCCTCCCTGAAAAATCCCAATACCTGCTGGGGTGGCTATACCCGTGCATTTGGCGGTGAACTGGTATATTGGGAAGGGCCCGATGGCAGCCGGCTGCTAACTGTACCACGATATAGTTCGGAAGCCTTATTACCCAATTCTACCTGGCAAACTACTGCCTGGAATAACAGCAAAGAATATTTACAGTCCGCCCGTGCGGCCGGCATCGCCAACCCCATAGGCATGTGCCTGCAGGATGCCGGCTGGCGCAACGGTCCCTGGCTGAAACGTAATGCACAGTATGAAACGTGGCGGAATTATATCGGCAACGTGGCAAACAAAACAAATGTGCCCTCATGGCGCCTGAGCCAGGAAGATATCCAGGTAAGCCTGGTATGGGGCGCACAGGTATTACAACGCATTGCGCAACAGGTAAGAGCGGCGGAAAATAAATTGATCGCCGCCGAAAAATATGCCGCCATCACCGCTTTATATGATCATGTTCCGTGGCCGCAGCAACAGCTGGATACCGCCTGGAAATCGCTGCTGCTGGCCCAGCACCACGATTGCTGGATTGTGCCCTATAATGATACCTGGATCGATAAAGTGCAACATTGGACAGATAACACTATCGCCGTTAGTGACAGCATCCTGCAACAAAATCATAACCACGCTATTTACATACGCGTATTAAATACCACGGCACTTCTCCGTGAAGAGTGGATTGATTTGCAGGGTAGCTGGAAAGTAACCGATAGTAAAGGAAGACAGGTGCCAACAGTGCCGGGAGCCGTTAAAGTTGCTGTGCCGCCAATGGGATTCAGCGTTTACAGGTTGCAGCCAATAACAGGTGGTGAAAACCACATCACGCCGGAAACCCTGGAAACAGACTTATACCGCATAACGATAAATCCCGCCAGGGGCGGCGTTATCACCAGCCTCCTGGTGAAAGCCACCGGCAAAGAAATGGTGGATACTAAAAACAACCGCGGGTTCAATGAACTCCGGGGATACTTTTACCAGCAAGGCGCCTGGCGCTCCAGTATGGACACTGCAGCAACTATCCGCATCACCGAAAATAACAAAGCCCGCGTGTCGGTGGAGATTAACGGCTTTATTGCCGGCCACCCTTTTACACAACAGGTTACACTCACCAATGGTCAGCGGAGAATAGATCTGAAAGTGAAGATCAACTGGAAAGGGAACCCCGGTATCGGCGCATATTCACAGGCGGATAATTATAGCACGGAAGCATATCGTAAAGCGTTTTATAACGATAGCTGCAAACTGCAGGTATTATTTCCGCTTTCTCTCTCTCCGCAAAAACTCAGTAAAGACGCACCCTTTGATGTGACAGACAGCCGGTTGGAGAACACTTTCTTCAGCAGCTGGGACAGCATCAAAAATAATGTGATCCTTCACTGGGCTGATGTAACCGACGGCAATACCGGACTAGCCCTGTTTACCGATCATACTACCAGCTACGTACATGGGAAGGATTATCCGTTGGGCCTTACGCTGCAATACGCGGGCCGTGCGCTCTGGGGGCGTAATTACGATATCACCGGATCTACGGAAGTGAATTATGCCATCGTACCGCATAACGGCAACTGGGACACAGGCGCCATCAGCAACGAGGAAACGCGCTGGTGTGAACCATTGCAGGTACTGCCTGCCACCGGTGGAAAAGATTTTTCATTGCTCGCCCTGCCCGATAATCACTGGCAGGTATCCACGCTGCTCATGGACGGAAAAGATTTGCTTATCAGGTTGTATAACGCCGGCGGAAACAGCGGGCAACAGCAACTATCTTTCAACGGTAAGGCCACGCAGGCTGTTATAGAACAACTGGATGGCCAGCCAGTGGAAACCCTGCAACGCCGCCAGCTCGCCGGCAAAACAATTATCCGCTTAGCGATACCCCGTTTCGGTATCCGCACCATCCGCCTGAAAAATGTAATGGTAAATAATTAAACAACTATATGAAAAAGTTCGTGTATTCTATCGGGTTATGTCTTGCCACCTTGTTCGCACAGGCGCAGGTAAAACCCTTCCGGCAAAACGACCGCGTGATTTTTGTAGGTAACAGCATCACCGAAGCAGGCGCCTATGTCTCGTATATTTATCTCTACTACATGACCCATTTCCCCGGTAAAAAACTGGTGATCCTCAATGGCGGCATTGGTGGCGACAAAGCCTCGGATATATACCGTCGCCTGGATTATGATATCCTGGCGAAAAAGCCTACGGTGCTGGTACTCACTTTTGGTATGAACGATACCGGCTATTATGAGTTTAACAACAGCGATGCCGCTAAAACCGCCGCAGAGCGCATAGCTGCTTCCCGCCGTAGTTACGGGCAAATAGAGCAACGGCTCCTCAAATTACCGGCGATACAGAAAATAATGATGTCGTCGCCGCCTTACGATGAAACCGCGAAGATCCCGGGGAATTATTTCCGGGGTAAACAAACGGCGATGCTGGAAATAATAAAGTTCCAGGAAGAGGCCGCACAGAAAAACAACTGGCCTTTTACAGACCTGTTCCGGCCCATGAAAGCGCTGAATGAACAACTGCAGCAAAAGGATTCTACTTTCACCATGATTGGCCCCGACAGAATCCATCCCGGCAATGCCGGACACCTGGTGATGGCTGCCCTCTTCCTGAAAAGCCAGGGACTGAATGGCAAACCGGTTGCGGAAGTAAGCATCAACGCAGGCGCCGGTAAATTGCAGCAGGCAGTGAATTGCAATATCAGCCAGCTGACGGCTTCCGGCAACAAAGTAAGTTTCGGTTACCTGGCCGCATCATTACCTTTCCCTATAGATACGGTTGCCCGCGTTTGGGGCAATACGCAGAAACAGGCTGATGCATTGAACTGGATTCCTTTTACGGAAGATTTTAACCGGGAAATGTTACGGGTAGATGGATTATCATCGGGAGATTATACACTGCTGATAGATGGTCATGCTATGGGTAAATGGTCCGCCGCTGCATTTGCGGAAGGCATTAACCTTGCCACACTGCCGGAAACGCCGCAATACAAACAGGCATTTTCCATCATGCAGCTCAATCTCCGCCGGGCTGAGCTGGAGAGCCGTTTACGCCGCTATTATTGGATACAGGGCAACTTTTTTGATAAAAAGAATTTATTATTGCACGATGACGCGGCTGCACTGGACAGTGTACGTACGGCTGCAAAAAAAGATGGCATGCTGCGCTACCACGAAGAAAATTATGAAACAGCCATGTACAAAGAACTGCGTACTGCCTGGTTGCAGGAGATCGATACCATCGTCAAACTGATCTACACCATCAACAAACCGGTGCTTCATAAAATTGAGATCGTTAAAATTTAAAGATGAAAACCACTGCTTCTATATTTGTTTCGGCACTCTTCTTTGTTGCAACTATCAGCAAGGCGCAAGGCCCCGCTGCTTATGTAAATCCTTTCATAGGCGCCAGCACCAGTGAAGATGCCGCCGGCAGCTATCACGGTCTTGGCAAAACATTTCCCGGCGCCGCCACGCCTTTTGGTATGGTGCAGCTGAGCCCCAATACCATTACCGGTGGCGACAATGGCTCCGGGTACAGCTATGAACATACCACCATAGAAGGCTTTGCTTTTACCCAAATGAGCGGCATCGGCTGGTATGGCGATCTTGGTAATTTCCTGGTAATGCCTGCCACCGGCCCCCTGCAAACCGCTGCGGGTAGCCGGCAACATCCGGAAGAAGGGTATCGTTCTACCTACTCAAAAAAAGAAGAGAAGGCCACCGCAGGTTACTACGCTGTTAAGCTCACAGAAAATAATATCACCGCAGAAATGACCGCCGCTCCACATAGCGGCATCATGCGCTTTACATTTCCCGCCCATCAGCAATCACGTATACAGATCGATCTGGCCCGCAGGGTAGGCGGTACCTCCACCTGGCAGGAGGTAAAAGTGGTCAACGACAGCACCATCGCGGGATACATGCAGTGTACGCCGGAAGGTGGCGGCTGGGGGAACGGCGATGGTAAAGGCAATTATACCATATACTTCTATGCACAATTCAGCAAACCATTTTCAAAACATGGTGTCTGGAGTGCAGACATCCCCGACGGATGGTCGCGCAAACGGGAAGATGTTGAAAGCGCCCGCTACCAGCAGCAGATCGCAAAGGCAACAGTAATACCGGGCGCTAAAGAAAAAGCAGGTAAACATCTTGGCTTCTACACGGAGTTTGCTACCAACGCACAGGAAGCCGTACTGATGAAAGCAGGCATCTCTTTCGTAAGCATCGCCGGCGCTAAAAATAACCTGGAATCAGAGATCAGAGACTGGAACTTTGATGCCATTAAGCAACAGTCATTCGATGCATGGAACAAAGCCCTCGGCAAAATAACCGTAGCAGGAGGCACTGAAGAGGAGAAGAAAATATTTTATACAGCACTGTATCATACCATGATAGATCCCCGCAATTTTTCTGATGCGGATGGGAAATATATAGGGGGAGATGGAAAAGTTCACGCCGTGAAAAACTTCACTAAACGCACCATCTTCAGCGGCTGGGACGTATTCCGCAGCCAGATGCCCCTGCAAAGCATCATCAACCCCCGCGTGGTAAACGATATGGTAAATTCGCTGGTAACGCTGGCAGATGAAAGCGGTAACCACTACCTCGAACGCTGGGAATTCCTCAACGCCTACAGCGGTTGTATGATCGGCAACCCCGCGGTGTCGGTAATGGCAGATGCATGGGCAAAAGGGATCCGTAACTTTGATATCAATAAAGGATACGCTTTCGCCAAAAATTCTGTAGAGAAATTTGGAAACGGCAGCAAAGGATATTCCACCGGCGGGTTAAGCGTATCGCTGACGTTGGAATACGCCTATTTCGACTGGTGCCTCGGCAAACTGGCCGGCGCACTGGGCAAAAAGGAGGATGCCAAAAAATACCTGGCCCGTGGCGCCAATTATAAAAATGTATTTGACACCGCTAAAGCATGGTTCCGTCCCCGCAATGACGACGGCAGCTGGCAACCCTGGCTAGAGCAGGGCCGCATGCAGCAGGGATATGGCACTATTGAAAGCAGTCCTTATCAGCAGGGCTGGTTTGTGCCGCAGGATGTACCAGGCATGGTGGCGCTCATGGGCGGAAAGGAAAAAGTATTGGCAGATCTGACCACATTCTTTGATAAAGTACCGCAAAACATGATGTGGAACGATTATTACAACCATGCCAACGAACCGGTACATCACGTACCGTTTTTATTCAACCGCCTGGGCGTGCCCTGGCTTACCCAGAAATGGACCCGTGAAATCTGCGCCCGTGCCTATCACAATTCTGTAGAGGGATTGGTAGGTAATGAAGATGTAGGGCAGATGTCGGCCTGGTATGTATTGGCCGCCAGCGGACTGCATCCTGTATGCCCCGGAAGTACGCGGTATGAAATCACCAGCCCGGTGTTCGGTAACATTACCGTCGCCCTCGATACTGCTTACGCCAAAGGCAAAACGTTTACCATCAGCGCCCGCAATAATACGCCTGCCAACCGCTATATTCAGCGTGCGTGGCTAAACGGGAAACCATATCAGCACTGTTATATCAACCACGCAGATATCACCGCCGGCGGTACACTGGTGCTGGAAATGGGTAACCAACCGGCACAAAACTGGGGAATTAAATAAAAATTAACGGAAGAATGGCGGTACTGTCTTTTTAAGGTGTCATACCATAGGGACAAACAGTAACCAATCAAAAAAGATCCCGCATCATAAGCCACTGTAGAAGACCGCTTTTACAGGCAGGCAATGTCATGCCACGTATGTAAATTTTTATCACCAAAAGCTGGATGCTAACACGTATTAACGTTATGAAAATGAAATTCGCGTTCACTGCTCCTGTATGCCTGTGCATAGGAATTTTTACCCTCGCTTCCTGCGGTAAAAAAAACTTCCTGGATCAGACGGAAACGACTAACCTGGACGAGCAAACGGTATTTGCCGACAGCGCCCGCACTGTCGCTTTCCTCACCAACATTTACGTCGACATTGGCTTTGCGGAAAGCGCTACCCGCTTTGGCAACGGCGGCCTCGACGCCTCCTGTGATGAGGCGGAGCCACAGAAATCCGCCACAGTCACCACCTCCATACAATTTGCCACCGGTACCGTCAACCCTTCCATCATCAGCGCCGATGCCTGGAACCTGCCCTATACCAATATCCGCAGGGTGAACCAGCTGCTGAAACACCTGCCCGGCTCACCCATCCCGTCGTATATCCGCAACGTAATGGGCGCGGAAGCACGCTTCCTGAGAGCATGGTATTATGCCGATCTGCTGAAACACTATGGAGGCGTTCCGCTACTCGGCGACTCTGTGTATAAGGTAGAAGATAAAATCCCCGCAGTGCGCAACTCCTATAAGGAATGTGTGGACTACATCATATCGGAATGTGATGCCGCAGCCGCCGTATTACCGCTGGTGCGGATACGGGAAGACTATGGCCGGGCCAGCGGAGGCGCTGCCCTGGCGCTGAAAGCCAGGGTGCTGCTATACGCCGCCAGCCCGCTCTTTAATGGTGGCGGCATCAACCCGCAGGATGCCCCTACCGGGTACCCCGACAATATGCCGGAACGCTGGAAACTGGCTGCCGCTGCCGCCGCTGCCGTCATGAATACCGCCGCTTATTCTTTGAACGAAGACAATACCACCGCACCCGGGTATGGCTTTTACAAATTATTTACCCTCCGGGTGAACCCGGAATATATCTTCGCCAGGATGCAGGGTGGTAACCGTGAACTCGAAAGCGCCTGGCAACCACCATCGCGGAACGGCGCCCAGGGAGGCTTTCCTTACCAGGGTTTTGTAGACGCCTTCGGCATGGCAAACGGTAAATCTATTACCGACCCCTCGTCAGGCTACAACGCAGCCGATCCATACAGCAACCGCGATCCGCGGCTGGCTTATTCCGTAATCCGTGATCAGACACTGCTGATCCAGAACACCGGCCTGAAAGAACCAGTCAATATTTATCTGGGCCCCGATGGCAAAGGTATCAGTCAGGATGCAGTCCACGCCGGAACCCCCACCGGTTATTACACCAATAAAATGCTCGACGAAAATATCGCCGCCAACTTTATCCACGGTTCGCAACGTTGCTTTCCGCTGATGCGCTATGCAGAGGTCCTCCTGAACTTCGCAGAAGCACAGAACGAATATGCAGGCCCGGTGCAGGAGGTATACAATGCCGTGGAACTGGTGCGTAAACGCGCCGGGCTATCGCCGTATGAATTGCCCGCAGCATTTACAAAAGAACAGATGAGAGAGGCCATCCGCGCGGAAAGGAGAGTGGAACTGGCTTTTGAAGGCCATCGCTTCTGGGATGTGAGAAGATGGAAAATAGCGGCGCAAACGGAAAATAAACAGATGACCGGCATGGAAGTAAAACGCAATGGCGCTAACGTTACCTATACCATCTTCCCCGTACGCAAACACAATTTCCGCGAAGCAATGTACCTGTGGGCTATCCCGCAGGGAGAAACCGCGAAATCGCCCGAGTTAAAACAAAATCCATCCTGGTAAAAAGCAACATGATGAAATCAAGATTCCACATATGTTTACTGATGCCAATACTGGTACTCTTTATCAACTCCTGCCACCGCAATGAAATACTCGTGCCCGAGCCGGTAAAAGATATTGCCGGCGAATGGCGCATCGTGAAAGCAATGCGCAATGGCGTGGATATCACCACACTCACGGACTTCACAAAGTTCAGGATACGGTTCACTACAGATCTTCAATACACCATTGAAAATCCATTGCCCTTTGTAGTCAGTAAAAACGGCAGCTATGCACTGGATGATCCTAAGTATCCTTTCCGGATCAGCTTCAGTCAAACAGGTATCAGCAACCCGGTCAGCACCACCTTCACATACCCGGTGGTGAACGGGAAACGGAACATCAATTTTACGTTCAGTCCCGGCTGCACCGCCAACACATACGACTACACACTTGAAAGATTGAATCCCTGATCCAACACAATACAACACGTTATGAAAAATTATACATACGGTATCGTCCTGTTCCTGCTGCTGCTGGCAGGCTGTGTATTCCTCGATGGGGTGGACGAGCCCCCTGCTGCAAAGGCAGGCGAAGAAATGACCATCGTGATGCATAACCGGATCGATGTGGCGGATGGTGGCCGCACCGGCGTAAGGTTGATCATCGGCTTCCTGGCGCCTAAAAGCTGGGCCGCCGCAGCCAATTCTACCATCACCTACACCACCACTTCATATGGCAACGGTAAAATGGTACCGGTGCCTTCTTCTGTTCTAGCCGGCGGCCTGTCCTGGCCCGCTGCATTGAAAAACAGGTTCGGCATGGGCGGCAACTACATGACAGATAACCTCGAATGGGTGGTGTTCTGGACAGATCAGGCGTATAACGTACCACAAGGTGTAAAAGATAAGATCGATGTAACAATGGTGATCAAACCCGGTCCGGAAAATATACAGTTTAAAACGGGTTATTTCCTCGGCACCAGCAGCGATGGACTCAGCGATGTATTCGGTTCCTGTAATGTATACAAATGCATGTTCAAAGATTGCTTCTCCATTACAGATGGTCAGGGTGATCTTATCGACTTCTGTAATCCGCAGATAGCGGCGGTAAGCCCCGGCGTAGCCACCGACAATGATTTCCTCACCCTGAGCTTCGACCCGGATGTAGTGCCCACAGCGCTCAATGGCGTAGGCAGCATTTATCTCTGCGCAAAAGGATATACCAGCGATGGGCATATCCTCGAAGTTTGCACGCAAACAGACAATTCAAAACTGAAAAGTTATACCGGCAATAAATCAGCTATCACTATCTGGCCCCGCTCATATTTCAACATGCAGGAAGGACAAACGCTGGAGAAGATCGAATACTTTTTTACAGATGCTACCGGCACAGTGAAAGTAGGATTTAGCAATACTGCTGCCCCTTTTGTGTACACATTCAAATGTCAATAACAATGGCTCACAGCTACATCAAAAAATATATTTCAGCCCTTGCCTGTTGTGTACTTACGCTTTGCGCAAATGCACAGGCGCAGCAAACCGGTATCATTTCCGGCCGGCTGATTGATAACTATGGCCAGCCACTTGCAGGGGCGGCCATCTCCGTAAAAAATACCGGCGACACCACCAGCAGCACTACCAACGGTACATTCAGTATCCATGCTGCGCTGAACAGCACACTCGTTATCCGGTATCCCGGCTACAAAGCAATAGAACAAAAAATACGCGACACCGCAGCGCTCACACTGCGCATGGATGAACTGTTTATCCCTTTACCACAACGTATTCCCGTACTCTATGGAGATGCCTCACCAAAAAGTTCAGTAGGCTCCATTGCTACGGTATACACCAATCAATTATCCACCACACCGGCTACATTGTATGCCTATGCGCTACCAGGCCGTTTGGCAGGACTCTACACCCAGCAGGTAAGCGGGTTCCGGAATCCGGGCACGGGTAATAATTTTGATGTAGACATCTTCATCGGGAATATTCCTAAACCAGGTGCATCGGAACCCAATGATAACACCGAAATGAATTTATCGTTACGCGGGCAGGTACCGGTAACGATGGTAGACGGAATTCAGCGGGATGTATTTTCCATCGATCCGGAAAATATAGAATCGATTTCAGTGCTGAAAGATGGATTGTCTACTATCATGCTTGGTCAACGCAGTTCCCGCGGCGTATTACTGGTCACCACCAAACGGGCCCGCGCGGGCAAACCACGCGTATCCTTTACTGCACAAACAGGCATACAGCAGTCCCTTAGCCTGCCAAAGCCATTACCCGCATGGCAGTATGCCTACCTGCTGAACGAAGCGCTGCAGAATGATGGTAAAGCGCCACTATACAAGGAAGCCGACTTCATCGCATTCCGCGATCATACAAAACCTTATACCAACCCGGATGTGAATTGGTACAACACCATCCTGCAGGATAATGCGCCCATGTCCCGCTACAACCTCAACATCAACGGCGGTGGTAATGTAGCCCGGTATTCCGTGTCACTCAATTATACCGGTCAGCAGGGTATCTTCAAAACTTCTTCCGATAACAACTATAATACCAACGCAGGATTAAAGCGTTACCTGATCAATACCGATGTAAACATCGATGTTACCCGTAACCTTAATGTAGGTATGCAGCTCTTTGGCCGCCTCCAGGAAGGAACACAGCCGGGCGCAGGAACGAATAATATATTGGGAACACTCCTGGGAACACCCAATGGAGCATATCCCGTTTACAATCCTAACGGCAGCTGGGGTGGTACCACCAATCTAACCAGCAACCTCCTGTCGCAAACCATCAACAGCGGCTATATACAGGACAACAGCAAAGATGTGATGGCAAATGTAGATCTGCGCTACAACCTCGGCGACTGGCTGCCCGGACTGTCTGTAAAAGGGAAAGGCAACCTGTCTATACAATCGGCGAATGCAATAGACCGCAGTAAAAATGACCTGGTATACCGGGTAACCATCACAGATGAAGACACCCTGTATACCAAAGCCGGCAACGCCGTGGCGCAGCAGAATAATTTCATCTCCGTTTTTAACGCGCAGTATTTCTTTGGACAGGTATCACTGAACTACGACAGGCAGTTTGGACCCCACGGCGTGAATGCCGTAGTGCTGGCTGATACCAGGCAAACCATCTTTAACTATGATCTGCCCGGTAAATCCACCAACCTATCAGGTAAAGTGGCCTACAACTACGCCAATAAATATTTCATAGAAGGCGCCCTTAACAGGAGCGGCTTTAACCGGTATCTGCCCGGCAAACAATACGGTACCTTCTTCGGTGGCGGTATCGGCTGGGACCTCGCGCAGGAGAGTTTTCTCAAAGAAAACAACGGTTGGTTAAACCAGTTGAAACTAAGAGGTACCTACGCACACACCGGCAACGGTATCGATAATTCCGGCTACTACATCTGGCGCCAGGACTTTAGCGAAGATAATGGCATTGGCGGCGGCATCTACTCCCAGGGAACGGCACGCTCCCCGGCTTCCGGCTTCAAAGAGAACGGCCTGGCCAATGTGAATATCTCCTGGGAAACAGCACGCAAACTGGATGTGGGAATGGACCTGTCATTATTCAATAACAGGTTGCAGATAACAGGCGATTACTACCACGACCGATACGAAAACCTCTTACAGATACGTGGAAAAAGTATTGCCCTCTCCGGCGCTGCTTATCCCCCGGAAAATATCGGCATTAACCTGTACCAGGGCGGAGAACTCACCGCAACCTACCAGGGCAGGATAAAGCAGCTTAATTTTTTTGTGACTGCCAACGGAAGTATAGAAGGTACGAAGGTGGTGTTTATAGATGAACAGCGCCGCGACTACAACTGGAACAAAAGAACAGGACAGCCGGTAGGCATGCGCTTCGGATACATAGCAGACGGCTTTTTTGCGTCAGCAGAAGAAGCTGCCGGCAGTGCTACCATCGCCGGTTACAAGCCGCTGCCGGGCGACATACGTTACAAGGATCTCAACGGCGATGGCGTCATCAACCAGTTTGATGAAGCACCCATCGGTACTGATAAACCACGTATTTATTATGGCGTTAACATCGGATTTTCCTGGAAAGGAATAGAAGCAAGCATATTGTTACAGGGTGTAACCAACAGGGTTAATTATGTAGATAATTTTGCCACCGAAGCAGGTTTCCAGTTCCAGAACTTTACTTACGGGCAGGCGTATGAACAGATCACCGGCCGGTGGACACCGGAAACAGCAGGTACTGCAACCTATCCACGCTTAACTGCTGATGCCAACAATAACTACAATAAATTCAGTTCCTCTTTTTGGGTACGCAATGGCAATTACTTCCGCCTGAAAAATATAAACGTCGCTTACAATCTCCCTTACAGCTGGACAAGCCGCGTGCGGCTCGGCAGCGTAAAGGTGTTTGCCAATGCGCAAAATCTGTTTACACACGCTGCATACGATTTCGTTGACCCCGAAGTAGGAGTGGGAGCCTATCCCATCCAGCGGGTACTGAACACCGGTATCAACATAAAATTCTAGTCAGCCATCTAAACAACGCACCATGAAACATTTCCGCATATTGATCTTCCTGGCCGGCTGTATGACAGTCATCATCAGCTGCAGAAAAGATTATGAAGTTATTCCACTCGAAAAAGTAACCATCGGGTATGTATTTGACCAGGATGATTCACTGGGTACCTATGCCAACAAATTTCTTAACAGCATCTATTCTAAACTTCCCGGTGGCTACAACCGCGTAGGCGGCGATTTGCTCGACGCCGCGTCAGACGATGCCATCTCCGGTTTGGTGGGTACCTCCGCGGTATCACAGCTCGCAACCGGCGCGTACACTTCCTATGCGCCCATCGCAGATGAATCACCCTGGAACAACTGCTACGCCGCTATCCGTGCTGCCAGTCTTTTTGTGTCCAACATCGATGTATCGCCCGTAAAAGAAAAATTACCCAACGGCGCCTCTATCCGCTACGCATGGAAGGCAGAAGCCCGTTTTATCAGGGCCCTGTTTTATTTTGAACTGCTGAAACGCTATGGGGGCATACCACTGATGGGAGATAAAGTAAGAGAGTTGGGAGATGATGTGCAGATACCACGCAGCTCTTTCTCAGATTGTGTAAACTATATTGTAAACGAATGCAATGCCATCAAAGACAGTCTGCGACCCAATCCTGTTGTGGCGCCGGAGCTGAACAGTCACCGCGCCACCAGGGGCGCTGCACTGGCATTAAAAGCGCGCGTGTTGCTATATGCCGCCAGTCCCTTGTTCAATGGACAAAATATGGAGGCCAATAATCCGCTCACAGGTTACAACAGTTATGATAAAGCCCGCTGGAAACAAGCCGCAGACGCCGCCCGCGAGTTGATCAATGAAAGAACTTTTTCGTTGGCGCCCAATTTCAAAGACGTATTCATTACCCAAAACAACAGTGAGGTTATCTTCTTCCGCCAGGGGGGAAACACTACGGAAATTGAAAGTACCAACGGACCGGTAGGTTTTGCCGCGGTAGCGAGAGGGCGCACCAATCCCACCCAGGAACTGGTAGATGCCTTCCCTACCAATGCCGGGCTACCGATCACCGATCCGGCATCCGGCTACAACTCCAATGATCCCTATGCCCGCCGCGATCCGCGCCTGGCCATGAGCATCCTGTACAACGGCGCCCGCTGGCTGAATACAGAGCTGCAAACATTTCAGGGCGGTCAGCACAAACCGGGCGGCGCAGAACCCGGCACGCAAACATCTTATTACATGCGCAAGTTCATGGGCAACTTTGAAAATGCCACGCAATACAGCAATACCAGCCACGACTGGATCATCCTGCGCTACACGGAAGTACTGCTCAATTTTGCAGAAGCAGAAAATGAGTCCAACGGTCCCACCGCAGAAGTATACCAGGTGTTGAAGGATCTGCGCGCACGTGCAGGTATTGCAGCAGGCAGCAATGGCATGTACGGGCTCAAAGAAAATATGACAGCAGATGAAATGCGTAACATCGTGCACAACGAAAGAAGGATAGAACTGGCCTTTGAAGAACACCGCTTCTGGGATATCCGCCGCTGGAAAATTGCGCAGCAGGTGTACGGAAAATCACTGCACGGCATGAACATCATCAAGGATGGCCCGGCCTTTAACTACAACGTAGCCGTAGTATTTAAACCGGTGTTTATAGCGCCCAAAATGTATCTGTATCCCATTCCATACGATGAAGTGGTGAAGAACGATAACATGCGCCAGAATCCGGGCTGGTAAAGTCATATTCCTTACAAGAAATTTAACTGACTGAAGATGAAAAATATTATACTGTTTCTCCTGCTGCTGGTTGCTGCACCATTCTCCGCAACGGCCCAGCAAAAAAATATAAGTGGTACCGTGAAAGATGTGAATGGGGTGCTGCCCGGCGCTTCCATTTCGGAAAAGGGCGTGCCCACCAACGGCGTGATAGCCGATGCCAACGGCCGGTTCAAACTCGCCCTGAAAGGCAGCTCCCATACCTTGCTCGTAAAACTGATCGGGTTTTCCGCCCAGGAAGTGGATATTGCCGGCCGCGATGCCGTGGATGTAGTGTTGCAGTCTTCCACCCAGGGCATTGATGAAGTGGTGGTGGTAGGGTTCAATACCGCTAAACGTATCACCAGCACCGGCGCCGTAAGCGCTATTACCGGTGCTGAAATCAGGAATGTACCTACCGCCAACGTGCAGAATGCACTGATGGGAAAGCTGCCGGGATTCGTTTCACAGCAGCGTTCCGGTCAGCCGGGAAAGGATGCTTCCGATTTTTTTATCCGCGGCGTTAGCTCGCTCAACAGCGATGGGAATAAACCGCTGATCATTGTGGACGACATAGAATATTCTTATGATCAGCTGCAACAGATCAACGTGAATGAGATTGAAAGTATCTCCATCCTGAAAGATGCTTCCACCACGGCGATCTATGGTATCAAAGGCGCTAACGGCGTACTGGTGGTGGCTACCCGCCGTGGCAAAGTGGGACTTCCGCAGGTAAACCTCCGCGTGGAATCAGGGCAGCAGTCGCCGGTGAAAACACCAAAATTTTTGAATTCCTATGATGCTGCTACACTCGTAAATGAAGCTTACAAAAACGATGGACTGGCGCCGAAGTTTACCGCCCGGGACCTTGAGTTATTTAAAACCGGCGCCGATCCCTACGGCCACCCGGATATCAACTGGTATGACGCCGTATTCAAAAAACACGCTTACCAGGCCAATACCAACGTAGATATTTCCGGTGGAACAGAAGCGGTGAAATACTTTATCTCCGGCGGGTTTCTCACACAGAACGGGTTGGTGAAAGACTTCTCTGATCCAAGAAACGAAGTGAATACAAACTACTTCTTCCGCAGGTATAATTTCCGCTCCAATCTCGATATGCGCGCTACCAAAACGTTAACCATGCGGCTCAATCTCACCACCCGTTTCGGTGACATTAACCAGCCGCGGTCGGCCAACGTGGTATCAGAAGTATACAATTTTGAAAAAATACATCCGTATTCGGCGCCCATGATGAACCCTAACGGCAGCTACGCTTATGCCGTGGATACAAAGGATGCATTGCCCACACTCAACGCACGACTCGCCAACGGCGGCTACAGCCGCACCAAAAGAACGGACTTCGATGTGCTGTACGACATCACACAGCAGCTCGATTTCCTGACGAAAGGATTGTCGCTCACAGGCCGTGTGGCATACGGCGGTATCGAACAGTATGCAAGAAATTTATTCCGCGAAGCGGAACCGCCATCGTATTACTATAACCCGGCCGATCAGTCGTACACCCTCGATCCCCGCGGCAACTACCGCCTGCAAAAGTACAGGGTAACAGGTAACACAGACCTCTATAGCCGCAATGTGAATACACAGGCTTTCCTCAGCTATAACCGTGTTTTCGGTGATCACACCTTTAATGCATTGGCGCTGTATAACAGGCAAAGCTATACGTCGAAGGCAGACATTCCTGCCAACTTCAGGGGCTTCTCCTTTAAGGCAGGCTACAACTACAAACAGAAATACCTGCTCGATTTTAATGGCGCCTACAATGGTTCCGACAGGTTCCAGGCGAAGAAACGTAATGGCTTCTTCCCCGCTGTGGGAGTGGGCTGGAGTATTTCAGAAGAACCATTCTTTAAAAAGAACAACAGCTTTGTAAGTCTCCTGAAAGTGCGTGGTTCATACGGTGTGGTAGGCTCCGACGTTACTTCAGGTAACCGTTACCTGTACCGCCAGGAATATATCAATGGCGGCGGTTATTCTTTCGGGGAGAATGATACACAATCCGGCTCCATCTATGAAGGCGATCTTGGCAACATGGACGTGAGCTGGGAAAAAGCAAAAAAGGCAGACGTGGGGATCGATGTAAATCTTTTTAAAGACAAACTATCTTTTACGGTAGATTATTTTCACGATATCCGCTTCGATCAGCTGGTACGCAAAGGCTCTGTGCCTAACATGATAGGCATTGGCTACAGCCCCACCAACGTGGCCAGAACCAGCAACCAGGGCTTCGACGGGCAGATCAACTACCGGGGAAATATCCGCCAGGTGAACTTTAATACCAGTCTCGTATTCCAATACTTCAAAAACAAAGTACTGTTTAAAGACGAAGCACAACCCGCCTATCCCTGGCTGCGGCAAACTGGACTGCCCATCGATCAGCCATTCGGATACACCTTTATTGGTTTCTACACACCCGAAGATATCCAGAAGATCCAGGCCAATACACATGATAAACCCGCCACACCACTCAGCGAATATCCCATCCAGGCGGGCGATCTCAAATACAAAGATATTAACGGCGATGGTGTAATTGATAACAACGACCAGGGCCCCATTGGCAAACCCAATCTGGCCAGCACGGTGCTGGGTCTTACGCTTGGCGCCAACTACAAAGGCTTCAGCATCAACCTGCTGTTCCAGGGTTCTTTCGGATACAGCTTCAGTGTAGTGGGCACCGGTATAGAAACGTTCCAGAGCCAGTTCCAGCCAATTCACCAGCAAAGATGGACGCCGGAGAATGCAGATAAAGCGCAGTTCCCGCGGCTCACCAGCAATCCTACCACCGTAAACAGTGCGCGTACATATATGTCGGATTTCTGGCTGATAGATGCCCGCTATGTGCGGCTGAAAACGGTGGACCTGGGCTATCAGCTGCCCAGCCGCTGGCTGCCGGGCCGGTTGAATAATGCACGTGTGTACCTGAGTGCGTATAACCTGTTTACGTGGACCAACTACGATAAATACCAGCAGGATCCCGAAGTAGCAAGTAACTCCGCCGGTGATGCATACATCAATCAGCGTGTGGTAAACCTGGGTCTCCAAATCAGCTTTAAATAAATAATCTTATGAACAAAATGCTATTGCTATTGATCACCGGCGGCATTTTCACTTCCTGTGTGAAGAACCCGCTCAGTGGTTATCAAAGCCAGGAACGCGCCATCATCTCCTTCCGGCTGCCGGAAGGCCAGGTGGGTACTTCAGAGATAGTAAACGGAGCAGATTCTGCTACCGTTACCGTATGGGTAGAAGATGATGCGGACCTGAGCGCCGTGAGCCCTTTGGTAATGGTGTCCAAAAATGCCACGGTACTGCCTGCGCCGGGAGTGAAGGTGGATTTTTCTGCTAACAACAACCGTTATGCTTACCGGGTTACTTCCGAAGCAGGAACACAAAAATACTGGTATGTGCGGATCCTGAAAAAGAACCAGGCCACTGCCGGCCCGCGTTTGCAACTGCTGCCAAACAATGGCCAGTGGAATCCGGCGGTAACGGTATACAGCGATCTTGATTACAACGATTATCTTACCCGCTACCAGGGCTGGAATGGCGGCGATGGCTGCTATTCGGTATTACTGCCGGATGGCCGTCTCCTATGGTCATTCCAGGATAGTTTCTTCGGGCAGGTAAGCGCCGACCGTAACCGCACCAACAACGTGATGCTCCGCAACGCTGCACACCTGCAACTGGATACCTCCCTGCAAAGCTTTGTTCAACTTAACCCCGGTTCAGGTAATGCCAGTCAAACCTGGATCAAATATGGCGCCGCACCCGAAGACCAGGACTGGTACTGGCCCGGCGCCGGACAGGTATATAACAATAAAGTGCAGATGCTGTTAAGTCATGTGAAGAAAACCGGCAGCGGCGCCTGGGACTTTGCGCACGTAAGCACAGATCTCGCCATTTTCGATTTACCCTCCATGCAGCTGAACCAGTTGATCCAGGATAAAGACGTACTCAGTAACTACAGCGCCGGCAGCATGAAAGCCCCCGATGGCTATACATACATGTACAGCACCGAAAATGGTTTTCTCACCTCTTCTATGTACGTCGCCCGCGCAGCCAATCATGATCTGACGGGAACCTGGGAATATTACAACGGCGCCGGATGGAGCACCACCCCGGTAAAGTATAATGTTTGTAATGACATCAGCCAGCCGAATGTGTTTTATAAAAATGGCAAGTATTACCTCGTATCGCAGCAGATTATTTTCGGACTGGATATCTATATTCTTGAATCAAACACCCCTGTAGGACCGTGGACGAACAAACGGACACTGTACCATATCCCGGATCAATACAGCGTAGGTTTCATCAGTTATAATTCGTTTGTGCATCATGCACTCAGCAGGGAAGGGGAGCTGGTGATTTCTTACAATATCAATCCCACTGATTTTTCTACTAACTTCAATAGTCCCGGTAGTGCTGACAGGTACAGACCGTATTTTGTACGGGTGTTTAACTGGCAATAAGCGGAGGTTGTCTTTCTCCGGATTGCGCTGATTTTATTGATTTACTTTTTGTGATTTGGGAAGATTAGCGCACTGCCAGATTTTAATTGCTGTATTAAATTGGCCTTATTTTCGCTTTTTGTGTGCTTTCCGGAAAATTCAATGAAATTAAAAGGTTTTTAAGAAGGTGAGCGGCATTTATGCAATGATGTATTGAATGCCGTTCACTCACTTTTAGCACTCCGTTTCACTTTTTGAGTCGTATAGTCTACAACGCCCGGTATTTTTTCGTCTGTAAAGCCC
The DNA here is from genome assembly GCF_057126945.1 of Chitinophaga sp. G7 BAM 1005. NCBI lineage: Bacteria > Pseudomonadati > Bacteroidota > Chitinophagia > Chitinophagales > Chitinophagaceae > Chitinophaga > Chitinophaga sp. G7 BAM 1005. The sequence goes on along the minus strand of NZ_CP181478.1, from coordinate 5,033,670 downwards.
TATGGTAAAGGGCCCTGTGATCAAGTCCACGTCCCCTCCACGTCCCCTCCGGGTTATCTCCATGTATTAAGCATGTACTAAGTATATGCGAAGCGTATGCAAAGTAACCATGAAGCATCCCGCAGTCAGTCTTTAAGCACGCTTTATTCAGCGCGCAATTTCCGTTAATTAGATATCGATTATAGCATATGTATGCTGAATCTATGTTGCTTTTTATTTACTACTAAAATGAGTACCCATAGCTATCCTGTGTAAAATTTGTTAATAAAAGGTTACGAAAAAACGATACATTCATAGTCAACCAAAATCAACTGCTGCTATGAGAAATCCAGTTCTTACCGGATGCCTGACCTTATTATGTCTGCTCACCAGCGTATTTGTCAATGCACAGGTAACCACTGCCACCCTGAGTGGCACTATTCAAAGTAAGGATGGCAAACCATTAGCCGGCGCCACCGTAAAAATCGAATACCGGGAGGCGGGCATCAGCAAAGTCATTATTACCCAAAATAATGGCTCCTTCCAGGTACCTAATCTCCGGGTAGGTGGCCCTTACAAAGTGACTGCCTCTTTCGTGGGTTATTCAGAGAAATCGGAAGAGAACATCTTCCTCGAACTGGGACAAAACACAGCGCTGGACTTACAGCTGGAACTCAGCTCTGCTAACCTCTCGGCCATCACTGTTACCGGCCGTTCCAAAATTTTCGATAACCAGCGTACAGGCGCCTCTTCCAATATCAGCTCACGGCAATTGCGCCAATTGCCAACTATTTCCCGCTCTGCAGACGATTTTACGAGGCTCACTCCCTCCGCTTCTGCAACGATCAACGGTACCTCTTTCGCCGGCCGCAACGGGCAATACAACAACTATTCACTCGATGGCGCCGTATTCAATAATCCATTTGGCCTGGATGCGCCTACACCCGGCGGACAAACAGGCGCTCAACCCATTTCTCTCGACGCCATCGACCAGATACAGGTGAACCTGGCGCCCTATGATGTAACCCAGGCGGGCTTCACCGGCGCCGGCGTTAATACCGTTACCAAGTCGGGTACCAATACTTTCGGCGGTACCGTTTACGGTTTTTATCGCAACCAGGGCATGACCGGCAAAAAAGTGGATGGCAACAAAATAGCCGTACCCGACCTCACACAACTACAGGCGGGCTTTGCAGTAGGAGGCGCCATTGTCAAAAACAAACTTTACTATTTCGCCAATTTTGAAACGGAACAACGGGACGATGCCGCCAGTAGCTATGTGGCCCGTACTGCCAGCAACGGTAACAATAATAATACTTCCCGCGTGCTGGAATCGGACCTGGTAGCCGTAAGCGATATCCTGCGGGACAAGTTCGACTATGAAACCGGTCCCTGGCAGGGTTTTAATCTCAAACAAAAAAATTATAAGTGGCTGGCAAAACTGGATTGGGTGATCAACGAAAATCATAGCCTGGCTTTTACCTATAATGGCCTGCAGGCAACTAAAGAAAAACCTGCACACCCCAATGCTATCCGCGATCGTGGCCCCGATTACCAAACCTTGCAGTTCAGGAATTCCGGCTACGAAATCGAAAATAGATTGCAGTCCTTCGGCGCTGAGTTGAAGTCCAGCTTCGGCAACCACTACGCCAATAAGCTCAGAGCCGTGTATACCACTTTCAAGGATAAAAGAACGCCTTTCTCCGAACCCTTTCCGGTACTGAATATCACCAAGTATGGTACCATGTACATCGTAGCCGGGCATGAGCCATTTTCCATCAACAACCGGCTGAACCAGGATGCTTTCCAGGTAACAGATAATTTCAACATCATCCTCCCAAAACATACAATTACTGTTGGAGGATCTTATGAGTCCTTTAAATTCGGGAACTCATTTAACCTCACCGGTTATGGCGCCACCCTCTTCAGTGATGCGGATATCCAGGTTTTTAAAGACAGTGTACCGGTTAGCGGTAAATATGTTTTTGGCGCATACCCTCTGGATGTTGATGTAGCGGCAGCAAGAGCCGCAGGCGCCGCCGATAAATGGAACTGGTATTATATCACGGTGGCACAGTTATCAGCCTATTTGCAGGATGAATGGAAGGCCTCCGATAACCTGCGGGTTACCTTCGGTCTACGGATGGATATTCCTCTTTATATGAATTCCTCTTTTCAATCGCCGGATGGCAAAAAAACTTCACCAACCATTCCAAATAATGATGACCTGACCCTCTTCGATGAACACGGAGAACCGGTTACAAACGGCCAGGGAAAACAACTGGATAATACCCGGCTTCCTTCGTCTAAACCCCTGTTCTCCCCGAGGGTCGGTTTCAACTGGGATGTAAAAGCCGACAAAAGCTTACAGCTAAGAGGCGGTTCCGGTCTCTTTACCGGCCGCTTCCCGTTTGTTTGGATTGGTAACCAGATCGGTAACCCCACTTCCGGGTTTTATTGTGCCACCGACCGCGATTTTAAATGGCCGCAGATCTGGCGTACCAACATCGGCGCCGATATCAGGGCCGGGCAGGGAACTATCTTCAGTGTGGATGTAGCCTACTCGAAAGATGTAAACGCCATGATGGTAAGAAACTATAAACTGGGTACGCCTACCGGATCATTGAACAGCGGTATCGGCGATACACGAAGCGTTTATAAAGACACCGACAAAGGTGCTGTGAATGCGTATATTTTCACCAATACAAAAACAGGCGACCAGTTCAATACCAGCTTCACCGTTCAGAAAACGTTCAGCAACAACCTGTTTTTATACGGCGCCTATAATTACCTGGTGTCGCGCGATGCAAGCTCTATTTCAGCAGAGATCAGCGGCGACGCATTCGACCGGAACCCTATTCTCAATAACGCCAACGAGGCCAGGAATACGCCTTCCCTCTATGGAAACACCCACCGCTTCGTAGTAGCTGCCAGCAAAAAGTTCAACTACGGAAAAGGTAAATATGCCACCACCGTTTCCCTCTTCGGTAACTGGAGCAGTGGTAACCGCTTCGCCTATATCTATGGAGGAGACATCAACAACGATGGTACTACCAGCAACGACCTGCTCTATGTTCCAAAGAATAGCGAAATCGACTTAATGCAATTTGCACCTCTTACTGATGTAAACGGCGTAGTGCAGAATGCCGCAGCCCAGAAAGCTGCGTATAAAGCATTCATCGAACAGGATCATTACCTGAGAAGCCGGCGGGGAATGTACACAGAAAAATATGCAGGAGTGAGTCCCTGGTTCAGCCAGGTGGATATGCGCGTATTACAGGACTTTTATTTTAAGACCGGGGAGAAAATCCGGACGGTGCAAATCAGCCTGGATGTAGTTAACCTCGGTAACCTGATCAGCAGTAAATGGGGCGTCCGGAAGTATGCGAGCAACTCGGGGTATTTCCAGCCGATATCTGTAACGGGCGTAACCAATGGAGTACCCACTTACCAGTTCGATCCTTCTTTGAAAGAAACCTTTATTGCCAGCCCGGATTTGTTAAGCCGCTGGCAAACGCAGCTGGGGTTGCGGTTTATTTTCTAGTTCTGGCGAAGTATAATGATATAGCCCGTAAGTTGTTATGCTTGCGGGCTATATCTTTAAAAGTAAGTATTCACTGCGAACTCATATTGGTCTATAAATATCTTTTTGAAGGCACTGATGTTATTCTGTTCATAGAAGATAAGCATGGCTTCTTTGTAGAGTACAGAATCAACAGTACGGAAAGATAAAGGGCAGTATTGATGTGCGATTAGTATTGCGTTACTAATAATACGCGCCGTCCTTTTGTTGCCGTCAGCAAATGCCTGTATATAGGATAGTAGAATTAATGCCAATAAAGCTTTTTCAAATACGTTGTCTTTGGCATTGATTAGTTCACACATATCGCGTAATGCTTCGCGAATCTGGTGTTCATTATCCAGTGGGCGATAGTTAGTGCCAGTGATACCAACTCTCCCGCTACGGATATTGCGGTTTACACCAAGATCCCGAACGAGTATACTGTGAATATCTTCGATACGGCTTACTGTTAGTGGCACAACATAATCGGGATGTTCAATGATGAAATTCAGTGCCTCTTTATGATTGAGCAACATAGTAGCGTCGTCTTTAGGCTTGCCTTCTGCGGTTTCTTTTTCCTTTAGGAGACGTTCAGTTTCAAGCAAAGAGTAGGTATTACCTTCAATCTGTGATGATTTCCAGCTTAGGTCGATGGCCAGGCGTTCCTGTTCCTTGTGATATTCAGTGGGGGATAGGCTGGAGACGTTTTTTCTAAATGTATTATGTAGTGCCTGTAAGTGTTGTTGTTCCTCAGTAGTAAACAATGTTGTATTGACCAGGATATTAGTGATCAAAAACAGGTTAAAGTCGCTTTTAATGGTTCGTTGATCCTGTTCCAATTTGAAGTATTCATCAATACTAACCGGATGTAGCAGTTTATATGATGGGCTGATGAAATACCTGGTCCCTTTTCCTTTCCCTTCCGTAACAATCAGGGTTTCTTTCAGTAGTTGGGTTAGTGTTCTCTTGAGGGTCGCATAAGCTATATGAAGAGTCATTCCATCATAGATTTCCTTTGAGGAAAGAGATGGGTTATTCGTAATGTAGGCAAGTATTTGTTCCTTCTGGCTCATTGAAAAGTCATTTGTGGCTCAAAGTTAAGATATTTTGAGCTACAAATGACTGTTTTTTGAGCTTTAATTGAAATAAGGCTCAAAGGGATATCTAATAAGGCTCAATAAGTGGACTAAATGAGCTTGATTACGATACCTTTTGAGCCTTAATGCTGGGAGATAACAAATGAATGACAGGCCGGCTACTCTATCAGAAATTTAACAGACAGATAGTAATATTGATCTGTAACCGGCCTATAAGAGAGGTTTTCTTCAGATCCTGATTCAGGAGAGCTAAGATCTGTAACCGTAATAGCCGCGCCTAGTTTTCTATTGATTGCCTTTGCAATGCTGGCGGCCTTTTCTTTGCTGTCGCTAAATGCGGTCTCATATAGTTTTTTACTGTCTTTAACAGGCTTAAATTTTAACCTTGTGCTTATTATATTCACTACAACTCCGTTTGCCAATTTTGCAACTTTTAAAAGTTCTTCTTTGGAGCGGGTTTCAAATGTGTATAAGTTGCCTTCCCTGTAATATTGCAACGTCTGATAACCCATCTTATCTTCTTTAAACCGGCTTTCCTCAAAACCTGCTGCTTTAGCCTGGGCAAAAAAAGCACTCTTAAGATCTTCAAAAGTTTTTTTCCCGTCATCTTCTCTCAATTCGTCTATTATTGCAAAATCTATCAGGTAGGATTCAATTTCCCGGTCTATTTTGGCAATGCCCCTCACTTCGATGGAGCTCTCCTTTTCCTGGGAATAACTATTCAATGCTGCAAACAATATCATTGCAGCCAGTAGTATTTTTTTCATTGGTTTATTTTTGACTTACTGGAAAATATATACTTATGCTATCGTAAATATTAAAGAAGCTGCGATCATCCATATGCCTACGATAATGCCCAATATCCCGAGCTTCCCTTGTTTTGGAGCAATTTTCGCCCTGATCTGTACCGCCTTTTCCATAGCTTTTTCACTTTTGGAAAGGAATAATTTAGTGATGAGCGGATATCCAAGTAAAAAACCTAAGCAGGCTTCTACCAGGCTGCCCGCCAGTAATGTTCCCCACCAGATCGGAGCTGCTGTAAGCCAGCCCATATGCAATACGGCGGTTACTATGCCCCAGATTCCCCAGAAACAGAAAATAATTCCTATCCATCCCTGGTATGGTTCCACTTTTTCCAGCAATTCCTTTGCATTGGGTTTTCTTGACAGTAACAGGGAGGGGACAGCGATGATGCTTAATAAGATCAATGAGATTCCGTAAATCATGGTTATTATTTTTTAGTATTAGAAATGAAAATTGCAAAAATGATAAACAGCATTACCAGGCCGGAACCGGTAAACAGGTACCAGGGGATCTTTGCCTGTTTTTTGAGGTCGCCGGCTTTTGCATGTAAGTCCGGCGGCATTTCGTTGCTGGTTAGCGCCTGCCGGCAATTGCTGCAAATGCTGTAAGTTTTCTTATAAACGGGGAATGCAGGGATCCAGAACACATGGAAGTAAACGCAGTTCGTTTGTATGTACAAACTTTTCCTTTGTGAACAGTGATTACAGGAGTGCTGGTGCACAGGCTCCAGGCCGATCTTCTTTTCCCTTATTCCAAAAAAAACTATCATGCTGTTTTATTTGAAACAAAGGTAGATCTGCACGTTGTGGGCAACAACATGGTTTCCAGTGAAAATCAATACCCTGTTTTCAGGGGGTTAGCTGAGTAAGCCCAGCTTGACGGCATACCTGGTGAGTCCTGCCAGGTTGCGTACTTTTAATTTCAGGATAAGTGTTTTGCGGTAGCTTTCAATGGTGTGTTTGCTTAAAAAAAGTTTATCGGCAATTTCCTGGGTGGTATATTCTTCTGCAATTAATTTCAGTACATCCTTTTCCCGCGAGGTCAGCATTTCAAGGGTTTCTTTTTCCTTATAGAAAGCACTATTGAGGTAACTCTGTTTTACGGCGTCTGAAAAGTATTTTTCACCTTTCAGGATCATTTTAATCGCTTTAAGAAATTCGTCGGAATCTGCGTTTTTTGATAAAAAGCCATCTACCTGGTGCTGAATAAGGGCATCAATCATGTTATTGTCCGTATGCATGCTCACCACCAGTGTGCTGATTTCCGGTCTCTTTTCTTTTATGTGATTATTAAGCGTTATGCCATCCACATCCGGCATACTGATATCTGTGATTACCAGGTCTACCTGCTCCTCCGGATGCTGATCCAGGTAATTCATCACCAGTTTTCCATTATGTGCATAATACAGAACATGCAGGTCGCCCTCTTTTTCTATGAGCCTGATAAGACCTTCCAGGAATAATTTGTGATCATCTGCTAGAATAATATTATGCTTCATACCATTCTGGTTTTAAGGATATTTCAATATCTATTACTGTGCCTTTCGATGGGAATGAGTCAATAGAAAGTACCCCTTCGAATAATTTTAACCGCTCCTGTATATTCTGGAACCCGATGCCATGTTTGGTTGTTTCCACAGAAAAACCTTTGCCATTGTCTTCAAACAGCAGCTTTAGCAAACCATCGATCTTCGTCAGTTGTATTTCAACTTTCGATGCCTGGCTGTGCTTTTGTGTGTTGGTGATCAGCTCCTGTATTATTTTATAGATCTCCACTTTCAGCGTGGTTCCAATCAGGTCTATTTCTTCCCTGGGATAAGCCTGGAAAGATATCTTAGCATTCCCCGGAACATCAAATTGCCTGAGATACCCGGCGATCAGTTCTGTAAATCCTGTATTGTTGAATTTTTGCGGAATGAGATCATGCGAAAGATCACGCACCTGGAGGTAGGTGTCGTCAATCTGTTTTATCAACTCTTTTAAACCATTCACACTATGCTGGTTTGAAAGGCGAAGCTTAATGGCGGCAAGGTTCCCGCCAATACTGTCATGCAATTCTTCCGCTATCCGCTTTCGTTCTTTTTCCTGCCCGCTTACGGAAGCTTTCAGCAACGCCAGTTCTTTATCTTTTAACAGCACAGCCATTTTTTGCTGGTTCATTTCATCCATTGTTGCATTCAGTTTGCTTTGCGCCTGCAACTTCTGGTAATACATATACAACAAGCCGATAACGGGTAACAGGATCACCAGGAATCCAATTAACAGGCTATATTTTATTGTTTTCTGGTGTTGCAGTTCGTTCTCTTTATTTAATATCTCTTTTTCTTTCTGAACAGTCTGGTATTTTATTTCCAGCTCATTGATCTCTTTTTTATTTTGAAGATTTAGCATTTCCCTGGAAATACCCAGATACTGTGTCATTATTGCATAGGCATTTTCATAGTCGCCGGTGGCTGCATGCACAGTTCGCAGGCTGTTCAACGCTTTCAGCTGTGCTTTCATGTCGTTCCACTGGATAGCATTTGTATATACCAGTGAAAGTAAACGTTTGGCATCTTCATATTCTTTGTTGATAATAAGCAGATCACCCAGTCTTTGTCCTGCGTTAATATATATGTCGAAAAACTGCTGGGCCTCTGCATTATTTTTTACTTCGTTGTATATGGAAAATGCTTCTTCCGTATGCTGATTAAGTTCAGCAATAATGCCCAGGGCCAATTTTGTTTGAAGCTCGTTTTTTAACTGGTGTTCCTGCCGGAAAAATAAGAGCGCCTTTTCAGTATACGTTTTCGCCGTGAGCAGATCTTTTTTCTCCAGGTAAATTATACCCAGTTGTTGATACGCAATATGTATCAGTTGTTCGTCATGGGAGTTGTTCAGCAGATCGTTGTATGCTTCAATCGCTTTGTCGTATTCGTTCCGTGCAAAATATACATTTGCTATACCCAGTTTATTTTCGTTGATAGCCGCATTATTGTTCAATGCTTCTGCACACCTGATACCTTCCAGGTAATAACGCAGTGCTTCATCATGTAATCCCTGTTCGCTATAAGCTTTCGCCAGGGTATGATATAGTGTGGATTGATAGGAAAGCTTATCGTGATCCTTCATCTCACTATTGTTTACCGCATCGATCATTTGCCTGGAATAAAAGATAACCGAGTCTGTTGTTCCGTGAGCAGCATGGAATGCCGTTAAAGACTGTGAGGCAAGCATTTTGGCTTTAATATCACCAGCCTGCCTCAGATGCTGCAATAACGAATCAGGGGTTTTTACGGGAAGATTACCAAACCCCACAAAGGCTCCCTGATTTTGCGCCAGGCAGGAAAAAGAAACCAGAAGAAGACAGATAGAAAGCAACGCTCTTTTATTCATTCTCTTAATGCTGATATGATACCATTGTGTTTTGTTTCAAACATGAAAGGTAATTAAACAATCCATTTTTGACAAAAGCCGCTCATTTTCACTGAATTGAATATTTTTTTGCTGATAGGTCCTAAATGCCCGGTTGCCCGTCTGTTTTCACGAAAGTGCCACGTTTGAAAAGATGAAACAAATGAAACATATTGGATTGCTGATCCTTAGCCTTAGCCTGCTGCTATGCCATCTCGCTTTAGCGCAGCCCGTAAAAATTATTTTCGATACTGATATGGACTCCGATGTGGATGATGTGGGCGCCCTGGCGATGCTCCACGGTTTCGCCAATCTCGGTGAAGCGGAAATACTGGCGGTGATGGTATCCAGATTTTCGAAGATGGAACGAATTTGTGGGGTTTAGCGCCAAACGATGAGCGGCATTACCTGGTCAGCGAATTCGCCGGGATTGATCCCAGGGCGATTGCCGAAAAGTTCGATTCACTGATGATGATACCGAAACAGACGAAATAATCTACAGGCCCAGCAATCTCTCCGCATTTCCGCCTGTTATCTTCGCTATTTCTTCAGGAGGCAGTGGAATGCTTTCCAGCAGCTGCTTTCCTGCTTCGTTTGTGCTGAAAGGATAATCTACGGAAAACATGATATTATCGATACCAAAAGTTCCCAGTGCGGTCATCAGTGGAGGTAAGGTAAAAATCCCACTGGTAGTAACGTGTACCTGATCGCGCAGGGTTTGACTGACTGAACGCCGGTGGTAACCTGTGCTGGTAACGTTGAATTTTTCATCCAGCCGGGACATCATCATAGGTATCATCTCTCCCATATGCCCAATGATGATCTTTAACCGGGGGTACCGGTCTAATGTTCCGGTGATAGTCAAACGTAGTACCTGCAGGGCTGTTTCAGCATGCCATCCCCAACCGCCGCATGCAAGCATAACCCCTGTTGAACCCGGTAGATCGTTGTAATAGGCTTCAGCCACAGGTTCAGGTGGCAGGCCGGGATGCAGGTAAAGGGGCATCTGCAATTGTTCCGCTTTTTGCAGTAATGGCCTGAATGCCGGAAGGTCCAGGAATTTACCATTTGTAAGCCCGTTGATCAGGGCTCCACAGAAATGATGTTCCTCTTTTGCTCTTTCCAACTCGTTTGCCGCCGCTTCCGGAGAAGACATGGGGAGATGCGCGAATGCCTTAAACCGGGTGGGGTGGGCGGCAATTCTTGCGGCAAGGATATCATTGTACCTGGTGGCAAAGCTCAGGGCTTCCCGGGTTGGTAAACTTTCTGCGCCCCTGCCTATTACAGACAATACCTGCATGTCAATACCGTTATCATCCATTGATTTTAAGCGAATGTCACTGATATCAGCGAGTTGCTCTACTGCTGGCTTGGGCAATGGCCATTGCTGTATCTCATGGGCAAAATCGGGTAAGGCAATGTGCTCTTCTAATGTTATAATACGCATAGCTGATTGAATTGAGCTACAAAAGTCCAGCTATCCAATATTTATATTATTGATCCTGATCAAATAATCGTATTCCGGATTTTATTCTGCTGAGTGCCTCCTGGGTAATATTGAGATAATTTGCCACCAACTTATTAGGTAAACGGAGCACCATCTGCGGGTTTTCTTTCAGCAGTAATTGATAGCGCTCCCGTGGATTTAGTGTAATAAAATCTTCCAGTCTCCTGGTATTGGTTAAATAGGCATATTCAAGAAAACCACGATAAAATATTTCCCAACCAGGAATAGTGTTCAGCAGGGAGTAAAAATCCTCGCGGTGAATATACAGCAATTCCGATTGCTCAATGGCCTGCGTATCTTCTTTGAGCGATGCGCCATCAATAAAGGATGTTAGCGAAGAAGAGAAGGAATTTTCGAAAGCAAACCGGCGCGTGGCCTCTCTTCCGTCGGGTTTTATAAAATATACCCGTAAGCATCCTTTGTTTACAAAAAACATACGTCTTGATGGTTCTCCTGTTCTTCCTACCAGCTCATTCTTTTTTGCTTTCAGGAGGTTAAAACAGGAGAGTACCTGCTGCAAATCGGCTTTACTTAATTGAACCCTGTCTGTAATATATTTAGTCAGCTGTTCATACATATTAATTGATTATCGTGGCAATATACTAAGGTAAAAGCGCATTTAACTGTTCATTATTTTTATCCAGTCTTTTACTATTTTCTGAAGATTAGCTTTGTGCTTTTTTACCTCCTCCATTGATCGGAATTTAGCATATGCTTTGCCTTTAGGTCCGGGTTCGAGAAGTCCGGTATTGTCATTTAACAGCTCACCTTTGTGAAAAATTACAGCTACAAAATCAATCATCCTTGGATTTAAGGTGGCCATTGGTTCTTTGTAGTCAAAACTCGGGCCGCCCCATTTTACGTCTTCTTCCATTTGAGAACTGACTTCACGGATTATTTTTATGACCAATTCCATTTCGGTTTTTAGAGGATGGTTAAGCTTACTTAAGAACTCATCAATTTTATTTGTCTTGCTCATGATTATTTGTTTTTTAATTTGGTGAAAAATGAAATGATAACACTAAAGACATAAATAGTGACTGATCGTTGCAACTGAAAGTGTCAATCCATCTTCCTGACGGTTGTGACACAAATATGAGGGATCTGTTTTTTTTAAACATTTACATTTGTTGAGGAAATAGAAATTATTTTATAATTCCTCAACATTGCTGAGGAAACACAGGAATATAGGTGTAAAATTATTTTTTGGCTGAAAATATCCGGCTCACCTGGGTTGGAGTAATTCCCAGATATGAAGCAATGTGGTGTTTTTTTATACGCTTAGCGAGGTGAGGATATTTTTTGATGAAGTCTTCATACCGATCTTGTGAAGTATATTGTCTAAAGCTAATTTCCTCTGGTTCTTTTTCAATTATCCAATGACGTTCCATGTAATGGATGTAAAATCCCGCGATATCCTGATATTTCTGGGTAAGTGCTTTAAATAATCCAAAATCATATTCCCAAACTGCTGAGTTTTCTAATGCCTGGATAGTGGTAGCACTCGGGGTGCTGCTTAAAAGCGATGTTGTAGACGCTGCGAAATAACCTTCAGAAAAGAAACGTTTAATATAAACATTTCCATTCTCATCCGACCAATACTGAGAAAACAAACCCCGGGAAACGAAAGAAACATTTCTTGCAATATCACCAGCTTTAATCAGGAAGCTGCCTTTTTTATATTCTTTCCGTTTAAGAATTTGTGTCCAGGCAAATGCTGCTTCGGGAGTTAACTTGTGATAGTGATTTACTTTTAGAAAGAACTCTTCCATTGTATTTTGAGATTAGATATCTAACTTAAAGATAAGTTTTCTGGTTAGATCTTCTGCCCCTTTGTGGTATAGAGTTGTATGGTTTATTCAGGTTTTTGAGGGTGTCTGATTTTTCAGGATTGGCTACCCGAAGAAAAGATATTAGAGGTACCTAAATATTTGTATTAAAAGCACTGTAGTTTAAGTAGCACTTTTTCATTGTTTTACCCCGGTAGGTATTTAGGCGCTTTTTTGGGCCTTCCCACCTGTTTTCTGGTACAAACGTAGCAGGCAGCCCAAGCGCATATTCTTGTCCCGCGTATTAAGAGATAAACCATCGGCCAGATATCTTCAAAACCAAAACCCGGATACAATACCTGTGCAGGTCATCTTCACTCCTGATTTGGCTAAGAAGTCTCTTTCTGTTTATACGTTAATAGTTATTCTAATAAAGTATACAAAAATTATTTAGAAATGAGTACATAAATATATCATATTATAGTCCCATGAATTGATAGCAAAGAGTATTTTACCGATAATATGTCATAGAAAAGTCATGAAATATTTTGATTGGATTTACCTTTTTGATTTGTATTTCAATAGCAGTGTGATTTTTCGCTTTAAACGTATGTATGATTAAATTAATGTGAATAACACATTTTGCATACTAAATATCGTGGTATTTGTAAGCAAAAAAATGAGTACATTTAATCTCAATAAGACTAAAGTAATTCCGTCTAATTATTTATGCGCCTGCATTATTAAGTGCAATGTTGTGAGTCGAGATCTGTAATTATTTTTTTATCAACCAAACTAATGACTTATGATGAAGTCAAAAAGATGTTTATTTCTAATCATTATTGCCCTTGCGGCAATCTGTAGTCCGTTCCACACGTTTGCACAAACTTCAAGAGACGTTACAGTTAGGGTAACAGATGGAGCCAACCGGACTCCACTTTTGGGCGTGAACATTATCGTAAAGGGTACAAAATCGGGTGGTACCACCAATGCGGAAGGACAGCTAAGATTAAAGCTGAAGGAGAACGACGTATTAATTGTTTCTTTTACCGGTTATGGCACCGCACTGGAAACAGTTGGTGCAAGAAACGTAATTGATGTTGCGCTATCTTCCAAAGAATCTGCTTTAGGAGAGGTAGTAGTAGTTGGCTATGGTACACAGAAAAAGGTGAACCTTACCGGCGCTGTTTCCACCATAGATGCTAAAGCTATTGAAGGCAGGCCCGTGAGCAACCTTGCCAGTGCGTTGCAGGGAACTTCGCCCGGATTGATTGTTACACGAACTTCAGGACAGCCCGGAAGCGAAAACGTTGCTCTTCAGATCAGAGGTGCTACTTCTGCCAATGGTAATGTTGACCCGCTGGTACTCCTGGATGGAGTAACGGTTCCTATAAGCACATTGCAAACCATGAATCCTGAAGATGTTGAAACCATGAGTGTGCTGAAGGATGCCGCCGCCGCTGCCATATATGGAGCTCAGGCTGCCGGTGGCGTTATATTGATTACCACCAAGAAAGGGAAATCAGGGAAAACAGTTTTTGAATATTCCGGCAGGTATGGAAAAAGCTGGATGCAGGATGTCCCACAAAGAATGTCTTTGCTGGATGAAGCTACTTTTGCAAACCTGTCTAACAAAAATGCTGGTATCGGACCTTCTTATGATTCAGCTACACTGGAATATATCAGGCAGGGTGTCGAATATTTCGTTAACCCGGCAGATACCAGCCAATACATCTATCTCAATCAGAAGAGCTTTGTGGATCAGTTAATCCGCGACTTTACCACTATGCAATCACACAATATTTCTGCCCGTGGGGGTTCGGATAAGATAAACTACATGGCTTCTTTTGGTTTTATGGACCAGAATGGGGCTTTTAAAATTGGGCCCGATAAGTTAAAACGATATAATGCACGTATCAATATTGGCGCGCAATTAACCGATTATCTTTCTATGGACGCGAGGATGGCTTATTCAAACTCAGATCAGGAAGCTTCTTCGCAACCCGCTTCCTACTTAATGAATATGACATTACGTTACAGGCAGCGGTGGCCTATATTTACTCCGGAAGGAAAGCTTAGTGGCGCTGGCGGCGGATCTGCCAACATGGCTTATGCATATTTGAAAGAAGGTGGCTATAATAACTATAAGAACAACAACTTTGACGGGGTTGTAACCTTTAAGCTGGCTAATTTAGTAAAGGGGCTGCAAGCCAGGGCTGTATTAGGCGGACAATATGTAAGAGGGGACAGGGACTTGTTTAATAGAACTGTAACCACCTGGCAGCGCTACACGCCTACCTATTATTTGAATACCCCCAACTCGTATGAAGTAACAAATGACATAACTACCAATAAGAACGTACAGCTGCTGGTGGATTATGATTTACACCTCGGGAAAAATCATGATTTTCATATAATGGGTGGTTATCAGTTTGAAGATTACAGGTATTCACAGGTATATTCAACTGCCAGAAGCCTCGCCAGTAATGATATCCCAGCACTGAACCTCGGAGATGACGCTACCAAAACCAATAGTCAGTCTATAAGTACTTATGCGAATCAGTCTTATTTCGGTAGACTGAATTATAGCTATTTTGGCAGATATCTTTTTGAGGCCACAATGAGGGTGGATGAAAGCTCAAGACTGGCGCCCGGTTTAAGAACAAAAGCATTTCCCGCCGTTTCTGCAGGCTGGAACATTAACAAGGAAAACTGGTTTCCACAATCAGAACTGATTTCCGCACTTAAGTTAAGAGCATCATGGGGGCAGCTGGGAAGCGCGTTGGCCAGTATTATTGGCAACTACGATTACCTGAATATGCTCGCCAGGGCAAATGCGCTTGTTTTAGGCGGCGCCAGGGCTATGTACTTTTATCAAAACGTAGTCCCTTCTTCCAGCCTGGCATGGGAAACCGTGGAAACGACTAATGGCGGCCTGGATCTGGGTTTGTTTGGAAGTAAATTGACCGTTTCAGCTGACTACTACGTTAAGTACAATCGTAACATGCTTACCCCACAATTGCTGCCGTCTACATTTGGGGTAAACACACCCAGGAAAAATAACGGCGAATTAAAATCATGGGGCTGGGAATTAGAAGTTCAGCATAAGAATAAGCTTAATGAAAATTTCAGTTACAATATTGGGTTTAACCTGTCAGACAATAGAAACAAGCTGTTACACTATGCAGGGCAGAAAGTAATATCAGCCGGCATTGTAAATATCCTCGAAGGATATCCGCTTAACTCTATCTGGGGATATAGAAGCAACGGTTATTTCCAGTCTGCTGATGAGGTGGACAACGCTGCATTTCAAAATGCTTTAACGGGTCCGGGAGATGTTAAATATGTGGATATTAATGGTGATAAATTAATTAATGTAGGAAAGGCAACCCCGGAAGATCATGGTGACCTGGTTTATTTGGGAACAGACCAGCCGAGATACACTTTTGGTATTACCGGTGGATTTGCCTGGAAAGGAATTGACTTCTCCTTTTTCCTCCAGGGAGTAGGCTCAAGGACCTTTTATCCCAGTTCCGAATACATCAACCCCCAGGATGCACAATGGAATAATCCAATGTCTTTTCAAAAGGACTATTGGACAGAAGATAACAGGAATGCTGCATTTCCAAGACCGTTCCTGGGTGGAGGACATAACTATCTGAAATCGGATAAATGGGTGTTAAACGGAAGATATGTCCGCCTGAAAAACCTGCAGATCGGATACTCCCTGCCAACTACATTTATTCAGAGAATAAAAATATCCAGAGCGAGAGTATTTGTAACAGGTCAGGATTTGCTCACCTGGTCAGATCTTGGAGTTTTTAAAGGTGCATTCAGCCCGGAATATAGCAATGAGGAAGGATACCAGTATCCTTTGTACTCAAATATGTCTATAGGTTTAAATATCACCTTTTAGGATTATTGGTTATGTATTTCCTTAAGCAAACAATCATTAAGATGAAACTACTTAAATTTCGAAATATACTTTTCATTTTGGCGCTCTCATCATGTAGTATAGATAGAATGCCGGAAAATGTTGTGAGTGATGAGTCATTTTGGAAAAGTGAAAGTGATCTCAAAGCGGCAGCCAACTATTTATATACTTTTCTGCCCACAATGCCACTTACTGCGGATAATATGTCCGACGACGGATTTGCAATGGTTGCCAACGAAATCAGTTCAGGAACAAGGCAACCCCCGGCAACATCGTCAGATTTTACCGCACCATATCAGTTAATCAGGGCCGCTAATAACATCATAGAAAAATCGGTTAATGCGGTTGCTGCCGGCGTGGTACCTGCAACAGTTGACAGGTATATAGCGGAAGCAAAGTTCTTTAGGGCATGGGGATATTTTTCACTGGTACAAAAGTATGGAGATGTTCCCCTGATAAAAACTACCTTGAAAGAGGATGCTGCAGAACTTACGGCCGCCAAATCCCCGCGTGAAGAAGTTGTGAGCCTGATTTATTCAGACCTGAGCGAGGCCGCCGCAATACTTCCTACTCCCACTGCGCTGGGCGCCGGATCTAACTACGGCCGCATTTCAAAAACAGCTGCTTTGGCTTTTAAAGCAAGGGTGGCATTGTATGAAGGTACCCGTGCTAAATTTCATAGCTATGGTAATCCAACCGCTCATCTTACCATTGCCATGCAGGCGGCAAAAGCCGTAATAGAAAGTGGTGAGCACGATTTGTTTTCCAATTATTTTGATTTGTTTCAATACGCAGGAAAAGGAAGACAGAATCGCGAGAATATTCTGGTAAGGCAATATGGTAGCTCCATGACCGACCAGATCCTCAGTCACAATATCGGTGTTATTATCAACGGAGCCTGTAATCCAACCAGGTCCCTTGTAGATGCTTATCTTATGAAGGACGGTTTGCCTATGGATAAATCTCCTTTATATGTAGCGCCAACCAGTCACTCCGAAATATTCGTAAATCGCGATGCACGTTTGGCTGCATCTGTTATGAAAGAAGGAGACCAGTATTTTCAAAATACGCCATATACTTTTCCACAGCTGGTGTATCAAACTACCGGTTTCTGCTATCGTAAGTTCGTAAATGCTGCAGATCAGCTGCCGCCTAATAACAACCAGTCTTTTATCGACCTGCCTGTTATCAGGTATGCGGAAGTGTTGTTGATTTATGCAGAAGCAACCTATGAATTGAATGGAAATATTACCGATGCCGATTTGAAAAATTCCATCAATTTGTTAAGAACCAGGGCAGGCCTGCCTGATCTTACAAATGCCTTTGTGGCAGCCCATAGCCTGAATATGCGGGAGGAAATAAGAAGAGAACGGAGAGTGGAACTGGCTATGGAAGGCTTCCGATATTGGGATATTATCCGTTGGAAAATTGCAGAAACTGTACTGCCAAAACCAATATTAGGTTGCTACTTTTTTCCGGGAGGGTTTGGAACAGCCACTCCACAACTTACCGCCGACAATTATATTCTGGCGCAAAGCGGAGCATCCCGTTCATTTAATTCTCAGAGAGATTATTTGTGGCCTTTCCCTGTAAATGAACTTGCGCTTAATCCTAACCTGGTACAAAACCCGAATTGGTAGTTATTGTATAATTTTTCTCTTACCTGAGCCTGGCATAATTAGTTTTATGCCAGGTATTCTTATTAAACATATCGCGAAAAAAATAAGCATAATGATGAAGCCCTGTTTTTTTTATGGTGTTTTTATTGGACTGCATATATTGATACCTACCTGTGTGTTGGCACAGGAGAAGGGAAAACCGGCAGAAATTCCTGCTTATGTTGCAAAGCCTGAACGGCAGCCAGGATACCAGTTGAAGCAAAACCGGATGATTTACACAGAGAAAGATGTGCAGGTAGCTTTGAACAACATACAGCATTATGTTAAAGCTGGTGATATAAGAGATAAAATTGTACAGGAGGCAAATCAATGGGTAGGATGGAAGGATGAAGATTTAAGGTCGTTGCTGACAGGTGCAGTGGTTCCCCGCGCTTTTGATTTAAATCCCCTGGGCTGCCCGCAGCATGGCGATGCTGTATTCAAAAAGGGAGGTACATACCCGTGGATAATTAATCCCCGCGAGCCTTTTAAGGTTAAATGTCCTGTTGGCGGTGAAACCTATCCGTCTAATGACTATGGAGCATATTATAAGAGCAGTTTTACTCAGAAGAAAGGATGGGATGGCAACTATACTGACAGCGGCTGGGGCTGGATAGCGCCGGATGGTGAACGCTATTGGTTTGTAGCATATGCTAATCATTGGTTATGGAAAAGTTATATTGAACCGGCAATATTGAACCTTGGCCGGGCGTACCTGCTTACCGGAGATAAAAGATATGCGCATAAAGCGGCCGTAATGTTATACAGACTGGCAGAAGTGTATCCTTCGATGGACCACGCCAATCAATCCAGATATGGTTACATATTAAAGCAGCAGGGAGCAGTATATAACGGAAAAATTTTTAACCTCATTTGGGAAACCGGGTTTATACAAAATATTGCAGAAGCCTATGACGCCGTATGGGATAGTATTGATGAAGATGTTGCCCTGCAGAAGCTATATGGTAAATCGGGCAGGCAAATAAGGGCTGCCGTTGAAGCTAATGTGCTGGAAGATGCACTGGATGCATACCTGGAATTTAAGATACAGGGGAATTATGGTATGCATCAGGCGGCATTATTGTATGTGTTGCTTGCCCGGCAGTATATGGAAACCGAAAAGTATATCCATAAAATGGTCGACGAGCCAGGCGTAAGCCGCGTACAAACCGGTATTCGCTATGCTTTGTATAACATGATTTTCAGGGATGGTACTCCACTCGAATCTCCCGGTTATAATATTTTAACAGTGGAGAAACTTGCTGTGCTGGGCGCATTGTTAAAAAGAGCCGGGAAAGACCTGTTTGGAGAAACCAGGATGAGAATGATGTTTGAAAGCCCTTTGCAGATGGTGGTCGCAAAAAAATATACGCCGGATATCGGCGATTCCGGCAGTACCCTGGGAGGCATTGTAGGACTAAACAGCAATATTTACCAGGTAGCTTACGAAAATTATGGAACGCCTGAATTTTTAAACTGGTTGAAGTTCATGGATAAAACCGGTGATAACTCTTTTGATTCCTACCAGTCATTATTCAGACATGCAATTAAAGATACGCTTCGGGGAAAAATAGCGCTGGCCCCGGAAAATACTCGTTTGCTGGCAGGATATGGCATGGGGATTCTTAACAACAAAAATGATAACATAGGTATTTCATTTAATTATGGCTATAAAGGAACGCATTACCATTGGGATTTTTTAAATGTGGAATTGTTTGCAAACGGCCAGAAAATGATGCCTGATTTGGGTTATCCGGATGCGATGAATGAATTTGTAAAAGAAGTTTATACCTGGTCCACGAATACCGTTTCTCATAGCACTGTGGTGGTAGATGCACAGGCGCAATACATCAACACAGCAGGAACCCTGCATGGTTTCTCTGATGGTGATTTTGCAAGAAGCATGGATGCCTCAACATTGCCTTACGGCCAGGTTAGCGAGTACCGTAGAAATGTTGTTATGGTGGATGCCGATACAGGAAGGAGTTATTTTGTTGATTTTTTCAGAGTAACCGGAGGACATCAGCACGATTATTCCTTACACGGACCTCCGGGGACGGAGAAAGCCATTCAGGGAGAATGGAGCGAGATACAGCCGGGAACTTTTGCCGGACCAGATATAAAGCCTGGTGAAATATATGACAATGAAAAAATGAATGCGCCTGGATACACCGGCAGTTATGGATCGTACCGGGGATCTGGCTATCAGCACTTGTTTAATGTGCAGCAGCTGAAAAGTAGCTATTCTGTTACGGAATTTGCACATATCAATGATAGCAGCGCCAGGTTACGTATACATGTATTGCCCAACAAGGAACAAAGGGTTTTTAAAGCGGACGCTTTTAACAAACCACGTGCGAAAGATTATATTATTAAATACCTGCTGGTACAAGGTAAATCCGCCGGCAAACAGGACACTTTAAAAAGTATTTTTACAAGCGTATGGGAGCCATTTGCTGCTGTTCCCTTTATCAGCCATTTGGAGAGACTGCCCATTCGGGGCGGAGATGCCCGTGCTGTGAAAGTAAGCAGAGATCATTTTGTGGATATTGTTATAAATGATACCGGCAATGCCGTGAAGTATATTCCTGCGTTGGACATAGAAACAGACGCTACTACTGCAGTAGTAACCCTGGACGCCGGAAAAAAACTACACCGGGTATATTACACAAACGGTACTTTCCTTAAATGGAAAAAACGGGTGTTCAGATCATCTGTGGTGGAAGGTATTATATCTGCCGTAGACGTTAAAAATAATACTATCAGTATTATCCCCGGCAGGCCCGTTACAGATGCCGCAAAATATGAGCAACAAATTGTGCACATTTATAATACTTATAGAAAAACAGCGCATCCTGTGGCCATCGCTGAATATAGGAACGGTATATTGAAAATTAAAACTTCAGATGATCTGTTAATTGGCAGGTTAATCGCTGACAGCATAGATAACAGGAAAATTTATACGAAAACTACGCTTCCCTTTGCAACTCTGTATAAAGGCGCTACGCTGCTGGATGCCGGCTTTCAGCCGCAGGGTGTAATTACGTTGTTAACAGAAGGCGGCGGAATTGAAACGGCGGGGAAATTGACTATACGTAAGGGGAATGATCTATGGATCAGCAATGTGGGAATAGGCGAAAAAATTATCATACATCCCATGTTTTCATGGAAAATGGAAAATCATTAATGATGAGGATATTTAAGTTAACCAGGGTTTTACCGGTAGTATGCCTGATGTTTTATTCCGTAGCTGTTCCTGCGCAGGTATACTATGCGGAAGTAAATCCGGGAAAGGCGGTGCTGGAGAAAAAAAGCGATATCTATTCGTTGCATAACGATATTTTAGCAGTTGAATTTGCTGTAAGAGAAGGAGTAATACAGACGGTTGCATTCAACGATTATAGAGACAAAAGGAGGTTTGTTTTTTTGCCGTCCATGTTATTTAACGTGGCCTTACAGTCAGGTACGGCTATTGGACTGGATCAGTTGCGTATAAACCACCCGGTAAAACAATTGAAAGGAAGGAATGAGAAAGGGAATTTTGTTAAGACGATTTTTTCTTTTACGGATAGCACCTCTGCACTTCAATTAACCTGGCAGGTGATATTGTATAATGAGGCAAACTATGTGATTCATCAGTATAATTTTCAATCGGATTTCCCCGTGAAGGAACTGCGGGCGCTAAGTATCCCGGAGAAATACAAACCGGTCGTTTATGGGAAGGTGGCTGGATCTCCGGTTATATGCGGGAATACTTTTTGGGCGATTGAAAATCCCATGTTTGCTGCCGGACAAAAGGATGCGGCACTTGACCTGACTATACAACCCTTTGTTACAGATAGTACCGGTGATTATGAAGAAACAATGGTATGGGGAACTACTCCGGATAATGGGATGAGGAGAGGTTTTTTATATTACCTGGAGCATCGCCGGCCTGCTCCATACAATCCTTATATTTATTATGATTCCTGGTATGATCTCTCCTATGGATTAAATGTGTTAACAGAACAGGATTGTACAGACAGGGTAAGGACATGGGGCGATAGCCTTGCAAAAAGAGGTGCGGCGCTTGATTGTTTTTTATGGGATAGCGGCTGGGATGACTGGTATAATATGTGGGAGTTTAACAAAAAAATGCCCGACAGGTTCAGGAATATCAATACAGTTGCCGGGCAGTATAATGCCCGTTCAGGAGCGTGGTTGTCGCCGTGGGGCGGATACGATGAGTTCATTGTGGAAAGGTTGGCAACTGCCAGGAAAAAATTTCCTCAATACAAAATTAATGAAAGAGGTTTTACCTTAACGGATACCGCTTATTATAATTACTTCCGGAAAACCATACTCGATCTGATTAAGTATGATAAAGTGGCATTGTTTAAGATAGATGGGGTTGGCGATGGTAAAGACGCCAGCTCTGCAGGTGAGCACAGCCAGGAGATGCATGCTTTTATACGCATGATGAAAGAAATAAGGGGGCAGCAGCCGGATGTCCGGTTAAACCTGACAGTAGGTACATGGCCTTCGCCGTTTTGGTTGTTCCTGGGCGATAATATATGGAAAGGAGGAGAGGATTATGGCGCTTCAGCAGAGGGAAATAAACGACAGCAATGGATGAACTTCAGGGATGCAGGGGTGTATAACTGTATCTCCCGTGCGCCTTTGTGCCCGGTAAGTTCCCTGATGTTTCACGGCATTACTATAGCCAGTTACGGGGCTACCGCGGGCTATGAAATGGATGATGCCTACATAGCGGATGATATCTGGGCCTTTTTTGGTAATGGTTCCAGTTTGCAGGAATTGTATATTAATCCGCACAAATTGAGTACTAATAACTGGAATGAACTGGCAAGGGCTATCAGGTGGTCGCGTTCCAGGAAAGGAATCCTGGTAGACTCACATTGGATAGGTGGTAATCCTTCCAGGGGGGAGGTTTATGGCTTTGGGTCCTGGAACCCTGATGGTGCTGCAATCATGCTGCGTAACCCGGGTTCAAAAACTGTTAAGTACACAGTAACACTTAAAGATATCCTGCAGCTCCCGGAATCATTTAATGGACTATACCAGATATATGATGTGAGGCAGCAACGGGTTGAGAAAACAGTGCTTTCTTTGCGTCCGGTTGAGTTTTCGCTGCGGCCTTTTGAAGTGAAAGTGCTTGATCTTAAATTGCTGACCCGGACGATGTCAGGGGGGAATTGAGGCACGGGGAACCGGGTCTCTGAAATCTATGTTAAGATGGATAATACGTTACTCATCCATCTTAACATACTTCTGAAGGAACTTCCAGGAATTACTCCATCTGTTAACTAAGACTTTTTTTTATTTGCTCAGCATTGGCATGCGTTTTCTCAATAGCCGCTGCAATATCGTCCATGTCTGATTTGTTTCCCAGCAACAGGTTTTGAAACAGCCATACCGCCTCTTCATTGCATAGTATATCATTTTCCGGGCAATGGTTGTTGCTGTTATATGATTGAATGTTCAACATTTTTTTCGGATATACTCTTTTATAAAGCGACGATTGAAATACTTCGCTTAGATAAGGTTGTGTATTCAGCGGGGTATAGCCGGCCGAAGCAGGTATGCCTTCTGCATTCAGCGCATTGATAAACCCGGTCCGCGATAAACCCGCAAAGGCTTCTTTTTGGTACCGGAACCCAAACAGGTGAAAAGTAGGACGTGTAACACCAGGTGAAAGCTTATAAGGGATAATACCAGGCAGGGATTCAATTTTTGAACGCAGATAGGCAGCATTTGTGTTGCGGAGATTGGTTTGTTCCTGGAAGCGGACCAGTTGTGCCAGCCCGATGGCTGCCTGGTATTCGGTCCATCTCAATTTATTCCCCTGTCTCAGGGCGCCGGCGTCCGGCGTCCCGGTAACAGAACCATACGGATAGCCGAAATTGTGATACGAATAACATTTGTCGATGAAGTTTTCGTTGTTGCTCACAATAGCGCCACCTTCACCCACAGGCAGGTTTTTAGAATTTTGAAAACTGTAACAGCCTGCGTTTCCAAATGTGCCTACCTGCTGGTTATTGATTTCTGCCAATGGCGCCTGGCAGGCATCCTCAATTACCAACAGGTTATGTTTTCGTGCAATAGTCATTATCGCACTCATATCGGCCGGTAATCCCAGTACATGTACAGGCAGAATGGCTTTGGTTCGGGAGGTGATTTTTGCTTCAATTTTGCTGACATCTATCTGAAAGGTTTCCCTGTTGGTATCCACAAATACGGGCATTGCGCCATTGTTAATAATAGCAACGACAGTGCCTATAAAAGTATAGGGTGGAACCAATACTTCATCTCCCACAGTAACACCTAGCTGATTAAGTGCTACTGTTAACGCATTTGTTCCGTTTACAACGGTTACACATCTCCTGGCGCCTACTGTTTCCGCCCATTTTTTTTCAAATTCACTTACCACAGTTGCGCGCGACCATACGCCACTTTTTAAAACTGCTTCAATACGGCTGCTGTCTGTTTCCGGGTTCCAGATAGGCCAGTCGGGCCAGGTTTTGCCTTTTCTTATAGCGCTGCCGTCCAGTATTGCTGGCCTTCCTTTAATATTTGTGCCATCGATAGTTGTATTGGAGAGCAAACTGGAGGCGGCTAATAAGCCTAATCCCCCCAAGCCATTCTTCCTGATGAATGCCCGCCTGGAATATTTTTGACTTGACATGTGAAAGCTGTTTTAAAGCGTTGTTAATTATTATGGATTTTAAGCCCCGTAACTATACGCAAGACCTGATATGGCGTTGCGGTTAATTCAGGCGAGTTTAGCCAGCTGATCACGATTCTTATGTACCTTCATGATCGCTGCTATTACGGAATCCATGTCTTTTCTTGTTCCCAGCAATGTGCCAACAGCATAAAGCCCTGCCATCTGGCCGCATGCCTTATCGCATTCCGGCAGATACAGGCTTTCCTTCCATTGCTGCAGCCTTTTTTTCCCAAACATTGATTTATATCCCTGTAGCTCCATAATATAGCCGGTCCAGGGTTCTCTGTGTAATCCCTGGGAAATATATCCTGAGAGACCTACTCCTTCTGCTCCAATGGCTTTTAGGAAGATGCTCCGGTCTGCATTATTAAAATGCTCTTTCTGATAACTCATACCAAACAGGTAATAGGAGGCACTATCTGTTCCTTCAAACATTTTTTGCACTTTCAGCCCCGGGAAATCCCTTAATTGCTCGCGGAGATAGATGGCGTTATTATTTCGTGTGTCAAAACGTTGCTGGATGGTATCCTGTTGGCCATTCAATACGGAGGCCTGAAATTCATTCATCCTGTATTTAGGACCGATACGCACATGATCGCCGATAATCTTCCCATTAGCGTCAACCATCGGGGTTCTGGCAGTACCGTGATTCATCACGGTATATACTTTGTCCATCAGTTGTTTGTCGCTGCCGATAACAGCTCCGCCCTCGCCGCAGGATACCTGCTTGCTTCCCTGAAAGCTGAAGCAGCCGAGGTTACCGATATTTCCCACCTTTTGACCTTTGTAAGACGCCAGGTGCGCCTGCGCTGCATCTTCTACTATATAAAGCCCGTGTTTTTTTGCAATGGCCATAATTGGTTCCATTTCACAAGGTGCGCCTAACATATGCACCGGTATAATTGCTTTAGTCCGCGGCGTTATTTTACTTTCCACGTCTTTTGCATTCATCTGGAAAGACAGGGGATCAAGATCTGCAAATACAGGGAGGGCATGACAGGTAATGATGGCTGAAACGGTGCCCATATCCGTGTATGGAGAGGTGATCACTTCATCCCCGGGCCCAATGCCTAAGGCAAAGAGGCTGGTACTGAGTGACTGTGTACCGGAACCGGTGGCAACAGCATATTGGGCGCCTGTCATGGCAGCAAAATCTAATTCCCATTGGGATACTCTTGTTTTGTCTGCGTCAATACGGCTCCAGATGCCACTTTTGGTGGTTTCTGTCAGGTTATCTATCATTTTCTGGTTCCGGTATGGCCACTGTGGCCAGGTCATATTATCCCTCACCGGTACGCCTCCCAGGATGGCGAGTTTGTCCGGATCATTGGAGGTACGCGCAAAAGAAGGAATGCTATATGCTGCCAGGTAAGCCAGTGTACCGGCAGAAACTTTTGCAATAAAATCTCTTCTGTCAGAATTATATTTCATAAAAACATTTTTTGAATAGGCAGATTGAATTTTAACTGAATTTCTTATCCTTGTTTCAGGCAATACAGCTTTGATTTAGAAGAGTAGTATACTGTTCCATCCGGTAATACTGTAGCTGCTCCTACTTCGCCGGGAACTTTACATATCTCCGCCATTGCGCCGGTTCTTACATTTAAGGAGATAAGCGCATCATTTGTGAAAATACCCACTGTGTCTTTGCTTAATCTGATCAGCAGATCTGTATAGTTTTCAATCGGGATTGTTTTCACGATCTCCTTTTTGCCCGGATCATAAATACTTAATTCCTTTTTATGTGAAAAGACCACTAATCCATCAATAGCCAGCAGTGCTCTGTTTAAGGCAACGCCTTTTTCAAAAGGAATGTCTTTTACAATCCCCGTACCTGGTTTCCAAACTACAAAATGACATTGTATACCTTCGTTATAAGGCAATCCGCTGGCATGTCCGTTAGTGGTGAAATAGATATTTTCATTATCAGCAGCGATGCCGGTTATCTGTTGTTCCGGAATAGGGTCGTACCATGATTTTACTTCCTGTGTAACGGGATTTACGCTGGACAAGCCTCCTCCGTATACGCCATATTTGGCCGACCAGCCGGTCCAGACATTTCCATCCGGCCCGAGAACACTTTTGGCTTCAGGTCTTATCAGATCGGGCGCCACGCTTCCAACCAGCTTAGGGTTTTTATTATCCAGTTGATTCCACGGTTGTTTGGGATCATAAATCATCAGGTCGCCTCCTACATAAGCGGATAAGTGCAGTTGTTTATTGACGAAAACCATTCCATAAACTTCCCCTCCATTTTTGCAAACTGCTGCTGAGTTCCAGTATTTTTTTGTTTTAGGGTCAAAGGAAAAAATGGTTTGGCCAAAACCGCAGGAGCCCCATATCTTGCCGTCTTCGTCATGTGTCAGAGACATGATGGTTGTGGGGGGAGCTTCCACTGGTATACGTTTTAATGCTACATTAACCGGAGTGGAATAGTCTGCATTATTTTTCGGAGCATCGGTAATGAAATAGTCCTGCCCGCGCACCCCGGCCAGCCGGCCACTTTTCAGCTTGATGAAAGAACACCATTCACCGTTCTGGATCTTTATATGCGTTTTTTCCATTTTTTCCTCGTAGCCTTCTGTTGGTAAGGGTTGTAGGGTTTTTGCATCATAAAATGCCAACCCTGTCTTTCTCTCAACACAGATGAACTCCCTGTTCACTTCCTTGATCGTATCATCCGGTTCGCCGAAGTCTTCTATTTTTCCCGAATTGATGTGATATACTTTTATGCCTTTTGTATTGAAACCATACCAGACAAACACATATCCGGGCGCCTGGCAATATACCGGCCGGCTGTATTGGTTTTCAGGATTGTTACTGACCTTACCCAGATTCCTGAATTCGTTGGTGGAAGGATCATATTGGGTTAGTGTGCATCCGGGGTAGGTGCCGCCATAAACTTTGTTATCTGATGCCAGGCCCATTTGCCAGAAATATGATTCTCCCTTTGAAACAATCGGGTCTGCCCATTTTCTTTTCTTCAGATCAAATACGTGAAGGTATGCCTGTTCGGTGCAGGTGCCGACAATGATTTTATTATCATGCCAGTTAACAAGTCCCCAGGCGCCTGCTCCTACAGGTAACGGGAAATTTTCGCCCTTACCGGTTTTAACATCAATGAGGACAATGTTGCCTGTTTCACCATCCGCAAAGTTGGAAAGCAGGAATTTCTCCCGGTTGTCTTTGGGATCTATCACGGAAGTCCGGGCCAGGATATTGAAGTTGCGGCATGGTTGACCAGCCAGAACAGGTTTCCCTGTTTGCGGTTCGGAGGCAAAAACAAGGTCGCCGGCCAGGGATAAAACCATTACAGAGAGGCCCGCTTTTCCGGTCTGGTTTAAAAAGTTTCTTCTGTTCATTTTGCGTTGAAGGTTTACTTGTTATTGATAACCGGTCTGTTGTATTTTGGAAGTCTGTCCATACATGGTTTTATGACCTGCATGGCATTTTCACCAAGTACCTTGCGTTTGATGGCAACAGGCAAACGGGAAAAAACAACCCATCCCAGTTGTGGTCTTGGATCTCTCATTGGCAGATCTGAGCCATATAACACCTTGTCTGCTCCGGCGCCCGCAACGAGGTAATCAATGATGCCCAAGGGAACAGAGGTTAGCGTGATCTCCGCATAGATGTTCGGGAATTTTTTGATCGCGGCAATTACTTTATCTGCATAATCATAACTTTGTCCTGAATGGGCGACCAGCCACCTGACGTTCTTGTACCTGGCTGCCAGGGTTTCATATTCTCGCATGTCACCACGTTGGGAATGCAGCAGGGCGTAGAAATGATGATCATTACCATATTTCCACCACTGCTCCCAGGAAGGATCGTCATAGTTTACACCAATATAGTGATAGGGCTTCATGCCAATGAAACGAGGATCTTTTTCGTATAAGGCCGGGATCATTTTTCTTAATTCATCCTGTGTATAATGTGTGGGGTCAAAGTTCGCCAGTCCCCAGTATCCAGGAGGAGCTATGTCCAATGCCTTGCCGGTACTGATATTTCCGGCTGGAGTATCAACGCTTACCACGCCGTTCCAACTCATGAGTCCTCCACCCGCATAACCCAGTTTTTTGGTAAGGGAAAAAGCTCCTTTAGGGTCTCCGTTTTCCATTGTGTAGCTCCAGCCTGCGCCATTCATTCCTTCGTGGATCATATGCATATGCATGTCTACGATAGGTGAAGGCACTGGCCGGCCATGCCTGATGGCGGTCATCAGTTCATCTTCCTGTTTGTTCACATATTCTTTATCAGGCTGCTGGCCTTTCAGTAACCTGGTAAGATTGCCTCCTGCGATCAGGGCTCTCGCGTCTTCCGGAATTTCTGCATAGTCGATAAATGTCCTGTGGGCGCCGACAGACATGATAGGGGCATTGGTGCCGAACACCATCTGTTTTACCAGTCCTTTACTATGCATGTATTCGATTCCGTACATGTTCTGCAAACAGTCAAATGTGCAATGCAGATTAGGATGGTTTTCCATCATAGGAATGAGGTTTCGCTGGTCGCTCCAGTAAACGCTCGTTATGAGTACCGGTATTTTGGGGAATTGCAGGAGGAGTTCCTCCAGATCTTGCCAGTCGCCAATTTCAGATAGCTGTATAATGGTCAGCACCTGTTGCTCATTCAGCCAACGAAGAATATCCTGTTGATAGGTTGCTTTCCAGTTCCAGCCATTCGTGGCTGGATGAATGGAAACGGCGCGGACATTATGCTCCTGCATTTTGCGGCCGAGTTCCTCCACAGAAGGGAATTCATTGGTAAGAGCGGGCATAACATTCCATACGGCAAATAAATGGGAGTATGGCTTTAGCATATTGCTCAGCTCCAGATTGGAGTACATGGCATCGTAAAAAGTACTCATGGTATACGACACCAGTGCACCCGATACCGAGCAGTGTTCCATTTCCGAAATAAGTTCGGAAAGTTTCCAGGGCTCGGCAAGATGTTTGTATTTACGGGGACCAAAGCACGTAAAGGCATCAAAATAACGCACTGGTTTGTGGCCGGCACTTGCTTGCGGGTTGTTAGCCAGTGCAGAGAATGGCACTGCCTGACTGAGTGCTAAGCCGATGCCCGCAAGAGAGTTGATCCGGAGAAAGTTCCGTCTGGATAAATTGTTTTCTGACATATTTTTCCTTTTTGAAGATGAATCGATCTCAGGGAGGAGTATGATTAATAGGTAGCTCTGCCTCCTGAAATATCGAAGATAAACCCGGTGTTGAAACTAGCTTCCGGCGAAATGATCCACGCTGCAATGGCGGCTACTTCCTCCACTGTACCCAATCGGTTCATAGGTATTTTAGCAGTCATATAAGCAAGTTGTTCGGGGGATGTGTTTTCGTTCATGGCAGTTTTAATCACTGCGGGAGCTAATCCGTTTACAGTAATGTTACGGGTAGCATATTCTTTGCCTACACCTTTTACAAGACCAATTACACCTGATTTCATAGAAGAGTAGCCGCACATGTTAGGATTCCCGTCTTTTCCACCGATAGAAGCCATGAGCAGTATCCTGCCATACCCGTTTTTTTCCATTGCCTGCACTGCATATTTTGTCATGAGGAAACTGCCACGGAGATTAATGTTATATATCTTATCAAAGGCATCTGCGGGATAATCTGCAATAGGAGTAGAGGTTGGACCGACTATACCGGCGGAATTCACCATGATATCCAGTTTTCCATGATCCTGTACTACCTTGTTAATTGCATCACTCACTTCATTTTCATTGGCGATATCCGCCAGTTGTGTAGTTACAGTATAACCTGCCTGGCGAAATTCCTCCGCCGTTTTTTCCAGCAGGGATCCGTTAA
The DNA here is from genome assembly GCF_057126945.1 of Chitinophaga sp. G7 BAM 1005. NCBI lineage: Bacteria > Pseudomonadati > Bacteroidota > Chitinophagia > Chitinophagales > Chitinophagaceae > Chitinophaga > Chitinophaga sp. G7 BAM 1005. The sequence goes on along the minus strand of NZ_CP181478.1, from coordinate 5,003,419 downwards.
TATCCACCAGCACAACGGTGGCTCCTTCTGATGCTATACGTGCTGCAATTGCTTTGCCAATGCCGTCTGCAGCACCGGTAATTAATGCTACCTGGTTGTTAAATCGTGTGTTCATATATTAAGATTGAATGAGTGTTTGTTTCTGATATCCGAGCCCTTCTGCCCATAGCTCAACAACATCCCCGGCTTTAAGGAATCTCTGGGGCTTGAGCCCAAGTCCCACGCCGGGAGGCGTACCTGTGGAAATAAGATCTCCTGCTTCCAGTGTCATGAATTGGGAGAGATAGTGGACGATATGATACATGGAAAAAATCATTCTGGACGTATTTCCGGTCTGCATTTGTTCTCCGTTAACAGTAAGGCGCATGGATATGGACTGAGGGTCTGCTATTTCGTTTGGAGTAACCATGAAAGGGCCTATTGGGTTGAAGGTGTCGCAGGATTTCCCTTTTGTCCACTGTCCGCCTCGTTCCAGTTGAAATGCCCGTTCAGACACATCGTGGGAGATGCAGTATCCGGCAATATGTGATTTTGCATCTTCTTCATTTTCAAGATAGGTGGCGTTTTTGCCGATGACGATCCCAATTTCTATTTCCCAGTCTGTTTTGTTACTGTTACGTGGGATGAAAACCGGGTCATATGGCCCCACCACGGTGTTGGCTGCTTTCTGGAAGATGATGGGTTCATCCGGAATGGGCATACCTGATTCCGCGGCGTGATCCGAGTAGTTAAGCCCAATACATATCACCTTGCCAGGACGTGCAATACAAGCTCCCCACCGTTCGCTATCCGGCACCACGGGGAAAGAAAGGAAATTGTCTTTCTGCTGTATCGCCATCAATTCACGCATGCCCTCATGTTGGAAAAAGGAATGGTTCCAGTCCTCGAATATAGCCGACAGGTCCCGCCTGATGTTTTTCGCGTCTAGTATGCCGGGTTTCTCGTGGCCGGCTTCCCCAAAGCGGATAAGTTTCATATAAAATATTATGGTTGATAAATTAATAATGCCCCCAGGTAACTGTGATGTGGATGGCTTTTGTTGTGTATATGATTTCTGACTATAAATGTATACAAAAATAAATTTACTATGAATACAATTAATAGCCAAACAAATTAAAAAGTGTCTTTTTCTTTGGATGGCAGGTATTGTTTTATAGCATAAAAATACCGGCTGTAATGATTGTACTGCTGCTATTATTGGGCATGCAGCCAAATTTTACCAGTATTTGGCCCCTTTTTGCAGGAGATAATATATTACCAAAAAAATAATTTGATTTATTTCTAAAAAACTAAAAATGTATTCAAAAGTAAATTATATTTGTAAGCAATAGATGAATGTTCGGCAAAAGGGATCGCGATCCGTTTGTAGTTAAAAACATCAACCAACATCTCAAGTACAATTTAAAACCTGTAATCAGGCCTGCGGGAATAGTATGCCCGGCAGAGAAAAAACGGCCAGAATTTTCTAACAGCTAGCACTGTTCTTCGATACCTAGTATTTATTCAACAATAAATAGATCATGAAAAAACAGCTATTCCGCCTGTTGGCGTTTATGCCGATGCTCGTATTCTTTCAATTTCTTGGAGGCTATGTAATAGCACAGGATGCCCCCCGCACCATCCGGGGGAAAGTTGTAGATGCTCAAACCGGTCAGCCTGTAATCGGCGTAACCGTGCGTCTGCAAAATAAAAAGACCGGTGCTGCAACTAATCAGGAGGGAGTGTTCACCATTGAGGCATTGTCTTCTGATATATTGCAGTTCACATCTATAGGGTATGAAGTCTTATTGATCCCCGTTAAAGACCAGACTTTTATTGCTGCCAAATTAGGCGCATCTAAATCTACCCTGAATGATGTGGTAGTTGTAGGCTATGGCACGCAGAAAAAAATCAATATGACAGGCGCCGTATCTACAGTTAACGCTAAAATGATTGAAGACAGGCCTATTACAACCCTGGCTGGCGCTTTGCAGGGATCGGCTGCAGGATTGGTGATTACCAGGACTTCAGGCCAACCCGGTGCAGAAAATTTTGGGATTCAGATCCGGGGCGCCACCTCTGCAAATGGAGGCGTAAGTCCACTGGTAATATTGGATGGCATCGCATCCTCAACCACGGTATTGCTTACACTCAACCCTAATGATGTTGAGAGTGTTACTATGCTGAAAGATGCCGCAGCCGCTTCAATTTATGGCGCACAGGCTGCCGGCGGAGTAATGATCATTACTACAAAAAAAGGTAAAGCCGGTAAACCTGTGTTTGAATATTCCAATCTGCTCTCCGCCCAGAAACCATTAAATGTTCCTGAGAAATTGAGCCTGCTGGAAGAAATGTTATATGTGAACGTTTCTGCCGCCAATTCAGGCGGAAGCCCCGGCTATTCCTCCACTGATATTAACCGTGTCCGTTTGGGCTTACAGCATTATGTAGATCCGAATGATACTACCCGGTATGTTTATTATAATTCTAAAAGTCAGTTGGCGCAGGTACTTCGCAATAATAGCGCTATGTCTAACCATAATTTTTCTGTAAAAGGAGGAACAGAGAAAACAAGTTATCTGATATCTCTCGGATTGTTTAATCAGAATGGTCTCTTTAAGATAGGGGCCGATAAGTATAAACGATATAATGGCCGCATTAATGTGGGAACCCAGATCACAGATAAAATAACTTTTGATGCCAGGGTAGGCTTTAATGTTACGGATATGTTGCAACCAACCATCACACCAGATGGCACATGGAGTACCAGTCTGTTAAATGTGCTTTACCGTTTCCGCAATCGCAATCCTTTAAGAACTCCCGAAGGCCGTTACCATGATAATTCAGCTTCAGGCATCACCTCTTATGCTATCCTGGATGCAGGCGGACAAATTAAATCACTGGGCAGAAACCTGGACGGGGTTTTTACGCTTAAGTCAAAGGATTTACTGGTTAAAGGCCTTGATCTTACTGTGAAATACGGTGGACAGTATTATAATAACGAAACTGCAAGTTTCTATAAAACAGTACAAACCTGGTTCAGATCAGTGCCGGGAGAAAAACTCCAGGACCCCAATTCATTTGACCGAAGCGTTTCAAGTAACTGGAATAGTAATGTGCAGTTTTTGGCTGATTACGACTGGTCATTTGGAAAGGATCATAGTTTTCATCTGTTGGGAGGCTACCAGTGGAATGATAACCGGTATCAATATCTGAGCGCTTCGGCCAGCAGCCTGGTGAGCAATGACCTGGGTACCCTCAACCTGGGAAATAGTCTCACCAGGGGGAATTCGGATTATATCAGCACCTCAGCCTTTCAGTCTGTATTTGGCAGGTTTAATTATGTGTTCAGGGACAAATTCCTGGTGGAAGCTACGCTTCGGTCAGACGAAAGCTCCCGCCTTTCTCCTGGACGAAGAACAAAGGTATTCCCTGCAGTATCTGCCGGATGGAAGTTACAGAATGAACCCTGGTTTGCAACGATGAAGTCCGTGTTCTCGGAATTTAAAATCAGGGGTTCCTGGGGCCGCCTCGGAAGCGCTGAAGGTGGTATCATCGGACAGTATGATTTTATTGATAAATTGTCTCAGGGCTCCAATGTTGTTTTAGGAAACACAGAAACAAAGTCCACTTATTTCTATAATGGCGCCATTCCGTCGGCAACATTAACCTGGGAAACACTGGAAACTTCCAATATAGGAGTTGATCTGGGATTGCTCAGGAGCAAACTGAATGTCAGCTTTGATTATTATGTGAAACATAATAACAACATGCTGGTACCCCAGCAACTGCCGGTAATATTGGGGATCGCCGCACCCGTTATTAATGGGGGCCGCCTCCGGTCCTGGGGCTGGGAAGTGCAGTTGAGTTACGCCGACAGAACCGATAACGGTATAGATTACGGAATCTCTTTCAATTTATCTGACAACCAGAATAAACTGCTTAAATATAATAATAACAATAGCGTGTGGCTGGGAACAGTTTCGTTACTGGAAGGGTATCCTTTAAATACTATCTGGGGATATCAGACCGATGGATATATTCAGAATCAAAAAGATCTCGATAATTCACCTTTCTACAGCAGCCTGATTGGCATCGGCGATGTGAAATATGTAGACAAAGACCGTAATGGTATCCTTAATAACGGCGCAGGAACCGTTAACAAACGGGGCGACCTGGTGTATCTTGGTAACAACCAACCACGTTATACATTTGGTTGGACAGGCTCTGTTGGCTGGAAAGGAATTGATCTCCAGGTATTCCTGCAGGGAGTGCTGCAGAATACTTTCCTGGCTGAGACAGATGCTATACATCCCTCTACCGGCAGTTGGATAATTCCGCTGAAAATGCATCTTGATTACTGGACGGAAGATAACAGGAATGCGGCGTTCCCTCGCCCCAGAACCGGTACTGCCAGCTACCTGACTTCTGATAAATGGACAATGAACGGAGCGTATATGCGCCTGAAGAACATCCAGGTAGGATATAGTTTGCCTAAGCATCTACTGGAGAAAGTACATGTTAGCCGGCTCCGCTTATTTTTCAGCGCACAGGATATCCTGACCTGGGATAAGCTGGGTATTTTCTCAAATACTTTCAATCCTGAAAGTATGAACAGTGTAGGACACAATTATCCTTTATTCGGTACCTATTCCTTTGGGGTGAATCTTTCTTTTTAATCCAGTAAAAATTCAAGAGATGAAATACATTAAATATCTGATTCTTGCAATTATGCTAACGGGTGCAGGATCTTGTTCGGTAGACCGTGTTCCGGAAACGCAGCTCAGTGATGCTACTTTCTGGCGAAGCGAAGGTGATCTGAATTCGGCAGCCAATTACTTATATACCTTTCTTCCATCGCTTCCCATATATGACGATAATATGTCTATAGATGGATTTGCAGTCAATCCGAATGATGTAAGCAACGGAACAAGGACTGTACCTAACTGGGACGATGATTATGCAAATGCTTACAAGCTGATCAGGGCTGCCTGCAATATTATTGCCAAAGCACCCAGGGCTACATCGGCGGGGGTAGATCCGGGGATTGTAGAAAAATATGTAGCGGAAGCGAGATTTTTCAGAGCCTGGGCATATTACAATCTTGTAAAGCGGTATGGAGATGTTATCCTGGTAACAACTCCGCTTGCCAGTGATGCCAAAGAGTTGACAGCGGCCAGAACAAACCGCGAAATAGTATATGATACGATCTATGCAGATCTTGAATTTGCAGCGGCTAAACTGCAACTGCCCTCTGTTATGGGAGCATCGAACTACGGAAGGATTTCACGTACCGCAGTATGGGCTGTTGAATCCAGGGCGGCGCTTTTTGAAGGCACCTGGAATAAATTTCACAATGCAGGCGAATGGCGCACACACCTGGAAAGGGCAAAGAATGCAGCCGAAAAAGTGATCCAGTCTGGTGAACATAGCTTGTATACAGGGGGCTATTTCAACCTGTATCAATACCAGGCGGAAGGCATGGGGAATAAAGAGAATGTTATGGTAAGACGTTATGGGGCAAACGATGCCAATATTATCAGTTACCACAATATTCCCATGGCAATAATTTCCGGCGGTGTGGTAAATCCCACCAAATACCTTGTTGATGCTCATTTAATGAAAGATGGATTACCAATTGATAAATCGCCCCTCTATAAAAGACCGGATTCAGCGAACCAGGTGTTCAATAACCGGGATAAAAGACTGAGTGAAACGGTAATGAAAAGAGGTGATAATTTTAGTCTTACAGGAAAATTTGTGGTTTCTACCAGTTCTACCGGGTATAATTACAGGAAGTTTGTTATTCAGGAAGACATGGGTAAATCCAGATCTTATATAGATTATGCCATTATCCGCTATGCAGAGGTGCTGCTGAATTATGCTGAGGCCAAATATGAGCTGGATGCCGGTATTACAGACACCGATCTTGACCGAACAATAAACCAGTTGCGTGACCGCGGTGAAGTTGCGCACCTGACCAATGCATTTGCAACTGCTCATGGATTGAATATCCGTGAAGAGATCAGGCGGGAACGCAGAGTAGAACTGTCTATGGAAGGCTTCCGTTATTGGGATCTGTTACGTTGGAAGACGGCAGAAACTGAACTGCCGAAACCCGTATTGGGCGCTTATTTTTTTAAAGATGAATTCCTGGCGCTGGGATATTCCCTGACGCCGAATTTGAATCCGGATAACTACATTATGCCGGAATCCGGTAACATGCGCACTTTCCTGCCGCAAAGAGATTACCTGTGGCCTTTGCCACTTACTGAAATCAGTATGAATCCCAATCTCGTGCAAAATCCTAACTGGAATTAATAAAATTTTAAGAGATGAAAAAATCAGGCTTTCTATTATCAGTAGTAATATTTCTTACGATGGCATATATCGTGGGCTGCAAAAAAGCTGATATTCACAGCAGTCTCCAACCTAAGGTGGATAGTGTTAACAGTATTACGCTCATCACCTATACTAATGTTAAGCTGGGAGGAAGTGATAGTGTTACACTCAGCCGTGGCCGCGGGCTGGCAGCTGCCGTGTCTTACCCATACAAAAATCTGGCGGGCGGGTCATCCAGTATTGATCTGATATTTGATCAGGGAAAATTCTGGAATACAGACCCCCTTACAGGTAACGCTTTTACCGGAGGTAAGTTCCTGATCACAGATCTTACGCCGGCAGCATTTGATGCCCTCAATTCAAAAAGCGCGCTGGAAGCTTACGGGTTCAAAGCTACGCAGGATGCAGTTCCGCTGTCTGCAGGCAAAGTGATATTTGTTCACACAAAAGAGGGCTATAATTGCCTGGTTAAGATCATAACGCTTTTCCCGCCATCAGGCAGCGTCACTTTTGATTACAAGATCGCAGTGCTATGAGATTCTTAAAAAAACAGTTTCATTTTAATTTACTCACTATGAATAGGAAAGTATTTACGCTGGCTGTCGCTATGGCATTTGCCTGGTTTGCGTTACCAGGATGTAAAAAGGATAAATCGGAAGACCTGATCCTGCTCGACTCATATGATGAAGTATGGCTTGGAGGATGGGATGGGGCTAATGGTAGTGGTTTGGATACGGATAACGGACAGGTATATGGATATGGCTCGCTAAAAGGCGCCAGCCGTTATGTTGATTTGTTCTTTGACCGTTCCGCGTTTTTTAGCTACGATGCTGATGGGAATGAATTGCCGGACGTAGGAACAAGATTTGCCGCTACGAACTTTACTCCGGCACAATTTGATGCGATGGCGGATGACAGGGATTTTAGACTCCTGGAACCAACTGCTGCCAATGATTCTATCAGGTTTACACTTAATGAGGTGGTATTATTCAAAACCAGGTGGGGGAAGAAAGGGCTCATCAAGATCATTTCGATGACCAGTCCTACCGGAGATCTTAAATGTGCGCTCAAGGCACAGGAACGTTAGAAAGTGTTTTATTGATAAGAAGAAATTGAAAACTGATGATGATGAGATTCATTACCCGCCGTTTGATATTGCTACCAGTGTTTTTGTTCTTTCGGCCGATCGTAAATAACAGCTTTGCACAAGACCGGACGAAGTTTGAAGATTGCAGTGTATCGCTGGTTTCGGATACGCTAACAATAGGGAATTCAAAAATAGAAAGGAGATTTCTTTGGAATAGTGGCAACCTGGTCTCCCTTGATATTATGAACCGGCAAACCGGGCGGAGAACGGTGTTCCGGAACAGGGATACAGATTTCTCATTGCCTGGTAAGATGCATACTAAAAACGGAGCAGGCTCGCTGGAAGTCAAGGTCATAAGAGAAGAAGATTTCAGAGAGCGCCGGCTGGAGGCAATAGTACTTACCAGGGTAAATGATCTGCAGGTTAAACGGGTGTTTCGGATTTATCCGGAAACACCCGCTATTGCATGTGATTATTATTTCAGAGGGAGCATGGATAGCACTGCTCAACTCCGTATATCCAGCCCCGGTGATCTGGTGAACGTTGAAAATATTTCTGAAGTTAACAAAGAACAGCTTCCGGTAATGCGACTGGATAGGATGGGGTTATCCGGTAACCACTGGAAGGTAAGAGCCGTGCAGTTTTTTGATATCACCGACCGGCATACGACCACCGTAAAATTTACAGATCAGATGGCTTATATTTTTGGAAACCAGCTGGTAGGTAATCTGCTATTGATGAACAATGGAACAGGTAAGGAAGGGCTCTTCTGGTTAAAGGAGGCGCCCTCACCTTCCGTTCAGCACGCATATCCTGGATTTGATTTCTCAGTAAAAACGGGTTCATTTCAAATGACCGGTGCAGGTGTTGAAAGAAAAGATATAGATACGCTCGAATGGATAAGGGGCTATGGCTTTGTTTTTGGGGTGAACGATGGTTCAGAAAATGGTCAGCTGATGTCATTGCGGGAATATCAGTCGCATATCAGGAAGTATATTCCGGCAAGGGATGATATGTTGATGATGAATACATGGGGAGAAAGGGGAGAGGGGGAAAATTTAAATGAAGCTTTTGCATTGAATGAAATCAGCATCGCTGCCAGGCTGGGAATAAATGTATTTCAGCTGGATGCGGGTTGGTACCAGGGAGGAACTAAAAATATGGACTCTTTCTGGCTTCCCCACAAACAAAAATTTCCAAACGGATTGGCGCCCCTGATAGAAGCTGGCAAAAAGAAACATGTGGAGATCAGTCTCTGGTACGAACCAGACCCCGAAAATGATTATGCCCACTGGGAAAGGGATGCCGGGATACTCACACGGATTTATAATAAATACGGCATCAGGATCTATAAGATAGACGGTGTTCAGATAACCTCCAAGAAAGGGGAGATCAATTTCAGAAAGTTGCTCGACTCCGTGTTGATTGCCACTGGTAACAACGCATTTTTTAATATTGATATTACAGCAGGAAGAAGGAATGGCTATCATTATTTCAATGAATATGGCAATTTTTTTCTTGAAAACCGGTATACAGATTGGGGTAACTATTATCCTTATCAGACTTTACGGAATGCCTGGAATCTTTCGCGGTATTTCCCTTTGCAGAAGTTGCTGGTAGAATTTCTGAATACAGAAAGGAACAAGGATAAGTATTCTTCTGATGATGTTTTTGCGCCCGGGCATATTCCATTTGAATATACTTTTGCGATTACCATGATGGCTCAACCGCTGGCATGGCTGGAAGCTCATCGTCTTTCTGCCGGACAGCTGGCAGCTATAGCTCCTGTGGTGGCAAAATACAGGAAGTACCAGCACGACATTCATACAGGCAATATTTTTCCTATTGGTCAGGAGCCGGATGGAAGCTCCTGGACCGGGTTTCAATCTATTCAGAAAGGACGGGGCTATATTATAGTATACAGGGAAGATAACAACAGGGAGGCGGCCTTTCTTAAAACTTTCTTTCGCATGGGCAACCGCGTAAGTTTTAAGCCGCTGACAGGTAAAGGAAAGCCGTTTGTTGCGGTGGCAGGAGATGACGGGCGCATTAAATTTTCCCTTCCTGCTCCTAATAGTTACGCTTTGTATGAGTATAAAATTCAGGAATGATATATTTTTTCTATTCCCTTTGTATGCGTTAAAATGAAAATATGAGTAACACGAATTGGAGCAGACGGTCTTTTATTCAACAAGGTGCGATATTGGGCGCCGGGTTAGGTATGCTGCCGTTAATATCATGGAAAGCATCCGGTAACAGCGATTTTGTGGAGTTTGTATCCCCTGTTGATGGAGATATGCTGCATAACGGAGACGGAAGACGGATGAATAACGGTATAGCCGTTAAGGTAAAAGTTAAGCCTGTTGTATCGGAAAAAGTAAATCTCATCATCAATAATATACAAGCCAAAGAAGATAATGGTATTTATACAGCCGATGTTATACTGAAGAGCTTTGAAAACAAGATCAGCGTACATGATACACTTACCGGACGAAAGAGCACTATCACCATTTTCTACCTGAGCAAACTGAATAATCAGTACCGGCTGTCTATAGATGATGCGATCTGGTTCCTCAAAGATATTCACATCAACGCAGCCGTGTATACAACAATTTTTGACAACCCTTTTCTGGGTTTACTGCGCAGTCTTCATGAAGCATACGGCACAAAGGTGCATATTAACCTGTTTTATGAAACAGATGACTTTAATCTGTCTCAAATGACAGATAAGTTCAAAAGAGAATGGGCACGCAACGCGGACTGGATAAGACTGAGTGTGCATGCGAAGGCCGAATTTCCGGATGACCCATATATTCATGCAGGCTATGGAGAAATGTACCGTGACTGCCATGCCATTAGGACCCAGATACAGCGTTTCGCCGGGAAAGAGGTAATGGATAATACAACAACGCTTCATTGGGGACAGGTGCCGGTAGAAGTGTGCCGGGCTTTAAGAGATGAGGGATATAAGATACAGGTGTGCGACTTCAATGTAGATAATGATCTGCCGCCCTGCTCTTATTATCTCGATGTGCCTCACCGCCGGCATATCAATAAGAGATTCATCTGGAGAGATAATAAGGAGAAGATTATTTTCGTGAAAAGCAGCATTATCATTGATACCGTTAAGTTGCAACATATTAAGGGCTTCCTGGATAGTTACGGCGAAAACAATATTATACCGCCATATGTGGATTTGCTTGTTCACGAACAATATTTTTATCCCGGTTATAAAAATTATCAAAAGGATTACAGGGAGAAACTGACGGCTGCTATTGAATGGGCGCAGAAGCACAACTATACCCCCGGTTTTCTTAGTGAATGTGTTATTTAGAAAAGCAGAATAAAATGACAGATCAACAGGAATGGTTCGTTGTAGAAAACGAATCAAAGATAGACTCGCCGGCATTGCTGGTTTTTCCCGAATATATTAGCAGGAATATATCAGCAATCATAGAACTTACCGGTGATTTAAGTACGCTGAGGCCACATGTAAAAACTGATAAAACACCTGAGATTATTCAATTGATGCGGGATGCTGGTATTAATAAATACAAATGTGCAACTATTGCCGAGGCAGAGATGTTAGCAATGATGGGGGTTAAAGATGTATTGCTTGCCTACCAGCCTACCATCGTTAAAGCGCAGCGGCTCTTTGCATTGATGCGCGCATACCCGGGAACCAGATTTTCCTGTCTCGTAGATAATCTCAGATCGGCAGAAATGCTTTCTTTCCTGGTTGGTGAAAAGAAGCTGACTGTGTATATAGACCTGAATGTAGGGATGAACAGAACCGGTGTTCCGGTGGCGGGCGCTTTTATGCTGTATATGAAGATTAGTAAACTTCAGAATATTGAGATTGCCGGATTACACGCCTACGACGGGCATGTAGATGATGCAGACCCAATAGTAAGAACAGAACGGGCGAAGACTATTTTTGGAGCAGTGATGGCACTTAAAGGAGACATAGAATGGAAAGAAAAGGAAACGCTGGAACTGGTAATCGGTGGTTCTCCCACCTTTGCCGTTTACAGTGGAATGGCAGGGAGGAAAGACGATAAATCCGTACAGGTTAGTCCCGGTACATTTACCTTATGGGATGCCGGGTATCACAAGCTGTTGCCGGAGTTACCTTTTAAGATAGCAGCGGTATTGCTTTGCCGGGTAGTATCAATTATTAATAACAACCTGCTGTGCATTGATCTGGGATATAAATCGGTTTCGGCAGAGAACCCGTTGGATAAGCGGGTGGTGTTTCCGTGGACGCCGGAAGTTGTGCCCGTTTCCCAGAGTGAGGAACATATGGTGATTTCCGTTCCTGATACAAAAAAATTTCATATCGGAGATACACTATATGGTGTGCCCTGGCATATTTGTCCAACGTTGGCACTCTATGAAAGAGTACATGTAGTGAAGAAGAAAAGAATAGCCACCACATGGAAGGTGGTAGCAAGAGACAGAATGATTAATTATTAAGTCGGCTATGGAACATAAGCGAAAGTTAATTATCGATGCCCACCTGGACCTGGGCATGAATGCAGTGGAATGGAACCGTGACCTCCGGTTACCTGTGCAGGAGATCCGTAAACGGGAATCCGGTATGACCGATAAACTGGACAGGGGGAAGAATACGGTATCCCTGCCTGCCCTGAGGGAGGGCAATGTTGGACTGGTGGTGGCCACTCAACTGGCGAGATATATTTCATCGGGGCGGCCCGATGATGGTGACCCGTATTGGAATTCGCCGGAAATATGCTGGAGTATCACACAGGCACAGCGTAGCTACTATAAAGCAATGGAAGATCTGGGAGAAATGGTACAGATCACCGGTAAGAAGGAGTTGCGCGCGCATCTGGATAGCTGGCTGAAAGGAGATGGTGCGGATAACAACCATAAGCCGGTAGGATACATTCTTAGCCTGGAAGGGGCTGATTCCCTGGTAAACCTGAGTTTCCTCGAAAAAGCATATGCTTATGGACTCCGTGCCATTGGGGTGTCTCACTACGGTCAGGGAAGATATGCCGGGGGGAGCGGAACGGAATCCGGATTTACCGGCATCGGCCGCGAATTACTTCGTGAAATGGATAGACTGCATATGATCCTCGACGTAACGCATTTAACGGATCTGGGTTTTATGGAAGCGGTTGAATTGTACAAAGGCCCTGTTTGGGCCAGTCATCATAATTGCAGGGCGGTTATCAGTGGTCAGCGACAATTATCTGATGATCAGTTACGGATATTGATAGACAGAGGAGCCGTAATCGGCGGTGCATTGGATAACTGGATGCTGGCTGAAAACTGGGTGCGTGGGGTTGATGATCCGTTAAAACGTAAGGTAGGGCTGGAGAAATTAATAGATCATTACGACCATATCTGCCAGTTGGCCGGCAATAGTTTGCATTGCGCCATTGGCAGTGATCTCGACGGTATGTATGGAACAGAACAAAGCCCTTACGACCTTGATACGATTGCAGATATGCAAAAAATAGGCAGTCTGTTACTACGGCGTGGCTATAGTGAAGAAGACGTTGACAATATATGCTATGGTAATTGGATGCGTTTTATGGAGGCCAATCTGCCATGATTTTGAAATATTATCTACAAAAAACACTTTAAATTGTATACAAAATTAGAAATGTTTGTTTACTTTTGTAGGAAGTTAGAAGGTGGAAGCTTTGAGTACACCATATACCCGCCAGGTCAACCAATGTTTTTGTATACAATTTTAAAAAGTATTTAATGAATATCGTTGAAGTAAAAAGCACTGTTAAAACGGCTGATACAGGAGCATATTCAGCAGGTGTCCTGGTAAATGGCTGGCTTTACATAAGTGGTCAGGGACCGCTTGATCTGAAAAGCGGAGCGGTTATAAGCGGTTCAATTGAAGAGGAAACAGCGTTAACGTTATCCCATATACGTGAAATTGTGCAGGCAGCAGGAGGGACCATGCAAAACATTGTAAAGTGTACGGTTCATCTCAGTGATATCAATGATTTTGATCGTTTCGATAAAACTTATGCCGCTATTTTCCCGGGGATAAAACCTGCAAGAACAACCGTACAATCTGTTTTGTCAGATGGGATAAAGATTGAAATCGATGCGGTAGCATTTATTGGCTAAAATAAATATCTTCCAATGGACGGAAAAATAAAGATAGGTACAGTAGGTCTGGGACTAATGGGCAGCAGTATCGTTACGTGTCTGCTGGCGGCAGGACATCAGGTAATTTCCATTGTGAAAAGCATTGATGAGGCAGGCCCGGCGAGGGAAAGAGTCCTGGGGTATCTGAAGGAAATGCAGCAGGAAGGCCTTTTATCGGCGTCGCCGGCTGACCTGGTCGATAATCTGACCATCACGGACTCACTGAAAGATTTATCTGCAATGCCGGTGGTCATTGAATCTGTATATGAAGATGCGTACGCCAAGAAACAGATTTATGCTGAATTGGAGAAGTACATACAACCGGATGCCATCATAGGCAGCAACACTTCTGCTATACCGGTTTCCATATTACAGGCAGGTTTAAATCATCCCGAGCGGTTTTTAGGTATACATTGGGCGGAACCCGCTCATATCACCCGTTTCATGGAAATTATCTGTGGCGATAAAACAGATCCGGCAAACGCGGAAAGGATTAAAATACTGGCTGAATACTGGGGTAAAGAACCTTCTGTTCTCCGGAAGGATATCCGTGGATTTATTACAAACAGGATCATGTATGCTATGATCAGAGAAGCTTTTCACCTGGTGGACAAGGGATACGCTACTTATGAAGATGTAGATCGTTCTCTTCGCAACGATCTCGGCGCGTGGATTACTTTTGCGGGACCTTTCCGTTTTATGGATCTGACCGGGATACAGGCTTATGCAACTGTAATGGAAGAACTGTTTCCCGAACTGGACAATTCTGCCGAAATGCCTATATCAATGCGTAAACTGGCAGATGCCGGCGCACAGGGCGTGAGAAATGCACAGGGTTTTTATCCTTATTCCAAAGCATCTGCGGAAGAGTGGGAAAAATGTTTCACCCGCTTTAGTTTCGATATACGCAAACTCGCTGAGAAATACCCGGGCAATATTGGTGATCGGATTAATAACGCAGATAACTCCGCAGAAGAATAATGAAAAGGATCATCATATCATGGGGGTTACTGTTGCTTTGTAACCTGATGTGGGCTTTACAGTTTACCTGCATTAAGTTGGTGCAGGATCAGGTTGGACCCTATTTTACGGTATGGGCGCCTATGACAATGGCCGTTTTATTGCTGCTGCCTTTTATTCTCCGTGAACGTAATGATCAGAAGAGATCTGTATCTGATTTGCTCGTTTTTGTGAGACTGGGCTTGTTGGGAGCTTTCCCTGCCCAGGTATTGATGACCTGGGGAACACAATATTCTACCGCTACCAATGCTGCTGTATTAACCCTCAGCCTGCCGGTAATATCCACGCTCTTTGCTTTTCTCATGCTGAAGGAGAAAATGAACCCGGTAAGGTGGATCAGTTTTGCGGTAGCCATTATAGGTGTCGTATTATGCACGTTTGGAGATATAAGACAGGCTGATTTTACGGCTGGCTATACAGTAGGGAACCTGCTCATTTTCCTGGCAATCGTGGGAAATGCATATTACAATACCGGTTGTAAGGCTATAGCCTCACGCTATTCTGAAATTGAAATGGTATTCTACACATACGTTGTCATGATCATTTTTCTGACACCGCTTGTACTGTTTTATGAACCGGAAGTGTTCGGAAGAATAGGCGTGTTCACTGTACAAACATGGACCGGCTTAGCATTGCTTACACTCTTTCATAATTTCTTATCCATGGTGCTCTTTTTCAAAGCACTCAAAACGCTGGATGCCATGCAGGTGGCCCTCTCCAATTATATGATCACTTTCATGGGATTACCAATTGCAGCTATCTGGCTGGGGGAAGCACTCAGTGGTTATGCTATTGCCGGTGGTATGCTGGTACTGGCAGGTACATTAATCGTCACTATTGTGGATTATCGAATGAGTAATCATACAGCCATCATAAAAAACTAAAAAATGGAAAATTTTAAACCCTTGAAAGGTGTAGTACCAATTATACCAACTCCGTTTACAAAAGAAGAAGAGATCGATGAAGAAAGTTTGCGGAATCTCGTGGATTTTGCTGTTAACGCGGGTGTGGAAGCGGCGTGTTTGCCCGCTTATGCAAGCGAATTTTATAAATTGACAGATGATGAAAAACTAAGGGTCGTAAAGATAGCTGTGGATCAGGCAGCGGGAAGGATCAAGATCATCGGCCAGTCCAATCATGCGTCACTGAAACTGGCAATTAAATTAGCACAGGCGAATGTAGATGCTGGCGCGGATGTTATTTCTCTGGCTGTACCGCGTATTTTCAACCTGCCGGAATCCTCTATTGAGGAATACCTGGGTGAATTTATGGAATCTATTCCCAATACGCCGGTGCTGGTGCAGGATTTTAATCCCGGTGGCCAGTCTATCAGTGTGGAAATGATTTGCAATCTCATGAAAAAACATGGCAACTTCAAATACCTCAAACTGGAAGAACCCCTCTGTGCGCCCAAGTTCAAAGAAATCATTGATGCTACAAACGGAAATGTAGGGCTATTTGAAGGCTGGGGAGGATTATATATGCTGGAGCTGATACCTACAGGTATTACCGGCGTGATGCCTGGCTTAGGAGTGTCCGATATATTACAGAAGGTTTTTCTGTTGAGAAAAGCAGGGGATAATGATAAGGCAATGCGGCTTTTCGAGAAGGTAATGCCCCAGATATTCTTTTCTCTGCAGAATATGGAATTGTTCCACTACGCGGAAAAAGAATTATTAATGGCACGGGGCATACTGAGAAACAGCCATGTCCGCAAGGCATCTTACACACCGGATGCTTCTACCGCAAGCTATATCAGGGAATTGAATCAAAACATCCTGGAATTAGTAGGGGAAGGAGTTATGCAATAAAT
This sequence comes from Chitinophaga sp. G7 BAM 1005, assembly GCF_057126945.1. Classification (NCBI taxonomy): domain Bacteria; kingdom Pseudomonadati; phylum Bacteroidota; class Chitinophagia; order Chitinophagales; family Chitinophagaceae; genus Chitinophaga; species Chitinophaga sp. G7 BAM 1005. The sequence goes on along the minus strand of NZ_CP181478.1, from coordinate 4,987,037 downwards.
TTTTGCTTTCAGATAATCACATATAATGAAAAGAATTTTCACCATCCTGGTTGTATGCATACCTGTTATTTGTTGTTATGCCGCACTGGCCGGCGATAACGGGAACGCCGGTAAGTTCCGCCTGTTGCCAACGCCACAGAAAGTGGAATGGAATAATGGTACAGGCTTAAAAAGCAATGAACTGAAGGGGATTTTTCTGAAAGGTGGTTTGAAACGCCCCGCATTGGTTTATCCCTTAGACAACCTGCCGCTGGCAGACCATCCGGGGAAAGGGATACTCACATTGGAAATCTCAAACAACAAAGAGTTGCCGGCTTCCAATGAATCCTATATACTCCAGATACAGAACGGCGGGGTAACGATTTCCGGTAAAGACGATGCGGGGGTATTTTACGGATGTCAAACCTTGTTGCAAATGCTGGAAGATGCAACGGATCAGCGCATAGACATACCTGCGTGCAGGATTACTGATTTCCCGGATATCCCGTACAGAGCCGTGCATCTGGATCTGAAGTACCATCTTGAAAAAATGGAATATTACTACAGGATGATGGATCGGCTGGCCGGAATCAAAGTAAATGCAGTGATCATTGAATTTGAAGATAAGCTCAGGTATAGAAAAGCAGATAAGGTAGGATCGGGAAATGCGGTGTCAATAGACGAATTTGCGGCATTATCCCGTTATGCAAAGGAACGGCATATTGAAATCAGCCCGTTGGTGCAGGGCCTGGGGCATGTGTCCTTTATTCTTAAGCACGATATTTATACACATTTGCGCGATGACAGGAAGATAGACTGGGTAATTGATCCCCTCAACCCGGAAACTTATGACCTGCATTTCAAAATGTATGATGATGCGATGGCGGCAACACCCGGCAGCAAATATCTGCACATAGGAGGAGATGAGGTGTATAACCTGGGCGCTTCGGAGTTGTGTAAACGCTCTGGCATGAAACCCTTTGAATTGCAGATGTACTGGTTAAATAAAGTTTGTAAATATGTAACAGATCATGGCCGTACACCTATTTTCTGGGATGATATGGTATTTTCACTCTCCAATCTGTACGGCACCATGCGTAATGACAAAATGCTTGATGCTGCATGGGTGGAAAAGGAATGGGCAGAGAAACAACATCTCCTGGATGAGAATGTAGGCTTATTCCCTAAGAATTGTATTTACATGCGATGGAATTATAACTTCCCGAAAATACAGGGAAACACCAAAGCCATTGACTGGTTTATGGCCAATGGTATGCAGGTGTGGGGGGCGCCGGCCGCGCAGGATATGTCTCCTATGTTGCCAAGACAAAATTCTATTTATCAGCCAACAAAAGATTTCTGTGAGATTGCCGTGGAGAAAAAATTGCCCGGCATGTTATTAACGGCCTGGGATGACTCCTCTCCGCATATGGAAACTTTCTGGCGTGGCTTCTACGATTATGCAGGTTTATCGTGGAACTACCAGGATATTGATGCCGCTGCGGCTCATAAAATATTCCGTCATCGTTTTTATGCGCCGGAACTGGCAGCCCCGCAATATGAATTCCAGGACTCCCTGGAACAGGCACTGGATTTCTGGGACGTGGCACTGATCAACCAGGGGCACAGAAGACATTATCCTTATAAGATGGATCTTATTGCTCTTCCGCACCGCGACAGTACAGGCGCCTGGAGCAAAAAATACGCAGATAAGGTGGAACGTGCGCAACTGGAGTTAAAGCGATATTCAAATATCAGGGCTGTGATAGCTGAAAATAAAAAAAAGGTACGCAGAAACCGGTATTCACTGGAGTTATTAACTGTGATGAATGAGTTACAAATCTATCCGTCCAGACTGTTGTTGGTCTTACAAGACTATGATATGGCAAAGGACAAAGACCGGATAAAGAAGGAACTTGGTAGCCTGGTTCATTCCTTCCCTGCATTGCGAAAGCAATATGAAGATGTATTTTCTGAAGAAAGGTTTCTATCAAATCCACCCGGATATATATTGGATCAGAACAATGATCCGATGCTGGGGAATGGAACAAATAACAGCGATTGGATGCATGTCTTTGAACTTGCCATCAATGATAAATTGTTAAAGTGGTTGAATGAAAACTAGGATTGTTATACTTCTGTTTGTTTTTTTTGAGAGTTTGCTGATAGCGCCTGCACCGGCATTTTCATCGCCGCCCGGGGATTCCCCGGGCAGCGATGAGGCAAACTTCCTTAAACACTTCAGGTTAGTTCCGTTTCCGCAAAATGTAGTATTCCTTAAAGGTGCAGGACTTGCCTGCGATGCGCTGGGGAGTATATACATGGAAGGCCTGGCACATAGGCCGGTACTGCGGGCGCCCTTATCTACGCTGCCTGTTGCAGAAAGCCCGGGGAAAGGAGTGCTCACTTTACAAATAAAGAACGATCCGTCATTACCGGCTTCCCAGGAAGGATATAAAGTGGAAGTGACTGCCAGGCAGGTGGTAATAACAGCAAAAAGTGAGGCCGGTATTTTTTATGGTTGCCAGACGTTGCAGCAAATGCTGGAAGATGCCAGGGATCAGTCGCTACTCATACCTGCGTGTACTGTAACGGATTTTCCGGATATATCTTACAGGGCCGTACACCTGGATTTGAAGTATCACCTGGATAATCTCGACTATTATTACCAGATGATGGACCGCCTGGCAGCCGTTAAAGTGAACGCGGTTATCCTGGAATTTGAGGATAAATTAAGGTATCGCACCGCACCTGTGATCGGAGCAGAAAACGCTATTTCCATAGATGAATTTGCAGCGCTCAGCAGATATGCCAGTCAAAGACACATTGAGATCAGTCCGCTGGTGCAGGGCTTGGGACATGTGGCTTTCATCCTGAAACATGATGAATATGTAGGTTTGAGGGATGATCCGCGGAAAGACTGGGTGTTTGATCCGCTGGATTCCGGTACTTATGCCTTACAATTCAGGTTATACGATGAGGCGATTGCCGCAACTCCCAATGGTAAATATCTGCATGTAGGCGGAGATGAAGTGTATAATCTCGGCCGGTCGGCAGCCAGCAGGAAGTCGGGCATGACTACCTTCCAGTTACAGATGTACTGGTTGAACAAAGTTTGCGCCTATGCACGGGAGCATAACAGGATCCCTATTTTCTGGGATGATATGATCTTTTCCCTTTCAGGTATCTATATGTCTATGCACGATACCCATACACCAGCTGATTCCGTCAATTTATTATGGGAAAAGAATGCACCGAAAATTGAGCAATATCTGCATCTTTTTCCTAAAGACTGCATATACATGCGCTGGCACTATACATACCCGCGGCTGCAGGGTAATCAGAACGCCGTAAACTGGCTTAAATCCCACCAGCTGAAAGTAATGGGCGCCAGTGCGGTACAGGAGATGCATCCCATGATGCCTCGTAACCGATCGCTTTTTAACCCCATAAAAGATTTTAGCTGGGTAGCTGTTACGCACGGATTGGAGGGCATGCTGGCAACTGCCTGGGATGATTCATCCCCCCACTTCGAAACATTCTGGCGTGGGATATATGATTATGCCTGGTTGAGCTGGAAATATACTGATATCGGGCCGGATGAAGCACATGCCGCATTCCGCCATCGTTTCTATGGACCGGCTTTAAGTAATGAGAGATTTGAATTTCAGGATTCACTGGAATTTTCATTGAATTTCCAGGACACCGCATTTGTTAAAAACAGCTCCAGGATCACGGTGCCGGAAAAAATTGACCTCATAGAACTTCCCGGTTCAGAACTGGCCGCAGATGTATGGCGGACTGTTTACAGGAACCGGGTTAACCTTGCCCGTAAAGAAATTAAACGGTATGAAGCAACCCGGAACATTATTAAAGACAATATAAAATCGGCAAGACGTAATCACTATGCGTTGCGCCTTTTTGAAAGGATCAATGAATTACAGATCTATAATGCAAAAATACTGGACCTGCTGGATGACTATGCAGGGGAAACTACACCGGACGGCCGGCAGCGTGCGGTATTAAAGATCAGGTCTGCAGCGGGCGGATTTGCAGGCTTGAGAAAAGAATATGAGCAGGTGTTTTCGGAAACAAGATTTTTGGAAAGGCCGCCAGGGTACCTGATGGATGATAATTATGACACAATGCTGGCAAATGCCACACAAACAAGCTCAGACTGGATGTACCTTTTTGAATTGAAAATGAATGCAAAACTTGAAGCATGGATTAAAACCTTGCAATAGTGCATCAATAGTAAACTTATTCCCATACACATAAAAGTCATACTAAAATGAATAATTTAAAGTCAGGCGCATTGCTTATCATTTTCTCCGCCGGTATACTTTTTACCGGATGTAAGCAGAAGCGCTATGCGGAGGGGAAGACCGTGGAAGATGAACTGAAGAGTTTTGTTTTGGAGGATGGTTTTGACATTGAAAATGTTGCTGCTGAACCGCAGGTTGTTATGCCTATTTCCATGGCAATCGATGAGGATGGTAATACATACGTGGTAGAAATGGAGGACTATCCATTTGTAGCTGATGCGGCCGCGGGGAAAGGTAATATAAAAATGTTGCAGGATGTTGACGGCGATGGTAAGTTCGATTCTGCTTATGTATTTGCACAGCGGATTCCCGATGCCACATCTGTACTTCCCTACAAAAAAGGTATTCTTGTTACGGCTGCCCCGAATATTTTATTCATGAAGGATACGAATGGGGATCATAGAGCGGATGTTATTGATACCATATTCACCGGCTTTTTTACCGGAAACTCAGAAGCACAGATCACCAGTCTCACATATGGGATAGACAACTGGATCTATGCCAATAATCATGGACAGGCAGGACAGGTGAGATTTTTGAAAAGGCCTGATCTGGCGCCGGTGTCAATGGGAGGTCACGATTTCAGGTTCAGACTTGATAAAGAACAGTTTGAAGCGGAGTCCGGAACCGGGCAATATGGCCTGGCCATCAATGACTGGAATCATCGTTTCTATACGCAGAATACATTGCATATACAAACGAATCCAATTGCCTGGAGATATCTTCACAGGCATGACTATCTGCCTTCCTACGGCGGCGATTACAATCCATCTGATCATGAGATTGAAATGTTCCAGTTAACGCCGCCGCCTTACTGGAGGAAAGAACGGAGCGAAAGACGCCAGCGCCAGTATGATTCGCTGAAATTAGACCAGGTGGAGTGGATTTCAGGACATTTTACAGGAGCCTCGGGCGCCACATTTTATGGTGGAGACAATTTCCCTAAAGAGTATTACGGTTCCATTTTTACGGGAGAAGTTTCCGGAAATCTTGTGCACAGAGATGTTTTAACACGTACACCAAATCAATCATTATATACCGCCAGCCGCGGACCACTTGAAAAAAAGAAGGAATTTCTGGCGTCCAAAGATTCCTGGTTTCGTCCTACTTCGTTTTATTCCGGCCCGGACGGCAACCTGTATGTGATTGATATGTACCGTCAACATATTGAAACACCAGTTTCTATACCTGACGACCTGAAAGCCGATATGGATTTCTATGCGGGTAATGACAAAGGGAGGATCTACCTGATTTATCCAAAAGGGGGAAAGAAAGTAGTTAAACCACAGATGAACGCCTTGAGTAGTGGTGAACTGGTGAAACTGCTGACACATCCCGCTGCCTGGTGGCGTACCCAGGCGCAACGCCTGTTAATTGACCGCCAGGATCAATCCATAGTGCCGGCTGTCAGAGCTATTTTGGTTTCCAATACGGATGCCAGGTATCGTTTACGGGCCTTATATACGCTGGAGGGCCTTCAGGCACTCACAGCAGCTGATGTAAAGGCTGCCGTGAATGATGCGGACGCCGGAGTCAGAGAGCATGGCGCCATACTGTCTGAAAGGTTTCCGGAACTATTGCCGGAACTATTGAAACTGACAAATGATAGTGTGGCTTATGTTGTATTTCAGGCTGCCCTGAGTGTGGGAAATGCGCCAGCCGATAAAGCAATACAGGCATTAAGCCTTATGCTGACCAGGCACAGTGCAGATTCAATACTGAATATTGCCGTGTTGAGCGCCCAACCCGGTACCTCTTTGAAATTTTTGCAGGCATTGAAAAATAGCGGAAACTATTTTGAAACGCCTGGCAAATACAAGCTGCAGTTTTTAAAGTCATTTGGTTATATCAATGGCGCGAGAAATGAGGGGGCAGAAATTGCTGCACTGGCAGGCTTCTTACAGGATCCGGTTATTGTAAAAAATGCGGGATGGGCGGATGCTGTTACTACAGGATTGCTGGAAGGTCTTACCGCTGAGGAAAAAACACTATCGGCAGACGCGTTGAAAGCCCTGAAGAAATACGAAGGGAGCTTAACAGATCCCATTATAAAGAATACGGTAGCAAAACTATTACAACAGGTAACTTCTTCCAAATAATCTAAAAAGAACTATCATGAATGAAATTGAGAGAAGACAGTTCATCAAAAACGGAATATTTTTTTCAGCCAGCTTTTTAGCAGGAGGCTTACTGTTATTGGGTTGCGGAAATAGTCAGAAAGAAAATGCGACCGGGGATGCGAAAGCAAAAGAAAAGAAGAGTGATGCTCCGGCAAAGGATCCCTGTGATGCATCGGCACTGTCTGCCGAAGACCTGAAGGCCCGGAAGGCATTGGGATATGTGGACGAAACGCCTATGAAAGAAAAACGTTGTGGAAACTGCAAGCTGTTTGTACCGGCGCAGGGGGAGAAGTCATGTAATACATGCCCTTTATTCAAAGGTCCGGTTGCGCTTAAAGGATATTGCACCTACTGGGCGCCTAAAGGCATCTGATTTTTAAACATAAAGCATCAACTGTGAGTCATCATATTTTTTTCAGATTCGGTAAATGCCTGTTACTATTGATTTGTTTTTCGGCAACGGCATATTCCCAGAAAATACGCGTGGGTGTTTTTGAAGTGAATGCTTCCCCGCCATTAGGCAGCCCTGTTGCTTATGCGGTTACACGTTCCATTACTGATTCCTTAAGTGCGCGGGGTATTGTAGTGTTGTCAGCAGACAAGCCCGTTGTGCTGTGTGTGGTGGACTGGATTGGTATTTCCAATGAGGGGCAGGATCGATGGCGCCAGCAGGTGGCAGAGGCAGCAGGAACAACCATAGACAGGGTTTCTATACATACCCTGCATCAGCATGATGCCCCCCGTTGTGATTTTACGATTGAAGGAATTATGAAGGAATATGGGCTGGGAGGAAGAAGCATTGACAATGCTTTCACTACAGACGTGATCCAAAGAACAGCTGCAGCTGTAAAGAAGGCAATCAGTAATGCACAGGTGGTAACAGCTGTTGGATGGGGGCAGGCTAAAGTGGATAGCGTAGCCTCCAATCGCAGAATAACGGAGGCCGATGGCAGCATTACCACCCGCTGGAGCAGCACAAAAGATAGTGCCCTGCGCGCAGCGCCCGAAGGATTGATAGATCCCTGGCTGAAATGCATCAGTTTCTGGAACGGGAATAAGGCAGTTGCACTGTTGACTTATTACACAACACATCCGCAAAGCTATTATGGCACAGGCGATGTAACCTGTGAGTTTGTAGGTATTGCCAGGAATGCGATAGAAAAGCAACTGGGAATACCCGCTATTCATTTTAACGGCGCAAGCGGCAATATTACTGCGGGAAAATACAATGATGGTGCTGCCTCACAGCGTATTGTCCTTGCCCGTCATGTGGAGGATGGTATGAAGAAAGCATGGCTGAATACAAAGAAATATCCGCTCCGGAATGCTTCCGTTGCCTGGAGTAACGTAGAAGTGGCACTGCCACTTGGCGCAAACATCGTGGAAGCAGATCTTCGTCACCGTATGACCAACGACAGTCTCAATATTCATGAAAAATTCAGGGCGGCGGAAAAACTGGCCTGGTATCAGCGTAGCACCGAAGGGTACAAGGTGAATGTTTCTTCACTGAAGCTGGGCAATATCTGGTTGCTGAACATTCCGGGAGAGGCATTTGTGGAGTACCAGCTGGCAGCGCAAAAAATGCGGCCCCGGGATGTTGTTTGTACCGCTGCGTATGAAGAATATGGGCCGGGTTATATAGGAACAAAGGCATCTTATTTTGAGAAAGGCGGATATGAAACCAGCGATATTGTTTCCGGCGTTTCTCCGGATGTGGAATCTGTGCTGTTGAATGCCATTCGTACAGTGCTAAAATGAAGGTGATATGGACCGGAGAAAATTTTTGACAAATTCGGCTATCCTCACCATTGGAGGCAGCGTTTATAAAACACTTGGTATGGGAAAGAGTACGCGCGCTGTTACTGACCTCATCAGGTTAACGGCAACTGCTTCAAATTTTGAAAGAGAAAAATTAAGGATACCATTCGGGTTTAAAGGAGGCTACCTGACAGAGCTTTGGCAAACCGCTGTGCAACTGAAAACAGACCGGGTTAGCGAAATCGGGTTAGCCACACAGAGCGTATTGTATGGGGATGCTGATCTGTTTGCCGCTTATTCTGAGGCGGCTGCCAACTCGCTGATGTTTGCATTGACTGAAAAAGCCTTACATCTGGCAAAAGATATCCCTTTCAGGACACCGGTCGACTTATTTGAAAGACTGCTTCCGGCTGTAACAAATGAAGCAGTATCATTAACCGGTAAGAAGGATATCAATCCAAACTTTATTCTGAATGCATTAGTGAGCCTTGATAACGCAGCCTGGTTGGTTTATGCTGCTGAGAATGGTTTTACGGATTATGAACAGATGATCCCGGAAATATACAGACCGGCACTAAGCACACATAACAGCAAAATAGGCGTAATGTTCCAGGTATCTTACAAAATGCCTGTACAGGACATCGTGAAGGCTGCAGACGATGGATATTTTATTATTAAGATAAAAACAGGGCAGCCGGGAACGCAACAGGAAATGGTTGAAAAAGATGCCGCCCGTATCAAAGCCATTCATGATGCCCTTCGGTTTAAAAGTACACCACATACAAAGCATAACAGAATTCTGTATACGCTGGACTGTAATGGCAGATACGAACAGAAATCTACATTGCAACAGTTAATAGAACAGATTAAAGGAAACGGCCTGATGGATCACTTATTATTGATCGAAGAGCCTTTCCCTGAAACAAACAATGAATTTGTGGGCGACCTGGGCGTGCGTATTGCAGCAGATGAAAGTGCGAATAACGAGGCCAATACACTGCGACGCATCCGGCAGGGATATAAGGCGATTGTATTGAAGGCGGTGGCCAAAACGCTGAGCCTCACCTTCAAGATTGTTAAGGTGGCGCAAGCGCATCAGATCCCTTGTTTTTGCTCGGACTTAACGGTAAACCCTATATTGGTGGACTGGCATAAGAACCTGGCAGCAAGACTGCTTCCTTTTCCGGAATTGGGAATTGGCATGATGGAGACTAATGGAAAGGAGAACTATCTGGGATGGGAAACCATGAAAGAATATCTTCCGGCACGAGATGCATCATGGGTGAATGCAAAACAGGGAGTGTTTGAACTCGATGATAGTTTTTATCAAACCGCCGGAGGAATATTCCGGCCTTCGGATCATTATGTTGAAATATTTAGAAAGACGTAAAGTAAGCGGGTATGTATTCCTGTTAGTGATCCTGCCAGTTATTTTTTATGCTGCCTGTATGCCTTGCAGCAGTGCCGGAAAGCCAGACATAACTGCCAAAGCAGTTATGTCTGCAAAAGAACAGGAGGAATACAAGGCCAGGATAGTGGCCTGCAGTTTTGTGAAAAAACACCTGGGTGTTACCATTGGTTTAGAAAGCATATATCATTTTAAAATTACTGGAAGAGAAACATATACAATGAAAGGAGTTATCAAAGAGAATGATAACGTTTGCTATTGGTCTGTTACCCTGCTTTTTAACGGAAGCGACTGGAACAATATTAATAATTGGGCCGAGTTGACGTTCAATGCAAATTATCCGGGGAACGATGGTTGATTTGTTTAATAGGCAATTTTAGGATATTTTTGTATACAAATTACTGTTTTTATGAAAGAAGGTTCGTTAGCAAATATGGCATATGCTGAATTCAGGAAAATGATCCTGTCTAATCAGTTAACCAGGGGATCCAGACTTGTGGAAAGCTGGTGGGCGCAGAAGTTGAATGTGAGTCGTGTAGCTGTCAGGGAAGCGCTGATCAGGTTGTCAGGCGAAAGCCTGGTTGAATTTGGTGAAAAAGGTGGATGTTTTGTGAAATCCATTACGGCAGAAGACGTTGTGGAAATAAAGGAATTGCGTGAAGTATTGGAACTGGGCGCATTAAAATTGTTATCGGAAAGGTATGACAAAGAAGTAATAGCAAAGTTGGAGAGAATCTGTGAAGATTTCTCACTGATGGTCAGTGGCGGATACTTGAGCGGCGCCTGCGAAGCGGATGTGAAGTTCCACGAGGCTATCATTGAGGGCTCAAAAAATGTCCGCCTTCTGCATATTTATAAAAGTAGCAATATTCCCTTATTTCATTTCAAACTTGGCAGTACGCAGTCTGAAATGAATGACTATGAATTGACGGATGTAGAGCATAGAAAAATAGTGAAGGCTTTGAAAAAGAAGGACTATGAGACCGCAAGGGAAACACTGATTATGCATTTGGACCGTGGAGAGAAAGCCATGCTTGGAATGGTTCCGGAGCACAACACCGTTGCAGGGTAATGTACCCTGCCGGTCAGGACTTCAGTTTTGCCAGTGATATCTCTCTCCCGTGTTGCCTTTTACTTTCGTCCGCAGCTTCCATAAAGGCATACAATTCTATTGTTTCTTTTGGATTGACCGGAGATATGCCTGTCTTGTAGAAATCTATTATCTTTTGAAGCAGTGGCTCGTAGCCGTGATATCCTGTAATAGGCGTATTTCCTTTTTCGCCGAAGGCCATTCCTCCATAGGCATAAACACCGCTTCTGGTTCCGCGGAAGATACCTACCCTTCCGTCTTCCCATACACCTGTAACAATATCCGTGGAGGCAGTATGCGTTCTTTGTACAGTGCTGCACCCCATTCCCATTACCGCAAACAGCATTTCCACTCCATGCACTCCATACCAGTACAAATCAGTATGAGATGGTTCAATTTCACAGGGGCTAAAGGTCTCTGCACCGAGTATTTTGCCAACCAGGGAGCCATTCCGCAGCTTTTCCATATTTTCAACATAACGTAAAGTAGAAGAAGAGAAAACTGGTATTTTGTGGCGTTCTGCTAATTCATAAATACGGGCCACATCCCGGTAAGATGCAGCTATTGGTTTATCAATGAATACAGGTTTGCCTGCTTCAAATATCATTTTTGCCTGTTCTAATCGTAATCTGCCATCATTTGTTTCCAGCATTATGACGTCAGTTACTTTTAAAAGTTCAGCGATGGAGGATGATATGGTGACGCCATATGCTTTTACCTGTTCTGTATATCCGGCGATTCTGCTGTAGCTGCTTTCTATCTCGCGGCTTCCATAAGGATAAGCGGCTGTTACCCTGTACCCCCCGTAAGTGTCGTCAGCTTCCGTTCCATTTAATGTTTTTACAAATTCAATGGAATGAGAAGTATCCAGGCCAATGATACCAACTCTTTTTCCTTTCTGTGGTACCGGGAATGCTGCATAAGCTGAACGGGAGTATAAACTTATGCCCAGGCCCAGCGTTGCTGCCGTTTGCAGGAAATTGCGCCGGTTAATATTCGATTTGTTTTTCATCCTGTAGTTATTTTATTTATTTGCAAGTCGTTTCAGAGCAATGTAAGCCATAAGGCCGCTACTCATATTGAATACGTTTTGCTCATCAACATCAAAAGTGGGTGTATGAAGGGAAGAGTTTATTCCCCGGGCAGTGTTTCCTACGCCTAATCTATAGTAACAACTATCGGCCAGCCGGGAAAATTCTCCGAAATCTTCTCCGGCCATCCAGGTATCCAATGTAGAAACATTTTCCTTTCCCAGGTATTCAATGGCATATTGAAATACCTGGGCTGTAAGGTCTTCATTATTTTCTACTCCCGGGAATCCCTGTATTTTCACGTCAGAAGTGGCGCCCATGCTTTCTGAGATGCCTTTGACTATTTTATTGATATGGGCGTGTACTTCTTTTCTCCATGTTTCATCAAGTGTTCTGAGCGTGCCTTCCAGGTAAACTTCTTCCGGGATAATATTAGTAGATCCGGCGGCGGTCAGCTTCCCTATTGAAAGAACAGTTGGCATCGCAGGGTTGGCCATTCTACTTACAATTTGCTGCAGGGCAATAATTACATGACCGGCGATTACCACCGGATCTATATTTAAATGCGGTTGCGCGCCGTGTCCACCCCGGCCTTTGATGGTAATATACAGCTCATCATTTGAGGCCATATATCTTCCGGGTTTCAATCCCACCTTTCCTGCTTCCAGTTCAGGCATAGTATGCTGACCGATAACAGCCACCAGTCCCGGGTGATTTAATAATCCTTCTTCCACCATGGCTTTGGCGCCTCCGGGATATTTTTCTTCTGCCGGCTGGAAAATAAGTTTGATCTGCCCTCCAAAATCATCTTTCAGGGCCTGTGCAATGCGCGCTACGCCCAGCAATGATGCAGTGTGTACATCATGTCCGCAGGCATGCATGATGCCTTTGTTCTGTGATTTATACGCTACATTGTTTTCTTCATTAATCGGAAGTGCATCAATATCTGCCCGTAATGCAACTGCTATTGAAGATGGTTTGCCTCCGGTAATGGTGCCGATAACGCCGTTGCCGGCAGAAGCCTGCCAGGGAATATCCAGTTGGGACAACCGCTTTTTAATATAGTCAGCTGTTCCCTGTTCGTGAAATGAAAGTTCCGGATGCTGGTGCAGATAGTGTCTGTCTGCAATGATTTCACCGGAAAATTGGTGGCATAGCGTTTTAATTTTATCTATGAGCATCAGCGGGAGTGCTTGGTTAATGATGGATAAGCCTGCAATACACGGTCTATTTCTGAAGACTGTCCAGGAGAAAGACTTTCATGTGGATTGAGACACCAGGTGCCTTCAAGAAGTTGCTCGCGGCGGAGCACTTCATGTATCCCGGAAATACATCCGTGAAACTGGTTCGAAGGATCAAAGATGGCCGCATTCATGTCGGTGATCATGGTGCCGGTAGCCAGTAAGTCTGCTATCCCTTCATTGTTGTTAGCGATAGAGTACTTTATTTTATTAAACAACTCAACCGCCGGTTTTGTCCAAACAGACCAATGTCCCAGCAGCCCGCCAACAAATCTTTTTTCAACTGTTGCGCCATTCACTACAAATCTGAAAGGGGTTAGGAGGTCTGCCACCAGGTTGTCGTCATTGCCTGTATACAGGGCAACTTCTTTCATCCGGGTGGAGTCGCACACCGCTCTTACCACATCCAGCGTTTGGTAACGGTTGAATGCAGCAACTTTTATCGCCTCCACATTAGGAATTTCGGCGAAGGCTTTCCAGAATTCGTAACTAAGGATCCGGCCTCCCACAGCAGGCTGCAGATAAAAGCCAAATACAGGCAGGATATCTGCAATTGTCCTGACATGTTCTATCAGGGCTTCGTCCGTCCAGTCGTTTAGCCCGCCAAGACTTAATAAACCGATATCATAGCCATATTTAACTGCCAGTTCAGCCTCTTTAACCGCCTGGCTGGTAGCGCCGCAGATGCCGGCAATTTTGACAAGCGTTTTTCCGCCTGCTGAACGCTGTATCTCATCAGCCGTTAATTCCAGTACCCGTTCCAGCAGGTTGAATTTCGGGTCCCTGATCTCAAACTGCGTAGTGTGCACGCCGATAGCAATACCTCCTGATCCGCTTTCGAGGTAATATCTGGTCAGTGCTCTTTGCCTTTTTTCATCTATCCTTAATTCGCTGGTCAGCGCAAGTGGATGTGCAGGTATAAAAGTACCCTGGTGCAGTAATGTTTTAACTGCCGGGCTCAATATTTTTGCAGACATATCTTTAAAATTTTCCTTCTCGTTCCTGAAAATGGGTAGGTTTATTGGAGATTTTACCGCCGTATTTCATCCATTCAGCAATCATATGGATCATTTCCTTGAGTGACACCGATGGGTAGCCAAATAAATCAAATGCCTCGGCCGAATTGCTTAACAGGGCAGTGGTTTGTTCTTCTCCGCTAAACACCGGCGGGAGGTTGAACAGCTTACCAAATTCTCCCGCAATCCATCTTACAGAAGCGGTTTCCGGACCTGAAACATTTAAGAACTTTGCAGGTGTGCTACAATGCAGTAGTGAGCGGATGGCAATTTCGTCCGCATCCTTTTGCCATATCACATTTACATGACCCATACGAAGATCAATACTAATGCCTTCTTTCACACATTTTGCAATTTCAAGCAATACGCCGTAGCTGACATCATTCGCATAATTCAATCTGTAAATCAGCAATGGAGTGCCATACTTCGACGACTGGTATTGAAAAATACGTTCCCGCCCAAGACAGGACTGTGCATATTCTCCAACGGGTGCTGCTGCCGTTTCTTCTGTGGCGCCGCCTGCAATAACAGGAGTCAGCGGATATACGTTACCCGTTGAGAAAACAACGATTTTTGAGTTTTTGAATTTTTCCGCTACCAACCCGGGCAGGAAGCTGTTCATTGCCCATGTTAATGATTCATTACCAGTAGTCCCAAATTTTGTTCCCGCCAGGTATATCACATTAGGCACTTCGGGTAAAGAAGCCAGTTGTTCAGGCTCCAGTAAGTCGACCGGGTAGGTTTTAACGCCATACTGTTCCAGCTCTGACTGAAGGCCGGGTTGAGAGAATCTGGACGCGCCCAATACTTTCTTTTTCAAACCTGCAATGGCAATAGCGTCCATTGCTAATTTGGCCATAGAGGGCCCCATTTTTCCTCCAACACCAAGTAATAGAATGTCCCCGTCAATTTTTGCAATGTCTTCGATAAGCGCATCAGAAGGCGTTAGAAGACGACTGTAAATATCATTGATATTGGTCATGTTGTGAAATTTATAGAGATAGTTAAAAGAAGAGTTTTTGAATATTCAGACCGGCCAGGATAAATACCAGAAGAAGCCCCGCTATGGCTGCTATGTTGACGGCCAATGAATTTCTATATTTGCCCATGATCGTTGCATCATTACTAACCGCAAATAATGCTATTCCGATCAGCGGTACGATCAATACAGTGATGCTTTGTGCAAAAACGATCAGTTCAAGTGGAATATGCCCGAAAAGGATAGCTATTGTTGCGCCGATAATAATGATCAGGGCAATGAAGCTTTTTGCTTTTGGCGAATCCATGCTGCTGCCATAGCCGAGGGAATCTGCCAGCAGCGTTCCGCCAAGTGTGGCATTGCCGATAAGGGAAGAGAAGGATGCGCCATAAAGGCCTATCAGGAAGAACATAGTAGCCTTCTTGCCGAAAAGGGGCGTAAGTGCCCGGCCCATATCTGCGGCAGTATTCACCTTTATATGGTTAACATGAAGAACGGAGGCAGCGCAGACCATCACAATGACACTCATTAACCCAAGCAACAGGATCCCTGTAAGGCTTCTATCCCTGATCTCATTTCCGCTTTTGTTATTTCTTGCCCTTTCCTGTACAAGATAGGACTGATAAAATGCACCCACCAGTGAAAAACAGGAGGCGATAAATGCAATGATCAGGCCCTGAGATCCCATCGGTACCTGCGGGCGAAAACCGGCCAGACTCTCTGACATGGAAGGACGCGCTACGATGCAGGTGACCAGGAACGAAAGCAGCATGGATATTACAATGCCTATCATCACTGTTTCAAGGATCTTGTAGAAACGGCGAAAAAATAACAGGCTTATGCCTATTGCGCTGGAAAGGACCACCCAGAAGGCGGTGGACGTATTCGTTAGTTCGGCCAATGCTACACCGGACCCGATTGCGTTGCCAGCCTGAAATGAAACGGTGACCAGGAAAATTCCTATACCTATGATCGCAGAAAATTTGCTGCCCCACTTCATTTGAATGGTATTTAACAGCGATTGTTTGGTGGCCATGCCTATTCTGGCCGCCATAGATGTATAAATGGCCATAAAGAATATGGCAACTGCCACAATCCATAGTAAACTATATCCAAATTCAGCCCCAAGTTTAGTGGTAATAGTCATTTTACTTGGCCCAAAAACAACGGCCAGCGTAATGATGCCTGGAATAAGGGAGCCGCTCCAATCTTTTAGTTTTGATGACATGCGTCCTGGTTTGGTTGAATAAAATGTTATTTGAATACAAATATATTGTAGTTTTGTATACAAAAATACTTTTTTTGTGTATGCAGAAAAAATAAAACCGGCGTCTTGCATTATACGCAATGACATTGCTTCAGTGTTGCAAGTGTAAATGCTGGCGGCAGCAATATTTAAAGCAGGGAAAAAACTGCAGTAAAAATGATTATCGGAAATCCCGTTTTTTATAAACCATCCGAAAGCTCTGGCGGGCATTTGTAACCCCTGTGCAGGAGTGTTGAAATTATCTGTATAGCCCTTTTTTTGGCGCGATAAGGGCATAAGGGAAGTATATATTTACGACCTAAAAAAATATTTATGAACCCGGAAATAATTGTAGTTGGCAGTTCAAACATTGATATGGTGGTTAATGCAGAGCATCTTCCATCCGCCGGAGAAACCGTTCTTGGCGGTAAGTTTTTTATGAACCCCGGAGGTAAAGGTGCCAACCAGGCGATAACAGTAGCAAGGCTCGGCAGCCGGGTGAGATTCATCACGAAAATGGGGAATGATATTTTTTGCATGCAGGCTATCCAGCTTTTTGAAGAAGAAGGGATTGACCCCACCTATATCAGCAAAGATCCGCTGAATCCTACCGGTGTGGCGCTTATCACGGTAGATGCCAATGCGGAGAATTGCATTGTGGTAGCCTCGGGAGCCAACGCCAACTTGTTACCGGCAGATATTGCCAGGGCAGAAAAAGACATGGCAGGAGCAGAAATAATATTAGTACAACTGGAAGTACCTATAGAAACAGTGGAATATGTAGCCGATCTGGCTGCAGCCCGCGGTATAAAGCTGGTGTTGAATCCTGCTCCCGTTTGCGCCCTGAGTGCGCAGCTGCTGCAACATGTATACATACTCACTCCTAACCGCAAGGAAGCAGAGATGCTCAGCGGTATTCCCGTTCGGAGTATTGAAGATGCGGAACGGGCGGCGGCTGTTATCAGCAGCAAAGGAGTGTCTATTGTAATTGTCACCCTGGGGGCTGAAGGTGTGTTGGTATTGGACAATGGCGTATATACCAGGGTACCTGCTGTTTCTGTACAGGCCGTGGATACTACTGCTGCAGGAGATGTTTTTAACGGGGCGCTTGTGGTAGCGCTTTCAGAAGGAAGGGGCATTATAAATGCCGTTGAATTTGCATGCAAGGCAGCGGCAATCGCGGTTACCCGTCTGGGCGCCCATGCTTCCATTCCCTATCGCAGGGAAGTGGATGGGCCGGATGGAGCTCGCAGTAAAGTTAAAGGTTGAAATCACACGTATCTCCATCTAAATTGTAAATTCCATGTTTATTGTAACTAATTACGCTACTGCTGTTTTCTTTTGCATCATTACTATGCTGGCTTGGGGTTCGTGGGCCAACACTCAAAAACTTGCCGGAAAAAAATGGCACTTTGAACTATTCTACTGGGACTATGTAATTGGCATGTTCTTGTTCTCTATACTGGCCGCTTTTACACTGGGTAGTTTCGGTGAATATGGCCGCAGCTTTACAGCGGATCTTGCGCAGGCCGGCAAAGATAATCTGCTGAGCGCTTTCATAGGAGGGGTCATTTTCAATCTTGCTAATATTTTATTTGCTGCTGCCATTGCCATAACAGGCATGGCAGTAGCTTTTCCTGTAAGCATAGGACTGGCGCTGGTCCTGGGGGTGATCATTAATTATATGGAGGCTCCCCGGCAGGAAAATGCAGTGTTGTTGTTTACAGGCGTGGGACTGGTGGCATTTGCGATTTTACTGAACGCTGCAGCTTATCGCAAAGCCAGGTCGGCGCAGCATGGCCTAACATGGAAAGGCGTGGGCATAGCGCTGGCAGCGGGTTTACTCATGTCATTCTTTTACCGGTTTGTTGCGGCATCTATGGACCTGGCAGATATGGCATCGCCTGCGCCGCATAAGCTAACACCTTACACGGCTACCTTCATTTTTTCCGTGGGCGCATTAGTCAGCAATTTTTTATTTAATACGGTGCTGATGAAACGACCGTTGACAGGCGATCCGCTCAGCTACCGCGATTATTTCAAAGGAGCCCCCCGGCTTCATCTGGTGGGTGTGCTGGGAGGCATGATCTGGGGATTAGGCAATTGCTTCAATCTCATTGCTGCGGGCAAGGCAGGTCCAGCCATCTCGTATGGTTTAGGCCAGGGGGCTACCCTGATCGCTGCCTTATGGGGTGTTTTCGTTTGGGCTGAATTTAAAGATGCTCCCAAAGGAACCGGCAGACTGATTACCGCCATGTTTTTGTTTTTCCTGCTGGGATTGGGCTGTGTCGTTTATGCAGGGATGTGAGTACATCAGTTCTTCCAATGGCTGCCTGGTGAGCTTTGCAGCTATCCAGGCAGCAAAATCAAATATCTTTAGCGTCTGCATTTCGTAACGCTTCTGGCTGATCTTGTTGAACTCCTGGCTGTATTGCTCCCAGATTGCTTCCCTTTTTGCGGGGCTGCCAGGCAGGGGATACTCTTCTATGAAACGAAGCACTACCTTCTCAACAAGAAATGCATCCTTGTTGTTGCGTAACTCCCGCCTGATAGACCTGAGTTCATATTTCAGGTATTCGAAATTTTTTAGTTCCAGGTGGAGCAGCACGCGTATCAGCCTGAATGTGCGGTACAAAGGCAACGTGGAATACATGGAGTTGCTCAGTAATATCCTGTTCAGGTGCTCCTGTGCTTTGTTGTAATCGCCCTTGCACAGGTAGATCAGTGAAGTGTAGAGATATACTTCCGCTTCTTTATAAGGGCCCAGTAAATGGATCCTGCTGAAAAGAAAGGTTTCCTGCGATATATGCAGCTCCTGGGCTTTTTTAAACTCGCCCCGGTTAAGGTGTATGATCAGCCGGTAGAGAAATACCATTCTTTTGGCCGCTACATCCTCATAGGAGGTAATTGTCTGCAGCTGTTCTATCTTATGAATGTAATAAAGCATCTCATCGTAATGCCGGATAGAATGAAGACTGTCCAATATGCCTTCCAGGATAGTAAGATAGGTAATCGGTTTATTTTTCCAGTAGTCAGGGTTTTCCTCAAATAATTCATTCAGTTCTTTGAAGGTTTGAAGTGAGGCTTTTAATACACCGGTGATCAGATAATAAGTAGCCTGGAAAAGCAGGTGGTGCTTCCTGGCAGAAAAGCTGTCGTACTGCGATTTAGCCACCACATGCAGCTCACTCAGCAATAAGTCGTTCAGTTGTTCTTGTTGTTGTGTAGTCCTGATATTTCCTTTATAGATCAGCCGGTGTTTCAGGGTATGGAAGAGCGAAGTATGAAGATTGGCGGTGGACTGATGTTTCAGCGCTTCCTGTATTTTCTGATGGTCTTTTACCAATTCGTCTTCTGTAATGAACTGGAAATTAAGATTGGCGTGATACTCCTGTTCGGTCTGCAGAATAAAAGCCTGCAGCAAAAATTTTTTCTGTTGCTGCGCTTTGTCATAGGTACTTTTCAGTAAGCGGAATGCCTCGTCATACAGCGATTTTTCAAAGAGGATTTTCGCCTTGAATACCTGGTTATACAGCTGATAAGTTTTATCCTGTTCCTGTCTTAGTGCCAGCAGACAATCTGTTAATACTTTGAAAAGATATTTACTGGTTACTTCATAAGAAGCCGCCGGCCTGCTCTCTTCAAATTTTTCCCTGATGAGCTCTGCTTCACCGGGAGAGCCGGATTCAATGATCCTGAAAAGCAGGGAATAATCATTTTCTTTTTCGTTGCCGGTGGTAGACAATTTAAAATGTCTTTTCTCTGCTTTCGTGAGTGAATGTATCAGAAGAATAAGAGAAGAAATGCGTGCCATTTTTCAATTTGTATTATCTGTTTATTATTCATATGAATAATAAAACATCTGTATAGATTTTTGATTTACTGATTGCTGATATTTTTGTAGATAGCGCTGAAGTTATTTGGAAATGTACATTCCGTCCTAAAGGTGGAAAAAAAATGAGATAATCGGAAATTAAATTTGTTGTGTTCGAAGAAACCAAAATTCTACATCCGGAGATTGTCGGTACGTCGTTGATTTCAGGACCTGTTCAACAATGTCAATCATCATTACCTGTATCTAAACTAAAACACGTTTTATGTTCCAGTACTTGCTTTTGCACGGAACCAGATCAGCAAAAAGGAAAAATTCAATTCCTGTGCTTTTATTGTTGTTCCTGCTGCCATTATTTTCAAGAGCGACGGTATCGGGGGCGCCCGCCTCTTTCATCAGTCATGTGACCGGAGTAGTAACGGATATCAAAGGCAATCCGCTGCCCGGCGCAAAGATTATGATCAAAGGGATGAACAAGGGAAGTATTGCCGATGGAAAAGGAACTTACATGATCGACGTTCCTGACCGTAACACCGTGTTGGTATTTTCCTGCCAGGGATTTGCGCCGCAGGAGGTGCTGGTAGGTGACCAGAACCGTATAAATATACATTTACAGGAGACAGTTAAAAAGCTGGATGAGGTAATCGTGGTAGGATACGGGGAAGTTCGTAAGGGAGATCTTACCGGATCTGTAGCCAGCATCAGAAGTGAAGAATTATTAAAGAGCAACCCGGTAACACTGGAACAGGGATTGCAGGGACGGGTGGCAGGTGTAGCCGTTACGCAAACAGATGGCGCGCCCGGCTCGGGCATGAGCATACAGATCAGAGGGAGCAACTCCATCATGGGTGGAACCGAGCCTTTGTATGTGATTGATGGAGTGCCGGTGGTATCCGATAATGCTACTACACCCGGTTCCTTGTCACTCAGCGAAGTACAGCAGGTGAATAAACTATCTTTCCTCAATCCGCAGGATATTGAATCCATAGATATCCTGAAAGATGCCTCCGCTACAGCTATATATGGCTCCAGGGGGGCCAATGGAGTGGTAATGATTACCACCAAAAAAGGTAAGAAGGGAGTTGATAAAATCAGTTTTAATGCGGTTACCAGCCTGTCTGCTATCAGCAAAAAATACGACATGCTGGACGCCGAAACTTATGCCGGTTACCAGAATGAAACTTATCGCAATTCAGATATCTACCTGGGTACTTCCTACCAGACAGATAACAATGGATTAGGTATGCCTTATCCCGCCAAATGGGATTCAAATGCTAACCCTATCCGTTATAAGCCTGGACCGCAGGACTATAAAAACAGAAGCACTAACTGGCAGGATGTGATATTCCAGACCGGCGTAAAACAGGATTACTCATTGACTTTTTCCGGCGGAACTAATCAGAACACTTACCTGATCAGCGGAAATGTAGTGGATCAGAAAGGCATCATTGCCAACTCCAGTTTCAAACGCTATAGTGTACGCGCTGATATTAACCGCAGTGTGAAAAGCTGGTTACAGGTAGGTACCAACGCCAACTTCTCCAATACTGTCAATAACTTAGTGGTAACCGGCTCCAGTATTGTAGGCATGGGTGGCGGCGTGATAAAATCAGCGCTGAGCTATTATCCTACTGTACCGTTGAAAGACACCGTAACCAATGATTACTCAGAACTTTACTTTACGTCCAATCCCTATACATTCGCAACCAAAGCGCTGAACAAAATAACCGGTTACCGTTTCTTTAACTCCTCCTATGCAGAAATTACTTTCCGGCAGGGATTAAAGTTCAGGAGCGTGCTGGGATGGGATGTTTCCAATGAAAAAAGGGACCAGTATTATCCCGTTACCACACTGGAGGGCCGCTCTTATAAGGGACGTGCGTTCGTAGCCGACAATAACAGCCAGACGATCAGCTCTGAAAATTATTTCACGTACGACAAGCGTTGGCGGAAACATGCGCTGAATACCACGCTGGGCCTTTCTTACAGTAAAGGTACCTGGCAGTGGAAACAGATTTCAGCGGATGGATTTGTGAACGATGTGCTGGAAGATAATAACCTCGGTGCTGCGACCACCATTAATCAGCCGGCTTCGGGTAAGTCCGACTGGAAAATGATTTCCTACTTCGGTCGTGCTAATTATATCTACAACAACCGGTATCTCGTAACGGCTACCTACCGAAGGGATGGCTCCAGTAAGTTTGCCGTTAACAGCAAATGGGCAGGCTTCGCCAGCGTGGCGATGGGTTGGAACATATCAGAGGAGAACTTTTTTCGGCCGCTGAAGACCGCGGTCAGCAACCTGAAGTTAAGAGCGAGCTACGGTACTTCCGGCAATCAGGCCATTCCTTCCTATGGGTCGTTATCAAGAGTAGGACCACTCAACTATCCCTACGGAGGCAGTGTTACCAACGGATTTGCAGATAATGCTATCGGGAACGCTTCACTCCGGTGGGAAACCACCCGCCAAACAAACCTGGGCCTGGACCTGGGCCTGCTGCGCGACCGCCTCTCTTTAATCGTTGACGTGTATGAGAAACGTACCTCCGACCTGTTGCAGAATGTTGTGCTGCCTTCCAGTACAGGCTTCACCAACCAGCTGCGCAACATCGGTGTAATCGGTAATAAAGGATTGGAAGTATCCGTGCTGGCAGGGATTATCGATAATCAGCACTTCAAATGGCAGTTTAATGGTAACATTTCTTTCAACAGAAATAAGATTCTTAGCCTCGGCCCGGTACAACAGCAGTTTGCGGGTAACATCGGTACGGTGCCCATCAATTATCAACCCTTTCTACAGCGTGTAGGTGAGCCTGTTGGTATCCTGTATGGTTATAAAGAAGATGGCATCTACCAGAGCGAAGAGGAAGTTACCAACAGTAAATTTTTTGAAGGACAGGCGCCTGAAATCATCAAAAGAACGGTAGGAGAAATACGGTATGCAGATCTGGATGGCGACGGAAAGATCACCGCAAAAGACCAGACGATCATCGGTGATGTAAACCCGGATTATACTTTTGGTATCACCAATAGTTTCTCTTATAAACAACTGGACCTGAGCATATTTGTGCAGGGCGTTGTTGGCGGAGATATTATCAATACGCTGCATTATATGACTGATAACATTGGCAACAGCAATAACACTACCGTTGATGCCTACAATAAAAGATGGACAGGGCCTGGCTCAGGAGGAACTAACCCCAAGGCAATGCCCGTGCAATACAGGAGCATGTATTTCTCCGATCGGTTTATTGAAGATGGTTCCTATGTACGCCTGAAAAATATCGACCTGGGCTATACTTTCAGGGTCAATGACCATTCCTTTGTGCGCTCATTGCGTGTTTATATCAGCATCAATAACCTGGTTACTTTTACCGGATATTCCGGCTATGACCCGGAAGTGAATGCGTTCGGACAGGACCCGGCCAGACGCGCCGTTGATTTTGGTAACTACCCTAATACACGGACGTACTCCTTTGGCTTGAACTTATCTCTTTAGTACTGTAAAATAACTAACGTTATGCAACCGATCAGAATACTCATAGCTGTTATTACCGTGGTCTTTTTTACAGCAGGCTGTAAGAAAACCCTGGAAGAGCATCCATACGATTTCTATTCTTCCGAGAATATGTTTAATACTGCAGCGGATGCAGAAGCAGCAGCCACCGGCATGTATGGTGAACTGCATACCTGGAATATGTTTAAAAGTCCTTACTGGTCAGATATTGATTTTGATAATGATCATGTATCGGGACCAGGATGGCTGATGGGCACAGAAGGTGTGGCCAACTATTCTTCCGCATGGACTGTACCCAATTTATGGTTAGGTTTTTATACATTAAATTACCAGGCCACCACTATCCTCGATAAGGTGCCTGCCATCCAAATGGATTCCATTGTGCGGGGCAGGATACTGGGTGAAGCATACTTTTTCCGGGCCTGGGCTTTCTTCCACCTGGTAAGGTTATGGGGAGATGTGCCTTTGCGTCTCAATCGCTTAACAGGCGCGGGATCAGCTGATATGGCCAGAGCGCCGGTGAAAGACATATACGCACAGATCATTTCCGACCTGCAGCAGGCAGAAGGGCTGTTACTGTCAAGAAAAGATCCAAGGTCCGGTCCGGCAGGTAAAGTTACGCGCGGAGCTGCACAAACCCTGCTTGCAAAAGTATATCTTACTATGGCTTCCGCCTCCCTGCCAGGCGCCGCTATCAGCGTGCGGGGGGGAACAGACAATAGTGATTACACCTGGACAAAAAACATAGTGAAAGGGTATGAAGGTATGGACAGCAAATCGCTCTTCATTAAAGCCCGGGATAAGGCGAAACAGGTAATGGATTCTGGTGAATATAAATTGTTCAGCTCCTGGGCTGAAGTATGGAGCATGGGAAATAAGAACGGACAAGAACACATCTGGTCACTGCAGGCTACTAACGATAACACCTTCGGTACTTTGTTTGAACAATATTATTCGGCTCCTTCTTTTGGCGGCTACGGATACCTCTGGATAACGAATTTTCATTATGATGAATATGAATCAACAGACGAACGCGTGCTGACCGGTGTATACCACCGCTGGATGCAAAGCGGCGCCTGGATGTATTATCCTGAAAGAGATTCGCTGAAATACAAATATGGAGCAGACAGCAGTGTGGCCCAGTATATGAAAACCCCATTCCTTACAAAATACTGGACCGGTAACATGGCCCCTAACGAGTCGATCGGTTACAGGGCCTGTAATTTTCCGTTGCTAAGATATGCGGATGTATTGCTGATATACGCCGAAGCAGAAAATGAAGTGAACGGCCCTACTTCAAACGCATACAATGCAATTAACCAGGTACGTAGCAGGAGCAAGGCGACTCCGGTGCCACCTGGCCTTACGCAGCAGGCGTTCCGCTCTTTTGTGTTTGCTGAAAGAGGCAGGGAGTTTACGCAGGAAGCCAACCGGAAATTTGACCTGCTTCGCTGGGGCATCTATGTTCAGGTAATGAGCAAACTCGGTGTGGTAGACAATAATTCTAAAATACGTTCCGATAAACAGTTGCTGATGCCCATACCAGATGCTGAACTGAACGCCAATAAACTGATCAATGGCAACAACCCTGGTTGGTAAAAAATGCAAATGAATATATTCATGAACAGATATATTATCAAAACCTGGACAATGCTGCTAATGTGCCTGGCATATGCGGGCGCAGCAGGGGCTACCGCTGTGCAGGAAAAAGAAAGACCTGCCATCAACGGAACATTTATTCAGGATTATCTGGTAAAAGACTGGAATGATGAGAAGTGGATGAAAGAGATCCATGCATTGAAAGAAGCAGGCATGCAGTACATCGTTTTCTGTACTGCTGCCTTCACCAAAGGAGAAGCGCCTTATAAAACGTTATATCCCACCTCCATACCCGGATTAAGCCACGCATACAACAGGGATTTGCTGGACGACTGTTTGAGGAATGCTGAGAAAACCGGCATGAAGGTTTTTATAGGCATAAATTTTAATGAGCAGTGGTGGGGCAGGTACCCGGAAGAATGGCTGTACCGGCAAATGGAAACAGGCAATGAAGTGGCGGATGAAATATTGCAGCGGTACGGGAAAAAATACAGGCATGCATTCTATGGCTGGTACTGGATATGGGAAGTAGACAACCTGAACTATGTGACGCCCGGCAAACAGGAAATGCTGGCAAAGGCGCTGGACATCAATGTCAGGCATCTGCATAAAATTTCTCCCCGCATGCCGGTGATGTTATGCCCTTTCATGAACTACAGGGTGGGCGCCGCTAACGAATATGTGAAGATGTGGGAATATGTTTTTAAGCACGTTTCCTTTAAACCCGGAGATATTTTTGCGCCGCAGGATGGCATCGGCGCCGGTGGTCTTACACTGGAAGTATTGGGCAACTGGTACAAACAGCTGGCTGCCGCTGTGAAAACAAAACCTGGCCTGCTATTCTGGTCTGATGCAGAAACATTTGATTACGTGGGCTGGACAGCCGCGCCTATTGGTCGATTCGTGACGCAAATGAAAATTGTGCAACCTTATGTCAGTGGTATTATCAGTTTTGCCTACAGCCATTATTATAGTCCGTTGAACGCTAATCCCGGCTATCATGAAGCTTATTTGCATTACCTGAAAACAGGCGCTGTCTTAAAACAAACTGTTCCGCCGGTATCCGGCCTGGAAGTAAAATGGACAGATACTGCTAAGGCATCCATATCCTGGAATGCTCCTGACAGTTTGCGCCAGGTTTGTGGCTATTATATCTACCGGGACGGGAAGTTGTTGCGTAATCTTCAGGGTAAAAAAAATACACCTCCGTCGACCGCCTTCACAGACGAAGGAATAACCAAACAAAAAATATATACTTACGAGGTAGCCTCTTATGACTATTATGGAAATATCGCTACAAAGGCTACAAGCGTACTGGTAGATGAAACGATAGGAAAAGTACCGCTGCTGCAATACCGCCAGGCGGAAATCATAAAATAATCTGAGTATGAATAATCGAATTTTAGCTGGTTACGGATTGATATTACTATTGCTTTTCATAGCGCCGTTTGTGGAGGCACAGGAAATGAAAAAGAATATCAATGCCCGAACATTGCCCCGACCATTTGTGACGTCGAAGGAAACATTGAAAGACAAATTGAAGGGAGGCTGGGCTGGTCAAACGATAGGCGTTACTTTCGGAGGTCCTGTGGAGTTTCTCTACAACGGAACATATATCCAGGATTACCAGCCACTCAACTGGGACAACAACAGGATTGCCCGCACTATGGACAGCTTTGCCGGGTTGTATGATGATATTTACATGGACCTGACATTTGTGGAGGTATATAACAGGCTGGGGCTCGACGCGCCCTTGGATTCATTTGCGCAGGCATTTGCGAACGCCGGTTATGTATTGTGGCATGCTAACCAGGCAGGGAGGTATAACATTCAGAATGGTCTGCCTTCCGGGAAAGCAGGGAACTGGTTGCACAACCCGCATGCGGATGATATCGACTTCCAGATAGAATCAGACTTTGCAGGTTTGATGAGCCCGGGTATGCCATATGCCGCCGCCATTATCTGCGATAGTATCGGACATCTCATGAATTCAGGCGATGGCTGGTATGGTGGCGTATTTGTGGCCGCTATGTATGCAGAAGCAGTAATGTCGGACGATGTAACGCATATTGTACAGCAGGCATTAAAAATGATCCCGGCCCGCAGTAAATTTTATCAATGTATTGCAGATGTAATCCGCTGGCATGCAAAGTACCCCGACAATTGGAAACAGACCTGGTTTGAAATACAACAAAAATGGGCAGAAGATGCAGGCTGCCCGGATGGCGTGTTTCAGCCATTGGATATTGATGCCAAAATAAATGCTGCCTACGTGGTGTTGGGTCTTTTATACGGAAAAGGCGATTTTACCCAAACAATGGAAATTACCACCCGCGCAGGACAGGATGCAGATTGTAACCCGTCAACTGCGGGGGGGATCTTAGGTACCATGCTCGGTTACAGCAAAATTCCCGCCTACTGGCGTGATGCTGTTACACCCGCACAGGATAAGATATTCAAATATACCAGCACTTCCCTTAATACCGTATATGATACCGGGTTTGAGCTGGCGCTGAAAAATATTGTGCGTCACGGAGGTAAAGTTAACGGCGATAAAGTGGAGATTCCATTGAAGGCATCCGTTCCTGTACATTTCGAAGAAAATTTTACGGGACATTATCCAAAGGCAAGGGTTCCATTTTCACATGCAGGATTTACTGAAACCTCTTTCGCTGTGCCAGGCATTGGCTTCGTATTGCGCGGATATGCACGGAAGAAAAAGGAAAGCCTGCAGGAATATGTATTTAAAATAAAAATAACTATAGATGGTAAGGATACGGAAACAGTGTCTCTGCCAACAGATTACAACCGCAGGCGCACGGATATATGCTGGAAATACCAGTTGCCAAAAGGGGACCATGAGGTAAAGTTGCTGATATTGAACCCGAATCCGGATTATGAGCTTGTAACCGTTGACTACCTGCTGTATGAAGATACACCGGTGAAAGGCAGCCGCTAAGAGCTGATTTTTTTAGTATGGATATAACTGCCGGCATCACGGCAGCTCAGATGATTTATTTATTCAAGTGATATGAGATCGTACCTGACATATGTATGCTGCTGTTTAATGGGCTTATATGCCTGTTCAGGAAGCAGGGGTAGTAAGAAGATTGTATTGTTTGCCACTCCGGCTGTGACAGACAGTTTGAAGCAACAGCTGGAAAGAGCAGCTGCCAGCAACGGCTGGCAGCTGCTGGTTACCACAGACCGGCACTTTTTCCAGGAAGATTCCCTGGCCGGATGCAGCGCCGTGGTATCTATGCTGTCGGATGTCGATAGCCTGGGCCATCGGGAAGTGGTATCGTTACGGCGTTACCTGGAAGCAGGAGGGGGCTGGATGTTGGTAGCCGATACACTGCATCACCCAACAGGCTGGCCCTGGCTGGATTCATTGAACAGACAGGAGGAATTCACGGAAGATAAGCCTGCCAGGATCTTTATGACGCCCGCACCATTAGCAGCAGGAGTATTGGAAAAAGGGGTGAAATATGCGATCGGGGATAATACCGCGCCGGATTATAAACTTTGCGCCACACTTCCTATACCTGAAAATAACCGGTACGCCTATACGATGTTGGGTCAGGGCCTGGATGAACCTATGGAAATGGCCATCATGCCGGGCAACGACGTGTTGTTTGTGGAACGCAAAGGCGGCGTAAAATTATATGAGCATGACAGTAAGGAGATAAAGACCATTGGGCATTTCGATGTTTTCAGCGGTATAGAAGATGGCTTGCTGGGCGTGGCCCTGGACCCGGACTATGAAAAAAATAACTGGGTGTATTTTTACTATGGGGTGGCAGGTAGTAAAGCAGTGAGCCGTTTATCCAGACTGGAACTGAAGAAGGGGCAACTGTTGATGCAAACAGAGAAGATCATGATGGAAATTCCCTCACAACGGCAGTATTGCTGCCATTCTGCGGGATACCTGGAATTTGGTCCTGGCGGCCTGTTATACCTTTCAACCGGGGATAATACAAACGCGGAGGCTACCGAAGGTTATACGCCGGTAGATGAAAGACCGGGACATGAACTGGCCGACGACCAGGGCACGTCTGCCAACAGCAATGATCTGCGGGGCAAGATACTGCGTATAAAGCCAAAGCCGGATGGAACATACGAAATACCAGACGGAAACCTCTTTCCTAAAGATGGCTCCGCAGGCAGACCAGAAATTTATATAATGGGATGCCGCAACCCTTTCCGCATCACAGTAGATCCGCAAAACAACTTTCTTTACTGGGGAGATATAGGGCCCGATACCAAGGTTCCTGCTGCTGAAGGCGGCACCCTGAGCTTTGATGAAGTGAATCAGGCCAGGAAGCCCGGATACTTTGGCTGGCCTTATTTTAATGGCAACAATGAAGCATATCCACTATGGGACTTCGCCGCAAAAAAAGAGCGCCCCCGTCAGAACCCACAGCATCCGGTCAACAACTCACGGAATAATACAGGAGTGCGTAACCTTCCGCCGGCTCAACCGGCGATGATATGGTATGCTGATGGCAGTTCACCCATATTCCCGTTGGTCGGCAAAGGCGGTGAATCCGTCATGACAGGTCCCGTTTTTTACAGCGATCATTTCAAAAATGCTAAATACAGGTTATCGCCGTATTATGATGGTAAACTGTTTATTTACGATTGGGTGCGCCGTTGGATCATGGCAGTTACATTTGATAAAGATCATCATTATCTCCGCATGGAGCCATTTCTTGAAAACCTGGAGCCGTCGGCGCCTATAGATATGAAGTTTGGTGAGGATGGTGCGATTTATTTACTCGAATACGGCACCAACTGGTTCGCAAAAAATATGGATGCGAGACTGGTACGCATTACCTATGCAGAAGGTAACCGTAAGCCATTTGCCAGCATCCGGTCTGATAACAACTACGGTGCCGTGCCTTTTACCGCACATCTTTCAGCAGCAACATCCGGCGACTTCGATAAAGGAGATGTGCTGCAATACAACTGGGAGCTGGCCGGCAAAAGTTATAGCGGACCAACGCTGGCGCATACATTTAACCAGCCGGGTAAATACAGGATATACTTAACAGTAACGGATAATCACGGCGCCACAGATACTGCCTCATTGACGCTTGAAGTAGGCAACACGCCGCCGGTAGTCCGGATACAGACCAAAAATAACCGCAGCTTTTATTGGGATAATACCTCACTCGATTACCTGGTAAGCGTTACCGATCATGAAGATCCGCAGATCGATTCTTCCGCCATCAGGGTGGGTTTTGATTATCTGGCGTCGGGCCGCGACCTGGCGGTGGTATTAAACGGTAACAACAGCAGTGCCAGTCCACAGCACGCAAGAGGCCATGAACTGTTTTATTCATTGGACTGTAAGGCCTGTCACACAGAAAACACCGCCTCCGTAGGGCCAAGCCTGCTGGACATCGCACATCGCTATGCCGGTAAGGAGGATAATATCAGCAAGCTGGCAGCTAAGATCATTGCCGGCGGCAGTGGCAACTGGGGCACGCGCACAATGTCTTCCCACCCCGATCTGCTACCGAAGGATGCCAGGGAAATAGTGGAGTACATTATTTCGCTGGGAGCCTCCGCGCAGTCATTACCCTTGCAGGGATCTGTGGCATTGAAAGCGCATGAAGGAAAAGGAAGCAATGGCGTTTACCTGCTAACCGCTTCTTATGCCGACAAAGGAGCCAATAATATAGCGCCTCTTACATCGCAGGCTATCGTTGTATTAAGAAACCCATTACTGGAGGTGGAAGATTTTGATGACAGCAGGGTGAGCTTACAACCCGTTGCCACCGCCGGTCTCACCTATGCCTATGTAAAGGATGGGGATTTTGTGGCCTACAAACAACTCGACCTGGCAGGCATCAGCAGTATAAAGTACAATGTGCAATACAGGGGCAGCGGTGGTGAAATCCTGTTACATATCGATAGAAAGAATGGACCGGTAGCAAGCAGAATCACTATACCTCCCGGAAATACGCCCGACTGGAAATCGGGCTGGAAACAGGTGACAGCGGCATTGGATGAGATCAGCGGATTGCATGACTTGTACTTTGAGTTTAAAAGTCCGCATGGCGACAAAGGATATCTTTTCAATATTGATTGGATTTATTTCACAAAAAACAAATAGAGACCCTTATGCCACTATCCGTGAGATACCGATTGTCGGTAATGATGCTGCTGGAATATTTTGTGTGGGGCGCATGGTATGTAACTATGGGAACCTACCTGCTGGTGACGCTGAAAACGGGTGCTGTGCAGGTAGGTGCGGCATATGCCAACCTTTCTATAGCAGCCATAATTTCACCGTTGTTTATAGGGTTGGTAGCCGACCGTTTTTTTTCTGCACAGCGGTTGCTTGGCACACTGCACCTGCTGGGTGCGGCGGTCCTCTTCTGTATCAGCTATGTGCATGAATTTGATGTCTTCTGGTGGCTGATACTGTTGTATACTTTGTTGTATATGCCCACCATTTCTTTAACAAATGCTGTTGCCTTCCGGCAGATGGCAAATGCAGGCAGGGAGTTCCCGGCTATACGGGTTTGGGGAACGGTGGGCTGGATAATGGCAGGCTTGCTGATCGGTGGCCTGCATATCGAAAACAGCATGCTGACTTTTCGTATAGCCGCCGCCAGTGCTTTCTTATTGGGTATCTACAGCTTTTGGCTACCGGATACCCCCCCTGTAAAACAACAGGCGGATCTGCGGGGAATATTGGGAGTAGATGCCTTGAAGCTTTTCAACAACCGTTCCTACACGGTATTCTTCATCACTGCTGTTGCTATCTGTATTCCCCTGGCTTTCTACTATAGCTTTGCCAACCCTTTCCTCAACGATATGGGTGTGCGGAATGCCGCAGGTAAAATGACGATGGGACAGTTGTCGGAACTGCTGTTTATGTTATTGATACCATTGATGTTTGCGCGCCTGGGTGTAAAGAAGATGCTTCTGCTGAGCATGTTGTGCTGGGTGCTACGTTATCTTTCTTTTGCATGGGGCAACAATAACCACGAGGCCTGGATGCTTTACGCGGGCATATTGCTGCATGGCATCTGCTATGATTTCTTTTTTGTAACCGGACAGATATACACCGACAAACAGGCCGGTCTTGCAGTTAAAAATTCGGCACAGGGGCTGATCACCTTTGCCACCTATGGTGTGGGCATGCTTATTGGCTCTTTTGTATCAGGTTTTACAACAGGCGCCTACAGTATGAACATCAACGGTGCATTGCTGTATCAATGGCGCAATATATGGCTGGTGCCTGCGGGCATCACTGCTGTGTGCATCCTGTTTTTTACTTTTCTATTCAGAGATAACCAACACAAATAATTATTGTAATATCTAAACAGAATATTTATGGGAAAAAGAATAGCTATGCTTGGAGCTGGATTCATTGCTCGTTTTTATGCAGATGCCATCCAGGGGCAGAGAAGCAGGGACCGTATCACAACTGTGTATTCCCGCAAAGAAGAAAGCGCCGGGAAATTTGCCGCAGATTATAATGTACCTCATTATTCCACCAGTCTGGAGGCAGCAGTAAATCATCCGGATGTGGACGTGGTATGTATTGCGCTGCCTAACCACCTGCATGTAACAGCGGTACTCGCCTGCTGTATGGCAGGTAAGGCAGTGATCTGCACCAAGCCGCTCGGCCGTAATGCCGCAGAGGCCAAACGAATGCTGGAAGCGGTAGAAGCGGCTGGCGTTTTTCACGCTTATATGGAAGATCTGGTATATACGCCCAAGTTTTCAAAGGCATTGCAAAGTGTGACAGCAGGAGCACTGGGCCGTATTCTTTGGGCAAAGTCGCGCGAAACGCATCCTGGTCCGCACAGCGAATGGTTCTGGAATAAAGAGCTGGCAGGCGGTGGTTGTATGCTGGATCTGGGCTGTCATTGCGTGGAAATTACCCGTAGTTTTATCGGCAAAAATGTCAGGCCGATGGAAGTAATGTGTTGGGCGGATACGCAGGTAAAACCGATTGACGCGGAAGATCACGCCATTGCATTGATAAAGTATGAGAATGGCGCCATCGGACAGTTTGAGGTAAGCTGGACCTTTCGGGGCGGCCTCGATCTGCGCGATGAGGTAATGGGCACGGAAGGCACCATCTGGATCAATAATTTCTTACGCACCGGCTTTGACATGTTTACCACCGGGAAGGGAGCTGATTATGTGGCGGAAAAGGCAGAAAGTAACAGCGGATGGATATTCCCGGTAGGCGATGAGCTGAATGATCTGGGCTACAACCATATGTTTGCTGACATGTTCAACGCATTGGAAGAAGAAAGGGAGCCACGGGAAACTTTTTATGACGGGTATGTAGTGAATGCAATATTAGATGCTGCTTATGCTTCAGCCGCCAGCGCCCGCTGGGAGCCGGTTAAATTAGAGATCTGGCGGGGACTCATGGGAACAGGTAAGGCCAATACACTGGTTGATTATGATGATCATCATTTTCTGATAAAAGAAGAGATGACACATTTTGGCAGCACCAAGTTAATTCTGAAAGAAAAAAACAGTGGAAAGATTATTGAAATTGTAAAATAAACAGCATCATGGAAACGTCAGGGAATAGCCGCAGACAATTTATCAGGACGGCAACCATTGCAGGAATAGGACTTGGTTTCAGTGGGGCCTTAAGCCGTGTGTTTGCTCAAACACCAGTATCTGTTGGAAGAAGGATTGGCATTATTGGACTCGACACTTCACACAGTGTGGAGTTTACTAAAATGTTCAATTCGCCCGATGCCGACCCTGCATTAAAAGGTTTTCGTGTAACCGCAGTATACCCTCAAGGAAGCAGGGATATCAAATCCAGCTTGGATATGGTGCCTGGTTATCTCAAAGAGATAAAAGAAATGGGCATTGAAATAGTTGATTCCATTTCTGCGTTGCTGGAAAAAACGGATGTGATATTGTTGGAGTCCAACGATGGAAGGGTGCACCTGGAACAGGCCCTGCCCGTGCTGAAAGCCGGTAAGCCTATGTTCATTGATAAACCGGTTGCCGCTTCACTCGCAGATACCCAGGTCATTTTTAAAACAGCCCGGCAATATAAGGTGCCCGTTTTCTCCTCCTCAGCCCTGCGTTACATGGATAGTGTGCAGCAGGTGCTGAAAGGTAAAATTGGCAAAGTAACCGGAGCTGATGTATATACACCGGCTTTCCTGGAGAAAACACATCCTGATCTTTTCTGGTATGCTATACATGGTGTAGAAGTATTATTCACCCTTATGGGCACCGGCTGCCGCAAGGTAACCCGCATCTCCGGACCAGACATCGATGTGGTAACCGGTGTATGGGAAGATGGTCGCATAGGTGTGCTCCGGGCCATAAAAAAAGGCCCCTATGGCTTCGGAGGCCATGTATTCGGAGAAAAGGCCATTGCGCCTATCAGCGACTTCGATTCCTATAAACCACTGGTATATCAGATTGCCGCCTTTTTTGACACTGGTGTAGTACCGGTAAAGCCAGAAGAGACGCTGGAAATAATCGCATTTATGGAAGCGGCGGATGCAAGCAAAAGGAAGAATGGTGCTACCATGAAAATGGAGAACACCAGTTTTTGATCATGGGAAAATGATTGATAAAATTTGAGAGGTGTGCATGGTAACTGATGTTTTTTTGCTGCAGGCAGGGTTACTTCTTTCGAATCAACTGATCCCAGTGTAAGGAAGGAGTTGACTTATGGAATTATTATGAAATGGTAAGTAGTGGAAATTTCAACTCAAAAAGGAGGCCGCCTCAATATTTATGAGACGGCCTTTTTTATTCCTCCGGATATTTCCCTGTGTCTTCATGCTGCCTATCGTTACAGTCGTTCCCCAAAAATGTCAGAAAACACAAAAAAAATCTCATTTATGTTTCTTCACCGGTGACTCCACCACCTATTTTTGTAAGCCAAAGTTCTACCCTATAGAAGCAATTTCTTATAAATCCAAAGCCTTTAGTTGATAACATGCAGATAAAAATCCTTTGTACACGATGGGGCCACGAAAACATCCCCGTAGAAGCTTTTCTCGAAAAGGTAATATCCGCAGGATATGACGGCGTGGATTCCTGGCTACCCGAAAATAAAAATGACAGGAAGGTATTTATCAAACGTAGCAAAGAACTGGGATTACCAATAGTTGTGCAACAGCATCAGGCGGAAGGTGCGGATATACAAACCTTTTGCAGGAGCTTTGAATATCATCTGAATGCGGCAATGGAATGTGAACCGGTAATTATTAATTCGCATTCAGGAAGAGATTTCTTTACGATCAATGAACAACTTGCCGTTATTGATGCGGCGGAAAATTTTTCAGCGAGGAATAATATTGTTATCGCGCATGAAACGCACCGGGGAAGAATTGGATTCAGCCCGGGCAATGCAAAAGAACTGTTTAAGCTGAGACCTTCCATGAAAGTAACCGCCGATTTCTCACACTGGGTTTGTGTTACAGAAAGCTATCTTGAAGGATTTAAAGAAACGGTTAACGAAGCAATCAGGCGCACCGTACATATACATGCCCGTGTGGGTTTTCCTGAAGGACCGCAGATACCTGATCCGCGACTGCCGGAATGGGCGGAGCCGCTGAACTACTTTACCGGCCTGTGGTCCGGGATCATCCGGAAAAAAGAAGCCGAAGGCATATCCCTGCTTACCATTACAACGGAGTTTGGGCCACCGCCTTATATGTGGACTACTTCGCCGGGTAATACCCCGGTAGTTTCGCAATGGGAAGTGAATTTATTTATGATGCATCTGCTGAGAGATATAATTGCTCCACAACAATAACCCTCATGTCTTCAGCTCCACATTATTTTACCTGCTAACGCATTTTTGCTAACTTTATCTCTTAACACGTTATGCTGTGTTGATGGGCGGAAATATTTCCCACCTTTAATAACGCCGGTTGCCACCAATATTTAAGAGAAAAGATAATTCAATGGGTAATAACTTTTTTAAATATCTGAATACAGGTCCAATCGAGGAGAAATGGGGAGTTTATGTAACTACGGTGGGGTATTCAAAAGTAACACCGAATGAACGTTATCCCAAAGAAGAACATCCCCCAAGCCATCAGCTTACATGGAACAGGGGAAGGATTCTGACGGACTATTACATGATATTTATTTCAAAAGGAAAGGGAACATTCTGTTCGGCATTAACCGAGCCGGTGGAAATTGAGGAGGGAACCTGTTTTTTTCTTTTCCCGGGAGTATGGCATCGTTACAGGCCGGATATCCGCTCGGGATGGGAAGAATATTGGGTTGGCTTTCACGGGTACTATGTTGATCAACTGATGAAACAAGGCTTTTTTGATCCCAATCAGCCATGTATCAAAACAGGGCTGGATAGAGATATGCTGGTATTACTTAAAAAGATGATTGATGTTGTAAATGCCTCGCTTGTAGGTTACTCGCAACAGATTGCGGGTTTAACGCTTCAGATACTCGGTTTGGTCAATACCATATCGCTCAGCAAACAATATGATCATAGCCCGCTGGAAAAGGCAATAACGAAAGCAAAGTTCCTGCTACAGGAATCACTGGAGCATCCTGTAGATATCCCGGAACTTGCCCGGCAATTGCCTATGGGATATTCTGCATTCAGGAAGAATTTTAAGGCAGTAACGGGGCTGTCGCCTAATCAATACCATTTAAATTTACGCATAGAGAGGGCAAAAGAACTGCTTGAATCAACATTGCTTAACGTGGAGGAAATCGCAGATCAAACAGGGTTCGACAGCATTTATTATTTCTCCAGGATCTTTAAGAAGAAAGTTGGCCTTTCTCCTAATACTTATCGTAAAACATTTGCCGTTGAATGAAACTCCGTTGCAGGTAATTATATTTCATCGCTTCATTTGCCTTTTATCTTATCGCGGTATTCGCCGGGCGATAATCCCGTTTTTGATTTAAAGAACGTTACAAAATAACTGGCAGACTCAAAGTTCAGGTGAAAGGCAATTTCCTTTATCGGTAATACCGTACTGGCCAGCAATTCTTTTGATTTCTGCAATTTTATTTCAAGTTGATATTGTGCAGGTGAAAATCCTGTATACTGTTTAAATACTCTTCTGAACCAGGAATAGCCAATGTTTAGCGTTTTAGCGATGGATTCGGGAGTAACATCATCACCGGTTTTTTCGCGCATCATCATTCTTGCTTTATCAATCTGAGCGATGATGGCCTTATCTCTGAAAGAGTTGTTTTTCTCAGCGTAAAAGATGAAGCCCAGCAGCAGGCTGGTAATACCGGCAAGTACCTGCTGGTAGGCCATTTTCTGGTAATTGGCTGTTTCAATACCCTGGTTGAACAAAGCCACAATCTGTTCATTAAACCCCACATTATAGACCGGGCTTTTCCTGGAAAAGAAAAGATTACCGGTTAACTGTTTCATATAACTGCCATTAAAACCTACCCAGTATTCATTCCATCCTTTGCCTTTAAGCGGCCGGTAGGTATGCCATTCGCCGGGAAATAACAACAGGATAGTACCGGCAACGACTTTAGTTAGCTTGCAGCTTGCCGATTCAAATGAACCCTCTCCTTCTGTAATGTACAGCAGGATGTATTCCTGCAATACCCTTCCGGTATTGGGACTGAACCAATATGCCGACGGATGGCTTTTAGGAGGATAGTCGCTATTGGGCGATATAACCTGGAAACCAATAGTAGTGGTGTATAATCCCCACAGTTCGTCTGTTTCATTTACTGTCAGGTAATTGACGTTTTGAGTCCTTTTATTTTTCATTGGTGTGTCAAAAAGTTAAATGATTCCATCAGAATTTATCACTGCACCTTCTAGATTCAGGTTACTTTGCATTACCAACTTAATTGAAAAACAGGATAGATGATTACTGAAATATTAAAGTTCCGACTGACTTTAAATTGTTTTATGGCGAAAAATTTTTGATAGAAAGTTTTCATATAAAAGTAGCGCTTTTTTGTGATGATATCAACGTTTCATTCCGGCTGCAGATCAGCAACCGGGGGTTAAATTCACGTTTGAAAAATTAATCTTTATGAATGCATCAACCACCTGTCGGCCCGCCGCCGCACAGAAGTAATCGTCATTTCTAAATTGTAGATAATTCCACTACCAGCGATGTTTAAAACCAAAATCTCATGTTATGTTAAACAAGCAATTTGATTCTCTATTGCCTATCAACGCATCATTTTTATTACTATTCCTTTTGGGCATCTCACAAATTTCCTTTGCTCAGCAAAAAATAACGGTAAGCGGTAATGTTGTGTCAGACAGCAGTCAACCCGTTTCCAATGTATCTGTAAGAATAAAAGGCGGGACTGCCGGTGGAACCACTGATGAAAACGGCTCCTTTAAGATTAGCGTTGCTAAGGGTGCAGTCCTGCTTTTTTCTTCTATAGGATATGAAGAGAAACAGGTAACAGCCATGAAAGATGGAGAGGTACTAACGGTGGTGCTTACCCCAAGCAATGCCAGGTTAAATGACATTGTGGTGGTTGGATACGGAACCCGCAAAAAAGAAACGCTGACAGGCTCCATTGCTTCTGTTAAAGGAAGCGACCTGGTTAAATCACCGGCGGGTAATTTCTCCAATTCGTTAGCAGGCCGGTTACCTGGTTTGGTGGCTATTACCAGAACAGGCGAGCCTGGAAATGACGGATCCACCTTAAGGATACGTGGGGCCAATACACTTGGCGATAATTCCCCGCTTGTGGTTGTTGACGGCATTGCCGGCAGAAGCCTGGAACGGCTGGACCCCGCCACCATTGAATCTGTTACGATCTTAAAAGATGCGTCTGCAGCGATATACGGATCACAGGCGGCCAATGGCGTTATCCTTGTCACCA
The DNA here is from genome assembly GCF_057126945.1 of Chitinophaga sp. G7 BAM 1005. Classification (NCBI taxonomy): domain Bacteria; kingdom Pseudomonadati; phylum Bacteroidota; class Chitinophagia; order Chitinophagales; family Chitinophagaceae; genus Chitinophaga; species Chitinophaga sp. G7 BAM 1005. The sequence continues at coordinate 4,948,075 of NZ_CP181478.1, read as the reverse complement.
CCAAACGCGGCGCATCCGGTAAGCCCACCATTCAATTCTCCCTGAACCAGGGATGGAATACACCTACCGTTCTTCCCAAAATGGCGGATGCGCCCCTTTATGCGCAGTTACAGAATGAAATTTCCGCTGCTTATCATCCCGGCGACCCATTGCCTTATTCGGCAGAAGATATCCAGAAGTATAAAGATGGCTCTGATCCCTGGGGGCATCCCAATACGGATTGGTTTAAAGAAACAATCAGGAAAAATTCCCCGCAACGCTACGGCAACTTAACATTGTCAGGCGGCGCTGAGACCATAAAGTATTTCATTTCACTTGGATCGAATTTTACCGACGGGATTTTCAGGGACGGAGCTACCAACTATTCGCAGACTAATTTTCAAAGTAATATTGACGCAAAGGTTACTAACAACATCCGTTTGAGTTTTGATGTGGTTGGGCGGCAGGAAAACAGGAACTATTCAGGCGGAGGCGCCAATGGGGGAAGCGCCGATCAGGCACAAAATGTTTTCTGGGCATTAAACAGATCTTTTCCTACCTGGCCGGCGAGATGGCCTAATGGCTTGCCCGGACCGGATATTGAATATGGAGCGAACCCGGTAGTGCTGGTTACAGATGCCACGGGTTACACCAAATCAAGAAGTTATATTTTTCAGAGTAATGTAAGGCTCGTGGTTACTATTCCATGGATAAAAGGACTGTCGTTAACCGGTAATGTAGCAATGGACAGAACTATTGTCAGTACCAAACAATTCAGAAAGCCATGGTTCCTCTATACCTGGGATAAAACAAGTTTAGATGCCAATGGAACTCCGCTGCTGGTAGCATCCAAGAAAGGAAATACTGATCCGCGACTGCAACAGTGGATGGATAACAATTCTAATGTAACCCTCAATGCGCTGTTAAATTATGACAGGGTTTTTGATAAGCATGATATTAAAGTTCTTCTTGCGGCGGAACGTATTGCCGGTGATAACATGAATTTCTGGGCTTTCAGGAGAAACTATACCAGCGATATTCTTGACGAACTGGATTTAGGAAGTAATGAATTAAAAGATAATGGAGGATCATCCGGTGTGGCCCGCAGGTTAGATTATTTCGGAAGACTAAGCTATGCCTATGACGCAAAGTACCTCGCTGAATTTGTGTGGAGGTACGACGGCTCTTATATTTTTGATCCGGCCGGTAAGCAATTTGGATTTTTTCCAGGGATATCCCTGGGATACAGGATCTCTAATGAAAAATTCTGGAAAGATAATATCGCTTTTATCAATGAAATGAAAATAAGAGGCTCCTGGGGAAAAACAGGTAACGACCGGATAGGGCCCTATCAATACCTTACAACCTATGGCTACAATGGTGGTTATGTATTTAATGAAAATGTTCCGCAACAGGCGTTGAAAGCATTACGTATTCCAAACGCCGGGGTTACCTGGGAAATAGCCAATCAATCCAATATCGGTGCTGATGTGGAACTGCTCAATAATAAATTAGCGGTAAGCGCTGATTATTTCTACAACCTGCGTACCAATATCCTGGCCTACAGAAACGCTTCTGTGCCGGGTTCTGCTGGATTAAGCCTGCCGCAGGAAAATATCGGGGAAGTGGTTAACAAGGGCTTTGAATTGCAGGCATCATATCGCGGTAGTGCCGGCGATTTCAAATACCAGGTGTCTGCCAACGGCGCCTGGGCAAAGAATCATATCAGGTTCTGGGATGAAACACCCGGCGTGCCCGACTATCAGAAGTCTACCGGCAACCAGATGAACGCAAGATTGTATTACCAGGCAATAGGTGTATTCGTAGACCAGGCAGCGATTGATAAATACCCTCATTGGACAGGCGCCCGCCCCGGAGATATTATATTCAAAGATGTAAATAACGATGGACAGATTGATGGCCAGGACCAGGTTAGAAGCAACAAAACTACCATACCAACATTTACCGGCGGACTCAGTATCGATTTACAGTACAGGAACTTCTACGCAAATGTATTATTCCAGGGAGCGGCCGGTGCGGAAAGATCCTACCGGACTTTTTCCGGCGGGCCAGGTGTCGGGAATTTTATGTACAACCTTGTAAAAGACCGCTGGACACCGGAACATCCAAGTGCTGTTAACCCGAGAGTATGGGAGCGTGGAGGCGCATATTGGATGACAGATGGAGAACCTAATAACACCTACTTCGTTAGAAGCAGTGATTATTTAAGATTGAAAAACTTTGAGGTTGGTTATAACCTGTCATCCGGCATTGCGCAAAAAATAGGCATACAATCGCTGAGAATCTATGTCAGCGCCCTGAACTTTTTAACGTTTACAAAGATGAAGGATTTCGATCCTGAATCTCCCGACGACGCTCCAGGCTCCATTTGGGTGAACAGTGAAGTATATCCATTGAACAAAACCACTAACGTTGGATTAACGGCAACATTCTAAAATCAAAGTGTATGAATTACAGAAACTCAAACTTAATATATATCGCTATCGGGTTTATGTCACTGCTGCTAACATCATGTGGCAAAAGTTTCCTTGATACAAAACCTTCCACGCAATTTACAGAAACGGATGTTTGGTCTGATCCCAACCTGATACAACTGAACATGAACAGCATTTATAACCAGAACCCCTGGTCGTTCTTCATGACTTCGCTGGCTGTAGATGAGGCCCGATGCTATGATGCGGGAAATGATTATAATATGAGCAACATGCTGATGTCGCCTGATAATGCAGGCTGGGGCGACTGGAACGGCAGGTACAGCGCTATCCGGGACTGCAATATATTCCTGGAAAATATAGACAAATTGACGGATGATCCGGCACTGATTGATGGCGTTACACTGAAAGACAGGCTGAAGGGCGAAGCCACTTTTTTCAGGGCCTGGTATTATCAGTTGCTCATCAGTTATTTTGGCGGTGTACCCCTGGTTACGAAATCCTATAAATTAACAGACGACTTCTCCGCCGCCCGGAACAGTTATGCAGAGTGCGTGCAGTTTATTTCCGGTGAATGTGATAAGGCGGCTGCATTATTACCCCTGGTGAATACAGGTGTCAACAAAGGAAGAGTAACAAAAGGCGCCGCTTTGGCGCTTAAATCAAGAGTATTGCTTTATGCGGCCAGCGATCTTCATAATACAACATTTTCCGGGTTTTCCAGCCCAGAGCTCCTGGGATATGTAGATGGCGACAGGAAGCAACGCTGGCAGGCGGCCAAAGCCGCCGCTAAGGCTGTAATAGACCTGGGCATATACGGTTTGTATCAGCCCGGTCCTGCATCAACAGAGGAGGCCGTTCAGAATTATGAGGACCTGTTTATCTCAAAAAGTAGTATAGAAGACATCTTTATTCGTTATTACAATGCCTCCGTAAACCAGGGCGTTGACTACTGGCAGGTTTTCCCAAATGGATATGGCGGTATTGAAACAAACGGCGCCCCCAGCGAATTGGTAGACGCTTATGAAATGAGTGATGGCACTAAATTCTCCAGAACCAACCCTGCACAGAATCTTGAACCATATAAAAACAGGGACCCGCGTTTTTATGCTTCCATTTTATACGAAGGGGCAACGTTCAGGTCAAGGCCATCCAACTTACTGGCAGCCGACCCCGTAGGAGTTTTGCAGGTAGGCACCTGGGAAAAGTGGGATGCCGCCGCTAACAAAATCGTGTATACGTATGGGTTAGATAGCAGGAACAGCGTGGTTTATGGAGGCGGTTATAATAATACCGGTACCTGTATGCTCAAATTTATAAACCGCAAAACCGATATGTATGTAAATCACCAGGATGACCTCACCTGGCGCTTCATCCGTTACAGCGAAATCATACTCAATTATGCAGAGGCCTGTATTGGATTGGGAGAGGAGGCGGAAGCACGCACCTACATTAATATGATCAGGAAAAAAGCGGCCATGCCTGATGTAATGGACGCCGGCGCGGCCTTGTCGGCAAGATACCGGAATGAAAGGCGTATTGAACTGGTGTACGAAAACCACCGCTTTTTTGATGTGCGCCGCTGGATGATCGGGCCGGAAGCCTATCACCCAATGCATGGGGTTAATGTTGTGTACAAACTGAATCCCGATCATACAACTGCCACCATTCCTACTGTTACCCCGGTGGAGATCACAAGTGGAAAGTGGGATAATAAGGCCTACTTTTTACCAATCGCAAGGAGTGAAATGAATAAGAACGATAAGTTAGTGCAGAACCCCGGCTATAATTAATATCGCGTGTGGCATTGATGGATTTTTATTGAAAATAATATTCGTACCAGTTATTAACTCAAAACAGTAATGAAATATACATATCTGAACATCCTTTTTACCGGTTGCTTGCTGACAATTACTTTGAATATATCCGGGCAATCTGAATGGCAAAAAAAATATAGCGACCCCAAAACGGTTCAACAAATGTTTGTTAGCCCCCCAATGTTCTATGCTCCCCATACTTTCTGGTTCTGGGATGATACCATCAGGGATGAGCATTTTACGGCTACTATGGCAGAGGAAATGATGAAGCAGGGACTGAACCCCGGATATGCACATCCCCGGGGTTCAATGGATCGCTTAAACCCGGCATTTTCTTCATTGCCATATAAGCAATACCTGGAAAAACCCTGGTTCAGCAGTTTCGGGAATGCTATGCAGGCAGCAAAGAACAAAGGATTTACCCTGGGGTATTGTGATGAATATGACTGGCCAAGCGGGCAGGCAGCAGGACGGGTATTAGCGCAGCATCCTGAGCTGGAGGCAAAATACCTGGATTGGAAACGGTATAAGGTAACGGGGAAATCGACCGTTTATTATGATTCAACAGATTTTGCCGTGGCAGGTAAAATAGCCGGCAATGCCATTGATGCCTCATCGCTGCGGATCATTGGAGAAGGAAGCCATTTCAAATGGACGGCGCCACCGGGCGAATGGGTGGTGTATACTTACACAAAAAGATTCCATCCCGGAATTGACGGTGGGAAAGTTAACTATCTCGATCCCGGATTAATGGAAGTTTTCATCCCGCTTGTTCACGCGCAGTACGCCAAACATTTTGCAAATGATATGGGGAAAACAATTCCTGGCGTTTTTGTTGACAATGAAGGCGACTATGGCTGGCGGATGGCGTGGTCAGAATATCTTGCCAAACGGTATAAGGAAATGAAAAACCAGGATATCCGTTTATGGCTTCCCCTTTTAACAGAAAAAGACAACAACGGGTTGTTTGCAAAAGCCCGTTGTGATTGGTTTGATGTTGTTTCAGACGTATATAACAAATGTTACTTTGAGCCTTTGGTGAACTGGCTCAAACAATACAATATGTATTACATCTCCAATCTGTGGGAAGAATCATTGTTGTTACAAACTGCCGCCATGGGCGATTTTATGCGCGTTACAAGAACAGCAACTATGCCCGGAACAGATTGTCTTTTAATGAAATCGCAGGATGTTCATGATTTTAAGGAAGTGCAAACAGTAGCCGAATTGGAAGATCGTCCTTTTATGAGTGAAATTATGGGCGTTGCAGGATGGGAGCAAACACCCGCCATGATGAAAATGACTATTAATTCTATTACATCATTTGGCATTAACCATGTGGTGCCACATGGAATTAACGTTAACCGGAAAATTGAACAGGATCCGTATCCGCCGGATTGGTTTACCGAAAATCCATATTGGCCTTATTTGCATAACTGGACGGACTTTTCCAGGCGGGCTGCTTTTGTAAACAGGCAAAGTAAGCTTGTGGCGGATGTTCTCCTGGTAAACCCGCTTGAAAGTATCTGGGCAAATGCTGAAGGCTTTTTTACGCATGAGGAAAATTTTGGCCTGCTGGAAGGCAAAGAAGTCTGGGATACGCTTTCACTCGAGATCAACCAGGTGTATTCCGATGCTATGAGAGAATTAAATAAAAATAACATCGACTTTTTAATCGCTGATAAATATTACCTGGATAAAGGAAAAACGGGAGCCATTAATAACGGTGCAAAGATCACTATTAATGACCACAACTTTTCGGCGATCGTTCTTCCACCGGCTTGTGTTGTTTCTCATGCCGTATCAGGTAAGATACTTGAATTTGCTAAAAAGGGAGGCGTTGTGCTGCTCCTGGGTACAACACCCGAAGGATCGCCGGAGAAAGGCATGAAAGATGCGTTGATCATTAGCCAGATGAATGCATTAAAGCGGTTGCCCAATGTTATTGATCTGTCGGGTGATAAAGACAGGCTGAGTAAAATGGTTACTGCTTTGAATGAAAGGGTCCGGCCACAGATCCGGTTGGAAAACTCAGGCCGGCTCTACACTGCTCACAGAACTATTTCCAATAACCACTTTTACTGGCTTGCCAATAACTCCGATACCGTGAGAAATTTTTCAGCCTGGTTCAGGGATGGCGATGGCATGGCGCAGATATGGAATTGCGAAACCGGGGAACGTACACCCGTTGCATACGTGAAGGAGAAGGGATATAACAAAGTAAAAATGACTTTACAACCTTATGAAGGTTATTGGCTTGTATTTGAGCCCGGAACAAGCGATATGAATCCATTGGTACAGCATGAATCTGATTTAAAAGAAATTAAGCTCGATGATAAATGGACCATCAGTTATCCGGGGAAAGACACTGTTTATAAAACCACGGCCACTTCATTCACGTTAGCCGACAACGGGTTAAGCGAAGATCTTATGTTGTTGGCATATAATGATTCAAAATGGAAGTATACCAGTTTTATGACAGCGCAAAAACGGAACGGGGATGGGCAGAAAGATGAAATAAAGGATAATGATGCCACCGGTTACCGCTACTGGAGGGTCAATATACCAGTTGGTGCAAAAACAGTAGTGTTCCCTGATAATATGATTGGCACAACGGTTTGGATGGATGGCATAAAAACCGACGTGGCGGCGTCAATTGACTTGCCTGCTGATGCACGGTTGCTGTCGTTTGCAAGGTCCGTTAAAAGTGAGCAGACGCTGACTGCCCCGTTGAAATTTATTGTTGGCAGTAAAGCAAACTGCACCCTGCAATCCTGGTATGCCTATGGACTTCAGCAGTATTCAGGATATATTGATTATGAAATACCTGTTGTGCTGAAAGATGTAAATACCAGGACTTCTATAGATCTTGGTGATGTAAAATATATGGCGGAAGTGTTTGTAAATGATAAACCCGTTGGCGACCGGCTATGGGCGCCCTTTGTATTTGATATATCCAAATACCTGCAGGAGGGAGAAAATAAAATCAGAATACGGGTCGGGAACCTGATGGTTAATGAAATGTGGATGAAATCGGATCTGGGCAAGCTCCGCACCTGGGGCTGGGTAGGTGTGCCCGATTTTAGTAAATATGACGCTGGTTTGTTAGGCCCCGTTAAGTTAATACAGGCAAAATAATAATACTATGGGCTTACAGGCATTTGCCTGGTGCGCCTGATATTTTTCAAAAAAACTTGCAGATATATGAACACGTTACTCACGCAAAAGCAGATTCAATCTTATCGGGAAGATGGATTTTTATTAATTGAGAACTTTCTTAACCAGGAAGAACTTTCCCATTGGCGGCAGGTTATTACGGAGGCCGTTGAACAGAGAGATGGCAGGAAAATGCCCGGTAGTGATAAAAAAATGGGCGAAGACGACGGGATCAATAAGGAAAGTGAATATTTTGGAAAGGTGTTTGACCAGATGATTAATATCTGGCAAACAAACGATGCGGCAAGGCAGATTATGCTTGATGAGAGATTGGGCAAAATGGCCGCAGAATTAGCAGGGTGGGATGGTACCCGGATCTGGCATGACCAGGTGCTCATAAAACGTCCCTGGGCCAACCCTACTTCGTGGCACCTGGATACGCCTTTCTGGTCGTTCACTGATAAGCGGGCACTATCAATATGGGTAGCTTTAGACGACGCTACAAATGAAAACGGTTGTCTGTATTTTATTCCCGGATCTTATCATGAAACCGGTTTTGAAAACCAGGGTATCGGGAAAAATATGGATGCAATATTCCAGGTTTACCCACAGCTTGTAACTAAAAGCGCTGTTGCTGCACCCATGAAGGCGGGTAGTTGTTCTTTTCATAATGGTTTAACAATACACGGCGCCGGGGCCAATATGACCAATGGCTTCCGCAGGGCGATGACCTGCGCTTATATGCCTGATGGCGCTAGATTTAACGGCATAAAGAATATATTAAGTGATGCGCAGGTAACCAGGTTGAAAGTCGGGGATCTGCTGGATGATGATGCACAGAACCCACTGATTTATACAGCCGGGATTCAATAGGCCCATCAGGTAATGCTGATTCAAAGTACATTCCATAAACTGTGTAAAACATATAAAACCGGGGTTCTTTCAGGGCCCCGGTTTTATATGTTTATGTTCAATTGAAAGGAGGAGCTTAATGAGATGTTTCCCTGATAGAAAAGTTAACAGGCGTACTACAATGTTTATTCAGGGAAATGCTGCCATTGTTATTTGCCTGAAGCCGGGTAATATCTTTGTTTGTTACTACTTCATATTTTGAGCCTGGTTGCAATCCATTAATGGTGAATTGATAGTTGCCGTGTGACGAAATAGTCCATGCAAATACATCATTCTTCCACGAAGTAATTTTCATGTCAATACGATTGCCCGGATCTGCACGAACCAGGAGTTGCGCAGTATCTTTATTACCAGGGTAGAACTTAAGCGTGTTCCCGCTTTTATCTGCACCAAAAGATTCGCTACTTTTTACAGAAAAGCTACCGGTGCTCATTAAATAATCATTAACGCTCAATTCAAGGTGATAAACGGTATGCCTGTGGATATATGAAAACTTCGTTCCGTTCAGGGTTTCAAGCATATTGGGTTCCAGCCCCATCCTGTTCCATTTTGGACGAAGGCCGTAAATATCCTTGTATAACGCTGTAATGCTGGTACAGATGCCGGCCAGGATATCATCCCCCAGTCCAAGCTGGGTTGTTCTGCTGTAGCGCTGGGAAGAGAGTCCGTCTTTTTTATACTGATCAAGGAGATGATTAATGAATTTAAGCGCAATGTGCTTATCATATTTCACATAGGCATTGATACCAAGATATCCCCATGTGGGGAATATATCCCCGTTTTCATATTTAGGGAAAGGCCAGTTACCATCGCTTACCTCTTCTCTTTTAAAGGAATCGAAGCAAAGCGGCCAGTGAAACAGGTGTTCTGCCGTTGTTCTTTGTTCTATTTGATCAAGAATGAGTTTTATGCGTTCCTTGTCATCACATAATCCAAAGGCAATGGCAGCAAAATTTACAGGAGTAACCAGGTTGTCGCCATGAATGGTATTGTCTTTATCACGCCAGTACACATACTGCTGTTTGGCCGGCGACCAGAAGCCACCTTCATCAACCGGCCTGTTAAATGCACTTTTAAGACGGGCGGCTATCGCTGAATAATGGCCTGCCATTTTATGATTGCCTAAAATCGTTTCACATTTGGCCCATAGCGTTAATGCTTCGTATAATTGCGCATTTACAAAAGCGTTTTCAAAGCTTGCCCAAACAATGTCTAACCAGTCGCTTGCCTTTTTTTCCGCTACGCCGTTATTCATCATTTCATAGATTCCGTTGTTGTTGGAATCCCGTTTTATCAGCCAGTCCAGCGCCTTTTCACAGCTTGCTTGATGTGCACGCAGCCATTGCAGGTCACCATTCAACTCAAACAGTTCGCTTGTATTGATCACATAGCCCGTTTGTGAATCAATGGTATATCCCCACATGGCTTCATAATAGCCTGTTTGCGGGTTATATGTGCCGGGAATTTCGTCGCCGGGTACATTATGCCAGCGGGATAACACACGACCATCGTTGAGCATCGCCTGATCTCTTTCCTGGTCCAATGTTGCCGCCAGGTTTTTTATATAGTGTGGATCATTCAATGCCATCCCGATCTGCGCAAAAAATGGCTCATGCAGACATTTCCAGTTGGTGAGCCAGCCATTTGCGCCTACTATATTGTTGTCTACCACGCCATACCGCCCGGTTGTATTCAAAAGCTCGCGTACTGCTGTTGCATCAATACCGGGAAGCGTTCCTCTTGCATATTCCTTATTGTAATCAATGTATTGTAGTTCCAGGCTTAGCTTTACGCGTCCTTTTTTTACCTGGAAGGGAGCAAATACATCATACTTTTGTGATACGAAGCGGCTCAGGTGATAGCGTTGCTGCAATTTGGAGTCAGTTAGCAATTGTGTAAAAGTGAACTCGCCATTTTCGCTGTGGGAATATTTTGAAGCCATTTTATCTGCGCTTCCTGGTTGAGGCGATATCCTTAACGCATCTCCCGAATCAGCATTCCAGAATGTTACGCCACCGGTATGAACGCCATAGGTATCGTTAATTTGCTGTAGGTATTTGCACCAAACCATCCCGCCGTTATCAATAATTCCTCCTTTCCAAACGGATAGATCTGTAAAATTCCATTTTGGAAAGGCCATGTCTTCCAGGTCGGTTGTTGTGCTATAGTTGCGGGTAATATCCCAGGTTATTTTATCTCCTTTGATAGCAAAGTCCCATGTTTCTTTAATTTGAAGCGCCCCGGTTCCGTAGGCGATACCATTTAGCGATATGCCTTTCGGGGTATTTGTTATTTTAATATCGCCTGTTTGATCAGCAGATGAGGCGGTTCCACTTTCTGCTGTGATACCGGTGTATACACCCGACGGTGATATCGTATTTTTATTTTTCAGGTTTACCTGTTTAATAATGCATCCCTTTGAATAGTCAATCCTGATGGAAAGCTTTTGATCAGGAGTGGTAATTGTAATTATTTTGGCAGCCCGGTTGTGTAGGATACCATTTTGCGAAAAACATAGATCGGGGATCAAAATGAAACTGATAATAATTGCTAATATTCGCGTCATAAACGGGATGGAATTGAACACCGGTAGCCCACTGGCATAACAGTGCTGGTAAAGATTGTTTATAAAATTAATAATATCCTTCGGTTGGCCTGCCTGCACCAGCTAATTTACGTCCGAATATTAAGAGCGTTTTTATATGAAAGCGTTTTTTATTTGTACTTTTTGCCAGTTGCCGGCTGCCTGTATTTTTTCTGGCACAGCTCTATATATAGGCATTTATGCCTTTTTTTAGGAAAATACGTACGCTGCCTCGTTTTCATGTGTACTTATAATGGGACACTATCTGTTTTTAACCTAAAGCAGGCTGGATATAATGACAAGTGCAATATTCATGATTGGTTTATTTTTGCTACCCTTTGCCGCCATGGCGCAGGAACATACACGGGATACAGTTCCTAAACCAAAAAAGCTGAAGGAGGTAAGCTATGGCTATGTTGCCAGCCGCCCGCTGTCTGAATTTGCCTATGCCAAAATTTTCCAGGATCTTCATCCCCCCTGTCCGGCTGTAGTGTTGTATACCAGGAAAGGGCAGGATATAAAGCGAAGGTAACGCCTGTTAGCAGGCTACCAATGTGTATACAGTTTTGAAGTGCCGGCAGGCGGGCATACTTTTTCCCGAAGAAAAGAATAAATGTTGTTCTTTTGCTGAGAAGATCATTTGGTAATTGATATGAAAAAGGCAGCAGCTACCCGGTTAAATATCCTGCAAAAAGCTTTTGAACTGATATATGTCAGGGGGTATCAGACAACAAGCATTGATGACATCCTGGCAACCACACAGGTTACTAAGGGCGCTTTCTATCATCACTTCAAAAGCAAAGATGAAATGGGCGTGGCTATTATCAATGAGTTACTGAAACCCAATTTCAGGAATACTTTTATTGCCCCGCTTCAACAGGAAGGAAACCCGTTGGATGGTATTTATGCCATGATGCATAGTCTCCTGATGGAAAATCAATTCCTGAAAGTGGAATATGGTTGCCCCGCTGCTAACTTTACCCAGGAGATGGCCTGGAATAAGGATTTCAGCAAAGCCCTGAATGATCTGACCGCTCAATGGGAGCAGGCTATTATCCATACTATTGAAACCGGGAAAAAGAAGAAATTTGTAAGAAGTACCGTGAATGGCAAAGAAGTGGCCATTTTTGTTATGTCGGGATACTGGGGAATACGCAACCTGGGCAAGCTCGAAAATAGTAAAGCTATCTATCTCATTTATCTCAAACAATTGCATTCTTATCTCAAAACATTAAAATAATAGCCCGTTGAATACCCCCAGTTTAACCGGCAGCATATTTTTTTATCTAAAAACATACTAACTAGTATGTTTTTGATTTATCTTTGCCGCATACCAATAAAAATTCAATGACATGGATGCATATATTCATTCCGGGCAAACATCCGGGTGGCCGGGAGCTGTTTTTATAAGAACCCGTAAAGCTGCTATTTAAGATGTATCAATCACTTACATTCATACACTCCCTGTTCCGGTGGCTGGTGCTTATAAGCCTGGTGTATGCGGTATACAGGGCCGGGAAAGGATATTTCACCGGCGCAAAATTATTGAAAACAGATAACCTGGTTCGCCACTGGACAGCTACCATTGCACATGTGCAACTGCTTATCGGTATTACGTTCTACTTTCACAGTCCTGTTATCAGGTACTTTCTGAGCAACTTCAGTACTGCAAGAAAATCATTTGACCTTGTGTTTTTTGGGATGATCCATAGTACGTTGATGCTTCTTTCCATAGTACTTATTACCATCGGCTCAGCATTGGCAAAACGGAAGGCAACAGACAAAGAGAAGTTCAAAACCATGTTGCTGTGGTACGCCATCGCTCTGATCATTATTTTCCTGGCCATTCCCTGGCCCTTTTCACCCTTTACCCACCGGCCTTATTTCAGATAAAAAATTATGGAGAGGATATGAAAAATTTAATCATAGCAGGAAGCATATTGCTTGTTATCTACATTAGCTACCGGGTATACAAATACAGTACACTGGACAACGGCCTCGATAAGCTGGTTAAAGAAGGCGCTGTTATCCTGGATGTAAGAACGCCGCAGGAATTTGAAATGGAGCATATTAAAGACGCCGTAAATATTTCTTTGGGAATCATCCGGGAAAGATACGTGGAACTTGATTCCTCGAAAACCTATATCACTGTTTGCTCACACGGGCTCAGAAGTGTAAAGGCGGAAAATATTCTGAAAGAAAGGGGCTTTAAGCATGTGTATAATGGCGGCGCCTGGAGTGATTTACAGAAGAAGCTGGCGTTGTCGTTAAAGTAAAAAGACGCCTCATTATATAGGCTGGCAGCAGTTCATCGTTCTTCATCCGCATGGCCAAGGTATCTAGCGGAGATCAGGCGCCCGGCGGCGGATCAACGCCCTGTCATTTGCGCTCAATTGATCTAACGGTATCGGCGTGTCCTGTGGCCGTGTTCCTTTCTGGTTTATCTCACCAAGAAGACTCCATTTACGGGTAAGGGTATCCGGCTCTTTTGCAGGAACATCATAACGGGTAAAGTCGATCACTTTTTCCGGTGCGGATTCCTGCCAGTTGCGTAACAGCGCCAGCCGGAAATCCTTGTTCATGAACCAGCGTATCTCTTTGTCTGCATCTGATCCACCAATGCCGGACCCTCTTTCTGTAAACCGGTAGTTGAAATTATTGGATGTAAAATGTTTTCTCCAGATCAGCCCGAATTCACCCTGCGTGATTACCCGCGTAGCGGGCCAGCGGGTTTTGATGGAGCTCAGCCAGTCCCTCAAACCTGAAACATCGATAGGCAGGCTTAGTTCCCAGCAATTGGTTACCCATGCAAAGCCATTCAGCTGGTAGCCGGTATCGAAGTGTATAGCAGTACTGTGCATCATTTCTTTGAGACCAGTGCTTGCTCCGAATGCCCCGATAGTCTCTATCGGCCCTACACCCATTCTGCTGTTAAAATGCTCTGCAAAGCCAGCTCTTCTCGCTGCCAGGAAATCCACCGTCCAGCCATCCAGGTTCACACAGTCGATGAAGTCAGCTTTGCCCTGAGCCGGTTTGCAGAAATGTTCTTTGGAGGGATAGTAAGGATAACATACGGAGCCATCTCCGTCCTGGTTGTCGATAGAGAATTGACTCCAGATATTGCCCTGGCACACATGAATGTTTTCCGTTTCTGCCAGGTACTGCATATTTTTTGCAGCCAGGAACCCGGCCACTATGCTTTTGGGGCGATAGCCGTTGCCCACTATTCCCGATGCCAGGGCTATACCATCATGCAGGTCTTTGTTCACCTGCTCTATTGAATTATAGGCGTTGGCAAAATATGCTCCGGGTATAAAAGTAACGTCATCGCCATAGCGATGGTGGTATTCCCTGACTTGTTCCCTTATCTTCATGTAATTGTCGGTCATGTCGTTCAATGCCAGCCAGCTGAACGCCCATGTCATTTTTGCGCCGGGGAAGCCTGCTTCCACTGCTTCACGGAAAGCCTTTAAACGTTCGGGAGTGTGCATTTCCCGTTCGTCCATCCCAACATTTTTGTCTTTTGCAACTTCTATCTGGTTAACACGGATAACACAGTTGAAGGTCAGGAAGCGATTGCCCATCAGGTTGCCGGCTCCGTGTGCAAGTATAGAAGATAATACGCGGCCGGGTGTTCCTGCCAGTGCACCTGCAGCAAATACGGAAGATATTCGTAGAAAATTTTTCCTGGATAGATGCATAGCTGTAAAACAGCCAATTTAAATTCTTTTTTTCGTTTAACTTTCCTGTACTGTCCTGATCTCTGCAGGGCTATCCTGCTTTAAAATTTTTATTGCTTCCCTGTCGGAGTGGATAATGTTGCTGGCTACACACAATACACACAAGAAAAATAAGGATTTAATCAATCTTCCTCTTTATTATAAAGGTTTTGCTCCAGATTTATTTGACAGTGTAAGCAATTTATATTTGTTTTGCTTTACGTTACAACCAATGGAGAATATTTATAAGAATATCATCAATCTACCGTATTGCCATCGCAGAAGTAATTTTCAAACCGGATATACTCCTGTTCCAATAAAAACACCAGCATACTTTTAAACAAATCTTCAATGGTATAACCCCACTGCGGAAGTTGTTGATGTCCTTCATAGCTATCCAAAACAGAACCTATATCCATTTTATCTACAGTAGCACTGATAACACGAACCAGATGATCCGATGGGATTAATTCTTCCGGATTCGGGGGTAGTAAAAAAATTTTGGCAAGGGTTATATTGTTTAAATACCTGTTTAGTCTTACTATTGGACATAGTAATTTCAATGTGGTAATTAAAATTACTAGTCGGCCCTCTTTCTGCAAAGAAAAGGGCCGACCTTTTTGGTCAGCCCCTATTCCTATTTGTAGCAAACTGATAAGAATTTAATATTTTTGCTGTCATTGGAATATTTCTATTTCCTGATGATCAGCGGCCTGCTGGTCATTAAAAAGTGGTTCAGCAAACTTTCCGGTGAACGGTCTTTGCTGCAAAGTGATATTACGAAATTGAAGGGAGACATAAATCAGCGCTGGTCCAAGCTGGAAAAGGCTTTTCCGGATTTATGTGATATGAAAAACCTGTATCACAAGCTGGGTATAAACGCGAAACAGAAACTTTTAAAGATGTGATTCAAACCTACTCTCATATTTGACGGGGAGGTACTTAGAGCCAACTTATTGCACCCTAGTTTAATGGCTAACTACTTGACTATAAAAGAAAAAAGGCTGCTCTTTGTTGAGCAGCCTTCTCTGAGTTTTGCCAAAAACTCCATTGTACCCCAGATGGGAGTTGAACCCACACTCGCATTGCTGCGAACGGGATTTTAAGTCCCGCGTGTCTACCAATTCCACCACCAGGGTTTGTAGGGAATAATCAGAGCGAAAGACCGGGCTCGAACCGGCCACCCCGACCTTGGCAAGGTCGTGCTCTACCAAATGAGCTACTTTCGCATTTATTATAAGAACTTTTTTTGTTGGGATTGCAAAGATAGGAATCTTTTTGAAGCTGCAAAATTTTTTTAACGCTGAACTCAAATATTTTACGAATTCCTTTTTTTTTAACTGCATCTAAGGATTCAGCTCATAGCCATATTTCACCATGCCTAACAACTCCTTTCCTTTACCATAGCACGTTTCACTCAAAGGTAATCCATTCGGCTGATATTCATATTGCCAGATCGTATACGACGACGTTTGTGCGTTAACGGTAGTCATCTTTACCAGCTTTCCCTGCGCATTATACTCGAAGATATAGTCCGGCAACATCCGCTTCTTCGCAGGCTGATAACGGTATACATCCGTTAGCCGCCCCGCCTTGTCGTAGTTATAATAAATCCGCGTGCCACGACGCATATCCTGCTCCTCAATCACATTCCCCGCACTGTCGGTTTTAAAAGCTACCACGGTGGAATCGCCGCCCTTACGCTGTATCAGCTGCTGCAACCGTCCCGCCGTATCATAACGGTACGTCCGGCTTTCATCAAAACGAAGCTTGCTGTCGCGCGCAATAGAGGTGCTGCTGATATATTGCAGCCGCCCGCCTTCGTCGTAACGGTATTGTGTGGTGGTCACACTCGCGCCGGAACTGTCCACCGTTCTGGTCAGCTGCCCTTTGGCGGAAAAAGTGGAGGTCATGGCAGAATAACCGGTGGAGCTGGACTGTGTCTGCGCCTTCATTTGCCGGTAGGTGGGACTCAGGTTACGCTCACAACGAAAGTCCCGGTCCGGTTGCATGTCGGCATCCAGCGTCAGCACCTGCTGCGTTTTTACCTTGTTTTCCTTTAGCAGCGCCATCGTCGCCACCGTTTGCTGGGTATTGTAAATGTCCTGGAAGTAATATTGACTAAAACCGCTGGCCGCAAACGCCAGTATACTCAGTGCCAGTAGGATCGTTTTCTTCATGCCCGTAAAATCGCTGATTTTTGAATGTTCAAAGGTAAAACGCAAAAATCATATTAAAATTTTTTAACCGGACTTTATCCGGGTATAATTCACCATTTCTTTTTTATCTTGCCTGCTGTTACAACCAAAAATATCTAAATCTCTTGAAATCACAACCCTTACGTAAGGAGAAAAACTGCCTTAACTGCGGTACAGAGGTGCCTGAAAGGTATTGCACACACTGCGGACAGGAAAATACCATACCACATGAAACATTCACCCACCTGGTGAAACACTTCGTGGCAGATATTTTTCATTATGATTCCCAGTTCCTGACCACCCTGAAATACCTCCTTTTCAGACCCGGATTCCTTTCCCGGGAGTACATGGCTGGCAAAAGAGTACGCTACGTAAATCCAATAAAATTATACGTCTTTATATCCTTCGTCTTCTTTTTCGGTCTGTTTACCCTACAACACGGCAGCGAAGATGACTCCGGCGAATTCGTGACGGAACGGTCCCTGATCCGGGTAAACAACGGTGATTCCGTGAAAACCGGCGTTGAAACGCTGGACCTGGCCATCTCTCCGGATACCTCTTCCACCGGCAAAAAAAGGAATATTAACCACTATCAGACAGTGGAAGAATTTGATGCGATTCAACGGCAATTGCCGGATTCAGCACGCCTTCATGGCGCGGAAAAGATGGTGTACCGGCGAATCATCGGCGTCCGGCAGAAATATGGAAACGATTCAAAAAAGGCCATTATTGAAATGTTCAACCATAATGTGCCCAAACTGATGTTTATCCTGTTGCCGCTTTTTGCACTCTTTATGAAATGGATGTACCGCAAAAAGAAAAAATGGCTGTATGCCGACCACGCCATTTTTGCCATCCACCTGCATTCTTTTGCCTTTATTACCGGGCTGGCTGGTCTTCTCCTGGAATTTATTTTCCATAACGATATCTTTATGACCATCGGCTGGTGGATCATCTTTATCTACCTGGTGCTGGCGCTCTGGAATAACTACCAGCAAAGCTTTGGGAAATCCCTGTTAAAAGGTATTGTGCTGAGCGTGGCTTATATCATGTCAACCGGCATCGTATTCCTGGTCTACATTTTACTGATGTTTATGATATTTCTTTAACTTTAAAAGATGCAACCGGAATTTATTATCATACACCAGCAAGTGGCGCCCTATGTAGCCCACATCCAATTGAACCGCCCAAAGGAACTGAACGCATTAAACCTGCAACTCATGGGCGAACTGAGAGACGCCCTGAAAATCCTCGATGCAGACGACGAGGTGCGGGTAATAGTCCTCAGCGGTAACGAAAAAGCTTTCGCCGCCGGCGCCGATATAAAACAAATGGCAGGGAAATCTGCCATAGATATGTATAACATCGATCAGTTCAGCACCTGGGACACCATCAAAAAAATAAAGAAACCTATTATAGCGGCGGTTAGCGGCTTCGCCCTCGGCGGCGGCTGCGAACTCATGATGCTCTGCGATATGATCGTGGCCAGCGAAACCGCCCGCTTCGGACAACCGGAAATAAAACTGGGCGTAATGCCCGGCGCAGGCGGTACTCAGCGCCTTACCCGCGCAGTGGGGAAAGCCCTCGCTATGGAAATGGTGCTTACCGGCCGCTTTATTACCGCAGAAGAAGCACTCCGGGCCGGTCTCATTAACCGTATTGTGCCCGTAGAACTCTTCCTGCAGGAAGCCATAAAACTGGCCGCAGCAACAGCCGCCATGAGCCCTGTAGCCCTTAAAATGGCTAAAGAAGCCGTTTTGAAAGCTTTTGATACCAGCCTGGAAGAAGGATTACATTTTGAACGTAAAAATTTTTATCTTCTCTTTGCATCTGAAGATCAGAAGGAAGGCATGCAGGCGTTTATTGAAAAAAGAGCTCCTGTATTTAAAGGGAAATAGCCCGGAACTTTATTGAAAACCATTAAACTTTTTTATTATCTGACTTGTTAACCTTCCACTGATAAAAAAAATTATGTTGTTAACTGCCGGGAAAGTGGTGCCCGATAGTTGTTGTAGCCCCCTTTTAGTATCAAATAAAAAAAATTTAACCATGAGTGCGAGAAGGATTCCTGTTGCATCACTTTTGTCGCTCACTATCTGCGCGTTTGCATGTAATAGCCCCGCCCAGAAAGTAAGGGCGATTGTACTGGCCGACCAGACTAACCTGCCACCTACCGATACCATGATCGCTGGTGGCGATACTATTCAAACAGACATGGTGGCTTCCTGGAACAGTTTCCTGCAATTCAACGGCAAATACGCTGCGGAAAGTAGTCTTTTTGAAACCGAACCGCTGAAAAGCAGGCTTAACGTACTGATAGGTAAAGCCCGTAAATCTTTTTTTGAAAGATTAAAAGTGACCCCACCCATAGAAGTGGAAAACAAAATACTTTTTAATGAAGGATATATGCCCGGAAAATCAGGCTACGATGAAGCCGTTATTGCCATAGATATGGACCGGGATATCATTTACATCGGCTTCACCGTGAACAGAAGCCTCATGCTCTTCAGCGAAAAAGGAGATACCGACTACCCGGAAAAATTCCTGCAGTGGATGCAGAAATATGAACGCTGAAAGAAAAAGGAAGACCGGTGTGGCCTTCCTTTTTCTTATCTCTTTTAATTATCAAACTTATTCTTCAACGCGGCCAGCTTCGCCTGGAAGTCGTTCAGCGGCGCTTCTTTCGCCGCCGGCTTATTCACCTTCTTCTGCTGGTGTTGCTGATCGCCGCGTGGCTCCCTTCTGGCTCCCTGCTGCTGGGAACCGCCGCCACCGCCTTTCTCATTGTCTTTCATCGATAATGAAATACGCTTACGCGCCACATCAATTTCCAACACGGTTACCTGCACCTTCTGATTCAGCTTTACGGCTTCATTAGGATTGCTGATAAATTTATTGGAGAGATGGGAAATATGCACCAGCCCATCCTGCTTTACACCAATATCCACAAATGCACCAAATGCAGTGATGTTGGTTACCACGCCCGGCAATACCATCCCCGGCTTTACATCCTCCATCTTATGAATGCCTTCGGCATATTCAAAAATAGAGATCTCGTCGCGCGGATCACGGCTAGGCTTGGCCAGCTCCTTCAATATATCTTCCAATGTCAGCAAACCAACTTCGGCACTCACATAATCCTTCGCATTAATTTGTTTACGCAGTTCTTCCTTGCCCATCAGGTCCTGTACAGTGCTGTGTTGTTTGGCGGCCATTTCCCTGATCAGGTCATAACGCTCCGGATGCACCGCGGAATTATCCAGTGGGTTGTCGCCGTTTTCAATACGTAAAAAGCCCGCGCACTGCTCAAATGCTTTATCGCCCAAACGATGCACTTTTTTCAGCTGCATACGGTTACTGAATGCGCCGTTTTCTTTACGGTACTTTACAATGTTCTCCGCAAGGGAAGGACCCAAACCGGAAATATACGCCAGCAGGTGCTTGGAAGCTGTATTGAGGTTCACACCCACATTGTTCACACAGCTCACCACCACCCGGTCCAGGCTCTGTTTTAACGACGACTGGCTCACATCATGCTGGTACTGCCCCACACCAATAGCTTTCGGATCTATCTTCACCAGCTCGGCCAGCGGATCTATCAGCCTGCGGCCGATAGAAATAGCGCCACGCACCGTTACATCATGATCCGGAAACTCCTCACGGGCTACTTCTGAAGCAGAATATACAGACGCGCCGCTTTCATTCACCATAAACACATTGATCTTTTTGCCAAAATCAATCTTCTTTACAAACTCCTCTGTTTCACGACCCGCTGTACCATTACCCACCGCAATAGCTTCGGTATCATATTTTGCCGCCCACTTCTTCAGCAGGGCTTCTGCATCATCTCTCTTGTAATTTTTTTCCAGCGGGAAAATAACATCGTTGTCCAGCATATTGCCCTGGTTATCCAGCGCTACCACCTTACAACCCGTTCTGTAACCCGGGTCAACGGCAATAACGCCCTTTGGTCCCAGCGGCGCTGCCAGTAACAGCTGACGCAGGTTTTCCGCAAATACTTCGATCGCTTCCTGGTCCGCTTTTTCTTTTGCCGACGCCCGGAACTCATTCTCCAGGGAAGGACGCAGCAAACGCTTGTACGCATCTGCCGCAGCTTTGGTTACCTGCTCTGCCGCCTTGCCTTTACCCACCACAAATTGTTTGTTGATCAACGCATTGGCATCTTCCTCTACCGGCGCAATGGAACTGAACAGGATACCCTCGTGCTCTGCACGTAATATCGCCAGCACCCGGTGGGATGGCATCTCCCGCAAATCTTCTGAAAACTCGAAATAGTCTTTATATTTATCGCCTTCGGCTTCTTTTCCTTCCACCACTTTAGAGGTGAGCTTGCCGGTATTGGCAAATAACTTACGCAGCTTGTCGCGGCACTCCGCATTTTCATTGATCCACTCCGCAATAATATCACGCGCACCTTTCAACGCCTCTTCAGACGTTGCCACCTGCTCATTGATAAATGTTTCCGCCGCTGAAATATCACCGTCCTGCTGCTCAAACAACAGGGTAGCCAACGGTTCCAGTCCTTTCTCAATGGCCACGGTAGCACGGGTTTTACGCTTAGGCTTATAGGGCAGGTAAATATCTTCCAGCTCAGCCAGTACCCAGGTGTTTTCTATTTTGGATAATAACTCAGGCGTCATTTTTTCCTGCTCAGTGATCGTTTTGATAATAAAATCACGACGGTCATCCACCTCCTTGTAACGCTTCTGCAGGTCTTCAATACGGCCTATCTGCACCTCATCCAGACTTCCCGTTACCTCTTTACGGTAACGACTGATGAATGGAACCGTAGAGCCTTCAGATAACAGGGTCATGGTGTTTTCTGCCTGTTTACCGGAAATACCCAACTCCGATGAAATAAGCGCAATGTGTTTCGGATTCATAAATCAATACATTTTGGGATTTTTTGATTGCCAGATGACAGGTTTTGTAACCACAATAATTACAAAAATTACCATCTCCAAACCATGAAATCGCTACCATTTAATAGCTCGCAAATGTAACTAAAATGGCCTTTTTACCAAGAAAAAGTATTCCCCATTTTTACACGTCCGTATTTGGTTCTCCGGACCCGTTCCTGCCCGGAATCATCTATGAATATCAAAATCCCCAAATGATCCCTATTTTTACAAAATATGGAAAAGACAGCTACATTTGATCGCCTCCTGCAGATCATGGACGATTTAAGGGAAAAGTGCCCCTGGGACCGCAAGCAAACCATTCAAACGCTTCGTCAGCTCACCATTGAGGAAACCTACGAGCTGGCGGATGCCATCACTGATGAAGACTGGAAGTCCATCAAAGAAGAACTGGGGGATATCCTCCTGCACATCGTTTTCTACGCCAAAATAGGCGCTGAACAGCAGAAATTTGATATAAACGACGTGATAAACGGTGTATGCGATAAACTCATCCACCGCCACCCGCATATTTATGGCGATGTAAAAGCCGATACGGAAGAGGAGGTAAAACAAAACTGGGAAAAACTTAAACTGAAAGAAGGAAAGAAATCCGTACTCAGTGGTGTTCCCCTGTCGCTGCCCGCCCTCGTAAAAGCGATGCGCCTCCAGGAAAAAGCCAAACAAACCGGCTTTGAATGGGATAATACTGCGCAGGTATGGGAGAAGGTAAAGGAAGAAGTGAATGAACTGGAAGAAGCGGTTAACAGCGGGAATATAAATGATATGGAAGATGAATTCGGCGACGTGATGTTCTCTTTGGTGAACTATTCCAGGTTCCTCAACATCGATGCGGAAAATGCCCTCGAACGTACGAATAAAAAGTTCCGGCGCCGGTTTCAGGCAATGGAAGTGCTGGCACTGGAACAGGGCCGCACCCTCAACGATATGAACTTAACGGAAATGGATACACTCTGGAATAAGGTGAAAGCCACAGAGCAATTGTAAATCGCTTTTTTAATACACCCGCATTGATCGATTCTAAAGAAATACGGCTTTTTTTCCTGCGGCATGGCTATCTCCTGATCATTGCAGCCTGGTTGTTTACCTTCGCTTTCCTGTTCAGTAACTACTGGTCGTACTACTCGTCCCCGCAAGGCGTGAAACGCAGTATGGAAAAGAGTATCCATCAACGGGAAAAAACATTCGAAAAACTCGCTAAAGATACTGCCCTCACCAACTCCCTCTTCCAGCGCAGCTACGATCAGAAAACACTGGACAAACTCACCGGCATGGAGTACTACCTCTTTGCCTACGATTCCAATAACACCGGTATCTGGCTCACCTTCTGGAATACCAGCCAGGTACAGCCGGATGAACTGCAAGCCACACTGGAAAACGGTCAGCGGTTCATGAAGCTGAAAAATGGCTATTATGAAGTTATCACCCGGAAAGTAAAATCAGTCCGGGGGCATGCACAATACCTGGTGGCAGCTATTCCCGTCCGCATGGAATACGCCATTAAAAACAACTACCTGGTCAATCACTTTTACGATAAGGAAGAACTGGGAGAAGAGTACAGCATCCTCCGGGAACAACCTGCCCTGGTGGTACCGGAACATACCATCCTGCCGGTAAATAACGGGCAGGAACAAACGCTGTTCTTCCTCGATTATAACAATGGCATGCACGTACATCCTTCCAATAACCTCAGTATACTGCTGCGGGTGCTGGGGTGTATCTGCGTACTTATATTCCTCAACCTCTTTGCCACCCTGCTGGCCAAAACCACCAACCCGCTGTATGGCTTCCTGTTCCTGTTCCTCATCGTATTCGGCATGCGGGTGCTCAGTTACGTATACCCGTTCCCGTTTAACCTGAAGGAACTCAATATCTTCGACCCCAGGATCTACGCCAAAGATGAAATCTTTTACTCGCTCGGCGATCTGCTGATCAACGTATTACTCACCTTCTGGATGATCCTCTTTTTCCGGGAACACGTAAAAACCATCAACCCGCCGGTACTCAAAAAAAGATGGGCGCAGAGCGTGGTGATCATCATCGCCAGCCTGATCCTCTATATCGTGGAACAATTCCTGGCAGACCTCATCCAGAGCCTGGTAATAGATTCCAAGATCTCCTTTGATGTTACCAACCCCTTCAGTCTTACGGAATACAGTATCATTTACAGCATCATCGGCTTTATGGTACTGGGCTTCATATCTTTCAGCTTTTTATTCTTCTCCCAGATCATCAACTACCTGCTGAATGAACTTACCAATTTCCAGTACCGTACCAAATATATCTGGCTGGCTGCAGTAGGCATCATCTGGCTGCTGTTCCGTATCCACAACCCGGAACTGCCGTTCTCCGTTACAATGGTGATCTGGCTGCTGATTTACATCGTGCTGCTCGACTTCCTCGCTGATCGCTTTGAAAGCAGTATGGCCACCGTACCGTTTCTGTTCTGGCTCTTCCTGCTCACCATCACCACCTCTGGTGCACTGGTACATTATAACAATCATAAGGAGCTGTATGCCCGTCAGAAACTCGCGGAAGACCTGTCCAAACAAAAGGACCCTTACCTGGAAATGCTGCTGAATGATATCGGTAAAAAGATAGAACACGACGAAGCCCTCCAGTTTTTTTTCCAGGACCGTAGCGGCAGAACCCACCGTAAGTCGGCGTTCGACAGCCTGCTGCTGCCAAAATACTTCCAGGGCTACCTGAGCAGGTTCCGGGTAAACCTTTATGCCTATGATGAAAACGGCGCCTCCCTGTTTTCTTCAGATACCGCCAGCCTGGTAACTTTTAACCGGCAGATATTTACCGAGTCGGAATCCTCTCCATCACTGGTGCCCGGCAACGACCTGTATTATTATGAACGCAGCTTCAACGACTACAGCTATATCGCTAAAAAGGAATTTCATAACGCCGGCGGGGAAGTAACCGGCTGGCTGGTATACACCCTGGCGCCAAAACCGGTAAGCAGCGAACGGCTTTATCCCGAGCTGCTGGTGGAAGGCGATATGAGCGATCCCGGCCGCGAATACGCCGGCGCCTACTCCTTTGCCGTATACGATAAAGGCATCCTCGTTAGTAATAACAATGATTTTCCTTTCCCCATCCGTTTATATGCACATGAACTGCCTGTGGCAGATGTTACCGTAAAATCCATCAAAGGTTATTCAGAACTGATCTACCGCGCTACCCCGGAGAAAGTAGTGATAGTGGTAAAAGAAAACAGGATGTTCGTGGAATTCATCACCCTGTTCGCTTACATGTTCTGTTTGTTCCTGCTCATCATTGCAGTATACAAAGCATTCGACCTGCTCATCAAAGCAAGGATGCGGATCAGCAATCTGCGCGCACTGATCAATATCAGTATCCGCAAAAAAGTACATGGCACCATCATCTTTGTTGTTATTTTTTCTTTCCTGATATTGGGCATCACTACTATCAAATTCTTTATCTACCGCTCTGAAATGCAGAACCGCGAACGGCTCAGCAAAACCATGAGAGAAGTAGCCAAAGACGTGGAAAAGGTATTGGAAAACCAACGCGACCTGGACCAGGTAGGGGATATGTATGATTCAGAACTGATGAAAAAACTGGCCACCTCCCTGGCGGATATCGCCAATGAAAGGGCCCTGGATATTAATATCTACGACCGCGATGGCAACCTGCAGCAAACCACCCAGCCGATGATGACGGACAAAGGGCTGATCTCTGTAAAAATAGATCCGCAGGCATTCTATAGTTTATACCGGCTGGAACAGATCCAGTTTATCCATACAGAATATATCGGGGTGATGCCGTTCCTGTCGGGCTACATGCCGTTGCGTAATCATGATACACATGAAGTGATCGCATACCTGAACGTTCCTTATTTCGCCACGCAAACAGAACTGAACCAGCAGATTTCTAACTTCCTGGTGGCCCTCATCAATTTCAACGCCTTCATTTTCCTTATCGCAGGAATGGTGGCGTTGCTGATCACCAATTCCATTACCCGTTCGTTCTCGCTGGTAACGGAAAAGCTCCGGCACGTAAACCTGGGCCAGCGCAACGATGAAATAGAATGGGATAAAGATGATGAAATCGGCGCGCTGGTAAAAGAATATAATAAGATGGTACGCAAGCTGGAAGTGAGCGCGGTGCGATTGGCTAAAAGCGAAAGGGAAGGAGCATGGCGTGAAATGGCGCGGCAGGTAGCCCATGAAATCAAGAACCCGCTCACGCCCATGAAGCTGAGCATCCAATACCTGCAACGCGCTATCGCCGGCGATTCACCCAATGTGAAGGAGCTGTCGCGCAAAGTGGCCGGTACACTCGTGGAACAGATCGAACACCTCTCCAATATTGCGTCCGACTTCTCCGCCTTTGCCCGCATAGGCGAACCCAATAACGAAGAATTCCTGCTTAATGAGGTATTGTATTCTCTCACCTCATTGTACCAGGGGCATGAAGATTGTGAAGTTACCTACGTGCAGCCCACCCGCAATTTTTATGTATTCGCAGATAAAACCCAGATGAACAGGCTGTTCACCAACCTGCTGCTGAACGCTATACAGGCCATTCCCGACGACCGCAAAGGACAGATCGTGGTAAGGTTACAAATGACTGCTGATAGTCACGTGATAGTGAGCGTATCCGATAACGGCGAAGGCATTTCCACGGAAATACAATCCCGTATTTTCGTTCCCAACTTCACCACCAAGTCTTCCGGTACCGGCCTCGGACTGGCCATGTGTAAAAACATTGCCGAGCAGGCGAGAGGGGAGATCTGGTTTGAAACAAAGCTGAATGAAGGTACTACGTTCTATGTGAAGTTGCCGTTGCAGGGGCATTAAGCGGATTTTGTCTTTCTGCCTGATTACACTGATTTTACTTTTTTGATTTTATAGATTTCTTCAGATTTAATAATAATAACTAAGGGAGATAAAAGCGAATATACCCGCTTATATCTCCCTTAATCCTTTATAAAATCAATAAAGTAAAATCAGTGTAATCAGGCAGAAAGACAAAATCCGCGTTTACTGCTGTTGTGTATCTTCTTTAGCTACAAAGCTTTCTTTGATTTTTTCCAGCAGTTTGCTTTCGATCATTTGCTGCGCCAGCTGTATCATGTTTTTAAAGGCAGTTTCCTGGGAAATACCATGACCAATAATTACTGGTTTGGAAACGCCTAAAACGGGAGTACCGCCATATGATTCAGAATCAAATTTTTTCATGTAGTCATCCTGGATATTACGTCTTAACGCAATTTCATGGAATGATTCGGCCATCTTAAGTACGATGTTGCCGGTAAAGCCTTCGCATACAATTACATCTGCTTTTTCGGAGAGGATATCCCTTCCTTCAATGTTGCCGATGAAATTAATTTGTTTGCTTTCTTTTAACAGCGGGTAAGTTGCCTGCGCAAGCAGGTTGCCTTTACCTTCTTCTTCGCCGATATTCAGTAAACCAACTTTAGGATTGGGTACCTGAAGAATATGTTTGGAATATAGGGATCCGAGAAGGGCAAATTGTGCCAGGTTTTCAGGTTTGCAGTCGGCGTTGATACCTACGTCAAGCAAGAGGCCGTACGTACCGTTTTCACGGGGTACCAGAGTAGATATAGTAGGACGTTGCACTCCCTCTATGGCTTTAATGGAATAATAGGTGCCTACCATCATGGCGCCGGTATTACCTGCGCTGATGAAAGCATCTATTTTTTCATTTTTCAGTAAATGAAAACCGATAGAGATGGAGGATTGTGGCTTCTCTTTCAGCGCCTTGGTAGGGTGTTCATCCATCCCGATTACCTGGGATGAATGAACAACTGAATATTTTGATTGGTCCAGCTGTGCTGCTGCAATTAAAGGAGCTAACTGTTGTTCGTCTCCAATTAAAACCAGATGCACCTCAGATGCAACAGTGTCTAAATATAATTTTACTCCTTTTACTGCTTCCGTGGGCGCGAAATCGCCACCCATCATATCAAGCCCGATTCTCATGTAACTCAAGGTTTGTTCTTGTTAGCTCGGGTAAAAATAGTAAAATAATTTATTATTTAGCTGCGCTCTGTTTTTCCAACACTACTTTTCCTCTGTAGTACAGTTTGTTTTCCACCCAATGAGCACGGTGTCTCAGGTGCACTTCACCGGTTGCGCTGTCTGTGCTTAATGTATCCGCTACCGCCTTATAATGCGTTCTTCTCTTTGCTGATCTTTGCTGAGAATGTCTGCGTTTAGGATTTGGCATTTTATTTAATTTTTAATTGTCCTTAAATTTATCCAATCCTTTCCAGATTGGGTTATCGTTTTCTTTTGCCTGCTGGTTCATTTGCTCCAGCATTTCAATCACTTTCGGATTACACCCGCTTTTGCCATCGGCATTGTCGGGATGTATACGTTGCATTGGAATGCTCAGATGGATGAACTCGTATATAAATTCTGCCACGTTCAAATGGCTCTCTGTCTTCAGTATATACGATACATCCGGATCTTCTTCTCCACTTGCCAGCTCTTCCGGGTTCTCTGCCAGCTTTACTATCTGGTTAAAATCATCCCATAGCTGCATTTCGAAAGGCTCTCCACACCGGTCGCAGGTAACTGTTACCTTCCCACCTATCGCAAATTTCAGTAAGAAGAAGTTACTCTTCTTATCCAATGTGAGATTTACACTCACCTCGCAATTACTGAAATCCCTCGGCTCCTCGAAATTATCAAAGAAACGTTCCCCGATAGCATAATGAAATGAATGTTCCCCTGGGTTTAATCCAACAAAGGCTATATCAAATTCGCGGAGTGGTTTCATATCAATATCCTCACTTTTAGAGGGATGCAAAGGTAATTAAATATTTGCAATTGCAAAAATTTCATAAATTTGTTTACCAACGATATCTTATTTATATATATATTTATATCATAAAATATCAGCCATATTGATGTTGTGGCATCCAGGCGTGAGGCGCAAAGGTACGTAATTCGCTTTTATCTTATACCTGATTTTCACAATTCAACGATTTTATTGAAAACCCGTATCCCCATTCCATCAAAACGATGAAGGCCACAGGAAAATACAGTAAGAAAATAAACACTACTGGTAGTGCCGGCATGCCTTTAAACGGTGCGCCGGACCTCTTTTCCCTGCCCATAACAGCCTGGCTCAACAGCACCAGCGCCGGTCTGCTGGTGACCAATGAAAAGCATCGCTGCATATGGGTAAATGACATTTTCAGCCGGTATATGAATGGAAATACTCCCCTGAACTGCTCTTATCCTGAACTGATCCGCTATCTGAAGCCAATGGTAGCCGATTACGTGCCGCTGGAAGCTAAAATGAAATCCCTCCGCAAGGAAAAAAAGCCCTGGTTCGGCTGGGAAGTGCCCTTCCGCAACGGCCATATCTGGGAAATTAACTACCTCCCCGTATTCAACGGTGAAATATTCAGCGGCAGCATCTGGCAGGCCGTCGATATCACCCGCCGGCACAACGTGCAGGAAGAAATAAAACGCAATGAGGAAAAATTCAGGGTCATCCTCGATAACCTCAACGCCGCCATGTGCGAAACAGACGTAAAAGGCAATATCACCCGCGTATACGAAAGCTTTTGCCGCCTCTCCGGCTATAATGAGCAGGAACTCATCGGCCGGAACATCACCGACGTTTTTGTACCGGAAAATAACCGGGCCTACGCCCGTGCCCTCCGTAAAAAGCGCCTCGATGAAAACGTGCCCCTCGTGTACGACATGGAAATAAAACTGAAAGACGGCTCCAACCGGTGGATCCTCGCCAGCTCGGCTAATATATACGACCGCCACGGCAACATCACCGGCGGGGCAGGAATCCACATGGATATCACCGACCAGAAAAAACTGCAACAGGAACTGGATACAGCCCGCCGCCAGGCTGAAGAAGCCCAGCGTGCCCAGAAAGATTTCCTCGCCAGCATGAGCCACGAAATCCGCACACCGCTCAATGCCATCATCGGCATGGCCCATCTGCTCGAAGAAACCCACCTGGACCCGCAACAGCAGGAATACGTCAACATCCTGAAAAACTCCTCCGGCATACTGCTGGGCATAGTCAGTGATATTCTCGATATTTCACGCATTGAAGCCAGGGAAATACAGGTTAACCAACGCGAATTCAACCTCCGCGAACTGATCCAGTCACTACGCAATACCTTTGAACTCAAACTGGGCCGCCGCCCCGTAAAAATAACCGCCGAACTGGACGCCGCTCTCGATACCTGGCTGATCGGCGACGATCTGCTAATGAACCAAATACTAATCAATTTGTTAGGTAATGCAGAGAAGTTCACCAACGAAGGCGAAATTGCCATCACTGCCACCCAGGAAAGCTGGCAGGAAAATAAACTGTGGATACGCTTCCGGGTATGCGATACAGGCATAGGCATCAAAAAGGATAAACTGGAACTCATTTTCCGGAACTACAAACAGGCAGAAGACGATATCCGTGAAAAATACGGTGGCACAGGCCTGGGACTCGCCATCGTTAAACAACTCGTGGAAATCCAGGGTGGCAACATCACCGTGGAAGAACGCCCCGGCTTTAATACCTGCTTTAGTTTCAGTATCCCTTTCCTGGATAGCCGCCGGCCACTCACCGTCAACACCGGTAAACTAAGCAGGAAATTATTGCAACGGTCATTTGAAGACGCCAGAGTCCTGGTGGTGGAAGATAACCAGATGAATCTGCGCTATATCATGAGCCTGCTGGAAAAATACAAAATCAACTATCAGTTGGCTACCAATGGCCCGGATGCCACCTGGTTCCTTGAATCCCGCCAATACGACCTTATCCTCATGGATATCCGTATCCCCGGCATGAATGGTATGGAACTGGCTCAAAAAATAAGGGCAGATGAAGAAAAACCGAATGTTGCTACACCGGTGATCGCCACTACCGCCGTAGCAATGGAAAGCACCGCCACTATGGCAAGGGCCGCCGGAATAACAGACATACTCACCAAACCCTATACACCGGACCAGCTATTACAGATTTTTAATAAATATCTCAACGAAGACGAAACAGAACTAATAATGGAAGAAGTGCAGAACTTAAGCGGATTTGAGTTTAATAACGATTTGGATGTCAAATATCTCACAGATCTCTATGAGAGCAATATTTCCTATGCCGCCGACCTCTTTGAAATTTTTATCAGAACCATCCGGGACGAAATCACCAAACTGCAAACAATGGTGGACAACCATGAATGGGAAGCCATGAAATTCCAGGTACATAAACTGAAACCGAATTTCGCAATGGTGGGCCTCACCTGGATCAGCGCTAAAATGCAGGAACTGGAAAATTATCTCCGTATCAACCAGGAACTGCACAGTGCAGAAATCTGCCGGCTTTTTGATGAAATTACGGAAGATGTAAACCGCTACTATCCACTTGTGGAAGAAGAATATGGCAAGATGCGCGATTTTATCGACTCCCCCGGCGAATGATCAGTACGATTGCAGCACCTCTTTCATGCTGTTGTAATAATTACCGCCAAATAAAATAAAATGTACCATCAACGGGTATAACTGGCAAATGCCTATCCGCTGCTGCCACCCCGGCTGCAATGGATAGGCAGCCTGATACGCATAATAAAACCGCGTGTCAAAACCTCCGAAAAGCCGCGCCATCGCCAGATCTATTTCCCGGTGGCCATAATACACCGCCGGATCAAAAACACAGGCCCGCCCGTTACTCCCCACCATAAAATTACCCGACCACAAATCACCATGCAGTAACGCCGGCGCTTCCACCGGGAATATCTGTGGCAACTGCCTGCACAACCGCTCTACCTGCTGCACCAGCTGCCTGTCTACCAGCTGCCGGTCATAAGCCATCCTGATCAGCGGCAACAAACGGTTAAACGCATAAAACACCGGCCAGCTGCTATAAGGCGTATTATACTGCTTCAAACTTCCCACATAATTGGTTCCCGCATACCCATAATGAGGCTGCGTTACACGATGCTGCTTTGCCAGCGAAACAGCAAAGTCATCCCAGAAATCAGCTACCGCCTGCCCCTTCGTCAGGAACTCCTGTAACAGGTAAGCCCGTCCGTTCACACTCCCGTATGCGAACGGTTTGGGAGTCTGTAATGCTTTGGCAGCCTGCAACTCCAGCAACCCCGCATACTCCTGCTTAAACATATCAGGGTACTTCCCGGCATCATTCATCTTGATAAAAAAATATCCTTCGTTGGTGCCTATACGAAAAGATTCGTTAATATCACCACCATGCACGCTTTTTGCATCATTAATATGTATTTTTACTTTCAAATGTTCGGAAAGTGCTACGCTTAACTGTTTTTGTAGAATTTCATCTATCATGTTCCGCCACATTATATGGAGACAAAAGTCCGGATTAAAAAGAAAATCGTCCGTATTGTACTAACACTTACGGCTATACTGTTGTTAAAAGGATTATTCGCCTGGAGTAACCGCTTCGGCGATTTCTACTTCCATAGGTGGTACGATTGGAGTAGTTTGGCGTTCAGACAAGTAACAGGTATAGTTCCATTCAGTATTGGCGATGTAATATATACTGCCTGGATTATCGGAGGAATACTCTATTTGTTAAAACTATGTTATAAACTCATCCGCGCACGCTGGGAAGCCCTGGGTTTTCAATTGCTTCGCGGTGTTCAATTCCTGCTGGGGGTATATCTTGCCTTCCTCGTATTATGGGGCTTTAACTACGAACGCAATTCCCTCACCCGCGATACCCGTCTCGTTACAGGTACTTATAATACGCAGCAACTTTACCACCTGTCGGATACACTACTGCAGTTAGTCAACCTGGAAA
Organism: Chitinophaga sp. G7 BAM 1005; assembly: GCF_057126945.1. Classification (NCBI taxonomy): domain Bacteria; kingdom Pseudomonadati; phylum Bacteroidota; class Chitinophagia; order Chitinophagales; family Chitinophagaceae; genus Chitinophaga; species Chitinophaga sp. G7 BAM 1005. Next base: position 4,915,517 of record NZ_CP181478.1, on the reverse strand, counting down.
AGGCCAACACGGGCGATACCACCGGCGTCATGAAAACAGATACCACTGGCAAACCCGTTTTTGAAAGGGCCATCGATGCTTACGATGCCGCTGCCAAAACCTGGCCCGCCCTGCGTTATAAAGCACCCGGCATAAAACCGGCTATGTTTGGCCACTGGCTTAATTACCCCGGTATTACCGGCTACCTCAACCCGTTTACCAACGAAGCGCAGGTAAATACCACCATTCCCGACGTATTGCTGCCATTTGTTTCCTGTCATGAAATTGCACACCAGATCGGTTATGCACCGGAAGAAGAAGCCAACTTTGTAGGTTACCTGGCGGCTACCAGCATTCCGGATAGCCATTTCCGTTATGCCGCCAATTTTGATATGTTCCTCTATAGCGTACGCCAGCTCGCCCGCCGCGATACCACCCTGGCCCGTAACATCTGGAAAAGGGCGCTCCCCGGCGTAAAAGCCGACTATAAAGCCATCATGGATTTTTATGAACCCTATACAGGAAAATTAGATGCCTATTCCTCCCTGCTGTACGACCGCTATCTCAAAGCCAATAAACAGGACAAAGGCATCCGCAGTTACAGCGAAGTAACCGGCTGGCTTATCGCCTACTTCAAATTATAACAAACATCAGTTCATCATCAGCACATTCACGCTGCGCTGCAAAATATTAAAGGCAATTTCTGCCATCAGGTTTTCACGGTCAAGCGTAGGGTTTACTTCGGTGATCTCAAAACAACAGATCTTTCGGTGCTGCATGAATTTGGCAATCAGATCCTCTGCTTCCCGCTCCCTCAATCCATTACTTACCGGCGTGCCGGTACCTTTGGAAATAGAAGCGTCCAGGCTATCCACGTCAAAAGAAACATAGATGTACTCACAATCACTCAGGTAACGGAACACGGAACGGGAAATATTCTCCGGCCCTTTCCTGCGTACCTCACTGGTGGTGATCACCTTCATGCCATATTGCTTGATCAGGTAATCTTCTTCTTTCTCATAATCCCGCAGGGAAATAAATACAATATCTTCCGGAAGCACCTTCGGCGCTATTTTGCCGATATTTTTCAAGGCATTCCACATTTTAGCGGTATTCTCGTCCAGGTCATGCACCTTGCAGTCCATATTGTCCTCCGCAATGGCTGTAGCCAGCGGCATACCATGCATATTACCGGAAGGGGTGGTATAAGGTGTATGCAGATCAGCATGCGCATCTATCCAGATCACGCCCAATTTGGCTTTGGGATGCGCCATCTTCAAACCGGCAATCGTTGCGCCGGCAGTGCTGTGGTCACCGGAAAGCAACACCGGGAACCAGTTGGCCTTTACCGTTTCACACACACTTTTGCTGATACGCTCGTACATGTTAAAAGTACCTTTGATCCTTTTGGCATAGGGCGATTCAATAGGTTCAAACAACAGCTTATTTTCCGTTTCAATTGCTTCGGTGGGGAAGTGTACAAAAAAGTTGCTCATAAAGTCCAGCGCGGCAATCTTAATAGCATCTACACCCAAACTGGCGCCACGCGTACCTGCTCCTATTTCTGATTTTACTTCTATTATTTTAATGTTCTTCATAAAAATAGCATTAAAGGCAAGCTACAGGATTTTATGTGAATGCCCAAAGCGCCGGAACCGGTGAGGGTGAAAAACTTGTATATAATACATGAATCAAATCCAATACAGTGGCGTTATTGTAGCGATTTGTTCAATATTTCCCCGGTTCTGGTTGACAACGTTGAATTTTAACCGGGCTATTTTTTTAGCTGCTGATTTATAAATAATTTGAGTCTATTACCATATTATAAAATTAAAATCATGGACTTTCAATTGACGGAAGAGCATCTGATGATACAAAAGGCAGCACGCGATTTTGCTGTTACGGAATTACTGCCAGGTGTAATAGAAAGGGATGAACACCAGAAGTTCCCCACAGAACAGATCAAAAAACTGGGAGAACTCGGCTTCCTCGGTATGATGGTGAGCCCGAAGTATGGAGGAGCAGGACTGGACGCGATCTCTTATGTGCTGGCAATGGAAGAAATCTCAAAAATTGATGCCTCCGCCTCCGTGGTGATGAGTGTTAATAACTCCCTCGTTTGCTGGGGGCTCGAAACATTTGGTACAGAAGAACAAAAACAGAAATACCTCGTACCCCTGGCTTCCGGGCAGATAATTGGCGCGTTTATGTTAAGTGAGCCTGAAGCCGGTTCTGATGCTACTTCCCAGCGTACGATCGCAGAAGATAAAGGAGATCATTACCTGCTCAACGGCACCAAAAACTGGATCACCAACGGTAACTCCGCCAGCGTATACCTGGTAATGGCGCAAACCCACCCCGAAAAAGGAAGTAAAGGCATCAACGCCCTCATCGTGGAAAAAGAAATGCCCGGTATCACCATCGGCGCCAAAGAAAACAAACTCGGCATCCGCGGCAGCGATACCCATAGCGTGATGTTCCAGGATGTAAAAGTGCCAAAGGAAAACAGGATAGGAGAGGACGGCTTCGGGTTTAAATTTGCCATGAAAACCCTCGCCGGTGGCCGTATTGGCATCGCGTCCCAGGCACTCGGCATCGCCAGTGGCGCGTATGAACTGGCCCTGAAATATTCTAAAGAAAGAAAAGCATTCGGTAAAGAAATAGCCCAGCACCAGGCCATCCAGTTTAAACTGGCAGATATGGCTACCCGCATAGAAGGCGCCCGCCTGTTATGCCTCAAAGCCGCCTGGGATAAAGATCAGCACCAGGACTATACCCTCAGCAGCTCTATGGCCAAGGTATTTGCCTCCGAAACAGCCATGTGGGTAACCACCGAAGCCGTACAGGTACACGGCGGTTATGGTTACGTAAAAGAATACCACGTGGAACGCCTCATGCGCGATGCCAAGATCACCCAGATCTATGAAGGTACCTCAGAAGTACAACGCATCGTTATCAGCAGGAGTATCCTCAGCTAACGCGGATTTTGTCTTTTTCAGGATTAGGCTGATTATACTGATTTCATTGATTTTTACTTTTTGATTTTATAAGGATTTTAAATGATTTAGGGAGATATAAGCGATTTTCGCTTATATCTTCCTAAATCATTTAAAATCAAAAGTGATCAAATCCCTAAATCAGCATAATCAGCCTAATCCTGAAAAAGACAAAATCCGCTTATCTTTGCCCGATGGCAATTAATTTAGAAGCATACCACGAAGTTCTCGACCGGCTCCATCCATATCACGCCCGGCTGGTAGCCGTTTCCAAAACGAAACCAGTGGAAGATATCGCTGCGTTCTATGCAGCAGGACAACGGATCTTCGGCGAAAACTACGTACAGGAACTAACAGAAAAACAAGCACTTTTACCGGCAGACATAGAATGGCATTTTATTGGTCACCTGCAATCCAATAAAGTAAAATTCATCGCGCCATTTGTTCATACTATTCATGCAGTGGATAGTCTTAAACTGCTGCAGGAAATCAATAAACAGGCCGCTAAACACCAGCGTGTTATTCATTGCCTGTTACAGGTACACATTGCAGCAGAAGAAACAAAGTTTGGTATGGATGCGCAGGTGTTACAGCAACTGCTGCAAACATATCACGCTGATCCATCCGCTTTTTCACAGGTACGCATTGCCGGCATGATGGGCATGGCTACCAACACTTCCAATGAAACACAGATCCGTGAAGAGTTCCACCAGCTCCACAAATTGTTTGGATCCGTTAAAACCACTTACTTTAACAACGAAGCGTACTTTAAAGAACTGTCCATTGGCATGAGCGCCGATTATCACCTCGCCCTGCAGGAAGGGAGTACCCTGGTACGTATCGGCAGCCTGCTCTTTGGCGAAAGGAACTATTCACAAATGTAGTCTTATGAAAAAACTAAGTATCCTCCTGGCAGGTATCGGCCTGGCTTTTACCGCCTGCAATACCGGTCAATCCGTTAAAACCCTTGCCAATGGTGTGTGGCAGGCAAAACTGCACCGCGCCGACGGGGCAGATATCGTTTTCAACTTTGAAGTAAAAGATACCGCCGGTAAAAAAGTACTGTACGTACTGAACGCCACAGATAAATTACTGGTAGATGAAGTCACCATAGCCGGCGACTCCCTGTTGATAAAAATGCCCTTCTTCGACTCGGAATTCAAAGCAAAGCTTACTTCCGACAGCGCTGCAGAGGGCCTCTGGATCAGGCACCTGGCCGATAAAGACGTAAGCATTCCTTTCTCTGCAGTAGCAGGCAGGGCGGAACGCTTCGCTGTAAACACCCCTTCCGCTGCCAATGTGTCCGGCCGATGGGTAACACAGTTCGTATCTTCAAAAGATAAAGACAAAGCCCCTTCTACCGCCATCGGGGAGTTTAAACAATCCGGTAACATCGTATACGGCACCTTCCTCACCACCACCGGCGACTATCGCTTCCTGGATGGTGTGGTAGATGGCGATACCCTGCGCCTCTCCACCTTCGACGGCTCCCATGCGTACCTGTTTACGGCCCGCGTTGGGAAAGACAGCATCACAAACGGCCGCTTCTTCGCCGGTATCGGCGACGGACTCGAATACTGGTCGGCTGTGAAAAATGATACCGCCAAACTCGCCGACGAAAGAACCATCGTCACCATGAAACCCGGTCAGCGACAACTTGATTTCACCTTCCCTGATCTTAACGGCAACAAGGTGAGCATCAAAGACGACCGTTTCAAAAATAAAGTAGCCATCATCACCCTCATGGGCTCCTGGTGCCCTAACTGTATGGACGAAACCGGCTTCCTCAGCAAATGGTACGAGAAGAACAAAGACCGCGGCGTGGAAGTGATCGGGCTGGCCTATGAACGCACCACCGACTTCGAAAAGTCGAAAAACGCGCTCGAAGGCTTCCTGAAACGCTTTAATGTGAGCTATCCGGTACTGATCACCGGCGTAACGCCCGCTGATCCGGCAAAAGGAGAGAAAACCCTCCCGCAGCTAACCGGCATCAAAGGCTTCCCCACCACCATCTTCATCGATAAAAAAGGAAATGTGCAGGAAGTGCATACCGGTTTTTCCGGCCCCGGTACAGGAGAACATTATGAGCAGTTCCAGGCCGACTTTAACCGGCTGGTTTCCAGTATGTTGGAAGCTGAATAGGGCCAGATCAGGTCCATATCAAGTCCACCTCAAGTCCACCTCAAAGGCATGGATGAAGCATGGATAAGGCATGGATGAAGCGTAGTTAAAGCATGCCCGAAGCATCGGAGAGGTTATCTTCCCGTTAACAATCCGTTTTCATACCTGGTGCTTTTCAGATATTCGGGCTAAAAAGGTATTATAACGAAGATATAAGACTATTATATAATATTGTACCGAAACACATAAATCCTCTCTGGTATTTGCTTTCCGGGGACGATTTACTTTTTAATAAAATTTATTATTTCATTTCTTTCAAAAAGGTTTGAAAAATACCAGAATCTAATTATTTTACTGCTCCGTTTGACTTTTATAAATTCCATTATCTAATACGCTTATCTTATCCACCTGCCGGGACAATGTCAATTCTGATGTTGTCCTGGATAGCGTTCCCTTCGAATTTTCACGATATTGATACTGGTACATTTACTCTCTCTTAGCAGGTGGTTTCTCTTCCCTTCTTTTACACAATAACATTTCTTTAAGATCGGATCTTCTCTACACACTTTTACTGGCCTGATATTTGGAATTTTTTGGTTACAGTGTGAATGAACCATGCACACAAATCATTTGTTAAACCATAAAAATCCAGAAATTATGTCTACAACGAAATTTCTTGCAGGTGCTATAGCCGGCCTGACTACCGGTTTAGTAATTGGATTATTAACAGCCCCTGATAGCGGTGATAAAACCCGCAAAAAGATTAAAACAACAGCAGATGATTGGCGTCATAAGATCAATGGCCTGGTAGGAAAAGGCGGAGAGGACTTGTCAGATCTGAAAGAAGTATTCGAACATGAAATAACCGGCCTGCAGGATGATGTTCGCCAAAGAGTGCTGAAGCTGATTAACAAAAGTCAGGGCGTTTACAACAAGTTCAGAAGAGAAGCATTGTCATAATGATAGTTTACATAAAAAAAAGCGGAGATAACAAACAGATGGTTCATTATCTCCGCTTTTTTATTGTGTAAAAACTTACTTCAGGATTTCACCGGTTTCCATATAATTTTTGAAACGTTTGATATCTTTTACCAGCATATTTTCAAACGCAGGATTTAGCAGCCAGGCCAGTCCTGAGCCTACATATCCGGCTGGTGGCCGGTAGGTGATCATCACATCAATTTCCGTTCCCGCGTTAAAGGTTTCCCGGAAAGTAACCCTGCCCGCGGTGGCAATAGAGGACCCCGGTAATGATCTCCAGCCAATCAGCTCTCCCGGTACCTCTTTCACAATTTCAGCATCCCATTCCAGCGTACCAATGCCGCCAGGCCCCTTTACCACCCAATGCGAATGGAACGGATCCGTTTCTTCCACCGACTGCAAATGTTTCATAAACACCGGCAGGTTGTTCAGCTGACGCCAGAAATAATATACTTCCTCCTTCGGATTGTCAATAGAAATAGTAGTCCTGATATTTACAGACGCAGTATGCCTGTCCGGTTTCCGCTTACCCAGAAACCCATTCACCAGGTCGTTGCCACTGATACCTCTGTATAACAGGTAGCCAGCTCCCAGGAGTTTAAAAAGACTTGATACAGGCGATTTATCTACTTTGCTGATGGCATTGCCGAGCAGCCAGGCACCGGTAAAAATGGAAACAATTCTGCCTTCGGGTGTAACATTGATGATATTAGAGCTATCATATAAGGATCCTGCTTTTGGTTGTTGTGGATCTTGAAGATTAAGTTGTTGTGTTAAGGAACTCATATATACAGTTTGGGGAACCTACAGCTAAAACCCTGCACTTTTGTTGGGAATGGGTTAAGTTGTTGATATTTAATAAGATAGATATGATGATGCCCGCCATATTCCTGTGGCACATCCGATACGGTGCGTAATTTCTTACACACTACCGCTCACAAGGGGAAACATATATACTTTACCGGTAGGAAGCTATTGTCCTCACCAATTATATGCCAACCATATCTTGCATTTCTCTCCGCGATGGGTTATCTTAACCCCGTTAAATAAAAGAACACATGAAAAAAGTACTGACCGCGTTATTACTGCTGGCCGGCCTCCAAAGCTCGGCACAGAAGGAAATTGCCCCCAATAAATGGCTGAAACTCTTTAATGGCAAGGATCTGAAAGACTGGGACATTAAAATAACCGGGCATGACCTGAATGATAATTTTGGAAATACCTTCCGGGTAGACAGCGGCATGCTGAAAGTGAGCTACGAAAAGTATGATGAGTTCAGAGAACAATATGGACACATCTTTTATAAAAAGAACTTTTCAGCCTACCTGGTGGTAGTGGAATATAAATTTACCGGCAACCAGGTGAAAGGCGGCCCGGGTTGGGCCTTCCGTAACAGCGGTATCATGCTGCACGGACAAACTGCCGCCAGTATGACCAAAGACCAGGACTTCCCCATTTCGCTGGAAGAACAACTGCTGGGTGGCAATGGTACCGATCCCCGCTCTACGGCAAACCTGTGCACACCCGGCACCAACGTGGTGATGAATGGAAAACTCATCAAAGACCATTGCATCAGCTCCACTTCCAAAACTTATCATGGTGATGTATGGGTACGCGCGGAAGCCCTCGTACTGCGCGACTCCGTTATCAAACACATTGTAGAAGGAGATACCGTTATTGTATACAATAAACCGCAGATGGGCGGAGGCAACGTGTTGCATCCCAAACCCGGACTGTTACAGGAGGGTAAACTCCTATCGGAAGGTTCCATTTCCCTGCAAAGTGAAAGTCACCCGGTGGCCTTCCGGAAAGTAGAACTGTTCGACCTGTCGCCCTACATCAATGACCCGGTTAAGCTGAATAAAATCCTCCACCTGCTGCAGAACCGGCCGGGAGCGAAAAAAGCAAAATAACATGATGACAGGGGCGGGGCGTACCATCTTTAACCGCTTTAGGCTACCTTTGCCCCCTCGAAAGAAATAGCATGGAAAATTGTACGCTCTATACGCACGAAGTGGAAATGGAGAAAGTGTTGACCCGTATGAGGGCGCATTTTGGAGAACAGGCAGTAAAAGTAAACGGACCGGCAAACCGTTGGGAACAACTGACCATCACATCAGGGAAAAAACTGCTGCGAAAGGGCCACACCCTCACCATCAACTACCGCCAGCGCGCCACACCCGGCTACCAGCTGGTACGTAGCGATGACCCGGTAACCACCAACCTGCTCGGCATGCACGGCTTTGTACAACAGCTGCCGGCCGACAATCCCGCCCTGAAGGAACTATTACTCGCAAAAGTAGCTACACTCAATACCGAAATCGTTATCCTCGCCAACCCTTCATTCAACGGCGACCTCCGTGCCGCCATCATGGACCTGGCCGACGAACTGGATGGTATCTTCTTCTGCGAAAATAACTTCATCTTCAACACCGAAGTACAGGGCTTCTGGGACAAAACCGGCGCACTGCTCCTCGATGTAAACGGCCATTCTACCGCTACCAATCTCACCGTAAATATCAACGCACAGTATTTCGATAGCCAGGATGCTCCCCCGGCTGCCGCAACAGAAAGAAAACAACGGAACATACAATTCCTGCAGGAAATGCAGGTGAAAACAACCGTCAACCTTCCTGTTATCAGCGATGAAAGCGAGGTAGTACTGCGCACCGCAACAGAAACAGCCCAACGCGTAGCTGTACTCGCCGCCGTAAACACCGTGGCCTTCGGATACCTGGAAAGCCCCGCAGTAATCAGCTACCTGCAACAACATCAGCTCTGGGATAAAACCACACCCGCCGAAAGAGCTTTCCTGGAAGATCCGCAGGAAGACGCAAAAACACGGGAAACCTGGAAGTGTGAAGATATATGGGTATTGCTTTGGGCATTAAAAAAAGTGCCCTCCCTCGGGGAAATGGACGCACTCTGCAACCTCGATATGGTGCCGGAAGAAGCTTTCCCCTTCCGCGGCCCCGCTTCTGATCCTTCCGCATTCCTCGCCGGCGCAACCGAATTGCGCAGCGCCGGAGAAATACTCGATGCCAACGACCTCTACTACCGCGCCAATTGGGCCTGTGTAGACGCCCGCATAAAAGGAGAAAAGGAACCGCTGCATCCCGGAATTGTATATGAAAGACATTATGCCCTCAACTGGCTCACCAACTACAGGAACCAATGCTGGGATGATGTTACCTGCGATACCTAAACGCGAATTTTGTCTTTCTCAGGATTAAACTGATTAAACTGATTTGCTTGATTTTACTTTTTTGATTTTATAATGATTTTAAATGATTTTGGGAGATATCAGCGAAAATATTTTCGCTGATATCTCCCAAAATCATTTAAAATCCAAAGTGATCAAAACCCTAAATCAGTATAATCAGTTTAATCCTGAGAAAGACAAAATTCGCTTAATGAGCCAGCATCAGCTGGCGAATATACTTCACCGGTGCACTGCCGTAACTCAGGAACTTCTCATTAAATGCTTTCAGGCTGTAATCCTTGCCCTGCTGCTGTTTGTAAGCCTCCCGGAGATCAATGATTTCTTTGTAACCGGTGAAATAGCTGGTCAGCTGCACGCTGGATACGCTCACCCGCTTCCATTTCCCTGCTGCTTCTGCCGCTTGCTGGAACGCTTCTTTGGTCAGCAAATGAATAGCATCTTCCTTACTCATATCTTTTACATGTACACTGTAATCCAGGATGGTATTACATACGGTACGCAGGTTCCACTTATACCACATCAGCCACATTTCCGGCTCGTCATTGCCATAACCGTTTTCCAGCATCATCTGCTCCGTATACACGGCCCATCCTTCAATCATGGCGCCATTGCCCATGAGCGATTTAATCAGGCTGGGCGATTGGTTCGCATACACCAACTGCGTGTAATGGCCCGGGATAGCTTCATGAATATCCAGGATCTGGAGGATATACTGATTGTATTCACGCAAATAACTCTCTGCTTTATCCTTTGGCCATCCTTCCAGGCTGCCCACGTTGTAATAGGTGTTGCCGCCTTTATCATAGGGACCGGGCGCACTGATGGAGGCGCCTGCCACACCCGCCATATAAGCCGGCTCTTTGCGTACTACCAACGGTTTGGACGGATCAATATACAACAGGTCCTTTTCCTTGATAAACGCAATCAGCGAAGGCAGCTGCTTTTCTATGGCTGATTGGAACTCCTCCGGCTTTACATGCTTCACAGAAAGCGTATCGATCATGCGGCCTATCAGCTCCAGCGAATCAGATGGCATCGGCGCATTACCAAAATATTTCGGCCACAACTTGCGGCTGATCTTTGTCATTTCACCATGCACAAATGCTTTACGCGCTACTGCGGAATCATAGATCTGCGCAGCGGTAAAAGACGACTGGATGTCAAATTTGAACTTCTGATCGTACAACGCTTTGCCTAAACGGAAGCTGCGCGGATGCTCCGGCTTCAATACCTTCAGCCATGCGGCGTAATCGCGGATCGCTTTGGCGGCGGTTTTGGCGCTGGTCAGCATGGTGGTCTGTTCTGCCGCCGGGATACCGGTTTTCTTCAGTGAATCTGCAAAGTCTTTTTCAAATACCGATAAGCCGCCGGTGTTCTGATCTATGGCCAGCGAAGTAAGTTCCGGTACAGGATCTTTGATCTGCTTTTTTGCGGCTTCGTAATAAGCCGGGATATGCTGCAACCTGCTGCCAAAGCTGCGTAGCCTGGTTTCCAGCGGCGCGTAGTTTTCATTTAAGATAAAGGCAAACGTGTTACTAACATTATAGGAAGATGGGTCCCATTCGTTGCTCTTCTGCTCCTTAATACCCCATTGCACCGATTCCAGGTAATTCTGTATCAGCTGGTAATCAATTTTATTGGCGTCATTCAATGCAGCAAGATCATAGGATTTGAGTGAATCCAGTTGTTGTTGTGCAAATGCAAGTCGCGCTGCGGCTGCTGCACTATCCGGTACTACCAGCACCGAGTCGTATTTATGATAGCCTACACCGGTGGCCCAGTCGGGGTTTTCTTTCCAGAGGGCGTCAATAAAATGTGCCTGGTATGCGCTGAAAGCATGATTCAGCGTACTGTCGGTACCGTTGGTTTTGTTGCTGCTGTTGCCGTTGTTACAGGCTGCCAGGGCAGCTGCGGCGGTTGCGCAAAGAAGGAGTTTTTTCATTGCAGAAGATGATTGTTGTTGTTTTCAAAAGCCTGTGTAATATACTATTTAATTATTTTCTTTACTTTTGCCGCGTACTTAATTAAAAACTGCAAACACTTGCGCCATGTAATCTCACAGGCATATTAACTTATTCCTTTCGCCGTTCCATCCCGGAACCGGCCTGTGAAACTATTGTTTAATTTAAACCCTGATGACATGGCAATTTCTCAGAAATATGGCCGTACCTGGCATTATCCGTTTTCACCCGGCACTACGAGCGACGACCGTATTCAATATGAATACTGGCATTCGCTGCAGCAGATCCCGGTGCTGATCCACACGGAAAAGCTGGACGGAGAAAATAACTGCTTATCCCGGTATGGGGTATTTGCGCGCTCACATGCAGCGCCCACTACTTCGCCGTGGACAGAAAGCATCCGCCGCTACTGGCAAAGCATAAAGAATGACCTGGGCAACCTGGAGATCTTCCTCGAAAATCTCTACGCGGTACACTCTATTGAATACCGCAACCTGGATCATCATTTTTATATATTCGGTATCCGGGAAGGCCAGTGCTGGCTTAGTTGGGAGGAAACCCAATTCTACGCGGCCATGCTCGACCTGCCGGTGGTACCGGAAGTAAAGCGTATAACGCCGCCGGCTGCACGCCAGGAATTTGAGCGTGATATACTGGGGCTGGTCAACGGTCCCGGCGCCTTTGATCCGCATGATGTGCATACCGGTCAGCCGGCAACAATGGAAGGCATTGTATCCCGCAACGCCAACGGATATGCGGTGAGCGATTTTGCAGAAAACGTGTTTAAGTATGTCCGCAAAGGACATGTGAAAACAGACCAGCACTGGACCCGCCATTGGCGCCGTGCAAGGTTAAATAATGAAGGAGGTAACTATGTGGCAGCTCAGTGAAAATAAAGACTGGTCCCACCTGGAACATACATTTGAATGGGTGCGCGTAATGCGGGAAGTTCCACAGGACGCGCGGCATCATGCAGAAGGTAACGTGGCCGTACATACGCAGATGGTGCTGGCAGCCTTGCAGCAACTACCCGGCTACCGGGAGTTGCCGCCGGCGGACCAGGAACTGCTGTGGGCGGCCGCACTGCTGCACGACGTGGAAAAATACAGCACTACAGTTATTGAACCGGATGGACGCATCACTTCCGCAGGACATGCCCGCAAAGGCGAAGCACGCGCCCGGCAAATCCTTTACAGGGAAGTGCCCGCGCCCTTTCTCATCCGCGAGCAGATCGCCAAACTGGTGAGGTATCATGGCCTGCCACTGTGGATCTTTGAAAAACCCGATCCGCAGAAAGCACTGATCACCGCCAGCCTGGAAGTGAACACACAGCTGCTGGCGTTGCTGGCCCGTGCCGATGTGCTCGGCCGTATTTGTGGCGATCAGGCGGACCTGCTCTACCGGCTGGATTGCTTTGAAGAACTGTGCAGGGAAAATAACTGCTGGGGACAACCACGCCCGTTTGCCACACCGCAGGCGCGCATGGAATACCTGTTCAAAACCGGCAGCTCGCCGGACTATGTGCCGTTTGAAACGCCGCAAACGCCGGTCATACTGATGAGCGGACTGCCAGGCGCGGGGAAAGACACGTACATACAGCAGCATTATAAACAACTGCCGGTCATCTCCCTGGATCATATCCGGCAAACCATGAAAATAAGTCCTACCGATAAAAGTGGCAATGGCGTGGTGATCCAGGCCGCGAAGGAACAAGCCAGGATCTATCTCCGGGAAAAAAAATCCTTTGTATGGAATGCCACCAACATCACCCGGCAGATGAGGGAACAGTTGATCAGCCTTTTTACAACGTATGAAGCAGCGGTAACAATTGTGTATGTGGAAGTGCCGGCAGCGAAGCTGTTACAGCAAAACAGGCAGCGGGAAGAAGTGGTGCCGGCGGCAGCAATGGAACGGTTGATCAGGAAACTGGAAGTGCCAACGGGTGCAGAAGCGCATGAGTTGAAAATAGCAGTCAGCAGTTAGCCATTGGCTGCTGCTGACCGCTGTTCTTATTTAGAATTCATTCCGCCACATCATGCTCTCCACCGGTTTGATGGTGCGACCATTATATTTGGCATTTCCTTTTTTGTTATAGAGTGTTTCTACTTCGCCTTCTACCATAAAGTAGATCAGCTGACCAATGGGCATGCCTGCGTATATGCGTACAGGTTGTGCGCAGGAAATTTCGAGGGTCCAGGTGTTGCAGAATCCCACATCCCCCTTGCCGGCGGTAGCATGAATATCAATCCCGAGGCGGCCCGTGCTGGACTTGCCTTCCAGGAATGGCACATGTGCATGCGTTTCGGTATACTCTTCTGTTACGCCGAGGTAAAGGGTGCCGGGTTGTAATACAAACCCTTCCTCAGGAATTTCAAAATGATCAATTTCATTGTGTTTGCGCGCATCCAGTACACGGTCTTTGTAAGTGGCCAGGTATTTACCCAGGTGCACGTCATAAGAATTGGTACCCAGGTATTTCCGGTCATAGGGAGCAATAACGATAGTGCCTTTTTCAATTTCCTCCAATATCCGTTTGTCTGACAGAATCATGCTTAGGTTCGTTTAGTTTTAGTGAGCTGTATTGTTAGCTTTTGGTTTTCAGCTGTTGGCATTTAGTGAAAGACCTGCTGCCAAAAGCTGTTTTTTCTGCTTTTTTGCTTTAATTTGGCAAGATATGCCATTAATACGAACGATACAAATTGATCCGGAAACGAAGCTGGGTGTATGGAAGATAACAGAAACGGAGAACTTTTTCCAGGAGAAGGTAAGCATCAGCCGGGCTATTCACCATCCGCATAAACGCTTGCAGCATTTTGCGGGGAGGTACCTGCTGGTAACGCTTTTCCCGGAGTTTCCCATTCAGGAAATTACGGTGACCAATACCCGTAAACCAGTGCTGGCATGCGATAGTTACCATTTTTCCATTTCACATTGTGGCGATTATGCAGCCGCTATCGTAAGCACCAAAGCAGCGGTGGGTATAGACATTGAAGAAGTAAAACCTAAAATAGAACTGGTGTCCCACAAGTTCCTGTCACCTTCAGAACGGTCGTTTATCGATCCAAAACAGGAACTGTCGCATAAAACAATCTGCTGGAGCGCCAAAGAAGCCATGTTTAAATGGTATGGCCGGGGAAGCGTTGATTTTAAGGAGAATATGAAATTGCATCCCTTTGTTTTTCAACAGGCCGGTTTCATTACCGCCGATTTTAACAAACAGGATACAAATACCCGGTTATATTTGCAATATATTATGGAAAATGACCTATGCCTGGCATGGACTCATCCTGCGTGAGGAAAGAATTTATTAAGCACTGTCGCGTTATTTATGAAGATTTATTTACTCGGTTTTATGGGTGCCGGAAAATCCTATTGGGGTAAACAACTGGCGGATCACTGGCAACTGCCTTACTACGATCTGGATGAAGTGATTGTGGAAGCAGAGGAGATGGCCATTGCTGATATCTTTTCCAGCAGAGGCGAAGATTATTTCCGTGAAAAGGAAAGTCAGCTGCTCCGGGAATTATCCCAACAGGAAAACTTCCTCATCTCCTGCGGCGGGGGAACGCCCTGCTTCCAGGAGAACATGGATTTTATGAACGAACATGGTACCACCATCTGGATCAATCCTTCCGTGGAAGCAATGGTGGAACGCCTGCAACGCAAGAAATCCAAACGGCCGCTGATTGCCGGTCTGGAAGATGAAGACCTGATCGGATTTGTGGAGAAGAAAATGGCAGAACGTCTTCCTTTTTACCAGCAATCCCGGCACATAATTACATCTGATAATATTTCATTGGATACCTTTACGCAAAATTTCTAATATGTATAAGAGTTTTTTAGTTTGGGCGGCGGTATTAGGTGCATTGGCAGTAATTTTAGGCGCATTCGGTGCGCATAAACTGAAAGAGCTGGTGCCCCCTGAAACCGTATCTACTTTTCAGACAGGCGTTACTTATCAGTTCTATCACGTATTCGCATTAATCGCTACCGGCATCTTATTTGCTCATGTGCCCGGCAATCAGTTAATCTGGGCCGGCAGATGCTTCATTATCGGGATCATCCTGTTCTCCGGTTCGCTGTATTTGCTCACGATGCTCAAAACCACCGGCAGCGTAGGTTTGAAAGGCATCGGCATCATTACGCCTATTGGAGGGGTATTTTTTATTGCCGGCTGGATCTGCCTGCTGGCAGGGATTTTAAAATTAAAAGCATAAAGCATTCTCGTATATGTACAGCCGTTTTTTGGTGTTGATAGTGAGTTTACTGACGGGGTCAGTGGGAATGGCACAGGACAATGTAAATATTGCCGGTAAATGGTACGGCACCTTTAAACTTTATTACGGAGATAAATACCGTATGATCGTCGACCTGGAGAAGGATGGCGCTGGCTATAAAGGAACACTCCAGCTGCCCGAAATGTCGGACAACGACCAGTTTGAGCTGGAAACCGTAGTATATCGCGGGGATACCTTGTTGCTGCGTGTGGACGGATTACGGTTTTCCTTCACCGGCGTATGGGACCCCGCTGCAAAACAGTTCAGGGGCATTACCGGTATGGGCGATGATCAGAGTCACGCAGACCTCGGCCGGAAAGAGATTACCGCCGGTGAAATGTACAAAAGACCACAGGAACCAAAGCCGCCTTTCCCGTATTATACGGAACAGGTGAGGTTTAATAATGTAAAAGATAGCGTTACACTCGCGGGAACGTTCACCCGTCCGGCGGCCCAGGGCAAATACCCGGTGGTGGTGCTGCTTTCCGGCTCCGGTCCGCAGGACAGGAACGAGGAAATTGCAGGGCATAAACTTTTCCTGGTGCTGGCCGATTATTTCGCCCGTAACGGCATCGCCACCCTGCGTTACGACGACCGGGGCTTTGGCGCCTCTACCGGCGATTTTGACACGTCTGATATCTACGATTTTTCGCACGATGCGCTCACCGCGCTGAAATACCTGAAAGCAAGAAAGGATGTGGATATCTCCCGTATCGGCGTACTCGGACACAGCGAAGGCGCTATCGTAGCGCAAATAGTAGCCGCAAACAATCCGGGGGTGGCTTTTGTAATATCGATGGCAGGGGTGGGTGTAAGCGGCCGCGAACTGATCGACCAGCAATCGGCTGCCAAAGGGAAAATGGCCGGCAAACCAGATAGCCTGATCCTGGCAGACCAGGCGCGCATGAAGCCTTACTGGGATCTCCTGGCAAGCGACAGCAATATTACCGCCATTACGCCACGGGCCCAGGAAATTCTCCGGAACATATACCGTAATTCAAGTGAAGACGTTAAGAAAGTACAAACAGAAGATGAATTAATACGACGGTCCCATATGAGTCCGGAAACTATTTCGTTATTAAGATATAAGCCGCTGACATACCTGAAACAGATCAAATGTCCGGTTATGGCTATCAACGGCACTGCAGACATACAGGTGGACGCCACCGCCAATCTGAAAGAAATTGAACGCGCATTGAATGAAAATGGTAATCTGCTCACAACAATCCGTAAGTTTGATGGATTAAACCATTTGTTTCAGCGCTGCAAAACATGTGACGTGAGCGAATACGGTGAGCTGGAGCAAACCATTGATCCCCTGGTTCCCGGGTTTATGGCACACTGGATCTTACAGTTGCCGCCGTCGGAGGACAGGTAGTCCCAAATCTGAAATTATAATATGTCCAAGAATAAACTGAAAACCGAAAAACCGGAAAGCAAGAAACCACCGAAAAGCCCCGCACCGAACCCGGATGTATTGAAGAAAGACAAGGAGCCCGAGGTGAAGGTAAAAGAGCTGGTAAAAGATGAGCGCACCCACAAAGTACTGGGCGTGTTCTTTCTTTTGCTGTCTGTTTATTGCTTTATTGCTTTCACTTCCTATCTTTTTACCTGGGAAGATGACCAGGATAAAATTTTCCATTATTCTACCAGGGAATTATTTTTTGGAGATGTAAAAGTGGATAACCTGCTCGGCCGCCTGGGTGCTTACGTATCGCATAACTTCTTCTTTTATGGCGTAGGTATCGCAGCCTATTTGTTCTGCTACTTCTTTTTTATCATCGGTGTAAATTTCATCGTTGGCCGCCGGGTATTCCGTATCTGGCGCAGTATAAAATATATCCTGTTTGGTGTGCTCTTTATCAGCATGACAATGGCCTTCGCCATTGGCGGGGGCGATTTCCCCTGGGGCGGCGCCCTGGGCGATGCCCTGAATAAATGGACCACCGGCTTCGTAGGTAAAACAGGAACCGCCCTGCTGTTACTGGTAGTTGGCTTCTCCTGGCTCATCTGGAAATTCAACTTCGACTTCAAATGGCCGGAGAAAAAGATAAAACCGCCAAAGCCCGTACCCGCCGCTGCTCCGGTAGCTCCCGTGATGCAAACAACAGCGGCAACACCTGCTGCCACTGCAAAAGAAGACCCGCGTAAAAATGGTCTCCGCGAAGAAGGCGGCGTAATGGTGATTCCGCCACATGCGGAACCGGAAGAAGATGAGGAAGACCTGCTACCGATGCAGCTGGTAGAAAGGGAAGATATCACCGTGATCCCTTCTGCCCACGCAGCTTATTTGCCTCCCGAACCTGTTTACGAAAACGGGCAGCCTGCCGGGGAAGAAGAGGAGGAAGAAGATCCGGGACCATTATTGTATATAGAAGAAACCCCCGAACAACCGCTTGCCCCCGTCAGCAAAAAGAAGGGGGAACCGGTAGAAGTGGCCTTCGAAATAAAACCGACGTACCAGGACGAGGAAGACGAGGTGGAAGAAATAGCGCCCACCCGGCCGGTGGAACCCGTAGATCCCTACGATCCGTCGCTGGATCTGAGAGATTATAAGTTCCCCACCCTGGATCTGCTGGAAAATCATAACGCCGATAAAGTGATCGTGCAGGACACTGCTGAACTGGAAAAGAATAAAAACCAGATCATTGATACCCTCAAAAATTATGATATTTCAATCCAGAAGATCAGTGCCACAGTAGGACCAACAGTCACCCTGTACGAAATTGTGCCGGCTGCCGGCGTTCGTATCTCCCGTATTAAAAACCTGGAAGATGACATTGCGCTAAGCCTGTCGGCCCTCGGTATCCGTATCATTGCGCCTATTCCGGGCAAGGGTACTATTGGTATTGAAGTGCCCAACGTAAAGAAAACCATCGTATCTCTCAAAAATATGCTGGCCTCGGAGAAATTCCAGACCAGCACAATGGATCTGCCCATTGCCATTGGTAAAAAGATCGACAACGAAAACTTTATTGCCGATCTGGCGAAGATGCCCCACCTGCTGATGGCGGGTGCTACCGGTCAGGGTAAGTCCGTTGGTATCAACACTTTACTGGTATCATTGCTCTATAAAAAACATCCTTCCCAGCTGAAGTTTGTATTGGTAGATCCCAAAAAAGTGGAGCTATCGTTGTATAAGCTCATTGAGAAACACTTCCTGGCTAAATTGCCCGGTGAAGATGATGCGATCATTACCGATACCAAAAAGGTGATCCACACGCTCAATGCCCTGTGTATTGAAATGGATCTGCGCTACGACCTGCTCAAAGAAGCCGGTACCCGTAACATTCGTGAGTACAATGGTAAATTTACCCAGCGCCGTCTTAATCCGTTGAAAGGTCACCGCTACCTGCCGTTCATCGTGCTGGTGGTAGATGAGTTTGCGGATCTGATCATGACAGCCGGTAAGGAAGTGGAAATGCCCATTGCCCGTTTGGCCCAGCTGGCCCGTGCAGTGGGTATCCACCTGATCATTGCCACGCAGCGCCCTTCTGTAAACATTATTACCGGTACCATCAAGGCCAACTTCCCGGCCCGCGTGGCCTTTAAGGTGTCTTCCAAAATAGATTCCCGTACGATCCTGGATATCGGCGGCGCCGAACAGTTGATAGGACAAGGTGACATGCTGGTTTCCTTCAACGGGGAACTGGTACGCCTGCAATGCGCCTTTGTGGATACGCCGGAAGTGGAAAATGTGGCCGAATTCATTGGTAATCAGAAAGGTTACCCCGATGCTTTCCTGCTACCGGAATATGTAGACGATAAGGATCCGGATGGCCGCGAACTGAGTATCGCCGACCGGGACCCGCTGTTTGAAGAGGCCGCACAGGTGATTGTTACCACCCAACAGGGATCTACCTCCCTCCTGCAACGAAGGATGAAACTGGGGTACAACCGCGCAGGGCGCCTCATGGATCAGCTGGAGGCTGCCAATATCGTAGGGCCCAATATGGGAAGCAAAGCCAGGGATGTACTGGTGAAAACAGAAAGCGAGCTGAATGAAATCCTTAATAATTTGTTATAATATGTTAAAGCGGTTGGAATTTATTACCCTTTCTCAGGAAATATAATGAATTTTGCACCCTGTAAAAAACCTACACGGCTATACCGGCATGGCATTTGTCTTTGTTGGGTAGCACAAACTAAAAAAAACTACGATGAAGAAATTTGTATTAACCGGAATGTTGTTGAGTGGTATCATTTTCAGCGGCATGGCACAATCTAAGGGCGCGTCAGACCCAAAGGCAAAAACTGTTCTGGATGGTGTTAGTAATAAATTCAAATCATTAAAAACTGTAGTCGCTAATTTTATATTAAAAATAGAAGGCGCTAATAACAGCGTATCCGATTCCAAAAAGGGTACTGTTTACCTGAAAGGAGCTAAATATAAAGTAACGCTGCCCGGACAGGAAATTATCAGTGATAACAAAACTTCCTGGACATACGCCAAAGATGTGAATGAAGTAACTATCAATAACGTGGACCAGAGCAGCGGCGCCATGACACCGGCCAAACTGTTCACCAACTTCTACGATAAAGATTATTTGTACAAACTGGAAGCAGAAACCCAGGAAAAAGGAAAAGTGTTCCAGAACGTGGAACTGACACCCACAGATAAATCAAAAACTATTTTTAAAGTGCTTGTTTCTGTAGACAAGAAGAACCAGAGTATTGCCAGGATGAAGGTGTTTGAGAAGAATGGTAACCATTATACTTACGAAATCACCAATTTCACACCTAATACCAACCTGAGCGATGCTACCTTTACCTTTGACGCCAAAAAATATCCCGGCGTGGAAGTAGTAGATCTCCGATAGTGTAAGAGTTTAGTATAAAAGCCACCGGAGTGCAGATTACAGCGGTAAATGTTGCAAAACATCCCTGTAATCTGCGCTCCGGTGGCTTTTTGCAATACGCTTTGTGCTTTCTGCTTATTTATTTACCTTTGGCAAGTTCAATTTAAAAATTAAACAATATGGCATACGACGTAATCGTAATTGGTAGTGGGCCCGGCGGATATGTGGCTGCTATCCGTGCTTCTCAGCTGGGATTTAAAACTGCAGTAGTGGAAAGAGAGAGTCTGGGTGGTATCTGTTTAAACTGGGGCTGTATTCCAACGAAGGCTTTGTTAAAAACTGCACAGGTTTTTGAATATACACAGCACTCAAAAGACTATGGTATCACGATCGGTGATGCAAAAGTGGACTTTGATGCAGTAATCAAGCGTAGTCGCGGTGTTGCTGATAAAATGAGCAGGGGCGTTCAGTTCCTCATGAAGAAAAATAAGATCGACGTGTTAATGGGCAATGGAAAGGTAAAATCCAAAGGCCAGGTGGAAGTAACCGATAAAGACGGTAAAGCCACTGTACACGACGCAAAGCATATCATTCTGGCTACCGGCGCACGTGCACGTGAACTGCCAAACCTGAAGATTGATGGTAAAAATGTAATCGGCTACCGTGAAGCAATGACACTCCCTCAGCAGCCTAAATCCATGATCGTTGTGGGTTCCGGCGCTATCGGTGTTGAATTTGCCTATTTTTACGCAACCCTGGGTACTAAAGTAACCATCGTTGAATTCCTCCCGCGCATCGTACCAGTGGAAGATGAAGACATCTCCAAAGAACTGGAAAAAATATACAAAAAGAAAGGCATCGAAATCATGACCAACGCTTCTGTAGAAGCTGTTGAAGCAAGTGGTAACGGTGTGAAAGCAAAGGTGAAAACCCAAACCGGCGAAATCACCCTGGAAGCAGATGTGGTACTGAGCGCGGTAGGTATCGCTGCTAATATCGAAAACATCGGCCTGGAAGGAATGGGTATCAAAACCGACAAGGGCCGTGTACTGGTAGATAAATATTACCAGACAAATATCCCCGGCGTTTACGCTATCGGTGATATGGTTCCCGGTCAGGCACTGGCACACGTAGCCTCCAAAGAAGGTATCATCTGCGTGGAAGCTATCGCATACAACGAAAAGAAATATGCGCACAAACCAGAACCAATCGACTACATGAACATCCCGGGCTGTACTTATTGCGCACCTGAAATTGCTTCTGTAGGTTATACTGAAAAAGCTGCAAAAGAAGCCGGTTACGAAGTGAAAGTGGGTAAATTCCCATTCTCTGCTTCAGGTAAAGCCTCTGCAGCCGGTGCCACTGAAGGTTTCGTAAAAGTGATCTTCGACGCCAAATACGGCGAATGGTTAGGGACCCACATGATCGGCGCCAACGTTACTGAAATCATTGCGGAAACAGTAGTAGCACGCAAGCTGGAAACTACTTACCAGGAAGTGCTGGATTCCATCCACCCGCATCCAACTATGAGCGAATCTGTGAAAGACGCCATAGAAGTAGCTTACGGCGAAGCAATTCACCTGTAGTTTTATCTTATTGTAAGTATAATAACAGCTGTTTCGGTTTACCGGAGCAGCTGTTTTGTTTAGTGCGCCAGGCGTGGCGGTTTGCTCCAGGGTGCAAGCCCCGAACCCACTTTGCAGCAGGAAGGGTTAACCAATAAAATAACCCGGTGAAGTGCTGCAATTATTGTTGTTTTACAAACTGTGTAGCGTAAATCCGTTTATTATCTGCATAAATACTACAGTTATAAATACCGTTGGCCAAACGCTGTACCTCTATTGTTTCCTGGATGTCTTCGAGGTTCCGCTGCAATACTATCCGCCCGCTCATATCTGTGATCACCAGTTTGCGGCTGCGCGGCGCACCATCTAAAACGGTGAACTGGCTGCTTACGGGGTTGGGGAAAAGTAAGATGTGGTTGCCGGCAATAATAGTAACCGTAACCGGATCTGCATAAATATACTGCCCGTTGACGGTGAGTAACTTTACCCGGTAACGCAGTAATCCTTCCGGTGCGCTGTTGTCGAGGTAATTAAAGTTCATGGCGTCGCCTACGGGCTGCTGCTGCAGCGTTATCCAGCCTTCCCGTGTTAGCCGTTCCCAGTAAACCGTTTGCAGTTGCCAGGTGCTGCCGAGTGTTAGCGACAGCGCCACTTTATTATCGGTGGTAGGATCAGCCAGCAGGTTTTGTACATAACAACCTACACCCTGTTGCGTATAGTTAACTGCATAGCTGCGGATGCCCGTCCACCCGCCGGTGGCAACAGGGCTTACCGCAAAGTACAACGACGAGGCCGTTGCTTTGGGGATAAAAATAAAAGTATCGCGTACCTGGCTATACGGAATTAGTGCTGTATTGCTCATAGTGTACAACTGGTAAGCTGTGGCGCCCGGTTGTCTGTTCCAGTACAGCAATGTTGTATCAGTGCAGTTGAATCCTGCACGCATTGTGAGTACCGGCGAAACGTAAAAAGGATCACTGATAAACGAGGTATCCGTTAACGTTAGTTTCAGGATCACCGGCCGGAAAATGTTTGGCGTAACCCAGTTATACAGCCCGTCTTCCACCGGGATGTTCTGCGCAATAGGTTGCCAGGTATGGCCGCTGTCGCTGCTGTAGGAAAGCTCACTGTTACCGCTATACGTAGTTTGCCACTGCAGCGGCAACGCCTGGCCTGCTGCTATAGTTGCGCCTGCTGCAGGGTTTTGCCACTGGAAACTTTTTGCGGGTACCAGTTCATATGCCAGGTAAAAAGGCTGTGTACCAGCCGTTACCTGCGCACCGGTTACCCGTAGCCGCATAGTGCCTGCCACCGGGTGTTCAATGCTGATCTGTTCTGTATTGTTGATACTATCCCTGCTGCGTTTTGCGGGTAGCAGTAATGAATCAATTAGTGGATAAGTGCTCAATGTCCAGGGGAGCCATGTTTTACCATCAGCAGTGGTGGCTGTTACATCAAGGTCGTTTATAAGCGCTTTAACGGCATTAACCATTGCCGGTGGATCATTCCAGCAGAGGGTTACTTTCACCTCCTGTATGCCCTCCGGAATGGCGATATCGAAGGAGGTAACTGTATGGTTGCCGGCATTTCCCTGCAGCAGGCGGTTGTCCTGTATGGTTTTAATGGCGCCATAGGCGTGCAGGTTGCCATATCCGCCGCCAAAAGAGGGGCGTACGCCTGCGGGCCGGAAGGCGCTGTTTATGATAACGGCTTTGATGAGGGCGGCGGAAACGGGCGTGCCATGCAGTGTGCGCCAGGTATCCTGGAGCAATGCCACCACGCCGCTGGTAAGCGCTGCTGCGCCGGAGGTGCCATCTTCGCCGTAGGCGGTAACATGTGGCAGGATACGGCCGTCATAAGCCGGACCTTTGGAGCTGAGCGCCATTACTTGTGCCGCGCCATCTGTACCACCGCTGACAATAATATTTTTAGCCTGTTTGAAATTGCCGGATAAATTGGCATATCCCACAATGCCCTGGTAACGCCCGCCGGCGGCCGGTGATGTGCCAACGTTACCGGAAGAATATACATGCGCCAACGTATCAGTTGTATAGATCTGCTGATCATAGGCTACAGCTTCGGCGCCGTAATAATTTTCGATACCGGTACCATAGGAATGGTTTTGCACGGTGATGCCGGATTGCTGATAATATGCGTCGTCGTCGGGGAATAAGCTGCTGTTATAATCGGCGGAACTCAGCTTCACTTCGGGCGCCACGCCTTTACCTCCTGTGCCGCTGTTGCCGGCGCCGCCAATCAGCGTAGCCATTATCAAAGCATGGGCAGTGCTGAGCGTAGAATGATAGGAAGAAGTGATATACCGTCCCTGTAAGTCGATGTCTGTTGTATCAAATAAATCTTCTTTAACGGAAACGGTTACACGTTTTCCTGTGATAAGCGGAAACTGTTGTTGTGCAAAGGAGATCCGGTTCACCGCCAGGTTGCCGGTGTTGATAATAATTTCCGGCGCCGGCCGCCTGATGAGATCTGCAAACTGTATGGCGGGCTGACTGATAAACAGGGGCCAGTCCTGCTTTTTAACCTTTGCAATGGCTACGTGATACTGCGTGGAGTACGACTGCACCCTGGCATGCAATAATGGTTTTTCTGCCGGGTTGCATGACACCTGTATGGTGATACTATCCTGCACCGGTATTTTTTCCAGTTGTTGCAGCAGCGGAATACTTGCTTTAAAATTATAGCCGGCACTGTAACAATATACAAGCGTACTATCTTCCGGTGCGTGTTGTAAAATGTAATGGTAGCGGGAGAGCGGCTGTACAAGTCCCCATTGCTGCAGCTTTGACTCATCCGGCAGCTTTGCAAACTTCACCAGGAACGGTCCACTTTTCCGCTGTAATGAAAAAGTATCTGTGGCATACCGTTGCACCAGGCTGTCTGGATAGTGTGGTTGTTGTGCAGCAGTATAGTAACATAAAAAGAGCTGCAAAAACAGCAAGGGCCATATTTTAGAGGATATTATCCGCATGGAGGCGTTGGCAACGGGTAAGTAATTTTGGTTTAGTGTTGCCACCTAAAGCTACTGTATTTAGGTTTTCAACACAATTTTTTATCTGTCTTAAAACAAAATATTTTTTTTAAATTAAACGAATGTTGTAATATTGAAAGAGGAAATCCTTAATATAAAATTCAACAAAATCTGAGCAACGATCTGAAACTTGTTTCACAATTATTTAATTTATAGAGCAAATCTTTGTCGCCGGAAATAGCCGGTACTACTGAATCATCACCAACCCATTAAAATCCGGTGCTATGCCATAACAGGGCATATTAGCTATTGTATGTACCCGAAAACGAGAGCGCGGTAATAACTGCAGTTTTCAGGAAGATAATCAAAGCTAGGCGATCGCGTTTGCGGCAATAAGAAAGAAAACACCATCGTGCTTTTAGTGCGGCAGTTGTTTCTATTTTACCTCTTATTCAGCCACAGATCAGCGCGGGCATTTAGTGTTGTTAACAGTTGACTGTTTGAAAGAATGGTTGGCGGGGATATCTTTTTTCTAAACCTAAACCAAAAATCTGAACTATTTTTTTCTAAACAAAACCAAAAATCTGAACTATGAGAACACAATCAATTCCTGTGCTCTGCTGCATGGCAGCGGCTTTCCTCTTTGCGTCCTGTCAGAAGAACGACGCACAAAAAGAAGCGCAGCCCGACCCCGTGTCAGCAGAAGTGTTAGCCCAAATTAAAGCAAATGGCTTTAGCACAGAGAACGTGGTGAAAACCGAAGATGGTTACCTCGTGGAAGGCGACATTCTGCTTACAGCTGCACAGCTGAAAGAAACCGTTACAAGTCCTGTTTTAAGAGTGGCTAAAACAGAACAGTACCGCACCAACTACCTGGTAACGGCGTTACCCCGCGTTATCAGAATTAAGGTAACCAGCCTGGGCACCGCCTTCATCGCGGGCACAGATACCGCCATTGCACGCTACAACAGACTGGGGTTGCGTATGACCTTTCAGCGTGTTACCAGCGGCGCAGCTGAAATTACCATCAGAGGATTTAACCAGGGACCAAGCGGAGGTTATATCACCCTGGGTTCTGCCGGATTTCCTACCAGTAGCGGCAACCCGTATGGTACTATCAAAATGAACACCAACCAGTACGCCTACGGATCTAATCCGAACGTACTGTATGTGGGTTCTGTAATTCAGCATGAAATTGGCCATTGCATTGGTATGCGTCATACTGATTACATGGATCGTTCCTACAGCTGTGGTGGTACTGCCACCAACGAAGGCGCGAGCAACGTAGGTGCAGTGTTTATTCCGGGCACACCTTCCGGACCGGATGCCAACTCCTGGATGCTGGCCTGCTCCAATGGAGGCAACCGAACATTTAACGTCAATGATGTTATTGCGCTTAATTATCTGTATCACTAATCGTTGCATGAGCTGATCTGTTAAGCATTTCCGGGGCGGGGATTTTTTGATGCGGGAAAGGATTTCCTCCTTATTCTTTGCTGAATTAAATTTCCTGCAGCAAATTATTCCACTCCGGAAATGCTATTCTCCGGTACATCCTGCCGGTTCATCTATCCTTTTTGTAAATCTGTTATTTAATCAAAACCTTTATAACAGATCAAAAATGATGAGATGGAAAACTCCCGCAAACAATTCCTGAAGCAACTGTTTATCAGCGCAACCGCCGTGCCGGTGCTGATTGAAGCCTGTAAGAAAAGTGACGCTGCTGATCCTGAAACAGATAGCAGCAACGGCGCCTGCACCGTTTCCCCGGAAGAAACAGATGGTCCTTATCCTCTGTACAACAGCAGGGGTTCTTCTATCCAGCGGGTAGATATCACCGATGGCAAAACAGGCACGCCACTACACATCACTATCAACATTCTGAACACCAACAACAGCTGCAAGCCACTTGCCAACGCCAGGGTGGATATCTGGCATTGTGATAAGGATGGCTACTATTCGGGCTACAGCAACCGTGGATACCTCGGTACCCGGGATAATACCGCCCTGGTTTTCTGCAGGGGATTGCAGTATTCAGATACAGCCGGACAGGTTAAATTCACGTCCATTTATCCCGGCTGGTATGAAGGCAGGGTAACGCATATTCATGCACAGGTATACGTAAACGATAAACTGAAAACAACCACGCAGATTGCCTTTCCTGATGATATTAATACAGCCGTATATAACACGGCACTGTACAGCGCCCACGGGCAAAATACCAGTGTGGCCAAAAACAGCGCAGATATGATTTTCAGCGATTCATTATCGGCCGAACTGGCTACGGTAACCGCCAGCGAAACCAGTGGTTATGATCTTGTTCACAATATTTATATCGCGGGTTGATATGGGCAGAACGATGATAAAACTGGCTGTGCGGCAGGTGATAGACGCATCTTCCACGGGCGCATTTGCCAAAAATGTATTCCGTGATTCTTATGCGGAATTCCTGCTGCAATCACAGGCGTATAATCCGGGCGAAGCATTTTCCACTTTCGCCGAAATGGTGGAACACCAGCCCAAAGCCAACTCCCTGCATTATAAAACAGGTTTTGCGGTGGGATTGTATATTCAATCCCTTGCTAACCTGATCCCCGGCGCCTGGGATACGTTGGGCAATATCCAGCTGTCGTTTGAACGGCACCAGTTTAAAATAATGACTTCCGGCATTCATGACAGGCAGCTGCACAAAGTAGCCGTACTGTATTACACCGCGCCTTTGCTGCTGCATAAAGTAATAGGGGAGTATCTTTTGCTGGGGTTTAATGATACTACAGATACGTTCACTTTAAAGCTGAACGACGATATATCGATCTGTAATTTCAGTGAGGAATCCTGAATTTTTATATCTCCCGGAAAAAAATAAAATGATCAGCTGTTGCCTTTCCAGTCGCGGATAAAATCGCTGTAACTATCGCTCACCGGCAATTCCGCCGACGAGCTGAGCTTCACTTTCCGGTTAATCACCGATCTTACTTTATCTACGGACACAATATAACTGCGGTGGATTCTCCGGAAGCGGGCTGCCGGCAGTTTTTCCTGCATCTTTTTCAGTGTCATCAACGTGAGCACCGGCGCCTGTTTGGTAAGATGTATCCGGATATAGTCTTCCAGGCTTTCTATATAAATAATTTCGTGTAAGGGTATTTTCACCATGTGATAGGAAGAATGCACCAGCAGGCTTTCGGTAGCTGCCGGCAGCAGTTGCTGCTGTTGGTGCAGTTGTGCTTTCTGCACTGCTTTTTCAAAACGCTGAAACGGAATGGGTTTCAGCAGGTAATCAATAGCTTCCAGTTCAAACCCGTCGAATGCATATTGCTTATATGCCGTGGTGAAAATGATCATCGGCCGGTTAGTGAGTCCCCTGGCGAGATCCAGCCCATTGATGTCCGGCATATGGATATCGAGAAAAATAAGATCTACCTGGCTATGCCGCAGGTATTCCGCCGCAGAAATGGCATCCGTAAAAGTATGCTGCAACTTCAGCCAGGGAAATTCCTGTGCATAGGTTTTAATCACCTGTAAGGCAGGCGGTTCGTCATCTATCACAATGAGTTTAATCTCCATAGCTTATACCTGTAATTGTAAGGAAATAGAGTAGGCGCCATTATCTTCACTGATCTGCAGTTCATATTTATCCGGGTACAGATGTTCCAGTCGTTGCCTGGTGTTGGCAATGCCAATACCGGTGCGGCTTGTATCCTGCGTTACTCTGAATAATTTATTACTGCAGTAAAAATGGATCCTGTTTTCGGACGTTTGCAGCAGGATGGTAATTTCAGACGGTTCATGATTACTGACGCCATACTTAAACGCGTTTTCAAGGAACGGCAGCAGCACCAGCGGGGCGATGCATTTAATGCCCGGGCTGCCGGTAACCGCGAAATTGACTTTTGTTTTAGTGGTGAGCCGGAGTTTCTGGAGATCAATATAATCCCGGAGGCAGTCGATTTCGCTTTCCAGCAACACATAATCATCTCTTGTATCTTCTGTAACATAGCGCAGCATGTTCGACAGCTTCATGATACTCATGGCGGTGTTATCGCTGCGCGTGATAGCGAGGGAGTAAATATTGTTAAGTGTATTAAACAGGAAGTGCGGATTGATCTGGGCTTTCAGGAAAGATAATTCTGCCTGGGTTTTGCGGGTTTCTGCATACAGTGCTCTTTTTTCGGTTTGCCGCCAGCGGCGTGTGGTTTCAATGGCGATACTCAGTGCAATGGTGAGCAGGAAAAGGAAGTCGCTCACAATATCGATTTGCCTGGGTGGTTTGCCGGGTGGCCGCATATCTTCCGGCCGCGGCCCTTGTTCCGTTCCCGGCGGCATTGGCTGGTGCCACGGCATTTCCCCGGGTGGATGTGGCAGCCTGGAAAAGAGGTGATCATAGGGCTGCATATAGTTTACCATGATCAGCAACAGTAAAACAGACAGGAAGTAAAGGAGATACTGCTTCCGGAAGTACAGCCGGGGAAACAGGAAGGTGGTATGAAAATAGAAGAGTGCTACATACGTTACCAGGAATACCAGATAATCTGTTGAAAACAGGATGGAGAGCGCTTTGCGGTCGCCCGTTTGCCCGCTGACAAACAGCAGGGGTAAACTCAGGCATATCAGCCACCCCGTAATGTGTGCTATTACTACCGAAGATTTTAACCGGAACATTTGCGACAGATAGATATAAGGCTGAAATTCTGGATTTCCCGCCGGATAATAACCGCCTTCTCTGTAAATCGCTGGTTTATGTCGATGAATGATCGGAAACATGGGGTTATCTTTTCGCTGCTCCCCGAATTATAGTAAATTGCCTCTTTTATAAAAAGAATATCAGATATGTTGCAACGAATCGTGAAACCGGTGCTGTTATTGGCACTCCTGGTACTTACCAGGCACACTTATGCCACAGAGGGAATGTGGCTGCCACAGCTGCTTTCCGGTCTTAATGAGAAAGAGATGAAGGGAATGGGCATGAAAATCACTGCCGCGGATATTTACAATATTAACAAAGGTAGCCTGAAAGATGCCATCGTGAGCTTTGGCGGTTTCTGTACAGCGGAAGTGATTTCTGAGCAGGGGTTGCTGCTCACCAATCATCACTGCGGTTATGACGCTATCCAGAAGCATTCTTCCCTGCAGAATAACTTCCTGGAAAATGGGTTCTGGGCAAAGTCTGCGGTAGAAGAGCTGCCTAACCCCGGTTTATTTGCCACCTTCATTGTACGCATTGATGATGTAACCAAAG
The DNA here is from genome assembly GCF_057126945.1 of Chitinophaga sp. G7 BAM 1005. NCBI lineage: Bacteria > Pseudomonadati > Bacteroidota > Chitinophagia > Chitinophagales > Chitinophagaceae > Chitinophaga > Chitinophaga sp. G7 BAM 1005. The sequence continues at coordinate 4,885,387 of NZ_CP181478.1, read as the reverse complement.
CAGCGCTGCAGGATGTGACGGCCGGTATGAGCGAAAGAGAGCGGCAGTCGGCTATTGACAAACGTTTGAACGAAATCCGCCAGAATGCCCGCAGGGAAAGCTGGCAGGAAACCATGATAAAGCCTTTTTATGAAGGCAACCAGTATTTCCTGTTTGTAACGGAAACCTATCGTGATGTACGCCTGGTAGGCGCGCCGCCTTCTTCCATCGGGAAGTTCGGTGCAGATACGGACAACTGGGTTTGGCCGCGTCATACAGGCGATTTCTCGATGTTTCGCATCTACGCGGGTAAGGATGGTCGCCCGGCGTCTTACTCGAAGGATAACGTGCCTTTAAAGCCTAAATACGCCCTCACTATTTCGCTGAAAGGAGTGAAACAGAACGACTTCACAATGGTAATGGGTTTTCCCGGCCGCACCACCGAATACCTGCCCTCCGAAGGGGTAAAGCAAACCGTAGACGTACTGGATGCCGCCAAAGTGGAAATGCGTGATGCCGCCCTCAAAATTATGGATGGCTACATGCGGAAAGATCCGCAGATAAAAATTCAGTATGCAGCTAAGTTCGCCGGCACTGCCAACTACTGGAAAAAGTGGATGGGAGAGATGCAGGGCGTAAAACAAACCAACGGCGTAGGCAAAAAACTGCAGTATGAAGCTGTTTACCGTCAGCAGATGGAAGCCAACCCTGTATGGAAGCAAAAGTACAACGGCGTACTGGATTCTCTTAATGGCTACTACCAGCAGGTGCAGCCTTATGCACAGGCCCGCGACTATTACAGTGAGCTGGTAAAAAATGTGGAGCTGTTCACCGTGGGCGACCGCCTCATCACTTTCCTCAACGATGTACATGAAAGGGGAGAAGCGCAGTATGAAACCATGCGGCAGCAGTTCCTCGGATCTATGCAGGGATTTTACCAGAACTATAACGCGAAAGTAGATCATGATGTGGCAGTAAGCCTGATTGCATTGTATGCCAAAGGCGTTCCGGCACAATTTGCAGGGGCGGAGTTTGCACAGATCTGGCAGGAAAACAATAAAGACAGCCGCGTATTGACCGACAAACTATATGCAGTATCCGGATTAACGTCTATGGATAAACTAACCGCTTTTGTACAGCAACCTTATAACACTGTAGTAGCACAGATGTGGAAAGACCCGGCTACCCGGTTGGTAATGGCCATGCGCAAAGGTTACGTGGATAATGTAAGCCGCCCGCTGGCCGATCTGCAATCCAACATCAACAACCTGCAACGCACTTATATGCAGGCACAGATAGATGTAATGGGCAATAAAAAAAGTTTCTACCCGGATGCCAACAGCACGCTGCGCGTTACCTACGGAAAAGCAGATGGCTACAATCCACGTGATGCTATTCACTATGATTTCTATACCTACCTGGATGGCGTCATGGAAAAATATATCCCGGGCGATTACGAATTTGATGTACCGGCACGACTGATAGAACTATATAAGAAGAAAGACTACGGCCGCTATGGCGTCAATGGTAAGATGCCTGTTTGTTTTATTGCCTCCAACCATACTACCGGCGGAAACTCCGGCAGCCCTGCGCTGGATGCTTACGGCCACCTGATCGGGTTGAACTTTGACCGTACCTGGGAAGGCACCATGAGCGATATTAATTTCGATCCTTCGATTTGCCGCAACATCATGGTGGATATCCGCTATGTGCTGTTTATTGTGGATAAGTACGCGGGTTGTACGCGACTGATTGACGAGATGAAATTATTGTAGCGCTTTAAACCTTGCATTCGTATACAATAGAGCTGCACCGGTCCACGGTTTTCAGTCCTTTGCGATAGGAGCGGAAGCCGTGGAAGAACCCTTGCAGGAGCCGGCTTTTACCTGTTTTGTATTTTTCGCTGAGCAGGCTTACATAGAAGCCGTCGAACACCATCGGGTGTTTTTTTGCCAGCGTGATATGGTGCTGTGTTAATAGTTTTTCCATTGAGCCTGGCGAAAAATGATAAAGGTGCCGGGGCACATCATAGGCGGCCCAGTATTCTTTATAATAGTCGGCGTCGGAAGACGTGTAGTTGGGAACGGCGATCAGTAAAGAACCGCCGGGTTTTAGCAGGGTGCGGATGTGATCCAGGTAGCGGTGCAGATCGTGTACATGTTCCAGTACGTGCCACATGGTGATCGCATCAAATTGCCGAGCGGGTAAAGCGTACAGCTGTTCAATGGGCAGCGCGTCTACATTATAAATTTCTTTGGCGTTGCGGCGGGCATTTTCATCGGGTTCCAGGCCGGTAACTGTCCAGCCGCCGGTTTGCATATAATGCAGGAATGCGCCGGTGCCGCTGCCTATATCCAGCAGGGCGCCTGTTTTAATACCGCAGGCATTGCGTACCCAGTTTTGTTTGGAGCGCAGCGTAATTTTCCTGACACTGTGATATAAGCGGTTAATGAGCCCCTGCTTTGTTTCAGAGTGGGAAATATATTCCTGCGACTGGTAGTAGCGGCCTATATGCGCGCTGTCGGGTACATTTTGCGTAAAGCGGCCGCCACAGCCTCCGCAATGGAGGATGTTGAAAACTTCTTTGGATACGGTGTAGTCTTTGGCAGTAAGCGCTTCATGTATTTGCGACGAACCACAAAGCGGGCAGTTGTTGTAATAGATTAAACTCATTGGACTATTGAATACGCTTATATAATTATTTATACTCTCCCCATACTTCTCTCAGTACATCTGCTATTTCGCCCAGGGTACATAAATGCTCCACTGCTGCTACTACAAGGGGCATGAGGTTTTCATCGGTGCCGGCTGCCTGCCGGATCTGTGCCAGCGCGTTTTGTACGGCAGCATTATCGCGGCGTTCCCGTAAGGATTTCAGGCGTTCCGACTGTAACGTACGGATGCTGTCGTCTATGCGGAATACTTCCGGCGTTACCTGGTCAGACGCTGTAAATTTATTGACACCGATGATTATTTTCTCATTATTTTCTATTTCCTGCTGATACCTGTATGCGCTCTTTGCTATTTCATCCTGTATGAAACCCTGTTCTATGGCGCTTACAGCGCCACCCATCGCATCAATTTTATGAATCAGTTCCCAGGCTTTTTCTTCCACTTCATTGGTGAGCGCTTCCACGTAAAAAGAACCGGCCAGCGGATCTACGGTATCTGCCACGCCGCTTTCGTAGCCAACGATCTGTTGGGTGCGGAGGGCGATACGTGCTGCTGCTTCTGTGGGTAATGACAACGCTTCATCGTAGCCGTTGGTGTGCAGCGATTGCGTACCACCCATTGTAGCCGCCAGTGTTTGAATAGCTACGCGCACAATATTATTCTGTGGTTGTTGTGCCGTGAGGGTGCTGCCGCCTGTTTGCGTATGGAACCGCAGCATCTGTGCTTTGGGATCGGTAGCGCCCAGCGACCGGGTGATATGCGCCCACATGCGGCGTGCGGCGCGGAATTTGGCTACTTCTTCAAAGAGGTGATTGTGTGCGTTGAAGAAGAAAGACAACCGTTTGGCAAATACGTTGATATCCAGCCCGGTGTCCAGTGCCGCTTTCAGATAGGCTTTACCGTTAGCCAGTGTGAAAGCCAGCTCCTGCACAGCATTAGCGCCGGCTTCCCGGATGTGATAACCGGAAATAGAGATGGTATTCCACTTGGGTACTTCTTTGCTGCAATAGGCAAAAATATCCGTGATGAGCCGCATGGAGGGCTTCGGCGGATAAATGAAGGTGCCCCTGGCGGCATATTCTTTCAGGATATCGTTCTGGATAGTGCCTGAAATCTTTTTCAGGTCGGCGCCCTGCCGTTTGGCGAGCGCTATATAAAAGGCCAGCAGGATAAAGCCGGTGGCGTTGATCGTCATAGAGGTGGAGATCTGTTCCAATGAAATATCTTTGAACAGTATTTCCATATCTTCCAGGGAATCGATGGCTACGCCTACTTTTCCCACTTCTCCTTCCGACATCGGGTGGTCTGAATCATAACCAATTTGTGTAGGCAGGTCGAAGGCTACACTCAGTCCCATAACGCCCTGGCTTAGCAGGTAGTGATACCTTTTATTCGATTCTTCTGCCGTGCTGAAACCCGCGTATTGCCGCATGGTCCACAGTTTATCGCGGTACATGGTGGCGTGTATGCCACGGGTGTAAGGAAAGGCGCCGGGCTGTTCGTCCATAGGCACAGGCTGTGTATATACCGGTGCTATTACAATGCCTGAATCGGTTTGAATGGTTTTTTCCATAGTATCTAAAACTAGCGTTGCAATGTTACATAATTATTATGGTACTTCGCCGCTGAGAAAAATATTGATATTTTGTGTGAAAGTTTGGCAGGATACTATGATCATCTACTGTTTATTATGCATAACGATCGCACTGGCGTTATATAGTTTATATCTTGTCTGGAAAGCAGGAAGCCGCCCGCTGGCAGCTACTTACAGCTATTTGCTGCTGGGGCTTTCGCTGGGTTGGTTCCTGTATTTATATGGCACCTGGGTATACCTGTCTGTTTATTCCAAGTATGTTTTTGGCGGACTTTTATTGGCGAACATGGCCGCTTATGCGGTGCGTAAGCACGATCATGCGGCCAGGCCCACGCCGGGATGGAAACGGGTTAGCAATGGCATTTTTACCTTTATTTTCGTCGTAATGTCTGTGCTGTACTTTACGGGTACTACGGGGAAACCGCAGCGGGTAGCGCTGGCATTTCCTTTTAAGCCGGGCAAATACTTTGTATTGCAGGGTGGCAAGGGGTTGCCTACCAATGTTTTCCACTTTAGTTTACGGGGGGCAGTTTACGCGATGGATATCGTGAAGCTGAACAGCTATGGCGGGCGGGCGGGGAAAATATTTTCCCGTAAGCTGGAAGATTATGTGATTTTTGGCGATACGGTATATGCGCCATGCGACGGGCTTGTGATGAGGGCGTACAGCAATAACCCGGATAATATACCGCCTGCGATGAACCGCGGCCCCAAAAATACCAACCAGGTAGTACTGGAAACGCCGGGGTACTATGTGTTTATGGCGCATCTTAAAATGGGAAGCGTGGTGGTAAGGGAAGGGCAGTATGTAAAGCAGGGAGATCCGCTCGGTTGCGTGGGCAATTCGGGCTTTAGCTCTGAACCTCACCTGCATATCCAGGTACATGCCAAAAAGGCCGGCATTCCCTGGTACCAGGGAATGCCGTTGTATATCTTATTTAATGGAAAAAGTTACCTGCTGAATGAATTGATCAATGCAAAATGACTACCGCATCAGTCTTTTGGCTTCCGCATTAATGATCTGGGAAGTGAGTTCGGCGGGAGATTCGCCTGCCTGTAAAAATACTTCCAGTATCTGTTTGTTGAGTTCCATTGCTGGGGCGTCCGGTGGCAGTTGCACGGCTACCTGGTTAATAACAGAGATCGTTTGTTCTTTTAATGTTTTCACCGCTTCCCAGGTCATGGCCGATACGTAGATCTGTTGGGTAACGTTATGTTCGTATTCTGCTTTGATTTGCTGTACCATTGCAATCTGCATGTCCACGGCAGTTAGGCCCGGCTGATAGGTACGTCCTATCAGGCTTTGCGGCGTGATCCGGTCTACATAAAGCGCCATTCTTTCGTATGCCTGCAACTGTAAAGGAAGCACAGCTGCATTTACCGGCTGTTCTTTGTTGCCTGTAGCGGTATCCGCCGTTTTATTTTTCTTAAAAAGATCTTTTATCGTAGGGTATACGATAGCAACTGCACCAATTGCAAGTGCTATGTATAGTAGTGTATTCAAGTCAAGGCTGCCCATCTTATTACTTTATGCACAAATATATATAAAGATATTTATATATTGTAGAATACCGGTTTAAAATAAAAAGGATTACCGGGAGATGTGAACTTTATAACATCTCCCGGTAATCGTATTAATCACAAAGATGATCGTTTGTTAAGCGAGTTTCCCCAGCCAGGTTTTCATTCTTTCCACCCCTTTCTCCAGTTTGTCCATGCTGGTAGCGTATGACAGGCGGATACAGTTGGGTTGCTGGAAAGCGCTGCCTGTAACGGTAGACACGTGTGCCTTGTGCAGGAGATACATGCAAAGGTCGTCTGCGTTTTTGATGTGTGAGTCTTCAAATGATTTGTTGAAGAATGCGCTTACATCGGGGAACATATAGAATGCGCCTTCCGGGTCATTTACCTTTAAACCGGGGATGGTTTTCAGGGCTTCATGAATGTAGGCGCGGCGTTTTTTGAATTCGGCGACCATTTCCACGGCGGTGGTCAGTTCGCCGGTGAGGGCTGTGATGGCAGCGCGCTGGGTGATAGAGCAGGTAGCAGAAGTGAACTGGCTCTGGATCTTATCACAGGCTTTGGCGATGTCCAGTGGTGCGGCGAGGTAGCCCAAACGCCAGCCGGTCATGGCAAAACCTTTACTCAGGCCGTTGATAATGATGGTGCGGTTGATCAGATCACCAAACTGCGCAATGCTTTCATGTTTGCCTTCGTAATTGATGTACTCATATATTTCATCGGAGATGATGAAGATCTCCGGGTGTTTGGCGAATACGGCGGCGAGTCCTTCCAGTTCTTTTTTGGAATATACGGAGCCGGTGGGATTGCAGGGAGAGGAGAACATGAACAGCTTTGTTTTTGGTGTGATGGCTGCTTCCAGTTGCTCCGGTGTAATCTTATAATTGTTTTCGATACTGCAGGGAACAAATACCACTTCTCCCTGGCAGAGGCTCACCTGTTCGGAATATGTAACCCAGTAAGGGGTGGGGATGATCACTTCATCGCCGGGGTTTACGATGCTGAGCACTGCATTGGCCAGGCATTGTTTGGCGCCTGTGGACACTACTATCTGTTCCGGCGTATAGTCAAGACCGTTATCTCTCTTTAATTTGTGTACTACTGCCTGTCTTACGTCTGCATAGCCTGCCACGGGTGTATAGTGTGTAAATCCTTCATCGATCGCTTTTTTGGCGGCTTCGCGGATGTGCGCCGGGGTGTCAAAGTCCGGTTCTCCGATGCTGAGGTCTACAATATCTATACCCTGGGCTTTCAACTCGCGGCCGAGTTTAGCCATTTTAATTGTTTGCGGCTCGGAAATCCGTGACAGCCTGTCTGCTAGTTGATTCATATCATTATATTGAATTGACCGGAACAAACGTACAGAAAAAAACCAGATAATACATGGAAAGATCGTTCCGGGCTGCTGTACAAACGCAGAACGGGCCGGATATCCGGCCCGTTCTGCGTTTTATGTTGCTTCTTTTTACGGAAGCGTATTATTGTCAGTATAAACTGAAGATAGCGTTGGTAACCAGTTTGTCGGTACCGGTACTTCCTTTAACGCCTACGATGTAAATGGTATAGAAGTTACCTGCGTTGAAACTGCCGACACGCAGATCAGTGCTGCTTGCCGTGGCAAGTACAGTGCCGGTACCAGATTCCTTGATGGTGATCGCATTGTTTACGCTGAAGCTGTTGAACAGTTTGAAAGCGCTGGCAGAAGATACATCGCCGTTAAAGTACACCCGGTTGCTGTCGATTTTTTCAGTACCGATAAACAGATCTACCGGACCTGCGTTCGCACTCAGGTTGAAGAAACGGATGCCGATTTTATCGCGGCTGTAGTTGGATTGATCTGTTTTGATAATGGCAGATCTTATGGGGGCTTTATCCCAGATCAGGTAAGTATAGTATTGTGTGGAGTCGAAATTGTAAGTAGTGGTGGTCATCAGGCTGTCGCCTCCTTTCTTCTTCAGATCAAATTTGTGCAGGCCACCATAAACGGCGTACCGGGCGTAGAAATTGAAGTTGAATTCAGTTTCAGTTACTTTCTGGTCGTTATCGTAGAAAATACCTGGAATCATGCTGGCGGAACTGCCCAGTATTGAAATCTGTGCCTGTGGTCTTGTTGGTGTGTAATTACTATCATTTTTCAGGCAGGAAGATAATCCGATGATTCCTGTCAACAGGGCCACAACTGCCCATACGCGATTTTTCTTGGTTAGCATTTTGCTCTCAGTTTTTAAATTGTGTTATTGATCGGTTGTTTTTTTATCATTTGGTTCAAAACGGGACAGGTCAGGTAAAATGCTCTTTTTACGTTGCACCTCCGATTCATAAATTACTTCCCCCAGTGCTTTGAGAAAAGGTTTGCCTGTTTTTTCAAAAGCCGGTTGATCATCTCCCAGCACACCTGTGGTATTTACAAAAACACTGGCAGACAGCAGGAATTCCGTTTTACTGGTAAAATCAACAATATATGCTGTATCGGTCAGAAATCCGTATGCCCATCCTGGTTTGTTGAAAATCCTGATGTGTTCAGGTATCCGGCTGTTCCGGTCACCTCCAAAAAGCAAAAACCTCGTATATGCCTGATAGTATTGTTCCGGGTCATAAACCGGGTCTGTTGATTCTTCCGGGTGCTGGGACATACATCTGTACAAAAAAAAGTAATCGTTCCCTGTTAAACGGAAACGTTGACGATTTGTTACAGCTCCGGGAAAAATTATGCTGCGCATGATATTATGTAAGCTGGAGAGGGGCAGTTTATTGCGGTGGGAGAAGTTCATGGGCTGGTGCTGGAGGTGGTCGAGGTGATTATACCAGGCTTTCCCGGCAAAGTCTTCCCGCGGGGAAAACTCCAGGTGGCTGCAGCCAGCGTGTTGCTGGTAGAGGATCCTGTTCCCTTCGCGGAAGCTAACGGCATTGGTGTGCCTGTTGGCTTCTTCATACAGGGGAAGTCCCACACGGTGGCGGATCTGGGCCTGGGTATATCCCATTTCCCATAGCCGGCGGTTAAAAGGCTCCTGTCCTATAAACTCGTAGAGGCGGTTATAGGCGTCGTTATCACTGATAAGAAATATTTTTTTTATATAATGGGCTACAGATGGGAGGCCGGAAGCTGCGGAATGGTCGTGGTGCACGCCGGTATTTACATCCGGAAGCGGCGTCGTAAAAAACGGCGTGTTGCGGTCAAGGCCGGGAATCTGCAGATCGTTGAGCTTTTCCAGTGCCAGGGCCACTGCAGGCAGCTTTACCGTGGAGGCAGGGTAGAAGTAGGTTTCCGGCGACACACCATAGTAATAGTCCGAGAAATGCGGCTGCTGCTGCGCGTCCCGGTCTATGCGGGTAAAAATCACCTGTAAACGGTAAGAGGAAGGATCGCTGAATACGGCGCCTAACCGGCTTTTTTGACTTTTCAGCAAAGCTTCCAGAAAATTATCTGTTGCCGGATAATGTTGGGTTTGCATATATTTGTCGTTGTTATGGATTGTAAAGCAAAGGAATATATTTAAAAAAGACCAGAATCCGGGAGCTGCAGATTAAAAAAAGTGTGCCAACCAACCTGCAAAGGCAGGCGCATATTGATTTTGCGTGTCTTTTAACAAGGACTTTAATATATCGATTTAAATTCTATCTTTGCAACTCTTAAAATTTTTTTTTATAAACCCGAAACAAACAGTATGCAACTTAAAGGACTGGTAAGATTTTTTGCCATCGCACTGATCCTTATCTCTTTGTACCAATTGTCCTTCACGTTTTTGGTGCGGAACTATGAGAAGAAGATAGAGCAGCAGGCCGAGAACGATGTGGCCAAGCAATACCCTACACCTGAAAAGAAATATCCAGGCAGTTCGGAACTGCAGGGCTTCTACTCAGATACCCTCAAAGGGTTTATTAAACAGAGGAGACAAGAGATTGTGGACAGTACCAGCAGCGCAAAAATTGCAGGCTTTCCATGGAATGTCACCTATACCAAGGCCAAAGAGAAAGAACTGAATCTCGGTCTGGACCTGGTAGGTGGTATGAACGTAGTACTGGAAGTAAGCGTGGAAGATGTTATCCGCGCATTATCCGGTCAATCCAAGGATGCTGCTTTTAACAAAGCGCTGGAAAGGGCAAATGAGCTGAAGAAAACTAACCAGGCCGATTTTGTTACTTTGTTCGGACAAGCATACGCCGAGGTAGCACCACAGGGTAAACTGGCTTCTATTTTTGCGAATGCCTACCAGAAGGATATTACCTTCAATTCTTCCAATCAGCAGGTGCTGGACATGATCCGCAAGGAATCACGTGTTGCCATTAAGAATACCTATATCGTACTGCAAAAACGTATTGATAAATTTGGAGTGGCACAACCTAATATCAGCCTGGATGAAAATAAAGGACTGATCTCCGTGGAACTCGCCGGTGTTGATAACGCCGCCCGTGTACACAAATACCTGCAGGCAACTGCGAACCTCGAATTCAGGGAAGTATACAAAAACTCTCCGGAGTTTATCCAGAATGTATTATCCCCGATGAACGACGCCATCAGGAATGCTAAGGCCGCTGTTACTGCCACTCCTGCCGCTACGCCGGATTCAGCTGCTGCTGCTACCACTGCTGCCGCGAAGGATACCAGTAAAGATGCCAGCCTGACAGATTACCTGTCTAAAAAAGATACCAGCAAAAATGCCAGCAAAGAACTGCAGCTGAAAGAACAACAGGCACAGAACCCGCTGTTCATGGTATTATTTCCTAACGTAGACCCACAATCCGGTTCAGTTTATCCGGGTCCGTCTATCGGAAGAATTTTACCAAAAGATACGGCTACATTCAACCGTTACGTGGAACTGCCTGCTGTAAAATCGATCCTGCCTAAAGACCTGGTATTTGCGTTTGGTGCTGAAAATAAAGAAGATAAACACGGTCCTTTGGCTGTATATGCGCTGAAAGTGAACCCTGCCAGTCCTGAACCCCGTGTTGGTGGCGCAAGCATCGTTGATGCCCGTCAGGACATGGACCAGAACAACCAGCCGGAGATCAGCATGACAATGGATAACGAAGGCGCCCACCAGTGGAAGAAACTGACCGGTGAACTGGCTCCTACCAATCCAAAAGATCCCGCTACATTTAACTATGTGGCAGTAGTGCTCGATAACATCGTTTACTCTGCCCCTTCCATACAGGGTGAAATTGCCGGTGGCCGTTCCTCTATCAGTGGTAGCTTTACCATTGAAGAAGCGAATGACCTCGCCAACATCCTGAAATCCGGTAAAATGCCGGCTCCTGCACAAATTGTACAGGAACAGATCGTAGGGCCTACCCTCGGCGCTGAATCCATTGCTGCCGGTGCTAAATCCTTTATGATCTCCTTCGGAATCATCTTCGTACTCATGCTGGTGTATTACAACTCAGCCGGCTGGGTGGCTAATATTGCACTGGTATTGAACCTGCTGTTTACCTTCGGCATCCTGGCTTCTATGGGTGCAACGTTAACAATGGCCGGTATTGCCGGTATGGTACTCACCATCGGTATGGCGGTGGATACCAACGTAATCATCTTTGAAAGGATCAAGGACGAGCTGACGCATGGTAAATCTTACCACGATGCAGTGGCAGACGGTTACAAACGTTCCTATGCACCGGTACTCGATGGTCACGTTACCTCCCTGCTCACCGCCTTCATCCTGTTCTACTTCGGTTTAGGTCCGGTACTCGGCTTCGCCACCACACAGATCATAGGTTTGTTCCTGTCCCTGTTCTGCGGTATCCTGGTTTCCCGTATGGTAACTGATTTCTGGATGAAGAGAAAAAGACATTTTGAATACTTCACGCCTATTTCCCGTAAGGTATTTAAACATGTTGCTTTTGATTTCGTAGGCAAACGTAAATATGCTTATATCATCTCTGCCTTTGTAATGGTAGCAGGTGTTTCTTCCTTCTTCCACGGTTTCGATCATGGTATCGATTTCTCCGGTGGCCGCAGCTATACAGTTCGCTTTGAGCATCCAATGAACCGTGAAGAAGTAGCAGACGTACTGAAGAAAGAATTTGACTCTGAAGTATTCGTTAAAACAATCGGCAGCACCAACCAGCTGAGCATCACTACTGCTTACAAAATTGAGCAGCAGAGCCTGGCGGTTGACAAAGAAGTGGCTGATAAATTATACAATGGTCTGAAGAAGTTCTATGATGCTTCTGTAACGCCTGACGTATTTACTTCCCGCTATATTGTAGGTTCCCAGACAGTATCACCTACCATTTCCGATGACCTGCGTGCAGGTGCGGTAAAGGCAACGATCCTGTCTATTGTGGTGATCTTCCTGTACATCCTGTTACGTTTCAGCAAGTGGCAGTACTCTATCGGTACTATCTTCTCCCTGCTGCATGACGTACTGGTTACCCTGGCGGTATTCTCCTGGTGCAGATCTTTTGTACCGTTTACACTGGAAATTGACCAGCACTTTATTGCTGCGATCCTGACGGTGATTGGTTTCTCCATGAACGATACCGTGATTGTGTTTGACCGTATCCGTGAATACTTCAGAACCGGCTCTCATGGCCGCGACAGGAATACCGTGATCAATAAAGCGATCAACGATACCCTGAGCCGTACCATTATGACGTCGCTGACGGTGTTCCTGACCATCCTGATCCTGTTTGTATTTGGTGGTGAAGTAACCCGTGGTTTCGCCTTTGCGATGCTGATTGGTGTGATCACCGGTACCTACTCCTCTATCTTTGTTGCGGCGCCTGTACTGGTTGACTTCGACAAGAAGAATCAGCTGGCCAACGAAAGTGAGTCAGTAGAAGTGGTTGCCAAGAAAACGGCTTCTGCTACCAAATAAGTAGGATCTTACTGAAATAATGTTTGATAAATAAAAACCTCCTGGCTTGCCAGGAGGTTTTTTTGTGAAGTATATTTTAGGGAGATGCTGATCAGCTGGCCGGCTGCCTGAATACAAACCCGGCGGCATCGTTTCCCTGCTGGTAGTCTATTTCCATACCCATGAGGTACATGCCATGTGCTTTTTTCATAATCACGGGGATGCCGGATATCTCAAACAGGTCGTCGTCTTCCATGAGGGCATCAAAGCCGAGCATATAGGCAACACCCGAACAACCTCCGCCCTTTACGCCTACCCGGAGGTAGGGGGCTTCTGTATTGCCCTGTAACAATTGTTTCACTACTTCAGCAGCACTGGCCGTAAGTTGAATGGGAGATCTGTTCGCGTTGTCCATTATCCGTATTTTTTTCAAAGTTAGGGAAAACCGCGGGCGGTTTGGCGCCCTGGTATACCCGGGGTAAGTGCTGCGTATATTTTACGCAAAGACGCTTTATGTACGGCGTATATACGGGGTAAACCTGGTGTAACCCCGGGGCATGTATGCCTTATGTACGCCTTTGAGGTGGACTTGAAGCGCAATTACTTTACTGTGGCCAGTTCCAGGAACTTTTTATGAAGGGCGAGCACCTGCGGGATTACCATATGTTGCTCGTCGTTACGAATGACATAATCACTCAGGCGCATTTTGATGGTTTCGTCGATTTGCTTGTACATGCGTGCCAGCACTTCATCGCGGGTTACGTTGTCGCGTTTCATTACGCGGTGTATGCGCAGTGGCTGGGGGGCAAAAACGGCGATTACCTTATCGAGGTGGTGAAAGGATTCTGTTTCAAAGAGGAGAGCGGCCTCTTTCAGTACGTAGGGCGTGGTTTGTTGTTGCGCCCAGTTGTCTGAATCCCGGATGGTGGCCGGATGTACGAGGGAATTGAGGAGGGCGAGTTTGTCTTTGTCGTTGAAAACGATATTTCCCAGGAGTTTGCGGTTCAGTGCGCCGTGGGCGTCGTATATTTCTTCGCCGAAGTGCTGTTTTACCTGTGCGGCCAGTTCGGGGTCGCGGACCATGATATCTTTGGCCCGGTCGTCCGCGTAATACACGGGAACGCCCAATAATTCGAATATTCTACTAACGGTGCTTTTGCCGGAGCCAATGCCTCCGGTGATTCCAATCTTTAACATAGCCCCAAATTAAAAAAAAATACGAATTACCCATATGAATTACGGAGTTACGGGCAGATGCCGGGGAATAGATCCGCGAATATCATCTGTCTGTAACTCCGTAAACAGTAATTACTTTGATTCGTAATTCTTATTTAGTTTCGGCCGCTTTTTGCTGAGCGGTGGTATATTCCATGCTGATAGCAGAGCGTTCGATGGTAAAGCTGGTGCCCGGACTAACTTCCATCAGAACGGTGTTATTGTCGTTCATTTTCTTCACTTTACCGTGAATACCGGCGATAGTGACGATTTTATCACCTTCTTTCAGGTTATCGATAAATTGTTTCTGCAGTTTTGCTTTTTTAGTTTGGGGCCTAATCATGAAAAGCCACATAACGACAATCATACCGCCAAAAAACAGGAAAGAAACCCAGGAGTTACCACCGCCTTGGGCACCGCCCTGAGGCGCCATTAATAAAATGTTCAGGATGTTCATCTCTATAATTGATTTAATAGTTTAATCCGGACTACTTGGTAATGATATTGCATTGGATCTTAGGTCCTACCACATAACCGTCTTTATTGTTGATTTTAACAGAAATTTCTTTCTCGGTATAGCCTGATTTTCCGTGGCTGTCGAAAATAACCTTCATATAGCCGGACTGACCGGGTTTGATGGGTTCTTTGGGCCATTCCGGTACGGTACAACCGCAGCTGGAAATGGCATCTTCGATAAGCAGCGGGCTGGTGCCTGTATTGGTGAATTTAAAGGAGTACTCTACTTTTTCACCTGCTACAATTTCTCCAAAGTTATGCACCTTTTCTTCAAAGGTGAGCGCGGAGGACTGGCCAGCTTCGTTTTTTTGTCCGTTACCGGCTGCCTCTGCAGCGGTATTATTTTTGGCACTATTGTTACAAGCCGCCACCAGCAGGCTTCCACAGGCGAGTAAACAGAACAGTTTTTTCATGGCATTGCTATTTTACCGTAAAAATAACTTTTCCCACTTACTTTTTCGGACGGTCCTGTTTCAGCACCAGTTGTTCTTTTTCCAGATCTTTCAGAATGTTATCCAGGATACCATTGATAAACTGGCCGCTCTGAGGAGTGCTGTAGGCTTTCGCCAGGTCTATATATTCGTTGATGGTTACTTTGGTAGGGATGGTGGGGAAGTAGAGGAACTCGCATACACCCATTTCCATCAGTAACATATCTACTGCAGCGATACGTTCAGAATCCCAGTTTTGTAATTTGGGCTTGATCAGTTCGAGGCAGTATTCTTTTTTGTCGATTACGGTGAGCAGGAGTTCCTTTGCATAATCAAGTTTTTCTTTACTGATCAGCTGCAGGAAATTGAAGAGATGCGGCTTATTGAAATAGTTATTGATCAGAATGCCCATCATTTCTTCGTCGTCGCCCCAGTGGAGGAAGGTATCTTCCATGTGTTGGAGAAACGGCTCGCTTTTCGCCAGTATTTCTTTATAGATGAATTCCAGTATTTCCTTTTCACCTGCTTTGGTACGGCTACCTTCTGCTGCGTAGGCTTTGTAGGTATCTGTAAGCACCAATTGGTTATAAAGCTTTCTGAGCAGATCATCATCTGTTTGCAGCTTCATTTTCCACTGTTCCAGGTTTACCTGGAACCCTTTGTCGCTGGTTATCTGGTAAATAAACTCATTTCCTGCAATTTTGGTGTTCACCTGCAGGTCCTCGGCAGAGGGTAAGTGTTTGGAAGCACGGGCGTGCGCATCAATTTCGGCGTATTGTGCTACCTGTACCACTGAGTTAAGTAAGTAGGTAAAGATCTGGCAGGTTTGGTCCAGCTTTTCGTTTAAAAGTCTGGTGGCCGTGCCTGGCTTAATACTGCTTTGCTCCATCGTTTCCAGGGCATAAAGTGTTTGCATTACTTTTACCCGGATGTTTCTTCTACTGATCATCTTATAAAAAAGAACTGGTATAAGGCCGCAAAACTAGAGAAAAATTTCCATATTCGATGCGGAGATTAGAGCGGAGGTGGTCTTTCCCCTTGATTCCCTTGATTATACTGATTAATTGTTTTTTTTGATTTTTATTAATGATTTTTAGAGAAGGATAGTTTAAGTGCCTTTTTCACGGAAAAATCCTGGTTGATTAATAATAATCGGGAGAATCAGGGCAAAAGACAATATCCGCTTAAAAAAATATCCTTTTAATCAGTATAATCAAGGGAATCAAGGGGAAAGACAACCTTCGCTCAGGGGAATCAGCGGGAAAGACAAAATCCGCGAAATCCGCCTGGCTGTCATTTTTTCGGGTCGCTTGTCATGATTTGTCAGTATCAAAGCAAGTCGATACCTTCGTGACCTGTAAATTTGACCCGAAAACCGCCTTGGCACAATTCTCGTGGACGCAAAGAACAAAATCACAAACATCTTTTTTAAATAAAAACTACTATGGCTAAACAATTAAGTATTAAACCTTTAGCTGACAGGGTAATCGTGAAACCTGCAGCAGCAGAAGAGAAGACAGCTGGTGGTATCATTATCCCCGATACTGCAAAAGAAAAACCTGTGAGAGGCACCGTGGTGGCTGCCGGACCCGGTAAAAAAGATGAACCGATCACTGTAAAGGTAGGTGATACTGTACTGTATGGTAAATATTCTGGTCAGGAACTCCCTATTGAAGGCGAAGATTACTTAATCATGCGTGAATCTGATATCCTGGCGATCGTTTAAGAGCTGTTTCCGGATATGAATTAATTCCTAAAAGAAAAATCTCAAAGTATTATGGCAAAACAAATTTTCTTCAATATAGACGCCCGCAACAAGATGAAGAAAGGCGTTGACACCCTGGCTGATGCCGTTAAAGTAACCCTGGGCCCTAAAGGCCGTAACGTAGTGATCGAGAAAAAATTCGGCGCTCCGGGTGTAACTAAAGATGGTGTTACCGTTGCAAAAGAAATTGAACTGGAAGACGCAATCGAAAATATGGGTGCGCAGATGGTGAAAGAAGTGGCTTCCAAAACTGCTGATCTGGCAGGTGATGGTACTACTACTGCTACCGTTCTGGCACAGGCTATCATCGGCGACGGTTTGAAAAACGTAGCTGCCGGTGCTAACCCAATGGATCTGAAACGCGGTATCGACAAAGCTGTAAAAGCAGTTGTTGAAAACCTGAGAAAACAATCCGAAAAAGTTGGTAACGACACACAGAAGATCGAGCAGGTTGCTTCTATCTCTGCCAACAACGACAGCGAAATTGGTAAACTGATTGCCCAGGCAATGCAGAAAGTAACCAAAGACGGTGTTATCACTGTGGAAGAAGCAAAAGGTACCGACACTACTGTTGAAGTAGTAGAAGGTATGCAGTTCGACCGTGGTTACCTGTCTCCTTACTTCATTACCAACAGCGAAAAAATGCAGGCTGAACTGGCTAACCCTTATATCCTGATCTACGATAAGAAGATCAGCACGATGAAGGATATCCTGCACATCCTGGAAAAAGTAGCTCAGCAGGGCGCTCCGCTGGTAATCATCTCCGAAGATCTGGAAGGTGAAGCACTGGCTACCCTGGTGGTAAACAAACTGCGTGGTACGCTGAAAGTTGCTGCTGTTAAAGCTCCTGGCTTTGGCGACAGAAGAAAGGATATGCTGCAGGATATTGCTACCCTCACCGGTGGTATCGTTATCAGCGAAGAACAAGGTTACAAACTGGAAAATGCTGACCTGACTTACCTCGGTAAAGCTGAATCCATCACTATCGATAAAGACAATACTACTGTTGTAGGTGGTAAAGGTGAAAAAGACGCGATCCAGTCCCGCATCGGACAGATCAAAGCGCAGATCGAAGTAACTACTTCTGACTACGACCGCGAAAAATTACAGGAACGCCTGGCTAAATTAAGCGGCGGTGTGGCTGTACTGTACGTTGGCGCTGCTACTGAAGTAGAAATGAAAGAAAAGAAAGATCGCGTAGACGATGCTTTACACGCTACCCGCGCTGCTGTTGAAGAAGGTATCGTTCCTGGTGGTGGTGTGGCTTACATCCGCGCTATCGAAGCCCTGAACACACTGAAAGGCGCTAACAACGACGAACAGACTGGTATCTCCATCGTTAAACGCGCTATCGAAGAACCATTACGTCAGATCACTGCCAATGCAGGTATCGAAGGTTCTATCGTAGTACAGAAAGTGAAAGAAGGTAAAGCTGATTTCGGTTTCAACGCACGTACAGAAGTTTTCGAAAACTTACTGGCTGCCGGTGTTATCGATCCAACTAAAGTTACCCGTATTGCACTGGAAAATGCTGCGTCTATCGCTTCTATGCTGCTGACTACCGAATGTGTAATCGCAGACAAACCGGAACCTAAATCTGCTGCTCCAGCTATGGGTGGTGGTGGCCACGGTATGGGCATGGACTACTAATATTCATGATAATCATAAAAACTCCTGCGGACCTGGTTCTGCAGGAGTTTTTTTATGCGGATCACTTTTCCGCTGTAACTTTATCATAAGATTTCCGTTTAACAACGAGATAGTAAACAGCAGCGGATGAACACAATCGTAAAAATAATTTGCGCAAGCCTGCTTTTAATCCTGGGCGCCTGTTCAAAAAAGAACAGCTCGGATGAGCTCATGATGGACGGGGTAGCGGAAAACGCTATCCAGCGGTACCTGCATGAGCATAATGAAACCGCCACCAGAGATGTTTCCGGGCTTTACTACCGGGTAGATGCCCCGGGAGACAGTACCCATTTCGTGAAAGCAACTTCCATTCCCACCGTTATTTATACCAATTATTTAGTTACGGGTGAAGTAGTAGGCACCTCACTGGGATCCACCGATTTCGATCACAGGATGCTTAAAAACCATATCCCGGGCTGGCAGATAGGGCTGCAGAAAATTTCCCAGGGAGGGAAGATCCGGTTATATATCCCGTCTGCCCTGGCCTATGGCTCCGTGGGGGTTAACGGTATTATTCCGCCTAACGCCATCCTCATTTCTGACCTGGAACTGGTAAGTATCCGGTAGATGTATTATCTTATGCCAATTGTATTTTCACCTTTTAATTATACTAAAACTGAAACCAAACTGTATGAAGAAAGTTTTTCTGTTGGGAGGATTATTCCTGTTAGTGCTTGCCGCCTGTTCAAAAAAAGATGATGCACCTGCCTATGACGCTATCGCACAGTACGATGCTGACTCCGCAAAAATTGTAGCATATATCGCTGCCAATAATATTACCAATGTACAACACGAGCCCCGTGGTCTTTTTTACCAGATTGTAACAAAAGGAAGCAGTGATTCTGTGAATGCTGCTGCCAACGTATGGGTATCCTACAAAGGCCAGTTGCTGGATAAAACGGTTTTTGACAGCAGCGACAGTGCCAGGTTTGACCTTGATAAAGTGATCACCGGATGGACGATCGGTATTCCTAAAATCCGCAAGGGTGGAGAGATCAACCTGATCATTCCTTCCATTTATGCTTACGGTCCCACCGCTTACCCTAAGATTCCGGCGAATTCCGTGTTGGTATTCAACGTGAAACTGAAAGACTTTGTGAATAAATAATTGAAGAAGATATAACATGAAGCGGTACCGGCAGAACCAGTACCGCTTTTGCATTTGTATTATTCCCTTGCTTTCCGTTAATTTTACAGATAAATAAAAAATTAGTGGCACACGAATGTATTTCCGTATTTGACATTTTCAAGATAGGCGTTGGTCCTTCCAGTTCCCATACCTTAGGTCCGTGGCGCGCAGCATTGCGCTTCCTGGATCAGTTGGAGCAGGATGGCAAACTGGCGGCTGTTAGTAAAGTACAGGTATTATTATATGGCTCCCTTGCCAAAACAGGTCATGGGCATGGTACCGATATTGCCGTTCAGCTGGGTCTTTGTGGGGATGATCCGGTAACTTTTGATGTGAACCAGATCAATCCTAAAATGGATGATATCCGCCGTAGCCGCAGGATGAAAATTGCGGGTAAATATGAAATAGATTTTGACCCTGTTGAAGATATTGATTTCCTTTTTGAAGAATCCCTTCCGTTTCACCCCAATGCGCTTACTTTCCTCGTTACCTTATTGGATGGTGAACAGCTGGCTTCCACCTGGTATTCTATCGGTGGCGGTTTTGTGGTGCAGGAAGGAGATGCCGGTGGCAGCGCCCAGCAGGTAGATCTGCCTTTCCCGATAGATACTGCCCGCCAGCTGCTGCAGTGGTGCATTAAAACCGGGTATAGCATTTCTGAGCTGGTGATGGAAAATGAACACGCCTGGCGCCCGGAAGAACAAACCCGGCAAGGGCTGTTGAATATCTGGCGCGTAATGCAGGAATGTACTTTCCGCGGGTGCCATACCGGCGGGGAGTTGCCAGGCGGACTGAAAGTTGGCCGCCGTGCTGCGGCGCTCAACAAAAAATTACTGAAAGGGCGTACCTATACTGATTATGCATCCTGGATTGACGCCATCAGGGCGGGCGGAGCGCATTTCAGCTATACGCTCGACTGGGTAAGCTGTTTTGCGCTGGCCGTAAATGAAGAGAATGCGTCGTTCGGAAGAGTGGTAACGGCGCCTACAAATGGCGCTGCAGGCGTAATTCCGGCAGTTTTGCAATATTTCATCGCTTTCTGCGATGGTTTTCATGAAGAAAAGATCCAGCAATTCCTGCTCACGGCTTCTGAAATAGGCAGCATCTTTAAAAAGCGCTCCACCATTTCCGCAGCAATGGGCGGTTGCCAGGCAGAGATAGGCGTATCTTCCGCGATGGCGGCGGCTGCCCTCACCGAGTGCCTGGGAGGTTCCCAGCGCCAGGTACTGATGGCGGCGGAAATAGCGATGGAACACCACCTGGGCCTCACCTGCGATCCTATCGGCGGACTGGTGCAGATCCCCTGCATTGAGCGGAATACAATGGGCGCCATTAAGGCGATCACCGCATCGCAACTGGCGCTGCAAAGCAATCCTGAACTGGCAAAGGTTTCCCTTGACGCTGTGGTAAAAACCATGTGGGAAACAGCGCAGGATATGAACTCAAAATATAAGGAAACTTCCGATGGAGGACTGGCAGTGAATATTCCTATCAGCCTGCCGGAATGTTAAAAGATATCCAATAACGAATTACAGATTTAAAAGCAGATTACGGCGAATATCGGTTATAATATAAGGAAAGAACCATATTTTCGTTTATACGTTATCATCATCTGCTTAGATCCGTAATTCGTTATTTTTTATGCGTGTTATCCTGGCCATTACTCTTCTTTCTTTTTCCTTTTCTTTATCGGCGCAACAATTCGGAGGTAATCCGCCTTCGCTGAAATGGCAACAGATCAACACGGATACGGTGCAGGTGATTTTTCCTCACGGTATGACCGCGCAGGGAGAGCGGGTCGCCAACCTGGTTCACTATCTTAACCGCTATACCCGGTCTTCTATTGGTGGTCTTGAAAAAAAAGTAAGTATTGTATTGCAGAATCAAACGCTGCAATCCAATGGATATGTACAACTCGGCCCCTTCCGCTCTGAATTTTACCTGACGCCGCCTCCTAATTCGCTGGACCTGGGCTCTCTTAACTGGGTAGACCAGCTGGCCGTGCATGAGTACCGGCACGTATTGCAGAATATGAACTTCCGGCAGGGAGTATCCAAAGTGTTTTCTATCCTCGGCGGGCAGCTCGGACAAGCGGCGGTCACTAATATAGCGGTACCCAACTGGTTTTGGGAAGGTGATGCAGTGGTGATGGAAACCGCGTTAACACCGCAGGGGCGCGGCCGGCTCCCGGGTTTCTTTGATGGCTTCCGCGGCCTTTCCCTGGCAGGTAAACATTACGCCTATATGAAAATCCGCAATGGCTCGTATGTTGATTATGTACCGGATCATTATCCGTTGGGATATATGATGACTACTTACGGGCGGGAACACTACGGACAAACATTCTGGAAAGATGTTACCAGTGACGCGGTTCGTTTCCGTGGCGTGTTTTACCCATTGTCACACAGTCTGAAGAAGAGAACAGGGATGAATGTAACCGGCTTTTATGATGCGGTGCTGAAGGAATACCAGCCGCTGTGGAATAACTATGCTGCCCGGCCCGACACTACACCGGCGGAGCCTTTGCAGCCGGTAGCCAAACCGGTAACCAACTACAACTACGTATACAGTGCGGGTAATAATGAATGGGTGATATTAAAAAATGCCTGGAATAAAGTGCCCGGTATTTACCGGTTAAATGCTTCCGGTGAAGAGCATTTGCTGGTACGCCCCGGCATGGTATACGATGATTTTTTCAGTTACCGCAATGGCCGTGTGGTATGGGCTTCCGCCCGTTTCGACACGCGGTGGGGCTGGAAAAATTTTTCCGTGATCCGGGTATGGGATAACGCTACCGGGCGTACGAAAACTGTTTCCCCGAAGGGGAAATTCTTCTCCCCGGATATCAGTGAAAATGGTGAGCGGGTAATAGCAGTGGCTACCACTACGGAAATGAAATACAGCCTGCAGTTGATCAACACACGCACAGCGGCCGTGGAAAAGCAGTTGCCCAATCCGGAAAACTGGTATTATACTTATCCCCGTTTTGCTGCCGGAGAGCAGGCCGTGATCAGTGCGGTAAGAAATAATAAGGGAGAGATGGCGCTGGTACAGCAATCGCTCGCTACAGGCGAAAGCACGATGCTCACGCCTTTCAGTTATACCGTGTTGGGAATACCGGTAGTGAACGGAGATACAGTTTATTTCACCAGCGGCCTGAAAGATGTAAACAACGTATATGCGATTACGTTGGCCGATAAAAAAACGTATGAAGTTACCGACAGGGGAAACAGTGCGTTGCATATGGCGGTAGATCCGGCGGGCGACAGTCTTGTTTTCAGTGAATTTACCGTAAAGGGATATAAGCTGTATCATGCTGCATTGAACAAGGCTGCATGGGAGCCTGCCGATGTGAGTAAAGACGGGCGCAGCGCCTGGCTGCAGCCTCATTTCAAAGAAGGCGGCAACATCCTGGAGCTGGCGCATGATTCCCTGCCGGTGAAGAAATATCCGCAGTTTACCCGTCCGTTTAACTTCCACAGCTGGGTGCCATCTTTTAATGATCCGGATTATAGTATTTCACTGATCGGGGAAAATATATTGAGTACTACGTCTACCAGTATCGGCTATACGTACAACAGGAATGAAGGTAGTTCCGACATCGCGGCAGGCTTTACTTTCGGGGGATGGTTCCCGGTGCTATCTGTAGGAGCCGACTATACCATTAACCGTAACGGGCTGGATCAGAACCGGCAGCGGGTGTACTGGAATGAGGCCACTGCGCATGTGGGCGTCAGTATACCGCTGAACCTGTCGGCAGGGCTTTACAGCCGTAGTTTATCTTTCGGTAGTAATTACAATATCCGTCACCGTTACCTGGACAGTAAGTATAAAGGAAATGATCTGCAGTTCCTGACTAACACCATCATCTTTAATAACCAGCGGATCAAAGCGGTACAAAATATTTACACGCATTTCGGGCAATATGTGGCGGTACAGTATAACAGCTCTGTAACCGGCTTATATGCGGAGCAGCTGTATGCGCGGCTGGATCAGTATTTACCGGGGTTATGGCAAAATCATAACCTGGTGTTGCAGGGAGCTTATCAGCAGCGTGATAATGCGTTCAATTATACTTTCACGGATAATTTCGTATATGCGAGAGGGTATAATACGCCGTTGTATACAAGTATTTATAAGCTGGGCGCCAACTATCATTTACCGTTGGCGTATCCCGACTGGGGCTTTGCGCAGATCCTGTATTTTAACCGTATCCGGGCTAATTTGTTCTACGATTACAGTATGGCTAATTTCTCCCGCAACAATGTGGATATCAACAGCCGTTATACTTCTGCCGGTACGGAGTTATTTTTTGATACGCGCATAGGTAACGCGCTGCCTTTTACGTTTGGCGTGCGTTTCAGTCATTTGTTTGACCAGGACCCGGTAGACAATGCACAGAACCGGGTTGATTTTATTGTACCGATCCAGCAGTTGTTTAATTATTAGGGAGATGGATTACTTGACGTTGATCCGGAGGGCAGGGGCTTTGTAGAATTTTTCTTCTGCATATTTGATGATGATTTCGTCGAAGTACAATACATCACCG
This sequence comes from Chitinophaga sp. G7 BAM 1005, assembly GCF_057126945.1. Lineage (NCBI taxonomy): Bacteria > Pseudomonadati > Bacteroidota > Chitinophagia > Chitinophagales > Chitinophagaceae > Chitinophaga > Chitinophaga sp. G7 BAM 1005. The sequence continues at coordinate 4,861,532 of NZ_CP181478.1, read as the reverse complement.
GTTTGCAGGGTTTCCTTCAGGTTTTTGCTCCAGGCAGCGGGGAGGGCAGCTGCTTTGAAATTATCTCCTGTGAAATCTTTGTATATAGCGGGTTGCCCGGTAGTATCGTTAAGATAGGGCTCATGTTTTTCATAAGTAAAAGCAAAGGAGAGCACCGGGTATTTAATATTCTTTTCGTCCCGCACGATCAATGCGGAGTCCAGTAATTTGATGACTTCACTTTTCGGTAGCGTATCGCTCAGGTAGATGCCCCAGCTGCTGCGGAGTTTCATGGGTCTTTTGCTGGTTACGGCAGTAGCCGGTTTTTTTGCGGATTGCGCAATGACCGGTGTAACAGCAGTGGCTAATAAGAAACTGAGTAACAGATGTTTTTGCATGATAGTACCGGGATATAAAAAAATCGCCCGGTATAGTAACGACCGGGCGATCCTAAAAATTATAAGGACTTTAAACTTTCCTCGATGACAGCAATCTTTGCTTCGGCATCAGCTTTCTTCTGACGTTCTGCGTCTACGGCTTCTGCTTTTGCGTTCTGTACGAAGCGCTCATTGCTGAGTTTCTTTTCTACAGACACCAGGAATCCTTTCAGGTATTCGAGGTCTTTTGTGAGTGCTGCTTTTTGTGCGGTGGTATCCAGTACGGTTTCTGTACCCAGGTAAAATTTATCCTTCTGGATCACGAGGGTAATGCAACCAGGCACGGGTTCCTGTACATAGTGAATCGCTTTTGCATTCACCTGTTTGGCGAGCATGCCTTCAATTTGTTTGAATGCATTATCGTGTTTGGTTTCTATGTGCAGTACGATCGGATCTTTTGGTTTTATCTGGTGTTTATTACGTGCATCGCGGATGCTGCTGATCACTTCTTTCGCCAGCACACCTTCCAGCAGGGTGGCGTGTACCGGCGCCTGCGGTGTGGTAAACTGTTTCATCATCAGGGAATCATCTTCTGCACGTGCGGTGAGTTGCTGGTATATTTCTTCGGTAATAAAAGGCATATACGGGTGCAGCAGCTGCATCAGTTGTTCAAAGAAGTAAACTGTTTTGCGGTAGATGGAAGCAGGGATTGGTTGTTCAAAACCTGGTTTTGCCCATTCGAGGTACCAGCTGCAGAAATCGTCCCATACCAGGCTGTAGATGGCTTTGAGCCCTTCGCTGAGGCGGAAGTCTTTATGCAGGGAAGCTACTTCGAGTTGTACTTCGTTCAACCTGCTTTCAAACCATTTCACGGCGAAGTTATCTGTGGCGGCGTTGGCAGTGCTGTCATCTTCCTGGCGTTGTTCCCACATTTTCACCAGTTTGAGGGCATTCCATATTTTATTACAGAAGTTACGGCCCTGTTCACAGCTGGAGTCATCGTACAGAAGGTCGTTACCTGCCGGTGAGGAGATCATGATACCAAAGCGTACGGCATCGGCGCCGTAGGCGTGGATGAGTTCCAGCAGGTCGGGGGAGTTGCCCAGTTGCTTACTCATTTTACGGCCTTGCTTGTCGCGTACCATTCCGGTGAAATATACGTCGCTGAAGGGTTTCACTTCTTTGAATTCCAGTCCGGCCATGATCATACGGGCTACCCAGAAGAAAATGATATCCTGTCCGGTTACCAGTACTGAAGTAGGGTAATAGTAGTTGATATCTTCATTATTGGGTTGGGAGATGCCATTGAATACTTCCATTGGCCACAGCCAGGAGCTGAACCAGGTATCCAGGCAATCCTGGTCCTGTGTGAGTTCGGCTGCGGTAACGGTGATGCTGCGGGCGGCAAACTGCTGTACTGCTTCAGCGGCGGTTGCGGCTACTTCAAAGGAGCCGTCCGGTGCGTACCAGGCAGGGATTTGCTGTCCCCACCAGAGTTGGCGGGAGATGCACCAGTCCTTTACATTTTCCATCCAGTATTTGTAGGTAGCCAGGAAGCGGTCGCCGGGATGGATTTTTACATCGCCGTTCACTACTGCGTCCAGGGCGGGTTTGGCCATTTCAGCCATTTTTACAAACCACTGGGTGGAGATGCGTGGTTCCACTACCGTGTCGGGGTTACGCTGACTGTAACCGAGGCGGGTAGTATATTCCTGTTCTTTTACGAGCAGCCCTTCTGCTGCGAGGGCGGCTACTACTTTTTTGCGGGCAATGAAGCGGTCTTCCCCTACGAAAACAACAGCGGCGGCGCTGAGTGTGCCATCGTCGTTGAGGGTATCAACAATTTCCAGGTTATGTTTCAGGCCCAGGTTATAGTCGTTGATATCGTGTGCGGGTGTTACTTTCAGGGCGCCGGTACCGAATTCTTTATCTACGTAGGTATCAAATATTACCGGAACGCGGCGGTTTACCAGCGGTACGGTAGCAAAGTGACCTTTCAGGTGGGTGTATCTTTCATCTTCCGGGTTTACGCAGATGGCGGTATCGCCCATGATGGTTTCCGGGCGCTGTGTGGCGATGGTGATATATTCGCCGGTTGGAGTGCCGTTGGCGTCCGTGATGGCGTATTTCACATGATAGAGCTTACCCTGGAGGTCTTTATATTCTACTTCCTCGTCGCTCAAAGCTGTTTTGGCTTTGGGGTCCCAGTTGATCATGCGTGCGCCGCGATAGATCACTCCTTTCTTATAGAGGTCTATGAAAACGGTGATCACTGCTTTATAGTAGTGATCGTCCATTGTAAAGGTTACACGGTCCCAGTCGCAGCTGCAGCCAAGTTTTTTTATCTGGTGGTAGATGATATCTCCGTATTTATCTTTCCATTCGAAGGCATATTTGAGAAATTCTTCGCGGGTGAGCTGGGATTTTTCGATGCCTTTCTCCTGTTTGAGCATATTTACCACTTTTGCTTCCGTGGCAATGGAGGCGTGGTCGGAGCCTGGAACCCAGCAGGCGTTGAAGCCGCTCATACGAGCCCGGCGTACCAGGATATCCTGTACGGTTTCATTGAGGGTATGGCCAAGATGGAGGACCCCGGTGACGTTTGGAGGAGGGATGACGACAGTAAAGGGTTGGCGGCCATCTGGTTTAGAGCGGAAGTAGCCTTTATCCATCCATTGTTGGTACCATTTTTCTTCAACCGTTGCAGGCAGGTAATTTTTCGAAAGTTCCATGCTATTCATAATATAAGGTTGCAAAAATAACGGAGATTAAGGAGAGATGGAAATTTAAAGGGCAGGAATAGTTGCCCTTTGCATTATGCCATCTCTGCGATGACTTCGCAGGTTTGTGCAATCATTTCCAGTGTAACATCGAGGTGGGTGACTATTCTAACCTGTGTTGGGGAGATGGGCATTACGAGGATTCCCTGTTTTTTGAGATAATCGGCGAAGAGCTGCGGCGTCCAGTCGCCTGTTACTTCAAAGATGAGGATATTGGTTTCCACGGGGAGCATGTGGCCGGTGAAGGATTTTTCCAGCAGGGCCTGTGCCAGTTGTTTGGCGTGGAGGTGATCTTCTGCCAGCCGGGCGATATTGTTTTCCATTGCGTAGATACCTGTAGCAGCCATGAAGCCGGCTTGCCGGAGGCCGCCGCCGAGTTTTTTACGGATACGCCTGGCGGCCTTGATAAATGTTTCGCTGCCAAGCAGTACAGAGCCCATCGGGCATCCCATTCCTTTATTAAGGCAAACGGAGATGCTGTCGAACAGTTGTCCGTATGTTTTGGGATCCTGGCCGGTGGCTACCAGTGCATTGAACAGGCGGGCGCCGTCGAGGTGCAGAGCGAGGCCGTGTTGTTTGCAGACATCGCCTATTTTCATCATTTCTTCCCAGTCGTAGCAGCATCCGCCGCCGCGGTTGGAGGTATTTTCGAGGCAAACGAGGCTGGTGCGGGCTTTATGCACATCATCGGGGTTGATGGCCGCTTCCACCTGGGTGGCGCGGATCATGCCACGGTCGCCGATGAGGGCATGTACCTGGGCGCCGGAGTTGAAGGCGATGCCGCCTCCTTCATAAATATATACGTGGGCGAGATTACTGCAAACCACTTCATCCCCCGGCAACGTATGTACTTTAATGGCGATCTGGTTACTCATTGTGCCGGAAGGGCAGTACAAAGCTGCCGGTTTGCCAAAGTATTCTGCCATCATGGCTTCCAGTTTGTTGATGCTGGGATCTTCACCGAAAACGTCATCACCGGTTTCTGCCTGCAGCATAGCCTGTAACATGCCAGGGCCGGGACGTGTAAAAGTGTCGCTTCTAAAGTCAATCATTTTATTGAAAAATTTGCAACGGCTTAACAATTAAATTAGTTAAGATGTTAATTTAAATATGATTCTTTATCAATTGTTAAAATTTGTATAAACCAACGCTGTACAGGGACTAAAGCACTATAAAATTCCGTTATAAAACTGTACTTTGTTATATGGCTGGCAAATATAAGAAGGATTTGGTAGAGTGGTTGGTTAGCACGATCTTTGCAGACTTATTTTGAAACAAAACAATAAAGCGCGGGAAACTTTGTAAGTTAATAATTTTAAAAGTTCCGAACAAAAAATTTCTTTCGCTGTTATTTATTTATAAACCAATACAATTTTTCATATGAGGCAACTTAAAATTGCCACCCAGATCACCAATCGTGATTCGCAGGCGGTAGAAAAGTACCTGCAGGAAATCTCGAAGATCCCTTTGTTAACACCTGAGGAAGAGACCGTTTTGGCGCAACGTATTAAAATGGGCGATCAAAAGGCTCTTGAAAGATTGACTACAGGAAACTTACGTTTCGTTGTTTCTGTTGCGAAGCAGTATCAGCACCAGGGCCTTAGCCTGAGTGATTTGATTAATGAAGGTAATCTCGGCTTGATCAAGGCGGCACAACGTTTCGACGAAACCAAAGGTTTCAAATTTATTTCTTATGCAGTTTGGTGGATTCGCCAATCCATTCTGCAGGCGCTGGCTGAACAGGGTCGTCTTGTTCGTCTTCCGCAAAACAAAATTGGCACCTATAATAAAGCTAACAAAGCTTATATGGCATTTGAACAGGAAAACGAGCGTGAACCTTCTACCGAGGAACTCGCAGAAATCCTGGAGATGTCTGAATCAGAAATTAACAATATCTTCCAGAGCAACACCCGCCACATGTCATTGGATGCACCTGTGCACGAGGCAGAAGACGTAGCAATGGGCGACTTGCTGGAAGGTGGAGATATTACTGATGACGACGTGATGAGAGATTCCCTCCGCGAGGAAATACGCCGGGTATTAAAATCCCTGAGCCCACGCGAAGCTGAAATTGTGAATGCTTATTTTGGTCTGGATGGTGAAAATGGCGCAACAATCGAACAAATCGGTCAGAAATACGATCTGACTAAAGAAAGAATCAGGCAGATTAAAGAACGTGCTATTAAAAGGCTGCAGAAAGCCCGCTATAGCGGCGCCCTGAAATCATACCTGGGATAAAATACCTTTATTCATTGAGTTAACGCTAACGAAAGGATAAATCTACTAATCCTCTTTATTCTATAAGAACACCGGCCTTGTAAATACATGGCCGGTGTTCTTATTTAGTAAACACCCCTTATTTTTGCACTCATGCGTATGCCGCTTTTCTTAATCCTGGTTACACTGCTCTTTGCCGCCTGCGAGAAGGATGTAAGTGTTAACCTGCCACAACAGGAACCACAACTGGTAGTGGAAGGCAGATTTGAAAATGAGTCCTATCCGCTGGTAATTCTCACACACAGCCTTAACTATTTTTCACAGATAGATCCGGCAGTATTAACGAATGCCTTTGTTCACAACGCCACCGTCACCGTTTCAGATGGCAGCAAAACCATGACACTAAAGGAGCGGGTGATAGATACCGGCAATATGAAGTTCTTTGTATATCTGCCAGACCTCACCCAGCCGGCGAACAACTTCACCGGAAATGTGCCAGGCACCTATACGTTACGCATCAACGCTGACAATAAGGCATATGAATCTGTGACAACTATACCGCCGCGCGGAATGAAACTGGACTCCATCTGGTGGACATTAGTAACAGTTGATGACTCCACGAAAGCCCGCTTATGGGTGAAGATTACGGATGCTCCCGCGTTTGGCAACTATGGAAGGTACTTTACAAAGCGAAACAGTGAGCCATACTTACCCGGACTGAATTCTGTGGTAGATGACCAGCTCGTGAACGGCACAACATTTGAAATTCCTGTGGACGCCGGCGTGAATAAAAATCTGAATCCGGATGACAGGCCCGATGAGTTCTTTGAACCGGGGGATACCGTTACCCTGAAGTTTTGTAATATTGACAAAGCAACCTGGGATTTCTGGCGAACACTGGATTTTGCCTACAACAGTAATGGCAATCCATTTTCATCGCCCACAAAGATACTCGGGAATGTACCCGGCGCATTGGGCTACTGGGGCGGCTATACAGTAACCTATAAAACAATTATTATTAGCAGGTAATTATACATACAGCAAACAAAATGGAAAACAAGCAACAAGAGCATGTGCATTTATTGATCATCGGTTCCGGCCCTGCCGGTTATACCGCTGCTATTTATGCTGCAAGAGCCAATCTTAAACCAGTATTATACCAGGGCATTCAGCCCGGCGGACAATTAACCATCACCACTGAAGTTGAAAACTATCCCGGTTACCCGGAAGGCATTCAGGGTCCGGAAATGATGGTGGATTTTGAAAAACAGGCTGCCCGCATGGGCGCTGATATCCGTTATGGTATGGCTACTTCCGTGGATTTCAGTAAACAACCTTATAAAGTAACGATCGACGAAGAGAAGGAAATTACTGCTGATGCGATCATTATCGCAACCGGCGCCTCTGCCAAATGGCTGGGACTTCCTTCCGAGCAACGTTTGAACGGCAGCGGCGTGAGCGCCTGCGCTGTTTGCGACGGATTCTTTTTCCGTGGTAAAGAAGTGGCTATCGTAGGCGCCGGTGATACCGCTGCTGAAGAAGCGCTTTATCTCTCTAAAATGTGCAGCACCGTGCATATGCTGGTGCGCCGCCATGAAATGCGCGCTTCCAAAGTGATGCAGGACCGCGTGCTGAAAACTTCCAATATCATTGTATACTGGAATTCCGAAACAGACGAAGTACTGGGAGATAAAAAAGTAGAAGCCCTGCGTATCCTCAATAACAAAACAGGCGAAAAGAAAGAAATACCGGTAAGCGCGTTCTTCGTAGCTATTGGTCACCAGCCTAACTCCGGTATCTTTAAAGATTACCTGACACTGGACGACCAGGAGTATATTGTTACAGAACCAGGCACCAGCCGTACCAGCGTGGAAGGAGTATTTGCCTGCGGCGACGTACAGGATAAAATTTACCGCCAGGCGGTAACTGCCGCCGGCAGCGGATGTATGGCCGCACTGGATGCAGAAAGATACTTATCAGCGAAAGAACACCACCAATAATAAACAAGGTAATAAGTAATGGATTTACAGGGAGATTATTCCTGTAAATCCGTTATTATCCGTAATTTCCTTTTATGCTTACTATCGCCCTCGAACAGGCTACCTTCTACGCTTACCACGGCTTATACCCGGAAGAAACCATCATCGGTAATCACTTTGTACTGGATGTGACAGTTCGTATACCCGGTACCGTGCCCGTAGATGATTTGTCTGAAACGGTTAACTACCAGGGCATCTATGAAATAGCAAAGGCTGTGATGGCCATTCCGCGCCCTTTACTGGAAGAAGTGGTGTATGAATTAACCGATGCACTCAAGCAGCGGTATCCCGGTATCCAGCACAGTACTGTGACCCTCCGCAAAATGAATCCGCCTATGGGCGCTACTGTCCGTAACTCGCTTGTTTCTTTGGAGAAGGACTACTAAGGCACTATTTTTTGGGATATGTATGATGTTTCCGTAAATTTATAGCTATAAGTTAATCAACAAATTCTTACGCCGTAAAAACCTGTCCTATGTTGAAACGGATCATGGCAGTTTGCTTTTTATTATCAGCGGTACTGTATGTACAGGCCCAGAGTGTCGGTGAAATGGTAGAGGAAGCCAGGCAGCTGGAGAAACAGATGAAGGAAAGCGAAGCATTTGAAAAAGATAAGGAAATCCTCAAAATACAACCTTCTGAACTGGACGCATTGAACCAGGCCAGCCAATTATGTTCCCGCATCGGCAACCGGCAGAAAAGCAAAGACGATAAGATTAGTTATTTCAATCTCGCTAAAAGCTATGCGCAGCAAGCGCTTAAAATAAATCCAAACAGCCCGGAATCCAATTTGTCGATGGCCATTGCAATGGGCCGTATGGCACTGATTTCCGGTGCAAAAGATAAAGTAGCTGCCTCCAAAGAGGTGAAGAAATATGCAGAACTGTCTATCAAATTCAATCCTTCCCTGGCGCAGGGTTATCATGTTTTAGGTAAATGGAACTACGAAGCGTCCAACCTGAATGCCTTTGAAAGAGGCGCGGCCAAAATGCTTTTTGGCGGTTTACCGGATGGTTCGCTTGCCAATGCTATCAGCAACTATGAAAAGTGCCGGCAGCTGGATCCCGCCTTTATCCTCAACTACTACGAACTGGCCCGTGCCTACAAAGCTGACGATCAGCAGGAAAAGGCGATAGAAGTATTAAAGAAAGCGCTGACACTCCGCAACATCACCCAGGATGACGCCAGTATCAAAGCGGATTGTAAGAAAATGCTGGATGATTTGCAATAAAGAAGGATCTATATTTCTTTCCCTTTCCACCTGCCGCTGCGCAGGTACCAGTAACTTATTCCGAAAATAATGATCCAGTAGATAAAATCTGCTCCCCATGCCCAGTGCAACTCACTGCGCATTCTTTCAATCACAATATCGCAATACACCAGGTAGCCGATAACGGCGATTATTTCCGTTACCAGGTTAATTTTGGTGTTACCGGTACCCACTACGCCACTCATTACTACCGCTGCTATCGCCATCAGGATGGTGCTCAGCGTTATGACCCGGATGGAAGGAATAGCCATAGTAATCAGGTCGGTACTGTTGGTGTAGATGTGCAATAACGTATAAGGGAAGAGGTTAACCACCACACACATGGCAATAGCGCATCCTGCGCTGAGTCCCACAATTTTCCGGATGATAGGAAAAACCTGTTCGGGCCGTCCCTGGCCGATGATATTGCTCACCATTGTATTACAGGCAGCTGCCAGCGCCCAGGTGAAGATGCCAAAGAAGCCAAAGATGCTGCGGAGCATATTGGATACGGCGAGTGGCCGTTCGCCCAGGTGCTCAATGAAAATAAAGAATACAAACCACCCGCCGATGCTGAACAGGAACTGTACAATCAGTGGTGCGGATACATTGAGGATATTGCGGACAATGCTCCAGTTGAGCCGCAGATAGCCGAACAGGCTATATTGCAGGTGATAACGCTTCATGAACAGGATGCTGAAAGCGACCCCGCAACCGGTGACCTCGGCAATCACCGAAGCCGTGGCGGCGCCGTTGAGTTCCATAGCCGGGAATCCCAGCTTGCCGAAGATGAGCGTATAGTCGAAGAAGATATTCATCATTTCCTGGAAGAGCGAAGTAACTGCCAGCACTTTGGAATGTCCGCTGCCGATATAAAAAGCGTTGGCCATACTCAGCATCATGAGAAAAGGAAGGCCCCATATACGGATACGGATAAACGAAACGGCTGCAGCAATGATGTGGTTATCGTGCAGGCTTTTGGAAAAGAACCAGGGCGCTGCCAGCAGGGTGAGTAAAATAGCGAGCCCGGAGAAAAAAAGCCCTACCTGTATGCCATTGGAAAACAGCTGCCCGATGCCGGAGAACTGTTGCTGGCCGGCTCTGCGGGCGATGAGTACCTGCATGCCGTTGTTCAGGCCGTACGCGATCATGTACATCACCAGGTAGTAGATCCCGGCGATCCCGTTGGCAGCCAGTTCAAATTCGCCCAGTCGCCCAACGAAAGCGGTATTGGTAATGTGATTGATCTGCGGGATAATGAGTGCCAGGCATATAGGTCCTGCTATTTTGATAATTTGCCGGGTGGTGATTTCCAGTTGCATGAATCTTTAGCTGATTGTAGGTATAGAGACAAAGATATGGCTATCTGCTGATCATCTCCCTTATATAAAACAACAAAACGCCCTCACCAATTAACTAAAAAGAGTATTATTGTAATTCATTTGAAAGGTTACATATGCCCGTGGCTTATAACATCCATCCTGCATTTACAGTAGACGATGAAACCCTGCTGGAAACTGATCTCACTGCCTGTAATTTACTGGTACTGGTAGGAAGCGGAACATTCAGCTATGTAGTGTTTGATCCGGTTGCGAAGAAATTCCTGGCGTTGAAGTCCTATCATTTTACTCCCCGGAAGCTGGCCCTGGCCGATCTGGAGATGATAGAACAGGTGTTTGATACCGATAAGCTGTTGTTTACTGCTTTTAAATCTATTTTGCTGGCTTTTAACACCGGCGGAGGTGTATTGGTACCGCATACGTACTATACGCCTTCTCTGAAGAAGGATTTTCTGCACCTGGGGGCGCCGGAGAAAATACAGGAAGCTATCCTGTCGGATTTACTGCCCGCCTTGCCGATGGTGAATGTTTACAGCGTGGATAAAGACCTGCTTGGTTTTTTACGCAAGGAGTTTTCCACAGACCTGGTGATACATGCCAATTCGGCCCTGTTGCAATCTTACCCGATGGACCTGGATTTCCAGGCAAAGGATGGAGTGGCTTTTGTGGAAGTGGATCAGCACAGGTTTACAATGACCATTTATGCCGGCGGTAAACTTCTGATTCAACAGGAAGGCGATTACCAGACCGGGCTGGATGTGGTGTATAGCCTGGTAAACCTGCTTCGTCAGCTGGAACTGAATGAGCAGCTGGTGAAGGTAAAGCTGGGAGGAGCAGTGGCTACGGATGCCGGCGTATACCAGGAGATGTACAAATTTATACCACACCTGGAATGGATACAACGAATCCCGGGTTTCAGCTACATTACAAAAATGCAGGAAATACCGGGCTATTATTTTCATAACTTATATGCGTTAGCGCTATGCGTATAATCGGAGGAACGAGTGGGGGACGAAAGATACAACCACCTGCAAAAATGCCGCATACCCGGCCTACAACAGATATTGCAAAAGGAGGGTTGTTTAATATCATTGAAAACAACCTGGATATTCCATCTTTAAAAACACTCGATATTTTTGGCGGCACCGGCAGTATCAGCTTCGAGCTGGCTTCCAGGGGCGCAACCGACATGACTGTTGTGGAGAAAGACCCGGCAATGGCTGCTTTTATCAGTAAAACCGCTTTGTCGTTGGGCATTGAAAACCTGAAAACGGTAAAAATGGATGTTTTCAAATACCTGCAGCAATGCACGGAAAAATTTGACTTCATTTTTGCCGATCCGCCATATATGATGGAAACACTGGATCAGTTGCCTGTACTGGTATTTGAAAAAGAGTTGTTGAACCCGGAAGGCTGGCTGGTGGTGGAACATACACAGCATAAGAAGTTCCGGGATTATTCCTGGTACCGTTCTGAAAGGAACTATGGCGCAACCGTGTTCTCCATATTTATTAACCGGGAGGAATTGAAACGCTGACCGTTTATTTATAAATCAATCGCACCCTTATGAGGACTTGTTTATTCCCGGGTACATTTGACCCTATTACGCTGGGACATACAGATGTAATTAACCGTGGACTTGATCTGTTTGACCGCCTGGTGATCGGCATCGGGGTGAACAGCAGTAAAACCCCTATGTTTGCACTGGAAGAGCGGATGAGCTGGATCAGGGAGATCTATAAAGATGATCCGCGGGTGGAAGTGGCTTCTTACTCAGGACTGACCATTGATTTCTGCAAACAGTTAGACGCCCGTTTTATTTTGCGGGGTATCCGTTACGTGAGTGATTTTGAATATGAAAAGGCCATTGCGGATGTGAACCGTACGGTGGCGCCGGGCATTGAAACGATCTTTTTAACGACAGTTCCACAGTACTCCAGTATTGCATCTACCCTGGTGAGGGATATTTATAAATACGGGGGAGATGTGTCGCCTTTCCTGCCGGCGGCAGTGCTGGAAGGCATCAAACGCATGAAGAAATAATTTTATAAAGCAGATAATATGAAAACGATCTGGCACAATACTAAGATATCACTGGACGATTTGAATGAAATGGGAGGCGCTACTATGGCTACTTATTTGGGCATGGAGTTTACGGAAATCGGTCCGGATTATCTTAAAATGATGATGCCGGTAGATCACAGGACTATACAACCCTATGGGTTACTGCATGGCGGCGCATCAGCGGCGCTGGCGGAAACGGTGGGCAGTATGGCATCGGGACTGATTATAGACCCGGAGAAGCAGATCTGTGTGGGTATGGAAATCAATGCTAATCATATAAGGGGTGTAAAAAAAGGCTATGTGCATGCGTGCGCGCGGCCATTGCATATCGGAAGTACCAGCCATGTGTGGGACATCCGCATTACCGACGATCAGCATAAGCTGGTATGTGTAAGCCGGTTAACCGTAGCCATATTGGCTAAAAGATAAAGGGATGCTTAGTTCCGCTTATAGCGGAACTAAGTAATGTTACATTTCTGCGGCTCTGAAAACTTCCCTGATATTTTCGTAGGAGTATTTCAGGTATTTATCCACATTTCCCGGTTTGATCCATTGCAGGTCCTGGATATCTTCTTCTATTTGCGGTACTGTTAATTCGGTGCCGGTGAACAACATCCGGTACCAATAGGTATGTTTTAGTACTTTTTTATTTTTCATGGGGTAGTAGTGAAACGTTTCAGTGATTTTATGTTCCAGTGAAACGTTGTGCAGGCCCGTTTCTTCCGCTACTTCCCGTAAGGCGCAGGTTTCGAGGTCTTCCCCCGGATCCCGTTTCCCTTTTGGCAGATCCCACTTGCCGCGGCGGAACATCATGAGTACTTCACCGGCAGGATTGGTAATCAGTCCACCGGCAGCTACAAGGGTAGTAAAATGAAGCGATACTTTCTTGAAAAGTTGTTTTACATCCGGTGCAATAAACACTGCTGCGTTTTTCTTTCCATCTTCCAGTTTCTGCAGTACATTTTCCATCTTTTTGGTATCCGGGTTATCGTATACTTTGGCGCCGTTAAAGTGGGCCGGGATGGTAGTGGTATCGGCACTCAGCAGGAGTGGGCGCTCGTTGAGATAGATCGTAATATTTGCTTGCATGCCGCAAATGTAATTATGAATTATGAATTACGAATTGAGAATTTGGGGAGATGGAAACGTATTCCTGGCGCTCTCTTTAAATTCGTTTATTGTAATTCGTAAATTGAATAAAATGATAGTACTTTTGGCGGTTGTATGAATAAAGTAAGCGAAAAACAAGTTGCAGAAAAGTTACTGCAGGTGCAGGCCGTGAAGTTAAGCCCTGCACAGCCTTTTACATGGGCTTCCGGCTGGAAATCACCGATCTATTGCGATAACAGGAAGATCTTATCTTTCCCTTATGTGCGCGACTATATTAAATCAGAGTTGTGCAACCTGGTGTTTGAAACCTTCCCGGATGCGGCTGTGATTGCAGGGGTAGCTACCGCTGGTATTCCACATGGGGCGTTGGTAGCGGATCAGCTGAAGCTGCCGTTTATTTATGTAAGATCCAAGCCCAAAGAGCATGGTATGGGGAACCAGATTGAAGGGGTATTGCAACCCGGACAGCCGGTGGTAGTAATTGAAGACCTGATTTCTACCGGCAAAAGCAGCCTGGAAGCAGTGCAGGCGATTCGTGCAGCTGGTGGTGAAGTGATTGGCATGGTATCTATCTTCAACTATGGTTTTGATGTGGCGGTAAAAGCTTTTGAAGCAGCAGGCGTACCATTTTATTCATTGAGCAATTATTCCGCTATGATTGCCCTGGCTGAGGAAAAAGGCATTGTATCTGCAGACGAAATAGCTACGTTGCAGGCATGGAGAAGCGCGCCGGACCAATGGGGCAGGTAACTGAAAATTGTATATCACTTTTTTTGTATATTCGGGTATTAATATTACAACTATGCGTATCCTAAAATTAGTAGTGTTGTTCCTGTTTGCCGGTGCAGGCGTGGCGATGGCACAGCAAAAGCAGAAGGCTGTGGAAACAGCGAAGATCAGCACACCTACTGTGCAGTGTGAGTCGTGCAAAAACCGTATTGAGCGGTATATGTCGCACGAAGAGGGCGTACAGTCCGTGAAAGTGGATTTCAAGAAGCATATTACAACGGTGAAGTACTATACCGACCGTACCAACATTGAGAATGTCAAAACAGGTATTGCCAATGCAGGGTATGATGCGGATAATGTAACTGCCAACCCGGAGTCTTACGCCAAATTACCTACCTGCTGCAAGAAGCCGGAAGATGGTGGTGGTATGGATCCGAAGAAAAAGCATTAATCAGCCCGGTTCAGCCTTTGGTATCCGGCAATGAGCCGGTTTGCTAAAGGCTGAACTGTTTTCTGACGTTGCCTGCGGTATGCGCCGGCTGTACCCGCATTACCTGAAAAAGCTCACACCCTGCCTAAAGCTTACTGTTATTCCGATACCTGCCAACCGCAATCTAAAAACAACGCTGGCTTATTGGATAGCCTCGCAACATCATTTATTAATGGGAAGCCTCCCCGAAGATCTGAACGGATTGAGAAAAGGCTTACAGCTGTCTCCGCTCAGGAGCGTGGATGAACGCGGGCATATTCTGGAAATTATTAACTTATTGAAACGCGGTTAATAAACCGGGCCGGCCGGATTAAAAGAAATTCAAGGCTTGTTTGGTTTCGCATTTTATCGGGAAGGGAAGAAAAATACCCGCCTTACCTACTTTACAATTTCCCGTGGCTTTGATGGTTACCTCTTTATTGGCGAAAGCGCTTAATGCATTTTTGAATACGTTGGCCATGTTTACTTCCAGTTTCACGGGGAAGTAAAAAGTATCTTTTGCCGGGATGGAAATGGTGGTATCCTGGAGGGAATGACCTACCTGGGTGTCATCAAAAAACAGGTCGAAGTTGGCATCTTTTAACTGGAGGCGGTAGTTGTTCGGATTATAATATGCCAGGGTCATCCGTACAATACTTTTGGACATGCCCAGCTCATCCATACTGATACCGGCTACTCTCACAAACTGAATATCCTTGTTTTTTTCGCAGGAGCTTGCTACTCCCCAGATAAGAAAAACAGCGGCTAATAATCGGAACACTTTCATCAGTTGACCAGGTATTTTAATTTCTGTAAACCTACTGCAAAGCTTTTAGTTATCAAAAAATCGGGGGGGAATTGGGAAACTTTTAACGGACCCATTTTTAAAAACGGGGGAGACCGCTTATATAATTAATGCATAAAACACATATAAATAAAAGTTTCTTTTAAAGAAATATGCTATCTTCGTGATCCTTCCTGAGTTCGCTAAAATTGAACAAAAAAGCCACTAATTTCTTTAGTATTTTTGCATTTCGGTATTCATTTGCTGAAAGTGGGGTATGCTAATTTATTTAGCATATGATTAATAATTCTATGAATTGTTTATCATCTACTTAAAGTTAATTGTTAAGTATTTATGTATAAGTGATTGTCAGGTGAAACTAACGGAATTCCAGCACCTGCGCCTAAAATTTTGACATTATGACAGAGAATGTAAAAGGGGAGGTATTATTAATTGAATCTCAATATTTTCCACCAATTGATGCATATAAGACTTTAATAAAGCATGACATATTAAAGATTGAGAAATATGAGCACTACCAAAAGCTCAGTTACAGGAACCGTTGTTACGTTGCCGGGCCAAATGGCCGGATGATTTTAAGTGTGCCTTTGGCAAGAGGAAAGAATCAGCGGACTGTGATGAAGGATGTAAGGATCAGTAATGAGGAGAAATGGCAGGGCTTGCATTGGAAAACGCTGGTGTCTGCTTACAGGCGGTCTCCGTGGTTTGAATATTACGAGGCGGATCTGCAGGGTTTGTTTGAAACGCCCTTTCAATTTTTAATGGATTGGAACCTGGCATGTTTCGAATGGATGAACAGCAAGCTCGGCATTGAGATGCCAATTATTTATACCGAAAGTTATGAAAAGGAAGTGTCCGGTGTAACAGATGCCCGGGAGCGTATACTGCCGGGGCCGGTTACAGCAGGCGAGCCTGGCTATACACAGGTGTTCCAGGAGCGTACCGGCTTCATACCCGGACTAAGTATCCTGGATCTGCTTTTCTGCGAGGGAAAACAGTCCCTGGAAGTACTGAGAAAAGGCTAAATAAAATAGTGAATAATATTATTTAACTTGTTGGCCTGTAATTGTTTGTATATTTGCCCGGGTAATTGTGCTTTTTCCATGAATACCTCCCGAAAAAAATTAAGGTGGCAATCAACAAAATCTTTAGATTTGCAACCTATTTTGCTGGGGTTCGAACTGACGTAGGTGTGTAAACCAGGAGTTTCCCAGTGAGGGAAAAAAGGATTGTTATCCTGTTATTTTTTTCTATTACTAATTCCTAAAATTCATTTGCAGTACTAAATGAACAACACCTACACAGACCTGGTAAAACAGACCTTTGAATTTCCCCAGGAGGGCTTTGAAGTAAAAGATAACTACCTGGAATTTAATGGTTTGGATATAAAGGCATTGATAGACAAATATGGAACGCCCTTTAAACTGACTTTTCTGCCTAAAATCGGGATGCAGATCAACAAGGCGAAGAAAATGTTCCATGACGCCATTAAGAAGAACAGGTACGAAGGTGAGTATTTTTACTGCTACTGTACCAAAAGTTCGCATTTCTCCTTTATCATGGAGGAAACCCTGAAGCATGGGGTACATATTGAAACTTCTTTTGCTTATGATATTGATATCGTCAATAAATTATATGAGCGAAAGAAGATAAATAAGGAAACCTACGTTATTTGTAATGGTTTTAAAACCAAAGCTTATACCAGGGCAATAGCGCGACTGATCAACAGTGGATTTAAAAATGTGCTGCCGATCCTGGATAACAAGGAAGAGCTGGAAGATTATAAACGGAACATCAGGAGTAAGGATAAGGTGAAACTGGGATTGAGGGTAGCTGCAGAAGAGGAGCCGAGTTTCGACTTTTATACTTCCAGGCTGGGTATTCCTCCGCGCGATATCCTTGAATATTATGTAGATAAAATCAAGGGTAATGAGAAGTTTGAGCTGAAAATGCTGCACTTCTTCATGAATAAAGGGATTAAGGATGACATTTATTACTGGAGCCAGTTTAACCGTGTAATAAATCTCTATTGCCAGCTGAAGAAGATCTGCCCCGAACTGGACAGCATCAATATCGGAGGCGGATTCCCGATCAAGCACTCTTTGGGCTTCGATTATGATTACAACTATATCGTAAACGAAATTGTGGCTAACATTAAGAGCATGTGTAAAAAGAATAAGGTACCTGTACCGAATATTTACACAGAGTTTGGTTCTTTTACCGTAGGCGAAAGCGGCGCGGTGATTTATAGTGTGATAGGTGAGAAAATGCAGAATGACAGGGAGTCCTGGTACATGATCGATAGTTCTTTCATTACTACCTTACCTGATACGTGGGGTATTGGAGAGAAGTTCCTGATGTTGCCTATTAACAAATGGGACCAGGAATACCAGGAGGTACATCTCGGTGGACTTACCTGTGACGGCTATGATTTTTATACATCTGAAGAACATATTAACGCTGTATTCCTGCCAAAGCAACAGGCATCCGGGGAGCCGCTGTACATCGGATTTTTCCATACAGGGGCCTACCAGGACCAGCTAAGCGGATACGGAGGCATCAAGCACTGTCTTATTCCTTCACCCAAACATGTGATTGTAGGATACGACAAGAACGGGCAGTTGAAAGATTGGTTATATGCCAAAGAGCAAACCGCCCAGAGTATGCTGAAGATTTTGGGTTATTAAAAAAATGGGTTAGTAATCCTACTGAAAGCCCCCCGATTATTCGGGGGGCTTATTTTTTTTCATTTTTTCTCTCAGTTTGATAAAAAAAGGCTTTCATTTTACTGAAAGCCCTATCATGGCATAGGTTAGATGATATTCATCCGGCATAAGGAAAATAGGAGATGAATATTTGACCTTACAAAGATAGCGTTATCGGCAGGTATCAGTAAGCCCTAAAAGTTGTAATTTTTTCTAATCTGTTTTTAACCCGATTTGATGAAGAATGATGAATTTATTATCATAATGTCCGGAAACGGCGGTAACGGTAATATTTACATATTAGTATAGCAGGAATGATATTAATATGGTGGCATTCTTTTATAACACAGATGTGTAGGTATCATTTTGCCTGAGAATCATTGAGGTAATCAATAGCGGAGCCGCAATGTTTTTCAATTTCACTAAAACAGCTTTCCAGCAACTCTGTTTCTCCTTTCAAAATGGCTGTTTTCCCGGAGGCCGAAAATCCTTTTACCAATAAGAACTGCTTGGTCAGGTGTTGATTGATCAATGATAAATGTTGTTTTTGTTTTTCGGCGGTTCTCATTTGTTCCATAGAAATGAGGTTACGATAGTATTGGCCCAGCACCCTGATGAAGAACAGCAGGTACATGCCTACTATAAACGGATTAGCCTGGTATTGAAAAGCAGGCGAATAACCAGGGGGAACGAATAGGCCCACATTATTGATCTTGATCCAGGCAACGGCTATGAGATAGGAGCAGAGAATCAGGCTCCAGATGAGGGCAGTGAGCAGGTTCACGGTAATATAGCAGACGAGGATGCTCATTACCCATATCAGCACGTATTTGGGGCCGAGGTCCTGGTTGTTTAGCAAGGACGAAAGAATTGGGAGGACCAGGGTGGAGAAGGTGGTAAACAGGCCAACTGTTTTGGCGTTTACACCTTTCTTCAGCAGTAAAAGGCAAACGACCAGATCGAGGATGATCATGGGAATGATGATCATATTCACGATATTCTGGCTGAGCATACTTACAAAGAGGAAACTCAGGAGCAGTATGATATAGAAGAAGGCATAATCAAAGATCAGTTTGATCTTTGCCTGTTCGTATGTATTTTCTGTATGAAGCAGCATGCTGCCTATCACTGCTTTTTCAGTGTTCAGGTAAATGCTTTTTAGGAGTAACCAGCCTTTCGGGAAGAGCTTTGCCATGAGTGCGTGCTTAGAGAAGCAAATTATCGCATAATAAACAATGGCAGATTCAACGTTCGTGTGAATTATACACAAAAAAAGGGACGCCTTTGCAGGCATCCCTTTTTAAACCCTCATGTTACACAGCGGGCCTCCTTTTTACAGGAAGCCCTGCTTCCCTTATTCCACTACTATTTCTTTAGGGGCATCCTGTTTGTTTTCCTTTTTACCCAGGGTCACTTTCAGGACTCCATTATCGTATTTCGCGTTGATTTTGCCTGCATCTACCAGTTCGCTGATAGTGAAGGAGCGTTTGAAAGATTTGAAGCTGAACTCACGGCGTACCTGTTTGTCACCTTCATTCTTTGTTTCTGCTTTCTTTTCCGCGCTGATGGTAATCGCTTTATCATCTGCGCTGATCTTGAAATCTTCTTTAGAGAAACCTGGAGCTACTACGTCGAGTAAGAAAGCTTCCGGTGTTTCCACGATGTTTACCGGAGGATGCGTGGTAAAGTAATCGTTGGTCAGAAAATCATCTTTTACATACTTATTCAATCCTCCATTGAGAATATCTTCTACTAATCCACCAAATGATTTGGGAAGCGGGCTGTGGTTAAATTTAATGTGTGTCATAGTTGCTATAAATTTTTTTAGTGTGAAATCAATTTTTATTGTTTGATAACAGGTACAGATCAAATGGGATACCATGCCGTAAAAACTGCTATTTTGTTAGTAAAAAGGTTACAGATTGTGACATAGTGTCACTTCTATTGTATGTTTTGTGTCAAAAAGTCTATATCTATATCCATTTTTTTACTTTCTGGGTACATATAACTAACTTTGTAAAAAATATAAACAGAAAAAACTCTTATTATATGTATCCAGCGGAACTAGTAATGCCTATGAAGGCGGAATTAACAGATAATGGATTTGAAGAATTGCTGACATCTGAAAGCGTTGATAACACATTACAGAAAGAAGGAACTACCCTGGTAGTAATCAACTCTGTATGTGGTTGCTCTGCAGGTACTGCCCGCCCGGGTGTATTGCTGGCAGTAGCGCACAGCGAAAAGAAACCAGACAGGCTGACTACCAGCTTTGCAGGTTTTGATGGTGAAGCAGTAAGACAGATCCGTTCGCATCTGATGCCTTATCCTCCTTCTTCTCCGGCGATAGCACTGTTTAAAAATGGTGAATTGGTGCATTTCATTGAGCGCCACATGATCGAAGGCCGTTCTGCGCAAATGATTGCAGCGAACCTGGCTGACGCTTTTGAGCAGCATTGCTAAATATTTCAAATTTTCTAAATTCCAATTTAGAAATTCGAAATTGCATCGTACTTTGGTGGTTTGATTTTCCTTTTGATTAAATTCGGCTTTGTTCATAGGAAGATTCAGATCACCAATTTTTTTACGGCTATGTATCCTAATTTATATTACGCGTTCAGAGATCTGCTTGGCTTAGAGATTCCGTTTTTAAAGATTTTCCAGACGTTTGGCTTTTTTGTGGCAATAGCCTTTCTGGGCGGCGCCTATATTTTAACGCGTGAACTGAAACGCTATGAAACACTTGGGTTGCTGAAAGGCGTGCCTGAAAAGGTAGTAACAGGGCTTCCGGCTTCCCGGGGTGAGCTGATTGGAAACGCCGTGGTAGGGTTTATTATAGGATACAAGATCCTGGGGATCTTTTTTCAGTGGGACACCGCTTCGCAGGATTTACAGTCATTTGTATTTTCAGGACAGGGCAGTTTTTTTGCCGGTATCGTGGTGGCCGCAGCTATGGCCGGATATAAATATTACACTAAAAAGAAACAGGCACTCCCTAAGCCTAAAGAAGAAACGGTGCTGGTAATGCCACACCACCGTGTACCGGATATCATTGTGATGGCGGCTATTGCCGGCTTGCTCGGCGCTAAAATATTTCACAATCTTGAAAACTGGAACGACTTTGTACAGGACCCCATTGGGGCTTTGTTGTCTTTCAGCGGACTTACCTTTTACGGCGGCCTGATTGTGGCGGCTATAGTGATCATCAGTTATGCGCGTAAAAAACAGTTCAATATCCGTGCGCTGATCGACAGCGCCGCGCCTGCGCTGATGCTGGCCTACGCTATCGGAAGAATGGGTTGTCATTTTTCCGGGGATGGCGACTGGGGCATTTACAACAGCGCTTATGCGGTGGATACCAATACCGGCCACGCCGTGAAAATGGCGCCTGCTGCATTCCAGGACATAGTTCAGAAAAATGCAGGTTTCTTTCAGCAACAATATGCTACCGTAGAGAAGATCCCGCATGCGGCGTTTGAAAAACCGGCCGCACTGGGCTTTTTGCCGGATTGGCTGTTTGCCTACGGCTACCCGCACAACGTTATTAAGGAAGGCGTGCAGATGGCTGGTTGTGATGGTCCCTATTGTAAAGTATTACCTATCGCCGTATATCCCACACCGTTATATGAGATTATCGTTTGCCTGGCTTTGTTCGGAGTGCTCTGGGCTATACGCAAAAGAATAAAGATTCCGGGCGTAATTTTTGGTATCTACCTGATATTAAATGGTGTGGAAAGATTTTTTATAGAGAAGATCAGGGTAGATACGAGGTATGATATTTTTGGCTTTCATCCCACCCAGGCAGAAATCATTTCCACGCTCCTGGTAATTGGGGGTATTATACTGATTGGCATCTATCGTAAAAAAAGTACTGCTGCAAATAAGCTTTCCTGATTATAGAATATGCAACGTCACTCTTCATTAGTGCCCTTGTCGCACGAGCACAAGCGCCTCTTATTTGTATGCCGCTACCTGAAAAAAGATGCCGCGCCATACGAGGGCTTCCCATTGGAAACACAGGCAAGATTTGAGTATATCATAAAAGTATTCCAGGAGCTGATGGTTCCGCACATTCAAAAGGAAGAATATCTTTTTGAGAAGTGTGCTGGTAAAAATGAAGCGATTGATGCTATGATCCGGGAGCTGCAGGAAGAACACCTGATTATTTCCCGTATGTATAGCACCCTCACAGACAGCAACGATATGGACGCGGCGATGGATGTGCTGGCATGTAGCCTGGAAGCGCATATCCGCAAGGAAGAGCGGGAATTTTTTGAACTGCTGCAACTGGAACTTCCGGATCTCCTCGATGACCTCAAACTGGAAAACCCATAAATGTATTTAACGTGTTATTGCCAGTTTTTGATTTAAGCACTAATTTTTCACTGGAGTTATAGCAGCGTTATGTATCTGTAATATTATCTCAATAATTATCTGAATATCTTATAGCGATTTATCCTTGTTTGTTAGGCTGGTAAATTTACCTGGGGCTATTCAATTTGAGTTATGCGTACGTTTTTTTACAGCTTAGTTGTGTTTAGTTGCTTAACTGTCAGCCTCAAAACCCTGGGCCTATCCAGGGAAGACAGTCTTAGCCGGTACGATAAGCTGGATTCGTCTGAAATAGTGGCTGCTTCCTTTTATTATAAAGCAGGTGAACAAGCGTTAGGGCAGGGTACTATATTAAATGTACCGGAAGGATACCGCCTGCTTGATGCTGTGCAGAGCCGTGTACTGGTGGAGCATTTGTGGGGTAACCCGGAAAATCCGAATACGCTGGGTGTATTGTTGCCGGCCCGGGTAGGACCGATGGATAAAGATTTCCACGGTTTCGTGATTTCTTTTGAGCCTTCGGGTTATATGGAAGAATCAGAGATCCGCAAAATTGATTACACAAAGTTGCTGGCGGAGATGAAAGAAGAGCTGAAAAACGATAACCTGTTACGCAGCGGTAAAGGGACCGGCCAGATTTCCGGTATGGACTGGGCCTTTGCTCCTTATTATAATAAAGATAATCACTCCCTACACTGGGCCCGCGTTTTACATTTTGGCAAGAACGAGCCATCCATGCTGAATTATGAATTAAGATTATTAGGAAGAAAAGGGGTACTCTGTTTTACGGCTATCGGTAAGGTAACGGAGCTGGAGCAGATGAAGCAACAATTAGCCATTGTGGCTGCTGCTGCACGTTTCACGCCGGGAAATGGTTACGCCGATTATAACCCCCGTACTGATCAGTCTTCCCGTTGGGTACCTGCCACCGAATCCGTGGCCAGCAGAATGCTGTCGATTGATAACCTGTTACTTGGTATAAGAAGCACTCTTTCCATGCTGCTGGTAATGTTGTGTATGGCATTGTTTGTTTATGGTATGAACTATTACCATCACCGCCGGAAGTCCGGTTACCGGAAAATCATCAAAGTGGATGAGCACCTGAATTAACAAGGGCTGGCGCCGTTTTCCATCTCCCTGAAAAAATATAATATTTATTACTCACCCTGGAAAGACCTCTTTCCTGTTTGTAAATACCCGCCTTCGTCCTTATATAATACCGGTCATCCTCCATTAACACCGCTATTTTAAATAGCATCTATCCCCGTGCAACATTCCTTTCCCCCAGTCGTCTTTTTAATCGTTCCATAGCTTTTACCATTCATCACTGTCTATAGACCGTTTGTGTAATGCTATGTACTGTGTAATACATAATACCTACTTTTACATCGTAGTAGTTAATCTACTGTAGTAGTTTAACTACTGTAGTATATAAGCTAAGGAACTAAAGAAATCTAAATCGTCAATATTAAAACTCTAAATCACCCTTATATGAAAGCAAGTTTTAAAGCTATAACATTAACAATGAGTATGTTAGTTACTGCTTTGACCTCCTTTGCACAGAATGCCCCAAAAGTAGCCGGACAAATAATCCAGTCTGGCAACAAACCTGTAGAGTTTGCTACTGTAACCTTATTAAAAGCAAAAGACTCCTCTTTAGTAAAGGGGGCCATTGCAGATATAGACGGTAAATATGAATTTGAGCAGGTAAAGCAGGGTAAATACCTGGTTGCTGCGGTTTCAGTTGGTATGACCAAACGTTACAGCCCCGCATTTGAAGTAGCCGCCAGCTCCATAAAAGCGCCGGCTGTAACACTGGAAGCCGCTTCCAAAACCTTAAAAGGTATAGACGTAACCGCCCGCAGGCCATTTGTAGAGCAGAAAGCGGATAAAATGGTGGTGAATGTGGAAAGCAGCATCACCGCATCCGGCGGTTCCGCTATGGAAGTACTGGAAAAATCGCCTACCGTAACTGTAGATAAAGACGGTAACATTTCCATGAAAGGCAAGAGCGGCGTACAGATCATGATAGATGGCAAACCAACCAATATGAGTTCCCAGGATGTTGCCGAGCTGCTGAAAAGCATGCCAGCCACCAACGTTGATCAGATTGAGCTGATAGCTAATCCTTCCGCCAAGTATGATGCAGCCGGCAACGCGGGAATCATTAACCTTAAACTAAAGAAGAACACCAGCTACGGTACCAACGGTAATGTAACCGTGGGCGCCGGCTATGGCGTCTGGCCCCGCTGGAACGGCGCGCTGAACCTGAACCACCGCAACGAAAAGTTCAACATATATGGTTCCGGTAATTACAGTCACCGCGAACAACAGCAGGACCTGAGCCTTTACCGCTCTCTTTCAGATAATAACCAGCTCAGTGTATACGACCAGGTAAACAACATGCATACAAAATCCAATTACAAAGCCGGTAAAATAGGAGCAGACTACTTTATCAGTAAAGGACATACGATTGGCGTGATGGCAGATTTATCCGGCGGCGACCACAAGGATCCCAGCTTTGCCACTACCCGTATAGGCAATGGCAACCGGGTGGATTCTATCCTGAAAACCAATACCAACGACGCTAAAACCTGGAACAGAAATGCCTTCAATTTAAACTACCGCGGCATCCTGGATACTACCGGTAAGGAACTGAACATTGACCTGGATTACGCTAAAAATAAAGATGCGCAACATGCTGCTATATATGCTGTATCCCGCGATGGAGCTGAAAAAGGTTTTCTCGGCAGTGATACTTCCCGTAACAATCAGCCTTCCAGCATCGACATCAAAACAGCAAAAATTGATTATACACATCCGCTGAAAAACCAGGCGAAATTTGAGGCAGGCGTAAAGGTGAGCTTTGTGAAAACAGATAACGATGCACGTTTCGACTCCCTGAGAATGGGCAGCTGGGTGATGGATGAAAACCGCTCCAATCATTTTATCTACAAGGAAAATGTGAACGCGGCATATATCAATTTTAACAAGCAATTCAAAAAAGTAAATGTGCAGGTGGGATTACGTGGAGAACAAACACACATCACCGGTACATCATTATCCACGAAGAATCAGCAGGAGATGGAAGTGAAGAGCGACTCTACTTATTTCAACCTGTTCCCCAGCATGGCGCTGACGTATAAACTGAATAAAGACAACACACTGGGACTGACCTATAGCCGCCGTATCCAGCGCCCGAGCTATGAAGATCTGAATCCGTTTGAATTTTACCTGGACAGGTATACAAAGTTATCTGGTAATCCAAACCTGAAGCCACAGTATTCCAACAACTTTGAGATCACGCATACTTTTAAGGATTTCCTGATCACCTCTGTAGGATATTCCCATACAAAAGATATGATGACCCAGATACTGGAATCTGATGTGGATAAGTCTACCGGTGATACCTCCATTCTGCGGTACAAATACCTGAACGTGGCTAAGGCCGACAACTTTAACCTGAACGTAACGGTACCGATGCCCATTACCAAATGGTGGATGAGCCTTACCACGATGTCGGTGTCTTACGCAATGTTTGAAACAGTGGTAAACGATAACCAGGTGAAACTGTCTTCCGCCGGGTTCTTCGGACGCACCCAGCAAACATTTACTCTGAGCAAGGACTTGTCTGCAGAGGTAGTATTCTTCTATGTATCTCCACAGGTAACAGAGAATGGTCTGTTCAAAATGAAATCTATGTCCTCCCTGGATCTGGGTGTTTCGCAGAAAGTATTGAAAGGAAAGGGATCTGTGAAACTCAATGTAACGGATGTGTTTAAAACCAATTATTTCCGTGGCGACTTTGATAATGCCGGCAGATATACTTCTGTTGCCAGCAAATGGGATGCACGGCAGTTCCGTCTGACCTTTAATTATCGCTTCGGAAACACCAATGTAAAAGCAGCACGTAGCCGTCAGACCGGACTGGAAGCGGAACAAAATCGTGTAAAACAGGGCGGTAACTAAGCCGGGTCTGTTGGGAAGATGGTTTTTTAGGTATATAAGGATGGAAAAACGTAGCCCTTTACCGGGCTGCGTTTTCCTTACCACTTTAACAAGTGGTTTCATCACAGGAAACGGCAGTTTGGTATAATTTGATGTTGGAGAGAGGTGGTTTGCAATAATTTTGAAGAAATTTTTTACCAGGCATTACTTTCATCCTTTTTATATAAATAATTAATAATTAATAAGATAACAAATTTTGCTGTTAATTAAACGGATAAAGTCTCACTAAACCGGAAATTTCCCCGTCAGCATCATGCAACCTTTTTTACAATTACTGTCTTTATAATGAAAGCATCAGCCACTAACTTGAATCAGACGCCACTCGCAGCATATATAGTAGAACGCTGCAAAAAAGGAGATGTCCGTGCATTTCGTGAATTGTACGAAGCCTATTCGGCTGCGATGTATAACATCTGCCTGCGTATGACCAATAATGTGAACGATGCGGAAGACACTTTGCAGGAGGCTTTTATCCAGGTGCACAAAAGCATTCATAAGCTGGAACGAGAGGCCAGTATCAGCGCCTGGATTAAGCGGATTGTGGTAAACCACTGTTTGAATACGCTGCGTAAAAAGAAGGTGTATTTTGAAGATGTGGATGAAGTGGAAGTATCGGCAGAAGAGGGCATTGATGAGGCCCAGTTTACCTGGACCGTTGCCGCCGTGAAATCTGCCATTCATGGTTTACCGCAGGGATACCGGACGGTATTGAATCTCTATCTTTTTGAAGAGTATTCACACCGGGAAATAGCAGAAATGCTGGGTATCACAGAATCTACCGTAAAAACGCAGTATATGCGTGCAAAGGAGAAAGTAAGGCAAATTGTAAAACAGCAAAATGTAACTCGTTAATGCCAGACAATTTTGAAGGTTTTATCCACCAGCACCGGAACGAATTTGAGGAAGAGGGCCCTTCACCGGGGGTTTGGAACGCACTGGAGCAGGAGCTGACGGGCAGGCGTAAAGGAAAGGTGATTTCGCTTTTACAGAAAAACTGGTTTAAAGCAGCCGTAATCGCAGTATTGCTGGCCAATGCAGGCGCTCTTTTTTACTTCACCAAACACCGTCAGCCGCAACAGCAGGAACTTGCCGTGTTAGCGCCTGACATCCAGGAAGCGGGCGTTTACTATACGTCGCGTATAAACGAAAAACTGCAGTTGATTGATGCTTATCCCGATTCAACACTGGGGCTGGATAGCGCTGCCCGTAAGGAACTGGAACTTCGTAACGATACTTATAAAGCACTGGAGAAAGAATTAAAAAATAATCCGGGCAATGAAAGAATCCGCGCTGCTATGGTCCGCTATTACCAGCTAAAGCTGGATCTGCTGGATAAAATTTTGGAAGAGTTACACAATAAACATGTAGCTCCCGGTCAAACAAAAAAACATTATGAAGCTGAAATTTAAGTGCTTGTTATTCCTGCTGCTGCCTTTACTGGCACAGGCCCACAACGGCTCTACGGTTTATAAAAGAACCATTGTAAAGGAGTTTACTGTAAATGATAACGCCACATTAAACCTTTCCAATAAGTACGGCAAAATCATTTTTCATGCGTGGAACAAAAATGAAATCAAAGCAACCATCACGGTTACCGGTTTCGGTAAGAATGATGAACAGGCCAAAGCCATTGCAGATATGGTGGAAGTGAATACCAACCAAAGTAATAACGGCGTGTCGCTGAGCACTTATTACAGCCCGTCGAAAAACAATTCCGGTTGGTTTTCATGGGGAGGGAAAATGGATTCCAAAGACTACGTGAACATTGACTACGATATTTATATTCCGCAAAGCCTGCAGAATTTACTGGTGAAGAACCAGTTTGGCGATGTGATGGCGGATAAATTTAGTTTCCCTGTGACGCTGGAAATGAACTATTGCACCTTTGATATCCGCGAGGCGCAAGACCTTCTCTTCAAAATAAATTATTGTGATAAGGGCAAGGTGGGCAAAGCGGGTAATGTAACAGTGAAGGGGAATTATTCTGCTATCCGGGGCGGGCAACTGGAATCACTGAATGCTAATTCCAATTACAGTGAGTATGTGTTTAGCCGGGTGGGCAGCCTGAGAATTTCTTCCAACTACGATGATTATAAAATAGATGCAGCAGGTGCTGTGTCTGGCAGGGGTACTTATTCAGATGTGCGGTTAAAGGAACTGCAGCAGTCTGTTAATTTGAACATGACTTATGGGGATGTGAAGATAGAGAAAGTGGGCAGTGGATTCAAGCAGGCAGATTTTCAACTCACCTATTCAGATCTGGATATCCGTTTTGGAGCGAGGCAGCCATTGTCGATAGAAGCAAACCTGGTAAACGGGGACCTGGATACCGGCGGGCTGGAGCTGAAGAATGTGGTGTCCAATAAAACGAATTCGACCCTGCGTTATACTGCACATGCGGGGGGAGGAAATGAATCATCTCCCTATATAAAAATACGCGGTGTAAACACGGATGTAAACCTGGGTACGTATTAAACAGATCAGAACGCCATTCTAAAATCTTTTTTAAAATAATACTACACTATGAAACGAATTGCTGCTTACTTCCTGGTTGCGTTGCCATTGTTGCTCACTGCCAGTGTACTTGTTTCCTTTTCGCATCTGAGCGATGAAAGAATAAGGGGAAACGGAAATGTGAAAGAAGAATCCCGGAATGCGTCTGCGTTTACAGATATCAGCACTTCCGGTGTGTATAAAGTGATTATTGAACAGGGGAATACCCACAGTATCCGGGTAGAGGCAGAAGATAACCTGCTGCCTTATATCCAGACAGATATCGCCGGCGACGAGTTAACGATCCATACCAAAAAGGGGTATAACATTCAGCCTACCAAAGAAATTAAAGTATACATCACGCTGCAGAAGGTAGATAAGTTGTCGGCCAGCGGCGCCGGCGGTTTTACCAGCAAGGGAAAGCTTACCAGCGATCGCATCCAGCTAAGGTTCAGTGGCGCGGCTGGCGCCGATCTGGACATCCGTACCCATGAACTGAAAGTGGGTGTTTCCGGGGCCAGTAACATTGTCCTGAAGGGTAATACAGACAAGGCTGATTATGGTATTTCAGGCTCCGCTGATATTTCAGCGCTGGATTTGGCTACTGAAAATGCAAAGATTGGCATTTCCGGTACCGGTAAGGCTGATGTATTTGTGCAGAAGAAACTGGAAGTAGGTATTTCCGGTATGGGAAATGTAAAATATAAAGGAGAACCGAATGTTACCCAGTCTGTATCCGGAATGGGTAAGATCAGCAAGATATAATAACAAGTTAGATTTAGAGTATATAACGGGCAGGTAGTTCTCTACCTGCTTTTTCTTTTTTATATTTGTTGTTCGAATATAAAATTTTTAGTTATGCCGTCCTTTGATATTGTTAGCAAAGTAGATTTACAGACACTGGATAATGCTATTAACACGGTGAAGAAAGAGATCACCAACAGGTTTGATTTCAAGGGTTCACATGTGGAGATTGAGCTGAATAAGAAAGAACTGGTGTTGAATATAGAGGTAGACAGTGATATGAAGCTGGGCCAGGTACTGGATGTGCTGGTAAGCCGGACTATGCGCCAGGGGCTGGACGCCAGTATTTACGACCTGAGCAAGGAGCCTTACCAGAGCGGGAAGGTATTTAAGAAAGAAATACCTGTACGTAATGGTATTAAGCAGGAAGATGCCAAGAAGATAGTGAAGATGATCAAGGACGCCGGTTTAAAGGTGCAGGCAGCCATTATGGATGATATTGTACGGGTGACGGGGAAGAAGATTGATGACTTACAGGAGGTTATACAAAAGGCGAAAGAATCCAATCTGGGTATACCTTTGCAGTATATTAACATGAAATCCTGATTTTTTTACGAATATTCTTTGGGTGTTAAAGAAAATTAGTTAACTTTGCACCCTGTATTTACAATAATTTTGATATGAAACAGGGAATCCATCCAGAAAGTTACAGATTTGTGATATTTAAAGATATGTCAAACGGCGAGAGCTTTTTAAGCCGCTCTACCGCTCCTTCCAAAGAAACTGCAAAGTGGGAAGATGGTAATGAGTATCCGTTGATTAAGTTGGAAATTTCCAATACTTCTCACCCTTTTTATACTGGTAAGAATGTGTTGGTGGATACTGCAGGACGTATTGACAAATTCAACAAGCGCTACGCTAAGAAAGCATAGTTTCTAAGTAAAATATTTTTTTAGAAGAATCCCATCGGCTTATCGATGGGATTTTCTATTTTAGCCCCTTATGGAGCGTAACTATATTCTTTTTGACACGCCCGTACGTGAACTGTTATACCCCTTTACGCATACAAGACCCATTGCAGCCTGCAGAGTAGGGATACTCACTATACAGGAGAAGTGGGAGCACTGGCTGGGTACAGGTATCAGTCATTTCACCGTACCGCATCTGCAGGACAAATTTTCCCTGCTATACAAAGGCAACCAAACCGTTAACATCTTACTGAGTGGACATATACTACCGGACGCCGGACTGGTAGCTGCTATCCGTGAGTTACAACCGGAAGAGGAGTTGTATAAAGACAACGAATTGCTGGC
Organism: Chitinophaga sp. G7 BAM 1005; assembly: GCF_057126945.1. NCBI lineage: Bacteria > Pseudomonadati > Bacteroidota > Chitinophagia > Chitinophagales > Chitinophagaceae > Chitinophaga > Chitinophaga sp. G7 BAM 1005. The sequence continues at coordinate 4,830,779 of NZ_CP181478.1, read as the reverse complement.
GAAAGCGGTGCAGGGGGAGGGTGCGCCATTGCTGGCTCCGGGTGCCCGGAAAAATTATCCGGGGGAAGTACTGGGAATTTATAAGCCTTGGGATATCTTTGCGCTCAACGATAAAGCAATCAGGGCAGATTATCAGCTGCTTACAAAGGGCAGGGAATCTGCTATCTTATCACACACCAATCAACAGATTAATCATACGGACATTTTCGTAGAGCCAGGCGCTAAGGTAGCGTACAGTATGCTGAACGCCGCTACAGGGCCGATTTATATCGGGAAGGATGCGGAAGTGATGGAAGGCTGTATGATCAGGGGGCCTTTTGCGATGGGCGAAGGGGCGGTATTGAAAATGGGGACTAAAATATATGGCGCCACTACATTGGGACCATATTGTACCGGTGGAGGCGAGATCAAGAACAGTGTGATGTTTGGGTATTCCAATAAGGGACATGATGGTTACCTGGGAGATGCAGTGATAGGGGAATGGTGTAACCTGGGGGCCAACACATCGGGTTCCAACCTGAAGAATAATGTATCTGACGTGAAAGTATGGATGGAGGCGCAGGGAGAGGCCGTATCTGCGGGTAAAAAATGTGGTGTGCTGATGGGTGATTATAGCAGGTGCGGTATTAATACGATGCTGAATACGGGTACTGTGATCGGGGTGTCGTGCAATGTGTTTGGGGGGTATTTTCCGCCAAAATTTGTGGGTTCATTCAGTTGGGGGGATCAGGCCACTTACCGTTTGGCGGAGGCGGTTAAGGATGCCGGCAGCTGGATGGCGTTGAAGGGGAAGGGACTTACGGAAAAGGATAAGCAGGTATTGGAAGCATTATATGCGCAAATAAATCAGAAAGACCTTAAAACTTAATATCACAGTATGAGAAAGAAAATTGTTGCAGGTAACTGGAAAATGAACCTTACGCTGGCACAAGGCGAGCAGTTGATCAACGATATCCTGCAGGCAGGACTGAAACTGAAAGAAGGGCAGGAAGTAATAGTCGCTACTCCGTTTCCTTATCTGCAGAAAGCAAAATCGTTGCTGAAAAACTATCCTGGTTTTTATGTGGCGGCACAGAACTGCTACAGTGAAAAATCCGGTGCCTATACCGGTGAGGTATCTGCTGAAATGCTGCAATCAATCGGTGTTGATTATGTTATTCTGGGTCACTCTGAAAGAAGGGAATATTTCCAGGAAAGCAATGCTATGCTGGCTAAGAAGATAGACCAGGCGCTGGCTAACGGTTTGAAACCTATTTTTTGCTGTGGTGAGCCGCTGGAAATAAGACAGGCAGAAACGCAGAATGCATATGTGGCAAAACAACTGGAGGAAAGTTTGTTTCACCTTACCGAAGAACAGTTGAAGAATGTGGTGATTGCCTATGAGCCGATCTGGGCTATTGGTACCGGTTTAACAGCCAGTTCTGCACAGGCACAGGACATGCATGCGTTTATCCGTTCGCAGATTGCTAATAAATTTGGCCGTGAGGCAGCCCTGCACACTTCCATTTTATATGGTGGCAGCGCGAAACCCGGCAATGCGGCAGAACTCTTTGCCAGCCCGGATGTAGATGGTGGTTTGATTGGTGGCGCTTCCCTGGTGGCAGCCGATTTTGTAGCGATTATAGAGAAGTTGTCTTAAGTAATTGAAAAATACGCAGTTATGATAGCTGCGTATTTTTTTAGTAAATAATGCTAAAAATATTAGTATTTCTGAAAAAAGGTTGTATATTCGTATTGTCATTCTAACAGGAAGAATTAAAATATCAGGTTATGAATACGAATTATGAAATTTCGGAAGAGATATTTGATTATTTGGTGGTAGTAAATCCGGATGCATTGGTTGCGAAAGATGTGACCCGTATCCGTCAGTTTGTAGCAACTGAGTTAAGCGATACGATGATGTCTGCCGCACCGGTTCATGTGGCCTTGTTCAGGTCTGCTTTCCCTGAGCGTTTCCAGGACGATTTTGTTGATATGCTGGAAGAGGTAGCGCGTAAACAGGCTGGCTTTGCCATTTATACGGCAAAGATTGATGCCCTGAGGCATGCGGACGGGCACAACAGTGTTTTCATCAATGTAGCCAACCCCAAGCCACTGATCGATTTACACCGCAGCATTATGCAAACTTTTGAGTTGAAGCCACAAACATTTAAGCCGCATATTATGCTGGCGAGAGGCTTGCAGGATGCGGAGGTAAATATGATCATGCCATTGCTGGCGCAGCAGATTTTTGTGCGCAGCTTTAACTGCCATTGTTTTAGCCTGCTGAAAAGACCGGCGTCCGGTGGCAAGTATGAGCGGGTAAAAGACTTTGTTTTTGGAGATATTGAGCACATGGTAGGTTCATTATTTAATTATGCTGCCGCATAAGCAGTGAACTATAATCTGATTCAGGAATTACCGGATGGTAGATTCGCAGGATTGGTGAGATGTTACGGATAAAATAATTTGTTATCCCCTATATCAATTTTCATCAATGTTTGTTTCCCTCAAGTTAACCATCCTTTCATACTGTTGCTATTGCAGTTTTTCGGCCGCTGTTGCAGGCTGGCTACAGAGCTGTAGTGGTTATTAGATCCGTGGGCAAGCATTTCATAGGTTGCTGCGTATCCATAAATCCGGTAAATCCTGGTTCAGATAATTGTTTGTTTAACCAATTCTTCTTTTTCTGGTATGCCCTGAAGGTTCCTGTCTGTAATTAGTTTTCCGGTTGTTTGTATCTTTGACAAATATTTAGTATGTTTTGAGTGGGAGCTGTATTCATGTGATATAACCCCATCCGAAGAAGACCATTACAGGGAAAATCGTTATAAATTTATGGCAACCAGGACAGTTGTACACAAAGAAATTATTGTGAAGGGCCGTGTGCAGGGAGTAGGATTCAGAGCTAATGCGAAGCGTGTAGCCGATTCAATGCATATACACGGACAAGTTAAAAATCTGCTGGACGGAAGTGTGTGGATACTGGCAGAGGGAACAGCGGAAGAAATGGAAGATTTTATTGCATGGTGCAGGTCAGGACCTGCTATGGCTGCAGTAAAGGAACTGGAAATCACCGAGGGTGATGTACAACATATCAAAGGGTTTACTATCCTTTATTTATAAATCCCTGGTCCGGTAACAGCAGGTGCTTCGTTACCTATGCCAATCAATTGCAGATAAAGCTATCCGTGACCGGCAGACAACAGGCGCAAAGAAATTTTACGGAGCAACGCAACTGAATACAACCGTGAAAATTTCTTTGCGCTTTTGTCATGCATGTTTATTTAGTTGGCGCTGGTGTATTTCTTTTGGAAAGACTTATCCAGTGCGGCTTTTGGAACAACGATCGTGATGGTGTTTACTGCGAAGTAAGCTTCAGATACATTTACGTAGCCGCCAAACGGACTGGAGTTTTTACCCCATGAATTTTTTACCAGGAAGAATGTTTTACCCTTTGGCGATTTTTCGATCCCGGTAATGTGCATCAGGTGATCATCCTGTGTAATCAACTCTTCGTATAGCTTTTGACGTGAATCCTGTGTATATACGGGTTCAGTCATATCAGGATCGATACTATCTTTTTTCAGCGTGATTTCCGGTGAGGTGAGTAACGCAAATCCTTTGCTGCTGGCGAACCCGCGGTTGCTTACATCTGCATCCCATAATACTGTATAGCCTTTTTGCAGAGCGGCTTCTGTAATACCGGTCAGTTCTTTTACGGGCACATTGAAATAAGCGCCGTTGGAGAAATTATCCGGCACTTCAATGATAAAGGACTTGTAGAAAGGATGGTGTGTAAAGGAAGTCAGGAAAACATAGTCGTCTTCATTGAACTTCACCACTTCTTTTGCAAAGCTTTGCGGAGTATATGTTTTGCCGTTATATTCAAAAGTGGCAGGAGCCGCTCCCATGTATTGATCGAGGATACCGGTAAACTGTGATATCCAGTTATCCGGTACCGGAGATACTTTGATGATACTGTCGAGGTATTTTTTCATGGTCACCACCATTTCCGAGTGGTTGTGGACGGTGGCATTTTCTTTTAGTCCGCTGTAAACGCTTTCCGGTTCTATGCCGTAGGCAGCTATGGAATGGATTACATCGTGTGCCAGTCCACCTTCATCGAAGCGGGCGAAGCCCTGGCGGCGAACATAATTTTTGGCTTTTTCTATATAGATATTGCGGGCGGTAAACATTTCAGACAGATCCAGTTCCGGCAGTCCTTTACGTAAACACTCCGATTCTACCATAGATGTAGAGGAGAATGACCAGCAGGTGCCGGTCATACCCTGGTTTTTAACCGGGGTGGCTGCATTGATTTTACCGTTTTCCAGATTACTGATTACAACGCCCTTTTCCTGTGCACCCGCTGCTAAGGAGGTGAACATAGCAAGGGTTAAACAAAATGCTTTCATATGCGATCTCATTAAATTATTAACCTAAAGATAAGCGAACCCGTATAATAAAAAATACCATTACCGTATGAACGGTAATGGTACGGATGCAATCTGCAATAGAATGGCAGTAAATCAGTTTTGTATATCGGAATGATATGAGTTTGCAGAACCTTTTATGATAACCTGTTTTGCCTGCAGGTATTTCTGGTATTTGTTTACCACGTTGTCCGGTTGTTTAACATCATTGATGAACAGTCCGTTTTCATTTTTTTCTATCTTGTAACCTTTTTTTGCGTCCAGGAGCTTGTCTGCGTCCATTTGGGAGATCATTTCTTTATAAAAGGCGGCTCTTTTTTCACCTTCTTTCGCTCTTTCAGCACCTTCTCTTGCTCTTCTTTCACCTTCTTTTGCTCTTTCAGCACCTTCTCTTGCCCTTTTATCGCCTTCTCTCGCTCTCAATTCTCCGTTCCTGGTTCTTTTGGTATTTTCTCTTTCCCTGGCGATATTTTCCCGTACCCTTGCGGCATTGGCAAGTGCTTCCGCCCTGTTTTTGCGGGCTTCTTCCAGGGAGGTGGCAGCATGTTGTGTGGCCTGGCTGGCAGCTTTTAGGCCCGCCTTTGTTTCCTTGCTTACCTTATCGTAGAATTCCTTTGTGTTGATGCCTGCATATGCGGCCTGGAGATTTTTGTTGAGCGCTGTAAAGTCAATGTTCTTCAATGCTTCAGCGGCTTCTTTCTGCGCGGTGCTGATTTTGCTCCAATCAATATTTTTCAGGGCTTTCACGCTTTCTTCCTGTGCCTTACGGGCTTCGGCAGATACTTCATCCCATTTAATATTTTTGGTAGCTTCTGCTATATCCGCCTGTACTTTCTTCATATCTACCAGGTTCAGCTGCTGCATGGCCTGCTGGATGCTTTTTTGTGCTTCCCGGATCTGCTGGCGTACTTCGTCTTTGTTGAACTGGTCGTCGAATTTATAGTTGTAATTAAATGCCTGCGCTTTGCTGGTTGTTGCTGTGTGTTTATTATTCTTATTTACGTTTACCCGTGTATTTACATTGGTGGAAACGTTACTCTGGTCTGTTACCTGGATATCCGAAACATCTACTGACAGATGGCCTTTTAATGGCGTCAGTGGTGCGACCGGTGGCAATGGCGCAGATGCAGGCTCGGGAGTGGGAGCAGTTGCCGGTTCAGTTGTTGGTGGCGCCGGAAGAACGGTATCTGTGGTAGCAATTTCCAGTTGTTCCCGGAATTTGCGGCTGGTTTCATCCGGTTCCACGGCTGCCAGCTTTTTCTGCGGAGCGCTGTCCTTTACAGTCTTTACTTTTGCCGGTTGCTGCTGGTCGCTGTGGTCTTTTCCTTTAGCAGGGTTTAACCATGCAATGGATATAAGGCCAGTGGCGATGATGAGTACGGCTAAAAATTTCTGGCTATAATTAAGATGTTTAGTTTTCATTTCCATGATGCGTTTAATGCGGTGAAACAGATGTTGTTTACTGTTTGCAGCAGCCATAGTAAGCCGGTTGGCGGTAAGGCGGTATTCCTCCAACGCTACCAGTGCATGGGCATATTGCAGTGGTTGTACGGTGCTGGCTATTACCAGGTCGTCGCAACAATGTTCCCTTTCCATACGGATGATTCTGGAAATCAGCCATACAAAAGGATTGAAGAAAAGAATTGTTTCAACAATTGATTGGAAGATATTCAACAGATAATCGTTGCGTTTGATATGCGCCAGTTCGTGCAGCAGTACTGCTTCCAGCTGGGCTTCCGTAAGGTTATTCACCATTGCTACCGGTAAGAGGATGAGGGGTTTTAAAAATCCCAGCATCACGGGAACCTGTACATGCCTGGAGATGAGAAGTTTCACCTTGCGGGGAATCTGCAATCTGGCGGCCAGTTTATCCAGGTGTTTGTCCCATGCTTCTCCCATAGGCTCTATCCGGGTGGTGCGGATCTTACGGAGTTGAAACAGATCGGACAATAGTTTGACGATCATGCCGGCCATACCGGTAATATATAGTGTTACCAGGAAAGGAAAACAAAGTTCAAGGTTGGGAAACAGCCATATCAGCGGGTCCTGGCTGGGATACACTGCGGTGAGATGAACCGGTTCCTGTATAGTAAGCGCACCACTGAAGTGTAATACTGCTTCTCTTGCTTCCTGCAGTCGTTGCACATGCATATACAACGTAGCGAGGAACCAGGTAAAAATGCCCGAAAGCGAGAGCAGCGACAGATTGTATTTTATCCGTGCGCCTGCCTGTGGCCATAGTTTTAATACGATCCGTAAGCAGGCATAGATGAAGAACGCCTGCCACATGGAATGAAGGATCGTCCAACCCAGGGCGCGCACAAAGTCGCCCGTAATAGGTAATACATTCATAGTACTAGATTTACCTGTTTTCCTTTTGTTCTTTTTCTATTGCAGTAAGATATTGCCGGATTTTTTCCAGTTCTTCTCCTGACGACTGGTGATGGCCGAGGGCTTGCATGACCAGTTGAGAAGCCGAACCGCCAAAAACGGTATCTATCATTTTATCCAGTAATTGTTGCTGTGTTTTCTGCTGTGAAATGGCGGCAGTGTATACATGAGTTTTGCTGCTGGTATCGCGCTGCAACAGCTCTTTTTCATGCATGATCTGCATCAGTTTGAGGGTAGTGGTGTAGCCGGCATCTTTCGTTTGAGATAAGATATCATGTATCTCACGAACGGTGCTGGGGCCTTTTTCCCAGAGAACGCCCAAAATTTCCAATTCACTTTCTGTAGGCCGGATCTGTTTCAAAGCAATGATTTATGGATGACGATTATTGTTGTACGAATATCTTCGTAAACAAATGTACGATAGTTTTCGTAATTGCAAAATATCGGGGAGGATTTTTTTTTGCGGATGTTGTCTTTTTCAGGATTACGCTGATTATACTGAAAAAGACAACATCCGCTCAGGCCTGTTCCCTTCGCAGTTGCCGTGTGGTTTTCCTGCTGCCATCTGCACTCCAGCCGGGGGCATCAAAAATATAGTGCGCGGCTTCACGGAAAGAACGGGCATGCCGTATATCCCGCCAGATATCCAGCCATTCGTGGGTGGCGATACGGAAGGGATTATAGGTATGTATATTTTTGGTGAGGCCATATACCGGTCGTTGCTTCTCCGGGGTGAAGGTGCCAAACATGCGATCCCAGATAATGAGGATTCCCGCATGGTTCCGGTCCAGGTAATCGATATCGGAGCCATGATGCACGCGGTGATGGGAGGGCGTGTTGAACACATACTCTATGGGCGCCGGTAATTTATGAATCACTTCTGTATGGATCCAGAACTGGTAGATCAGGCTGATGGCCTGCATGCTCATTATCATCACCGGATGGAACCCGGCAAGCGGCATCCAGAGCCAGAAAGTAAAGGTGCCGGTTAAATTGCCGGTCCAGGTTTGACGCAGGGCGGTGGCAAGGTTGTATTTTTCAGACGAATGATGGATGACATGTGAGGCCCAGAAGAAACGGATACTATGACTGCTGCGATGGAACCAGTAGTAACTGAAATCATCTGCAAAAAAACATAATACCCATGCCCACCAGGTAAAGCCTAATGTAAACAGCCGGAACTGGTAGAGAAAAAGATAGATGCCAAAAATAACAGCTTTGGTGAAGATCCCGATAAACACATTGCCGAGGCCCATTGCAATACTGCTGAGGGCATCTTTGGGTTCATACATATTCTTTTTATCGATTGCTGTAAAAACAATTTCCAGCAGTATCAACAGCACAAATCCGGGAATGGCATATGTTATCAGGTCGGGAGGCATATGTGGTAACTTTCTGTTACGGAAGTTAACGATTTTTTGCCGGGCTTCCCGCGGTGATGGAAGCAAAAATGCAGCGGAGAGAAAATTTCCCCGCTGCATTTTATATTAAAAAACAGGCACTATTTAAATGTTCTCTCTGCGCGGCTCACGGCAGATGTGCCAAACCAGCCCAGGATCCTTGTTTTACCGGAAGGGGTGGTATTGTGTACATTGCTTTTTACGTTTTCCAATACTTTGGCAAATAATCCGCCGGCATTTACCTGGTTATTTACCTGGGTAAGAAAATCGTAGCTTGGGTGGGTGAGGGAAAGCATTCTTACGATGGCCTTTTCATTTGCCTGGAAAGGTTTATCGTAGTCTGTGATGCCTTCTCTTATCGGTAAAATGAACGTGTTGCCATCGGAAACGCCTTCATCGTAGGAGCCATCAACGGAGAAGTTATCTTCCAGGCGTTTGAGCGTATCATTGCGGTAAGAGCGGATCCAGTAATAATCTGTTGCACCGGCCAGGTCCCTGGCGTGGAACTTGGCGTAGTAGCCTTCTTTGTTGCTGATAGACTCCTCTTTTGTTTTGAATTCATAAGAGATAGAATCTATGCTTGTTACTCTTTTGATACTATCGAACGCTTCAAATATTTCACCTTTGAATTCTACATGAAGCTTGTATCCGTGGCCTATAACACCGATAGCTTTGCTGGAAGCGTTGTAAGTGTATTTGTTGTCTTTGAACAGGAATGGATAAGACTCGCCGCTGGTCAGGTCAAACAGGGTGATCTTCGCATCATCGATGATGGGAGCCGGGCTGTTATCCGTATAGGGCACCGACATGGTAAACTTGATGGTTTGTATACCGGTTTCATTGGTAATCCATGCATCCAGTACCGGGTAGGATATTCCTTTCGCAATGTCCAGGTCAATCTTGTCTTCGCAGGCGGTAAAACCTGCAGCAACAGCAAACAATATGAGGAATAATGACTTTTTCATCTGATCTTGAATTTTGGACAATTAGAACTTGAAGTTATATGTGATACCAGGGATAATAGAGCCTATGATAGACATGCGCACTGCTTCCCGTTTGGTAGGATCATCGTCGTTTTGTTTAAAGTAGATGGTGTAGGCATTTCTGCGGGCATATACGTTATACAGTGAGAATACCCATTCTCCTTTCCAGCGTTTCAGCTGTTTGCCTTTCAGTGTCATAGACAGATCCAGTCTGTGATACGCCGGCAGGCGATAGTTGTTGCGTTTCTCGGTACTGTTGTAAGGAATGTCCCAGTCCTGGAATTCCAGCCTGTTATCAGCGAAAGTTCCCGGTGTGCCGGAGGCGAATACCCAGTTGGCCGACAGGGACGTGCGTTTCGTGAAAGTATGCGTTAACACCAGGTTCAGATTGTGGGTGCGGTCGTAACGGTTCAGGAACCATTCATCCATACTGATGCCGGTGGTTTTTCTTTCTGTGCGTGACAGCGTATAGCTTACCCAGCCGGTAGTTTTGCCGATATCTTTTTTTACATAGAGTTCCAGTCCATAAGCGCGTCCCTGGGAAGGCAGCAGATCTGCTTCGATAAGGGGATTCAGCTGCAGGTTGGCGTTGTCAATGTAATCCAGCTGGTTGTCGGTGGTTTTATAAAACACTTCGGCAGACAGTTCGTAGGCATCGTTAGGCGCATTGTAAAAGTAGCCTGCGGTATACTGATCAGACACCATTGGTTTGATATTGTTGGTGCTGGGTGTCCAGATATCCAGGGGAGTAGGGGATGCGGTGTTGGACAGCTGGTGCATGAACTGTGTAGTTCTGCTATAGGCCAGCTTTACAGCGTGTTGGTCTGTAAACGCATACCGGGCGCTGATCCTGGGTTCGAAGTAATAGTAGCCTTTGATCAGGTCATTGCCGTTGTAGTCTTTGCTGCTGATTAATCTTTTGCGGATGCCTGGTGTTGTATCCGCAAAATAGTAAGCAGTTCCTTTGCCGATGAATTGATAGGCAGATAAACGGCCGCCGTACTGAACGCCAAATTTCTTTGTCGGTTTAAATTCATGATCCAAGTATACGGCTGATTCCAGTGCGTGCTGATCGTTAATTTGTTTAACGTGCTGTATGGCGCCTTCTGTGCTGGTACCTGTACCGGGTTTAAAGGTATAATAGATGCCTTGTACCCCAAAATGAAGGCTGTTGGCGGCATTGATGTAGTAGGTGAAGGAAGGTTTTACGCCGTAGTTGATAATGTTGGATGTCCAGTCGTATCCCTGTGAATCTTCATTGGTTGCTTTCTTGGAATCGTTGCTGAACTTCAGGCTGTAATCATACTTACTATAATAAGTAGTGAAGTTCATGAACAGGCGGTTGGTGAATACGTGATTCCATCTTACGGTGGCGGTGCTGTTACCCCAGTTCATGTTTATATCTTTTCCAAAGCCGAAAACGTCTCTGCCGAAGTATCCGCTTACAAACAAGGAGTTATTTTTATTGAATTTGTAGTTGGCTTTGGCGGTGAGATCGTAGAAATTGAGCTTGGTATCTTTCATATCTCCCTTTACAAAAGGTTTCATCAGGATATCTATATAAGATCTTCTGGCGGCCACTATAAAAGAAGATTTGTCTTTTACCAGCGGGCCTTCCACCGCCAGGCGGCTGAAGATGTTACCGATACCGCCGTTTATGTTGAAGTCCTGGTTGTTACCGTCTTTCATACGGATATCCAGTACGGAAGAGGTTCTGCCTCCGTATTCAGCGGGGAATCCTCCTTTGATGAGGTTGAGGCTTTTAACGGCATCCGGGTTGAATACAGAGAAGAAGCCGAGCATGTGGGTGGAGTTGTATACAGGCGCTTCATCCAGGAGGATGAGGTTTTCATCGCTGTTACCACCGCGTACGTTAAAGCCGGAAGCGCCTTCACCAACGGTGTTAACGCCGGGGAGGGTCTGGATGGCCCGCAGTACATCTACCTCACCCATGAAGGTGGGCATCTTTTTCATTTGCTGTATATCCAGTTTGTTGATGCTGGTATTCAGGGTATTAACGGTCCTTTCCTGTTTCTGGCCGTTAACGGTTACTACGTTCAGCTGGCTGCTGGTGGCTTCCATGTTTACATCCAGTGTAACGTTTTTTCTCAGGTTAACGGTTGTTTTATAGGTACCGTAGCCCATATAAGAGAACTGCAGTTCGTGTTCTCCGGCTGGAAGCGTAAGGGAGTAAAACCCGTATTGGTTACTCACGGTACCCAGACTGGTGCCGCTTTTGCCAATGGAAATGCCTACCAGGCTTTCCCCGTTCTTCTTGTCTTTTACATAGCCGCTTACGGTATATCGTTGCTGCTGTGCGGTTGCTGATTGTCCTGCGAGGATCAAAATAAGCAGAGACAGCAACATGGTTGCCTTAGTTTTCATAAAAGTCAGATGCAGTTTTATATTATGTCTGTTGCATTTTTGTAGCATGCATATAAGACGTCGCTAAAATATGTTACCCCTACGGCGATAAATTATTTTTTTAAATCATAATTGTGTTATAACATGATTTAACGAAAAAAGGAAGGCCCGCGCCTTCCTTTTTTAATAAAATGTAAGCCCCTGTCAGTCCAGGATGGCACAGTTAAACCCGAGCCGGGTTACAAAATCTATAATAGTTTGTTCTGTCAATGATTGAGGGCTTACAATACGTAGTACTTTGTCACAGTCTTCCAGGTCTACGCTACAGGCATTTACGGTAAATTGTGCTGAAATGGCGTCAATAACATTGTTTCTATCCTGAACAGTTGTAATATTGGTACGGAATATTCCCAACATAGATTATAATTTTTTTGAGTATTCGGAATATTTTTATGCAAATTTGCTACTGTTATCCCATATAACTGTTACACGAGACGGATTATCAATTATACGAAACGGATTTTTTTATGGGCTTAGTTATTACAGATGATGCCAACCAGGTATTGCTAATGGAAGAAATTCCTGTCGATTACCATAAGATCCGTTCCAGGGGAATGATTGAAGAAACCCAGGAACTGCATAAGGATTTTGGCTCTGCCACTGTGCACGAATATAACTTCGAAGGCACCAGCATTGCCTGTTGCAAGGCACAGGTTTACGAGAATATCCATATTTCTTCAGATTTTATTGAACCCCTGGTCATGCTGTTGTTCATGGAACAGGGAGATATTACTACCACACTGGGGGGGATTTCAGACAATTTCAGGTTTTCCACACAGGAGCATAATCTCATGTTTAGCCCGGTGCAAACGGAGACGGTAGCGGTAAAGAAGCAGCGGGACATTCACCTTTTGGGCCTGAGCTTTACGCCGGCGCGTTTCCTGGAGCTGGCGGAGAATAATGGGAGGGTGCTGGATGGACTGGCCAATAACGTGGCCGGGAATAAATCTGTAACGTTGGCGGATAAGTATAATCCCCGGATCACTCCCCGCATGAAGATGGTAATGGAAGAGGTGCGTCAGTGCAAATTCCAGGGCGGATTGAAAAAGCTGTTTTTACAGTCCAAAGCGATGGAATTGCTCGCGCTGCAATGTGAGCAGATGGAAGCGGCTCAATCGTCCGGTACGCCTTTACGCAATAAGATCACTCCGCGGGATGTGGAGAAGCTGTATTACGCCAGGGACCTGGTGATACAGCATGTGCAACAGCCACTGAGCCTGGAGGAGTTATCGCGCAAAGCGGGGTTGAATGAATTTAAGTTGAAATCAGGCTTTAAGGCCATTTTTGATAATACGGTATTTGGTTATTTAAACGACCACCGCCTGGAACTGGCCAGGGAACTGATACAGGGCGGAGATCTGCCCATGTCGCTCATTGCGGAGCAGGCCGGATATTCGTCTCCCCAGCACTTCAGTACTGCTTTCCGTAAGAAATTCGGGGTGAGTCCCGGGAAAGTCAGGGGGTAAGAATAAAAAAGGACAGGAGAAACCAACCGTTTCTCCTGTCCTTTTATTCTCCTGTTAATACGCCAGTGTAAAGCGTTGTTTGATATGTTGCGGCTGTTCCAGTTCATCCAGCAAGGCTACTGCGTAGTCGGCCGAAGAAATTTTACTCTCTCCTTTATCATTAAACACTACCTGGTTTGTGCCCAAACGGAATTTACCGGTACGTTCACCTGGTTCTATCATCATAGCCGGGCTTATTACGGTCCAGTCGAGATCTGTAGATTGTTTAATCACATTGAATGCGTCGCGGGTGGCAGTGGCGCCGCCTTTCCACTCTGCGGGGAATTCGGGGGTATCCAGCAATTGCACTCCCGGCGCGATTTCCAGGCTGCCTGCACCACTCACAGCGATCAGTCTTTTGATACCGGATTTTTTGGTAGCATTAATAATGGCGTTGATTGCTTTTACGTAAGTGGCGGAGTCATGGGCGCTGTAAGCGCTGATCACGGCTTCATTGCCAGTCAGCAGCGGAATTAACTCTGCTTCGTTGGTAGCGTCTCCCTTTTTTATGGTAAGATGCGCGTTGGTAACGGTTATCTTTTCCGGGTGACGAACGATAGCGGTAACTTCATGTCCTCTGCTCAGCGCTTCATTTAAAATGGCTGATCCTATAAATCCGGATGCTCCGATGATGGCAACTTTCATGATTTTTATTTTTTTGTAGTGACTAAGTAATACAGCCTGCCCGTGCTGATTGTTCTAATTGTTAGGAAAAATATTACAGTTTAGAGGATAAAAAAAACAGATCTTCTGATCTGTAATAAAAATAATTACAGTACAAAGATAGGGAAGATATTTTAATTACCAATTGTTTTTTGCGGATGTTGTCTTTCTCAGGATTAACCGTGATTAAGCTGATTTAGGGATTTGATCACTTTTGATTTAGAAAGATTTTGGGAGATATAAGCGGATATATTCGCTTATATCTCCCAAAATCCTTTTAAAATCATTTCTAAAATCCAAAAAGTAAAATCAAGTAAATCAACTTAATCACGGTTAATCCTGAGAAAGACAACATCCGCGAAAGTTATTTCTTTTCTACGAGGTAAGCAGTCATCTTGCTGCTTACCGTTTTGGCAGCCGGTTGTACAGTTTCTGTTTTAACGGTAGGAGGAACCGGTGGTTGTTTGGTATGAAACATCTCCGCCAGGGTGGGTGCAATCACCAATGATACAATAGACATCAGTTTGATGAGGATGTTCATACTTGGGCCGGAAGTGTCTTTAAACGGATCGCCTACGGTATCGCCGGTTACGGATGCTTTATGCGGCTCAGATTTTTTGTAGTAGGTTTCGCCGTTGATTTCCACGCCTTTCTCGAAAGATTTTTTTGCGTTATCCCAGGCGCCACCGGCGTTGTTCTGGAAAATTCCCATCAGTACACCACTAACGGTAGCGCCGGCGAGGAACCCACCCAATACTTCCGGACCAGCTATAAAGCCTACCAGCAAAGGAGAGATCAGGGCAATAGCGCCAGGCAGCATCATTTCACGGATAGATGCCTGCGTGGAAATAGCCACACATTTATCGTATTCCGGTTTGCCGGTACCTTCCATGATGCCGGGTATTTCGCGGAACTGGCGGCGTACTTCTTCCACCATCGCCATCGCTGCACGGCCTACTGCCGCAATAGCAAGAGACGAGAAGATGAACGGGATCATACCGCCCACAAACAAACCTGCCAGTACGTTGGCTTTATAAATGTCGATACCCTGGATACCAGCCACGCCCACAAAGGCGGCAAACAGCGCCAGTGCGGTTAAAGCAGCGGAGGCGATGGCAAAACCTTTACCGGTAGCGGCAGTGGTGTTACCTACTGCATCGAGGATATCTGTTTTTTCTCTTACTTCTTTGGGCAGTTCACTCATTTCAGCAATACCACCGGCGTTATCTGCAATAGGGCCAAAGGCATCGATGGCCAGCTGCATGGCTGTGGTGGCCATCATACCGGCTGCGGCAATGGCTACGCCGTATAATCCAGCCAGGTGGAACGAACCGGCAATACCGGCAGCCAGCACCAGGATGGGCAGGGTAGTGGATTCCATACCAACAGACAAACCACCAATAATATTGGTAGCCGCCCCGGTAGCAGATTGACGGATAATTGATTTTACCGGGCGTTTACCCATTGCAGTATAGTATTCTGTGATGATACTGATCAGCGTACCTACTGCCAGTCCTACCATGATGGCGCCGAATACCTGTCCGCGGGTAAATTCATGACCGCGTAAGGTCATGGCGCTTTCCGGGAGGATCCAGTTTACCAGGAAATAGGAAACGATAGCCGTTAATATGATAGAACCCCAGTTCCCCATGTTCAGTGCTTTTTGCACTACGCCGGTATTCAGCCCGGAGCCTTCGCCGATGCGAACAAAGAGGGTTCCGATCATGGAGAAGATGATACCTGCGCCGGCGATGATCATTGGCAGCAGGATAGGGGCGATACCGCCGAATGCGTCATGTGAAATGGTTTCAGACCCCAGTACCATAGTAGCTAATACGGTGGCTACGTAAGAACCGAACAGGTCGGCGCCCATACCGGCTACGTCGCCTACGTTATCGCCCACGTTATCTGCAATAGTAGCGGGATTCCGGGGATCATCTTCCGGGATGCCGGCTTCCACTTTACCTACCAGGTCGGCGCCCACATCGGCTGCTTTGGTGTAAATACCGCCACCCACACGGGCAAACAGGGCAATACTTTCCGCGCCCAATGAAAAGCCCGTGAGCACTTCAATGGTTTTGATCATTTCAGCGGTATTGGCTTCTGCCCCGAAATATGATTTCAGTATAATAAATAAGGAGCCTAATCCGAGAACTGCCAGGCCGGCAACACCCATTCCCATTACAGAACCGCCGGTAAATGATACCTGCAGCGCTTTGGCGAGACTGGTACGCGCTGCGTGCGCGGTACGCACATTGGCTTTGGTGGCTATTTTCATGCCTATGAAACCCGCAGTGGCGGAAAATACCGCACCAATCACAAAAGCCAGTGCGATAGACCAGTGGGAGTTTTCATGTGTAGCTCCCATGTATCCCAACAGCAGGGCGGCAATAATCACAAAGTAAATAAGGACTTTATACTCAGCTTTCAGAAATGCCATAGCGCCTTCAGCGATATGCTGGGCTATCTCTTTCATTTTGTCGTTACCTGCATCCTGGCGTGTAACCCAGGAGCTTTTAACAGCCGTATACAACAATGCCAATAATCCAAAACATGGAACGAGGTAAACTATATTCATGTAAACGAAATTTATAAATACGTGGTTGATAAAAAAGTTTAATGATTAAAAAAAATAGGATTCCAAAAAAATATTCAAATGAATATAAAACATAAATTATTAATTGTGTACGCGGTAAATAAAATTATTGTACACATGGGCCATGAGTAAGTGTTTCAGGCTAAAAAAAATAAAGCGCTCAGATGCCTTCCCGGAAGGCGTTGCCCAGTGAGGTGATAATGTCAGATGCGGTCATGGCTTCCTGTGAGAGCTGCGCCGCTGCCAGGTCGCCGGCATAACCGTGCAGCCACACGCCCAGGAGCATGGCGGCTTTTGGGGTATACGCCTGCGCCAGCAAACCGGTCAGGATCCCGGTGAGTACATCTCCGCTGCCACCGGTAGCCATACCGGGGTTGCCGGTGTGGTTGAAATATACGGCGCCATCCGGGCAGGCAATGGCGGTGTACCGTCCTTTCAGTAAAATATACAGCTGCAGCTCCACTGCTTTTTTTGATAATAATTCCAGCCGCGCTATATCGTTGGCTGTTTTGCCGAATAACCGCTCAAACTCTTTCGGATGTGGGGTGAGCAGGGATCCTTTCGGCACTTTATATAACAGGTAGGGATATACGGAAAGCAGGTTGAGGGCGTCGGCATCTATTACCATTGGGCGTTGCCAGGCGTCCATCAGCATTTCGAGCGATTTGGCTGTTCCGGGTTGTTTGCCGATGCCGGGACCAATGCCTATGGTCTCGTAACCGGCAGAACTGATTCCTTTATGAAAATGGGTGTTGTAATGGGCGTCTTCGTCGGTGATGCACATGGCGGCCGGTTCGCTGATTTGCATGATCTGGGTACCGCATTGGGGAACATGACAGGTAAGCAGGCCCACTCCGGCGCGGAGGCAGGCGCGTGCACTTAATACCGCTGCGCCCATTTTTCCATAGCTGCCGGCAACGAGCAGCGCGTGGCCGTAAGTGCCTTTATGGGCGAAGGGATCCCGGGGGCGGTAAATGGTGCGCATCATTTCACGGTCGGACAGGTGATATCGTGCAGGCGTTTGCGTTATAAAATCGGGGTGTAACCCGATCGGCAAGATGTGTACATCCCCTGCGTAAGGTGCATTTTCCGGTAACAGGAAAGCCAGCTTATAAAATTCAAAGCTCAGGGTGGTGTGTGCCTGTATCACGGGGCTGTGTATACTGCTTTCATCGGCCATCAGGCCGGAGGGCATATCTATGGCTATAATGGGGTGTTTGTGGCGCTGGTCGTTGATAAGGTGTATAATACCTGCTACCCAGCCGTCTACCGGGCGGCTCATACCGGTACCGAAAATGGCGTCTATGATGATGGCATTGGGAGGTAGTTCCGGAAAGTCGGATACATCGCCGATGGTATAGATCCCTGCGGGATGCAGCTGTTGCAGGGTGTGGAGCTGGTGTTCATGGTCGGGGCTTGTTTTGCTGCTATGCTGCAATATGCCGGTATGTACATCGTAACCATGTCCGAGCATTAAGCGGGCAATGACCAGTCCATCTCCCCCGTTATTTCCTTTCCCGCAAAAAATATAAACCGGATGTGAGGGGGAATAATGATCTTCCAGCCAGGCGGCACATTGTCCGGCTGCCCTTTCCATCAGGTGTGTACTGCTGATGGGTTCATGAGCGATGGTAAAGGCATCGGCCTCCCGGATCTGTGCAGCGGAGAAGATTTTCATGTTCCGAATGTTGAACATTAAAATTACTCCAAAATAAGGAACATAAAAAAACGGATCATGCTTGCCTCATGATCCGTTTGTAATGAAGTGGTCGCCGGGATTAAAAAGTATACCTGGCAGACACACCGCCGATCTCCTCACCAAGATAGTTGGTGGGTCCAACAAACTGTACGTAAGGTTTCAGATCAGCACTGATGTTTAAAGGAATTTTCTTGAAAGTGTATTCGATACCAATGATAGCATCCAGGCCCGGAGATACATAAGTACCCTTGCCTTTTTCCATGTAACGGTCCCAGTCGTAATCACGACGGTCGTAGAAGCCTACGTGCGCACCACCGCCGGCATACATATTCAGTTCAGGCATACCTATATTCCAGTTGTATTCATACAAGCCGGTAAAAGTAACGTTTGTTTTGTGTGAGTGGTTGGTGGTTACCAGTCCTTCTATTGCGTGAGGACCCTTAATGAAGTGCTTTATGGTAAAGCCCACTACCCACGGATTCAGGCGGATACCAAGTGCGGTTTCGTAGTTGGATGGATCGCTGCTCTGATAACTTTTTTTCTTCTGCGCGTTTGCCTGGATCGCAAGTACAGCAATAAGGCTGAAAAGTAACACGACTTTTTTCATAGATGTGTTGTTTGAATGAAACTTAAAAATATACGTTGAGAAACGTTGGCTTGTTCTCTAAAGTATATACACGACGAAATTAATTTCAGGGTTGCTTTGCAAGAACAGTGCCAACCGGTTTGATCAGTCGCAGAAAAATAAATCCGCCGATGCCTGCTGCGAGGGAGGCAACAATTACTGACATGATAGCTATAATCTGCATTTCCCTTTCCTGGTAGGCCAGCGAAGAAATAAAAATAGACATGGTAAAACCAATACCGGCAATAAGTCCAACGCCGGCAAGCTGTAACCAGCCTGATTTTGAAGGCAGTGTGGCCAGTTTAAGTTTTACGGCCGCAAAGGAAAGCGTAAAAATACCCAGTGGTTTTCCCAATATCAATCCGGCAATGATGCCGTAACTAATCTTATTGTGCAGCGCGCCGCTGATATCTGCGGGTAAAAGGATGGCGGTATTGGCGAGGGCAAACACAGGCATGATAATAAAATTCACCGGATCATGTAAATTATGCACCAGTCCGGCTATACGGTCCTGCGGAATACAGAACGCCAGCAATACCCCCGCAATGGTAGCATGCACGCCTGAATTGAAGATGCAATACCAGAGTACAATACCGGGGATAAAATAAAGGATCAGCCGCTGTACTTTCAGGACGTTCAATAACAGTGGTATGAGTAATACACCACCACCAATCAGTAAATATTTTACATCCAGGTGCGGGGTATAAAAGATGGCAATGGTTAATATGGCGCCCAGATCGTCGATAATGGCCAGCGCCATCAGGAAGATTTTGAGACCTACCGGCACTCTTCTTCCCAGCAGGGACAAAATACCCAGTGAGAAAGCGATATCAGTAGCCATAGGAATACCCCAGCCATGTGCATAGGGGGTATTTTTATTGAAGAGGGCGAAGATCAGCGCGGGGAACATCATTCCGCCGATGGCAGCCAGTACCGGCAAAATGGATTTGCGCACAGAAGATAATTCTCCTACGGTGAGTTCCCTTTTTATTTCCATTCCCACCAGGAAAAAGAATAGTACCATCATACCGTCGTTTATCCATAACAGGTAGGAATTGGGCAGGTGTAAAGACCGGTATTGATAATGGTGACCGCCTGCGGGATCAAATAAAGTATTCCAGAACCCTATATAATCCTCCTGCACACCGGAATTAGCCAGTACCATTGATATGATAGTGCATACAATGAGTACTATTCCTACCGCGCGACTATCTTTCAG
The DNA here is from genome assembly GCF_057126945.1 of Chitinophaga sp. G7 BAM 1005. NCBI lineage: Bacteria > Pseudomonadati > Bacteroidota > Chitinophagia > Chitinophagales > Chitinophagaceae > Chitinophaga > Chitinophaga sp. G7 BAM 1005. Next base: position 4,810,859 of record NZ_CP181478.1, on the reverse strand, counting down.
AAAAGTATAGATAGGGGACATCAGTGTTTTCCGTATGATGTTAATAGAGGTCTTGATCACAGCATTTCTTTTGGGTGAAAAAATATTTCCGGGAGATATGATATTGGAAATGACCGCGGTGAATCAGCCATTTCCAGGTATCATTCCAACGAAAATTATTGCATTAGCTCGTATTTTGTTTTGGGTTGCCGTTTAATATCCCACTTAAAGTTTTCCAGCAGGAGTTGGTCTTTAGGTCGTTGTGTAAACGGATACACGGTTCCTTCCGGATCTTTGATCAGTACTACTTTATCTACTTCCCCTTTCTTAAAGAAGATATTGATAATGGCGCACTGGGCTTTGTTGACGCTCATATAGGCGCCGGCTTTGTCTTTAATAAAGTTGATCGTTTCTGCGTTCCCTTCCACATGCATCCAGTCGAGGGTTTCACCCAGCACGTAGCCGGTAATCACGTTGCCTTTGATCTGGTTAAACATGCCTGGTCCGGCTTCATTAATAATAAAGCCGTTGTTTTTGAGCAGCATTTTATCTGCTGTCTGGTTTTTGGTGAACATGAGAATGGTATCGCCGCTTAGCTGGGTGGTGTTATTGGACCAGAGTACCGGGGTACCATAAAAGCGGAAGATAGAATCCTTTGACGAATAGTATACGCTGTCTGCCACGCCCTGGAGGGAGTCGGAGAATATTTTTACATGATGGTAAGCGAGGATATAACGTTGCTCGCTGGTGTCTTTAGGCGCCGTGAGGGCCATACTGTCTGCATGGTGTTTGATACCGGGCAGGGAATCGTGCATCACTACATCCGGTATGGGCGCCACTTTTATGTTTGTTACCGCAGAATCCAGTTTCTGCCTGGTTTTGGCAAGGGTACTGTCGGCGATGAACATCATAACGTTGGCGGCTACACTATCCTGTTGTCTCCGGGCGATAGAGTCGCCGCGTGTGATGGGGGATATGGTAGCGGTAAATTTCTCCGGCGGTCGTATATTTTTGATTGTTTTCAGATTCTTCGTGGGAGAATCCGGGATGCGTTTCAGGCCGGCCACAGAGGGAATAGATAAGCTGTCGTCTGGTCTGATCACGCCTGAAAACAGGGTGTCGGCGGCCATATACAGGGTATCTTTATTTTTTTCCATGATGAGCAGCGGCTTCTGGGTGGCGAGGATCGTTTTTTCGCGTTGGTTTACGATGCCCCTGTTTGCCAGCAGCGACATTTTGCGGGCGGTATCTTTATACACCATGTTACCGGTGGCATAGGCCATGCCGGAGAGTTTATCCATTTCTATGTTATCGGCGGTAATGGTGCCGGTGCTGTCTTCGATGGTAGGCCTGTTACCAAAGTTACCGTATCCTTTTTCCGTATCATAATAACCGCTGGTGGCGTACATTACGCTTTTGTCGTTATTGTTGATGGTGGTAGGCGCTACGATGGTGGCTATTTTGGTATCGGTGTTATAGAGCAGTTCATCGGTGCTGAGGGTGTATTCCGGATCTACCAGCAATACATTCCGCATGAAGTGCATTTCTTTGGTATCGGTGTAATAGTATCCTTCATCGCTGGTGAGTACACTTTTACCATTTACGAGCTGACCGGTTTTAACATAGGAGCCTATCTTGGCGTTCATGTCGTATTGCAGTTCCGGTCCGGTGATGGTTACTTTTCCGTCTGTGAGTTTTGCATTTTCCCTGAGGAGTGCAATGCGGGTATTGGCGTCATAGTTCAGGTAATTACCGTAAATATGAACGCTGTCGGCCTGGTTAATATGTATATGGCCGTATGCGTCGATGATATTGGTTTTATTATTTTTCACGGCGCTGTCGCAGTTAAACAGGGTAGTTCCCTGTTTAAATACGGCGTTGCCGATGAAGCGGGTAACGCTGATAGAATCTTTTTCATTCATGATCAGTGTATCCGCGTGAATAATTTCAATTACAGACCCGGTTTTCGGCGCCGGTTGGGCCGGAAACTGGGCGCTGGCCGTAGCTGCCAGCAGGCAGATGACGGCCAGAAAAATCCCTGATTTTATGTATCGATGCATTGATTCTTTTTATTGTACCGTTATTGTGTCAGAAGGTAACGGTTTCGTTTTATCTTTTTTGCCAAACAGGGAGAAGTGTACATAACGTTTTGGATTAACCCGCAGGTCTTCCAGCAGTTTATTCAGATTACCCAATGAGTACTGAAGGTTGTTGTACGCTTTTTTATCGTTCAGCAGCATGCCTGCAGTGCCGTCGGTTGTATTCAGTTTGTTGAGGGTCTGGTTAAGGCCGGTGACAGTTTGCTGCAGTTGTTGCAGTGTTTTGTCGATGTTGCCTTTAGCCAGCGCATCGGTGGCTTTCTGGGCATTATCCAGTATACCGGTAATTTTACCGTTATTCTCTTTCAGGTTACCGGTAACGGCGGCCAGGTTATCGAATGTTTTCTGGATGTTACCGTTGTTGGGATCCAGCATACCGTTGAGGGATGCGGAGGTATGCGTAAAGTTACGCATGGTGGTATTAAGGTTGCGGATGGCGTCCTGGAGGTTGCCTTTTGCAGTGGTATCGAGAATGGCATTTACCGACATCAGTACGGAGTCGATATTAGACAGGGTGCCTTCCAGTTTTTTTACCAGCGGGTTAAGCTGTTCTTTCAGGGCATCGGTCATAGAGCCATCCACGGCTGCGTAGATGGTATCGCCATTTTGCAGATATTCGCCGGCGTTACCCAGGTCGAGCTGTACTGTTTTGGTACCTAGCAGGTCGCTGCTGATACGCGCTACAGAATTACGGGGGATATCAATTTTTTTGTTAATGGTGATGGCTACCAGGATGCGGGAAGCATCTTTGCCCATTACTTCCAGGTTAGCTACATTACCAACTACCAGACCATTTACCTGTACGGCATTGGCTGGTTGTAAACCGTTTACCTGGTGGTATACGGCGTAAATGGTTTTATTATTTGAAAACAGGCTTTTTCCTTTCAGCAGATTAAAGCCCAGCACAAGTAAGGTTATACCCAGCACAGTTAATACACCTACTTTGGTTTCGTTAGATAATTTGAGCATGAGATTCGTATACGTTCACGCAAAAATAATCAAAAAGCATGCACGGAAGTGATCGTACGAAAATGTTAGTAATAAAAAAGAGGAAAGGGGGGTAATAAGGAGAGGGGATTGGGGAGGTGTTATGATTAACAGGAAGTTACGAAAGCGTCTTTAAAACCCAATTTGCGGGCTTTGCGCATGGCGCCGGAGGCTTGTTCATCGGTCCTGAACCGGCCCAGGATATATTTGTTCAGTTTTTTTTTATTCATCACGATGGGTTGACGGTTCACATCACCGCGGAGCTTCCTGAAAATGGAAGCTCCCGGTTTATAAAATTTGTCAGTAATCATGAGTTGTACGCAATAGCTGTCGCCGGGTACAGGCGCGGATTTATCATTGCTGCTCCTGTTGCTGGTATTTAAGTAAGCGGTGGTGTTATTGCTTTTAGCAGATACTTTGGTGGTAGACGGCTGGGTATTGCGGTTATTGGTAAACCTGTCGAGTTCCTCACGGTAACGCTTAATGGCTTTATAAATGCAATTGGCCAGCTCCTGTTGTCCATTGTTGGAGTTGAGGTAATCTTCTTCTTCCGGGTTACTGATAAAGCCCAGTTCCACTAACACGCTTGGCATGGCGGTGGCAGACAGTACCCAGATTCCTTTTTCATTTCTTTGCCTGGCGCCGCGGCTGATACGTCCTACCCGGGTAAATTCATCTTCAATGAGGGTAGAGAGGCGGAGGCTCTGGTCGAAGTAGGCGTTTCTCAGGGTATTGAGCAGGATGAAGGTTTCCGGATCGTCGCTCATCAGCTGCTGGCTTTCTTCTGAGTTGGCATCGAGCACGATAACGGAGTTTTGTTTCAGGGACTCCATCTTAGCGTTGTTTTTACTGGTAGCCCATATATACGTTTCTGTGCCTTTGGCATTGCTGGGGTAGTAAGCGTATATCGGTGTTTTTACCGGGATCTTCTTTTTCCCTTTCTTACGGTAGGTGGTTTTGTAACCGGTTACTTTGCGGATCTTCCCGGTAGAATTACAGTGGATAGACACAAAAAGTTCCCCTTTATTGTCGTTGGCAATCTGGGCTTTTTTGCGGGGATCGTCGAAGCGATCACTTTTTCGTGTATACACTACCTTTACATCGGGCATATTTTCTTCCAGGATCTTTCCCAGTTTCAGTGCCACTTCCAGGGTTACCTGTTTTTCGGTAGAATAGCTGCCTTTTGCGCCGGGATCTTCACCGCCGTGGCCGGCATCAATAACAATAGTTCGTATAGGCTTGTCCTGTTTATCGGAAACGGGATTTGTTTTGGCCTGAATAAATAAGGTACAGGTGAGTAGTGTTCCCAGTCCTAAAATCCAAAATCGGTTCCAGCGCATGATTCTCATTTTAATGGGTGCTGTTTTTCACAAAAAATAAAAAAATAAGTTTATCTGTTAAATTAATAATCCGCTTGTTCCACGTGAGTTTCCGCTACCTTTCGTTATATTACCTTACAAACATTACAAGTTACCATTTGTAATAAATTGTATAAAATCTTGTAGGTTTGCCGCCATAACACATGAACGCTAGCTACAAAAATAATTATAAAAAGTTTTTTCGGCATACATACCTGGTTTTTGCCGGTATGTTCATCGCCATTCCCTTTATTATAGATGCAGTTGCAGGTGAAAGGCCACAAGTTGTTACATTTTTTAACAAAAGTTTGGCAGATACAATCCCGCTGATCCGGAAAGATACCGGTAAAATACCCAAACCCGCAGCTGTTCCCCCCGTCACAGCCGATTCCACCCAATTAACCAAAGGCGTAGACACCAGCGGTGAAACGACAGTTGATACCTTGTTCGTACCAAAGATATCAAAAGACACGCTGGATGCGCCGGTAAATTATAAGGCAAAGGATTCCATTATCCTGATGGTACCCGATAAACGCTTCTATTTATATGGCACGGCCAACACAAAATACAAAACGATTGACCTTTCTGCCGAAAAAATGAATTTCGACCAGGAAACCGGCATCCTGGAGGCTACCAACGCCAAAGATACTGCCGGCAAGCTGTTTGGCGGCCCGGTGATGAACGACGGGGGACAAAGCTTTGAATCGGATACCCTCAAGTATAACTTTACCTCCCAGAAAGCAAAAATCTATAATACCCGCTCCCAGTACGGAGAAGGCTACATTCACAGCCAGCAAACCAAAAAAGCGGCGGATAATACCATTTTCGGCTTTAAAAACGGGTACACCACCTGTAACCTGGATACCCCGCACTTTAGCTTCAGAGCCCGTAAGATAAAGGTGATCCCCGATAAACTGGTGATCTCCGGTCCGGCTAACCTGGAAATTGAAGGCATTCCTACACCTTTGTATATACCTTTTGCCATTTTCCCCATTACCCAGGGACAACGCTCCGGGATACTGCCGCCACAGTACGTAGTGAACCAGCAGAAAGGGATCGGCCTGGAAAACGGCGGGTACTATATCGGGCTGGGCGATCATTTCGACCTGACCATGCGGGGGGATGTGTATTCTTACGGCAGCTGGAGCCTCACGGCCAGTCCTACCTACCGGAAACGCTATAAGTACAACGGAGGCCTAAACCTGAGCTTTGCCAATACCCGCTTCGGGGACCCGGCGGTGAAATCAGAGTTCAGCACGTCTAAAGACTTCCGGGTAACCTGGAACCACAGCATGGACAGCAAAGCCCGCCCCGGCGTGAACTTTGGCGCCGCAGTGAACTTCGGAACCTCGTCTTATAACAAATACAACGTGTATGATTACAATACCCGTGTAAATAATAACATCGGATCATCTATCACGTTCTCAAAAACCTGGCAGGGCAAACCCTATAACCTCACGATGGGGTTGAACCACTCCCAGAACTTAAGTACCCGCGATGTGTCCATCTCTTTCCCGGATGCTACCTTCACGGTGAACACCATCTACCCTTTCCAGCCAAAGGAAATGGTGGGTACGCCAAAGTGGTACGAAAAGATCGGGGTTTCCTACAATACCATCCTGCGTAACCAGGCTAATTTCAAGGATTCCCTGTTTGGTAAGCAAGCGATGTTTGATGCTATGCAAACAGGTATGCAGCATAGTATCCCCATCTCGTTTTCTATCCCGGTGTTTAAAACCTTTACCTTATCACCAGGGATCAACTATACAGAATACTGGTATACCAAGAAATTTGCCCGTAAATGGGATCCCCAAAAGTGGAATCCCGGACTCGATACTTTGGGTGCTATTGATACTACTTACATTCCCGGTTTCTACAGCGCCCGCGATATCAGTGCCAGCATGTCGTTGTCTACCGCCATATACGGTATGTACACGTTTAAAAAAGATTCAAAGATTAAAGCCATCCGCCACGTAATGCGGCCTACGCTGAGCGCCAGCTACCGCCCGGATCTTTCCAGCAAGTATTACCATGAACTCCAGTACAATAAAGAGGGCGATAAGCAAATGGTATCCGACTTCGACGGAGCTATCATCGGGGTGCCATCTCCCGGCGCATTTGGTGGTTTGAACTTCGGACTGGATAATAACCTTGAGATGAAGGTATTCTCGAAAAAAGATACCACGGGGAACCATGAAAAGAAAATAAAATTATTGGATGGTTTTGGCATCAACGGCAGCTACAACCTGGTGGCCGACTCGTTTAAACTGTCTACTTTCAGCCTGTACGCCCGTACCAACCTGTTCGATAAACTGAACATTTCCGCCAGCGGTAATATAGATCCTTACCAGGTGGATGCCCGTGGCCGCCGCCTCGATAAATACGTATGGCAGCAGGGTAAGATCAGCCTGGGCCGTTTAACCAACGCCAGCATTTCCATGAGCACCTCGTTCCAGTCGAAGGATAAAAAGAGCCAGGAGAAGGAACAGAAGATCGATTCTATGGAGAATGTACAGGGCGCAGACGCCGCTTTTGCTGCACAACAGCGGCAGCTGCAGATGGTGCGTAACAATCCGGGCGAATATGTGGATTTCGATATTCCCTGGCGTGTGGATCTTTCCTATAGCTTATCTTATACCAACACCATTATCCCCGACTCGGGCGGTGTGGTGAAGCGTGTCACTCAATATGTAAGTTTTAATGGCGATTTTAGTCTCACGCCAAAATGGAAGATCGGTTTGAACAGTGGTTTCGACTTTACCAATATGCAGGTGGCCTATACGAATATGTATATCTCGCGCGACCTGCACTGCTGGCAGATGTCTATTAACCTGATTCCGTTTGGTACCTTCCGGCAGTTTAGTATCACCATTAATCCGAAAGCCGGTATTTTGCGTGATCTGCGGATAAACCGATCGAGACAGTTCCAGGATCTCTAACGAACGAAAGCGGGGATTGCCTTAGGCAATCCCCGCTTTCGTTGTATTATTTTGTGTTGTTGGCCAGGTAATAATCCCACATCAGGTGGAATACTTTTTCTTTAAAAGCCGGAAGGTCATCTCTTGTCATACCCGTGGTAGGCAGGGGCGGCAGGAAATGATAATCGATACGATGCGGCCATGCGAAAAATTTCTTTCCTACCGGCAATATTTTTTTGGTGTGAAAGAGCAACGACGGCATCAATGGAACCTGTGTATCTATCGCTAATGCAAAGGCGCCGTCATAAAAATCTTTTAAAGGCTGATCCGTGCGGTTGCGTGTGCCTTCCGGGTAAAGCAGGATGTGTATGCCTAAGCTAAGGGCATGCTTCATTTCAACGATGCTTTGTTTGCGGCTGGCTTCACTGCTGCGGTCAACCAGGATGCCACCAATGCGGTACAGCACACCAAACAGCGGTACTTTGCCGAGGGATGCTTTTGCGAGTGTTTTATTGATACCGGGAATTTCTGCAGATGTTACCGGCACATCGATCAGTGAATTGTGATTACATACTACCACATAGGTTTGTCCGGGTGCAAAATATTCCAATCCTTTTTTGTGTACAGGGCAGCCGATCAGAGGCTGATATACCTTCATCCATATTCTTCCGAGGAAAAGAAATCCTTTAGTTCTACGTGGTTCCGGCAGATAAGAAATAATCCACACAGGAATGAATATTACCAGCATTGTTAGTGCGAACATCACTAACATCCACGCTGCGAATATTCTGCCGAAGATATTTTTAAACATAGGGGTTGTTTTTTACAGTCTCCAGTCTACCGGTGCTATGCCTGCTTTTCCGAGTATTTCATTTGTTCTTGAAAAATGTCTGCATCCAAAAAATCCTTTATCAGCGCTAAAAGGAGAGGGGTGTGCTGCCTGCAGTATATGATGTTTGGTAGCGTCTATCAGGTATTGTTTATCCTGTGCAAAGCGGCCCCAGAGCAGGAATACCACATCGCTCCGCTGATCGGAAATTTTGCGGATTACTGCATCTGTAAAATCGCCCCAACCTATTTTACTGTGGGAGGCTGGTTCACCGGCTCTTACAGTAAGAAAGGCGTTTAACAACAGTACGCCGTGTTCCGCCCATTTGGTAAGATTTCCGTTGGCAGGTATTTCCAGCCCGAGATCTGTTTTCATTTCCTTGAAAATATTCACAAGCGAGGGAGGAGGTTTTACGCCATCAGGTACGGAAAAGCTGAGTCCGTGCGCCTGTCCTGCACCGTGATAAGGATCCTGGCCGAGGATCACTACTTTTACTTTATCTATAGGCGTTTTGTCAAAGGCATTAAAGATCAGGTTTCCGGCGGGATAAATCACTTTACCCAATGCCTTTTCATGTTTAAGAAACATCACGATCTGATCGAAATAAGACTTATGAAATTCATCTTTCAGCGCTTCCTTCCAGCTTGATTCTATTTGTACGTCCATAGTATTCACATCAATATTTAAAGAAAAATAAATTAAATTTGATTTATTGGGAGAAATTTACATAAATTTGCACTCCCAAAATGCGAGTTAAATATAGTAATTTATTTCACATTTTAAGGGAAAACAAACACATAAGTCTTGGTAGCTCAGCTGGATAGAGCAACTGCCTTCTAAGCAGTAGGCCATTGGTTCGAATCCAATCCAGGACACAGAAAGAGGAATTGATGGTTGCATTTAACGATGCAACCATTTTCTTTTTTAGCCCGTTTGTAACCGTACATTTTCGTATAGCCGTTAGAGATATATTATCTGGCGGTATCCTTTAGCCAGGGCCGGCGACCAGCTTCCAGTATAGGTAGGTTGGCTTCCGTAGGCACATAAATCACGGCCTGCGGATTTTTCTCAATGTTATCGATCCACAGCCAGTGGAGGTAGGCTTCATTGTTACGCAGCGATTCACCGATGATCTGGTTGGAGCGGGCCACACCATGCGCCCGGATGGTATCTGCTGCTGCCAGCATGGCGGCGCTTTCCATTTTGGCGCGGGCTTCTGCCACGGCTACTTCTTTGGAAGCCTGCGCATGTGCCAGCAGCGCTTCCCCTTCCATGCGCTGGGAGTATACTTTGTATTGCGGACACCCCCACAATCCAAGTATAATCAGGCCGGTAAATACTAAAAGAGCAAAAGTGGTGAGTGAAATAATGGATTTTGTATTCATAGAGGTAATGTCCTGCACCGCAGGACGGGGTTTGGTTTCAGGTTCAAATATAGTTATATATCGTATATGGATGGACGGCTTTCACGGTAACGCCTATCCGGTAACGCAGGATTTTCTTCTTTTGTATACTTCTTCTCCTTCTTCACCGTTTATTAAAATTATATTTGTAGCGTTTTATTTTGCCATTATGATCGCATCCATATTAACCAGACTTGAATCTTCCAGGAAAGAGTTGCTGGATTTAGGTCTCAGAAATCCATTGTTGAATTACAAGTTGCCGGCCGGCAAAGGTTTACATATTGTAGAAGAACAATCTGCTGCCATTTATGATATACTGGTGCGGGAAGGTAAAACCATGTCGTTCCTCGGCCGCCCCGAAAAAAAACAGGAAGAAGAAGTAGTGCAGTATAATGAGCCGGTATCGAAAGATGCGTTAACCGATACCCGTTTACAAACCAATGAAAACCAGGCGACCCTGCATTCCCGGTTGCTCAATACCTACTACGCTGCACGGATGAGCATGGAAGAGCAGGGGGTGAACATTCTCTATATTTCCCTGGGGATGTTGCAGTGGTACGAGGCCGCAGGCGGCGAAGAAGCACGGTTTGCACCGCTGATCATGGTGCCGGTGCTGCTGGACCGCTCCAGTGCGAGAGAACGTTTCCGGCTGAAATACTCCCTCGAGGAAGTAGGCGCCAATATTTCGCTGCAGGCAAAAATGAAAGCCGACTTTAATATTCATATCCCCGACCTGCCGGATGTGGAAGACTTTGATGTAAATGGCTACCTGGCGGAAGTGGCCGCAGCAGTGGAACCCATGCCGGGATGGAAAGTAGCCCCCGATACCGTGGAACTGGGCTTTTTCTCTTTTGGCAAATTTATGATCTATAACGACCTGGATGCTACCAAATGGCAGCAGGAAGACGATATAATTACGCACCCGGTGATTCAAAGTCTTTTTGGCGGCGGGTTTTCAGACACTGCCCCGCAGCTGCCGGACGATGTGTTTATTGACAACGACACCAATGCACACGAACTGTTCCAGGTAGTGGATGCCGACAGCTCCCAGATCATGGCCATGCTGAGTGTGCAGGAAGGTCGCAACCTCGTGATACAGGGCCCGCCGGGAACCGGCAAATCGCAAACGATTACCAACATCATTGCAGATGCTATTGGCCGCGGTAAAAAAGTATTATTTGTAGCGGAAAAAATGGCAGCATTGGAAGTGGTGAAACGCCGGCTGGATAATATCCAGCTGGGAGAAGCCTGTCTTGAACTACACAGCCATAAAGCCAATAAAAAAG